>NZ_JAOQOG010000001.1:452500-3580094 GCF_025961755.1 Sphingobium sp. B11D3D | reverse complement strand
TGTTGCTGCCGCTCGCGGCGATTGCCTTCGCGATCCCGCCGAAACGCTCGACCTCCGCGCTCGGCGTCTTCCTGTCGATCGTCTTCATCGTCACCTATCACAAGATCAACCAGACGATGCAGTCGCTGGGCGCACTGGGCCGGATCGATCCGTTTCTGGGCCTGTGGGGACCGTTCCTCATTTTCGCCGGGATCATCGCCTGGCTCTATTATCAGACCGCCTATGTGCCCGGCGGCCAGCCCATCGGCGCGCTGGATCGTCAGTTCGCCAAGCTGCTCGGCCTGTTCAAGTCGCTGCTCAAATGGTTCGGCGACCGGCGTTACCGCAAGGCACATCGGGGGTAGGCCATGCTGCTCAACTTCTTCCCTTCCCGCGCGCTGGCGCTGTATCTGGGCAAGACCTTCCTGCTGCGTTGCCTGGCGATGCTGGCGATGCTGGTGCTTATCCTGCAGATGCTCGATCTGCTGAGTGAGGCAGGCAAGGTGCTGGCCTATCCCGGCAATGGCGATGCGCAGCTGTGGCAATATGTCAGCCTGCGCGCGCCGCAGATCATCTCCCGCTTCCTGCCCTTCTCGGTGCTGCTCGGCACGCTGATCACGCTGGCGACGCTCAATGCCAATAGCGAGGTTGTGGCGATGAAGTCGGGCGGGCTCTCGGCCCACCAGATTCTCGCGCCGCTCATATTGGCCAGTCTTGCCGTGGCGGCGATCAGCTATGTGTTCAACGAGCGGGTAGTGGTGCGCGCCACCGCGACGCTCACCGCCTGGGAGGCCGCCAAGTTCGGTCCCATCCCCTCGGACCCGGGGGTCAAGGGCAATGTCTGGGTGCGGCACGAGGATGATCTCATCCGGGCCGGGACGATCACCGGCCGCGGCAATGCCGTGCGGCTGCAGGACGTGAACGTGTATGACCGGCATAACAACGCCCTGATCTCCATCGTCTACGCTAAGCACGGGCGCTTTACCCCGGATGGCTGGCTGCTTGAGGATATCCGCGTGTTCGATGTCGTGCGCGGGGTCAGCCGCCATGTCGACCGGATGGTTGTCGGCAAGGGGGTTACGCCGGACCAGTTCACGCTGTCTTCGGTCGATCCCGACGCCATGTCCTTTGCCGATCTGAGCGAGGCGATCGATACCTTGCGCGAGGCGGGGCGCCCGGTTGCATCGCTCGAAGGGTCGCTCTGGCACAAGATCAGCGGGCCCTTGTCGGCATTGCTCATGCCGTTGCTGGGCTCTGTCGCCGCTTTTGGTATTGCACGCTCCGGCAAGCTGTTCGTGCGCGCGGTGATCGGCATGGCGTTGGGCTTCGCCTTCTTCGTGGCCGATAATTTCGCGCTCTCCATGGGCAATCTGGGGGTGTACCCCCCGATGCTGGCGGCCTGGGCGCCGTTCCTGCTCTTTCTGGTGGTTGGCGAAGCGGTGTTGATTACCACGGAGGAATAGCGCTCTGCCCGGATGGGCGGGGCGGTCCTTCGATACGCCGCTTCGACAGGCTCAGCAGCTACTCAGGACGAACGGAAGTGGATCCTTGGCACGCCACGTGCTGGATCGGAGCGGAACCGACACTGTTTTCCCAAGCTCGGAATTTTGTCCACGCCGCCTAACCTCCCGTTCGTGTCGAGCCCTTCGACTGCCCGCAGGGCGGGCGCTCAGGATAAACTTCAGCCGAAGGCTGAAGTCGAGACACGGTACGCTTCACCCTTCTCGACTTCGCTCGAAGCGAACGGAGTGGTGGTGCGATGGAAGGGATCATGGCTGGCCACTCCCCTTCTGGCCTCCGCCCATTGCATGTCCGCATGAGCATCAGGCTGGCGAGCGGCGCCTTCATGCGCGCTCCACGTGCCCGATCAACACCTCTCGCTTGTCCGCCGGGGGCCGGCGCCTCGCTCGCCTACAGGAGAAGAAACCCTCCGCCCGGGGGAGCGAAGGGTTTCCATATTCCCTGTTGGGGATGCTGACCCCCGGCACGATGGGGACTCTATGGTGCCGGGGGTCAACCGGGCCGGCGAGTGTGGACCAGTACCCTCGCCGTCCGATCTTAGGTGCTGCCCTTAGCGGAGCAGGCTGAGCACGCCCTGCTGGCTCTGGTTCGCCTGAGCGAGCATCGCCGTGGAGGCCTGGCTGAGGATCTGGTTCTTGGCGAGCGCCGTCGATTCCTCGGAGAAGTCGGCGTCTTCGATCCGCGAACGGGCGTCGGACAGGTTGGTGATCGTGGTGGTCAGGTTGCTGGCAGCCGATTCGAGGCGGCTCTGCGTGGCACCGAGATTGGCACGGCCGGTAGCAACCGCTTCGATCGCCGTGTCGATGGCGGTCATCGCTGCACCGATCGTCGTGCCGGCGCCGCCGATGTTCGGTGCGGCGGTGGCGAGCGCGGTGAGCGCCGTCGTTACGGTCGAGGTGTCAACCGAGACAGTGTCGGTCGAGCCGGTGCCGACCTGGATCGAGGTGGCCGTCGCGCTGAACAGGGCCACGCCGTTGAACTCCTGACCCTGCACCTTAGCGATCTGGTCGGTCAGCGCGGTGACTTCCGCCTGCAGATTGTCACGAGCGGCGGTGTCGTTGGTGCCGTTCTTCGCCTGCACAGCCAGTTCCTTCATGCGGACCAGCATGTTGGAGATGTCGCCCAGCGCGCCTTCAGCGGTCTGCGCCAGCGAGAGGCCATCATTGGCGTTGCGGCGTGCGGCAGCGAGGCCACGGACTTCGGCGGTCATCTTGGTGGCGATGGCCAGGCCGGCGGCGTCGTCCTTCGCGGTGTTGATGCGCTTGCCGGAGGACAGGCGCTCCATGGCCTGCGACAGGCCCTGATTCGCAGCGGCCGAGGCATTCTGGGCCCGAATCGCGGACACGTTGGATGCAATAACAGTCATGTGGTTTCCTTTCCCGCTTCACTGAGGGTCGCTGCCCTTTGGCGGTGGCGGCCTCGAAACCACAGAACGGATAAGGCCTCAGGAGCTTTAGGTGACCGTCTCAAATTTCCCGAAATCACCAATTAATATAATGAAATAAAACGATATATTTTGCAACAAAGTGCGGCGGGATGGTTCGTCGAGAGGGAGAGCGGAGGCTCTGCACGTCAAGCGCGACATGATTTTCGCGCCTTCAGACGGTCGGCAAAATCCTGCCGCACTGCGGCAATGGTTCGCCGTCGTTAACCGAATGCTAAGCATTTTTTATCACTTTTAACGGGCAAGACGGGGGTGGCTCGCAAGAGCCCGGACTGGACCAAAACGGGGGCTTACGCATGTTGCATGTCGACATGAGTCAGCGCGTACAGCGGCTGTTGCCGGATCTGGACGTGTGGCTCGATACTGCCTGCTTTTCTGTACGAACGGTGGGTGCGGACACGCCGCGTGGTAAATCGGTTCAGCGCATTCTCCTCGCCGAGGAAATTGCCGACGCAACGTGTCGCGACCTGCTGATCGAGTGGCGCGAGGGTGCGCCGCGCTTCATGCCCGCCTCCAATGGCTTCCCCGCCCGCATTGCCTTCGGTGCGCAGGACAAGGCGATGGCTTTTGCCCTGATCGCCGAACTGCTCCGCCCGGCGCGGATGCCGGCGGTGGGAGACGAGAGCAGCGCCATGCTGATGCGCCTCGCCCAGCGGATCGCCGCCAGCGATGCGACGGTGCTCGTTCAGGGCGAGACCGGCACAGGCAAGGAGGGCATTGCACGCTTCCTTCATGATATGAGCCCGCGCGCCGACAAGGATTTCATCGCCGTCAATTGCGCGGCGCTGCCGGAAACCATGATGGAAGCCATGCTCTTCGGTCACAAGAAGGGCAGCTTCACCGGTGCTGGCGCGTCGTCCGACGGTCTGTTCCTCGCTGCCAATGGCGGCACGCTGTTCCTCGACGAAATCGCCGAACTGCCGCTGGCCCTGCAGGCCAAGCTGCTGCGCGCGCTGCAGGAAGGCGAAGTGCTTCCCGTCGGCGCGACGCATCCGGTGCCGGTCGATGTGCGCGTCGTCGCCGCCTGCAACCGCGATCTTTCGGCGGAAGCCGATGCCGGTCGGTTCCGTGCGGACCTTTACTGGCGGCTCAATGTGATGCCGCTGCACCTGAGCGCGCTCGCAAGCCGTCCGGGTGACATTCCGGCGATCACCGCTTCGTTTCTGCTGCGTCATCAGGGCGGCCAGTCCGGCTTTGCCTGGCCGACGCCCGCTGCCCTGGGGCATCTCGCCGCGCACAGTTGGCCGGGCAATGCCCGTGAGTTGGGCAATGTCCTGCAGCGGGCCATCGTGCTGCGGGAAGGCGACCAGATCGACGTGAGCGATCTCAGCCTTGCCGGCAACGCCATGCCCGCGCCCGTTCCGGCCGAGCCCGCGCCGCTGCCGGCCCGCGCTCGTCTTCAGGATGTTGCCCGCGCCTCGGCGATGGACGCCATTCGCCTCGCTCTGCGCGATACCGGCGGGCATCGCGCCCGCGCGGCGCGCATCCTTGGCATTTCCGAACGTACCCTGCGCTACCGTCTCGCTGAAATGCGTGACCTCGCGCTGGCTAGCTGAGCGCAGGAGGCATCATCATGTCGGGACTTTCGGTCGATAGCGTGCTGGCCCTGCGCCAGAGCATTCTCCAGCGTAACTCCGCGATTCAGGACGCCGCGAAAAGCGCCGCCGGTGCCGCGACCGGCGGCGCGCCCGCCAGCAGCCCTGCGGGTGGCGCCGATTTCGCGGACGCCATGCGCAGCGCCATCGAGGGCGTGAACAAGCTGCAGACCCAGTCGAGCGACGCGACCGCCGCTTATGAGCGCGGCGAGACCACGGACATCGCGGCCGTGATGCTGACGCGCCAGCAGGCGTCGGTGGGCTTCGAGACGACCCTGCAGGTCCGCAACAAACTCCTGTCCGCCTACAAGGACATCATGAGCATGCCGGTGTAATGAGATGAGCGACGCGAACATCACCACCACCACTGGCAACCAGGCAGCGATGCAGCCCGGCTTGCCCGCCCTCTCCGGGTCTGGCGCGGGCTTTGCGGCCGGCGCGCAGGGCATGAAGCTGCGCCTCACCGGCCTGCTCCAGCAGCCCGCGGTGCAGCGCAGCCTGCCGATGATCGGGCTCATCACCGTTGCCGCCCTCGCCGCGCTGGCCTGGCTGGCACTGCGCGAGCCGCCGCAGCGCGACCTGTTCCGGGGCCTGCCGGAGGCCGATCAGGCCGCCGTGGCCGAGGCGCTGGGCAAGAGCGGTATCGCCTATAATTTCGATCAGACGAGCGGTGCGATCACCGTCGCCGAGACCGATTATTTCAACGCCAAGATGAAGCTCGCCGCCGAGGGCCTGCCCCGCAGCGCGCCGACCGGCGACACGCTGATCGACTCCATGCCGATGGGCGCGAGCCGCGCCGTCGAGGGCGAGAAGCTGCGCAGCGCGCGCGAGATGGATCTGGCCCGCACCATCGAGGCGATCGATGCGGTCACCAAGGCGCGGGTCCACCTCGCGGTCGAGGCGCCGAGTATCTTCCTGCGCGAGCGCTCCCGCCCGACGGCATCCGTGATGCTGCAACTGGCCAATGGCCGCTCGCTGTCCGAAGGGCAGGTCGAGGCCATCGTGCATCTGGTCGCCTCCTCCGTGGGCGACATGGCGCCGGAATCGGTGTCGGTCGTCGATCAGAATGGCCGCCTGCTCAGCAATGCGACGGGGGCGGGCGCGGAGACGGATCGGCAGATTCAGATCCAGAGCCGCATCGAGGATCGCTACCGTCAGGCTGTGACCGCGCTGCTCACACCGATCATCGGTGCCGGCAAGTTCTCGACCGAGGTGCATGCCGAGGTGAACTTCGCCGAGCGGCAGGCCACGCGCGAAACCTATCCGCAGGACGAAGCCCGTCTGCGCGCCGAAAACGGCAGCTGGAACACGGATGCGCAGGGCAATGCCAATGCCACGCCGGGCGGCATCCCCGGCGCGCTGCAGCCCAATCCGCCGGTCAATCCCGCCGATCCGGGCGGCCCGCCGCCGACGCAGGCGCAGGCACAGGCCAACGCCATGCAGACGCCGCCCGCACCCGGCATGCCGCCGTTCAAGACGACCGAAACCTTCAACCGCAGCTTCGAGCTGGGCCGCGAAGTCTCCGTGACGCGGGACGCCGTGGGCACCGTGCAGCGCCTGTCCATCGCCGTCGCGCTGGATCAGGGCACCGATGGCAAGCCGCGCACCCCGCAGGAGATCGCGGCGCTCGAGGCGCTGGTCAAGGGCGCAATCGGCTTCGATCAGGCGCGCGGTGACGTGGTGGCGATTTCTTCGCGCAAGTTCGCCGAAGCCGCCGGGGACGCCGCCACCGATGCGACGCCCTGGTATCAGGAAGCCTGGGTGGCGATGCTCGCCCGTAACGTCTCGGCCCTGCTCGTCGCGCTGCTGCTGCTGGTCGGCATCGGCCGTCCGCTGCTCAAGCGCTGGTCCGCCGCGCAGGCGGAGCGTCAGGTGCTCGATGCGCAGATCGGCCAGCAGATCGGCACGGAAATCCAGGCCGAGATCGGCCGGGCCTCGGCGGCGGTGCATGACCCCGCCCAGCCGGTGACCCTCGATATGATCAGCGCCACGCATGACTATAGCGATCGCGCCACGCTGATCCGCAACTTTGTGAAGCAGGACCCTGATCGCGCTGCGCTCGTCGTTCGCGATCTCCTCAAGGATGGAGTGAAGGCCGATGGCTGAGGTCGAAGCCGCCCGCCCGCTCACCGGCAGCGCCGCTGCCGCCGTGCTGCTGATGCTCTTCGAGGAAGACGAGGCCGCGCAGATCCTCTCCCGGCTGGAGCCGGACGAGGTGCGCCAGCTCGGCTACGCCATGTATGACGTCGCCGATGTCGAGGTGGACGAGGTGAATGCCGCGCTCGACCAGTTCGTCTCCAAGGCGCGGGGCCGCACCACCATCGGCTACGGGGCGACGCAGCATATCCGCGGCGCCATGCACAAGGCGCTCGGGCCGGATCGCGCGGACAATATGCTCGCGCGCATCACGCCGCCGACGCGCTCGACCAAGCTCTCGATGCTCAAATGGATGGAACCGGCTGAGATCGCCGCGATTATCGAGCCCGAGCATCCGCAGATCATGGCCATCGTGCTGGCCCATCTGGACCCCGCCGTGGCGGCCGCGACCCTGCAGCTGCTGCCGGCCGAGGTGCAGGACGATGTCGTCTATCGCGTCGCCACGCTCGGCCCGGTGAGCACCGAGGCGCTGGACGAGTTGGAGCAGCTCATTGCCTCGCGCCCGGCGCAGGGCCGCTCGTCCGCCGGCACCACCAAGCGCGGTGGCACCAGCGAGGCCGCCGCGATCATGAACAACATCCGCAAGGATCATGAGCAGCGCATCATCAAGGCGCTGAACAAGCGCGACCGCAATGTCGCCCAGCTCATCGAGGACGAGATGTTCGTCTTCGAAAATCTGCAGGCCCTGTCGGACAAGGATCTCGGCACGCTCATGCGGGCGGTGGACAACGCCATTCTCGTCGTCGCGCTCAAGGGGGCGAGCGACACGCTGCGTACGCGCATTCTGGGCTGCATGTCGCAACGCGCCGCCCAGTCCATTCAGGACGAGATGGACGAGCGCGGCCCGATGCGCCTTGCCGAAGTGATGGAAGCGCAAAAGGCGATCATCGCCGAGGCGCGCCGCATGGGCGAGGAAGGGGCGATCATGCTGGGCGGAAAGGGCGACGACTATGTCTAGGATCTGGTCGGCCGACTCCGTCAGTGGCGCCGCACCGCTGGAGAGTTGGGGCAATTTCGGCAGCGTCGGGCGCGATGGCAGGGGCTTTCGCCACCTCTATGCCGAGGAGCAGGGCCATCGGGCCTGGAATGTGACCTTTCCCGGCGGAAGCGGGCCCGGCGGCGACTATGATGAAACGCTGGCCGCTCAGGCGCCGGTCGACCCCATTGAGGAAGCCGCGCGCGATGCCTTCGTGCAGGGCTTTCAGGAAGGCGAGCGCATCACGCGCGAAGCCGCCGAGCAGGACGATGCGGCGCGGCGGGAGCTGGCTGCCGCCGTTCTGGCGCTCGGCAAAGTGGATGAAGGCGCCTTCGCCACGCTGCTGTCCCAGGCGGTCATCCGTCTGGTCGGCCAGATCGTGGGTGAAGTGCCGATCGATGCCGATGTGCTCCGGGCGCGCTGCGAGGCAGCAGCCGCCTGCATCGACACCGAGGATGCCAAGGCCCGGCTGGAGGTCAACCCCGAGGATCTGCCGCTGTTGCAGGCCGAGCCGCTGCGCTTCTCGCTGGCGGCCAGCGCCGATGTGCCGCGCGGATCGGTCCGTCTCGCCACGGCGGAGGGCTGGATCGAGGATGGCCCGGACGTGCGCCTCGCGCGCCTCAAGGCGCTGATGGATGATATGGAGGGCCGACTGTGATCCAGGCGGAACTCGCCCGCGCCACGCGCTTGCTCGATCATATGCAGGTGCCCAATCAGGCGCCGCGCCATGTCGGCCGGCTGGTTGGCCATGATGGCGGGATGCTCGAAGTGACCGGCTTCTCCCGCCCCATCGGCGCCGGCGCGCGCATTCGTGCAGCCGATGGCATGTCGGTGCGCGCCGAGGTCGTTGGCTTCCGGGGCAGCCGCGCCGTGCTGGTGCCGCTGGATCAGGATGCGCCGCTGGAAAATGGCGCGCGCGTCGAGCCAGACAGCGCCGCCAATATGGTGCAGGTCGGCGAGGGGCTGATCGGCCGCGTCATCGATGCGATGGGCCAGCCGCTCGATCGCAAGGGCCCGGTGCTTGCCAATGGCCAGTGGCCGCTGGCTGGCGTGCGCGGCAATGTGCTGGATCGCGGCCGGGTGCTTGAGCGGTTCGATCTCGGCGTCCGCGCCGTGAATGCCTTGCTCACGGCCGGGCGCGGCCAGCGTATCGCCATCATGGCCGGTTCGGGCGTCGGTAAATCGGTGCTGATGGGCCAGATGATCGCCGGGGCCGAGGCGGACGTGATCGTCACCGGTCTCATCGGCGAGCGCGGCCGCGAGGTCAGCGACTTCCTCGAGACCAAGATCGGCGGCGCGCTCATGAACAAGAGCGTCGTGGTTGCCGTTCCGGCCGATCATCCGCCGGTGCTGCGCCTGCGCGCGGCTGCCCGGGCGACCGCCATCGCCGAATATTTCCGCGCGCGGGGCAAGCAGGTGCTGCTGCTCATCGACAGTCTTACCCGCTGCGCCCATGCCCAGCGCGAGATCGGGCTGTCGCTGGGCGAGCCACCGGCGATGAAGGGCTATCCGCCCTCGGCGCTGTCGCTCATTCCCCGCCTTGTCGAGCGGGCGGGCGTGGACAGCCGCTCGGGCGGGTCGATCACCGCGATCTACACTGTGCTGGCCGATGGCGACGATACCGACGACCCCATCGTCGATACCGCGCGCGCTATTGTCGACGGGCATATCGTGCTCTCGCGGCACCTCTCCGAGCAGAGCATCTTCCCGGCCATCGACGTCGGGCGCTCGCTCTCGCGCGTGATGGCGGACATCGTCGATGACGAGCATCTGCGCGCCGCCGCCAATTATCGGCGGCTGTGGGCGGCCTATGAGGAAAATCGCGATCTCATCCTGATGGGCGCCTATCGCCCCGGCAACGATCCGACCATCGACGAGGCCGTGGAACGCCGGCAGCAATTGCTCGGCTTCCTGCGCCAGAGCAGCAAGTCCACGATTGACGTCGATACGAGCGCCGCGGCGCTGATCGCGGAGTTCGGCGCATGAGCCGGATGGTCGCCGCGCGCAAGCGCCTCGTCCGGGTGCGGGACGTGCAGCATAATCAGGCCGTCGCCGCGCTCACGCTTGCGCAGGACGAGGCGAGCCAGATCGCCAGCAATGCCCGCCGCATCGCGCAGGTGCGCGAGGAGCTGTGCGGCCAGAGCGGGCAGCAGATTGGTGGACTCTTCGCTGCGCGGCGCGAACTGGCCAGCCGCCTCGAACGCGCCGGCCGGCAGCTCGATGGCGCGCTGTTCGATGCCAATCGGCGGATCGACGCGCGCGATGCGGAACGGGTGGTGGCGGATCGTGAACGCGAAATCGCCGAGCGCCTCAAGGACAAGGCCAAGGCCGCACGGGAAGCACTGCGCGAAGCCAGGCTGGCCGCGCAGCCGCGCGTCCGGCGGATGCAGAACAGGGGACTGGAAGAATGATCAACATCACGTCGCTCTTCAGCATGATGACGGGGCGCACGCCTGCTGCCGATGCGAAGGCCGGGGAGCCGGGCCTCGCCACGGGCGGGCAGTTCGCTGCGCTTGTCGAGCTGGCTGCGCTGAACGGCAATGCTCCGGCGGCCGGGGGCGCGGGCCTCAGCCTTGTCGTCGACAATGACGGGACCGCCACGACCGGCCGGGCCGGAGCACCGGACGAAGGCTTCAGCGCCGATATCCTCGCGCTGGTCGGCGGTGACAAGCTGGCTTTGACAGCGCCCGATCGGTTCGCGAGCCAGCCCCAGCAGGCTGTTACCGTCGCGGCTCAGCTGCAGGCGCAGCAGGCCCAGCAGGGCGCTGCGACCGCGCAGCCGCCTCAGGATGCCGCCCTGGCGTTGACCGAAGGCGAGCCGAACGCAGACGCCGAGGCCGGTGACACGGCCGCGACGGATGATGGCGCCACCAACGCTGCGGCGCCCGCGCAGCCGCTGCAGGCACAGGTCATTCCCTTCCCGCTCGCACCCGGCATGCCGGCCATGGTTGCCCATGTTGCTGCCGGGACCGGACCCAAGGGAGGCCGTGCCGCCGCTTCATCGCAGGATGGCGCGACGGTAGCCGCCGGCGTGGCAGCGCTCGTTGCCCCCAAGGCCGATGGGGCGGACTCTCCAAAGGCGGAAGGTGCCAGCCTGGCAGATGCTCTGGCGGCGCAGGGCGCCACGACCGGCAAGGCCGCGGCGCCGTCTCCAGACATGGCCCAGCGCTTCGTCATCGACTTGCCGGTTGGCATCTCGACCGAGAGCGGCGCTGTCAGCAGCAGTGGCGGCGCAGGCCAGGCGGCGCCTTCGGCAGCCTCGGCGCTGGGCGCACAGGTTATCGACATGGGCGTTTCGGGCCAGTGGATCGATCGGCTTGCCCGCGAAATTGCCGGGCTGGCGGACGGTGGTGGGCATAGCCGCTTCTCGCTCAACCCGCCGCATCTTGGCCGGCTTGAAGTCGACGTGTTCCAGGGCGCCGGCGCCATGGACATCCGCCTGACGGCCGAAACGGATGAGGCCGCACGGCGCCTCAACGAAGGGCGCGGCACGCTGCAGGCCGATGCACGTCTTGCCACCCTGCATCTCGGGCAGATCACGGTCGAGAAGGCCGGCGCCTCCTCGGATACCGCGCGCGATCAGGGTCAGGCGCAGAGCCAGGCCCAAAATCAGGCGCAAAATCAGGCCCAGGGCCAGGCCCAGCGCGATCTGGCGAGCCAGATGCAGCAGCAGGGTCGCGGACAGGATGGCGATCGCGGGACATCGTTCCCGCGCGTCGCCGGGGAACAATCTCGCCAGCCCGATGAGAGCAGGGTCGCCGCGCGCGACAGTGCCGACGGGCATGTGCGCTTTGCTTAAGGGGATCGATCGATGAGTGACGCACCGGACGCCGGCGCCGCCAAGAAGAAGGGCGGCGGCAAGAAGAAGCTTATCATCATCCTGGGCGCCGTGGCGCTGCTGGGTGGCGGTGGCGCGGCGGCGGGGTTCTTCGCCGCTGGCTCCATGCACAAGGAAAGCGGGCCGGCGGAAGACGCCTTTCGCCCGCAGCTGGTGCTGACTGGCGAAAAGCCCGAAGAGGTCGCCAAGACCTGGGCCGCCAAGGCCGCCGAGCAGCACGCGCCGGAGCGCGAGGGCAAGGGCGTGGATCTGCCCCGCCCGGCCAATGCTTCGGCCTATCAGGCGACCTATTTCCAGATCCCGGCGCCGTTCACCTCCAACCTCGCGGACAGTGACTCCTTCGCGCAGGTCTCGATCGCCGTGTCGACCTATTACGACCAGCGCGTGATCGAGGCGGTGCAGGCGCATGAGCTGCCGATCCGCTCGGCCATCCTGATGATGATGGCGCAGGAGCAGGAGCTCGACCTCTCGACCCCGCAGGGCAAGGAGAAGCTCCAGGCGAAACTTCTGACCGTTATTAACGATGTTTTGAAGGAAAAGACGGGCTACGGCGGCATTGATAACGTTTATTTTACCAATTTCGTTATTCAGTAGCGCCGTGTCCGACGGGGGTCGGACGGGGACAATGAACGATGAATGACGTGCAGCCTTTCGCGCTCGGGCGACAGACCAGTGAGCCGGTCGCCGCGATCAGCGGACTGGAAAAACTCGGCGAGCGGGTCGGCCGCCGGTTGCGCGCGATCATCGAGCCTTATGGGGGCGCGCGTCCGCTGGTCACCGCGCTGCCGCTCGAAGAAACCATGTTCATGATGTGGGATGCGAGCGCTCCGGAGTTCGCCAGCCTCTCGCTCTATCGCCTGCACCCCATCAAGGGGCCGGTGGTGCTGCGCATCGACGCGCCGCTGGTCTCGCTGCTGGTCGATCGCTTCTATGGCGGCAAGGGCGACCGCGCGAGCAGCGACAAGCGCGAGTTCACGCCCACGGAAACGCGGCTCGGTGCCCGGCTTGCCGATGGCATCATCGCGGCGCTGGTCGAATGCTGGGCCGAGATCGCGCCGCTGGAGCCGGTGCTGATCAACCGTGAGACCAATCCGGCCCATGCCCAGCTGATGCCCGGCGAGACGGCCATCGTGGTGCAGGGGTTCGAGGTCGACATGGGCGATCATCGCCCGCGCATCATCGAGTTCATTTATCCCAAGGCCGGCTTTGGCGGGCTGGAGATCGTCGGATCGCCCAAGGCGGGGGACGAGGCGCGGCCGGCCGATCCGGTCTGGCGGACCCGTCTCGCCACCCGGCTGGACGATGTGCGCTTCCCCGTCCGCACGGTGCTGGCGCGGCCCAATCTCAAAATGGCGGAGCTGATGTCGCTGAAGCCCGGCGACGTCATCCCCATCCACATCGCGCGGCAATTGCCGCTGCTCGTCGGTGACCGCGTCTTCGCGCAGGGCACCGTGGGCGAACAGGACGGCAGTGCCGCCTTCATGATCGAAAAACTGGCCTGAGGACCAACATAATGAGCGAGATGAGCGAAACACTCCGGGCTGAGGCCGCCGCACCGGTGGACATGGGTCTGGGCCGCAACATGGCCCTGCTGGCCGATATTCCCGTCCGCATGTCTGTCGAGGTCGGCGCCACACAGCTGCGTCTGGCCGAAATCATGAATCTGGGCGAGGGCAGCGTCGTGCAGCTCGATCGTCAGGCTGACGATCTGCTGGACATCATGGTCAACGGCACGCTGGTCGCCCGGGGCGAGGTGGTGACGGTGAACGGCCGTTATGGCGTGCGCATCGTCGAGATCGCCTCCACCGAGGCGCGCCTCGCCGGGCTCGAGCGCCGCGCATGAGCGCGCTCGCCTGGTATTTCCTCAAGCTGCTCATCATGCTGCCGCTGGTCGGCGGCATGGCCTATGGCGCGCTGTGGCTGTGGCGCAAATATCAGCCCGGCATGCTCGGCGCCGGCCAGCGCGATCGGATGGTCAAGCTGGTCGATGTGCTGCCCATGGGCACGCTCGGCAAGCTCGCGGTCGTGGAATTCGAGGGCAAGCGCCTGCTGCTCTCCGTCTCGCGCGGCAAGGTCGAGAAGATCGCGGAGAGCGAAACCCGTCATGGTTGACCCCATTCTGGCGACTACCCAAGTGCTCCTGCGCAGGCAGGAGCCCAGGGCGCAGTCGCTGTCCCTAGCTGCCCTGGGCTCCTGCTTCCGCAGGAGCACGGGTTTGCTGATCCTCCTTTGCGCTCTTCTCTTTGCCGCGCTGAGCCTCACGCAGCCCGCCTTCGCGCAGACTGCCCCGGCTGCACCCGCCGCCGCGCCCGCGCCGCAAGTGCAGGCACCCGCAACCGGCGCGCTGCCGCAAGGCGCTGCCGCTGCCTCGGGCGGGCTGACCCGCGCGCTCGACGATGTTTCGGGCGATGGGCGCCCGCTCTCCATCTCGCTGCAGATCCTCGTCCTGATGAGCCTGCTGACGGTGCTGCCGTCGCTGGTGCTGATGATGACCAGCTTCACGCGCATCATCATCGTGCTCTCGCTGCTCCGTCAGGCGCTCGGCCTCGCGCAGACGCCGCCGAACCAGGTGCTCGTCGGCCTCGCGTTGTTCCTCTCGCTGTTCGTGATGCGCCCGGCGATCGACCAGATCACCGCCAGCGCCTACACGCCTTATGGTGAGGGTCAGATCAGCATCGAGGAAGCGGTGAGCCGCTCGGGCAAGGTGCTGCATGGCTTCATGGCCAAGCAGACCCGCCAGAACGACCTCGCTCTGTTTCAGAACCTCGCCAACGTGCCGGCCTTCCGCTCGCCCGAGGAGATTCCCTTCTCGATCATGCTGCCGGCCTTCATCACCAGCGAGTTAAAGACCGCCTTCCAGATCGGCTTCATGATCTTCCTGCCCTTCCTCATCATCGATCTCGTCGTCGCCTCCACGCTGATGGCGCTCGGTATGATGATGCTCTCGCCGACCATCATCTCCATGCCGTTCAAGCTGCTGCTGTTCGTGCTGGTGGATGGCTGGGCGCTGACCATGGGCTCCCTCGCCGGCTCGTTCGCGACCTGAGCGGGCAGGAAAGGGACGCATCATGGAAAATGGCGATTTCTTCGTCGGCCTCGCCCAGCAGGCGCTATGGGTTGCCGCGCTCGCGACCGGGCCGATCCTGATCCCGGCCCTGCTGGCGGGCGTCATCATCGGCATGATCCAGGCCGCGACCTCGATCAACGAGGCGACGCTCTCCTTCGTGCCCAAGCTCATCATCGTCGCGGTGACGCTGGCGCTGTTCGGCGGGGCGATCCTGATGCTCATCGCCGATTTCACGCGCGAGATCTTCGAGCGGATTCCGGACCTGCTCAGATGATCGCACCGGCATTTGCGGGCCTCGAGGCGCAGCTGTGGCTCTGGATGCTGGCGATGATCCGGCCCGGCGCCGCATTGCTCGCCGCGCCGATCTTCGGCGCCGCCGCCGTGCCGGTGCAGCTGCGCATCATACTCAGCCTCGCGATCGGCATTGCCGCGCTCAACAGCGCCCCCTTTGCGCTGCCCGAACAAGGGCTGGCCAGCATCGCCGGCATCGCCCTCGTCGCGGCGGAAGTGATTGCAGGCCTCAGCCTCGGCTTCGCCTTGCAGATCGGCTATTCGGCGGCGTTCATTGCCGGCGAGACGATCGCCAATGCCATGGGCCTCGGCTTTGCCTCCATGGTCGATCCGCTCTCAGGCCAGCCAACGCCGGTCGTCGGCCGCTTTCTCTCGATCATTGCTACCTTCCTGCTGCTCGCCATGGATGGGCATCTGCTGCTCATCCAATACGTCGTGATGAGCTACAAGGCGCTGCCCCCGGGCAATCTCATGCCGGCGAGCGCGTTCGAGAGCATCGCGCAGTTCGGCGGCACCATGTTTGCCTCGGGCGTCATCATCGCCCTGCCGGTCACCTTCACGCTCATTCTCGTCCAGCTCGTCATGGGCATGCTCGCGCGCACCGCGCCGTCGCTCAATCTCTTCGCGGTCGGCCTGCCGGCGACGCTGCTGGCCGGCCTCGTGCTGCTCGCCATCGCCGCGCCGGTCATGGGCGAGGCGATCAGCGACGCCTTGCGCCAAGGGCTCGACATGAGCCGCTTGCTGGCGGGCGGCTGAACCATGGCGCAGGAAGCCTCCGGCGGCGGCGAAAAGACCGAGAAGCCAACAGCCAAGCGTCTGACGGACGCGGCCAGCAAGGGCGACATTCTCCAGTCCCGCGAACTCTCCACCGCCATGGTGGTGATGGCCGGCGTCGGCTGGCTCGCGATTGCCGGGCCGGCGTTGATCGACGCCATCCGCCTGATGCTCGCCGAGGCCCTGCGGTTCGATCAGGGCGATATTGCGGGCTTCGCCCCGGAGCAGCGCGCCTATCATCTGCTCGCCATCATCGCGCTGCCGCTCGCGGGCGTGCTGCTGGCGACGGTCGTCGCGGCGATTGCCGCGCCTGCCGTGCTTGGCTCGCTCGGCTTCCGCACCGGCGCGCTCGTGCCCAAGCCGGAGCGCATGAACCCGATCAACGGGCTCAAGCGCATCTTTGGCATGCAGGGCATTATCGAGCTGGTCAAATCCCTCGCCAAGGTGGTGCTGCTCGGCAGCATCGGCGGCGTGCTGCTGTGGCGGCAGTTCGATGCGATTCACGGCATGGCCAAGACCGGGGTGATGCCGGCGATGAGCGAGATGGGCCACATCTTCGTGGTCGTCACGCTCGCGCTCGCGGCGGCCCTGTTCCTCATCGCGGGCATCGACGTGCCGGCGCAGATCTTCCAGCGCATGAAGCGGCTCAACATGAGCAAGCAGGAAGTGAAACAGGAGCACAAGGAGACGGAAGGCTCTCCCGAACTCAAGGGCGCGATCCGCCGGCGGCAATATGAGACGCTCAACGGCTCGGTGCGTAAGGCGGTGGAAGAGGCCACGGTGGTGCTCACCAACCCGACGCACTTCGCCGTCGCGCTGCGCTATCATCCGGGGCGCGATGCGGCGCCTGTGGTAGTCGCGCGCGGTTCCGATGAAATCGCCGCGGCGATCCGCACGCTCGCGGCCGATCAGGGCCGGCCGGTGCTGCAATATCCCGAGCTTACCCGCGCCATCTACTTCACCTCGCGCGCGGGGCAGGAAGTGGACGAACGGCTGTTCATGGCCGTCGCCGCCATCCTCGCCTTCGTCTACCGGATCGAGCACGCCATGGCGACCGAGATGGACCGTCCGCACATCGATCTGCCCGATGCGATGCGATTCGATGCGGATGGGCGCAATATCGTGAATTAAAGCTTAGCCGAACTCGTCCGTCTTTTGTTGATGGGGACACATTAGAAGGCAATGTGTCATGAACGAGTTCTTGCCCCGCGCCGGGGCTGTCACCCCGGTGACCAGCGCAACGGAGCGCAGCCCCTTGGCTGTGCCTGCCGTTTCCCAATCCCGTGCCATGCATGGCGGGGCGGAGGGCGAGACCTCCCGCGCCGCCTTGCTGCGGGATCGCGAACGCTCCGCCGCCGCTGCCGATTATGCCCGCATCCATGCCGAGATCGCCGATGTGCTGGCGCATATCCAGCCCTCGGCCCGCAATGCTGAATCGAGTGTCGAACTGGCCGACCGGGCCATCGTCGCATTGATGCCGAGCCCCGTCGTCATGCTCCCCATGCCGCCGACCGACGAGCAGATGGTCACCTTCGTCGCCAATGTGGCGCAGGCGGTGGCGCGGCAGGCCGGGCTGGCCCAGGCGGCGCAGGCATCGGTCACCTCGCTCATGGTGGAAGCCGCCTCGCACTGAGGGTTCCGGCGCCAAGCGCGCCGCTGTTCGACGACTGAATGCGCCTGCCCTGATTCTTTGCCCGTGGCACTAAAGCCGCGCTCGCCGCTGCCGTTCTGAAGCCTTGAAAGGACGACGGATATGGCGACGGATATTGCGAGCGCACTGGGCATCGGCTCCGGGATCAACATCACCCAGATGGTGTCCGATCTCACCAATGCCTCGTTCCAGCCGCGCCAGAGTGCCGTCCAGTCCCGGCTGGATACCGCCAGTGCCCGCGTGTCGGCGCTGGCCTCCGCCAAAAGCTCGCTCGAGACCTTCTCCAAGGCCCTGACCGACCTGCTGCAGGGCACCGGCTATCGTGGCAATCCGGTCTCCAATGATCCGACCATCGCGGCGGTCTCGCTCATTCCGGGCGGCGTGCCCAAGGGCCTGCCGGCGCAGCTTGAGGTGCGCCAGCTTGCCGCCGGGCAGGTACTCCAGTCCGCCGCGCTGGCCGACAGCGCCGCCGTCGCTGGCACCGGCACGCTCAAGCTCACCGTGGGCAGCACCGAGACGATGATCACCGTCGGCGGCACCGGCACGCTGGCTGACCTTGCCTCGGCCATCAATGCCGCGAATGCCGGCGTGACGGCTTCGATCGTCACCGATCAATCCGGCGCGCGCCTCGTGCTCAAGGGCGAGACCGGCACCGCCAAGGCCTTCACGCTCACTGCCGAGGCCGATGCGGATGCCAATCTCCAGCGCTTCGTCTGGGATGGCGCCGCCGGGACGCTGACGCAGAGCCAGGTCGCCGCGAATGCGCTGATCCGCATCGACAATGTCGATATGGAATTCGGCTCGAACAAGATCACCACCGCCATCCCCAACATCCAGATCGACCTCAACAAGGCGGAGCCGGGCAAGACGATCACCCTCGCCACGGACCAGCCGACCAGCACCATGAGCGATCTCGTTCGCGAGTTCGTCACCGCCTATAATCAGCTCAAGGGCGCCCTCAACGATGCGACGGTCGCGCAGGGCGATACGGCCGGCCTGCTCTCGGGCGACTTTGGCGTGCGGGATCTGTCGCGTCGTCTCGCCGGCCTGGTCTCCCAACCGCTGACCGACAGCGGCACCTATCGCACGCTGAGCGATCTGGGCGTGCGCACCGAACGCAACGGCACGCTCACGCTGGATACCAAGCGGCTCGAAGCGGCGCTGGCGGCTGACCCCGAAGGCGTCACCCAGATGCTCAATCCTGCCGTGCCCAGCGCGACGCAGCCGGGCATTGCCGGCGCGCTCAAGGACATCACCGATTATGTGAACGGCAGCGAAGGGCCGCTCGCCAGTTCCGCAGCCATTTACGGGAAGCAGAAGGCCGCGCTGGAGAAGGAGCTGGAGAAGCTGGGCGATCAGCGCAGCACCTACAGCACCCAGCTCACCGCGACCTACGCGAAGATGCAAACGCGCCTGCTGCAGTTCCAGGCGACGCAATCCTATCTTGAGCAGCAGGTCAAGATCTGGAGCCAGAACAACGACTAACAGTCCGGGCGCAGACGCTGGACGCACCAAATAAGGGATACGCTGTATGTACATGGGTTCGCATCCGATGAGGCCGATGGCCGCGCTCCGCCATTATGCGGCGGTGGATAGCGGCAGCCGCGTCGAGGGCGCCACGCCGCACCAGCTCGTGCGCATCCTGTTCGACGAGCTGCTGCTCGCGCTGGATACCGCCGCACTGGCGCTCAAGGCCGGTGACCGCCACAAATGCCTGGACCGGCAGACGCGCGCGCTCGCCATTCTCCACGCGCTGGAGACGAGCCTTGATTTCGATCAGGGCGGCGAGATCGCCATCAGCCTTGCGACCATCTACCGCGAGACGCGCCGCCGGACGCTGGAGGCGACCGTCGCCAATGATCCCAGCCTGATGGAGAGCGCTCACGGCTTCATCGCGGAAATCGCGTCGGCCTGGAAGCAGATCGGCTGACGGCCTACCCGGCCCGTCCGACGCTCCTTTCAACTCGTCCGCTTTTCCGGCATTCGTCGCAAAGCCGGGCACCGGCCGCTCTTCCATCCGTTTCTCTCCCATGCCCATCAAGGGCGACAAGAGAGGATGGACCATGGCAAACCAGAACCAGCAGAATGATCAACAGCGCCAGCCCGGCCAGGGCGGCCAGCAGGACCAGTCCAACACGGACAAGTCCGGTCGCCAGCAGGGCGGACAGGACGATCAGAACCAGCAGGGCGGCGGTCAACGCCAGAACCAGCGCTGATCGGATCAGACATGCGAAGGCCGCCGGTGTTCCGGCGGCCTTTGTGTGTCCACCGCGCGTCAGATCACCCCAAGCGCGTCCATCGCCTCGGCCACGCGGACGAAGCCGGCGATGTTGGCGCCCAGCACATAGTCAGCGGGGGCGCCATATTCCTCGGCGGTTTCCGCGCAGCGGTCGTGGATGTCGTGCATGATCGAGGCGAGGCGGCTTTCCGTCTTCTCGAAGGACCAGCTGTCGCGCGAGGCGTTCTGCTGCATTTCCAGCGCGGAGGTGGCGACGCCGCCGGCGTTGGCGGCCTTGCCGGGCGCAAAGAGGATGCCGGCTTCCTGGAACAGCCGCACGGCATCCGGGGTGGAGGGCATGTTGGCGCCTTCGCCCACCGCGATGACGCCATTTTTGAGCAGCGTCTTGGCGTCATTGCCGGTCAGCTCGTTCTGGGTGGCGGACGGCATGGCGATGTCGCAGGGCACATCCCAAACCGAGCCGCCCTCGACATAATGACTCTTGCCGCCCTTGAGGCGCACATAGTCGCTAATCCGGTCGCGGCGGACGAGCTTGACTTCCTTGACCAGTTCGAGGTCGATGCCGTCCTCGTCCATCACATAGCCGTTCGAGTCCGAGCAGGCCGCGATGATGCCGCCGAACTCGATGACCTTCTCCATGGTGTAGATGGCGACATTGCCCGAGCCGGAGACGGTCACGCGCTTGCCATCGAAGCTCTGCTTGCGGGTCGCCAGCATCCGCTGGACGAAATAGGTCGCGCCATAGCCGGTGGCCTCCGTGCGGGCGCGCGAGCCGCCGTGGAACAGCGCCTTGCCGGTCAGCACACCGGCCTCATAGCGGTTGGTGAGCCGCTTATACTGGCCGAACATATAGCCGACCTCGCGCCCGCCCACGCCGATATCGCCGGCCGGCACGTCGGTATATTCGCCCAGATGCCGGAACAACTCGGTCATGAACGACTGGCAGAAGCGCATGATCTCGCCCTGCGAGCGCCCGCGGGGGTTAAAGTCCGATCCGCCCTTGCCGCCGCCGATCGGCATGCCGGTGAGGGCGTTCTTGAAGGTCTGCTCGAAGCCGAGAAACTTGATGATGCCGACATTGACCGAGGGATGGAAGCGGATGCCGCCCTTGTAGGGCCCGAGTGCCGAGTTGAACTGCACGCGGAAGCCGCGGTTGATCTGCACCTGGCCATTATCGTCCACCCACGGCACGCGGAAGATGATCTGCCGCTCTGGCTCGCACAGCCGCTCGATCAGGGCATTGTCCAGATAATGGGGCCGCTTTGCGACGACGCGACCGAGGCTTTCCAGCACCTCCGTCACCGCCTGATGAAATTCCGGCTCGCCGCCATTGCGGCGGATGACGTCATGCAGGACCGGGCGAAGCTTATCGTCAATTCTCAGCAATGTTTGGTCTTTCTTCTCTGGACGTAAATTTGATGGCTGGGCTGGACGGCGCCGACAGGGCGCGCGTGGGGCAGGCAGAGACGAAGCGACCGAACATTGCCGGGCCGAGCAGGACTCAGCGCGCGGTGAAGGCCGGCGGTCGTGCTCTGGTCAGGCCCCGGAAGGGTGGCGGAATGTGATGGAGTGGCGTGGCATCATGCGGACTTTCGGGCGTGGGGCATGCGCGTCTGGAACGTCGCACGGCGGTTCGGCGAAAGGGCCCCGAGCCCGGCGCGCACGGCACCGGGTCCCGGGGCTAGATGCCCGCGAGAAGCTGCCCCGCATGATGGCGGATGGAAAAATGCCTGATGCATATCCGCATGAAAATCCCATGCGTTTCATCGCCTTGCGTGTCAACCGGCAGCGGCTGTCTGCCGTTCGCGCCTATGCGGACTAATTTGCCCGGCGCCGCAAATGCTCTAAGCCGGGCGAATGACTGCCGATGCCGACACCGCCATAACCCCGCCCTCCATCCCTGCCTCGCTCGATGAAAGCTGGCGGGTGGCACTGGCCGATGCGTTCGCCGCGCCCTCCATGGCGCAGCTCAAGGCCTTTCTTCAGGCCCGCAAGGCGGCCGGCGCGCAAATCTTTCCGCGCGGCAGCGACTGGTTCAACGCGCTCGCCCTCACGCCCCTGCCGGATGTCCGCGTGGTGATCCTCGGGCAGGATCCCTATCATGGGCCGGGGCAGGCGCATGGCCTGTGCTTCTCCGTGAAGCCGGGCGTGCGGCCGCCGCCGAGCCTCGTCAACATCTTCAAGGAATTGCGGACCGATGTGGACTTTACCCCGCCCGGCCATGGTCACCTCGTCCATTGGGCGGAACAGGGCGTGCTGCTGCTCAACAGCGTGCTCACCGTCGAGATGGGGAAGGCCGGCGCCCACGCCAATCAGGGTTGGGAGCGGTTCACCGACGCGGTGATCGCCGCCGTCGCCGCGCAGGACAAGCCGGTCGCCTTCCTGCTCTGGGGGGCCTACGCTCAGAAGAAAGCGGCGTTCGTGCAGGATGTGAGCGCGGGGGGGCGGCATCTGGTGCTGAAGGCGCCGCATCCCTCGCCGCTCTCGGCCCATAATGGATTTTTTGGCTGCCGGCACTTCTCGCGGGCCAATGCGTTTCTCACCGCGCAGGGGCGGGGGGCGATCGACTGGTCGTTGCCGCCAGAGCCTGCCGCCTGACCCGCTGCCCGATCTTTCCGCCCGCCGGGAAATCAGGCAGGGTGGCTGCAATATCCTGACGAGGAGCATCCCTTATGGCCTCCGGCCTCGCCGCCCTGCTTGACGACGTCGCCGCCATCGCCCGCCTTGCCGCGGCATCCGTCGACGATGTGACCGCCGCGGCCGGCCGGGCCAGCGTGAAGACAGCCGGCGTGGTGGTGGACGATGCCGCCGTAACGCCGACCTACGTCACCGGCTTTTCGCCGCAACGCGAACTGCCGATGATCTGGCGTATCGCGCTCGGGTCCATTCGCAACAAGCTCCTCATCCTTTTGCCGCTCGCGCTTCTGCTCAGCGCGTTCCTGCCGCAAGCGATCACGCCGCTGCTGATGGTCGGCGGCACCTTTCTGGCCTTCGAGGGGGCCGAGAAGATCATCGAGATGCTGCGGGGCGGCCATGCGCAGGAGGAGGACATGCTCCCCGCCGATGGCGACGCCAAGGCGCTGGAAAAGGCGAAAGTCTCAGGCGCGATCCGCACCGACCTTATCCTCTCGGCCGAGATCATGGCGATTGCCCTGGCTGACGTGGCGAGTCGGCCGCTGCTCACGCAGGCGCTGGTCCTCGCCGTCGTGGGCCTGCTGGTCACCGTCGCGGTCTATGGTGTGGTCGGGTTGATCGTGAAGCTCGACGATATCGGTCTGCATCTGGCCAAGACCGGTGGCCCTTTGGTCCAGCGGGTGGGTCGCGGGCTGGTGCGGATGATGCCGGGCGTGCTGAGCCTGCTCGAATCGATCGGCATGGTAGCGATGCTGTGGGTCGGCGGCGGGATCATTCTGCACGGGCTGGAAGGCACGCCGCTGGCTGTGCTGCCCCATGGCCAGCATGCCATTGCCGAAGCGGTGAGCCACGCGCCGGCGATCGTCTGGACCATCAGCGCGATGCTGGCGGCGCTGTTCGGCTTCCTCGTCGGCTTGGTGGTGGCGGCGGTGGTGCACCTCATCCAGCGGCTGCGCGGCAGGCACTGATCTATCTTAGTCCCTCCTCTGAAGAGGAGGGGAGATATGACGGGCCACCCTACGCCCCTCAGCGCTCGGGCATGCAGCCGAAGCCGGGCTTGAGTCGCGCGGATCGCGTGGCCAGCATGGGTATTTTGGCGGTCAGGCGCCGGGCCTCGGGTGCATCCTCATAGCGCACGAGCGCTATCCAGGGCACGCCGGCCAGATCGCTCTGGCAGCTTTCGAGCGGGCGATTCTCGACGTAGCGGCACGAGCAGCCTAGGCGCGCGGCGAGGCCGGCGGCCTGGTCGGCCTCCCGCTCCCAGCCCGGCCAGCTCACCGCGACCCAGAAGGCGACCAGAACCACCGGTAGCAGCGCGAGCCAGCCGCTCGCGCGCTTCATCATGGCCTTGCGCTTGAGAGGATCGCGCTGCCCCCACATCTGATTATCCCCTTTCATCGCGCTGCGTGATAAGGCCGCGCGCCATGAAGATCAAAAGCCTTTCCCGCTGGCTGTGCGTCACCGCCGCCAGCCTGATGCTCGCCGGAGCGGGCGCATCGCAGGACGTGCCGGCCAGCCGCTATGCCGTGCTGAAGGACAGCCCCGGCCTTTCCGCCATGGCGCTGCGCGAGGCGGTGGACCCGCTGTTCGATCCCGGCGATGGCGCGGACGTCGGCGAGACGCGCGCGCTCATCGTGATGCGCGGGGGTGAGATCGTCGCCGAGCGCTATGCCGATGGATTCACGCCGCAGAGCCGCTTCCTGAGCTGGTCGATTGCCCGCACCGTCACCGGCCTCATCGCCGGGATGATGGTCTCCGACGGTCTGCTGGCGCTGGACGATCCGGCGCCCGTCGCCGCCTGGCGACAGACCGGCGATCCGCGCGCCGCGATCAGCTTGCGGCACCTGCTGCAGATGAGCAGTGGCCTGCAATATCGCGAGGATTGGCAACCGGGCGAGCCGAGCGACACTCTCGCCATGCTCGCGGGCGAGGGCAGCACGGATCAGGCGGCGTTCGCAGCGGCCAAGCCGCTGGTGCAGGCCCCGGGCGTGACCTTCGCCCCGAGCGCGGGCAGCACCATGATCCTCACCGGCATCATGACAGACCGGCTGACGGCGAATCAGGACCCGCTCGCCCGCCGCGCCGCCATGGCCCGCTTTCTCGATGCCCGCTTCGCGCGACCGCTCGGGCTCAAGGACTTCGTGCCGGAATTCGATGCGCGCGGGACGCTCGAGGGCGCGCTGATGATGCATATGACGGCGCGCGACTATGCGACGATCGGCGAACTCATCCGCCAGCGCGGCCATGTCGCGGGGCGCCAGATCATCGCCGATCCCTGGTTCGATTTCATGACGGCGCCGTCGCCCGCTCATGCCGCATTTGGTGGGCATCTCTGGCTCAACCGGGGCGGCGACCCCTCACCGCTCTTTCCGGGCCAGGCCGGTGCCGGCGTGATGGCGGCGGTGGGCGAGCGCGGCCAGTTTGTTCTCGTTTCGCCCGAGCAGCGACTGGTCATCGTCCGCCTCGGCATCACCCGCGAGGAAGACATGGACGCCCTGCGCGAAGCCATGGCGCGGCTGGTCCGGCGGTTTTCGTGACTGGTCAGGAGTGTGGCGCTGCCAGTTTAACGGACCAACCGTAGCACGAGGCGTTGGCGTGGATGACGCTCGCGCGCGGTGCGTCGGTCACGACGACCAGCGTTGCCTGCGCCCACTCCAGACGAACAGCTGGTTGACCATCGATCGCTACGGCTCGACAGGCGAAGAGCCGATCCGTTGGAAGCCAGCGGGGCTGTATCCAGACGACTCTGGAGAAGCCGGACAAAGCGCCGCAGTCCGTCATTTGAACGCGCGCTCCGGTCCAACCGTCGGGCGAGAGACTTTCATAAAAAGTCGTTGTGTCGCACATTGCGCTGCCGGCTGACCGCACAAGTCCGAATGCCAGAATGAGGAGCAAGGCGGCGCAGCCCAAGTGGAACTGCCGACGTTCGTTTTGCGTCAGTTCTCTCTTGCTCATGGCGGCTTACCACCCTGAAAGCAAAAACTGCCCCTCGATCACCGTGCGGCATCGACCGGTGAGAATGACGCGGTCGCCGGTGCGTTCGCAGTCGACATAGCCGCCGCGCGCGCTGGCCTGATAGGCGGTGAAGCGGTCGCGGCCGAGCCGGTCGCTCCAATAGGGCGTGAGCAGGCAATGGGCCGAGCCGGTCACCGGGTCTTCGTCGATCCCTGCGCCCGGCACGAAGGCGCGGCTGACGATATCGGTCTCGGCGCCCGGCGCGGTGGCGATGATGAGCAAATTGCCGAGCTTGCCGAGCGCCGCGAAATCGGGGCGCAGCGCGCGCACTTGCGCGTCGTCCGCATAGACGAGCAGGCGATAGCCGCCGTCGCGGGCGTGCGTCTCCTGCGGCGCGGGGCCACCGAGCAGGGCGGCGATTTCTGAAAGGTCCGCCGGCGTCATGGCCATGCCCGGCAGATCGAGCCGGTAGGTATCGCCTTCACCGCCCGCCACGCGTTCGACCACCAGATCCCCGGCCTGCTGTGTGCGGAAGCGCAGGCTCTGTCGCGCGGCGCCCATCAGGGCATGACCGCTCGCCAGCGTGGCGTGGCCGCACAGCGCGACTTCCACGGTCGGCGTGAACCAGCGCAAGTCATAGTCCGCCCCGGCGCCGGGCGGGAGCGGCACGGCGAAGGCAGTCTCCGCGAGGTTATTCTCCTGCGCGATCGCCTGCAGCACATCGTCCGCCAGCCAGTGATCCAGCGGCATGACAGCGGCGGGGTTGCCGGTGAACGGCGCATGCGCAAAGGCATCGACCTGGACGAAAGGGAGGATCATCGGCGCTGCCGTCATGGGGCGGGCGTCTCCGGCCCGGGCGTCTTGTCGCTCGCGGCGGCTTCGTTGACGAGCACCGTGCGGGCATCCTGCTGGGTGAGCAGGTCGCTTTCCGGCTGGTCGGCGGGGTCGGGGTGGATGATCAGCTCCAGGCCGGGGAAGTCGGCGGTCAGGTCGCGGGTGATGTCCTCCATCACGTCATGCGCCTGTTTCAGCGACATATGCGGGTCGAGCCAGATGTGGAACTGGGCGATGTCATGCGATCCGCTGCTGCGGGTCCGCAGATCGTGGATGCCGTGCAGGGCGGGGTGCCGCTCGGCAATGTCGAGGAAGCGCTGGCGCTTTTCCAGCGGCCATTCCTTGTCCATCAGCTCGCCAATGGCGTGCATCGCCGTCCGGCCCGCATTGAGCGCCAGCCACAGGCCGATACCGAGGCCGAAGAGCGCGTCCGCGCCGCGCAGGTGCAGCGCCGTTTCCAGAACCAGCGCCAGGATGACCGAGCCATTGAGCAGCAGGTCACTGCGATAATGCAGGCTGTCCGCGCTGATCGCGACCGATCCCGTCGCCCGGATCGCACGCGCCTGATAGCTGACGAGCAGGATGGTCAGCACGATGGCGAGGATGGAGACGCCGATGCCATATTCGATCGCCGTGGGCGTGCCGGCACTGCCGAACCGCTCGACCGAGCGCAGGATGATGAGGACAGCGGCAACGCTGATCAGCGAGACCTGAAACAGCGCGGCCAGAGCCTCCGCCTTGCCATGGCCGAACCGGTGGTCGTAATCCGCCGGGCGCGCGGCGAGGCGGACGGCGAAGAGCGTGACGAGGCTGGCAACCAGATCCAGCCCGGTATCCGCCAATGAGCCCAGCATGGCGATGGACTCGGTGCGCAGCACGGCCCAGCTCTTGGCCGTCGCGAGAATGAGCGCCACGGCGACGCTGGCGAGCGCGGCCTTGCGATTGATCGCCCCGGTCGTGGCGAGATGATCCTCGTGCGCCGGAGGCCTCGCCGCACTCACCGGCCATGCCTCATGGATAGAGCATCTGCGCGGCCCAGCGACCCGCGCCGTCCGCCTCGTAGCGGCGACGCTCGTGGAGGCGGAAGGCCCGGTCCAGCCAGAACTCGATTGCGCGCGGGGCAAGGCGGAAGCCCGACCAGTGCGGCGGGCGGGGCACGTTGACGCCGGCGAAGCGCGCCTCGACCTCCCTGATGCGATCCTCGAAGGTTTCGCGGGCATCCAGCGGCCGGGACTGGTCGGATGCCCAGGCGCCGATCTGCGACACGCGCGGGCGCGAGGCGAAATAGGCGTCCGCCGTTGCGGCATCCACCGGGCCGACCGGTCCCTCGATCCGGATCTGACGCCGCAGCGACTTCCAGTGGAACAGCAGGGCCGCCTCGGGATGGGCGAGCAGTTCCCCGGCCTTGCGGCTCTCGAAATTGGTGTAGAAGGTGAAGCCTTCCGGCCCATAGCCCTTGAGCAGGACCATGCGGGTGGAGGGGCGGCCCTGCGCATCGACGGTCGAGAGCGCCATGGCCTCGGGATCATTGGGCTCGCTGGCCCGGGCGTCGGCCATCCATTGGGCGAAGAGGGCGAAGGGGTCGTCCGTCAGCGTGGTCGGTTCGGATGAGGTCGCGGTCTGTGTCGTCATGCGCTTCACCTAGCCTGTGCGGCCGCGCGTGGAAACTCTCCTGTCGCTTCCTGCCCCGAAGGCGCGATGCCCATTCATATGGGGGCAAGGCGTGGGTCGATAGACTATGCGCGCCGATGCTGGACCAGTTGGGTGGGCTGGCGCGGAAACAAGCTCTGCGCAAGAGGACCACCATGAACGCCTCCGTCCCTGTCCGCTTCATCGCTGCCCTCTCCCTCCTCGCGACCGCCGCGCCGGGCGTTGCCCAATGGGGTCGCGGCCCGGATCGCTGGGGCGGCTCGCGCATCGATTCGCCGCGTGCACCCCTCGTGAGCAGCGGTCGGGACTCGCGCGAAGGGCAGGTCGATGCCGCACAGTTCACCGCCGAGGGCGGGGCCGCGCGGCTCGGCAGCGGGCCGGTCCAGGTTTCGACGCTGACCGGCGCGGTCGATGATGTCCCGGGCACCGCGCCCTTTGAAGCGGCGGTGATCGATCAGTTGGTGAAGGCCGGCTATGATACGCTGGCGCAGTCGCAGGGCGACAGCGGGCAGGTGACCGAACTGCGCATCCGCCGCGAGACGCTGGTGCCCGAGGAGACCAAGCGCAAGCCGGTGAGCGGCGAAATGATGGTCGGAACCGGCACCTATGGCTCGACGATGGGCATGGCGCTCGCGGTCGATCTCTCCAAGCCGCGCAAGGCGCTGGTGTCGACCCGCATGGAAGCGCGCATCCTCGACAAGGCTACCGGCGCGCCCCTGTGGGAAGGCCGGGCCGAGATCGCGACGCGCGAGGGCGATTCGCGCTGGAGCGACCAGGCGATCGCCACGCGCCTCGCCGAGGCGATGTTCGAGCGCTTTCCGAACGGGCCGGCACGCGTCGCCGCGCGCTAGCCGCACGCGCATCCCCACTTGCGGCGCCGCGCCGCAATCGCCAGATGAATGCCATGAGGCATGATATCTTCGTGAACGGGTGGGTAGAACGACATGGCTGATCCCTATTCGCTGCTGGGCGTCCCCCGCAGTGCGGACGAGGCGGCGATCAAGTCCGCCTATCGCAAGCTCGCCAAGGAGCTGCATCCGGACCGGAACAAGGACAATCCCAAGGCCGCGGAGAAATTCTCCGAGGTCACGCGCGCCTATGATCTGCTGTCCGACAAGGACAAGCGCGCCCGGTTCGACCGGGGCGAGATCGATGCCGACGGCAACCCCACGCATCCCTTCGGCTTTGGCGGACAGGGCGGGGGCCGCTCGCAGGGCGGCGGGCCGGAAGGCTTTGAGTTCGGGGCCGGCGGCCCGGACTTCTCGGATATTTTCGAGGGGCTGTTCAGCGGTGGACGCGGGCGACCGGGCGGCGGCTTCGGCTTTGGCGGGCGCGGTGCGCCACCGCCGCAGCGGGGCGCCAACATGGCCTATCGCCTGTCCGTTCCGTTCACCGATGCCGCGACGCTGGCGCCGCAGCGCATCACGCTGGCGGACGGCAAGACCATCGATCTTAAGCTGCCTGCCGGTGTCGAGAATGGCACCCAGATGAAGCTCAGCGGCAAGGGGCAGCCGGGCCCGGCGGGCGCGGGCGATGCCATCGTCACCATCGAGATCGGCGATCACGCTTTCTACAAGCGCGATGGCGACAATGTGCGGCTGGACCTGCCGATCAGCCTCAACGAGGCCGTGGCCGGCGCGCGCGTCAAGGTACCCACGGTCGATGGGCCGGTGATGCTCGCCGTTCCGGCGGGCGCCCATTCAGGGCAGACGCTGCGGCTGAAGGGCAAGGGTTTCCATCGCAAAAGCGGTGGTCGCGGTGACCAGCTCGTCACGCTGATGATCGACGTGCCGGGCCATGATGCCGCGCTGAAGTCTTTCGTGGAGAGCTGGAGCGACACGCGGCCGTTGCGGACGCATCTGGGCGTGTGATCCCGGCGCGGGCAAGCCCTGCGCTATGGCCGGCGACGAGGGGCGCATGTGCGCGATTCCCTCGCCTGCCGCTTTGTTCTAGAGATCGGGCGTGCTGACCAATCCCTCTCCGCAATCGCCTGAAGCGCGCCGTCGCCGGTTGCGTGATCGGGGCGAGCGCCTGCGCGCGGAAATCGAGCGGAGCCGCTGGGCGAGCCGCGCTTTGGCCGTGGTCAAGCGCGTCGCGGTCGGTGTTTATAATGACGGCTTCATTCATGCCGGCAATCTCGCTTATCTCACGCTGGTCGCGGTTTTTCCCTTCTTCATCCTTGCTGCGGCAATCGCGCAGATCCTCGGGCGCACCCGCGCCGGTCTCGAAACGGTGAACGGTTTTCTGCTGACGGTGCCGCCCAGCGTCGCACAGGTGCTGCGGCCGGCCATCGTCGATGTGCTGGAGGCGCGGACCGGACCCTTGCTCTGGCTTGGCGCGATCATCGGCCTGTGGACCGTCGGCAGCCTGATCGAGACGATCCGCGACATTCTCCGCCGGGCCTATGGCACGCGCTCGACATCGCCCTTCTGGCATTATCGACTGCGGGCCATGGGGATCATCGTGCTCAGCGTGTTCGGGGCGCTGCTGGCGCTTTCCCTGCAGGTGCTGCTCGTCGCGGCGGAGACGATCGTCGAGCAATTGCTGCCGGGCAGCGACCAGGCTTTCGCCATTCTTACCGCCACCCGCTTCGTGCCGGCGATCATCCTTTATCTCGCGCTTTACTTCATCTTCGCGGCGCTGACCCCGAGCCGTTATCGCGCCAAGCGCTTCCCGAAATGGCCCGGCGCGGCGTTCACGGCGGGCTGGTGGTATGTCACCTCGTTGCTGCTGCCGCTCTTCTTCTCCAACATCACCAGCTACAGCCTGACCTATGGCGGTCTGGCGGGCGCGATGATCACGCTCATTTTTTTCTTCATCATTGGGCTTGGCGTGGTAATTGGCGCCGAACTCAACGCCGCGCTGGCTGATTTCCCGGACGGGGAAGAACCGGCGGAAGAGACGGAGGATCCAACATCATGACAGGCCTTATGGCCGGCAAACGCGGCCTCATCATGGGGTTGGCCAACGACAAGTCGCTGGCCTGGGGTATTGCCAAGGCACTTCACGCGCAGGGCGCACAAATGGCCTTCTCCTATCTGGGCGAGGCGCTGGAGCGGCGCGTGCGCCCGCTGGCGGCGGAAGTCGGCTCCGATTTTCTGTTGCCCTGCGACGTGTCGGACATGGCGTCTGTCGATGCCTGCTTCGAGGGACTGGCCGCGCGCTGGCCGACCATCGACTTCGTGGTCCACGCCATCGGCTTCTCGGACAAGAACGAACTGCGCGGCGGTTATGTCGACACTAGTCTCGAAAACTTCCTGCTGACCATGAACGTCTCGGCCTACAGCCTCGTCGCCGTGACGAAGCGCGCGGTGCCGATGATGAGCGAAGGCGGGTCGATCGTCACGCTGACCTATTACGGCGCCGAGAAGGTGATCCCCCACTATAATGTGATGGGCGTCGCCAAGGCCGCGCTGGAGACCAGCGTCAAATATCTCGCCATGGACCTGGGGCCGCAGAACATCCGCGTGAACGCGATTTCGGCCGGGCCGATCAAGACGCTCGCGGCATCGGGCATCGGCGACTTCCGCTACATCCTCAAGTGGAACGAGCTGAACTCGCCGCTGCGCCGCAACGTCACCATCGAGGATGTCGGCGGGGCCGGGCTGTATCTGCTTTCCGATCTTGCCTCCGGCGTGACCGGCGAGATCCATCATGTCGATGCAGGCTATAACGTCATTGGCATGAAGGCCGAGGACGCGCCGGATATCGCGCTCGACAAGGGATGAGCGGCAGCGCAGCCGTCTGCGCTGCCCTGGCGGCTGAGCTGGAAAGAATGGCATGAGCTTCAATAGTTTCGGGCGGGTCTTCCGCTTCACCACCTGGGGCGAGAGCCATGGCCCGGCTATCGGCGCCGTGGTGGATGGCTGCCCGCCGGGACTGGCGCTGAGCGAGGCCGATGTGCAGCCCTGGCTGGACAAGCGCCGCCCGGGGACGTCGCGCTTCACCACCCAGCGGCAGGAGCCGGATCAGGTGCGCATCCTCTCCGGCGTGTTCGAGGGGAAGACGACCGGCACCCCGATCAGCCTGATGATCGAGAATGTCGACCAGCGCTCCAAGGACTATTCCGAGGTCGCGCAGGCCTATCGGCCCGGCCATGCCGATTATGCCTATGATGCCAAATATGGCCTGCGCGATTATCGCGGCGGCGGGCGCTCATCCGCGCGCGAGACGGCGAGCCGGGTCGCGGCGGGTGCCGTGGCACGGCTGGTGGTGCCGCAGGTCCAGATCCTTGGCTATGTCAGCGAGATCGGCGGGGACGCCATCGATCCTGCGGCATTCGATGCCAGCGAGATCGGCAACAATCCCTTCTTCTGCCCGGACCCGGCTGCGGCCGCGCGCTGGGAAGCGCTTGTCGATGCGGCCCGCAAGGATGGCTCCTCGCTCGGCGCCGTAGTCGAATGCGTCGCCATGGGCGTGCCCGCAGGCTGGGGCGCGCCGCTGTATGCCAAGCTGGACAGCGAACTGGCGGCGGCGATGATGAGCATCAACGCGGTGAAGGGCGTGGAGATTGGCGATGGCTTTGCCGCAGCGCGGCTGCGCGGCGAGGAGAATGCCGACCCGATGCGCCCGGGCAATGACGGGCGACCCGTGTTCCTCGCCAATCATGCCGGCGGCATCGCCGGCGGTATCGCCACCGGTCAGCCGATCCGGGTGCGCGTGGCGTTCAAGCCGACCAGCTCGATCCTTATTCCGCAGGAAACGGTGACGCGCGAGGGGACGGCAGCGGACATCCGCACCAAGGGCCGCCATGATCCCTGCGTCGGCATTCGCGGGGTACCGGTCGTTGAGGCGATGATGGCGTTGGTGCTGGCCGATCAGGCGCTGCTCCACCGGGCGCAATGCGGATGAGGACGGCCCTCGCCATCCTCGCTCTGGCAAGCCTTGCCGCCTGCCAGTCCCAGCCTGAAGATCCGGACAATGGCGCGCAGGCGGGTCGCAACATGGCTGTGCCGGCCAATGACATCGCCGACGCGGCGAATGCGGCTGCAGAGCCGGCGGAGGCAGAGACGCTCGACCAGGTCGGGCCGATCCGCATCGGCGCGACCCTCGCCGAGCTGGCCGCTGAAGGGCTCGCGGTCGCCGGGCGGGATGATCCCATGCCGGGCTCGACCTGCACCTATGCGCATTTCAAGGGCTGGCCGGAGGCGGCGGTGATGCTGGATGGCGACCATGTCGTGCGGGTCGATGTCTCCGATGCGCAGCATGAGGGACCATTTGGCCTGCGCGTGGGCCAGAGCGAAGCCGAGGCGATCAAGCGGCTCGGTTCGGCCGAAGTGCAGCCGCATCCCTATACCGGGCCGACCGGCCATTATCTGGTGTTGCATCGGGCCAATGCGCCGACGGGGCTGATCGCGGAGACGGACGGCAAGACCGTGCAGAGCTGGCGCATCGGCCAGTGGGAGCAGGTCCAGTGGGTCGAAGGCTGCTCGTGATCTTTGCGCCCGCCGGTCATGGCTGATCTGCGGCAGGCCAGCACGGTCCTGCGCATCGCGACGCCGGGGCAGGCCATGGTGGAGATCAGCCGCGAGGTTTCGCACTGGGCTTTGGCGCAAGGAATGGACGAAGGCCTGCTTACCGTTTTCTGCCGCCACACCTCCGCCTCGCTCACCATTCAGGAAAATGCCGCGCCGGCGGTGCAGAAGGATCTGCTCGCCTGGCTGGCGCGGATGGCGCCCGAGGACCAGCGCTACCTGCATGACGATGAAGGGCCGGACGATATGCCGGCGCATCTCAAGGCCGTACTGACCGGTGTTTCGCTCAGCGTGCCGCTGATCGGCGGGCGGCTGGCGCTCGGCACCTGGCAGGGCATCTATCTGGTCGAGCATCGCCGTGCCCCGCATCAGCGCGAGGTGGCGTTGCATCTTCTAGGATGCTGAGTGGCTTTTTGCGTATTTGCGATGCGCTCCCCGCACTGTTAGCCTGCTTCGCAACACCAAAAGGGGATCGAGCATGACCGAAGCCAGCGCGGGCGAAGACCGCAAGGAAACGCGCCTGCAATACTGGATGCTCGGCGGGTTCCTTGCGGGGCTGGTGCTGGGGCTGATCGTCCACAGCGTCGCGGCGGACGCGGCCTGGGTGGCGATCGTCACCACCTATGTCACGCAGCCCATTGGCCAGATCTTCCTGCGCCTGCTGTTCATGCTCATCATTCCGCTGCTGGTCTCGGCGCTGATCGTGGGCGTCGCGGATATGGGGGAGGCGCGGCATCTCAAGACCGTGGGCCTGCGCACCTTGCTCTACACGGTCGTTGTTTCCAGCATTTCGGTCGCCATCTCTCTGGCACTCGTCAATCTGCTCCAGCCGGGCGGCGGCATCGATCCGGCGCTGGCCCGGAGCATGATCGCGCAATCCTCGGAAGGGGCGGCCTCCATCGTGGCGCAGGCCGGCGAGTCCAAAACCGGCGTCGAGGCGGTGCTGGCGATCGTGCCGACCAACTTCGTCGCGGCGATGAGCGCGAACGACATTCTGGCGGTGATGTTCTTCGCGCTCTTCTTCGGCGTCGGCTTCCTGCTGGTCGATCCAGCGAAGACCGCGACGATCAAGGCCGGGTTCGAAGGCATTTTCGAGGTCTCGATGCGGCTCATCGGCCTTGTCATCAAGCTCGCGCCCATCGCCATCTTCTGCTTCATGTTCAATCTGGCGGCGCTGTTTGGCTGGGAACTGATCGGGCGTCTTTCCGCCTTTGTCTTTGTCGTGCTGCTGGCGCTCGGTATGCAGATGTTCGGCGTGTTTCCGCTCATCCTCAAGTTCATCGCCGGCAAGAATCCCATCGCCTTCTTCCGCGAGACCCAGGAAGCGAGCGTGATGGCTTTCGCCACGGCCTCTTCCAATGCGACCCTGCCCACATCGTTGCGGGTCGCCGAGGAGAAATTGAAGCTTCCGCGCCCCATCTCCCGCTTCGTGCTCACCATCGGCGCTACCGCCAATCAGAATGGCTCAGCCATGTTCGAGGGCGTGACGGTGCTGTTCCTCGCGCAGTTTTTCGGCGTCGATCTGACGCTGGGCCAGCAGCTCGTCGTGATGCTCATCTGCATCATGGGCGGGATCGGCACGGCGGGCGTTCCGGCCGGTACGCTGCCGGTAATCGCGCTCATCCTCGCCAGCGTGGGCGTGCCCCCGGCGGGCATCGGGCTCGTGCTGGGTGTGGACCGCTTCCTCGATATGTGTCGCACCACGGTGAATGTGGTGGGCGATCTTGTCGCGGCGCAGGTGATCGCCAGCACCTCAGGCGATGAGCTGCCGCCGGAGCCTGCCGATATCGTCATCCATTGATCGCTCCGATGGCTGGCGACCTGCAGACAATCGTCGACGAGATCGTCGCGGCCATGGCGGCCGAGCGGGATCGCGGCGCCGTCGCGACCTATATCCCCGGCCTTGCCAACGTGTCCCCGGACCAGTTCGGCATGGCCATTGTCGGCGCGGATGGGACCATCGCCATGGGCGGGGATGCGCGCAGGATCTTTTCGATCCAGTCCATCTCCAAGGTGTTCGCGCTCACCATGGCGCTCGGCAAGGTGGGGGACCAGCTCTGGAAGCGCGTCGGCCGCGAGCCTTCGGGCAATGCCTTCAATTCCATCGTCCAGCTCGAGGCCGAACGGGGCATTCCGCGCAATCCGTTCATCAACGCGGGCGCGCTGGTGGTGGCGGACGTCAATCTCTCCGGCCATCAACCCCGCGAATCCATCGGCGCGCTGCTGCGCTTCGTGCGCTATCTGGCCGATGACGAGAGCATCGCCATCGATGAAAGCGTGGCGCGGGGCGAGGCGGAGACGGGCTACCGGAACATCGCGCTGGCCAATTACATGCGGGCCTTCGGCAACATCCACAATCCCGTCGATCTGGTGACGGGCTGCTATTTCCACCAATGCGCCATCACCATGGATTGCGTGCAGCTGGCGCAGGCCGGCCGTTTCCTCATGCTGGATGGACGCCAGCCGGCGGGCGGGCGCGTGGTCTCGCCCCGCCGCGCCCGCCGTATCAACGCACTGATGCTGACCTGCGGCCATTATGATGCCAGCGGCGACTTCGCCTTTCGGGTCGGGATGCCGGGCAAATCCGGCGTCGGCGGTGGCATTCTCGCCGTCGTACCCGGCAAGGCGAGCATCGCCGTCTGGTCGCCCGGCCTCAACGAAAGCGGCAACTCCCACCTCGGCACGCGTGCCCTCGAGCGGCTGGCCGAAGCCACCGGCTGGAGCGTCTTCAGCGCGCGGGCGTGAGCTGGTGAAATCTCTGCGCGCGATCTCGGCGCGATGATAACATGAGGCCCTATGCCGGTGCCGGAGTCCAGACGTTGAGAGACAAGAGCGCACAAACAGCGGAACAATTGCGCCGTTTTGGAGGCGCGGTCGATTTCGGGCGGGCTGCGGCGGATTATGGGCGCCACCGCGCCGGTTTCCCGCCCGCATTCTTCGATCGGCTCACCGGTCAAATTGCCACGCAACCCGGCCAGCGTGCGCTGGACATCGGCACCGGCACAGGGTCCGTGGCGCGTGGCTTGGCGCTCAGGGGGCTGACCGTCACCGGCCTCGATCCGAGCGAAGCTCTGCTCTCAGAGGCGCGCGCGCTGGATGGGGCTGCCAAGCTTGAGGTCGACTATGTCGTTGGGACAGCCGAGGCGCTGCCTTTCGCCGATGGGGCTTTCGACATCGTAACCGCTGGACAATGCTGGCACTGGTTCGACCGGGAGCGCGCTGCGCGGGAAGCGAGCAGGGTGCTGCGGCCCGGCGGCGTTGTGGTCCTGGCTCATTTCGATTGGCTCCCGCTGCCCGGAACCGTTGTGGAGGCGACCGAAGCCCTCATCTTGGCGCACAATCCCGCATGGCCCGGCGCGGGAGGCTGCGGCGTCTACCCGCAATGGCTGGCGGATTTGGCCAGAGCTGGCTTCAGCGAACTCGAAACGGCGTCCTTCGATATCAATCAGCCCTACAGTCATGAAGGATGGCGCGGGCGGATCAAAGCCAGCGCGGGCATCAAGGCGAGCCTCGGGGCCGATGCCACTGCGGCCTTCGATTCGGCTCACGCGGCGATGCTCGCTGAGCGCTTTCCTCGGGAACCATTGCTGGCGCCGCATCGCGTTTGGTGGACAATCGGTCGAAAGCCCGTGCCCTCCGCGCCACAGGGCTGATGCCACGGCAGGCCGCAACGAGGGTAATCGGGCGCGCAAAGCTCACCGCCCTTGGCAAGCGGTGGCCGCGCGCCTAACTGGCATCCATGCCACCGGACAATCAGGATAAGGATCTGCCCACGCCGCCCGCATGGGCGACGTTGCGGCGCTTCCTGCCCTATCTCTGGCCGGCGGGTGAGCCCAATCTCAAGGCGCGGATCATCGTCGCGCTGGTGCTGGTGTTGCTGGGCAAGGCGATCATCCTCGTCATGCCCTTCGCCTATAAGGGTATCATCGACCGGATGGGGCCGGGGATGCAGGCGGGGGTGGCCGTCGCATTGGGGCTGGTTCTGGCTTATGCGGGCGCGCGCTTTGGCGGCGTCGTGTCGGATAATCTGCGCAATGTCGCCTTCGAGCGCGTCGGCCGCAATGCCCAGCGGCTGATGGCGGAGCAGACGCTGCGCCACCTGCACAATCTCTCGCTGCGCTTCCACCTCAACCGCAAGACCGGCGGCGTTACGAAGGTCATCGAGCGAGGCACCACGTCCATCGAGACGATGCTGCACTTCCTGCTCTTCAACATCGCGCCGACCGCGATTGAGCTGATCGCGGTGTGCATCATCTTCCAGGTCAAGTTCGGCTTCGGGCTGGTGGCGGGCACGCTGGTGATGATCGCGCTCTACACGGCCTTCACGCAGAAGATCACCGAATGGCGCAACGCGCTGCGGCGGGAGATGGTCGATCTCGATACCGGGGCGACGGCCCATGCCGTGGACAGCCTGCTGAACTTCGAGACGGTCAAATATTTCACGGCGGAGGACCGCGAGGCCGCGCGCTACGGGGCTGCGCAGCGCAGCTACATGAACGCGGCGACCAAGAGCAACAACAGCCTTGCGATGCTCAACATCGGCCAGGCGCTCATCACCAATGTGATGATGGGCGGCGCGATGGCGTTCACGGTGTGGGGCTGGGCGCAGGGCCGGTTCACGCCGGGCGATGTCGTGCTGGTGAATGCGCTGCTGATGCAGCTTTTCCGCCCGCTCGATCTGCTCGGCATGGTGTATCGCACGATCCGCCAAGGCCTCATCGACATGGAGGCGATGTTCCGGCTGATCGATACCGAGACCGAGATCAAGGACGTGCCCGATGCGCCGCCGCTTACGGTGACGGCCGGCGATATCCGCTTCGAGGACGTGGTATTCGGCTATGATCCCGACCGGACGATCCTCAAGGGCGTGAGCTTCCATGTCGCGGCGGGTACGACGCTCGCGGTGGTCGGGCATTCCGGCGCGGGCAAGTCGACCATCGCGCGGCTGCTCTTCCGCTTCTACGATATTCAGAGCGGTCGCATCCTCATCGACGGGCAGGACATCGCCCGCGTGCAACAGACCTCGCTGCGCGCCGCCATCGGCATCGTACCGCAGGACATGGTGCTGTTCAACGATACCATCGGCTACAACATCGCTTATGGCCGTGACGGCGCGACGCAGGCGGACATCGAGGCGGGCGCGCGCGGGGCGGCGATCGACCGCTTCATCGACTCGCTGCCCAAGGGCTATGACACGCGGGTGGGCGAGCGCGGCCTCAAGCTCTCCGGTGGCGAGAAGCAGCGCGTTGCCATTGCGCGCACGCTGGTGAAAGATCCGCCGATCCTGGTCCTCGACGAGGCGACCAGTGCGCTCGACAGCCGCACGGAAGCGGCGATCCAGACCGTGCTTGATGACGTAGCCGCGCGCCGCACGACGATCATCGTCGCGCACCGGCTCTCGACCATCGTCCATGCCGACAGCATCATCGTGATGGATGACGGCCGCGTGGTCGAGCAGGGCACGCATGCGCAGTTGCTCGCGCTCGGCGGCCATTATGCGCAGATGTGGATGCGCCAGCAGGCCGAGCGGATGAACCCGGAGGCGGGGTTGGCGGCATCCGAACCCAGCGCATCGCTGGAGGATGCGGCGGAGTAGCTCAGGCGGCGATATCCGGCGCGATGCTGTGCTTCATCATGTCCACCGCGCGGGAGGTCGCGAGGCGGGTGTCCCCGGCCAGCTTCTTCACCTCATTGGCGACGACCGCGAAACCCTGACCGGCTTCGCCGGCGCGGGCGGCTTCGATGCGCGCGTTGAGCGCCAGCAGGTTGGTCTGGTTGGCGATGGCGCCGATCGTGGTCACGATGGCCGCCAGTTCGGCCATGGTGGACTGGAGCCGCGCATTGCCGCGCTGCAACTCACCCTGCAGGCGCTGGCTTTCCTCATAGCGGGCCTGCACTTCCTGTTCGAGCTGGACCTGCCGGGTGACGTCGGATGCGATCTTGAGGATGCGCACCGGTCTGCCCTGACAATCGACAACGGGATTGTAGGTGGCCTGAAGATAGACGGGGGCGCCGCCGCGTGAGCGCCGCTCATAGCGGCCGGCGTGGAACGCGCCGGAGGTCAGTGTCCGCCAGAAGGCCGCATAGTCAGTGGAGCGCACGAAGGATGGCGCGCAGAAGATGCGATGATGCTCGCCGACCACCTCATCGAGGCGGTAGCCCAATGTCTCGAGCAGGACGTCATTGGCCCACAAGATGGTGCCTTCGGGGCTGAATTCGATGACGCCCTGGGACCGGCAAATGGCTTGCCAGGCTGCGTCGGTCCGCCCGTCTTCGAGATATGCGTTCATGAATCACCTTGTGGTCGTCCCGGCAGGTGAGGCCCCTGTGGTTAAGCGCTGCTTACCATGGGGTGGTTTCGCGACGAGCCGTTGAATGCGGCAGGATGCGCTATCGCAAACGGAGCGTCGTGCCGGGGCGAAGCAGCCCAAGGACGGTGCGCATGTCGTCCGGGGCGATGGCGACACAGCCTTCCGTCGCCTTGGGCTGGCCATTCTCACCGATCACCCATTGGTGGAAGAAGATCGCGCTGCCCATGCCGGGCGTTGGCGGCGCATCATTATGGCCAAGGACGATGATGACGTCATAGGCCTGATCCGCGCGTGCGAGCAGCTCGTGGCTGGTGTGGCGCGGCAGATGGACGGGGCGGTTATAGGCCGGGTCGGCGGGATCGTCGCTCCAGCCATCGTCCGGCCGGACCCAGCGCCAGGGGATGGCGGGCGCCTGAGCGGCATCGATGCGACCGGGGCGGAGCAGCGCGGCGCGAACCGGCCAGTCACCGATGGGCGAGGCGCCATCGCCCTCGCGCTTGTCCGCCGCAGCGATGAGCCCGCCCTTGCCGACGACACAGGCGCAGGACCAGTCGCCGATGGTCAGGCGCCCCGCCTCGCCATCGACCAGAATGGCTGGCGCTTCGCTCACAACTGATGGCCGGTGCGGTCCCGCTTGGTCGCGAGATAGCGCTCATTATGGGGATTGGAGGGCAAAGCCAGCGGCAGCCGTTCGGCCACGCGGATGCCCTGCGATTCCAGGCCCGCGACCTTCTCCGGATTGTTGGTGAGCAGTCGGATTTCGTCGATGCCGAGCAGATCGAGCATCCGCGCCGCCACGCCGAAATCGCGCGCATCGATAGCGAAGCCCAGGCGGACATTGGCGTCCACCGTATCGAAGCCCTGATCCTGCAACTGATAGGCGCGCAGCTTGTTGATGAGGCCGATGCCGCGCCCCTCCTGCCGGAGGTAGAGCAGAACGCCCCAGCGCGCATGGGCGATCTCGTGCAGAGCGCCGTGCAATTGCGGTCCGCAATCGCATTTGAGCGAGCCAAGCACGTCGCCGGTCAGGCACTCGCTGTGCAGGCGGACGACCGGGGCGCTGCCGTCGCGCTCGCCGATGACGAGGGCGATGTGCTCGCGGGGATCTTCCGGCGAGCGGAAGGCGACGATCTGCGCATCCACGCTGGCTTCGACGGGCAGACGCGCGCGGGCGGCGATGGCGAGCCGGGTCGGGTCTGCATAAGTGGCGATATCGTCCGCGCTCAGCTGCACCTCGGCCTCGGCATCCTCGGAGCCGATGAAGAAGGCGGGCAACATGCCGGCGAGGCGCGCAAGGGTGAGGGCGGCGGCGGCCAGGGCCGGGTGCGGCACCGGCAGGGCGCGGAACGGGCCTTTGAGCGGCGTCGCGAGATCGCGCACCGGATCGGCAATGGCCATGGCGGCGGCGGGCGAATCGATCCAGCGCTCGCGGGCGATGAGCGCCGGCGCTTGTGGGTCCGCCGCCTCCCGCTGGTTGGCGAGCTTGAGCGTGACGGCCCGCGCGGCGGAGAGCAGCAGGGGCGCCTCTGCCGCCGGGTCGAACGAGGAGAGGCTCGTCGGCGTCGCGCCTTCCACAGGCAGCAGCGTCAGCGCCCCACCTGCATCGACACCTGCATCGACCAGCCGGATAGGCCAGCCGCGCCGAAGGGCATCGATGGCGCGAGCCGCAGCGCGCCCGTCCATTATCGCGCGCCCATCAGAAGGCGAATTCCGTAATCAGCGGAGCGTGGTCCGAGGGGCGCGTCCAGCTGCGGCAATCCTCGGCGACCTGATGCGAGACCGCCGTCTCCGCGAGGTCGGGGCTCAGCCACATATGGTCGAGCCGACGGCCGCGATCAGACTTCGCCCAATCCTGCGCGCGGTAGCTCCACCAGGTGTAGAGCCGCTCGGGCGCGGGCACGAAGCGCCGGCCAAGGTCGATCCAGTTGTGCGAGCTTTGGAGATGGCCGAGCAGGTCGCGCTCAATCTGGGTGTGGCTGACGACGTTGATGAGCTGCTTGTGGCTCCACACATCGCACTCCAGCGGCGCGACGTTGAAGTCGCCGAGCAGCAGGGTCGATCCGCCGAGCTTGCCGGACCAATCGATCATACGCTGCAGAAAATCGAGCTTCTGGCCGAACTTGCGGTTGATCGTGCGGTCCGGCTCTTCGCCGCCGGCGGGCACGTAGACATTCTCGATGCGCAGCCCGTTTTCCAGCCGCACGCCGATGTGGCGCGCCTCGCCATTGGCTTGCCAATCGAGTCGCTCGTCCTCACGCACCGGAATGCGGCTGACGATGGCCACGCCATGGTGCATCGGCTGGCCGTGCAGCACCTGATGATTATAGCCGAGCCGGCGGAACAGGCCCTCCGGAAAGGAGCCGTCCACGACCTTCGTCTCCTGCATGCACAGAACGTCCGGCTGATACTCGGTGAGGAAGCGCTCGACGATTTCGAGGCGGGCGCGGACGCTGTTGATATTCCAGGAGGCGATCTTGAGAGTCTGCTTGGTCGACATGGCCAAAGTCCCTAGCCGCCCTCGGCGCCGAACCCAAGCCGCGAAGCGATTATTTTGACTCGAGCGGCTGTGCGTCGCGGCACCAGGCCGGGCGTATAGCGCGGACATCGAAAACCCCCGCTCCGGGGGGCATGGAGCGGGGGCTCGAAGAAAGCGCCTGAATTTTTGCGCATGTGGTGCGGGGCGAAGCCCGGGCAACAGGGGGGAATCCCGAGGTCAGTCCCCGCGCCACATCGCTTTTCTAAGTCAGCCCAGATGACCGCCCGATGAATGGACCTGTCAGACTTGGGCAAGATTGTCGGTTTTTACGCACGGGAAATGCCGCGCGGGGATCACCCGTGAAAAAAATTCCGCCCGGATGGGGCGGGCGCGGGTTTGATGCCGATCAATGTCGGCGGCGCCGTTCGGTGAAAAGAGGGCTCATCACATGGTTTGCAGGAGCATTCGCGATGAACCTTCTTATGCAGTGGCCGGTCCTGACCTTCATCGGCATGGTTGCGGTCTTTGGCGTCATTCTGGCGGCGGTGTCGGTTCTCGATCTCAAGAGCGAGTGACGGCCGGCGGGCATGCGCCGGGAGAGGCGGGCCTTGCCGGTGAGGCAGGGGCGCCTATCACGGCTGCATGGCCGTCCCATCCCCGCACATTGGCGCCGTCGATCGGCCGCTGTCCCAGCCGGAGCGCGCGCTGGTCGAGCGGGTGTTCGGCGATGCGATCGCCCTGGACGAGGTGCGGATTCGCAACCGCAAATGGTGGCCCTTTCAGCCGCGTGCCATCGTCATGGCGCCGCGCGGGCATATTCATTTCCATCCGCAGGGGCGCAGCTATTGCGATTGCTTCGGTGCCGGCGATCTGGCGGCGCAAGGGCTGTTCATTCACGAAATGACGCACGTCTGGCAGCACCAGACCGGCATCAACCTGCTGGTGTGGCGGCACCCGTTCTGCCGCTATGATTACGACTACCAGCCGGGCAAGCCGTTCGCGCGCTATGGGATCGAGCAGCAGGCGGAGATCGTCCGCCATGTCTTCCTGATGCGCAGCGGTCGGCAGGTGCCGGGCAAGCCGTCTTTGCCGGAGCTGGAGGCGATCCTGCCGTTCGGCCGGGCGTGAGCCGGTCAGGCGGTGGCGTCTTCCAGATCGATCAGTCGGTGATAGCCACCGCGATAGAAGATCAGCGGCGAGCCCTCGGGCGCACGCTCCATGGCCTGCACCGCGCCGACGACGAGAAGATGGTCGCCCAATTCCACGACCTTTTCGATCGCGCATTCGATCCATGCGAGCGCACCATCGAGAATCGGCAGGCCGCCGGGGCTGGTGCCATGGGCCATGCCCTCGAACTTGTCGTCATGCCGCGAGGCGAATCGCCGGCAGGTCTCCAGCTGCGCATTGCCCAGCACATTCACGCAGAAGCGGCCGGTGGTGGCGATATTGGCCCAGCTTCCCGAGCGCTTGTCGGGCAGGAAGCCGACCAGCGGCGGGTCTAGCGAGATCGAAGAAAAAGTGCCGACCGCGAGGCCCCAGCGCTGGCCGTCCGCATTATTTGAGGTGATGACGCATACGCCGGTGGGATAACTGCCGAGAACGTCGCGGAAATGCTTGGGATCAATCAATGCGCCACCTGTTTCTTCTGGCGCCCGCCCTGTTCGTGGCGGAGGCCGAATGCGAATGAAGCTGCGGTGAAAACGGCTCACCGGTATGGCGCCCAACCTGCAAGCTGTGACGTGAGCCTGTCAACCGCCCCCTTTTCAACCCGCAGCATCCTCCGCCTGCAGGCGAGTCGCCGTTTCCCGGATCAGCGCGATCATGTTCGGCAGCCCTTGCGTGCGATTGGACGAGAGCTGGCGCTTGAGGTCGAAGGGTGCCAGCGCCTGTTCGATATCGAACGTCGCGACCTCCGCCGGCATCCGGTCCTGCACAGTGAGCAGGACCAAGGCGATGATGCCCTTGGTGATGGCGGCGTTGCTGTCCGCCAGGAAATGCAGCGCGCCATTGTCCAGCCGTGTCGGGTAGACCCAGACGGAGGCGGAGCAGCCCCGCACGAGCGTCGCGTCCGTCTTCAGCGCGTCCGGCATCGGTTCCAGTTCGCGGCCCAGGTCGATCAGTAGCCGGTAGCGCTCATCGCCTTCGAGCAGTTCGTAATCGTCCTGGATGGTCTGCAATGTCGTCATGCCGCCCATATAGGTCGCGGCGCGCGGGAGGCCAGTGAAACTCTGCGGATCAGACGTCGATGCCGGCGGCGATGGCTTCCAGCTTGCGGATGCGCTCCTTGAGATCGGCCATCTCGATCAGCCCGCCGGCCAGGGGTGCGTCCGGGGTCGGCGCGCGCGGGGCGGCGCGGCTGGCGGCCATGTCCAGCTCTGCCCGCTTGAGCGCCAGCCATCCGTTCCAGCCCTTGAGCGAGGCCAGGGCGACAAGTGCAAATGATAAAGTTAGCGCTATCATGGTCATGGCGTGCTTCACGAGGTCAAGATCGGTCATGACTCTATCTCCTCCTGTCGATGTCTTAGTGGTCGGTCCGCGTGGGGGTTTCGTGAGGGGCGGATTCAGCGCCGCCGAGCTGGTCGATTTCATGGGCAAGGGCCGCGCCGCGATCGGTCACGATCCGCTCCAGGACCCGCACCCGCTGCTCCAGCCGCTCGACTTGCGCGGCATATTGTGCGGCCTTTTCTGCGGTCTGTGTGCCGAGCACGTCCAACTCGCGCTCGCGCAGCTTCATCTTCTGCCGCATATATTTGCTCCAGATGCCCCCGATGACCGGGATGCCGACGACAATCATGAAGAATAACAGCATTGAAGCAGGCATGATGGGACTCCCGGCCAGTTGGATGGCGATCAGTTGGAGGGGGTGCGCAGGCTTTCGATCTCGTTGGTCAGATGAAGGGCGCTGTCGGTCACGATGCGCTCCACATTGGCCAGCCGATCCTTGACCGCGCCAAGCTCGGCACGCAGCTGCGCATTCTCCTGGCTGAGCAGCTTGATCCGCTCGCTGAGCTCCTCATTCTTCTGCGGGTAGACGGCCTTGCCCCAGCTGTTCTCGAGCGGATAGCCGTGCCGGACGCGCAGCCAGGTGTTGAAGACCCATCCGGCGATGGCCAGCAGGCCGAGCAGCGAACTGGCGCCGACGATGAGCGGCATCGATTCGACGACGGCGTCCGCGGTGATAGGATCCATGGTTGAAATTCCCCTGTAATCGAGCGCTGTTGCGCCTCTCATTCGCCTCGCCCTTGTGTCAGCGCAGGCTGTCGATCTCGTCGGCAAGCCGGGTGTTGCGGCTGGTGTAGAAGGTCTCGATGTCGGACAGGCGCCGGTCGATGTCGCGGAACTTGCTGCGCACATCGCGGGTAGAGCGCGCCGGATTGGTGCGCACGCCCTGCCAGAAGCGCTCGTCTTCCCGGTCGGCATAGAGGCCGGTCGGCTTGGGCTCGGCCATCCATGCGGCGAGCAGATAGGCGATCACCGTCCAGGGGAAGCCGCCGGCCAGCGTCACGAGCACGGCGCCAATGCGGACCCAGAGCACGTCGATGCCCATATAGTCGGCAATGCCGGCGCACACGCCCATGGCTTTGGCATTTTTCTTGTCGAGGTAGAATTTGGTGCGGCGGGCGGACATCTCAGTTCCTCCTGTCGAAATAGGGATCGTCGCTCGCGCTCGGGCGGGCTGGACGGAAATCGGGATTATCGGCGGCGATGATCCGCTCGACCGTCTGGAGGCGCTCCTCCAGGCGACGGGCGAGCATGTGCATCTCATCGAGCAGCCGTTCGTCCTCATCGGTGATCTTGGGCGCCTGCTTCCACTTTGTGACATAGTGGAAGATCAGCCACGGCATGCCGATGAACAGCATGCCGCAGATGACGATGGGCAGAAAGACGTCCTCCATGGATCAATCCTTCCTGGCTTGCGCGGCCTTGAGCGCCGCGAGTTCGGCTTCCACCTTGTCGGCGGACTGGAGCTCGGCGATTTCCTGCTCCAGCGTCTTGGGCTGACCGCCCAGACCCATGGCATCGGCTTCGCCTTCGGCCAGATCGACCCGGCGCTCCAGCAGTTCGAAGCGGGAGAAGGCATCCTGCACGCGCTCGCCATTATACATCTCGCGCGCACGCCGGCGCGTCTGTGCGCTCTCCATGCGGGCGACGAGGCTGTTCTGCCGGACGCGCGCCTCGCGCAGCTTGGCCTGCAGCTTGGCGATGTCTTCTTCGGATGCGGCCAGCGCCTCATCCAGCATGGCAATCTGCCCGCGCAGCTGCTCGGCCATGTCGCCGGCCTTCTGCTTCTCGACCAGCGCGGCCTTGGCAAGGTCTTCGCGATCCTTGGAGAGGGCGAGTTGCGCCTTCTCGACCCAGCTTTCCTGCAGGGCATCGAGCTTGGCGATGTGGCGGCGCATCTCCTTCTGGTCGGCGATGGTCCGCGCTGCCGATGCACGCACCTCGACCAGCGTCTCCTCCATTTCGAGGATGATCATGCGGATCATCTTGGCCGGGTCCTCGGCGCGATCCAGCAGATCGGTCACGTTGGCGGCAATGATGTCCCGGGTGCGAGAGAAAATACTCATGTACATACTCCAACTGAGGCGGTTCGGTCGGGGCAGCGGGGGTGTGCTGCCCCGACCTTGAAGCCGTCACACAAGGGATTGTGACGGCTTGTCCGGTGTGTTGTCCAGAGCCGCTGCAGTCGTGGCGGCAGGGTTGCCGGTGAGAGCAGGGCCGACAGCGCCGATCACCATGATGGCGCTGAAAATGAGGGTAAGACATGCTGCAGCGGTCTGAGCACCGAAGCGGTCGATTGTGTTCAACATGGCGGTCTCTTCCTGATCCTGGTTAGGCCTTCAAATCCCGCTCGTTGGCGGATTGCCCAATGCAGTGCAGGGGGCGTGCCAATTTCTGAGAAGCCCGGATTTTCGCCAATTTCTTCTTGATCGAGGTGGGCGCGAAGCATTGTTTGTTGCAATGAGTTGGGAAATATCCCTAAAAGTTGGGAATGGAAAAGACGACGCATTTCGTCGGGGAATCCCTCGCCTTTCTGGATGCGGTCGAGCAGGCCGGCCGCGCGGCTGACCTCAACCGCCCGGTGCTGGTCATCGGCGAGCGGGGTACCGGCAAGGAGCTGATCGCCGAGCGCATCCATCGCCTTTCCCAGCGCTGGGATGGGCCGCTCATCATCATGAACTGCGCCGCCTTGCCCGAGACGCTGATCGAGGCTGAGCTGTTCGGCCATGAGGCCGGCGCCTTCACCGGCGCGACGCGGGCGCGGGCCGGTCGCTTCGAGGAGGCCGATGGCGGAACCCTGTTCCTCGACGAACTGGGCACGCTCTCCATGGCGGCGCAGGAGCGGCTGCTGCGCGCCGTGGAATATGGCGAGGTGACGCGCATCGGCAGTTCGCGGCCGCTCAATGTCGATGTGCGGATTGTCGGGGCGACCAACGAGCATCTGCCCGATGCGGTGGAAGCCGGGCGGTTCCGCGCCGACCTGCTCGACCGGCTGAGCTTCGAGGTGATTACCCTGCCGCCTCTGCGCGGGCGCGAGGGCGATGTCGACGTTCTGGTCGAGCATTTCGGGCGCAAGATGGCATCGGAATGCGGCTGGTCGTCATGGCCGGGCTTTTCCAAGCGGATGATGACGGCGCTCAACGCCTATCGCTGGCCCGGCAATGTGCGCGAGCTGCGCAATGTGGTCGAGCGCGCCGTGTATCGCTGGCCCGATCCGGATCGGCCGATCGACGAGATCCAGCTCGATCCCTTTGCTTCGCCCTGGAAGCCGCAGCCGATGCCGGGAAAACCCGCTACCGCCACCGCGGCGCCTGTCGCCGGTCCTTCCGAGGAGGGTGCAGTCGAAGATGGACGATTGCTGATCGCGCTGGACGATGTTGCCGACTTTCGCGGTGCTGTCGACGCGCATGAGGCCGCGATCCTGCGCCATGCGCTCCAGCGCCACCGCTTCAACCAGCGCGCCACGGCCAAGGCGATCGGGCTCTCCTACGACCAGTTGCGGCACTGCCTGAAGAAACACGCCCTGCTTTGAGGCGCTTGCGCCTCGCGCAGGGCGCCGGCCGGTCAGCCGCCGTTGAAGTTGACCATGCAGTAGAGCATCGGGATCGACAGCAGCGTGTTGGTGCGGCTGAAGATCATCGCGCGGGTGGCAGCGCTGGCTTTGGTCGCATCGTCGGCGGCCACCAGCCCCAGCGCCTTCTTCTGCGCCGGCCAGATCACGAACCACACGTTGATCGCCATGATCACGGCGAGCCACATGCCAAGGCCGATCAGTTGATAGGGCGCCTTGAACGCGAACGCCTCGTGCAGATAGCCGGTGCGCCATGCCACTAGCAGGCCGGTCAGCACGGTCAGCGCCGCGGCCCAGCGGAAGAAGAACAGCGCGGACGGCGCGATGAACTTGGAGACGCCCGGCTTCAGCTCTGCCGGGACCTTGGGCATGGTCGGGATCTGCACGAAGTTGAAGTAATAGAGCAGGCCGATCCACAAAATGCCGAAGAAGGTGTGCAGCCAGCGCAAGGCGGCGGAAACGGATTCGCCATTCGGGCCAATGCCGTAAATGACGGCCAGGGTCAGAATAACCCCGATCAGCAGGACGAGATGCAGATTGCCGAACAGTTTCGTCATGATGCTCCCCCAGTCGTTTGCCGGGTGCTTTGACCGCACCCTCCCCTAAAGCCGGTTATCGGCCATCGCACAGGCTATGCCAAAGTCGCGCCGCTGTCATATCGAAATTATATTTGGCGCTGATCGGGAGAGATGACTGGAAAGCTGCCGGTCTACGCGCCATCTGCTGCGGGCAACCGACACGAATCGCGCGCCTGCGCGTTTCGCCTGCAGAACGACTTTAATGCACCAAGAGGAGATTAGCGCCATGGCATTCACACTGCCCGACCTTCCCTATGCCAAGACCGCCTTTGGCGATGACATGTCGGCCGAGACCTTCGACTATCACCACGGCAAGCACCACAATGCCTATGTGACGAAGGCCAATGAGCTGGTCGCCGCCGATCCGGCCCTGCAGGGCAAGTCGCTGGTCGAGCTGATCAAGTCCTCCAAGGGCGGTCTGTTCAACCAGGTCGGCCAGATCTGGAACCACAGCTTCTTCTGGCAGTGCCTCTCGCCCGAGACGCAGGAGCCGAGCGGCAAGCTGGCCGATCTCATCAACGAAGGCTTCGGCTCGACCGACGCGCTGATCGAGAAGCTGAAGGCGGAAGCCGTCGGCCACTTCGCCAGCGGCTGGGCCGCGCTGATCCTCAAGGACGGCAAGCTGGAAGTGACCAGCTATCACGACGCTGATTGCCCGGTGGCGCATGGCGATACGCCGCTGTTCATCCTCGATGTATGGGAGCACGCCTATTACATCGATTATCGCAACGCGCGCCCCAACTTCGCGGACACGATCCTCAAGAAGCACGTCAACTGGGCGTTCGTCGCGGAGAATCTGGACGGCAATGGCGCCGAACGGGCCAACCAGCCGGGCTGAACCCGCCGCAATCGGATTTTGAAGGAGGGGCTGGCGAAGGTCGGCCCCTTTTTCGTTGTCGTAATGAAATTAACAGTGCTCCTGCGAAGGCAGGAGCCCAGGGCTCAACCGACGAACCTCGCCGCCCTAGGCTCCTGCTTTCGCAGGAGCACGGCTTTGATTTGACTTGGCGGCAGCGGACCCTCAGCTCAGCCGCTCGATATCCTCGCGGCTCAGCGATCCGGGGATGATCATCACCGGGCAGGGCAGGGTACCGGCATCATTGCCGGCAAAGTGCGCCACCAGCGGGCCGGGCGCGCCCTTGGGCGCCGCCCCGAGCACGAGCGCGGCGACCGTTTCGCCCGAGGCCAGCATCTCCTTCACCGATGCCACGGGATCGCCGACCTTGACCGTGATCGCGGGCTGGATGCCCGCTTCCGCCATCAGCGTGCCGGCGGCACTGGCCGCGAGGGCCTCGGCGCGGGCGCGCGCTTCTTCCTCCATCGTCGCCTGCACGGCGCCCCATTGGACGAACTCGGTCTTGGGCACGAGCGCCAGCATATGCACGCCGCCGCCCGTCTTGGCAGCGCGGCGCGCGGCGAACAGCAGGGCCGATTCCGCCTCGCTGCTTTCGTCCACCACGACGAGATAAGTCCGCATCATCGCCTGCTCCCCCGAAGAAACCGGCTCGGTAGGTGCGGGAAATTCGGTCTGGATGCAAGGGATGGCCTTGACCCCGACGGGCAAAGCGTGAAGGTGGCCGGTGATTGTCCAACCCGAAAAACAGGAAAGCCTGGCCCCCATGGCGATCAATATCCAGATGCCCGCCCTCTCGCCGACCATGGAGGAAGGCACGCTTTCGAAATGGCTCGTGAAGGAAGGCGACACCGTCTCGTCCGGCGATCTGCTCGCCGAAATCGAGACCGACAAGGCCACCATGGAATTTGAAGCCGTGGACGAAGGGGTCGTCGGCAAGATACTCGTCGCCGAAGGGACCGACAATGTGAAGGTCGGCACCGTCATCGCGGTTCTGGTCGAGGAAGGCGAGGAGGTGCCGAGCGGCGATGCTCCCGCTGTAGCCAAGCCCGCACCCAAGGCCGACGCCGCTGCGGAGAAGAAGCCGGAAGCAGCCAGCGCCCCCAAGCCGGAGCCGGAAGTCGCGAAATCGACCGCTGCGCCGGCCGCTGCCTCCTCTGGAGATCGCGTCAAGGCGAGCCCGCTTGCCCGCCGCATCGCCACGAACAGCGGCATCGATCTGGCCGCGGTTTCCGGTACTGGTCCCAATGGCCGCATCGTGAAGGCCGATCTGGAGGGCGTGAAGCCCGGCAGCACCGCGCCCAAGCCGGCCGCGAGCCCGGCCGCGGCGCCCACAGCGTCGGCTTCGGCCGCGCCTGCCCCGGTGGCCGCGGCCGCGCAGGATTTCGGCATTCCGCACGAGGTCGAGAAGCTCTCGAACATGCGCAAGACCATTGCGCGCCGCCTCACCGAATCGAAGCAGCAGGTGCCGCACATCTACCTTACCGTGGATGTGCGCCTCGACGCGCTGCTCAAGCTGCGTGGCGAGCTGAACAAGGCGCTCGAATCGCAGGGCGTGAAGCTCTCGGTCAACGATCTGCTGATCAAGGCGCTGGCCAAGGCGCTGCTGGCTGTGCCCAAATGCAATGTGCAGTTTGCCGGCGACCAGTTGCTCAAGTTCAGCCGGGCCGACATCTCGGTGGCGGTGTCCATCGAGGGCGGCCTCATCACGCCGATCATCACCGATGCCGGCGCGAAGTCTGTCTCCGCCATTTCGACTGGGATGAAGGACCTCGCCACTCGCGCCAAGGAAGGCAAGCTCAAGCCGGAAGAGTTCACCGGCGGCACGGCCAGCCTCTCCAACATGGGCATGATGGGCATCAAGCAGTTCGAGGCAGTGATCAATCCGCCGCAGGCGATGATCATGGCGATCGGCGCCGGCGAGAAGCGGCCTTATGTGATCGACGATGCGCTTGGCATCGCGACCGTCATGTCCGCCACCGGCAGCTTCGATCATCGCGCGATCGATGGTGCGGACGGCGCGGAGCTGATGAAGGTGTTCAAGGAACTGGTAGAGGCGCCGCTGGGTCTGGTGGCGTAAGCGCACCATGGCCGCTGACGAGGATGTCCTGCCGGAAGGTGCGCCCGCCACGCGGATCACCGCGATGCCGGCGGATGCCAATCCCTATGGGGACATTTTCGGCGGCTGGCTGATGGGCCAGATGGATATGGCGGCGGCGCTTGTCGCCTCGCGGCACAGCAAGGGCCGGGCTGTCACCATCGCCGTGGAAGGCATGCAGTTCCACCGCCCGGTGCTGGTGGGAGACGAGGTCTCCGTCTTCGCGACGCTCATGAAGGTGGGCAGCACGTCGATGACCATTGAGGTCGAGGCCTGGCGCCGCGCGCGGCACAGCGAGAAAACCTACAAGGTCACGCAGGCCCGGTTCATCTTCGTCGCCATCGACGAAGTGCGCCGCCCCCGCAGGGTGCCGCCGATGGTTGCCGAGGCGTGATGGTTCCAGGCGCTTCGTTTTTCCCCTCTCCCCTTGAGGGAGAGGGAGGGACCCGCCGCAAAGCGGTGGGAGGGTGAGGGGTGCCAGGCTACAGCACAAGCACTCTGACCCAGGCCAAGCGTTTGCGTCGCGACCTGACCGACGCGGAACGCCTGCTCTGGAAAGCGCTCCGGAGCGGCCAGCTAGGTCTCAAATTTCGCAGGCAGCAACCGATCGGCCCCTTCATCGCCGATTTTGTCTGCCCGGAGCGGCGGCTAATTCTCGAAGTCGATGGCGGTCAGCACGCGGAAAGCTCGTCCGATGTCGCTCGCACGGCTTGGCTCAATGAGCGCGGCTACATTGTGCTGCGGTTTTGGAATCATGATATTCAAACCAACTTGCAGGGAACGCTCGAAGCGATATCTGCGGCGTTGAAAACCCCTCACCCTCCCACCGCTGCGCGGCGGGCCCCTCCCTCTCCCTCAAGGGGAGAGGGCATTATGGATGGAGCATTTCGTGTCTGAATCCTATGACGTCATCGTTCTCGGTTCCGGCCCCGGCGGCTATGTCGCGGCGATCCGCGCGAGCCAGCTTGGCCTCAAGACGGCCATTGTGGAGCGCGAGCTGCTCGGCGGTATTTGCCTCAACTGGGGCTGCATCCCGACCAAGGCGCTGCTGCGCTCGGCCGAGATCTTCCATTATATGAGCCACGCCAAGGATTATGGCCTGGCCGCCGAGAAAATCAGCGCGGACATCGAGGCGGTGGTGAAGCGCTCGCGCGGTGTCGCCAAGCAGCTCAATGCCGGCGTCACGCACCTGATGAAGAAGAACAAGGTTGCCGTGCACATGGGCACCGGCACGATCACCGGCAAAGGCAAGCTCTCGGTGACGGACCAGGACGGCAGGAAGACCGATCTGGCCGCCAAACACATCATCGTGGCGACTGGTGCGCGGGCACGCGACCTGCCGTTCGCGCCGGCGGACGGCAAGCGCATCTGGACCTATCGCACCGCGATGACCCCGCCGGAAATGCCGGGCAAGCTGCTGGTCATCGGCTCGGGCGCCATCGGCATCGAGTTCGCGAGCTTCTATAACGACATGGGCGCGGATGTGACCGTGGTCGAGATGATGGATCGCATCGTGCCGGTCGAGGACAAGGACGTCTCTGCGTTCCTCGAAAAGCAACTGGTGAAGCGTGGCATGAAGATCGTCACCGGCGCCTCGCTGGAGAGCCTCAAGGCCAGCGACAAGGGCGTTACCGCTGCCATCAAGGGCAAGGATGGCAAGAGCGAAACCAGCGAGTTCAGTCATTGCATCGTCGCCATCGGCATCGTCCCGAACACCGAGAATATCGGGCTGGAGGCGCTGGGCGTCACGCTGGAGCGCGGCCATATCAAGACCGATGGCCTGTGCCGCACCGGCGTCGATGGCATCTGGGCGATCGGCGATGTCACCGCGCCGCCATGGCTCGCGCACAAGGCCAGCCATGAGGGCGTGACCGCCGCCGAGGCGATTGCGCAGGCGCTGGGCAACAAGGATGTCCACCCGCATGAGATGGACCCGCTCAACATTCCGGGCTGCACCTATTGCCAGCCGCAGGTCGCCTCCGTGGGCCTGACCGAGGCGAAGGCGAAGGACGCGGGCTATACCGTCAAGGTCGGCACTTTCCCGTTCATCGGCAATGGCAAGGCGATCGCGCTCGGCGAGGCGGAAGGCTTCGTGAAGACTGTGTTCGACGCCAAGACCGGCGAGCTGCTCGGCGCGCACATGGTCGGCGCTGAGGTGACCGAGATGATCCAGGGCTTCACCATCGGCAAGACCGCCGAGCTGGTGGAGCAGGACTTCATGCAGACGGTCTTCCCGCACCCGACCATCAGCGAATCCATGCACGAGAGCGTGCTGGCCGCTTATGGGCGGGCGCTGCACATCTGATCCATCGGCGGATGCGGCAACCGCCAACTCCGGGCGTCGCGCTCAGTTTTGCGCTCGGCCTGGCGTTGCTGGTCGCGGCCATCGGCTTCCTCCAGCCCACCGGCCTGTTCGCGCCCATCGATGAGCGGCTGATGGCACTGGCGGGCAAGCTGCACGGCGTGCGCGGTGCGGGGCTTGTGACGCATGGCGCAGTGGCGCTGGACCGGCTGGGCGCGGTGGGCGGTCGCACGTTGATCGTGCTGGCGGTGGGGCTGGTCTTCATCAAGCTGGGGCATCCCGAACGCTTGATCCCGCTGCTGGTCGCGGGCGTGGGGACCGCGCTCGTCATCGGCGTGGTGAAGCTCGGCTTCAATGCGCCGCGCCCGATGATGCTCTCCCCCGATATGCTCCCCTGCCTCGTCGAGACTGTGGGCACCAGCTTTCCCAGCGGGCACGCCGCCGGCGCCATGGCGCTCTATGGCGCCATCGCGCTGCTGGCGCGGAGCCGGGTGGTGACATGGGTCTGCGCGGCGATGATTCTCGCCACGGGGGCCAGCCGGGTGTGGCTCGGCGTGCATTGGCCGAGCGATGTGGCGGGCGGCTGGGCGGTCGGCCTGATCTGGCTGCTGCTCGTGTTTTTCATCCTGCCCTGGTGGCGTCCGCTTCTGCAGCGGCCGGTCATCTCGCGCGACTGAGCCTCGCCGGCAGCCCAGACGGTCGATTGGGCCAGCGATCCGTTCATCTCATGGCAAGATTCTGCGCGAGCGTTGCATCGATGCCGCACTGCACAATATGCCATTGATATCGCGCGATTTTATTGCCGCGTTACGAGCGATTTGCGAAATTTTCCTCCTTTTTCCGGATACATACCGCTCATTTCGCAATGGCGAGACTGGGCTGGTCGCCAGTATGAACCCGCCATCGTCATAATTGAGTCACGTCCGCCAGACACGGGCGATGACATAAGGATCGCAGACCAGGCGAGAGGATGTGTCCGAGCCCACAGGGGTGAAGGCAGCCGTGATCAGGACGGCTCAAGACCAGTTTTCGTGATGATCTAAAGGGGATCTTCGATGCGCAACTTCCGCTTCTTCCTCGCTGCCTCGGCCGCGAGCATCGCCACCTGCGTGGCGATCAGCCCTGCCCATGCGCAGGAAACAACCTCTTCCGTGCGCGGCACTGTCACGGCAGAAGGCGCGCCGGTCGCCGGCGCCGCCGTCACCGTGACGCACGTCCCCTCGGGCACCGTCTCGCGCACGACGACGGGCGCCGACGGCAGCTTCTCGACCAGCGGCCTGCGGATTGGTGGGCCTTACACCATCATGGTCAGTGCGCCGGGCTATCTCGATGCGACCGTCACGGATGCCAATCTCACGGCCGGCCAGACCTTCCGTCTGCCCATCGCGCTCACAGCCGAGGGTGAGACCATCGTCGTGACAGCCTCCGCCGTCACCGGCGCAGGCTCTTACAGCCAAGGTCCCGCCAGCGCGTTTACCCGCGATGACATCGAGGGTGTCGCTTCGGTCAACCGCGATATTCGCGACGTGGTTCGTCGCGATGCTTTCGCCACGCTCGATCTCACGAACAGCCGCGCTGTTTCCATCGCCGGCCAGAACCCCCGTTTCAACCGCTTCTCGGTCGACGGCGTGCAGTTCTCCGACGACTTCGGTCTGAACAATGGTGGCTTGCCCACCGGTCGTGGCCCGGTTCCGCTCGATGCGATCGGTCAGGTCTCGGTCAAGGTCGCGCCATATGACATCTCGGCCGGCGATTTGCAGGGCGGCGCCATCGATGTGGTGCTGCTCTCAGGTACCAATGACTGGCATGGCACCGGCTTCTACAGCTTCAGTAGCGACGGTCTGACCGGCAACCGCACCAAGGACCGGCCCCTCAATCTCGATTTCGAGAGCCGCGTCTATGGCGCGACGCTGCGCGGGCCGATCATCCCCGACCGTCTATTCTTCATGGTTTCCGGCGAGCGTGCGCGTGAATCGACGCCGATCAATATCGGGCCTATCGGTGGGGGCTTCGGCAGTGAGGTTCAGGGCGTCACGCAAGGCCTGCTCGATCGGATTTCCGGCATTGCGCAGAGCGTCTACGATTATGACGCGGGTGGCGTCCCGACGAGCAACACAGAGCGGGACGACAAGGTTGTCGTAAAGCTCGACGCGAACCTGTCCGACAATCACCGCGCTGCCCTGACCTATATCCATAATGACGGCTCGTTCTATGTGCAGACCGGGCGGGACAATAACTTCTACTCAGGTACGGAGTTCAGCGCGACCCGGCCGCAATATGGGCTGTCATCGAACAACTATATTCTGAGCGAGAAGGTCCACTCCGGCGTCTTCCAGCTCAACAGTGACTGGTCGGACACCTTCTCGACTGAGGCGCGCGTCGCCTATCGTAAGTACACACGCGGCCAGAACCCGACGCAGGGCGCGAATTTCTCCCAGTTCTCGATCTGCGCTGATGAGACATCGCAGGTTGATCCGGCGGTCTCGGCCTCTCCGACGACCTGCACCAGTGGTGTTCCCGTTATCAACATCGGTCCGGATGCCTCGCGCCACTTCAATGCATTGGAAAGCGAGAATTTTTCGGGGCAGTTCCTCGGTGAGCTTAACCTGAACAGCCACCGTGTACGGCTGCTGGCAGGCTTCGAGAATGTGAAGACCTATAACGCGTTCCTCCAGCATGCGTTGGGCACTTACTACTTCGATTCGATTCAAGACTTCCAGAACCGGCGTGCAAGCGCGCTGCGCTATCAGGGCGCGCGTTCTCAGGAGCTTTCCGACGCTGCTGCACAGTTCCGTTATACGATGTTTACGTTCGGCATCATGGATGACTGGGAAGTTACGCCTGACTTCACTTTCACCTATGGCGTGCGTTGGGACGTGTATGACATGAACACGCCCGTTCCGTTGAATTCCAATGTTTATAATCGTTTGGGCTTCACCAACACGGCCACGCTTGGTGGACGCGATGTCTTGCAACCACGCGTCGGCTTCGACTGGCGGGTAAATGACCGGTTGTCCGTGCGCGGCGGCGGCGGCCTGTTCGGAGGCGGTTCACCGGACGTGTGGGTCTCCAACAGCTACAGCAACACCGGCATCGTGACGTCCAGCCTGACCATCCAGCGCAATGCCGCAGGTGCCGTGACAGGTGGTCCAGCGGCTGGTCTGCTGAACGTGACAGGCCAAGGTGTCGCACAAGCCGTGATGGACGCGGTTTCAAACGCATCTGCCGGCACGACCGGTTCTACAGCGCTCCTTGATCCTGAGTTGAAACTGCCGAGCCAGTGGAAATTCAGCCTGTCCGCTGACTACCGTGCCGATTTTGGTGCGCTGGGCGATGGCTGGAACTTCGGTGCGGATCTGCTCTACACGCGGGTCAAGGATGCGCTGGTCGTTACGAATGCCCGGTTTGTAAAGACGGGCGCGACCACTCTGGATGGCCGCCCCAAATATGTGAGCGTGGTTGGCCCGACCGACAGCAATGAAGACCTGATGCTCACGAACGGGGATCAGGGGCGGAGTATCGTCGGTGTGGTCCGGTTCGACAAATCGTTCCAGAACGGTTTTTCGTTCGGCGGCAGCTACACTTGGCAGGATGTCAAGGAACTCAGCCCTCTGACTTCTTCCACGCCGGGATCCAACTTTACCAATGCTGTGTACGTGGATCCCAATTATCCGGCTTACGGAACCGCCAACGACCAGATCAAATGGCAGTTCAAATATTATGCCGGCTTCGAGCATGCGTTCTTCGGCGACTACAAGACGCGCTTCCAGCTTTTCGGCGAGACGCGTGACGGTCGTGCATTCAGCTACACCATGAACGATGCATCGGCTGTTGGTGGCGTCTCGCAATTGTACGGGATCAACCGCACGGGCGGTCGTCATCTCCTCTATGTCCCGAATGTGAGCAGCCAGACGGCCGATGCAAATGTGGTATATGCCAGCACTGCTGTGTACGAGGCTGTTCGCGATCTCGTGAACGGATCTGTCCTTAAGAACTTCCAGGGTCAAACTGCACCGAAGAACGTCGGACGCTCGCCCAGCTTCACGAAGATCGATCTTCACATGGAGCAGGAGATTCCGGCGGTTGTCGGTCGGTCGCGGATTACGCTGTTCGCGGACATCGAGAATGTTCTGAACCTGCTGAATCGGGACTGGGGGCAGCTTCGTCAGGTCGCGTTCCCATATCAAGCAGCAGTGGTTACCGTGACGTGCGGCAACGCCGCATGTACACAGTACCGCTATGCTTCTCCCACAACGCCGCAGGAAGTCGTTCAGACCCGCCAGTCGGTTTATCAGGTCCGCCTCGGCGCGCGCTTCAGCTTCTGATCTGCCGCGAATAGAAACCGGAAGGGCGGGGGCAGCTATGCCTCCGCCCTTTTTGTTGGGCTGCTTATTTGCTCTTTGTGCGGGAACTGCGTCTGCCCGCTCAGTTCAGATCCAGGCAGGCATCCAGTCCGTCGGCTTTCACATGGCCGATCCAGCGGGCGATGTTGTTGCCGTGGCGGCGGGTGAAGCCGGTGGGGGCGATGGCGCCGCGCTTTTTGGGCAGGGGGAGGACGGCGGCGATGCGGGCGGCCTCGGTGCGGCTCATCCTGTCTGCGCCATGGTTGAAGTAGCGGATTGCGCCGGCCTGCACGCCGTAGGTGCCGATGCCCGTCTCGGCGACGTTGAGATAGACTTCCATGATCCGGCGCTTGCCCCAGATCGCCTCGATCAGCACCGTGTACCAGGCTTCCAGTCCTTTGCGGAAGAAGCCGCCGCCCTGCCAGAGAAACACATTCTTGGCGGTCTGCTGGCTGATCGTGGAGCCGCCGCGAATGCGCCCGCCGCGTGCGTTCTGTTGCATGGCCTGCCGGATGGCATCGGTGTCGAAGCCGTGATGCTGGCAGAATTTGGCGTCCTCGCCCGCAATGGCGGCACGCGGCATGTCCGGATCGATGTCCGACAGCGGCGTCCAGTCCTTGGTGATGCCGTTCTTGTCCATCAGCATGGTGATCGTCACCGGCACCGGCACGACTTTATAGACCAGCACCTGCAGCAACGAGATGCCGATGAAGGCGAGGATGAGCATCAGCAGCCAGCGGAACAGCTTGCCCGGCAGGCTGGTGGGATTGCCGGGAAAGCCCAGGCCCTTGCGCCGGGGCGCCTTGCGTCTCGTGGTGCTCCGCGTTGTCGCCATCGCCCCGCCTTCCCCCTTTTGCCTTTGCCTCAGTGGCCGGGGAACTCGGTCGCCTCGAAGCGCACCGGTTCGCCTACCGCCTCATTGGCGAGCTGGTTGTCCCACATCACCCGATGGCCGCGCACGATGGTGCCGATCGGACGGCCGGTCACGCTCATGCCCTCAAACGGCGACCAGCCGCAGCGCGAGGCCATCCAGTCCGCGCCCATCGTCCAGCGCGCCTTGAGGTCGACGACGGTGAAGTCGGCATCATAGCCGGTCGCGATGCGGCCCTTGCCGACCAGGCCAAAGATGCGCTGCGGTCCGGCGCTGGTCAGATCGATAAAGCGCTGCAGCGTCAGGCGGCCGTTCGCCACGTGATCGAGCAAAAGCGGCACCAAAGTCTGCACGCCGGGCATACCGCTCGGGCTGGCAGGATAGGTCTTGGCCTTTTCTTCCTTGGTGTGTGGCGCGTGGTCGGAGCCGAGCACATCGGGCACGCCCTGGCCGACCCAGTGCCACAGCCCCTCGCGATGGGCAGCGCTGCGGATCGGCGGGTTCATCTGCGCATAGGTGCCGAGGCGCGGATAGGCATCCTCGCCCGCCAGCGTGAGATGCTGCGGCGTCACCTCGCAGGTCGCGACATCCTTGTGCTGGCTGAGGAATTCCAGCTCGGCGGGCGTTGTGACGTGCAGCACATGGATGCGGCGGCCGGCTTCGCGCGCCAGCTTCACGATGCGGCGGGTGGCCATCATCGCGCTTTCATCGTCGCGCCAGACCGGGTGGCTGGCCGGATCGCCCTCGATCCGCTCATCTTTGCGCGCATTCATCCGCGCCTCGTCCTCGCAGTGCACGGCGACGCGGCGACGGCCATGGGCGAGCACCCGCGCGAGGGCCTCGTCCTCGGCGACCAGCAGGCTGCCGGTGGAAGCGCCCATGAAGATCTTCACGCCCGCCGTGCCGGGGATGCGCTCCAGCTCGCCGAGCTGCTCGGCATTGTCGCCGGTCGCGCCCACATAAAAGGCATGGTCGCACCACATGCGGTGATGGGCGCGCTTGAGCTTGTCGGCCACGCGCTCGGCAGTGTCCGTATTGGGATTGGTGTTCGGCATCTCGAACACGGCGGTGACGCCGCCCAGCACCGCGGCCCGGCTGCCCGATTCGAGATCTTCCTTATGCTCCAGCCCCGGCTCGCGGAAATGGACCTGGCTGTCGATCACGCCCGGCAGCACGTCGAGGCCGGTGCAGTCGATCGTTTCGCCCGCATCGCCCAAGCTGGTGCCGATCGCCGCGATGCTGCCGGCGGTGACGCCCACGTCTACGCGTGCCGGGCCGCTCGGGAGGTGGACGGTGCCGCCCTTCAGCAGCAGGTCGAATGTCTGGGCCATCGCGCGAACCTCTCTTGGCTTGGTGCTCCTCTCCCCCTACCTAAAGCGCATGTCCGCCACCACCCCCCTTGCCACGCCGCCTCTCGCAACCACGCTGCGCGATCGGGCCATCCTTCGTGTCGGCGGGGCGGAGGCGCGGCCGTTCCTGCAAGGCCTGCTCACGCAGGATGTGCTCGGCCTGCAGCCGGGCGCGCCGCGTTATGCCGGGCTGCTCACGCCGCAGGGCAAGGCGCTCTACGACATGCTGCTCTGGGCCAATCCGGCGGGCGGAGAGGATGTGCTCATCGATTGCGAGGCATCCCGCGCCGAGGCGCTGGCCCGCAGGCTGACGCTGTACCGGCTGCGCCGCCCCGTCACCATCGGCATCGAGGAAGGGCTTGCCGCGCACTGGTCTACCGATCCGGTCGAGGGTGCCTCCGCCGACCCCCGGCTCGCCGCGCTGGGCTGGCGGTGGCTGGCCCCAGCGGGGGAGGGCGACGCTTCGGACTTCTATCGCGCGCATCGGCTGGCTCAGGGCGTGCCCGAGGGTGTGGCGGAGCTGGGCGAGGACAAGACCCTCTGGCTGGAATGCAACGCGGAAGAGCTGCACGGCGTCGATTATGGCAAGGGCTGCTATGTCGGGCAGGAGAATACCGCGCGGATGCACTATCGGAACAAGGTGAACCGGCGGCTTGTGGTGGTGCCGCTCGACCGGTCCGACCCGGCTCGGCTGCGCATTGCCTATCCGGCTTTGGGGCTGGCGGTGGATCATCGACCGGTCGATTCGCTTGAGAGCCTCGCGCTGCCGGCCTGGCAGGCCGATGCGCTCGCGGAAGACGCCGAATGAAGCGGGTGCTTTTCGCGCTCCTCGTCCTCGTCTTCAGCGCGGGGCCAGCGCAGGCGGAGATCAAATGGGAGATCGTGCGAGAACTGCCGCATGATACAAAAGCCTTCACCCAGGGCCTCACCATCCATGGCGAGCTGATCTACGAAACCACCGGCCAGGTCGGCGAGTCGGATGTGCGGATCATGCGGCTGAGCGACGGCAAGATCCTGCAGCGGCGGCCCATGCGCGCCGATGTCTTTGGCGAGGGCAGTACGATCTGGGGCGACCGGATCGTGAGCATCACCTGGAAGGACGAGACCGGCTTCGTCTGGAACCGCAAGGATTTGAAGCCGATCGGCTCGTTCCGCTACACCGGCGAGGGCTGGGGCCTCACTCATGATGGCAACGCGCTGATCATGAGCGATGGCACGCCGGACCTGCGCTTTCTCGATCCCGAGAGCTACAAGGAGCAGCGCCGCGTCACCGTCACATGGGAAGGCGAGCCTGTGCGCTTTCTCAACGAGCTGGAGCAAGTCGGCGACGTTCTCTACGCGAACATCTGGTTCTCGCCGCTCATTGCCCGCATCGATCCGGCCAGCGGCAAGATCGACGACTGGATCAACCTGCAACCGCTGGTGGCGAAGAATATGAGCGCGAGCGGCGAGGGCGTGCTGAACGGCATCGCGTGGGATGCCAAGGCGCAGCTTCTCTACGTCACCGGCAAGAACTGGCCCAAAATCTACGCGCTGCGCCTGCGGGACTGAGCCTGAACGACTGAGATTGCGCCTGTTTGATCTTCATCAAGGTCAGGCGCCCGCCACCCGCCTAGCATCACCATCAGATGAAATGGTGAGAGGGCTGTGGCCATGGCTGCGAACATCGGACGACTGGACCGGATTATCCGGATTCTGATTGGCCTCGGGCTGATCGCGCTCGTCTTTGTCGGCCCGCGAACGCCGTGGGGTTGGATCGGCCTGGTGCCGCTGCTCACCGCGTTCGTCAGCTTCTGCCCGCTCTACGCACTGATCGGAATCAGGACCAAGTCCTGACCGTCACTTTGCGCGCCTCTCGTCCCACCGTCCGGGCATTGGAGGCCAGTGCAAAGGGAGGCCCCCTCTTGGCAGCGGAGGGGGCCTCCAATGTCCGGCCGGGACTCTTGAACGGCGCCGACTGAGCCGTTTCCGGTCAATCAGCCCTTGGTGCGCGCCTTGTCCACGGCCGCCTGTAGCGTCTCGGTGCCGACAAGGCCGTTGAACACCTGATCGCCCACCACGAACAGAGGCGTGCCCTCCGCGCCGAGGGCCTGGGCGAGGCGGATGTTGCTCATGAACTCATCATCGCCGCCCTTGGCCGCGATGGCGGCCTTCGCCTTGTCGGCATCCAGCCCCGCCGTGCGCGCGGCCTTGAGGATGGCGTCCGAGGAGACGCCGCCGGCCGCGTACATCGCCTTGTGGAAGGCCATGAACTTGTTCTCGCTGGCGGCCAGCAGGCTGACCTTCGCCGCATTGGCACTGCCATCGGCAATGATCGGCAGTTCGCGATAGACGACGCGCAGATCGGGATTGGCCTTCACCAGTTCCTCGATATGCGGCAGCGCGGCGCGGCAATAGCCGCAGGCATAATCCATGAAGGCGACGAGGGTGACCTTGGGCTGGGCCGCGCCTTCCCATGCGCCCGGATAGGGGGTTTCCAGCGCGGACCGGTTCTGATCGACCGTGCCGGCTGTCTGCTTGGCCTTCAGCCGTTCCATCGCCTGCGGGATGATCTCGGGATGCTCGAGGATATAGTCGCGCACCACCGATTCGATGGCGGCGCGGTCCGCCGTCGGCATGGCTGGGCTCTGATTGGTCGCAGCATAGGTCACCGCGGCGCCGCCGGCGAGCAGCGCAACGGCCATAGCCGGCATCACCATCCGCCCGCGCTTGCGCTCGCCGGTGCGGGTGCCCAGCGCGGACACGATCACCCCGGCTGCGCGGAACAGCGCGCCCGCGCCTGCCTTGTTCGTCATTTCTTTCGTGTCCTTTCCATGGAGGCGCGGCTGGCCATCGCAATGTCCTGCGCCCGCAGATAATCGGGTGAATTGGGCTGGATGCCGGCCAGTGCTACATCGGCATGGCGCAGGGCGAGGGCGTCCTGCCCTTCCATCGAGTAGCGCTCGGCCGTGGCGAGCGCGGCGCGGGCGGTATCGCCCTTGCGCTGATAGACGACGCCGAGCGAATACCAGGCAAACGGATTCTGCCGATCCCGCGCGACCGTGTTGCGCAGCACGCGCTCGGCTTCGTCGAGATGGCTGTCATCCTCGGTCGCGACGAGCGCATGGCCGAGCATCGCGGCGATCAGCGGCTCGCCATTGGTGCGCTGCACGGCCTCGCGCAGCGGCGGGATGGCATCGGCGGGCTTGCCGGATTCGAGCATGACCTGCCCTTGCAGCTCCAGAAAATAGGGGTCGTGCGGCGCGGCCTTGAGCAGGGTATCGACTTCCGCCAGCGCTTTCTCGGTGAAGGCGCTCTTATGATAGGCATAGGCCCGCGCATAATGGGCGGGCAGGCTCTGGTCCGAGGGCGGATAAAGCTTGAGGGTCTTTTCCGGCTCGCTGACGAAGCCGATCAGCTTGGCGCGCACACGCTGGAAGCGCGCTTCCAAGGCCGGGTCGGTCGGCTTGTTCCAGGCCGGATCATTCTCATACAGCGCCGTCAGGGCCGAGATGCGGTCGCGCGAGAGCGGGTGGGTGCGGACATAGGTGTCCTGCGGCACATACAGCCGATATTCGAGATTCTGCAGCTTCTGGAAGAAGGCGATGCTGCCCTTGCCGCTGATGCCGGCCGCCTTGAGATAGCGCGCGCCGGCGGCGTCCGCGCTCGATTCCTGCGTGCGGGTGAAGGTGAGGAAGCGGCCCATGGCGGCCTGTTGACCTGCCGCCATGATGCCCATGCCGGCCTCGCCCCCGCCGGCTGCCATCGCCGCCGCACCGAGCAGCAGCGAGACGAGCTGGATGCCGGTGGCTTCCCGCGCGCCATCGGCAAAGCGCACGATATGGCCGCCCTCGATATGGCCGAGCTCGTGGGCCATCACGCCCTGCACCTGATTGAGATCATCGGCCTCGGCGATCAGGCCGCTGTGGAACCAGACGATCTGTCCGCCCGCGACGAAGGCGTTGAGGCTGGGATCGTTGATCACCAGCATCTGCACATTGCGCTCATCGAGCCCGGCGGCCCGGATGATCGGGACGGAGGCATCGCGCATCAGCGCTTCGGTTTCGGCATCGCGCAGGACGGACTGGGCCAGGGCGGGCTGCGCGGCGAGCAGGCTCAGCAGCGCAAGAACGGCGAGAAGGCGGCCGATCAGCCAGGGCGCGACAGTCGCCTCACGGGCATGATGGGGTTTGAGCTGGCCGGCAAGCTGCCGGGGAGGGGAGAGCGGCCGATCCATGACCGGCCCCTTAGCCCGGCGAGCCTGAACCCGGCATGACGGATCGGACGATCCATCATGCCGGTTCTCAGACCGCAGGGCGGTGTGCGTCACGCGCCGAACGTGCGCTGCCACCAGCCGCGACGGGGCGTTTCGCCGCTGTCGCCATCGGCTTGCGCCGACGCATCAGCGTCCGTTGCCGTGTCGGCGGCATCCGCGACCAGCGTCTCACGCGCCTCGGTAGCGGCCTCGACGGTCTTGGGCTTGCGACGCGCGCGCGGCTTGGGGGCGGGTTTGGGCGCCTCTTCTGCCGCCTCGGTGCTTGCCTCAGCTTCGGGCTGGGCTTCACCCTCGGTCGCGGCGGGCGTTTCCGCAGCCTTGGTCGTCTTGCGACGCGTGCGGCGCTTGGGAGCCGGTGCCTCTTCGGCGGCCTCGGTCGGTGCTTCAGCAGCAGGCGCTTCGGCGGTCGGGGTCTCGGCCAGTTCCGGCGAGACTTCGACCGTCACGGCTTCATCAGCGGCTTCGGCGGCCTTGCGGGTGCGACGACGGCGCTTGGGCGCAGGCGCTTCCTCCGCTTGCGCAGCGGGCTCGGGCGATGCGGGCTCGGCCGTCTCCTGCACTGCCTCGGCGGCGTCGACCGATGCGACCGGCGCGGCGTCTGTGTCGTCCGTCTCGCCTTCGCTGGCTTCGGCGCCATTGTCTGCACCGTCGCTCTGTCCGCCCCGCCGGCGACGACCACCACGGCGACCACGGCGACCGCGACGCGGTGCCTCGTCAGACCCTTCGGCCTCGCTCGATTCGGACGGGCCGGCTTCGGCCTGCTCGTCATCGCGCTCATCGGCATCGGCCTGCGCGTCGTCATCCTCGTCGGACGCAGCGCCATCGCTGTCCTGCGGCGACTGGTCGTCCCGGTCACGCCGGCCACGGCGACCACGACGGCGACGCTTGCGCTTGCGTCCCTCGCCACCTTCGTCGTCTGCGCGAGGCTGGCGCTCTTCAGCGGCCTCTTCCTCTTCCTCGACGTCCTCGATCTCGTCCTCTTCGTCCTCCACCTCTTCGGTGATGACGGGGGCATAGCTGACCTGCATGGTCGGGCGCGGGCCACTGGCCTCGACCGACATGCGGGCGCCCTCGATCTCGCCATCGGGCAGGATGAGGATGGTCACGCCATAGCGGTTCTCGATCTCATCGAGTTCGCGGCGCTTGTTGTTGAGCACGTAGAAGGCCGCTTCCTGGCTGGCGCGCAGGGTGATCTGGCTCCCGCGACCGCGCGCGGCTTCCTCTTCCAGCATGCGCAGGGCCGAGAGGCCCGCCGAGGATGCCGTGCGGACGAGACCGGTGCCCTCGCAATGGGGGCAGGGCCGGGTCGAGGCTTCCAGCACGCCGGTGCGCAGGCGCTGGCGGCTCATTTCCATGAGGCCGAAACCGGAAATGCGGCCCACCTGGATGCGGGCGCGATCGTCCTTGAGCGCCTCCTTCATCGCCTTCTCGACCTTACGGATGTTGGAGTTGTGCTCCATGTCGATGAAGTCGATGACGACGAGGCCGGCCATGTCGCGCAGGCGCAGCTGGCGGGCGATCTCGCGCGCGGCTTCCAGATTGGTGGCCGTGGCGGTCTGCTCGATGCTGTGCTCGCGCGTCGAGCGGCCCGAGTTGATGTCGATCGACACCAAGGCCTCGGTCGGGTTGATCACCAGATAACCGCCGGACTTGAGCTGGACGACCGGATTATACATCGCGGCGAGCTGGTCCTCGACCCCGAAGCGCTGGAACAGCGAGACCGGATCGGCATATTGCTTCACGCGCCGGGCATGGCTCGGCATCAGCAGCTTCATGAAGTCCTTCGCCTGGCGATAGCCTTCATCGCCCTCGACGATCACTTCCTCGATATCGCGGTGATAGATGTCGCGGATGGCGCGCTTGATGAGATCGCTGTCATTGTGGATCAGCTCCGGCGCGGCGGCCCTGAGCGTGTTCTCGCGAATCTCGTCCCACAGGCGGGCGAGATAGTCGAAGTCGCGCTTGATCTCGGTCTTGGTGCGCGAGAGGCCCGCCGTGCGCACGATGCAGCCCATGGTGTTGGGCAGCTTCATCTCGGCGATGATGGACTTCAACCGCTTGCGATCCGCACCGTTGCTGATCTTGCGCGAGATGCCGCCGCCATGGCTGGTGTTGGGCATCAGCACGCAATAGCGACCGGCGAGGCTGAGATAGGTAGTCAGCGCCGCACCCTTGTTGCCGCGCTCTTCCTTCACGATCTGGACGAGCAGCACTTGGCGGCGCTTGATGACGTCCTGAATCTTGTAGCGACGGCGCAGGGCCATGCGCTTGCGGCGCACTTCTTCTGCGGCCTGCTCATTGCCCTTGCCGTTCTGCTTGCGGGCCGGCGCTTCGCCTTCGCTCTCTTCGTCTTCGTCGAGATTGGGGCGCTCGACGACTTCTACGCCATCCTCGCCATGATCATCCTCGTCGTCGACATCGCCGCGCAGGGCGGCTTCTTCGGCGGCGTGCGCGGCTTCTTCAGCCAGAAGCGCCTCACGGTCCTCGCGGGGGATCTGGTAATAATCTGGGTGGATTTCCGAAAAGGCGAGGAAACCGTGGCGATTGCCACCGTAATCGACGAACGCCGCCTGCAGCGAGGGTTCGACTCTGGTAACCTTGGCGAGATAGATATTGCCCTTGAGCTGCTTGTGTTCAGCGCTCTCGAAATCAAACTCCTCGATCCGGTTCCCCGTTACGACCGCGACCCGGGTCTCTTCCCGGTGGCGCGCATCGATCAGCATACGCATTGTCATTAAAGTCTCTCCAGCCGGTCATCGCCATGCGCCGCAAGCGGGGATGGCGACCCGGTGTCATGTAGGGGGGCGCGCTCTTGCGTGTCGTGTCGACACGGCAGCGGCGCTGAAAACCCCGGTTTTCAAAAAAGGATTGCGTGTCTGTCGCCTGGGCATGTCCGCGTCCTGCGGATACCGGCTTGAACAGTGCTCGCGGCTGAAGGCCCGCTTTCGCGCGCTCCAAGCTCATCAAGCCATGCCCCATGCAACATCAACCTGTCGGATCGCCCAGAAGGCGATGATTAACCGGAAAAATCCCCACCGCGCGCCAGTCGGGCACAGCGGGTTGTCCGGGAGAACGAAGCGCTAGCAGGGCTTGCTCCGCAGAGCAACGTGGAAAAGCAGAAGGCCCCGCGCTGCCAGACCAAGCCAGGCTGCTTACCAACGCGGCGGCACCCTGCACGCAAGAGCCTTGCCGGCCGGTTAACTTTTGGCTGGCGCTGGCGCCGCATGGACGGCAAAAGTCGCCTTCCATGGCCCTGTTGACCGCATTTTCTGCTCTTGTGCTGAGCCTTGCCGCGCCGTCGGACGAGGGGCTGGCGCCTGTGTCTTGGGCGCCTGTGTCCGGCGCTGGCGACCTCACAAACCATATGAGCCGCCCGCCCAAGGGGCCGCGCCTTGTCGTGCGCATTCCGGATGCTGCGCCGGCCGTGCCCCTGCCGACGATCGAAGGGCCGAAAGACCCGCGCCGCCCGCTGGTGGTGATCGACGCCGGCCATGGCGGGCACGATCCCGGGGCCTACAATGCCAGCCTCGATATTCGCGAGAAGGATCTGACGCTGGCCATCGCGCAGGCCGTGCGGGATGAACTGCTCAAGACCGGCCGCATCCGCGTTGCGCTGACCCGGTCGGACGATCGCTTCCTCATCCTGCAGGAGCGCTACAGCATCGCGAGCAAGCTGGGCGCCGGGCTGTTCATTTCGATTCACGCGGACGCCGCGCAAGACGGGGAGGCGCGCGGCGCCACCGTGTATACGCTGTCCGACGTCGCGTCCGACCGCGAGGCGGCGCGGCTGGCGGCGCGCGAGAACCGCACGGATATCATCAATGGCGTCGACCTCTCGGGCGCCAGCACGGCGGTCAGCTCGATCCTGATCGATCTGACCCGGCGGGACACGATGGAATCCTCGGCGCGCTTTGCCGAGATTCTGCATCGCGAGGGGCTGCCGCATTTCCGCTTCCGCACGCCCTATCACCGGCAGGCCTCGCTGGTCGTGCTCAAATCGGCCGATACGCCCTCGGTGCTGCTGGAAACCGGCTATGTCAGCAACAATGCCGAGGCCGGCTGGATGGCGACGCGCGATGGCCGGTTGCAACTGGCCAAGGGCGTTGCTGCCGCTGTCTCGGTCTATTTCGCGCGGCAATCGGTGCAGCGCTGAATTCCAGATTTGCGCGCACCCTGCCGCAAAATCGGTTCCCTCACGCGGCAGAATTGGTCTAGGTGGCGCGCATGGAAGAAGCGACAAACGAAGCGACGAGCTTCCGGTTGCAGCGGGGCGGGCGTCTTGACGCCGTGCGCGCGCGCCTGCGCGACATGATGAAGCGGCGGCGCTGGCGCTGGCTGGCTTATGCGCTGCTGGCCTTCATTGGCGCGATTTTCCTCTTCTGGCTGCTGTTTGCGCGCGATCTGCCCGATGCGCGCACGCTGCTCGATTACCAGCCGCCGCTGCCGACGGTGGTGCGCGATATCGATGGCCAGCCCGTCTACAGCTTCGCCCGCGAGCGCCGCGTCCAGCTGCAATATTCCGATTTCCCGCCGATGCTGGTGAATGCCTATCTGGCTGCGGAAGACCGGACGTTCTTCAGCCATCACGGCCTGGATTATCCGGGGCTCGCCCGCGCCGCATTCCAAGGCCTGATGAGCGGGCAGACGCCGCGCGGCACCTCCACGATCACCCAGCAGGTCGCCAAGAACCTGCTGGTCGGCAATGAGGTGAGCTATACGCGCAAGCTCAAGGAAGCGATCCTCGCCTGGCGCATGGAAAGCGTGCTGACCAAGCAGCAAATCCTCGAACTTTACCTCAACCAGATCTTCCTTGGCCGCAACGCTTATGGCGTGCAGGCTGCGGCGCGCGCCTATTTCGACAAGGATGTCGGCGATCTCAAGCTGCACGAGGCGGCCTATCTCGCGATCCTGCCCAAAGGGCCGGCGAACTATCGCCCGGAAGTGCACATGGATCGCGCGCTCGAACGGCGGAACTGGGTGCTGGGCGAGATGCTGCGCAACCGCTTCATCACGCAGGGCCAGTTTGGGGAAGCGCGTGCGCAGCCGCTCGGCGCGGTGCGGCAGCGCGGCAGCGGCTACAGTGCTGTGGGCGGCTATTATATCGAGGAAATCCGGCGGCGGTTGATCGCCGAGTTCGGTGAAGCTGCCGAGCATGGCCCCAACAGCGTCTATGCAGGCGGCCTGTGGGTGCGCTCGCCGCTCTCGCCTTTCATGCAGGAGCAGGCGGCGCGGGCCCTGCGCGAGGGCCTGCTGCGCTATGATTCGGGCAAGGGCTGGTCCGGGCCGATCGCGAAGATCGACAATCTGGATCGCTGGGAAAGCGAGCTCGCCGCGTCCAATCTCGGCATTGATTATGCGGACTGGACCGTCGCGGTGGTGCTGGACAAGTCCGGCAGCAGCGCCTCGCTCGGCCTGCCCGGTGGCCAGACCGGCACATTGCCGCGCTCGTCGGCCCTGCTCGCGGACCGGCGCAATGGCCGGCCGACCTTCGATTCGCTCAAGCCCGGCGATGTCATCGCGGTGAAGCCCGAAGGCAATGCCTATGCGCTGCGCAACGTTCCGGGCGTCTCAGGCGGCTTCATGATCGAGGGCGTCCACACCGGCCGGGTCTTCGCCATGCAGGGCGGGTTCGATGCGCGCCTGTCTTCATACAACCGGGTGACGCAGGCGATGCGGCAGCCCGGCTCGACCATCAAGCCGTTCGTTTATGCCGCCGCGCTCGACAATGGCATGACGCCCGCCTCGATCATCGTCGATGGCCCCTTCTGCGTGTGGCAGGGCGCCAATCTCGGGCAGAAGTGCTTCCGCAACTTCTCCGGCGGGGGCGGTGGCGCGCAGACGATGCGCTGGGGCATCGAGCAATCGCGCAACCTGATGACGGTGCGCACGGCCGCGCAGACCGGCATGGACCGCGTCGTCCGCACGATCAAGGCGATGGGCATCGGCGATTACCAGCCCTATCTCGCCTTCGCGCTCGGCGCGGGTGAGACGACCGTCGAGAAGATGGTCAATGCCTATGCGATGCTCGCCAATCACGGCCGCCAGCTCACCCCCAAGGTGATGGACTATGTGCAGGACCGGAACGGCCAGGTGATTTGGCCGCGCAACTGGAAGCCGTGCCAGGGCTGCAATGCCGATGACTGGAACGGCAAGGCCATGCCGCGCTTCGCTCATGGCGGGCGGCAGGCGATGAACCCGATGACCGCCTATCAGATGGTCCACATCACCGAAGGCGTGATCCAGCGCGGCACCGCGACCAGCCTGCGCGATCTGGACCGGCCGCTGTTCGGCAAGACCGGCACCACCAACGGCCCGACCAACGTCTGGTTCGTGGGCGGATCGCCGGACATCGTCGCCGGCGTCTATGTCGGCTTCGACCAGCCCCGCAACATGGGCGGTTATGCCCAGGGCGGCACGCTGGCGGCGCCGATCTGGAAGTCGGCCATGGCGCCCATTCTCAAGGATATGCCCAAAACGCCGTTCGTGGCGCCGGCGGGCGTCCGCATGGTGCGGGTCGACCGGCGCAGCGGCAAGCGCGTCTATGGCGGCTGGCCGTCGGACGATCCGCGCACCGCGATCATCTGGGAGGCGTTCAAGCCGGAAACCGAGCCGCGTATTTCCATGCGGCGCGATGAGCTGGAAGAGCGCGCGCGCGAGGACAAGCCGGCCGCGACCCGCCGCGATGTGAGCCGCGATTTCGCCGGGGAGCAGGGCGGCATCTATTGAGCCGCGGGCCCGGCGACCTATATCGCGTGTCTGGCCCGTTACTTGTCCCGTCCTCGTGCGCCGCGTTCACGCGATGCTCAGCCTTGATGGGTTAGACAGGTCGCCTGTCATGGAGGACCCGTCTTGAAGCGCTGGTTGATCGGCCGCCTGCCGACCCGCGAAAGCCTGCTGTCGAATCGGTGGATGAAGCCGTTCGCGCACCGCATCGCGCACCCGCTGCTCTGGCACTTCAACCGGCGGTCGACAGCACGCGGGGTCGCGCTGGGTCTGTTCGCAGGCTTCCTGATTCCCTTCGGGCAGACGCCAGTTGCGGCCATGCTGGCATTTTCCGCACGGGCCAACATATTGACCGCCGCGTGCGCAACGCTGGTCACCAACCCGCTTACCTTCCCGCCCATTTATTTCGCGGCGTACAAGCTGGGGCATGGCGTGCTGGGCGACCGTCTCTCGGCAAGCGGCGACACGATGATTCGCTCGATCGGCGCGCGCGCGCTGGATTTTGCGGCGCCCACCGCGCTGGGGCTTCTGCTGTTCGCCATTGTGGCATCGATCCTGGGCTTTTGCCTCGTCCACCTCGGCTGGCGCGGCTGGGTGGCCCATCGTTGGCGGCAGCGCAGCCGCGCGCGGCAGGGCGATTCCGCTGCATCCGATCCGCCCGATCAATCGTTGCTCTGAGAGCAACTTTCCGCCCGCTGTGCCAAGGCCGGCCTTCTCGCCCCTTGACCGGGGGGAAGCGGCGTCGCATCGGGCTGCATTCGGCCCACCATCTGGCCACGGACTTGACGGAGATTTCTCATGCGTGCCGAAGCGCAGGCCCATGTCGACCACATTCAGGCAGCGCTGGATTTGCTGCGCCGGTTCCTCGACTGGGATCGCGCGCTGCGCCGCCTGGATGAGCTGAACGCCCGCGTGGAGGATCCGACGCTGTGGGATGATCCCAAGGCGGCGCAGGATGTCATGCGCGAGCGCCAGCGGCTCGACGCAGCCATCAACGCCACCCGCGCCATCGAATCCGAGATGAACGATACCGTCGAGCTGATCGACATGGCGGATGCCGAGGGCGACGAGGAGATGGCCAATGAGGGCATCGCCGGCCTCGCCGCGCTGGCTGAGCGGGCCGACCGCGACAAGGTGACGGCGCTGCTCTCCGGCGAGGCGGACGGCAACGACACCTATCTGGAAATCCACGCCGGCGCCGGGGGCACCGAGAGCCAGGACTGGGCGGAGATGCTGCTGCGCATGTACCAGCGCTGGGCGGAGAAGCGCGGCTACAAGGTCGAGATGATCGAATATCAGGCGGGCGAACAGGCAGGCATCAAGTCCGCGACGCTGCTGCTCAAGGGCGAGAATGCCTATGGCTATGCCAAGACCGAGAGCGGCGTTCACCGGCTGGTGCGGATCAGCCCCTATGATAGCTCCGCCCGGCGCCACACCTCGTTCAGCTCGGTGTGGGTCTATCCGGTGATCGACGACAATATCGAGATCGAGATCAAGGAAAGCGACCTCAAGATCGATACCTATCGCGCGTCCGGTGCGGGCGGTCAGCACGTCAACACCACCGATTCCGCGGTCCGCATCACCCACGTGCCGTCCGGCATCATCGTGGCGAGCCAGAACGACCGCTCCCAGCACAAGAACCGCGCTACCGCGATGAACATGCTCAAGGCGCGCCTCTATGAGGCGGAGCTGCAGAAGCGCGAGGCGGAAGCCAACACCGATTATCAGGCCAAGACCGAGATCGGCTGGGGCCACCAGATCCGCTCCTATGTGCTGCAGCCCTATCAGCTGGTGAAGGATCTGCGCACCGGCGTCACCTCCACCGCGCCGGATGACGTGCTGGACGGCGCGCTCGATCCGTTCATGGCGGCCGCGCTCAGCCAGAAGGTGACCGGGGAGAAGGTCGACGTCGAGGATGTCGACTGATGCTGCGCGGGCGGGATGCGCGGCGCTCAGCCGCGCTGGTCCTGCTGCTTGGCCCTGCCTTGCTCTCGGGCTGCGATTCGCTCGCGCCGGCGTCCAGTGGCCGGCCCGACACGGCCGAAGCCTTCCCCCGCGCTGACCGGCCGGTGGCACCGATCATCTCGACGCGCTGGTCCACGGAAGAGGCGCGCGACCGGGTCAACGAGGCCGAGGAAATCATGGACCGCGCCGGCATCGCGCCGGGCATGACCGTGGCCGACATTGGCGCGGGTGAGGGATACTACACCGTGCGGCTCGCCACACGCGTGGGGCCGAGGGGCCGCGTGCTCGGGCAGGACATCATCGCCGAGGTGATCGACCAGCTGGGCCAGCGGGTGACCCGCGAGAATCGGGACAATGTCAGCGTCAAGCTCGGCACGCCGGACGATCCGCGCCTGCCGGAGCACAGCTTCGACCGGGTGCTGATGGTGCACATGTATCATGAGATTGCCGAGCCCTACGCCTTTCTCTGGCGGCTCTATCCGGCGCTCAAGCCCGGCGGGCAGGTGGTGGTGGTCGATATCGACCGCCCGACCGAGCATCATGGCACGCCGCCGGCGCTGCTGCGCTGCGAGTTCGAGGCGATCGGCTTCCGCTTCGTCGGCATGGAAGGCCGGACAGCGGCGGGCGGCTATCTGGCGCGTTTCGAGCCCGGCGAACGCCGTGTCGAGCCGAGCGAAATCAGGCCGTGCCGGCTGGCGCGCCGTGGTCGCCCCGGATAGCCGGCGAGGCGATCAGCCCACCCGGCGCCCGGCCCAGATCACGCGACCGACGATATTGACGAGGGCGGGGTCGACATCCTCCCATGTGGGGTAGAGCGGATTGTCACTGCGGATCGAGAAGAGCCCGCGGCGGGGCGCGAGCGCGACGCGCTTGACCATCAGCACATCATCCATGCGCAGCACGTAAATGCCATCGCGCAGCCGATCGATGCCGTCGGCCCGATCGACCATGATGTCGTCGCCATCGCTGAGCGTGGGGGCCATCGATTCGCCATCGACGCGGATGATGGAGAGCTGGTCGGGCTGGCCGCCCAGGGCTCTCAGCCAGCGCATGTCGAAGGCCAGCGCGCCGGCTGCCGCCTCGTCCTCGACCAGCGCGCCGACGCCGGCAGAGGCGCCGAGAGCGAGGCGGGGAACCGCGATGAGACCGCGCGGCAGGGGGGCGCTGTGTCTCATCGGGGGGGGCGCCAGCGCTGAAGAGCCGCCGAGCAGCGCCTCCTCGACGCCAAAGAAGCGGGCGAGCAGCTGGCGATCGGCCTCGTCCAGCTTGCGGGGCGAGCCGCGCTTCACGAACTGCTGAATATAGGCCGGATTGCGACCGAGCAGGCGGGAAATGCTGCCATAGCTTTCCCCACGCTCCTGAATCAGCCGCTCCAGATTGGCTCTCGCATCGACGCTGTCCATTGCGGAACACTAACATAGGAATTTTCCTAGACAAGTAGGAAATAACTTTAGAACCTAGGGGTCTTCCTATTGTCGAGTCCAGTGAGGAGGTTCGGTTGGCGATGACGGTCCTGAGATCCATAGAGTTGTTCCTGCGCCGTACAGGCATGGCGGCAACCCGTTTCGGTCGCGAATGCGTGCGCGATCCCCGTTTCGTGCATGATCTGCGCCGGGGGCGTGAACCCTCCGAACGCACGCGGCGCCGCGTAGAACATTTCATGAACATTTATGAAGAGGGTGGGCAATGAGAGCGCTGTCGAGATCCATGCCGGCCCGTTCTTCGGCTCCGGCCAGCTCGTTGCCTCGCAAGGCCGCCCCAGCTCGCAGCACGCGGCGCGATTGGCACGGCCGTCTGCTGGCTGCTTTGCAGGCGCTGGCAGGCCAAGATTGTGCTGTGGAGGATGGCGGACAGCGCCCCTGGTGCAGCGCGACGTTCGTCGGCGCGCAGCATCGGATCGTGCTGCACCTTCCCGGTCCGGAAGCGTGGGACAAGGCGACGGCGCTGACCAAAGAGTTGCCGGACGCCGAGATCGCCCTCGTCCATCACATCGTCGTCGATCTGGCGGTCGATTCCGTGATGGATGCGCAGGATGGCGGGGTGGAGATGGTGCTGGCGGTCCTCACGATTGAGGATTGGTGACGGCGTGCGGTGCCGCTTTGTCAGTGGCGGGACTGGATGGTCAGCGCGCGCAGGCGGGCGAGCGCCTCGCTCAGCGCGGCCTGCATCGCGGCGGAGTCCTCCTCCGTCGCCTCGCTGGCGACGCGGATGGCTGCATCATCGCTTATCGGGCGGGCGCGGGGCCAGTGCGCAGCGGCCAGCGCGCTGACCTCCAGATCGCTAAGTGGCGCCGGCATGACCGCGCTGAACGACGCCCATGCGGGCAGCGCGTTGGTCTCGGTGACGAGCATGAGGGCCGGGCGGCGCGGCGTCGGCGCTGTCTCCGCCACATCCGGAGTGGCGGGCAGGTCGTCGTTCATACGAAGGCGAGGCGCCGGCCATGGGCTCCACGCGGAGGGTGCAGCCTGGCCCTGAGCCGATGCCTGCGCGCGACTCGTGCGACCGAGCAGCCGCGCCAGTAAGCTCGTCACATCCGGCGCGGCCCATGTCAGGCCTGCCCGCATCGTTCTTGTCTGCCCCATGCCGCTTACCCCCTTGGCCTCGATTGGCCCTGCCCTAGCGGTAACTTGCAGATGGTAAATGAAACGGTAACGATGCGATTTTCGTCGGCATTGACGGGTGCGGGCCGCCATGTCAGGCCGGGCGGGAGAGGAGAAACTGGTGTCCGTTTCCGAGAGCCTTCGCCGTGGTTTGCGCCTGCCTGTCATCGGCGCGCCGCTGTTCATCATCTCCAATCCCGATCTGGTGATCGCGCAGTGCAAGGCGGGCATCATCGGTGCCATGCCCTCGTTGAATGCGCGCGCGCCGGACCGGCTCGAGGACTGGCTGGAGCGCATCGTCACCGAACTCGCGGCGCATGATGCTGCCCATCCCGAGGCGCCGGCCGCGCCCTTTGCCGTCAACCTCATCGTTCATCGCTCCAATCCGCGCCTGATGGATGATCTTGCGATCTGCGCCCGCTTCAAGGTGCCGCTGATCATCACGTCGCTGGGCGCCAATGAGGAGGTGAATGCAGCGGTGAAGGCCTGGGGCGGCCTCGTCTTCCATGACGTCATCAATCAGCGCTTCGCTCACAAGGCGGTCGAAAAGGGCGCGGACGGCCTGATCCTGGTGGCGGCGGGCGCGGGTGGCCATGCCGGCAGCCAGTCGCCCTTCGCGCTGGTGGCGGAGACGCGGGCGTGGTTCGACGGGCCAATCGCCCTTTCCGGTGCCATCGCCACCGGCAGCGGCATCGCTGCCGCGCAGGCGATGGGCGCGGACTTTGCCTATATCGGCTCGGCCTTCATCGCCACGCAGGAAGCGCGGGCCAGCGCGGCCTACAAGCAAGGCATCGTGGACGGGCAGGCGGCGGACATCGTCTATTCGGATTACTTCACCGGCGTCTCCGGCAATTATCTGCGCGCGTCCATCCTCGCACAGGGGCTGGACCCGGATGCGCTGCCCGCCAGCGATCCCTCGGCGATGGACTTCGCTGCAGCGACAGGCGCCAAGGCGTGGAAGGACATTTGGGGCGCAGGCCAGGGCATTGGCGCGGTCACCGGCGTGGTGCCGGCCGCTACACTCATCGCGCGATTCGCCGCGGAATATGAGGATGCGCGCCGCCGCCTTTGCGCATCGTGAAGGCGCGCACGGTGCGCGGGCTGTACGGCGCGCCACGCGCCCGCCGGGCAAAACACGCCATGGGCCTTGATAATCGGCGACAAACCGGCCAATGGCCCGGCCATGGACAATAGTCGCATCTTTGAAGCGATCGCGCTGCGTCGCTGTCTTTCCGCCCGCTACAACAAGCTGGCGCTCGTGCTCGCGCCGCATGTGCTCTACAAGCGCAATGACAGCTACTTCATCGATGCCATCACCATCACCCGCGACGGCGCCGAGCCGCGCGAACCGAAGGTCGGCAGCTACAATCTGGCGGGCCTGAGCGAGCTGGACGTTCTTGAGACCACGTTCGATGTCCACCCGCTGTTCGACCGGATGGACCCGAAATATCGGGAAAACACGCTGTTCATGATCGACGCGGACTGAGTCTGGGTGGGGCGTACGCCCTGAAGACTTCCTCCCGTCCAGGCTCATCTGAGTCGGATGACGCCGCAGCGCCCGCCATTTTTGGCTCCTCTGCATTCCAAGACGGCCCGAGATTTCTGCTGTTTGTAGCCTGTTCCTGTTTCAGAGCGGGCACAGGCTAGTCTTTGGGTGAACGCGCTGAGCAAACTCTGTACAAAATGGCATTTCGCGACCGTAGGTGGTGAGATAAACCGTCAGACCTTGGCGTATCGGCGAAGGTGGCAAAATCTCGCGGGCGGCCCTCGATAGGATCTCGATACGAATGCTCCAGAATATGCCTGCGCGCGCTCAGCATCTGGCCTCTGGCGACCTTGCCTTCCTGGCTGGCGGGGGCGAATGCGCTGCGTTGATCCGGGACAGGGACTGGAGCGCCACGCCGCTCGGCCCGATCGAAGACTGGGCGCCGTGTCTCAAATGCGCCGTTTCGCTGCTGCTTCGCTCGCAGGTGCCGATCGTGATGTTGTGGGGCGAGGAGGGCGTCATGCTTTACAATGACGCCTATTCCGGCTTCGCGGGCGGGCGCCACCCCGAGCTTCTGGGCTCCAATGTCCGGGAAGGATGGGGCGAGGTCGCTGACTTCAATGACAATGTCATGAAGGTCGGCCTGGCCGGCAAGACGCTCCATTATCGCGACCAGGAATTAACGCTGCACCGCCACGGCCGGCCCGAGCAGGTGTGGATGGACCTCGATTATTCGCCGGTGCTCGATGAGGAGGGCCAACCGGCGGGCGTCATCTGCATTCTCGCCGAAACGACCGAACGCGTCGCGGCTGAGCGCAAGACCGCATTCCTGATGTCGCTGTCCGACGCGTTGCGTCCTCTGACCACGCCCGCCGACATCATCGCCCTGACAGCGGAGCGCCTTGGCGCGTATCTTTCGGCCAGCCGGGTGTTCTACGCGGAAATCACGAACGGCCGAATGACGGTCGAGCGCGATCATCATCGCGGTGTCGGGTCGATTGTTGGCGAACATTCGCTCGAAGCCTTCGGCCCGGATCTGCTGAACGCCTATCGCGTCGGCACGCCCGTGGTGGTGCGCGATGTGCAGGCCGACGCGCGCCTGAGCGCCGAGGCAAAGGCCGGCCTTGGCGCCCGCGAGGTCGGCGCCTTCGTGGACGTGGTGCTGTTCGAGGAGAAGCAGTGGGTGGGCCTGCTCGCGGTCCAGAATGCCACGCCGCGGGTCTGGACGGCGGAGGAAGAAACGCTCGTTCAGGAGGTGGGCGAACGCGTGAAGGTCGCTGTGGAGCGCGCGCGCTCGGAGCGGGACCGCCTGTGGACCTTGTCGCAGGACATGCTCGCGCGCGCCGATTTCACCGGCATGATGTCAGCCGTGAGCCCCGCCTGGACGCAGGTTCTGGGCTGGACGGAAGCCGAGCTGCTCACTCGCGGTTACGCGACATTCATGCATCCCGAAGACATGCCGCCCACGCTGGAAGCCATTGAGCGCATGGCCCAAACCGGGGAGCCCACGCGGTTCGAGAACCGCATTGCGACGCGCGATGGCGGCTGGAAGCATATCGAGTGGACCGTCGCGCCGGAGCCCGATGGCGTGAACTTCGTCGCGGTCGGCCGTGACCTGAGCGAAACCAAGGCCCGCAATGCGGAGCTCGAAGCGGCGCGAGATGCGCTGCGGCAGAGCCAGAAGATGGAAGCCATCGGCCAGCTGACCGGCGGCGTCGCGCATGATTTCAACAACTTGCTGATGGCCATCATGAGCAGCCTCTCGCTGCTCGGCAAGCGGATCCCCGATGACCCCATGTCGAAGCGGCTCCTCGACAATGCCCAGCAGGGCGCCGAGCGCGGCGCAGCCCTGACCCAGCGCATGCTGGCCTTTGCGCGGCGGCAGGACCTCTCGCCCGAACCGGTCAACGTCTCCTCGCTGCTCGACGGGCTCAAGGAACTGGCGCAGCGGACGCTGGGGCCGCTCTGGCCGCTCGAATTTCACGGCGTTGCGGACGGCCCCTTCATCGTCGCCGACCCCAACCAGATCGAGATGGCGCTGCTCAACCTGCTGGTGAACGCGCGCGATGCCTCACCCGATGGCGGCACGATCCGGATCGAGACGGATACCAAGCGGATTGCGCCGGGCGAATCGGCCGAACTGGCGCCGGGCAGCTATGTGCGCATTCTGGTCATAGACCAGGGCACGGGGATGGATGCCGAGACGCTGGCGCGGGCGACCGAGCCATTCTTCACCACCAAGGGCGTTGGCAAGGGGACGGGCCTTGGCCTGTCGATGATCCATGGCCTTGTGCGCCAGCTCGGAGGCACCTTTACCCTGACGAGCGCACCCGGCATCGGGACGACGGCGGCGCTCTGGTTCCCCGTCTCCAGCGACGACGCCAACCGGCCGGCACGGGAGGCGGAGCCCGCGCTGTCTGCGGACGGCACGGTTCGCCCGCTCAAAATTCTCGCCGTGGACGATGATCCGCTCATCCTGATGAACACGGCGGCGTTCCTGGAAGATCTCGGCCATCAGGTGTGGGAAGCCGATTGCGCGGCCGATGCTCTCAAGATCTTGCGGGACAATCCGGGCATCGACCTGCTTGTCACCGATCAGGCCATGCCGAACATGACCGGCGTGCAGCTTGCTATGCAGCTGATGGCCGAGGACATCCGCCTGCCGATCATCCTCGCCACGGGCTATGGCGAGGTGCCGACGGATAGCGGCCTCAACGTCCTCAAGCTGGGCAAGCCTTTCTCGCAGGGTGAGCTGAAGGCGGCCATCGCCCGCGCCATGACGGAAGTCCGGCAGGCTCTGTAAGCGCCGGGATCAGCGCTCAGGATGAATGCGGCCGCGCCCTGTCGATCGGGCCGCTGTCGAGCAAAGGGGCTGCGTCGATATGTTCGGCGTCCATCAACATGGCGAGGCGCTCGGTCGCGGCGAGGACCATCGCCTGTTCCCAGACGGGCAGGGCTGAAAAGCGCTCGGTGAAGGTCGCCTGAAGGGGATCGGGCGCTTCTGAAAGGGCGGTTTCTCCCGCCGCCAGAACATGCAGATGGAACTGCCGCTTGTCGCGTTCGCTGCGCTCCCGCTGGACAAAGCCCAAGGCGACAAGGCGGTCTACGATCGCCGTGATGGTGGCCTGGCTGAACTGCAGCGATTGGGCAATTGCGCTTGGCGTGGCGGAGGAGGCGGCGGCGATTTCCCGCAGCACCAGCAGTTGCGAGGGGGTGAGGCCCGTGGCCGTGGCGAGCTGGCGGCTGCCGATCTCCGTGGCGCGGAGAATCCGTCGCAAGGCGCGCAAAGTGGACGAAGCAATATCGAGGCTCATGCCGTGTCGATAGCGCAAGGCGCGTCCCACGCCAATTCGCCGGAACGACGGGAGCGGGCGGGCATATGCTTTATCAGATGAACTAAAATTCGCCTCTTCCGGTTGAAGTGAGCGAGATAAGTGCCATATATGGCGCCGAACGACGCTCTGCGCAGCGTCGCGTCTCAGAAAAGATAATTCGGGAGATAAACAATCTTTGATCGACAAGCTACAGCGGCTCTTGAGCCGCCAAGGGCTTCTGCGCACTTTTTAGATCGCGAGGGGCGATCTATCTCGCTTCGAAAGCCCGCTGCCACGGACGGGCCTGCCGTCAGTGCCCTGATTGCCGCATCGCCGCCGCTGGATGCGAATTCCGCCTATTGCAACCTCCTGCAATGCACTGATTTCGCCGACAGCTGTGCCGTCGCGGAATGCGATGGCGCACTGGTGGGCTGGGTGTCCGGCTATCGCGTGCCGCAATCGCCCGAGACGTTGTTCGTCTGGCAGGTGGCCATCGCCGCCTCCATGCGGGGCCATGGCCTCGCAGGCCGGATGATCGAGTCCTTGCTGGCGCGCCCGCAGCAGCATGGCGTGACTCACCTCACGACCACGATCACGCAGGATAACCGCGCATCCTGGGCGCTGTTCGAAGGACTGGCGCGGCGGTGGAACGTCCCCATCGAGAAGACCCCGCGCTTTGAGCGCGAGCCACATTTTGCCGGAGCGCACGCCACCGAGTGGCAGGCGCGCCTCGGCCCGCTGCCTCATCTGGCAGCCGCAACAGAAGAAGGAACGCTGACAGCATGACCGCCAACATCTTGCCCCATCCCACGGCCCGCAAACCCGACACCGCCATTTATGAGCGGCGGGAATCCGGCGTGCGCAGCTATGCGCGCTCCATGCCGCGTCAGTTCAACCGCGCGCAGGGCGTCTGGATGCACGACAATCAGGGTGGCCGCTATCTCGACTTCCTGTCGGGCTGCTCGACGCTCAACTACGGCCATAATCATCCGGTGCTCAAAAGCGCGCTGGTCGATTATGTCGCCAGCGACGGCATCACCCACGGCCTCGACCTGCACACCGATGCGAAGGCGGATTTTCTCGCTGCGCTGGAAGAGGTCATTCTGCGCCCGCGCGGACTGGATTATCGGGCCATGTTCACCGGGCCGACCGGCACCAATGCGGTCGAGGCGGCGATCAAGCTCGCCCGCAAGATCACCGGTCGCGAGATGGTGATCGCGTTCACCAACGGCTTCCATGGCATGACGCTGGGCGCGCTGGCCTGCACCGGCAATGCCGCCAAGCGCGGTGGCGCCGGCGTGCCGCTAAGTCATGTCGCGCATGAGCCCTATGATGGCTATCATGGGCCGGACGTCGACACGGCCGAGCTGCTGGAACGCCGCCTCTCCGATCCGTCCAGCGGCCTCGATGCGCCGGCTGCCATTCTGGTCGAGACGGTGCAGGGCGAAGGTGGGCTCAATGTCGCGTCAGCGGAATGGCTCCGCAAGATCGCCGCGATCGCCAAGCGCCACGGCGCGCTGCTGATTATCGACGATATTCAGGCGGGCTGCGGCCGCACCGGCAACTTCTTCAGCTTCGAGGGCATGGGCTTCACGCCGGACATCGTGACGATGGCGAAGTCGCTCTCCGGCATGGGACTGCCCTTTGCGCTCACTTTGTTCAGCCCCGCGCTCGATCAATGGTCGCCGGGCGAGCATAATGGCACCTTCCGGGGCAACAACCATGCCTTCGTGACCGCCACCGCCGCGCTTCGCCATTTCTGGAGCGACGACACATTCCAGCAGGACATCGCCCGTCGCGGCGCGCTGCTGGAGCGGCGGCTGGAAGCGATGGCCGCCGAGCATGGCCTCTCCACCCGCGGCCGCGGCATGATGCGCGGCATCGATGTCGGATCCGGCGAGGTCGCCGAAACCATCACCGCCGCCTGCTTTGCGCAGGGGCTCATCATCGAAACCAGCGGTGCACATGACGAGATCGTGAAGGTGCTCGCGCCTCTCGTGATCGAGGACGACGTGCTGTCGGCCGGCCTCGACATTCTCGAGGAGAGCATCGGGTCCGCGCTCAGCGTCCCTTATGGCGTCGCCGCAGAGTAAGAGGAGATACGCAATATGATCGTTCGCAAGCTGCAGGACATCCGCAAGACGGACCGCAACGTGAAGTCCAAGGGCTGGGAGAGCGCACGCCTCCTGCTCAAGGACGACGATATGGGCTTTTCCTTCCACGTCACCACCATGCACGCGGGTGAGGAACTGCACATGCATTACCAGAACCATCTGGAGGCGGTGCTGGTCCTCAAGGGCACCGGCACCATCGAGGATCTGGGCACGGGCATCACGCACAAGCTCTCGCCCGGCGTCATGTACGCCCTCAACGACCATGACCGGCACATCGTGCGCCCGGAGACGGACATATTGTGCGCGTGCACCTTCAATCCGCCGGTGACGGGCCAGGAAGTCCATGACGAACATGGCGCCTATCCCGCCGACACCAGTGCCCCGCGCGAGCCCGCGCTCGCCGACTGAACTACCTTTCAACCATTAGAAGGGGGAGAAGCATGCAAGACCTCTACCCATCCCGCCACGATAGCGTGGCGGCCTTTTCGCCGCGCCGCGACCCCGTCGTTCACAGCGACTGGAGCGAGGACGCACCCATCAGCCGCGCACAGGCCGAGCGCTTCGACCGCGACGGCTATCTGGTGCTGGAAGACCTGTTTTCCGACGAGGAAGTCGCGTTCCTCCAGCGCCACGCCGGCAAGCTGCTGGCCGATCCCGATGCGCTGGAAGACGAAACGGTGATCAGCGAGCCGGGCAGCCGCGAGATCCGCTCCATCTTCCGCATCCACGCGCAAAGCCCGGTGCTCGGGCGGCTGGCCGCCGATGCGCGCCTGGCCGAGGTCGCCCGCTTCCTGCTGGGCGACGAGGTGTACATCCACCAGTCCCGGCTCAACTATAAGCCCGGTTTTCGCGGCAAGGAATTCTACTGGCACAGCGATTTCGAGACGTGGCATGTGGAAGACGGGATGCCGCGCATGCGCGCCCTGTCCATGTCCGTGCTGCTGGCCGAAAACACGCCGCATAATGGCCCGCTGATGCTGATCCCCGGATCGCATCGCCAGTTCCTCACCTGCGTCGGTGAAACGCCGCAGGACCATTATCGCCAGTCTCTCAAGAAGCAGGAATATGGCGTGCCGGACGAGGACAATCTCGCCGAGCTGGCCGACACGTTCGGCATCGTCGCGCCGACCGGCAAGCCGGGGTCCGTGGTGATTTTCGACTGCAACATCATGCACGGGTCGAACGGCAACATCACGCCCTTCCCGCGCGCCAATGCCTTTCTGGTCTACAATGCCGTCTGCAACCGACTGGTCGCGCCGTTCGGTGTCGAGACGCCGCGCCCGGCCTTCATTGCCGCGCGAGGCGAGCCGCAGGCGATCACGCCTGTGAAGGGACCGTTGATGGAGGAGGCGCTGGCATGAGCCATAGTGTGGAAAAGATCGGCGGTACATCCATGGCCGCCACGACGACTTTGTTCGACAATGTGCTGATCGCCGGCCGCAAGGGCGCCGATCTCTACAACCGCATCTTCGTCGTCTCGGCCTATGCCGGCATGACCGACCTGCTGCTGGAGCACAAGAAGAGCGGCGAGCCGGGGGTTTATGCCCGCTTTGTCGCGGATGACGATGCCGATGGCTGGCGCCACGCCATGAACGCGGTGCGCGACGCGATGAAGACGCGCAACGCCGGGATGTTCGTGCGCGAAGAAAGCATCGCCGAAGCGGATGCCTTTGTCGAGATGCGGATCGCCACCGTCGCCGCTTGCCTCGATGATCTGGCGCGGCTGCGCAGCCACGGCCGCTTCTGTCTCAAGGAGCAACTGGTAACAGTGCGCGAACTGCTGGCGGGCCTTGGCGAGGCGCACAGCGCGCATTCGACGGCGCTGCTGCTGCGCGACCGGGGCGTCAACGCCGCGTTCGTCGATCTCACCTTGTGGGACCAGCAGGACATGCGCGAACTGGACGAGCGCATTCTGCAGGCGTTCGCGTCCATCGATCTCAGCAACACGCTGCCGATCGTGACCGGCTATGCCGGGTGCAGCGAGGGCATGGTGCGGCTGTATGCCCGCGGCTATTCGGAGATGACTTTCTCGCGCATCGCGGTGCTGACCAAGGCGCGCGAGGCGGTGATCCACAAGGAATTCCACCTTTCGAGCGCCGACCCGCGCCTCGTCGGGACGGACAAGGCCCGCAAGATCGGCCGCACCAATTATGACGTGGCCGATCAGCTCGCCAATCTGGGCATGGAGGCCATTCACCCCGGCGCCGGGCGGGGCTTGCGCCAGACCGAGATTCCGCTGCGCGTGCGCAATACCTTCGACCGGGAGGATGGCGGCACGCTCATCTGCGGCAAATATGTCTCCGATACGCCGCGCGTTGAAATCGTGACCGGCGTGCGCCAGGCGCAGGCCCTGCAGTTCTTCGAGCAGGATATGGTCGGGGTGAAGGGCTATGACGCCGCGATCCTCGAGGCGCTGACCCGCCATGGCGCGTGGATCGTCAGCAAGGCCTCCAACGCCAACACGATCACCCATTATCTCTCGACGGACGCCCCGACGGTGAAGCGCGTGATCGCGGATCTGCAGGGACGCTACCCCGATGCCGCGATCTCCGCCCAGCCGGTGGCGATCGTTTCGGTGATCGGCAGCGACATCTCGCGGGCGGGGCTACTGGCCGATGCCTTGCGCGCGCTCGCGGATGAAGGCGTGCCGATCATCGCGATGCAGCACCAGATTCGCAATGTCGATGTGCAGTTCATCGTCGCTGTCGAGGATTATGAGACGGCCGTCGGCGCCCTCCACCGCGCCTTGGTGGAGGATGACGCGGCCATGACGGAGGACCGGCGCGCGGCGTGATCCGCGCGCTGCTCCATCCCTGATGCTCGCCGCGATCCAGCCCGTCCGCAGCCTCCTGCTCGCCATCTTCATGCTGATGGCGGGCAGTGGCTTTTTGTCGACGCTGATCAGCCTGCGGCTGGAGCGGGCCGGGGCGGGCACGATCGTGATCGGCGTGGTGGCCACGGCCTATTTCGCCGGGCTGGTCGTCGGCGCGCTGCGGGCCGGCGAGATCGTTCGGCGGGTGGGGCATATCCGCGCCTTTGCGGTGTTCGTCTCGCTGCTTTCGGCGAGCACCCTCTCTTATGCTCTGATCCAGTCCGCGCCATTCTGGGCAGGCCTGCGCCTGATCGACGGCCTGTGCGTCGCCGGGGTCTTCATCTGCCTCGAAAGCTGGCTCAACGACCGGGCGGAGATGGAGACGCGCGGCAGCATCCTCGCTGCCTATATGGTCGCGCTCTATCTCGGGCAGGCAGTTGGGCAATTGCTGCTCGGCGCCAGTGGCACGCTGCCGGCCGCGCCGTTTCTGCTCGCATCCATTCTCATTTCGCTGGCGATCATTCCCCTCTGTCTTACCCGCAGCAGCGCGCCGGCGCCGGTCGATGCAGAGGCCTTCACGATACGAGGACTCTACGCAGCCTCGCCGCTGGGCACGGTCGGTGCGGTGGCGACCGGCCTGATGCTCGGCGCCTTTTACGGCATGGCAGCAGTCCATGTACGGCGGCTGGGGCTGGACCTGAGCGCGACGGCCACGTTCATGATGATCGTGATCCTCGGCGGCGTGGCCCTGCAATGGCCGCTGGGCCGCCTGTCCGACCGGCTGGACCGGCGGCGCGTCATCGTCGGCTGCTTCACCGCGACGCTGGTCGTCAGCCTGATGCTCGCCACGCTGGCATCGCGCGGGCTGGACCTGCTGGTGCTCGGCGCCTTGTTCGGTGGGCTGAGCTTTGCGCTGTATCCGCTCTGCGTGGCGCACTGCAACGACCGGTTGCTGGCGGCCGAGCGCGTCGCGGCGAGCGGGCGGCTGGTGCTGCTCTACTCGGCCGGCGCTGCCGCCGGTCCGCTGGGTGCGGCGCTGCTGATGAGCGCGGCGCCCGTGGGCGGCCTGTTCTTCTTCATCGCGCTGTGCGCGGGCCTGACGCTCGCTTTCGGCCTCTGGCGGCAGGCATCGACGCCGCCTGTGCCGGCGCCCGACCAGCAGGATTTCCAGATCGTCCCGCGCACCACCCCCATGGCCTCGCTGCTGGACCCCAACACTGTCGACGGACACACCGAATGACCGCTCCCTCGCTATCAGCCTCCCCCGACCAGCCGGTCGAGACTGCCACGCTGCGCCGCGCGATCGCGGCCTCGGCATTGGGCAACGCCACCGAATGGTTCGATTACGGCATCTACGCCTATGGGGTGACCTATATCTCGGCTGCGCTCTTCCCGGGCGATCTGGATGATGCGGTGCTGTTCGCGCTCGCGACCTTCGCCATCTCCTTTCTGGTGCGTCCGCTCGGCGGGCTGTTCTGGGGACCGCTGGGTGACCGGCTGGGGCGCAAGTCGGTGCTCGCATTCACCATTCTGCTGATGTCGGGCGCCACGCTCGCGGTCGGGCTCATCCCGTCCTATGCCAGCATCGGCCTCTGGGCGCCCGCGCTGCTCATCCTGCTGCGGATGGTGCAGGGTTTCTCGACCGGCGGCGAATATGGCGGCGCGGCGACCTTCATGGCCGAATATGCGCCGGACAAAAGGCGCGGCTTTTACGGCAGCTTTCTCGAATTCGGCACGCTGGCGGGCTTCTCCTTCGGCGCGATCCTCATGCTCAGCTTCTCGATGCTGCTCGGGGAGGCGCAAATGTATGAATGGGGCTGGCGCATTCCGTTCCTTGTGGCGGGGCCGATGGGGCTGGTCGGCATGTATTTGCGCTCGCGCATGGAGGACACGCCGGTTTTCCGCGCTCATGAGAGCGAAGCGCGGCCTTCGGTTTCGCTCCGCCAGCTCATGCACAGCCACTGGCGCCCGATGCTGGTCGTGGGCGGACTGGTCGTGGCGCTCAATGTCGTCAACTATACGCTGCTCAGCTACATGCCGACCTATCTCGAGCGGCGCATCGGCCTCACCGCGCAACATGCGCTGATCGTCCCGATTGTCGGCATGCTGTTCATGATGCTGTTCCTGCCCTTTGCCGGGTCGCTCTCGGACCGGATCGGGCGCAAGCCGATGTGGCGCTTCTCGCTCATCGGCCTGCCGGTCTGTGTTGTGCCGCTTTATCTGCTCATGGGCACAGGCTTCCTCGGCGCCACGATTGCATTCGTGCTCCTCGGCCTCCTCTATGTGCCCCAGCTGGCGACGATTTCGGCGACATTCCCCGCGCTGTTCCCGACCGCCGCGCGCTTTGCCGGCTTCGCCATCGCCTATAATGTGTCCACCTCCATCTTCGGTGGCACGGCGCCGGCCATCGGCAGCGGCCTGATCACGCTGACCGGGAACGAGCTGATGCCGGCCTTCTATATGATGCTGGCCTGTCTGGTCGGGCTGGTTGCCTTGCGCTTCATGCCGGAAACGGCGGGCCGCTCGCTTCACGAAGATGTTTTTGCTCGCGGTGACCGCGCCGGGACGCCGACGCGCCTTTGAGCATTCTCGAATCGAGAATGCACCGCCAAAGCTACATGGCCTTCTGATCTGGCCCTCTCGCGCGTACCGCAGATCCTATCGCGCTCAGCCCCGACGGGAATCGTGTCGAACCCAGCTCCGCTGGTTCGGGTCTTCGTTCTGGCGATGCGCAATAAGAGCTTGAGCAGGGAGAGGATCAGATGAAAGCTATCAGCGCAGCCCGTTCGCGGTTCCATTTGGGCGTTTGCATTGCGGCAATGCTGTGCCCCCTCAGCGGCGCCTTGGCGCAGGTGAGCGACGATGCCGCCGAGCCGGCGACGGCCCAGGTTACGAGCGCGCAGCCAGACGGCGCCGGGGCGCCCTCGTCCGGCGCCGGCGCAGCGGCCGACCAGGACATCGTCGTCACCGGCTCACGCATTCAGGCGAGCGGCTTCACGGCGCCGACGCCGACCTCGGTCATCAGCACCGCGCAAATTCAGTCCGTAGCGCCGACGCGGGTCGATGACGCGCTCCGCCTCATCCCGGCCTTTTCGACGACCGGCAACGGCGTTGCGCGGGCCTTGTCATCCGCGACGGTGGTTGCCGATCTGCGCAATATCGGCGCGCAGCGCACGCTGGTGCTGGTCGATGGCCGCCGCCATGTCGCGACCGCGCCGGAGGGCACGGTCGACCTCGGCGTCATCCCGGCCATTCTCATTGAACGCACGGAAGTCGTCACTGGCGGCGCCTCGGCGTCCTGGGGGTCGGACGCCGTGTCTGGCGTGATCAACCTCATTCTCAAGTCCAAACTCCAAGGCGTCGAGGGCACGGTTCAGAGCGGCATTTCGCAATATGGCGATGCCCAGAACGTGCTGGCCGGGCTGGCGGCCGGAACCAGCTTTGGCGGCGGGCGCGGCCATATTCTGATCGGCGGCGAATATTCCAAGAATGAGGGCATCGGCCAGACGCCCTATCGCCCGCGTCCCTGGGTGAGCCGTGGCGTCGCCGGCAACTCGGCTTATGCGCAAAATGGCCTGCCTGCGACCATCTACGCGGACGACGTGCGCCGCACCGACCTGTGGGAAGGTGGCCTGATCACCAGCGGCCCGCTGCGTGGCACGACCTTCCTGCCGGGGCAGCAGACCGGCCAGTTCGGTTATGGCGAAGTCTTCGGTAACCGGATGATCGGCGGCACGAGCAACTATACGGAAATCATCAATCCGGGCGGCAACCTCCAGCAGCCGGTCGAGCGCTATTCGGCGATGGCCCGCGTCTCCTATGAGGTGGTCGACAACCTCACTCTGTTCGCGGAAGGCAGCTTCGCGCGGTCGATCACCAATGGCTATTTCGCCGAGCCGCGTCAGCAGGGCTCCGTCACCGGCAACCCCACTTGTTCGGCGACCACCATTCCCGGCGGGCAGACCGGCAATGTGCTGGTGCCGATCACCAACCCCTATCTGAGCGACGACTTCCGCACGCGTGCGCTTGCCGCCGGCGTGACCTGCTTCAACTTCGGTCGCTCTCTGCGCGAGCAGGGCCTGGGCGCCGTGCGTGGACATGTCGGCTCGCCGTCGGTCTATCGCGGCGTCGTCGGCGTGGAAGGCACGCTCGGGGACTGGTCGTTCGATGCTTATTACCAATATGGCCGCAATCACTTCGTCCAGGAGTATGTCGGCCAGATCAACATGATCAATTATCGCAAGGCGATCGACGCCGTGCGCTCCGGCAGCAACATCGTTTGTCGCGTGAATGCCGATGCCAATCCGCTCAATGACGACCCGGCGTGCGCACCGCTCAATCTCTTCGGCTTTGGATCGCCCTCGCAGGAAGCCATTGCCTACATCACCGGCACGTCGCGCTTCGACCTCATCACCAAGCAGCAAGTGGCGGCGTTCAGCGCCAATGGCGCGCTGTTTGAAGGCTGGGCCGGCCCGATCAACGCCGCGTTCGGCGCGGAGTATCGCGAAGAGTCGATCGATGCGACGGTGGACGCCATTTCGCAGGCCGGCCAGTGGCAAAGCGGCGCGCGCCAGCCGATCTCCGGCAGCTATAATGTGAAGGAAGTGTTCGGCGAACTGGCGATCCCGCTATTGAAGGATCTGCCGTTCATTCGCTCGTTCGATCTCAACCTCGCCGCGCGCTACACGGACTACAGCACATCGGGCGGCGTCACGACCTGGAAGGTCGGCGGCACGTGGGAATTGTCGAGCGAACTGCGGCTTCGCGCCACGCGGTCCCGCGACATCCGGGCCGGCAATTTTGCCGAGCTGTTCGCGCCGACGACGGTGGCGCGCCAGAACATTCGCGATCCGCGCCGGTCGACCAATTACACTGTCGAGGTCGCATCTCTGGGCAACCCCAATCTCGATCCTGAAAAGGCCGATACGCTCACGGCGGGCATCGTCTATCAGCCCCGCTGGCTGGACGGCCTGCGTCTCTCGGTCGATTATTACGATATCGACATCAAGGGCGTGATCGGGACGATCTCGGCGAACGAGGTGCTTGAGCGCTGCTATGTTGACGGCATTTCCGACTTCTGCGGTCTCGTCACGACCGCTGGCGGTGCCCCGGCCGGCGACATCACCGGTGTGACGGTCCGCTTCGAGAATCTGGATCGCCTGAAGACCAAGGGTGTCGACTTCGAAGCCGCCTATCGCTCCTCGCTGGAGAACATCTTCGGTCAGGGCGCCGGCTCGCTCTCCATCCGCCTGCTGGGGACATATCTGGACACATTGGCCACCACGGCCGTGTCCACCGCCAGCACGGAAGAACGGGCGGGCGAATATGTGACGCCGCACTGGCGCGTGTCCGGCCTCGTTACGCATGAACTGGGCCGCCTGACGAGCACGCTGGACCTGCGCTGGCTGCAGGGCGGCAAGATCGACAATGATTTCGTTGTCGGGACTGGCACGCTGAACAGCATCAACTTCAACGATACGAAGAACACCTTCTACACCAACGCGACGTTCACGGTCGATGTCTCGCGGGATGCCGATCGGAGCCGGGAGATGTTCATTCGCCTGAACAACATCTTCAATGTCGCACCGCCCTTCCCGGATCAGGCATCGCCCTTGTTCGATCAGGTCGGCCGCGCATTCCGCGTCGGTCTGCGGTTCAAGATGTAAGGGCGCCCGCGCTTCACCAACACTCATGGGATGGCGCCCGCAGCGCCATCCCTCCCCAGAAAGGATATGGTTCGCCGATTATGGACAGACCTAAAGTTCAGGAAGTTCGCCAGTCGGAGGATCGTTTTCTGGCCTCTGACGTGTTCGAGACGGGTGGTCGGGTGCTGCCGCGGGCCAATGGCACGGGGACCTGGGTCGAGCCTGCGCGCGAGATTCCGGTGTATCACAGCTGCGACGTGCTGGTGGTCGGCGGCGGGCCTTCGGGCACGGCGGCGGCCTGGGCGGCGGCGCAGGCCGGGGCCGATGTGGTGCTGATGGAGCGCTATAATCATCTGGGCGGCCTTTCCACCGGCGGCCTCGTCATCTGGATCGACCGGATGACCGATTGGACCGGCCGCCAGGTCATCCAGGGCTTTGCCAATGATGTGCTCGGGCGCCTGCCCGCCGCGGGTCTTGCCGGGCCGCCGCGCGCCGACTGGGGCTCGCGCGATCCCAAGAAGGCCAGCTACTGGGGCCAGCGCACTGCGGCCTTCCACGGCACGGTCTGCTGGTCGCCCACGCTCGATCCCGAGCGGTTGAAGCTGATCAGCCAGGAGATGCTGCTGGCAGCCGGCGTGCGGCTGGTGTTCCACAGCTGGGCGGCGGTGCCTATGGTCGCGGATGGCAAGGTCGAGGGCGTGGTGTTCGAATCCAAGGCCGGGCGTCAGGCGCTGCGTGCCAAGGTGGTGGTCGATACCACCGGCGATGGCGACATCTTCGCGCGCGCCGGGGCCGAGTTCGAGACCGATATCGAGGAAGGCGACGTCCATCACAGCGCCAACACCGGCTTCATGCTAGGCGGTGTGGACATGGACCGCTGGCTGGCGTTCCGGGCCAATGAGCCCGAGCAATATGCCGAATTCGCCAAGCTCGGCCGTGAGCGCCTCGGCTTCTTCCAGCCGCCTTATGTCTCCTGGCGCAATGACATCGCGCTGTTCCTCGGCCCGCGCCAATCCGGCCTGTCGGCGCTGGATGTGGATGACCAGACCGAGCTGGAGATCCGCTCGCACCGCTTCATGCAGACGCATTGCGAGTTCTTCCTCGAACATGCGCCAGGGTTCGAGCAATGCTATATGCTGCAGAGCGGCTCACAGCTTGGCGTGCGGCACACACGGCGTCTGGCTGGCATGGGCAAGATCCTGCGCAGCCAGTGGGCCGATGGCATTGCGCTCCCGGACGAGGTTGGCGTCAGCCCTTCGGTCAGCCTCAAATATCCGGTGATCTCGGTGCCCTATGGCGCGCTGGTGCCGCGCAAGCTCGACGGCTTGCTGGCAGGCGGCAAGCACATCAGCTGCGATGCCAACTCGCATGGCTTCATGCGCGAGATCCCGCAATGCTGGCTGACCGGCCAGGCCGCCGGCGCCGCTGCGGCGCTCAGCGTGAACGCCGGCGTCCAGCCGCGGGCGCTCGATGTGGCCAGCCTGCAGGCAGAGTTGCGCAGGCAGGGCGTGTTCCTGCATGACCAGCCCGGTGAGATGAGCCAGACAGCGCAGGCAGCCAGCCGGCAGGCCTGAGGCGCCCATAGAGACGATGGAGAGGATCAGAGAGATGCGCAGCGGTAACAGGACGAAGCGAATATATGCCGGGTTGCTGGCCGGTCTCCTGATCTCTCCGATCCTCGCCGGCGCCTCTCCCGCGACGGCTCAGGCGCCGACATCGCGCTCGACCGAGAGTGTCAAGGTCTCGGCCGTGGTGGCGGAGCGCATCGGCTCAGGCCCCATTATCTATCCGGACATGCCGGGGCTGGAAGGCGATCTAGGCAACAATATCAACGGCCCGTCGGTGATCCGGGTGCCGAGCTGGATCAAGAATCCGCTCGGCAAATATTATATGTATTTCGGCCATCACCGCGGCGGCTATATCCGCCTGGCTTATGCCGATCGGCCCGAAGGCCCCTGGACCGTCTATAAAGATGGCACATTGCGGCTGGAGCAGACCTCGGCGCTGCACCACATCTCGTCTCCCGACGCCGTCGTGGATGAAGAGAATAAGCGGATCGTGCTCTATTATCATGGCGCGACCGAAATGCCCGGCGGCGACTATGGCGGCCGGCCTTATGCCCAGCGCAGCTTCGTTGCGACCTCGCCAGATGGTCTGAGCTTTACCGCAGCGTCCGGCGCGTTCGGGGCGCCCTATATTCGCGTGTTCAGCTACAAGGGCAGCAGCTACGGCCTGGGCATGGCCGACAAGGCGAGCGCCTATCCGGTCTGGCTGCGCAGTGGCCAGTTCTTCCGGTCCGCATCGCTCCTGCCGCCGTTCGAAGCCGGCCCGCGCATTCTCGATGAGATGCGTCATGCCGGCGTGACCCGCATCGGCGATACGCTGCATGTCTTCTACACCAATGTAGGAGATTCGCCCGAGCGCATCCTCCATGCCAGCGTCGATCTGCGGCCGGATTGGTCGGAGTGGACGGCTTCGACGCCGACGGAAGTGATGCGCCCGGAAAAGGCCTATGAAGGCGCCAATCTGCCTTTGGTTTCCTCGCGCGGGGGCATGGCGACGGGCGCGGAGCATGCCTTGCGCGATCCCGGCGTTCTCAACGACGATGGCCGCATCTATCTCTATTATGCCGTCTCCGGCGAGAAGGGGATTGCGGTGGCGCGAGTGACTTTCAAATGATGACGCGCGGGCGGCCATTCGTGAGCGCGCCCTGATGGATACGCTGCTCAACATGCGCGCCTTTCTGGCCGTGGTTGAATGCGGCAGCCTCGCTGCTGCCGCGCGCAAGCTCAATATCGCTCCGTCGGTCATGTCCAAGCGGATCGGGAGGCTGGAGGATGAACTGGGCGCGATGCTGTTCGTCAGGACGCCGCGCAAGGCCGAGCTGACGGCCTTTGGCGAACGACAATTGCCGCGCGTCCGCGCGCTGGTGCGCCAGACCGACGACGTCGTCGCCGGCGCGCGCCGATCCCGCCAGGCGCTGGACGGGCACCTGCGGATCAAATGCCCGACCACGGTGGCCAGCAGCTATTTCGGCCGCTTCTTCGCGGATTTCGTGCAGAGCCATGTCGGCGTCAGCATCGACCTCATGCTGGTCGATCGGTCCGTGAACCCCATCGAGGAAGGCTTCGATCTGGCGATCGGCGCCATGGCCGCTTCTTATGCCGGGGTGATGGATGTGCCTTTGTGCGAGCATCCGATGGTGATCTGCGCCGCGCCGTCCTATCTGGCCCGGCGGGGGCACCCCAAGCATCCGCGCGAGTTGGTGGAGCATGATTGCCTCAACTCGCAGTCGATTGGGGGAACCTGGGTTTTCGAAAGCGAGTCAGGCGATCTGGCGGTCGATGTCAGTTCGCGCTTTGCGGTCAACACCGCCATCGTCCTGCGCGATGCCGCTTTGAGGGGCGCGGGGATCGTCATGCTGAGCGAGTTCGTCTCGCGCGAGGCCGTGCGCGCTGGCCGGCTGGTGCAACTGCTGCCGGACTTTCCAGTCAAATCTCTCTGGCTCAAAGCCCTGGTTCCCAATGTCAAAATGAGCCTGCCGCTGGTGCAGGCGCTGATCGAAGATCTCCTCGCCTTCACCCAGCCCGTGGCGCCCTGGGACCGGGCGGACCCGGCCAACTGAACCAGCGCCTGCGGGCGACCCATAGAAGGAACACATCGATGCAGAGCAGGCGTGATATGCTTCAGGCTTCTGTCGGGCTGGCGGGCGTCGCCGTCTGGGCTGGCGGAGCGCCGGCCTCGGCTGCATCCGCTCCGGCACCCGCCGGCGCGGCGCCTTTTGTGTCTCCGCTGCAAAAGCAGCTGCGTGAAGACATGGAAACCTACGCATCGTTCGGGAGCAAGGTCTCGGGCTCTGCGGGCGATCTTGCCACTGCGGCGTGGATCGGCAAGCGCCTCGCGACGGCCGGCTTCAAGGTCGATGAGGTCAAGTTCCCCATTCCCACATTCGAGCCGGCGGTGACGGAGTTGCGCGCCGGGGACAAGCGGGTCGCGGTGGCCGCGCAGCCGGTCGTCGTCCCCACGCCGGCGAAGGGCATTACCGCACCGGCCGTTCTGGTCCGCGATGCGTTCGAGGCGCAGGGCGTCGCCGGGAAGATCGCCATCGTCGTCCTGCCTTATGGTCGCCACGCGGCGATTTTCTCGGGCGAGGTCAAGCCGATGCTGGATCGGGTCATCCCCAATAAGCCGGCCGCGATCGTCATCGTGACGACCGGGCCGACCGGCAGCATCGTGGCGCTCAACACCCGGCTGAAGCCCATCGCCGACGTGCCCATCGCGCTGATGGCGCCGCGCGACCTGCCGATCATCGCCGAGGCCGTTGCCGCGCGCCGACCCCTGACCCTCATTCTCACCGGGAAAAGCGCGACCGGCCACAGCAGCAATATCATCGCCCGACGCGAGGCAGGCCCCAAGTGGCTGGCTTTCTCCACGCCCCGCTCGGGCTGGGGCGTCAGCGTCGGCGAGCGGGCGCCCGGTACTGCCGTCTTTCTGGAGCTGTGTCGCTGGGCCGCGATCCGCTATCCCGACCATTCGCTCTTCGCCATCAACGCCGGTGGGCATGAGCTCGATTTCGCCGGCACGCATTACTCCCTCTCCGAGGGGCCGCCGGCCGCCCAGACACAAATCTGGACCCATCTGGGCGCCGGGCTCGCCACCCGCGATGCCTATGAGGTGCTGAGCCGCAATCACCAGCTTCTCTCCTGCGCCGATCCGCAGCGCGTCCTGATGACGTCGCCGGGCTTGATGGCAGAGACCACTGAGGCGTTTCGCGGGCTTGCGGGTTATGAGCGCCCCATCGAAGTCGTCGGTGGCGCGGGCGAACTGTCCTCCATCATCGACCGGGGCTATGTGAACGCCTTCGCCGGCCTGGGCATCCATCGGTGGTGCCATGTCGAGGACGATACGATCGACAAGGTGGATGCCGCGCTGCTCGAACCGGTTGTGGAAGCTCATCGCGCCGTGGTCGAAGCGGCCGTCGCGCGGGCAGTGAGGGGTTAGGCGCCATCTTGAGCCCCTCTTCGGAAGAGGAGGGGAGCCAACCCCACGAACCTCCTGCGCTGCGCCTTATTCCGTCGTGGCGCTTTCGGGCATTGCGTTGACGACCTCGACATTATGCTCGGCGCAGACTGCGGCGAGTTCCGGGCTGTCGAGATAGTCGGTCACGAGAATATCGACGGCGCTGATGTGGCCGATGCGGACCGGGGCGCTGCGGGTAAGCTTGCTGCTGTCCGCGACGAGAATCACGGAGCGCGAATTTTCGACAATGGCGTGTGAGACCTGCACCTCGTTCAGGTCGAAATCCAGCAACGAGCCATCCTCATCGATGGCGGACGCGCCGATGACCGCGAAATCGACCTTGAAGTTCCGGATGAAATCGACCGCGGTGGGGCCGACCGCGGCCCGATCGGCATGACGCACCCGCCCGCCGACGACGATCAGGTCGATTGCGCTATTGCGGCAAAGGATATCGACCACGTTCAGATTGTTGGTGAGGACCATCAGATTGCTGCGACCGGCCAGCGCCCGCGCGACTTCCTCGGTCGTGGTGCCGATATTGATGAACAGGGAGGCGCCATCGGGAATGCGGGCCGCAGCCTCCTTGCCGATTGCCTTTTTCTCGGCCACGGACAGGCGGCGGCGGGCCTCATATTCCAGATTCTCGACGCCTGAGCCGAGAATGGCGCCGCCATGGACCCGCGACAGATAACCGCGCTCGCACAGATCGTTGAGATCCTTGCGAATAGTCTGGGGCGTCACATTCATGCGGCCTACGAGATCCTCCACCGTCACCTTGCCGTTGCGGCGCGCCAGATCCAGGATCTGGCGGTGGCGGGTGTTGGATGCGCTCGTCATGCCGGCGTTCTGACGCTTCGATCCTTGAGTTGCAAGCGTCCTTATAGCCCGGCGCGCGGCATCATCGGGCGGGCCGTAATGACTGCGCGGCCGGCCCTGCATGCGGTGGAACAGCGATGCGAAAGCGCAACTCAGGAAATGGCCCGTTCGACCGCCTTGCGCCAGCCCTCCACGGCGGCCGATCGGGTCGTTTCCGGCATCTTCGGCTCGAAGCGCCGTTCGCGGGTCCAGATCCGGTCGAGGTCATCCAGACCGCTCCAGACGCCGGTCGCCAGCCCGGCCATGAACGCCGCGCCCAGTGCCGTCGTCTCGACAATGGCGGGCCGCTCGACCGGCGCGACCAGCACGTCGGAGAGGAACTGGCAGAGCCAGTCATTGACGGCCATGCCGCCATCGACCCGCAAGGCGGTTTCGCCTTCGCCGACATCGGCCTTCATGGCGTCGATCAGGTCCATGGTCTGATAGGCGACGGATTCCAGCGCGGCGCGGGCCAGGTGTGCGTCCGTCGCATCCAGCGTAAGACCGCAGATCAGCCCCCGCGCGTGCGGATCCCAATATGGCGCGCCCAGGCCGACAAAGGCAGGCACCATATAGACGCCGTGACTGTCCGGCACGCGGGTGGCCATGCCGTCCGTTTCCGAGGCATGGGTGATGATCTTGAGCCCGTCGCGCAGCCATTTGACCGCCGCGCCGGCGACGAAGATCGAGCCCTCCAGCGCATAGGTCGTCGTTCCGGCCAAGCGATAGGCCGGGGTGGTGAGCATGCGCGTTTTCGAGAGCACGGGCTCCGTGCCGATGTTCATGAGCGCGAAGCAGCCTGTGCCATAGGTTGATTTCGCCATGCCAGTGCGGAAGCAGCCCTGACCGAAGAGCGCGGACTGCTGATCGCCGATCATCCCCGCGACCGGGATGGCCTTGCCGAGAATCTCGGCATCGCACTGGCCGAAGATGCAGCTATTGTCCCGCACCTCCGGCAGCATCGCGGCGGGCACGCGGAAGAGGCTGAGCAATTCCTCGTCCCAGGCCTGGTCCATGATGTTGAACAGCAGGGTGCGGCCTGCATTGGTGGGGTCGGTTGCATGGACTGCGCCGCCCGTCAGCCGCCAGAGCAGGAAGCTGTCGATCGTGCCGAAGGCCAACTCGCCGCGCTCGGCGGCAGCGCGGGCGCCCGCGACATTGTCCAATATCCACGCGGCCTTGGTCGCCGAGAAATAGGGGTCGATCAGCAGCCCGGTCTTGGCGGTGACCATTTCTTCGGCGCCGCTGTCCTTCAGCCGGGCGCATTCATCGGCGGTCCGCCGGTCCTGCCAGACGATCGCGTTGTGAATGGGCTTGCCGGTCGCCCGATCCCACACCACGACGGTCTCCCGCTGGTTGGTGATGCCGATCGCGGCGACATCCGCGACATCGACGTCGGCCTTGGCCACCACATCCCGCATCATGGCGACGGTGTCGGTCCAGATGTCCTCGGGATCATGCTCTACCCAGCCGAGATTGGGATAATGCTGCTTGAATTCGCGCTGCGTCGTGGCGACCGGATTGGCGGCGGCATCGAACAGGATGCACCGCGTCGAGGTCGTGCCCTGGTCGATCGCGAGAATATAGGGTGGCTGGGCCATGATTGCTCTCCTGTGGTCGCCGGCTGCGCGGCGCGATTGTCAGTTGGCCGCGTCAGCCTCGGCGGGGATCGTCTCCTGCACGGCGCGCTTGTGGCGTGCGGGCAGGAACGGCCGGATCAGCCAATGATAGACGCTGGCGCCCAGCACGCCGCCGCAGAACGGGCCGGCGATGGGCACCCACCAGTAATTGCCCGGCCCCGGAAAAGCGGATTCGCCCCAGCCCGCCAGATAGCCGAAAATGCGGGGGCCAAGGTCGCGCGCGGGGTTGATCGGCCACCCTTCCAGATATCCCGCGCCGCCGCCGATCATGGCAACCAGCAGGCCGATGATGAGCGCGCTCGAATTGGCCTCGGGCGCCTGCGTGTTATATTCCTCAGTGATCGCGAAGATGCCGAGCAGCAGGAAGCCGGTCAGCACGATCTCGTTGAAGAACGCCCGGATCGGTGTGATGTGCGCGCCCGGCGCGGTGAAGAACACGCCGGCGCCGCCACCGGCCGCCCGCTCCACCCCCTGCGTCGCGTTGAACGCATCGATCACCGGCGAGAACATCATGTAGACCACGGCGGCACCCAGAAACGCGCCGAGGATTTGCGCCAGCCAGAACGGCACGACCTTGCGCCCGGGGAAGCCGCGATAGATCATGAGCGCGAGGGTGACTGCTGGGTTGGCGTGCGTGCCGGAGACCGCGCCCGTCACATAGATGGCGATGGTGACGGCAAGGCCCCAAGTGATGCACACCCCGAAATAGGCTGTGCTGTAAGGGCTTGGATCATAGAGAAAATACATCGCGGCGGCAGAACAGCCGATGGTGATGATGATGAACACTGCAATGCATTCGGAGATCAGCTCTCCAATAAATGCCTTCCCCGGTGACATTGGCCCCTCCACGTTTATCGTTGTCATTTATCCGACGGCGTTGACGTCCAACCTCGCATGATCCGCGAGATAGGCTTCCAGCGCTGCCACCTCTTCCTCGCGCATATGCAGCCCAAGTTTCGATCGACGCCAGACAATATCGTCGACCGAGCGTGCCCACTCATGCGCGAGAAGATAATCCACTTCGGCTTGGGTGAGCCCGGCGCCGAAATGCTGCCCGAGCTCCTCCGCCGTCTTCACGTCCGCGAGCAGCTTGAAGATGCGTGAGCCGTAGCTCTCCGCCAGGCGGCGGATGGTGGTTTCGCCGAGAAAACCAAACTTTTCCCGCAGGTCGGCAATGAGGCCATCCAGCCCTCCCGTACCCAGATCGCCGCCGGGCAGCGGAGCGGCGGCTGTCCAGGCCGGTCGCAGGCTCGGAAGGTGCCGGGCGAGCTTGTCCATCACCTCCTCCGCCAGCGCGCGGTGCGTGGTGATCTTGCCGCCGAAAACGCTCATCACCGGCGCCGCGCCCCCGGCATGATCCAGCGAGAGGACGTAGTCGCGACTGATCTCCGAGGCGTTGGTCGTCGCGTCGTCATAGAGCGGGCGCACGCCAGCGAAACTCCACATCACATCCTGCGGCGTGATCTGCGTGGCGAACCAACGGTTGACGGAGTCGCAGAGATAAGCCGTTTCGGCCGCATCGATCTTCACGACGTCCGGCGCGCCCTGCCACTCCACATCCGTCGTGCCAATCAGCGTGAAGTCGTTTTCATAAGGAATGGCGAAGACGATCCGCTTGTCCGGATTCTGCAGGATATAGGCGTGGTCGCCCTCGTACAGCTTGCGGGTGACGATGTGGCTGCCCTTGATCAGCCGCAATGTGCCCGCGCCCGCAACGCCGGCCCGCTCGGGCAGGAAGTCAGCGGCCCAGGAGCCGGTGGCATTGACGAGCACATGCGCCGTCACGGAGAACGGCGTGCCGTCAGTGCCCTGCAAGGAGACGCGCCAGCCATGCTGATCCCTTTGTGCGGCGAGGCATTTTGTGTGGGTGAGGACCGTCGCGCCATGCTCGGCGGCATCCTGCGCGTTGGCGACGACGAGGCGGCTGTCGTCGCCCCAGCAATCGGCATAGACATAGCCGCGGCCAAATCGAGATTGAATGGCGCTGCCATAGCCATCCCCGGCCAGCCTGATCGCCCGGGAGTGGGGCAGGCTGCTGCGCCCGCCCAGCCGATCATAGAGAAACAGGCCGATGCGCATCATCCACATGGGCCGCATGCCGCGATCTTGGGGCAATACGAACTCGAGCGGGCGGATGAGGTGCGGCGCCGCACGCATCAGCCGTTCCCGCTCCGCCAAGGCCTTGGCGACCAGCCGGAACTCATATTGCTCGAGATAGCGCAGCCCGCCATGAATGAGCTTGGTGCTGGCCGAGGAGGTGTGCGCGGCGAGATCGTCCTGCTCGACGAGCATGACACGCGCGCCACGACCCGCCGCATCGCGCGCAATCGCAGCGCCGTTTATGCCTCCCCCAACGACCAGAACATCATACTCGATAGCCATGAAGCGACTTTCGCAGCGCCTGACAACGAAAGTCAATTACTTTCGTATCTTTCGTATTTTGAAATGGGTAGATGGTCGGCCCCCGGCGCCAGCGAATTTCGCTCGCAAGACTATATTGGCGAGCGAGTTTCCCGTTAGCTTGGCCGGGCGACGGGGTCGGCGCGAGATACGGGACCTATCAGCGCACCGGAAAAGCGAAATTTCAAACGAACCCGTCGGATGTACCCGCGCGGCGTCGGCAGGCTATCAATATCGCTGGACCGCAGCACGCCATGGTGGCTATCGGCTGGGCGATGAGTGTCATCGCAACCATCATGAATTCGGCCACCGGCCAACCCGTTCAGAAAATGACCTTCGGTCGCATGCCCAAGCCCTGGGCCAGCTTCAATCTGGAGAGCGGCGAGCTGGTGACGATCGATCGCGTGCAGGTCGGCAAACCGGCGCCCGGCAAGTTCGTCGCCTCCGTCGAGGTCTGGGTGACGCCGAAAAGCTGATGTCGTCGGGCCCGGAGCGGATGAGCGACATTCTGATCGTCGGCGGCTCGCTCGCTGGCCTCATGACCGGCCTCGCACTGTCGCGGCATGGCTTCTCGATCACGCTGCTCGAGCGCTCGACCGATACGGACCGGACCGGGGCAGCGCTGCAGGTCGGCTATGGCTTGCTCGAGCAGTTGACCGGGCGCCCTCATGCCGCCGGCGCGCTCGCCACGGGCGTCCAGGCATGGCAATCGGTCTATCGCGGTCTGCGCGCAGCGGCGGGCGAGGCCGGCATTGTCATCCTGCAGAACGCCCGTGTGGAAGCGACGGGAGAGGCGGAGGATCGGGCCTGGGCAAGGACCGCCGATGGTCGGCGGTTCGATGGCAAGGTGCTGGTCGGTGCGGATGGCTATCAGAGCGTTGTGCGGCGGCAGATCAGTCCGGAGCGCCCCGATGCGGTCTTCGCGGAGTATCTGGCCTGGGTCGGCTTTGCCGAAGAGTCGGCGCTGTCTGTCCGCTATCCGCCCAATCTGGAGTTTCTCGAATCCGGGCCCTATGTGCTTCTCGGCTTTCCGCTGACAGCCGCCGATGGCAGTCCGGAGCGCGGCCGCCGCCGGGTCGGCTGGGGCTGGTACGACGCCGGACATAACGCAATCCTCCGCAGCACAGGGGCGGTCGAGGGCGCGCTGGTGCGGCATTCGCTGCGCCCGAGCGACATGCCGGATGCGCTGTTCGACGAGCTGGCCGCACTGGCGCCCCGGCACTGGCCATCGCCCTGGCGCGACGCGATCCTGGAATGTATCGCCCGCAAAGCGGTGCTCGGCACACCGGTCGTGGAATATTGTCCGGACCGACTCGTCGCCGGCCGCACGTGTCTGGTTGGCGACGCTGCCCATGTCTGCACACCGATGACGGGCAATGGCTTCGCAACCGCCGCGCAAGATGCTCTCACCCTCGCGCGCTGCCTCGACCCGGCGGCCTTGCGGACCGACCCGAATGCCGCGCTCATGCGATATGAAGTGTCCCGGCTACCCGAGGTGCGTAGACTGGCGCGGTCTGGCCAGCAGATCAGCCAGAATTTCGTGCGCTCTGCCGGTTGAGGCGGTTGCTCTCCGGCATTGCGCCGACATCCTGAGGCCGCACCCCACCCCGCAAACGCTCAAACGAGGACCGACGCTTGGCCGCGTCGCGCGCTCCACGCCCTGACAAGCGAAGCGGGGGGAGAGGAGCCCAAGCGGCGTTTTTCGCGAGACGGGCCTTGGCATTTAGCCCGGATGTGTAATTCGTCGGGATCATAGCGACGGCAACGAAATACATCCTCATGGAATTCGGTTTGGCGCGAGCTAACCGCATCGTCGGTTCGCTTCAGTCCGCGAAGTTCTTGGCGTGTTGCTTAGGCTCCGATGATCCAAACCTCGCGTTTATTTCATTGAAAACAAACGCGCTCCTAATCGTGCTACTCGATCTGCGGTTCAACATGGGAGTAGTCGCACAATTCTCCATCTGGTCGTTCACCACATAGGCGTTGACTGTGTAGCGTATAATAGTTAAATCAAAATTTACCTAATAGCGCCCGAGATTCTCGGTCGAAACGGCAAACCATCGGCGACGATGGGACGCAAAGCCTCCGGTCCCTCACAGGGATAGCGGGGTTACCGAAACGGAGAACTATTGTGGACCTGTCGTCTTCGCGCCTTCCAGATCCTTTCCGCCCTCATCGGGCAACGGCCCGTCTTTGGCGACGGTCAGCAAGCACCCTTACCGATCATCACGTGATCCAGTTGCTTGCGACTGGCTCGCCAGATGCACCCGCTTGTAATCCCAAGACCCGCGAAACGCTGCCGCCCGAGGGCCTCCAAGGCGGGTGGGGTCTGATATTTTCCGATTAAATTCATGTGCATATCAAGAAAGAGAAAGACATCGTCATGTTCGTGAACTTGAAGTCTATCGCGACAATTGCGCTTCTGGGCTCCATCCCGGCGGCAAGCTACGCTCAGTCCTCAGCATCTGTGTCGACCACGGGTACAGCCCGGATCGTTCAGCCGATCTCGATCGCAAAAACCAGCGACCTTGCGTTCGGCACGATCGTGAAACCCTCGGTAGCAGGGACCAACACGGTCACTGTCGATGCCTCGACGGGCAATCGCAGCCTGTCTGGTTCCGGCGACGCCGTTGCCGCTGGTGGCACGACGTCGCGCGCAGCCTACACGGTCTCGGGTGAAGGGGGGCAGACTTTCTCGATCTCGGTGCCCGCCAGCTTCTCCATGACCGGTACGCCCGGCGGCACGATCACCGTCACGCTGACGCCGAGTGCCGCAACGGGCACATTGTCCAGCTCCATCGGCACAGCTGGCACCGCGACCTTCGGCGTCGGCGGTAGCTTCTCCCTGCCCAATACGCAGGCCTCTGGCAATTACTCGGGCAGCTTCACGGCGACCGTCGCCTACAACTGACCTGTGGCAGGAGCGTCTCGTGACGGTCTCATCATCCATCCGGATGGGAGTGCGCCTGTTGCGGGCGACCGCTCCTGCGCTGGGAGCGCTGTGCCTTTGCGCGGCGCTTGCAGCCTCACAGGCGAACGCGGCGGAAGCGACTGCGAAAGGCCAGGTTTCGATCGTGGAGCCAGCTTCGATCACGCAATCGGCGAAGGACATTGTTCTGCAGCCGGTGCTGGTTCTTCAGTCGAGCCTCCGGGTCATGATCTTATCGCCAGGGCCGCAGTCAAACGAGAGCGACCAAAACACCGGGCTTTCGATGGCCGCTCCTATTCAAATCGCCGGGGGCAGCAACCAGACGTTTTCGCTCCTGGTCTCAAAAGCATTCGTCCAGCCAGGCGCAGGGGGTTCGCTTAGTGTACCGATGGCGACGCTGAGCGATGATAATTTCCCGTCCTTTGAAGCCGGCCCCTCGGGGTTCGAGGATGTCCTCATGGGCCGGCTGAGCGGCGATGGCCTTCTGTCTGTTCCTCCATTTCTTTTGAAAGCGCTGCGCGACAGCTACGGGCCCGACGGCGGGCCTTTGCTGGTCCTGGCGCAATATGAATGAGCGAGAGACGCCGGTGATGACTCTGCCAGGCGTCGTGAAGCGTCTCACGCGATCTGCGAACCAACGCAAGAGCATCGCTATCGCTATTGCGTTGGTCGCTGGCGCCTTCCCATCCGCTTTTTGCACTTCCTCTTCTGCCCAGCCTGCGACGACAGAGCAGGCCGGCGGGAGCGCCAGCCTCAACATCAATCCGAAGCGGATCACCTTTGATCGGCTGGGGCGGACGGCGAGCATATTCCTCTTCAACCAAGGGACTGCCGCCGGGGTATATGACATCAGCTTTGTCGACCGAGTCATGTTGCCCACCGGCCAGATCCGCCCGACGGATGAAGCAGACGGCGCGCCGGAGGTGAAAGACCTCAGTGCCAAGCTTCAATCCGCGCGTTCCATGATGCTGGTGACGCCCAGGCGCGTGCTGCTCAAGCCGGGGACGGGGCAGACAATCCGTCTTCGTGCAGGTGGCACCGGCGACTGGCCCGCCGGCGAATATCGCACGCATCTGACGGTGACGGCGGTGCCGCCACCTGACACGGGCCTAACCGCCGATCAGGCTGCAAATGCGGAACCGGGCGCTGTTTCGTTCCGCATCGCATCTGTTCTGGGCATTTCCATCCCTGTGATCGTGCGCATCGGCACGCCACAGGTTGAGGCCGCGATCGAAAACACACGGTTTACGATGGAGAGTCCTGGTCCGGGGTCTGAGCTGAACAGCCCTACGCCGGTCGTCACTTTTGATCTTGTGAGGCGTGGGCCGAACTCCCTTTTCGGCGATATCGAAATCCGGAAGGCGAAGGCGCGCCGTGAGGACGAGCCGTTGGGTGTCGTGCGCGGGATCGGTGTCTATCCTGAGATAGAGCGGCGACAGGTAAAGATCGCTCTGCGCTCTCGTCCGCAGCGAGGCGAGCAAATCAGCGTCGTGTTCACCGACCAAGACACAGCTCCGGGGAAGATACTTGCGCAGAGCCAGATCTCCTTGCCGTAGCCTGTGGATTGGACTGATGCTCATGATCGCCACTGCTCAGCCTACTCCTCTTTGGGCGGACAGCGGCGAACTGGCCGCTGACGATACTCAACTTTTGCTGCTTGAGGTTGTCCTTGACCGGGCACCTTTATCGGATGCGCTTCCCGCACTTCAGGTGGGCGACGATATCGTTCTCATCCCCGTCGGCGCGCTCACGCGCCTTCTCGATCTGGATGTTCAGGTTTCACCAGCAGATGGTAGATTGACGGGGCAGGTGGGCCAGGCTCGCCAGTCCATCTTCCTTGACATTGCATTGGGTGAGGCGCGGGCGGGCACTGCGCGCATCATTCTTAAGCCGGGTGACGCGCTGGAAGACAGCGGAGACATCTACCTGACCGTTTCCCTGATGGAACGGCTGCTCCCGGTGCGAATGACATTGGATGTGTCGGAATTGACGCTCAATCTGGAGGCCCGAGAGAAGCTGCCCGTTCAGATGCGGGCTGAGCGGATGGCGCAGGGAAATAACATCGCACGTTCTGGCGCTGTCCTGGAGCCGGTTCTTTCGGTGGCGGCGCCAGCTGGCATGCTGTCTTTTCCCGCCTTCGATGTAACCACGGATTTGGGTTCCGATACGCGGGGGCAACCCTTTCAAAGGCGGTTCGACGTGCGGGCTTCGGCCGCATTCTTGAACGCTGGGTTTCAAGGTTATCTCGCGTCGGACGATCGTGGGAAGCCAGCTCTGGCGCGGTTGCTTCTTGAGCGGCGTGAGCCGAAGGGCGGCTTGCTAGGTCCCCTGCAGGCGACCAGTGCTTCCTTGGGCGACACATTCCTGCCGGCCCTCGCACTGGGGCCCAGAAGTGTTGCCGCGCGCGGCTTTGCGTTTTCAACCCGGCCTTTGGAGCAGGCGAGCATCTTCGAGCACGTCGATATTCGCGGCGAACTCCCGCGTGGCCATGACGTTCAGATCTATGTGAACGATATTCTGAGCGGTGCGCAGTCGACGGCGGTCGAAGGACGCTACGAATTTGACGATGTCCCGCTGGTTCGTGGCCTCAATGTCATCCGGATTGTGGATTATGGCCCCAATGGCAGCCGCACTGAGACCACACGGGTCATTTCCGTCGGCAGCGGACAGGCCGCTCCCGGAGAAATGATCATTGACTTCGGCATTGGCGAGCAGGGCAAGACCCTCGTTGGCTTTGAGGGCACACAAGAGCCATCCGTGGGCGCTGGGCGGCTCGTCGGTACGTTGAATGTGCTGTACGGCTTTTCCGAAAGCTGGACAGGCGCGGTCGGTCTCGCGCGCTATTCGCCCACGCAGGATGCCGCGCGCTTCCTCCTCTCGGCCGGCGTGCGAGGTTCGGTATTCGGCTTGGCTGTTCAGGGCGATGCAGCGCGAGACAGTCTGAGCGGATATGCTGCTGCCGTGGGCATCGCGGGCAAGCCGTTCGGGATCGCATCGACGATACGACGCGCCGAATTCCGAAATGGCTTTGTCGATGACGCCGCCCCCCATGGTGGTGACGGGCGCGCTCTGCGATCTGGAACCGAAGCAACTTTCGACTTTGGCCTGAAGACCGGAAACCGCTCGATCATTCCGGTGGCCTTGCGGATCGGTCAAGACGCCTATGTGGACGGACAGAGCGCCGTCTATGGGACATTGAGCATGTCGCTTCCGATTGCCCGTGCGCTGGTCTCTGCCAGCTGGGATTATAACCGCATGCCCGGGCCAGCGGCTCAGAACCGATTGACCGGAAATGTCTCGGCTTCTTTCAATCCGGGCTATGACTGGCAAGTTCGGGGCGGCTTTGACTATGATGTGCAGCCCTCTCTTCAGGCCCGATCCTTTAACTTGGCTGTCGACCGAAGCGTGGGAGAAGGCTCCTCCCTGCGGCTCGCAGCCGGACAATCATTTGTAACGACCTGGGATACGACGGCGGAAGCGGGATTGAGTGTCCGCTTGCCGATAGCCGATCTTACCTTCAGCGCGGATTATTCCAGACCCCGAGGGGACTGGAGCGTCGGCATCCAGCTAAGCTTCAGTCTGGCACCCAATCCATTGAGCAGGCGCTATGCTGTGCGGCGCTCCGGGGCGGCATCGGGTGGGAATCTGGCGTTCGAAAGTTTCTTCGATTCCGATGGCAACGGTCGACGAGATCCGGGCGAATTGCCTGTATCCGGGCTCAAGCTGAAAGGCGGGACCAGGGAGGAGGTCACCGACGCGAACGGCCGAGCGCTGGTGACTGGCCTGGGATATGGCCCCTCCGCCCGAGTCACGATTGGGTTGGATGATGTGGATTTGCCCTATGTCGCCGTCCCTCCCCAAATTGTGGAATTTGGGCCCGTCCGGGGCAAGGTGGCGGTGCTGGCTTATCCGTTCAAGCCGGTAGGGGAAGCGCTTGTCCACATCGTCTTGCGGCAACCGACTGGCAAGCTCGTGGGCCTGTCGTCCGTGCGCGCTGCGCTTGTGGGTGAGGATGGCACGCGGAAGGAGGCGGTTTCCGAGTTCGACGGCAGCATTTATTTCGAGAGCCTGCCTCCTGGCACCTATGATCTGCAACTCGATCGCGAGCAGGCCGGGCGGCTGGGCATGGCCATGGCCGCGCCGGTCTCCGTCATTATTCCGGAAGCGGGAGGCATGGCGCAGGACGCGAATGCGACCGTCATTTTCGAAGGGACAAGGCATTGAGACATGCGACCGCATCTGGGGCGGCGCGCAGCGCTTGGCCCACCAGGCAGCCGGCGCCGGTGCGGCGGCTGCGCACACTGGCAGCGACTTGTGCGGCAATGCTCTGGGTGGCGCTTCCACAAGGGTCGGCGTTGGCCCAGTCTTTCACAGTCAACACTATCACAACGAACACGCCGAACTTCGGCAATGTGGCGGCGGCGGCGAGCGGCGACACCGACTTCGCCATTACGACGAGCGGCGCGGTCTCCTCGGCGGCGGGCAGCGGGGGAAATATCGCCTCGGGCACCAAGTCGGCCGCCACCGTCACCATCCGGTGCTCGGGCGGCAGCGCGTGCACGAGCGCGACGGCGATCGTCCGCCTCTTTTCGCTGACGACGATCAGTGGCCGGGCTCAGAAAGTGAAGAACTTCACCGTGGCTTCCGGCACTGGAACGGTGGGCGCTGTCACCACGAATCCCGATGGCTCGATCACCTTTCCCCTGACCGGCTTCTCCTCAACGAGCAGCCGCACCTTCCTCGTTGGAATGACCCTGCCGATTCTTGGCGATAACGCCTCTACCAGTACGAGCGCGTCAGCCTCATGGGGCGTGGGCGTCGCGAAATCGCCGACAGTCCCGTCCGCATCTTCGCTTTCCCGAAACGCGATGGCGACAATTCGGAAGTCGCTGACCCTCACCAAGAGCAGCGATCTGGCGTTCGGCGCGATCCGACCGCCTGCGAGCGGTAGCGGCACTGTCTCGATCAGCAACGTGAATGGTGCCCGGTCCATCGGAACGGGAAGCCCCGTCCTGCTTCCCGGCCTCACCAGCGGTCGCGCGCAGTTTTCCATTGGCGGACAGGCAAGCACGGCGATCACGGTCACGATGCCGGGCAGCCTGACAATGAGCGGGAGCGGCGGGGGCACGCTCAGTGTCACACTTTCGCCATCCGCCAGCGGCGCACAGACGCTGAATACATCGGGCTCCCTCACGTTGGGCGTAGGGGGCACTCTCACGGTGCCGAGTAGCACAGCCTCGGGAGATTACGCCGGCAGCTTTGCCGTTACGGTGAGCTATAATTGACGAGCGTCCTGTTGCGCCTCGGAAGCTGCCGCAGGGCTCGCTTGAACCAGCATCGATGTATCTATTCGCAGCAATAGTAGCGCCCTATGGCCGACTTTGCCTGCGCGATGTCTCGCTCAGACGCCGGTGACCGGGCGAAGGCGTCTCGCGCTTCCTCGACGAGCCGCGCTTCTAGTGCGCGCAGATCGATCCCGGTGCATTGCCCTCCCTGAACGACGGGGCGACCGCGGATGAGCAGACATTCGACATGCTCGGCTCTGGCCCGTCCGAGCACAAGGCGAACGGGATCGGGATCAGGCATGACGCAATCGGCGGCCAGAACGTCGAAGCGAAGGATTAAAAGATCCGCATCCTGGCCCGCTGCGACCGCATGGGCGGGCGTCGCAGCAGTGCCGAGGATGGACTGCCTCCCCCAGTCGAAAACGCCTTTCAGGATTTTGCCGGGGTCCCGGCCCATGCCCCACTTCGTCTCGCGAGCGCCCACATGCCATGCCAGCCTCAGCTCCCGTAGCATATCCTCGTCGTCGTCCAGAGCCATGCCATCCAGCCCGAACGCGACACGCACGCCAGCATCGAGCAGACGGCCGATCTGAGGCATGCCCGACCGGAGACGCAGATTGGAGGAAAGGTTGACGCTCACGATGACGCCGCGTTCGGCGAGTAGCGCGATGTCGCGATCATCGAGCCAGATTGCATGTGCGACAGTGAGCTGCTCATTGAGCAGGCCCAGGGTGTCTAGCCAGCTCACGACACCCCCCGGACAATTGGCCCGCGACCAATCCCGTTGAAGCTCGGTTTCCAACATATGGGTGTGCACCCGTCGTCCGTCCGCTGCTGATGCACGCGCGATCGCCTCGAGCGTCTCGGGTTTTGTCCATTGCGGCGCCACCGGATGGTACTGAAGCGTGAAATAGTCGTGCTCGAGTGCCTTGGCTTGCTCGAACCATGAGAAATTCGTGGCACAATCCCGCATTCCATCAGCGGACGCGAGAATTCCCGCGCGCTGTTCTTCAGGATAGAAAGCGGCGAGACGGCCCAGATCGCCGTAGACTTGGGGGTTTCTGTCAAAGAATGGCCAGCCAAACCCGACACGGATTCCCACATCGCGCGCGGCCCGCGACACAGCCTCCGCCTCAGCGAGCAAGGCGCGCCCGTCCTGCGTATTGTGGCAATGGTTGACGGCGGCGACACCGCTCAACGCAATCCTGCCGAGCGCCACGACAGCGTTGAGCCAGGGATCGACCCGTGGGTGGCGGCGCAGGTCGGGCAACCAGCTTTCCAGAGATTGATCGGGCGCGCCAAAGGCGAGGGTCCGAAGGCCTCTGCCATGATCATGCGCGTTGGACAGTGCCGGCATGATCAGGCGCCCGGCCTCCTCCGGACTTAACGACTCCGCGGGCACCGGCTCGACCGTCAAGATCCGTCCGTCGGTGCCCATGCTGATCCGACTTGGTCCGAGCAGCGTGCCTTGCGCATCCACAAGGACGCGTCCCGCCAGCAGTGTCCGCAGTGTCATGACGGGTTTCCCATTCTGCCTGTGCTCACCCAAAACCCAACGGCCTTGATCTGCCATCACTCTAAAGCGCCTGGGCGCTCCAGGCGGTGCAAAAAAGAGATCGCTCGACGCCGCTTGCAACAACGCCGGGCGCTCCTCTTACACATTTAGCAACAGGTCGGTTCGCTTCTTGCAATGGTGCAGCGGGCAAAACTTTGTCTTGATGTGCGTGCGCCGGGGAACGCGGTGCCCAGAAATGCTGGTCAACAGCAGGGAGGTTACACGCGAGGACATCTGGACGGTGCGTGGCGCAAGAGAGGTTACTCGCAAGTATCGAGAAAAAGGGGTCGGAGTCATGTCTCTCATCAAGAACGAAATCGGGTCGACGCGAAGCGGGCGCACATTCAGTGCCCTTTCCATATCCTGCGCAGCCGCTGTCTTGGCCACGTGCATCGGCACGGCGCATGCTGCCGACGCCGCCGATGCTGCCGCAGCGGAGGCTGCTGACGATCAGGGCGTCATCGTCGTCACCGCGACGCGGCGCGAACAGGCGATCAACGAGGTTCCCCTCTCGATCACCAGCTACGACAAGCGGCTGATGGACCAGCAGGGCGTGCGCACGATCGACGACCTCTCCCGCCTGACTCCTGCGCTGAACTTCACGTCGAGCGCCGGTTCTACCGCCAATAATGGCAGCAACATCGCGATCCGCGGTCTTTCCTCGGACGTCGGCTCTGCCACCACCGCGATCTACATCGACGAAACGCCGATCCAGATCCGCAACGTTGGCTATTATGGCGGCAACCCTTATCCTCGGATTTTCGATCTCGACCGTGTCGAGGTTTTGTACGGCCCGCAGGGCACCCTGTTTGGCGCCAGTGCGCAGGGTGGCGCGGTGCGCTTCATCACGCCGGAACCGAACTATGACTCGCTTAAAATTTACAGCCGCGCGCAGGTTTCCTTCACGCAGGAGGGCTCGCCCAGCTACGAGGCCGGTCTCGCTTTCGGAGCGCCGATCAGCGACAAGGTCGCCTTCCGCCTCAGCGGCTGGTATCAGGACACGGGCGGCTACATCGATCAGGTCGTGCACGGCACTGACGTGGTGAAAGCCAAGGACATCAATTCCGGCAACGCAGCGGTCTTCCGTGCCGCTTTGGGCATGAAGCCGACCGAGACGCTCACCATCACCCCGAGCTTCTATTATCAGCGCGTCCACACCCGCTCGCGCGATGACTTCTGGGAAGGCTACGGCCTGGCCGCAGAAAATGATTATCACAGCGGCGTCTACGCCCTCGAGCCGAGCACGGACACCTTCTACCTACCGGCCCTGAAGGTCGAATGGGAAGTTGCGCCCAATATCGACCTGATCACCAACACGTCCTACTTCGATCGCAAGCAGAAGCAGACGCTGAACTACGCGACTTATTTCTCGGTCCTGCGCTCGGGCAGTCCTTTCGGCACCTACGCCAACAAGGACCTGAACAACATGGGCGTATACCTGAACATGCGTCAGAAGAACTTCGTTCAGGAAGCGCGTCTGCAGTCCTACGAGAATGCGCTGCTCGATTGGACGGCCGGCGTCTATTACTCGAAGAGCAAACAGGAATTCGCCAACTACACTGGCTCTGGCCGTATTCCTGGCGTTCTGGTGAACGGCTTCCAGCAATATCAAGGCGTCTACAGCTATGTGAACCTGGTCGATGCCAAGGACGAACAGATCGCCGGCTACGCAAGCCTGGACTTCAAGCCGACCGACAAGCTGACGCTGACCGCTGCGATCCGCTACAGCCATGTTGATTTCGACTTCACCAACATCACCGATGGTCCGACCTCACGGGGCGTGCGCACCGTCACGACGGCCAGCATGAAGGAACACGCCTGGACGCCGAACTTCGGCATCTCCTACAAGTTCGCGCCCAACAACATGATCTATGCCTCGGCCACCAAGGGTTTCCGCCCCGGTGGTGCTCAGGCGAAGATCGTCAGCGACCTGTGCACGGGCGATCTTGCCACGCTCGGCCTGACCGAGAGCCCGACTGCCTATGAGTCGGATAACCTCTGGTCCTATCAGGCAGGCACCAAGAACTCGCTGTTCGGCGGTGCGCTCCAGGTCGGTGCCAGTGCCTATGTGATGAAGTGGAAGAACATCCAGCAATCCGTGCGTTTGCCGACCTGCGCCTTCTCCTTCATCTACAATCTCGGCAACGCCACGGGTAAGGGCGGCGAACTCTCGCTCGATCTGCGCGCGGCCCGCGGCCTGAACATTGGCGGCAACGTGGCCTATGTCGATCTGACCTATGACAGCGACGTGCTCGGCGGCAATGGGCTGGTGCTCAAGGCCGACGGGCAGCACATCGGCGGACCGGCCTGGACCGGCCGCGTCTATGGCAGCTACGAACGGGAGCTCAGCGCAGGTGTGGACGGCTATGTGCGTGGCGAATATTCCTTCGCCAGCCACACTTTCCGCGGCGCGGTGCCCGGCACCTATGGCTATGATGCCGGCCTGACCGACCTGCCCGGCCGCAACTTCGTCTCGGCCCGTGCCGGCGCGCGGTTCAGTGGCGTGGACCTCTCGCTGTTCGTGGACAATCTGCTGAACTCGAACGACCTGCTGGCACGCAATCACGACTCGGTAGGCTCGCCGCTCTACTACAACCAGACCTACCGCCCGCGCACGGTGGGGCTGACCTTCCAGTATCGCTACTGACGACAGGATTTGAGACGAAGGGCAAATAGCCCTTCGGGTCGCGCGGACGGCGGGAGCAGCGATGCTTCCGCCGTTCTGCTTTGTTATGCGAGAAAGTCGTGGGCCGACTTGATCGGCGCAGGCGCGCTGGGCGCCTGGCAGAAATGGCGGGACGGGATGCATAGCCGAGGCGGTTCCGGCGCGCGACTGTCCTTCACCCAACGCCTCTTCTGACTGGAGGGGGCTAAGGGTTGGGCTTACGCCAAATTGCGCGCGCAGTAATCACGCGCAAAAGCGCGCTCGCGCGCCGGAAAAAAGGTTTATGAAGTCGCCCGCCGCTCAGTCGATATAAGCGCCCTTGCGCTGCTGGACTGGCCCGGGGTGCTGGATGCTTGCGCAGTTAGAGGCTGGCACATGGCCCTTAAGCAGATTCTGCGCGAAGGGGATGGAGTCGGCAGCCGAAACCGTGACGGCGGTGCTGTGGTCCTCACCCGGATAGGTGTGCCAATGGACCTGCGTCCCCGCCGCGCACATGGCGCGCACGGCGTTGTACTGTCCCTGCGTGCCGGCCATGTCGTCCGCAAGTCCGGTGCCAACGAACAGCGGGCCGGGGATGCGCCCATCGGTAAAGGCGAAGGCGGCGTCCATCTTGCTGTCGAGCGGCGCGAGATCCGCTGCGAAGACCGTCTGCCCGTCCTTGAGCCCCATCTCCTCCGCCTTGGCCATCAGGTCGCGCAGGCAGCCGCGCCGCGAAAGGCGCAGGAGCGGATAGCCCGCGGGCGTGACGAAATCGGCCGGATCAAGATCGGGATTGAGCGCGCGATCTGTGCCGGCGATGCGCAGCATGGCAAAGCCCGGGTCCATCGCACGGGGATCGGTCATCTTCTCGCCCTTTGCTGCCTGCCCGGCGGCCTCCGGCGTATCGAAGGTCATGACGAGGCCGGTCGCGACGGTGCCGAGCAGGTCCAGCTGTGGCGCATAGCTCTTTGCCAAGTAGGCAGAGCCAATCGCCGCGCCCGAGCCCTGCGACTGGCCGACGAGCACCACACGGCGCGACAGCACAGCGGGATAAGCGGCGGAGGCGGCGCGGGCGGCGTCCAGCACGGCATGCCCCTCGGAACGCCAGATGAGATAGGGGTGGACGCCATCTGTCCCCAACCCTTCATAATCGGTCGCGACGACGGCAAAGCCCGCCTCCAGCCAGCGCTGCAGATAGCCCTGATCGCGCAGCGATGTGCCATTCCACGAGGGCGCGCAGACATCGGCAAAACCGGTCGTGCCATGCGCCCACGAGACGAGCGGCCAACCACCCTTCGGTGCGCTTCCCTTGGGCAGGAATAGCATGCCCGAAACGACGATCGGCCCTTGATCTCCCACGCCGCTGGTAGAGGAATAGAGAATGCGCAGTGCTTGGCCGCTTTCCGGCTGCCTGCGGTCCGCCGGCAACGGCTCTTGCCGCAGCATCTGGCCAGGTGCGGGGATTTCGCCGGTCCATTGATAGAAAGCTGAAACGCCGCCATCGCCATCGATGTCGCCCAGATCAACCGGGCTGGCAGTGTGCTGCGCCGTGTGTTCAGGCGCGGGCGCGGTCTCCTGTCCCATCGCCGGCCGGGCTAGCGCTACCAGGGGCAGTACGGACCACAGCGCAAGGCGAGCCAATCGATCTGATCGGTGCGAGGGCGCAGGGCGAAGGGGGCGGGTCATCATCGGCGGAGTCACTCCTTGTGCATCCTGCCGTTCTAACCTGCTGCGGGATAGTGTCGCGGGGGGATTGTGGCACCGGGGAGGTGCTGGCGGGGCAACGGGGTTGCCCGACGCGGACAAATCCTTGCCTGACCGGTTGTCCGCTATTGGGTCTCGCGGAACGCTAGCGCTATCACTAAAAGTCGTTGGGAGCGCTCTTTGCCGATCTTCCCCGTTCGTGCTGAGTAGGGTCTGAGTAGCGCCGCAGGTGCGTATCGAAGAGCCGTATTGAAGCATCGCAGCGCACGTAGCGGTCCTTCGATACGCCGCTTCGACAAGCTCAGCAGCTACTCAGGACGAACGGCGGGGCGTCCAGTCCGGTTTGGAACTCAGTCTTGCAAAAGCGCTGCCGGGATGATCGACAAACTGGACTCACCGCATCATCGATTGATCGGATGGTCCAAGCCTCAAAGCGTCGCGCCGCCGTCCACGACCAGTTCCTGCCCTGTCACGTTGCGGCCGCCGTCGCCGACAAGGTAAAGCACCATGGCGACGATGTCCGCCATCTCGCTGGGGCGATTGAGCGGGATGCCCATGTCCGCCACATAGGCGCGCAGGGCTTCCTCTTCCGACAGGCCTTTCAACTCGGCCATGGCGCGCCAATTGGCCTTCATGCGCGGCACGGCGATGGGGCCGGGCGCGACGTAGTTGACGGTCACGCCGTCCGGTCCCGCCTCCAGCGCCGCGCTGCGCGTGAGGCCACGCAGGCCCCATTTGGAGGCGGAATAGCTCGAGCGACCGGCCCGGCCGCGCATGCCGTGATTACCGCCGATGTTGACGATGCGCCCATGCCCCGCCGCACGCATCACTGGAAGCAGGCGGCTCATGACGATGAACGGTGCCCGCAAATTGGTGGCGATGGTGCTGTCGAACTCTTCGATGCCAAACTCGCCGATGGGCGGTGACAGCGGGCCGGTGTGGCCGGCGGCATTGACGATGACGTCCACTACGCCTTGCGACCAGCCCAGGAAGCTATCGAGCGCGGCCTCCAGCGCGGGCGCATCGCGCACGTCTGCGGTCAGCACCAGCGCTCGGCGGCCATTCGCGCGGATTTGCTCGGCGACTTCCTCCATGGCGGCGGTGCGCCGCGCGACCATCGCGACATCATAGCCCTGCGCGCCCAGCGCCAGCACGATCTCCCGCCCCGTGCCCGCACTGGCACCGGTGACGAAAGCGATGGGGGTTCTGCCCGCCATCACTGCGCGTCCGCGAAGAATTTGCGCTTCGAGCCGGCCTGAATCTTGTAGATCGAGCTGCCCGCGCGCGAAGGGAAGGGCAGGCGCACATAATTCTGCTCGAAGCGCACTTCTCGCGTCGAGGGGCCGCAGACGAGGCGCGATTCATACTCGTCCCAATCCACCTTGTAGAAGAGCGGGAAGGCATCGCTGGCGGCATATTCATAGAAGAGGATGCGGCGCGGATCGCCCGAGCGATTCACGCTCGAGCCGTGCAGCGTCATCGGATGATGGAAGCTGACGGTTCCGGGCGGACCTTCGAGCAATACAGCCTTCGTCATGTCGAAGGCCGCTGGATCGACCGCGCCGCAGAAATAGCCCTCCTCGTCATGATGATCGAGCAGCGGCCCCTTGTGGCTGCCGGGGATGACTTGCATCGCGCCGTTGGAGGCATTGGCGCCATCCAGCATCACCGAGGCGACGCAGGTCGACATGTTGGTGTGCGGCGCGAAGGCCCAGTCCTGATGCCACTCCAGCGCGGCGCCGCCATTGGCGGACTTCATGTTGATCTTGGTGTGCGAGAGGCGGACATTGGCTCCGATGATGCGGGTGAGGACCGCCAGAATATCCGCATTGCCCGCCTGCTCCGCATAATAGGGATCGATGCGGTTGGGCTTCTTGATCCGCTGGATGGTGCGGTTGCCCTGAACGTCCGTGTCGAAATCGAACCAGGCGTCATCGGCCTCCACCGTCTCCGCCTTGGCGGCGACGCGGTCGGTGAGCGCGCGCAGATTGTCCAGCACCGGACCCGCCAGCAGGCCGGGCAGGACGACATAGCCGTTTTCGTAATAATCGGAGACGATCTGATCGATGTTCATGAGGGTCAGTCCTTGGGGAGCGGCAGGTCTGTGACGACCATGTGCGCCTTGTGGTGCGTGATGCAGAGCGGCAGACGGGCGTTGCGCACGGCGTTCTGGCCCGTCGCGCCGCACGCCCAGAAGACCGGCAACTCGCCGGGGTTCAGGGTCGTGAGGCCGTGGCCGCCATAGCTGTGCGAAAGATCGGCGATCCCCAGATCGCCAGGCAGACCGAGCGAAACCGGCGCGCCGTGACATTGCGGGTAGCGGGCGCTGAGCAGCGTCGCGCGGATGGCATCGGCGGGGCTGAGCGCGCGCATCGAGACGATGAGCTTCCCACCGAACGGGCCGACGGGGGTGGTCTCGCGATCCGTCTCGTACATGGCCGAGACATTGCCCTCATCGAGATGGCGCAGACGCACGCCGGCGCGCTGAAGAATGGCTTCGAAGGAGAAGGAGCAGCCAAGCACGAAGGCGACGAGATCGTCCGCCCAGACGGCAGAGGCATCGCGCGGGGTCTCGACCAACTCGCCATCGCGGAACACCATATAGCCGCCGGTATCGCGGGCGATATCGAGATCGTCGGCGAGCGCGGGGATCGCACGGACGCCCGGCTCGCTGCGGCCGAGGATGGGCAGTGCTTGGGCGTTGGCGCGGCAATAAGCCTCGAAATCATCGGCATAGGCAGCGGGTACAGCGACGAGATTGCCCTGCACATGCTCCCGGGCGACATGATTTGTGAACCCGGTGAATGCCCCGACGCGGATCGCACGCCGCACGGCGCGCGGATCGGCGCGGTCGAATGCGGGCGTGGACGCCCCTGCGGAGAGGGCTTGGGTCATATTTGCTCTTTTACGCGCGCGGGGCGTTGCCGAGAGTTGCTTTTTGATGCCTCCCCCGTTGCCGATCCGGCCATGGGCGGCACCGCGCGGCCGTGCTTGGCTGCGCCTTTCGGTTGCGGGAGTGCGCAGATATGGCGGGCATGATGATCATCGGCGGCACGCGCGGACTGGGCGGCACGATTGCAGGGGAATTTGCGCGGGCTGGACATCAGGTGGCGCTGGCGGATGAAGGAGCAGCGCCTGAAGGTGTCTATCCCTACGTCGCCATCGACTTCGCCGACCCTGAGGCTCCAGCGTACGCCGTCGCGCAAGCGCTCACCCACCTCCCCACGCTCGATGCGCTGGTGATCGCCGCCAGCGCCATGGAGAGTGCCCCCATCGAACGCTGGACCGCGGCGATGTGGGACCGGGCGGCAGCGATCAACCTGCGCCTGCCTTTCCTCGCGGTGCAGGCGGCGCTCTCGGCGCTGCGCCAATCGGCCAATGCGAGCATCACCCTGCTCTCATCCACCGCGACACTGCGCGGGCAACCCTTCACCCATGGCTATCAGGCAACCAAGGCCGGTGTTGCGGGGCTGGTGCGCAGCCTCGCTGCCGAGCTGGGGCCGGACGGCATCCGCGTGAATGCGGTGCTGCCAGGCTGGCTCGATACGCCGCTGACTGACGCATACTGGACCACGCGGGAAAATGCCGCCGATGAGCGCGCGCAGATCGAGGCGCGGATTCCGCTGCGGCGGCATGGTTCAGCGCAGGAGGCCGCGGCGCTGGTCTGCTTCCTCGCGTCACCCGCCGCCAGTTATCTCACCGGGGCCATCCTGCCGGTGGACGGCGGCGACACGGCGGTCTGATCAAGCCGCCGACGCGGCCGCTTTGGGCGCCGTCGGCACGCGGGGCAACGCAATGAAGCAGACCAGCAGGCCGACGATCGCGACGCCGACATAGCCTGACCAGTGCGTCAGCGCGAAATAGACGGTGGGGGTGAGGAACGAGGCCAGCGACACGAACTGGTTGACCGAACCTGCCACTGTACCGCCGCCGACCGTTCCGGTCGCGAGCGCCGGCATAGTCGCCATGCAGATTCCGGTGGCGGCGCCATAAGTAAATAGCCAAGCCATCAATCCTGCAATGGCGATGATCATCGGGCTGGACGGCAGGAACAAAGCGATCTGCGCGACGATACCGATGACCACGACGATGCCGAGCAGCCGCCGCATCGGGAAATCCCGCGAGAGCAGCGCACCGGTAATCGTGCCGCCGAGCAGCACCGCGGCGATCTTGGCAATGGCCACGATGCTCGCAGACGCGGCAAGCGAGACGCCATGCACCTTTGCCAGATAAGTCGGCGCGGCAAGGCTGGTGCCGTAGGAGATCATCGCCGGCATCGCCATGGCAAAGCCGAGCTTCAGAATCGGCGGACGGCGCAGGCCGGCAAACAGGGCAGCCAGCTTCTCACGCCCGCTCTGCCCTTCCTTGCGGATTGCCGCGACATGCGGGAGGATGAAGGCCAGCGCCGCGCATCCAAGCATGATCGCGCCGTGGAAGGCAATCGCCAGCCGCCAGCTGTCACTGGTGGTGAATGGCGCTGCCATCAGCAGCCCGAGCGAAAAGCCGGTCGGCGCATAAGTGGACCACAAGGTGAGCGCACGGGTGCGCGTGCCGCCCTCCAGCGAGCCCATCAGCATCGCCGCGCCGCCGTTCAGGATGCCGAGATAGCCCACGCCCGCCATCAGCACGCCCAGGTTGAACAGCCAGATATCCTGCGCGAACCACAGGATCACGTCCGCCAGCACGAAGACCGGCGAGGTGAGCAGCAGCACCAGGCGCGGCCCAAGGCGATCGACAATGCCGCCGCCAACCGTCGCCACGATCGTCGCGGGCAGGGAGAAGAGCGCAATGGTGAGGCCAATCGCGGCAGCGGGCGCATCCATCGCCTCGGTAATGCGCAGCGCCAGCGGAGAGAGAATGCCGACCAGCGCCATGCTCATCAGGCCGATGAGATAGACCAGCGCTATGGTGCTCCAGTTTCCTTGGGTTCGCAGCGGCAGCATCGGCAAGTCCCTCGTCACGCGGCCGGATCAGCGCTCCGGCGTACTGAGGCAGGATAAGGCGACGCCCGGTGCCCACAAGCCGGGTTCGCAATCGGCACCGAGGTGTTCACTTTTTTTGGGGGGGAGGCAGAAGTTGCGTGGGTGAACGCGGTTGAACAGACTGACGCCCCATAAAATCTTACCGGTTCGAACACGGCAAAGATTGCCCAATGGACGTAGCAGTTGCTTCACGACGGTTGCCGCAGTTTTTCTAAGTCGATGTCTTGATTCAATCTGAGGGTAAGTTCTTCGGTTGTAATCTGACCGGTAAGGTAAGACTGTGACAACAACATCAAGTCCCAAGATATCGGTACTTTATTGTTTTCATTTGGAAGGCGGCATTCCTTCATCACAGCTATCAGAAGATAGCGCCGCACGGTGTCAAAAGCCTTTGAGAGGCCTGCCTGCGCTTGAAGTCTACGTATTTTAGCCATCTTATGACCGATTTGCGGTGGCATCGGCTGTGGCTCCGGGACTTCAAAAAATGACATTGTCTGAAAATCTTCAATTTGGGCGGCCAACTTTATGCGAGCCTTAGCCCTGTGCCTCGCTAATTTTTCGAATATCAAACGTTCAGGCTTTGACAGCTCGAGCTGCAATGCAGCTACAGTTGATACTTGCTCCTTCCAGATGAAATATGGAGCGCTAATTAGGCGCAGAATGATGAGGGCTACAGTCGCAAGGCCGATGTATGCCAATGCGATCTGCCCAGTTGTTTCAGGCATTTCGATGCCCGCAACAACGCCGAGTCCTGGCAGCACGGAAGCTGCTAGAATTTGCATAACGTCCGTGCGAATGGTCGAACGACGTAAAGCGAAGCTCAGCACTTGGCCGAGATATTCCCACACCAACCCCATGGCTTTATCCTGCCCGAAGCTGACTTCGCTGTGGAGTCGCTTTCAGCTGGTCCTGACAGGTTTGATAAATATATATTGCTCGAACAGCGGGACACCAGTCGAGACCCCAGGTCCCCCTCAAAACAAATCGAAATACTCGCGCTGTTCCCAGTCCGTCACGGTCTGGTTGTAGCGGGCGACTTCGGTGCGTTTGATGAGGAGGAAGTGGTCGACGAAATCATTGCCGAAGGCGGCGCGCAGGAGGGGGTCTGTGTCCAGCCGGTCGAGCGCGGCGTCGAGCGTCTGGGGGAGTTTTTCGACCTGCGCAGCATAGGGGGAGTCCACCGGCGGGGGCAGATCCATGCCGCCCTCGATTCCGGCAAGGCCGGTGACCATCTGAGAGGCGAGGTAGAGATAGGGATTGGCGGCCGGCTCGCCCACGCGGTTCTCGATACGGCGCAGCTTGGCCGCACCTCTGGCGAGCACGCGCAGCATGGCGCCGCGATTGTCCTCCGCCCAGGCCACGCGATCGGGGGCAAGGCTGTTGGGCCGGTAGCGCTTGTAGCCATTGATGGTGGGGGTGGAGAAGGGCGCGGCCCCAGCTGCGCCGGCGAGCAGCCCGGCGAGGAATTGCTGGCCAACGCCGGAAAGGCCATCCGACCCGTCGGAGGGCGCGAAGGCGTTCTCGCCGGTGCGGATATTGCGCAAGGACTGGTGGAGATGCCAGCCGCTCGCCATCGCCTCGGGCAATTGGGGGCGACACATGAAGCTGACATGATAGCCATGGCGCCGGGCGATCTGCTTGGCGGCGCTGCGGAAAAGAATCATGTCGTCCGCCGGGCCAATGCCGGTGCCCGCCTTGAAGACGAACTCGCATTGGCTGGGGCCGAACTCCACTTCCAGTGAATGCAGCGGCAGGCCGAGCGCGAGGCAGTTTTCGCGCAGGATCTCGACGATTGGCTCGACCTGATCGTAACGCTGCTCGGTGAGATACGCATAGCCCTGGTGGAGCAATGAGACCTGGGGGGGGCGGCCGGGCTGGCCGGCATCACCCAGGCCAAGCGCCGCGTCTTCCAGCCGGGTGAGGTAGAACTCCACTTCGAGCCCGCTCACATACTCAAAGCCGCGCGCCGCCAGCCGGTCCACCGCCGCGCGGGCGAGCCGGCGGGTGGAGGCGACGACCGGGCGACCATCATGATGATAGAGGTCGCACAGCATCCAGCCGGTGCCGGGTGCCCAGGGCAGAACGCGGAAGGTGGCCGGATCGGGCACCATGATGACATCGCCGCCGCCCTGCAGATCGGCATCGCCAATCCCGGCGCCGGCCGCGAAAACCGGCACCACTGTGCGGTGCGATGTATCCTTGAGCAGCAGCGTCGAGGTGATCGCGCAGCCATCCTCGAAGGCGCCCGCGAGGGAGCCGGCCAGCAGTGTCTTGCCGCGCGTGATCCCGTGCATATCCGCAAAGACGAGGCGGACGGTGTTGATCCCGTCGGCCTCGATGCGCTTAAGGACATCGGCGGCCTGGCGACGGGCTTCGTTGCTCCACAGGCCATGGGTGGCGATGAAGTCGCTCATTCCGCGGAAACAGGCGCCGGCTGGGAGGCCCAGGGTGCGGCATCGCGACGGCGGCGGTCCACCTCGCGCCAGTAGGCCTCAAGGTCCGCACCGGCGGGCGCGACGCCATCCACGGTGCCCGGATCACGCACCTGCTGCGCTTCCTCCGCTGTCAGATCGAGCAGTGGGCGCTCGCCCTTCTGCAGCTTGCCGATCTCGCGGATGAGCATGGTGCGATAGGCGACGATGCCCTTGTCCGTGGTGCCGAGATGCTCGCGGGTGCGATCCTGGATGCGGCCCATGGACTCCACCGCCCACTGGTCGTGCACGTTGATGTCCTCGCCCATGCCCGTATAGGTGCGGCTGCGCTGCTCCACCACGTCATAGCCATAGTCGTTCTGGCGATTGAGGCGGGGCTTGTAGTCCGGCAGCTCATAAAGCGTGAGCCGCTGCCGGCGCATCTCTTCCTTGTTCACCGCATCGGTGAAGCTGGTGAAGGCGGCGTACCAGTAGCAACTGTGATCATCGATCGGCACATGCCACTGGGTGATCGTCATCGTCTCCGAAAGCGGGATGACGAAGGCCTGCGGAAAGAACAGGTTGGTGATGCGCACATGCGTCTTGCCCTCGGGCAGCGAGCGCAAGGCGGTGAGGCGGAAGCCGATATCCGTCTTGGTAATCGTGATGTCCGGATTCTCGAACTCGCGCAGCACCTGGATCATGGTGAGGTCACTATCCGCCGAGCGGCCGCGGAACTGCTTGCCATAAGCGTCCGCCTCCTCATCCTCGAAGAAACGGTGGAGGAAGCTTGCATGAGCCGGGTCGACGCCGACCTCCAGCGCCTGCAGCCAGTTGCAATCCAGATAGCCTTTGAAGGCAAAGACATGGCTGTCCGGCGCGGCGAAGCAATCCAGGCCGGGGAAGGCTGGCGCATCGCCCTCGCCCATAAAGCCGAAGATCATACCGGCACGCTCGACCACCGGGTAGCTGCGCTGCTTGACGCGGCTGCACAGGCTGGAGCCGGCCGGCTCGCCGGGGGTCTGGATGCAATTGCCATCGACATCGAACAGCCAGCCATGGAACAGGCAGCGCAGGCCGCCATCTTCCAGCCGCCCGAAGGCGAGATCGGCGCCGCGATGCGGGCAATCGCGATCGAGCAGGCCGAGGCGGCCCTGCTCGTCGCGGAACAGCACCATGTCCTGCCCCAGCACCTTTACGGCCTTGGCGGGCCGCGGCCCTTCCAGCTCCTCCAGCAATGCGATGGGCTGCCAGTAGCGGCGCAGGAGTGCGCCGAGCGGCGTACCCTTGCCGCTCAGGGTGATGAGATCATTTTGTGCTGGTGTCATGCTTGGCTTCCCGTGGGTCGTCTGTGCGGTGCTGGTGCCCTGATCACGTCCGTTTTGCCTCAACCGCTCGCGCGCGCGTGTTGCCGACTGGCGCCCGCTGCGTTGCTGGAATCAGAACCCATCAGCGCTTGCCGTGACGGATTTCGAAACATAGGCTCGCGCATCGACCATTCGAACATGCGAGCACATCAATGAGCCAGCCAAAGCGCGACATCCGTACCGTTGCCGTCTTCTGCGGATCCAATCCGGGCCTTGGTGACACCTATGAACGCGCGGCGGCCGATCTGGGCGCAGCGCTGGCGCGGCGGGGCATCGGGATCGTCTATGGCGGCACGCACAAAGGGTTGATGGGCATCCTGGCCGATGCCGCGCTGGCGGGCGGCGGCCATGTCCACGGCGTGATCAACCAGCGGCTGTTCGATCGGGGGCACCTGCACCCCAGTCTCTCCTTGCACGAGATTGTGGAATCGATGCGGGTGCGCAAGGAGCGGATGCTCAGCGTCGCTGATGCCTGTATCGCCCTGCCGGGCGGCATCGGCACGCTGGAGGAGTTCATGGAGGCCTGGACGCTCAACCAGCTTGGCGAGATCGACAAGCCGGTCGGCCTCTACAATGTCGGCGGCTTCCACGAGCCGTTCATGACCTTTATCGACACGATGATCGGGCAGAAATTCCTCCCGCCTGAGCATCGCAACGGCATCGTCGTCGAAGGCGATCCAGACGCGCTGATCGACGCCCTCATCGCCTTCGAAAAGCCCGACGTGCCGAAGTGGCTCTGATCGCCTGAGCGCGATCAGGCCGCGAGCAGGAACACCGCGAAACCGGCGCCCACCGCACCCATCGCCCGCAAGGCCTGTACGGGAACGCGGCTTCCGATCACGACGCCCAGCGCGTGCAGCGCGGCTGTCGCCGCGATAAAGCCGAACGCGAATGTGGCGACGTCACCAGCGGGAGCCTCAAGACCATGCGCCATGCCGTGCACAAAGCCGAAAGCACCCGTCACTGCCGCCGCGACAGCCCATGAGGCCTTCAGTCGAAGGGCCAGCGCCAGACCAAGCAGGAGGATGGAGAGCAGAATGCCGCCTTCGGCAAGACCGGATGGTTGGCCGAGCAGCGCATAGCCAAAGCCGATCACCATCGCGCCCACGAAGGCGGCAGGTGCGGCCCATTTCGCGCGGCCCGCCAACATGCCGCCCCACAGTCCGACCATGACCATCGCGACGAGGTGATCGGCGCCGGTGAGGGGATGCAGCAGGCCCGAGACCAGCGGACTGGCGACCTCATGGCCGGGATGTGCCTGTGCCGCCGCCGGCAGCATCAGCGCGATCATGGCGACGAGCGCCGTTTTGCAATGTCTGATCATCCGTTCAGCCCTCCATGTTCGATGATGAATGCCTCGATCTCCGCGACGCCCTGGCCCGCCCGCACATTAGCGAAGACGAACGGGCGCTGTCCGCGCATCTTGCGCGCATCTCGGTCCATCACCTCAAGGCTGGCACCGACATGGGGCGCGAGATCGATCTTGTTGATGACGAGCAGGTCCGAGCGGGTGATGCCCGGTCCGCCCTTGCGCGGGATCTTGTCGCCCGCCGACACGTCGATGACGTAGATCGTCAAGTCCGCCAGCTCGGGGCTGAAGGTGGCGGCGAGATTGTCCCCGCCGCTCTCGATCAGCACCAGTTGCAGGCCCGGGAAGCGCTTTTCCAGCGTGTCCACCGCCGCCAGATTCATCGACGCATCCTCGCGGATCGCGGTATGCGGGCAGCCCCCGGTCTCGACGCCAAGAATGCGTTCAGGCTCCAGCGAGCCGGCGCGGGTGAGGAACTCGGCATCCTCGCGCGTGTAGATGTCGTTGGTGATGGCGGCGATCCGATAGCGCTCGCGCAGCGATTTGCAGAGCGCGTCCATCAGCGCCGTCTTGCCCGAGCCAACCGGCCCGCCAATGCCGACGCGCAGGGCGCCGGTTGTCTGCGCCTGCATGGCGCCATTCTGTTCCATCCCAGCCTGATCCATTGTCGTCATGTCCTGAACAGCCTCGTATATTGGGTTTCATGCGCCATGCAGCCGATCTCGGCGACGAGCGTGCAGCCGCGCAGGGCGAGGAAGGGATCGCCGTCGGGCAGAGCGATCACCTCCGCGGCCATTGCGCGGACCGGTCCGCGCAAGGCCAGCAACGCCTGCTGGCCATCAGTCTGACCGAGCGGCACGAGCCGCTGGGCGGCGGAAACGAGATTGGCGACGCAGCCATGGAGATAGGCCACAAGACCATGCCTCTCCGATATGCCCTGGCAGCCGAACAGACAGCCCGCCGCTACCGGATAGGCGAGCGCGCCATCCGGCACATGGGCGATCAGCGATGCAAAGGCGGAAGGCTGCGTCGACTGAAGCGCGATGCGGCGAAAGGCCGCACCTTGCGCCGTGGTTTCCAGATGGCGCTCGAAGCCGCTCTGGGCGGCAACCGCCAGTTCGGCCACCTCGGTCAGCCGCGCTGCATCGCTGGCCTGCGCGGCGCGAAGGGCGTGGAGGAAAAACACCGCCTCGTTGAACAGCGGGCCATACTCCAGCAAGTCGCCGATCCACGCGACGGTGGTGTCGCGGCTGATGACATGCCCCGCCTCAACCGCCCACTCGATGCCGCCCGAATGGGCGAAGGCGCCGACGGGCCAGGCGGGCGACATCCAGCTCAGCAGATCGAAGAGCGCGCCGTCATCCATGGCTGTGATGATGGTGATGGTCGTGGTGGTGATCCCCGTGACTGTGATGATCGCGACCGTGATCGTGGGCGAGAGCATGGCCGGGCGCACCCTCATAGGCGCCACCTTCGGGATCGAACGCGGCTTCGACCGCCTGGCACGTGCCGCCCAGCCCCTCGGCCATATGGGCGATGACATGATCCTCCCGGATCAGCAGCCGTTCGCCATCGAGCTGGGTCGGCAGATGGCGGTTGCCCAGATGCCAGGCGATGCGCACCAGCGCGGGGAGGTCCGGCGCGGTGATGGCGGTGAGTCGCTCGGGCAGTGCCTTGACGGCGACAAGCGTGCCATCGTCCAGCAGCAGCCCATCGCCATGGCGTAGATGGACGACATTGGGCTGATCGAGCAGGATCGCGCGGCCAGCCTGCGTACGATAGACGATGCGGCGGCGGCGGCGCTGGTCATGATCGAGCAGCACCGTGTCGGTGGCGTCATGGCTGTGGCCGGGCTGGATGGCGGTGATACGGAGCATATTGCGTTCCGGCCCTTTCAATAGAGGAAGTAGCGTTGGGCGAGGGGCAACTCGTACGCCGGCTCGCAGGCCAGCAATTCGCCATCCGCCCGTACCTCATAGGTCTCGGGATTGACCTCGATATGCGGCAGCGCGTCGTTGAGCTTCATGTCGCGCTTGCCGATGCTGCGGGTGGCGCGCACCGCGCTGAGCGTCCGCGAGAGACCGAGGCGTGCGGCAGGATCGGTGTCCAGTGCGGCGGCGCTCACGAAGGTGATGCAGCTTGCGGCCATGGCGCGGCCGTAGCTGCCGAACATCGGCCGGGCATGAACCGGCTGCGGCGTCGGGATCGACGCATTGGCATCGCCCATCATCGCATGGACGATCATGCCGCCCTTGATCACCAGCTCCGGTTTGGCGCCGAAGAACGCCGGATGCCACAGCACCAGATCGGCCAGCTTGCCGACCTCGACCGAGCCGACCTCATGCGCGAGGCCCTGCGCCAGCGCGGGGTTGATTGTGTATTTGGCGACATAGCGCTTCGCCCGTGCGTTGTCCGCCTGCGCATCGTCGCCGGTAAGCGGACCGCGCTGGCGTTTCATCTTGTGCGCGGTCTGCCAGGTGCGGGTAATGACCTCGCCCACGCGGCCCATTGCCTGACTGTCCGACGAGATGATCGAAAGCGCGCCGAGGTCGTGCAGGATGTCCTCGGCCGCAATCGTCTCCTTGCGAATCCGGCTCTCGGCAAAGGCGAGATCCTCCGGGATCGACGGATCGAGATGATGGCACACCATCAGCATGTCGAGATGCTCGTCGATGGTGTTGACGGTGAAGGGCATGGTCGGGTTCGTTGACGACGGGATCACATGCGCCAACCCGGCGAGGCGGATAATGTCCGGGGCGTGGCCGCCGCCTGCACCCTCGGTGTGGAAGGCGTGGATCGTGCGCCCGGCGAAGGCGGCGATCGTATCCTCCACGAATCCGCTCTCGTTAAGCGTGTCGGTGTGAATCATCACCTGAATGTCCATCGCATCCGCGACGCTCAGGCAGCAGTCGATGGCCGCAGGCGTGGTGCCCCAGTCCTCATGCAGCTTCAGTGCGCAGGCGCCGGCGCGGATCTGCTCAATGAGGCCATCGGGCTGGCTGGCATTGCCCTTGCCGGCAAAGCCGAGGTTCACCGGCAAGCCCTCGGCGGCCATCAGCATCCGCTCGATATGCCAGGGGCCGGGGGTGCAGGTGGTGGCGTTTGTGCCGGTCGCCGGGCCGGTGCCGCCGCCGATCATGGTGGTGACGCCGCTGGCGATAGCCTCCTCCACCTGCTGCGGGCAGATGAAGTGAATATGGGCATCGACGCCGCCAGCGGTGAGGATCTTGCCCTCACCTGCAATGATCTCCGTGCCAGGGCCGATGACGATATCGACGCCCGGCTGGATGTCCGGATTGCCGGCCTTGCCTATGGCGGCGATGCGCCCATCGCGCAGCGCAATGTCCGCCTTGTAGATGCCGGTCCAGTCCAGCACCACGGCATTGGTGATGACTGTATCGGCCGCCCCGGAAGCGCGGGTGACCTGGCTCTGGCCCATGCCATCGCGGATAACCTTGCCGCCGCCGAACTTTACCTCCTCGCCATAGTCGGTGAGGTCACGCTCGATGCGGATGATGAGATCGGTATCGGCGAGGCGCAGGCGGTCGCCGGTGGTGGGGCCATACATGTCGGCATAGGCCGCGCGGGTCATGCGATATGCCATCAGTCCAGTGCTCCCATCACATCCTGCCGAAAGCCGATGACGGTGCGCGCGCCGGCCACCGGCACCAGCTCGACCTCGCGGCTCTGCCCCGGCTCGAAGCGCACGGCTGTGCCGGACGGAATATCCAGCCGGTGCCCGCGCGCGGCAGCACGGTCGAAATCGAGCGCCGGATTGGTCTCGGCGAAATGATAATGGCTGCCGACCTGCACGGGGCGGTCGCCAGTGTTGGCCACGGTCAGGCGCAGCACGGGGCGGCCCCCGTTGAGCACAATGTCGCCCTCGGCCGGGAGAAGCTCGCCGGGGGCGATCCGGGCCGGTACGGGCGCATCAGCGGATCGGGTCATGGACTGTCACCAGTTTCGTGCCATCGGGAAAGGTCGCCTCGATCTGCACATCGGGGATCATCTCGGCGATGCCCGGCATCACCTGCTCGCGGGTGAGCACATGCGCGCCGGCTTCCATGAGATCGGCGACGCTGCGCCCGTCGCGCGCGCCCTCCAGCACGAAGTCGCTGATCAGGGCGATGGCCTCGGGATAATTGAGCTTCACCCCGCGCTCCAGCCGCCGCCGCGCCACCATGGCAGCGACGGAGAGCAGCAGTTTGTCCTTTTCTCTAGGTGTCAATTGCATCTCAGCACCTCCACAGACCGGGCAGATCGGGCCGGCCCCGCAGCAATTTGAGCGATGCCGTCAGACAGCGACGCAGCGCTGGGGGATCCCGAGCGAGCAGTCGGACGGCGAGGATGCCGTTCCACAGACTTGCGCCGGCCAGCACATCGGAATGGTCCTCCAGCATGGCGCGCACCGCATTGAGGCGGGTGACCGCATCGCCGCCAATGGCCAGAAGCACCGCGCTGGCACGGGCGCCGTCGCCCAGCGCTGCGCAATCGAGTTGCAAGGCCGGTGCCTCGCCCAGCGCCAGCACATCGGCGTAGAGGAGTTTACCGCTGCGGCGGACCCGAACGCGATCGATCAGCTGGCCCGTCGAGCACTGCTCGCCCCGCGCAACACGCCCGAACACGACGGATTCGCACCAGAGCAGGGCTGAATCCTCCTCCAGTACGATCTGGGTGTCGCGCTCCAGCCGGGCGCCATCGAACAGGATGGTTTCCTGCGGCAGCCACTCTGCCCTGGCGCGGGGACCGACATGAAGGCGCGTGGCAACGGTGCAGGCGGGGCCGGTGCTGCCATAGACCTTCTCGGCGGCCTGCGTGGTCAGCAGCGATGCGGTATCCTCGGCCCACGCCACGCGCTGGTCGATGCTGTCTCCGCCGCACAGGCCGCCGGATGTGTTAATGACCACCGCCTCGACTGCCGGGCCGCGCGGCACGCGCACACGCAAGCAGCCGCCCTCCTGCCGGCGGCGCAACACCGTCTTGCCGGCGCGTTGCTCGAAGCGCAGCGAAAGCGTCCCATGGCTACGAAGGTAGGAGGGGACGGCCTGCAGCACCGTCAGACTGCCGTATCGATCCAGACGGACTTGAGCTGGAAATGCTCCTCGACATGCTGGCGGCCATATTCCCGGCCCTGCCCGCTGGCCTTGACGCCCCCGGAGGGCACGGCAGGATCGATGCGGTTATAGCAGTTCACCCACACCGAGCCGGCTTTGAGCGCGCGCGACAGGCGATGCGCACGGCCGACGCTGCTCGTCCACACGCCCGCGCCAAGGCCGAATTGCGTGGCATTGGCGCGGGCGATGACCTCATCCTCGCTATCGAAGGGGAGCGTGGCAAGGATGGGGCCGAAAATCTCCTCCCGCACCGCGCGCATCTCGTCATGCGCATCGACCAGCACCGTGGGTGGGAAGAAAAAGCCCTGATCATAATCCGCGCCGGAGAGTCGCGCGCCGCCGGACAGGGCTTGCGCGCCCTCGGCCAGCGCATCCTCCATATGCGCAGAAACCCGGCTTAGCTGCCGCGCCGACACGAGCGGGCCGAGATCGGTCTGCGGATCGAGGCCATCGCCGATCTTGAGATCGGCCGCGATGCGCGCGACCTCGGCGGCGAACGCGCGATGCACCGGGCGCTCGACGAACAGCCTTGTGCCGGCGCTGCACACCTGACCGGAATTGGCAAAGGCGGCACCGACTGCGGCCCGCGCTGCGGCTTCGAGATTGGCATCGGCAAAGACGATATTGGGCGACTTGCCGCCCAGCTCCAGCGACAGGCGCTTGAGATTGCCGGCAGAGGCGCGGATGATCTGCTGGCCGGTCTCCACCGATCCGGTGAAGGCGATCTTGTCTACGCCGGGATGCGTGGCGAGGGCGGCGCCGGCTTCCGTGCCGAAGCCGGTGACCACATTGAACACACCATCCGGCACGCCGGCTTCCAGCGCCAGTTCGGCAAGGCGCAGCGGCGCGAGGCTGGCATCTTCGGCCGGCTTGAGAACCAGCGTGCAGCCACTCGCGAGCACTGGACCAAGCTTGAGCACGGAAGCCCAGAGTGGGCCGTTCCAGGGGATGATCGCGCCGCAAACCCCGACCGGCTCCTTGACGGTACAGGCGAACAAGCCGGGATCGGAGGGGGCGTTGGTCGTACCTTCGATCGAACGGGCAATGCCGGCGAAATAGCGCAGCAGATCGACGAGCATCGCTACCGATCCGCGCGTGTGACGGATGGGAGACCCCATTTCCAGCGTGTCGAGCCGCGCGAAATGCTCGGCGTCGCGCTCAAGCAGGTCGGCGAGGCGCATCAATAACGCCTGTCGGTCGGCGGGAGAGAAGCGCGACCATGGCCCCTGCTCGAACGCCGCGCGCGCAGCGGCGACAGCGCGGTCGACATCCTGCGCCGTAGCGCGCGCGATATGAGCCAGCAGGCTGCCGTCGGCGGGGTTGATCGTCTCGAACGTCTCGCCGCCGCTCGCTTCCGTCCACTGGCCGTCGATCAGGAGCTTTTCGATGCGCGGCGCCATGCGATCAGCCCCTCACCCGGAAGCTGACGGATTGGGCGCCTTCCCACAAGACGGTGCGGCCGAGTTCGGGCAGATGCTCCAGTCCTTCGATGATCGTGAGGAAATGGATGCCCGCCAGCGGCCCCAGCTTGCTGGCAAAGGCCACGCCACCATAAGCGAGCAGGATCTCGCATTCGCTGTAGCCGCCGGGGTAGAAGATGAACTGGCCCGGCGCCGGATAGCGCGTGGGGTTCTCCCAGGGCAGATCGTATGTGGCATCGCCAAGCGGAATCCACACGCCCTCACCGCTCCAGCGGACGTGAATCAGCCTTTCGTCATAAGGCAGCATTGCCTTGAAGCGCGCGGCGGTCACGGGCGCCAGCTCTTCTTCCAGCTTGGCGACGAAGCTGAACGGGCCGGCGGTAATGTCGATCAGGGTCATGGGGTGTTCCATCAAAATCAGGCTGCGGCATGAAGCCGGGCGAAGCCGCTCTCGAGATCGGCGATGAGATCGTCGACCGCCTCTAGCCCGACATGGATGCGCACGGCCGGGCCAGGCGCGGACCACTCGGTCGCCGAGCGCAGCGTGTTGGGATAGGTCGGCACGACGAGGCTCTCATAGCCGCCCCAGGAATAGCCCAGCTTGAAGAGATCCATATGGTCCATGAAAGCCGCGAACTGTGCCTCGCTACATGCTTCCAGAACAAAGCCGAACAGGCCCGAAGCGCCGTCATAGTCGCGCTTCCAGATCGCATGACCCGGATCATCCGGGAGCGCGGGATGCATCACCCGGTGAACCTCCGGCCGAGCCTGCAGCCATTGCGCGATGGCAAGACCGGAGGCGTGATGCTGCTTCATCCGCAGTGGCAGGGTACGCAGGCCGCGCATCGCCATGTAGATATCGTCCGGCCCGCCGCAATAGCCCGAGGCCGAGGCCGTTCTCTTGACCGGAATGAAGGCCGCTTCGGTCGTCACGGCGATGCCGAGCATCAGATCGGAATGGCCGGAAATATATTTGGTCGCGGCATTGATCGACACGTCCACGCCATGTTCGAGGGGGCGGAAATTAACCGGCGACCCCCAGGTATTGTCGAAGATCGTCCAAATGCCCCGCGCGCGGCACTCCGCAGTGATGGCCGGCACATCCGTCATCTCGAAAGTGAGCGAGCCGGGACTTTCCATATAGACGACGCGGGTGTTCGGCTGGAAGAGATCGACGATGCCGGCGCCGACGTCGGGACGGTAATAGGTCACCTCGACCCCGAACTTGCGCAGAAAGCTTTCGCAGAAATCGCGTGCCGGGCCGTAGAGGCTGTCCACGATCAGCAGATGATCTCCAGCGGAGAGGAAGGCCGTGAGCGAAGCACAGATCGCGCCGAGGCCGCAACTCGTCGTGATGCCGCGATAGCCACCTTCCAGCAGGGTGATCGCATCCTCGAAGGCGCGTGTGGTCGCGGTGCCTTCGCGTCCGTAGGTGAAGCCCTCGAACGCGCCCGAAGCCCGGTCCCGCCGCGTTTCCAGCAGCGCATCCACGGATTCGAACAGGACCGTGGAGCAGTGGTAGACCGGCGGATTGACGACGCCAAAATTGGCTTCCGGATTGCGCCCGGCGTGCAGTGCCTGCGTATCGCGATGGAAGCCCTTGAGATCGGCCATGCTCTTGCTTTCCCCTTTAGATGACGGTGCCGGCATCCACGACGATGTCCTGCCCGGTGATCATGTTGCCTGCCGGCCCGACAAGATGGAAGAGCGCCGCTGCGACATCTTCCTCGGTGACGAGACGGCCCAGCACCGTGGTGGCGAGGAAGCGCTTGAGCGGCGCGTCCTCCGGCTCGCCATTGCGCTGCGCGGATTCACGGAACATGCGCGACAGGCGCTCGCCCTCCACGCCGCCCGGAGAGATGAGGTTGACCCGCACGCCATAAGGCGCGGCATCGAGCGCGGCGGATTTGACGAGGCCGCGCAGAGCCCATTTGGACGCCGAATATATGGCAAAGCCGGCGTTGCCCTTATGGCCATAGGTCCCGCCAATGGTGACCACGCGGCCCTCGCCCCGTTCCACCATGCTGGGCATCACTGCAGCCATGGCATTCATCACGCCCAGCACATTGATATCGAAGCAGGCGCGATAGTCTTCCGGTGTCGCCTCCCACACGGGACGGCGCGGCACGCCCACACCGGCCACGCAGACCAGAAGATCGATGGCGCCAAGTGGTGCGACGGCATCGCGCAAACCGGCTCCGTCGGAGACATCTGCCCCGACGGCCTGTGCATCGATGCCTTCCGCGGCGAGCGCGGCGACGGCCTTCGCGCCGGTGTCAGGATCGCGGCCGACCAGAACCAGCTTTGCACCTTGCCGCCCCAGCGCCCGTGCCAGGCCAAGGCCGAGGCCACGCGTGCCGCCGGTCACCAGCGCGGTCTTTCCGGTCAGATCGGGGGCATTCTTCATGTTAGTCATTCGTGGCATCATCCGCAGGGGGACTTCTTTTACATGCCTACCGCAAATCGGCCGCGCGGGAAGTTGATCATTCGGCGACAGGCCCGTACCTAAAAAGCACCGCTAGCCCCATCCGCGTTGTCCTAAACGAGTCACGGACAGCCATTGGAGTGTTCAGATATGAGCCGTAGCGAAAGAAGCGAGGACGATATTGCAGCAGCAGCTGCCGTGTCGCTGGACGAGATTCCCATCGTGGATTTCGCGCCTTTCCTGTCCGGCGACCCGGCCGCTCGCAAGGCTGTCGCTGAAGAAATCGCCTTTGCCTGCGAGAATATCGGCTTCTTCTATCTGACTGGCCATGGGGTGCCGCAGGCGGTGATCGACGCCGTGTTCAAAGCTGCTGCGGATTTCTTCGCTAAGCCCATGGCGGAGCGGGCTGAGGCATTCGCCACACCGGACTGGTATCGCGGTTACATTCCCATGCCCCCGCAACAGCCGCTCTCTCGCAACACCCGCATGTTCGAGCAATATCGGATGCAGCATGAGTGGCCGGCCGATCCGGACGACATGGAGCATGCGCGCATCTTCGATCAAATCAATCGCTGGCCCGCTGACATGCCGGAGTTCCAGGCGGCGGGTGAGGCCTATCTCGATGCCATGGTGACCCTTGGCCGCGAGTTGCTGCGTGCCTTTGCGATCGGTCTGGGTCTGGACGAGCATCGGTTCGATGGCTGGTTCAAGCATCCACCCTCGCAGTTGAGCATGAACTATTATCCGGTGTTGCCGAACGCGGCGGACAGCGACGTGTCCAACATGATTTCGCACACCGACGAAGGGCCGTTCACGATCCTGGCGCAGGGCGAGGTCGGCGGCCTTGAGGTCAAGCGGCGCGACGGCGCATGGATTCAGGCGCCGCCGCTGCGTGGCGCGTTCACGATCAATGTGGGCGACATGATGATGTGGTGGTCGAACGGCCGCTTCATCTCCAACTATCACCGCGTGCGCAATCGCACGGATGTGGAGCGCTTTTCTGTGCCCTATTTCGCCAATCCCGACCGCAATGTGACGGTAGCGCCGCTGCCGGAACTCGTTGGCGCAGACGGCCCCAGCTACCAGCCGGTGCGCGTTGCCGATCATCTCGCCCGTTTCTACAGCCAGCTCTCCAAGAACCCCCATGACGTCTATAACTGAGGCTGCCTCCCCCGCCGCTGCGGGGATCGGCGCGAAGATCGGTGCCGATATCGGCGGAACCTTCACCGATGTCGTTCTGGAGGTTGGCGATCGTCGCCATTCGACCAAGCTGCTGACCACCTATGACGCGCCCGAGCGCGCTCTCCTCGACGGGGTGAGCCTGCTGCTGGAGGAGGCCGGCATCGGGCCGGCGGACGTCTCGCTGGTCGTTCACGGCACGACGCTGGCGACCAACGCCCTGATCGAACGACGCGGTGTCAAACTTGCGCTGCTGACCACCGACGGGTTCCGCGACGTGCTGGCGCTCGGCACTGAAAGCCGCTTCGACCAATATGATATCGGCATGGAGAAGCCCGATCCGCTGGTGCCGCGCAAGTGGCGGCTCGGCGTGGCGGAGCGGATGGACGCGCTCGGCAACGTGTTGCTGCCGCTTGATGAAGAGGCCGTGCGCGCTGCCGCTGCCCAGTTCCGCGCCGAGGGTGTGGAGAGCGTCGCCGTCGCGTTCCTGCACAGCTATGTGAACCCGGCGCACGAGCTGCGCGCGGCGGAAATTCTGCGCGATGAAATGCCGGGTGTGGCTCTCTCGCTCTCCAGCGAGGTCTCGCCGGAGATGCGCGAATATGAGCGCTTCTCCACCACCACGGCCAATGCCTATGTGCAGCCGCTGGTCGATGCCTATCTGCGCCGGCTGCAAACGCGGTTGACGGAGATGGGCTTTGCTTGCCCGCTCTACCTGATGCTGTCTTCCGGCGGCCTGACCACCGTGGATATCGCCGCGCGGTTTCCCGTGCGGCTGGTGGAGAGCGGCCCGGCGGGCGGCGCAATCTTCGCCGCGTCCGTGGCCAGCGAATGCGGTGAGGACCGCGTGCTGGCACTCGACGTGGGCGGCACGACGGCCAAGATCTGCCTCATCAACGATGGTGCGCCGCAGACATCGCAGGTGTTCGAGGTCGGTCGCGCCCACCGCTTCCGCAAGGGAAGCGGCTTGCCGTTGCGCATCCCCGTGGTGGAAATGGTCGAGATCGGTGCCGGCGGTGGATCGATTGCCGCGGTGGATAGCGCCGGGCGCCTGACGGTAGGGCCGCATAGCGCGGGATCGGAGCCCGGCCCGGCCGCTTATGGACGTGGCGGCGAGCGCCCGACCGTGACCGACGCGGATATCACGCTCGGCCGCATCGACCCCAGCCGCTTTGCCGGCGGCAAGGTAACGCTGCACCCCGAAAAATCGAACGCCGCGCTGGCCGGGCTCGGTCTGTGGGATGGCAAGGCGGAGACGCTGGCAGTGGGCGTCAGCGAGATTGTCGATGAGACAATGGCGAGCGCAGCGCGTGTCCACGCCGTCGAGCAGGGCATGACGCTGGACGAGCGCACGCTGATCGCCTTCGGCGGCGCTGCGCCGCTCCATGCGGTGAGCTTTGCCGAAAAGCTCGGCATCGGGCGCGTGATCATCCCGTCGGGCGCCGGCGTCGGATCGGCGGTCGGCTTCTTGCGCGCGCCGGTTTCCTATGAGATTGCCCGCAGCCTCACCATGCGGCTCGATCAGGCCGATTTGACCCGCCTCAATGCTCTGCTGGACGAAATGGCCGCCGAAGCGCGCGGCCTCGTCAGCGCCGGCGCGACAGGAGCGGACCAGAGCGAACGCCGCGTCTGCTTCGCCCGCTATCAGGGACAGGGCTATGAGATCCCGTTCGCGATTCCGGCCCGCCGGCTCGGCGAGGCGGACATCGCCGTCCTCCAAGCTGGCTTCGAGCAGGCTTATCGCGCGCAATATGGCGGCATGGTGCTCGACCTTCCCATCGAAATGCTGACCTGGCGCGTCAATGTGAGCGCCAGCGGCTTCCGCGCGGGAGCATCCGGCACGGCCGCCGCAACCGGCACCGCCACGCCGGTCGGCAGCCGGCGCGTGGTCGATCCCACCAGCGGTCAGGCGATGGATTTCGCCCTCTACGCCCGCGAGACGATGCAGCCCGGCGAGCGGTTCTCCGGCCCGGCGCTGATCGCAGAGCGTGAGACGACCACCGTGGTCTCGCCCCGTTTCGACGGACAGATGGACGAGCGCGGCTATTTGGTGCTGACGCGCCGCGAGACAGGAGACGCCCGATGAGCGATGCGCTGACCGAACTGCGGATGCAGGTGATCTGGACGCGGCTGATCTCCATTGTCGAAGAGCAGGCCCAGACGCTGATGCGCACAGCCTTCTCGACCACGGTGCGCGATGCCGGCGATCTTTCCGCCGCGCTGTTCGATCTGGACGGACGACTGGTGGCAGAAGCGGTCACGGGCACGCCAGGGCATGTGAACTCCATGGCCGAAGGCGTGCGGCACTTCCTTGCCAAATTCCCGGTCGCGACGATGAAGCAGGGCGACCATTTCATCACCAACGATCCCTGGCTGACGGCGGGACATCTCCACGACGTCACCGTGGTCTCCCCGGCTTTCCATGAGGGGCGGGTCGTCGGGCTGTTCGGCGTGTGCTGCCATCAGGTCGATATCGGCGGCCTCGGTCAGGGGCCGGATGGCCGCTCGATCTACGAGGAAGGCTTGCAGATTCCGTTGATGAAGCTGGCCGACGCGGGGCGTATCAACCAGGATCTCATCGACATTCTCTGCCAGAATGTGCGGATGCCGCTGCAGGTGAAGGGCGACGTGCTCTCCTACATCACTAGCAACGAGGCTGCCGCCCGTCGCCTGAGCGCCATGCTCGGGGAATTCGGCATGGCGGATCTTTCACAGGTCGCGGACTACATCATCGAGCGCTCGCTGGCGGCGACGCGCGCGGAAATCGCCAAGCTGCCGGATGGCCAGTGGTCCAGCACGCTGGTGATCGATGGCTATGATGCGCCGGTGACCATCGTCGGGACGCTCACCATCGATGGCGACACCCTCTCGATGGATTATGAGGGCACGGACGGCTGCCTGCCGCGCGGCATCAACGTCGTGCTCAATTATTGCCGCGCTTACACCGTTTTCGGCCTGCGCTGCGTGATCTCGCCGGAAGTGCCGAACAATTTCGGCGCGCTGGAACCGTTTGAGGTCACCGCACCGGAAGGCTCCATCCTCAATGTCCAGCGCCCCTGGCCGGTCGCGGCGCGGCATGTCATCGGGCAGATGCTGCCGGATGTGGTGTTCGGTTGCCTCTCGCAGGCCATCCCCGAGCGGGTGCCGGCCGAGGGCTCGTCCTGCTTGTGGTCCGTGCAATTGCGCGGTCGGCTGCCGGCGGAAGGCAATGGCCGACAGGGCGATCCGTTTGATGCGATCTTCTTCAATTCCGGCGGCTCTGGCGCGCGACCCGGGCAGGATGGCCTTTCCGGCACTGCCTTCCCGAGCGGTGTACGCGCCATGCCGGTCGAGGTGACCGAGAGCGGTGCGCCCATCGTCATCTGGCGCAAGGAACTGCGTACCGATAGCGGCGGGGCAGGCGCGTTGCGCGGCGGCCTCGGCCAAACCGTGGAAGTCGGGATGCGCGATGGCAGCGGCTTTGAGGTGCTGGCGATGTTCGAACGGGTCGACCGCCCGGCCAGGGGGCGCGATGGCGGGCATGACGGCGCGGCGGGCACGGTGTCGACCTCCGGCGGCAAAATGATGCGCGCCAAGGGCCTGCAGGCGATACCCGCCGGCGAGCGGCTGGTGCTGCAGATCCCCGGCGGGGCGGGCCTGGGCGACCCAGCCCAGCGCAGGCCGGACAGCGTCCGTGCCGACCTGGATGAAGGCATGATTTCCCGCGAGAGCGCGAAGGCGATCTACGGCCAGGCCCTCTAGCACCGGCCCAGTCGGCCATGCTGGTCAGGCGTCGAGCGTGAACCCGTGGGCGGCATCGTCATCGTCCTCATCCATGGACCATTCCGCCGCCCCCGGCAGGGTCGGCAGGGACCGGCACTCATGAAGATCGCGCGCCATCTGTTCGGCGAACTTCGCTGCGACCAATGGCAACGGGCGGCCCTTGAGCTGCCCTAGCACCAGCGGTCCGTAGGTCCGGTCGATGTCGCTGATCCGGCGCACCGCGAACCGGGGATCATGGCGCCAGACATCGGCACCAATGTCGATTTGAAAGGTGATGAGATCGCCGCCGGCAACCAGTTCGCCCAGAAAGTCGAAGCTGTTGGCTTCCACCGCTACATTGAGCTTGGCTGAGCTTGAGAGCAGCCGGTTCTCGACGATTTCGCGCCCGCCAAAGGCCATGTCCGGCATGGCGACGTCATATTCTGCGCATTGCCGCAGACGCAGCACCTCATGCTGGGCGAGCGGATGGTCCGCCGCCATGACGGCGACCAAACCCTGACCGATCGACATGATCGGGTGGAGCTCCGACGAGCGAAGCGGACGGAAGATCAGCACGATATCCATTTCATAATCGATCAACGCGCGCACCGCCGTGCTGTGATCGGTCACGGAGAGCTTGAACTTCACATTGGGATGCTTTTCGCGAAAGCTGACGATGTGACGCAGGACGAAACTGCGGGCGACTGCCTGGCTGCAGGCAATGCGCACCTCGCCCCGCTGCAGACCTTCCAGCTCCTCGATCTGCGAGTAGACGCGCCGCAATTCGGAGGTCTGCATCCGTATCCAGCTGATCAGCACTTCGCCGGCGGCAGTGAGGCGGACGCCAGAGGTATGTCGCTCGAAAATAACGGCGTTCAGGTCATGCTCGACATCCTGAATGCGGCGGAGCAGGGCGGAGGGCGTCACGTTCAACCGCTCGGCCGCCTGACGGACCGAACCCACGCGCGCGACCTCATCGATATACTGCCAGATCCTCTGGTTGCGTAGCGCCATCAGCGACTCCGTTCGATTTTCGGCTACACCATGCCCCTGGTTTAGCACCACTTGGTCACCGGCACATCCCTTATGCACCGATGTATCGAATATCGTCTTTGAAGTCGGCTTCGGTCGAAACGCACCTCTTTAAAGTCGAATCGAATATCAGAAGTCAATATCAATTTTGATTCTGGTCTATTTTCGAACAATAACGTCACGGGCGGGCAATGAATCTCGATCTCGATAGTAAAGTTGTGATGATTACAGGCGCCGGGAAAGGTATGGGGCCTGCAATTTCACAGGCCTTTTCTAGTGAAGGCGCCAAGATCGTCATCCTTGGCCGTGATATGACTGCGCTGGAGACCCTGAAGGAAGAGATCGGGCCAAAGGCCTCCGTTACCGTCATCCGCTGTGACGTCACCAGTGCCTCCGACTGCGAAGCCGCGGTGAGCCAGGCCGAGACGGCGCATGGTCGTGTCGATGTGCTGGTTAACGTCGCTGGCGGCACCGGGCCTGTCGGCGACACCGCCTGGGAGACCACGCCGGAAGGTTTCGATGAAATCATCAAGCTCAACATGGGCGGCTGCTTTTTGATGATGAAGGCCGTCCTGCCCGGCATGATCGCGCGGCGCTATGGCAAGATCGTGAATGTCGGCGGCACCTTCGGCATGCATGGACGCGCCGGCCGCATGGCCTATTCCGCCTCCAAATGGGGTTTGCGCGGCATCACCAAGTCGACGGCGATCGAGGCTGGGCCTTACAATATCAACGTGAATATCGTCGCGCCCGGCATGGTTGATGGTCCGCGCTTCCGCACCAAGGTGATGCCGGGTATGGCCGAGGCAGCCGGGCGCAGCGAAGAGGAAATCATCGCCGAGCACGCTGCCGAATATGCGCTGCGCCGCATCAGCAGCGCGCAGGACGTGGCCAATGCCTGCCTGTTCCTCGCCTCCGACGTTTCGCGCCAGATCACCGGCATCGACCTGCCCGTCGATGGTGGCTGGGCCGCTCTCTGATCCTCTCATAACCATGGAACCCGCCATGAAAGCCGATATCGTCATCAACGGCGCCACAATCGTCACCGACAGCGCCATGTTCCCCGCCTCGATCGCGATCAAGGACGGCCTCATCCTGGCCATCGGAGCGCGGGAGGCGATGCCCGAGGCCGCCGAGGTGGTCGATGCGACCGGCAAGCACATTCTCCCCGGCGCCATCGACGCGCATGTGCATTTCCGCGATCCCGGCTACACGCACAAGGAAACCTGGGAAACCGGTACGGCCAGCGCTGCGATGGGCGGCGTCACCACCGTGTTCGAGATGCCAAACACCAATCCGCCGACGGGCACGGTGGAAGCACTCAACATGAAGCTGGAATCGGCCAAGAAGGCCTATGTCGACTTCGGCATCTACGGCCTGCTCGGCGAGGATAATCTCGACCAGCTCGAGGCACTGATCGAGGGCGGCGTCGCCGGCTTCAAATGCTTCATGGGCAACACCTTCGGCAACCTCCCATCCCCGCCGAGCGGTGCGATCCTCGAAGGGTTCGAGATCGTCGCAAAGCACGGCTATCGCGTGGCGCTGCACGCCGAGAATGCCTCGATCATGGCGCGTCGCTCGAAGAAGCTGCGCGAGCAGGATTGCTGCGACCCGCTGGCGCATCTCGACGCCCGCCCGCCCGTCGTCGCGGTGGAAGCGGTCTCGCGAGCGGCCATTCTCGCGGAATGGACCGGAGCGCGCATCCACATCCTGCACGTCTCATCCGGCGACGAACTGCGTCCGCTGCGCGAGGCGAAAGCCCGCGGTGTCGACATCACCGCCGAGACCTGCCCCCATTATCTGCTGCTCGATGAGCGCGCTTATACCGAGAAGAAGTCACTCATCCGCGTCAATCCGCCGGTGCGCGAGAAGGTCCATCAAGAGCAGCTCTGGCAGGGCGTTGCGGACGGCACGATCGACATGATCGCCACCGACCATGCGCCGCACAGCCATGCTGAAAAGCATAATGACGACATCTGGAGGGCTGACTGCGGCTTTACCGGCGTGCAGACGCAGATGCCGCTGATGCTCACCCAGATCGCCAATGGCCGGATGACGCTGACGCAATATGTCCGCATGACCTCGCTGGCGCCAGCAAAGGCATTCGGCCTCTATCCGCGCAAAGGCGCCTTGCTGCCGGGCTCCGATGCAGACATCGTCGTCGTCGACATGGAAAAGGCGGTCAAGGTCGACTCCGCGTTGCTCAAGTCCAAGGGCTCCTCGACGCCCTTCCAGGGTTACGAGACCAAGGGTGCCCCGATCCATACGCTGGTGCGCGGACGCTTCGTGATGCGTGACGGAGAGTTGGTGACGAGCGCGATGGGCCACGGCCTCAACGTGCGGCGCATCCAGCAGATGCCTGCGCCGACGCCGCGCAATACCCACACCACGACCAAGTCCATTCTCGAAAAGCGAGGCAAGCGCTACTGAAATAGGGCGCCTGGCGCGGCGAGCGTGACACCCGGTTCATAGCGGCGTGCTGTATTTTACATGAGGTCGGTTCAACAGCCGACCTTTGCGGTCCGATTTCTGCCCACCAAAGCTTGCCGTGTGCAGCCGGCAAGCTATCCGTAAATTGTCTCACCACGTTCCAGCATGGCGATGAATTCTGCGATTTTGCGCATACGCGTTTGTGCCCGCTTAGCCGTGCTGATTCTATAGAGGATGGCGTATCGGTTCGCGCCCGCGAGCGTCGCGAAAAAGGCAGCAGCCTTCGTGTTCGCGTTGAGAGCGTCTTGCAGGTCCGGCGGCACTTCAGCCTTGCTGGAAGAGGCATAGGCGGCATCCCATCGTCCGTCGGCTCTCGCCGCTTCTACTTCTTCTATCCCGCGCGCAGCCATGAGGCCCTCCGCGATGAGGCTAAGTGCGCGTGTTCGATTTGCCTGAGACCATTTGCTGCGAGGCTTGCGCGGCGTGAAACGGATCAGCCAACTGTGCTCGTCATACTTATCCAGTTGTCCGTCGATCCAACCGTGGCAGATGGCGGTGTCGATCGCTTCTGCCTTGGTTAAGGTGACAAGGCTCGACCCCCGCTTCGCAAACCGAAGCCATGCACCCTTGGCATCGGGTCCCTGACGCGACAGCCACTCGGCGAAATGCGTATCGGTTTCGAAAAGAAGGATTTGAAGACCGGATTTGGTACCACTCATATCAATATCCTAGGGTCCCACGAGCGGACTGAACAGGGTATGTGGGTCGGCGGGAGGGCGCCACATGTGGAAACTGCGCACCAGCGTTCATACGCCTTGTTCTGGACAAGGGGATGACTGGCACGCCTAGAACGCGCTTGAACGTCGTAGAGAAATTGTGCGCGCGTCACCGCCCAGATCCAGTGCCACGGACGTGATAGGCTCGCCCGCCGCCAGCTTGGAAGGCGGAACGGAAGGCGCCTGTTGGCGACGCTGCGTGAAATTCATGCCGGCTTCCCGCCGAACGATGCGCCTAAATCGGAGTCTGGTCATGCCAAGGGCGTCGGGCCATTCCTCATGGTCGCGGTCATGCAGCATATCAAACATTAGCGCAGCAGCGCGGTTCTCGACATCAGCTCAGCAGCCGACGATGTTTGATGCTCAGGCCTTGAGGTCTGGCGGCCACCCCGGTCATGTACTATTGTTCTCATTATCATTGGCTGGAACGTTACGATATATTTGTCGCTCTCGATAATTTCATCCAACTTCACCAATTCCGGGATAATATGTGAGCAAGCCTCCTAAATTGCCGAAGTACGAGCAGACGCTTTCAGCAGTTCTGTTGAGCGCCAAGGAAGCCGTGATACTGCCGATGCGGCCGAAGATGCGGGAGCATGACATTACCGAGCCGCAATGTCGGGTCATGCGGGTCATTAACGATCACGGCCCCACGGATGCGAGCCGGGTCGCTGAAATTGGTCAGTTGCACAAGCCCAGCGTCACTCGCATCCTGAAGGAGCTCGAGGCGCGCAATCTTGTGGCGCGCGAGACGGACAACCGGCGCCGCGTTCTGGTGGCTCTCACGCCCGACGGGCATGAACTCGTCAAGACGCTGACCTATGATGTCAGGCGGGTGATGGCGGAATATTCCGAGCGTTTTGGAGCGGAACGGCTGGAGCGCCTCATCAACGAACTTCGGGCGTTGACCGCGACGATCAGTGGCGTCGAGTAGCCCCTTGCAATGGCTCACCCGAAGCGATCCGCCCACGGTTTGGCGGATCGCTCCCGGCGAGCTGACTTAACGCAACTCAAGAATGGCCTCGCGGGTAAACGGGGCAATCTCGCCGAACCGCCCTTCGCGGACCTTTTCTGAAATTTGCGGTTCGCTCAGGATCGCCCGGCCGATGGCCACAAGGTCGAACTCATCGCGCTCGAGGCGTTCGACCAGTTCCCGCAAAGTGGGAGCGCCGGCCTCGGCAGTGTCCCCGTAGAAACTCTCTTCCAGCCCGATCGACCCGACCGTGATGCTGGGCTTGCCTGTCGCCTTCTTCGCCCACCCTGCCAGATTGAGGTCGCTGCCGGGAAACGCTGGCGCGGTAAAATTGCGCTGGGAACAGTGGAAGATATCGACGCCTGCATCCGCGAGCGGCCCGAGCCAGTCCGTGACCTCGGACGGGCTGGAGACCAGCAGCGTGTCATAATCCTGGATCTTGTACTGCGAGACGCGCATGCCGAGCGGCATATCTGCAGGAATAGCCGAGCGGACGGCCTGGACGATCTCCACGGCAAAGCGCGCGCGTTCGGCCAGCGTGGGGCCACCCCAACGATCGTCCCGGCGGTTGGTGCCGGCCCAGAAGAACTGGTCGATCAGATAGCCATGCGCGGCATGCAGTTCGATGCCATCGAAGCCGACGGCCTTTGCATCCGCGGCGGCGCGCGCGAAAGAGGCGATCGTATCGGCGATGTCGGACTCGGTCATCGCGTGGCCGAGCGGCTGGTCTGGGGCGGTCAGGCCGGAAGGCCCCTCGAAATTGTTCGGCCAGTCGGGCGCGCGTGGGTCCGGCAGGGCGCCGACATGCCACAGCTGGCTCCACATCCGCCCGCCCGCGTCATGCACCTCTGCCAGCACCTTCCGCCAGCCCGCCAGCCCATCGCCATGGATGCTGGGAAGGTCGGCATTGTTGCGCGAGAGGGGGCGGTCGATGACCGTTCCCTCGCTGATCAGAAGACCTGTTCCGCCTTCCGCGCGCCGCCGATAATAGGCTGCGACCTCATCGGTCGGGATGCCACCGGGGCTTTTGGCGCGGGTCATCGGCGCCATGACCAGACGATTGGGCAGGGTCAGCCCGTTCACCTGGAAGGACGCATAAAGAGGCGAAACATCAACGGTCATTCTTCAACTCCAGTTTGCCATCGACGCGATGGCTCGGGACAATGGCGTCCTCTACAGGCTGGCTCGCTGCGAGCGGATGCGGGTGCGACATGGCTGCCGCACCCGCATTCTGCCCGTACCGATGAGGCTCAGAACCTCTTCTTCACGGTCACGGCCCATTCCCGCGGACGGCCGGGTTGCGCGATGGAGAAGCCCGCCGCACCGCTCGACCGGTCGAAGCCGGTCAGCAGATAATATTTGTCGAACAGGTTCGTGACTTCAGCCGAGACGTCCAGGTCTCCATCTGCATTGCTCCACGTCAGTCGGGCATTGGAGACGACGTAGCTGTCGATCAGGCTCGTCGGCAGATTGACGCCGAAGTAGATCTCGTCCTGGAACGAGGTGTCGATGCGTGGCGTCAGTGACCCCGCATCGCCAAGATCGATCTCATATTGCGCTCCGATGCTCCACTTCCAGCGTGGCGTATAGAGCGGATAATCGCCGAACTGCGGGCCGGCCGGGTTGCCCGGGCCACCGACCGTCGCCGTGCCGAAGGTGCGGAAACTGGTGTAATCGAAATCGACGAAGCTGACGGCGCCGTCGATCATCATGCCCTCGACCGGCCGGACCGAAGCCTCGACCTCGAACCCCTTCACATCGGCGTCGCCCGAGTTGGTGATGAGGTTGCAGGGCGAACCCAGCGTCGCGCCCACGATGGCGATGCAGTTCGACAGGCTGAGCTGAATGTCGGAATATTTGGAGAAGAAGAAGGCCGCGTTGAGCCGCACCCGCCGGTCGAACAGGTCGCTCTTGAAGCCGAGTTCGTAGGTCGTCTGCTTCTCCGGTCCGAAGGGCAGCACCTGCGCGAAGTTGAAGGGGCGGGGATTGATGCCGCCGCCCTTGATGCCTGTCGCCACCTGACCATAAATCGAAATGTCAGGCGTGATCTCATATTGCGCATTCAGGCGGTAATCGAAATTGGTGCTGATCGGGCCATCATAGATGCCCACGCGGCCATCCAGCGCACCGACCGCCGAGCCAGCGGGCAGGGGGCTGCCATCCGGCAGACGGCGACCGAATTCATAGCGCTTATACTCATCGGTATAGCGCAGGCCCGCCGACAGGGTCAGCCGATCGACTGGCTTCCATGCAAGGTGGAGAAACGCCGCCTTGGTGTTGGCATCGGTAGGATCGTTGTTGAAGAAGGCCGGATCGGTCGTGTAGCGAATATCGGAACCGGCGAGAATGCTCGAGAACTGCTTCATGTAGAAGCCGCCGACTGTATATTGGAGGGCATCCTCGAAGAACGATCCGTTGAGGCGCAGTTCCTGGGTGAACTGCCAGTAACGCAGCTTGCTGGTATTGTTCTGGTGTGCGAGCGGCGAGAGGTCGTCGTCCGCATCCCATTTGGAATGATAGGCCCGGTAGGCCGTGATCGAGACCAGTTGCAGATCGTCCGACAGATCATATTCGATCTGCCCGGAGATGCCCCAACCCTCGTAGGTGAGCCGGCCGTCATAATAAGTTCCGGCCCTCACGCCCCCGGTGTTCGCGAAGGCGCCCTGAGGGCCCGTCGAACTGTCCGGCGCGCCGATATAGGTGGCGTAATTGCAATAGTTGCCGCAGACGAAGCGGGCGTCATAAGGAATGACCCCGCCAAAGGGGTTGATATCCGTCGCGCCCCGCGGATTGCCGGGCAGCCGATCCGTGAAATTCGGACTGCGCCGAACCCCGGCGATGCTCCGGTCCAGCAGGACGTTGCCGGCATTGACGCGGTCCTCATTGGTGTAATCGACGGCGATATTGATATCGAGGTCGCTGCTTGGCTGAAAGCGCAGCTGGCCGCGCGCCGCCGTGTATCCCACACCACCCTCGCGGCCGAGTTCGCAGTTGTCGGACGCCGTCATGCGCGGGATGCCGCCTGCAGGATTGATCGGAACCGTCGCGCCAGCATTGTTGACGACCGTCGTCGGGCCGCCAGCAGGGAACAGGCAGCCAAAATCCAGCCGCTTGATATAGCCGTCTTGCTTCTTGGAAACGCCGGCGATCCGCGCGCTGATGGTATCGGTCAGCTTGAAGTCGGCCGATCCACGCAGGTCGATCCGGTTGCGGCTGCCATAGGTCGCGGCCACATAGCCGGTGTTCGATCCGGTCGGCCGCCTCGAGTAGAGCTTTACCGCGCCGCCGATCGAGTTCTTGCCGGCCAGCGTGCCCTGCGGGCCACGCAGGATCTCGACCCGGTCAAGATCGAGCAGGTCGAGGATGGAACCAGTCAGCGTCGCATAATAGACGTCGTCGACATACAGGCCCACGCCGGGTTCCAGCGCGGCGCTGAAGTCTTGCTGGCCGACGCCACGGATGTTCCCGACGAGCGAGGAGCCATAGGATGCGCCCTGCGGCTTGAGGGTGACCGAGGGCGCCTGATTGGCGACATCGGCGATGCTGGTCTGGCTGCGCGCTTCGAGCATCGCCCCGGATACAGCGGTGATGGCCAGCGGCGTGTCCTGCAGGTTCTGCTCACGAAACTGCGCAGTCACCATGATCGTCTCGACGTCTCTGGCCGTCGACGCGCTCTCGGTCTGACCGCTGGTCGAAGCCTGCGGCGCCTGCGCGCCAGCGGCGCTCGACAAGGCGATCCCCATCGCGAACAGACTGGTCCGGCAGACGATGCCCTTTCCTTTCTTGGTCATGCTCATCTCTCCTCTCGTTTTTCTTTTCGGTGCGGCCGCCCTTTGATCGGGCGGTCCTGTGGGCGATCGTCTTTCTCAGCGCGACCGCCCAAAGTCGTTCTCAGGCGCGGGTTCGGCTCGGCTCAGCTGAACCGCTGGTAGGAAATGTCGGTTTTGTCGGCCTGCCCACGCAGCGTTGCCGGGTTGTTTTCGGAACCGAACGGCGTGCGCGGTCCGGTGTGGGTAAAGTCGAGAACGGCCCAGCGTTCCGCGATCTTCCATTCTCCCTCGCGGCGCTCGAAGCGGTGGACATAGCGCCCGAACATCTGGTTGAGCTGGGCGCCGGCATTGTGGATGGCATGGTAATAGGCCTCACACCAGGCGGTGTCCCCATCCACTTCGATCGAGATATTCGTCACATGGTGCTGGGTGCCGCCCGGTGCGACCAGCGGCATGCGCTCGACCGCGGCTTTTGCGAAATCATGCGCCAGCCGGTCGTGCCCGGCATGATGATCGATGGCGTCGGAATGGAAGGCCGACATGATGAGGTCGACGTCGCAGCGATCGACACCGCGCCAATAGCGGCTGAGCACCTTGGTGATGAGACGCTCATCGATCATCTCCTGCAGACTAGATTCAGAATTCACGCAACCACTCCATTTCTAGAAAGCGCGCGCCAGAAATCCGGCATCGCGCTCATGCCCCATCGCTTTCGCGCCTTCGCCTGAAGCCGCGCGGCAACGAATGATCAATGATGTCGACACTTGCCTTTCCGGTTCTCACCGCCTGTCACAGGGCCACACAGCTGGCCTTGCGTCTGCGCGTTCAGAGCGGACCGTCGCACGGCCTTACATCCTCCCTCATCCACAGCCCTCCTGCTCGACTCGCTTTGCGGGCTTGGCATCGAGTTAACATGATAACTGCTAGCCGGCAACATGATTGATCGCCATGGTCGAGGAGGCAGGATCGCCGGCCGATGTGATCTTAGCGTCCCCAAAGCTCTAACCGTCGAGATGTCGTCGCGCCCGGACAATTGCGAGATTGCTAGTTAAAATATTGATATATCTGTTTATAATTATCAGAATCTCATTCTGTTGATCGAAGCCTGCCTGCCCATGCGAGGCGGGCCCAGGCTTCCGCACTGCCACGCGCGATATCCGCTTGACACCTGAGGGCCTCAGCGACACATTGAATTAACGTGATAACTAAATTTCAGAAGGTGGCCTTGGCTTGGCTGCCTTCCAGGATGCTCGCGACATGACGAGCGCTGGTGCCGATGTGACAAGAGAGGATGCCGTGATGGCCAATATCGATTCCCCCGATCTTCAGGCGCGCCTCGAGCGCTTGCTCGACATGGAAGACATTCGCGAAGTCCTCCGCCGCTATACTCGCGGTCTCGACCGTCATGACGATGCGGTCATCGCCAGTGCTTTCTGGCCGGACGCGGAGATCAATTATCTCGACGATTTTTCAGGGCCGACAGACGCGTTCGTAGACTGGGGCAACCAGCGGCACGAAGAGCGTTATGTCTGCCACCAACATCACATCACCAATGTGAACATCGATCTCGACGGGGATCGGGCGCATGTCAGCAGCTATGTGATCTACATGCTGCGCCAGAAACAGGATCTGCAGAACATCGGCAGCGGCCGGTACATAGACCAGTTCGAGCGCCGCAATGGTGAGTGGCGGATTGCCCTGCGGGAATTCCTGCCGGAAATGGGCGTGACCGTTCCGACGGGCCCTCGTCGCGAACTCGCGAACCCGCCGGGCAATGGACGGTGGGACAGGGACGATATCTCCTATCGCCGCCCGCTCATGCGGCGGGATTCATCCGGTTCAGCATAACCGTCTGAACCTGTCGTGCTGCTGAGAGCGAATCTTGCACGCGGCATCCGTCTGCGGCCATGATCGAGGCAGCCGCAAAACATCGGCTGTTGGAAAGCATAAGCGCGCGCGAGGGGAAGCAAGGCCATGTCCGGTCCTTCGACCACGCCAGATCGAGAGGGTGATATCATGCAGGCTGAAGGCCTTCCAAAGCCTGCAGGCAAGTCGCAATTCGGGCCTGGTTATCGCGCGTGGCTACTCGCTCTCACCATGGCGGTCAGCGCATTCGGCTTCATTGACCGGGTCATCGTTGCCACGCTGGGCCAGGCGATCAAGGACGACCTGGGTCTCTCCGATTTCCAGCTCGGCATCCTGAGCGGCCTCAGCTTCGCCATTCTCTACAGCACAATGGGATTGCCGATCGCGCGACTGGCCGAGCGCCGCAGCCGGATCAATATCATCTCCATATCGGTCGCCCTGTTTTCGGCCGCGACGGTGGCCTGCGGCATGGCTGCAAATTTCTGGCAGCTCTTCTTGTTACGCGTGGGGGTCGGCATCGGCGAGGCCGGCGTGCAGGCGCCCGCGGTTTCGCTCCTCGCGGATCATTTCCCCAAGGAGCGGCGAGGGGCCGTGATGACCGTCATGAAGCTCGGCAACCCGGTCGGTTCCGTGATCGGTGCGCTCACGGCGGGGTGGATAGGATCGACCTATGGCTGGCGCGCGGCGATCATCTGCATCGCAGCGCCCGGGCTCGTCGTGGCGCTTCTCTTCCGACTGACACTGCGAGAGCCGCCACGCGGCCTGTCCGATCCGGATCTTGCAGAGGCAAAGAGCGAACCACCCCCGCTGCGGGCGGTGCTCAAGATGATGGCCGCCCGGCCCGAGTTTCGCCACATGCTGATCGGGTTGGCTCTCGTCACGCTCGGCATGTATGGCTCCGGCGCCTTTTATGCGCCCTTCTTCATGCGTGTGCATGATTTGAGTTTGAGCCAGGTTGGCGTGTTCTACGCCGTCCAGAGCGGCATCGCGGCGACGCTGGGCCTCGCCATCGCCGGATTTGGCGTGGACCTGATTTCGAGATGGGGCGCCCAATGGTATGCGCTGCTCCCCGCGCTCGGCGTGCTGGTCGGCGCGCCGTTCACGCTGGCAGGCTATGGCGTGGGGCATCCCATGCTGGCACTCGTTTTGCTCATCAGCGGCGCCGTTCTGGCCTTCTTTCACAATGTGCCGACGCTTGTGGCCTTCCAGAATATGGTGGGGCCGAGAATGCGCGCGACGGCGGCGTTTGTCTTCTTCTTTGTCACCACCTTGGTCGGGGTCGGCTTGGGGCCCGCGCTCATCGGTTTTATCAGCGATCTCTATGCCAACGCCCTCTTTGCGGATGGAAATTATGCCGCACTGTGCGGCAGCAAAACCGTTTCGACCGTCGCCGCCGTTCAAAGCGCCTGCACCGCTGCGTCCACAAGCGGCATTCGTTATGCGCTTATGACGAGCGTTCTGCTGCCTGTGTGGTCTGCGCTCCACTTCTTCCTCGCGGCTCGGGCGATCCGGCAATCGGGCTCTTGAGTGGTAGTTTATGACGCCGTAGCCGATCGCCGCCTTCGACTCTTTCGGCCTGCATAGTTGCGGTCGGACTAGACGGGACAGTCGACCGGAACCGAGGGGCTGCTGGCCCGGCGTGGGCCGCTAAAGCGGTGCTGCGTCCATGGGTCGTAACGAATCGTTGGTTATCGGTGCGGCCAATGTAGGCAGAACTGCCCAAGAGCGCGATGGCGCTACGCGGACCGGAATAGCCCAAGGGCCAAGGCCGCGCAGATGGTCCCCATCCAGACCCAACCCGGGCATTCACGTGAAAAGCCACGCCACAGGCGAAGGCCTAGGAAAGAGCGAAGGTTTAGAGAGTGCGGCTATGCTATGGCCGCAGGTGAAATCAGTTCCAAAACCGGCTGAGTGCACGCGATTTCCGACAAACTACTGCGGGCGCGCAATTTGATAAAACCGGAGTTCGCGCATTCAGGCTAGATTGACGGGGATCACTAAGATCCAGGATCTGGCGGAGACGGAGGGATTCGAACCCTCGGTAGCCCCTTAAGGCTACGACGGTTTAGCAAACCGCTGGTTTCAGCCACTCACCCACGTCTCCGCGCTCACCGGGGGAAGTGGCGTCCCGTACCGGCTGAGAGCGGCCTATAAACAGGCTGTTCGTGCATGGCAACGCCCGGTATCGCCTGTTTCTCGAAAGGCTGCAATTTATCGCGCCAACAAGCTCTGGTAGGCAGGCGTGACGGGGATCGCAAAATAATGCGACTCGACGCAGTGCCCGGTGGCGGTCTCGTGGCAATCGGACGCGAACCAACGCGGAACACGCGCCGCCGTTCCACTGTCACTCATCGACTCGTCGTGTCCACTTTTCGACTCATCGCAGCCCTCGTCGCCGCGATTCGCTTGCGCCCAGTCGCTCTGGTAGCCGCCGTGGCACTTCAAACGATATAGAACAGAGCAATCCTTGTCCGCTGACAAAACCAATTCCGGGGGTGTGATCGCACGTCTGCTGTCTCTCGCGCCCGAGCGGGAGATTTTTCTCCGCACTGGCGGACGCGTGCGCTTCATCCGTATCTCCACGCGCTTCCAGATCGTCGCGGCCAGCGCGCTCGCGGTGCTGGCTTTGCTCTGGGCCGTCGGCACATTCGCGATCCTGTGGAATCAGGCCAGCCTGCTTCTCGAGCGCGGCCATGTCGCGCGGGATCGGGCCGAGGTTCTCTCCCAGCAGGCCAAGGTGAAGGCCTATCGAGAGTCGGTGAACGATATCGCTCAGGATATCGAGCAGCGGCAGAAGGCCCTCGATGAACTGCTGCGCTCCAGCCTCGGTACGGGGATCGAAGAGAGCGGGGCGAACGCGCCCGCTGACGGTCCGGAGGTCAGCAAGCCGCTGAGCGCGGCGTCCCCCGAGGCCTCGCGGTTGGAGGCGCTACGGCGTCATCAGGAAGTGCTCGAGACGCGCCTGGCTGGCGCGGTCGAACATCGCCTTGCAGCGGTAGAAAAGGCGATCCGCAGTTTCGGCCTCGATCCGGCCCGCATGGCGGTGCGCGAGCGGGGGCAGGGCGGTCCCTTCATTCCCGTCGCCTCGATTGTCGCCGACCAGCCGGAGCTGCGGGATATCGCCCTGCTGCTGACCCGTCTCAACACCATGGAAGCTGCGCTGGCGGCGATCCCTTCCGGCAAGCCGACGGCCGCGCCGATGACCACCAGTTCTTATGGCTATCGGCGTGACCCCTTCAACGGCAGCCTCGCGTTCCACGGCGGCATCGATTTCCGGGGGCGCATGGGTCAGCCCATCCTCGCCGCCGCGCCCGGCACGGTGACCTTCGTCGGCACCAAGCATGGCTATGGCAATGTCGTGGAAGTCGACCATGGCAAGGGCCTCTCGACGCTCTATGCGCACCTCTCCGGCTTCAATGCCAAGCCGGGTCAGAAGGTGGCGCGCGGCACCCAGATCGCGCGAATGGGATCCACGGGCCGCTCGACCGGCACGCACTTGCATTTCGAAGTCCATGTCCATGGCGCGGCCGTCAATCCGCGTCCCTTTCTGGAGGCACGCAGGGATGTTCTCGAAGTCCAGCAAACGGCCAAGCGGCGCGTCGCCGACAGTGGCAACCGGGGCTAAGCACACGCCTTTCTCGATCCTCGGTAGCGATGTCAGGATCACGGGCAATCTGGAAGCCAGCGTGGATATGCACATCGATGGCACCATCGAGGGCGACATTGCCTGCGCGGCGCTGGTGCAAGGCGCCGAAAGTCGCATCGCCGGCCATGTGAAGGCCAAGAGTGCCCGGATCGGCGGCCTGATCGAGGGATCGATCACGGCAGAGGAGCTGGTGGTGGAGGCGACAGCCCGGATTACCGGTGATGTGAGCTACGAGCGCATCACCATCGCCACCGGCGGCCAGATCGACGGGCGCATGACGCATAGCGGCCAGCCGACCGAACTCAAGCTGATCAAGAGCGATGTCGGGTAAGTGAGCAGGGAGGCCGGGGCTAACCCCTCCGATCAGCGCTCGCGTGTGGCGCTGAAGCTGATGTCCGGGTTGCGCTCGGCCTGATAGCCCACATCCCATGCCGATCTGGCGAGGAAGACGGGGTTCTCGTCGCGATCCTTGGCCATGCTCGTCCGGTTGATACTGGCGAAGTCTTCCAGCTTCTTGGTCTCGCCGGTCAGCCAGCGGGCCGTGTCGAACGGCGCCGGCTCTAGCACCGCGCCGACCTTGTATTCCGCCTCCAGCCGGCTGATCAGCACGTCGAGCTGCAGCTGGCCGACCACGCCGATGATCCACTGGCTGCCGATCTCGGGATAGAAGACTTGGATGACGCCCTCTTCGGAGAGGTCGTCCAGCGCCTTGCGCAACTGCTTGGTCTTGGTCGGATCCTTGAGCGCGATGCGGCGCAGGATTTCCGGCGCGAAATTGGGCAGGCCGGTGAAGCGCACATCCGCCTTCTCGCTTAGCGTGTCGCCCACCCGCAGCGTGCCGTGATTGGGGATGCCGATGATGTCGCCGGGGAAAGCCTCGTCGGCAATCTCGCGGTCCTGCGCGAAGAACAGGATCGGCGAGTGGACGGCGATCGGCTTGCCGCTGCCGGAGGGCGTGAGCTTCATGCCGCGGCGGAACTTGCCCGAGCACAGGCGCATGAAGGCAATGCGGTCGCGGTGCTGCGGGTCCATATTGGCCTGCACCTTGAAGATGAAGCCGGTCACATCGCCTCGCTCGGGCTCGACCGGCGCGGGCTCGGCCGGCTGGGTGCGCGGCGGCGGGGCGTGGGCAGCGAGGGCGTCGATCAACTCGCCGACACCAAAGCGCTTGAGGGCCGAGCCGAAATAGACCGGCGTCAGGTCGCCATGGCGATAGGCGGTCAGGTCGAACGCGGCATAACCCGCCTGCGCCAGTTCGGCCTCTTCCCGCAGGCGCGCGAGGCCTGCGGCGGAGAGCACGGTCGCGAGTTTCTCATCGTCCAGGCCTGTGAACTGGGTGAAGCTGCCGTCGAACTCCTTGCTCGGGCCGACGGGCTGGTAGAGCCGGTTGGTGGCAAAATCGTAGATGCCCTCAAACTCGCCGCCCATGCCGACCGGCCAGCTCATCGGGCAGACATCCAGAGCGAGCGCGTCCGCCACTTCGTCCAGCAGGGAGAAGGTGTCGCGCCCCTCGCGATCCACCTTGTTGACGAAGGTGATGATGGGCACGTTGCGCAGGCGACAGACCTCGAAGAGCTTGCGCGTCTGCGGCTCGATGCCCTTGGCGGCGTCGATCACCATCACGGCGCTGTCGACGGCGGTCAGGGTGCGGTAGGTGTCTTCCGAGAAGTCCTCGTGCCCCGGCGTGTCGAGCAGGTTGAAAGTGATCACGCTGCCATCGGGCTGGGTGCGCTCGAAGGTCATGACCGAGCTGGTCACCGAGATGCCGCGCTGCTGCTCGATCTTCATCCAGTCCGAGCGCGCGCGACGATTGGCCCCGCGCGCCTTCACTTCGCCGGCAAGGTGAATGGCGCCGCCGGCGAGCAGCAGCTTTTCGGTGAGGGTCGTCTTGCCCGCGTCCGGGTGGGAGATGATCGCGAACGTGCGGCGGGAAGGGATCGTCATAGCAAGCGTCTTAATCCAGGGAGCGAGCGCGCCGGGCGTGGTCGGGCCGGCACAAATGTGGCGCTGCTATAGGGGCTGGGGCGGCGATCCTGCAAGGCGCGGCTTTGCACAGGGCGAGCGTGGCGTGGGGCACCGAAGGCGCGCGCCCTTCCTATCCGCGCACGAGCGGGCTGCATGGTGTTTCAGTCCTAGCTTGCACCAAGGGGGTTGACGTGCTGTCGGTAATCGATTGTACTGAAAGCCGGTTGATAGACGTAAATCGGGACGCCCCCGCGTCGCCGATGACCGTAGCATTTCGGTAACACTCCGCCATAAACTGGTCTGCGCGCGCATCGTGCGTTGGACATTGTCATGCATCTCTCTATGCAATCGATTGCTCGATTTTGTTTTTTGCAGGAGATGGATGATGAAGCGGCTTCACGCCGGTGTTGCGGTTTTGGCACTGATGGCTGTCATGGGTGCAGCGCCAGTTCGCGCACAGCAGACCACCACAAACAGTGTTGATACCGCGCCTGACGAAATCATCGTCACCGCTCAGAAGTCCGGTGTGCAGGCGCTGCAGGAAGTGCCGCTCGCCATCCAGGCGTTCAGCGGTGAGGACCTCAAGGAGCGCAACATCAACAATATCGCGGACCTCGCCACGGCGATTCCGGGTATTTCCGAGAGCCAGCGCCAGTCGGTCGCGTCGCGCTCGTTCAGCATCCGCGGCGCCGGCGCCGGCGCTGCCAATGGCGACTCGGCTATCGGCTATTATGTCGACGACGTGCCGTTCGTTGTCACCAACTTCGGCATTGCGCCGCCGATCCGCTTCCTCGACCTCGACCGCGTCGAGGTTCTGCGCGGTCCGCAGGGCACGCTCTATGGCCAGGGTTCGGCCGGCGGTGTGTTCATCTTCCACACCCGCGATCCTGACCTGACCGAGATCAAGTTCGCTGCCGAGGCGCAGGCCTCCCAGACGCGCGGGGCCGGTGGCCTCAACTATGGCGTCGCGGGCGTCGTCTCCGTTCCGATCATCAAGGACGTGCTTGCTGTCCGCGTCAGCGGTGGCCACTCCTATAATCCGGGTTGGGCGGACGAATATTATGGTGCGTTCGACGGCACGCCGGATCGCAAGGGTGTGAACGAGGTGCGCGACGACGACATTCGCGTGGTCGCGCTGTTCCGTCCGGTCGACAACCTGAATATCCGCGCGCAGTACTGGCATTTCCGTCCGCGCCAGCAGTTCCTGGGCGGTCTCGCCTCGACCCAGCCGCCTTATTACGCGAACACGGCGGCGCAGCCGAGCTTCGGCAATGGCGACTTCAAGCTTTACAGCCTGTCGGCCGGTCTGGACTTCGATACCTTCTCGATCTCCAGTGCGACCACGTATCTCAAGGGCAATTTCGGTATTTACGTGCCGATCGCGCCGGCGGGTGCCTTCTCCAGCCAGTTCTTCCCGGACATGTTCAGCCAGGAAGTGCGGATCAACTCCACGACCGACGGCCCGTTCCACTGGCTGCTCGGCGGCGCCTATCAGGACGGCAGCGGCCCGCAGGAAAACTATCTGCGTATCCCCGTTGCGGGTATCGACACCAATGCCGATAACAATACCATCACCAAGAACTGGGCGGTGTATGGCGAACTGGGTTACGACCTGTTCGACGGCAAGCTGCGTCCCCGGGTTGGCCTGCGCTATTATCATGACAAGCGCACGTTCGAAGACGCCAACACGACGAACACGAACAAGAAGAACGTGACGACCTGGCGCGTCAACCTCTCCTATGTGCCCAATGATGATCTGACGGTGTTCGCTACGGCGGCGACCGGCTTCCGTCCGGGCATCGTGCAGTCGCAGATCCAGGCGGACCTGCTTGCGGACGTCGGCATCCCTGCCGGCACCCAGACCCGTCCCGAAAGCTCGACCAACTATGAGGCCGGCATCAAGTGGCGCTCGCCCGATCGCACGCTCAACGTCGGGTTGAACTTCTACGTCAACAAGCTCGAGGACATGCTGACGCCGACGCCGACGCTTGACGCGAACGTTTCCGGTTTCTCGAACTTCGGTGACGGCACCAGCAAGGGCGTCGATATCGAGATGCGCTGGCGGACGCCTCTGGACGGGCTGACGCTGAGCGCAGTCGCGAACATCAACCAGGGCAAGTATGACACGGTCGATCCCGCCGTGCAGGCGCGCCTGCCGTACCTGCGTCCCGGTACGCGGCTGGTCAACACGCTCGAGGAAAATGCCCGCGTGGATGCGACCTATGAGACATCGCTTGGCGGTGACGTCAACGGTCTGTTCAACGTCGCATGGACCTACAATGGCAACCGCCTGCAGACCAACGGCGAGTATGTGAAGGCCTATAGCGTATACAGCGCCAATATCGGCCTGCGGTACAAGGCCTATGATCTGACGCTGTTCGGCGAAAATCTCGGCGATTATGATGGTGCTGTGCTCACGCTCAACACCTCCAGCATCCGGGTGACGCCGCGCACGATCGGCCTGCGCCTTCGCGTCAACTATCAGTGATCCTGCCACGGGCGTGGTGACACGCCCGGCAGTCACATGAAAAGGGCGGGCGCGGCGAAGGCTGCGCCCGCCTTGTTTTTGGGGCTATCCGCCGGCGGAGATTGTGCCCAGAGGTGGGAACCAGATGGCAGGGATCGCAATTCTGCAGGCACCGCAGCTGTTGCGGTCGGAGACACGGTCATCATGAACAAGCTCATCCGCGCCGCCCTTTTCAGCGCCGTTCTTGCGGCAACCCCCGCGCTTGCGCAGGACGAGCCCGAGAAGGAGGACAAGACAGCGCAAAAGGCCGGCGAGATCGTGACGCAGCCCGCGCGGGACGTGGGCATCGAGAAAACGAAAATCCCCGAGGTGCTGGCCCGCGCGGTCGAGCAACCCTATGCGCCGGCCGGCAAGGGCTGTCGCGCCGTGGTCGACCAGATCGCCGAGCTGAACGCGGTGCTGGGACCAGACTTTGACGCCAACAGCAAGGCCAATGAAAACAAGTTCGGCAACCTCGCGGCAGCCGGTGGCGCCGCGATCGTCAACTCGATCATTCCGTTCCGTGGCCTCGTCCGCGAGGTGAGCGGCGCGGCAGGGGCCGAGCGTCGCCTGCAGGCTGCCATCAACGGTGGCGTCGCGCGCCGGGGCTATCTGCGCGGGCTGGCGGTCAGCCGAGGCTGCAAGCTGCCCGTGCCGCCGGCGCCCGCTCCGGCCGAGGAGGAGAAGCGGAAAGCGGACTGATCACCCGGACTTCCGCCGCTCCTCTGGTTCTTATCCGCGCAGTGTCGCGCCCTGTTTGGTGGCTGCAGCCACCACGCGGTCGGCGATGGCCTTCAGCTCTTCATCCGTGAAGCTCTTCTCCCCGGGCTGCAGAGTCACTTCCACCGCGAGGCTCTTCTGCCCTTCCGGCACGCCTTGCCCGGCGAAGAGATCGAACAGGCGCGCATCGACGATGGCGTTCTTGTCCGCCCCCCGCACGGCGCGCACCAGCGCGTCGGCTTCCAGATCGGCTGGCACGAGGAAGGCAAAATCGCGCGTGACGGCCTGCAAGGCCGGCGGCGCATAGGCCGTGCGCATGAATGTGGTCTTCTTCGGCACCGGGATCGCATCGAGGTGAATTTCCGCTGCGACGACCGTGCCATCGAGATCGAAGGCGCGGGCGAGGCGGGGGTGCAACACGCCATAAGCGGCAAGCACATTTTTGGGGCCGAGGCGCAGCGTGCCGGACTGGCCGGGATGATAGGCATCGCCAGCCTCGCCCATCATCTGCAGGCGGCCCGCAGGCGCACCGGCGGCCGCCAGCAGCGCAATGACCTCCGCCTTGATGTCGAAGGCATCGAACGGGCGAGCCTTGCCGCCCTGCCAGCCGCGCGGGCTTTTTTCGCCGGCCATCAGGATGCCGAGGGTCAGCTTCTCGTCGCTGCTGCCATCATCGGCGCGGAAATAGCGCCGGCCGATCTCGAACAGGCGGATCGAGGATGCGCCACGATCGGCATTGCGTCGCGCGGCGGAGAGCAATCCGGCGAGCAGCGTCGGCCGCATCACCTTCATGTCTTCGCTGATCGGGTTGGCGAGCGTCCAATCGCCGCCACCAAAGGGCGCGGCTTCGCTTTCAGAAATGAAGGACCAGTTGATCGCCTCGTTAAGGCCGCGCGCGGCGGCCGCGCGCCGGGCGCGCCGCTCGATAAGCTGCAGTGGCGTCACGGTCGGGCGGGCGACCCCCGGTGTGCGGGGCAGGGGCACGGACGGGACGTTGTCCAACCCTTCGATCCGCACGACTTCCTCGACGATATCGGCGGTGCCGTGAATGTCGCGGCGCCATGTCGGGATGGTGATCCGCCAGTTGGCGCCGGCCTCCACGGTGAAGCCGAGCGCGGTGAGGATCGCCTGCTGGCGTTCGGCGCTTACCGTCATGCCGGCCAGCGCATCGACCATGTCGGGCCGATAGCCCTCGATGACGCGCGGCTCTGCCGGCGGAGTGCCGGCGCGCGTCGCCTCGGTGGGCGTGCCGCCGCACAAGGCGAGGACCAGCCGCGTCGCGATGTCCAGCCCCTCATCCAGGAACGCCGGGTCCACACCGCGCTCGAAGCGCTGGCGGGCATCGGAGGTGAGGCTGAGCGCCTGACCGGTCCGCGCGATGCTCTCGGGCGTGAAATAGGCGCATTCGATCAGCACATCGGTGGTGCTCTCCTGCGCGCCGCTATGCTCGCCACCCATGATGCCGCCGATATCGTGAACGGCGGAGGCGTCCGCGATCACCGTCATGCCCTCGGCCAGCGTATAGGTCTTGCCGTTGAGCGCCAGCACCTGCTCGCCGGCTTTCGCCTTGCGGGCGACGAGGCCGCCATCGAGGCGGGCCATGTCATAGACATGCAGCGGGCGGCCAAGGCCGATCATGACGAAGTTGGTGATGTCCACCAGCGCGCTGATCGGCTTCTGGCCGATGGCCTTGAGGCGCCGCTGCAGCCATTCCGGTGAGGCGCCGTTGCGCACGCCTCGCACCGCGCGGGCGTAGAAGGCCGGGCAGCCGTCCACATCGTCCGTGCGCACGTCCGGGCCTGCGCCCTGCGCGTCGATTGCCGGGAGCTGGCCGATGATATCATCGAGCGGTCGCAGCGTGCCAAGGCCCTTGGCGGCGAGATCGCGCGCGATGCCGCGCACGCCCATGCAATCCTGCCGGTTGGGCGTGACCGAGACCTCGATGACCGGATCGTCAAGCTGCGCATAGTCGGCAAAGCGCGTGCCGATGGGCGCGTCGGCGGGCAGCTCGATGATGCCCTCATGATCCTCGCCCAGCTCCAATTCGCGGGTGGAGCACATCATGCCGTTGGATTCGACACCGCGAATGGCCGCGACCCGCAGCACCATGCCATTGGCCGGCACGGTCGCGCCGGGCAGGCCGAACACGCCGATCAGGCCGGCGCGGGCATTGGGGGCGCCGCAGACGACCTGCAGCGGGCCGTCGCCCGCATCGACGCTCAGCACCTGCAGCTTGTCGGCCTGCGGATGCGGCGCGGCCGTGAGAACCTTTGCGACGCGGAAGCCATCGAGCTTCTCGGCGGGGTTTTCGACGCCCTCGACCTCAAGGCCGATATCGTTGAGCGCGCGCAGGATTTCCTCCAGCGAGGCGCTGGTGTCGAGATGGTCCTTGAGCCAGGAGAGGGTGAACTTCATGCCTGTTCTCCTAGGGAAATTACCATTCCGTTCGTGTCGAGCGAAGTCGAGACACCTGAGAACAGTGCTAATCGTGTCTCGACTTCGCTCGACACGAACGGGAAGTGGATGCGGTCGTATTGGCTCATGCGCCCACTCCTCCGCTCAGCGTAGGCACATCCAGCGCCGAGAAGCCGTAATGGCGCAGCCAGCGCAGATCGCCGTCGAAGAAGGCGCGCAGGTCGTTCATGCCATATTTGAGCATGGCGAGCCGGTCGACGCCGGTGCCGAAGGCAAAGCCCTGCCATTCGGCGGGATCGAGCCCACAATTGCGGATGACATTGGGGTGGACCATGCCGCTGCCGAGCACTTCCATCCAGCCGCCATTTTCCGCATCGCCGCTGCCGCCGATGACCCGCTGGCCCTTCTCGATGGTGTAGCCGACGTCCACTTCCACCGAAGGCTCGGTGAAGGGGAAGTAGCTGGGGCGCAGGCGCAGGACGATGTCCTCACGCTCGAAGAACGCCTTGAGGAAGGTCTCCAGCGTCCATTTGAGATGGCCGAGGTGGATGCCCTTGTCGATCACCAGACCTTCGATCTGGTGGAACATCGGGGTGTGGGTCGCGTCGCTGTCCGAGCGGTACACGCGGCCGGGCGCGATGATGCGGATCGGCGGTGGCGTGCTCGTCATGGTGCGGATCTGCACCGGCGAGGTGTGGGTGCGCAGCAACATCGCGGCCGGATTGCCATCGCCGCCGGTCGCGCGGGCATTGTCGCCGAAGTAGAAGGTGTCGTGCATCGCGCGGGCGGGGTGCGTCTCGGGGATGTTGAGCGCGGTGAAGTTGCGCCAGTCATCCTCGATCTCCGGGCCGGTGGCGACCGCGAAGCCCAGATCGGCGAAGATTTCGGCCAGCTCGTCCATCACCTGGCTGACGGGGTGAATGCTTCCCGGCGGCGGCAGGTCCACCGGCAGCGTCATGTCCAGCGTCTCGGAGGCGAGGCGGGCATCGAGCGCTGCCGTTTCAAGCGCGGTCTTGCGGGCGGCTATAGCGCTCGTCACGCTTTCGCGCAGGTCGTGGATCGCGGGGCCTTGCTGCTGGCGCTCTTCCGGACTCATCCGCCCCAGCGTCTTGAGCAGGGCGGTGATGGCGCCGCTCTTGCCCAGCGCGCTGACGCGCAGCGCTTCCACGGCATCGAGGGTGTCGGCGGCGGCGATGTCGGCGATGAGGCCGTCCTTGAGGGATGTGACGTCGGTCATGGCCGCGTCCGCTAGCCTAATTCACCGCAAACGAAAAGGGCGCCGGCACGCCGACGCCCTTTCCTTTGATGGTTGCGACCCGGTTTCGATCAGGAGAACTGAACGACCGACTGACGACGACGCAGCGTGCTGCCGATCAGCGCGAAACCGCCGAGCATCAGCGCCCAGGTCGTCGGCTCGGGTACCGGCACTGCGCTCATCGCGGTAACCGTCACGCCATCCAGCGCCGGGCCGGTCCAGGGCGAGTCGGTCATCGACGCAAAGCTGAGCGTCGTGAGGTTGCCCGAGGCCGTGAAGGTGTAGGTGTAGTTCGTCCAGCCCATATTGGTCTTCGAGAAGCCGGTATTGTCGAAGCTGAACAGCTGGCCGTCATTGCCTGTCGCGGCGACTTCCAACGTCTTGACCGCCGGCCCACCTTCGGGATTGCCGGCCATCAGGAAGTCGACATTGTAGGTCATGCCTTCGATGGTATCGAACGTCTGTGCGATCGCGCCCTGGGCGCTGCCGTTCAGATCGATACTGCGGCTGCCGCTGCCCGACTGCCAATAGCCGCCGATCAGCTCCACATTGCCGGAGGTGATGGTCCAACCCGTCAGGGCCGTGCTGTCGGTGCCCAGGCGGAGGAAATAGGTGCCTGGATCGTTACCGGTCTCGAAATCGCCGTTGATGAACGTTGCTGCCTGCGCAGCGGACGGGAGGGCGAGCGTCGCCGCGACCCCCAATAGCAGTCCCTTCATTTGGTTCTCCACTTATAGTCCCACGCACTCGCAATGCTGCAGTGCGGAAAAGGTTTCCGAAGCGTTAACCAAAATCCAGAGAGTCCCGAAATGATACAAAAAGGGCGCCGGAAGCATCCGACGCCCTCTTTGGGATGATTGTGCAGATGCTCAGGCTGCGGGCAGGGCCGCGCGCGCCTGGGCAATGATGCCCTTGAACACATCGCCTTCATGCATGGCGATGTCGGCCAGAACCTTCCGGTCCAGTTCGACGCCCGCCAGCTTGAGGCCGTGCATGAACTGGCCATAGGTCAGGCCTTCCATGCGGACAGCTGCGTTGATGCGCTGGATCCACAGGGCGCGGAAGCTCCGCTTCTTCACCTTGCGGTCGCGATATGCGTACTGGCCAGCCTTTTCGACAGCCTGACGCGCGATGCGGATCGTGTTCTTGCGACGGCCATAATAGCCCTTCGCCTGATCCAAAATCCTCTTGTGCTTCGCCTTGGTGGTTACACCGCGTTTGACACGTGCCATGTCGCCTGCTCCTTACTTGAGGCCGTAGGGCGCCCAGAGGCGCACGTGAGCGACATCCGCGTCGGAGAGAACCTCCGTACCGCGATTCTGGCGAATATACTTCGCGTTGTGGCTGATCAGGCGGTGGCGCTTGCCGGCGACACCATGCTTGACCTTGCCGGTGGCGGTGAATTTGAAGCGCTTCTTCACACCGCTCTTGGTCTTGAGCTTGGGCATTTTCGTCTCCTTTGTCTTAGCGCAAGCACCCCGGAGGATGCTCGCAGACGATTACGGACGAACACGGCAGCCCTTACTGGCCGGCCCGTCCTTGCGGTCTTCCATAGGACATGGAAGCGCGGGCGTATAAGCGCGGCCGCGCGCCGACGCAAGCCCCTTAGCTAAGGGCCTGATTTGACTCCGGTCAACGACTCCTCGCCCCCGTCGCATTAATATGGCACCAGTTTCGCACGATCCCGATGCGGTGAACAAGGAGGCTGCCATGAAGACGGTGATGGTTCTGATCCATGACGACCCGAGTCAGGAAGCGCGCCTGCAAACCGCGCTCGACATTGTGCGCGCGGTCGAGGGGCATCTGCTGTGTCTCGATGTCGTCCAGATTCCCATGATCGCCGACGGCTTTGGCGCGGGCGGCGGCACCGGCGTGCTGATGATGGATGAGCGCGACCGGGAGGACAAGAATATCGAGGCGCTCGAACCCCGGCTCGCCAATGAAGGCGTGAGCTATGAGTGGGCGCGCGTGCAGAGCCAGTCCGACGAGGGCATTACGGACAATGTCCGGCTGGTCGACATGATCGTCGTCGGCAAGCAGGCCTTCGGCGCGGTGAACGAGACCGGGGACACGGCCTCGCGTCTCGCGGCGCTGACCTCCGCGCCGGTCCTGCTGGTGCCGACGGAGCAGAAGCGCTTGGATCTCTTCGGCAAGGCGCTGGTCGCCTGGGATGGATCACGCGCGGCCGATGCCGCGCTGCGGGCGGCGATCCCGCTGCTGCGCATGGCCAGCGAGGTCGAGGTGGTGACGATCGGGGAAGGGGAAGGCGACCCGGACGAGGCGGCCGCCTATCTTGACCGGCATGGCTGCAAGGTCGTCAGCCGGCGCCTGCCCAAGGCTGGCGCGGTGAGCGACCAACTGATCGAGGCCATGCGGTCCTCCGGCGCGAGCTGGGCGGTGATGGGCTGCTATGGCCGCAGCCGCCTGCGCGAGCAGCTGTTCGGCGGCACGACGCGGACGCTGCTGGCCAAGGCGCCGATCCCGATCCTGCTTTCTCACTGAGACGCCAGCCGAGGCGCGCATCCCGCAATGGGGCGCGCCTCAGTTGGCCATGGCGAAACTGTTGGTGTCGATCAGTTCGCCGGCCTGATTGCCGGCGGCTTCGATCAGCCGCCGTTCGAGTGTGGCGAGGCGGGTCTTGCTCTCCAGCTTTCCGCCCAGAAGATCGGTCAGATAGAAGGTGTCGACGGCGCGCTCGCCGAAGGTGGCGACATGCGCGCTGTGGACCATGGTCTTGGACTGGAATAGCGCAAAGGCGAGGCTGAGCAGCAGGGCAGGGCGGTCGCGAGCCATGACTTCCACCACGGTGAAGCGGTTGGAGGCCTTGTTGTCGATGAGCACCTGCGGCACGATCTGGAAGGCTTCGGCCCGCCGACGGGCCAGCGGACGCTCGTCCAGCTTGTGCATCAGCTTGTGGCGGTTGAGCAGCGCGTCCTCGATATAGGTCTTCACCCGCTGCAACTGCTCGGGCGCATCGAAGCGCCCGCCAAGCGGGTCCTGCACCAGGAAATTGTCGAGCGCCGTGCCATCCTTGAGGGTGTGGATGCGGGCGTCGATGATGTTGCCGCCGGCCAGATGAATCGCCCCGGCGATCCGGTAGAACAGCCCGGGATGATCCGAGGCGTAGACGGTGACCAGCGTCGCGCCGCGCTCGGGATAGGAACGGGCATCGATGGAGAGATCGGACTGGCCGGCGTCCAGCAGATGCCGTGCGTTGCGCTCCAGGATGTCCTGCGATTCGGCGATCCAGTAGGATTGCGGGAAACGCTTCACCAGCCGGTCGAAGGCCTTGTCGTCCAGCGCCAGGCTCGCGCGCAAGGCGTCGCGCTTCTCCTCGATGCGCTCCTGACGGCCCCGCTGCTTGTGGCCGGGGCGGATGACCTCCTCGGCGGAGTCGTACAGCTCGGCGAGGAGCTGGCGCTTCCAGCTGTTCCACACGCCCGGTCCGACCGCGCGGATGTCGACGATGGTCAGGATCACCAGCAGCCGCAGCCGCTCCGGGCTCTGCACCACTTCGGCGAAGTCGAGGATGGTCTTGAAGTCCGAAAGGTCGCGCTTGAACGCGGTTGCGGACATCAGCAGATGGTAGCGCACCAGCCAGGCGACGGTCTCGGTCTCGGCATCGCTCAGGCCCAGGCGCGGGCAGAGCTTGGTCGCTACTTCCGCGCCGAGAATGCTGTGGTCGCCGCCGCGCCCCTTGGCGATATCGTGCAGCAGCACCGCGACATAGAGCACGCGGCGGGAGATGATCTTCTCGATGATCGCGCTCGCCAGCGGATGATCGACCTTGAACTCGCCCTTTTCGATCTGGGAGAGCAGGCCGATGGCCCGGATGGTGTGCTCGTCCACTGTATAATGGTGGTACATGTCGAACTGCATCTGCGCGACCACGCGGCCGAAGTCGGGCACGAAGCGCCCGAACACCCCGGCCTCGTTCATCCAGCGCAGCACCTTTTCCGGGTCGCGGGGCGAGGTAAGCACGTTCATGAACAGCGCATTGGCCTGCGGGTCTTCCCGCTCCTTGCGAGTAATCAGCACCGAATCGCGGTTGAGCGCGCGCATCGCATCGGGGTGGATCTCCAGCCCGTGCTTGTCCGCCAGCGAGAAGATCTCAATCATCCGCACCGGCTGCTCGCGGAAGAAATCATCCTCGGGAATGGTGATCCGGCCCCGCTCCAGCACGAAGCCATCGAGCTTGCGCGGGCGGTTGAACATCGCCGGGATGTAGCGCCGGCCGCGGCTGGCCATCTTGTCATCGAGGTGGGCGAGGAACACGCCGGTGAGGTCGCCCACCGTCTTGGCCATCAAAAAATAGAGGTGCATGAACCGCTCGACGGCGGAGCGCCCGCGCTTGGGCGAGAAGCCCATGCGCTCGGCGACTTCGATCTGCAGATCGAAGGTCAGGCGGTCCTCCGCGCGCCGGGAGATTTCGTGCATGTGGCAGCGCACGGCCCAGAGGAAATTCTCGGCCCGCTGGAACTGGGAAAGCTCGGCGCGGGTCAGCAGGCCCACGTCGACCAGCTCCGCGACGGTGCGCACCCGGTTCACATATTTGCCGATCCAGAACAGCGTGTGCAGATCGCGCAGGCCGCCCTTGCCCTCCTTGATATTGGGCTCGACGACATAGCGGCTGTCGCCCATCTGCTTGTGCCGGGCATCCCGCTCCGCCAGCTTCTCGGTGACGAAGGTCTTGGCGGTGCCCTGCATCACATCCTTGTCGAAGCGGGCGACGCACTCGTCGTAAATGCCCCGGTCGCCCCAGACGAAGCGCGATTCCAGCAGGGCGGTGCGGATGGTGAGGTCCGACTTCGCCATACGCACCGTCTCGTCAATCGAGCGGCTGCTGTGGCCGACCTTGAGGCCCAGATCCCACAGCGCGTAGAGCATGCTCTCGATGACCTGCTCGGTCCATTCGGTCGGCTTGTAGGGCGTGAGGAAGCCGATATCGACATCGCTATAGGGCGCCATTTCGCCACGCCCATAGCCGCCCACCGCAACCACGGTGAGCCGCTCGGACGCGGTGCGGTTGCTGATCGGGTAGAGGTGCTTCACCGTCGCATCGAAGAGCAGGCGGATGATCTGGTCCATCAGGAAGGCCTGCGCCGTCACGGCGTCGCGCCCGCGCGTCGGGTTGCGGGCGAGGCGGTGGGAGACTTCCTCCCGGCCCTTGGCAAGCGCCTCGCGCAGCGCCGCGACGATCACTTGCCGGCGCGCGGCGGTATCGCTCAGTTCCGTCAATTGGGCAGTGAGCGCATCGGCAATCTGGCGGCGATCAATGATCGCACGGCGGCCGGGCAGCGAATCGGGCACCTTGTTCATGGGTGCCATATAAGCGCGCTTTGCCGCAGTTGCAGGTGCAACCTCGGCATGGCGCGCAAATCGACGGGCTCAGGCGGCGGGCGCGGTTGCGATCTGCTTCAGCTGGTAGATGAGGTCGAGCGCCTCGCGCGGAGTGAGTGTATCGGCGTCGATGGCGTCCAGCCGGTCGCGCAGCGGGTCGGTGGCGACCTCTGGCGCGGCGGAGAGCGTGGCGGCGAACAGCGGCAGGTCATCGAGCCCCGCCGCGATGCCGCCGGTCTGCGCCTTGCCGGCCTCCAGCTTGCCGAGCACGGCCTTGGCGCGGGCCAGCACCGGGGCGGGCAAGCCTGCAAGCCGCGCCACCGCGATGCCGTAGCTGCGGTCGGCGGGGCCTTCGGACAGCTCGTGCAGCAGCACCAGATCGCCATTCCATTCCCGCGCGCGAACATGGTGGAGCGAGAGGGCGCCGAGGCGCTCGGCCAGGCGCGTCAGCTCGTGATAATGGGTGGCGAACAGGCAGCGGCAGGCATTGCTGTCATGGATCGCTTCCACCACCGCCCAGGCGATGGCGAGGCCGTCATAAGTCGACGTGCCGCGGCCCACTTCATCGAGGATCACGAAGCTGCGCTCGGTCGCCTGCGCAAGGATCGCGGCGGTCTCGATCATCTCGACCATGAAGGTCGAACGCCCGCGCGCCAGATTGTCCGAGGCGCCGACACGGCTGAACAGGCGGTCGACCAGCCCAAGGCGGGCGGCGCGTGCGGGCACGAAGCTGCCGGCCTGCGCGAGAATGACGATCAGCGCGTTCTGGCGCAGGAAGGTCGATTTACCGCCCATGTTGGGGCCAGTCACCAGCCACAGCCGATTGTCCGGCGTGAGCGTGCAGTCATTGGCGACGAAGCTGGTGCCGTCCTTCGCCAGCGCGGCCTCCACCACCGGATGGCGCCCGCCCTCGATGGCGATGCAGGGCTCTTCGGCGAAGACCGGTCGGCTCCAGCCGCCTTCGACAGCGCGCTCGGCCAGAGCCGCCGCCACGTCGATCCGGGCGAGGGCGTCCGCCGTGCGGGCGATGGCGGTGCGGCTGTCCATCACCAGCGTCACCAGTTCCTCGAAATGCGCCGCTTCGGCCGCCAGCGCATGGGCGCCGGCCTGCGTGACCCGGCTGGCCTGCTCGTGCAGGTCAACCGAGTTGAACCGCACGACTCCCGCCAGCGTCTGGCGATGGGTGAAGCCGCTGTCATTGGCCATCAACTGGTCGGCGTGACGGGCGGGCACCTCGACATGATAGCCGAGCACGCCATTGTGGCGGATCTTCAGCGCCGAGATGCCGGTCTGCTCGCGATAGCGCGCTTCTAGCGCGGCAATGGCGCGGCGTCCGTCGCCGGCCATGCGGCGCAGCTCGTCCAGTGCGGCATCATAGCCATCGGCGATATAGCCGCCATGCGCCGCTTCCGTCGGCGGGGCGGGCACAAGGGCGCGGGCCAGTTGATCGACCAGCGCGCCATGACCATCGAGCGATGGCAGCAGATCGTCGAGCAGGGGCGGTCGGTCGGGCAGCGCGCCCAGCCGCTCGCGCAGCGCACGGCCGCCGTCGAGGCCATCGCGCAATTGCCCCAGATCGCGCGGGCTGCCCCGGCCGATGGCGACGCGGCCGAGCGCGCGGCTCAAATCCGGCAAGGCGCGCAGGCGGGTGCGGACCAGCTCGCGCAGCGGCCCGTCATCGTGGAACCAGCGCACCAGATCGAGCCGGGCTTCCACCTTGGCGCGGTCCATCAAAGGCGCGGAGAGGTCCGCCGCGAGCAGGCGCGCGCCGGCGCCGGTTACGGTGCGGTCCACGGTGGCGAGCAGGCTGCCGGCGCGCTGGCCGCTGGCGGTCGTAACGATCTCCAGGCTCTCGCGCGTGGCCGGGTCGATGGCAAGGTGATCCTGCGCGCCAGCCCGCACCGGCGCGGTGAGGAAGGGCATGCGCCCCTTGCCGACATGCTCCAGATAGCCGAGCAGGCCCCCGAGGGCGGACAGCTCCGCGCGTGAGAAGCTGCCGAAGCTCTCCACCGTCTTCACGCCGAAATGGCGGCAGATGTCCGCTTCCGCCCGCGCGCTGTCGAAGCCGCGATTCTCGAAGGGGAGGGCGCCGGTCAGCCGATCGGCGAGGCTCGGCCGCGCAATGACTTCGCTCGCGTTGATCCGGGCCAGTTCCGCCTCGATGCCGCCGGCATCCACCGCCACCACGTCAAGCCGACCGGTGGAAATGTCGGCAGCAGCGACGGCATAATGGCCGGCGGCTTCACCCACGGCGGCGAGCAGATTGGCGCGGCGGCTGTCCAGCAGCGCATCCTCGGTCAGCGTGCCGGCGGTGACGAAGCGCACGATGGCGCGGCCGACCAGCGCTTTCGATCCGCGCGCCTTGGCCTGCTCGGGCGTCTCGGTCTGCTCGGCAATGGCGACGCGAAGGCCCGCCTTGATGAGTCGCGCCAGATAACCCTCGGCGCTGTGTACCGGCACCCCGCACATCGGGATTGGCTCGCCCTCATGCTCTCCGCGCGTGGTGAGCGCGATGTCGAGCACGGCGGCGGCGGTCCTGGCGTCCTCGAAGAACAGCTCGAAAAAATCGCCCATGCGGTAGAACAGCAGGTCGCCCCCGGCTTCCGCTTTGAGCGCCAGATATTGCGCCATCATCGGCGTGGGGCCGCCGGATGCGGCGCTGGCTTTGGAGGATTTGGCTGGCAGACTGGTCACGCGGTTGCGTTAGCAGGGGCTTTCGATCTCGAAAAGCCGGCGGTGGCGTTTCATCCACGGGGTTGTTCGTACCTCGCCTCTTGTGGAGCCGGGCGGAAAGTCGCTAGGGCGTTCCCAATTGCCGAGGAACCCTGCTGATGACCGATAAAGCCGCCATCGAATTCTCCGAGCGCGAGGCGCTGCTCTTCCATTCCTTCGGGCGGCCCGGCAAGATCGAGATCATCGCCTCCAAGCCGATGGCGACGCAGCGCGATCTGGCGCTGGCTTATTCGCCCGGTGTGGCCGTGCCCGTGCAGGCCATCGCCGATGATGCTGCCAAGGCCTATGACTATACCGCCAAGGGCAATCTGGTCGCGGTCATCTCCAACGGCACGGCGATCCTCGGCATGGGAAATCTCGGCGCGCTCGCCTCCAAGCCGGTGATGGAAGGCAAGGCAGTGCTGTTCAAGCGCTTCGCCGATGTGGACGCCATCGATCTGGAGCTGAACACCGAAGACCCGCAGGCCTTCATCGATGCGGTGGCGCTGCTGGAGCCCAGCTTTGGCGGCATCAACCTTGAGGACATCAAGGCGCCCGAATGCTTCATGATCGAGGCAGCACTCAAGGAGCGCATGAACATTCCGGTCATGCATGACGATCAGCATGGCACCGCGATCATCTGCGCCGCTGGCCTCATCAACGCCTGCTTCCTGACCGGGCGCGACATTCGCGAGACCAAGGTCGTCGTGAACGGGGCCGGCGCGGCGGCGATCGCGTGCACGGAGTTGATCAAGGCGATGGGCGTGGCGCATGACAATGTGATCATGTGCGACCGCGAGGGCGTGATCTATCAGGGCCGCACCCATGGCATGGACCAGTTCAAGTCCGCCCATGCCGCCCGCACCGAGGCGCGGACCCTGCACGAGGCGCTGAAGGATGCCGATATCTTCCTCGGCCTCTCCGCCAAGGATGCGCTGAAGCCCGAATGGATCAATGAGATGAAGCCGCGGCCGATCCTCTTCGCCATGGCCAATCCCGATCCCGAAATCCTGCCGCCCGTGGCCAAGGCCGCGCGCCCGGATGCGATCATCGCCACGGGCCGCTCGGATTATCCCAATCAGGTCAACAATGTGCTGGGCTTCCCCTTCATCTTCCGGGGCGCGCTGGACGTGCGCGCGACGGCGATCAACGAGGCGATGAAGATCGCGGCGGCGCAGGCCATTGCCGAACTGGCCCGTCAGCAGGTGCCCGAGGAAGTCGCGCTGGCTTATGGCACCAAGCACAGCTTCGGCGCGGATTACATCATTCCCGCCCCCTTCGATCCGCGTCTGATGGAAGTGGTGCCGGCAGCGGTGGCGCAGGCGGCGATGGAGTCGGGCGTCGCCCAGCGGCCCATCGAGGATATGGACGCCTATCGCCAGTCCCTGCGGGCGCGGCTCAATCCCACCACCTCCGTTCTCACCCTCGCTTATGAGGGCGCCAAGGCCAGCCCCAAGCGGGTCGTCTTTGCCGAGGCGGAGGAAGAGGTGGTGCTGCGCGCCGCGATCCAGTTCCGCGATGGGGGCTATGGCACGCCGGTTCTGGTCGGCCGGCAGGATGTCTATGATCGCCTGCGCGATCTCGGCGTGCGCGATCCGGAGAGCTACGAGCTGTATAACAGCGTCAATTCGCCGCTCGTGCCGCGCATGGTCGACATGCTGTACGAGCGCCTGCAGCGCCGTGGCTACCTCCGCCGCGATTGTGAGCGCATGGTCAACCGGGACCGCAACATCTTTGGCGCGCTGCTGCTGCAAATGGGGGAGGCGGACGCGATGATCACCGGCGTCACTCGCACCTACGCGCAGACGATGCGCGAACTGCGCCGCGTGCTCGACCCCGCCGAGGACCGCACGCTGTTCGGCATGCACATCCTCGTCGGGCGTAGCCACACCGTGTTCATGGCGGATACCACTGTCAACGAGCGGCCGAATTCCGCCGAACTGGCGCATATCGCCATCGAATCCGCCGCGCTTGCCCGGCGTATGGGGCATGAGCCGCGCGTGGCTTTTCTCTCCTACTCCACCTTCGGCAATCCGCACGGCAACTGGCTCGATAATATTCGCGGCGCGGTCCAGATCCTCGACGGAATGGAGGTGGACTTCGAATATGAAGGCGAGATGGCGCCCGACGTGGCGCTCAACCGGCGCGTCATGGCGAATTATCCGTTCTGCCGCCTGTCCGGCCCAGCCAATGTGCTGATCATGCCCGGCCTGCAGTCGGCCAATCTCTCGGCCAAGCTGCTGCGGGAACTGGGCGGCGACTCGGTCATCGGGCCGGTGCTGCTCGGGCTGAACCAGCCGGTGCAGGTGGCGACGATGGCCTCGACCGCCTCGGAGCTGGTGACGCTGGCCGTGCTTGCCGCTGGCGGGATCGCGCGCTAATCGTGATCGGGATCGGGTGAGCGCCGCCGGCTGAACCGCCGCGCAGCGCTCCCTTGGCCTTACAGGCAGCGCTGGAACGTCTGGGTGCGGCCCTTGATGGTGCCGTCGCGCAGCAGGATCGTGCCGTCCCGGCAGGATTTGCCATCTTGGGCCACGGCGTCGCCGACCACCACGATGCCGTGATAGGAGCCGGCCATCCAGTTCTGCGCATCGCCGCTCTTGACGGCGAGGCCCACAGCGCGATCGACGGCCGGGATCAGCAGGAAGTTGCCGGACTGGACGATCGCCTCATCCGGGGTCGCGCTCGGGAGCGTCGGCGCCTCATCGGACTTGGGCGCAATCGCCTGGCCCTGCGCGATCGGCACGGTGGCCTGTTTCGCCGGTGCAAAAGCGGGGGCCGTCGCGCGCTTTTCAATCACGGCGGAGAGAAACGGCGCAGGACGGTCGGCGGGGATCAGGATCGGCTGCTGGCCGGCGGGCGTCGCATCTTCGCTTTCGGTCGCGCGGGGCGCATGATCGATGATCGCTGCCGATACCGTCTCACCGCCCCAGATCGGCCCGCGTGCCGACCATAGCCAGCCGGCCAGGGCGATCACCAGCAATGAGATGCTGACCATGCCTGCCGCGATCAGGAGCTTTTGGGCAAGGCCGGGCCGGGCATCCACACCGCTTCGCGCGTAAAGCTGCTCGCTCGCGCGGTCGAAGCCGATCTCCAGCGACCCGATGGCGAATCGCCAGCGGCTCCGGCTGGCCTTGTAATGGCCGACTGTCTCAGTCCGTCGCGCGTAAGTCCGCTCGAGCGGCTGCAGATCGCCAATATGCTGCATGACCACGCTCCCGCTATACAACGATTTGAAGCGATGACGCGGTTAATGCAAGCTAAACCAGTCCGCCGGGTGCACGAACCGGCGCCGGATTACGACGGGCCTGCGGGGCTGAATTACTGAGACGGCCCTGCTGCTCCGGCCCCGCCGGCGCCAACCGCGCCGATATTGCCGAAGATTTCATCAAACAGGCTGCGCTTGCGGCCGAGCGTCGGCGTCGTGGCCCCGGTCGGCGAGATATTGGCGACCTGATCGAGTGTGGCGTTGCGATCGATCGTGGCGACATTGCCATTGGCATCGAACTGCACAGTCACCAGCGTCTGCGCGGTCGGGCGCGGCGAGGCGAAGGCCAGCGAGCGCGTGTCGCGCGCCACATAATACCAGCGCTCCGGGCCGAACTGGGAGACGAAGGTCGGACGACCCAGCGCGCCTTCCACGGACGCCTTGTTGTCCACGCCCGGCAGCACCGAACTCACGATCAGATCGTCGATCATGAAGCCCTGATGCGCGCGGATGCGGGTGCAGCCGCCCGCCAGCAGAAGGATGGCCGCTGCGCCCACGACCAGAAACGGCCGCCTCAAGCCACGCTGCATTCTCGTCTCCTGCCAATCATGCGGTCAAAAACCGGACATCCAATCAAAAAAGCGTCGCATCGCCTAACCCGCCCATTGCATTGCCAGCCGCCGCAATCAATATGCAAGTGCTGGCGCGGGCCAATGGTTGATCGGTCCCGTCCGCGCTTTCCTGTGCCGCCGCAAAGCTGAACCGAGCATGAGCCTCTTATCCAATCTGTTTTCCCGCAAGGATGATCGCGCCTATCTGCGCCCGCTGTACGAGGCCGTCGTCGCGACGGCGCGGGAGCCGCATTGGTATATGGAAGGCGAGGTGGGGGATACGCTGGATGGCCGATTCGACATGGTGGCGCTGGTGCTCTCGCTGGTGCTGCTGCGACTCGAGGCGCTGGAGGCGACCAACGATTCGGCGCGGCTGACCGAACTGTTCATTGACGATATGGATGGGCAGATCCGCCAGATCGGCTTTGGCGATGTGGTCGTGGGCAAGCAGATCGGCCGCATGGTCGGCGCGCTGGGTGGCCGGCTTGCCGCCTATCGCGCGAGCTTGCAGGGCGAGGCTTCGCTGAGCGAGGCGCTGGTGCGCAACCTGTATCGTGGCGAGGCGCCGGCAGCGGATGCACTGGCTTATGTCGAAGCGCAGGTGCGCATGCTGGCCGCGACGATCAACGCATGCAGCCGCGACGCGCTGCTGGCCGGCCAGTTGCGGGGGTGATGCCGTGAGCGAAGCGACGTCAGGCGCCGCGCCGGAATTTTCCCGCATTCTGCGTCTCAATGAGCTGGGTGACGGGCGGCGGGACCGCACCGTCGAGGCCGATGCCGCAGAGCGGGCCGCGCTCGCGCGCCGCTTTGGCCTGCGCAGCCTCGATCGGCTGGAGGCGCAGGCGCATGTCGCGCCGGACGCCGGCGGCTGCCGGGTGACCGGGCGCGTGCGCGCCTCGCTGGTGCAGGCCTGCGTCGCAACCGACGAGGATGTCCCCGCAGAGCTCGACGTGCCGATGGACGTGCGATTCGTGCGCGGTCTCGACGAGAACGGCGAGAGCGACGCAGAAGAGATCGAACTGCGCGAGGAGGATTGCGATATCCTCCCGCTGGAGGACGAGCGAATCGATCTTGGCGAAACGGTCGCGCAGACGCTGTTCCTGAACCTCGATCCCTATCCCCGCGTCGCGGATGCCGACGAAAAGCTGCGCGCGCTCGGCGTGCTGAGCGAGGAAGATGCCGGCCCCTTCGCGGCGCTGAAGGGCTTGAAGCTTGGTGGCGCCGCTTAGGCGGCATGGACAATTTGGCCGGACGGATTTTCCGCTATTGAGCGGTCCAGAATGCGCGACCAAGGGCTAAATTGGCGCCGGGAACCGACCTAGGATTGCTCGCCGAAGTCTGACGCAATCAATTTCTCAATTAGATCGTCATCTAGGTTCATGATTGCCTCGGCGATCCTTTGATGCCCTTTCGCTACCGCCAGCGCTGAGAACGCCGATAGTAGCACTGGCTCGTTCCAATCCTCACGGCGATGGAGCGCTACGCAATCCGTCAATCTGAATATTGCGTCGCTATACGTCGCTGCAAGGTGACCTGGTATCTGCGGACCATTTCCCTTGTTTCGGGCGATCTCGATCGCCGCAGGCAGCTGAAAAAATCTGAAGTCGAGCGGCCCGGTAGCTTTGCAGGCAATCTCGACGATATGGGGCACCGCTGCATATGAGGCGTCGAACACGTCGTCTTGATGGCACAGGCTTGACCAAAGAGTGAACCACGGCTCGCTCTTATAATTGTCTTTCGGATCAGTCGTTCGAGCTAGTTGGCGAAGTAGCTCTGGGATATCGGCGGCGCTTCCGTGGGCATGCGTCAGCGCGGACCATCTGGGATCGTCGAGTTCGAGCATGATCGATGCCTAAACCGACGAGGGTAGGTCCGCAATGTCGTTGTGTCCGGTCAGTCCGCCTCCGGAAAAAGAGCACAGTAGCCGCCGTCCTACGAACCTTGGCGCTTGCCCACGCCGTCGAGCTAGGCCCAATCCGCCGGGACGAACCGCAGCATACCCGCGATCCGTGACACGCCGGTGTCGGAGGGATGCGCCACCCCGTCATTCACGATAACCTCGGCAAAGTCGAACGGGCTGATGCCCGACAGGCAGGCGACATTGACGCCATATTCATGGGGGTTCGAGCGGCGTCGGTGGTGGGTGTAGATGCCGCAGGTTCCGCAGAAATGGTGCTGTGCGGTTCCGCTGTTGAAGGTGTAGGAGCGCAGCGACTCTTCGCCCGCCGTCACTTGCAGGTCTTCGATCCGGGCTGAGACCGCGATGGCGCCGCGCATCCGGCAATATGAGCAGGTGCAGCGGCGCGCCGAGCGCAGGCCGTCCTTCAGGCGCACATGAAAGCGCACGGTGCCGCAATGGCAGGCGCCATCGATCTCACTGACATTCAGGTCCATGCTTCGTTCCTCTTTCGTTCGCGCGGTTGCCATGGCATAACAGGGAGCATGGCGCAGACGCCCGAGCAGGATCGCAAGATCATCCATATCGATATGGACGCCTTTTACGCGTCGGTCGAGCAGCGCGACGATCCGGCGCTGCGCGGCTTGCCGGTGGCTGTCGGCGGCGGCGGGCCGCGCGGCGTGGTGGCAGCGGCGAGCTATGAGGCGCGCGTGTTCGGCGTGCGCTCGGCCATGCCGGGCGGCAAGGCGCGCCGGCTCTGCCCGGAGCTCATCTTCGTGCGGCCGCGCTTCGAGGCCTACCGTGCCGTCTCGCAGCAAATTCGTACGATCTTCGAGCGCTTTACCGACATCATCCAGCCGCTCTCGCTGGACGAGGCTTACCTTGATGTGACGCGCAACAAGCCCGGCGTTGCCTCGGCCACTTATGTCGCGCAGGAAATCCGGCGGATGATTCGCGAGGAGACGGGGCTGACCGCCTCGGCCGGCGTTTCGTGCAACAAGCTGATCGCCAAGCTCGCATCGGACCAGAACAAGCCCGATGGCTTGTGCGTCGTGCGCCCCGATGAGGCCGAGGCGTTCATGGCGGCGATGCCGGTGTCGCGCATTCATGGCGTCGGCCCCGTGACGGCGCGGCGCATGGCGGCGCTGGGCATTCATAGCGGCGCGGACCTCAAAGAGTGGCCGCTGCCGGCGCTGCAGCGCCATTTCGGCAAGGCGGCGGCATTCTACTTCGGCGCGGCGCGCGGGCTGGACGAGCGCCCGGTGCGCGACCGGGAGTCGCGCAAGTCGATCAGCGTGGAAGATACCTTCGCCAGCGATATCGGCGCGGAAGGCCTGTTGCTGGCGGAGCTTGAGAAGATCGCAGCGCGCCTGTGGGGCCGGGTCACAGCGAGCCGGGCCTTGGGGCGCACCGTCACGCTCAAGATCAAGCTGGGGGATTTCCGCATCCTCACCCGCTCCCGGTCGCTGCCCGCGCCGCCGGGCGATGCGGAAGATCTGTTCGCGATCGGCGTCGACTTGCTCCGCGCGCAATTGCCGCTGCCGGTCGGCGCGCGGCTGCTGGGGCTCGGACTCTCAAACCTCATCGATCCCGAGCGCGAAGAGCCGGACGAGACGCCCCAGCTCAGCCTCGCCTTCGGTTAGAAACGCAGGCCGAGCGCGACGCCGCCGAGCAGCCAGCAGAAGAAGGTGATGAGCACGATGCCGACGAGGTTCAGGATGAACCCGCCGCGGACCATCCGCCCCATGGTGACGGCCCCGGTGCCGAACACGATGGCATTAGGCGGGGTGCCGACCGGCAGCATGAAGGCGAGCGTGGCGGCGAAGGCTGCGGGGATGAGCAAGGTCATCTGATCGGCCCCGATGCCGAGCGCCACGGCGCCCAGCACAGGAATGAACGTAGCGGCGGTGGCGGTGTTGCTGGTCACTTCGCTCAGGAAGACGATGAGCGTCACGACGGCGATGACGAGGAGCAGGATCGGCAGCGTACCAAGCCCGCTCACTTGCGCACCCAGCCAGCCATCGAGCCCGCTGGCGACGACCTCCCCGGCAAGGCTCAGGCCGCCACCGAACAGCACCAGCACGCCCCAGGGCACGCCGCTTTCGGCATCCTTCCAGTCGAGCAGCATCTGCCCTCGGCCCTCGCCGGGCAGCAGGAACAGCGCCAGGCCGGCGGCAAGTGCAATGGCATTGTCATCGAGGCGCCCGAACCAGCCCAGATCGGCCTTGCTGCCGAGAATGGCGCCGACCACGCCGGGCACGACCCAGAAGAAGACCGCACAGCAGAAGACGAGGGTCACCAGAAGCTCGCTGCGGCTGAACCGGCCGAGACCGTCCAGCTCCCGGTCGATGAGCGCGCGGCCGCCCGGCACCTCGCCGAAGGTGAACCGATAGAAGACCCGCGTCATCAGCAGCCACGCAATGAGAATGAAGCTGAAGGCAATCGGCACGCCGACCACCATCCAGTTCAGAAAATCGACCTGCCGGCCCAGTTCCTTCTCGATATAGCCGGCCACGATGGCATTGGGCGGGCTGCCGAGCAGCGTGCCCACGCCGCCCATGCTGGATGACCAGGCAATGGCGAGCATCAGGCACGCGCCGAAATTGGCGAGCTCCCTGGGCGCGACGGCGGATGCGCCATCGCAGGCGAGCGCGCCGGTCTCGTCGCGGCGATCACAGACCAGCGTGAGAACGGAGAAGGCAATCGGCAGCATCATGAGCGTCGCCGCCGTGTTGGAGACCCACATGGAGACAAAACCGGTAGTCAGCATCAGGCCCAGCACGATCTGGCGCGGGCTGGTGCCGACCCGGCGGAGTGTGAGCAACGCGACGCGGCGGTGGAGCTGCCATTTCTGCATGGCGATGGCGAGCAGAAAGCCGCCGAGGAACAGGAAGATGATCGGGCTGGCATAGGGCGCCGCAACCTGCGCCACGCTGCGGTCGCTTGCCATAGGGAAGAGCAGGATCGGCAGCAGCGCGGTAATGGCGATCGGCGCGGCTTCGGTGATCCACCAGAGTGCCATCAAGGTCGCGACGGCGGCGACCCAGCGGCCCTCCAACGACAGACCCTGCGCATCGCCCAGAGCGAGCCAGACCAGCGCTGCACCGGCCAGACCGAGCGCGCGCAATGCCCAGACCTTGAGAGGCGAGCGCCCGGTCGTGGCAGGGTCGCCATCTCCCTGCTGTCCGGTTGGTTCACTCTCTTGCGATGATGTTGCCACCTTGCCCCCGCTCCCTGTCCCGCGCGAATGTGCGGCAGGAGCGGCGGCGTGGCAAGCCGCTCGCGGCTGGAATGCCGGCTGGGCTGGCGGCTGGCGTCCGGCCTGTCAGCCGGGGTCGTGGTCAGCCGGGGTAGGGGCTGTCCTTGAGGAGACCCGCGAGGTGCGCGGCATTGGATGCCACCATGCCGGCGGTCTTGCTCACCGGTTTGGGTGTCGACTTGAGGTCCTTGAAATCCTTGCTCCCCATCGCCTCGCCCACCCAATAGCAGGCGGCGACGGCGGGGATCGTCCAGCCGACATCGTTCATCGCCTGGAAGAGCTGCGCGCTGGAGAAATGGGCTCCATCCTCATTGCCGACAATGGCGGCGACGGCGACTTTGCCATAGCTCGGCATCCGGCCCGCATCGTCCGTTTCGCTCAGAAAAGCGTCCATCCGCTCCAGCACGCGCTTGGCAATGCTGGAGATCTGACCCATCCAGATTGGCCCGCCGAAGATGAGGATGTCGTGTGCCAGGATTTTCTTGCGCAAGGCTGGCCAGTCATCGCCCTTGCCTTCATCGGAGGTGACGCCGGGCAGGATGTTGAGCGCGGCAACGCGCACGGTTTCGCTCAGTGTCACATCATGTTCGGCGAAGGCGTCGGCCAGAACCGCGATCATCGCGTCCGTCGATGAGGGTTCGCTGCTGTCGGCTTTCAGGGTGCAGTTGAGGGCGAGGGCCTTCTGGGTCATGCTGGTGCTCCGTGTCCGTCCCCCTGCACACAACACCCCAGCCCGCAGAGAGTTCACCGCTGTCCTGCGCCATTGCACACGGGCTGCCGCAGGGCTATCGCGCGCCGCAAGCCCGTTTTCCCAAGGGCATTGAGGATGTTGGCCGTTCCCTTTCGCCTGCCTGTTGCCGCCCTGCTGCTGGCCTTCCTGGCGCTGCCCGTGCAGGCGCAGCCGGGCGCTGCTGCGGCCGAGGACGCCGCCGTCGTCATCACGACGGACGCAGCCGCGGGTCGGGCCGTGGATTCTGCCGCTAAGCCGGGTGCGCTGCGGATCGGGCCGGCGCCCCGCCTGCCAGCGCTTCGCTACCCGCAAGCCCGCCGCCTCGACCTGACCGAGACGCATTTTGGGGTGCCCGTCGCCGATCCCTATCGCTGGCTGGAGGGCGACCCGCGCCACGATCCCGATGTGCAGGCGTGGATTGCGGCGGAGAATGAGACGACCTTCCGCTACCTCAAATCCTTGCCGGGCCGGGAGGCGTTGCGTGCCCGCATGGCGACGCTGCATGGCTATGAGCGCTTCGGAAATCCGCGCAAGGCCGGCGAGCGCTATTTCTACACGCACAGCAAGGGCGAGAATTTCTCGCCCATCTATGTGCGCGAGGGCGTCGATGGGGCGGAGCGTCTGCTGATCGATCCCAACAGGCTCTCCACCGATGGCTCGGTGGCGCTCGCCGAGTGGCTGCCTTCGCGGGACGGGCGAGCGCTGCTGCTGGCGCTTCAGGAGCGGGGCAGCGACTGGCGGACCGTGCGGGTGCTGGATGTCGAGAGCGGCGCGCTGATGCCTGACCAGGTGGCCTGGGTCCGCTATTCGGCGCTGGCCTGGAATCATGAGGGCAGCGGCTTTTATTATGCGCGCTTTGCCGCGCCGACCGAGGGCGGGCGTGATCCCTCGTTCGAGAACCAGCAGGTCTGGTTCCACGCGTTGGGCACCGCGCAGGCGCAGGACCGGCTGGTCTATGCCACGCCGGATCGGCCCCGGCTGCTTCACCGCGCCGAGGTGACGGCGGACGGTCGCTGGCTGCTGATCAGCTCGAAAATGGGCACCGAGCAGACCGCCGAACTGGTGCTGATCCCGCTGACCGTGCCGGACGCCCGGCCCGTGACGCTGGTGCGGGGACTGCGCAATGCGTGGCAGATGATCGGCCAGCTTGGCGATCGGCTCTATTTCCGCACGGATGCAAAGGCGCCCAACGGACGGATCGTGACCATCGATGCCGGCCATCCGCGCCGTCGCCCGGTCGAGGTCGTCGCGGAGCGGGCGCAGACGCTGGCCGGTGGCTCGATGATCGGCAGCCGCCTTGTGCTGGCTTATATCGTCGATGGGCGGATCGTCGCCGAAATCACGGATCTCGCCGGCAAGCGTGAGGGCGATGTGCCGCTGCCCGGGCTGGGCGCAGCCGCAGGCTTCAGCGGCCGGCCCGGTGATCCGGAAACCTTCTACGCCTTCTCCAGCTTCACCCAGCCGCCGACGATCTACCGCTTCAATGTCGAGACCGGCGAAACCAGCATCTTCGCGCGCTCCGCACTCGGCTTCGATCCGGCGGATTATGTGACGGAGCAGGTCTTCTATCCCGCGCGCGATGGCATAGCGGTGCCGATGTTCATCGTGCGCCGGCGCGACCTTGCCCGCGCGGGCACGCCTGCGCCGACCCTGCTCTATGGCTATGGTGGCTTCAACGTCGCGCAAACGCCCAGCTTCTCGCCCACCCGCTTTGCCTGGGTCGAGCAGGGCGGCGTGCTCGCCATTGCCGGCGTGCGAGGCGGCGGGGAGTTCGGCAAGGCTTGGTACGACGCCGGGCGGGGCGCCAACAAGCAGACGACCTTCGATGATTTCATCGCAGCGGCCGAATATCTCAAAGCCCAGGGATATACCGGGGCGAACCAGCTGGCCGTTGAGGGGCGCTCCAATGGCGGCCTTTTGGTGGGGGCCGTGGTCAACCAGCGCCCCGACCTGTTCGCCGCCGCCCTGCCCGGTGTCGGCGTGATGGACATGCTGCGGTTCGACCAGTTCACGGCCGGCGCCTTCTGGGTGGACGATTATGGCCGGCCCGACCGGGAGGCGGATTTCCGCGCGCTGCTTGCTTACTCGCCCTATCACAATATCCGCAGTGAGGCGGACTATCCCGCCATTCTTGTGACCACGGCGGACAGCGACGACCGCGTGGTGCCCGGCCACAGCTTCAAATATGCCGCAGCCCTGCAGGCGGCGCCGCTCGGCGGAAGGCCAAGGCTGATTCGCGTGGATACCGGCACAGGCCACGGCATCAATCGCCCGACCGACAAAATCGTCGACGAATATGCGGATATGTACAGCTTTGCGGCCTATTGGACCGGCCTGACGCTACGGCCGCGGTCTGGCCGCTCCAGCGCGCCGACAGATGACGCCAATGCGGGCCCGGTCGCTATTCAGCCCGCGCTCATCGGCCCGGTGCGATAACGCTCTGGCCGGGATGCTGTTGCCGGTGTTGCCAGGAAGCGATCCGCCGATGAACGTTCACTCCAAACTTGCCTTGGCCGCTGCGGCCGGGGCGATGGTCATGGGCTCTGCGACGCCCGCCTCTGCGCGCGGCTATGATGGCCGCTGGGATCGGTATCCGCGCCATCATCGCGGTCATGACAATAGCGGCGCCGTCATCGGCGCGATCATCGGTGTCGGGCTGATCGCGGCAATCGCGACGGCGGCTGCCAGGCAGCGCGATGCGGAGCGCTATCCTACGCGCCGCCCGGGCGATCGCGGTTATGATCCGCGCTATGATGACCGCGCCGGCGACTATCGCAATGACCGCTATGACGACGGCTATGATGGGCGCCCCGCGGGCCAGGCGCTGGACGATGAAGACGCGGCGGTCGACGCTTGCGCCATCGCGGCGCGCGATCAGGCCTCGCGCGATGGCAATTATGCCGAGGTGCGGGACATCACGGGCGCGCGGCCCTTCGGTTCCGGCTGGGATGTGACCGGCACGCTGAGCATGCGGTCGAACTTCAGGGCCGGCGAAGGCCGCCTGCGCAGTTTCCGCTGCATCTGGGACGATGGCCGGGTGGACGGCGTCACCTTCGGCTGACCCTGACCGGACCGGTCTCAGATCAGCAGCCAGATGGCCAGCATCAAGCCGCCGGTCGTGATCACCAGCGCGCCGGCGAGCAGACGCAGGCGGACCGGTTGGAGCGCGGCCGCGCGGTGCGGCTCCAGCCGCTCGCGGATCGCCATGGCCCGCCGGGTCGCCAGAATGAAGATGACGATGGCGACCAGCATGAAGCTGCTGGCGATCGTCTTGGGGACCCAGGCCGGTTCAAGCGTGTGAAAGAGCGCGCGGAAGCCAAGGCCGATGCCGATGGCGGCGAGCCCTGTTCGCACCCAGCTGGCGAAGCTGCGCTCATGGGCAAGGACGGTGCGATCTTCGGCGAAGTCCAGTCGATCTTCCGTCCGGGCATTGTCGTCCGACAGCGTGTCTTGGGAGCGTTCGCGAGGGTCTTCATCCATGTCCAAGCCCGCTATTCGGAGAGCCCGACAAGCAGATCATCCGGCCCGTCCGAACGGCCGATGACACTCATGCTCCCGTCGGTCTCCAGCACGACCCCGGCGACCTGCGCCCGCCGTCCGAAGCCGGCGCTGCGGATGGCCGCGTCGATCTCCGCCCGAGTGACGCGCTCGGCTGCCATGGCGCGCTCAAGATATGCACCATCGCGCAGCAGCAGGCGCGGCTGGCTGCGCACCAGCCCGCTGAAGGTGGATGAGGCGACAGACAGGCGCGACACCAGCCATTGCAGACCGGCCAGCATCGCAAAGGCCAGCACCCCTTCCGCCAGGGCGACATCCTGCGTGAGCAACACGGTTGCGAGCGTGGAACCCAGTGCGACCGTCACCACCAGATCGAACGCGTTAAGCTTGGAAAGGGCGCGCTTCCCCGCCATTCGCAACACGAAGACGAGCAGCGCATAAGCGAGCACGGAGATGACCGCCACGCGCACGAGGCCGAAGAGATCGTCGAACAGCATGAAGAGGTAACGAGCCCGAGGCCACAAGTCTCCCGCGCGCCTGATCTCTCTTGCCCATCTATGTTGCCGCCAAGGCTGGACAGGTTCCATGGCGCGGATTATCCGCTGCCCATGTCAGCACATTCCTCAGCTCACCCCGATTCCATCCTCATCGTCGACTTCGGCAGCCAGGTGACGCAGCTCATTGCGCGTCGCGTGCGCGAAGCCGGGGTCTATTCCGAGATCGCCCCGTTTACGCAGGCGCTGGCCGCCTTCCAGCGGATGAAGCCGCGCGGCATCATTCTCTCCGGGTCGCCCGCCAGCGTGTGCGACGAGGGCAGCCCGCGCGCGCCGCAGGAGCTGTTCGAGAGCGGCCTGCCGATCCTCGGCATCTGCTATGGCCAGCAGGTGATGAGCCATCAGCTCGGTGGTGAAGTGCGGCCCGGCCATGAGACGGGGGAGGGCGGCGAGTTCGGCCGCGCCTTCCTTACCGTCACCGAGCCCTGCGTCCTGTTCGACGGGCTGTGGGAGACGGGCGAGCGCCATCAGGTGTGGATGAGCCATGGCGACAAGGTGACCAAGTTCGCGCCAGGCTTCCGCATCGTGGCGACATCGGACGGCGCCCCCTTCGCGCTCATCGCCAATGACGAGAAGCGCTATTATGGCACCCAGTTCCACCCCGAGGTGGTGCATACGCCCGACGGCGGCAAGCTGATCGCCAATTTCGTGCGCCATGTCTGCGGCTGTGCCGGCGACTGGACGATGGCGGAATTCCGCGCGACCAAGATCAAGGAAATCCGCGAGCAGGTCGGCTCGGGCCGGGTGATCTGCGGCCTTTCCGGCGGCGTGGATTCGGCGGTCGCCGCGGTGCTGATCCATGAGGCGATCGGCGAGCAGCTGACCTGCGTGTTCGTCGATCACGGCCTGATGCGCCATGCAGAGGCCGAGCAGGTCGTCAGCCTGTTCCGGGGGCATTACAACATCCCGCTGGTCCATGTGGATGCGAGCGAGACCTTCCTCGGCGGCCTCGCCGGCGTCACCGACCCGGAGGCCAAGCGCAAGTTCATCGGCAAGGCCTTCATCGACCTGTTCGAGGAGGAAGCCCGCAAGATCGGCGGCGCGGATTTCCTGGCGCAGGGCACGCTCTACCCGGACGTGATCGAGAGCGTCTCGTTCACCGGAGGGCCGAGCGTGACGATCAAGAGCCACCACAATGTCGGCGGCCTGCCTGAGCGCATGAACATGAAGCTGGTCGAGCCGCTGCGCGAACTCTTCAAGGACGAGGTGCGCGATCTGGGCCGCGAGCTGGGGCTGCCGGACATCTTCGTCGGTCGCCATCCCTTCCCCGGGCCGGGCCTCGCAATCCGCATCCCCGGCGAGGTGACCAAGGAGCGCTGCGACGTGCTGCGCAAGGCGGACGCCATCTACCTCGAGGAAATCCGCAACGCCGGGCTGTATGACGCGATCTGGCAGGCCTTCGCAGTGCTGCTGCCGGTGCGCAGCGTGGGCGTGATGGGCGACGGGCGGACCTATGACAATGTCCTCGCCCTGCGCGCGGTGACCTCCACCGACGGGATGACGGCCGACATCTACCCCTTCGACGCCGCCTTCCTCAGCCGCGTGGCGACGCGGATCATCAACGAGGTGCAGGGCATCAACCGGGTGGTGTACGACTATACCAGCAAGCCGCCGGGCACGATCGAGTGGGAATGAAATCGGCATAAGCTACGCACGGGTATCTTGCTAAACTTCCGGAGGCCGCGAGTCTCCGGGTTGGCTTTTATCACGCGCGAATTGGCGATCCCGGCCGCTCCGCGGTGATCGTGACAGCTTGATGCCGTCCCGCCCATGCCGGGGATAGAGCGCTCTCCTCCATTACACCGACAATTAATATCCGATAACCGAAAATTGCGGCGCGGAAAATTGGCGTGATTTCAACGGAAAGCGCCAAAATCTGCCGCCAGCACGCATGCTATTTGTTGAAGTTTCTACATCATATATTGACATCTCAACAACATTTGACAGATAATGGTCTGCAATCGATTGAATCGAGCATGCTCGCCAGGGAGGCGGGCGCAATTGTCCGAAAGAGGGGATGTTATGAACGAGCGAGTGTCAGCCAAAACGCGTGGATTGCGCGATTCTCTGCTGATCACGGCAGCAATCTGCGCGGTGGCGGCAAGTGTGCCGGCAATGGCGCAGGACGCGCCCCAGGCCGATGAGGCCGACGCCGAAAGCATTGTGGTCACCGGCACGCGCCTGAGCGCTACCGGCTTTACCGCGCCGACGCCGGTCACGGTGATGGATGCGGACCGGATCGCAAAGATCGCGTCGCCCACCGTCGGTGAGGCGCTGGCCCAGTTGCCGTCCTTCCGCCCGTCCAGCACGCCGAACACGCAGAACATCTTCCCGGCCAATGCCGGCGCCCGCATCTCCGATCTGCGCGGTCTCGGTGCCTCGCGCACGCTGGTGCTGCTCGATGGCCGGCGCTTCACGCCCAGCACCTCGACCGGCAGCATCGACCTCAACATGATGCCGACCCTGCTGATCCGCAGCACGGAAATCGTCACCGGCGGCGCGTCGGCGGCTTACGGTTCGGACGCTGTCTCGGGCGTGATCAACCTGCGCCTCGACACCCGCCTCGATGGCCTCAAGGCGACGGCCGGCTACGGCGTGACCGATCGCGGCGATGGCGACCAGTATTTCTGGCAGATCGGCGCGGGCAAGCGCTTCGCCGATGATCGCGGCCGCTTCATCTTCGGTGCCGAGTATAACAAGGACGAAGGCACCGGTGGCTGCTACACCCGCGATTTCTGCGGCAATGAAGTGGGCGACCTGACCAACCAGCCGGGCCTCGGCGGTCGTCCCGCTCATAACATCATCACCGGCATGCGCACCGCGACGCTGACCCCGGGTGGCCTTATCGCTGAGACCATAAGTGGGACGGCCAAGCCGGTCCCGGCGCGCGGTGGCGTGCTTAGCGGCATCCAGTTTGCCCCCAACGGCTCGCCCACGCAGTTCGTCTATGGCCAGAATGCCAGCGGTCTCTTCCAGCAGGGCGGCTCGGGCGAAGGCCTCAATGCCTTCTTCGATGATCCGCTCCTCTCCATCCCGGTGACGCGCTACAACACCTTCGCGCATCTGGAATATGAGTTCTCGCCAGCCTTCACCGCCTTCCTCGAAGGCAGCTACGGCCATGTCGATGGCTTCACGCGGGGGCCGGAAATTCGCGCGGCTTCCACGATCGCGGTCGACAATCCCTTCCTGCCCGCCTCCATCCGTACCACGATGCAGAACAATGGCATCACGGCGATCAACGTTGGCAAGCTTGGCGTCGACTTCGGCCGCATGGACAGCACGTCGATCCGCGACACCTATCGCATCGTCGGCGGCGCACAGGGCGATCTGGGCGGCGGCTGGTCATGGGATGCCCATGCGCAATATGGTGAGACGGCCTATAAGCAGAACACCATCAACAATCGCATCAATGCGCGCTACGCCAATGCCGTCGACGCGGTGGCCGGCCCCAATGGCCCGGTCTGCCGGATCAATGCGGACAGCAATCCCAACAATAACGATCCGTCGTGCGTCGCGCTCAACATCCTGGGTCAGGGCCAATATTCGCAGGCCGCGAAGAACTACGCCTTCGGCACCACCTGGCAGGACAACAAGTACACCCAGCTCGCTGGTGCTGTGAACATCAACGGCACGCCGTTCGAGACCTGGGCTGGCCCGGTCGCCTTCGCGGTCGGTGTGGAAGGGCGTCGCAACACGCTCGACATCAAGGTCGATCCGATTTCGGCCGCCAACGGCTTCTACGTGTTCAACCAGACGCCGTCGGCCGGTAACACCAGCGTTGTCGAAGGCTATGTCGAGCTGGGCGTGCCTGTGCTGCGCGAGAGCGCGGTTGGCTCGCTGGATCTGAACGGCGCGATCCGCCAGGCTCATTACAAGAATGAAGGCGCTGCGGGCAGCAACACGTTCAACGCCACCACCTGGAAGGTCGGCGCGACTTACAAGCCGGTCAACTGGGCGATGCTGCGCGCGACCTACTCGCGCGACTTCCGTGCGCCGAACACGTCCGAGCTGTTCACGACGCCCGTCAGCGGCGTTGGCGTGTTCCTGGATACCGATCCGCGCGTCCAGCAAGAGTATTTCATGAATATTCTTACCGGCGGCAACGTCAATTTGCGCCCGGAGACAGCGAACACCTTTACAGCGGGTCTCACTCTGCAACCGCAGGGCGCACTGCAGGGCCTGCGTTTCTCGGTCGACTATTACAATATCCGCATCAGCAACGCGATCACAACGCTGCCGGCGCTGGTCATCCTCAACACGTGTAACAATACGGGTGCCGCCGATGTCTGCTCGCTGATCCGACGGGACAGCAACAACGGCAATAAGGTCGACACGATTTCGGTTCTCTTCCTGAACCTCAATCGTCAGCAACTGCGCGGCATCGACTTCGAGGCCGGCTACAACCTCCCATTCGGCGGTGAGCGCTCGGTCGATTTCCGGCTGCTCGCCACCCGCACGATCGACTTCACCAACAGCGCGCTGCCGGGCGTCGATCGTGCCGGGGACAACAGTGCGGCCGGTATCCCCACGTGGGTTCTCGACGGTATGGTGAGCCTCGATCTGGGGCGCCTCGGCGTCAACCTGCAGGGCCGCTATCTCTCGAGCGGTAAATATGACGCGAGCTATGTCGGTCCGGAAGACGCCGGCTACAGCATCACCCTGCCCAACAGCATCAACACCAACCGCGTGCCGTCGCGCTTCTACACGAACGTCGGCGTGACGTTCGATCTGATGAGCGAAGGCAGCAAGAAGGTTGAGCTGTTCGCCAACGTCTACAACCTGTTCGACGTGATGCCGCCGCCCTACTGGAACGGCAACAACAACGCCGTCTACTACGACAATGTCGGGCGTCGTTACCGCATGGGCGCACGGGTCGTCTTCTGATCAAATCCTGAAAGCCCCGACCTCGGCCGGGGCTTTCGCTTTTCTGGAGAGGGCGCAATGCGCGAGGATGCTTTTCCGGCCAAAGGCATCAGCCGCCGGGCTTTTTCGATAAGCTGTGCGGCGGGGCTGGGCGGACTGCTTGCCCGTCCCGTACTGGCCGCAGCGGCACCGATCGCAACGACCACGCACGGGCAGGTTCGTGGGCGGTGCGAATATGGCGTCAATGTCTTCCGCGGCATTCCCTATGGCGCCTCGACGGCGGGCCGGAACCGCTTTGCTGCCCCGCAGCCGCCCCAGGCTTGGAGCGGCGTGCGCGATGCGGTCGATTATGGCCTGCGCAGCCCGCAACTGCCCGATGGGCCGGACGGACCGGGCTTCTCCTCCTGGCGCGAGCCCAAGGCATCGGGCGAGGATTGCCTCGCGCTCAATGTCTGGACCCCCGGCCTTGCGGACGGGAAGAAGCGCCCGGTGATGGTATGGCTGCATGGTGGCGGTCTGGCGGTCGGCTCCGGGGCGACGCCGGTTACCGACGGGCGTAATCTGGCGGCGCGGCAGGATGTCGTCGTCGTGGCCGTCAATCACCGGCTTAACCTGTTCGGCTATCTCTATTTCGGCGATCTCACCCGCGATCGCAGCGTCCCCGCCAATCCGGGGCAGCTCGATATGGTCGCCGCCCTGCAGTGGGTGCGTGACAATATCGCCGCGTTCGGTGGCGATCCGCAGAATGTGACGATCTTCGGCCACTCCGGCGGGGGCCTGAAGGTTGCGGGGCTGATGGCGATGCCGGCGGCCAAGGGGCTGTTCCACCGCGCGATCCTGCAAAGCGGCTTTGGCACCACCACTGTCGCGCGCGACGAGGCGGAGCGGATCACCGCCTCCCTGTGCAAGGCCGTGGGTGTGCGGGCCGGGGACGTGGAGGCATTACGCGCCATCCCCATCGAGCGCCTCCTTGCCGGCCTGCAGGAGATCACCGGCGGCAATCCCGTGCGCGGGCCGGGGCTGGTCGCCGATGGCACCGTCGTGGCGCGGACACCGTTTGCGCCCGATCTTCCGGCGGTCTCGCCCGACATTCCGGTGATGGTCGGCCATACCAGCGCGGAGACCACCGTGCTGTTTCCGCCGCCCGGCGCGTTCGATCTCGACTGGACGAGCCTGCCGGGCGCGCTGGAGGGCCGCGTGGCATCGCCGGCGCCGCTGATCGAGGGGTTCCGCAAATTGCACCCCAAGGCCACGGCCAGCGACATCTTCTTCGCCATCACGACCGAGGCCGGCATGGGCCGCAATGCCCGCATCGTCGCGGAAACCCGCGCGGCCGGCGCCACGAAGCCGGCCTATGCCTATCTCGTCAACTGGCAGTCCCCGGCGCAGGGCGGGCGGATGCGCAGCCCGCACGGCATCGAGGTGCCGATGGTGTTCGATATGGTGACGGAAAGCTATGGCAGCGTTGGTGAGCGCATGGCCAATGCCCAGCATCTGGCCGACGGCATGAGCCGCTATTGGGCCAATTTCGCGCGGACCGGCGATCCGAATGGCGACTGCCTGCCGCTCTGGCCGGCTTATGGACAGGACCAGCGGATGACGATGGTGTTCGACACTGAGTATGCCGCCAGCGCCGATCCGCTCGGTGCCGAGCAGGCGCTGATTGCCCGCTATGCCTGAGGCCTTCCCCATCCGGGCTGTGACGTCCGCTCGTCCTGCCACGCAGACAGTGCTTGCTTTGCTCCTGCTCATGCTGGTGGCCCTTGTCGGCACGCCACATGCCATGGCCGCGCCGAAGAGCGAGGCCACGCCGTTCACGCTCCCGGCTCGCCCGGCCAGCGCGCCGCAAATGCCCTGCGGCGACCTCGTCAAGCCGGTCTCCCAGCAAGCGGAGGACATCGTCTATCGCGTGCGTTCGGCGACGGTAGAAGGGGCCAGCGCGGCGACACCGGGCGTCTGCCTCGTCAAAGCTTATACGGCGCCGCAGACCGAGTTTGAGCTGCGCCTACCGCTGGCCGGCTATGCGGGGCGGTTCCTGCAAGGGGGCTGCGGGGGCATGTGCGGAGTCATCGGCCGCGAGGTGACGCCGCTCTGCAGCAACGCCCATATCGCCGATGGCAGCTTTGCCGTCGCCTTCAACAATGGCGGCCATCACAGTGCCGGCATCGGCGATGGCACATGGGCGGTCGGCGCGCCGGAATTGCGGGAGCAGTTCGCGCACAAGGCCGCTCACGCCGTCGCCGTTGCCTCCAAGGCGATCGTCGCGCAATTTTACGGCGCGCCCCCGGCTTACAGCTATTTCGTCGGCTGCTCGGGCGGCGGGCGGGAAGCCTTGATGGAGGTCCAGCGTTATCCGGATGACTTCGATGGCGTTGTGGCCGGCTCGTCGGTCGCCATGCCGGCGGCGATGCAGCTCTTCCTGTGGGAAGCGCAGCAGGGGCTCTATCCCGATGGGCGCGAGATTTTCACGCCGCAGGCCGTCGAACTGCTGCACGCCGCCGTCATTAAGGCCTGCGACGGGCTGGATGGCATCACCGACGGCCAGATCGACGATCCGCGCCGTTGCCGATATAATCCGGCAAAGCTCGCCTGCCGTCCGGGCGCGGCGGGGCAGGCCAACTGCCTCAATGCCGATCAGGTCGTGGCGGCCCGCGCTTATTATCGCGGCCCGACCGATGCCGATGGGCAGTCCCTCTTCCCCGGTGGCGCGCCTTATGGCGCCGAACTGGGCTGGGTTGGCCGCGGCGCGCCGACGCAGACGGGCAAGTTCGCGGCACAATCCTTCCTACAATATCTGCTGCTGCAAGGCGAACTCCCGGCCGACTTCACCTGGCGCGACTGGACCTTCTCGCGTGAAAGCCTGCAGCGGCTGCTCAAGGGGGGCGAACTCTACGATGCCGGCAACCCGGACCTCTCAGCCTTCCGCGACGCCGGCGGCAAGCTGCTGATGTGGCAGGGCGTGGCGGACAATGCCGCCGGCGCTTTTGGCATGCTGGACTATTATCAGGCTGTGCGCGACCATGCCGGCGGGCTGGACGCGGCCCGCGCCTTTGCCCGCATGTTCCTCGTGCCGGGCGGTTATCACTGCGCGGGCGGCTATATCCCCTATGATCAGGATTTCCTGGGCGCAGTGGTGCTCTGGGTGGAAGAAGGCAAGGCGCCGGATGCCGTGGTGGCCAGCGCCCGCCTCGACACGGGCGTGGTGCGCCATCGGCCGCTTTATGCCTATCCCACGCTCACCCACTACCGGGGCGGCGACGTGAATGCCGCGACCTCCTTCGAGCCCGTCACGCCCAAGACGGAGCCGCAAGACGGCTTCGACTGGCCCGGCTCCCACGCCAAGGCGCGCCCGCGGACGGGGCGTTGACCCGCGCGCGGCGGGCCAGAAGGGTGGATGGAATCACAACGCGTGATACCGCCGCGATCTGATAAGCTGCCGGCCTGCGCGAGGAGACAATGGTCACGGTCGTCATGAGCGTCTCCCACCCCGACGAACGCCTGCCGCTGATTGGCAATGCGCTGCTGTGCCCGGGGAGCGAGCGCAAGCGTGCCGCAGCCTTGGCGCAGATCGGGGGGGCGCCGCGCTGGATTGATCCGGCAGCGGTTCGCCCGCTCCTTATCCGCCGAACCTCGCCGCCGTGTCTCCTGCGGCGAACTCTTCCGTCTCGCCTTCGACATTGAAGCGCAGGCGATAGCCGATGCCAAGCTCGTTGCCGATGATCCGGGGACGCTGGGGATCGGCTTCCAGCTTCTGGCGCAGCGTGCGGACGAGCACGCGCAGATACTCCACATGATGGGCCTTTTCGTGCGGCCAGGCATGGGCCATGATCTGCTGATGCGTGATCACGCGGCCGGGGAATTTGGCGAGCTGGGCGAGCACGGTATATTCCTTGGGCGTCAGGTGCACTTCCTTCCCCGCCTTCAGCACGACCCTGTTGAGAAGGTCGATTTCCACGTCGCCCGCCCGCACCATGGACGCCCCGCCATCCTTGGCCATGCGATTGCGCAGCGCCACCCGAACGCGCGCCAGCAGCTCGTCGGTATCGAACGGCTTGGTCAGATAATCGTCCGCACCCAGATCGAGCGCGGCGACCTTCTGGTCCGTCGCGTCGCGGGCCGAGACGATGATCAGCGTCGTGTCCGACTGCTGCTTGAACAGCGGCACCAGTTCGAGGCCGTCGCGGTCGGGCAGTCCCAGATCGAGGAGGCTGATATCCGGTCGCTCCGCCTTCAGCCGCTCCATCGCTTCGCGCGCATTCTCCGCTTCGACGACGGCGTAATCGGCCCGAGTCAGCGCGGTGTGGATGAGCTTGCGGATATGCGGCTCGTCATCGACGATCAGCACCTTGTGACGGACGTTCATAGCAGATCCTCATGGGAGACGTCGGAGATGATCAGCGCCTGCGGGATCGTGATCGTGAAGGCGGCGCCGCGCGGCTCGACATTGTTGGCGGCGGACACCGTCAGGCCCATGGCCTCGGCAAAGCCCTTCACGATGGCGAGGCCAAGGCCGGTGCCATGCTTCGCCCGGTCGGAGCCTTCCAGCCGCGTAAAGGTGTCGAACACCCGCGCTTCTGCGCCCGCCGGAATGCCCGGCCCTTCATCGACCACCGACAGGGCGATCGCATCCGGCAGGCGCTGGCCGCGCACGATCACGGGCGTTCCGGGATGAGCATAGCGACCGGCATTGTCCAGCAGGTTGATGAGGCAGTGATGCAGCAGCGTCGGGTCGACACGAACCAGCGGAATGTCGGGTGCGATCTCCACCTCGACCGCATGACCCTGCAGGGACTGGCGCGTATCATGCACGGCGCCGGCGACAGCATCAAAGAGGTCGGTCGGCTCGACCTTGAGCGGCAAGGCGCCGGCCTCCACCCGCGCCATGTCCAGCAGGTTGGCGACGAAGCGGTTGAGCCTTTGCGCTTCGGCATCGACGGTATCGAGCAGATCGGAGGGATGCTTGCGTTTCAACTCGTGGACCGCGGAGAGAATGGTCGTCAGCGGTGTCCGTAAATCGTGGCTGACAGAGGAGAGCAGCGCCGCGCGCAGCCGGTCGCGCTCCTTGATCTGCCGCGCATCCAGCATCTCCTGCTCCAGCGCCATGCGATCGAAGGCGATGGAGGCCTGATCGAGCAGGCTCATCAGGAGCGGAACCTGATCGGAGCGCAGCGGCGGCCCGGCGTCTTCCCGGGCCAGACCCAGCACGCCGAGCACCCCCCGCTGGGTCCGCAGCGGATGGAACAGCCAGTCCGACGCGGTAAGCGTGGACGATCCGCGCCCGGCCGGCTGCTCATTGTCCATCGCCCATTGCGCGGCCGCCTTCTCGATCTGTTCGAGCCGATCCTCCGGCGGCACTGCCGCGCGCAATTGCGGCCCGTCCGGCGATGGCAGCAGCAGCACGGTGCGCAGCTGGAGCAGGCGGCCGACTTCCGCGCAGATGGCGTGCATCAGCTCTTCCTGGCTCGCCGAGGCGGTGAGCTGGCGCGAAAACCCTGCGAGCGCCGCGTTCTGGCGCGCGCTGGACTGGGCAAGGTCGGCCTGGGCGCGGACGCGCGCGGCGAACTGGCTGGTCACGATGGCCACACCCAGCAGCACAAGGATGCTGACGACATTCTCGGGATTATTGACCGTCAGCGTGCCGGTCGGCGGCAGGAAGAAGAAGTTATAGGCGAGGCTCGAAAGCAGGCCCGAGACCAGCCCCGCCCGCAGGCCATAGCTGGCGGCGGCGAACATGACGGGCACGAGGTACATGAGCGCGATATTGCTAAGGTCGATCGCCTCGATGAGCAGCCTGCCGAGTGCCGTCATCGCGGCGATCGTCACCGCCGACCAGAGATAGTGGGACGGTTCACCCCATCCCTGGCGAAAACGCTGGCGCACCGCCTGCGGGCCGGGCGTGGCGGCGTCGCCGGGCAGGACATGTACGGCGACATCCCCGATCTCGCGCACCAGCTTGTCGACCACGGAGCCATGGCGCAGCTCGAACCACCAGGGTCGCGCCGATTTGCCGATCACGATCTGTGTCGCGCGGGCGTCGGCCACATAATCTTTCAGCCCCTCGACGACGGACGTCGCAGGGATCGTCGCAGTCGTGGCGCCGAGGCGGGATGCGAGCGCCATGGTGTCAGCCAGCTGCTCCCGCTCTTTGGGGGTGAAGGAGAGGCTGCGCTGCGTCTCGATATGGACGGCGGACCAGGGCGCCTTGAGCGCATCGGCGAGCCGCTTGGCCGCGCGGACGAGGCCCTGCGCGCTGGTGACTTCACTGATCGCGACCAGAACGCGTTCCCCCGCCGCGAAGCTGCCGGCCAGGGCATGGGCGCGCACATAATCGAGCATCTGGGCATCGACGGCCTGTGCGGCGCGGCGCAGTGCCATCTCGCGCAGGGCTGCGAGGTTGGACTTTGAGAAGAAATGGTTGAGCGCGCGGCTTGCTTCCTGCGGAATATAGACCTTGCCCTCTTTCAGGCGCTCGATCAGCTCGTCCGGCGGGATATCGACCACCTCGATCTCGGCCATTTCGAGGATGGAATCGGGCACGGTCTCGCGCACATGGATGCGGGTGAAGGAGGCGACGACGTCGTTGAGGCTCTCGACATGCTGGATATTGACCGTGGAATAGACGTCGATGCCCGCGTCCAGCAGTTCCTCGACATCCTGATAGCGCTTGGGGTGTCTGCTGCCCGGCGCATTGCTGTGCGCCAGCTCATCCACCAGCACGAGCTGGGGGCGGCGCGCGAGGATGGCGTCGATGTCCATCTCGCCGAGCCGGTGCCCTTTATGCTCGACGGCGCGGCGGGGGATGACCTCATGCCCGATCAGCAGCGCCTCGGTCTCCTTGCGGCCATGGGTCTCGACGATGCCGACCACGACGTCGATCCCGGCCCTGAGCCGCTGCATGCCGTCGGTCAGCATCTCGTAGGTTTTGCCGACGCCCGGAGCAGCTCCCAGGAAGATCTTGAGACGGCCGCGACCTTCCTGCGTCGCCTGACGCAGAAAGGCTTCCGGATCGCGGCGGTCTGGATCGCTCATGACGGCGTGGTAGCGCCGATTCCGTCCAGACGTCGATTGATTTCCAGCACATTGACGCGCGGCTCACCCAGAACACCGAGCAGCGGTTGTTCGATGCTCTGGTCGACAAGGGACCGGACCCTGGCTGCGTCCCAGCCGCGCGCACGGGCAATCCGGTCCACCTGATAGTAGGCCGCCTGCGGGGTGATGTGGGGATCGAGGCCTGAGCCGGATGCCGTGACCAGATCGGCCGGCACCCGCTTGCCGGGATTGGTCCGTTCCAGCGTGGCTATGTCTGCCTGCACACGGTCGATGAGCGCGCGGCTGGTCGGGCCGAGGTTGGAGCCGGAAGATGCCATGCCATCATAGCCGTCGCCCGCCGCCGAGGGGCGGGGGTGGAAATAGCGATCCGCCGTGAACGCCTGCCCGATCAGGCGCGAGCCGACCGGCTTGCCCTTCTGTTCGACCAGGCTGCCATTGGCCTGTGATGGAAAGATCAGCTGGCCGATGCCGGTGAGCGCGAGTGGATAGGCGAGCCCCAGCAGGAGGGCGAAGAGCGCTGTCATGACCAAAGCCGGTCTGAGCGCGGTGAGAATGTCCTTGTTCATGCGTCTGTTCCTCAGGCGAGGCCAAGGCCGTTGACGGCCAGGTCGATGAGCTTGATGCCGGCGAAGGGCGCGATCAAGCCGCCCAGGCCGTAGATGGCGAGATTGCGCGCCAGCAGCGGACCGGCGCCGATCGGCTTGTAGGTCACCCCCTTGAGCGCGAGGGGCACCAGCAGCGGGATGATGAGGGCGTTGAAGATGATCGCTGACAGGATGGCGCTCTGCGGCGTCGCGAGGCCCATGACGTTGAGCACGCCCAGCCCCGGATAAAGCACGACGAACATGGCCGGGATGATCGCGAAATATTTGGCGACATCATTCGCGACGGAGAAAGTGGTGAGCGCCCCCCGGGTCATCAGCAACTGCTTGCCGAGGCCGACGATCTCGATCAGCTTGGTGGGGTCGCTGTCGAGATCGACCATGTTGCCTGCCTCGCGCGCCGCCTGCGTGCCGGTGTTCATGGCGACGCCGACATCGGCCTGCGCCAGCGCGGGCGCATCGTTGGTGCCGTCACCGCACATGGCGACGAGGCGGCCGCCTTGCTGCTCCTTGCGGATCAACGCCAGCTTGTCCTCCGGTGTCGCCTGAGCCAGGAAATCGTCGACCCCCGCCTCGGCGGCGATCGATGCGGCGGTCAGCGGATTATCGCCGGTAATCATCACCGTGCGGATGCCCATATTGCGCAGTTCGCCGAAGCGCTCGCGGATGCCCGCCTTGACCACATCCTTGAGGAAGATTGCCCCCAGAAGCTCGCCGTCCTTGGCGACGGCCAACGGCGTGCCGCCGGCGCGGGCGATCTCGTCGGTGATGCGCCGCAGTTCCGCCACCGCGGGGCTTTTGTCCGGGCCTGCCATGGCATTCAGGACCGCATCGACAGCGCCCTTGATGACCGTGGTGTCGCCCGTGACCACGCCGGAAATCCGGGTTTGCGCGGTGAAGGGGATCACCTGCGCATCGGCCGGCAGGGCTTGGGCCGCCTCACCGAATTTCTCGCGCGCGAGCGCCACGATCGAGCGCCCTTCCGGCGTCTCGTCCGCCAGACTGGCCAGCAGGGCGGCTTCCGCCAACTGGGCCGGCGTCGCCCCGCCGACCGGCCGGAATGCCGTCGCCTGCCGGTCGCCGACGGTGATCGTGCCGGTCTTGTCGAGCAGCAACACGTCGATATCGCCGGCCGCCTCCACCGCACGGCCGGACTTGGCCAGCACATTGAAGCGAACGAGCCGATCCATGCCGGCGATGCCGATCGCCGAGAGCAAAGCGGCGATGGTGGTCGGAATGAGCGTGATGAGAAGGGCCGCAAGGATCGACACCGGAATGGCGCCGCCGGCATAGCTGGCGAAACCGGGAATGGTGCCGACCGCGATCAGGAAGATGATGGTGAGGCCGACCAGTAGCAGCGTCAGCGCGATTTCGTTCGGCGTCTTCTGCCGTTCGGCGCCTTCCACCAGGGCGATCATGCGATCGAGAAATCCCTGGCCGGGATTGACGGTGACGCGCACGTGGATCTCGTCCGAGATGACTCGCGTGCCAGCCGTCACCGCAGACCGGTCGCCGCCCGCCTCCCGGATGACCGGGGCGGACTCGCCGGTGATCGCGGCCTCGTTGACCGAGGCGACGCCCGCGACGACCTCGCCATCCGATGGGATGAGATCGCCGGTCCCGACCAGCACGGTGTCGCCGATCCGCAATGCGCTGGCCGGCACGGTCTCGGGCTCCTGGTCGTTCTTCAGGCGCTTGGCGGTGAGGTCCGCCTTGGTCGCCCGCAGGGACGCCGCCTGCGCCTTGCCGCGACCTTCGGCCAGCGCTTCGGCAAAGGTGCCGAAGAGGACGGTCAGCCACAGCCAGATGACGAGCTGGAGCTTGAAGCTGCCGGCAAGGCCATCCTGACCGACGATGAGCAGCACCGTCAGGAGCACCGCCACGATGGCGGTCGTGAACATCACCGGGTTACGGATGAGCTGGCGCGGGTTCAGTTTGCGGACCGAGTCCGTGATCGCCGGGACGATCAGATCGGCCGTGAAGAGCGATGGGGACGCTTGGCGTGCCATGGAGGGGCTCCAATCAGAAAAGCTGGCCACGGATCATCGCAAGATGATCGGCGATGGGACCAAGGGCGAGGCTGGGCAGGAAGGTGAGGCCGCCGACGATCAGCACGATTCCCACCAGCAGGCCGGTCCAGAGCGGCCCGGTGGTCGGAAAACTGCCCGCCGTCTCCGGCGTATAGGTCTTCGCCGCCAGCCCGCCGGCAATCGCCAGCATGGGCACGATGACGAAGAAGCGGCCGACCCAGATGGCGACGCCCAGAATGCCATTGTAGAAAGGCGTGTTGGCCGAGAGGCCGGCAAAGGCCGATCCATTGTTCGCCACCGCGCTGGTGAAGGCGTAGAGAATCTCGGAAAAGCCGTGCGGTCCCTTGTTGAGCGGGCCGGCCAGCCCGGCCTCGGTGACCGAAGCGATGGCCGTGAAGCCCAGGATCATGAGCGGCAGCACGGCGATGGCGAGAACCGCGAGCTTGACCTCGCGGGCCTCGATCTTCTTGCCGACATATTCCGGGGTTCGCCCGACCATCAGCCCCGCGACGAACACTGCGAGGATGGCGAACAGCAGGAAGCCATAGATGCCGGCGCCGACGCCACCGACAACGACCTCACCCAATTGCATGTTGAAGAGCGGGATCAGGCCACCAAGCGCGGTGAAGCTGTCATGCATCGCATTGACCGCGCCGCAGGAGGCCGCCGTGGTGACGACGGAAAAGAGCGCGGAGGCGGCGATGCCGAAGCGGACTTCCTTGCCCTCCATATTGCCGCCGGCGATGCCGAGGCTTTGCAGGATGGGGTTGCCCGTTGCCTCCTGCCAGTAGGTGATCGTCGTTCCGGCCAGGAAGAGCAGCATCATGGCGGCAAGGATCGCCCAGCCTTGGCGACTGTTCCCGACAGCCTTGCCGAAAGTATAGGTGAGGCCCACCCCGATCACGAAGATCGAGAGCATCTGGACGAAGTTGACGAGCGCCGTCGGGTTCTCGAACGGATGCGCGGAGTTGGCGTTGAAGAAGCCGCCGCCATTGGTGCCGAGCATCTTGATCGCTTCCTGCGAGGCGACCGGCCCCAGCGCGAGTGTCTGCCTCGCACCTTCCAGCGTCGTTACATCGACTGACCCCGCCAGCGTCTGCGGCACACCGCTCGCGATATAGAAGAGCGCGATGACGCAGCAGAGCGGCAGCAGCAGATAGAGCGTCACCCGCGTCACATCGGCCCAGAAATTGCCAATGCCCTTGGCCTCCCGCCGCGCGAACCCGCGGAACAGCGCAAAGGCCAGCGCGATGCCGGTCGCTGCCGACAGGAAGTTGTGGATCGTCAGGCCGAGCATCTGGCTGAGGGCCGACATCGTCGACTCGCCGACATAATTTTGCCAGTTGGTGTTGGTCGCGAAGCTGATTGCCGTGTTGAAGGCGAGCGGCTGGCTCACCCCCGGATGGCCCAGCGGGTTGAGGGGCAGCAGGCCCTGCAAGCGCAGGATCGCATAAGTGAAGAACAGGACAGTGGCGTTGAACATGAGCATGTGGACGGCATAGCGGCGCCAGCCCTGCTCCTGGTGCGGGTCGATGCCCGCCAGCCTGTAGAAGCCCCGCTCCAGCGGCCCGAGAAGGCCATGAAGTGGCGTCCGTCGCCCTTCATAGAGCGCGAAGAGCCACAGGCCGACGGGTTTGGCCAGTGCCAGCAATATGCCGACAAAGGCGAGGATCAGTGTCCATCCCTGAACTGTCATGATGTCGCCCCCCGATCAGAAGCGTTCGGGGCGTGCGAGCACGGCCACCAGGTAGAAGAGCAGGCCAACCGCGGTCGTCGCGGCCAGCCAATGGTCGATGGTCATGGTCGCCTCCCTCAAGCCTTGTCGCACAGCGCCGCGTAACCGAGCGTCGTAGCCAGCAAGCCGAGGGTGAGCCCCAACCAGAGCATGTCCTGCATGATCGTTCTCCTGCACGACGTCGGAGACCGCAGGAGATGCGGCGCCGAATCATGTGCCGCAGGTCAAATAAGGCAGAGCCGCATTTGAATTCGAGAGACAGGAAAGGCGATCCGCATAGTATTTGCATATGAATCGCGCAGGTCTGGGGCCCGCAGCGCGCTGGACTGGCCGACAGACCACCGATCCCTGGAACGATCCGCGCGCTGAACACTTTGCATTGCAGTCTTCAGATATCCGTCCGAGGATAGAGGCTGGCATGGAAAGGCCCGTGGTTGAGCAGACGGTCTGAAGAGTCGGAATATCAGTTCGAGCCGCACGAGCGGCCGATGATGCCGGGGTCTCCGGCGACGCCCTACCACCCAGGCCGGCGCCGTCTGGGATATTTGCTGATCGGCGTGCTGCTCGGCCTCACGGGTGGCTTCATCAACGGGCTGCTGATGGCGAACCTGCCCCAGATCCAGGGGGCGCTCGGGCTGACCAGTGTGGAGGCCGGCTGGCTGACTGCCGCCTATACGATGACCAATGTCTGCATGAGCCTGCTGCTCATCAAGTTCCGCCAGCAATTCGGCATCCAGCGCTTTGTGCGGATCGTGCTGATCGGCTTTCTCGTCCTCAACACGCTGCAACTCTTCGTGCACAGCTATGGTCTGGAACTCTTTGTGCGCGCGGGCAGCGGCATCGTCGCAAGCGGCCTGTCCACGATGGCGCTGTTCTACATCATGCAATCGATGAAGGCGGAGGCGCGGCTGGGCGGGCTGGTACTGGGCGTCGGCGTCTCGCAGATCGCAACCCCGCTCGCCCGCGTGATCTCCCCGGCATTGCTCATCCATGGTGATGTGCAGAACCTGTACTTGTTCGAGTTCGGCCTCACATTGCTCTGCCTCGCCGGGGTGTGGCTGCTGCGCCTGCCGCCAAGCGAGCGCATCGACGCCTTCGAGCCGCTGGATTTCCTGACCTTCGCATTGTTCGCCCCCGGCATAGCCCTGCTCTCCGCCGTGCTCGTGCAGGGGCGCATCGTCTGGTGGTCGACTCAGTGGCTGGGCTATGCGCTGGCCGGCGCGATCCTGCTGATCGGCGCGGCGGTGATCGTGGAGCACAACCGGGCCAATCCGCTGCTCAACACGCGCTGGATGGGTAGTGCTGCGATTATCCGGTTCGCCGTCATCGCCGCCAGCATGCGCGTGTTGCTCGGCGAGCAGAATGTCGGCGCCAGCGGCCTGCTGACCGTGCTGGGCATGGGGCAGGACCAGCTGATCGGTTTCTACACGGTGGTCACGCTGGCGACCATATTCGGGCTGGCGGTGAGCCTCAAAACGCTCAAGCCGACCGACCTGCTCAAACCCGTGATCATCTCCTGCGCGCTCATCGCCATCGCCGCGTTCTTCGACACCCAGTCCAGCAATCTCACGCGCCCGGCGCAGCTTTATGTGACCCAGGCGATGATTTCCTTCGCTGCGATCTACTTCATGGGGCCGACGCTCATGGCGGGCATCCTGCAGGCACTGGCCAAGGGGCCGAGCCATATCGTCAGCTTTTCGGCCGTGTTCGGCATTTCGCAGCAATTGGGCGGCATCGGCGGGGCAGCCCTGCTGGGCAGCTTCCAGATTGTCCGTGAGCGCTTCCATTCCGAGATGCTGGTCCAGTCGCTCGTCGGCACCGATCCGCAGGTGGCGCAGCGCATCCAGCAGCTCGGCGGCGCTTATGCGCGGACGCTGGGCGATCCGGCCTTGCGTCAGGCGGAAGGCAGCATCCTCCTCTCCCAGCAGGTCGCGCGGGAAGCCAATATCCTGGCGTTCAACGATGTGTTCATGCTGGTCGGTGCGCTGGCCACGCTCGCCTTTGTGTATCTCGGCGCGCGGTGGATCTATTATCGTCGCAAAGGCATTACCCCCCTGGCCGAAGAGCTTGCGGCCTTGGCGGCAATGAGGACCAGGGCCCAATCATGAGTGACACCTCCGCCGAACATCCGCGCCCATCGAACCGGACCGACCGTCTGGAAGATCCGGTGGAAGTGCCCAATGACACCACCCCCGTGGCCAGCGCGCCGAAGCGCGGCTGGGCGCCCCCGCAAGCCGGCCGAAGGGTGACGCTGCTGGCCGTCCTGTTCATCGTCGTCGGCATTCTCATCGTGCTTTACGCCTGGGGCCTGCCGCCCTTCTCGTCGGATGTTCAGACGACGGACAATGCCTATGTGCGCGGCCAGACCACGGTCATTGCGCCACAGGTGAACGGCTATGTAGTGGAGGTTCAGGTTCAGGATTATGAGCAGGTCCGCAAAGGGCAGGTCCTCGCGCGGATCGACGACCGGATCTATCGCCAGAGAGTGGCGCAGGCGCAGGCCCAACTCGCCACGCAGCGCGCTAACCTTTCCAACAGCAGCCAGAGCGAAGCGTCCAGCCAGGCTCAGCTTGCGGGGCAAGCCGCCAGCGTGGCCAACGCCAAGGCGCAACTGGCCCGCGCGCAGGCCGATATGCGCCGGGTGAATGATCTCGTCAGCCAGGGCTCCGTCTCCCTGCGCGAGCGGGACCAGACTCTGGCGGCGTTGCGGCAGGCGGAAGCGGCCGTGCTGCAGGCGCAGGCGCAGCAGCAGGTGGCGAGCGAGCAGGTCCGCACGGTGACGGTCGGGCGCGGTGGCCTGCGCGCCAATGTCGATGCGGCGCAAGCGGCGCTGCGCCTCGCGGAGATCGATCTCGCCAACACGATCATTCGCGCCCCACAGGATGGGCGGCTGGGCGAGGTGGGCGTGCGGCTGGGGCAATATGTCACGGCCGGCTCGCAGCTGACATTCCTCGTGCCGCCCTTCGTCTGGGTGGCTGCGAACTTCAAGGAAGCGCAGACGGCCCATATGGCGCCGGGCCAGACCGTGCGGCTGCGGGTCGACGCACTGGACGGGGCTGTCATCCACGGCAGGGTCGAGCGGCTGGCGCCCGCCGCCGGCAATGAGTTTCAGGTCATCCGATCCGACAATGCCACCGGCAATTTCGTGAAGGTGCCGCAACGGATCACGGTGCGGATCGCGCCGGATGCCAAGGACCCCCTCTATGCGCGGCTGAGGCCGGGCATGTCCGTCCAGGCCAGGGTCGATACGGCAGGGCACCGGTGATGCGGCCGGCCATCGCCTTGCTGTGCGTCGCGTGCCTGTCCGGCTGCATGGCGCCCCCGACGCCGCTGCCCCCGTCGGCTGCGGTCACGCCGCCTGCCGGCTGGCAAAACGCCGTGGCGGGAGAGGGAGCGGTCAATGCCGGCTGGTGGCGGGCGTTCAATGATCCCGCGCTGACGCAACTGGTCGAGACCGCGATCGCCAACAATGTCGACATCGCCATCGCCGCCGCCCGGGTCCGCGAAGCGCGGGCGCAGGAGCGGCTGGCGCGCGCGCAGCTTTTCCCCACGCTGGATGCGACCGCCGCCGGCTCCCACGGCCGATCGCTTAACCCGTTCGGCCAGGCGACAGAGGGCACGAGCGCCCAGCCTGCGCTGCAGGTGGCTTATGAGATCGATCTATTCGGCAGGATCGACGATCAGACATCGGCCGCGAGATCGGCCTGGCTGGCCAGTCAGGCCGCCCGTGATGCGACGGCGCTTTCGGTCAGTGCGGCCACAGCATCGGGCTACATCACGCTGCTGGCCCTCGATGCGCGTCGCGACGTGGTTCGCCGGACGATCACGGCACGGGCCGAAAGCCTTCGCATTGCCCGCTCCCGCGCCGAGGCCGGCTACACCTCCCAGCTGGAGCTGCGCCAGGCCGAGGCGGAATATCAGGCCGCAGCCATCATCCTCCCGCAGGTCGATCTGGCGATCCTGCGGCAGGAGAATGCTCTGCGCCTATTGACCGGGGATGGGCCGGGCGTGATCCAGCGCGGCGGATCGCTCGACGCCCTCGTCGCGCCGTCCGTGCCCGATCAGGGGCTGCCGTCCGAGCTGCTGCGCCGCCGGCCCGACATCGCGCAGGCAGAGTTCGCTCTGGCCGCATCGGATTCCACCCTGTCAGCCGCGCGCAAGCAGTTCCTGCCGAGCCTTCGCCTGTCTGCTGCGGCCGGCGCGGTCTTCAGCAGCGCGCTGGCGAACCCGGTGACGATCTGGTCCGTCGGCGGCAGCGTGCTGGCGCCCTTGTTCGAGGGCGGGCGCTTGCGCGCCGGCGTGGAAACGGCCGCCGCCCGCCGCGATCAGGCCGCCTTTGCCTATCGCAAGACGGCCCTGACGGCATTCGGTGAGGTGGAGAATGCGCTGGGCAATGTCTCCAGCCTTCGCCAGCAGCGGGCCAGCGCCGAGGCGCAGAGGGCAGCCATTGCCGACGCATTGCGCCACGCGACCAACCGCTATCGTGCGGGCTACAGCAGCTATCTTGAAGAGCTCGACGCGCAACGCGCCCTGCTCTCCGCCGACCTCGCGCTGGTTCAACTGCGTGCCGATCAGCTCAACGCCCTGGTCACCCTGTATCAGGTGCTGGGCGGCGGCTGGGAGAGCGATGCGCGTTGACCTGCGCTAGCTTCGGGAGGCTGGCTCAGCCTCGGCGCCCTTTGTCGGATAGGCTGCGGAAGGTGACCGACCAGCGCGGCTGGGTCATCGGCGCGATGCTGTGTTCCCAGTCGTGGCGGACCTCGCCGGACAGATGGTAGACCGACCGCGGGGCCAGTTCGAGCTTCGCGCGTTCGAAGCCGCCCGAATGGCGCCGGCGCAGCCGCAGCACCGCATCGCTGCCGAGCGAGATGCCCACGACATGCTCGAACACCGGCCGATCCCTGTGCCAGCCGATGCCGGCCCCCGCGTCATAACGGGTCAGCAGCGACTGGACGAGATCGTCAGCAGCGAGCCCCGCGAAGCGGGCGGCGCGGGCTCTGAGCGGGAGCAGCCAGTCGGGTATGGGGTCGGTCGTCCCGAAGCTGCCGGTCTCGAAATCGTAGCGCCATCCAAAGGAGTGGGTGAGGCGCTTGCCGGTCCACTGCTGGAACCGGAAAGGCGCCAGGCCCAGTGCGTCGATCCGCTCGATCAGCGCGGCTTCCTCCCGGGCATCAATGATGTCTGCGCGTGCGTTCAGGCCGGGCACAAGGGGCGTATCGAACAGGTCGAGCATCGTCATGCAGGCGGCATCACCGCAACTGGCTGTCCTTGCTGCCGCGCCGGTTGATGGCGGAAAATGCCGGGCGCTTGTCGCGTGCCGACTGGCAGGCGACGCAGGTCCGCGCGCCGGGCAGCGCCTTTCTGCGCGCCTCGGGGATTTCCTCGCCGCATTCCTCGCACGCCAGGGTACCGGGGCCCGATGGCATCCGGGCCCGGGCGGTTGCCAGAGCGTCTTTCACGCTGTCGTCGATCTGATCCTGAACGGCGCCGTCGGGCGCCCAGCCATTGGCCATGCTCGCCTGCTCCCGCATCTGTGTCTGCGATAAGTCCTATATGGGGTCGCTATCCCCGAATTTCATCAGGTCGACATGGGGGCATCGACGGACGTGTCCGCCTTGCGCCCGCAAAGATCGCGCAGCATCTTCGTGCGGCGCGCGACCTCCGGTCGTCGGAGCAGGGCGTCGACCGGGGCGGGCAGGCGGCGGCGCCAATTGGGGTGCTCGTCGAGCGTGCCGGGGAGGTTGGGCTGCTCCTCAAGGCCCAATAGATCCTCGATCGAGATGATCTTCACCGGCGTCGGCGCCTGGGCGATGTGGGCGAGAGCTGCATCGACCACGCTGTCCGTCGAGACGCTGGCAAGCGCCTCGGGCGCACCGGCCAGCAGGTTCCATAAATGCTCGCGCTCCTCCGCGCGCCGGTCATGGTCTGCGGGCGTCTCGGGCTGCAGGCTCTGCCGCCATTCCAGATCGCGCGCGCGCCACCAGCCGGCGACGGTGGGCGTGTCGTGGGTGCCGGTCATCGCGACGCTGTGCGGACGATAGGCCGAGGCTGCGGCGAATTTGCCGTGGGCGTCCCGCTCGAACCACAGCACGCTCATGCCCAATATGCCCCGCGCGGCGATGACCTCCATGAAGCTCTCGGGCGCGGTCCCAAGATCTTCGGCAATGATGAGCGCATGACTGCGATGACTTTCGATGGCCAGAATTCGCAGCAGATCCTCGAATGGATAGTCGAGATAGACGCCCTCCGTGCTGGGCGCGCCCTCGGGGATGACCCACAAGCGACGCAATCCGAACGCATGATCGATGCGAAGCCCCCCGGCATGGCGCAGGGCCGCCCGGATCATCCGGATCCATGGGCGGAAGCCCCGCGCGCGCAGGGCGTGCGGCGAATAGGTGGTAAGGCCCCAATTCTGCCCCTCGGGGCCGAGCGGATCGGGCGGGGCGCCGATGGTCAGGCCGCGCAGAAAACCATCCGGATCGCTCCAGACGTCGCTCCCGCCGGGATCGACCCCGACGGCGAGGTCGGCGATCAGGCCGATGCGCATCCCCGCCTGGCGCGCCGAGGCCTGCACTTTGCCCAGCATCCGGTCGGTCTGGGTCTGCGCCAGAATGTGAACCGCAACCTCCTGCCAGTGGCTCCGGGCGAAATGGTCGACGGCCGGGCTTTGCGGGTTTTGAAACGCGGCCGGCCAGCGCTGCCAGGGGCGGCCGCGAAACTCGATGGAGAGCGCGTCGAACAGCGCGTGGCGGATCAGGGCCGGATCGGATTGCGCCTCGTCCCAGACTGCGCGCTGGGTCTCCTCGTCGAGCGCCGCGAAGGTGGCGCGCTGCTTGAGAAGCGCCGCATCCCTGGCTGCGGTCCAGTCGATCAGATCATCATCGGCATGATCGGGCGGCGAAACAGGCGCATCGGCCAGCAGGGTGTTGAGATAGGTGCGGCTGGACGGCGCATAGGGGCTGAAATGGCGAGCGGAACCGGGCACCAGTGCATGGACTGGACTGATCGCCAGCAGATCGGCACCTTCCTCCGCAAAGCCGAGGCCCGCCACGCGCAGGTCTTCGAAGGTGCCATACATCCCATCGCTGCGCAGCGAGGGGATCTGGATCGCCGGCCCCCAAATGGCCGGGTCTGCGAGCTCGCAGCATCGGGGCGGCGCTATCGCCAAGGTAAAGACATGGCCTGCGATGTCGACCCGATGATAGCCGATTGCGGTGAAGGCCGGCAGTTGACCATCGTGGATGGCGACACGCCCTGCGCTGCCATCCTCAGAGGTGACCTCTGCAAAGGCTTCAGCCGCGAGACGATCCGGCAGAGGGACGGGCTGGCCGGCATCCGCACTCAGAAAGTCCGGATTCCGTGCGGCCTCTTCAGTCAGTTTGGCCCAAGCCTGCGCCCGCTCCGCATCCGTCTCGGCGGCATAGCCCAGTGCCTGCAGGACCGCTCGAAGCGTGTCCTGCGACACGCTATGCGCGAGCCCGTCGGCATCCTTCCAATGGATCGCGAGCCCTGCCGCGTGCGCCAGGGCTAGAATCTCATCGTCAAGCACAGCGTTCGTCCTCAGGCTGTTTTGGCTTTCTTCGCGCGGCCAGCTGCCGATATCTTTTTGGCCGGTAGCGCCGTCGAAGCCGGGGAACTGGCGGCAGCCATCGTTTCGCTCTGCTCCTGCGGCAGGGATAGGTCAGCGTCCTCGGGAGCGGAGGCAGCCTGCTGTTGCTGCTGGCTCAGGACTTCCTGTTCCACCTGCTGCCAATGTTCCCGGTCACGCCCATGAGGGCGGCCTTCGGCTTCCCACAGCTCATAGGCTCGCTTGCTGATCGTCTGATACTTGTCATCGTCCATATTGGGTTCCTTGCGTTTCGTGGGGTCGATCATGCTGGCTTCGCGCCGCCGCATCGGGGCCGGCGATCCGGTCGGGCAGGGGAATGTCGATGGTCACCGCGCGGTTTTGCCATGTCCGGGTGACGCGCAGCCCTTCCGGCGTTCGCTCCAGCCGATAGCTGCCCATGGCGAACAGTTCCGCATCCGCCCGGCGGCGCGCGAGCAGGTCCTGTGTCAGCTTTAGCTTGCGGGCATCGCGCCCGGCTGGGCCGGAGGCGATCGTGTCCCAGTCCACGGCTCGGCGATTGTCCGGGTCGGTCAGGGCAATCGCGACGATTTCCGTGCCCTGATAGATGTCCGGCACCCCGGGCGCGGTGATCTGGAGGGCGGTCTGCGCCATCATGAGCGCTTCCCATGTCTGCAGGAACGCCTGTCGCTCGTCGGCCGACCACAACGCGCCGTCTTCAAGCGAGGCCATAAGGGACAGCGCGAGCTCGGTCACGCCGTTTTCAATCTCAAGCGCTGGCGCCTCATAGCTGGATTCGAGCTTGGCCTCGCGCATGGCCTTGGCCATGTGGTCCGCAATGCGTTGCGAGGCATCCGGCTGATCGAGCATCATCAGCGCGCATTGAATGGCATAGATGCCCCAGCGCGGCGGCAATGCCCGATCCAGTGCCCGTGCCAACGCCTCCGCGTAGAGGCGCGCGCCCAGCTCCGGGAAGGCGGCCAAGGCGATGATCGCGGCCCTGGCATCAGCCGAGCGCTTGGTGTCATGGGTGGACAGGGCATTGAGCGCGCAGGGGGTCTCGGACGCACGCTCGTTCATGCGCGCCGCAAAGCGCTCAAGGTCCATCGGCTGGAGGTCCGGGGCGGCGCCCACCTCGCAATATGGCAGATAGGCGATGGACCGATAGAAGACGGTATCCTCCTCGGACTTCGCGGTGAGCGCGCCGGTCAGCTGCTCGAATCGGGCTGCAAAGGCGCGCGCCAGCGGATCGTCCGGGGCAGACAGCAGACTGAACACGGGCCCCAGCATACCGCTTGGGTGCGGATCGCCACGCGCACCGGCGAGAGCCTGCGCGCAAAGGTCGCCCGGCGGCATCACGTCGGCGGCGTAGGAGCGATAGACCGGCCAGTGCATCGCAAGCTGCACGATGGCCGCGCGCACCTCCGGCGCTGCGACGGGCGATCCGGCCAGCGCCATGATGGCCGCATCGGTCACCCGGTCGAGCTCGGGCGTAAAGACGGTGTACAGCATCGTCCGGCGGACGCCGCGCACCTCAAGGGCATAGTCCGTCGGCACATGCGCGCGCGCTGCGGCTGCCAAGGCATCCAGCCCTTCCGGCGGGGTCAGCAATTGGGTGACCGGCGCCATGAACTCATAGCCGCTCATGCCCTCGACCGGCCAGCCCGGCGCCAGCGGCTCGCCTTCCTTGACGATCTTCTCCACCCAGATGGGGATGAAGCCCAGCGCCTCGCGTAGCCGGCGGAGGTAGCTGAGCGGGCGGGCCAGCCCATCGATATGGTCGACGCGGACGCCCTGGACGCGCCCGGCCCGAACTTGCTCCACAATCCAGCGATGGGTGAACTCAAAGACCTCGGGGTCCTCCTGTCGCACCCCGATCAGATCGGTGACGTTGAAGAAGCGCCGGTGGACGATGTCGCCGCCATCATCCTGCCAATGGCCGATCTGCCAATGCTGTTCGTCGAGCAACTGCGCCAGCAGGCCTTCGTCCAACGTCTCCCCGCCCGCTAACCGCTCGGTCAGCGGTGTCGCGCGCAGGGGGTAATGCTTGTCGTAGACGCGCAGGGTCGGATCATTGCCGATGAGCGAGAAGGCCAGCTGCGCCGCGTCCAGAAGATCGGCCGGCGGCCCGTCCAGAACCGGGAACTGCAGCGGGCCACGGTCCCAGTCAATATCGAACAGGGGCGCAAAGCGGCTTTCCTGGCCCTGCCGCATGATATCGGCGATGAAGGGATTTTCCGGCGTGAACGCCATATGATTGGGCACGATGTCCAATATGATGCCGAGCCCGGCGGCGCGCGCCGCGTCGCTCAGCGCGCGAAAGGCCTCGTCACCGCCGAGAACCGGATCGACCCGATTGGGATCGGTCACGTCATAGCCATGGGTTGAGCCCGTCGCGGCGCTGAACAGCGGCGAGAGGTAGATGTGGCTGATGCCCAGCGCCTGCAGCCAGGGAATGCGCGCGCGCACCGCCTCGAGATCGACGCCGTTCCGCAGCTGGATCCTGTACGTCGCGACGAGGCCGGGGGCGCTGGGATGGCGCATGGTCATTGGTCCTTTCGAACGGCGGCGGCGAAAGCGAAGCCGCTCCCTTGCGCGGCCTCCACCAAGAAGGGGTCGGTGGGCGTGGAAAAATCCTCGCCGCCAAGCAGCAAGCGGACGTGCAGGGCCGCAGTGGTAAATTCCCACCGCGCATCGAACGCCGCGCCTTCGCGCAGGACGACTGCCTTGGGCCGTTCCGTCTGTGCAAGGAGCGGCGTGATATGGAACGCCCGCAGCGCGAGAAGATCGCGCACAAAGGCTTCATGCTCGCGCTGCGCATCGTTGGCCGCGTGGCCGATCATCGAGCGGGCGGCCGTTTGCGGGTCATTGGGGTCCGGCACCGTGCCGGCGAAGGATGTGAACTTCTGGAACTCCCGTGCCCGGCCCGTGCGCACCGCTTCAGCCAGATCGCCCGTGAAATCCGTGAAGAACAGGAACGGCGCTTCGGTCAGGAACTCATCGCCCATGAACAGCATCGGCGTGAAGGGCGTCAGCAGCGTCAGGGCCGTCACCACCCGCAGCGCGGCGCGGTCCGCCACCAGATGGTGCAACCGCTCGCCCTGCGCACGATTACCGACCTGATCGTGATTGCCCAAGAAATTGACGAAGGCCGTCCGGGGCAGCAGGGCGGATGGCTCGCCGCGCAAATGCTCATGCGGGGGCCGTTTCTGCCCCTGCTCCACATATCCATCGCGCAGCGCCATCTCGATGTCCGCCAGCGGATCGACGGCAAAGGGCGCGTAATAGCTCTCGTCTTCCCCGGTCAGCAGGCAGTGGATCGCGTGGTGCCAGTCATCGTTCCAGCTGGCATTGAAGGGCGCATCCGGCTCGAGATAGTCGACGAGGTTGCGCTCATCCTCGGTCACCAGATGGATCGGGCGTCCCCAGTCGCGCGCGCGAACAGCCTTGCCGAGATCCGCCAGAAAGTCCTCGGTGGTCTGGTCGGCAATGGCGTGAACGGCGTCCAGGCGCAGCCCGTCGAGCTGATATTCCTCCAGCCAGAACAGGGCGTTGTCGAGAAAGAAGGCGCGAACGGCGGGCACATCGAAGGCAATGCCGTCCCCCCAGGGGGTGCGGGCCGAGGCGTGGAAGAAGGACGGGCACCAGACGGGCAGATAATTGCCCGAGGGACCGAAATGATTATAGACCACATCGAGCATTACCGCGATGCCGAGCTTGTGGGCCGCATCCACGAACTGCTTGAGGCCGTCCGCACCGCCATAGCAAGGATGGGGCGCATAGAGCAGCACACCATCATATCCCCAGCCGTGCGTGCCCTCGAACTGGGCGACCGGCATCAGCTCGACGACCGTCACGCCGAGGCTTTTCAGGCGCGGCAATGCCCTTTGCGCGGCAGCAAATGTGCCCTCGGGCGTGAACGTTCCGAGATGAAGCTCATAGATGACCGCCTGATGCCAAGGGAGACCCGCCCAGTCGGCGGACCATTGGAAGGCGCGAGGGTCGACCAGGCGCGAGGGGCCGTGAACATCGCCCATCTGTGCCCGCGCTGCCGGATCGGGATAGAGCCTGTCGCCGATGCGAAAGCCGTAGGAGGCTCCCGGTCGAGCCGCAGCGGTGCCGGAGAACCAGCCATCTTCGCCCTGCGCCAAAGCGGTCGACACGCCGTCGATCTCGACTGCCACCGCTTCGCGATCCGGCGACCAGAGCGAGAAGCGCCATTGCCCGTCTTCCTCGGGCTCTGCGCCCCAGCCCTTGCGGAAATGATGGCCGGTCATCGTGCGGTCGGCGCGTAGACGCATACGCTGTTGGCCGGGATGGCGAGGACATCGCCCTCGCACGACTCTTCGCTGAAGGGATCGGCGCTGGCGGTATCCAGGATGCGCGTCCAGTGCGCGATGCCGTTGGGGTGGGGCAGGGTGAAGTCGAGCGCGTCGCCGGCGTTCACGATGATGAAGAGCGCACCGATATTCTCATCGTCAAGGAAGGCCGCTCGCGCGGAGTGGTCGATGAACAGGCCGAGCACGCGCAACTCCGTTTCCGCCCACACCGCCTCATCCATCTCGCGCCCGTCGGGCTGATACCAGGCGACTTCCGTCCGCCCATCGTCCCCCGCATCGCCGAGCAGGAATGTCTCCTGCGCAAGGACCGGATGATCGAGGCGGAAGCGGACCATCCGCTGCACGAAATCGAGAAACGCACCGTCCCGCTCGGGCCAGGTGATCCAGGCCGTCTCATTGTCCTGACAATAGACGTTGTTATTGCCCTGCTGGCTGTTGCCGATTTCGTCCCCACTCAGGATCATCGGCACGCCTTGGCTGAGCAGCATCGTCGCGATCATGTTTCGCCGGCGCTGGCTGCGTCCCGCGCGGATATCGCCGTCGTCGGTTGCGCCTTCGGTGCCCATATTGGCGGACAGATTGTGATCATGGCCGTCCGCGCCATTCTCGCCATTGGCCTCGTTATGCTTGTCGTTGAACGACACGCAGTCCATCAGCGTGAAGCCATCATGAGCGGCGAGGAAATTTACGGAGGAGGTGGGGCTCCGGTCCGAATGGTTGAACTGTTCGGGTGAGCCCAGCAGGCTCCCGGCCACATCGCCGATCAGACTGCCATCGCCGCGCCAGAACCCGCGCACGGTATCGCGGAATTTATCGTTCCATTCGCGGAACGGCGCAGGGAAGCCGCCGACCTGATAGCCGCCCTCGCCGACATCCCAGGGCTCGGCGATCAGCTTCACGCCGGAGAGGATGGGGTCCTGCCGGATCGCGCCGAAGAATGTCCCTTCCCGATCGAACCCCGCCGCCTGCCGTCCCAGCGTCGAGGCGAGATCGAAGCGGAACCCGTCGACATGCATGACCTGCACCCAGTAGCGCAGTGAATCGAGCACCATCCGCAGCACCATGGGGTGCGCCACAGAGAGCGTGTTCCCCGTGCCGGTCTGGTCGAACGAGTATCGCGGATGGTCCGGCGACAGGACATAATAAGCCGCATTGTCGAGGCCCCGGAAGCAGAGCGTCGGGCCGCGTTCCGATCCTTCTGCGGTGTGGTTGTAGACCACATCCATGATCACTTCGATGCCGACCCGGTGGAAGCGCTTCACCATCTCCTTGAACTGGCGAATGGCACCGGGGACGCCCTCGCCCTGCTGGAGGAAGCGGGTTTCCGGGGCGAAATAGCCGAGCGTCTGATAGCCCCAATAATTGGAGAGCCCGCGTTCCAGCAGGCTGCGATCATCGAGGAAGAACTGGCAGGGCAACAGCTCGATGGCGGAGACGCCGAGCTTGCGGAGATGGTCGAGGATCGGCTCGCACACCATGCCGGCATAAGTGCCGCGCAGCTCCTCGGGCACATCGGGGTGCGTCATGGTGAGGCCACGCACATGCGCTTCGTAGATGATCGTCTCGGTCCATGGGAGACGCAGCGCCGCGTCTCCCTCCCAATCGAAATCGGGGTTCTGCACCACGCTCTTGACCATGAACGGGGCCGAATCCCGCGTGTCGAACGTCAGATCGTCGCCACTCAGGAGATCATAGCCCCACAGCGCATCGTCCCATTTGAGCGTGCCGGACACCTCCCGCGCATAGGGATCGAGCAGCAGCTTGTTGGGGTTGAAGCGATGGCCCTGCTCGGGCTCATAAGGGCCATGCGCGCGATAGCCATAGAGTTGACCGGGCTTGAGGCCGGGGAGAAAGCCGGAGTGGATCGAGCCTTCGCGTCGGGGCAATTCGAGCCGTTGAACCTCTTCTTCCCCATCGTCCGAGAAGAGCGAGAGTTCGATGGCCTCGGCATTTTCGGAAAAGACGGCAAAATGAACGCCCTCGCCGGTATATTCGGCGCCGAGCTCATGGTGCAGCCTGTCCGGCTTTGCGAAGGCCAGAGGCGTCGCGTCTGGCTCCAGGCCGATATCGTCTGCCTGGGTCAAAGTCCGGGCGCCAGCATTCTCCGGGCGCTCTCATCTGCCGTGGTATAATAGGGCTTGGCGGATCGCATCGCCCCGGCGAGCCGGCTCATCGCCTGCGCGGACAGAAGGCGAATGCCGCCTTCCGAGACAAGGCAGCCGTCGCCGCACTGCCTGAGCGCTGCGGAGAGATCGAAGCCGTCGGGAATGACGGCATCGCCGGTCACGATCGCATTGTCGATGCGCACATCCGAGCCGACGCGCGCGCCGGGCATCACCACGACGTTGCGAAGCTGGGCTCGCTCGCCGACGCTGGCACCTTGGCCGATCATATGGCCCGGCCAGACCGGACGGCCGGAAACCGGCGCAGACCGCACCGGCAGGCCAATGGCGCGCCGCCCGGCGACCGGCCATGAGGGATCGAGCGCGACCCGGCCGCTGGCGATATCGGCATGAATGCCATGATAGGCATCCACCGTGCCGAGATCGCGCCACAGGGGCGCGGCCTGCCCACGCCCGGGCAGCGCGTAGACATAGGCGCCTCGCTCGGCCACCAGCCGGGGCAGGACATGCTTGCCGAAATCCAGATCCTCATGGAGCGGAGCCAGTTCGGCCAGTACCTGCCGCAGCAGCTGCCAGGTGAAGACATAGATGCCCATCGATGCAAAGGCATGACCGGGACGGTCGGGCGCTTCCGCAGGCGAGGCCGGCTTCTCTGCGAAATCGGTGATCAGGCCATCCGCACCTGCCGTCATGACACCAAATTGGTCGGCGTCGGCCAGCGGGACGTGCACCGCGCCGACCGTCACTTTCGCGTTGCTCAGCATGTGGCGCTCGATGAACGGCCGGTAGTCCATCTGATAAAGGTGATCGCCCGCGAGAACCACGACATGGTCCGGCGTTTCCTGGTCGATCTGGTCGCTGATCTTGACGACTGCGTCCGCGGTTCCGTTGAAGGGGCCGCATTCATTGCCGTCGAGCACGTTCAGCTCGATGCCGCCAAAGCGTTGCCACGTCTGGTTCAAATGGCGATGGAGCGCGTCGGGCTCATATTGCGTGAGCACCAATGCGCGGGGGATGCCGGAATTGGCGACGTTCGCCAGCGTGAAATCGATGAGTCTGCCCACATCGCCAACCGGCAGAGCAGGTTTGGCGAGCGCGCTGGTCAGATCATGAAGGCGACTGCCCCGACCGCCTGCCAGGACAAGCGCCAGCGCCGCAGAAGTCGCATGCCGGGCATTCGATTGACTCATATCTACCTCAGGTCAAAGGAAATCTTCGCCTGATTAACCAACGGAAACGCGCACTGTTCCCTGTCTTTACATATGTTAAGCGATTTTTGTTGCGCCCATCGGAGGGGCGCGCAGGGGCCCGGAGCGTGCGGCGGACGAAGGCGCGCCGATACCGGCATAGAGGCGCCACTGTGCCAGCCGCCAAGCCGGCCGCAACGTCGGTGTTTGGCTAGTCCCTCACGATGGGCGCAAGATCAGAACAGCCGGGCCAGAAAATAGAAGGCTGCGCCCACGACAGCTGAGGCCGGGATGGTGATGATCCAGGCGATCATGACGCTCTGCGCCACGCCCCACCGCACGGCGGAGGCCCGTCGCGCGGTGCCCGCCCCGATCACGCAGCCGGTAATCGTGTGGGTGGTCGAGACGGGGATGCCCATCAGCGAGGCCGTGAACACCATGATCGAGCCGCCAAGCGAGGCGCTGAATCCCTGGTGCTGCGAGAGCTTGGTGATCCGCGAGCCCATCGTCTCGATGATCTTCCAGCCGCCCGTCAGCGTGCCCAGCGCGATCGCGATATAGCAGGCAATCGCCACCCAGTGCGGCACCGCGAATTCGCCGGTGAGATAGCCGGTCGAATAGAGCAGCACCGTGATGATGCCCATGGTCTTCTGCGCGTCATTGAGGCCGTGGCTGACGGAATAGGCGGCCGAGGACAACAGGTGCAAATAGCGAAATGCATGCTCGGCGCCCCGGGCGGTGGCCCGGCGGAACACCCAGCTCGTCGCCAGCATGATGAGCATGGAGAGCAGCATGCCCAGCGTGGGCGAGAGCACGATGGCGATCAGCGTCTTGTTGAGGCCGCTCCACTGGATGCCGGAGATGCCGGCATGGGCCATCCCCGCGCCAATAAGGCCGCCGATCAGGGCATGGCTGCTGGAGGAGGGAATGCCCTTGAGCCACGTCACTACATTCCAGAACATGGCGCCGATCAGCGCGCCGAAGATGACGGCCGGCGTAATCAGATCCTGGCTGACGAGGCCGGCGCCGATCGTCTCGGCGACCTTGTGCAGGCTGGGGAAGGCCAGCATGAGAAAATAGGCCGCGAAATTGAAGAAGGCCGCGAAGACCACCGCCGCGACCGGGCCGAGCAGGCGCGTCGCCACCACGGTCGCGATCGAGTTGGCGGCATCGTGCAAGCCATTGAGATAATCGAATGCGAGCGCGATGACGATCAGGCCGACCAGCAGCGGAAAAGCGAGGTTGTGCATGACCCTGTGCGCTCAGCTATGGTCGATCACGATGCCGTCAATCGCATTCGCGACATCCTCGAGCGCGTCGACGATCCGCTCCAGATGCTTGTAGATCTCGCGCCGGACGATGAACGCCATGGGATCGGCGGTCCTGAACTTGCGATAGGCCTGCTTCAGCCCCTCGCTGTGGATGGCGTCGGCATGGCCTTCCATCCGCACCAGCCGCTCGGTCAGTTCATGCAGGCGCTTGCCGTTCTGGGCGACATTGCGCAGCAGCGGCATGGCTTCCGCCAGCACGCGCGTGCTGTCGACGATAATCGCCGCCATGTCCTTCATTTCCTGATCGAAGTCGTGCACGTCATAGATGTCGATGGCCGCCACTGCCGACTGCATCTCATCGATCGCATCGTCGGTCGAACTCACAAGGCTGATGATCGCGCTGCGGTCGAACGGCGTGAGGAACGTCTTGCGGACAAGGTGAAGCACCTCACGGATGATCTCGTCGGCATCGGTTTCCCGCTCGATCACCTCGCGAATATGGTCATCGCGGCTGTCCCCGTCATGCAGCAGCCGGGTCAGCGCGTCGGCGCCGGCGACCACGGTCTGGACATGCGCTTCGAACAGCTCGAAGAAATTGCCCTGCTTGGGCAAAAGGCGCTGAAACCAACCAAACATCCTGCTTATCCCTGAAGTATGCGCAACGGTGTCCATCACCGATTGGCGCCGTGTCGCCGCCTTGAACTCGGATGCTGCGAAGGATCGGATCAGATCGCTCAGATCCGGCTCGTCGACGGCATCGGCTGCCTCGCTGAGGCTGAACCACCGCCGCTCGCGCTCGTGCTGCTCTTTCCAGTCTGTGAGTTCCCGATTGACCGCCAGCGGGAACACCTCGACGTCCACCATCAAGTTGGCGCCGTTACGCCGCCTTTTGCGATAGCGATAGGTCCCCAATGGCGTCGGGCACACGGCCCCGACGATGCCGGCTTCTTCCTCGGCTTCGGCCGCGGCCGCCTGATGCGGGAGCTTGCCCGCCGATCCGTTGCCCTTGGGAATCACCCAGCGCTTCGTCTCGCGCGAAGTGATGAGCAGAATCCGGATCGGTGCATCCAGCGCATCGCCTTCAGCCCGATAGGGTAGTGCCGCAATCTGTTTGATTGTTTGTCCCCTCAGCAGAGCGCGTGGCGCCCATTGTGACAGTTTTATGTCAGTTGCAACAGTCAACCGCGCGCGATGTGCCCTGAAGAGCAGTGGGTCATTCGACATTCATGCCCTTGCCGCTAGAGCGAGGACTGTTCGATCTTCAAGGCCCTCTGCCGCACTATGTTCAGCACGCTGCTTCCGACCCTCTGCTCCTTCGACGTTCCCCGGCCTTCGCCAGGCCTCAGCAATCCCGGCGCTGGCCCGCAAGGCCGAGCCCTGCGTTTCATGCGCTCCGGCAGAGGTCTCAAGCTCATCGCGGTGGCGCTCAGCCTCACCGCTGCCCATGCCCGGGCAGAGACCTATCATGTGAACGCGATCACGGGGGACGATCGTTTCGACGGGCGCGTTGCGACGAAGCCATTTCGCTCGCTCGCCCGGTTGGGCAGCGTGAAGCTCAAGCCGGGCGACAGGATTCTGCTGGCGGCGGGGTCGGTCTGGAAAGAACCGCTCACCATCACCCAATCGGGCAGTAGGGGGGCGCCCATTGTCGTCGGCCCAACCGGCTCGGGCGCGCGCCCCCGCATCGACGCGGGCGGCGTCTCGCCCCATGCGGTGGCGATCCTGAACGCAAGCTATGTGACGGTGAGCGGCCTTGAACTGACCAATGACGGCCCGCCTGCCGGCTCGCGCTATGGCGTGCTCGTGTCGGCCGAAAATGTGGGCGTCGTCCGCGGCATCCGCATCAGCGACATGTACATCCATGATGTGCGCGGCACGAATGATCGCAAGGACAATGGCGGCATCGTCTTTCAGGCGCTCGGCCCCCGCTTTCCAACCCGTTTCGATGACCTCGCGATCGAGCGCAACATCATCTGGCGGGTCGACCGCTCCGGCATTGCCGGGATCAGCGATCAGGTCACCGCGGCGCGCTGGTATCCAAGCTATGATATCGTGATCCGGGACAATTATCTGGAGGACATTGGCGGCGACGGCATCGTGCCGCGCGGCACCGATGGCGCGCTGATCGAGCACAATATCGTTCGCTATGCCGCTGGCCGGGCGCCCGGGTACAGCGCCGGGATCTGGCAGTGGAGCACAGATCACAGCCTCATCCAGCTCAATGAAGCCGCCTACACCCGCACGCGCTATGACGGTCAGGGTTTCGATTCCGACTTCAACTCGCGCCGGACGACCATCGCGTACAATTACAGTCATGATAATGCCGGCGGCTTTCTGCTGATCTGCTCGCCCAAAGCCAATGACAAGGACAATATCGGCAATCGCGGCACCGTGGTGCGTCACAATGTCAGCCAGAATGACGGGACGCGGATCTTTCAGCTGTCAGGCACGATTTCGGACGCCTTGATCGAGAAGAATGTGATCCACGTCGCCAAGGGCAAGGACGTCCAGATGGTGGTCGCCACCGAGTGGCAGGGCTGGGCGAGCGACGTCCGCTTCCGCAACAATCGCTTCGCGGTGGCGGGCACGGCGCGTTATGGCAGCGAGGTCGGCCGTCAGGGGCCGGATTATCTGATCTCGGCCGGCTTCTCTCCGGCTCAGTTCATTCGCTTCACGGGCAACGACTATCTCGGCGCTCATGTCGATCCGCCCCGCGACGAGGTCGGCCTGATGAAGGCTGACTATAAGGCCCCCTCGCTCGATTGGGCGGTGCCGACATTCGACCCGGCCAAGCCGGACGGTTTCGCGGATTATCTCGCGCGCCACCGCCAGTGGATGCTCGCCATGCTGGAACGGGAATTGGGCGCGCCGGTAAAGCTGCTCACGCCCCGCCGCGCGTCGGTCTTCGAGGCGCGACGGTAGGGGGGCTTCAGCTTTCGGGTTCCTCGCGCGTTCCCAGCGGGCAGGGCCAACATCGCAACTTCAAATTAAAGCGTTGCGCCCGCGCAATCCTGAGAGACGGAGGGATCGCAATCCTCTATCGTGGGTTTTCAGCTTGCTCTTTTCGGGAGCGGTGGACGTGCGGAGACGGTCCGGCGTTTGCGAAGGGAGATATGCGGATGGATCGGACGGCGAAGGCGTCGAGTGGGATTGAGGGGCTTGATGATGTGACGGCGGGCGGCTTTGCCAGCGGCAGGCTTTTCCTCGTCGAGGGCGATCCGGGCACCGGCAAGACGACCATCGCAAGCCAGTTCCTCCTGAACGGTGCAGAGGCCGGGGAGCGGGGGCTGTACATCACCCTGTCGGAAACCGAGGAGGAACTGCGTGAGACCGCTGCCTCGCACGGCTGGGCACTGAACGAGCATTTCCACATTTTCGAACTCGTACCGCCCGAGACGCTGCTGGACGAGAATCAGCAGCAGAGCCTGCTCTACTCCTCCGACCTCGAACTGGGCGAAACCACCAAGCGCATCCTCGAGGCGATCGAGCGGGTCAAGCCGCAGCGGTTAGTGATCGACAGTCTCTCGGAAATCCGGCTGCTCGCCCAAAGCTCGCTGCGCTACCGCCGCCAGATTCTGGCGCTCAAACACTATTTCGCCAAGCATAATGCAACCGTGCTGATGCTCGACGATCTGACCTCCGACACCAATGACAAGACCGTGCACAGCGTCGCTCATGGCGTGCTGCGGCTTGAGGAGCTGGCACCGCTTTACGGTTCGGAACGCCGGCGGCTTCGGATGCTCAAATATCGCGGCCAGCGCTATCGCGGCGGCTATCATGATTTCGTGATCGATACCGGCGGTGTCCGGGTTTTTCCGCGATTGGTGTCGCTGGAGCATAAATCCGATTTCGTGCGGGCCACCGCGCCCACGGAAAGCGCTGAACTCAATGCCCTGCTCGGCGGGGGCTTTGACTCCGGCACCAGCACGCTGATCCTCGGCCCGACGGGGACGGGCAAATCCCTCCTGGCGCTCAATCTCGTGAAAGGGTGCATCGCGCGTGGAGAGACGGCGGCCATGTTCGTCTTCGATGAGGAACTCGGCCTGCTGGCCGATCGGGCCAAGGGGCTTGGCATCGATGTGTGGCGCCTCGTTTCAGAGGGTAAGCTCATCATCGAGCAGGTCGATGCAGCCGAAATGTCGCCCGGCGAGTTTGCTCATCGGGTGCGCGCCACCGTCGAGGAGCACGGCATCCGCACCGTCGTGATCGACAGCCTCAACGGATATCGCGCGGCGATGCCCGAGGAGAGCGCGCTTGTCCTCCACATTCACGAGCTGTTGCAATATCTCAATCGGCGCGGCGCGAGCACGTTCCTCACCGTCACGCAGCATGGCGTGGTGGGAGACATGCAGGCCCCGGTGGACATCACCTATCTGGCCGATACGGTCGTGCTGCTGCGCTATTTCGAGGCGGTGGGCCATGTCCGGCGGGCCATCTCGATCGTCAAGAAACGCTCGGGCGTCCATGAGAATACGATCCGCGAATATCGTATCGACGCACAAGGCATCACCATCGGCGAGCCGCTGACGCATTTTCAGGGTGTATTGCGTGGCATCCCCACGATGGTCGGTGCCGGCAATCTGATGGACCTCGGCCAGGACAAGCGCGGCTGATGAACCGCACTTTTTCGGAGCGTGCCGTCATCCTCGCCCCTCACGGTCGGGATGCAGAGATCGCCGCCGCCATCCTCAACCAAGCCGGTATCGAAACCGAGATTGTCCCGTCGCTCGATGCGCTGGTCGCGCGCCTCGCACAGGGTCTTGGGTTCGTGATGATGACCGATGAAGCGGTCAAGGCGGCCGATCTGAGGCCGCTGGTGGAGCTCATCGCCGCGCAGCAGGAATGGTCCGATCTGCCCTTCGTCCTGCTCACCCAGCGCGGCGGCGGCGTCGAGCGCAATCCTGCCGCCGGCCGCCATCTCGAATTGCTCGGCAACGTGACCTTTCTCGAACGCCCCTTTCACCCGACCACATTGGTCAGCGTCGCCACGGCTGCGCTGCGGGCGCGCCGGCGGCAATATGAAGCGCGAACCCGGCTTGAGGATATTCGCGCGGTCGAGGAACGCTACCGCCTGGCGAGCAAGGCGACGAACGACGCCATCTGGGATTGGGATTTCGTCACCGACTATGTGACCTGGAACGACGCGCTCTCCATCGCTTATGGCCACCCGGCCGACCAGATCGAGAATAGCGGAGAATGGTGGATCGCGCAGATCCACCCTGACGACCGGGACGAGGTGGACAGGACCATCCACGCAGCGATTGACGGCTCGTCGGACAGCTGGAGCGGAGAATATCGGTTCAGGCGGGGCGACGGGAGCTACGCCCACGTCTTCGATCGCGGCCACATCATCCGGGATGCGCAGGGGCGGGCTTTGCGCATGATCGGGGCGATGCTCGATCTGTCTGAGCGGATGCGCGTCCGGGCCGAGCTGGCGATCAGCGAGGAGCGGCTGCGGCTCGCGACGGATGCCGCCGAGGTCGGCTTTTGGGACGTCGACGTCGTCAATGATGTTCTGATCTGGCCGCCCATCGTGAAAGGGGTGTTCGGCATCTCGCCCGATGTCGAAGTGTCGATGCAGGATTTTTACGAAGGCCTCCATCCCGACGATCGCGCGCATACCACCGAAGCCTATCTGGCGGCCGCAGACCCCAATGTCCGCGCGATCTATGATGTCGAGTATCGAACGATCGGCAAGGAAGATGGACTGGTGCGCTGGGTCGCCGCCAAGGGACGCGGCGTCTTCGACGAGGCCGGGCGGTGCCTGCGCGTCGTCGGCACGGCGATTGACGTGACGGCGCGCAAGCGCGCCGAGGCGGAACTGCGGGAGCTCAACGAGCATCTCGAGCGTCGCGTGACCGAGGAGGTGGCCGTGCGCGAGCAAGCGCAGGCGGCCTTGCGTCAGGCACAGAAAATGGAAGCTGTCGGCCAATTGACCGGCGGCATCGCGCATGACTTCAACAATATGCTGGCCGTGGTGATCGGCTCACTCGACCTGTTGAGCCGGCGCGTCATGGCCGATGATGAGCGCGCGAAACGCTATATCGACGCCGCGATCGACGGCGCGGAACGCGCTGCCACCCTGACCCATCGCCTCCTGGCATTCTCGCGCCAGCAGCCGCTCAACCCCGAGGTGCTCGATCCCAACAAGCTCGTCTCGGGCATGTCCGAGCTTCTCCTGCATTCGCTGGGCGGCGATGTCAGGCTGGAGACGGTTCTTGCGGCGGGCGTGTGGCGCACCCATGCCGACCGCAACCAGCTTGAAAACGCGATCGTCAATCTCGCGGTCAATGCCCGCGATGCCATGCCGGATGGCGGACACCTGACGATTGAAACGCAAAACACGCACGCCGATGATCGCTATGCCGCGGAGAATTTCGGCGTTCCGGCGGGCCAATATGTGATGATCGCCGTGACCGACACCGGCACGGGCATGCCGGACGACGTGATCGCGAAGGCGTTCGATCCCTTCTTCACCACCAAGGCCGTGGGCAAGGGCACCGGTCTGGGGCTGAGCCAGGTGTACGGATTTGTCCGGCAGTCGGGCGGGCATATCAAAATCTATTCCGAGCCGGGCGAAGGGACGACGATCAAGATCTACCTCCCGCGATTCTATGGCGAGGCCGCCGGAGAGATCGAACAGGTGCGGGCCGACCTGCCGAGGGGCGATGAGCAGGAGGTCATTCTGGTTGTCGAGGACGAGGCCGCCGTCCGCCGGTTCAGCGTCGATGCGCTGGTCGAACTGGGCTATCGCGTGCTGGAAGCGGATGGCGGACATGCGGCGCTCCGCGTGCTCGACGAGCATCCGGAGATCACGCTCTTGTTCACGGACATCATCATGCCGGACATCAACGGCCGGAAACTCGCCGATGAAGCGTGCCGCCGCCGGCCGGACCTGAAAGTGCTCTATACCAGCGGCTACACGCGGAACGCCGTCGTCCACAACGGCGTTGTCGATCCCGGTGTGGAGCTTCTCGGTAAGCCCTTCACAGTCGAGCAGCTCGCGGCCAAGATCCGGGCCGTTCTCGAAAAGGCCTAGGCTGGGGCGGCGAACCTGGGCTCAGCCAAGGTGCAGGGCAAACCGGTCGATTGCCGAAGCCAGGCTGGGCATGATCAGGCCGCGCTCGCTGCTCATCGGCGCATGGCGGGGCCGCCGCGCCGGCCAGTTCATCGCGTCGATGGAGACCGTTTCGATCAGATCGGTTGGCAGGTCCATCCTTTCGCCCACGGCATGCGCAAACTGCGCCCAGGAGAAAGCGCCGTCGCTGGTGAGGTGCCAGATGCCGCACTCGTCGTCGATCACGAGGTCGAGCGTGGCGCGGACGAGATCGGGCACATAAGTGGGCGAGGTGATGCAATCCCCCACGGCGTGAAATACGCGTTCGGTCCGCAGCGCCGCCACCAGATGCATGGCGAAATTATGCGGATCATAGGGTGAGAAGAAGGATGCGGTCCTGATGACCAGCGCGCGCCCGCCAGCCGCCAGAACACCCGCCTCAGCGCGCGCCTTGCTCTCTCCGTAGACGTTGAGGGGCGCTGGTGCATCGCTTTCCACATAAGCGCGCCGGCCATGGCCATCGAAGACGAGGTCGCTGGAGAAGCAGCTATAGTGGATGTCGCGTTGCGCGCAGGCGGCTGCAAGGGCAACGCAGCCTGTGAAATTGGTCGCAAGGCAGGCGTCGGCGCTGCCCTCTGCTTCATCGACCCGCACCCAGCCTGCGCAGTTGATGACCGCCCAAGGCCGCAGCCGATCCAGCGCGTCGGCAATCGTGGCGGCATCGTGCAGGTCGATGACGTCTCGTCCGACCAGCCGATGATCGATATCACGGAGCGAACAGGCCCCCGCAAAGGCCTGGCCCAAGGTGCCGGTCGCGCCCAAGATCAAGAGCGGGCGCGCTTCTGGAGCCGGCGGTACATCGATCGCGCGTGGCTCTGTCGCAGCCCCGGTGAGGCGCCCGGGTCGACGCCACCATCCCTGTCCATGCAGGACGGGATGAGCCGGCCTTGCGCCTCCTGCCAGTGCGCGCATCATCGGCGCCAAAGCGGTCTCTCGCGGCTGGGCGGCCCGCACGTCGAACACGCCGCTCTCATAATGGCCGGCCTTTTGGGTGAGCAGGCTGTCCCAGTCGAACGCGCCGAACAGGCTCCAGACCGTCACCGCGTCGATGCAGAGGCCGTCCGCGCGGAGCGCCGTGGCCGTTGTCCAGGCTTCGTCGAGCCAGCGCATCTGCTCCTCGCGCGTGCAGCCGTTGTGCACCTCGGTGAGCACGATGGGCACCTCATAGCGCTCCCAGGCGGCGCGAATGGCGCCTTCAAGGCCCGGGGGGTGAGCTATGGCTCTGACCGCTTCGACGTCGGCAACCGGCCCGAGGGCGCAAGCGCCATGGCTGGCCGGGGGATGGCGCTCCAGCCGGTGATCGAGGAAGCGGTCGCTGGTGAGATAGTGATTGAGGCCGATGATGGCCGGCGGGCATGGCGCGGAAGCGATGTCGCGCAGACGATCCGACAGTCCCAGACCCTCGAGATGATCCCAAAGTGCGTGCCCTGCTACCAGGCGGCCGGTCAGCAAATCCCAGGTCGCCCAGCGGCGATGATTGTCGAAGCCTGCCTGAGCGGCCCGCTGCGGTGTCGCGTCCGTGTGCCCCAGATCCTCCGTTTGAACGAGGCGCGCCGCGGGAATGATCGTGCGGATCGCGTCCATCGCCCCCCGAATGGCATCGATCTGGTTGAGGAGCGCGGTCCAGAAAGCCGTCTCGTCGTGAAGATGGGGATACCAATGACCATAAAGGGCGGAAAAGCGCGCAGTGGTGAGAGGCTCGTTGACCGGCGTCCAATCCTGGACCCAGGGGAACCGCTCGGCCGCCTCCCGCGCGTGATCGGCAAGACCCGCCGCAAATGCCGGGTCCAGCAAGTGGGTGGGGGCGGGACCGCTGCCATGATGGATCAGGCCGAGGATCGGGCGGATGCCAAGCGCGCGCAGCCGCCCCAGCCGGTCGGCGTGCCACGCCCAAAGCGCCTCGCGCCGGTCGCTTTGGGCAAAGCTCTCCCAAAGCAAGGGGTAGCGCAGCGCCGTCACGCCTAGTCCGGCCAATCGATCCAGATCTTCGGGTCGATCACTGTGCCCGCTCCGCGCCGACTGATCGAGATAATCATCCCCGACGCGATTGATCGTGCATTCGCAGCCGCCCCACAGGGCGAGAGGGGCAAGCTGGGTCGATACGGCGTCCAAGGGAACCTCATACGGCGATGGCCGTGCACCGAGCATATACCAACCCGGCCCCCCGTTCGCCTCCAATCAAAGTCGTGCTGGCACTATCGTATTGATATCGATCAATCGTGGTAAATAAGCGGGAGCAAGGACGCTGTGCGCGCATTGTTGCCCATACAGGTTCATTCCGCTCTAGCCTCGAAAGCCACCAATAATGACGCTGATGTGCTTCTCGCATCTGCGCTGGGACTTCGTGTTCCAGCGCCCGCAACATATTATGTCGCGTTTCGCATATCGTCAGCCGGTCACCTTCTGGGAGGAACCGCTCGTCAGCGGCGAGACCGCTGATGCCTGGCTGGAGCTGAGGACGCCCGCCCCGCACATCACGGTCGCGACACCGCACCTCCCGGGCGGCCTGACGGATGCGGAAAGCCAGGTCACCCTGCGGCACCTGCTCGACGCCCATCTGAGCGATCATGCCGAGCCGCTGGTGACATGGTACTATACGCCGATGATGCTGCCCTTCTCGCGGCATCTCCAAGCGGTCTGCACGATCTATGACTGTATGGATGAGCTGGCGAATTTCCGGTTTGCGCCCCCCCAGCTGGCGGAACTTGAAGCCGAGCTGTTCGAGAGAGCCGATCTGGTTTTCACTGGCGGCTACAGTCTCTACGAGGCGAAGCGCGCGCGCCACCCTGCGGTCCATGCTTTCCCTTCCAGCGTCGACGCCGCGCATTTTGCCGCGGCGCGCCTGCCGGGGGAGGATCCTTCCGACCAGGCCGCTCTCGCGCGGCCGCGGTTCGGCTTCTACGGCGTCATTGACGAACGGATGGACCTCGCCCTGCTCGCCGCCGTCGCCGATGCGCATCCCGATTGGTCGCTGGTGCTGGTTGGCCCCGTCGTCAAGATCGATCCCGCCGATCTGCCGCAGCGGCCCAACATCGCCTATCTGGGAAGCAAAGCCTATGGCGAGCTCCCGCACTATGCGCGGGGCTGGGACGTCGCGTTGATGCCCTTTGCCATCAATCCGTCCACGCAGTTCATTTCTCCCACCAAGACGCCGGAATATCTGGCAGCGGGCCTGCCGGTGGTCTCCACCCCGATCATCGATGTCGTGCGCCATTATGGCATGCTCGACGCGGTCGAGATCGCCGGCAATCCCGAGGCATTCGTGGCTGCGTGCGAGCGGGCGCTCTCTCGCGCCCGTGCGCCTGCCGATGCCCCGTGGCGGGCGAGCGCAGACGCGTGTCTCGCCGACCTCTCCTGGGACAAGGTGGTCTATGCCATGTCGACGCTCATCGAGGAGGTGATGACGCCGCGCCCCACCCGCCATTACGACTATCTGGTCGTCGGCGCGGGTTTTGCGGGTGCGGTGATGGCGGAACGCCTCGCGGCGGACGGCGGCAAGCGCGTCCTCGTCATCGATCGGCGCGACCATATCGCCGGCAATGCCTATGACCATTATGACGAGGCCGGCATTCTGGTCCATCGCTACGGTCCCCATATTTTCCATACGAACAGTCAGGACATCGTCGACTATCTCTCACGCTTCACGCGCTGGCACCCTTATGAGCATCGCGTTCTGGCGGACGTCGATGGGCAGCAGGTGCCGATGCCGATCAACCGCGACACATTGAACAGCCTCTACGGGCTGGCATTGGCGGACGAGGCAGAGGCGGAGGCCTTTCTTGAGAGCCGGGCGGAGCCGGTCGAGACGATCCGCACATCGGCCGACGTGGTCATCTCCAAGGTGGGGCGCCATCTCTATGAGACGTTCTTTCGAGGCTATACCTGCAAGCAATGGGGCATGGACCCGTCCGAACTCGACAAATCGGTGACAGCCCGCGTGCCGACGCGGACAAGTACGGATGATCGTTATTTCACCGACAGCTTCCAGGCGATGCCGGCCGAGGGCTATACGGCGATGTTCGCCGCCATGCTCGACCATCCACTGATCGACGTAGAGCTTGGCGTCACCTTCGAGGAGGTTGCTGCCCGCGTGCGATATGACCGGCTGGTCTTTACCGGGCCGATCGATGAATATTTCGGCCATCGCTACGGCAAGCTGCCCTATCGCTCGCTTGAATTTCGGCACGAGACCCGCGACACCGAATGGCTGCAACCGGTCGCCGTCATCAACTATCCGTCCGAAGCGGTACCCTATACGCGCATCACCGAGTATAAGCATCTGACCGGCCAGAGTGCGGCCCGCACGAGCATCACCTACGAATATCCCAGTGCGGAGGGTGACCCCTATTACCCCATCCCGCGCCCGGAAAATGCCGCTCTGTTCAAACGCTATGAAGCGCTCGCTTTGGGCACGCCCGATGTTCTGTTCGTCGGACGGCTCGCCACCTACCGCTATTATAATATGGATCAGGTGGTGGGGCAGGCGCTCGCGACCTATCGGCGGCACATGATGCAGCTGAGGACGGCAAAACCCGCGCATGATATCGACGCGATCGCTGCTGAATAGGGGCGTCCCGCGCAAGCGCGATCATGGAGTATCTGATGGCCCGCTGCGGGGCGATAGGACAGGGGACTTCAGTGAGATAGATGCTGCGGCCTTGGCCATTGCACAGCCAGACCCGAGCGCCCTCACGCTGAGATCCAACAATTGTGGTGGGGAGCGACGCCGGATCAATCCACCCGGTTCGAAGGGCGAGATCGCTTCGGCTCTCGACACCAATAGAGATGATAAGGCGGCATGTTGAGCCAACGCCGGCGTCGTTTCACTCGTGTGAAGACTTTGCGGAGTGACGGTTCGATCGCCCGACGCACCTGATAAGCGAGGAACTCACCGTCTTCGGTCAGAAGGTGCGCGGCATCCTCCACAATTCTTGCCCTGTCGGACTTCTCCAACGCGGAGAAGGGGAGCCCAGAGAGAATATAGTCTACCCGTCCGACCACGTCGTGCCCGAGGATAGTCTGAGCTTTGAGGGCTGAACCAGTATGTACCGTAAAGCGAGGATCATCGATCGTCTGGCGAAGATGGTCGGCAAGCCCGTCCTCGCTTTCGATCGCGACCAGCTGAGCGTCGCGTGGGAGGTGCGCAAGAATATAGCGGGTAAATTCACCTGTGCCGGGGCCATATTCAACGAACAGGCGCGTTTTGGCCCAGTCGACCCCTTCCAGCTGACGCTCGATGGTGCCCGTCGAGGTGGCAATGGGCGATCCCACGGAAAGGGGCGCCTTGGCGAACTCCTTGAGGAATGTCGTCCAATGCGGTGAGCCACCATTCCCGCCCTGCGACGTGCTCGCCATGGCATATATCCTCCCGAAATCTTCAAGAACAATGTGATCGAGCGCTGTCCGTTCCGGGCTTAGCGTTTAATTGGATACGAGCAGTCGGTTAGGCCGTGTCAGCATTGAGGCGGATAAGATAGAGATGTCCCCCTCGGGCACGGGCCTCGGCGAGAGACGAAAGGGCATATTTGTGAAAGCCGTTATCTTCCAGGCGCTCCACACGCCGCTGGCGTTCGAGGATGTTCCTGATCCGACGCCGGGCGAGGGTGAACTGGTGGTCCAGGTCGGGCGCTGCGGCATTTGCGGCAGTGATCTGCATATGACGCAGGATGCCGCTTATGGATGCAAGCATGGCGATGTGCTGGGCCATGAGTTCGCCGGCGAAGTGGTGGCGCTGGGTCGGAACACGCAGGGGCGCAAGGTCGGCGAGCTCGTCTCGGTCATCCCGCTCAAAAGCTGCGGCGACTGCGAACATTGCCGCAAGGGCGAAGTGCAGTGGTGCGCGTCATTCGGGCTGCAGGGCGGCGGCTATGCCGATTATGCCGTCACCCGCCCGAACCAGTGCGTGCCCTTACCGGCGGGGCTGACGCTGGCGGATGGCGCCATTATCGAGCCGCTGGCCGTAGCCCTGCATGGCGTGAACCTGTCGGGCCTGAAAACCGGTGACAAGGTACTGGTTCTGGGCGCCGGGCCGATCGGGCTTGCGGTGGCCTTCTGGGCCAAGCGGCTCGGGGCGGCCAAGGTGGCCGTGCAGGATATCTCCCCCTCGCAGCAGCAGCGCGCGCACGATATGGGCGCGGACGTGTTCGTGGTGGACCCGCAGAACCCCGTTGAAAGTGCCGTCCAGGGTCTGGGCGGCATGGCCGACATCGTCTTTGAATGCGTCGGCGTGCCCGGCCTGATCGCGCAGGCCGTAGAGCAAGTGCGCCCGCGCGGCACGGTCCTGCTGCTGGGCCTGTGCACCAAGCCGGACACGTTCAACTCCTTTGCCATGCTCGGCAAGGAAGTGCGCCTCGTTACCTCAGCCTTCTTCACCGTGCAGGAATATGAGGCCGCCCTTGCCGCACTGGAGCAGGGCGCCATCGCGCCCCGGCTGATGGTCACCAGCACCATTGCGCTCGCTGAGACGCCCACGGTCTTCGAGGCCCTCAAACAGCGCGGCGAGCAGTGCAAGGTGCTGATCGCGCCGGGCGTCTAGGCCCTCGGCGCTCCAACCCAGCGTCAACGGTCAGCCGTGATGATGGGGTGGTTCTGGCGCAGTTCATCGAGCAGGCTCTCGACCTTTGCGATATCGGAGGTCGAACCGGTCGCATCGACCATCCAGTTGCAATGGGGATGGGTCCTGAGATCGTAAATTCGGATCGGACCGACGACCTTGCGCCAGCGTTGGCGAGTGCCGCCATGGTCACGGACCAGTCGTGCAATGAGAATATCGGCCAGCTGAGATTGGGTCATGGCGCTGCCTATCTCTTGCGGCGCGGCCCGCGCAAGGGAGGAGTGGGCGCCTGATCCGCGGCGCCGTCCCGCGTCACGGCGTCACCGGCGACCAGCTCCCCGAGCCATGAGCGCGAGCGCGGCGGTCGTCTCGTCCACGACGGCGACAGGCGCAACCTAACGCATGTGCTCGATCAAAAAGTCGACAAAGGCGCGCACGCGGGCCGGAAGATTGGCGCCGCCGACGAACACCGCATTGATCTGCTCGACGTCACCGGGGTTATAATCCTCCAGCAGCGGCACGAGCGTGCCGTTGGCGATCTCCTGCGCGACGCTGAAGGCGCCAACACGTGCGATGCCGACGCCCTGCGCAGCGAGTTGGCCGAGCGTTTCGCCATTATTGGCTTCAATGCTCCCCTTCATCGCCAGGGAGAACGCCTCCCCGTCACGCATGAAGGGCCAGACTGGCTCACTGCGGCGAAAGTTGAAGTTCAGGCAATTGTGGCCATGCAGATCCTCCGGCACGCGCGGGGTCCCGGCCCGCGCAAGATAGTCGGGTGAGGCGATGATGACGCGGCGGCTTTCGCCCAGTCTGCGCGCGGTCAGGGCGCTGTCGGCGAGCGGACCGAAGCGGATCGCGACATCGGCCTGCCCCGCCGCGACATCGACCAGCGCATCGGTCAGCGCGATGTCGACCAGAATATGGGGATAAGCCTGCGCGAAGCGGCCGAGCAGCGGCACCACGCACAACCGCCCGTGCGACAGCGCTGCGCTGATCCGCAGGCGTCCGCGCGGCAGGCCCTGATCGGCGATCTGCTGCTCGCTATCGTCGAGATCGGCAAGGATGCGCCGTGCGGCCTGGAGATAGGCGAGGCCTTCCGCCGTCGGGGTCAGCGCCCGGGTCGAGCGGAGCAGGAGCCTGACGCCCAGTCGCGCTTCGATCCTGTCGACCGCGCGGCTCACCGCCGAGGGTGTCAAACCCACCGCACGGCCGGCGGCGGAAAAACTGCCCCGATCGATCGCCGCGACGAATATCTCCATGGCACGCGCACGATCGCCACTCTCAATAACTTTTGCGTCCATAGCAAAGATCCTTGGCTCGAATGCGCACTACAACAGTGGGGCGCTGCGGTCCATTTATGAGTGGAAATCGCAATCGAAGGATCGAGCATGGATTATCGGCAACTAGGGCGCTCGGGTTTGCGCGTGTCGGCCCTGAGTTTCGGCGCCGGGACGTTCGGCGGCAAGGGGCCGTTGTTCAGCGCCTGGGGACAGAGCGACGCTGCCGAAGCGCGGCGGCTGGTCGATATCTGTCTCGATGCGGGCGTGACCCTGTTCGACACCGCCGACGTCTATTCGAACGGCGCGTCGGAAGAGGTGCTGGGGTCCGCAATCAAGGGGCGGCGCGACGCCCTGATGATCTCCACCAAGACCGGCCTGCCGATGGGCGAAGGGCCGCAGGATTGGGGCGCCTCACGGGCACGGCTGATCCGCGCAGTGGAGGATGCGTTGCGGCGTCTGGGCACGGATTATATCGACTTGCTGCAACTCCATGCGCTCGATGCGTCCACCCCGGCGGAAGAGGTCATGGGCACGCTCGTTCGGCTGATTGCGGCGGGCAAGCTGCGCTATGCCGGTGTCTCCAACTATCCTGGCTGGCAGGTGATGAAGGCGCAGGCCGCGGCGGACCGCCATAGCTGGCCGCGCCTTGTCGCCCATCAGGTCTATTATTCGTTGATCGGGCGCGCCTATGAGTGGGATCTGATGCCGCTCGCCGCCGACCAGGGCATCGGCGCGCTGGTGTGGAGCCCGCTCGGCTGGGGACGGCTGACCGGGAAGATCGGGCGCGGCCGACCGATCCCCCCGGGCAGTCGCCTGAATGAGACAGAGCAATTCGCGCCGCCGGTTGCGGAGGACCATCTCTATCGCGTGATCGACGCGCTGGAGGCGGTCGCAGCCGAAACCGGTAGGTCCGTGCCGCAGGTCGCGATCAACTGGCTGCTGGGCCGACCGACCGTCTCCTCCGTCATCATCGGCGCCCGGAATGAGGCCCAGTTGCGTGACAATCTGGGCGCGGTCGGCTGGGCTTTGACGCCCGAACAGATTGCCGCGCTGGATGCGGCCAGCACCGTCATGCCGTCCTATCCGCATACGCCCTACCGCCAGCAGGACGGCTTTGCCCTGCTCAATCCCCCCATGGTCTGACGGGAGTGAACCCTTTGAAACTGAATCCCGGCATCATCGCACTGGCCATCGGTGCGTTCGGCATCGGCGTGACCGAGTTCGCACCCATGGGCCTGCTCCCGGTCATCGCCGGCGATCTTGGCGTGTCGATCCCGACCGCCGGCCTGCTCATCAGCGCCTATGCGTTCGGCGTGATGCTGGGTGCGCCATTAATGACCCTGACCACTGGCCGGGTGCCGCGCCGCACGCTGCTCATTGCGCTCGCCGGCATCTTCACGCTCGGCAACCTGCTGGCTGCGATCTCGACCGGATACGGGATGCTGCTGGCGGCGCGGCTCGTCACCTCGCTCAACCACGGCGCCTTTTTCGGCGTCGGGGCGATCGTGGCCGCGAGCCTGGTGCCGCCCGAGCGCAAGGCTGGTGCAGTCGCGGCGATGTTCATGGGGCTGACCATCGCCAATGTCGTCGGCGTCCCGCTCGCGACCTGGGCGGGCGAGCATCTGGGCTGGCGGATGTCGTTCTGGGGGATCGCCGGACTGGGCGTCGCCACCATCGCCGCGCTGCGGCTGACCCTGCCGATCTTGCCTGCGCCCCAAGGCGGCAATGCCATTGCCGAGTTGCGCGTGCTGAAGTGCGGCCCGGTGCTCGCCGCCTTGGCGCTGACCGTGATCGGATCGAGCGCCATGTTCACCGTATTCACCTATATCGCGCCCATCCTGCGTGCAGAAACGCATGCGTCGCTCGGCTTCGTGACGGCGATGCTGGTGACCTATGGCGTCGGACTCACGGTGGGCAACTGGCTGGGCGGCATCTTCGCGGATCGCTCGGTCGATCGCACATTGATGGTGACGCTCGCCGGGCTGGCGCTGGTGCTGGTTGCGTTCGCGGTCCTGATGCCCTTCGCTGCGCCAACCGCGATCCTGATCTTTCTCTGGGGCGTTGCAAGTTTCGCGCTCGTCCCGCCGCTTCAGGTGCGGGTGATGGCTGCCGCAGCGGATGCGCCCAATCTGGCGTCGGCCGTCAACATCGGCGCCTTCAATCTCGGCAACGCGATCGGCGCCGCCATCGGTGGCGGTGTGATCGCTGCGGGACTTGGCTATCGCGCTGTCGCCCTGGCAGGGGCCGGCGCCGCAGTCATCGGCCTGATCGCCGTCGTGGCCGCGGTGTGGACATCGCAGGCCCCCCAACGTCAGGAACCGAAAATTTGCGATGCTTGAACGGTGTTGAGACGCAACCACCTCTCTGCCACGGAACGGTCATTCCGGCAGAGCACTTGCTTATCGCCGGTCCTCTATTCATGCTTCGAGGACGATCATGTGATGGAGCGGCCGATGGCAGGGCATCGTATCTATTCAGTCAGTGTCGCAAGCGTCTATCCTCTCTATGTCGCCAAGGCAGCCAAGAAAGGGCGCACAAAGGAAGAGGTGGACGAGATCTTGCGCTGGCTGACGGGGCACAGCCAAGAGTCCCTCGATAGCGTGCTGGCCGCCGGCACCTCATTCGAGGACTTCTTTGCAAGCGCCCCCTGCATGAATCCCGCGCGTTCCCTGATCACCGGCGTAGTCTGCGGGGTGCGCGTCGAGACGATCGAGGAAGGCACCATGCGCGAAATCCGCTATCTCGATAAACTGATCGACGAACTCGCGAAGGGCAGGGGCATGGAAAAAATCCTGCGCGGATAGAATGATGGAGAAAGCCGCACCGTTGAACGCGCGCGGAACTGGCTCCTGCGGCCTCCGTTTCCAAAGCAGAAACGGAGAAGACACATGGAAGAACACAACCCTCGACAAAAGCCGGAACGGGATCGGTCCATGCCGGACGGCCGGCCCGAGCCGTCCAACCCCTCGGTCGTCCCGAACACCGATAAGCCACAAGGTCGCGAGCGCGATTATATTGAGGATGGCCAGCGAAAGGCCGAGCGCGACGAAAAGCAGATGCGGGATGCAGGTTTTGGTTCCGAGATAGGCGCCGAATAACCTAGCAGCACTTGCCTCCGCCAGCGCCCCCATAGCGCGCCTGCTCACGGTTACGGAAAAACTCGGTCCGCGTCATCGGTTTGGCCTGGGGATGGTGGCGCGCCATATGGGCCAGATAGGCCTCATAAGGCGGTTGCCCGACCATCAGGCGCCCGGTGGCGCGCAGCCGGTGCCACAGGCCGCTCATTCCGCCGGCACCATTTGGGCCGGGGCTTCATGCGCCGTCGGAGCGGGATTGCGCAGGCTCGCCAGACATGTCCGGATGGTGAAGAAGAGCAGCGAGAGCACCACGGCGACAAACAGCGCACAAAGACCGGCATTGATCCGATCATTGAAGATAATGGCGTTCATCTCCGCCATGGATTTTGCCGGGGCCAGAACTTCGCCCCGCGCGGCGGCGTCCGAGAAGCGCCGGGCATGCGCGAGGAAGCCGACGGCCGGATCGCTCGACAGGAGCTTGAGCGCGCCAGCGCTCAGCGTGCAGACCAGCAGCCAGAGGGTGGGCACCACGGTCACCCAGGCGAACCGGTGCTGCTTCATGCGGAACAGAACCACCGTGGAGAGCATCAGTGCGACGGCCGCGAGCATCTGGTTGGAGATGCCGAACACCGGCCAGAGCGTGTTCACGCCGCCCAGCGGATCCGTGACGCCTTGATAGAGGAAGAAGCCCCAGCTCGCCACGCAAAGACCCGTCGCGATCACCCCCGGCAGCAGGGCGTTGCCCGCGCGGAATGAAGGAACGGCGAGGCCGATCAGATCCTGCAGCATGAAGCGGCCGGCGCGCGTCCCGGCATCGACGGCCGTCAGGATGAACAGCGCCTCGAACAAGATGGCGAAATGATACCAGAACGCCTTCATCGCCGGCCCGCCGACGACATGGCTGAAAATCTCGGCCATGGCGACGGCGAGGGTCGGCGCGCCACCGGTTCGCGAGACGATGCTGTGCTCACCGACATCGCGGGCGGTCTGGGCCAATGTGTCGGCTGAGACCGGAAAGCCCATGGCGGTGACCGCGGCCGCTGCGCTCACGGGATCGCCGCCGGTGATCGCGGCCGGACTGTTCATCGCGAAATAGATGCCCGGATCGAGGATCGAGGCGCCGACCAGCGCCATGATCGCCACGAACGCTTCCATCAGCATCGCGCCATAGCCGATAAAGGGCGCATCGGTTTCGGCCGCGATGAGCTTGGGCGTCGTGCCGCTGGAGATGAGCGCATGGAAGCCTGAGACGGCGCCGCAGGCGATGGTGATGAACAGGAAGGGGAAGAGGCCACCCGACCAGACCGGACCGCCCCCGCCGACGAACTGGGTCAGCGCCGGCATCCGCAGCGGCGGGGCCATGACGATGATGCCGATCGCCAGCGCCGCGATCGCGCCGATCTTGAGGAAGGTCGACAGATAATCGCGCGGCGCCAGCAGCAGCCACACCGGCAGGATGGAGGCGACGGCGCCATAGCCGATGAGGATCCAGCAGAGCTGCGTGGGCGTGAAGGTGAAGATCGGTCCCCAGACGGGGGACGCGGCGACCGATTGCCCGTATAGGATGGCGAGCATCAGCCCTACGAAGCCGAGCAGCGAAACCTCGCCAATGCGACCGGGGCGGATCCAGCGTGTGTAGATGCCCATCAAAAGGGCGAGGGGAATGGTGGCGGCGACGGTGAACATGCCCCAGGGGCTCTCAGCCAGTGCGCGCACGACGATGAGGGCGAGCACCGCGAGGATGATGACCATGATCAGGAAGGCGCCGGCGAGCGCGATCGTGCCGGCGACCGGCCCCATCTCCATGCGGACCAGTTCACCGAGCGATTTTCCGTCGCGCCGCATCGAGATGAACAGCACCATGAAATCCTGCACCGCGCCGGCCAGCACGACGCCGAAGATGATCCAGAGCGTGCCGGGCAGATAGCCCATCTGCGCCGCGAGCACCGGGCCGACCAGCGGGCCGGCGCCGGCAATGGCCGCGAAATGATGACCAAAGAGGACGCGGCGATCCGTGGGCACATAATCCAGCCCGTCACCCCGATACTGGGCCGGCGTGGCGCGAGCAGGATCGAGCCGCATGACGTGCCGGGCGATGTAGAGCGCATAATAACGATAGGCGACGAGGAAGATGCTGACCGCGGCGATCACAATCCACAGCGCGTTGACTGCCTCGCCGCGTGCCGTGGCGACGATGCCGAGACAGACGGCGCCGATGATCGCGAGGATGATCCAGAAAATATGCTTCACCATGTCCGCCCCTAAACATTCCATCCTGGATTCGCCGCAATGCCCACTGCGCGCATGAGCTGTCGTAGGCGTCACGTACACGCTTTCCAAGCCGGTCCCGCAAGCTTGCGCGAGGGTGACCGCGTAAAGCCTGGCGCGTGATGCGAAAACCTCCGCCGCTGCTCACGTCGGCGAGCACGTTATGCCTGCTGCCCATCTCGATAACGGGGCATCGCTCTCGCCACCTCCAGCGGCGCGCAAATCATCCTTATGCGTGAAGAGCTCATTCCGAAAAACACGGTTACGTCGTGGCGTCTGGGTGGTAAGGGACGGATGATGCGCAAGCTTCTCCCTTTGCTCGCCTGCCTGATGCTGGTGCTGTCCGGCTTCGCTGGCATAGCGCACGCTGCTGAAGCGGTGGGTGGGAGCGTGCTTGGCGCCGAACTTGCGGTCCACGCACCGGGTGACGGTGACGAGGTGCCCGCCGACAGCGACAATGGACTGCCGCATCATCATAATCCCTGTCACGGACATCATGTCGGGACGCCTGCAACGATCATCGGGGCACAGGCGAGCCTGGTGACGAACGATCCCGAGCGGCGCCATTTGCGCGCGCCGCTGCCGGATGCCCGCGGCGGCGTCTTGCCACGGCCGCCCCAAGCCTGACGGTTTCGCCGGCCGGCGCATGCCGGCCTGACGATCAGCTGTCAGGAAGAATCACTCATGAAGAAATTGCTCGCGGCGATGCTCGCCGCAGCGTCCTGTGCCTCGACGGCGCAGGCGCAACAGGGGCGCGTATCGGCCGATGCTGCGGCGTCGATCCTCACGCTTGAACAGGCAATAGCCGCGGCGGGCGGCGCTGCACCGTCAACCGACGCTGCCAAAGCCGCTATCGAAGCCGCCCGCGCCAACCGCATGGTTGCGGGCCTGCGTCCCAACCCCTTGGCGCAGGCGCAGGTCGAGAATGTCGTCGGCACCGGACTATATAGGGGGCTCCAGAGCGCGGAGACGACGATGGGCGTGACATTGCCCATCGAACTCGGCGGCAAGCGCAACGCGCGCGTTGCTGTCGCCACCGCGCAACTTTCACGTGCGGAATTGGAGGCAGCAGTCGTCGCGGCCGATGTCCGCCTTCAGGTCACGTCGCTCTATGTCGAGGCGATCGCGGCGGAAAGACGGCTCGCAACCGCCCATGACCAGCTCAGGATCGCGAACGATGCCCTGCAAGCGGCACGGGTGCGCGTGCAAGCCGGCCGTGCTTCACCGCTTGAAGAGCAGCGTGCGGATCTCGCCAGGATCAACGCGGCGGCGAGCCTGGAACGCGCGGCCCGGCTTGCGGATGTCGCCCGGCTGAACCTCGCACGACGGCTTGGCGGTTCGATTGATGGTGCGCTGGACATCGGGCTGCTGGACCAAATTCCGACAGCATCCTATGGCCCGACGATCGCGCCGTCAGCGTCCGGCACGCTCACGCTTGCGGCAGCCGACGCCGATCTTGCCGTCGCCGATGCCGGCATCCGTCTGGCGCGCGCCAATCGTGTGCCCGATCTTAATATCGGGCCGGCGCTCCGGCGTCTGGAAGCGACCAACGACACCGCCGCGGCTTTCGCCATCTCGATTGCAATCCCGCTGTTCAACAACGGGCGGGCGGCGGTGGCGCAGGCTAGTGCCGAGCGCACAAGGGCTGAGGCGCGGCGGCGCATGACGGCGCTCGATGTCGATCAGGCGATTGCCGAAGCGCAAGCTGAAGCAGCCAACGCCGAAACGACCGCACGCGCGGCCGCCGGCCCGGCGCTTGCGGCCGCGCAGGAGGCGGCCCGTATCGCACGGATCGGCTATCGCGAGGGCAAGTTCAGCCAGCTCGATTTGCTCGACGCCGAGCGCACGCTCGCGGACACCCGCGTCGCTGCGATCGATGCCCTCGCCAATTATCACAATGCCCGTGCGCGGCTGGAGCGGCTGACCGCTCCCGCGCCTCAAGGGGGAAACCAGTCATGAAGAAAATCAAGCTTGCGGGCGCATTCTCGCTCGCGTTCATATTGGCTGCCTGCGGTGACGGCGCTTCGACGAACGAGACCGCGCCCGAGCAACCCAAGGAAACCGGCCATGCGGTTGAAGGCGTCATCACGCTCTCGACCGAACAGATCGCGGCGGCAGGCGTGCAGGTTGCCGGTCCGCTGATCGGCGGCGCCGGCACGATCGAACTGCCCGCGACGATCGATGGCGATCCGCAGGCGACACAGGTCGTCTCGGCGGCGATCGCGGGTCGTGTCGTCGCGCTTAACCGCAATCTCGGCGAAAGCGTTGCCCGCGGGCAGACGCTTGCGGTGATCGAGAGCCGCGAGGCGGCGCAGCTCAAGGGGGCGGTCGAGGCGGCCCGGGCACGGCTCGCCCTCGCCAATTCCAATCTCGCGCGCGAGCAAAGGCTGTTTTCTCAGCGCGTTTCACCTGAGCAGGATCTGATCGCGGCGCGAACCGCGGCAACCGAGGCGCGGATCGCACTCACTCAGGCGCAAAGCCAGGTTTCGGCAACTGGGGGCGGTGGGGGCGGGCTCAATCGCCTCGGCATCGTTGCCCCCCTCTCGGGCCAGGTGATCGCGCGACCTGTCGTGCTCGGTCAAACAGTTGCGGCTGACGCCGAGCTGTTCCGGGTCGCCAATCTGTCGAAGGTGTCGCTAACGCTCAGCCTCAAGCCCGAGGATGCGGGCCGCGTCCGTCCCGGTGCGCCCGTGACGGTCACCGCAGCAGGACGCTCGGCAATCGGGCAGATCAGCTTCGTGTCGCCAGCGCTCGATCCACAGACCAGGCTGGTGCCGGCGATCGCATCGCTCGACGATGGCGGCGGCGTCTGGCGCGTTGGCGAGGCGGTTACTGCGTCGGTGCAACTGGCTGGCGGCGGCGACGGTCCCGCCTCTGTGCGCGTGCCCTTGACGGCCGTTCAAACGGTCGAGGGGAAAACGGTTGTGTTCGTGCGGACGGCCACAGGCTTCAGGGTCACGCCGGTCCAGCTTGGCGATCCCGCCGGCGACACCGTGCTGATCCGCTCCGGGCTTTCAGGCCGTGAGCGGATCGCCACCACCGGAAGTTTCACGCTCAAGGCCGAACTCGGCAAGAGCGAAGCAAGCCATGAGGACTGAACCATGATCGCCCGCATCGTCACATGGGCGGTGGAGCAGCGATGGCTTGTCCTCGCTCTCACCGCCGTCGCCGCCGTCATAGGCGCCTTTTCTTTGTCCCGCCTGCCGATCGACGCCGTGCCGGACATCACCAACAATCAGGTGCAGATCAACGTCCGTGCGCCCGCGCTCTCGCCTGAACTGGTCGAGAAGCAGGTGTCGTTTCCGATCGAAACGGCGCTCGCCGGTATTCCGGGTCTTGAGTACACCCGTTCGCTGAGCCGCAATGGCTTTGCCCAGGTCACGGCCGTGTTCACCGACGCAACCGACATCTATTTCGCGCGTCAACAGGTCGGCGAACGCCTTGAAAGCGTGAAAGAGAGCCTGCCCGGCGGCGTCAGCCCTGAAATGGGGCCGATCGCGACGGGGCTTGGCGAGGTTTATATGTGGACCGTCCGGCTCGACCATCGGGCGGACGACAAGCATCGGCCCGGCGAGCCTGGCCAGCAGCCAGACGGCAGCTACATCACGCCCGAAGGGCAACGGCTGACGAGCGAGGCCGATAAGGCCACCTATCTGCGCACCACGCAGGACTGGATCGTCACGCCGCTCCTCAAGAACGTGCCCGGCGTCGCCGGCATCGATTCGATCGGCGGCTACGCCAAACAATATCTCGTCGTGCCCAATGTCCAGAAACTGGCATCAATGGGGCTAACCCTGACCGACCTCGGCACGGCGCTCGAGCGCAACAACTCCAGCGTCGGGGGCGGGTTCGTCAATCGCGGGGGCGAAGGTCTCGCGGTCATATCGGACGCGCTGATCCGCAACGAAGCGGAATTGGCGCGGATAGTCATCGCCACCCGCGAAGGCGTGCCGATCACGCTTGATCAGGTCGCCACGGTGCAGACCGGACAGGCGGTTCGGATGGGATCAGCCTCGGAGAACGGCACCGAAGTGGTGGTTGGCACGGCGATCATGCGGATCGGTGAAAACAGTCGCACCGTGGCGACCGCGGTTGCCGACAGGCTGCAGGAGATCAACGCATCCCTGCCCCCCGACGTCGTCATTCAGCCGGTGCTGGATCGGACGGTCCTCGTGAACTCAACGATCAAGACGGTCGCAAAGAATCTCAGCGAAGGCGCGCTTCTGGTCATCGTCATCCTGTTCCTGTTGCTCGGCAACTTCCGGGCGGCCCTGATCGCAGCGCTGGTCATCCCGATCACGATGGTGCTGACCGGTTTCGGAATGCTGCGCGTCGGCGTCTCAGCCAATCTGATGAGCCTTGGCGCGCTCGACTTCGGCCTTATCGTCGATGGCGCCGTCATCATCGTTGAGAATGCGCTCAGGCGTATTGCCGAACAACAGCATCATGAGGGGCGCCTGCTCACAGTGCAGGAGCGGCTCGGCAATGTTGCGAGCGCCGCGCGCGAAATGATCCGTCCCTCTGTGTACGGTCAGGCGATCATCATTCTGGTCTACGTGCCACTGCTCACGCTCACCGGGGTGGAAGGCAAGACCTTCGTGCCGATGGCGCTCACGGTCATCATCGCGCTCGCCTTCGCCTTCATCCTGTCGTTGACCTTCGTGCCGGCGATGATCGCGATCTGGCTTTCCAAGAAGGTTGAGGAAAAGGATGGCCGGATCATCTCCTGGTTGAAGGCGCGGTACGAACCGGGCCTCGATCGGGCGATGAAGATGCCTTCGTTCACCATCGGAGCGGCGCTTGGAAGCCTTGCGATCGCGGCGGCGGCATTCCTCTCGCTGGGGCAGGTGTTCCTGCCGCAGCTCGATGAAGGCGACATCCTGATCCAGGCCCTGCGGATCCCTGCGACATCGGTCCAGCAAAGCCAGGCGATGCAGGCGCCGCTCGAGCAGATGATGTCGCGTCAAAAGGAGGTGAAGTTCGTCTTCTCCAAGACAGGCACGGCGGAACTGGCATCCGACCCGATGCCGCCCAATGCCACGGACATGTTCGTGATCCTCAAGCCACAAGACGAGTGGCCCGATCCCCGCCTGACCAAGGCGGAACTCGTGGAGCGTCTGGAAGGCGAGTTGGGGAAGATTCCCGGAAACGCCTATGAGATCACTCAGCCCATCCAGATGCGCTTTAACGAGCTGATTGCCGGCGTCCGCGGCGATGTCGCGGTCAAGGTTTTCGGTGACGATTTCGCATCGATGAACCGGGTAGCCGAGCAGGCCGCTTCGGTTCTGCGGAGGACGGAAGGCGCGACCGACGTAAAGGTCGAGCAGACAACGGGCCTGCCGATGCTCGACATCCGCGTCAATCGCGATGCGATGGCGCGGCTCGGCGTGACGGCGCAGGACGTGCAGGACACCATCACCGCCACGATCGGCGGCCGCACGTCAGGCATGATCTTCGAGGGTGATCGACGCTTCCCGGTGGTCATCCGCCTTTCCGAGGCCCAACGTGCCGACCTTGGCGCACTGGCCCAGATTCAGGTGCCGGTCGCTGGGGGCGCCTATGTCCCCCTGTCGAGTGTGGCGACGATTGCGGTGGTCGACGGGCCAAACCAGATCAGCCGCGAGAACGGCAAACGCCGCGTCGTTGTCCAGGCCAACGTCCGGGGCCGCGATGTGGGCAGTGTCGTTGCAGACGCTCAGGCAGCGATTGCGAACGAGGTGCGCTTGCCTGCGGGCAGTTATCTCGAGTGGGGCGGGCAGTTCGAGAATCTCGCTTCGGCAAGCGAGCGGCTGAAACTTGTCGTGCCGGGCTGCTTCGTCATCATCCTGTTGCTGCTCTACGGTGCGCTCGGCAATGTTCGGGACGCGGCGATCGTGTTTACCGGCGTGCCCTTCGCGCTCGTCGGCGGCGTGTTGCTGCTCTTCCTGCGCGGGATGGACTTCTCGATCTCGGCGGCGGTGGGGTTCATCGCGCTGTCGGGAATCGCGGTGTTGAACGGGCTGGTCATGGTCAGCTCCATTCAGGATCTGATCGGCAAGGGCATGAGCCGCGCCGAGGCAGCACGAACAGGCGCGATCCAACGCCTGCGGCCGGTCGCCATGACTGCGCTGGTCGCAAGCCTGGGCTTTGTGCCCATGGCGTTTGCCAGCGGCTCCGGAGCCGAGGTCCAGAAGCCGCTGGCGACCGTGGTGATCGGCGGCCTGACATCCGCAACGCTGCTGACACTGTTCGTTCTTCCGACACTCTATGCCCGCTTTGGACAACGCGCTGTCCGGCGGCGCGGTCATCCGATGACCTCGGACAAGCGTCACCCGCTCTTGTCAAAGCCGGTTAGTCAGACGCGCGAATGATGTGCATTTGAGGTGGTCCGAATGGTCATGTGACGCGCCGCAAGGAAGAAATGCCAGGCGGGCCACACCATCGCTGCGAGGCATCCCATGATCACCCATTGCGTGGCCTGGGATGTCGCGGAGCGGCATGCGCTGGCCAGTTCCGGGCCGCTCCCGGCGGCGGCCGCACCGCCGGGGCACGCGCTCGAAAAACCACCTTGCTCAAGGACGCTGAAGAGATGAGCTGCCAGCAGATCGATCCCCATGCCGGCAAGCAGTGGACCAAAACCCATCGCGATCAGACTGAGGCAGAAGCTCGCGATGACCGATGCAGTCGCCCGGCCGTTCGGCCCGACCGTACTGTGCAGCATGGCGTAGGAAGGCGCGAGATAGGTCGAGTTGACGACGGATGCGAGAAACAGGATCGCCGCGAGGCCCTGCCAGCTGCTTTGCGCATAAGCCGCGACATATAATGGCGCGCTGAGCGCAACGCCGATGGCAGGCACCCACATGATCCAGCGGTCGTCAAAGCGGGATGCCCAATGGACGATGAGCCCGCCTCCCAGTGTCGATATGGCCGATCCGAGCATGAAGGTCAGCGCGATGATCACGCCCAGTTCCGTGTAGCCCAGGTCGAAGCGGCGGATCATATAGGGGCCCATGAAGGTGACATTGGGCGCGCCGACCAGTCCCGCAGCCGTCAGAGCAATGATCACATTCCGAGCAATGGGCGATTTCCATAGCGCCATCGCAACTTCGATCAGGGACCCGGCGCTGGGCAACGTCCGCGCGGATGCCCGCTCAAAGCGGCCCCGTTCGGGCTCCTTGATAACCATCCAGGTCAGCAAGGCTACCAGCAGGCCGGGCAGACCCACGATCAGCATCGCGCTGCGCCATCCCCAATGGTCCATGACGAAGCCACCGATCACGACGCCGGCAAACCCGCCCAGCGGCAGGCCCAGCCCGAAGATCGACATCGCGCGCGTTCGCGCCTCCGGCGGAAAGAGATCACTGATCAACGAGTGTGAAGCGGGCAGGCAAGCCGCTTCACCGACACCGACACCGGCTCTGAACAGGCAAAGCTGCACGAAACTTGTCGCGAGGCCGCACAGCGCGGTCATGATCGACCAGAAGGCCACGCAGAGGGACAGGATCAACGTCCGGTTTCCCCGGTCGGACAGGCGCGCCATCGGAAATCCGACGACGACATACAGGAGACTGAAGGCAAAGCCGGTGAGCAGGCCAAGCTGCCAGTCCGCGAGGCGCAACTCTTCCTTGATCGGCTGGGCGAGGATCGAGAGGATGAACCGATCGAGATTGTTGAGCAGATAGACGAGCAGCAGGATGGAGAGCGCGATCCATGAGGCACGCGTGACATCTGGGCGGCTGGTCCCCCCCTTCAGATCGACCGCCTCATCCACCGCTAATTCGGCTGGCCTGCCAGAGTTCATTGCCTCGTCCCAACCCTTATCCCGATATCCGCCATGCCGATGTGTCGCTCAGGCCTTTGGGGGCACACCCTCCATATGGTCCGTTTCCCCATCAAGCTTGCCGAGCGCTTTGCGGGAAAAGGCGATGATGTCACCATAACGCTGCTCCTGCACCTTGTTGACCCATTCGGGGTCGCTGATCTGCCCGCGCCCGACAGCGACGAGGTCGAAGTCGCCCCGCTGCAGACCCTGGTCTAGAAGGGTGATGCTCGCCTGTGCATCGGATTGCGATTCCAGGCCCTGAGCCGTTTCCATGATGTCGGTGCTCAGGCCGACGCTGCCCACGGCGATTACCGGGAGTCCGCTCAGTTGCCTGACCCAAGCGGCCAGCGTCTTGTCGCTCTCCGGCCAGGCAGCCTCCCAGAAACGTCGCGTCGACACGTGGAGAATATCGACTCCTGAGTCCCGCAGCAGCGAGACGAATAACGCCAGCTCCTCTGGCGTCTCGGCGATCCGCGCATTGAGATCGATCTCCTTCCACTGGGAAAAGCGAAAGGAGATGATAAAATCTTCCCCGCAGGCTGCACGTACGCTTCGCGCAATTTCGGCAGGATAGCGCGCCCGCTCGGGCAGCGACTGGCCACCATAGCGATCCGAGCGGCGGTTGGTTTGCTCCCACAGAAACTGATCGAGAAAATAGCCGTGCGCGCCGTGCAGTTCTATGCCGTCTGCCCCAGCCTTTTGCGCGAGAAGCGCGGAGCGAACGAAGGCCTGTTTGATTTCCTCCAGGTCCTCAAGCGTCGCCGCCCGACCACGCGGTCGGTCCGCCGCCATCAATCCGGATGGGCTGAGTGTCGGCGTGACGACCACCCCGTCTCCCAGATCCTCATCCTTGCGCACTGCGCCCTCATGCCAGAGTTGCAGGAGAATGTGCCCGCCTGCAGCGCGCACTGCCCCAACGCACTGTCGCCAGGCCTCGAACGTGCCTTCGTCCAACCGGCTGAAAACAGCCGACCGTGTCGCGCTGGGGTGATCGACCGCGACCGACTCCGTGATGATAAGGCCCGCGCCACCCTTCACGCGCCGCACGTAGTAATCGGTGAGCGTATCGGTCGGCGCGCCGTCGACGCTCCATCCGCGTTGCATGCCGGGGAGGACGAAGCGATTGGCGAGTTGCCGCCCTTTCAAAGTGAACTGGTCGAAGAGGAGGGAGGACTGATCCGTCATGCGGTTGCGCCTCGCATCGATGATAGCTGGCCTGCCACGATCAGTAGCGCCATTTGACCGTCGCGCCGAAGGTGCGCGGCGGATTGAGCAACACCAAGTCGCCATTTGCGGACGGCTGGAAGGCCGCGATCTGCGCCTTGTCCTCAATGTTCCTGACGAACGCCGAGATCTGCCACGCGCGATTGGGGGTTTCGAAGGTCAAGCTCGCATTGGAGCGCAAATAGCCATCCTGATAGGAGCCGGGGGCGTTGCTGTTGGCCACGAAATGGCCCGTCACATATTTGCTGTCGATGCCGAAGGTCAGGCGGGCGCCGCTGTCGAAATCGAACCGGTGCTCGTAGGCGCCACCTAGCGTGAAATCGGGCGCGGCCTGGATCTGCTTGCCCGACAGGTTGGTCGCGCCAATGATATAGGTATCAAAGCGGGCATGGAGCCAGGTGGCCGCCAGCGACAGGCGACCCGCGGAGGAAACGGCGACCTCGGCCTCCAGCTCGCCGCCGTACATCGATGATTTCTGCGAATTGGTCGTCTGGATGAAGAAGCCGGGAATGGCGGCGTCGCGGATCACCTGCAGCGCCTGGAAATCCTTGTAATCATAATAGAAGACTTCGCCGTTGATCTGGAGGCGGTTGCCGAGCAGGCGGTTCTTCGACCCCAATTGATAGGCAGTAATCGTCTCCGGTCGGTAGGAGCCGGTGAAGCCGGGCAATTGCGGAACCTGATTGATGCCGCCCGATTTGAAGCCGGTGCTGACCGTCGCGTAGACCAGCGACGTCTCGGCCAGATCGAGCTCTGCCCCGGCTTTCCAGGTCCATTTGCGGGTCCGAAAATTCTGCAGGATCGGCAGTTCGGTGGTGGAGGTCGGCGAGATGGTGCGCACCACACCCGTCGCGGACTTCTCCTCGTCGGTATAGCGCAGCCCGCCGATGACCCGCAGCATGGAGGCGAGGGGCACGGTGACTTCGCCGAACACCGCTTTCGAGGTCGTCACCAGATGAGGATCGCTGGAGAAGTAGGGGATTTCGTCCTGATTGAAGGTCTGTGAAGCAGGCCCGGTCTCGCGTGCGTAAAAGCCGCCGAGGAGCCATTTGAAAGGCGACTGGGCAGGCGATGCGAGGCGCAGCTCCTGCGTGAACAATTTGCTGCGCACACCCTGGATAAAACCTGAGGACGACGTGCCGAGCACCTGCGTCTGCCGGGCGAGGAAGTCGTTGTCGCGGTAGCCAGTGAGCGAGGTGAGCGTAGCCCAGGGGAGCGTGAGATCAATCTGATTATAGACCGACCAGCTATCGCTATGATTGAAATCCGCGAGGTTGCGTCCGCTCAGCCCGGTATAGGGGCGGAAAGAGCGGCCGGCGCACAAAGCGCTGGTGGTGTTGGGCGGGCAATAGTCCCAACCCGCGCCATCGTTGCTCAGCTTGGAGCGGTCGGCACTCAGGACGATCCTTAGTTGATCGCTGGGCTGGACCATTAGACGCGCGCGCCCGACCCAATCAGCGGCATTGCTATACCCATCGGGGTAGAAGCCATCGCGCCTGTTTGAGCCGAACGCGAAACGGATCGCGGCCTTTTCACCCACGGGCACGTTCAGCATCGCCTCGGAACCGAAGGTCGCATAATTGCCCGCAGTCAGCGCGATATTTGCCTGCACTTGCCCCAGCACCGGTTCGTTGGTCAGGAAGTTGATCGCGCCGCCATTTGAGTTGCGGCCATAGAGCGTGCCCTGCGGTCCACGCAGAGACTCCACGCGCGCGATGTCGACCAGAACCGGGGGATATGCCTGGGGATGGGCCAGAAAGATGCCATCGACCGTATAGGCTATGGCGGAATCGACACCGGCCTGCGTGCTGAACGTGCCAACACCGCGCACGGTGACGATCGGCGTGCTCGTCGCTGTCTGGAATTCCACAGCGGGCAGCCGGCTCTGCAGGTCCGTCAACCCGGTGACGCCGGCCCGCTCGAGGGCGCCGCCGCCGATCACCGACACGGCAACAGGTGCGTTCTGCAACGTCTCTGCCGTCCGACGCGCAGTGACGACAATGTCCTCGATCGTTGCCGATGGTTCGCTCGGTCCCGTCTGCGCCATCCCCGGCGTCGCCACCAAGGCCGCCAGCACGCAAAAACCGGACAGACTGTCAGAGCCCTTCCACATATCCTCGCCCTCTTCATTTCGTTGTTTTGTGGCGAGCAGGCTTAATTGGCCGCAGCCAGGCCGTCTTTCCGATTTCCGCAGTGGATTTTTGAAATTTGGAAGCGCGGGTCGGTTCTGAGTCTAAGCAATGCGGCCATATCGCAACTGCCGTGGCGAAACCCCGGCATAGGACCGAAAGCTGGTGCTGAACTGACTGCTGCTGTTGAAGCCACACTCCAGCGCAATGTCGGTGATCGATCTATCCTGCCAGGCTGGCGATTTGAGGAGCGCCTCTGCTTGTTGGAGCCGGAAATTCCGGATCATCCGGGCGGGTGACTCTTCAACCTGACAGATGAGGTGCAGGTAACGCGTGGATATCCCGAGCGCGCGCGCAATATCCGCCGCTGAAAAATCGGGATCGCTGAAATTCCGTGTGATGATCTCGCGAACGCGCAGCACATCGGCGCTGCGCTTGTGCAAGCCAGGGCTATGGTCATCGGCTTTGACGGGACGCAGAGTATCAAGGAAGCCGTCCACCAGCTTCGTGCTGATCGAAGGAAACTGCGCCAACCCAATGCATGATCGAAGCGCAAACATGATGTCGCGCGCTGCGAGCCCATTGGCATCGGGCAAGACGGTCGCTGATGTGCTCAGATGAACCGGCTCCGGAACATGGCGCGCGACCATCCAGTGAGGCAGAACGAGCGTAAGATGCCGCGTGTCGCCAAGGCTGATCGTCCTGATTGGATCGTTCGTATTGATGACGACGAGTTTATGTTCCGGGATTTCCTGTATTTGGCCATCGCCTCGGCCGATCCAGGTGGGACGGTTCGCGATGTAGAAGCAGAATTTCGCAGCGCGATTGTCGGAACCGCCGCCGCTTATGACCTCGAAGCGCTCGGGCACCAGCCAGTCAAAGAGCTGGATTTCGCTCTGACTGTTCGTGGTCGCGGCCACGATGACAGGCCGATGTGGCGTCCCGACATATGTCGCCGCCTGATACAAGGCAAAGCCACTGTTCCACGACCGATTGATTGGCGAAACTGAAATGTTCTGTGCCATGATGGTATCAAGATGTCATGCGATGCGCATTCCGCATAGTGTCAATGCGTGGGGTCGCTCTTTGCGTGACCTACCCGGCTTGACTGGTCCCCGGTACATGTGACCCCCAGTGGGCCGGTCATAGGAGAACCCTTGGACAGCGCGCCCGCGGGTTGTCCTCAGTTTTAACAGTTCAACATAGCCGACATTTCACCGCGCGAAACGGCCCGTGAGGACCTGCGCTGGTTCATGAAGCTGGCTTGCGCCATGAGCCTGAGATCGGCGGCGGTTAAAATCGAAGCGCACGCTGTGGGTTGCGGTTGCGAGGCGATCCATCTGAGATCGTTTAGCAAGGATTCTCGGGGTGAATCAGGCTGAATCAATCGCGGTCTGACGCGGCTTCGGCACGAGGTGGCAGACAGATCGCATTCTGCTCGCGCCCCTTGCCTTATTCTTCTGTCTGACGACGCCAGCTGTTCTCTCTAATGAGAGCCGCTCATCAGCATCACACACAATCGGCGTAAAACCGTGCTGCTACATCAGGGTGGGATCTCAAGCGCGCCTTGAGGTGGTTCATGCCGACGTCGCGAAACAGTGGGTTGTCGGGGTCTGAACTCACCCCGCGTTCGACTGCGCGGAGTTCGGGGGGCAGTTCGATCAGGGGGATGCTGCCTTCGTGGCTCGCGCCGAGAAAGAACGGAATGGAATAGCGCGCCGTGCCGGGCTCTGGCGAGGTCGCGCAATGGACGTCCGCGTGGACGAAGCCGTTGGTGGCCAGTTCAAGCAGTTCTCCGGTGTTCACGACGAATGTACCCGGCACGGGCGGCGCATCGATCCACGATCCGTCCTCAAGCTGGACCTGCAGCCCCGGCAACACGTCTTGCAGCAAGATGGTGATCAGCCCGCCATCCTTATGGGCGCCGACGCCCTGTTTCGACGTGGCTTGATGGCGACCGGGATAGCGCACGATTTTGAGATGCTGGCGTGGGCCCGACTTGTACATGGGCGCAAAGGCATCTTCGTCTTGGCCGAGCGCCAGGGCGATCGCGCGGAGGGCTTCGATCCCGACCCGCGTCACCTCAGCCTGATAGGCCAGAATGATGCCTCGCATCTCCGGCAGGGCATCGGGCCACTGATTGGGCCCGATGGCGCGATGCCACGCGGGTGTGTCGGGGCCAGTGGGCAGCGGGGCTTCCTCGCGGTCGAAATCCACCTGCTCGCGCCAGTCGGGCTTACCGCCTGTCAGTTCCATGCCGGCCCGGCAATAGCCCCGGAAATGCGGCGATCTGATCATTTCAATGGCGAGCTTGTCTTCCTCCGGCAATGCGAAGAACTGCTTGGAGACGGCGAGGGCTGCGGCGCACAGCGCGGGGTCGACGCCATGACCCTTAAGGTAGAAGAAGCCGAAACGGTGCAGCACACTCCTCAGATGTGCGATCAGCGTCTCACGGTCTCGCGCGCTGCCTTGCAGTCTGGAGATGTCCACGACCGGCAGGGTGTCAGGCAGATCGGCACCCTGTTCGGGTTGATCGCCAACGCCGGCTTTTCCGGCCACAAGATCTGAAAGAACGTCCAACATCATACTCTCCATTTTGTGTCGCCAAGCGTGCAGTCATTGTCCAGGCGGGCAATGATCGCGCTGGCTGATCCATGGTGTTGATTTTGAACGACCGTGTCGGTGGGTAAACCACATTCGTTCCCACCGTCGTTGGGATAAATCCCATCTTTCGAAACTATGAATCTATATTTCCTGTGATGGAAATATATTCAGAAATAAAAAAGATTTACATCGGATTTGAGCTGCGTCTGAATCTCTTCAATATGGGTACCTATGAGATTCGGCGCGAGGTAGATCGCCTTCCCACAAGTCGCGCAGCACAGGTCGCGTTTGGGCGTCTCCAATGGCTGGTGGGCCACAAGGTCTGGCGTCAGGCTGCAACAGGCGCAGCCGCCGGCGCTCGAAAATCTTTCGAGCTGGTCAATCATCTCCTGTGTCCAGCGCGCGTGGCAGAATGGGCAGGTCGCGTGATTATCCATATGTCTTCTTTCCATGGCTATCCCAGGTCTGCGCGACGGGAGATGATGTAGGCTTCGTTCTGGAACCACAGCCCGCCATATTTGCGCAGCGTCTGGCGGGTGGCCTCGAGATAGCGATCGCTGTTCATCGCCACGGACAGCCGGTCGTCTTCGATCTGCGCCACGTAGCTGGCGGCATTCCAGGCCGCGAGCAGCGTGGAGGAGCCGATCGACTGATCGATTTCGGTATCCAGCGTCTGGATACCATAGCGGAACACCGAGCGCTCATCGGATAGATCGTGAAGCTGGAATTTGCGCGCGTCACGGCCGAGTTCGGCCTGGACAGCGGCCATCAGTATCTGCCGCTTGTGGACGAAGGGGGCTTCGTCCGGCCAAATGGTCTGAATCAACTCCATGCCCGGATCGTCACCAAAGGAATGCACGCCCATCAGCTGCCCGCTCAGGCGCAACGCGCGGGCGAGCGGCGCGACGATCTTCTCCGCCTTGAAGGATAGCTCTGCCCGCGCGCTATAGGGTTGGGACAGTAGTACGAAGTCGAAATCGGCACTGGCCCGGCCTCGACGTGGAATGACCGCGTCGAGCGCGAACCGATGGTCGCGGCGGTACAGGATGAGGACGGCGGGGACTTCATGCAGCGGGCGCCCTGTGGCGGCACTGCGGCGCACGCGCCAGTTGCGTTCCAGAAATGGCTGAAGCTCGGCGATCGCCTCCTCGAAATCGCCGGCCGTGGTCCCATCGAGCGGCACTTCTTCCCAGACCATCCGGCTGGCGTCCACAGGATTGCGCGGGTTGAGCCAAGGGGCCTCGGTATAGGGCAGGTTGGTGACGACCAGCACCGTCGCCGGATGCTCCTGAAACCTGTCGGGCATTTTCTCCAGCATCAGTCGCACGTTTTCGAGGCTGATTTCCTTCGCGACGATGTAGAAAGGTAGCCAAGCGTAACGGCGGTGCGCGCCGCGCAGAAGCCGGGTAAGTGCGGTTCCATCGCCGGCGCCCCCATCAAACAAGCGGATCGCGGGCGGACGGGGCTGGGCGAGGGCCAATTGCTGCAACGCGCGGTCGGCGATCACCTGCTTTTCCGATGAGGTGTTCACGAACATCAGATATTTCTGGCGGTTGTCGTAGAAGCGGAAGCTGTGCTCGACGCTCATCTCGGCGCGACCGATAATGGCCGATCGCAACGTCGCTGCCGATGGCCCGCCCTGCTCGGCGATGAAGCGGTGGACCCGTTCTACCGTCTGGAGCGTCACGCGGCCGCCCTGCTGCAGGCGGCTGACGAACTTGCCGTCGTTGACAGCCTGCCGCCCGAATGTCGTCTGGGCGATCTTCAGCCGCTTGCAGGCTTCTTCGACCTGAGCCAGCAGGGTCTCGGCATCGGTCATGCCGCTACCATCGCATCTCGGGCATTGGCCAGTCCGTGCCGATGGGCGGCAGGCGCAGCAGGCGGGTCGCAGTGCCGCCGAAAATCAGGCGCTTGTCCGCAAGGCTCAGCCGGTCGCTCCGCAGCAGAAAGTTGAGGCTTTCGGCATAGGTCAGTCCGCGGCGCCGTGGGCGGGCACCGCGGGGAAGATCGGCCGTGCGCAAGCGCGTATAATCGCTGGCCCACATGATCCGCTCCGCTCCGAACGCGGCAATCAACTGGTCGAGCCGCGGCCACAGATCCTCGAACGGGTAAGACTCTTCCGACAGGAGCGGGGCGCCGCAGAGCTTCACGGCAATGTTGGAGTAGCGGGCAAGGTCGAGCAGGTCGGGGAAGGTCGCCCAGGACATCGTCTCGGGCGGCGACACGGGGTGCTGCGCGACGCCGATATGGTCGATGATCAGCGTCAAGGTGGGATGCCGTTCGGCAATCTCCGCCATGCGCGCGCATCCGCCGTGGGTGGAGTTGAAGATGGGCAGGCCGACCTCTTCTGCCGCCGCATAAAGGGTATCGAACTTTCCGGTATCGAACTCTGGGCGCATTTCCGCTGTCGCGAAGTTTCCGACCAATGCGCGCCCTGCCACCATGGCGGGATTGGCTGCGACCTTGCGGACAGCAGGGCCGAAGTCGTCGACGATCGGGAAGAAGGTATGGACCCCCGGAAAGCGCCCCGGGAAGAGGGTGCTGGCGAGTTCGATAAACGCGTCGTCGGTGACCGCGAGCGCCCGGTCGACGCCGATCGCGTCCATCGCTTCGCGTGCGAGTTCGATCTGCATCCTTGTCAACAGGTGCATGTCTGCCCCGTCCAGCCGAACTGCAGGAAAAGGCTCATGGATTTGCGCGTCGATGATTTCGAGCGTGTCGATCGGGGCCATGCAGTCGGGGTCTCCTCCGTGGGTCTGACCTTGCGCGCTCATTGCCCGGCCTCCAGCGCCATCCGGTCGACGCTGCGGGCGAATGGCTTGAGGCCCTGCCAGGTGATCAAAAGGGTCAATGGGCCAAGCAGGGCAGTGCTGAGCGAGATGGAGTAGTTGAGCAGTTGCGGATCGCGGAAGAGATAGTCCGTCAGGATCGCGACGAGGAGCGGGCCCACCGCAAAGGCCAGAACATTGGTGCAGAACTGGCTCACCGAACTGACCTGCGCGCGCATGCTGTTGGGCGTGACAAGCTGGAAGGCGGCGATAGCGGGGCCGGCGCCCATGGCGGAAACGAACATGGCGACCGATTGAAGCGTCAACACCATCCAGGGATTGGGCAGCAACGGCGCGACGATGTAGCAGGGCACGGACACGCAGAGGCCGTAGAAGACGATGCGCAGATTAGCGTCGGAGCGCCCCTGCTTCATCCAGCGTTCCGAGACGCGCGCGCCGAGCAGCAGGGCGATGGGCGAGAGGACCATGGCGATCCCGCCCGTGATCATGCCGACATCGGACAGCTCCCAGCCGAATTCGCGGTGGTAGAGCGTTGGCATCCATTGCGAGATGCCCATAACCATCAGCAGCTTCATGGCGAGGCCGCCGATCGCAGCGAGATAGACGCGCCAGTCATCTCGCATGAAGCGGGCGACATCCTTCACCGGGACGCTTTTCAGCTTACGGCCTTTTAGTCCACGCCGCGCCGGCTCCTTGGTGGTCAGCACGACGAGCGCCCAGATGAGGCCCGGCGCGCCGACGATGATGAAGGCCCACTGCCAGGGGCGGATCGTGCCGCCGAAGGGCAAGCTAACCGTCGGGAAGTGTTCGACCATCGCGAGCACCGCGCCGCCCATGAAGAGCGCAAGCCCCGTGCCCACCGTCGCGCCGATGGACAGCACACCGGTTCCAAAGGCCACCTTTTCCCGTGGGTAGGAGTCCGTCACGATCGACCAGGTCGCCGGGCCATAGCCCGACTCGCCGGCGCCGATACCCATGCGCGCGAGGAACAGATGCGTGTAGTTTTGAGCCAGACCGCACAGCATCGTGGCACCGCTCCAGAAAGCGATGCAGGCGGCGACGATGTTGCGGCGGTTGCGGGTGTCCGCGATGCGGGCGATGGGCAGGCCGGCGATTGCATAGGTCAGCGAAAAGGCCGCGCCCAGCAACAGAGCCGCCTGCGTATCGGAAATACCGAAATCGCGCTGCACGGGCAGGATCAGCAATGCGAGAACCTGACGATCCACGACCGTGAACAGGACGACGACCGTCAGCACGAAGAGCGAATAATGCGCTTGCCCGCGGGTCGGCATGTCCGTGTCATCTGCCGGCGCGCCAAGCGTGGGACCAGCGGTTGCTTGGGAAACGCCAGCATCATGCGCATCGTGATGGACAGTCAAAAATCGTCTCCCAAAGCCGGTTGTTTTCTATCTTCTATCCGCATGTCGATTCAGAATGCAGCGCCGTAGATTTGGCGCGCGTCACGCCATTCGACGGGGCGCACATTGCGGTCCAGCAAGCGGGTGACGGTCATTGCGCTATCCGTCATCCGGTCCAGCGCATCGGCCGGCACGCCATGGTCGGAGAGGCGCATGGGCACGCCGCAATCGCGGCACAATCCTTCGATTAAACGCAGCCCTGCGCGCGCGATCTCGGCCGTCGTTCCGTTGCCATCCGCGCCAGCCGCCATCGCGATGTCGGCATAGCGTGCCTCCGCTGCTGGCAGGTTGAAGGCGAGGACGTGCGGCAGAAGGATGGCGTTCGACACGCCGTGGGCGACATGGAACTCACCGCCGAGCGGATAAGCCAGCGCATGAACGGCGGCCGTGTTCACCGGGCCAAGGCATAGGCCCCCATAGAAGCTGGCCCGCGCCATGTCCGTCCGCGCTTGCACATCGCTGCCATTGCGCACGGCGTTGAGCAAACTGCGGAAGACCAGCCGCACGCCCGCCAACGCGAAGGTATCGATCACCGGGTGGGCAAAGCGGTTGGCATAAGCTTCGATGCAATGAGTCAGCGCGTCTAGCCCGGTCGCAGCAGTGACGGCGGGCGGCATCGACATCGTGAGCATCGGGTCGATATAGGCGGCATCCGGCACCAGATGCTCGCTCACCACGCCCTTCTTGAGCAGGTCATTCTCATCCAGCAGGATGGCAATGGGCGAAACCTCGCTGCCGGTGCCGGCGGTGGTCGGGATGCACGCGAGCCAGCATCTGCGCGGGCCGGACAGGCCGTCGCGCTGAACATCCGCGATCGTCTGGCGGCCATCCAGCAGGGCGGCGGCGAGTTTCGCAAGATCCATCGAACTGCCGCCGCCGATGCCGATGACGGCATCTGCGGCCCGACTTTGGGCTATCGCCAGCAAGGCCTCGAAGTCGCTTACGGATGGCTCGCTGCCGCTGTCGCACCAGATTTCGGTGCGCAAGCCTTGCGCCCGCAAGGGGCCGGCGACCCGCTCCGCGGCGTCGCGTACCGGTGGCGTCGTCACGATAAGGGCAGACTTCGAGCCGATCTTGAGAAGATCATCGACCAACCGCGCCGACACATCCGGCCCGAAATGGAGGAGCGCCACCTGTTTCATGCTGATCTGCTGGGGACTCATGGTCGGCGCGTTCCTGACGGTGATTTTGCAGGATCGGGATGACATGACCCGCCGGGCGGCACTTACCCTGGTCGGAAGTTGCAGATGCCCGTCGCGGTATGTCTGGCACCCCGCCTGTAGGCCTCCTGCAAACCAGGCGTCGGGCGTAGAAAGGCACAGCGAACTTCCGCGACGGATAAGCGCGGGCCGGTGGCCATGGGCAGTCATGGCCGCTGGCAGCAACGTCGACAGAGAAGATCATGATCACCGAAATCGCACATCTCACCATCGATCCGGCGAAGGCAGAGGCTTTCGAGCTGGCCGTGGCCCAGGCGGCGGCTATTTTGCGGGCCGCCAAGGGCTCACACAGTATGACACTTGAGCGGGTGATCGAAGACCCGGCCCGTTATCGCCTGCGCGTGGAATGGGACAGCGTCGAAGACCATATGGTCGGCTTCCGGGAGTCCGACGGCTTCCACCAGTGGCGGGCGCTCGCCGGCCCTTATTTCGTCGAACCGCCCTTTGTGGAGCATAGCCAGACGGTCGGCCGCTTTTTCTGATCTCGCCGCCGCATACCGCGAGGGGCAGCATCATTTTCCGGCCCGGGCAAGTGGCTCCGGGGAGTGCATCCTAGGTTGCGGTCCTGTCCTCCCCCTTTCAGGCCGCCTTGTTCCGTGCGGACGGCCCACACAGGAAGAAACCATGTCCACTGGCTCAATCACATTCGAAGTCGTGCCCAATTGGGAAAAATGTCCTGCCGGTGATGAATTCAGCCATGAGGACGTAGCCGGCGTCGCTTGCGATTCCCGGGACAGGGTCTTCCTCCACACCCGCAAGGGAGAGCGGGTGATGGTGTATGATTCAGACGGCAACTTCCTCTACAAATGGGGCGATGGCGTGTTCAATCGCGCCCATGGCATCACCATCCATGACGACCTGGTCTACTGCACCGACGATCAGGACAGCGTGGTGCGGGTGTTCGACCTGGAGGGGAATTTCCAGTGGATGCTGGGCGAACCGCGCAAGGTCAGCGATACCGGCTATGGATCGATCAAAGGCCGGAGGCCGCAGATCCATCACAATGAGTATGTGGAGCGCTCTGCGGATGGCTTCAACTGCTGCTGCAATGTGTGCATCGCGCAGAACAAGGACATGTTCGTCGCGGACGGATATGGCAATGCGCGCATCCATCATTTCTCGCCCAAAGGCGAACTGCTCAATAGTTGGGGCGAGGTGGGGACCGGCCCGGGCGAATTTCATCTCCCCCACGGCATCGCGCTCGATCGTCAGGAAAATGTGATCGTCTGCGACCGCGAGAACGACCGCCTGCAGTTCTTCGACCGCTCCGGCAAGTTCATCGCCATCTGGGATGACGTGCTGCGCCCGACGGACGTCGTGGTGGACGACGAGGGGCTGATTTACGTCTCCGAACTCTGGCGGCCGATGGAAGCCGGCCAAGGGTCTTTTACGCATGGCTTTGCGGACAGGGATCTGCCCGGCCGCGTGACGGTGTTTGCGCCGCAGGGCAATATCGTCGCGCGATGGGGCGCCGATTCCAACGCCCGCTCGGCCCCGGGCAACTTTATCGCGCCGCACGCCCTGGCGCTGGATTCGCAAGGCAGCCTCTATGTGGCCGAGGTTTCGGTCTCCTTTGGCTCCGGCTTCAATCGCATCGCGCGCGAGGCGTGCATCGATCACCAGATCCAGAAGTTCCGCAGGGTCGATCGCTGATGGCGCTGCCGCTGCTCGCAAACCTGGTTTGCGGAAGCCCCCATCGCAATCACGACTTTGATTACGCCCGGATCAACCTGGCGCAGGCGCTGTATGATGCCGGCGGCATTCGCACAGATTGCTTCATCGATTATGAGAATGTGGATGCATGGGCGCGCTGCGACATGGTTGTCAGCTACACCTCGCAAGTGCCGGTCTCGGAAGCGGCGTCGAGCGCCATGCGGGCCTTTCTGGAGCGCGGTGGACGCTGGTTCGCGCTCCATGCCAGCAATTCGGTGGGGGACAATCAGATTGTGCCGCAGATCATGGGCACGCGGTTCATAACGCACCCGCTCTATCAGCGTTTTCGCGTGGACATCGCCCATCCGGATGACCCACTGTTGGAGGGAATTGCGCCGTTCCAGATCGACGACGAGCTCTACTGCGTCGAGACAGTGCGCGATGATATCGAGGTTTTGCTGCAATGCCACTGGGGCGGCGAGGCCTTTGGCGGGCGCATGATGGAAACCAAGAATTGGCCGTTGATGTATCGGCGCCATGTCGGCGAGGGTGGCCTGCTGTATCTGGCTCTGGGGCACGCCAATCGCCCCTATGACAAACCCTTTGCGGATCGGCCCGACCAGCCCGATCATCGCGGCCCTTGGCAGGACCCCGTGTTCAAGACGTTGATCCAGCGCGGCGTGGAGTGGGCCGCGCGGCGGCGTCCTTTCGCCTAGAGCAGAGCCGGTGCTTCAGGCGCCGGGGCCGTTCCGCTCCAGCACATCCTCATCCAAGCTTAGCCCGAGGCCGGGCCGATTGGACAGGATCAGATCGCCATCCTCGATCTGTAGTTTCTCGCGGAACAGCGGTTGCGCCCAAGGGACAAGACCTACGATCAATCCATTTGGGACGGCGGCGATTGCATGGCTGAGTGTTTCAGGCGCGAGGTGGTTCACCACGGGCAGTCCGTAGGCCTGCGCCATATGGGCGACCTTGAGGAAGCCCGTGAGCCCGAGGTCCTGGTCGATCATCACATAATCGCTGCCGCGCTTCTCCATCAGGGCGCGAAATTCGTGGGGGTGCTGGAACACTTCGCCGGCGCAGATCGCCTGCCTCGTGTTGGCCCGCACGAAGGCCATGTCGTCATAATCATGATAGGCGACGGGGTCTTCGATCCAATAGAGATCGTCAGCCTCCGTCTCGCGCGCGAAATGCAGCGCCTGCTTGGCTGTCCACTGAAAATTGCCATCAACGATGATGCGTACGTCCCGCCCGGCGCATGACCGCACGAAGTGGACATGCTCGATTGCCGTCGCCAGCGGGGCGAAGCCGACCGGACATTTGATCGCCCGAAACCCCCGGCCAAGGAGGTCGGCGATGTGGGCGGCGAGCGCGTCCTTGGGCGGCCCGGGCATCAGTCCCCAATTGGCGGACACGGGCAACCGATTGCGAAACCCGCCCATCAGTTTCCAGACCGGCTGACCGACCGCCTTTCCCTTGATGTCCCAAAGGGCGACATCGATTGCGCTGGCGGCGCGCAACTCCAGCCCGCTGACCGGCGCGCCGAGGAGGGGGCGTGTGAGCCGGTCGTGAATGGGTTCGACCTCCGCCTCATGCCCTATGAGGCTCTCGACCATCGCTTCGATCAGCAGAATGAGGGGCTTGAGCGTGCGCGGGTTCACCCGGCTGACAGAGCCGATGCCCTCGATGCCTTGGTCGGTCATCAGGCGCAGCACGATGTGCGTTCCCGCCATCACGCCTTCGAAATTGACCGTCGCACCCATCACCTTGCCGCCGGTGATCTTCATTCCCGCTCTCCTGATCGACCCCGGCACCGTGCCCAGAGTTCGGGCGCCTGTCTGCATCGCCGATGGGGCGCGGGCAATAAAGAGCCGACTGTCCCGGCCAATCCGCAAGGCAAACTTCCGAAACGGATAAGTGCGCGCAGGCCCACCTCATATGGTTTAGGTCCCGAGGCAAAGAAAAGCGGGGTTCAGGAGGGTGAAATGCGGAAGGCTATTAGCAAGAAGGCGGGGATGATGTTGACCGGCATGTTGCTTGCGACGGTGAGCGCCGGCGCAGCGGCGCAGGCGCAGCAGACGCAAGGCACAACCGATCGGGCCAGCGCGGCGGGGAATGGCCTTTCCGATATCGTCGTGACCGCCACCCGGCAGCAGACCAATGTGCAGGATACGCCGATTGCGATCACCGCCGTCACGGGCGACACGCTCGCCACACGCGGTATCCAGTCGGCAGCTGAGATTTCGCAGGTCGTGCCCAACGCCACCTTCTCGCGGGCGCAGGGTGCCTTCGGCCCGGGGGTGACGACCTATATTCGCGGCATCGGTTCGCGCGATACGAGCCTAGCCGGTGAGGCCGCCGTCGCTTTCTATATCGATGACATCTACTATCCGCTTCTGCTCGGCGCCAATTTCGACTTGCTCGATCTGGAGCATGTCGAGGTGTTGCGCGGCCCGCAGGGCACGCTGTTCGGGCGCAACGCGCTCGCCGGTGGCGTCGTTCTCGTCAGCAAGCAGCCCAGCCTCACCGAGGCCTCCGGCTTCGTGGACGTCACGGTCGGCGCTTACAAACGCCGCGATTTCCGCGCCGGAATCAACCTGCCGATCGTGGCGGACAAGCTCGGCATGTCGCTCTCCGTGCTCTCCAAGAAGCGCGACGGATTTGTGAAGCGGCTCGATTTCCGGTGTCAGATGGAGGCCAATGGCACGCCGCAACTCGCGGGACGCATCCCCTATGTCGACCAGACGCTGGCCTCTTCTCCCACCAACCGGCCTGATGATTGTCAGGTCGGGACGCTGGGTGGCGAAGACGTGCGCGCGGTGCGGGGCGCGTTGAAATTCCAGCCGAGCGACGGCATCCGCTTCACTCTGTCCGCCGATTATATCCAGGATCAGTCGGAGAATGTCGCCGATACTCTGATCGCGACTAATGCCTCTCGCGCCGCGACGCGCGCGTCCTGGGTCGGGCAGGCCAACCTGCTGGGCGTGGCCTATGATAACAGGTTTCTGACCGGCAACCGCTTCTCCACTTATGCGACCTATTGCGATCCGGTTGGCGCCGGTGCGGTGGTTGCCGGCAGCACCTTCTACAACGGCAATCCCAATCATGGCGGGGTTTGCTACAGCCCGCGCGTGGATGTCGTGAACTGGGGCGTTTCCGGCAAGCTGTCCATCGACCTGACGAGCGATATCGAATTCACCGGCATCCTTGGCTATCGCAATTTCAGCGACACGCATGCGTTCGATACCGATGGCTCGCCGTTGGTGCAGGAACACACGCTGGCGACGATCACCTCCCGATATATCAGTGCGGAAGCCCGGCTTTCCGGGCGCCACCAGTGGCTGGATTGGGTTGCCGGAGTCTTCCTGTTCGATGCCGATGGCCGCAATCGGGCCGTCACCTACTCACCGTGGAACGGTTTCCTCAAATATCAGAACACGACCTACGAGCCCACCAGCAAGGCGGTGTTCGCAAATGTCACTGTGCGTCCGTTCGAGCGCCTGTCCGTCGTGTTGGGCGGCCGCTACTCGAAGGATGCGAAGGACGTGCATTATTCCAATCTGGACGATCGCGATCCGGGCAATCCGAACTTCTCCCAGAACCTGACGTTCAATGTCAAACCCGAGGAGAGCCGCTTCGACTGGAAGGCCGGGCTGACCTATGAACTCAATGCCCAGACCATCGCGTATGTGTCGGCGGCCACCGGCTCGCAAGCCCCTGGCTTCAATGGGCGGCCGCTGCAGCCTTCGCAGAATCAGCAATATCCCGGCGATCGCACGCAGGCCTATGAACTCGGCATCAAGACCGAGTTTCTCGACCGACGGGTGCGCCTGAACGCGGTGGCCTTCTACACCGATTACAAGACGCGCATCTTCGGCCTGAGCGGGCAGGAAGCGCAGATCGGCACCAACGGTGGCCCATTGCCGGGCACACAGATCGTCATTCCCGATGTCGCTAATGGCAATGGCATTACCACCTGTCGTGCCCGCACGCCTGCGGAGGCCGCAGCCGGGCAAGGCGTGCAGTGCATCGGCAGGACGTTCTTCGTGAACCTGCCGGGCAAGGCCAAAGGCTTCGAGCTGGAGCTCGAAGCGAGGCCTGTCGAGGGGCTGCTGATCAATGGGTCGCTGGGCTATTCGCAATTCACCTCGCCCGACCTCAACGCGCCGGGGCGGATAACCAACCGCCTGACCGCCGTTGGCATCGGCATCCCAGAATGGACGGCCAATGCAGGAATCGAATATCGCGTTCCGGTTCCGTCGCTGGCAGGCTCGGTCACGCCGCGGCTGGACTGGTTCTACACTGGCAGCATTCCGTTCGATGCGGTCGATCCCGCCTATTTCCAGAAGGCCTATTCGACCTTCAACGGACGCCTGACGTACCAGAATGACGATCTTGGCCTGTCCGTTTCGCTGGGTGCGACGAACCTCACCAACAAGGCCTATTATCGCAACTACTTCATCTACAGCAGCATTGGTTTCGCCAGCAGTCAGGGCCAGCCTGCCGCGCCGCGCGAGTGGTACCTCAAGGTCAGCAAGACTTTCTAATTCAACGCGCAGTCCTCGCCGGCAGCGCTGGCGAGGACCGCCATGGAGATTGATTTGATATGAGACGTTCTACCGACCACATTCTGAGCAGCCACGGCGGCAACTTGCCCCGGCCCGCCAAGCTGGACGTGCTGCTGGCGAAGGCCGACGATCATCGCGCCGAGATCGACGAGCAACTGCCGCTGGCGGTGCAGTGGGTGGTGGACAAGCAGATCGCCTGCGGTGTCGATATCGTTAACGATGGCGAATATGTCAAAGCCGCCAATATGGGCCATTATGTAGGCTATATTCAGGCCCGCATCACCGGCTTTGGGCAACGCGAACGGCCCGAAGGCCTCGCACCCAAACGCGCATTTGTGGCCGAGCGGGATCGCCGCGATTTCCCCGGCTTCTATGAGTCCGGCCTGTGGTTCGCCGGCTCGGGCGGCCCGGTGCGTCCCGGCTTTTCCAAGCCCGGCGTCGTGCCCCAGCCCTCGAAGACGGAAGCGATCTGCGATGGGCCGGTCACCTATATCGGTCAGGAAGCAATCCAGAAGGATATTGCGGCGCTCAAAAAGGCGCTGGTCGGCAAGGATGGCGCGGACGGCTTCATCGCGGCGCTCGGCCCGCTCAGCCTCGGCGCCGGCACCCGCAACCTGCATTATCGGGACGAGCGCGACTATATGATGGCGGTCGCGGCGACTATGCGCGAGGAATATAAGGCGATCACCGATGCGGGCCTGATCGTTCAGATCGACGAGCCCGAGTTCGCGACGGCGTGGATGTTCTACCCCGACTGGAGCGTCGAGGAATATCGCGATTATCTGCGCTTCTGCGTGGAGGTCATCAATCACGCGCTGGAAGGATTGCCCGAGGAGCAGGTCCGTTTCCACATGTGCTGGGGCAGTGGCCACCGTCCGCATGTGAACGATATCGGCTTTGAGCACATCGCCGACCTGATGCTGATGATCAACGCGCAGACCTACACGTTCGAGGCGAGCAATCCGCGCCATGCTCACGAGTATCGCGTGTTCGAGACGCTCAAGCTGCCCGATGGCAAGATTCTCGCGCCGGGAGTGGTGGGGCATTACACCGATCTGGTCGAGCATCCGGAACTGGTCGCGGAGCGGCTGGTCAACTTCGCCAAGTTGGTCGGCATGGAGAATCTCCACGCCGGTACCGATTGTGGCATCGGGTCGCGCGTGGGGCATGAGGAGATCGTCTGGGCTAAGCTGTCGGCCATGGCGGAAGGCTGCCGCATCGCCAGCAAACGCCTGAAATCCTGATTTGCGTATGGATGCCGAGCCAAGAGGATCAATCATGGTGGATCAAGGCGATCGCGGCGTATTTCTGGTGACTGGCGGAAGCCGGGGCATTGGAGCTGCCATCGCACGAGACGCCGCCAAGGCGGGCTACCATGTGTTGCTCACCTATGCCGGCCGAGCGAACATGGCGGCGGCCGTGGTGGATGCCATTCGGGCGGAAGGCGGAAGGGCGCAGGCGGTCCAGGCGGATACTGGTGTTGCCGGCGACATCACCACGCTCTTTGCGGCCGTCGATCAGGTCGGCCCGCTGGCGGCGCTGGTCTATAATGGCGGCATCGTCGGTGAATCCTCGGCACTTGTGGACGCGAGCGACGACCTCCTGGCCAAGGTGGTGGATGTCAATCTCACCGGCGCCTTGCTGTGTGCGCGGGAGGCCGTGAGTCGCATGTCCACCGCGAACGGCGGGGGAGGAGGCTCGATTGTGCTGATCTCGTCGCGCGCTGCGCTCTATGGGGCGCCCGGCGAGCATGTCTGGTACGCGGCCACCAAGGGCGGAGTGGACAGCCTCGTACTGGGGCTCGCGCGCGAAGTCGCTCCGCAGGGCATTCGTGTCAACGCGGTGTCGCCCGGGCCGATCGACACCGAAATTCATGTCCCGGGGAAACTGGACCGGATCGCCTCGGCCTTGCCGATGCGCCGGGCCGGTCAGCCCGAGGAAGTCTCCGCCGCCGTCATGTTCCTGGTTTCCGACGCGGCCTCTTATGTGGCCGGGGCCAATATAGCCGTGGCCGGCGCGCGATAACGAGCGCGTAAATCCGTCATTCCGGAGTGGGGCTTATGCGCTCTCCTCCGGATGCCGCTGTTCCAAGATTTACTGCAACAGGGCCGGTTCTGCGCGCTCCGTCGCGTGTTTTAGGCGATACTGGCTGGGCGCCATGCCAAAATGCTGGCGAAACGTGCGCGTGAAATGCGGGGCGCTGTTGAATCCCCAGCTGAACGCAATCTCCGTAATGGATCGGCCCCGCCAGCGCTCGTCGCTGAACTGCCGCGCGCATTCCTCCAACCGCCGCCGCAGGATATAGGCCGATGGGGACTCGTCGCTTACCGCGAAGATCATGCGGAGGTAGCGGTCGGACAGCTTAAGCCGTTCCGCCACGAACGAGGGAGAGAGCGACGGGTCGCGCAGATTTTCCTCGATGAAAAGGCGGACTTTCCAGAAGCGCCGTTCCATCAGCGACGTCGCGGATGATGGTTCGTCCATGACTTCCGCGTAGGCGGTGGCCAGAACATCCAGCAAATGCGTGGCCACACGCTCGTTGAAGTGGAGACCGGGCCTTGTTTCGAGCTTGGCGGAGAGATCCTTCGCCATTGCCAGCGCGGTGGATGTCAGCCCCACATCGCCAGGAATGCGCTGGCCATAGAAGCTGTCGGGCACCGGAAAAATCTGCCGGATAGCGGTTGAGTTCACCCGGATCATGATCACTTGAGTCGGCTGCCCGAAGTGCAGGGTGTATTCGGCGCTGTGGTCGTACATGGTGATGTCACCGGGATATAGTTCGATCTGCCGGCCATAATGGCGCAGGCTGGCCCCACCGGACAGGACGAGGATGAAGGTCGATTGACGGTCGGCGGGGGTCAATGCGCCTTCCGGCCGGGAAATTGTCACGGAGCCGCACCGCATCTGGATCAGCAACAGCGGCCCGAGTTGTTCGGCCAAAAGCATGGAGTTTGGGATGCGGCTGTGCACCGTCACCTGCGCCCGCCCGCCTTTCCAGACCACGGGCGGTGCCTGACTGGGCTCAATGGCTCTCGCTCGACGCATAAAAGACGGTCCTCTCCACCGTTTTTCGTATTTCCTATACGATATCCTAGTTGCGCTGGCAGTCAATGGACCTGCGCAAGACGGTCCGCCACACGCCTAGCTTTGCTGCGGCTCTCCGATAAGCCGTTCATAGGAGTTGCCGATGTGCAACCGCATGGCGGCTTCGGCGCCGTCCGCGTCCCGACGGCTCAGCGCTTGCGCGATGAGCCCATGCTCGCGGCTGGCTTCGATCGCGACCTCGGTATTCGATTTCAGGCGAAAAATGTGGAGGTGCGCGTGCAGCCGTCCCAGCGTCTCCTGAATGATCGTATTGCCGCTGCCGCGCGCAATCATCTCGTGCAATTCTGCATCGCGATCGGCGTAGTCATCATAGCCGAAAACATGGGTCTGCGAGTCCATCAGCGCGACATGGCGTGTCAACGCGCGCATATCCCCCTCGGTCATGTTTAGCGCCGCATGTCGGGCGGCGTGCGGCTCCAGCAGCAATCGGACGGCGAAGAGATCGTCGATCTGCGTCCTGGAAAGCTGCGGCGCGCACCAATACCCGGCATAGAGGCGCCGCACGACCAGGCCGATCGCTTCCAGCATGCTCAAGGCCTCGCGGATCGGCGTTTGCGAAATGCCGAGTTCGCGGGCCAACTTGTCGATCGAGATCCGCGAGTCTGGCGGAATGCGCAGAGCCATGATGTCCGCGCGAATGATCTGGAACACGTCTTCGACCAGGCCGTGCCTGCGCTGGAGTTTGCGCCGGGCACGCACGGACGAGCGGGACGGTCGGGTGTCGGCGGCGCCTTCATCGGCAGGGAAGTCAGGGGGCGGGGTCATCGTCGGGCGTTTATAGCGTGCCGGGCCGGCGCTGTCCGGCAGAACGGCACGCCGCAGATGCTATCGCGCGTCCATGCCGGATTGGCGAAGCGGAAGTTCCGCCTGAGGCAAGTTGGAAAGGCCCGCAAACCGCGCTTCTCGGACGAGTGGGATGCAATGTGGTTTACCCGGCCATCCGTGGATGGACAATTCGCTCCGCCTGCGAACGGCAGGCAAAGGTCGCGAGGCGATAAGGGAGCGGATATGCAACTGACGAATAGAAACCGGCCCGACCGCGTGCCGGAGGATGCAGCACCCCAACCCTCCGGGCCGAAGCCGCGCTTCTACGACAGTCGCCAGAATTACCTGATGTTCGTGCACAGTTGTACCGAGAAGCTGGTGATCGCCGACCGCGTGGCGCAGGAGCTTGAGCATCTCGATCCGCAGCAGCCCGCACTGAGGTTCTTCGATGCCGGCGTTGGCGACGGCACCGTGATGTCGCGCCTACTGCGCGCCATCCACCGGCGCTTCCCGCGCTTGCCCTTCTATGTGGTCGGCAAGGAAATCAGCCTCGAGGATTTGCGCCTCGCGCTCGACAAGCTGCCGGATCGCTTCGTCGAGCATCCCGAAACGGTCGTGGCACTCACCAACATTTCCTATGCGGAGGCGCCCTGGCTGCGCCGGTCCCGTCCGCAGGCGCAGAAGGCGCTGGTCTGGAAGGACGTCGCATTGCACGGCGAGACCTCCGCCGACATGGAGCAGCAAATCCAGTCTCTCATGCCGTTTCTCGCGGACCATTGGCGGATGAAGGTCAACCCCGCGACGGGCGCATTGTCGCCAGAAACGCCGACTGTGCTCCTGCTCTATCGTGAAGCCTATCGGTTCATCCTCGACCGGGTCATTCCTCGCCCGGCCGCGACACGGGCCGATTTCGATTTGGTCCTGGCGAGCCAGCCCTTTCGCCTCAAGGCCGACGTGCAGTTCAAGGCTGAGCGCGTGCTGGCGCCGTTGGCGCGGGCCTTGCGCCCCGGCGGCCGACTGATCGTGGTGCAATCCGCCGGCGACGATCCGGCCATGGAGATCATTCGCAAGGTCTGGCCGGAGGAGCAGCCCTTTCCCTACGGCCGGCAGGACCTGATCCGGGCCACGCAAGCAGCCTTGTCCGGCGGCACCGCCCATTATGCCTTCGACACGCTTTCCGATGAAGCCGCGTCGATTCGCTTCGAAATGCACGTGCTGGGCAGCGAAGGCGACCGGGATGCCACGCTCATCGGTACGTCGGCGCTTTATTCCGCCTGGATCGCCGCAACCTATGTGGCGCAGATCGAGAACGAGCGCGTGGCCGAGCAAATGACAAGACCTGGCTATCTTACGGCCACCCGGGAGGTTCTGGCAAAGCACGGGCGCCTGTGGTTCCGGGACGAGTGTCTGGTCATCGAGCGGGTCGAGTGACGGGGGATGATGCTTGTCGCTGCGGTGTCGCGGGTTGACCCTGCCGTTTTCGTCAGAAATGCAGACGCACGGATAGGGCCAAATCGCAACCAATCACGTCTGACAGGACAGCTGGCTGGTCACTATAGAACGTCAGATCTCCTGCCCTGAGCGCTGGCGTCTCGCTCTGACGATCTCAACGCTGAGCAACCCGACGCCGGGCGGTCGCCCTCTCCTGACCGGACTTGATCTGCCACAGTGAAACGCCATTTGAGTGGCGCCGGATAGGGAGTCGGTGAACCACATGCCGAAGAACCGCTACTATAACGGCCCCGTCACCGATCATTTCGACGGTCTCCGCTTTCACAATTTGCGCGACGAACCAGAGACGGACCGCTCACTGCGGGACGTGATGCGTTGGAAGCGCAATGTCCCCGACAATCCTTGGCCCAAGTCCGTAGGAGTGAAGGCTGTCGTGCCGGACGAAAGAGTCGATGGCCTGCGTGTGACGATGATTGGCCACGCCACCCTGTTGATCCAGATCGGGGGCTACAATCTCGTCACAGACCCCGTCTGGTCCGATCGCGCCAGCCCGCTCTCGTTCGCCGGACCTCGACGCATCTGCGCGCCCGGCGTTGCGCTGGCGGACCTTCCCCCGCTCGACGCCGTGTTGCTCTCCCACAATCACTACGATCATCTCGACATCGCGACGCTCAAGGCGCTTCACAGTCGTCACCATCCGCTGATCGTCACGCCGCTGGGCAACGACTATATCGTCCGCAAGCACATTCCAGCCGCCCGCTTTGGCGTGGGAGACTGGGGCGACAGCATCGAGGTTGCGCCGGGCCTCGAGGTGCATATCGTGCCCGCACTCCACTGGTCGTCGCGCGGATGGCGCGACAGGCGCATGGCCTTGTGGGCGGGCTTCGTAATCGAGGCGGCCGGCAGGCTCGTCTACTTCGCCGGCGATACCGGCTATGGCACCGGCGGCATCTTTCGGCGGATGCGCGACCGTTTCGGCGCCATGGACCTCGCGATCATCCCGATCGGGGCCTATGATCCGCGCTGGTTCATGGCCACCCAGCACACCGATCCGGAGGAAGCGATCCAGATCATGCTGGACCTTGAAGCACGAGCCGCCATCGGCATGCACTGGGGCGCCTTCAAGCTCACCGACGAGCCATGGGACGAACCCCGGACGCGCTTGCAGGCCGGTTTGGTCGCGAGAGGGATCGATCCCACCTGCTTTCCGGCGCTCCGGGCGGGAGAAACTCGAGACCTGTCATTCATCGGCCTAGAATCCAGCGTGATGTGATTGACATAGGGACAAAGATCAAGCGCCCTCGAGCTGAACTCAGGTACATTGCCTACCTGATATTCTGCGCTCGACCAGAAGTCGATCGATGGCATGGACGGATTGCTGTCCCTCGGTGCCCTCATCACATCGATCACCAGGACAGGTCAAAGACCGTTATTTCCTTTTCTTGACGCGAAGGATCAATATGCGGCTACGAGATCTAACCACTCGGTGGATGTGACAGTTAAACCATTAATTCGATAATGTTCGGCAGCGCCTCGGCATAGCGTGCAACGTCGTGAAGATGACCGACGGAGACGCGGGAGTACTGCGTCCACTCACCGAACGCGCCCCGGATGACGATGTTGCGCTCGCGCATGGCGCGGTCGAGGGCGTCGGCATCCGGAACTTTGACGAAGACGAAATTGGTCTGGCTGGGCAGGGCGGTCAAACCGGCGCGGGCGACGGCATCCAGGATCATTTCGCGCCCCTCGCGGATCGAGGCGAGGGATGCGGCGAGGAAGGTCTCGTCATTGTAGCAGGCGATCGCGGCAGAGATGCCTGCGACGTTGCCGCCAAAACTCGTCATGTAGCTGCGGATGCGCGCGGCATTCTCTTCGCTGGTCAGCGCATAGCCGACGCGCAGCCCAGCCATGCCGTAGATTTTCGAGAAGGTCCGGGTGACGATCACATCTTCACCAGCGCGGACCAGATCGACCAGCGAGCTTTCCTCCGGCTGATCCGAGAGTTCGTTATAGGCTTCGTCCACCAGCAAGGTGGTGCCATTTTGAGAGACGGTGCGCGCGAAGGCGCGCAAGGCGGCGTTGTCTAGCGCCATGCCGGTCGGGTTGTTCGGGTTGACGAGGTGGACGAGCGCAACGTCTTCGCTGAGGTGGTCCGCCATGCCATCGAGATCGAAGTTCATGTCCGCGGCCAGCGGGACATAGATGCACGCGACGCCCTTGCGTTCCGCGAAGAGGATTGGCGCGTCCCAGAACAGGCTGGGGCAGATGATCGATCCCTTCTGCCCCCAGGCCAGCGCGGTTGCGCACAGGATTTCGGTCGATCCGGCGCCGAGCACGACCTGCGCGGGCGTCACGCCATGGCGCTCGGCGATCATCGAGGTGAGGTGGAAGACGCCGCGATCGGCATAATAGCAGCCGGACCGGGCCGTTTCAGCGAGCGCCTTGAGCGCACTGGGGGCGGGGCCGAACGGATTTTCGTTCCCCACGAGCCGCGCCTGGCCGGGGAGCGGCCCAAACAGGCTGGCGACTGGCGCATCGCGATCGGTCTGCAGGAAAGGAACATTCACGGCCCCGCCTTGAACCAGGCCAGGTGCCCGGGCCGGCGCGCGCTTCTTGTCCTGCATCATCTCGATATCTCCTAAGGTCTTTATTGTGCGATGGGGGCCCGCTGATGGGGACGGCCATCAGGCGCTAAGCTGGCGCAGAGGCGCGGCTAGGCGAAACCTGCCGCGCGCCCCTAAACAATGGCCTGAATTAGAAATTACGTTGATATTGAATGGTTTGATCGAAATGTTATTCGACGGGAATCTATGGCCCTGCCGGGGGACCGTCAAGAAAACGGCCATGAACCGGGCGCATAACCAATATCAGAATTCATCATTGGTGTTGGCCGAGGCAGCATCTCAATTTGAGGTGGATTATAAAGGCGATGGGCCAGCGTGATGTTTGCGCGGTTCATACGAGCCTGCACGCGTGTGACGGACGCTGAACGAAGCATCGTCATCCGCCGCGTACGGACAGTGGCTGAGGATGTACTGTGACTTTCATCGAAAAGACCGACCGCATTACCATTGACGATCTGCGCCGCACCGGTGCGACGAAATGGGCGGTGCAGGACGATCTGATCGGTGCCTTCGTCGCGGAGATGGACTTCGGCATCGCGCCCGTGATCACCAAGGCGCTGCATGAAATCGTCGACCAGGGGGCCTTCGGATATCTGCCGACCCGCTTCACCGCCGAGTTGCGGGCAGCAACGGCGCAGATGCTCCAGACGCGCCATGGCTGGACGGTCGAGCCCGCGGATGTGCGCGTGGTGCCGGATGTCATCAAGGCGCTGGAACTGGCGATCGAGCATCATTCGCGGGCCGGATCGAAAATCATCGTGCCGACCCCGTCCTACATGCCCTTCCTCTCGATCCCGCCGATGATGGGACGCGAGGTCATCGAAGTGCCTATGCTGTGTGAGGATGGGCATTATGCGCTCGATATGGCCGGCATCCAGGAGGCGTTCGATCAGGGCGGCAACCTGCTGATCCTGTGCAACCCCTATAATCCCGTGGGCCGTGTGTTCAGCCGCGCGGAGCTGGAAGCCGTTGCGGAACTGGTTGAGCGCAATGGTGGCCGGGTGTTCTCCGATGAGATTTGGGCGCCGCTGACCTATGCCGGCAACCGGCACCTGCCTTATGCCTCGGTCAATGAGGTTGCGGCGGGCCACACCATTACCGCGCTCTCCGCATCAAAGGCGTGGAACTTGCCGGGCCTGAAATGCGCGCAGGTGATCACGAGTAACGATGCGGATCGGGCGATCTGGAACAAGATCGGCTTTTTCGCGGCCCATGGCACCGCCAATCTCGGCGTCGTGGCCAATGCCGTGGCCTATCGCGAGGGCTTTCCCTGGCTGGAAGACGTGGCGGCCTATCTTGACCGGAACCGCAGGGCCATGGCGGACCTCGTTCACGATCTGCTGCCGGACGTGCACTACCATATGCCGGAGGGCACCTATGTCGGCTGGCTGGACTTTCGCGGGTCCGCTGTCGCCGACAATCCGGGTGCCTTCTTCAAGGAGAAGGCCGGCGTCTATCTCACCGAGGGCGTGACGTGTGGCGAGGACTTCGCAGGGTTCGCCCGCTTCATTTTCGCCACGCCCCTACCCATCATGCAAGAGGCAATGGACCGGATGAGCAAGGCGATGAAGGCGCTGTGATTGCGGCCGCCGGGATGGGTCTTCAGCCTCACCCGCCCCGGTTCTTCGTCGCGTCGTTGAACATGCCGAACATCGACTTGCGCAGCCATGAGACGAGCGGATCATTGTTATAGCGGCGGTGCCAATATTGCAGCACCTCGATGGTGCCGGTATCGAAATCCAGCTCCAATATCTTGATATCGTGGATCTTCTTCATGAAGGTGGCGAGCGATCGCGGGTAAAGCGCGATCAGCGTCTTGTCATTCGAGACGATGAAGGGCGTCGCGCTTGCATTGGGCGTGATGATCCGGGAGTTGCGGCGCAGGCCCCGACTGTCGAGCATATGATCAACCCGTGTCTTGGCGGCGGACCGAATCTGGTGGATGACATGATCGGCAGCGGCGTAGTCCGCCATCGTCATCACGCCGTCATAGGGATAGTCGGTCGCGCAGATGACGACCATGTCGTCGTCGTAGAGCTTCTGGCACATCAAATCGAGCGAGGGCGAGGCGATGAAGCCCACATAAAGATCGAGCTTGCCGTCCAGCAGTTCCTGCTCGGCTTCATGGGCAAGGCTCATGACTGTCTGAATCTTGCAGCTCGGCGCCGTGTTGCGGACGAACTCGAGCAGGGTCGGCATCAGCATGATCTCGCCGACATCGCCGAGCGCAAGATGCAGGGTCCGCTCGGCCAGTTCCGGCTGGAAGGATGCAGTCGAGAGCAGGATATTCCCTGCCGATTGAAGAATCTCGTTGATCGGCCCCGCCAGTTCCAGCGCTTTTGGGGTTGGCATCATGCGGTTGCGCGTCTTGACGAACAGCTCATCCCCTAGCAGGCGGCGCAACCGGGTGAGCGCGTGACTGGCCGAGCTTTGCGACATGGACAGCTCGTCGGCGGCGGCGCTGACACTCTGATGCTCCAGTACAGCACCCAGCACGACCAGCAGGTTCAGATCGAAATTGCGAAGCTTGCCATATTCCATATCCGCTCCTTATTCCGTCGCAGTCGCTTGCGCGAGGCTTCAGCGTTATCCTCTTTGCCGGCAAAGGCCAGCGCCCACGATGCGACAGGCTCGGCCGCGCAGAGGGGCGCTCTTGTTTAGCTGATTTGACTGCTCATCGAAGGCCCGGTGCTATGCAGCAGGTCGATGACCAATATGGATCAGGCGCCATGGTGGGCGCCGCGGCGCCATGTTAGCCATCGGGAAAATATCATCCGGGCGATCGCACATCCCACCCAATTGCCTTCGCCGTGCATGATGGACAATGAGGGGCTGCAGCCCGACCTGAGAGGATGACGACCGTATGAGCGGAGTTGGATTTAGCGGCGTATCTGCGCATCGCATCGCCCCCGTTTCATATCGAGTTTGAAGGCCGTTCTATGTCATCGATCCCTTCTTCAGCCGCCGCACCGGCCGCTCTTGACGCCTCAGTATCGCGCGATGGCGGGTGGACCCCCCGGTCGATCTATATGCTCGCCTTGCTCACCCTGGCTTATGCCTTCAACTATTTCGACCGGCTGCTGATCTCGCTGCTCTTCCCGCTCATTCAGGCGGACCTCAAGCTGACCGACACAGAGCTGGGTCTGATCACCGGCGTTGCCTTCGTGCTGATCTATGCGGTGATGGGCCTTCCCATTGCGCGGCTGGCGGACCGGTGGAACCGCAAGATGATCATTGGCATCGGCTTCTCCTTCTGGAGCGCGATGACGCTGGCGACGGGCTTCGTGACCAATGTGTGGCAGATGGCGGCGGCGCGCTTTTTGATGGGCGCCGGCGAGGCTGCGGGGACGCCGCCCTCCACCTCGCTGCTCTCCGACATTTTCGACAAGAAGCATCGGCCGCTGGCCTTCTCCATCATGGCATCCGGCACCGCCATATCCGGGCTGGTGTTCACGCCCATCGCGGGGTGGATGGGGCATCTTTATGGATGGCGCGTCGTCTATTGGGTGGCCGGTTGCGTGGGCCTGGGCCTGGGTCTGCTGATGATGCTGACGGTGCGCGAGCCGCAGCGTGGCCGCTTTGATGACAAGGCGCCGGATGGCGAGGCCGCCAAGCCGACATTCAAGAGTTCGCTGGCCTTCCTGCTCAAGCGCCGCACTTATGTGTTTGCGACACTCGGCGCCGCCTTGGTGACGATCTCCTTCTATGCGCACATCGTTTGGAGCACGACCTTCATGCTGCGCGTGCACGGCATGAGCGTGGCGGAGAGCGCCAGCCTGCTCGGCCCCATTCGGGGTATTTCCGGCCTTGTCGGGGCGATCGGTGGCGGCATCCTGCTCGCACGCCTGCTGCGCTATGACGAGCGCTGGCGGATTTGGCTCCCGGCTCTGTGCTTCACCGCCGTGGGCCTTTCGCAATATGTCTTTCTCTTCTCGACGAATATCCTTTTCGTGGCGATCGGGGCGGCCATCGACAGCGTCGCCGCGAGCATGATGGTGCCATTGCTGTCCCTGTTGCTGATTCAGGTGATGCCGGTGCCGATCCGCTCCTTCGGCATGGCGCTCTACGTCCTCTCCATCGCCATTCTCGGCCAGATCATCGGCCCGCTGGGCGTCGGCATCCTCAACGACCAGCTGGCGACGATCTGGCAGGATGAGGCGATCCGCTATTCCATGGCGATCACGGCGTTTGTGGGGGTGATTGCAGGCCCGATCATGCTGCGGGCCGGGCGCCATCTCTCCAGTGACACAGCCGAAGCGCGGACATGGTCCGGTGCGTGAGGGCAGAACCATGAGCCGAACAGATTTCGTCCGGATATCGGCTGTGTCCCTCGCGGCTGTGGTTCTCGCAGCCTCCACGATTGCTGCCAGCGAACCGGCCGTGACCGTGTTCACGGCCGAGCAGGCGAGCGCGGGCGAAAAGGCCTATAACAGCCAGTGCGCGATGTGCCACGGCGCGGAACTGCGCGGTCCCAATGCGCCCGGCCTTGTCGGCACGGATGTGATGCAGAATTTCGACACGGTGGCAGGGCTATATACCTACATCAGCACAGCAATGCCGCCGCAGGCGCCCGGGCGACTTGCCGAGCAGGATTATCTGAACATCGTCGCCTATATCCTCAAGGCGAACGGCGCCCGCGCCGGCGCAGTGCCGCTGATGGCGGAACCGCACGCGATGAAGGGCATGTCCCTTGCAGCCATTGCCGGCGCGCATGGCAGCCCGGCCCCATCTGCATCCAGCGCCCTACACGAAGCGCCTGAGGCCGTGCCGCAAGCCTACACCTGGGGCAAGACACTGCCGAGCGTGAAGTGATCCTGCCGCACCCGGTTGCTCAGATATGGAGTTTATAATGAGCAAGCCTTCTCTTGCTGCAATGACCTGGGCCGCTTTGGCCTTGGCGGGTCTTTCAATGCCGTCCCACGCGCAAGGCGTGAGGGCGCGCTACGAGCCGGTCACCGACCAGATGCTGCGCGATCCGCCGGCAGGCGAGTGGCTCTCCTGGCGTCGCACGATCGACAATCAGGGATATAGCCCGCTCGCGCAGATCGACCGCGAGACGGTCGGCCAGTTGCAGCTCGTCTGGGCGTGGCCGATGGCTGATGTGGGCGTGCAGGAAACAGCGCCGCTGATGCATGACGGCATCCTCTTCCTGCAGACCAACAACAATATCGTCCAGGCGCTGGATGCCCGGACCGGCGACCTGATCTGGGAATATCGCCCGGCCCTCGCCAAGATTCCCGCCGACTGGAGCTATCAGGCCTATCAGAGCCGCCGCCAGAAGAACTCCATCGCGCTCTATGAGGATAGCGTGGTGCTCACCACGGTTGATGCGCGCATCATCATATTGGATGCGCGGACGGGCGAGGTCCGTCGCGAGGTGCAGGCTCTCGATTACCGCAAGGGCTATAGCTACACGGTCGGCCCGCTCGTCGTGAACGGCAAGATCATCTCGGCGATTTCCGGCTGCTCTACCGCCGGGTCGGCGGGCGGCTGCTACATCATGGCGCACGACTTCGAGACGCTCAAGGAGCTGTGGCGGGTCAACACCATCGATGATCCCGCCAATCCGGCGCAGGGCAAGAGCTGGGGCGCGGTGCCGCCGGCCAATCGCTGGGGCGGCACGCCCTGGGCAACCGGCTCCTACGATCCGCGGACGAACACCACCTTCTGGGGCACCGGCGGCCCCGGCCCTTATTCGGAGCTGATCCGCGGCACCGGCAAGGGCAATGTCCTCTACACCAATTCGACGCTGGCAATCGATGCCGATACCGGCAAGATCAAATGGTATTACCAGCATCTCCCCCGCGACAACTGGGATCTGGACAGCCCCTTCGAGCGCGTGCTGGTCGATGTGCCGGAGGGCGGCAAGCTGCGTCGCCTGATGATCTCCGTCGCGGGCAAGAACGGCATCTTCTTTGCGCTGGATCGAGATACGGGGAAATATCTTTGGTCGAAGGAGACGGTGTTCCAAAATGCCGTCTCGCGCATCGATCCGGACGGGACGGTTCATCCCAATGAGGCGATGATCATCAAGGCGCTGGGCGAGGAAGTGAATATCTGCACCTCGATTTCCGGCGGGAAATTGTGGCAGGCGGGCGCCTACAGCCCGCTGACCGGGCAGTTCTACGTGCCGCTGACCGAGGCGTGCAATACCATCTCGGCAACTCAGACCAAGTTCACGGCCGGCAACATCATCGCGTCCATGAAGTTTGGGCCGCGCACCTTGCCTGAAGGCGTGACGGATGCGGGACTGGTCGAGGCGATCAATGTCGGCGCGCGCAAACCGAGCGTCGAGGGCTGGAAGGCGCGGCAGCGCACCGTCCCGACATCCTCGCTGCTGGCGACCGGCGGCGGGCTGGTGATCGGCGGCGACGCGGGTCGCTTCGTCAAGGCGTGGGACCAGAAGACCGGCGAAGTGCTCTGGCAGCAGCGGCTCAATGCGCCGGTCGGCGGCTCGCCGATGACCTATGAGCTGGACGGCGAGCAATATCTCGCCGTCCCCACCGGCTATAGCGTTTCGGCAAGCTCCATCGCGGCGACTTTTCCGGAAACACCGCTGCCCTCCGGCGCGGGCAACTCGATCTTCGTGTTCAAGCTGCCGGCGAAGAAATGACCTGCCTGAACAACGTCCTTAAAAGGCGTTGATGGGAATCTTGAGGTAGCGCACGCCATTGCCTTCGGGGTTGGGCAGGCGCCCGCCCTGCATGTTCACCTGAATGGATGGCATCAGGAGCTGAGGCATGGCAAGCGACCTGTCGCGGGCCTCCCGCATCGCGACGAAACTGTCCTCATCGATGCCGTCCCGCACATGGACATTCGCCGCGCGCTGGGCGGCCACGGTCGTTTCCCAGCAAAAGCTGTCCCGGCCGGGTGCTTTATAATCATGGCAGAGGAACAGCCGCGTCTCGGCGGGCAGGGCGAGGAGGCGGCGGATCGAGCGGAACAGGGTGCGCGCATCCCCACCGGGGAAGTCCGCGCGGGCCGTGCCGTAATCCGGCATGAACAGCGTGTCGCCGACAAAGGCGGCGTCGCCGATGAGAAAGGCGAGGTCGGCGGGGGTGTGGCCGGGCACATGCAGAACCTGGCAGTCGAGATTGCCCAGCGGCAGGCTGTCACCATCCTCGAGCAGCCGGTCAAACTGCGAGCCATCCCGTGCGAAATCGCTGCCGGCGTTGAATAGCTGCCCAAACAGCGCCTGCACGGTGATGATCGCGCGGCTGACCGCCAACTGGCCGCCAAGCCGCCCTTGAAGATAGGGCGCCGCCGAGAGGTGATCGGCATGGATATGGGTTTCCAGATGCCAGGCGACCGTCAGTCCGGCTTCGACCACATGCGCGGCGATGGCATCGGCTGAGGTGAACGCCGTGCGCCCCGATGCTGCATCGAAATCCAGCACGCTGTCGATGATCGCTGCTTGCCCGGAGAGCTGATCATGCACGACATAGCTGACGGTAAAGCTCGGCTCATGGAAAAAGGCGGCGATCCGGGGACCGCCGCGCGCTTGGCATATCGTCATGCTTGTTGGTCTCGACTGGGCGCGGACAGCCGGCGAACCGGCCGTCCACGGACCGGATTTGTTCAGGCGGCCGGCATCTTCAGGCCGAAGATCGAATGCAGGCCGGGATGGCGACCGATGCCGCCGAACAGATCGCAGCCGCGCTCATACCAGTCGCGCAGGAAGTCATCCTCGGGCAGGGGCGGCGTCTTCGCGACGGAGGCGGCCCACAGGAAGATGGAGAGCGCGGAATAATCGGCAAAGTCCGGCGCCTCGCCGCCGAGCCAGCGGCGCTCGCGCAGCACTTCGCGCAGCGGCTCGAGCTGCGGCACGACCAGCGGCAGGCGCTCTTCCCGTCCGGCCTGCGCGTCCTCCAGCGTGCGTCCGCCCAGAAAGTCCCGCTCGCGGCTTTCGCGCACATAGGGGCGATCTTCCGGCAGTGAAAGATCGTGATAGTCGAGGATGTAGCAGTGGAACCAGGGCTTGATCGCGGTAGCCCACAGCCAGGTGTCGAGGAACTTCACATAATTATGATGGTCCGGATTGCGGAACAGCATCGGGCGGTCGGGGTAAGTGCGGTCGAGATAATCCGCGACGACGAAATCGCCGCTGCGCAGGCTTTCGAACACCCATGTGTCACCATCGCTGATGCCGGGATGAAAATCCGTGCGGCCGCCCGTGCGGCGCGAGAGCGAGGTAAAGCCACCCTCGCTCATCTCGGCCTCCAGCCCCTTGTGGGCCACGGCATATTTGGCCTGCCAGCAGAACGGGCTGATCGTGGCGCCGGTGACGAGATTGAGGTCGTAGATGCGAATGGGGTTGGTCTGGGTCATGGCACTCTCTTTCGCCGGCCGAGGGGCGTGGCGGGGTTTGTTCGAGGGGAAGTCTGCTGCCGTCCGCTCAGGCGGAAGCAGGTTTCGCGGGGCCTTTGGCCTTGGGCAGGGACGGGTCGGCACCCCATTCCGTCCAGCTTCCATCGTAAAGCGCGACATCCTCCTTGCCGATCCGCTCCAGGGCGAGGGCGAGCGCGCAGGCGACGACACCGCCGCCGCAACTGGTTATGATCGGTTTTGAAAGGTCGACGCCCGCGTTCGCGAACACGCCCTTGAGCGCTTCATCATTCTTGAATGTCCCGTCCGCCTCGAACAGATCCCAGAAGGGCACGTTGATCGAGCCGGGCACATGGCCGGATGCAACGGCGGGATTGGGGTCTTCATCCGCGCCGCTGAAGTGGGCAGCGCCGCGGCCGTCGATATGCTGGGCGGTCTTGTCCTCGATGTTGCGCAGAACGTCCGCCTTGTCACGCAGGCGCGCCGCATCGAACGACGCCGTGAAGGTGCTCGGCGTCCGCGTCTCGATGCCCGTGGCGAGCGGCCGTCCCTCGGCCTTCCATTTCGCCAGACCGCCATCGAGCATGGCGACGTTCGGCAGGCCGTACATGCGGAACATGAACCAGGCCCGCGCCGCCGTCTTCACCACGCTGTCATCATAGATGACGATGCGCTGATCGGCAGAAATGCCCAGTTCGCGCATCCGGGCCGAAAACTGCTCGGCTTGCGGCATCGTATTATCGATGGGGGAGGCGGCATCGACCAGATGAAGCAGATCGAGAAACACCGCGCCCGGAATGTGCCCGGCTTCATATTCGGCGGCGGACTGCCGCTCCGGCTCGAAATGGTGCCGCGTCGCATCGACGATGCAGAGATCGGGAGCGCCAAGCTGCTCGGCGAGCCATTGAGTGGAAACGAGATTGTCCATGGCGGTCCTCATCGATGCCGGGCGACCCGTGTTTCGCGATGCGTCGCCATGCTGTTGTGCCGGTCAGGCAAAATCCGGGGCCTGTGACGGCCCCGGACCTGAACTTTCATTGTCTGCTCAGAACTCGTAGCGGGCGGTGACGGCCCACTCGCGCGGTCTGGACGGGGTGGCCTGGATGCCGGCCGTCGAGGTCGGGCCAATGCCGGTATAATAGAAGGTGTCGGTCAGGTTGCTGACGGACGCCGAGAGCGTCAGCCCGCTCGCATCCGGCTGCCAGCTCACCCGCGCCCCAAGCAGGCCATAGCCCGGCTGGGACTGGCTGAGCGTGTTGCGCAGATCGTACCAGATGCGGCTGCGCCAGTTCCAGTCGGCCCGCAGGCTCACATCGCCAGCGGAGCCGAGGTCGATGTCATACTGCGCCGCGACGGCATAGTTGAATGCCGGAGCGCCGACCGGCTCGCAGGTCGCGCACGGGCCGTTGGGAACAGCCGCCGCCGCGCCCAGATCGGTATACTCAAAGTCATTGTACCCCAACATGCCGTTCAGGGTCAGGCCCTGCGTGGGCCGCACCGTCACCTCGGCTTCCACACCGCGAATGCGGGCGGTGCCGGCATTGGTGCGCAGCGAGTTGGGAACGCCGTTGAGATCCGGCACGATAGCGGTGACCTGACGGTTGGTGAAGTCCGTCTGGAAGACCGCGAAATTGGCCTGCACGGCGCGATCCAGCACGTTGAGCTTCGCGCCCAGCTCGTAGGACGTCACCGTCTCCGGCAGCACGGCGGTCACCTGCGCCGCGCTGAGCGGACGCGGATTGAAGCCGCCCGAGCGGAAGCCGCTGGACACCGAGCCGTACAGAAACACGTCTTCGCTGGCCTTGAAGTCCAGACCGACGCGATAGTCGACACGATCATAGGCGACATCGGCCGTGGTGTAAGCGAAGGGCCGCGTGCCGGTCTCGTAATAGAGACGGTCGAACACATAGTCCTTCTTCTCGTTGCTGTAGCGCAGGCCGCCGTTCAGCTTGAGCTGATCGGTGAGCGCAAAGGCGACATGCGCGAAGGCCGAGTAGTTCTTGCTCTTCGAGATATCCTTGGTGAACTGGGTCAGGTTGAGCGTGGCGAAGTAGACCCAACTGTCATAATTGCCGGTCGCCGTGTAATAATAGCCGCCCAGGGTCCAATCCAGCCGGTCATCCATCATCAGGCCGGACAGGCGGACTTCCTGGCTGAACTGGTGGTGGCCCAGAGTCTCCGCGCTGCCGCCCAGGTCCATCGGCGAGCCATCGCCATCGCGCCCGAAGAAGCCGTCATATTTCCGCCACGCCGTGATCGAGGTGAGGCTGATATTCTCGCCCAGCTTCCAGTCGATCTTCCCGGTGATGCCCCACTGATCGAGATTGCTCTCATTGGGCAGGGCCAGACCGTTGCGGCCGGGCTGATAGGCGGCATAGGTCGTGTAGGGCGAGTTGGTGATGAAGCGGCTGTCGTAGGGAATCCCGTACAGCGGCACGCCGATGGTGGCATTGTAGCTTGCCAGCGTCGGGCTGATGGTGAGTAGCTTGTAAGCGCTCTGCGCCGTATGATCGCGGGAATAATCGCCCGTCACGGTCACTTCGAGATCATCGCTCACCAGCGCGCGCAGAGAGGCCCGCGCCGCCTTGGTGTTGATGTTGCCGAGCTTGCCGGCCTCGCATCCGGATTCCGTCGTTCTCTGACGCAGCAGGTAGGACAGCGGCGCCGTGCCCGCGCCGGTGCTGCCGGGGTTGGCGCAGGCGAAGTCCAGCACGGACATATAGCCCTCGCGGCTCAGCGAGGCGCCCGAAACGCGCAGGAAGACGCGGTCCTTGATGAGCGATGCATCGAACGCGCCGCGCACGTCCATGCGGTCGTAGCTGCCTGCGGTCGCCTCGACATAGCCGGTGTTGCTGCCGGTCGCCTGCTTGGAAACGAGGCGCAGCGCACCGCCGAGCGAGTTCTTGCCGAACAGCGTGCCCTGCGGACCGCGCAGCACTTCCGCGCGCTCCAGATCGAGCAGGCCAAGCACGCCGCCGAACACCGTGCCGTGATACACGTCGTCAACATAGACGCCGATCGCAGGCTCGATGGTGAACTGATAGTCGGACTCGCCGATGCCACGGATGGTCGACTGGAGCGACTTGCCAAAGGCAGCGCTGCCTTCCCGCAGATAGATGTTCGGCGTGGTGTTGGACAGCGCGGTTACGTCCCGCGCATCGCGCGCCACCAGTTCGTCGCCGGTGACGGCGGTGATGGCGATCGGCACGGTCTGCAGGCGTTCCTCGCGGAAGCGCGCCGTCACCACGATGTCACCGTCGGTTCTGGCCGTCTCGGCCGCATCCTGCGCGATGGCAGGCGCCGCGACGCACAGGCTTGCCAGCACGGCTGCCGATGCAGAACAACCAAAAATCGTCTTGAGCCCCATATCACTCTCCCTTGAAATCGCTGCTACTCTAAGCGCCGCTCTTTGGGCGGTAGCTTGGCTGGCGCGTGGGCCGCGGCTGACGAGCCGGCGGCGTGTCGATCCAACGATGGGCGGATATCATCGCTCCTGAACAGCGGCCATGAGGGCGCGGCGATAACCGTTATTCAGCTTGTGCATATCGACCCCCCACGGCGGCGCTGATCAGGTCCGCCGCGCCTCGATCGCTGACATTTCCTCGCCATATTCACAAATGGTCGAGCGACGCAGGTCGCGCTTCACACCGAAGTAATCGAACGGGCGGGCGCGATGCAGGGTGCACCGATTGTCCCAGATGAGCAGGTCTCCCTGCTGCCACCGGTGGCTGTAGATAAATTGCGGCTGGGACGCGAAGGCGACGAGGGCGTCCAGCAAGGCGCGACCCTCGGCTTCCTCCATGCCGATGATATGGTCCGCGTGGGAGCCGATCACGAGGCACTTTCTGCCGGATGCGGACAGACCGACAATGTCATGGGTGACTGCCGGATACATCTCCTTGAGCGCCATCGTGCCCTCAAAGCCGATGCGCTGGCGTGATATCCAGACATTATGTTCCGCCACGCGGCCTTCGACCCCTTGGCGCACATCCTCGGGCAGCGCGTCGTACACGGCCCGGGTATCGACCAGCTCCGTCTCACCGCCCTCGCTGGTGACGCTGCGGCCGAGCAGGAGGGACCATTTGGTTGGCATGGCGTGGAAGGAACTGTCCATGTGGAACAGCTCATTGCCCTTGTTATTGGCGACCGCCTTGTCGTCCGGCGCCATGATCTCTCCGTCCAGCCGAAGATTGGAGGCATCGTACAGCAATGGGCTGATCCGCTTGCGGGGAGCGGCGCCATCAGAGCGCGTGCCGTGGGGGAGTTCCAGCGGGCCGAACGCCCGGCTGAAGCGAATGTGATCCGCATCATCGATGTGCGACTGCCCGCGGATGACGAGCACCGCATATTGCGCCATCGCCTCTTCCACGAGGTCGATCAGCGTCTGATCCGGCTCGGTGGAAAGGTCAGCGCCGATGAGTTCCGCTGCAAACAGCGGATGAAGCGGATTGATCTCCATGCATCGTCTCCCGATATTTTTATCGAGATTTATGGTGTGGCCTGACGAGGGCAACGGTGTGGTGGCGCATGGGGCCTATCGACTGCGTGCATAACGTCATCACGAAGTGGAGCTTGAGCCCGGCCCATTCTCCGCTCGCCATTGCATGCCGCACCACCGGGCTTTATGTTTGACTAGAGCCCTGCGCTTGGCGCACTTGCGCTGCGGGTGCGAAAAGAGATCTCATGAGAATCGTCATCGTCGATGATAGCGGCGCGCGCGCGACGGTCCTTGAGGAAGGGCTGCGTGATGCCGGCTATGACGACATTCATGTCGTCCCCCCACGCGGCGCCTTCGTCGCGCGGCTCGAGCGCATGGCGCCGGACGTGGTGCTGATGGACCTCGGCAACCCCAGCCGCGATACACTGGAAGAAATGCTCACCGTCAGCCGTGCGCTGGCCAAGCCCATCGCGATGTTCGTCGACCAGTCGGATGACAGCATGATCGAGGCGGCGATCGATGCCGGCATCTCTGCCTATGTGGTCGACGGGCTGCGCAAGGAGCGGATCAAGCCGATCCTCGATCTGGCGATCCGTCGCTTCAATGCCTTCGCCCGCATGCAGGCCGAGTTGGACGATGCCCGCACGCAGCTGGCCGACCGCAAGACGATCGACCGTGCCAAGGCCATCCTCATGGCCCAGCGCGGCCTCGGCGAGCCGGAGGCCTATGCGCTGCTCCGCTCCAGCGCGATGAACCAGGGGAAGAAGATGGTCGATATCGCCGCGGCCCTGATTACCGCGCATGACCTGCTGGGAGGCACGCCGTGACGCCGATCCGCATCGCTTTTTTGGGCCTGACCGATGCCGCCGTTCTTGTTGCCGCGCGGGAGAAGGGATTCGCGCAGGCCGAGGGCGTCGCGCTCGATCTGCTGCGCGATACCAGCTGGGCGACGCTGCGCGACCGGCTCGTCTACGGCCAGGTGCAGGCTGCGCATATGCTGGCCCCGCTCGCGGTGGCGGTGACGCTGGGCTTGAGCCAGCAGCCTTGCGCGCTTTCCGCGCCCTATAAGCTCAACGTCAACGGCAACCTCATCGTCATGGCACCCGGCTTTTCCGCCGCGTTGGAGCCGGACACGACCGCGCGCCTCAACGATCCGCTGGCTACCGCGCATGATTTTGCCACCGCCATCGGTCTGCATCATCGCAAGCCGATCATCGGCGTCGTCCATCGCTTTTCCAGCCATGCGCTCGTGCTGCGCTACTTCCTCGCCAGTGCCGGGATCGACCCGGACCGCGACGTGGTGATGCGCGTCCTGCCACCTTCCCTGATGGTCGAGGCGATGCGCGCCGGCGAGATCGATGGCTTCACGGCCGGCGAGCCCTGGGGCAGTGCGGCCATAGAAGCCGGGCTTGCCGAAGCCGTCGCCGCGAGCGAGCGTCTCTGGCAGCGCGGCGTCGAAAAAGTGCTCACCTTCCGCACCGACTGGATGGAGGCCAATCCGGATGCAGTCGATGCGCTGCTGCGCGCCATGGCCAAGGCAGCGCTCTGGTGCGACGATCCCGCCAATCGCGCGGAACTGGCCTTCCTGCTCGCCGGGCCGGCCTATCTCGATCAGCCAATCGCGCTGGTGGAGCGTGGGCTGGCCGGGCGCATCGTCGCGCGGCAGGGCGAGCCGCCTGTAGACCTGCCCGACTTCCTGCTCTTCGCCCGCGAAGCGACGCCCTTTCCCTGGCAGAGCCAGGCGCTGTGGATCTACTCCCAGTTCGTGCGCTGGCGCATGGTGAGGCCCGGGGAGGCGAGCCGCGCCAAGGCCGCGTCCGTCTTCCGGCCGGACATCTACCGCCGCGCGCTGGCCGACAGCGACGCGCCGATGCCGGGCGCCAGCAGCAAGGTGGAAGGCGCCCTCACCAGCCCACTCCCCATCGGCGCCCCGCGCGGCGCGATCACGCTGGGGCCGGACCGGTTCTTCGATGGCCGCAAGTTCGATCCGGATCAGATCGAGGCGTATCTGGCGGGGTTCGAGCGAGGGTGAGGGCGGCTTGATCGAAGTCGGACGCGAGCGACTTCGCGGCGGTCATCTTTTCCGCTCACCCCGTCATTCCCGCGAACGCGGGAATCCAGCAGCGAGCTAGCGATGAAGCGCAGCATCGAACCTTATGTCTACCTGCTGGCGTCGCGCCGCAACGGGACGCTCTATCTGGGCGTGACCTCCAATCTGATGCAGCGCGTGGCTCAGCACCGTACTGAAACCTTCGGTGGCTTTACGGCGGAACATGGAGTCAAGCTGCTGGTCTGGTTCGAGCAGCACGCGACGATGGAACACGCGATTCTACGCGAAAAGCAGATCAAGAAGTGGCGCAGAGCCTGGAAACTTGATCTGATCGAGCAAGCCAATCCCGATTGGCAGGACCTTGCAGTCAGCCTTGGTTTTGCGCCGCTCGACTGACTGGATTCCCGCGTTCGCGGGAATGACGAAGATATGGCGTAAGATGTTGGCTTCCCGCACCGTCTCGCATTACCCGCCTCAGCCTGGCCACGCCGAGAGCGCACCGCCGCCCGAAATTCCTCCAACATGCCTCCCGCCTCCCGCGCAAAATGCCCAACAAGAAGCGCCCCGACCCCATCCAAAATTGTGCCTTGCAACATGAGCCGAATCGCGAGATAGTATCTCCGTTACGCGACGAGGCGTGACCGCTTGGACAGGCGCTCCGTTGAGGGAGCGGGCCGCGTCCTCCCAAATTTTGCAGCAAAGCCGCTGGCCAGACATGTGCATTTTTGTGCGCATCGTCTGCCGAGCGGCTTTTTTCGTTTCACCGCCCATCAAGGGGCTTCGTCACTAAGGGGACGTGACATGGCAACGATAATCCGTGACGTACAGGGCATGAGCGCCACACCGGCATCATCCGAGAAAAGCAATTTCTGGCGCGTGGGCCACAAGCAGACGCTGATCGCCTCGTTTCTCTATTTCGATCTCGCCTTCATGGTCTGGGTGATGCTCGGCCCGCTCGCGCCGGACATCTCCGCTACGCTGGGCCTGTCGGCTGCGCAGAAGGGGCTGATGGTCGCAACGCCCACGCTGATGGGCGCCATCCTGCGCGTCGTGAACGGGCTGCTGGTGGACCGGATCGGTCCCAAGCTCTCCGGCGCGATCAGCCAGGTCATCGTCATCGTCGGACTGCTGACGGCTTGGATGATGGGCGTGGACAGCTTCGGCGGCACGCTGGCGCTGGGTGTGATCCTCGGCTTTGCGGGCGCCAGCTTTGCCATCGCGCTGCCGCTGGCCAGCCGCTGGTATCCGCCCGAGCATCAGGGCAAGGCGATGGGTCTTGCCGGCATGGGCAATTCCGGCACGGTCCTCGCCGCGCTGTTCGCGCCGACGCTGGCCAAGCTCTTTGGCTGGAACGCGGTGCTGGGCCTCGCCTGCATTCCGCTCGCGATCGTCTTCGTGATCTACATGGTGATGGCCAAGGACGCGCCGAATCAGCCCGCGCCCAAGAAGGTCCTCGAATATTTCAAACCGCTCCAAACGGCGGACGCCTGGTGGCTGATGGGCTTTTATGCGGTCACGTTCGGCGGTTTCTCGGGCCTGTCGGCCTCGCTCAGCATCTACTTTACCGACCAGTTCCTGCTCAGCCCGATCATGGCCGGTTATTGCACGGCGGCCTGCGTGTTCGCCGGATCACTGGTGCGGCCAATGGGCGGGGCGCTGGCGGATCGGGTCGGCGGCATCAACACGCTTGTGCTGGTGTTCCTCGTCGCCGCGCTGGCCCTTGCGGGGGTGAGCATGGCGACCACGCTCCCCGCCGCTCTCGGTCTTTTCGTGCTGGCCATGCTGGCGCTGGGGACCGGCAATGGTGCGGTGTTCCAGCTCGTGCCGCAGCGCTTCCAGGCGGAAATCGGCATCATGACCGGGCTGGTCGGCATGGCTGGCGGCGTGGGCGGCTTCTACCTCGCCTCCTCGCTCGGCTTTGCCAAGCAACTCACCGGCAGCTTCTCTTCGGGCTTCCTGATCTTCGCCGGTCTCGCGGTTCTGGCGCTCGCGGGGATGCTGGCGGTCAAGAGCAAGTGGCGCGCGACCTGGACCACCGGCGCCCGCATCTGATGACGTGACGATGGGGCGGGGCTGGTGGCTCCGCCCGTCTCATCAGGGGGAAAATCATGAAATACTTTTCTATCACGGCGGCCCTGCTGGTCGCCGCCGGGCCGGCTTGCGCCCAGGATCTGACGGTCAAGCCGCTCGCCGAACTGCGCCTGCGCTATGAGAGCGTCGATCAGGACGGGCTGGCCCAGCCGCAAGCCGATGCGGCAACGGCCCGGCTCCGCGCCGGCGCGCAAGCCAGCTTTGGCCCGCTCTCCGCGCTGGTGGAAGGGCAGGGCACGCTCCGCCTCGCAGGGGATGCCTTTGACGGGTTGGGTGGCGCGGCCAACCGCCCGCTCATCGCCGACCCGCAAAATGTGGCGCTGTCCCGCGCGCAGATTGCCTATCGCACGCCGTCTTTTGCGCTCACCGCCGGGCGGCAGCGCATCACGATGGATGACGAGCGCTTCGTCGGCGCGGTCGGCTTCCGGCAGAACGGCCAGAGCTTCGATGCCGTGCGCGGGGAATGGACCGGACTTCCGGGCGTTCGCGCGGATGTCGCCTTTGTCTGGCAGGTACGCACCATCTGGGGTGTGGATGGCGCCGGTGCCCGGCCGCGCAGCATCGACGGCGATAGCGTGCTGACCAACGTCTCGGCCAAAACGCCGCTCGGCACCGTTACCGGCTTTGCCTATCTGATCGATCAGGACGAGGCGGCGGTGCAGGGCTATCGGCTGTCGAGCCAGACCTATGGCGTCCGGCTCGCGGGGGCGCGCAAGCTCTCGGCTTCAACAAGGCTCGGCTATGCGTTCAGCTACGCGCGGCAGAGCGATTATCGCCGCAATCCCAATGATTATGCGGCGGACTATTGGTTGGCGGACGTGACGCTGGATGTGGCCGCCCTCAAGCTCAATGCCGGCTATGAAGTGCTCGGCGCGTCCGGCGGCGCCGCGTTCACCAGCGTCCAGACGCCGCTCGGCACCAATTTCAAGTTTCAGGGCTGGGCGGACAAGTTCCTCACCACCCCGCCCGATGGCCTGCGCGATCTCTACGCGGGCGCGAGCTACGGCCGGCGGGGCGTGACGGTGCAGGCCATCTATCACCGATTCGAGAGTGACCGGCTGGCGCGTCATTATGGCGACGAGATCAATTTCCTCGCCAGTGTGAAGCGTGATAAGGCCACGGTATCTGCGCGTTTTGCACGCTATGCGGCGGACAGCTTCGGGACCGACACCAGCAAGCTGTGGCTGCAACTGGATTGGGCGCTGTGACGATGACGCGCCGGAATCGCTTGCGCGGTTTCGCGAATCGCGTCATGTTGCAGTGCGAAGGGCAAGGACGCCCGACGGATTTCATAGCTGAGACTGGCCCGCGGATGGGCCGTCAAGGCGCGATGTGATGGCAAAGCCGCCATCCAGGCTTCGGTTCAAACACCGGAGCCCGGATGGCGGCTTTTTTTCGTTTTGGAGCAAGGCACATGGACTTCCAGGATTATCGGGGCGGAGGGGCAGCACCGGAGGTGGGACCATCGGAAGGGGCATCGGGCGGCAGCGCTGCGCCGCGCGAACATCTGGTGGTGATCGGCAATGGCATGGCCGGTTGCCGCGCCGTCGAGGAGCTGCTGGCGCGCGATGCCGGGCGCTACCGCGTCACCATCTTCGGCGCCGAGCCGCATGTGAACTATAACCGCATCATGCTCTCCCCGGTGCTCGCCGGTGAGAAGAGCTTTGACGAGATCGTCATCAATACGGCCGACTGGTATCGGGAGAACGGCATCGATCTGATCGTGAGCGATCCGGTCATCGCCATTGATCGTGCCGCGCGCACCGTCACCAGCCGCTCGGGCCGGGTCGTCGCTTATGACCGCCTGCTCATCGCCACCGGATCGGACCCGTTCATCATCCCCGTACCCGGGTATGACTTGCCCGGCGTCATCAGCTTCCGCGACATGAAGGATGTCGACACGATGGTTGCTGCGGCCGATGCCGGCGGCGAGGCAATCGTCATCGGTGGCGGCCTGCTCGGGCTGGAGGCGGCGCATGGGCTCTCCCTGCGCGGCATGAAGGTCACGGTGCTGCACCTGCCCAGCACGCTCATGGAGCGCCAGCTTGATGAGGCGGCGGGCTGGCTGCTCAAGACGGCGCTGGAGGCGCGCGGGCAGACCATCCTCACCGGTGCCGATACCGCTGAAATCTTTGGGCAGGGCAAGGTCGAGGGCGTGCGCCTGAAAGATGGCCGCGAGATCCCCGCGAGCCTCGTCGTCATAGCCGTCGGCATCCGCCCGTCGGTGGCGCTGGCGCGCGAGGCCGGTCTGGAGGTCGGTCGCGGCATCAAGGTCGACGATCATATGGTCACCTCCGACCCCGCGATTCTGGCCGTCGGCGAATGCGTCGAGCATGACGGGCAGGTCTACGGCCTCGTCGCGCCCTTGTGGGACATGTGCCGCAGCCTGGCGGACGGCCTCACCGGAAAGGCGAACCCCTATCGCGGCTCGGTCACCTCCACCAAGCTCAAGGTCTCGGGCATCGATGTGTTCTCGGCGGGCGATTTCTCCGGCGCCGGCGCGGGCTGCGAGGACATCGTGCTGCGCGATGCCAGCCGGGGCGTCTACAAGCGCCTCGTGCTGCAGGATGACCGTATCGTCGGCGCGGTGCTTTATGGCGATACGGCGGATGGCAGCTGGTATTTCGATCTTCTCAAGAAGGGGGAGAGCATCGCGAACCTGCGCGATCTGCTGATCTTCGGACAGGCCTTCGCCTCCGGGGGTGGGCAGGCGGACCCTAAGGCGGCCGTTGCGGCGCTCTCGGACGATGCCGAGATTTGCGGCTGCAACGGCGTCTCCAAGGGGCAGGTCGTCTCCTGCATCGCCAAGGGCGCGCACAGCCTGGATGCAGTGCGCGCGACCTGCAAAGCCTCGGCCAGCTGCGGCTCCTGCACGGGCCTCGTCGAGACATTGCTGGCGATCACGCTGGGCGATGATGTCCAGTCCGGCCCAAAGACGATGTGCAAATGCACCAGCTTCACCCATGACGATGTGCGCCGCGAGATCCTCGCGCAAGGCATGCGGTCGATCCCCGAGGTGATGCAGAAACTGCACTGGGCCACGCCGGATGGCTGCGCCTCCTGCCGTCCCGCGCTCAATTATTATCTGCTCTGCGCCCTGCCGGGTGACTATGTGGACGACCAGCAGAGCCGCTTCGTCAACGAGCGCCTCCATGCCAACATCCAGAAGGACGGCACCTATTCCGTCGTGCCGCGCATGTGGGGCGGCCTCACCAATCCGCGCGAGCTGCGCGCCATCGCCGATGTGGTCGAGAAATATGAGGCGCCGATGGTCAAGGTCACCGGCGGCCAGCGGCTCGACATCTTCGGCATCAAGAAGGAGGATCTGCCCGCCGTCTGGGCCGATCTCAATGCCGCCGGCATGGTCTCGGGCCATGCCTATGGCAAGGCGCTGCGCACGGTGAAGACTTGCGTGGGCAGCGAGTGGTGCCGCTTCGGCACGCAGGATTCCACCGGGCTTGGCGTGCGGCTGGAGAAGATGAGCTGGGGCTCGTGGATGCCCCACAAGTTCAAGATCGCCGTCTCCGGTTGCCCCCGCAATTGCGCGGAGGCGACCATCAAGGACTTTGGCGTGGTCTGCGTGGACTCGGGCTATGAGCTGCATGTCGCAGGCAATGGCGGAATCCATGTCCGCGCCACGGACCTACTCTGCCGCGTCTCCACCGAGCAGCAGGTGCTCGATTATTGCGCGGCCTACATCCAGCTCTACCGCGAGGAAGCCCGCTATCTGGAGCGCACCGCGCCTTGGGTCGAGCGGGTCGGCATCGATTATGTGAAGCAGCGCATCGTCGAAGACGAAGTGGGGCGCGAGGCCCTGTGCGCCCGCTTCCTTTATTCGCAGAGCTTCAGTCAGGACGATCCCTGGGCGGCGCGCGCGGAAGGCGGCGAGCGCGAGCAGCACGCACATATGGCGCAGTTCAAACCCGTCAAAGCGGAGGAAATGGCATGATCGGCGATTGGCTCGACATCGGCTGGGTGAACGAGATTCCCGTGCGCGGCAGCCGCACCGTCACCGTGGATGGCGCCGGGGAGATCGCCGTGTTCCGCACCGGGGACGACAAGGTCTTTGCCCTGCGCAACCGCTGCCCGCACAAGGGCGGCCCGCTGAGCCAGGGCATCGTCCATGGCCACAGCGTCGCCTGCCCGCTGCACAACTGGAACATCGCGCTGGCGACCGGAGAGGCGCAGGGTGAGGACAAGGGCTGCACGCCGACGATCCCGGTGAAGGTCGATGGTGGTCGGGTGCTGATCTGCCGCACCGGCACGCTGCAGGCGGCGGCGTGATGGGGGCGACTGCTTCTCCCTCTCCCCTTCCGGGGAGAGGGCCGGGGAGAGGGGGATTGCGTCGTTGACCCCCGCCAATCCCAGTTCCCCTCTCCCAACCCTCTCCCCTGAAGGGGAGAGGGCTAACATCCCCACCACCTGCGCGTATTGCGGCGTCGGCTGCGGCATTCTCGCGACGCCCACCGGCCCGCGCAGCATGGCGATCAAGGGCGATCCCGATCACCCGGCCAATCGCGGGCGGCTGTGTTCCAAGGGCACGCATCTGGGCGAGACGGTCGGGCTGGAGGGCCGTCTGCTCCACCCGATGATCGGCAACAAGCAGGCCGGCTGGGACAAAGCGCTCGATCTCGTGGCCCGCCGCTTCCGCGAAACGATAGCGCGCCACGGGCCGGACAGCGTCGCCTTCTACGTATCGGGCCAGTTACTGACCGAGGATTATTACGTCGCCAACAAACTGATGAAGGGGTTCATTGGCTCGGCGAACATCGACACCAATTCGCGCCTGTGCATGTCCAGCGCGGTGGCGGGCCATCAGCGCGCGTTCGGCGAGGATATCGTGCCCGCCAGCTATGACGATCTCGATGCGGCCGACCTGATTGTGCTCGTCGGCTCGAATACCGCATGGTGCCACCCCATCGTCTATCAGCGGATCATGGCTGCGAGGGCCGAGCGCGGCACGAAAATCATCGTCATCGATCCGCGCCGCACCGAGACGTGCGAGGATGCCGACCTGCATCTTGCGCTCAAGCCGGGCACGGATGTGGCGCTGATGAACGGGCTGCTCGCGCACTGCCGTCGCGAAGGGCTGGTGGATGCAACGTTTCTCGCCGATCACGTCGCCGCGCCGGAGGCTTTCTGGGAAGCGCTTGAGCGCGACCATGATTTGTGGAGCATCGCAAAGACCTGCGACCTTCCCCCTGCCGATCTCCAGCGCTTCTACGACCTTTTTGCGGCCACGCCGCGCACCGTCACCCTGTTCAGCCAGGGCATCAACCAGTCGATCCGCGGCACCGATCAGGTGAATGCGATCGTCAATGTCCATCTCGCCACCGGCCGCATCGGCAAGCCGGGCGCGGCCCCCTTCTCGATCACCGGCCAGCCCAATGCCATGGGCGGGCGCGAGGTGGGCGGGCTGGCGACGACGCTGGCCGCGCATCGCGGTTTTGGCGAGGAGGACGTGGCCGAGGTCGGACGCTTCTGGGCCGCCGAGCGCATGGCGACCAAGCCGGGCCTCAAGGCAGTGGACATGTTCCGCGCCATTGCGGAAGGGCGCATCAAGGCACTGTGGGTGATGGCGACCAATCCCGCCGTCTCGCTGCCGGATGCCGCCCGCGTGCGCGAGGCGCTGGAGACTTGCCCGTTCGTCGTCGTCTCGGAGGTGATGGCCGATACCGACACCGCCCGCTTTGCCCATGTCCGCCTGCCGGCCGCCGCCTGGGGCGAGAAGGATGGCACCGTCACCAACAGCGAGCGCCGCGTCAGCCGCCAGCGCGCCGTGCTGCCGCTGCCCGGCGAGGCGAAGCCGGACTGGTGGATCATCAAGGAAGTCGGCCGCCGCATGGGCTGGCGCACGGCCTTTGGCTATGCGCATCCGGCGGAAATCTGGCGCGAGCATGCCCGCTTGACCACCTATTGCAATGAGGGCGGCCGCCTGCTCGATCTGCGGGACAAGGTGGCGCTGGGCAATGCGGATTACGACGCGCTCGAGCCTTTCCAGTGGGGCGGCACGCCCTTTGCCGATGGGCGCTTCTCCACGCCGGACGGCAAGGCGCGGCTGGTGCCGGTCGTCCAGCGCGAGGCCGAGGCGCAGTTGCGCGACTGGCCGATGACGCTCAATACCGGGCGCTATAGGGACCAGTGGCACACGATGACGCGCACGGGCCTCAGCCCCAAACTCGCCCGCCATCGCGAGGAGCCGCAAGTTGAGGTGCATCCCGCCGATGCCGCGCGGTTGGGGCTAGAGGATCGCGCGCTGGCCCGCGTCATCACGCCGCAGGGAGAGAGCCTGTTCCGCGTCGCACATATGCCTGGCCAGCGCCGGGGCGAGGTGTTCACGCCGATCCACTGGACCGATTGCCAGTCCACCGGCGGGCGCACCGGCTTCCTTGCGCGTCCGCTGGTCGATCCGCACAGTGGTCAGCCCGGCTTCAAGATGACGCCCGCTCGCATCGAGCCGGTCGCGGTCGACTGGCGAGGCTTCCTCATCCTCCACGGCTCGGCACTGGGCGCCCCCAAGGCACCGGATTGCCTCTGGGCGACGCGCATCGCCGTGCCCAATGGCGCGCTCTATGAGCTGGCCGGGGAGGGCGATCCCGCCGTGCTGGATGCAGCCCTGCCGCGCGGTCAGCGCATCGAGGCGAGCGATTCCTCACGCGGCACGCGGCGCACCGCGATCCTGCAGGACGGGCGCCTCGCCGCCGTGTTGTTCGTCACTCGCAGCGGCGATCTGCCGGCGCGCGATTGGCTCATCGGCCAGCTTGCCCAGCCGCAGGGGCCGCAGGTGCTCGCCGGTCGCGCGCCGGGCGCTCAGGTCGATCCCGGCCCGATCATCTGCGCCTGTTTCGGCGTAGGCCTCCACGCCATCGTCGCGGCCATTCGTGGGCAGGATGGCGTCGATGTCGCCGCCATTGGCGCGGCGCTCGGCGCCGGCACCAATTGCGGCTCCTGCCGCCCCGCCATTGCGCAGCTCATCGCTGCCGAAACGAAGGAGGCCGTTCATGGCTGAAGCATTTGCACCCGGCACTATCTGGCTCGTCGGTGCCGGGCCGGGCGATCCCGATCTGCTCACCCGCAAGGCCCTGCGCCTGCTCGAACAGGCCGATGTGGTGTTCTACGATGCGCTGGCCGGGCGAGACATTCTCGATCTTGCCCCGCAGGCCGAGCATGTCAGCGTCGGCAAGCGCTCGGGCCGCCACAGCAAGGATCAGGCGACGATCGACCAGCTGATCGTCGCGGCGGCGCTGGCCGGACGGCGAGTGGTGCGCCTGAAGGGTGGCGATCCCTCGATCTTCGGCCGCTCGACCGAGGAGCTGACGGCCTGTGCCGCGCATGGCATCCCTGTCTACATCTGCCCCGGCATCACGGCGGCCAGCGCCGCGGCCGCCAGCGGCCTCGTCTCGCTTACGCTGCGCGGGGCGGCACGGCAACTCACCTTTCTCACCGCCCATGCGCGGGGAGCTGAGCCGCTCAATGTGGATTGGTCACGCCTCGCTGCCGGCGAAGCGACGCTCGCCATCTATATGGGCCGCGACGCCGCGCCGGAAATTGCCCGCAACCTGATTGCCGCCGGACTGCCCCCGGAGACACCGGTCATGGTCGCCGTCAATGTCTCCCGCCCGGATGAGCGCCTGCTGCGCGGCCGGCTCGATGCGCTGGCGTTTCTCGTGCGCACCATCGGGCGCGACGATCCCACCCTGCTGCTGATCGGCGATGCGCTGCTGTGCCCGGGGAGCGAGCGCAAGCGCGCCGCGGCGTTGGCGCAGATAGGACAGGCTACCACGCACGATTGATCTATCGCTCAGATAACAGGGTCGAAATGGCAGCGTCCTTTCGCAACAGGACGCTGTGTCAGGCGATTTTTCCTGATCTGAACTTAAACGATTGTGTAGCGTAACCACTGCCCAGACGCTCGATTTCTCAGGCGTCTGAGGGCGCAGTATCTTCAAAGTTTATGCGCTGCTGAATTTTGGTAGCGGTGCAATCACGACGCCCGCCTTGCTTTCACCTTGCAATTGCAGAAAATGGGTTCCAACGAACTCCCGCATGCCAGTGGATCGAATAGCTGGCAGGCGGCCAAATCCTCCATAAGGACTGCATCAGATGTTTAGGAGACTGTCGCTTGAGACGGGTCTGAAATCGATCGGTACCCGCGTTGAGGAGTATGCCATCATCGCAATAGTCGTGGCCGGCCTTAGCTGGCCGGCTTCACTTTTGGCGGCTCCAACTCCGACTCCGACGGCACCTGTTGAATCGGTCAGACTTTTGCCGCGTACCGGGCCGTTCACGGTGACGATGGAGACGGTGTCGAGCTTGCCCAACCACGTCATTTACCGTCCTGAGGGCGTCAAAGGCCGTATGCCGATCGTCGCCTGGGGGAATGGCGGCTGCGCGGCGGTGGGCAACCGCTACCGCAGGTTCCTGACGGATATCGCATCGCGGGGCTTTTTGGTGATTGCGGTCGGGCAGATCGGCGATGCGCGATACGAGACGGATCATGATGCCGAGCCCTACATGCCGACGGGCCCGATCGATTTCAACGCGCCTGGCCCTTCCGAATCCGTGGAACTGAGCAGGGCGATCGATTGGGCCGCGGCGGAGAGCCAGCGTCGCGGCAGTGCCTATTTCAAGCGGGTCGACACGCGCCATGTTGCGGTGATGGGCCATTCCTGTGGCGGGCTGCAGGCGCTGGCAGTGACAGTGGCCGATCCTCGGGTGACGACAGCGGTCATCCTCAACAGCGGGGTTTGGTCCACCGGTCCGGGCGGTCTGCCGGGTGCGCGCGTGACCAAAGCCGATCTGGCGCGAGTCAAAGTGCCCATCGCCTATTTCAGCGGCGATCCGTCCGATGGCGCCCATGCGAACAGCAAGGATGATTTCAGCCTGTTGCGCTCGGTACCGGCGGTGTGGGCCTATCGCACGGGCGTGGGACATACCGCGCAATATTGGGCCCCGCAGCATGAAGACGAATATAGCCGGGTGACCGGCGCTTGGCTGCAATGGCAATTAAAGGGCGACAAGAAGGCGGCCCAGGTGTTCCGGGGCGCGGATTGTACGCTTTGCAGCGACAGCAAGTGGACGCTGGCGCGACATGATATTCCCTAGGCGGGACTGATCATCAGTCAGCGCTGATGGCTGTTATAGCGGCTTCTCGTATGTGACGAGGAGCCGCTATTTTTTTATCCCGGTTTCACCTGGAAGGAGATCAATCCCGAGCATCCCGACCATCTGGCGTGATGGCTAAGAATGGCCGTCCCCCGGGGGGCGCGACGGCATCAGCCGAGCACACAGCCCCCGGGGCAGCCGGACTTGTTACACCATCGCCCAGTAAGTGAAGATGGATTGAGACTCCCGGCGGTCTGCCTTGCCGACGAAAATCGTGCGGCTCAGCCAGTCGTGCGGGCCAACCGGCGCATCGAAGCGCGGGGTGAGGCCCATATAATATTCGGAAGGATCGACCGGCTCATATTTGCGCATCCGTTCCAGCACCTCTTTGCTGCCATAGCGAACGCCGGTGTTGTGCAGCTCGATAATGGTGCCGTCATCGGCCTCGATCAGGTAGCGGGCGTCGAACCGCACCGTGTCGTCCGGTTTCACCGTCGGCCAATCGCCACCGCTGTGCGGGATGATCTTGCCGTTCAGCTTGGGGCCTTTCACGGTGCCGCCGAGAACACCAACATAGCCCCGATCCATGCCCCAGAAGGTCGGGCCGTAACGCAGGCGCTTGCCCAGCTCGATCTTGATTTCGAATGCGAATTCGAAGCTCGGCGGCGTCAGCGCCTTTCCGGTCATGTCGGAGATCTGCTGCTGCCGCGCGGCCGCTGCGCTCGTTTGGGCAGCGGCCATGGCCGGGAGTGCAGTGGCGACACCAGCAGCGCCGATGCCGGCAGACAACAAGCTGCGGCGCGAAAATGACTCATTACTCATATAGACTTCCTCTCTATCGCCCGAAGGCTCTCGCAGGCTGACGATGGGGATGCAGAAACATGGGTACCGCAGAATTGTCAGACCATAAACACCAGTCGAGGACCGGTGAGGCGGAGCTTGGTCGCAAAAAAACAGATCATTGGCAAGATTGGCGGTCTTGCTGATGGCATGATGGCTCCAATTTCGTACCCCTTTCCTGCATGGACAGCCGCGCACATCGGAAAACGGCTATTGAGCGCCCCGTATTCCGATCTTCTTAGAGCGTCACGAACGCGGGGACGCCCGGTTCCCGCCCCGCCGCGCCATCGCAAATCGGCTGAGAGTTCGTCGCGCCAGCGCTCTCTGCACGAGCGGCAAAGGCATAAATTCGCTGCATAATCTGACAGCTTGTATGCGCCATGCTGGCTTTCAGGCCGCAATCCGGCTAGCTGACGCTGCAAAACTCGGCGCAACCATGGGTGGGCAATGACAAAATCCGCAACGAACAAGGCGAGCCGCCGGCCGGTGCAGCTGAAGCGGCAGAAAACGAGCCTGCACCGTCGGATCGCGCACGATCTCGGCGTGGCGATCGTAACGGGCAAGCATCATCCCGGCGATATCCTCGCGACCGAGCTCAATGCCAGCGATGAGCTGAGCGTTTCCCGCAGTGCCTACCGTGAGGCGATCCGTGTGCTTGCCGCCAAGGGCCTGGTGGAGTCCCGCCAGCGCACCGGCACCGTTGTCATGCCCATCACGCGCTGGGCGTTGCTTGACCCGGATGTGATGGAGTGGATGTTCGAGGGCGGCGCCTCCACATCCGTGCTCGAGGGATTGGTCGAGATGCGGCTGATCATTGAGCCCGCAATTGCGAGCCTTGCGGCGCAGCGGCGCACGCTCCAGCAGATCGCGAGAATGCGCGAGGCTTTGCAGGATATGGAACGTTTTGGCCTGACCAGCGAAAAGGGACAGGCGGCGAACCGCCTGTTCTATGAGGTGCTGTTGCAGGCGACGGCCAATCCCCCGCTGGTCAATCTGGGCAACAGCCTTGGCACTTTTGTGCTGTGGTACACGGAATTTCAGGGCGGCAGCAGCACGCCGCGCGAAACCGTGCGCGAACATTGGGCGCTGTTTGATGCCGTCGCCGCGGGCGCAGCCGAGGAAGCATCCGCTGCCATGGAAGGCCTGATCCGCAGCACCTGACCTGCGACGCGGGCTACCGGGCTCTGCCAATCATAAAGCGCCCTGCCCCGTAGCACTCGCTATTGCGCAGTATATGCCATGAGCATTCTGTGTGGTTTTCCTCAAATTGTCTGTTTTTTTGTGGCCCCTTCCGCGCGATGTTGGTATCGGCGCCGGCGCGTCATGGCCAGACGATCGGCCGGACGGTGAATATTTATAGGGCTGAAGCATCTTAAGATGCTGAAAAGAGATAGATGTGAGGGGCTTGGGATGGCGGGCGGTCAGATAATCGGCGATTCGCTAGATGCGGACCAACTGCGGCGGATTAGCTCTGCCGGAGTCCTGTCATGACCGCTTTTCCTCAGACCATTCATTTCACGGGCCTTAATACGCCTGTTCGCACCGAAGCGTCTGTCCGCAACCTGCTGGTGGAAGGCGAGATCCCGTCCGAGATCGAAGGCGCCTTCTTTCGCGCCGTGCCGGATCCGGCCCACCCGCCGATGTTCGATGACGATCATATCCTGTCGGGAGACGGGATGATCGCGCGTTTCAAGTTCGACCATGGCGCTGTGGATTATGACATTCGCTATGTCGAAACCGCGCGTTATGCGGCCGAGCGCGAAGCCCGGCGCGCGCTGTTCGGCCAGTATCGCAATCCCTTTACCGATGACCCCAGCGTTGCGGGCGTTGATCGCACGGTCGCGAACACGACGCCGCTTTGGCATGCAGGTCGGCTGTTCATGACGAAGGAGGATGGCCGCGCCTATCGCGTGGATCCGACTACCCTGGACACGCTCGGTGCCTGGGATTTCGGCGGCGCCCTCAAATCGGAGACGATGACGGCCCATTCGCGGATCGATCCCGAGACCGGCGAATTGTTTTTCTTCGGCTATGAGGCCGATGGCGAATGTTCGCGGGCGATCGCCTATGGGATTGCGGATCGCGACGGCAACCTCGTTCGCGAGCAGTGGTTCGACCAGCCCTATGGCGGCATGATCCATGACTTTGCGATCACGAAGAGCCGCGCGATTTTCCCGATTTTTCCGACCACCACCGATCTTGAGCGGCTGCGCGCCGGCGGGCCGAAATGGGCCCATGAGCAGGACCTGACCTGCCGCGTTGGAATCATGCCGCGCGATGGCGATGTCACTGCGATGCGCTGGTTCGAAGGCGCGGCTGGCGCGTCCGCTTTTCATATCATGAACGCCTTCGATGAAGGCGATCGGGTTCATCTCGATATCTTCGTATCCGACACGAACGCATTTCCGTTCATGCGCGAAGCGGGCGGAATCCAGCGCGGTCAGCAGGAGATCCGCGGTGCCTTCGAACGCTGGACGTTCGACCTCACCAAGGATGGCTCTTCCTACGAGGTGCGGCCGCTCGGCCCCCCGGGCGACATGCCGCGCATTCGCGATGCCGATACCGGCCTGCCGTACAGCTTCGGCTGGTATCTGACGGTCAATCCGAATGGGCCGCCTCCGCTGCCCGGCGGCCCGGTCGGCATGACCTTCAACATGCTTATCCGCATCGATGTGGCGCATTGCGGGCTCGACGCGCTCGCACTGCCGCCCGGTCACGCAATCAGCGAGCCCGTTCATGTGCCCTCGGCCGCGCCGGGGCATGACGGGTGGTTGCTTGCTGTGGTCGATCGCCAGGTCGGCGATCAGGCCTTCGCCTCGCAGCTTTGGGTCATCAATGCTGGCGCGGTCGGGGCGGGGCCGGTTGCCAAGGTGCATGTGCCGCTGCCCTTGCGCGCGCAGGTGCATGGCACATGGGTGCCAGCCACGCAACTGGTGCTAGCAAAGACCTGAAACCAAAGCAGTAATTCCGGGCGCCCCGCGCGCCTTCTTTTTCGTTCAGTTTTGCAATCGATTGAAATTCAATGGTTCGGCCCGCTCGTCGAGAGCGGTGCTTTTAGGAGGGAAAGAATGAAGACCATGAGCATCTGGCAAATCAACGGCGCGACCTGGTTGCGCAACTCCGTCGCGGTCGGCGCGATGGCAATCGCTTGTGCGGCACCCGCCTTTGCGCAGGAGGCGGCTCCGTCGACGGCACCCGTCAATCAGGCGGAACCGACCGCGCAGACCGAGGACGGCATCAGCGAAATCGTCGTGACCGCGCAGTTCCGTGGCCAGAGCGCCCAGAAAACACCGCTCGCGATCACGGCCTTGTCGGCTGAGACGATCGCCGCGCAGGGGCTGACCACCGTCAGCGATATCGCAGCCCAGGCCCCTAACGTCGTGCTTCAGCCGGCTCCCGCTGGCGCCGGTCCGTCGGTTCAGTCCTTCATTCGCGGCGTGGGTCAGGTGGACTTCAATCCCGCCGTGTCGCCCGGCGTCGGCACCTATATCGACGACGTCTATTACGGCACCATCGCTGGCGCCAACTTCGATCTGGTCGACCTCGATCGCATCGAGGTCCTGCGCGGTCCGCAGGGCACGTTGGCCGGGCAGAACTCGATCGGCGGCTCGGTGAAGCTGTATTCCAAGAAGCCGACCGGCAATGGCAGCGGGTTCATCTCGCTCTCTTACGGAAGCTACAATAATGTGCGCGTGAATGCGGCAGCGGACATGACGCTGGTGCCCGATCGCCTGTTCATGCGGATCACCGGCGTGACCGACCACAAGGATGGCTATGTCACGCGGTACGATTATGCCTGCACGCATCCGGGTACGCAGGTTCCGTCCTTCGCGCGTGATGCGAACTGCAAGCTCGGCACTGAAGGCGGGAAGGCCGTGGCAGCCGGGCGCGTCCAGCTGCGCTGGGTGCCCACTGATGCGCTCGAGGTCAACCTCGCTGCGGACTATGTCAGCGACAAGTCGGAAGGCACGCCGCAGACGTTGCTTTATGCCCGCAATGACAGCCTGACGCCCAAGAATAGCATCAATGGCGTCAGCGTCGGCACCGCGACCGGCGCGTCGCAGTTCATCAGCTATTCCCCGTTCGGCGCGTTCGCTGGCGACAGCTTCAGCACGAGCCCCTATACCAACTACGCGACCTATTGCGACCCGACCCCGAGCAGCCGCTCCGGCGCCTATTGCCTGGATTCAAGCTCGGCGACCAAGGGCGGCGGCGTCTCCCTGACGATCGACTACAAGCTTGCCGACAATGTCTCGTTCAAGTCGATCACAGCCTATCGCAAGCAGAAGATGGAGTTCTCGCAGGATAATGATGCGACGCCTGTCCCGCTGGCGCAGAGCTTCAATGCGCTGACCTATCGCGAGGTGACGCAGGAGCTGCGCGTGAATGCCAGCCTGATGCAGGATGCGGTTAATCTGACGCTCGGCGGCTTCTTCATGGATGAGTTTACTGCGCTGGATTCGCGCATCGACATCCCGCCCTTCGACTTCATCGGGCGGGATCGCGTGCCCGCGAAGACCTATGCCGTGTTCGGCAACGTCGACTGGAGCGTGACCGACAAGCTGCAGCTGATCGGCGGGCTGCGCTACTCGAAGCAGGAAAAGACCTTCAAGTTCGGCCGCCTCGGCGTGCCGGGCACGCAGCTCGGCGGCCATCCCGATGGCCCGCCCTATCTGCCCTGCCCCGAAGCGGGCGGGACGATCGTCAATGTGGCGGTCTGCCCGGTGAATGGCGCCTCGGGCACCTTCAAGGGCGACAATGTCGATTATCGCATTGCAGCGCAGTACCAGTGGACCCCCACGATCATGACCTACGCGTCGGTCGCGACCGGCTTCAAGGGCGGCGGCATCAACCCGCGGCCGTACAATATCTACCAGGTCATCCCGTTCGCGCCCGAAAAGCTGACCTCCTATGAGGTTGGCTTCAAGAGCGACCTGTTCGACCGCAAGCTGCGCGTCAACGGCAGCTTCTTCTATGGCAACTACACCGATCTCCAGCTCCCGGTCAGCGCGTGCCCGGCCAACCCGGCTTATCCGGATGTGCCTCTGGCAAGCTATGCACAGCCGTGCAGCGCGCTGCTGAACGTCGGCAAGGCGGTGACCAAGGGCGGTGAACTGGAACTGACCGCTCGCCCGACCAGCAATCTCACGCTGCAAGCGGCGGTCGGCTACATCAACATCGGCTTCAAGTCGCTGCAGGCGACGGCGATCAGCGCCGGCACCACGCTGGACTCCAAGTTCCCGCTGATCTCCGACTGGAAGGGCAGCGCGAGCGCCCAGTATCGCATCGATACGGCCAGTTTCGGCACTCTGACGCCACGGCTGGACATGACGTTCCAGTCCAGCTTCCAGACGTCGATCCCCAACACGACGTTCAACAAGGTGCCGGCCTACACGCTGCTCAATGCAGGCCTGACCTGGGATGCTCCGGGCGGCGATTGGCAGGTGATTGCGAACGTCATGAACCTGACGAACAAGCTTTATTACTACGCTTATCTGGATAACCGTGCGACCAATGGCACGGTGAATGGCTTCCCGGCCGCGCCGCGGCAGTGGCGCCTCACGGTGAAGCGTTCGTTCTGATGATCGGCGGCGGGGCTGTGGTTGCGATGCGATCTCTGCCCCGCCGCGAGAACCATAAGATGAAATAGGGTGGAGGCGGCAGGGTGAAAGTCGGTCGGAGAGCGATATTAACGGGCGGCGCCGCGATCGTCGCTGCCAGCACCCAGACCCCTCGCATGGCAGCCGCCGCTGTTGCTCCCTCGCGCACTGGCGGGCAGGCGGTATCCGCAGGCCGGGATACGGCACGCGTGGAAACGCAATCGGGGACGTTGGCCGGCTATCGGCAAGGCGACGTCCTGACCTTCAAGGGCATTCCTTATGCGGATGACACGGCCGGGCCAAATCGCTTCCTGCCGCCACGTCCGCCCCGTCCATGGTCGGGTGTGCGCAGCGCGCTGAGCTTCGGACCGGTCTGTCCACAAGATCGCGGATCGGGGCGGGCCAATGACGAAGAAGCGTTCATTTTTCAATGGAATGACAGCTACGAGCGCGAAGACTGCTTGCGGCTCAATATCTGGACGCGCGGCGATGCCGGTCGCCCCCGACCCGTGATGGTCTGGCTGCACGGCGGCGCGTTCATCGCCGGATCGGGCCATGACCTGCCCGCCTTCGACGGCCATAATCTGGCCGACCTGCACGACGTGGTGGTGGTCACGTTGAACCATCGGCTCAACGCGCTCGGGTTTCTCGATCTGTCGACGTTCGATTCCGCCTTCGCGGACTCCGGCAATGTCGGTCTGCTCGACATCGTAGCCGCGCTGCAATGGGTGCGCGACAATATCGCAGCGTTCGGCGGCGATCCGGCGCGCGTCACGCTGTTCGGCCAGTCCGGCGGCGGACGCAAGGTTGCGGCGCTGATGGCCATGCCCCAGGCGCGCGGGCTGTTCCATCGGGCGATCGTTCAGAGCGGCTATGTCCCCACCGGCGTGACGGTAGACGAGGCTGCGAGCCTGGCCGCCGCAACGCTCGCTGAACTGGGCATTGCGAGGACGTCGGCGCGCGCCGTGCAGGATGTGCCCTATCCGCAATTGCTTGCGGCATCGAATGCGGCAGCGCGGCGGCTCAATCCCAAGCTTGCGGGAAGCCCCATCGATCCGCGAAATTTGCCGCGCTTCTCATTTGGGCCGGTTATCGGCGGGGCCACTCTTCCCGGCGGCGTGCTCTCCGATGGCGCACTGGCGAATTCCGCGCATGTGCCGCTGATCGTCGGCACCACGCTCAACGAATTCGCAACCGGCATCAACGACCCGGCGTTCGAGGCTTTATCGCCAGCGCAATTGCGGGAACGGGTCACCGGCCTGTTCGGCGATCGTGCGGACGGCATTATCGAGGCCTTCAAAGGTCGCACGCCGCATGCTTTGCCCTGCGATCTATGGTCACGCATCGCGACCGCGCCGCTGCGCCTCAGCGCGATGGAATTTGCCCGTCGCAAGGCCGCCATCGGCGGAGCAGGCGCATGGCTGTACCAGTTCGCACGCCCTGCGCCGGTGCTGGATGGCCGGCCACGCGCATTCCATTGTGCGGATATTCCCTACGCGTTCGCCAATGCCGAACGCTGCGCCACGATGACCGGAGGGGACGCGGCCGCGCTGAAGCTGTCCAATATCATGGCCGGCGCCTGGACCCGATTTGCCGGGACCGGTGACCCCAACGGACCGGGTTTGCCGCGCTGGGCGGCTGCAAATCGAGACCGACCTGCGACCATGATCTACGACGATCAGACCCGGCTCGACACCGGCAGCGACCACGCCGAACTGGCAACCGTCGCGGCTGCCTTGCGTGACTGAGCAGTCGCGCGAATTCTCAAGGCGGCGCGTGACGGACATCGGGAGCGAGGGCGAAACAGTTGATCAATACTCTGATTTTATGGTCGGCGTTCCACGCGCAAAGCCGCTTTCGCTCAAAGATGGTAGAAATCGTTCGCCGCTGGCGCAGATTATTGTCTTTTCATAACAGAGCGTTGCCTCGCCATCCGATCTCTAAACGAGAGGAATTGGCGGCGCTTAAAAGTCCTACCTTTTTCCGCCTCTGTCATGCTAGGCTTCTCCCATGATATCGATCCTGCTTGCTACCGCTCTTGCCATGGCCCCGGACTCGACGCCGGCTGTGGCCCCGCCCTCATCGCATGAAGCGCCGGCGGCAGCGCCGTCCGTTCCTACGGATCACGCTGCCTTGCTCGCCAGCAAGGACCCCAAGCTCGCGCGGAACAAGCGGCTGGTGTACGACATGTATCGGATCGTGCTCGTGGCTGGTCAGGTTGATCGCGCGCACGAGTTCATCGCGAAGGATTACATCCAGCATAATCCCAATGCCGCCCAGGGTTTGGCCGGCGTGATGGATTATGTCCGGTCCTCGCGCCCGCAGCGGCCTGTGGAGGCAAAATTGAGCCTCCCCATGGTCGACATCACGGCGGAGCGGGACAAGGTCGTCATTGCATTTGTGCGCCCCGAGAAGGACGCGAACGGGCAGACCTATTACACAACCTGGTTCGACATGTTCCGGATCGAAAACGGCAAGATCGCGGAGCATTGGGATCCGATGCTGAAGGGCGAGCCTAAGGTTGACCCAAATCAGAAGAAGCTCTGATCGTTAAAGGAAATCTCTTGAATTGTGAGAAGCGCGCGAGCGTTCGGCTGCAATTCAAGTGTCTCAACTGCGCCTATTGCCCCCCGTCATTTCCGATTCCATACAATGCGCTGCATCCCGTGCGGAATCCTACGATATCGTCGATCTTTACTTTGCTGGGGATTTGAAGGGCCTCTCCTTCATTAAGAGACGCAACTCACTTCGAACCTGGATAATGTGTCCGATCAGGGTTCTCCATACCTGACCACTGGCAATGGCTATGGTAACGGGAATACGCTCGGAAGGCTGGTTCAGCCCGGCATTCGTACGCGCTTCTGATCCGCCGGGCCGCCCGTCCGCCATGGCGCGATCATGGCGGACGAGGCATCGATATTTGAGGTAGGAGAACTGATGGTCACTCGATTTAGCATGGTGCTGGCCGCCGCTGCGGCACTGGCAGTTTCGGTTCCGGCGACCGCTGCCGAACCTTCGCAGACGACGAAGTCGCGTGTCCTGATCTTGTCCGACATCGGGAATGAACCCGACGATTCTGAGTCGCTTGTCCGCTTGCTGCTTTATGCGAACGAGTTCGACATCGAAGGCTTGGTTGCGACGACCTCCACCTGGCAGCGCACGAAGGTCCAGCCACAGCTCATGCGCGAGCGGGTGGAAGCCTATGGGAAGGTGCTTCCCAATCTCCAGAAACATGCTCAGGGCTATCCGGATGCCAGCACGCTGATGGCCGCGATCGTCAGCGGGGCGCCGGTCTATGGCATGGCTGCGGTGGGCGAGGGCAAGGATACCGAGGCCTCGCGCCGGATCATCGAAGTGGTCGATCGCCCCGATGACCGACCGGTTTACATCCCCGTGTGGGGCGGCAGCGCGGATCTTGCGCAAGCCCTGTGGACGGTTCGCGAAACGCGCACACCTGAACAGGTGAAGGCCTTCGTTGCCAAGCTTCGGGTCTATTCCATCTCGGATCAGGACGATACCGGCGCTTGGGCGCGACGGACCTTTCCGGACCTGTTCTGGATCGCCAGCGTCCACGGTTGGGGCCAATATGGCCTCGCCGCATGGATCGGCATTGCCGGTGACCTTTTCCGCCGTGACGACAAATGGCCGAATGCGGACATGGTCACCAATGAGTGGCTGGAGGCCAATATCAGGCGCGGGCCGCTGGGTGCCTTATATCCCCCGCATGAGTTCATCATGGAAGGAGACACACCGTCCTTTCTGGGCTTGATTCCCAATGGCCTGAATAATCCCGAGCGTCCCGAATGGGGTGGCTGGGGAGGGCGCTATCTGCCGATCTACGAAGGTGCCGGCCACCGGGCCGACGCATCTGACAGGTTTGTGGACGCAAATGGCAAGGTCTGGGTCAGCAATCAGGCGACGGTGTTTCGTTGGCGCGGGGCTTTTCAGAACGATTTTGCCGGACGGATGGCCTGGACTCTTTCGCCCGACGTGCGCCGCGCCAATCACCATCCCGAGCTGGTGTTGAACGGGGTCGCCGGAAAGGCGCCCGTCACCTTGTCGGCGAAGGTCGGCGCAACCGTGCGCCTCTCCGCCGCCGGCACGCATGATCGGGATGGCGACAAGCTGACCTATCGCTGGTGGCAATATGCAGAGCCAAGCCAGGCGCCCGGCGTCATGGTGCCGCCCCTTGAGATTACCGGCGCGGACAGCACGGAGGTGAGTTTCACCCTGCCGATGTACCGGATGACGAACACGAACGTCCCTGTGCCCAAGGACACCGCCTATCACATTATTTTGGAGGTCACGGATTCGGGATCGCCGCCCCTGACCAGCTACCGGCGGGCCGTGGTGACTTTGGAACCATGACGGGGCTGTGCCGCAATGGTCGATCGGGCCTGCATTCGATCGGCCATTGATGTTTTCTGGAAGGGCCTGTGGCAAATGGCGTGCTGGAGAGCAAGTAGGACTGTCACAGACAAGCGATCACGAAAGTAGACGTTCCCGATCATCGAGCGAAGCGGATGGCTGCGTGGACCAGTGCAGCTTACGCTAAACAACCAGCCAGAACTGGAATCTCGGGGAACGTTAGACTGTCTCGTCAAACTTGCCTATGAGCCTTCACACGCCTCGTGGGGGCAGAAGCGAAACTGAAGGATCGTAAGTGCCCTCACTCACGCGTGTGAGATACCGTGTCGCGCGCCCGACATAGCCGGGATCGGTCTTCCATCTCGCCAGCATGTCCATGGGCCGATAGACCGGCTCGATATAAGTAAGAGCATTAAGAGTCTGCAGTGCGACCATTTCCGGAGGATTTGCGGCGAGCAACTCGGCAAAAATCTGCTTGGCCTGCTCCCCTTCACTCAGATGCGTGAGGGCTTCCGCCATGACCACGCGGACCTGCGCCGACGTTTCGCGCTTGCTTGCGCTGAGTAACGTCTCTCGCGCCGGCGCGGCCTGTGCTTTGCGGATCAGCAGACCCGTTGCTGCCCAGTAGCGCATCACTTCGTTATCGTGTGTCAGGGCCCGAGTAAGATCCGGCAGTGCTGATGGGCCTCCGGTCGCCGCCTGCGCGGCCAGAGCCATAATGTCCGCCAGCGGATAGGCATGGGGCTGGCGACTGGCTTCGTAGCCCTCTAGCGGCGAGCCTTCGGGTATGAAGCCGTTATCGTTTATATCCAGCATGTGCTGGTCGAGCGCTGTCCGCAAAGCGCTCAGGCGGCGGCTCTGCTTCGGATCGGCGGCAAGGTTTTGAAGCTGATCAGGATCAGCTTCAAGGTCGTACAGTTCCTCATAGGGCCGAGGCTCGAAGAAGCGCGACTGCACGGCGTTAAGCTCGCCGGCGGCATAGCGGCGATACCAGTCCTGATAGCTGCGCAACATCATCGGGAAGGCGTTGACCTGCCCCATGGGGCGGTGCGGCATGTAGTTGCGAATATAGCGGTAATGCCCGTCCGCGACGGTGCGGACGAAGTCGTAACGCTCATCCATGCGATTGCGCATGCCAAAGGCATAGGCTTTCGGACGCGCGATCTTCCGGCCAAGGAAGGCCGTGCCCGGCATGGTCGCAGGCTGGGGAATGCCCGCGATGGACAGCAGCGTCGGTACGAAATCGATGAAGCTGACCGGCGCCGCGATCTCGCCGCCCATCGCGGCCGGCGCATAGTCCGCCCATTTGTCGGGCACATGGACCACCAGCGCGCAACGCAGCCCTTCCTCATGGCAATGCCGTTTGGAGCGGGGCATGCAGCCGCCATTGTCCGAAAAGTAGAAGATGATGGTATCGTCGGCCAGCCCGGCATCTTCCAACTCGGCCAGCTTTTCGCCGACCTGTGCGTCCATCCGCTCCATGAGGTTATAATAGCTGGCGAAATCCTGCCGCACGGCGGGGCTGTCGGGGAGATAGGGTGGGACGCGGACCTGTTCGGGCTTCACCTTGCCTTCGGTGATGCCGAACAGCCGCGATTCATGCGTGGTTTCAAAGTTGAAAACAGCCATGAATGGCGTGTTCTCAGGCCGGTTGCGGTAATGCGCCTTGACGCTCGATTCATCCCAGATCGACGTTGGATTCACGACGGCATTGTAATCGGTTTTCTCATTGTTCGTGCAGTAATAGCCCGCCGCGCGCATGAGTTGCGGATAGGTCTTGAGGAAATCAGGCAGGCTTGCGTCGGCGCGCATGTGGTTCGCCGGCGCATTCGATTCTGGATAGATGCCGGTCAGAAGGCAGAAGCGCGCCGGGGCGCAGACCGGCGCGTTCGCGTAGATCTTCCGGTAGAGCAGCCCCCGGCGCGCCAGCGTGTCGATATGTGGCGTATGGGCAATCGGGTCGCCATAGGCGCCAATGAAGGGATTATTGTCTTCGCTCACCAGCCACAGAATATTGGGCCTGCCTCTCGGGTCGGGCCGGCTTGTCTGCGCAGTTGTCGTGCAACCGGTCGCGACGCTGGCCGCAGCCAGGCTCCCGAGCATATCTCTGCGACTGATCGCCACCTTCGCGTATCCTTATCTTAATTGAGGGCGGCCTTTGCCTTCCCGGACCGAAGCAATCCCCACAGCACCAGCGCGCCGATCAGGTCGAAGGCGGCGAGCATGACGAACAGCGGATTGTACCCCACAATCTCCGCGAGCCCGCCGACGATCAGCGTGAAGATGGCGCCGCCGATCCATCCGATCGATCCAGCCATGCCGGTCGCTGTGCCGACTGCCCGCTTGTCGAACAGATCGGCCGAGAGGGTCAGCAGGGCGCCGGAAAGCATCTGGTGGGCGAAACCACCGACACAGAAAAGCGCGATGGCCATAGCCGGTGAGGTGGCGAGGCCGATGCAGGCCGGGCCGATCATCAGCGCCGCGCCCAGCGTGACGGTCAGCTTGCGCGAGGTGAGCAGGTCAACGCCGAACCAGCGGATAAGCGCGGGAGCGGTGAGGCCGCCCAGCATGGAGCCCGCGTCCGCTGCCAGAAATGGCAGCCAGGCCCACAGAGCGAGATCTTTCAGATTAAAGTCCCACACCGTGACCAGATAGAGCGGGATGAAGAAATTGAAGGTCTGCCACGCCGGCTCCGCGAAGAAGCGAGGGATGGCGATGGACCAGAAGCCCTTGGTGCGGATCACCTCGCGCCAGTGCGCCGGGCGCGCGATGACCCCGGCATCGTCACCGGCGGTCTGGATATGGGCGAGTTCCGCTTGCGTCAGTCGCTTGCTCTGCTCGGGGCTGCGATAAACGAAATACCACAGCAGGGCGAAGAGCAGGCTCAGGCCGCCGGTGATGAGGAAGGCCGACTGCCAGCCGAAATACAGGATGCAGAACGCGACGAGCGCGGGGGCGATCATGTTTCCGATGGAGGCGCCCATGTTGAACACGCCGGTTGCAACGGTGCGCTCGCGCGGCGGAAACCATTCGGAAACGACCTTGAGGCCGCCGGGAATGGCGGCGGCTTCAAAGCTGCCCAGCAGCCCGCGCCAGAAGGCGAGGCTGAACCAGCCGGTGGCAAAGGCGTGGCACATATTGGCAAAGCCCCAACCCACCACGAAGATGGCGAAGCCCAGGCGGGTGCCGAGCCAGTCCAGAATGGCGCCGCTGAACGTCTGCATCACCGTGTAGGTGGCCTGGAAGGAGAAGACCACCCAGCTATATTGCTGGGTGCTCATGCCAAACACTTCCATAAGCGTCGGCGCCGCGACGGAGAGCGACGAGCGCGCGAGATAGTTGAGAATCGTGCCGATCGTGACGAGGCTGATGATCCACCATCTCAGGCCCATGAGGGGCATGCGCCGCTTGTCATTCACCGTCATTCTCTCCCGAAGCCCTGTTTGATTGGCAAAGTCAGTCCGCCATCGTTTCCAGATGACTGGACAGTGCGGCCAGTTCATCGCTCGTGGGTTTCCACGAGGAGGCGATCAATCCGCTCTCCGCGAAAAGCGCGGGGGCGATCCCGTCCCGGCCCGCTTGCTTCCAGGCCAGCGCCAGCGTCTCCGCACGGGAGTCGCTGACATGCGGATTGTTGCCCCGCACGTGGGCGATCCACGCGGCGAGGGCTTTCAGGATCGCAGGCGAGGCTTTCCCCTGGGCCTGCCGGTCGGCAAGCGTCGCCAGCCAGCGCTGGGGGATCTTCTGCGATCCATCCATGGCGATCTGCGCGAGCCGGTGGGGAAGGGCGGGGTTGGCGAAGCGGGTTTCCAACGAGGCGGCATAAGCCTGCAGGTCTTGCCCGGCGGCCGGCTCGAAACTGTCGGCGGCTTCGTCCCGCATCAGGCTGCGGACCAGCGCGCCGATGTCTGGGTCGGCCATGGCCTGGCTGACCAGCTCATGCCCCTGGGCAAGGCCGAGATAGGCGAGCGCCGAGTGGGCGCCGTTGAGCATCCGCAACTTGGCCGTTTCATAAGGGCGCACGTCCGCCACGATCTCGGCGCCAGCAGCTTCCCATGGGGGGCGGGGGCCGGCGAACCGATCCTCGATCACCCATTGGCGGAAGGGTTCGGTGAACACTGCAGCCTCGTCCCGCAGACCGATCATGCTTTCCAGCCGGTCGATGTCATCGGGCTGCGTCGCCGGGACGATCCGATCGACCATGGAGCAGGGGAAGGTGCAATTATCCGCGCACCATTGCGCCAATTGCGGGTCGGTGCCGGTCAGCACCTTGAGGAGCATGGCGCGCAAGCGGGTGCCATTGTCCGCGAGATTGTCGCAGCTCAGGATCGTGAGGCCGGGCAGGCCCTGGTCCCGGCGCTGCTTCAGACCTTGTGCGAGATAGCCGTAGATGGTGCGCGGCGCCTGGCTTGCGGGGTCATCTTGCAGCAGCGGATCGAGCGCGTCGTCCTGCCTGCCGGAAAGGTGATAGCCTTTCTCGGTCACGGTCAGCGTCACGATATGGGTCTTGGGATCGGCGATGGCGACCATCACACGGGCCGGGTCTTCCGGGGCGACGATGATATCGCTCAGGCAGCGCACCAGCCGCGTCGCAGGCGCGCCTTCGCCCTTGGTAGTCACGGTGAACAGGCAATCCTGCGGCGCAAGCTGATCGCGCACCGTGGCGCTGCGCATCGACACGCCGAGGATGCGCCAGACCTCGCCCGACGCCGCAATGGCATCTTCGGTAAACACCGCCTGATGCGCCCGCGTGAAGGCGCCCAGGCCAAGATGGACGATCTGCTTGCTGCCGGCGGCGCGATCGTAAGGCACCTGAATAGCGCGCGCATCGAGCGACGCGAGGGTCTGCTCGGAGAGCCTCATAGTTTGTACGCTGCCTTGGCGAAATTATAGGCGAGATCCTGCGCGAGTTCGGCAGCTTCCCAGTCCTCCAGCCGATGCTCGGCGACCAGCCGCGCGAGAAAGGCGCAATCGACCCGGCGGGCGACATCGTGGCGCGCGGGAATGGACATGAAGGCACGCGTGTCGTCGTTGAAGCCGACTGTGTTGTAGAAGCCCGCTGTCTCCGTGACATTCTCCCGGAAGCGCCACATGCCTTCCGGGCTATCGTGGAACCACCAGGCCGGGCCGAGCTTGAGTGCCGGATAGTGGCCGGCAAGCGGAGCCAATTCCCGGCTGTAGGTCGTTTCATCCAGCGTGAAAACGATGAGGGACAGGCGCGGATCGCGGCCATATTTGGCGAGCAGTGGCCGCAGCGCATGGACATATTCGGTGCGCACCGGGATGTCCGCGCCCTTATCCCGCCCGAAATGCTCAAACAGCCAGGGATTGTGATTGCGGAAACAGCCAGGGTGGATTTGCATGACCAATCCATCCTCGATGCTCATGCCGGCCATGACCGTCAGCATGTGCGCGCGGAACAGTTCGGCATCCGCGGCGCTCACGTCCGGGGCAATGACGCGCGCGAAAAGAGCGCGGGCCTGCGCGTCGTCAAGGTCCGCCGTCGCAGCGGTTGGGTGGCCGTGATCGGTTGAGGTTGCGCCCATCCGGGCGAAAAACGCCCGGCGGTTGCGGTGCGCGGCGAGATAGCCCTCATAGGTGAAGCAATCTTCGCCGGCCAACTCGCCAAAGCGCACCAGATTGTCGCGAAAACCCTCGAATTCGGGATCGATCACTGGGTCCGGGCGATAGGCGGTAATCACCCGGCCGGACCAGCCGCTGGCGGCAATCGTGCGGTGATGGTCGAGACTGTCGAGGGGGGACTCGGTGGTGGCGATCACTTCGATATTGAAGCGCTCGAACAGCGCGCGAGGGCGGAACGCCTCCTGCGCCAGCTGCTCTGCGATGGCATCGTAATATGCGTCGGCGCTGTCCGCATCCAGCCGCTGGGCGAGACCGAACACTTCGGCGAACACCCAATCCAACCAGAGCCGCGAAGGGGTGCCACGGAACAGGTGATAATGGGCCGCAAAGATGCGCCATGCCTCTCGCGGCGCCGTCTCCGCCGCTTCGCCGCGCCGCCGCACGCCCAGCTTCTCCATGGGAATGCCCTGGCTGTAGAGCATCCGCAGGAGATAATGGTCGGGGATCAGCAGCAGGTCTGCGGCATTGGTGAATGCCTGATTGTCCGCAAACCAGCGCGGGTCAGTATGGCCATGGGGGCTCACGATCGGCAGTTGCGCAACCTGTGCATAAAGGTCGCGAGCGATTGCGCGCGTGGTGGAGTCCGCAGGAAACAGCCGATCAGGATGCAGTTTCAGTGGACTCATGACCTTCTCCCTGGCGACCGGAAATGACCCCTTGCCATACAATGCCTGACCAATCTAGTATTGATTGTCAGGCGAAAATGCTTGGACACTCATCGGGAGCTTTGCCTGCAATGAAGATAACTGCCGCTCGGGTCATCGTCACCTGTCCCGGACGCAATTTCGTGACGCTCAAGATCGAGACCGATCAGGGCGTTTATGGAATCGGCGATGCCACGCTCAACGGGCGGGAGCTTTCGGTCGTGTCCTATCTGCAGGACCATGTGGCGCCCTGCCTCATCGGCATGGACCCACGGCGGATCGAGGATATTTGGCAATATCTCTATCGCGGGGCCTATTGGCGGCGCGGGCCGGTGACCATGCGGGCCATCGCGGCGGTCGATGTCGCGCTGTGGGATATCAAGGCCAAGATGGCCAATATGCCCCTGTACCAGCTTCTGGGTGGCCGCAGCCGCGATGGCGTGATGGTCTACGGCCATGCCAATGGCTCGGATATCGAAGAAACCGTCGATGCCGTGGGCGAATATATCGACATGGGCTATCAGGCGATCCGCGCGCAGACCGGCATTCCCAATGTGAAGGACGCCTATGGCGTCGGGCGCGGCAAGCTCTATTATGAGCCGGCCGATGCCGCGCTGCCCTCTGTCACCGGCTGGGATACGCGCAAGGCGCTCAACCATGTGCCCAAGCTGTTCGACAAGCTGCGCCAGACCTACGGGTTCGACCATCATCTGCTGCATGATGGCCACCACCGCTACACGCCGCAGGAAGCCGCCAATCTCGGCAAGATGCTCGAGCCCTATCAGCTGTTCTGGCTGGAAGACGTCACGCCTGCGGAGAATCAGGAAGCCTTCAAGCTGGTCCGCCAGCACACGGTCACCCCGCTGGCCGTCGGCGAGATCTTCAACACCATCTGGGATGCCAAGGATCTCATCCAGAACCAGCTGATCGACTATATCCGCACGACCATTGTGGGCGCGGGCGGCGTTTCGCATCTGCGGCGCATCGCCGATCTGGCCTCGCTCTATCAGGTCCGCACGGGCTGCCACGGCGCGACCGATCTCTCGCCGGTGACGATGGGCACGGCCCTGCATTTCGATACCTGGGTGCCGAATTTCGGCATTCAGGAATATATGCGCCACACCGAGGAGACGGACGCCGTCTTCCCCCATGATTACCATTTCGAGCGCGGCTTTCTCTACTGCGGCGAAACGCCTGGTCATGGCGTCGACATCGATGAAACTCTGGCCGCCAAATATCCCTACAAGCCGGCCTATCTGCCGGTCGCGCGGCTGTCCGACGGCAGCATGTGGAACTGGTGATGCGCGTTCTCGCGATCGGCGAGGGCATGGTCGAGTTCCGGCGGGAGGATGCGTGCTGGCGGCAGGCCCATGGCGGCGATGTGGTCAACACGGCCATTCATCTGGCGCGCTTCGGTATCGCGACCGGCCTTGCGACGGCCATCGGGCGCGATGGGTTCAGTGATGATCTCGCCGGCGCGTGGCAGCGTGAGGGGCTTGATCTCTCCTGCGTGGCGCGCAGTCCGGTGCACGAATGCGGCATCTACTTCATCGCCACTGACGAGAATGGCGAGCGCTCGTTCACTTACCGTCGCAGCGACAGCGCCGCACGACGCCTGGTTTCACTGATCGCGCCCGATACCCTCGCCGCTGCAGTCCGTAACGCCGAGCTGATAGTTTATTTTTCGCTGGTGACGCTGGCCATCCTCCCGGAGGAAGACCGCGCTACGTTGCTCGATATTTTGCGGAGCCGCCGCGCAGCCGGTGGCCGCATCGCGTTTGACAGCAACTACCGTCCGGCGCTTTGGGAGACGGTGGCGGCGGCCCGGCATTGGCATGATGCGGCGCTGCGGACAGCGTCCATTGGTCTGCCGACGCTCGATGATGAGCAGGCTCTGCTCGGGACGACTTCTTGCGAGGAAGCAATAACCTATTGGCGCGAGCGCGGCGTCGATGAGGTCGCTGTAAAAATGGGGGCGGCCGGCGCGATCGCGGGCGATTGCCTCGTTCCGACCCGCAAGATCGTGGCGCGCCCTTTGGATACCTCCGGCGCGGGCGATGCATTCAATGGCGGCTATCTGGCTCATCGGCTGGTGGGGCGAAGTCCGGAGGCGTCGGCGGAGGCCGGCAATGCTCTGGCCGCTTGGGTTGTGCAGCGGCGCGGGGCTATTCCGCCGGCCGAAGCCGGGATCTACAGTCGGCCATCGGGCGACGACACAGGGATGGCCGTTTGACCGGGTGACCCCGCCAATAAGAACAGCATGATTGGAGAAGGCCGTGCGCATGACTGGCAAGATTTCGTTCTCGGTATCCGCAATGGCGCTCTGCGCCGTGTTTAGCGGCTGTGCGACAACGGACCGGTCCGCCGCCGCGTCTACTCCATCTGCTTCACCGACGATGACACAGCCGGATGTCGCGGCGCGCAGCAAGCCGGTCATCACTGTGGCCGGACTGCGGTTCAAAGACCTCAATGCCTCCGGCACGCTCGAACCCTATGAAGACTGGCGTTTGACGGCGCTTGAACGTGCACGCGATCTCGTGACGCGCATGACGCTGGCCGAGAAGGCGGGGACGATGCTGATCGCGACGCAAAATCCCGATTGCGACGGCTCGATCACTGAGGATGGCAAGGCGCTCATCGAAAAGGAGGAGATGAGCCGCTTCATCCTGCGCGCCACGGTCTCCACGGAGCCGGCAGATTGTTCGGTCAAGTTGACCGGCTTCCGTCTGAGGGGCGGTTACAGGCAGACGCCGCTGCAGATGGCGCGCTTCACCAATGCGGTGCAGGAAGCGCGCGAGGCGAGCCGGCTTGGCATCCCCGCCCTTTTCAAGGACAATGCCCGCAACCATGTCGAGGTCAGCCCGACCTTCGGCATCGGCCAGGGCGCCGGTGCCTTTACCGAATTTCCGAAAGAGGCGGGGCTCGCTGCCGCTGCGCTTGGCGCTGCAGGGCTGCTCAACGCAACGGACGGTGCGCCACCCGCTGGCCTGCGGGGCGATATGTCCGTCATCACCGGATTTACGCGCGTGATGGGCCAGGAGTGGCGGGCCATCGGCCTGCGCGGCATGTATGGTTATATGGCGGATCTGGGCACGGAGCCGCGCTGGTCACGCTTCCACGAAACGTTCAGCGAAGATGCTGAGCTGGTCGGCGATATCGTGACGGCGCTCGCCAAAGGGCTGCAGGGCGAGAAAGGGCAGGGCGGCCTTGCGCTCTCTCCGGCCACCGCAGTCAGCATGACGCTCAAGCACTTCCCCGGCGGTGGGCCGCAGCAGCTCGGGCTGGATGCGCATTACACATTCGGCAAGGACCAGTTCTACACCGATCCGAGCGGACGGTATGGGTTCGATTATCATCTGCGCCCCTTCCAGCGAGCCATCGACGCGGGCGTGGGTTCGATCATGCCTTATTATGGCGTGCCGGTTGATGCGCATCATGGCGGGCGGCCGGTCGAAAGTCTGGGCATGGCGTTCTCGCGGCAGATCGTCACGGGTATTCTGCGGGATGAGCTGGGCTTTCGCGGCTATGTGAACTCGGACAGCGGCATCATCGAAGAGCGCGGATGGGGTCTGGAAGACAGTCGCACAAATCCGGCGACTGGTAAGGGGTACACCGTCGCGGATCGCACGGCGCTCGCCGTTCGTGCTGGCACGGATATTCTCTCCGAGTTCCGCAGCAAGAGCACGATCGTCGATCTGGTTGCCCAGGGCGCGCTCAGTGAGGCAGGCGATATCGATCCGGCGGTCGAGCGGCTGCTGACCGAACAATTCGCGCTGGGCCTGTTTGAAAATCCCTATGTCGACGCCGAGGCAGCGCCGGAGATGATCGGCACGGCTGAGCATCGCGCGCTCGGGCTGGACGTCCAGCGGCGGTCGCTCGTGCTGCTGCAGAATCAGAAGGTGGATGGCACGGGCGTGTTGCCGCTCCGCCCGGGCAGTCGCATTTACACCATGGGCTTTGCCGGTGCTGACTTCGCCGCACGGGGATTTGCAGCCACTGACGGCAATTATGACGTTAAAAAGGGGCAGGTCCGTCCGGCCGTGCCGGCCGGCACGGACTATGCGATCATCAACGTCCGCGTGAGCACGGATGGCGCGCGGCGCTATTCCAGCAAGTCAGCCGAAGCCGGCGGGCGTGCGGTCTATCCGGCGACCAGCATTGCCAACCGCGTGACGGGCAAGCGGCAGGCAAGCTGGGGTGAGCAGGACCCCTGCACGGCGCCCGGTGTCAGCAAGGACGTCACCTGCGTGGACGACAATCTGATTTTCGGCGGCGCATTTCCGTGGGAGGCGGGGATGCTGTCCTTTTCCGCCATGGCGAAGGCGCAGAGCTGGTCGGTCTATCCATCGCTGGCCGACATTCAGGCGGTCATGCGCGAAATCGGCGATCCGCGCCGCGTGATCCTCAATATCTATTTCCGCCAGCCTTACGTGCTGGATGAAGCCAGCGGCCTGCGCAATGCCGGGGCGATCATCGCCAGCTTCGGGGCGAGCGATGCGGCCCAGATCGATGTGCTAACCGGCAAGCAGGCCCCGGCCGGGCGCCTGCCATTTGCCTTGCCTGCCTCACTCGATGCTGTCGACCGGCAGCATTCCGACGCGCCCGGCTATGCCGAGACGCCGGGCGGCACGCTCTATCCGTTCGGCTTTGGCCTGACCTACTGAGTGCGCGTGCCGGGGCTGCCCGGCATGTTGCTCAGGCAATCGCCCTTTCATAGCGGGCGCGCTTCGATGCCGATGCCTTGCGCGCTTCCTCGATCGCCTTTTCCTCGGTAGCAAAGAGCAGGCTGTCCAGAACCGCGGTCAGATGCGCGCGCATGGCGGCGCGGGCCTTGGCGGGGTCGCGCGTCCGCAGCGCATCGAGAATGACCTGATGCTCGTCGATGACCGGTTTGACATTGGCCGATCGCGCCTTGGCATAGAGCAGGGCGGTCTCAGGGGATTTGGCGCGCAACGACCAGAGATTGTCGATGAGGTTCACGATCGCCGAGTTGCGCGTCGCCCGCGCGATGGTCAGGTGGAACTGATGGTCGGCATCTTCCGTGCCGGCGTTGCGTTCATTCTCCGTCGCGATCTCGTCGATCAGCTGCGCCAGCGTAGCGAGCTCCTCGTCGGTGATCTGCGCCGCCGCAAGCGCGGCCGCTTCGCCTTCCAGCAGCAAGCGCGCTTCGGTCAGTTCGAAGGCGCTGACATTGAATGCCGCAGGATCGCCCGCGCTGGGCAGGCCTTTGAGATAGGCGCCGGAGCCGACGCGGACTTCGACGATGCCCTGAACCTCCAGCGCGATGATCGCCTCGCGGATCGTCGGGCGGCTGACATTATACTGGATCGCGAGTTCCCGCTCCGTGGGTAGCCGGTCGCCAGGCTTGTAGCGCCCGCTCCCGAACACCTCCAGCAACTGGTGCGCGATTGCCTGATAAAGTCGGTCTCTGCCGCTGATCGGTTCGGATGCCATGACCACCTGTTCTATGTGCCCTCTGCCAGAGGAAAGCGGCGATGCTATCGCGGATTGAGCGGATTGGCCAGACACCTTTGCGCGGTTTCTTTGCAACAGTCAGGTGTGAAAGTGGCGGCTGAAATTAGCCGTTTTCGGTCAGCACGCTGATTTTTCCCGCCACAGCCATTTATATTCTGCCTACAATGTGGCATGACCAATTATCCGCAGTGACTTGGCCAAGTCCGGTTCGGTTCCGAGTTTTGGTAAGAGGATCTCCCTAAATGCGTTCTTTCCTACGTTTTTCCGTTGCGTCTGCTGCGTTGGCGGCGGCCTGTGCGGTCGCAACGCCTGGCTTCGCCCAGAGCGCGGCGCCCGAAGCCGGTGCAGGGTCTGAGCCGGAAGCGATCATCGTAACCGCCCAGAAGCGGGAGCAGGACATTCTTGAAGTTCCGGCGGCGGTCAGCGTGATCAACTCGGCGGTGCTGAACACCGCGCAGGTCACCCAGTTTTCCGACATCACCCGCGTGTCGCCCTCACTGACAGTGAACGAGCAGGGCAATTCGGCGTCGTCGTCCGTCTCGATCCGCGGCATCGGCACCTTCTCCTTTTCGACCAGCACTGAGCCGGCCGTCTCGATCGTCGTGGATGGTGTGGCACTGCTTCAGCAGGGCCAGGCGTTCGGTGGCGGGTTGAATGACATCGCGCAGGTCGAGGTTCTGCGTGGGCCGCAGGATTCCCTGTTCGGCAAGAACGCGTCTGCCGGTGTGGTCAACATCACGACCAAGAATCCGACGCGTGACCTGAGCGGTTATGTCGAAGGTGTCCTGACCAATGACGACGAGACGCGGGTATCCGCCATGCTCTCCGGTCCCATCGGCCAGAATGCCGGCTTCCGGCTGAACGGCTTCTATTCCGATCGTGAAGGCTACATCAACAACCTGACCAACGGTCATCGCCTCAATGGCGCGGAAAGCTACGGTTTTGGCGGCAAGTTCACTTACGGTGCCGGCAACCTCGATCTCACGTTGTCCGGCAATTACAGCAACACCAAGTCGAACGGCAACGCGCCGACCTATTATTATGTGACCCCTGGCGCGACCCAGAATGGCGCGGCGATTGACCTGCGCGGCATCCGGCCGGGCGTCGGCAACGACAATGTCCGCTTCGATGGCGATCCGCGCGCTGACAGCTTCCAGTATCTGCTGTCGGCCAAAGCCGATCTTGACCTGGGCTTTGCGACGCTGACATCGGTTTCCGCCTATCAGCGCTGGAAGCTGGAATCCGGCCAGGATCTCGACTTCTCTGCCGCGCCGACCCTCTATCAGGGCGGCCCCTATGATGCGACGATGTTCAGCCAGGAGCTGCGCCTGACCTCGCGGGGCGCCAGCCCGTTCGAGTATATGGTCGGCCTGTTCTATGCTGATGGCAATACCGATCGCCGCTTCATCCGTTCGGCGCCGTCTTTCTTGTCGTTCCTCCGTCAGGATTGGGATTCGACCGCGTCGACGGAAAGCTATGCCGCCTTCGGTCAGCTCGGCTATAATTTCACGCCCACGACCAAGCTCACGCTCGGCGGCCGCGTCAATCGCGAGACTGTCGGCGTATTCTTCCGGGATAATCGACTGGCGACGCCTGTGGTGTATGAAGATCAGCGGAGCGACACGGCTGTCACCGGCAAGGCCTCGCTGCAGCAGTTCGTGAGCGACGAAGTGATGGTCTATGCCGCCATCGCCAAGGGCTATAAGGGGCAGGCCTACGATATCTCGTCCGGCTTCAACCAGTCGCGGATCGACAATCTCGTCAAGCCCGAGCATTCCGTATCTTACGAAGTCGGTATGAAGGGTCGCTTCTGGGGCAACCGTGGATCGTTCGCGATCACCGGCTTCTGGACCGACTATGACGACTTCCAGGCGCAGAGCGCGGAATTCATCGCCGGTGCGCCGCAATTCATTCTCAAGAATGTCGGCAAGCTGCGCACCAAGGGTATCGAGTTCGAGGGCTCCATCCGGGCGACTCCGAACCTCAATCTCTATGGTTCGGCCGCTTACGTCGACGCGAAGATCCGCGAATTCCCGGGCGCGAGCTGCTATCCTGGTCAGACGGTCGCGCAGGGCTGCGTCGCCATTCCGGGCACGACCACGTTCGTGCAGGATCTGGCTGGCGTCGGTCTCGCCAATTCGCCGGACTTCAAGTTCAACGTCGGTGGCGTTTACGAGGCGCCCATTCAGGGTACCGAGATCAACGCCTATATGAGCGCGAACTATGCCTGGCAGGATGATGTCAACTTCTCGCTGGATCGCAACCCGCTCACCAAGTTCGATGCCTATGGCATCGCCAATGCCAGCATTGGCCTGCGCAGCACGGGCGCTGTGAACTGGGATCTGTCGTTCTTCGTCAACAACCTGTTTAACAAGGCGTATCTGACGTCCATCACCGATTATACGGGCAATGGATATTCGGCCCCGACGCTGATCCAGCAGGTTCCGCGCAACTATCAGCGCTATGTCGGCGTCCGCCTCCGGGTCGGTTTTGGAGCCAGCAACTAAAACCGTTCCAATCAACGGAACGAAGCAGAACTGAAAGAGAGGACAGTACCATGATGATTGCCCGTTTGAGAGGGTTCATTCAGCAATGGCGTGGTCCTGGCCTCTTTTTCCTCGGCGCGTTATCGGCGGCACCCCCGGCATTGGCTGGGGAGGCCGTTGGCACATCCGAGCCGCGGGTGACGACGCAGGCGGGGGCGATTGAGGGACGGATGCTGCCCTCCGGCGTTCGCGCGTTTCTGGGCGTGCCTTATGCCGCACCGCCGGTACGGGATTTGCGCTGGCGGGCGCCCCAGCCGGTGGCGGCCTGGAAGGGCATCTATCATGCCGACCGGTTCGGCCCGCAATGCATGCAGCAGCAGCGCGGCATCCTGACCAACCAGTATTCCGGCGCGGAAGTCACCAGCGAAGACTGCCTTTATCTCAACATCTGGGCCAAGCCGGGACTCAACAAGGCGCCCGTGATCGTCTTCCTGCATGGGGGCGGCTTCTTCATCGGCGCGGGCAGCATGGCGCTGTACGGTGGCGAGACTGTCGCCACGCGGGACATTGTCTTCGTCAATCTCAATTATCGCGTCGGCCCGCTTGGCTTTTTCGCGCATCCCGAACTGACCTCTGAATCGGGGCATAAAGCATCGGGCAATTATGGATTCCTGGACCAGATCGCCGCGCTGCGCTGGGTGCGGGAGAACATCGCGCAATTTGGCGGCGATCCTTCCAATGTGACCATTGCTGGTCAGTCGGCCGGGTCGATGTCGGTTCTCGCTTTGCAGGCCAGCCCGCTTGCCAAGGGTCTTTTCCAGCGCGCCGTGGGCATGAGCGGTGCGCTCATCGGCTCGGCGGGGCCGGGTGCCATGCGTCCCCTGGCGCAGGCCGAGCAAGATGGCGTGCGGCTGCAGGTCATCTGGAAGGGCAGCAACCTCGCTGATCTTCGCGCCATGCCCGCCGACCGGCTGGTCGTGCCGCGCGTGCCCGGATCTCCGCCGGTCGGCCCGATCGAAGATGGCTATGTGCTGCCTTATCCCATCGACGAGGCTTTCAACCGCTCCGCCCAGAGCGATGTCCCGCTCATGCTCGGCTTCACGCGCGATGAATCGCTCGGTGGCCTCGGCCCTGTGCAGACGCTGGCTGACTACAAGGCGCGGGCTGCGGCCGCATTTGGCGATCGTGCCGACGCCTTCCTGAAGCTCTACCCGGCGGCGACCGATGCTGAAGCGAAAGCGCAGGCGCGGGTTGCGGATCGGGACGGGACGATGGCGGCGGCGATGGATGCCTGGGCGCGGGCGCAGGTCGCGAAAGGCAAAGCGCCGGTTTACAGCTATATGTTCGCCCGCCCGCATTCCTACCCGACCGGGGTGCACATCCCCGACCTCGATCCCGCGACGGCCGGCGCTTACCACACCTCGGAAGTGCCGTTCTGGCTCTCCACGATCGAGAGCTTCAATCGCTTCCGCCCCATGCGGGACTGGTCCCAGGCCGACCGCGCGTTCAGCAGCGCGATGACGGATTCGCTCGTCGCCTTTGCCCGCTCGGGGAAGCCGGACACGCAGCAACTGAAATGGGTGACGTTCGACCCGGCCCGTCCGCGCCTGCTCGAACTGGGGGCCGACGCACATATCGCTGCCTGGCCGGAGGAGCGCAGGCTGGCGTTCTTCCGTGCCGCGCCCGCCCAGCGTCCCGCAGGTGGCGCGGCGCGCGACTGACCGGCGAACGCCTGCCTGAAGACGCGCACTAGGACATGAAGAAGGCGAGATAGATATGCGGATGATGACATCGATGGCACTGGTTCTGGCGCTCGCTGCAACGAGCCATGCCTCCCCATCGCTTGCCCGCGACGCGGTGTCGTCCAGCGATCAGGCCAGCGAGCACGTGCGCACCAGAATGGCGCTGGCCGACGGCTGGCAGTTCAATCTGGTCGGCGAGGCCGGTCCCGCCGCGCATGACCCGAAGCCGGAGAACTGGAAGCCGGTCTCGGTGCCGCACAGCTGGAATCGCGTCGGCTATTATCTCTCCGACTCGGAAACACATGTGAATTCGGCGGAGACAGTCAACAAGATCCAGGGCGTCGGCTGGTATCAGCTGACCTTCACGCCCGCCGCGGCGAATGCGGGCAAGCGCGCCTTTCTGGAATTCGATGCAGCCAGCCGGACGGCCGAGGTGTGGCTGAATGGCGTGCGCTTGGGTGAGCATCGCAATCCGTTCGGTCGCTTCCGCCTGGATGCCAGCAGCGTGATCCGCTTCGGCGAGCCCAATTCGCTCTACGTGAAAGTCGACAACACCCAGCCGCGTCTGGGGAACAGCACTGAGGACGTGCTGCCGATGACCGGCGATTTCTTTGTGCGGGGCGGGCTGTATCGGCCGGTCAGTCTCGTCATGACCAATCCGGTCCATATCGACATGCTCGATCATGGCGGGCCGGGCATCTACGCGGCGACCCGCAGCGTTGAGAGCGGCCAGGCGACTATCGATCTGCTCGCGCGGCTCAGAAACGACAGCGCCTCCGCGCAGCCGGTGACGATCGACGCGCAATTGCTCGATCATCGCGGCAAGGCGGTCGCGACATGGCGCGAGACGGCGCAGCTGGCCGCTGGCGCGGTCAGGGAGATGCGCGGCGCGCTGGTCGTCGCCAATCCACATCTGTGGAACGGCACGGCCGATCCCTATCTCCACACGCTGCGCTTCGAGATGCGGTCTGCCACCGGCGAACTGCTCGATGCACTGGACCAGCCCTTCGGCATCCGCACGCTGAGGCTCGACCCGAAGGAGGGCTTTTTCCTCAACGGCAAGCGTACGCCGCTCGTCGGCGTGGGGCTGCATCAGGACAATGAAGCCGCCGACTGGGCCATGACGCCCAAGGACGTGGCAGAGACGGTGGACATCATGCGGGATATGGGCGCCAACTCCCTGCGCCTCGCCCATTATCAGCACGGCCAGCCGATCCACGACCTCGCAGACCGCTATGGCCTCATCCTGTGGGACGAGATCGCGCTGGTGACGGCTTGGACCAATGCGCGCGACCAGACCGAAGCGCCGGCGGGCATTCGCGAGAATGCGCGGATGCAATTGCAGGATCTCATCAAGCAGAATTACAATCACGCCTCGGTCGCGGTGTGGGGCATCGCCAATGAAGTGGATTTCGGCCCGGGCCGGCCGGACTTTCTGGGCCGCCCACCGGAGGTGCTGGCCAATCCGCGCCCGCTGCTTGACGAGCTGAACGCGCTGGCCAAATCGGTCGATCCGCTACGGCCGGTCGTGCTGGCGCAATGCTGTGAAGGGCGAGGCATGCCCGACGTGCCGCCCGTTGCGGAGTCGGTCGATGCCGTCGGCGCCAACCGTTATTATGGCTGGTATTATGGCGAGCCGGATCAGCTTGGCGCGCATCTCGATGAACTGCGCGCCAAGCGACCCGATCAGCCGATTTCGATCAGCGAGATCGGGGCTGGCGGCGCGGCCAACATGGCATCGGACAATCCGCTGGGCGGCCCGATTGAATCTGCTGGGCGGACCCAGCCGGAAGCCTTCTTCTCCTGGTATCATGAGCAGAGCTGGAAGGTGCTCAAGGATCGGCGCGATCTTTGGGGCATCTGGCTGTGGAACGGCTTCGATTTCGGCTCGACGGTGCGGCGCGAGGGCGATGCGCAGGACATCAATACCAAGGGCATCGTCACCTATGATCGCAAAATCAGAAAGGACATTTTCTACTTCTATCGCGCGAACTGGTCCGACAAGCCGACCGTCCACATCAACGGCCGTCGCTATGTGGACCGCGCCTATCCCGTCACCGACATTCGCGTTTACAGCAATGCCCCGGAGACCCTGCTCACGGTGAATGGCCGCACGCTGGGCGGTCTGAAGGATTGCCCCGACAGTGTATGCGTATGGCCGGCCGTGCGCCTGAAGCAGGGCGGCAATGTCATCGAAGCCCGTGGCGTGTTCCCGTCCGGCCCGGTCATGGATCGGATCGACTGGACCGTCGCGCCGGCGCAGGCCCGCAGCTTCCGCATCGACAGCGGCGCGCTCGTCGCCGCGCGCGCGGACGTGAAGTTCGGCTCGGATGAATTCTTCGTCGGCGGTACGGCAGGCACGACCGATCAGCCCGGCGGACGCGGCCGCCAGGCCGTCCTCGCCGAGATTAGCGGAACGGATCGGCGCGATGTGGTCGCGAGTTTTCGGCAGGGGAAGGCGTTCCAATACCGAATCCCCGCCGCCGATGGCCGTTACCGCGTCACGCTGAGCTTTGTGGAGCCAGACAAGGGCGTCGGCGAGCGGCGGTTCAGCGTCACCGCCAATGGCAGGCCGGTCCTGCAAGCCTATGACATTCGCGCCCGGGCTGGCGCCGTCCGCGCGGCCGTGCGTGAGACGTTCGACGTCGATGTGACGGGCCAGATGCTGACGCTGCAGTTCAAGGCTTCCGTTGGCGAGGCGGTGGTTTCCGCCATTGAGGTCGAACCGGTTGGTAACTGAGCCGGATTCTGGCGTTGCCCGTCGCGCTGTAGTGGCGGGCGCGGTGTCTGCGTTCGCAGCAGGATGCACGCCTTCGCTGGTTCGGCCCGCGGCAGAAGCGAGGCCGCTCGGACTGGCGAGCATCACCGTCGCGCAGGCGCTCCAGCGCGACTATGCGGGTACCCTCAAGGCCGCCAAAGCGATGGGGTACACCCATTTCGGTTTCCCGCTCGCCGCGCTCTCCCCCCGCCAGCCGCCGGCGCCCGATCCGGTCGAGGTCGCCGCGATGGTGCGGGATGCCGGTCTGTCGGTCGGCGTCGTGCGGCTGGGTTACGGCGTGGCGCCGGCAATGCAGATGGCCACAGCGCGCAAGATCGGCGCAACGATTGTCGCGCAATCGGCCGCGCCGGTGTTCTTCGAGGGCGCGGTCCCCGGCAAGACGACGCGCGCGGCGTTCGAGGCGTGGCTGCCGCGACTAAACGATCTTGCGCGCGCGGCACATGAAGAAGGCCTGCGTCTGGTTTTCCACAATCACGGCTGGGACCATGTTCCGCTCGAGGGAAAGACCCCGCTCGCGTTGATCGCGGAGCGGTTTGCGCCCGGCGAGGTGGATTTCGAGATCGATCTGGCATGGGCCGCCTTGGGCGGCGCCGAGCCTCTGAGGCTCGTCCGCGCGCTGGGGCCGCGCGTCCTCGCCATGCATTTCAAGGATGTCGATCCATCGCGCGGGCCATCGGAGCATGACCGGCTGGTCCCGCCGGGCGATGGCATATTGAACTATGCGCGGCTGATACCGCTGCTCGATAGGATGACCAACGCGATCGGCTATGTCGAAGTCGATGCGCCGGAGGACGAGATTGCAGCCGCCGGCCGGGGCGCGGTGTTCGTGCAGCGCGTGCGGCGAGGCTCGGTCTCGGACCGCTGATAGCCGACACATTCAGGGGAGGGGTCTGTGATGAAAGTTCTGGTTCGCGCGGCTTTGTTTGGCGCCACCGCCTTTGCGGCATGGGGGCCGGCCGCCGCTCAGGATAGCGCGTGGAAGGCGGGGGCGGCGAAAGTCGAGACTACACCCGATGCGTCCACGCTCAGCCCCGGCGACATCATTCGTGATCCCCTCTACGTCCGCGCCCTTGTCATCGCCAATGACAAGAACTGCGCAGTCCTTGTCGGCGCCGATCTGATCGGCATATCCGACGCGGTCGCGGAGCAGGCGATCGCCCAAGCGGCAAAGATCACGGGGTGCCCGCAAGAGAATTTCGTCGTGTCGGCCACTCATACGCATAGCGCATCCGGCTCGTCGCGCTTGCGCGCGGGTGCGGGGCCGGACGCGGCCTTGGCCATCGTCAAGGCGGTGACAATGGCCAAGGCCGCGTTGCGGCCTGCCACAATCGGCTTTGGCACGACGCAGGTGGACCTCAACATCAATCGCGACCTGTTGCGGGACAACCGCTGGGCACAGGGGGCCAATCCTGACGGACCATCCGACAAGACATTGGCAATTCTTGAAGCGCTGGGGGAGGATGGCCTACCGATCGGCGTCTATCTCAACTACGCCATGCACCCGATCAATTTCTACATGTCGGGCGTGGTGAGCGCGGACGTGCCGGGCGAAGCCTCGCGCTATATCGAGCGGCGCTATGGCGACGCCACGGTGGCAATTTTCGCGCAAGGCGCTTCCGGTGACCAGAACCCCAGATTCACGCGGGCGCAGAATAGATTAAGTCGCGTGCGCACGGGCGTGCCCGGCGCGTCGGACATGCGCGTTCTGGCAGAGGGCCAGCCGAGCGCCGGAGTGTCGATGGCGGACCGTATGGCCGCGTTGGGCAGCCCTGTGCCAGCACAAAGGCGGGCGGACTATCTTGCTGCGGTCGAGGACGTCAGCCAGATCGTCGCGGCAGGGGGAGCGCTTCTCGGGGAGAGCGCGATTGATCTCATGCATTTCGGCACGTTGGCGCGCAGCCGGCAGGGGGTGATTGCGGGCGCGGTCAGGCAGTTGCAATGTCCGGGGCGAGACCGGCTGGACCGGGACAATCCCGTCCGGGAAGGCGCCGCTCCACCCTATGCCGACGGGGAGCCGGTGACGATCCGCGCGGGCATGTTGAAGATCGGCCCGGTCTATATCAGCGCGATCAATGGCGAGGTCTACAGCGAGATCGGCACGCGTCTCAAGCGTTCCACCCCTAGCTTGCAATTGATGATGACCTCGCTGGCCAACGGATCGGCCAATTCCGGCTATATTTATTCCGACGCTGCGCGCTCGCATTTGACCTTTCAGGTCATTGGGTCTCGCCTGCAGCCGGGCTGCGCCGAAGACGCCATCGTGAGATCCGCACTCGAGATGATCGACGAATTGAAATGATGGGGTGGGCGAGTCGGCGTTCATTTGAACCCGATTTATTGGTCAGGCAAATGTCGGTCGGTATCCCGTTGGCCATGCCATTCCACCGATCCTGCAATAAAATCCTAGTAAAATCTGATATTTGTAAAGGTTTTAGTCCTACTGTTCTTGGCTGGGCAGTCATCACTTCTCTGGCTGGCATGCTGACCAAATTGTCATTGCAATTGCTATATTGTCGTGCAAACTGGTAAAACCAATAAGGGCAAACAGGGAGAGGGAATGTGCGCCTGAAAGCATGGATGCTTGCCGGTGGCAGCGCGATAATCATCGCCACGCCCATGGCGGCAATAGCTCAGTCTCAAACATCATCTACCGCTGCGCCGCAGTCTTCGGCATCGTCGCAAGAAGAAGGTGGTGTCGAGCAGATCATCGTCAGCGCTTCGCGCATCGATCGTGCAGGGTTTATTGCGCCCAGTCCGACCGTCGTCATCGGCGCAGAGCTGTTGCAGGACAGGGCGGCGGTTAACGTCGCCGACGTCATCAACGAGGTTCCGTCCTTCCGGCGCAGTCAGGCTCCGGAAAGCGGCGGCATCGGCAATTCCGGCGCGAACAATGCCGATTTGCGTGGCCTGGGCGCGGTGCGCACGCTTGTCCTCCTGGACCGGATGCGCTTGCCAGCCGTCAATGTGCCCGGCTCGGCGGTGGCCGGCGCGACCGATCTCAATCTCATTCCCTCGGCCCTGATCCAGCGCATCGACGTGGTGACGGGCGGCGCGTCTGCGGCTTATGGCTCGGATGCCGTTGCTGGCGTGCTCAACCTGCAGCTCAATACCCGGCTGGATGGCGTCAAGGGTTCGGTGCAATGGGGGCAGACCAAATATGGCGACGCCGATGACATGTTCGCCTCGCTTGCATTCGGAACGCAGTTCGCGGGCGGTCGCGGGCGTTTCGTCATTGGCGGCGAATATGGCAGCAATGACGGCACCGATCTTTTCAATGACAAGCGGCCCTGGGGAAGGCGGAACGTCAGCAGCGTCACGCTGCCGAACAGCCGGGCCGCCGGACTGCCGGCCAACCTGATTACCGACGATGTGATTTTCGGCATGCTGACGACGGGCGGCCTGATCAGCCCGACCGCTGCCGGCAATCCAGCGGCGCTGCGTAATCTGCAGTTCGTCGTCGGGCCGAACGGAACCGTGACGACTGCGCCCTTCAGTGCCGGGCTCTATCAGGGCCAGATCGGCACCAACATGGTCGGCGGAACCAATGTGTCGCCCTATCAGGTGCTCCGCGCCAACACGCAGCGCTACAATCTCGCGGCACATGCCGAATATGATCTCTCCGACAGCCTGACGTTATGGGCGCGCGGACTCTACTCCAACACCGAGGCGCAGAATATCAGCGCCCAGATTAGAGCGGCGACGGGCGGGACGACCGGTTTCCTCTCGATCAGCCGCAACAATCCCTATTTGCAGCAGGCGCTGACGCTAGCCCAGTTCGCGCTCATCCCCGCCAACGGGTCGTTGACGGTCGGCTATCTCGGCAATGATTTCGGCCCGCCGATCCTGCGCAACGCCAGTAAGACCTACAGCCTGTCCAGCGGCTTGCGCGGCGAACTGGGTGGTTCCTGGCGGTGGGATGCGGCCGTTCAATATGGCCGTAACAGAAGCTCGCTGGACCAGGCCAATACGCCCATCACCGCGAATTTCCTGAACGCGGTCAATGCCGTCACGTTGAACGGGCAGATCGTCTGCGCAAATGCCGCGGCGCGCGCGGCCGGCTGTCAGCCGATCAACATTCTCGGGCGTGCCAGCTATTCGCCGGCAGCCTACAATTACGCGTTCGGCACGACCCACGCAGTGGCGGAAACAACCTTGTTCGAGGCGAATGCCAACCTTAACGGGGATCTGTTTGCGCTGTGGGCGGGACCAGTTTCGGCAGGCGTCGGCGCCTCTTACCGGCGTGAAACCTTCGTCACCGACGCAGACGATCTGAGCCAGGCCGGTGCCTTCATGGCACGCGCACCCCGCGATTTTCCGAAGGCAAGCCAGTCGGTCAAGGAGGCCTATCTCGAGACGATCGTTCCGCTGTTGAGTGCGGACTGGGTCACGGGCTCGCTTGAATTCAACGGTGCCATCCGCCTGACGGACTATAGCGTCTCCGGCGAGGTGACGACGTGGAAAGCGGGTCTGGTCTGGAAACCGATCCCCGACATTCTGTTCCGGGGCACGCTCTCGCGGGATATTCGCGCACCCAGCCTGACGGAACTGTTCACAGCGGCCGTGGCGACTGTGCCCCGCCCGATCTATGCCGATCCCCGCGCCGGGTTCGCCGGGCAGCCCTCTTATGCGTATGACGTCGTCACGGGCGGCAATGCCGGCCTGACCCCGGAAATCGCCAAGACGTTTAGTGTAGGCGCTGTGTTCAACCCGCAATTCCTGTCGCGGCTGAACATCTCAGCGGATTATTTCCAGATCAAGATCCAGGACGCCATCGGCGCAACCGGAGCGGGCACGTCGCTGACCAACTGTCTGGGCACGGGCACGGCGGATCTGAGCAGCCCCTATTGCTCGCTGATCACCTTCGCCAATAACGATCCTGCGAACGGCGCTGTGCTCTCGGTGTTGGCGCAGAACGCCAACTTTGCCGAATTCAAGACCCGCGGCATCGACATGGCGTTGTCCTACATGCAGCCGGTCGATGAGATATTCGCCGGTGCGCAAGGGCGCATCACGCTCAGCGCACAAGCCACCCGCACGCTGGAATATCGCTCGACCTTCGACGTTTCGCTGGCCTACCCCAATGGTGTGAACCGTGCCGGGCAGACCGGTGCGATCTTCGGCGGGACAGCTGGCGTGCCGAAGTGGGTGGTGAACACTTCTCTCGCCTATCGCGGCACGCGGTTGGAAACGAGCGTCAACTTCCGCTGGATCAGCCGGAGCAAGTTCAACAACGCCTTCATCGGGCCGGACGAGCCGGGCTACAGCCCGACGCTGATCAACAGCATCAACAACAACATCGTCCCAGCGCGCGGCTATGTAAACCTGAGCGTGGCCTACAATGTGGGTTCGCAAGACCGGAAGGTGCAGATCTATGGCACGGTCAACAACCTGTTGAACCAGGAGCCGCCGCTCCCCGCCGTCAATAACAACGCCTGGTACGATCTGCTGGGCCAGAGCTTCAGGGTCGGGGTCCGCTTCGATCTCTAGAGGTTCTGAAAACTGACTGCAGTGGGAGGGGCAGATGCGCGCATTGGCAGGGATGAAACGGCTCGGCACGAGCCTGACAATTCTGGGTCTGGAGCTCTCATCTGCCTCCCTCCTTCACGCTCAGGTGCCCGGGCTGGCGGCACTGCATGTCGCGACGGCACAGGGGCAAATTCAGGGCGTCGCCACCGAAACCGGGGCAGCCTATCTGGGCGTGCCCTATGCGGCGCCGCCGGTCGGAGAGCTGCGGTGGCGATCACCGGCCCCGCCGCGCGCCTGGGCCGGCGTGAAGCAGGCCGACCATTATGGTCCACCCTGTGCTCAGGCGCCGCTGCGCGGGCAAACCGCGGTATCCAGCATCAGCAGCGAAGATTGCCTGACCCTCAATATCTGGGTGCCACGTGCGTCGGCGGAGCCAAAGCTGCCGGTCATGGTCTGGGTCCATGGCGGCGGTTTTCAGAACGGCATGGGCAGCAGTCCGACCTATGATGGCGTTGCCCTCTCCCGGCACGGGGTCATCGTGGTCACGCTCAACTATCGGCTCGGCGCGTTCGGCTTCTTCGCGCATCCACAGCTGACAGCAGAATCGCTCCATAAATCCTCCGGCAATTTCGGATTGGAAGACCAGATCGCCGCGCTGCGATGGGTTGCGGCGAACATCGCGCAATTCGGCGGTGATCCGGCCAATGTCACTCTGTTTGGTCAGTCGGCCGGCGGCGCCAGCGTTCTTGATCTGGTGACCTCCGATGTGACGGACGGGCTGTTCGCGCGCGCCATCATCCAGAGCGGCGCGGCGCGTAGCAGCATTGCGCCCCTCAATATGGCCGATGCGGAGCGGGAGGGCGAGAGCTTCGCCAACGGCCTCCCGCTATCGGCCTTGCGTGGCCTGGATACGGCGGCGGTCATCGAGATGGCGCAGGCGGCTGGCCAATCCGGCGCGCGCTTCTCGCCAGTGCAGGATGGCTACATCATCACCCGCGCCGCCACGGACGCCATCTCTGACCAGCGGCGCAAGCCCATCCCGCTGCTGATCGGCAGCAACGCGCGGGAAGGGCTGGCGGTTCTGCCGCCGGACAAGCTCGATGCTGCGATGGCCAGCGCGTTCGGTGCGAATGCGGCTGCGGCCCGCGCGGCTTATGGCTTGTCCGCCGCGATGCCGCCGGCGCCCGACCGCCTAATGGGGACGGTGGCGGAGCAATTCTCGACCGACAGCAGCTTTCGCTGCGGCGCCGTGCAGATCGCAGCGGCATCGGCAAGAGCGGGAGGGCCGGTCTGGCACTATCAGTTCGAGCAGTTCGTGCCCGGCCGTGAGGCGCGGGGCGCTGCGCATTCGTTCGAGGTGCCCTATGTGTTCGGCAATCTGCTGACCACGGGCTTTTCGGCTGCCGATTACAAGGCGGCCGACCGCCGGCTCTCTGATCTGATGGTCGAATATTGGACCAATTTCGCCAAGACCGGAAATCCAAATGGCGCAAAGCTGCCCGTTTGGCCGGCCTACCAGACGGATCGCCGTGCCTATGCCCGGTTCTCCTCGGATCATCCCGGCGCGGTGGAACTCGGGACGGATCTGCGCGGCGAGATCTGCCGGCTTTTCCCCTGATCAATATCAACGAGGAGCAAGGATGTTATGAAGAGACCATTTGATCCTGCCGTAAGAGCGCTGTCCCTGGCCGGTCTGGCCGCGCTGCTTTTCTCGGGAGCCGCGCCTGCGCTGGCCCAGAGCCAGGCCGGCGCGCAGCAGACAGCAGCAAAGCCGGCACCCAAGATGCGCTCGCGTTTGATGACGACGCTGACCGGGTGGGAAGTGGAAGACTATCTCAAGCGCAACGATGTCATCTTCGTGCCAGTTGGCCCGGTCGAGCAGAATGGCGGCAATCCGACGGATGTCGAATATGTCATTCCGCTCGCTTATGCGCAGGAACTGGCCGAGAAAGCCGACGGGCTCGTGATGCCCTACCTCGCTTATTTCTATCCCGGCGGGACGACGACCAGCCGGGGCACGGTGTATGTCTCGACATCCGACAGCCTGCCCTATCTCAAGGCATTGACCCGCTCGCTCATTCGTCAGGGGTTCCGTCGCATTATTTTCCTTACCTCGCACGGCCCGTCCCAGCAGACCATGCTGCCGCTGGTCCGCGAAATCTTCGATGAAGAGCATGTCCCGGTGCTGTGGATGGGGACGGACATGGTCCGCAAGTCGGAGCCGGGTCAGCCGCGCCCCGGCTTCGGTGACGGCCCGCCCAATGGCCGCAATTTGGTGAGCTATGGGGCCTATCAGCTGGTCGGCCGTCTCAGCGATATGCCGGTCGGCCTCAGCCAACCTGAGCATGAGATCGAGCGCGATCCCAGTGCCGTGTCGCGCTATGTCCCTCCGTTCAGTGGCACGCCTGCCGGCAGTTTCTATCCCGATGCGGTGCTGCACGGGGGCTTCGTCAAGCCGGTGACCGAACAGGAGCGGGCGCAATGGGGGCGAGAGGGGGCCGACCTTATTCGCTCCCAGGTCGCCTCTTTCGACGTGAACGGCCTGCTCACCGAATTGCGCAAGCGCGACGAGTTCACCAAGAAGCTCGAGAAGAAATATGGGGATCTTTTGCCCGGCAGGGGTCGCTAAAGGCGGACGGCACGCCCCGCCCGGGAACGGCGGGGCGATCTCCACAATCAAAGGCGCGCTGTCCAACAATTGGCAGGGATTGCGCTGGCCAGCGCGCTGCCGACATGAGATGGGTCCGGCCATGCGGTTCAAGGGTCTTGATCTCAACCTGCTCTACGCGCTCAGCGTATTGCTCGATGAACGCAGCGTCTCGCGTGCTGCGGCGCGGGTCAATATCAGCCAGCCGGCCATGAGCGCGGCGCTGACCCGTCTGCGCGAACATTTTGCGGATGACTTGCTGGTCCAGGTCGGCCGGCGCATGGTCCCAACCGCTTATGCCGAGAGCCTTCAGCCGCTGGTCTCCCAGTTGATCGAGCAGGCGGACCAGATCCTGTCGACATCCAGCACGTTCGATCCGGCGATCTCCAACCGTCGGTTCCGCATCAGCGTGTCGGATTATATGATGACCGTGCTGATCGGCCCGCTGATGCGCAGCCTCGGGACGATCGCGCCGGGTATCCGCATTGATGCCTACCCGACAGGGCCTGACGCGACGAGCTTTCTCGAGAAGGGCGAGGTCGATCTGGTCATCTGCCCCGAGCAATATCTATCCCCCGCGCACCCCAGCGAGATGCTGCTGGAAGATGAGCATGTCGTCATCGGCTGGGCGGGCAATCCGGCGCTGGCGGGGCCGCTGGATCGCGAGACGCTCTTCTCGCTGGGCCATGTCGCCGTTCGCTTCGGCCAGTCGCGCGAGAGCACTTTTGCAGAGCAGCAGGTTTTTCCGCAGCAGGACAAGCAGCGCACGGAACTCACGACGAACAGCTTTTCTAGCGTGCCCAGCCTGATCGTGGGGACGATGCGCGTGTCCTTCCTGCAGAAGCGGCTCGCGGATGCCTTTATCGATCAATTGCCCATCGTCGTGCGCCCGGATCCCCTTGGCCTGCCGCCGCTTCGGGAAATGGTCCAATATCATGCCGCCCGTGCGAATGACGCCGGGATCCTCTGGCTGGTGCGGCAGATGCACCATATCCTCTAGGCCGAATGACCCATCCATAATCTGGATGGAACTGTATCTGAACAATTCATTTTTCAGATTTTCTACGCGGCGATAGAACAGGCCTAAGGCCCGCTTCAGGGCTGCCATGCGCGCGGAGAGGGAGGTCGAAAGCTGCCGCACATGCTGTGCCTGCATCCGCGCTTCGCCCCTCTCATCAACATAATCATCGGACATAGACCATGCAGAGCCAGAACATTCTCGTCATCGGCGGCGGCATTGGTGGCCTGACCTCGGCCATCGCGCTGCGCAAGCAGGGGTTCTCCGTAACGGTGATCGAGCGTGATCCCAGCTGGAGCGTCTATGGGGTCGGCATCATCCAGCAGGGCAATGTCCTCCGCGCGGCGCACATGCTGGGCATATTGGACGACTATGCCGCGGCCGGCGTCGGTTTCGATGCCGTCGAGGTGTTCGCGCCCAACGGCGTCCAGGTGGCGCGGGTGCCATCGCCGCGCCTGCTGCCGGATTATCCCGCCAATCTGGGCGTCGGCCGCAGGCAGCTCCAGAAGGTGCTGGGCGATGCGGCACAAAGCGCCGGCGCCGAGATTCGCCTGGGCGTGACGGCGCAAGCGATCAGCGACGGGGATGACGCCGTCGAGGTGGCGTTCTCGGATGGCAGCGCAGGCCGTTTCGATCTGGTGATCGGCGCGGATGGCGTCTTTTCCAAGACGCGTGAGATGATCCTGCCGGACGCAGAAAAGCCGCAGTTCACAGGGCAGGCCGTGTGGCGCTATAATCTCCCGCGCCCGGCCGATCTCGATGCGCTGCAGGTCTATAACGGGCCGATTGGCGCCGGTCTCGTGCCGATCAGCCCGGACCTCATGTATCTGTATGTCACCACACCGGAGCCGGGCAATCCCTGGTATCCGCGCGAGGGCCTGGCTGCAGCGATGCGCGCCAAGCTCGCCGGCTGCGCCCCGGCCCTGCAGGCGCTGGCCGAGCAGATCGTCGATGACGAGGAGGTCGTCTATCGTCCGCTCGAAGGCATGCTGGTCGAAGGCCCGTGGAGCAACGGGCGGGTGGTGCTGATCGGCGACGCCGTCCACGCCACCACGCCGCATTTGGGGCAGGGCGCCGGCATGGCGATCGAAGACAGTATCGTGCTCGCCGAGGAACTGGCCCGTCACGCCTCCGTCGAAGAAGCGTTCGCGGCCTATCATGATCGCCGCTTCGAGCGCTGCGCCTACATCGTGCGCGCCAGCCTAGCCATTTGCATGGGCCAGATCGGAGAAGGCCCGCCCGTCGACAACGCCAAGGCCACCACCGAAATGTTCGCGCGCACGGCCGAGCCGATTTGAAAGGAACTGAAGATGAGCCGCGTCACCGAAATTCGCTATGTCGGCTATGCCGTCACCGATTTTGCCACCGAGTCCAGCTTCTATGAGGGCCAATGGGGCCTTGAGCGCGTGCCCAGCGACGATGGCATGGCGTGGTTCAAGACGCAGGGGCATGACGAGCATCATGTCGTCCGCCTGCGGCCGAGCGACGAGAACCGTGTCGATGTGATCGCCCTGGCTGCCGATAGCCGCGCCGATGTCGATGCGCTGTGCGAAAGGGTGCGGGCCTCGGCGGCCAAGCTGGTGAGCGAGCCGCAGGCTTTGACCACGCCCGGCGGCGGCTATGGCTTCCGCTTCTTCACGCCCGATGGCCTGCTGATAGAGGTCTCGTCCGATGTCGCGCGTGGCGAGGCGCGCGAGATCACGCGCTGGGAAGGCCTGCCGGTCAAGATCAGCCACATCGTGCTGCATTCGCCGGATCATCAGGCGGCCGTGCGCTTCTTCTGCGATGTGCTGGGCTTCAAGGTTTCCGACTGGCTTGGCGACTTCATGTGCTTCCTGCGCTGCAACAGCGCGCATCACCGCATCGCGCTGCTGCCTGGGCCGCCCTGCCTCAATCACGTTGCTTACGACATGACCGATGTCGACGGCATGATGGCGGGCATCAGCCGCCTCAAGCAGAACAAGACCGATATTCGCTGGGGGCCGGGGCGCCATACGGCCGGCGACAATACCTTCTCCTACTTTGTCACGCCCTCGGGCTTCGCGGTTGAATATACGGCTGAACTGGAAGACGTGGACTTCGAAACGCATGAGCCCAAAGTCCATGTGCCCGCGCCGCGCGTGATGGATCAGTGGGGGATCGGCGTCGGCGGTCCGCAGACCATGCCCCATCCGGAGGCCAATCCCGGCCTGTTCGTGGCAGTGGAGGCCTGATCGGTGGCGTTGTTCGAATATTTCCCCAATTACATCTGGAACCTCTCGGTCGCCATCGCGCTGGAGAGCGGCGGGCGCATCGGCGAAATCGTGGATATGTGCCAGCCGATCAAGGATGCCGCCGCCAGCGGCGCTGACGCCGGTACGCCGCAGTTCATGGCGCAATGGGTACGCGTGGCGGATACGCTGGTCAGCCTCGCCGATGAGGATATCGCCAAGGGCCGGGCCATCTCGGCATCCGAGAAGCTGGAGCGGGCTGCGCTCTACCTGCTCGTCGCGGAGCGGATGCAGGGCCATGGCTCCCCGGGGCGCGAGGAAACCTACGCCCGGGCGCTGTCGATCTTCGCCCAATCGACCGATCTCGGCAAGATCAACCGCGAACGGGTGGAGATCCCGCTCGGCGATGGCAGCATGATGTCGGCGCTCTACACGCGGGCGCCCGGCGAGGGGCCGCGGCCGGTGGTCGTCTACTGCAATGGCCTCGATAGCTGCAAGGAACTGCTCTACTGGTCGCGCCTGCCCGAGGCGCTGGCCCGACGCGGTGTCTCCACGCTCTGCGTCGATCAGCCCGGCACCGGCGAGGCGCTGCGGCTGCACAATCTGCCGGTCGATCCGCACAGCGAAAACTGGGCATCAAAAGCCGTCGACTGGCTGGAGACCCAGCCGGATGCCGACCCCAAGCGCATCGGCATGACGGGCATCTCGCTCGGCGGCCACTTCGCGCCGCGCGCCGTCGCCTTCGAGCCGCGCTTTGCCAGCGGTGCCTGCTGGGGCGCCAACCACAATTGGCGGGAAGTGCAGGACAAGCGCATCCGCCGCGAAGGCGAGAACCCCGTACCGCACTACTGGGCGCATGTGTTCTGGGCATTCGGTGCGACAGACATGGAGGATTTCCTCGCTAAATCCGAGGACATGAACCTCAATGGCCGCATGGATGGCGTGCGCGTGCCCTTCCTGGTCACCCACGGCGCACATGACCGCCAAATCAGCGTGGAATATGCCCATGACTGCTACGCGCAACTGGTCAACAGCCCCCGGCGCGAACTCAAGATCTTCACCGAGCGCGAAGGCGGGGTGGAGCATGTCGGCGCCGACAATATGTCTTACGGGCGCGATTATATTGCTGACTGGTTCGCCGAGACGCTGGGTGGCCATACCGATTGATCGAAAAAAAACTTCGTCGGGTGCTGACGTCGCTTCCCGCCGCCCGTCGTTTTCGCAAGTCGCCATACCTCCTGTTAGAATGTCTTGTTTCCGCCTCCAGCAGGTTGGGAGCGCGATAAGGGGACTAAGTTCTGCGAGGTACGGCGGGTCGGTCTATTGTCGGTGCAAATCGTTTAAGGTTCGAGAGCGGACCGGCGCAGGCTCGCCTCCTTTCGGCACGGCCGAGAGTCAGGAAGACATCGTACGCATTTTATCCATGGTTTCCATTGCGGATGCATCCCACAATATGAGGACTATCGAGCGCGCGCGGAATGTTTTGCGTGACGCAACGGCCGCGAAGGGCAAGGTGGAGACCCGTGGGGGTCGCGCTCGCGCTGTGGGTGCTGCGCGAGCGCTGCCCGGACGGATGGCTGGTCGCGTTCTGGGAAGTGGCAGGATCGGACCATGAGACTGGGCGCAATCAGGGATTGCACGCCGCCTATAATGGCATTGTGAGACTGCTGCGCACCAGCGGAGGTCTGTCCGAAGACGCTGCGAGGATGAAATGAGGCCGCTGCATTCCTATAACGGTCCCTCAACCTCCAATTGCGCAGGATCGAGTACGCATGGCCAATGGCTGGGCGCTCGAGGGCGCTGTTCAGAACCAAATCGAGGACAGCGTGAAAGACGCGCTGGCAACAGCGCGTGCTCGTATGCCGGCAGGTTCGGGTCGCGCCGATTGTGAGGGAAGGTGGAGAGCCAATCCCGCAGGCACGCCGCGAAGCTCTGCCCGGTGCCCGGACATGCGTGGCCTGCCAGTCTGGCCGCGACAAGCACCGGGCTTTTTCCTTGCATCAACCGGCGCGGCAGTAAGGATAGCCAACTGCGCTGATGGTGAGCGGTCAAAATCTCACGCCATCGGGGCACTGCTGGCCGCAGTCGCCAACTTAGCAAACATTTAGCTTACAAATGCTGGAGTTCAGAAGCGGCCGTTCATTAATAACGTAAATGTCGTTTCGCCAGAATTGTAGCGTCCCCATTACCGGATGATCGGTTATTGATGGGCATTGCCGGCATGAAATCCTCAAATTTCAGATATGTACCAAATCGGGGCAGTCTCAATCCCGCGATAGCGGAGCCAAATCAGCCCCCCACGCATTGTGGTTAACGCGCATGCCATACAATGGTGGGTTGAGGGGGAGGAATGGTCACGATATCGAAGACCGAGGTGGCCGCAGACCGCATATTTGCAGAGCCGGACGGTGGGCGCCCGATCGATCAGGACGGACAATCTGACCGGGTTGCAGACGATCTGGACTGGATACTGAGCAAGTTCGCCGGTCGCGTCTTTGCGGATGAGGCGGTTCTTTCCCTTCATCGCGACGATAATAGCCCAGAGCTGCTTGCGCGAGTGAGCCCCAATCGCGCCTTGCTCTCCGATCCGCACTTGGCGGTTGCGATCGCCTGCCAGGATACCGACGCGCTTCATTATACCGGTCAAGGTGCGCGTGTTGCTTGGCACGAACTGACGCAGGTCGAGGAAGCGAAGCGTGCGATGACCTTGGCCGTGGCACAACATGATGGGCTGCGCCTGATCCTCACGGCGCTTTACCGTCATGCCAACGTGGTCCAGCGGCTCGCCGCCGAGCAGATGGCCAAGAAGCTGCAGCCCGTGCTGGCGGGCTATTTTCGTCTCTGGCTGCATGCGCGAAGCCAGCAACGGGCTTTGATCGCCTATAAGTCGGCGCTCGACCTGAGCGACGTGGCGATTATCATTCTTGACGGCCATGGAGCGGTGATCGGCGAGAATGCCGTCGCCACGCTGATGTTTCAGAAGCGGGATGTGGTGCACAAGTCGCGCTATTCCCTTGTTGCCGTCAATCGCGGCGAGACCACGAAGCTGCACGCGGCCATGGACCATGCGTCGCACGATGGCGAAGCGGTGCTGATCAGCCTGAGCCGGAAGAATTATCGCCGGCCTCTCATGGCCCTTTTATCGCCGACATTCACGCGCCCGGAAATTTCCGCGGATCCTTCTTTCGTCCTGTGCATTTATGATTCGGACACGGACGTAACCCTGGCGCTCCAGCGCTGTTGCGACGCCTATCGGCTCACCAAGACCGAGGGTCAGCTGGTCCAACATCTGGTTTGCGGCCTCGCGCTGAGTGATGCTGCGGCCAAGATGAAAATAGCGGAAGCAACCGCCCGAAGTTATTTGAAACAAATCTTCGGAAAAACGGCCACAAACCGGCAATCTGATCTTATCAGAGTGATGTTATCGAGTATTGCCCGAACATCATTGGGTCATTTCTCGACGCTCTGATTTACATCCAGATTCCCCTATAACTATTGTTAGGATTTCGGTCGTCTTCACAATTATCACATTCACCCCCAAATGAGGGTTACTCATACAGCGCTATGAGGGGGGAAGAGATAGTTTGGTGGGGGTGAAGGTTAATTCGCCGTTAACCTATTCAGGGTGGGTCTCCGCGGAGGCGGAGTCGATGCGTCGATCGGGGAAAGCCCCGAGGGCGGCGTGGGAACCCTGAAAGGACGACAATCGATGAAAACTCTACTGATCACGGCCTCGGCCGCCGCGCTTATCGCGGCATCGCCCGCGCTGGCGCAGGACGGCAATACCGTCAGCGATAGCGGCAACAACAGCTGGATGGCCGAATCCACCACCACCACCACCACCAGCGACAGCGGCAACAGCGCCTGGACCGCAAACACGTCCACGAACGTGGCCACCAACACGGATAACAGCGTTGCCGACAGTGGTAACGATATGTCGAACAACTCGGTCAACACCGCCGACAGCGGCAACACGATGACGTCCGACAGCGGCAATTCTGCCTGGACGGCCAACACCACCACGAACACGGACAACAGCGTGGCGGACAGCGGCAATAGCGCCACCACAACCACCACCAGCGACAGCGGCAATTCGGCTTGGACCTCCAATGCCACCACCAACACCGACAACAGCGTCGATGTGGCGGACAGCGGCAACGACATGTCGAATAACTCGGTGAACACCGCCGACAGCGGCAATACCACAACCACGACGAGCGACAGCGGCAACTCGGCCTGGACGTCCAACGCCACGACCAACACCGACAATAGCGTCGATATTGCCGACAGTGGCAATGACATGTCCGACAACAGCCTCACTGTCTCCGACAGCGGCAATGATATGTCGAACAACTCGGTGAACACCGCCGACAGCGGTAACACCAGCACGAGCGACAGCGGCAACAGCGCCTGGACGTCGAACACCACCACGAACACGTCCACGGACAATAGCGTCGCCGATAGCGGCAACGACATGTCCAATAATTCGGTGAACACGGCCGACAGCGGCAATGACTCGTCCACGCATGACATGTCGGACAACAGCTCCGCTTCGGGCGCGCAGGTTGCGGCCAACAATGGCGGCACGGCAACCGACAGCCGCGACATGTCCTCTCAGGATGACAGCTCGACCAACACCGTGGCCAGCAACAACAGCTGGGAAGACAATTCGGACAATTCCGATCACAGCTGGGCCTTCAGCGGCGGTGATACCGCAGCCGGTTCCGCCAAGTCGGATTCCGTCTTCGGTGACAGCGCCCTGGTCGCCAGCGCCAACCTCTCAAGCTATGTCACGGGCGTGAGCGTCAGCTTCGACGGTCGTGGCGGCGAGTCCCCAGTGGCCGACAACAGCATCCGCACGGGTGGCAGCGCATTCCAGAACTTCGCTGGCATGCAGGCGGTCAACCAGAACACCGGCGTTGGCGCATCGCAGAACGCGTCGGTGAGCGTGGCGGTCTCCGCGGGCGACATCACGCTTCGCTAAGCCTCTCCAACTGGCCGGCGATCTCCACCGCCGGCCAGTCTTTTCACATCATAAAGGGAGAGGACGCATGAACCGATTTCTACCCCGCCGGGCATGGCTTGTGACCTTGTCGGGCAGTTTTGCCTCGGGTGTCCTTGCGCAACCGCCATTTGAGGGCGCGGCGCCGCCCGTCGATGTCGCCACGCTCGAGCAGGTGACGGGCCGCGCGGATCTCAACCAGATCGCCCAGTCCGAGCATGTTGCCGCCGTATCGGACAGCAGCGTGAGCGGCAATTCCGTGACCGGGGCGGTGGCCATCGATGGGAACGCATTCCAGAACCTTTCCGGCCTGTCGATCATCAATGCCAATTCCGGCAACAACGTCGCGATCAATGCTTCGATGAACGTCAACATCGCCCTGCTGCCCGCACAATAATGGCGCGCATGCTCCTTGCCGCACTCATGCTGCTCTCCGGCTGCAGTGCGCAGGTGAGCGGAGGGCCGACGTTCCAGCTCGGAGCGGCGGGTCTCGGCGATGTCACGCCGCCTGTCACGTCGTTCGAGGACCGGCGTTTTTTGACGGTCGTTCGGCAGCAATTTGATTTCAGTTGCGGTTCGGCTGCGCTCGCCACGTTGCTGACTTATCATTATCGCCGGAGCAGGGCGGAAGCCGACGTGTTCAACGGCATGTGGCGCGTGGGAGACCGCGCGCAGATTACCCGGCTCGGCTTTTCGTTGCTCGACATGAAGCGCTATCTTGCCAATGCCGGCCTCAGCGCGGACGGATACAAGGTCTCGCTCGAGCAGGTCGCTGCGGCAGGCGTGCCCGGCATCGCGTTGATCGAGGCGAACGGCTACCGCCATTTCGTCGTGGTCAAAGGCATCAGCGCGGAGGAGCTGCTGATCGGAGATCCGGCGCTCGGTCTGCGCACCATGTCGCGACCCGCGTTCCAGCGCGCTTGGAACGGCATTTATTTCGTGATCGGCGAGGATACTGCGGTGGGGCGCAGCGCCTTTAATGGGGATCGGCAGTGGGCGGCCTTCTCCCGCGCACCGGTCGGCGCCGCATTCGTTCAGCCGCTCAGCCAGCAAGCACTGGCTTTGACTGCGCCCTTCATGAGGGACTTCTAGCCATGAACCGCGATCTCATCTCGGCCGTTGCAGCAGTTGTCCTCTGCAACCCCGTCTTCGCGCAACCGCCGGTCGAGGGACACGAGCCGGTTCCGGAGGATGTTCTTGCCGAAAGCCGCGGCAAATTCCTCCTCCCCAACGGTGTGGAAGTCGCCATGGCCGTACAGACCGATACGAGCGTCGACGGGCAATTGCTCCTGCGCAGTGTCTTCACCGTCGATCAGGGCGCGCCGCGCCTTGCCATCTACGCGCCACAGTCGACAAGGCAGCCCGATGCGCCAGGCACCAGCGGCCCCTCGCAACACGCGGGCAACCCGGGAGATGTCTGGGTCAGTTTCGACCGCGAGAGCGGTGTCTCGCTCGTCGAGCGGAGCTATCGTCCGAGCGTCGGCGCCGTCACCGTGAGTACGGGCGAGCAGGCGGAGATCGGCCTCAGCCCCGATGGATCGACACCACTCCCGCTAGGCCCGGGCGATCGCGCGCAAACCCAGAACGGCACGGTCGGGCTCGATCGGCTAGGCAGCGGTTTCAAGGTGACCTTGTCGCAGCAGGATCTGGAGGTCACCCACGTGTTTGGGCAGGCCTTGGGCAGTGTGCTCCTCAACAGCGGTAACAACCGTGCGATCGAGACCAGCACGACGATCAACCTCGATCTGATGAACGCCACGCCCGCGACCGTCGGCTCGGCCATGCCGAGGATCGACAGCATGGCGCTTGACGCGACGCGGGATCTTATTCGTTGAAGGAAGGACACAAATGACCAGAATAGGTCGGCTCCTGGGGGGAGTGGCAATGCTTGGCGGCGCACTGGCCGCATCACCGGCATGGGCCCAGCCAACGGGCACCGCGCTGCCACAGTCGAGCAATGCCAGCCCCGAACTGAAGCAGGCGCTCAGCCTCATCGCCCGGCAGCAACAGCAGTTGGAAGCGCAGGAGGCGCGCATTCGCGCGCTGGAGCAGCGCCTTGCCATGGATGCGCAACCAAGTGGCGCAACGGCGGCGCCATCGGCAGCAAATCCGCCGCAAACTGTTCAGTCCGCCAGCAACGCTGTCCCGCCGCCGCGCGCGCCCAATGGTGCGCCCCAGGCCCCGGCTGGCCCCGTGGGGGAAGCGCCACCGGATATCGATCGCCCGCCCGAGGTCGCGGTGCTGGGAGAGCAAGGCAGCGTCGTGACCCGGCGCGGTCAGCTCACCGCCGAGCTTCAGCTCGATTATGCGCGGGCCGACCGCAACCGTGCGCTTTTTCGCGGCATCGAAGTGGTGGAGTCCGTGCTCGTTGGCGTGTTCGACATCAACGAGAGCCGGCAGGACGTGCTCACGGCATCCGCCGGCCTGCGTTATGGGCTCCTCGGCAATGTCGAGATCGGCGCCCGTCTTCCGTTCGTCTATCGCAATGACAAGTCGGTGCTGGCCCCGATTCAGGGCACGACGGGCGATCCCGATGCGGCGACCATCGATAGCAGTACCAGCGGCCGGGGGATTGGCGACCTTGAGCTGTCGGCGCGCTATCAGCTGAGCTCTGCGCGTGGCGGCTGGCCGTTCCTGATCGGCAATTTGCAGGTTGTGGTGCCCACCGGCACCGACCCGTTCGACATCTCTCGGGATACGCTGGGCCGCGCGACCCGTGCGGCCACGGGGTCCGGCTTCTGGGGTGTGACGCCGAGCCTGACCGCAATTCTGCCCAGTGACCCCGCCGTCCTGTTCGGCTCCATTGGCTACACCCGCAATTTCGGTCACGGGGTCGATACGGTCATCCCGCCGGTGCGTATCACCTATGTGAAGCCGGGAGACGCGATATCCGTCAGCATGGGGATCGGCGTATCATTGAACCAACGCACCTCGTTCAACCTGGGTTATGCGCACAGCTGGTCCTTCGGCACGCGCACCACGCAGCGCCTGCTGATGCCCACGATGGACTGGGGCGACCCGCAGGTGCAGACGGCGCGCGATCTCCAGATCGGCCGCCTGCTGTTCGGCGTAAGCTACCGCGCGACGGACCGCACGACGCTGAACTGGTCGGTCGAGGTGGGGGCGACCGAAGACGCCACCGATCTGCGCACGGTGCTGCGCATCCCGTTCGTGTTGTCGAGGGGCAGGTGACGCCGCGGAAAGTAGTTGGCGAGACGATCGCATTTTTCGGGAGCACGGCCAGGCACCGCAGCTATCCAGTGATAGATGAAGAAGGGCGGTTGCTCGGTCTGGTATCGAGATCCGACGCGCTGCGCTGGCAAGTTGAAAGCGCACCGGGAGACGTGGCTTTGTCTGATGTCGTTTCGGATGCGTCACAGCCCTTTACAACCGCGTAGGCACCGGTTGGTGTGGTGGCCGATCTCATGGTCTCGACGGGCGTCGGGCGTGTTCCGATCATCGACCCGATCACCAGCAAGGTGATCGGTATTCTATCGCGACACGATTTGTTGAAGGCGCGACGGATCGGAAATGAGGCGGAACGCACCCGTGGCCGTTAAAATGACTTAGCACTGATCGAACGTCCGCTGTCGGGATGCACAGTTCCGAAGCCAAAGTCTCGAATTGGGTCGGGTCTCTCAGGGCGGGCTGAAACGTCCCGAATGACTGCTATTGGCTGGAGCAGTCGTTCAAGTAGGCCGACCCCAACGACCGGCTTTGATCGACTGTCGCAGGAAGCGAACGCGGATCGTGGGACATTGCAATCAGCAGTGGATCATCTATTTGGTGTCAAATGCATTCGATACCGCGCCTCTTAAACCTGAAGAGCGAGTATTGATTGCCTACCTTCGGGAAGTAACGAGTGCAGTAATGCTTTGCCGCCTGGAAGGCCCGTGAGCTGGGATTAGAGCAGCGCTGCTGACAGACGACACCTAATTCATCGAACCGCTGAGCCGCTTTCCACAAATTCGTGAATTACTCGCCCAGGACCGTTGAAACGTTCACGATTTGATCTACATCTACTCTGGGGAAGCACAACCGGGGGTAGAGAGCTTGAGTATCGCGGACACAGGGGGCTTGAGCATTCCAAGGTCGTGGCCATATCAGCAGATGATGTGAAGTCGAGTTGCTAGTGGCCTCAGTCGGCGAAAGGGCTCACTCCCGCGAGATCTTCTCAACAGCAGTGTCAGACACATCAAGATCGCGTCTTGCGCGTCGACGCTCCATTGTGCCTGAAACCCGGTCGCCGAGCATCCTGCAGGCCACATAGAAGATTGGCGCAAAGATGAGGCCGAGCAGGGTCAGGCCGATCATCCCGTAGAAGACGGCTGTTCCCAGCGCTTGGCGCAATTCCGCACCGGCGCCCGTCGCAAAAGCGAGGGGGACCACGCCGGCGATGAACGCGAAAGACGTCATGAGGATCGGACGCAGGCGGATGCGCGCGGCGATGATCGCGGCTTCCCGGGAGGACAGGCCCTCATCCTCGGCCTGGCGTGCAAATTCCACGATCAGAATTGCGTTCTTCGCCGCAAGGCCAATCAGCACCACCATGCCGATCTGCGTGAGAATATTATTGTCCTCGCCTCGCAGGTTCACGCCCAGAATGGCGGAGAGCAGGCAGAGCGGTATGATCATGATGATCGCGAGCGGCAGCGTCAGGCTCTCATAAAATGCCGCCAGCGCGATGAACACGAAGATGATCGCCAGCCCGAAGGCAAGTTCACCGCTGCCGCCCGCAACACGCTGCTGATAGGCCAAGTCCGTCCACTCGAAGCCAAAGCCTGCGGGGAGGCGCTGAGCGGCGATCCGCTCCATCGCTTCCATCGCCTCGCCGGAGGAATAGCCCGGCGCTGCCTCGCCCTGAATATCGGTCGATGGATAGAGATTGTAGCGCTGAACGCGATACGGCCCGGTCGAGGGCGTGAGCTTAGCGACCGCGTCGAGCGGGACCATCGTGCCGGACGCCGAGCGCGTTTTTATCTGCCCCAGCAGGTCCGCATTCTCCCGATAGGCCGGGTCCGCTTGCGCAATCACCTGGAAGCTATGGCCAAGCAGGGTCATGTTGTTGACGTAGGAGCCCGCCATGTAGGTCTGGAGCGCGGCATAAACATCCTGGCTTTCCACACCGAGCATCTCGGCCTTATCGCGGTCCACCTCCACCGCGATGCGCGGGCTGCGCATGTTGAAATTAGTGAAGCTCTGGGAAATGGCGGGCTCTTCAGCGGCCGCCGCGGCGAGATCGCGTGTCACAGCATCGAGCGCCGCGTAGCCGTGCCCGCCACGGTCCTCCACCATGAGGCGGAAGCCGCCCGCCGTGCCAAGGCCGCGCACCGGTGGCGGCATGATGAGACGAATGTCCGCCTCGGTCATGCTCGAGAAGCGCTTGCGCAGGTCGGCGACGATGACGTCCGCGGTCAGTCCCTTGGGCAACCGCTCGCTGAACGGCTCCATGATGGCATAAAGCTGTCCGGCGCTGGACTGGACGGACATGCCCATCGCATCCACGCCCGCATAGACGGAGGCTGCCTGAACGCCCGGTGTCTCCAGCATGACATCGATGGCCTGCCGCACGACGGCATCGGTGCGTGCAAGGCTGGCGCCGGTCGGCAGATTGATCGCGACGACGGCGAGGCTCTGATCCTGCTGAGGCACGAAACCGCGCGGCGTGTCATAGAGCCGCCAACCGGTGAGCAACAGCAAGCCGATATAGAGGATGAAGACGAGGCCCATCATACGCAGCAAGCGCCGTGTGAGCCTGCCATAGCTTTGACCGAAGCGGTCAAACATCATCGTAAAGCGCTCGCCGCTCCGGTGCAGCCAACGCATGATGGCGGTGCGCGGCGGGACACTGTCATGCTGGCGCAGTAGCAGCGCGCACAGGGCGGGCGAGAGGGTAAGCGACACGATGAGCGAGATGACGGTTGCGGCGGTCACCGTCAGTGCGAACTGCTTGTAGAATTGCCCCGTGACGCCGCCCATGAAGGCGGTCGGCACGAACACGGCCACCAGCACCAGCGCGATGCCGATGAGCGCGCCCCCCACCTCATTCATAGTCCGATACGCCGCCTCGCGCGGGGAAACGCCTGCGCGAATATGGCGCTCGGCATTTTCCACCACGACGATGGCATCATCCACCACGATCCCGATGGAAAGAACCAGCCCGAACAGCGAGAGGTTGTTGAGCGAGAAGCCCGCCGCCGCCATGACAGCGAAGGTGCCGACTAGCGAGATGGGTATGGCCAACAACGGGATGATGGCGGTGCGCCAGCTTTGCAGGAACAATATGACGACGATCACAACGAGAATGACCGCCTCGACCATCGTGTCGCGCAACTTGTTCACGGAATCGCTGATATATTGGCTGGGGTTGAATACGATCCGGTAGGAAACGCCGGGCGGGAAACTCTTGGCGAGTTCCTTCATCGTCTCGCGAACGGCGTTGGCCGTCTGGAGTGCATTGCCGCCCGATGCCTGCGAAACACTTAGGGGATAGGCTTCTCCCTGATCGAGATAGGCGTTGATCGAATAGGTCTGTGCGCCCAGCTCCACCCGCGCAATGTCGCCGATGCGGGTGACGCGCCCTTGCGCATCGCGTTTGACGATGATTTGCTCGAACTCTTTGGGCTGGTTGAGCTTGCTCTGAACATTCAGATTATATTGGGTAGGGCCGGGATTCTGGCTCATTTGCGCGCCGCCAACCGTTCCCGCCGCAAGCTGGATATTGTTGCCGCGCAGCGCCGCCAATATCTCTTGCACGGTCAGGTCGCGCGCGGCTGCCTTGTCCGGGTCGATCCAGATGCGCATGGCATAATCACGTGAAGCGAATGTTCCGACATCGCCCACGCCGGGCAGGCGGAGCAGCCGTTCGCGCACCTGCATGGTTGCGTAGTTGGCGAGATATTCGCGATCGATACTGGGTGAAGTCGACAGCATGTGGACGATCATCAGTGTGTCGTTCTGCGCCTTGCGCACCGTCACGCCGAGATTTTGCACTTCCTGCGGCAGCTGGGGCAGCGCGGTCTGCACGCGGTTCTGCACCTGCACCTGCGCCAAATCAGGATCGGTGCCGATCTGGAAGCTGATGTTGATCGTCACGCGGCCATCCGCAATCGCGGTCGAACTCACATACAGCGTGTTGTCCACGCCATTGATCTGTTGCTCCAGTGGGGCTGCAACGGTGTCCGCCATAACCTCGGCAGACGCGCCGGGATAGACGGCGGTGACGCTGACCACCGGCGGCGAGATTTTTGGATATTGGTCGACCGGCAAGCGCCAATAGCTAATGATGCCGACGAGCAGAATGAACAGCGACAAGGCGCAAGCAAAGATGGGTCGCGCGATGAAGAAATGCGAGAAGCTCATCCGCGCGTTGGCGGCGCTCACTTGGTCGCTCCCGGTGCGGGCCGCTCAGGTTCGATCTTGCCTAGCTTGGCGACGACCTTCTGCCCCACTCGCGCGCGCTGCATGCCGGCGATGACGACCTGCTCGCCGGGCGCGAGGCCGCTGCGGATCACCCGCAGGCCGTCCGCTATATTGCCCAGCTCCACAATGCGCTGGGCAATCAGACCATCCTTGCCGACGACGAATACGGTCGGACGGGTCTGATCGACAATGATCGCCTTCTCTGGAACAAGCAGTGCAGGGCTAGGCGCGCCCAAAGTCCAGCGCATCCTCCCAAACATGCCGGGCGTGAGCAAGCCGGTGGGGTTCTGTACGAGCGCTTGTCCGCGGATGGTGCCGGAGCTTCGATCGAGCGCATTGTCCAGCATCTCGATCTGACCGGCCCAACTGAACTCGGTTTCATCCTCAAGGCGGATCTGCACGACAGCGCCACTCTCACGAGCCCGGCGGAATTGCAGGAAAGCACGCTCCGGCGCATCGAACACAAAGCGCATGGGGTTCTGTGTCATGATGGTGGTGAGCAAGGTCTGCTCGGCCGAGACCAGATTGCCTGCTGCAAGCCTGCGATAGGATGCCCGCCCGCTTGCTGGCGCCGTGATGCGCGTGAACGAGAGATCCAGCGATGCGGCCTGCGCGACGGCGCGGGCGTTGGCCAGCTCAGCGGACGCCTGCTCCCAATCAGCAAGGCGGGTATCGACCAGGGACTGGCTGATGAAGCCATCGCCGATCAGGGCAGTCGCGCGTTTATAATCAGCCGAGGTTCTGGCGAGCGCCGCTTGCGCACGGGCGACGCCGGCGCGGGCTTGCGCCAGTCTTGCGGCGAAGGGCCGTTGATCGAGCGTGAAGAGCAATTGTCCGCGCGTGACGGACTGCCCGTCCTTGAAGTGGACCGATTGCAGCAAGCCAGAGACTCGCGGACGCACATCGATGGCGTCCACCGCTTCAAAACGTCCTGCATAATCTACCCAATCGGCCACATTGCGGCTGAAGGGTTTTGCGATAATGACTTGCGGTGTAGGCGGCGGCGGTGGCGCTTTTTCCGAGCAGGCAGCCAAAGCGTGAAGGGCAAAAGCGATTAGAAAAGTGCGCTGGTTGCGGGGGAACTGCGAGATAGCAATCCTGCGGCAATGCCATTCCTCAGGTCGCGCTACCGCGCTGTGGCTCCCCCTCATTCGTCCATCCCCCCGCGCAGACTGCAAAAATTTTGTTTTCCAGCGCTTATATCCGTTCGTCCTAGCAGCACCTCATAGTAGACGAAAGCAACTATTGGCCTGCGAATGAGCGCCCTGCAACTTCTCGATCTGAGGGCTTTTCTGACGGTTGTGCTGGCGAGCACGTCCTGCATCAGATCTTTCACCTCACCAACGGGCACGCGCCTAGCGAAATAACGGTGCCAGGCGCGGTTGCGCAGCGCGACGCGCTCATCCTCCAAAATGGGCTCGCACCTTTCCTGCACCTACGCTATCTCCGCCAGAGGTCAGATCTCACTGTCTCCTAAGAGCGGAAAGGCGGCCAACCCCTCATGTTGAGCGTGCATCAGAAGCATCGGTCAGCACTGTGTCGGTGTCTCGGCCCAATGGTAATAAGGCGCTGGGCAGGGGAACTGGCACCTCATTGACGTGATATGTTTGCGCGTCCTGCCCGTCGGAATGAAGAGGCCCGAACGACTGCTATTGCTTGGAGCAGACGTCCGTTACGCCGGATCTGAACGACCAGGTTTGGTCGGTTGCCGCCAACATAGCCGTTGTTCAGCACGCTTCGCTTGAGTGTCGGAGCCGGACATTCGTTAGTGGGGAGGGCCCTAGCTGGATTTGCGAACATATCTGACGCTCATGCGAACAAATGCGTGACCTCTGCGTCATGCATGAGAGCGCCAACCAGTAGAGAACGGTGACAACTCTCTGGGTTGCGCTCGAAACAAAGCAAGGCGGTAGGCGTCTCGTTCACGAGGTCGCATAACTGCGCTCCTTGCGCGATTGCTTCGGGCAGTTCCAGCTGACCAGCATAAACCTCGGCCAAGCGAGCATGATCGCCTTTTCTCGCAGCTTCGCGGCCTGCAGGGGGCGTGCCAAGAGCCTTAAATCCGACATAGGCAATATCCGCCTCTCGTAACCCGGCCGCCAAAATATTCTTCGAAAAGCCCGGTCGGCGGGAAAGCGGGACTGCGCGAACGTCAGCGACGCATTTCACGCCGGCACCAAGCAAAGCGGATACAAACTCCGCCTGGGTCGCACCTTCATATCCGATCGAAAATATCCTCATTCTCTGTAGATAGGAAGCGCGGCGGTTATAGCTATGGTAAGACTTGGGATGGTCGCCTCCCGCCCCAATTTCGACATTCAGACCGTTGAACGATCATCCCGAAAGCGGCCATTCGTTCAGTCCCGTTTTTAATGCCGCGAACTGGGACTTTCCTGCCGTAAGCAACAGAGCTTGTGGATGGCAGATATGAGGCGGACAGCGGACATTCTGAAAAACTGTCAGCACCAATTGGGAGTGCAACAGGCTAGACCGAAAGCGAACTAGCAACATTCGATTGCGGATTTAATAGAGCCATTATTCGGGCAAAACTGTGCAGATAAGCGCAGCCTAGAGCTGTAAGACTAGGCCACATGTGAATTTTTCTGGTTGGCGCAGCTGATTCTTTATCGCCCCTCGCTATAAGCCTTTTGACGCGCCAGACGTTCTGCATAAGCGCGGATCGGCCCTTCGAGTGGCTGCAGTAGCTCGTGAAAGCCATCATGCAACCGCTGCGCCATGCGATCGAGGCCACTGATCAGCCGGTGAACGTCTTCCAATCTTTCCGATATGTGCTGCTTTAGCCGCACGCTCGTGTCGCCCGACGCATCCAAATAGGCGTGATCGACCTCGCCGCCCTTATGCTCATAGATGTGCCGGCGCAGGAACATGCGCTTGAGAAACGTGACCTCTTCCGCCGCAAGGCCTGTAAGCACGTTAATATCGAACCACTGGAGCACATCGTCGATAGCACCGAGATCATGGAAGCGGCCGCGCTGCAGGCGTTCGCTCCGTCGCTTTGACAGAGGCACGAGATGAAGGAATTGCTTGGTGTATTGGCCGACAAGATTATCGAAGGCCGACACCGCGTCCCGCACCGCGTTGCTGCTCTTGTCCGCTGTAGATGTCGCGCGCAATGCGGCCATGTCCGATCGGAACATTGCCAGATCGTTACGCGTGCCGCAGGCAGAGCAATAAGCGAAGCGCCCGATAACATCGTTATATTCGTCACAGGCCGCGCAGTTGAATTTGTGCTGCTGGCTCTCCTCGGACACATAGAAGGCGGGTTTTTCACCTTCCTGACCGGCGGCATCGGCCACGGCGTCCATGTCGATGGTGATGCTGCCATCCTGATCGGCATCCAGGGCTTCGGTCAACGCGTGGCAGAAATGTGCGACATAGCGCCGCTGGGCTTCCGAAAGGAAATTGAAGGGCTGATCCTGAAATCGGCAGTAGGGGCAGAGTTGCGGCCATGGCCCGCTGCGCCAATAGCCACTGCACGTGGGGCAGTGGTGGCCGAATTTGCCGCGGCTGTCCGAGCCGATCATGATCATGTAGCAGCCGCCAACGGGAGGCGGGTCTTGCTGGTCGCCGATCCCGCCGAGATTGGCGGACGCGATGGGAATGCCCTGCTGGAGCGCCCAGACGGCGATCATGGACATGGGGTTGGGACGTGAGCCGCTGTAGGTCTGCTGATACCCCCGCCGCCCCTGCTCATCCGTCATGATGTTGACGGTGATCTTGCCCCCCGAATGGGCGATTTCTTCAAATTCCGTCATCGCGCTCCTAGACCGTCCCAAAACTCAGAGTCTCCGATGCAGATGATATAGCACGGCTTTAGCACAAGCTTACGTCTATCTCGATTGGAACGACTGAGGTTGGGGTCGGCAGCCGACAATGCTCCGCCCAAGCAGCAAATGGCGGCTATTGCGGGTTCTCTTCCCGCAACCCGCCCGGCGGCTCTTGGCGGATGAGACGTTCGTTGCTCTGATCGGGAACGACTGGGTCTGGTCGAAGGCAGTCATAGCGTTCATCGCTTCGGAATGTCCGCTTTGTCTCGATCAGCAGTTAAAAGCTGCCCGTCAGGACTGTCCGCAAAAGCAGTCGCGAAACTCCGCTCCCAAAGCAGGTGCGCGATCCGGCTGAACGAACAGCTGCTTTCCTCATTGCTGAGGGCGCACATTCGACTGGACTTGTTCTGCACACCGAGCATTGGTGCTGGTCGAGCCGCTGGAAAGAACTGCGGATATGCCCTGCCGGCTTGGTCGACAGGGCTGTGGGTGGTGGGAGCAGCGCAGTGCTGCTCCGCAAGAGGAGACCACCCATGACCAAGCTCAACGACCTGCAACTCGTTCTGCTGTCCGCTGCTGCCCAACGTGACGATGGCAGCTTGCTGCCACCGCCCGATCATCTCGCGGGCCAGGCAGGCCGGATCCGCAAGGCTATCCCGCCGCTGATCAAGCGGGGTTTGATCGAGGAAGCGGCGACGACCGACCTGCCGAAGGTCTGGCGGGAAGAGGGTGATGATCGCTTCGCGCTTGTCATTACGCAAGCGGGCCGTGCCGCGATCGGCCTGGACAGCGAGCAGAATGCTCAGACTGAGACTGTTGCTACCGCGGCCGTCGTCACGCCACCGAACCGCACACGGTCAAAATCAGAGCAGGTGCTGGATCTGCTCCGCCGCGCCGAGGGCGCATCGCTTGATGAGCTGGTCGGCATGACCGGCTGGCTGCCGCACAGCACCCGCGCGGCGCTCACCGGCCTGCGCAAGAAGGGCCATGGGATCACGCTGGACAAGAGCGGTGAGCGCGCCTGCTATCGTCTGGTCGAAAGCGCTGCGGCATGAGCCTGGAGGCACGCCTTGATGCTCTGGCGGCGCTGTCGTTGGGCGAGCTGCGTGATCAATGGCGATCGTCAATGGGTTCAGAGCCGCCGCGCGTCAGCGCCGATCTGCTGCGCCGACTGCTCGGCTATGCGCTGCAGGAGAAAACCATGGGAGGGTTATCGCCCTCCCATGGCCAAGCCCTCCGTCGCCTTGCTGCCGGCAAGGAGAGCGTCCCGCTCAAGAGCGGAATGCATCTTATGCGGCAGTGGAACGGGCGTAGCATCAGCGTCACCGTGGTTGAAGATGGCTATGTGTGGGACGAGCGCTGCTATCGGTCGCTGTCGGCTATTGCCCGCGCGGTAACCGGAACGTCCTGGTCTGGTCCCCGCTTCTTCCGGCTGCATGACCATGGCTAGGCGGCCCAAGGTCGTTGAAGGACCGCGCGGTGCCGTGCGCTGCGCCGTCTACACCCGCAAGTCCAGCGAGGAAGGGCTGGAGCAGGCGTTCAACAGCCTCGATGCCCAGCGCGAGGCCTGCGAGGCGTACATCGTCAGCCAGCGCCATGAAGGCTGGACCCTGGTCAAGACCGCCTATGACGATGGCGGCTACTCAGGTGGGTCAATGGATCGCCCCGCGCTGGTCCGCCTGCTGGCAGATGTGGAAGCCGGAAAGATCGACGTGATCGTGGTCTACAAGGTCGATCGCCTGACCCGCGCGCTGTCCGACTTTGCCCGCATCGTCGAGATCCTCGATGCCCGGGGCGCCAGCTTCGTCTCGGTCACGCAGGCGTTCAACACCACCAGCAGCATGGGGCGGCTCACACTCAATGTGCTGCTCTCCTTTGCCCAGTTCGAGCGCGAGGTCACCGGCGAGCGAATCCGCGACAAGATCGCCGCGTCGAAGAAGAAGGGCATGTGGATGGGCGGTAACCCCCCGCTTGGCTATGATGTGAAGGGCAGGGCGCTGGTGATCAACCAGGCCGAAGCGAGCCAGGTCCGCCACATCATGAACCGCTATATCGCGCTGGGCTCCCTGCAGGCCCTGGTCGAAGAACTGTTGCGCGATGGCTATCGCACCAGGCAGCTTCATGGTCGGGGCGGCATTGCGTTCAGCCGCGGCGCGCTCTCACACCTGTTGGGCAACGCTATCTATCGCGGCAAGGTCGTGCACAAGGGGGCGGTCTATGACGGCCAGCACGACGCGATCATCAATGAGGCACTTTGGGATGCGGTACAGCGTCAGCTGGAAGAAGGACGCAACAACCCCCCGGCCAAGCGGTCTCCCAGGCGCAGCTTGCTCACCGGCCTGATCCACGATGGGGAAGGCCGAAAGATGTCGCCCAGCCACACGGCCAAGGCGGGCAAGCGCTATCGTTATTATGTAACCCATCCCAATACGCTCATCGGCAGCAGCGAAAAACGATGGCGGGTCAGCGCGCCGGAGATCGAGCGCATCGGCACGGACCGCCCGAAGGGCTGGCTCACGGATCATCGGGCTCTCGTCGAGTTCGTCGGCGCCCAACGTGCCATAGGTGCGCTGACCAGAGCATCCCAGGTTGCAGCCGATCTGCACAAGGCATCAAAGCGTCCGGCGATGCTGACGATGCTCCTCGGTCGGATCGACATGGCAGAGGAGAGCATCACTCTCACACTCCACCGTGACAAGCTGCAGTCCCTCCTGGGTCTGGATCAGCTGGCCCATGACCGTCCGGTGCAGCTGACCAGCCGCGCGATCCGCATCCGGCAAGGCAAGGATGTTCGCATGATCATTGGCGACTCGCGGGATCGGTCAGCTGATACGATCAATAAGCCGCTGGTCGCGCTGATCGCAGAAGCCCGAGCGCTGCATCTAGCGCTGCTTGGCGCCCCCGAGCATAGTCTAGCATCACTTGCTGACGCGCAGGGCAAGTGCCGCAAGCGTTCTGCGCAGCTGCTGCGCATCGCAATGCTTGCGCCAGATATCGTGGCGCAGTGCATCGAAGGTGTTCAACCGGTTTCGATTACGACCAAAGGACTGCTCAACATCGATCTGCCGATCAACTGGAGTGAGCAGCGGGCTTTGCTTGGCTGCAGGTAAATTCAGTCACCCATCTAGGGAAAGCGTCGGCCGGATGTCCTCCGGCCGTTTTCTTGTTCGACGCCGCGCAGCGCCGACCTGTCATGAGGTTTGGAAAATGGCCACTGACATAATGGGATAGAAATGGCCGACGGTGCCCGCGTGCTTGGTCTGTAGACCTCAGTTCGCGAAGCGTCGGCGCCAAAACGGCGCAGTTTCGCGCGAGTTATGCCGCGGCCACACCATGGCTGACGAATCTCGGAGAAACACGGACTATCTGGTGCGGGGCGCAGTCTTGTGCGAACTCGTCTTACGGGCGACGGTGCTCACCAAAATATTTTAGCGGCGATCAGATGGGGTATCGGTCGAGAATTCGGCTCCTTTGATGTTGTTTTCTAAAGTTTTCCTTGGGAATCCCGAGCCAATTGGCGCTGGCAGTTAACAGGTAAAACAGGGTCGAAAATGGCAACGTCCTTTCGCAACAAGACGCTGTATCAGGCAGTTTTTTCCTGATGCGACCTTAAATGATTTTGCAGCGTAACCACTGCCGAGAAGCGCGATTTTTCAGGCGTCTGAGGGCGCATTGTCTTCAAAGTTTATGCGCTGCTGAATTTGCGCAGCGGTGCGAACCATGCTGATAAAATCCTGACACAAAAGGCGCCGTCTGCAGGTTGGAGATGTCAGCTCGATCAGTCGGGCTTCGAGCAGCGTGACAGTCCTGCGCTTGCTATCCGGACAAGTGATCCTGACCCTGCTATTGGCAAGATCGAGGATGGCGCGCGACGCGCTCTCCCTGGCCAAGGTTGCACGAAAGGCATCGGTTTTCACCACTTTTGTCATGACTCCGCATCGGACCTGCGCCGCTGCCTCTCTCTATGTTGAGCTTGAAGCAGGGCGGTGTGCATGAGTGATATCGCGTAGGACGCCGCCAGTCTGTTCTCTGCCTGCCCGGTTGCCAAGCGGAGCATGGTGGCCCTGATCAGGGGAATCGTCTCTTCGCCCTTTGGTGTGCGAATGGTCGTTGGCAAGTTCATGACTTCGATGATCATCTCATCGAGATCCTCTGGCGTTTCGATGCGTCGGTGCCGAGACTTGGGGCGGCCGCGGCGATTGCCGGAGGTTCCTTTGGAGAAACGGCCCTTGCCGTCGCGCTCATCCATGCGCCGCTCCGGCAGCAAGCGCTGCATCAGCCATGGCTTCCATATCGGCAATCCGCCGCGCGGCCACCTCAGCAAAACTCTCGCCGGTTGCCAGCAGCACGGCCGCCTTGCGCGTTAGTGCCTGCCAACGACGGATGGTCACCTCGCAATAGCCCGGCTCATATTCGATCAGCCGTGCACGACGCTTCGTCTTCTCTGCCGCCAGAAGTGTAGAGCCTGAGCCACCGAAGGGATCGAGCACGATCTCGCCCACCTTCGAGGTATCCTTGATCGCATCCATGATCATTGGCACCGGCTTTACCGTCGGATGCATCGCCAGTTCAGCATCGCCACCGGTCCTGGTGGCCCCGCGATAGTTCCAGATGTTGGTACGATACCTGCCATTCTTGCCCAGTTCGACCGTGTTGAGATGAGGCGTAGTACCAACCTTCCAGACGAACACCAGCTCGTGCTGGGAGCGATAAAAGCTGCCCATCCCGGCACTGCCCTTGCTCCAGACACAGATGTTCTTGAGCTCGGAATAGACTGCCCGACCTGCGTTCATCATTTCCTCGACATGCCGCCAGTCCATGCACTGATAATGGATGGCGCCGTCCATGCTGACGTCGGCTGCGTTGCGAAAAGCGGTCTGGAGAAAGCCGGTAAACTCACTCTCGCTCATCTCGCCTGAGGCCATGGCGAACTCGGCATGCTTCATCTGGCCGAGGCCACCGACATGCCCGTCGATCTTCACGTTGAAGGGTGGGTCGGAGAAGACAAGCCGCGCGCGCTCATCGCCCATCAATGTCGCAAAGCTCTCAGGACTGCGCGTGTCACCACACAGCAGGCGATGATTGCCAAGGGCCCAGAGGTCACCGCGCTCGACCCCGCAGGTCTGACGCTTGTCAATCTGTGGCATTTTCTCGAGCTTTGCATCCTGCGGCGTCATGACCATGAGCTGGTCGATCTCCGTGGTTGAAAAGCCGGTGATCTCAAGATCGAAGTTCAGGTCCAGAGCATGAAGCTCTTCGAACTCGATCCGCAAAACATCCTCGTCCCAACCCGCGTTCTGGGCGATGCGGTTGTCGGCCAAGGCGTAAGCACGCAGCTCTGCCGCACTGAGGTCAGAGATCGGAACCACCGGCACATCGGGGAGCGCCAGCAACTTTGCGGCAGCGTAGCGGCCATGTCCGGCAACGATGACGCCCTCATCATCGACGATGATCGGGTTGGTGAAGCCGAACTGGCGAATGGACGAAGCAATCTGCGAGATCTGCATTTCGCTATGGGTGCGGGCATTGCGTGGGGCAGGGCGCACTGCCGCAACCGGGCGCAGTTCGACCTTGAGGGAACGGATCAGACCGTCCCCCCTGATGGGGTTGTTCGCATTCATGAGTGATGTTCCTTGCTAGATGTTCGTCAAACAGTGCAAGTCAGGTGGGACTTCGCCCCTTCAGCAGGGCTTCGATGAGGGCAGCTTGTTCAGGCATTTTCTCGCGAGCCATACGAGTGACGTGGGCAAGCGCAGCGTCCTGACTGAGGATCATCAAACCCTCGGGCAAGGCCTGGCAGTAAACGGCTTCGCCGGCCTTCAGGCCATAACGGTCCATGACGGAGTCTGGTAGTTCGATCCCGCCGTCTTTGCCGATGCTGGCCACGATGATTTCGCTGTCTGGGCCGAGGGCGCTTTCGCGATCTCGGGTAGGGGCCGCCTTCACAATGAGGCCTGCCCGTAGCAGCACGTTATAGACATGCTGATAGCGGATGCCGATATAGCGACCAATGTCGCCTGCACTCACCCCAGCACCGTACAGGGCGCGGACTTTCGCCGCCTTGCTGTCGAGGCCCTGTGTGAGGGAGTCCATTTCTTCCTTGGTCATATCGCACGAATCCTGATTAACTGATGGTGATATCAGTCAACAAAATCAGGATGTCAACATATGTGCGACATTGAGTGAGTAGCTATAGGAACTTCCTATAGCCAATGCGCTGAAATTGCGTCATCATTTTTTCAACAAACCTCGTGCTGCGAGCATCCTGCGTCAGTAGCGACAATCTCAGCCTCCTTATTCGATGCCGCACTCTGCCAACGCAGTGGCGAGTGAGGCATCGACAGGGATGGGCTTGAGACCATCCTTTTGTAACTGGCCAACCCGCATCATGTTCGGATCGGGCAGGCCATAGGGGCTTGAGATTGCCGCTGCGCGAAAGATAAGGCCCTGACCGGCGCGCAGTTCGCTCAGCATCGCTTTTGCGACCTCGCCGCTGGCGAGCGTGCTGGTCGCGGTTGCGGACATGATCAGCTTGTTCGAGAACGCCATGGCATCTGCCATCGCCTTGGTCGCAGCATCATTGGCTGTCGGGGAGGCGGAGACTGATACGCCTTGCGGATTATCTTCAGGCTTGAGTTCCCGAAACGGTTGGTCATCCACGCGCCAGACGATCGTTCCAGTGGGCAAGCGAAAACGTCCGCCACTGCTCACGCCGACAAGGAGGCCATGCCAGCTGTTCATCTCAATCACAGGGTAAAGATAGCCGGTGCGCGAGTAGCGGAGCTTACCGACATAATCGAGGGCAGAAACCACACAGCTTGTTGCGCCCGTGATCGGATCCGTCGTGCGCGTCGCCTGCCATGTTTTGGGAGGTTTCTCCTTGGCGACCGCAGGCATTGCGATCAGAGCCAGGCTCAGCGCGAGGACGCCAGCGCGCGTCATGCCATGGCCTCCAGACCGTGGAGAGACGCTGGCGCAGGCGCCGGTCCAAACAATTGGTCGACCAGCACGTCGAGCGTCGCCGTCTTGTCGAACCGACCGATTGGAACGCTGCGATAGGCGGGGCGTGGGCCTTTGCTGCCCTGCCCGCTGTAACGGCTGTGGGTCGTAACCTTGTCGCCAAGCTGGTCGAGTGGTTGGCCCGGCGCGCCACCCAGGAAGCGAAAGCCTGTCGGCCGGATCGTGTCGCGGTCCCAGCTGATCAGGATCGCGCAACCGGAGGGCTTGTCAGCCAGTCTCGTCGCGATGTCGAACTTGCCATTCTTGCCACCCTGCACCCGCGACTTAAGCTGGATATGCCGTACGATCCCGGCTGCCTCGATCACGACATCATAGCCATCGCGGTCACAGATGCCGTGCAGCACTTCGCAGCGTTGCCCGCGCGCGAGCAGTTTGGCGATAAGTTTGCCGACCAGTTGATACTCCAGCGCTTTCTCGATCAGCGTTGAGGCCAGCGATAGCTGCATATTGTGATGGGGCGGTTCGATACCAATCTGGCAGGTCACGTCGCTCTTACTCCCATGAAGGTGCGACGTTCTGGCCTGGGCTTCCTCGTCGCGCCTATGTCCACTCGGGGCGACGGCCAAAGCCGGATGTTGGAAACCTGACGTACGTACAGGCGCATGCGCCTTTACCGTTTCCGGCTGGACATGCGCGCATGCCACCCGGCCGATAATCTCGACCGAGTTCGTACGTTGAGGTTTCCACGCCCCGCTCCCCGGCTTTCACGAGGAGCAACGCCACATTGCTCGCGTGGCGAAAGGGATCAAGTGGAATATCCGGAACTTTGTGCAAATGCGCGGGGACACCTTGGACATATTTGCCAAGGCAGACTTGCGCTTGTGCGTGTTCTGTTTGCGCGCCTTTCGGTGTTTCGTTCAAAATTGGGGTTGGGGAGGTAGTCGCTCCGCCCATCGGGACGTTCAGGTTGAGGAACGAGTACTCTGAAAGCGGCCATTCACCCATGGTCGTGCCAAACGCCCGAGACCTACCGTCATTCGCGTGAGGTGTGCCCGGTAGTAAATTCCGTCCGCAAGCGGCCCTGGTTCAGACAGCTACACGACGGCGTTCAGCGCGTAGATATGCGTGTCATAATTTGGCCGTCACGCCATTACGCGATGTCTGCCTTCGCGCCTCCGTCGTTACGCCATTTATCCACGCTCGGTGGCGCAGCAGGTCCGGACGGCGGCTTAGTTCGAAAACATTTTCCAGATTGTTTGATAACGCGCGGTGTGCTCGGCGGCGGTCAGAAGCCCTTCCTTCTTGAGCCGGTCCGCCATGAAGGTCTCGAAGACATCCTGATCATTGGCGCGCTTCTCGACCTCGAGATGCACGGCATGCGCGACCTTGTTGATGGTGCCAAGCTGAGCCAGCTTTGCGCGCATGTCATCGAAAAGCGCTATGTAGCTGAAGACGATACCCCCACGATAGGCCCCGGCCGCATAGCAGGTGGCAGCCTCGCGCATATAACCGACCATGCCGCGATTGCTGATCTTCGCGAGCAGTTCTTCCATATCCATCAACGCGGTCGTTGCAGCATTCCACCCCCTGAAGATCGGCGTGACTTGGTCTCCGCGGTCGATATGGCAGCCTGTCGCGACACCATTTCATACCGGCTGATGCTGTATGTTTCCTAAGCGCTGCTGGTACCCGCCCTGCAACACCGAGCGCCCGAAGCGTTTTGCAAATATCCAATCTATTCCGGCACCACCTCGATCGTCACATTGTCCAATTGCCCGTTAAAGGCGAAGGGGGCCGTGAAGCTGCCGTCCAGCGTGTCGAAGCTGCGCCCGATAGCGCCGCCGCCGCGAATGATGGCGGGAATGGTCCGCTTGATCTGACCTTGGCCTACAGCGACGCCATCCACGTGCAGCACGGCATCGCCGGGCTTGCCCTGCCCATTGTCGGTCACCGCAACCGAGATGCGGTGTTTGCCGGCGGGAAGGGCAGGGCCCTGCAGGCGCAGAATGTCGCCGGGCGAATCCGAGGCCTTGTAGAGGAAGGTCGGTCGGCCGCCTGTCATGTAGAGGCTCCAGCCGCCATAACGGCTGCCGTTCATGACCAGCGTGCCCTCGGCGCGTATGCCATTCGCAAGGGCGATATCAGCCTCTGCCCGCCAGGAGCGGCCGGCCAGATCCGGGAAGCCGGGGCCGGTGATCGGCCGTGACGTGGGCTGGTAGGTGAAGCGTGTCTCCCCGGCCAGCAGCGTAGGGCGATTGCGGCTCGACCAGCGTGCGAAGGAGCGGTTGTCGAGCGGCAGAATGTCCCCGCTCTTGGCGTCCGCCCAGAACTGGTCGATCATCGATTTCAGCCGCGCCGGCTCTTGCGCCGCCAGATTGCGCGACTGGGAAAAGTCCTCGGAGAGATTATAGAGCTCCCAGCCATTGTCGGTGGGCAGGCCGCCGGGGCCGGCGAAATCCCACGGTGCGCGGGTCGGGGTGCTGCTCAGGAACCAGCCGTCGCGGTACAGGCCGGCATTGCCTTGCAGTTCGAAAATCTGCTCGTGGCGGCGGTCCGGCGCATCGGCCTGAACGAAACTATAGGCCATGCTGATGCCATCGAGCGGCATCTGCGTCACACCATCCACCTGCTCGGGCGGCGTGATGCCCACCGCCTCATAGATGGTCGGGACGATGTCCGCGACATGGTGGAATTGCGTGCGCACTTCGCCGTGCGCTTTGATCCGCGCAGGCCAGGACACCACCAGGCCGTTGCGCGTGCCACCGAGATGAGAGGCAACCTGCTTGGTCCACTGGAACGGGGCGTTCATCGCCCAGGCCCAGCCGACGGGGTAATTATTATAGAGTTCCGGGCCGCCCAGCTTGTCGATCTGGCCGAGCATTGTCTGGAGATCGGGGCGCATCCCGTTGATCGCCGCGATGTCGTTTGTTGATCCGTTCAGGCCGCCTTCGCCGCTCCCGCCATTGTCACCCTGGATGTAGATGACGAGCGTGTTCTCAAGCTGGCCGGAAGACCGCAGCGTCTCGATGACCCGGCCGATCTGGTGATCCGCATAAGAGAGGGCGCCCGCGTAGGTCTCCATCATCCGGGCGTAGAGACGTCGCTCGTCCGGGCCGAGCGTGTCCCAGGCGGGAATGGAGGCGGGGCGCGGCGTAAGCTTGGTGCCGGCCGGGACGACGCCGGCCGCGATCTGCCGTGCCAGAATTTGCTCGCGCATCTTGTCCCAGCCCTGATCGAACTGGCCCTTGAACCGCGCGATCCAGTCGGCCGGGGCATGGTGAGGGCTGTGCGAGGTGCCCGGCGCATAGAGCATGAAGAAGGGCCGACCGGGTGCCGAAATCCCCTGCATGCGGACCCATTCGATCGCGTGATCGGCCATGTCGCGCTCAAGATGATAGCCCGGCGGGAAATTTCCGCGGGCGAGCGGAAGCTGGTTCTCGAACAGGGAGGGGTTCCACAGGCTGGTCGCGCCGCCCATGAAGCCATAGAAATAGTCGAAGCCCAGCCCGTTGGGCCAGCGGTCGAAGGGACCGGCGGCGCTCTGTTCCCATTCCGGGGTATTGTGGTTCTTGCCGAACCACGCCGTGCCATAGCCATGCTGGCGCAGCACCTCGCCGACCGTCGCTGCGCTCTTGGGCAGGATCGTCGTGTAACCGGGATAGCCCGTGCCCATTTCGGTAATAGCGCCAAAGCCGACGCGATGCGGATTGCGGCCGGTCAGCAGCGAGGCCCGGGTCGGTGCGCAGAGTGCCGTCGTATGGAAGCGGTTGTAGCGCAGCCCATCATGGGCGAGTGCCTCGAAGGTCGGCGTTGGCACCGGCCCGCCAAACGGTGTGGTAGCGCCAAAGCCGACATCGTCGGTGATGATGACTAGAACGTTCGGCGCGCCGGCAGGCGGCTTGGGCAGCGGCGCATATTTGGGCGGATCGGACTGCGCCAGCGTGCGGCCGATCTTGCCTTCAAAGCGCTGTTCCGGCGCTGGCAAGATCGCGCCCGCCGTCTGGGCCGGTGCGGATCGCCCCTCTGCTTGTCCAGGCCCTGCAGGTTGCGCCTGCGCCAGCGCCGCGCTGCTCGCGCAGATGAAGGTGAGGCAGGACGTCGAAATCAGCCGGCTCATGATCATGTTGCGCGTCCCTCAGTTCGCTGGTTGTTGCGGGGTGGGACTTTGCGGAAAATGGAACCGCACCTCCCGGATGTCGCCCGGATAGATGAAGGGCAGTTGATAGTCCGCCGTCAGCGGCGTGCCATAGTCACGGCCGATGGAAGCGCCTTCTCCCACGAACAGGCTCGGGACAGTCCGGTCCAGCCTGCCCTGGGCAACGCGAGCACCATCGACCAGGATTTCGACAGCGCCGCCCTTGCCGCGACCGCCGCCGTCATAATCGAAACGGACCTCGAGCTTGTGCGCGCCGGGGGCCAGCGCCTGCGTGCTGGCGATGCGCACCGCCTCCGAGATTCCATCGGCCTGCTTGTAGAGGAAGACCGGCTTGCCCTCGATGAGGAACAAGCCCCAGCCGGCGACCCAGCCGCCTTGGGTGATGATGGTGCCGCTGTCCGTTCCATTCGCTACCGTGAAATCGGCCTCCAGCACCCAGGACCGGTTCTTGATGTCCGGAAACGCGGTGTCGGGATAGCGCATGGAGCTGTTTGCAAAGCGCGCGTCGGTGCGACCGTTGAAGACGTAGGGACGCAGGCTGCTGTCGATCCGGTGACCGAAATCGGCATCGAGCGGATAGACATTCTCGCGCTCGGCGACCGAGCGGAAGGCAGCCTGCAAATCGGCAATACGGTGCGGTTCCTTTGCGGACAGATCATGAGCTTGCGAGAAATCCTTGTCGAGATTGTACAGCTCCCAATTGAAATCCTCGGCCTTGGGGCCGCCCGAGATATTCCAGGGCGGCCGCCCCGGTGTCGTAACGGCGATCCATCCATCCTTGTAATAGGCCCGGTTGCCCAGCAGCTCGAAATATTGCTCGCGTCGTGCATCCGGCGCCTTGGCGTTGCGGAAGCTGTAAAGCATGCTCACGCCCTCGATCGGTTGCTGCTTTACGCCATTGAACGTTTGCGGTGGCGTGATGCCCGCAGCCTCGTAAATGGTCGGCGCAATGTCGATGACATGGTGGAATTGAGAGCGGATTTCGCCCTTCTTAATCCGCTCCGGCCAGTTGACGATCAGTCCGTTGCGCGTGCCGCCCAAATGAGATGCAATCTGCTTCATCCACTGGAATGGCGTGTTCATCGCCCAGGCCCATCCGGTTGGATAATTGCCGTAGGAGAGCGGGCCGCCGAGCAGATCGACGCCGCTGGCCATCTCAGAGAGACCGGGCCGGATCCCATTCAGCCCAGCAAGATCGCTGATCGAGCCAGAAATGCCACCTTCAGCACTGGCGCCATTATCGCCGTGCACGTAGAAAATCAGCGTGTTGTCGAACTCCCCCGTGCGCTTGAGCTCTGCAACCAGCCGGCCGAGCTGATTATCGAAATAGCTCAGCTGCGCCGCATAGATTTCCATCATGCGGGCGGCGACGCGCTGTTCCTGCGGAGAAAGGGATGACCAGGCAGGGATCGCCTCCGGCCGCTTCGTCAGCGCGGTGCCCTTGGGAACGACGCCCATCGCGATCTGGCGCTTGAGCGTCTCCTCCCGCATCGCATCCCAGCCCTTGTCGAACCGGCCCTTGAAGCGCGCGATCCAGTCTGCGGGGGCCTGATGAGGGGAGTGGGGTGACCCGGGCGCCAGGTACATGAGGAAGGGTTGATCGGGGCGCACCGATTTCTGCGCTGTCACCCATTCGATCGCGTGATCGGCAAGGTCGCGGTCCAGAATGTAACTGGGATCGTTGGTCGGAGGCGTGCGGGGACGATGACCTTCCACGAGCGCTGGTGCGAACTGACTCGTCGCTCCGCCGATAAAGCCGTAGAAATAGTCGAAGCCATAGCCGCTCGGCCACCGGTTGAACGGTCCCGCCGGGGTGATTTCCCACTCGGGCGTGTTGTGGTTCTTGCCGATCCATGCGGTCGCATAACCACTGGCGCGCAAAATATTACCGATGGTCGCTGCACTGTCCGGGATCACCGAGGTATAGCCAGGGTCTGGCGTCGCCACGTTGGTGATCGCGCCCATGCCGACCGCGTGATGGTTGCGTCCGGTCAGCAAGGCAGCGCGGGTGGGGGAGCACATCGCCGTGGTGTGGAAGCGGTTGTAGCGCAGGCCCGTCGCGGCCAGGGCATCGGATGTCGGCATTGGCACTGGCCCGCCAAAGCTGCTGCTGGCACCGAAGCCCTCATCGTCGGTCATGATGATGAGGATGTTAGGCGCGCCCCGTGGAGCACTGGGCGCCATGGGGAAGGCGCGTTCCGGCTTGGTCTGAGCGGGGATTGCGCTGTCTTGGGCAGAGGCGGCCGTGGCGATGATCGCCAATGCGGCGACCGTGATGTTTAGCGTGCGAAGCAGCATATCTGTCTCCCCTCTCGTCGCTTCTTCTCAGGAGCGTGCGATCCAGTGTGCCGGCTGTTCGAGAACACGGTGCGGCGCTGTCGCCACCCGCGTGAATCCCTCCGGACCGAGATCATAATGGATGAAGCCGATGCGACGGAGCACGTCGCCGGTGCGCAAGGGCCCGCCTGTGAAGTCGGGCCAGTCGGCGATTGTGCGGAAGCTCGTCTCAAGTTCTGCCGCAATCCCGGTGTCATCCATGATGATGCGCCGAACGAGGCAGTGCTCCTCGATCCTCGCCCAGGCGTGTTCGTACCACTCGATGATCGCCTGGCGACCAGTCAGTTCCATGCGTCCGCCCAGCAGGAAGCAAATGTCGGGCGCATAAAATTTCGTGAAGCCCGGAAGGTCGCGGCGATTGAACGCGGCGATGTAGGCAGCATAATCGGCGCGGTCCATAAGGTGAGCTGATCCTTTGTCCGAGGTCGGTTGCATCAACCTGGAATGGGCCGGACGGGGCACGGCGTAGACAGCCATGGACCCGATGCCTGCGAGCAGGATTTGTCTCCGGTCCATAAGCTGTTCACGCCCTCCCCGATCATTCAGAATGTAACCCGTGCGCCCACGCGGAAAGAGCGACCGACCACATCGTAGAGCACGGCGTTGGTCGGGCCGGTCGACGAGGGCAGATAATTGGGCGGGTCGTTATCCAGCAGATTGTTGACTGCGCCGTAGAGCTGGAACCGCTTGTCGCCATCCTCGCGGACGGTGAACTGCAGCTGGAGGTTGACGTAAGTCTCCGCCGGAATGTCGTTGATGCTAATGCTGTTATTGAGCGTCGGGCTGTAACCGGCGTCGGTCGGTCCAACCAACGTGACATCATATTTGCCGGGCGAGAGGTAGCGCACCTGCGTGGTGAAGCTCACCGGACCTTCCTCCCAGGTCGCCTGCGCATTGAGTGACCATGTCGGCAGACCGGACGTCTGGCCGTTGGGCGAGCCGTTCATGCCAGCGCGATCCGTGGCGGTTCCCGTGATGTCGACGGTAGTCAGGTCTATCATGCGGGTCGCCACGCCCTGAAGGATGAGCGATCCGCCTTGGCCAAACAAACCGCCATGATTGATCCGGTACTGCGCCTCGAAATCGATGCCGCGGACCTTCAACTGGTTGAGGTTCAGCAGCGGATTGCTGACCGAAACAATGCCGGCCGGGCCGCGCGTAATGAGATCGCAAATCTCTCCGCCATCCGTGAAGCACTGGTTGACGACGATCTGCGGACCGAGCGCCGTGATGACGTCCTCGACCTCGATATTGTAATAATCGGCAGAGAAGCGCAGGCCGGGAACGAAGCTGGGCTGCAGCACGACACCGGCGGTAAAGGTGTTCGCTGTTTCTTCGCGCAGATCTTCATTCCCGCTGTTGAGCACGAGCGCCAGGCTTTGGACGTTGGTCGACGGATCGCGAACGGCCGCCTGGCTGCGTCCTACCGGGCTATACAGTTCGAACAGATTTGGCGCCCGGATGTCCCGCGAGCGCGTCACGCGGAAGCGGATGCCGTCCGTCGGCTCGTACACCGCGCCGAGCTTCCACGTCACAACGCCGCCGACCGTATTATAGTGCGTGTAGCGCACGGCACCGTTGAGTTCGAGCAGGCGTGCCCAGTTGACGTCCCGCGCCAGGGGCACCGCGGTTTCGAGATAGCCTTCGAACACTTCGAGCGACCCGTTCACGGCCAGACCGTTGTTCACATAGAAGGCGTTGGTGGCAGATAGGGGATCGGTCGATCCGCTGACCTTCTCGCGGCGATATTCGCCGCCCACCGCCAGCGAGACGGACCCGGCCCAGGTGTCGAACAGATCACCGCTGATGTTCGTGGCTGCGACATGCTGCGTCAGCTTGATGTCGCTCGTTGCCGTGCCGAACGCGTAGTCGCGCGCTGCGTCGCTCCACTGGAATTCGCCGAACAGGTTGAGCGGCTGGCAACCCGCCGCTGCAGCGCGCACGGCGGGATCGGGGCTGAGGGTCGCGCGGCAGACGATGTTGCCGGTGCCATCGTCCACAGCGTCGATCGCTCGGGTATAGTTGGCATTGATCTTGTTGTTGGAGATCGCCTGCGAATAGTTGGTCTGCCCATATTGATAATAAGCATCCCATCGCCAGCCGGGGCCGACCTCACCCTTGAGGCCGCCCACGATGCGGAAGGTCTCGCGCTCGGTCTGCGCCCTGGTCGGGCCGAAATCATCGCCGATCCGGCCGAACGAGGCGGTGGCGACGCCTGCATTCAGCATCATGTCGCGCACGCTTTCAGGCAAATAGGCATTGTCCGAACGGATGACGAGATTGGCATCGCGCGTTTGCGATTGGAGGTTGTCGCTTTTGATCGACGAGAAGGACGACTGGAGGAAGGCTTCGATGCCATCGGAAACCTCGAATTTCATGTTTCCGAACAGATTGTAGCGCTCGAGCGGTGCGACGAGCGGGAAATGCTCGAAGAAGGGATTCTTGTTGTAGGTGCCGCCCCCGCTCATGAACAGGCCGCCGCCATAATAGACGCCATAGGGATAGCTGATCGGATTGCCGGCAGAGTCGAAGGCGACGCCCCGCAACGGGCCAGCGTTGAACAGGCCCTCATTCGACGCCGTAGCTGTCCGGGCGTTCGGCAGGATGTTGACGGCGGGCAGGCCGCCATTGCCGCCCGGCGTTGCGTTCTGGATCGGCGCATAGCTCTGCGCGCACCAGCTGCGCATGTAGCAATCACGCACGCCGCGCGAATCGATATACTCCGCGCCGAACACGATATGACCGCGCCCGCCGGCAAAGCCGGTGCCACCGGCGAGTGAGAGGGAATATTCCTCATTGTCGCCGCGGCTCGAAAACTCGGTCTGGCCTTGCGCCCGAATGCCCTGAAGGCTGTCATCAATGATGATGTTCACGACACCGGCCACGGCATCTGAGCCGTAAGCAGCCGACGCGCCGCCGGTCACCACTTCCGCGCGCGAGACGAGCGCGGTCGGGATGATGCTGAGATCGACCACCCCGCCCGGGGTGAATGACCCGCCTTGCACCGTGCTGGCCACCACGCGGCGGCCGTCGATCAGAACCAACGTGCGCGCGGCGCCAAGCCCACGCAGATCGGCGGTCTGTGCGCCGACATTGTTGCCAAACACGCCCGACGTCGCGCGCGAGCCCTGGGCGCGAAAGGACGGAATCTGATTGAGGGCATCAGCGACATTGGTAACGGCCTGCCGCTGCATCAGCTCGGCCCCGAGAACCGTGACCGGCGTCGGCGCCGTGAAGCCGGAGGCGACCAGTCGCGATCCGGTGACGATGATCGCGTCATTGGCGGATTCGTTCTCAAGCCCGCTTTGTGAGGTGGTATCTGCCTGCGCGAAAGCGGGCTGCGCAATAGACCCCGCCAGAGCGGCAAGGCCGATCGACGTCAAGACGCGCCGCGCGGTGACGGAATGTGCCGAACTCATTGCAATCCTCCCTGATTGTTTTTTCTGTCCGTCCTATTTTCCGAATGACGCGCGGGAGCAACGCACCTAAGGCTGAACAACCTACAAGGTAATGTTATGGCTCGGGGCACAACATGTTCACTCTGCGGCAACTGGAAGCTTTAATCGCGCTGGCGGACAGCGGGAGCATCAGCGCGGCTTCTATACGGCTGGATATCTCTCAGGCGGCCGCCAGTTCCCTGCTTGCGGGCCTTGAGCGGGAGACTGGCTTGGCGCTCCTGCAGAATAAACGCGGAGCGAGGGCCGCTTTGACCAGTGAGGCTCAGCAACTGCTTCAGCCGGCGCGCGACATCGTCCAACAAGCCCATCTGTTGATGAGCATGGTCGGTCGCATGTCCCATTCCCCGATCGCTGAGCTGCGAGTCGCCGCCCGACCGTATATTATCGATCAGTGGCTGCGTAACGCGGTCATTCAGCTCGAGCGAGAGAATGCCGATCTCGCTGTCTCGATCTTGCGGGGCACGAATGAGGAGATTATCGCGCTCGTCGAGTCCGGCGAGGTCGCGGCCGGGTTTCTGATGATCGAGGGCGAAGCGGTGTCTTTGCCGTCGCGAAAAATCGGCGTCCTTCCTGCCGGTCTCTTTGTCGCTCCCTCGCATCCGCTGGCGCAAATCGGCTCTCCTAGTCCCGCCGAGATCGCCTCGGCCGGGTTCATCCTGCCGCCCAAGAACACTGCGCTTGAACGGCGTGTGCTGGAACGGCTGGGTCGTGTGGGAATCCACGGCATCTTCGCCAGCGGCAGGACCGAACAGAAGGACTCCGTCCGGCTCATGACGCTCGCCGGCAGCGGGATCGGAGTGCTCTTCGAAAGTGAAGCGAAAGAGGAGGTGGCGAGCGGACGGCTCATTCGACTGCCCGTGGATTTGCCGCCTGTCGAGTTGTACGTTGTTTGGCAGACGCTCAATCATCCTGCGCTTGAGAGGTTGTTCAACCTGGTTCGTGCCGAATGCGTTCTGGAGAAACGCGCCCAATTTCGCGGATTAGTCGATTCATCAATCAGATAATTGATGGCAAAGCGACCGCAGCCGCCTCGATAACGGACATTTAGACGGCCAAAGAAACTTTCTGACAGCGGCTGCTTGTTAAGCCGACCGCATAGGCGGAACTTGGGACAAACCCGTTATTCCCGCAAGGTCCGCTGAACGACAGCTATCACCAGATTCGGCCGTTCGGCAGACCGCTCCTTGGACCGCCTACGCGAAAGTCTGGTGGGAAGCCGCCAGGTGGGTTTCGGGGAATTCGCAAAGATAGCTGCCAATCTGACTGACCGCAGATCGGAACTGGGAAAGCGTCAGCCTCCCCGAAAATCTCTTAGCCTGAGCGCTGTAGCTGCTGGAACACGCCAAGCCGATCCGTGATCTGCCAATGGCCTGTCAGCCGATCTTCGCTGTCGAACGTGTAGACCGTCGCGCCCGACATACGGATCACCCGGCCGGTTGCCGGGAACCCCGCCAAGTCACCTCGATGCGTACCGTTCCAAAGCCAGGTCATCACGACATTATCACCCTCGGCGAACAATCCCTGAGTGTCGAACCGTTGGTCGGGGAAAGCAGCTCTCGACTTTCGAACCCGATCTTTGAAACCGGCGCGATCAAGCGTTCTGCCCTCCCAGGGATCGCCGGGATCGTGATGGATGGTGTATGTCTCCGCGACATAGCCATCAGCCGCGTCTGCATCGCCGCCATCCCAAACCTGTCGTATGAAAGCGGCAAGCCGCTGCTTACGCTCATCCACGGTGATCATGATTGCGCCTTGCTCGGGTTCGGCTGGGCGAGTGCCAGCGCATGGTCCTGAATGTCCTGCGGCCACGTCGCCATTCGCTCGGCGAAAGTCCCATCCTCACCAGCGAACAGGGCGCGGATCGCTTCTTCGTAACCTGGCAAATCGCCGGCCAGCGCCGACAGGAAGCGATAGGTACGCTCGTGTGCTGCCTTACGGTCGGCCTGACCACCATCGGCGCGGCGCGCTTCGTCAACGAGACGACGCAATGTCTGCGAGGCTCCCCCCGTTTGCCTTCCAAGCCATTCCCAATGTCGCGGTAGCAGGGTCACTTCACGCGCAACCACGCCCAGCTTCGGCCGGCCTCTCGATCGGTTAGACTTAGCCGCCAAGGCCTCAAGCTCGCCATGCTCGGTCAATCGCGTGACGATCTCTGCTGTGGTGCCTCGAAGATCGAGGTCGATCACGGCACCAGAAGCATCATCGAAGGTGAGGATCGAACCTTGCGATTGGCCTTCCCACGCTTTGATCGCCAACGCCACGTCAATCAGCGCCCCGCTCGCGAGGCGCTTGGTGCCGGCGAAGGCGGTACAGGGAGCGGACAGATACTCGGACATGCGCCTTTATAGCCGGGTATAATCGTGCGTCAATTCATCCGGACAATATTGCGCGATCTGCTCCATCGTTGTAGGGCTGACGCAGCAGCGGGAGGATGGCGCATGCACGGGGAAGATCGAAGGGCGGCTGTTGCGGTCTATAAGGAGAGAGAAGTTGAATCGGGCATCTACGCTGTTCGATGCGGGCCAACGGATCGGATGTGGGTCGGCAGTGCTCCCGATCTATCCACTATCCAGAACCGCCTGTGGTTCACGCTACGGCAGGGGAGCAATTCGCATCGTTCTCTTCAAGAGGCGTGGGCATCTTATGGGAGCGAGGCTTTCACCTTCGAGGTTGTCGCGAGACTGGTCGACGGGGATTATCCTGGCTACACCCGCACCACCGCGCTCAAAAGCCTGCATGCGCATTGGGTCGAGAAATTGAACGGCATCCGTATATAGCGAGTACCCGGTGGAGCTCTCCGATCAGGAGCCCTCGACAGCGCAACCCAACGTACCGCCGAACGGCCAGTTTCGGGGGGACACGCAGATCGATGGAACGGCCTTAAGTGGTCGCCTCCCGTCCGGCAGAGTCGTTACCCTCGAATAGCTGCTCACGCCGAAATCGGTCGTCCGGCCGGCTCGGCCGAACGTCTTGATGTGGTCGGAAGCGGTCGCCACGGCGGGCATTGGAAGGGTCGAAATGGCTCCCTGAAGCTTGCGCTTCGTTGATGAGGCAAATTTGCACCGTGATGGAATGACATCGATCAGGCCTTGATCAGAGCTATTGTTGACTAGTCGACGGTCAGTGCGGCCTCATGGGCGAGGTTTACGAAAATGGCCCCGTCACGCGAAAAGTAGTCAGACGGGCTTCGTCGAGCTCACGGCGGATCGAAGAAAATAAGAGCCCCGATTCTCCTAGTCGCTTGAACCGCCCTGGCTACGGAGTCGGATTAGGAGGCACTATAAGCAGCACCGCATAGAGTGCATGTTCGACTTTTCCGACATCAACTTCGCAAGCGCTCCTACAGTCAACGGCTCGACGATTCAATTGAGGAGACCGCGCTGGTATCTACAATCTAGACAAAGTTGATTTCGGAAATCATTATGCAGAGGAGCAAAAATTGAAAGTGAAGCTAGGCCGGGAGCACCCTGCCAAGCAGGGAGCTAACTCTCTGCTAGTACAAGGAGGGGGGGCGTGCTGAGAGGCTTCGATTTCGGGAGAGCTTTGATGGAACCCGTGTTGCGGCTTGGTCTAATGAGCTTTGATTTCCAAAAAGCCGTGCGATTTGGACAAATCTGAGTGCGCTGCCTCGCAAGTAAACGAAGATTGAGCGGATTCGTCAGTTTTCGATTTATCGGGATGATGCTTTTGGGGCTCGATAACCTCGGGCGAGGAGGAACGGCCGGATGAATCGGCTACAACCGCGCCGACCCCTTGTATGGCTCTTCCTGCTGCCTGCGCTGATGATCCCGCTGCTGCTGGCGTCGACGCTGACCTGGCTGCAGAGCGAATATGACCGTTGGGAAACGCTGCGTCTGGAAGCTCTCGCATCCAACTCCCGCAGAAACCAGGTCAGCGATCTGCTGTCCATCATGCGATCGGCTGAGACAAGCCAGCGGGGCTATGCGATCAGTGGCGATGAGGCGCTCCGAGCCCGATTTGTCGAGGGCGAGCGCGCAACGCGCCGTTTATTGCGCGAGCTGCACAGGGCGTATGGCGGTGACGTCGTCCAGCAAGCCAAGCTATCCGACCTCGATCAGACGGCAGATGCGAAATTCGCCGAGATGGAGGAGGTGATCCATCTGCGTGACACGCAGGGCACTGCCGTCGCGCTTGGTCGGATCAGCGATGGGCAGGGCCAGCGGTTGATGGCCAGGTTTGAACAACTGGCGGGCCAATTGATGCAACGCGAGATCGCCACGGGCGCGCAGCGCGTCCAGGCCGTGCAGGCGCGATCCGCGACCATCCAGCGGGCGATGTGGATCATCCTTGCCATCGGAAGCATTGTGTTAGCCGTCATGCTCTGGTTGCTGTGGCGGCAACGGCAAGCGCAATACCGTATCGCGCTCGCGAGCTACGATGCCGCCAAGCGCAATCAGGCAATCCTCAATGGCACGGCCGATCCGATCCTCATCATCAACCCAAGCGGAACGATCGAGATGATCAATCCCGCCGTCACGCGCACGCTGGGCTATGAGGGGCACGAGCTCGATCGTCGTGACATCAGTGTCGTCACCGATATCGCGCCGGGAAGCGGCAGCTTTCACGAGCGGGTCGGCCTGATCGACGGCGTGTTGAAGGTCAGCTTCTTCCATGAGCAACTTGTGCGCGACCGCAGCGGCAAGATGATCCCGTTCGATATCGCGCTGGGCACCATGCGCTTGCCGGATGGAGACCATCTCGTGATGTCCCTGCGCGACATCACCGAGCGCCGCCGTCTCGACCAGCAGAAAAACGACCTCATCTCCTCGGTCAGCCATGAACTACGCACGCCGCTCACCTCGATCATTGGCGCGCTGTCGCTCCTGAACGCCGAAGCGGGCGGGGAACTGCCCGAAGGCGCGCGCGAGCTGGTCGGCATTGCCGAAAATAACGGCCGCCGCCTGATCCGGCTGATCAACGATATGCTCGATGTTGATCGGATCGAAGCCGGGCGGTTCCAGATGTCGATGGCCCAGGTCGATCTGCGCGATATCGCTTTGCGTGCCTGCGAGAATTTCGACGGGCTTGCCCGCTCGCAAGGCGCCGCATTGACGTGTCATGTGCCGGAGGCGCCGGTGATCGTTGAAGTGGACGACGATCGCATACTTCAGGTGATCGGCAATCTCGTTTCCAATGCGCTCAAATATACGCCGGGGCAGGGCCGTGTACAGATTACCGTGCGCCACGGGCGGCACGATGGCGAGGCAATCGTGCAGGTGGATGACGAAGGGCCGGGCATTGCCGCGGAATTCCGCTCGCGAATCTTCGGCCGCTTCGAGCGCGCCGTCGAGCATGAGGGGACTGCCGGCACCGGTCTCGGACTTGCCATCGCACAGGAGATCGTCAGCCGTCATGGCGGCAAGATCTGGTTTGAGGATCTGCCGAAGGCCGGCACACGCTTCGTTTTCTCGCTCCCTGCATCGGTGTCGGCGACTGTCGCCGACGATCTGGATCTGGAGACCAGCATCCTGATTTGCGAGAGCGACCCGCAGGTTGGGCTTTCCCTGCAATCTGCCCTCGCGAGTGAGGGCTATGCCAGTCACCTCGTCACCAATGCCATGGCAGCCCGCGACGCCATTGCCGAGCATGGTTACACGATGCTGCTGCTGGACATGGCACTGGAAGATGCCAACGCTTTTGAGATCGCGCGTGATCTGCGCCAGCAGGCGGGGCCTGACAGCCTCTCGATTTTGGTGGTGTCACCGCAGGATCTTGAGGCGCCAACGACCCGTCTCTCCCTGGATTTGGTCGATTGGATCGAAAAGCCCGTCGATGTCCTACGGTTGAAGGCTGCTGTCTCCGCCGGTGTCCCGCTTAATAGGAGAGAGCAGCCGACCGTCCTCCATCTCGATGACGACCAGGATACGCTGGACGTGACGGCCATGGCGTTGGCTGGTGAAGCCGAAATCTTCAAGGCCCGCTCGCTGGAGCAGGCCCGCACCCTGCTTGCCAGGCGGCAACCCGACCTGGTGATCCTTGATTATCATTTGGAGCACGGAACGGGGCTCGATCTACTGCCTGACTTATTCACCGCAGATGGTATCGCAATTCCAGTTATCATCTATTCCGCGCAGGACTTGCGGTTCGACGATCTTACTCCGGTCGATGCGGTGCTCCTGAAATCTCGTGCGTCCATGCCCGATCTCAAGGCGACCATTCGCCGGGTGATTGCAGAACGTCACGTCAGGCTCCGGTTATGAGCGGTCAGGCGCCCCTTGCCTTGCTGTATGTCGATGACGACGCGGACATCCGGCATATCGTGAAGCTTGCGGTATCGCTCGATCGCGCGATGGACCTGCGCGCTGCGGGGAGCGCGGCAGAGGCTCTGGCGTTATTGGATGCCAGTGACTGGCGACCGGACGTGATCATGCTGGATGTGATGATGCCGAAAATGAGCGGTCCGGAGTTGATGGGGACGCTGCGCCATGACTATGGGCTTCATGGCAAGCCCTTCATCTTCATCACGGCCATGGGGCGGGAAATGGACCTTGCGAGCTATCGCAAACTGGGGGTGGCGGACATCATCCTGAAACCCTTCAACCCGATCACGCTGGCTCAGCATATTCGCAAGGTCGTCAATATTTGAGGTGCTTCGCGAGACGGCCCTCGCGCTTTTACGCATCAGCAAAGAGACCTCCACCCGTCAGGGTGGCGCACACCCGGTTAGGGCTGGCCAGCAACCAACCCGACCGAAGCGGCGTTTGGGGGTTATGGTAATTTTGGTAATATCTGAGAAAGCATAAGGGTTTAGCGAGGGCATGAGTCATTGAAAGGCGAGAGATAGGAGCCATTATGCCAGACAGTGTCTTAGTAAGCATCGTGGAAGATGATGATGACCTGAGGAGTATATTGAGCCGGTTCTTGTCCGGCGTCGGGATGAAGGTCGCTCCCTTTGCCAATACGGTTGATCTTGACGATGTTTGGCGGGCTGATCCGCCCGATGTCGTGATCCTGGATGTGAATCTTCCGGGCGAGAATGGCATCATGGCTGCGGCCCGGCTTCGGTCATGGTCGCAAGTGGGGATCATCATCCTCACCGGACGCACCGCGGAAGAAGACAAGCTGCTCAGCCTGTCCATGGGGGTCGACCATTATCTGCATAAGCCCGTCAATCTGCGCGAGCTTGAGAGCGTTATCAGAAATCTGGCGCGACGTGTCAGCAAGAGCCGGACAAGCCAGGAAGATCCTGTTGGCGAAAAGGGCTCGTGGCATCTCGACCTGCGCGCCTGGCTTTTGACCGCGCCGAACGGCAAATCGGTCAAGCTCTCCTCGCTGGAGTGCCAGATATTGGCGCCGCTGCTGGAAACGCCCGGGCAAGCGGTTTCTCGTGATGTGTTGAATGCGAACCTTGGGAAAACCCATGTGGACCCGGACAACCGCGCATTGGATGTCCTGATCTCCCGGATGCGCCGACGGGTGGAGGATTTCACCGGCATGGCATTTCCGGTCCGCGCGGCGCGGGGGACCGGCTATGTCGTCACCGCTACCGATCATCCCCGGGCCTGAACCGCACGCCCGAATGGCGCAGCCAGGCCCGCGCGGGGAGTATATATCTCCCAAGGCGCCATATTGAACTGAGCATGATTTTCTCGCGGTGTCGGTTTCCACGCGCCGCTTTTTTTTCTCCGGTCGATGATCCATTTGATGGATGACCGCGCTCCTCTTGCATCCGTTGCCTGAATCCTGAACCTCGCTCGGGGCGCCTCGGCAGTGCGTCGGTGGCGGTGACGCGAGCCGGGTTCTCCGGGCCTTGCAGGTATGCGCGGCGGGATCTGCATCCCTAGTCCTCTCCTTATCGACATTGTCACTGGGATCACCGTCCACCGGGGGAAGCGGGTGGATCGCGTAGATCCCGTTTGCTCGCAGCCACAGGAAGCCGTGCCTCTCATGCTTCACCTTCCTGATACGCAAAAGCCGTTATCATTATTCAAATACATCTTAGATGATACATAGTGAAATATGTAACATAGGGTTACATATATTATGTAACAGGCCAATTTAACTAATTATTAATCAGAATTACTCATTACAGGTCGCAGATTTACTTTCAGACGTGACTTAATGTCTCTTTGTAATTGGCTTGGAATGATGAAACAGACCACAATCTTAATGCTTTCGACGAGCCTTGCCCTTCTGGGTGCGTCGGCGGCTACTGCGCAGACCGCAATTGAACGCAGCCTCCCGCCGGTTCCGGTCGCGCCGGGCGCGCCCATTGCGGCGCCAGACATCGTCCCGGCATCGCAGGACGAGACCCCGCTTGGCGCGACGCTGCGCCACATCGTTCTTCTCTCCGGCACGGATGAGCCGCTCGCCTCCGACGTGGTGCCTGCCGATGGGGTCGACGCCTCGCGCGTTCCCAATCTCGATCGCGCCGGTATCGACAGGGCGTTGCAGTCGTTCATCGGTCAGCCGCTCTCGCGCAAGCTGATCGCCCAGATCCAGGCTGGTATCGCGCGCAAGGCGCGCAGTGTCGGGCGCCCGTTCGTTTCTCTTTCCACGCCTGCACAGGAAATCACCTCTGGCGTCCTGCAAATCCGCGTCACCGAGTTCCGGGTCGGCGACATCAAGGTGCAGGGCGCTGACGGCAAGGCGGCCAAGGCCGTGCGCGATGGCATCCGCCAGAAGTCGGGCGACCCGGTGGAAGCGACCCCACTTGCCGAAGATCTCGACTGGCTCAATCGCACGCCGATGGGTGAAGTCGGTGCGCGTTTCGCGCCGGCGGTGGACCAGGACGGCGTCACCGACCTCACACTGGCCGTGCGTCGCGACCGCCCTGTGCGGGTCTATGGCGGTTGGAGCAATGGCGGTTCGGACTCCACCGGGATTAACCGGTTCTTCCTCGGTGCGATGGCCCGTCTGCCGCTCATCGAGGGGGGCTATGCGTCCTATCAGATCACCGGCAGCACGGATTTCTGGTACAAGGATGGCAGCATTCTTCGCGGTCAGCCCCGCTATGTCGCACAAGGTGGCCGCCTCTATATTCCGACGGCCCCCCGCCAGAATATCGAACTGACGCTGAGCGATGCGCTCACCAATCAGGTCATCAACGCGGACTTCTCGGTTCGCCAGCGCACCCGCGAGGCCACCCTCGGCTATCGCTCGGCGCTGTCCAACCTGGGGCTGCCTGCCGGCTTTGGGGATGTTCTCGCCGGCGTCGAGTTCAAGCGCCAGCGCCGGGACGTCTTCTTCGGCCAGCTGACCGCGCTCTCCGACTCCGCAGATATGTGGCAGGGCCTGCTCGGCCTCTCGAAGGGATGGACGGGCAATGGACGCCAGCTTTCGGTCAGCGGTAACCTCCATGTCAGCCCCGGTGGGCTGAGCGCCCGCAGCTCGGGCGCGCGGCTCGCTGAACTGACCAACGACCGCGTCACGTCTGACCGCTATGCCTATGCGACGCTGGACGTATCCGGCGCGGTTCGCCTGCCGAAGAACTTCGCGCTGACAAGCCAGTTCGCGTTCCAATATGCCCGCCGCCCGCTGCCGCTGCCTGCCCAGATTGGTGTCGGTGGCGAGGGACTGGCCCGCGGCTACACGGCAGATGACGGCAGTTACGATCGCGGCTTCGTGCTGCGCAACGAGCTGCGCCTGCCGCCCTTCGCCCTGCTCGGCAAGGATGACCAGCTTTCTCCCTACCTCTTCAGCGACGTCGCGCATGGGCGCGACATTGCCGCGCGTCGCAACACGACCGTGGCATCGGCGGGCGTGGGTACGGACTACCGCTTCGGCCGGCACCTCTCTGCCGGCATCAATTCGGCCTGGGCTCTCAAGGATGGGATGAGCACACGTTCCGGCGACTGGCGCCTCCAGGCCCGCGTCACCGCCAGCTTCTAAATCACAACCCGACTAACAGCGAAGGACCACTCGCATGACCACGGTTAACAACGACATCGAACTCTCTGGCTCGCAGCTTCTCTACGATCAGCCCGAGGCGCTCCACTCCGAAGTTCACGGCGCCCTGCGCTTTCAGCGCACCGAAGCGGGCTTCCCCCACGCGCGCGAACTGCATCTGGTGCCGCTGCTCGTCGGCGAGTTTCCGCAGGCGATGCGCCACTATCCGATCATCTTCGCGGGTGCCGAGCGCACGCCGCTGGCCGTGATGGGCCTGGCCGAGGGCGAGAACCTGTTCATGACGAACGGCCAGTTCGAGGCCGGCGCCTATGTGCCCGCTTATCTGCGCCGCTATCCCTTCACGCTGGCCGGTGCCGGCGAGGACCAGTTCGTCGTCTGCATCGACCGCGCAGCGCCCGGTTTTGTCGAGGGTGAGGAGGGCGAAGCCCTGTTCTCCGGCGGCGAACCGACCGAATTCACCAAGAACGCCATCGCGTTCCTCGACGAGTTCGAATCCGAGCGCCGCCGCACTCAGACCTTCATCGACATGATCGAGGCTGCCGGCCTGTTCGAGGTCAAGAACACGTTCATCCCGGGTGAAACCCCCGAGCATCTGGCGGACTATTATGCCGTCGCCGAAGAGACGCTGCGCGAACTGCCCGATGCGGTGCTCGCCGACCTCGTCAAGCGTGGCGCCCACGCGATGATCGACATGCACCTGGTTTCGCTGCAGCGCTGGGACGATCTCATCGTCCGCCGCGCGGCGCGCCGCCAGGCCGAGGAACAGCCGGTGGCCGAAGCCGCCTGAGAAGGGCCGCCTGACCACCCATGATCCCCCGAAGGATGGCGGCCGGCACAATCCCCAGCCGGCCGCCATCCGCCCCAGAAGATTTCCGCTGCGCCACGCAGCACGCTGATTTCCGCCGCGCTACGCGGCACCGGATTTTCCGCCGCCCAGAGCGGCCCACACATGAAACGCCCGCCCGGGAAGGCCCGCAGCAGGCACCGAAACCAGAGCGATCTTCCCCGCCCTTTCGGCGGCCGGACCACTGCGCTCACAGAAGATGGGATTGATACGATGACCACTCGCTCTCAGGCTCGCCGCGCCGCACTCATTTCCAAGCCGTTGTTCGGCCTGTCGCTGTGCGCGTTCGTGCCGCTGGCGCCTGTCTACGCACAGACATTGCCATCGGGCGGGTCCGTGGTGGTCGGCTCTGCGACGATCAACGCGGGCGCGGGACGGACGGACATCCGCCAGACGACCGAGAAGGCCATCATCGAATGGAATGACTTCTCGATCGGCCAGGGCGGCACCGTCGCGATCGACAATGGCAAGGGCGCTACGTTGAACCGCGTGACCGGCGCCGCAGCCTCCAGCATCGACGGGCTGCTGCAATCGACGGGATCGGTCTACCTCATCAACCGCAACGGCATCGTCATCGGCAAGAGCGGTAAGGTCGATGTGGGCGGCAAATTCGTCGGCTCCACGCAGGACATCAGCAACGAGAGCTTCATGGCCGGCGGCAGCCAGACGCTGGCGGGTGCGAGCGAAGCCTCCATCGTCAACTATGGCAAGATCGGCAGCCTGGGCGGCGATGTCGTGCTGGTCGCCGCGAAGGTGGACAATCAGGGCGCGATCGAGGCGGCGAACGGCTCGGTGGGCCTGCTGGCCGGCTATCAGGTGATGCTGCGCGACCAGGCGGACCGGGACGGCAAGTTCTCGGTCGTCGTCGGCGGCACCGGCACCTCCGTCACCAATGCGGGCCAGCTCAAGGCCGCAGAGGCCGAGTTGCGCGCGCAGAGCGGCAATATCTATGCCCTCGCCGGCACCAGCGGTGCGATCAACGCCCAGGGTGTGTCCGCGCAAGGCGGGCGCATCTTCCTCACTGCCGGTGAAGGCGGCGAGGTTTCCATCGCCAGCACGCTCACCGCGAAGAAGGCCGACGCCACCGGCGGCGCCATCGAAGTGACCGGCAAGAACATCCTGCTCGATCAGGGCGCCAAGCTCGACGCCTCCGGCACGACCGGCGGCACCGTGCTCGTCGGCGGCGACTGGGAGGGCGGCCACAATGCCGACACCCGCCTGCTCGACCGCGACATTCAGCGCGCGCAGGCCGTGGTCGTCGCACCCGATGCGAAGATCGACGTGACCGGTTCGGCCGGCGCGGGCGGCAAGGCCGTGCTCTGGTCCGACAATTTCACTAATTTCCACGGCACCATCGACGCCAGCGGCGCCACCGACGGCGGCCGGGTCGAAACCTCGTCCAAGAATGTCCTCCAGGCCGTCGGCACCGTCGATGCCAAGGCCGGCACCGGCAAGGCGGGCGAGTGGCTGCTCGATCCTGCCAGCGTCACCATCTCCACGGCGGCGGATGCCTCCGCCACCTATGCGGGCGGCACCTACACGCCGATTGCCAGCACCTCCACGATCAACGTCACCAACCTCAACGGGCGGCTCAACAGCGGCACCAATGTGACGATCACGACCGGCGGCGCCGGCGTTTCGGGCGGCACGGGCGACATCACGCTGGCCTCGGGCGCCAACATCAGCAAGACGGCAGGCGGCGACGCCGCGCTGACGCTGAAGGCGGACGGCAACATCATCCTGAACGGCACGATCGCCTCGACCGCCGGCAAGCTGACCGTCAACCTGAACAGCCGCGCCAACGATGCCGCCACCGGCTATGTGAAAGTCTTCAACGACATTTCCACCAATGGCGGCGACCTCAACATCTGGGGCGGCAGCGGCGCGGTGGGCAGCGGCGCGGCGATCAGCAATCTCGGTGATACTGCGGGCGTTTGGTTCAATGGCTACAATCTCAATGGTCTGATCGACCTTGGCAGCGGCTCGCTCAACGTGAGCGGTAGCAGCATCGCCCCGACATACAGCAGCGATGCCACCGTCGGCGTCAGGCTCTACAATACAAATATCCGTGCGGGTGGCGCGATCACCATCACCGGTACGAGCCTGAACGGGAGCGGGATCAGGGTTGATCGGAACGGCACAGGTCCGTTCGACATCGCCGGCGGCAATGGCCCGATGACACTGACCGGCACCTCGTCTGCTACCTATGGCTCTGGTTTTTCAACCTATCAAGGCCTCGGCTTCACCTCGGTCAATGGCGACATTTCGATCAAGGGGACCAACACCAACACCTCGGCCGGCTATTATGGCGTGGATCTTTACGGTGCGCGGGTGGCGACGACCGGGACCGGCAGCATCAGCATCGACGGCACCACCAGCGCTACTACCGAACCGGCGGCCAATACCGGCCAAGGCACCCGTCTCACGAATACGGCTACGATCACGACGGCCAGCGGCGCCATCACGGTCAAGGGCACCAGCGTGACCAACTCCGGTCTGTTGCTGGAACTCGGCGGCGGAGGCTCCATCACCTCGACCAGCGGCAATATCAGCCTGATCGGCGCCAGCACCAGCAGCACGCTCTCCAAGGAAGCGATCCTGTTCGGCGTCGGCAACATCACGATCACGACCGGCGGCACCGGCGCCTTGTCGATCGTCGGCACCTCGGCCGCAAATGGTTACGGCACTGCCAACTCCACGGGTACCAAGGCGACAATTCGCGCGGGCATGGGAGGCAGCCTATATCCGACGCTGAATCTGAGCGCCGGCACGGGCGGACTGACGATCCGCGCCAACGGCACGGCGGCGGGCACCAACAGCATCGATCTGGTGACCGGGACGGCAGATGGGAGCTCGCCAAAGTCGTACATCAAGAGCGCCGGCGCCATCGATATTTATGGCAAAAACAAAGTCAATCTGGACACCGTCAACCTCGCTATCCAGCAGACCGGCCCCACCGGCACTGTGTCCATCGCCAGCGATGAGGCCATCAGGTTCGGCGCGCTGACCACCGCGACCAACGATGCCATCACGCTGAGCGGCGGGTTGGGCTGGGATTTTGATGCGTACAACTCCACCACGATGAGCGGCAACAGCGATCTGTATGTGCTTTCGCCGAATGGTGGCGGCAATATTGGCAAGATCGTCAAGACGTCATCCGCCACTGGCGCCAGCAAGGTGATCGTGCGCACCAAGTTACGGCTCGCCAGCAATTATGGCATTACGGCCGCGTCCGGCGCAGGCAAGATGGACGTGACGCTGAACAGCAATTTCGACGACAGCAACTCCAGCAGCAGCTATATCGACATCGCCTCCGCCATCACCACCCAAGGCGGTGACGTGATCGCCTATGGCACCTCTACGCTCGGCGGCTTTGCGCTGGGCAACACCGGCAGTTCCGGTGTGCGAGTGGCGGGAACGATTGACGCGCGCCGCGGCACGACCGCCGGCGGCACTGTCAGCCTCTATGGCAGCGTCACGAATCCGAGCAACCCCGCTCAGACTGGCAATGGCGTAAGGCTAAGCGAAGGCGCCAACATCCTCACGGCGGGGACGGGCGGCATTACGCTCGTCGGCGATTCGGGAGCCCTCGGCGGATCAACCCCGGATGAACGCTCAGGGATTTTCCTGGGGACCAACATCCTCAGTTCCGGCAGCGGTGGCATCACGCTCACCGGCACTTCGGCCGCTGGCCATGGCATATATTTCCTCACGGACACGAATACCACAATGAACGCGGGAGTCGGCACGCTGACTCTGAACGGCTCGGCTCAGAATCTGGCTGGTATTGCTCGCAGCAGCGCCGGGGCCGCCACTTTCACCGGCAATGACGTGGTCCTCACTGGCCAGACGACCTCCGGCGTTAATGTGGGCGCGAGCTTCTCCGGCACCGGCGCCGTGACGATCGACGGCACCAACAGCGTGACCCTGCTGGGGGATAGTGCCGGCGTTGGCATCAGCTTTGGCGCTCCGGTCGATCTGAAGGCGGGCGCGGGCGGCGTGACGATTTCGGCGCCGCGCTCGGGCAGCGGCTATAATGGCTTCCAATCCAGCAATGCCGCCTCCAAGATCAGGTCTGGTGGCGTGATCGACATCACCAGCGCGGGCAGCATCAACATTGCCGGCACCATCTCTCAGACGGCCGGTGGAGCCAGCCGCATCGTCGCCAATGGCGGCGCGGTGACGCTGGGCAGCAACGTGACTATCGACGCCAACGATCTGCTGGTCGAGGCGAAGGATGGCAACCTCACCACGCAGGCACTGACGGTGAGCAGTGGCGCCTTGACGGCGAAGAGCAGCAAGAACCTCAATATTTCCGGTGTGACTACCGTCTCCGGTGCGCTCACCGTGTCGTCCGCGACCACCACCGTCATCACCGGCAATATCAACCAGACCGGAACCAGCGGCGCCGTGGCGATCAGCGCGGCCAGCGATGTGACGACCGGCGCGATCGGTCTGGCCACGGCCAATGCGACCAACATCACGTCCGGCGGCACGCTCTCGACCGGCACGATCACGCTCAATGGCAGCAGCGCCGTGACGCTCTCGGCGGTCAACAACCTCACGCTCGCCACGGTGAACAAGGTCGCCGCCGCGACGGGGGCCTCCAGCCTGACCGCCAAGTCGAACGGCAACGTCACCGTTTCCAGCGCGATCACCGCCGCGAGCGGCGCAGGCAAGCTGGACGTGACCCTGGTCTCCCGCGCGGCCGATGCGGCGACGGGCACCATCACCGTCAGCAACGGCATCACGACGCAGGGCGGCAACATCCTGCTGCGTGGCGGATCGGCAGCGGTGTCTCCGCTGCTCGACCCGACGGTGGATCTGGCGGCCTATACGGCGGCGATGCTGGCGACGGGCACGACCATCGACATCAGCTCTTCCAGCGCGGCCTTCACGGCCGGCGGCGGCGACATCGAGATGCGCGCGCTCGGCAGCAATAACGCCAATACGGGCCTCAATCTGATAAACAAGACGCTCGCCACCACCGGCACAGGCAGCCTGCGGCTGTATGCGCTGGGACGGGCCAGCGACTATTATCCGGTGCAGACCAACTCCACGACCAACCTCAGCACCGCGAGCGGCGACCTCATCGTCATGGGCGCCAGCCGCTATGTCGGCAACGACTTGGGTGTTTACCTGAACGGTGGCGCGATCAGCAGCACGGGCGGCGCGATCACCATCAGCGGCGTCGGCAATGGCTCCTCCTCCGCCACATCAAGTTACGGCGTGCTGATGAACACGAACGCCACCGTGGCCGTTTCGGGCGCCAAGGCGCTGACGATCAACGGGCGCGGCGGCGCGGCCACCGCCAACGGCACCGGCATCTCCATCTCTGGTGGCGCCGCCGTGCGCTCCACGGCTGCTGGCGCGATCAACCTCACCGGCTTCGGTGGCGGTGCCGCCGGCAGCGCGGCGCTTACCCATAGCGGCATCTTCTTCGACGGCGCGAACAACGTCGCCGTGGTCAATGCCACGGGCTCCGGTCCGGTGACCCTCACCGGCCGGGCAGGCAACGCCAACAGCTATGGCATCTACCAGGGCAACACCGGCGCCGCGACGCTCGGCACCGCAGCCTATACGGGCAATCTGACGCTCGTCGCCAACAGCATGTTCCTCAACGCCAAGAACGGCGCCACCCCGGTCGCCGCCAAGCTGCTGACCAAGGGCGTGCTGACCCTGCGCGCCGAGGATGGCGGCAATCTGACGCTCGGCTCGGATATCTACGCCGGCTTCATCAACAATAATGTGCTGACCGGCGCCTATAGCGGCATCGTCTTCGGCGGAACGACGGGCACCGGCACGGGCCTGACGCTCTACACCCAGACGGGCGCGAGCATCTATGCGATCCCGGTCACCCTTGCGGGCACCGGCACGGTGAGCGTCACCGGCGACACCGATAACAAGCCGCTGATCGCCAATGGCGGCCTGGCGCTGGCAGGCAGCGGTCTGTTCACCCAGTCCGTGGACATCAGCGCCAGCCAGCTCACCGGCAGCGCGGGCACCGTCTCGTTCAACAACAGCGGCAACACCATCGGCAAGCTCGGCCCGATGTCGCTGACGAACAAGCTGGACCTATTCACCAGCAGCGCGCTGGAGATCAACGGCGCCGTGACCACCGGCAGCGCGGTCATCCGCTCGGTCGGCGACCTGACCATGACGTCGGGCAGCAGCGTCTCGGCGAGCGGGGCCAACACGTCCCTGCAGCTTGTGACCAACGGCAAGTTCTTCAACAACAGTGGTGCAAGCGCGCTCTCCGCCGCCAATGGCCGCTGGCTGATCTGGCTGCAGGATCCGACCAACGATGTCGGCGGGCTCCCCTACAGCTTCCGCCAATATGGCGCGTCCTATGGCATCACCGCTCCGGCGCAGACCACCGGCAATGGCGTGATGTACAACCAGATGCCGCTGCTCAGCATCTCGCTGAAGGACAATGTCACCAAGGTTTATGACGGCACGACCGACGCCTTGCTGACCCAGACCAACTTCCTCGTGACGGGCCTGCTCGGCAACGACAAGGCGACGGTCTACGCGCTGGGCAGCTTCGATAACAAGAATGTCGGCGCCTCCAAGACGGTGACGGCGGACGAGATGGCGGTGGTTGTGCGCGATGGCGCTATCCGCATCTACGGCTATGGTCTGGCGAACTACACGGCCTCCGCCGTCATGGGCAGCATCACGCCGCGTGCGCTGACGGCCAGCCTGACGGGCGGGATCACCCGCGCATATGACGGGACGACCACCGCCTCGCTCAGCGCCTCCAACTATGCGCTGGCGAATGCGGTAAGCGGTGACTCGGTGTCGCTGGTGATGCCGACGACCGGCCTCTATGACAGCAAGAACGCCGGTACCGGCAAGACGGTGACCGTCTCCGGCCTGGCGCTGACCGGGGCCGACGCCGCGAATTACACGGTGAACACGGCAGCCACGGCCAGCTTCGGCGTGATCTCGGCCAAGCAGCTGGGGGCCTCGCTCACCGGCGCCTCCAACAAGGTCTATGACGGCAACACATTGGCTTCGATCACGGCGTCCAATGTCGCCATGACCGGCGTCGTCTCGGGCGACGCCGTGTCACTAGCCGCGGGTCTGGTCGGGCTCTATGGCGACAAGAATGCCGGCACCGGCAAGTCGGTCACGGCCTATGGCCTAAGCCTCACCGGCGCGGATGCGGCGAACTACACGATTGCGGGCTCCGTCACCGGCAACATTGGCGCGATTGCCCGCAAGACCCTCTCGGCCTCGCTCGTCGGCCCTGTCACCAAGGTTTATGACGGCAGCGCCACGGCAACCATTTCAGGTACTAATCTGAATGGTGTGGTGGCGGGCGATGCGGTCACCGTCTCGTCGACGTCCGCCAGCTATGATAGCAAGAATGTCGGCACGAACCGGCTGGTCACCGCAACCGGTCTGGCGTTGGCCGGAGCGGACTCGTCCAACTACACGCTCGGCAGCACCAGCACCTCCGGCTATGTGGGCACCATCACGGCGCGCACCGTCACGGTGGGCACGACCGGCCATGGCAGCAAGACCTACGATGCCGCCACTGGGCTCACCGGTGCGCAGCTTTCCGGCGTCGGCTTCACGCTGGCGCAGGGCGACAGCGCAACGCAGGCGCTCCTGTCCGCTGACGGGGTCACGCTGGACAGCAGCGGCATTTCCGGCATGCTGGCCGACAAGAATGCCGGCACCGGCAAGTCGATGACGGTCTCCGGTTACAGCCTCATGAACAACGGGCTGGGCAACTATGTGCTCAGCTCCACCTCGGCGAACGGCATTGCGGATGTGGCACGCGCCGCGCTGACCATGACCGCGTCGAGCATGAGCAAGACCTATACCGGGACCACCAGCTCGATCGGCACGGTGACGATTTCCGGCCTGAAGGGCAGCGACACGGCGTCGGCCACGCAGGCGTATGACAGCAAGAATGCGGGCAGCCGCCTGCTCCAAGTCCAGAATGGCTATGTCGTCAACGATGGCAATGGCGGTCTGAACTATATCGTCAGCCGTATCGACGCAGCCGGAACGATCTACAAGCGCGCGGTCAGCACGACGGTCCACGCCAATGATAAGGTGTATGACGGCACGACGAGCGCCACCGGTACGTTCGACCCGCTTTCGGGTGTGATATCCGGCGACATCGTCGCGGCGAGCGGCACGCTCAGCTTCGCGGACAAAAACGCCGCCAACGGCAAGGCAGTCAGCGTGGCTGGCGCCGTCCTGACCGGTGCGGATGCGGGCAACTATGTGCTCGATCCGATCGCCAACGGCACGGCCAACATCACCCGCGCCAATCTCGTGCTGACCGCCGTGAGCGACAGCAAGAGCTATGACGGCACGGTCGCCTCTTCCGCTGCGGTCCAGGCGCTTGGCCTGGCAGCCGGGGACAGCTTCACGGCAACCCAGGCGTTTAACACGCGCGATGCGGGGTCGCGCACCCTGCAGGTGCAGGCCGGCTGGTCCGTGAACGACGGCAATGGCGGCAACAACTATGTCACCACCTTTGGCTCGGCCGCATCCGGCACGATCGCTCGCAAGGTGCTGACCGCGACGGCCATCGTCAACAACAAGGTCTATGACGGCACGACGACGGCTACGGGCGACCTCTCCTCGCTGGGCGGGATCGTCGGCACCGATCAGGTGCTGCTGGACAAGACCAATGGCAGCCTGGCCTTCTATGACCGCAATGCGGGCATCAACAAGGCGGTGACTGCTACCGGTTATGCCTTGGGCGGCACCGATGCGCACAACTACACGCTGAGCAGCATTGCCAACAGCAGCGCGACGATCAGCCAGGCGCAGCTCGTCCTCTCTGCAGTGACCGACATGCGCCAGTATGACGGCACGACCGCTTCGGCGGGCGCGGTGCAGGCCAGCGGCCTGATCGCGGGCGACGGCTTTGTGGCGACGCAGCGGTTCGACGGCTTCAAGGCCGGCGCACACACGCTGCAGGTCGATAGCTACACGGTGTTCGACGGCAATGGCGGCGGCAACTATCTGGTGGGCTATGGCGCCATGGCCAACGGCACGATCAGCCAGCGCGTCCTGCAGGCGACTGCGGCGGTCCAGAACAAGGTCTATGATGGCACGACGACGGCCACGGGCACTTTCAGTGGCCTTGGCAATACCATCACGGGAGACGATGTATCGCTGGATCACAGCGGCGCGACCCTTGCCTTCTATGATCGCAATGCCGGCGTCGGGAAGACCGTGACGGTCTCGGGCGCAACGCTCTCCGGCGCGGACGCGGCGAACTACACGCTGAGCGACATTGCCGACGGGACGGCGACGATCTCCAAGGCGACGCTCAACCTCACGGCGGTGTCGGAGTCACGGGTCTATGACGGCACGACCGGCTCGACGGGCGTTGTCCTCTCCAGCGGCCTCATCGCCGGCGACAGCGTGACCGCGACCCAGGCGTTCAACAGCAAGAATGCGGGCAGCCGCACATTGCAGGTCGATCACTGGACGGTCGAGGATGGCAATGGCGGTGGCAACTATGCCGTCGTCCTTGGCACGGCGGCCAGCGGCAGCATCGCGCAGAAGCTGCTCTCCGGCTCGCTGACCGGCACGGTGAGCAAGGTCTACGACCGCACCACCAGCGCGACGCTGCAGCCTGTCAATATTGCCGGCGTGATCGCCGGGGACGATCTGGTCGTCACCACCGCCAGCGCCGATTTCGCCAATGCGAATGTCGGCACCGGTAAGACGGTCACCGTCTCAGGCATGCAGCTCACGGGCACCGATGCCGCCAACTATGTGCTGAATGCCACCTCGGCTTCTGCGGACATCGGCACGATCACGCCGCGTCAGGTCAACGTGACCGTGACCGGCCATGGCAGCAAGACCTATGACGGCAACGCCAACCTCGCGCTCTCGCAGTTCGGCAGTCTGGCGCTGATCCTCGCCGATGGTGATGCCGCGACGCAAGGCATGCTGAGCGCCGACGGCCTGGGGCTCGACTCTTCGACCCTGTCGGCAGCGTTTGCAGACCGCAATGCCGGCAATGGCAAAGCTGTGACGCTGAGCGGCTTCTCGCTCACCAACAACAGCCTGGGCAATTACGCCCTCACCTCGACATCCGCCTTGGGTCTGGCCGACATCGCTCGGGCGACCCTGACACTTAATGCCGTATCCGACAGCAAGATCTACGACGGCACGACGACATCGAACGGCGTGGTGCAGTGGAACGGTCTGTTTGCAGGCGACAGCCTGAGCGCCACCCAGGCGTTCGACAGCAAGAATGCCGGCAATCGCCAGCTTGTCGTCGACCACTTTACCATCGATGACGGCAATAACGGCGCCAACTACTTTGTGGTGCGCAACACGGCTGCGGGCACCATCTCGCGCAAGCAGATCAGTGCCACGCTCACCGGCGCCGTTAGCAAGGTGTATGACGGCACGACGACGGCGATCCTGCTTCCGAGCAACCTCGTCGATATCGTGTCGGGCGATGCCGTCGCGGTGACCGCCAGCACGGCGAACTATGCGGACAGAAATGTCGGCACCGGCAAGCTGGTCACCGTGTCCGGCATCCAGCTGAGCGGCGCCGATGCGGCGAACTATGATCTGCTGAGCGACAATGCCTCCGCTTATGTGGGGACGATTTCCGCCCGCCAGATCACCGTCTCCGCGACGGGCCTCGGCACGAAGACCTATGATCGCACCGATATTCTGGGCAATAACCAGCTCGGCAGCATTGCCCTGCTGATTGCCGATGGCGACAGTGCGACCCAGAATCTGATGGCTGCGGACGGGATCGGGGTCGATCTTTCGGGGATGACCGGAGCGCTGGCTGATCGCAATGCCGGAACCGGTAAGAGCGTGACGTTGAGCGGGTATACGCTGACCGGCAATGACTTCGGCAATTATGTCTTCGCATCGTCCTCGGCCTTTGGTGTCGCTGACGTTGCCCGCGCCGCCCTGACGCTCAATGCTGTCTCCGATCAGAAGGTCTATGATGGCTCTGAAAGTTCGGACGGAGTGGTGCAGATCGTCGGCCTTATTGCGGGAGACAGTGCCACCGCCACCCAGGCGTTCAACAGCAAGAATGCCGGCAATCGTCTACTCGTCGTACAGAACGGTTATGTCATCAATGACGGCAACAACGGGGCCAACTATCTGGTCGACTTCGGAACGGCCAACGGCATCATCGACCGCCGGACGACCAGCACCACGGTGTCCGTCCAGAACAAGGTCTATGATGGCACCACCACGGCCACCGGCACGTTCAGCGCGCTCACCAATCTGGTGACTGGCGACCATGTCGAGGCAGCCGGGACACTGGCCTTCGCCGATCGCCACGCCGGCATCGGCAAGACGGTGACTGTCTCCAACCCGGTGCTGACCGGTGCGGATGCCAGCAACTACATCCTCGATCCGGTGGCGGACGGCACCGCCGACATCCTCAAGGCCAATCTGGTGCTCACCGCCAGCGCAGACAGCAAGGTCTATGACGGCACGAACGCCTCTGGCGGAACGGTTGTGGCCAGTGGCCTCATCAGTGGCGACCTCGTCACCGCGACCCAGTCGTTCGACAGCCGCAACGCGGGCGTCCGGGCGCTGCAGGTCGAGAATGGCTGGAGCGTGCAGGACGGCAATGGTGGCCACAACTATGCGGTCGTGATCGGATCGGCCACGGCCGGCACCATCACCCCCAAGACGATCACCGCCACGGCGACGGTCGGCAACAAGGTCTATGACGGCACCACCGCTGCAATCGGCACCTTCGCCGATCTGGACGGGGTGATCGGCACGGATCAGGTTCACCTCAACGACGCCAATGGCCGGTTGACATTCATCGACCGCAATGCGGGCTTCGGCAAGGCGGTGGTCGCCACCGGCTATCTGCTGGAAGGGTCGGATGCGGCGAACTACACGCTCAATTCCATCGCCAACGGCACGGCCGACATCTACAAGGCCAGCCTGGTGCTCAACGCAACCAGTGCCAGCAAGGTCTATGACGGCACCACGCTGTCGAACGGCCTCGTGCAGGCGGTCGGTCTCATCGCGGGCGATACCGTCATCGCGACGCAGGAATATGACCAGCGTCAGGCGGGCACCCGCACGCTCACCGTGCAGAACGGCTACGCGGTCTATGACGGCAATGGTGGTAACAACTACGCCGTCTCGCTCGGCTCGACCGCTAGCGGCACGATCACGCAAAAGGTGCTGAACGCCGGCGCGATCGTGAATGACAAGGTCTATGACGGCACCACGACCCTCGCGGGAAGCTTCGACGGCCTTGTCGGCGTCATCGGCAATGATCTGGTCTCGCTGGATGACAGCAACGGGCACATGGCCTTCATCGACCGCAATGCCGGCAACGGCAAGAGCGTGATCGTCTCGGGCCTTGGCCTCTCCGGTGCGGATGCAGCCAACTATGTGCTGAGCAATGTCGCCAACGGCACGGCCAATATCCTCAAGGCGAACCTGACGCTGACAGCCTCTGGCGACAGCAAGGTCTATGACGGCACCACCGGGTCCACCGGGACCGTGACGATCACCGGCCTCGTCGATGTCGATACCGCCACTGCCACGCAGTCGTTCGACAGCAAGAATGCGGGCAACCGCACGTTGACGGTCACCGGCTGGACGATCAACGACGGCAATGACGGTAATAACTATATCCGCAATATCGTCACGGCGTCGGGCGACATCACGCAGAAGATGCTGAGTGGCGCACTAACCGGGACCGTCACCAAGGTCTATGACGGGACTGACAACGCCACGGTGCTGCCGATCAATCTCGATGGGGTGATCGCCGGCGATGCGCTGACGCTCACCACGGCTGGCGCTCATTATGACGATCGCAATGCCGGCACCAACAAGATGGTGTCGGTGGGCGGCATGACCCTGAACGGCGCGGATGCCGGCAACTATGTCCTGCTGCAGGATTATGCCGCAGCCAATATTGGCACGATCACGCCGCGGGCCATCACGGTGACGGTCTCCGGTGCGGGCACCAAAACCTATGACGGCACCACATTGCTCGGCACGCACCAGCTCGGCACGATCGGGTTCACGCTCGCCGATGGCGACACGGTAACCCAGGATCTGCTGAGCGCCGATGGCGTGTTCCTCGACACCTCCGGCGTGACCGGCCTGCTGGCCGATCGCAACGCAGGCACCGGCAAGGCGGTCACGCTCTCGGGTTACGCCCTGACCAATAACGGTTACGACAATTATGTGCTGGCGGATGGCTCTGCCCTTGGCATCGCGAACATCGCTCGTGCGGCTCTGACGCTCGGCACTGTCTCCGATAGCAAGACCTATGACGGCACCGATGCCTCCTCCGGCCAAGTGCTGATCACGGGGCTGGTGCAGGGTGACATGGCTCAGGCGACGCAGGCGTTCGACAGCCGCAATGCCGGCAACCGCACGCTGCGGGTCAACAACTGGACCCTCGACGACGGCAATGGCGGCGCCAACTATATCGTGGGCTTCGACACCGATGCGACCGGCACCATTGCCCAGCGGCTGATTGCCACGGTGGCCCATGCCAACGACAAGGTCTATGACGGCACGACCGCCGGCACGGGCGAGTTCGATCCGCTCACCGACGTGGTGACGGGCGACCATGTCGCGTTGACCGGCGCCACCTTCACCTTTGCCGATCGCAATGCGGGAACCGGCAAGGTGGTCACGGTGTCGAGTGCCGGGCTCTCCGGTGCGGATGCCGGCAACTATGTGCTCGACACCATCGCGCCGCTGGTGGCCGCCATCTCGCCCAAGGCCCTCTCGGCACGGTTCGTTGGCACTTTGGTCAAGGGCTATGATGGCGCCGATCTGGCCAGCTTCTCGGCCAGCGACGTGGCTCTCGATGGGCTGATCACCGGCGACCAAGTGGTTGCGAACGGCACGGCGCGTTATGCCGACCGGAACGCTGGCACTGTCAAGATGGTCTCGGTTGCCGATCTGGCCCTGAATGGTGCGGATGCCGGCAACTACACGGTCAGCCCTGCTCTTGCCGGCGCCGTGGGTACGATCAACCAGCGCCAGATCAGCATCGTCTTCGCCGATCAGAGCAAGGTGCGCGGCACGGTCGATCCCGCCTTCACCTACACGCTCGGCGGCGAGGGCATGGTCGCGGGTGACCACCTCACCGGCAGTGCATCGCGTGTCGCAGGTGAAGCGGTCGGCAATTACGCCATCGGACTGGGTTCGCTGTCGGCCGGCGGCAACTATGCGCTGAGCGTCACGCCGGGCAATTTCGCGATCCTGGCATCGGCTTCCGGTGGGAATGGGTCCGGTAATGGCGGAACCGGGAATGGTGGGTCTGGCAACGGTGGGTCCGGCAATGGCGGTTCGGGTAACGGCGGAAGCCCGCTGCCTTCCACCGTTATCGATGCAGCTCATGGTGCGGCCGATACGGCCTCGCAGAGCACCCCGCCGAGCAACACGTCGGCTTCGACCGCACCCGTGCGGGGCGGCGCCGGGTTCGATCCGGGCGCGGTGTTCGGCTGGGGCGGTGCGAACCAGTTGCCCGGTACGATCCCCGTCAACGTGCAGGTCGGCTATAACGATGGATGGGCCGATGCCGGCCAGACCATCACTGGCCCGGGTGAACTTGGCCGCACCGGCGTCGCCAATGCCGATGGCGCTGCGACGAACGGGAATGGCCAGAGCAGCGAGCAGGGCACAGTCGAGGCCTCGTCCGATGAAGAACTGGTCTGCAAGAGCGGAACCGAACAGCAGGATTGCAGGGTCACGGTGAAGGGAAGTGGTCTCCCCTATCCGACCAATCGGGTGATCTCGCCAAGTCTGCGCTTCATCCGGCGCTGACGGGGCACCCGGCAATCCAGCCAGAAGGCACGGACGCAACAGTGTCCGTGCCTTCTTCTTTCAGTCAGGGAATGGCGCGGCTGGGTCTGAGGACAGCTGGCGGCCCAGCATCCGCAAAATATCCAGCGCCAGCATGTCGGGATCGAAGGGTTTTTTGAGCGTGCCGAGGATTGGCCCATCGCTGGCGCGCCACTGCTCGGTGAGTTCGGCATTGGCGGTGAAGAAGATGATCGGGGTTTGCTGGTCTGTTCGCCGCACCCGACGGGCTGTCTCCAGGCCATCAAGGCCGGGCATCATGACATCGAGCAGAATGACGTCCGGCTTGCACGCCGGATCGGCGAGCCGTGCAAGCAGCGCTGCGCCGCTGTTCACGTCCTGCACCTCGAAGTCAGGGACGCGGGCCAGCAGACGCGTTACGACGACTCGAAGATCATCCTCATCGTCTGCATAGAGTATTTGGGTGGATTTTTCGACGCTTGCGACCTGCGGCATGTCTTTACCCTATCCAGTGCGAACGGCCTGAAGCCGAACGGCGGGCTTATTTTCCCCCGTTTAAAAGCCTTCCCTATCGTGCAATCAATAGCAGACGATCATCTGCGACAAATTTATATGGTGTCATGATGGAACAGCCGAAAAATTTGGACTCACCCACGACGCTGTCGGTCGCGCGTGTGCGGGAGCTGCAGCACAAGATGCGGAACAAATTAGGCGTCATGGATGGAACGTTCGAACTCATGCATCCGCCGACAGAAATTCGCGATTCTCAGGAGGCGGAGGATATCGACCGTTTCAAGCGGGCGTCAAAGTCTCTTCATGAGCTTATTGAAGAACTATCCAGCACAATAACTTAGTTAACATAAATTAATACTGTGTGGCTGTAGATGCTTTCAATATGTTACAAGAAGAAACTTAAATTTCTCGAATAGTTGTGCCAATCATTGTCTTAAGGGGGCGGGAATGAGCCGCTTGCACTCGATGATTGGCAACAGATAGGGCCAGGCCGCTTCTCTCTCCTCGGCGGCTTGCCCTGTTTTGTCACGGCCGACCATCGGTCGCGGTCTCGCTGAGCCGCGCTGGATTGAAAGGCTCGTGCGGATGTTCATCGATCGTTTTCGTGTGGCGCAATCCCTTGTCGTGCCTGCGAAATCCCGCCCCCAAAATCTAACCTCATGCCGGCCGCTGCGACGCGGGGGCAGGGGCCCCATGCGACAGAAGCTGCTTCTCTCCTGCAAGGCAGGCGACTGGTGAAGCACGATCCAATCCCCTCCCATAGCGGCGATAGCCCTTCGGCTTTCACGCCTCGCGCCACAGGGGAGCGTGTGGATGAGACGTGGCTGGATCGCGTCTGCGAGATGATCGAGGCGACCGCGCTTGGGGAGTGGGCCTTTAACCCCGAGACCGATCTCGATGCCGAGCCGGAAAAACTCAGACTTGCCCTCGCGAAACTGATGAGGCGGGTGTCCACATTATTGCGCGCCAGTGAGCGGGCGGCGCTCACCGACCCGGCGACCGCTCTGGACAATAGTGTCGGCTTTCGTCGTCTGGTCGAGGCCGCCATCCACGAAAGCGGTGCGACCAGCCCGGTCGGCGCCATCATTTATCTGGGCCTGGACTCGTTCCGAAAGATCAACGACCGGCTCGATTTGTGGGAAAGCGACCGGCTGCTGCAGGCGATTGCGGGGCGATTGCGGTTGGCCGCGGACTGGTGCCGGGAGTTGCGGCCGACTGGCCCCGCGCCGATCATCGCGCGCCTCGCGGGCGATGAGTTCGGCATCTTCTGCTCGGGCGCGCTGACAGCGGACGATCTGGAGGAACTGGCGACCCGGTGCCTGCGCCTACTGGCAGAACCGTTCGACCTTGATGGCGGGACGCTTCCGGCCACGCTCACCGCGAGCGCTGGCGCCGCGCGGATGCCGCACGACGCCAGGATCTATGAGCGACTGATGGCGAAAGCCGGCATGGCGATGCATCAGGCAAAAGCGCGAGGCGGCAATCAGGTCTGCCTATGCGATCCGCAGATCATCGAACGGGCGCAGGACTGTGCAAGGCTGGAGGCCGAGTTGCGGCTCGCGGCGGACCGGGGCGAGCTGGAATTCGCGTTCCAGCCCAAGCTGCCCACCAGACCCGATGTGCGTCCCTCTGTCGAGGCGCTGGTCCGGTGGCGCCACCCGCAGCGGGGCATGTTATTGCCCGGCAGTTTCCTCCCGCTGGCGGAAGAGGCTGGTTTTCTGGTGCAGATCGGCCGCTGGACTCTTCTGGAAGGGATGCGGGTCGCCGCAGACTGGGCGCGGCAGGACATGCCTTGCCTGCTCTCGCTGAACATCACCGTGCAGGACATCCGCCAGCCGGACTTCGTGGATTTCGTGCGGGCGTCTTTGGCGCAGACCGGCGCATCCGCCGAGCTTCTGGAGTTTGAGGTTACGGAATCGATGCTGATGGAGGACTCGCCCATCTTCGTCGAGCGCTTGCTGGAGGTTCGCTCCTTGGGCATCCGCATTGCGATCGACGACTTCGGCACCGGCTATTCCAACTGGGCCAGAATGCTGCTTCTCCCGATCGACTGCATCAAGATCGACCGTTCGCTGGTGACGGACCTTGCCACGCGCAAGGACTATCAGACGGTCGTGCGCACCTTCGTCAGCCTCGCGGACGGTCTCGGCTTCGAAGTGGTGGCAGAAGGCGTGGAAACGGCGGCCCAGGCCGAGATGCTCAAGGAGATGGGCTGCGATGCGCTGCAAGGCTATGCCATCGCGCGGCCCCTCAATGAAGCGGACGCGCTGGCTTGGCTGCGCTGTCCGCACATGGCCGGTTTGCCCGTCGCCGGGAGCGACCGATGAGCGTCAAGGCCTTCCGGTGGCGGCTGATGGCAGCCGCGGCGCTGGTCGGCGCCTGCCTACCCGGCGTCAGGAGCGCTCACGCTCAGGATCTGAGCACCTATTCGCTCGAAGACCTGCTGACCACCGAATCCACCTCCGTCGCCAAGCGCAGGCAGCGCCTCAGTGACAGCACTGCCGCCGTCACCATCCTGACCCAGGACGATATTTTGCGCTCCGGGGCGCAGAGCATTCCCGAGGTGCTGCGGCTGGTGCCCGGCGTTGAAGTGGGCCAGATCGACAGCGTCTCGACGGCGGTTTCCGTACGCGGCTTCAGCACGCGCTTTGCCAATAATCTGCTCGTGATGATCGATGGCCGCTCGCTCTATGTCTCCAGCCTCTCCGGCGTGCTGTGGGACCAGCAGCTCGTGCCCCTGTCCGACATCGAGAGGATCGAGGTGGTCAGGGGACCGGGCGCCACCCTGTGGGGGTCCAACGCCGTGAACGGCGTCATCAACATCATCACCAAGGACAGCATCCAGACCCAGGGCTGGCAGGCGAATGCGTTCATCTCCGCCGACGGGCGCAACGGCACGGTGCGCTACGGGGGAAGCAAGGACAAGCTCAGCTATCGCGCCTATGTGACCGCGCGCGACATCGATGGGCTCGAGCAGCCGAATGGTGACAGCTGGAACAGCGGCTCGCGCGCCGTGCAGGCTGGCTTCCGCCTGGACGCGGTGCCGGACGAGAATGACACGATCACGCTGCAGGGCGATGTGCAGCATGGCACCTTCGTCGCGGACCTGCTGCAAACGCCGCCGCAGGTCCAGCAGACCGGCATGTACCCGTTCGACGGCAGCTTCTCTGGTATGAATCTGCTCGGGCGCTGGTCACATCGCTGGGACAGCCAGCGCGAGTTCAATCTGCAGGCCTATCATGATTGGGTTCAGCGGCGCGAATTCGGCGTCAACATTTCCCGCACCGTGGATGACCTTGACGCGAGCCTGAGGCTGGGCGGCGACCGGCAGGAACTGGTCCTGGGCCTCAACGTCCGGCGGACGACCGATTCTCTGGGCTCTTCGGACCGCTTCGTCTCCTTCACCGTACCGCGCGAAACCCATCATTGGGTGAGCGGCTTTGCGCAGCAGGATCTCTGGCTGGTGCCGGATCGCCTGCGGCTCTCGGTCGGGACCAAGGCGGAATATAACACGATCAGCGGCTTTGCCCTTCAGCCCAGCGTTCGCCTGCTCGCCAAGCCCACGCCCTCAATGACCATCTGGGCCGCTGCCTCCCGCGCGGTGCGGACGCCGGCACGGTTCGAGGAGGCCGTCCGGGTCAATCTGGGGGTCCCCGCCGGAACGCCGATGAATCCGACCCCGATGCCCATGGTCGCGCGTATCGAAGGTCAGGCCGATCTGGCCGCTGAAAATCTCGACGCCTTTGAGCTGGGGATTCGCGGCAGCCTCTCAAGCTCCTTCACTTATGACATCGCGGCCTATTACAACCGCTATCGCAACCTCATCGGCTACGCCGCGCGCGGCCAGTCCATGGTCTTCTCGCCCACGCCTGTTCTGCTGCTGGATTATCAGAGCGCCAATATCGGCAAGGGGCAGACCTATGGCGTGGAAGCCGCGATCACCTTCAGTCCCGCGCCCAATCTGAAGGTGCAGGCCAATGCCTCGATGCAGCATCTCTCCTTTGAGACGGACAGTCCGACCTCGATCAGCCATGCGCTCCCCGGCCTCTCGCCCAAGTTTCAGGCCGGCATGCGGGTCAGCTACGACGTGGCACCCAATCTGGAAGTCGATGCCTGGCTGCGCCATGTCAGCGCTTTGCCGGCGAGCGATATTCCGGCCTATCAAGACCTCGATCTTCGCATCAACTATGCGCTCATGCCGCGCCTCAATCTGTCGCTGATCGGCCAGAACCTGCTGGCCGACAGGCGGGTCGAGTTCGCGCAGCAGCTCTATCCCGCGCCCCGCAGCTATGTCGGTCGCTCCGTCGCCCTGCGTCTCTCGGTGGATTTTTGAGATGATGCGCCTCGTTCATCTCCTCACGGGCCCCTTCATCGCGCTTCTGGCCTTCTTCGCGGCCTGCGCGCCCGCGCGCGCGGCTGACGAGCAGAGCGAGCTCAAGGCTGCGATCATCTACAACATCATCCGCTTCGTCGACCTGCGCCCGCCGCGTGACCGTGTGGTCCTGTGCGTTTCCAGTGACGAGCCTCTCGCGGGCGCCCTGCAGGTCTATGAAGGCCGCAATGTCGCTGGCGGCCGGCTGGAGGTGCGGATCGTGAAGCGGACGACGTGGAGCGTCGACTGCCGCATCGCCTATGTCGGCCCCGGAACGAGCACTGCGCCGCTCGTCGCCTCGTCCCCGCCACCGCTGCTCATCGGCGAAGGATCGGACTTTCTCGATCGGCAGGGGAGCGTCGCGCTCGTCAATTTCGGCAGGCAGATCGGGTTCGAGGTGAACCTGAAGGCCGGGGCTCGCGGCGGGGCCGTCTTCAGTTCACGCCTCCTCCGCCTCGCACGCGCCGTCAGGGATTGAGGGCGCATGCCATGGTTCTCCCCCTGGAGCTTCCGCCGCGGCCTGATCGCGACGGTGCTCAGCAGTTGCATGGTTGCCCTGCTCCTGAGCTGCGCCGGTCTGGCGGCCTGGCAATATCATGTCCAGAGCGCGGCCAATGCCGAGCGCCAAAGTGAGTTGGGGGAGGTGGTCGCGGCCACGCTGGGGGCGCCGCTCGTCTTCAACGACGTGAAGGCGATCCAAGAAACGCTGGCTTCCATGGCGACCATCAAGACGATCCGCTCCATCGAGGTCTATGACGAGCAGCAGCGCCGGATCGCCGTCCGTGGGCAACCGCCGACGGGAAATCAGGATAAACCTGCCGCTCTCGTCGGATCGAAAGCGGATCAGGCGGGCCTGCAGGTCGTCACGCCGATCATGGTGGCCGGGGACACCGTGGGGTGGCTCAAACTCTCCACCGAAACCGAGACGCTGACCGAAATGATGCTGCGAACTCTGGGCATCGCAAGTGCCTTTGGCTGCATTGCGTTTCTCGTCGCCTGGCTCATCGCCCGCAGGATGCTCATGCTGCTCTTCTTCCCGATGGACCGGATGGTCGAGGCCATGGAGCGCATCCGGCAGACGGCGGACTATTCAGCCCGTATGCCGCAGTCGATCGGAGATGAACTCGGCCGGATCGTGAAGGCATTCAATGGGATGCTGACCGAAATCGAACGCCGCGAGGGCGCGCTGGCGGCGACGCTGACGGATTTGCAGGCAGCGCGCGATCAGGCGCAGGCGGCCAATGTCGCCAAGTCCGAGTTTCTCGCCAGCATGAGCCACGAACTGCGCACGCCCCTCAATGCCATCATCGCCTATGCCGAACTGGTGAAAGAGGAACTGGCCGCGCTCGACGACAAGGAGAATCTTGCCGATGTCACGGTCATCCACCGGTCGGCGCTCCAGTTGCTCACCCTGATCAACGAGGTGCTCGATTTCGCCAAGATCGAAGCGGGCGGGATGACCCTGGATCTCGAGATGATCGATCTGGGCGACATCATGCGCGACGTGCTGGCGACACTCGAGCCGATTGCTTCACGCCGCAATAACAGCGTCGCCTTGCAAATCAACGTTCCGCCCACACCGATGCGGGTCGACCCGCTCAAGATCCGCCAATGCCTGCTCAATCTGGGCGGCAATGCCTGCAAATTCACGGACGAGGGGCATATCGTGCTCAGCGCCTCGCTCAAGGAGGAGGGCGCAGGCACGCTATTGATCCTCAGCGTGGCGGATACCGGCATCGGCATCGATGCCGAGCAGATCGACGGTCTGTTCGAGCCGTTCGTGCAGGGCAGCACCGCCTCCTACCGGGCGGGCGGCACGGGCCTTGGCCTCAGCATCACCTTGCGGTTCGTGGAGTTGATGGGTGGGACCATCAGTGTCTCCAGCGAAAAAGGGCTGGGCACCATCTTCACCGTCGCCATCCCGATCGAGCGGGAGGCGCAGTCGGGCGTCCTGTCTATCGAAGAGATGGCGCCTGCCGGGGTGAAGCCGGATCACATTATCGCCATCGATGATGATCCGGCCTGTCTTGCCATTCTGGATCGCTGGCTCTCCCCGGCCGGATATGATCTGCGGCTGGCCTCCGGCGGCGACGCAGGCCTGCAGATGGTGCGAGAGACCAGCCCGTGTGCCATTCTGCTCGATCTCGTCATGCCGGGCACCGATGGGCGCGCCGTGCTGCGTCAGCTGTCCGAGGACGAAGCGCTGGCGGCGATCCCCTGCTTCATCATCAGCGTCCACGATATGGAAGCCTCCAGCTTTGCCCTGGGTGCGGCTGCCTATCTTCCCAAGCCGCTGCAGCGGGACCGGCTGCTGTCTCTGCTCGGGCTTTATGCGGACGCGCGGCAGCTTGCGGCGCGGGTCTGCGTCTCCGGGTTCGACGGGACGATGAGCGCGAAGCTGGAGCGGAGTTTGAAACAGGCTGGTTTCACTCTCTGCATGGCGGACGACCGGCCCGACCTGGCTGTGGTCGATCTTGCCCAGATCGTCAGCGACCATGTTCATCGCGGGACGCGCGCGCGACGGGCCAGTGCGGTGCTGGTGATGGGTGAGCGCCGGCCCGAAGACGACGTTTTGCGCCGGCTGGGCGGGGATGCGTTTCTCGATCCGAGAAGCTTCGCGCCGGAAGCCCTCGTTAAGGCTGCCGTGAAGCTGGTCAAAGACCAGCGCGAAGCTCTGGCGCGCGTCCGGACCGATCAACCCTTTGATGATGGAATGCATCATGTCCTACTCGACTAAGATTGATGTGGCGTCGGCCCAGGAGCAGGCGCCGGTCGTACTGGTTATCGACGACGTCGCGGACAATCGCGTGATCGTCTGCCGCCACCTGGCGCGCATGGGCTACATGCCGGAATCGGCAGACAGTGCCCGCAGCGGCCTGGCCGCCATCTACGCCTCCCGGCCCGACATCGTGCTGCTGGATTATATGATGCCGGATCTGACCGGCCTCGCTGTCCTGCGCGAATTGCGGTCCAATCCCCATTATGCCGACTTGCCGGTCATCATGCTGACGGCGCGGACCGAAGCGACGACGATCGTCGATGTTCTGGAAGCTGGCGCCAATGATTATGTGCCAAAGCCCATCGACTTCATCGCCCTCAAGGCGCGGATCGAAAAGCAGTTGCAGGCATCCCGCGCGACCCGGGCCGTGCGCAGTGAATATGCGTCAATGGACCGGCGCCAGTCCACCGGCGCGCTGGAACGGCGCGAGCTGAAAGATCGGCTCACGCGCGAGATCGCGCAGCGGATGCGACTGGAAGAACGGCTCTCGGCGCTCGGCGCCCAGGCCGCAACCGTGGACGGGCAATGTGTCGACCGCGCCAAGATCGCCCAGTCGCTCAAGCGCGTCGAACATCTGCTCAGCCGCCTGGCCTCTCATGATGGCCCCGCCAATCCCGCGGTGCTGATGGAGGCCGTGGTGCTGCTCCGCAAGGCGCTGGAAGAGCTGCATGTGGAGGTGTCCTGGCACGGATGAGTGCCACTGCTTGCCACGAAAGCGGACCTTCGTTTGTCTCTCTGGGAAGGGCAGTCTTTGGGACAAAACTGCCGTTCCAGAGCATTAGGTCGAACGGCACCCCTTGTCAGAAGCGGACGTTCAGGCCTCGCCCGACAAGCGTCGCGGCACGACCGAAGCTAAGCCGCTAACGGTCATGCAGGCTTTGGGCGAATGAACTGCCAGAACGGCCACTGTAGCCTGCGCGGCCAAGCTTGCGGGCTTGTCAAAGGGGGATCACTCGTTAAATGCGCCTGCCTTGATCCTAGCCCTGACGCCGGGCACCCGATGCGAGAAGCGCTCAACCATGATCTCACTCGCACGTTGAGCGCGGCCGTCGAAACGCTCGTCGTCAGGAAATTGGAGCAACACCGCATCATGCACGGGTAGGATTACCGGCTCGGCGCCGAACTCTGCGATGATACCGTTGAGAGCTTCTTTGAAGATGAGCGATGCGGTGGACTGGACAGGCTGGTTCAGAGCCCAGCGTTGCTCCTTCAATGACAGATGCTCGCCCGTCGTTGTGCGCAGGCGCCGATTGCCAAACAGGCTCGCGACATGACCGTCTGCTCGTAACGCGTCCTGCTGGCTGATGCGAAAGCAAGCAAGGTGCGGAAAGGCTTCAAAAAACGTAGCGATCTTTGCGGCATAAGCTTCCCGCTCGTTTGCTGCCGCTTCGCCCGCGAGCATGATCGCAATCCGATCCGGAGTCATGCCATAGGAGAAGGCGAGGAAGACTCTTTTTGCAACAGGACGCTGCGCGCCGTCGCCGAACAGCACCTCGGCGAGTGCGGTATATAGGTCACCGTCATTATAGGCCGCGATGAGCTTGGCGTCGCCGGACAGGCCGGCGAGCACCCCGGGCTCGAACTGGGCATAATCAAGATAGATTAGGCGATGATGCGGCTCCGCCGCGACCAATGACCGATATGCGCGACGGAGCTGCTGGAGATAGGGATCGGAGACTAGAATACGGCCGCTAACTGTGCCCATCACATGGAAGATCGGAAAGAGGCGATCGGACCCACCGAGAGCGCGGCGGACGATGCTTGAATCACGTCCCGCCTTCATCAAGGATACGAATGCCTCAGCAAAAGGCGATGCGGTCGCGGCCATTTCGAACGCGCTCTGCAGCTGCCCCCCTGGATCAAGATCCATCAAGTAGGCCACGTCGGTATTGTTCAGGTGCGGCTGAATGTTCCAGTAATTTAAGCCGGTCGGGCTCTTGTTGAGATGCTCCGCGACCCGCCGATAGGCGGCGTATTTTTCCGCTGAGATACGTTCAAGGAGCGCTGACGCGCCAGCGGCATCGACCCGGACGCCGCGGAACTGGCGATACGCGAAGGCACTTTGCAACGGCCACTCGACCGTGGTCAGCCGGTCATATTCTCCTTGATGCCTCAGCCGGGACGCTAAACTCTCCCAGAGGGCAGCGAGGGCTTCCCCCGCTGCTTCGAGTAGTCGCGACAGCTCATCCGGATCGGGGCGGCTCACTCGCGATAACGCAAGGCGCTCGAACAGGTCGGCGTCAATCTTGTCGGCAAAACGGCGTTTTAATACCGGCCAGATATTCCAAAGCTTCTCACCGCCCTCGTCCTTAGGCCGACCGACGAGCAGTCGTAAGGCGTCGCCGATATCCAGAATGTGGATTGGCGGAGGGTGTTTCAGGCGGCGTAGGTCGTCGATCAACGCGGGCATCTCATAGGTGAGCAACGGCGTCGGGAAGTCGCTTAGTTCGCGCGCGTTGACATGTAGGCGCTCGCCCGACGGTTTTCGGATGAGGAAGCGGGACGTCTGAACCGCGAACGGGTCCGGTACATAGGCCAGTATTGAGACGTCAGTCATAGTCGCGCTCGGTGTCGAGGACACGGGTAATCGAGATCGGCAGCGGCGGCGCGACATAGATGCCTTGGCGGTTGAGACCTTTGTAGACGTTCTTCAAATCGCTGCGCAGGTTTGGGCGAACATGGTCGCGAATATGCGGTTTGAAATGGAGTTCTTGTATCGCCAGTAGCGCTGCGCGCTGCCCCATGAAGGACTCAAGAGCACCAAACCCCTGCGCGATCGCGATGCGATCATCCTTGCTGCCGAAGGCGCCCGCGTAAAGGGTCGCACCGCACCGAGTCGCGCAGTCGGGCTGATCGCGAACGATCGTCATCGCATAAGCGACAAGCGCAGGCCGGTTGAACTTCTTCTGGACGAGCAGCGCCCACAGCCGATAATTTTGCCAATTGTAATAATTACGCCCGCCATCCTGGAGAAGCTGCGCGACCCGGTCGAGATCGTCATCTGTTGTCGGAACGGCGCGCAGGTACCGCACCAACTCGTCGGTCGAAGCCGGACTCGCGGAGAGCGCATCGATGACAAGGGGCGTGATCGGCGCGAAATAGGCCTCTGGCACTTCAAATTCGGGACAGCTCGCAAGCGCTTCAAGTCGACGAATGCAATACCGGAAGGCGCGACTACCGACCTCTCCCCCGCGCAACAGACGTTGCGACAGGTCGCTCAGCAGCGGAAAGGAACGGCCAATCGACCGGAGTGACCGCGTTTGCCAGATCGAGTCGATCTGCTGCATTTCAGCCTCGCCTGCGTCGAGGCATCTCGAAATTTCTTCGGACCTTGCCACCGGCACTATCGAAGTCTTCCCTGAATTAACCGAAAGACCTCGGTGACGCAGCTCGAGGCTCAGGGCTTTAAGCGCCTTCCGGGCATGATGCTCGCTGTCGCAGGCGATTTTGATATCGTCCATATAGCGAAAATAGCGATAGCCTTGGGCGATCATAGCGCGGTCAACCGGCAACATGTAGATGTTGGCTAGGAACGAAGACGCATCGCGGTTTTGCGGCAAGCCAGCTCGCTCGGAATAGCACCAGCTCTTCAGGCATTCGAACAGCGTGGCGATGTGGGTGCGAACGATAGACTTTTCGGCAGCATCGGTGGCAAGCTCGGGCAGCAGTTCAATAAGCGTTTCGCGCAATTTTTCGAGATCGATATTCTCGAAGTAATTTGTGAGATCGGTCGAGAGCAGAACCTGAGCACCAGTCAGACCGTCGCGCACCACACCGGTGAAGTCCTGCCAAGCGGGGATAGCACGCCGAAAGAGATACCTCCCATCTTGGTTTTCGGCGGCGCGATGACTGAAAACGCTCCAAGGTATAAGGGGGTCGTAAAGGGGTACCAGTCGCGCGGCCAGCGCCTGATAAAGAGCACGTTCTGCGAGACTGATCTCTAGGCCGTAGCGCAGCGTGAAGTTGCTTTTGGGAATGTTAAAAAGCGTGCGCTTCTCGGGCTTGAACGTTCCCTCGTTGCGCTGAAAGTTATCGACGAGGACGGCTTCGACATGGTCGATGTCGAGCATATCGTCAAATCGTCTGGGATCAGGGAACCAGTCGTCCAAAAGGTCTCGGCGCAATTGACGCTTGATGACCTTTTCGTCGAACTCGATGGGTCCCAACAAGACCGCCACCAATACCCCTCATATCCCCCTGCGAAGGCTGAGGATTAGCCTCTTCGTGCGTTGTATCCAAGAGGCGAGTGCCGCTCGCCCAGCGAGACTACTCGGGTCATTCCGCGATCATCCTCGCTAGGTTCTAATTCTAGACGCTTAGGCTGAAAGGGGCCGACTCGGGTCGGGCAGTCTTACGTTCGGTTTTCCCTGCCGCCAACAAGACCGGATTAACGTATGGCTGCTTTTGAGATCAGCAACTTCGTAATTGAACGACCACAATTGAGGCGGATAGCCGACCGGCCGGTGTGCGGAACCCAATTGGCGGGTTTCAGCAAAAGCCGACACCCACACCCACGACGCTGAGTGGCTTGAGTTGGTCGTCATCGGCGAACCGTGCTGTCGTCTCGGCCGGTGTCGACTCGCTGCATGATCTGGAACGATGTGCTCTGTGCAACATTTAGTGCCCGGTAACAGGGCGAAACCAATGACATCCGTGCTTATTGTGGAAGACGAGATTTTCATCGCGATGGAGATCGAGCGAATTCTAGAGGAAGCCGGATACAATGTCGTTGCCATAGCGGCTGACCACGCGGAGGCGTTGTCGGTGGGACCAACCGCCCAACTGGCCTTTGTTGATCTCAATCTGCGTGACGGCCCGACGGGGCCGCAGATCGCGCACGAACTCGCATCTCGTCACGGCATTCGGGTCGTCTATGTCACAGCCAATCCATCTCAGATTGGCGAGCCGGCGCCGGAGGCCATCGGCTGTATCCGTAAGCCTTTTACGCCGGATGCCATATTGGCTGCCGCGGCCCAAGCGATCTCGGGCGGCGTACTTGCCTCCGGCCATGAGGCTATTCTCAGGCTCTGAGAGCGGACACTGGCGCGCGATGTAGCGATGAACACGGTACTGTCAGCTCGAGTCGCAGTCCGTTGGAGTTCCAGTCACGTTCGATTTTACCGCTCAATTGCCGGATCGCGCTGAGTTCGATCAACTGTGTCCCGAACCCGGAATTTGCGGGCTGGGAAATAGCCGGTCCACCGACTTCATGCCATTCCAGTCTCACCGACTTGTTATCCGATTCGCTCCGGAGATGCACTGTACCTTCAGGCACCGACAGCGAGCCATATTTGGCGGCGTTGGTCGCCAGTTCATGAAAGACCAGTGCGAGCGGCGTCGCTGATCGGTCATCGATAGTGACATCCTCACCCTCGATATGTACCCGCTCGACATAGACGCCCAAAAGCTCGCGCAGCATGCCAAGAAGACTGTTTTGCCCTGTTTCGGGCCGCGACGCCTCGCTGTGAGGCCGCACGAAGTCGTGGGCGCGGCCAAGCGCCATGATGCGATCGCGCAGGTCGTTTGCCACGTCCCGAGCCTCGGGGTGGTGCCGCGTGGAAAAGCTGATCAGACCGGTGATTACCGAGAATATATTTTTGATCCGGTGGCTGAGTTCCTGCGCCACCACCTCGCGCTGTGCCTGAATCATCTTCTGGTCGTGGATATCCGTACAGGTACCAAACCACCGCGTGATTGTCCCGCTGTTATCGCGAATGGGAAGTGCCCGACCGAGCGTCCATCGGTACTCGCCATGTGCGTTCCGAAGGCGGTACTCGATTTCATAGGGATCGCCGCTCTCCAGCGAATGTCGCCAGACCGACCATGCTCGCTCTTGGTCATCGGGATGGAACATGCCGTTCCAGCCTTCACCGTCCGTGGAGCCGGGTTCGACGCCGGTAAATTCGTACCAACGCGCATTGTAATAGTCGTGGAAGCCGTCAGGCCTCGTTGACCAGACCATCTGCGGCATCGTATCGGCGAGCACCCGAAACTTGGCTTCGCGCTCATGCAGCTCTCGATCGCTACGACGGCTCGAGCGTCGTGATATGAGAAACAGCATGATGTTTGCCGCGAGGACCTTGAGGCCTTGCCGTTGCGTCACAGTGAGGCCCGAGCGCGGTTCACTGTCAATGACGCAAAGCGCGCCCAGACGGATGCCGTCGTCAGACACCAGCGGGGCGCCAGCGTAGAAGCGAATATGAGGTTCGCCGGTAACCAGCGGATTGCCTCTAAAGCGAGGATCCCGCTGCGCATCGGGAACGACCATGATGTCTTCGCCAAGCATCGCATGGGCACAGAAAGATTGCTCGCGCGGCGTTTCTCGTGCGTTGAGACCAGTGCGGGCGGGAAACCATTGCCGCGTAGCCTCTACAAAGCTGACCAGTGCTATCGGGGCGTCACACAATTTTGAGGCAAAGTCCGCGATCGCCTTGAGCGTGGCGTCATTCTCCAGCGCGGGTAGATCAAAGCTCTTCATCTTGGCGGCGCCCTATCGTTTGTTTCAAGTGCTTTGGCCCGCTGTCGCTCCGGCGTACACCGAAGCACGGAAATTGCTGATTTCGGAAAGGAGGCGGGGAAAATATGTTCGAGAGCAGTCGCGGGACCGCTGTCTCTGCAGCGATCCCATCAACAGTTCAAATCTTGTCGCCGAGCGCGCCTTTGACGCTGCCCTTCACATCCTGACCCGTGCCTTTCAGCTTTTGCGCTTCGCCCTCGGCGACCAGCTTCTCATCATCGGTCGCCTTGCCGATCGCTTCCTTCGCACTGCCAACAGCCTTATTGCCTGCAGCGTTCAATTTATCGGTGAGCTCGCCCATCTTCAGTTCCTTCGTTTTGACACAGCTAGACGCGGTGCCACCAAAACCCGGACGGACGGACGTGGGTTCCCAGAGAGCAAGCGTTAACCGTCGAGAGCGATGGGCGGGAGGGGCGGACGCACGGCCTTTAGCGCTTGAATAGTACCCTTTCCCGCATCTCGATTAAGTCAGCTCAGCCATCCCGTCCCCAGTGCAAATGTAGTGGCGTTCACACTTCGTTCTATCTATATGGCAGCGAAAGACTTTGAGCGGAATAGCGCGTGACAGATGCCAACGAAGACGCTCGCATTCTTGCAGAGCTTACCCGAGCGGGGAGCGGCCCTGATCCTTTCGCATCCGCCGTCCGCGCGACGCGGATGCCGATGCTGATCACCGATCCCAACCAACCCGACAACCCCATCGTGTTCGTCAATGATGCCTTCTCGCGGCTGACCGGGTATGCCCGGCATGAAATTTTGGGGCGCAATTGTCGTTTTTTGCAGGGGCCGGAGACAGATCGTGATGAGGTTGCGCGGCTGCGCGAAGCGATCTCCGCGAAAACGCCAATTGAGTTGGACCTGCTCAATTACAAAAAGGACAGCGCGACATTCTGGAATCGTGTGCTGGTGTCGCCTGTTTTCGATGGCGATGGCACGCTGTCCTACTTCTTTGCCTCCCAGTTTGACGTCACGCTCGAGCGTGAGCGTTTGGTCCGGTTGGAGCAAGAGCGCTTCGATCTGGAATCCGAGGTTGCCCGGCGTGACGCCGAACTGATCGCTAGCGAGCAGCGACTTCGCTTTGCCTTGAAGGCAGGGCAGATGGGGTCATGGAGCCTCGACATCCAGTCTCAGCGCATGATCGCGTCTGAAGGATGCAAGGAGAATTTCGGCAGGCCCATCAGCGAGCCTTTTTCCTATGAAGACCTAATGGCGGCTGTCCACCCTGATGACAGGACAATGAGGGATGAGGCGGTGGCGGCTGCGATAGCCAGTGGTTCGTTGCTCGATGTTGAGTATCGACTTCTCACCCCAGGCGGCGAGGAGCGCTGGGTCCAGGTTCGAGGACAGGCAAACTACCGTGCTGACGGCACGCCACTTGCGATGATCGGCGTGTCGCAGGACATCACCGGCCGGAAGCGTGCCGAGGAGCATCGAGCACTTCTTGCCGGCGAATTGAGCCACCGCGTGAAGAACAGCCTTGCTATGATCCAGGCTGTCATTTCGCAGACCCTGCGTCGAGCAAGCTCGCTTGAGGAAGCCGGTGAGACGCTGCAGGCCCGCGTGTTAGCCATGGCTGCCGCAAATGATATACTGGTTCAACAAAGCTGGAAAAGCGCTTCACTGCGCGAGCTTCTTCAGCGCACCTTGGCCCCGTTTGGTGCGAAGGACGGAGCGCAGTTTCATCTTGCTGGGCCCGACGTTCAAATTCCCCCCCGCATCGCGACGTCACTCGCGCTTGGCATGCACGAGATGGCAACCAACGCCTCGAAATACGGCGCGCTGTCAGTCGATTCCGGTGAAGTACGGATTGTGTGGGAGATTGACAGCAGTTCCGGGGCCAGGCGCTTGCTCCTGCGCTGGTCCGAGAGTGGCGGTCCAACCGTATCGGCGCCTGATCGGACTGGGTTTGGGACCACCTTGATCGAACGCGTTCTGGCGCGCGATACGGGTGGTGCAGCCAAAATCGATTATGCCGCTGAGGGGGTTATCCTTGCCATCGAAATCCCCTTGTTTGATGACGCCTTGGAGATTTGATGAGAGGGCCGCACCATGGTCTTCGCGCGCTTCTCTAGCCTTGCGGATGTAATGACTTACCAGCGGGATCGTCGCCATTGGCGAGCCTCGATCAGAGGGTATGCAGCGTCCGCGACTGTCAAAACTGCTAACGGCAAATTTCGGCTTAAAGAGACATTCCCAGCGACCAATCAAAATGTCGTTGTTTGGTCGGCAGCCGCCCACAAGTCGGTCATTCACGGTCAAGGTGACGCCGCCCGAAAGCGGCCATTCGTTCACTCTGCAGTCTATCGCATCACGTGGGGCAATCCGGTTGTTCATTTTGAAGTTCGGTCGACCGTTCTCAGACATTCTAGCCGGGAGCGGTCGGCGCTCACGACATGATGGGAGTTCCACTCAGCTCGACTCCGAACAGGAGCAAATTTGCCATCGCTTGATACGCAGCGGTACGCGTGTCATTGGTGGTTCTCTGGAGATTTTCTTCGAGTGCGATCCATTTTTTGCGTGCGAGATAGTCGGTCAGGGGGGAGGCAAGTAATGAAAGGGTATATCTACATCAGCAGTCCTAATGCGGACCCCGACCGTAATCGAAATCTGAACGACCCTATCTTTAGACGAACCCCGACCCTCGGTGGCTGCATGCCCCCTATCCGACGCTTGGTCCGGCCAGGGGATCATGTGTTTGTGATTAGCGGCGCGACGAAAGGAGTTCAGCAGTATGTGGTTGGCGGTTTCGAAGTGGCGGAGAAAATCGACGCTCTGGCCGCATATAACCGGTTCCCGGAGAACCGGCTCCAACTGAATGCTGAAGGAAAAGTCGTCGGCAATGTCCTAGTCGATAGCACCGGGAAGCAGCATCCTCTCGACACCCACAGTCCGACCAATTTCGCCAGTCGTATAGAAAATTATTTGGTCGGAGTTAATCCAGTGGCGCTTGAGACGCCGGCGGAGGTGGCGCGCGGCCGAAGCGAAACTTTGGACCGGCTGTCTTCGATTTTAGAGAAGCGACGCGCCAACCGCGTTATCGATGTGATGGGTCGTTGGGCCCGTCTAGACCAGGTTCAGATCGAGAAGACTCTGGACTGGCTGCAGGGAATCAAGCAACAATCAGCTTAAATGGCAAACGTCGCAGCCACCCTTCGGGCGCTTTCGCTCAAACCCGGCGAGATCGCTTCGCGGACACGCTTAGCAACGGAGCGCGTGAGAGAAATTCTCGATGGCGCGCCGGTAACAGCATCGGAACTTCGTGCTTTAGCGCGTGGACTGAAGCTATCCATGCGCGCGTTTACATCCGTGGGATCGCCTGCAAACAGCTCCGGACTTGGAGCTCTCTTCCGGGCGCCAGGAGTGGCTGACTCAGAGCGCGAACCGACGCTCGATCGACTGGCGGGCTTTGTGGAAGCGGCGCTAAAGGTCCTTCCTGTTCGTGGACGTCTTCCCGATTGGCTCGACCAATTTGGCCTGCAGGGGCCGGAAACTTATGATGAGGCCGAACGGCTAGCAGCGGATCTGCGTACTGTCCTCTACCCGGGCGAAGTTGATAGCCCAGCCGTTGACCTCCCGCAGCGCCTGCGCGCGCTTGACGGGCTGATCGTTAGCCAGCTTAAGAATTCGAAGTTTGAAGGCGCCTCTGTGGCTGCGGGCGGTTATCTATTTGTGTTCGTTTCACCGCGCTTTCCCGCGCGCATGCTGTTCACCCTTGGACACGAGCTGGGTCACGTCGTGGCTCATCATTCAGTGCAGTCTGCGCACCTCGATCTCGCGTCCCACATCGGGAGCTTTCGCAACAGGGTTGAAGGCTTTGCCGATGCGTTCTCCTCAGCCTTCCTTCTCCCGCCACAAGCGGTTGGTGGGTCGTTGCAGGCAATTCGTCAATTCATCGGCGCATCTGGCAACGAGATCGGCGATGTGGAAATCCTGATCCTCGCCCGTCTGCATGGCGTTTCGTTCGACGTCGCTGCACGACGTTGTGAAAATCTCGACCTTTTGCCCCCCGGTGGGGCCGCCTCCCTCGCGCAGTATATCCGTGAGCATTACAAAAGTCCGGAGAAGCGAGCTGAAGCATTGAATCTGCCGCCTAGGGAGCAGATTCACTTCGATCTCGTGTCTCCGCTTCTTATGAAGTTCGTCCATGAGAGCGTAGCTCGCGGAGAGACTTCGCCGTCGTGGATCGCCGATCGCTTCGGTACGACGATTGAAAGCATTTATGAAACCCACGCATCGACGGGTGGGCGCCGTGCGACTACTCATTGATGCCTGCGCAGCGATAAACCTTTTCAATTGTGGGAAGCTTGCGGTTGTCTGCGAGCTTCCAGACACCGAGGTCGCTCTGTCTCCCATAGTGGTCTCGGAATGCGGCCTAGATTGCGCAGCCGAGATCATTTCGTTGCAAGCCGCTGGACTCATCCATTTCGTGCCGGACGATGAGATTTCGCCAGATCGTTTCTTAGAGCTTGTCACCGATCACGACATTGGCGACGGCGAACTCGAATCCATCTCCGTTTGTGAGGCAACGGATCGCGCGTTTTGTACAGATGATGCTGCAGCGAGACGGCTCGCCAATAACCTGCTCGGTGACGCCAGAGTCATGGGCAGTCTTCGCCTCCTGAAGTTTTCGGTGGAAGCGTCTTTGCTGGTGTGCACGGATGCTTTCGCGGGCTACAGAAAAATGCGGGAGTGCGGTGGCTTTCTACCCGACGTGCCGAGTGATTTCTTCTGTATTGGCGAAGCAGCGTGATTGATGCGGGGAGGATGTGATGAGCGAAGGGCGACTTCCGAACAGCTTGCTCGAGCAGTTCGATACCGCTTATGCGACTGTAACACTTGATCGACGCGACATTTACGGCGCACCTGAAGAGACATATCGTCGCATTGCAGCATTGCGGTCTGTGGTGGACGAGTGCCGAGACCCGCAGATTCGCGAAATCTTAGGCATGGTCGTCACTAAGGTTGCGCGTTTGGTACAAACGCCAGACCATCTTGATTCTTGGGTAGATGTTGCTGGCTATGCGCGTTGCGGTGTGATGTTGCTGAACGATCGGTCTCTGTAAAGCAGCATGCTCCACCTGGACCTCCAGGCTCGTTCATTCGCAGGGGCTCTATAGTCGATGTGCGCCGTTCGAACCGCAAGCCATACCGTGAGGATGCATTGATAATCGAACGAAAGATCTGTGCTGCGTCGGGGCGCGTAGAGCTTTGGTGGGCCAAAACGGGGGCCGAGAAGGAGCGGACACTCATCAGCAAGATTGCGGATGAGCGGCCGTTGGTAATGGCAGATGATAGCGAAATGCAAGAACGCGGCGCCGTCTGTTGGGCGCATGGGCGTACTTTGGGCAACATTGAAGTTCGCTCATCAGAACTTCTCAGTCACTTAACGGCAAAACGCGCCACTAATATTACTATGCCATGCGATTTTGTTTATTCTGGAAAGTACCGACACGGCGCTCATCGGTGGTGGTGCCGTACTCACCAGAGCCATTGGGGGACTAAGTCTGATTTAGCGGCACTGCAGTCGTCAAACGAAATCGTATGTGCCAATCACAGTCAGCTCATGAACTATGAGGTCGACCCTTTTTCAGTATATCTCGATAATTATGCTGAGGCGGGCATTTGGTGTTCTCTGCCTGCGGCCCTTTCGACCTTTGAGATTAAGCCCCGCCCACCAAAGATTCATGTCCACCTGCGCGATACACCTGAATCTTGCAAGTGCGTTGACGCAGACTTTGCAGCGATTTCCGCCGTTTATTCGACGCGACATGGTCTGTTCAGCAACGACGAAATTGTTCGAGTTGATATCACGCCGCCAGCTGCGTTTGATTTTGTCTGCGGTCTAGAAGCGCACCAAAAAATGGGCTGTATAGAATGTTCGTACTGCAAGCATCCTCATCTCGATCTCGGTGAATTTGGCAAGACTCCGCATCGAAAGCACTTCTGCGCGAACTGCGGAAGAGACAGTACTTGGAGCAAGGGTCCAATAATTTCGACGCCTTTACTGCCATTGCATGATCGAACGGTGACACATCTTACCTGTCTTCTGCCCGATCGAAGTTTGAATCTCGACGACTACAAGGGGCACAGCTACACCGTCTGGGCCTCGACCCCTGCGATTGTATGGACCGCCAGTAGGCCGCAGGAATATGGCATCCATGTGCATGTTCACGACGGTAATGAACGCGTTATCGACGACACCTTTGGCGAAGTCATCCTTAACGGAAAGCCGCTGATGCGTGAAGAATTGCTTCAAGCAATGATCGATCGCGCTATCGTATGAGTCACTGGCCGATCGCCTAGATGTAACGGGGATAGTCCGTGCTAACGGCCTGCCCCTCCTTCACATATTTAAGTACCTCCCCGACCATACGCGCGGCACGAATGGGGATCGGCAGCCGCTGGTTCATCTGGGTCGAGTTCCAATTAATCTTGGTGAGAGACAGAACTTCCTCGGCAATTTGCGAGATCGTGCTGTCGCTGCCAGGATAGGGGCAAAGGAGGAGCGGACGTGGATCGTAAAGGCCGGGATAGGTGCCGTAATAGGGCATGCTCCCGTTGGTGTAGAGCAAGCCCTTGCCGCCAAGATCGACGAATGTGCCGCGCAACACGGGATAGTTGCCGTCGCGCAGCACCTTCACCGAATAGGATTCCTGCACCCATACGAGATCGCGCAGCTCGGTGCCGGCGTCGCTGAGCGCTTCATAGATTCCTTCCGCTTCCTCGTGACGGAACCGAGAAGTCTTGAGAACAATGACGCGCGCCGGCAGCGTCTTATGATGGGTGCGATAGGCAGCGAGCACTCGGCCGACGAGTTCTTTGGCGTCGTCGCGGGCCATATAAGGATGCCGCCCCCGGCTCTCGGTGTGGGCGCGATTGCCCTTTAGCACGAAACCGCGCCCGCGTTCGTCGAACATCTGGGCCGAGCTGGTGAAAAGCTGTTGACCACCGACCTCACGGTAGAAGCTGATCCCGATATAACATGAGGTGTATTCGCCTTCCTTGGGAAGTCGACGCCAAGGTATGCGGCCGCTACCCTTGTAATAGAGCGTGGTCAGCAAGTTCCAGCTACGCCCTGCCAAGTCCTGAATCTTGCGCGCGCTTGTTTCCTTGATCTTTCGTGGGATCACGGCATTGTCGTCGAGCACATCCTCCCAGACAATTTGGATTGGGAAATTGAGGCCCATGGCCTTGGCCTTGAGGAGGCCGCGAAAATTCGGAGCGTCAGATCCCGCGCTGTCCTCCTCCTCGGTGGTGCCGTCCGAGTCAACCTTGGCGCTCCAGACTCGCTCGATCAGTCGCACTGGCAGCGCGACCAAAGCGACATGTGGCCGGCTGCTGCTATCATCGAGCATCTGCAGCTGCTCGATGATAGCGTCGACTGCCATCTCGACGGCCTTTTCGTGGTTCGGCTCCTTGGCGATCTTATCGATCTGCGACTGGGATAAAGCGGCGGTTGCGCCCTCATCTATCTCGAAGCGGCAGCGATAGGGATTCTGATTGCTCAGCCCTGGAAAGGCCGGATGGAGGTTGGGATGCTTTTCCGATTTGCCTTCGACACCGGTCGACGCGGTGTCAATGAAGCCCTTCGCATCTTCGACGGTCTTGGCGCTGCCGACCACCGCCACCTTGATGACGTCGCCGACGAAGGTCTGGAGCGGTCCCGCGTCTACGAGACCAAGCCGCGGATCGGGATGATGGTGGCGGTCCCCGAATTCGAGCTCTGGTTCGTCGAAGATCTTGGTCGGGAAAGGCGTCATGCGAACAGCCCTTCCTGCTCGTCGGAGTCCTCTACCTTACGCTTGGGGCTTCCCCAGACGTCCTCGGGCACGCGGGTGCTGAGCTCGATGCTGGGCGGCGCGCCGAAGATCAAGCCGGGTTCGATGATGGGCGCGGCGGTGAAGAGATCGCCTTTCTCCGAGTGCCTGGCGGACAGAAAGCGATGCCACATGATGACCTGGCCGCGCAGTGCGCTGCTGTTGTCGAGGCGTTTTTTGCCGGCAAGGAGGGCGGCGGGATGCGGATGAGGCCGGAACCCGTTAGTCGTGAAATAATAGCTCGGATTGACGACCAGATACCATTGCCCGGCGAGGAGCTCGAAGCGCGGCGAGAAGGCGTGATGGCGCACGAAATCGACCCGGTCTGGATCGGTCTTGCTGCGCACCACGTTGACGACATCTGCGTCAGTCTTCTTCCTCGCTGACTCATAATAGAAAGTGCGTGGAACTCCTTCCTCGAAGGCGCAGAAGTAGAGCAACTTGCGCGTCTTCGACCACCACAGATCGTCGCGAAACTGGTGGCGCAGCGTGTCGCGCAGTAGATGCGAGAAGATGTGCCGCTCGTCCTCGTCGTCGTGAAACGCGAAATGTTCGGTCTCGATGGCCTCGACCTGATCCTCGTCGACGAGCTCGCGGCAGGCCGAGGTGCGGGGGTCATGAAAGGACCAGAAGCGTCCGCCGCGCATAGCCCAATCGAAGCGCGGCGTCTCGTCACCGTCCAGCAGCGTTGCGATCGCCTTGTTCGGGGTGAGCGGCGTGGTCGCAACGAACATCTCGGTGGGCAGTGTGAGCGGAAGGATGTTGACCAGGGCCTCTTCGCCACCGCCCAGCGGCGGCACATAATAGCCGAAGCCGGCCTTTGGGACGGTGAGGTCCGCGAGGCGATCCACCGCCGCGCTATCGAGGCGATCGGCCTGCTTATCGAATTGCAGCCGGCGCTCACCATCGCCGAGGTCGGACGGGATCGCCTTCCAGTAGTAGCTCTCGTCATCCTGCCGGTAGAGCACCAGGATTACGGGTAGGTTCGAGCCCCGCCAGTAAGCGAGATCAGCGCTGCGGATGAGATAATAGAAGCTATCATCGGTTTCTGAGGAATAGCGTCCTCTGGCGGTGCTCTTGACCTGGACGGCGATCATGCGGGCCGTGGGCTGCCCCTGCGCCATGACTTCGGCGATGCCGTCTATACCGGCTTCGAGACGTGAGCGGGCATCGAACTGGAAACCGATGCCAAGAAACTTCAGCCTTACGGCCGCTTCGCCGATTTCGCCTATGAGCTGATTGGACGTGATTGTTTTCGCCATGCCGCCATCTTGGAACAGTCGAATAGGAAGCAGAGCTACCACAGGAGCGGGGGGAACAGATAGTGAAAATCTGGCTTTACCGCTACCCGCGAGCGGTCGGAGCCTGGAGACTAGTCGTGCGTTAGCTTCGCGTTGGAGTCACAATCGCTGCAGCGCGGGATCTGAAGCTGCCGGCCTCTGGTTGGGCGTTCTGGATGCTCAGGCTGGAAGAGCGAAGGGTTGGCATTCAAAAGCAAAAAAAATGATAGCTGAGTGGCGATGCGGGTCGAAAAGCCGCCAACCCCAACTCAGCAACCGACGTCCGCTTTGTCCCAATGAACTGCTTCAAGCGGACAGTCCGGACAGTCCCCAATCGCGGTCATTGTAAGGCATGCGAGCTGACGTCCGCTATTTGGCCGGAACCTGCTATGTGACTGGCGCCCCGCGAATGGCGGGTAAGTCCCAATACCGGCCGGCAGTTTTGATCGGTAGCATCCTGCGGCACCGATCCGCTGTGATAAACGGGTGGCTCTGCCGCAGCTTATCGAGCAAGCTTTCGATCTTCGCGATTTCTGAGCTCGAGCCGGTCGCATCCATCATCCAGTTGCAATGCGGATGGGTCCTGAGATCGTATATGAGGATAAGACCGATGAGCTTGCGCCAGCGTTGACGGGTACCACCATGATCACGGATTAGTCCGGCGATCAAAAGGTCAGCCAACTGAGATCGGTCATGGCGTGCCTATCTCTTGACGGCGCGAGACTCGCAAGCGACGAGTGAGGGCGATGTCCGCGTCCCGGGGGTCCATCATCATTTCGGCATCATGTGCCGACCCTACGCGCATCTTCCGCGAGCCCGCACATTCGACTGGACTTGTTCCTGACACCGAGCATTGGTGCTGGTCGAGCCGCTGGAAAGAACTGCGGATATGCCCTGCCGGCTTGGTCGACAGGGCTGTGGGTGGTGGGAGCAGCGCAGTGCTGCTCCGCAAGAGGAGACCACCCATGACCAGGCTCAACGACCTGCAACTCGTTCTGCTGTCCGCTGCTGCCCAGCGAGACGATGGCAGCTTGCTGCCACCGCCCGATCATCTCGCGGGCCAGGCAGGCAGGATCCGCAAAGTCATTCCGCCGCTGATCAAGCGGGGTTTGATCGAGGAAGCCGCAACCACTGAGCTGCCCAAGGTCTGGCGGGAAGAGGGTGACGATCGTTTCGCACTTGTCATCACCCAGGCCGGTCGTGCGGCGATCGGTGTGGAAAGCGAGCAGAGCGATAAGGCTGATAATGCCGGTCCTGATCGCGAGGGTGTTCCGCCACCGACCGGCGCACGGTCAAAATCGCAGCAGGTGCTGGATCTGCTCCGCCGCGCGGAGGGCGCATCGCTTGATGAGCTGGTCAGCATGACCGGCTGGCTGCCGCACAGCACCCGCGCGGCGCTCACCGGCCTGCGCAAGAAGGGCCATGGGATCACGCTGGACAAGAGCGGTGAGCGCGCCTGCTATCGTCTGGTCGAAAGCGCTGCGGCATGAGCCTGGAGGCACGCCTTGATGCTCTGGCGGCGCTGTCGTTGGGCGAGCTGCGTGATCAATGGCGATCATCAATGGGTTCAGAGCCGCCGCGCGTCAGCGCCGATCTGCTGCGCCGACTGCTCGGCTATGCGCTGCAGGAGAAAACCATGGGAGGGTTATCGCCCTCCCATGGCCAGGCCCTTCGTCGCCTTGCTGCCGGCAAGGAGAGCGTCCTGCTCAAGAGCGGAATGCATCTTATGCGGCAGTGGAACGGGCGTAGCATCAGCGTCACCGTGGTTGAAGATGGCTATGTGTGGGAAGAGCGCTGCTATCGGTCGCTGTCGGCTATTGCCCGCGCGGTAACCGGAACGTCCTGGTCTGGTCCCCGCTTCTTCGGGCTGCATGACCATGGCTAGGCGGCCCAAGGTCATTGACGGACCGCGCGGTGCCGTGCGCTGCGCCGTCTACACCCGCAAGTCCAGCGAGGAAGGGCTGGAGCAGGCGTTCAACAGCCTCGATGCCCAGCGCGAGGCCTGCGAGGCGTACATCGTCAGCCAGCGCCATGAAGGCTGGACCCTGGTCAAGACCGCCTATGACGATGGCGGCTACTCAGGTGGGTCAATGGATCGCCCCGCGCTGGTCCGCCTGCTGGCAGATGTGGAAGCCGGAAAGATCGACGTGATCGTGGTCTACAAGGTCGATCGCCTGACCCGCGCGCTGTCCGACTTTGCCCGCATCGTCGAGATCCTCGATGCCCGCGGCGCCAGCTTCGTCTCGGTCACGCAGGCGTTCAACACCACCAGCAGCATGGGGCGGCTCACCCTCAATGTGCTGCTCTCCTTCGCGCAGTTCGAACGCGAGGTGACCGGTGAGCGCATCCGCGACAAGATCGCCGCCTCGAAGAAGAAGGGCATGTGGATGGGCGGCAACCCACCGCTTGGCTATGATGTGAAGGACAGGGCGCTGGTCATCAACCCGGCCGAGGCACAACAGGTCCGGCACATCATGACCCGCTACCTTGCGCTGGGCTCCCTACAGGCTCTGGTCGAAGAGTTGTTGCGCGATGGCTATCGCACCAGGCAGCTTCACGGCCGGGGTGGTATCGCGTTCAGTCGCGGCGCGCTCTCTCATCTGCTGGGCAATGCCATCTATCGCGGCAAGGTCGTACACAAGGGCGCGGTCTATGACGGCCAGCACGACGCGATCATCAATGAGGCACTTTGGGATGCTGTGCAGCGGCAGCTGGAACTGGGACGCAACAACCCCTCGGCCAGGCGCTCTCCCAAGCGCAGCTTGCTCACCGGTCTGATCCACAATGGGGAGGGCCGAAAGATGTCACCCAGCCACACGGCCAAGGCCGGCAAGCGCTATCGCTATTATGTAACCCATCCCAACGCACTCATCGGCAGCAGCGAAAAACCATGGCGGGTCAGCGCGCCGGAGATCGAACGGATCGTCATCGAGCGCCTGAAGGGCTGGCTCATGGACCGTCGGGCGATCATCGACATTGCTGGGACTAGCCAAGCGATCAACGCACTTACCAAGGCAGCACAGGCTGCAGCCGATCTGGACAAAGCATCAAAGCGTACGGCCATATTGACCATGCTTCTCTCACGAATCGATATGGCTGATGAGGGCATCACCATCACTCTCGACCGTGACAAGCTGCTGGCCCTCCTGCGTCTCGATCAACTGGCGCATGATCATCCCGTGCAACTGACAAGCCGTGCGATCCGCATCCGACAAGGCAAGGATGTCCGCATGATCATCGGCGACGCGCAGGACCGTTCAGCCGATACGGTCAATACGCCGCTGGTCGCACTGATCGCTGAGGCCCGAGCGCTGCATCAGGCGCTGCTCGGCGCCCCGGAGCATAGCTTGGCATCACTTGCCGACGCGCAGGGCAAGTGCCGCAAGCGTTCCGCGCAGCTGCTGCGCATCGCAACGCTTGCGCCGGACATCGTGTCGCAATGCATCGAGGGCATCCAGCCGGTCTCGCTTACGACCAAAAGACTGCTCAGCGTCGATCTGCCGATGAGCTGGAGTGAGCAGCGGGCTTTGCTCGGCTGCAGCTGACTTCCGTCATCCCTCTAAGGAAAGCGTCGGCCGGATGTCCTCCGGCCGTTTTTTGTTCGATGCCGCGCAGCGTTGACCCGCATTGAGGTCTGGAAAATGACCACTGAGATAAAGGGGCAGAAATGGCTGATGGTGCCCGCGTGCATGGTCTGCAGACCTCAACTGGCGGAATGAGAGCGCCAAAACGGCGCAGTTCTGCGCCAGTTTTGCTATGGCCATACCACCGCTCACGAATCTCGGAGAATTAGGGACTGTCTGGTGCGGGCGGTCGGACTCGAACCGACAAATCCTTGCGGATGGCGGATTTTGAGTCCGCTGCGTCTACCAATTCCACCACGCCCGCACGGCGCGAACCCCTTGATGCAGCGCGCTGCGGGGATGGCTGGCGCGCCTATATCTCACCTTTTTAGGAAACGCCAGATGCTCGGTGGCGTTCATGTACCGCGCGTGAGAATAGATCGTCTTACGCCCGTGCCCTCGTCAGCCGGCCCGTTCGATCAGGCTTCGGCGTGGCCGTAATCGGAGCGGTGCCGGCGGGCATCGCCGGCGGTGGCGCGGTTCTTGAGCGCCTGCTCGACCCTGTTGAGCAGTTCGGCCGGGCGATAGGGCTTGCCGATCACATCCTGCGAGATGGTCTGCGGGCCATCGGAGACGAGCTGCTCATTATAGCCAGTGGTCATGAGGATCGCGATGCCGGGCACCAGCTTCACCGCTTCCTCCGCCAGCAAAATGCCATTCAGGCTGCCGGGCATGACGAGATCGGTGAAGAGAAGATCGACCGGGTCGGCCTCCATCAGCTTCTGCAGCGCCTTGAGACCCTCATCGCCCGAGATGGCGGTCGAGACACGATAGCCGGCGCTTTCAAGGATCTCGCGGGACAGGGCCATGACTTCAGGGCTGTCTTCCACCACCAGAATATGGGCCTTGCCGGAGGAACCATCCGCGGGCGCGGCCGCGGTGATGGGGGCCGGGTTGCCGGCGCGGTCATCCTCGTCATTCTGCACGGAAACCGGGAAGAGCAGGCGGATCGTGCTGCCGACGCCCTGTTCGCTCTCAATCTCCAGCCGGCCCCGCGATTGCTGCAGGAAGCCGCTGGCCATGGCGAGGCCGAGGCCCGTGCCCTGACCGGTGGGTTTGGTGGTGAAGAAGGGCTCCGTCGCGCGCTGGGCGACATGGGCGGGCATGCCTTCCCCCTCATCCGTCACCTCAAGGCTGATATAGTCACCGGGCGGAAGCTGGCGGGCGGCAGCATCGCCGTTGAGATGCAGCTTGCCGGTCGTGATGGTCACCAGCCCGCCGGCGCCGCGCATCGCGTCCTTAGCGTTCATCACGATGTTGAGCACCGCCATCTCGAACTGGTCAGGATCGACGTGGATGCGCGGCAGGCCCCGCCGTAGGCTGAGGTGCAACTCGATATCGCTGCCGAGCGCGCTCTCCAGCACATGCACGAAGCTCTGCACGCAATCGCTCACGTCCACTGATCGGGGCGTGAGGCGCGTCTTGCGGGCGAAAGCGAGCAGCTGGCCGGTCAGCTTTGCCCCGCGCGCGGCGGCGTGCTGGGCATTCTCGATATGCCGCCCGGCCCGCTCATCCTCGATGCGGTTCGAGGCCAGTTCCAGGCTGCCGCCGATCACCTGCAGCAGATTGTTGAAGTCATGGGCAAGGCCAGCGGTCAGCTGCCCGATCGCTTCCATCTTCTGCGCCTGGCGCAGCACTTGCTCGGTTTCGCGCCGCTTGGTGACGTCCAGCTGGCTGGCGAAAAAGTAGAGCAGCTTGCCGGAGACGTCATAGACCGGGCCGATGAACACTGCGTTCCAGAATGGCGTGCCGTCGCGCCGGTAGTTGAGGATTTCGAGCGCGATGGACTCGTGCCGCGCCACGGCATCGCGCAGTTCGGCGATCCGCTCGCGGTCCGTCTCGGCGCCTTGCAGGAACCGGCAGTTGCGCCCGATGATTTCGCTCTCTTCGTAAAGCGTGAGGTCCAGAAACGCCTTGTTGGCAAAGACGATGGGATTGTCCGGCAGATTGGGATCGGTGAGGATCATCGGCATCCGCGTCATTTCGATCGCGGCGAAAAACACGTTGCCCCGTTCGCTCAGGCCCGGCGCGGTGATGGTACGCTCACGCCAGTGATCCTTGCCGCGCACGGTCACCCGGCCTTCGGCTGCTTCAGTGCCCTGATTGTCGTCCGAAGCGGCGGTATCCCCGTTTTCAGTCGCGAAGTCGTTGTGATCGCCCGATTCTATCGCCAAGGTCGCATTCCCTGTGGTTGCCCGCTCCAGCCGTCCGCGACTTTGAAGCCAGCATGATAAACGCATCAGGACCGAGTGGTTCCCGAAAACCGCCCAGAATGCCCTTGCGTACAGGGCGTGGCTAGTCGTCCGATTGTCGGGGTGCAAGACGATGTGGGGGCAGCCGGACTGCACGAACATGGACGCTGGGCGCGATCGCGCTATATCGCCTGCATGGCTCATACACAGGCAAAGCTCATCGTCCGTCCCGCGCTCGCCAAGGATGCGCGCGCGATCGCCCGGCTCTCCACCAAGGTCTATGGCAAGGCCGAGGCCATGACCGCCGCGCAAATTCGCGGCCAGATCAATAACTTCCCCGAAGGGCAATTCGTCGCCGATTATGAGGGCACCATCGTCGGCCACTGCGCCACGCTCATCGTCTCGCAGGAGATTGCCTTCGCGCCGCACAGCTGGGGCGAGATCACCGGCGATGGCTTCGGTACGCGCCATGACCCGGAAGGGGACGTTTTGTACGGCATGGAAGTCTGCGTCGATCCCGATTTCCGGCGTCTGCGTATCGGCCAGCGCTTCTATCGTAAGCGGCAGGAACTGTGCCAATATTTCGAGCTGAAGGGCATCGCCTTTGGCGGCCGCCTGCCGGGCTATGCGCGGCGGCGCCGGGATTATCCCGATCCGCAGGCCTATCTCGATGCCGCGATCGAGCGCAAGCTGCGCGATCCGGTGATCAATTTCCAGCTGGGGCAGGGCTTCCAGGCCAAGGGCATCCTGCCGGATTATCTGCCGGGCGACCGGGACAGCGCCGGCAATGCCGTACTCATGTTCTGGCCCAATCCGCTGGCGCCCGAGGAGGGGACAGGGCGCGCCCACCATGGCACCCTCAAGCTGCCGTCATCGGTGCGGGTTGCCACGGTGCAGTTCCAGATGCGCGGCATCACGCGGATCGAGCAGTTCGAGGAGCAGGTGGAGTATTTCGTCGACGTCGCGGCGGATTACCGCGCCGACTTCGTGGTGTTTCCCGAGCTCTACACGCTGGAACTGCTCTCCATCTCGCGCGCCAAGCTGGCGCCCAGCGAGGCCATCGGCAAGATCGCGGAATATACCGAGCGTTATTGCGCGTTCATGGAGAAGCTGGCGGTCAGCTACAATATCAACATCATCGGCGGCTCCCACCCCACGCGGGTCGAGAATGGCGATATCCGCAACATCAGCTATGTCTTCCTGCGCGATGGGGCGATGTACACGCAGGAGAAGCTGCACCCCACGCCATCCGAGCGGCGCTGGTGGAACATCAAGGGCGGCTTCGGCGCCGATGCCATTCCCACCGATTGCGGGCCGATCGGTGTGATGATCTGTTATGATTCCGAATTCCCGGAGCTGGCGCGGCACCTCGTCAATCAGGGCGCGCTGCTGCTGTTCGTGCCTTTTTGCACCGATGAGCGGCGGGGCTATCTGCGCGTGCGCTATTGCTGTCAGGCGCGGGCGGTGGAGAACCAGTGCTATGTCGTGACGTCCGGCGTTGTCGGCAATCTGCCGAATGTCGAGAATATGGATATTCACTATGCCGAAAGCGCGATCCTGACGCCCTCGGACTTCCCCTTCGCGCGCGATGGCGTGGCCGCCGACACCGCGCCCAATACCGAGACGATCGCCATTGCCGACCTCTCCCTCGACGATCTGCTGACCAGCCGGCAGAGCGGCGCGGTGCAAAACCTGCGCGACCGCCGCTTCGACCTCTACGGCGTGCAATGGAAGGAGCCGCGCACCAAGCGGGCGCGCTGAGGCAAGCCGGGGACGGGGACCAGGCCCTAGCCCGCCTTCACCAGATCGGCGCCTTTCTCGCCGATCATGATCACGGTCGCATTGGTGTTGGCGCCGGGCACGGTGGGCATGACCGAGGCATCGATGACGCGGAGGCCGGTGACGCCCTTCACGCGCAGCGCGGGGTCGACCACGGCGTCCGGTCCGGTGCCCATGGTGCAGGAGCCGACGGCGTGCTGGCCGATCTCGACCACCTGGCGCACCCAGTCTTCCATCTCGTCATCGCTCTGCACCTGCTCACCCGGCATCAGTTCGGTGCCGGTCAGCGCGGCTTGCGGGGCGGTGCGGTAGATGCGCCGCGCCTCGCGGATGCCGCGGATCATGGTCTGCATGTCCCAGCGGTCATCCATCAGATTGAGGGTGATGGCGGGGCGGTCGTTCGGGTCGGTGGAGCGCAGCGTCATCCAGCCGCGGCTGCGCTGGTTGAGCACCACCACGCCGCAGGCCAGCTTGTGCGCCGGCGCGGGGCGGAAGGGCGGCATCCACAGCCGCGCGCCGAAGGTCACCGGATTGCACATCAGCTGAATGTCCGGCTGCGCCAGCGCCGGATCGGTGCGCAGGATGACATTGCAGCTGTTGAGCTGGGTCGCGAACTTGCCGGTGCCGAGCATCAGCCACTGGACGAAATGGCGCGCCGCCCGGTCGAGCCGCAATTCCTTGACGAAGGTGACCGGCTTTGTGGCCGCGAACTCCATCATGCAGCAGGGATGTTCGGAGATGTTGCGGCCGACGCCGGGCACATCGGCCTTCACCGCAATGCCCATTTCGGCAAGCTGTGCGGCTGGCCCCACGCCGGAGAGCAGGAGCAACTGCGGGCTGTTATAAACGCCGCCGCTCAGAATGACCTCGCGGCGCGCGCGCACCTGGCGGGTCTGGCCGTCCACCGAATATTCGATGCCGACCGCGCGATTGCCGTCGAACAGGATGCGGTAGGCGAGCGCCTTCAGCCGCACGTCCAGATTCTGGCGGCCAAGGGCAGGGCGGATATAGGCCGCCGCCGCGCTCGCCCGTCGCCCGCGCTTGTCGATGGTGACTTCGCCGCGCGCGGGGCCTTCCGCATCCGCGCCATTGATGTCGTCGGTTGCCGGATAGCCGGCCGCCAGCGTCGCCTGCCGCAGCGGCTCGTGGAGCAGATGCCCGGTCTGGATCGGCGCGACATGCAGCGGGCCGCCCACGCCATGATAGGCGCTTTCGCCCCGCCAGCTATCCTCCATGCGCCGGAAATAGGGCAGCACATCGTCATAGCTCCAGCCGCGCGCGCCCATTTGCGCCCAGGTGTCGAAATCATTGGGGTGGCCGCGCATGTAGAACATGCCGTTGATCGAGGATGAGCCGCCGAGCACCTTGCCGCGCGGAATCCAGATCCGCCGGCCATTGAGATGCGGCTCTGGCTCGCCCATGTCGCCCCAGCTCAATTTGGGGTCGGCGATGGTCTTGAGGAAGGCGAGCGGCATGGCGATGTCCAGCCGCTTATCGCTGCCGCCCGCCTCCAGCAGCAGAACCGACGTGCCGGGGTCTTCGCTCAGCCGCGATGCGACGACGCACCCGGCCGATCCAGCGCCCACCACGATATAGTCGAATTCATCCATCTCGTTCGGTCCGCCTGCCTGAAAAGCTGTTTCAATCCTGCCTGTCGTACAGCAGCCCCTTGAGCGGGGGCGGCAGCGGTCGACCTTCCCGCGCGCCCGTCTGCCCCGCAAAGCCCGCGAGTATCGGGCCGGACCAGTCGCGGATCGTGCGCTGCGCCATGCGCCATACGCCATCCTCCTGCCGGAAGATGTCTTCATAATAGCCCATCACGTGCAGGGCGTGCGGGCCATCGCCCTGGCGCAGGGCCACGGCGCCATAGGAGATCGCCCGCGCTCCGCCCTCGCAGGGCGTGACGATGATGTTGGTGACATGATGCTGCCGCCCCGCCGAGGCCGGCTGGTCGCGAATGAAGGTCGCGAAATGGCGGATGGCGTCCGCGCCCTGCCAGCGCAGCGGCGTCTCGAATGCATCCCAGATCAGCAGCCCGTCACGGGTGAAGCAGCCGACGAACGCCTCGACATTGCCGGTATCGAGCGCCCAGGCATAATGCGCGATGGCATCGCGGATGCCGAACTGATCGTCGGCGGAAAGGCGGGTGGTCATGCTTCAGGTCACCGCATAATAATCGAAGAAGGTCGAATTGCCTCGCCGCTCGGCAATACCGACGAAGACGGTGCGGTTGAGCCAGGCGTGCCGCCCTTCCGGCGCCTCGAAGCGCGGCGTGATGCGGCAATAATTGTCCTGCGGGTCGACATGCTCGCCCGCCTCGATCCGCGCCGTCATCTCCGGATTGGCATAGGCGATGCCGCGATTGTGGATGTAGATCATGGCGCCGTCATCGGCCTCCAGCATGTAATGTGCCTCGAATTCGACAAGGCCGCTGGACCAGAGCCGGGGCCAGTCCCCGCCGGAATAGGGCACGACATGGCCGGAAAGACGCGGGCCGCTCACCACCCCGCCGGCGAGCGCGACAAAGCCGCGCGTAAAGCTTTGCAGGGCCGGCTGGAACCGCGTGCGCGGCCCTTCGCCAAAATCGAGACGAACATGGAAAGCCAGGTCGAGCGCCGGAACGTGCACATCATCCTCCCCCGCGAGCGTTCGTGCCGCTCGTCAGATTGATTTTGTCTGCACGCTTGTGCCGGAACCCGCCTGCGAATGCCAAGGCAAAAAAGCGGGAGCCGCGCGTTCGGTTATCGCCGCAGTTTCAGAAACCAGCCGATGTTGAAGCGCCAGCCGTCCCCGGCGTTGGGAAAGGGCGCCTCGATGACGCGCGCGGCCTCCAGCGAGAGCGAAGCGCGGGTGGTATAGTTGAGGCGCAGGCCACCGCCGGCCGAGGCCATGGAATAGCTGGCTGCCGGCAGGCCGGTGCGGGCGTTGAGGCGCACGCGGGCACCATCGACAAAACCGTAGACTTCCGACCCTTGCAGGCGCGTGGGCAGCTTGGGACGCAGGGCCAGTTCGAACAGGCCGGCCATGCCCTTGTCGCCGCTCAGCAGCGCCGTCTCGAATGCTCGCCCAATCTCCGGCCCGCCCACCGAGAAGCGCTCGTTGCCGCCCAGCCGGTCGCCGCTATACTGGCCGCTCAGGCGCAGCCGTCCGACAAGGCGCTTGCCGATCATCCGATCATAATTGGCGCGCCCGGCGATCTTGGTGAAGTCGATATCGGTAAAGCCCGGCACCCCGCGCGCGCCGAGCATATCGAGGCCTCGGCTGCCGGTGAGGGCAAGGCCCAAGGCGCTCTTGTCCGCCACGATCGAGTAGCCGGCGGCCGCGCGCACGGCCCGGATGCGGTCGGAGGAAATCACCGATCCGAGATAGGCCGCATCGCTGTTCAGCCCGTCGATGCCGGCGCTGACGGTGAGATTGCGTTTATATCCGCGAATGACCGGGTAGGAGAGGCTGAGCCCGAGCGTCTGCGCCTCGCCGACGATCGCGGGCGCCTGCAGTCGCGTATCCAGCCAGGAGGCCGAGAGGCCGAGAGTGAGGCCGTCCGTGCCGAGCGGCGTCTGGTGGCTGAACCCGGCATAGCGATAGCGCTTCAAATCGGCGGCGCTGAGCAGGGTCAGGTCGCTGCGGTCGCCATCGCGCAGCAGGCTGTAGAATTTGGCCGATGCGCGCCACTGGCCGCTGCCCAGCCCGCTTTGCGTGCGGTTATCAAAGCCGAAGGAGAAATCGCTATACTCCCGCTCCGGCGTAATCGCGAGGCGAACGCTACCGACCTGCGCACCCCGCAGCATATTGGCGTCGATCTTCGCGCCGGGAATGTCGCGCATCAGCGAGAGGCTGCGTTCCAGCGTGCGGCGGCTGAGCGGGTGCTCGCGCGCCAGCGGCGCAGCATAGGCCTGGATCAGCGGGGAGGCGCCCTTGGGATAAGCGATATCCTCGATAAACCCTTCGGCCAGCAGTACGCGGACATGGCCCTCGGCCAGATCCTGCTGCGGAATGGCGACCGTATAGAGCGCGATGCCGGTCTTGGCGTAGGCATCGGAAATCCTCTTGGCGAGGGCGCCCAGATTCTCGCGAGTGGCCGGCTGGCCGATGAAGGCCCGGGCGGCCTCGGCGACCGGCGCCGGCGCGTCGACGCCGGAAAAGGTCACGCTGCGGATCGGCGCTGCGGTGGCCTGCGCCTCAACGGCGACCTGGCCTGTCGGATCATCTGCGGCCGGCCGCTCCTGTGCGGGCAGTACCGGGGCGGGTCCGGGCTGGCTTTGATCGATGAGGGGCGGTGTCAGGCCGCTGCCCGTGGGCTGGGCGATGGCGATCAGCGCAATGGCTGCAGGCAGGAGCGCGACCATATGGACCTTTCGGACTTGGAGCGGTGAGTGCGCGGCGGGTCTTGAGACCGCCCGCCGCGCACCGGAGGGAAGGTTGCGCCGAGGTTGGCGACTTGAGGCGGGGTGGCTGCTTAGCGGCCCAGCCCCAGAGAAGTGCCGACTGTGTTGAGCGTGCCGGTTACCGGCGCCAGCAAGCCGCCATTGGTCGTCGTGCCGGCCCCTGCGCCTGCACCGGCTTCGACGCTGCCGCCAACGCCTAGCGCACCGCCGACCGAGCCGACCGTGGCACCGACCGTGCCAAGCACGCCGCCATTTACGTCGCCGCCCGTGGCCGTTCCGCCGCCAAGCACGCCGCCGCCTGAGACGTCACCGCCCACGCCCACGGCGCCGCCGACAGACCCGACGGTTGAACTCACCGCGCCGAGCACGCCGCCCACGGCCCCCGTGCCCCCGCCGGGCAGGGACGCGCCGTTCGGCAGCACATTGGCGTTGACCAGCGCCGGATCGCCGCTCCCCAGCAGCTGATTGCCGCCGAGCGCGACGTTCAGCAGATTGTCGGAAATGCCGCCGGTGGGTGCCGTAATGTTGGTCACCCGTACATCGGCGATGCCGTTCACGGTGGCCAGCGCGGTATTGCCTGCGTTCAGCACGCCGGCGGATGCGAGCGTGCCCGTCGGCTGGGTGTCACCGAGCACGCCGACGCCGATCGCGCCCGCTGTGCCATCAAGACCGTTGGTCACGGTGCGACCGCCAACATCGATGGACACGACATCGCCGACCACGCCCTGCGCGCCCTGCAGCAGCAGCGTGCGGCCTTCGCCGGCATCGACCAGCACCGTGCCGGTATCCTGCAGCACCCGCGTGATCGTGCCGGTCAGGGGCTGCGTGACTGGCAAGGCAGCGGCGATGGGGGTGGTCACGCCTTGCTGGCCATCCGCGACGCCGAGCACGGCATTGCCGGCCGTCGCCAGAACCGGGGAGACCTGCGTAACGACGCCCCCAGCCAGACCGCCACCGGTGCTGCCGCCGCCATCGGCCGATCCGCCGCCCCCGGTATTTCCGCCGCCGGTGTTCCCACCGCCCGTGTTCCCGCCGCCCGTGTCAGTGCCGCCGCCGCCATTGTTGCTGCCGCCATCGCTGCTGCCGCCCGACCCGGGCGCCGGCGAGCCGACATTGGCGTAGCGGGAATAACCGCTGGTCTCGCAGGCGCTCAGCAGCATGGCGAGCGCGGAGCAGGCGGCTATGGCGGGCATGGCCCGGCATAGTCGTGACGTTCTGTTGGATCGTAATGTCGTCGTGGAAAGAACCTGAGCCATTGCGTCATCTCCTGTCAGGCTTGCAGCCGGGCTGGAGACGGAGCTATCCGATGGCAGGCCCATGTAGCGCGGAGCGGTGTGGAGCGATCATAGCCAGAGCGAGGCGTAGACACGCACACACAGCTCCGACCTCGGCTCCTTCGGCAACCCCGCTACCTTGAACCCAAGGCCGGAAGCTTTGCGTCACGGCGTCACCACCGCTTTGCCATTATCGGGATCGGAGTGATCCTGCGCTTGAAATGTCAAGCTCTGGAAAAGGTTCATGGAAAAGAGTCTGAACTTAACTTTTATCATGCCTGGGAGAACGTGCCGCTCGAGCGGGACCGTCCTGGCTCCCTTCGTCGCACCGGACTCGACAAGCCCGTCGAGGAATTCTATACCGTCCGATATGGAACAGACCGCCATCAGGGGTCGGCCCCGCGAATTTTGCTGCGAGCAGGCGCTTGCGGCCGCGTTGCGTGTGTTTTGGACCAAGGGTTATGAGGGCGCGTCGCTCAGCGAACTGACGGACGCGATGGGGATCACCCGCCCGAGTCTCTATGCCGCGTTCGGCAACAAGGAGGCCCTGTTCCGCCAGGCGCTCGATCTCTACGAGCGGGAAAAGCTGGCCTATATCGGTCCGGCGCTGGATATGCCCACCGCGCGCGGCGTGGCGCAGCATCTGCTCGATGGCGCACTCTCCACGATTGCCGGCAATGGCCAGCCCACCGGCTGCCTCAGCGTGATCAGCGTCACCGCCTGTGGCGCGGAAGCGCAATCGATCCGTGAGGAAGTGCTCAAGCGCGGCGAGACCGTGAAGCGAGCATTGGTGGCCCGGATGCAGCGCGCCATCGACGAGGGCGAGTTTGTCGGGGCCGCGGATGCGGAAGCGATCACGAAGTATCTCATCGCCGTTTTGCAGGGCATGGCGGTTTTGGCCGGCTCCGGCACCACGCGCAAGGAGCTGGAGCGCGTTGCCGAGACCACCATGGGGATGTGGCCTAGCCGCTGAAGCGTCCCGGGACCCAAGACCGATTTTGCGCGCTGCAAAATAAAATATCGGTCGGTACAAAAAACCGGGTTGACGGCTGAACGTCTCATTAATATACCAGTCGGTACAGAAGGCGTGGGAGTGCGTGCGGCTTGGCCGGGCGCGTTCTGCTTGCCCGACTTGATTTGACAGCAATTTCATAGGTTCTGGTTTCGGGACGGACGCGCCGGTCGCGCACCGTCTTTCCCGGATCGATCCCTGGCATCCGCGATGCGCGCGCCCGGCAGCACTGCCTGTCCGGGGCTGCCCCCTCGTGCCTGCCGGGGAAGCAGGAGGAGACACGGTGATGGCATATCTGGATCTGAGAGATGGCGGGGCACGGGCGATGGTCCCGGGTGTCACTGCATCGGAGGCTGCAAGCCTTCAGGTGCAGGATGGCCACCTCCTTCCGGTCGAGTGGACGATTGTCCGCCTTGCGCGAGAAGACGGGCTGTCTTCGCTGCGCGAAGAGAGCCGCCTGGGCCGCCTGCTGCGCCTCGTCTTCGGCTTCCGCCGGGCCATGCCGCTGGCGAGCGCGCGCCTCGAAGCGCTGCGGCGCATCGCGGTGCTGAGCTGGCACCATGGCTACAACATCGCCCCATCCGAGCTCGGTCGCTTTTACGAGGCCGGCTATACGACCCATCAATATGAGACGCTGCTCCGCCACATCGGGGCCTTGCGTCTGTCGATCAAGCGGAGGAACCGCGCATGAACATGCTCAAGAAACTCAGCCCGGCGGAAGCCACGCCCATCGAAGGTGGCACGACGCGGCGGCGCTCGCTGACCCGTGCCGCCTGGGTGGCGCTGCCGGTGCTCGCCATTGCCGGCGGTTACGCGCTGATGCGCCCGTCGCCCCCGGCGCAGGCCGCGATGGCGGCGCCCACCGTCACCGTCTCGGCGCCGCTCGCGCGCGAGATCATGCTGTGGGACGATTATGTCGGCCGGTTCGAGCCGAGCCGCGCGGTCGAGGTGCGTCCGCGCATTTCCGGCCAGATCACGGCCGTGCATTTCACGGACGGTCAGATGGTCCGCGCCGGCCAGCCGCTCTTCACCATTGATCCGCGCCCCTTCCAGGCCGCGCTGGCCGAGGCGCGTGCCGGCGTTGCGACGGCCCAGAGCGATCTCGCGCTGGCCCGCAGCGATCTTGAGCGCGCCGAACGGCTGGTGGCGGTAGAAGCCGTTTCCAAGAGCGAAGTCGACCGTCTTCGCGCCCGTGTCTCGGCAGCATCGGCTGCGCTGGCCGGTGCGCAGGCCCGCGCCCGCAGCCGTGCGCTGGACCTTGAGTTCACCACCGTGCGCGCGCCCATTGGCGGCCGCATCTCGGATCGGCGGATCGACCCCGGCAACCTCGCCTCATCGGGAGAGGGCGCATCCGGCACGTTGCTCACCACCATCAACGCGCTCGATCCGATCTACTTCACCTTCGAGGGGTCCGAAGCGCTGTTCCTCAAGACCAAGCGTGATGCCGATGCCGACGCTACGCCGGTCGAGATCAAGCTGCAGGATGAGAATGCCTATCGCTGGAAGGGCAAGCTCGATTTCACCGACAACGGCCTCGATCCGCGCTCGGGCACCATTCGCGCTCGCGCCGTGCTGCCCAATCCCGACCTGTTCCTGACGCCGGGCATGTTCGGCAACATGCGCCTCTCCACCGGCGCGCCGACCCGCGCGCTGCTGGTGCCGGATACCGCCGTGCAGACCGATCAGGCCCGCAAGACGCTGCTCGTCGTCGGCAAGGATGGCACCGTCGCCGCCAAGCCGATCGAGCTTGGGCCGGTTGTCGATGGCCTGCGCGTCGTGCGGGCCGGGCTGGATCCCGCGGATCAGGTGGTGATCGTTGGCACCCAGCTCGCCATGCCCGGCGGCAAGGTGCAGGTCCGCAAAGGCCGCATTGCGCCTGAGACGCAGCCGGCGACGCCTGCCGCCGCCACCGCGCTGATGTCCGGCCAGGCCACGTTTACGCGCTAGGTCGTGATCGGCTTCGCCTGAAGCCGATCCTGATCCGGTCCCTTTTGCTTTCCGCATGTCCGAGCCGTCAGGTGAAGCCGCCTGACCCGGACATGCTCTGAGCGCTGCCCCCGAGGAGATCTCCTCATGCGTCTGTCCCGTTTCTTCATCGACCGGCCGATCTTCGCGGCCGTCATCGCCGTCATCATCACGATCATCGGCGCGATCAGCTATTTCTTCCTGCCCGTTTCGCAATATCCCGAGGTGGTGCCGCCGACGGTGACCGTCTCGGCCATGTATCCCGGCGCCTCTGCCGAGACCGTGGCGGAGACCGTTGCCAGCCCCATCGAGCAGGAGATCAACGGCGTCGAGAACATGCTCTATCTCTCGTCGCAATCGACGGGGGACGGGCGCGTGGTCGTCACCGTCACCTTCAAGCAGGGCACGGACCTCGATGAGGCGCAGGTTCTGGTGCAGAACCGCGTCGCCATTGCCGAGCCGCGCCTGCCGCAGGAGGTGCAGCGCCTCGGCATCGTTACCAAGAAGACCTCGCCGGACTTCCTGCTGGTGGTGAACCTCATTTCGCCTGATGGCTCGCTCAATCGCGAGTATATTTCCAATTACGCGCAGACCCGCATCAAGGACCGGCTGGCCCGCATCGAGGGCGTGGGCGACGTGCAGCTGTTCGGCTCGCGCGATCTCTCCATGCGCGTGTGGATCGATCCGCGCCGTGCGGCGGCGCTGGGTCTGACGGCCGGCGACATCGTCTCCGCGCTGCGCCAGCAGAATGTGCAGGTCGCTGCCGGCACGCTCGGCCAGCCCCCCTCGGGCGGATCGGCCTTCCAGCTCAATGTCGAGACGCAGGGTCGCTTCACCGATCCGCAGCAGTTCGCAAATGTCGTCATCCGCACCGACGATCAGGGCCGGCAGGTCCGCGTCTCCGATGTCGCCCGCGTTGAGCTGGGCGCCGAGGATTACGGCACGTCGGCCTATCTCGGCGACAAGGACAGCGTCATCATCCCCGTCTTCCAGATGCCGGGATCGAACGCGCTGGCCGCAGCCGAGGCGATCAAGGCCGAGATGAACGTCCTGGCCAAGGACTTCCCGCAGGGCCTCGAATATCGCATCGTCTACAACCCCACCGAGTTCATCCAGAAGTCCATCGACGAGGTCGTGAAGACGCTGGTCGAGGCGGTGATCCTCGTCGTGCTCGTCATCATCGTCTTCCTGCAGAAGTGGCGGGCGGCGCTGATCCCGGTGCTGGCGATCCCGGTCTCGCTCATCGGCACCTTTGCGGTGCTGGCGGGCATGGGCTATTCCATCAACAACCTCTCGCTGTTCGGCCTCGTGCTCGCCATCGGCATCGTCGTCGATGACGCCATCGTCGTGGTCGAGAATGTCGAGCGCAATCTGGAAAACGGGATGACCCCGCTCCAGGCGGCGCGCACCTCCATGGATGAGGTGGGCGGGGCGCTGATTGCCATCGTGCTGGTGCTGTGCGCCGTGTTCGTGCCGACCTTGTTCATCGGCGGCATGTCCGGCGCCTTCTACCAGCAGTTCGCAATCACCATCTCGGCCGCGACGATCATCTCGCTGGTCCTCTCGCTCACCCTGTCGCCCGCCTTCGCGGCGCTGCTGCTGCGGCACCGCCATGCCCTGCCGGAGGGCGCGCCGCGCTGGCGCCAGCTCACCGAGCGGGCGGGCGATGCGTTCAATCGCGGGTTCGACCGGTTCAGTGCCCGCTATGCGACCCTGACCGCGCGGCTGGTCCGCCAGCCCAAGAAGATCATGGCGGCCTATGTCGGGCTGATCGCGGTGACCGTCGCTGCGCTGGTTTACACGCCGTCGGGCTTCATCCCGGCGCAGGACCAGGGCTATTTCTTCACGATCATCCAGCTGCCGCCCGGCTCCTCCACCGCGCGCACCGATGCGGCGATGAAGAAGGTCGCCGAGCGGATGCTGCCCATTCCGGGCATCACCAACGCTGTCATGCTTTCGGGCTTCGACGGGGCCTCGGAGACGCGCAACGCCAGTTCGTCAGCGGCCTACTGGGTGCTCGATGATTTCGACGAGCGCGCCGCCAAGGGCCAGACCATCGACAAGCTGATGGAGGAAGCCCGCAAGGCGACCGCCGACATCAGCGAGGCGCGCCTGATGATCGTCAAGCCACCGCTCATTCGCGGCATCGGCTCGGCGGGCGGCTTCCGCCTGATGGTGCAGGATCGCGAGGGCGCCGGCTACAAGGCGATGGAGCAGGCGGCCTACAGCGTCATCGGCCCGGCCAACCAGACGCCCGGCCTCTCGTTCGTCTACACCTTCTTCGACACCGCGACGCCGCGCATCTTCGCGGATATCGACCGCGAGAAGGCGCAGATGCTCGGCGTGCCGCCGGAACGGGTGTTCGAGACGCTGCAAATCTATCTCGGCTCGGCCTTCGTGAATGACTTCAACCTGCTTGGCCGCACCTATCGGGTGACCGCGCAGGCGGACGAAGCCTTCCGGCGCACCACGGCGGACATCGCCAGCCTGCAGACGCGTTCGGACTATAACCAGATGGTGCCGATCGGCTCGATCGCCACCTTCCGGGACACCACCGGGCCGTATCGCGTGCAGCGCTACAATCTGGCGCCCGCTGTCGCCATCGATGGCGATACCGCGCCCGGCGCATCCTCGGGTCAGGCGCTGGATGCCATGGAGCAACTCGCCAATGCCAATCTGCCGCGTGGCTTCAGCCATGAGTGGACCGGCATCGCCTATCAGCAGAAGACGGCTGGCAATACTGCAGGCCTCGTCTTCGGCCTCGCCGTGCTGCTCGTCTTCCTGGTGCTGGCGGCGCAATATGAGAGCCTTGTCATGCCGCTCGCGATCATCCTGATCGTGCCGATGTCGGTGCTGGCGGCTCTGGTGGGCGTCAACCTGCGCGGCATGGACAATAACGTGCTCACGCAGATCGGCATGATCGTGCTCGTGGCGCTGGCCGCCAAGAATGCGATCCTCATCGTCGAGTTCGCCCGGCAGGGGGAGCAGAACGGCATGAGCACGCTGGATGCCGCCGTCCACGCTGCCGGGCAGCGCCTGCGGCCGATCCTGATGACCAGCTTTGCGTTCATCCTGGGTGCGGTGCCGCTGGTGCTGGCGACCGGGGCGGGCGCGGAACTGCGGCAGGCTCTGGGCACAGCGGTGTTCTTCGGCATGGCCGGCGTCACCATCTTCGGCCTCATCTTCACGCCCACTTTCTACGTCGTGAGCCGCGCGCTCGGTGACCGGATCGCACGCCTGCGCGGGCGGTCCGGTGGCGATGCCGTGCCGGCCCCCGCCGAGTGAGTGAGGAGGACCCTATCATGACTGCTCATCGCATCTTCGCACCTCTTGTTTCCGCGCTGGCGCTTTCAGCGTGCGCGGTGGGGCCGGACTACGTCGCCCCCACGCCCCCCTCGGCGTCCTCCGGCCCCTTTCTTTCCGCCGCATCCCCGGCCTTTGCGCCGGCGCCGGTCCAGCCGGACTGGTGGCGGCTCTACAATGATCCGGTGCTGGACGGGCTGGTCACCGACGCGCTCGCCGCCAATACGGATGTGCGCATCGCGCTCGCCCGGCTGGAAAAGGCCCGCGCCGGGCTGCGCGGTGCCCGGGCGGATCGGCTGCCGCGCACCGATCTTTCGGCCAGCGGCGATTATGGCCGCCTGCCCGCGAGCCAGCGCGCGCCGGGAGCGCCGCGTGAGGATTGGGCGCTCGATGCCGGACTGTCGGTCTCCTATGAGGTCGATCTGTTCGGGCGTGTGAGCCGGGGCGTGGAAGCCGCGCGCGGCGATGCCGATGCAGCCGCGGGCGATGCCGACGCCGTGCGCGTCGCCGTCGTCGCCGATACCACGCGGGCTTATGCCGATGCCGCCTCGGGCGCGGCGCAACTGGCCGTCAATCGCGAGATCGTGGGCCTGCTCGACCGGTTGCTGGACTTGACCGGCAAGCGGCGCGAGGCGGGTCTGGCGACCACGCTCGATGTCTCGCGGATCGCCGCCTTGCGCGACCAGCGCGCCGCCGACATTCCGCTCATCGAGGCGCAGCGTCAGGCCGCGCTCTTCCGTCTCGCTACGCTCACCGGCCGGACCCCGGACGCCTTGCCGGAGATTGCCGGCCAGCGCAGCATCGGGCTGGAAATCCGGCAGGCCATTCCGGTCGGCGATGGGGCCACCTTGCTTGCCCGCCGCCCGGATGTTCGCGCGGCCGAGCGTCGTCTCGCTGCCGATACCGCGCGCATCGGCGTCGCCACGGCGGACCTTTATCCGCGCATCAGCCTGGGCGGTTCGGGCGGATCGACCGGCAATGACATTGGCGCGATGTTCGGCGGTGGCCCACTGCGCTGGCTGCTGGGTGGCCTTATCAGCTGGTCCTTCCCCAATCAGGAAGCCGCCCGCGCGCGCATCGCCGGCGCACGGGCGGACAGTGACGCCGCGCTTGCCGCTTTCGACGGCGCGGTCCTCAACGCGCTGGAGGAAACCGAGACGGCGCTCTCGACCTACGGTCACGCGCTGGAGCGCCGCCAACGCCTGCAGGCCGCCCGCGATTCCGCCGGCGCCGCCGCGCGCATCACCCGTGCCCAGCAGCGCGAGGGGGCCATCGACTCCCTCCAGCTGCTCGACACCGAGCGCACCTTTGCGGAGGCAGAAGCCGCGCTCGCCGCACAGGATGCCGAGGTCGCGCGCGCGCAGATCGATGTGTTCCGGGCGCTGGGCGGGAGCTGGGCGAGCTGAGCGAGGCTCAATGGTCCCCGGACTTGCGAAGAGTCGCGCGACCGACGCTGAAATGCTAATGACATCTTAACATCCGCACCATAGCCCGTGCGGCTGAGAAGCTGTTGTGAGTCAGCAATGGACGAAGGTCAGGTTTCCAGTGAGCGGATCGACGCAATCGAACGCGCATTGTTGCGGCCTGTTGGCCAGATCGCTCTGGAGCCGTCCCTCGAAACCGCCTATCTCGACCGCACTGACCTGAAAAGGCGCACAACCATTGCCAGCTGGCACATCGGGGCGCTGATTGCCAATCTGGCGTGCCTGCCTCTGGATTATATCGTCGGTCAGCTGCAGCTGGGGTTGGCATTGCGGTTGGGCATCACGACTCCGGCCTATCTGCTGGCCATGGTGATCGTGATCCGGGGCCCGAAGCGGTTACAGAACGCCGCCATCATCCTGCCCATGGTGATCTTTGTCGCGACCGTGACCTATCTCGGGCTTCAGGTGGGGCAACCGCATAGCGACCGCTATTTGATGGCCGCGGCTCTGCTGCTGATCTTTAAAAATCTCGCAATCCCTACCTCGGTGCGGCAGGCGCTGGCGACAACGACGCTGTCGATCTTCTCCATGTTCGGCCTGGCCTTTCTACTGCGCGGCCCGAACATCGAATCCCTTACCCTCTGCGGATTCATTACCCTCGCGTCGTTCCTGCCGCTCGTTATGCGCTGTCAGGCAGAGCGCTCTGCGCGAAATGCGTTTCTCATCGAACTGAGGGACGAACTCAAATCCGCCCAGCTTGTTGCCTTGACCAAGGCGTTGGCGGAGCTTGCCGAGACGGACCCGCTGACCGGCATGCGCAACCGGCGGAGCCTTTCGGAGACGCTGAACGGCAAATGGGCGGCAGCAAGCGTGGACAACGCCTGGTTCGGTATCCTCATGATCGATATCGACCGCTTCAAGCTGTTCAATGATACCGCAGGGCATGATGCCGGGGACCGCTGCCTGGAGCGGGTGGCCTTGGCGTTGCAGAGCGAGGTTCACCGGCAGGGACATTATATCGCGCGCTTCGGCGGCGAGGAGTTCACCGCGATCACTTATGGCCTTGCGCCCGAACCGGCCCTCGCCTTTGCCGAGGCGCTCCGGCGCGCGGTGCTCGATCTCGCCATTCCACATCCTGGCTGCGAGGATGTTGCGCCGGTCACGGTCAGCATTGGTGTGGCGGTGTTGCAGCCTTCGGCTCAGGACTCCGTGGAGGATGTCATCGGCGCGGCGGATGGCGCGCTGTACAAGGCCAAGGCAAACGGACGGAATTGCGTTGTCGGCTCGGCGGGCATGTCCGGCTACATTGCGCGCACGCTCATGAAAGACGCTGGCTAGGGTCTGCCAGAAGAGGAGCGGGGCCGGCCACGGCGGGTGAACCAGCCCCATCTCTCAGTCAGAAGTCGTACCGGACCCGCACGCCATATTCGCGCGGAGCGCCGTAGAACTCATTGTCGCCGAACTGGCCGGAGACATAGGTTTCGTCGGTCAGGTTAGTGCCATAGGCTTCGACCAGCAGATCACCCTTCTGCACGCCGAGCCGGGCGCCGAGCAGTCCCCGTGAGGGCAGCCGGTCGCTGATCGGCGAGTAGCCGATATAGGTCCATTGCGGGCCGACATAGGCGTAGCTCAAGCTTGGCGTGATCTTAACATCGCCCACCCACAGGTCGTAGCGCGCACCCAGATTATAGGTCCATTTGGGTGAGTAGAGATTGGAGCCGCCGCCCGTGGTGCGCAGAAACGGGGTATAGTCGATGCAGGTCGGCGGATTGGATGCCTGGCCTGTTGGGCACTGCACGGCCGGGGTTACGCCCGGGAATGCGCGGGCGTAAGCGCGCGTGTCCACGAAGGTCACGTCGCCCAGCTCGGAATCCACAAAGGCCACGCCCGCATCGAAGGTGAAGCCGGAGACCCGCGCCTGCACCTGCGCCTCGATGCCCTTCACCTTGGCATCGGTGAGGTTTGTCACCGCCGTCTGTCCGGTCGCCGGGTCGAGAGCGTCGAACTGGAAGGCATTATAGTCATAATAGAAGGCGCCAAGCTGGGTGCGCACTGCACCGCCCAGCATCGTCGCTTTCCAGCCGATTTCATAATCGATCACCGTTTCCGGATCGAACTCGGAGACCAGCGAGTTAGAACCGCCCGGCTTGTAACCACGCGCGACGAAGGCATAGAACAGGTTGTTCTCGTCCGGCGTCCAGTTGAGCGAGACCTTGCCGGTCATCCGCCCGTCCTTGTGGTCGCCGCTCAGATCCGCCACCTGCAAGCCGTTTGGCGGGAAGGTGGGGATGCCCCGACCGATCGAGACGCTGCCGCCGCCGGTCACCGAGAAGTGCGAGTAGCGCGCGCCCACGTCCAGCGCGAGTTGCGGCGTGATCTTGTACGTCACCTGGCCGAAGACGCCGGTGGTGGTCTTGTCATTGTCGATCAGAATGTCCGTCGGGAAGCCATTCGAGCGGTTCTCGATGATCACGTCGATCCGGTTGCGCTGATAATAGCCACCGACGATCCACGAAAGATCCTGATCGGTCGGCGAGATGATGTTGAACTCCTGCGTCCACACCCGCTCGCGCACGAACTGTTGCTGCGTCGAAACCGCGAGGCGCGTCGAATCCGCCAGGCTATAGCGCGCGGCATTGGTCGCATCGCTGTCGTAGAGGTTGAAGATGCGCTTGTTCTGGTAGCCGCTGAGCGAGCGCAAGGTAATGCCCGATCCCAGCTCGTAGCGCAGTTCCAGTGAGGCCTGGATTGCCTTCTCGTCATTCTGCGTCGGCGTATCATAGTCGATCAGGCGCGGGTCGCTGGTCCGATAGGCCGCATAGGCGGTGCCGGTAATGGGGCGGTAAGCATAGCCGCCGGTTTCCTTGTCCGCGGCTTCCAGCTTGAACAGCGCCTGGAAGCTTTCGGTCGGCTTCCACAACGCACCGAAGCGGCCGGAAAGCTCATCGAGCCGACCGGCCGAGCTGCCGGCGGAGCCGATGTCGGTGTAGAAGGAATCGCGCGTGCGCCATTTGCCGGCGCCGCGAATGGCCAGCGTGCGCGAGAGCGGCAGGTTGAGCACCGCTTCCACGCTGCGCGCATCATAATTGCCGATCGAGCCCTCGATGGAGCCTTCCACGCCCCCAAGACTGGGGTTGCGGGTGTTGATGAAGATCGCGCCACCGGTCGAGTTGGAGCCGACGAAGGTGCCCTGCGGCCCGCGCAGCACTTCCACCGTGGCAATGTCGTAGAAGCTGGAGGTGGTGACGATGGGCGGCTGGAAGATGCCGTCCACATAGGTCGCCACGCCGTTGGCCACTGCGGGCGATCCGCTGGCGAGGCCGATGCCGCGAATGTTGACGTTCTGCGTCAGCCCGGCGTCGGTAACGGAGAGCGATGGGACGACCGTCTGCAGTTCGTCCACCCGGGTGACGCCCTTCTCCACCAGGCCCTGGCCTGAGAGCGCGGTAGCGGCGACGGCGACCTTCTGGAGATTTTCTTCGCGCCGTTGCGCGGTAACGATGATCTCTTCCAGACCCTCGCCTTGCTGCGGGTTTTGCTGCGCCAGTGCGGGTGCCATCGCAACCACGCATGTCGTTGACGAAAGCAACGTCAGCAGTGCGCGGACGGCATAAACCTGTCGATTGGCTTTCATATCCTCCCTCTCCCTTGTCTGTTTCCCCGGCCTCCTTTGGCTATTGTGCCTTCAGGTGCGCGCGAGGCTTCTCATTTTCATTTTCAGTCCGCCGGCTGTGCCTCTGCCTCATCCATTTTTGGCGGCTTCCATGAGCCTGGCAGAGGATCGCGACGTGCTGTGCTATTGGTCTATGAGGTTTCGTTTGTTTCGGCGACTCCTTTCATTTATATGAAAAAGAAAATAGTCTGCCTGTGGCGCGCGGTCCACAGTTGCCGCTGAGCGAGAATGGGGAGGGGCGTGCAATGGAAATCATCATCGCGGCCACACCCCGACAGTTCCCGGACAGAGTCATTCTGCACGAAATTTGTAATCGATTGCTGATTCGCTGTCACGCGTTTACTGTGAGGGCGCCTTGTGGAGAGGAGCGGAAGACCGTCATGACCATGCAACGCCTTATGTTTGCGCCGCTTGCGGCCATCCTCGCGCTTCTTCCTCACCAGCTCCGGGCGGCCGAGGCCCCGCCGTGGGGCACGACCTCCGCAATGCCCGCCGCGACCATCGCAGATGCCACCGCCCGATGCGCCGCGCTCGGGGCAAGGATGGCGGGTCATTGGCCGGATGCCTCCACCCGCCTGCTCAGCGCGACCTTCAATCCCGCCGGCCCCGCGCCGGTGCCGCCCGGCCCTCCCGGCATGACGCCCCCGCCAGTCGAGCTACCGCCTCATTGCGCCATCGTCGGTGCGACGCGCGCGCATACCGGCGTCGATGGCCAGGCCTATGCGATCAGGTTCCATCTGCGCCTGCCGGTGGCGTGGAACGGGCGGTTCTTCTTTTCGGGCGGGGGCGGTACCAATGGCGAGCTGGGCGACGCTATTGGCCGGCTGACCGCCGCAGCGCCGGCCCTGGTGCAGGGCTATGCCGTGCTCTCGCAGGATAGCGGGCACGATAATGCGACCAATAGCGATCCCGCCCGCGGCGGCGCCAGCGCCTTCGGCTTCGATCCGCAGGCGCGCGCCGATTATGGCGGCACCTCGCTGCCGGTGGTGGCGCATGCGGCCAAGGCGGCGATCCGCCAGTTCTACGGGAGCGATCCCCGCCAGAGCTATTTCGTCGGCTGTTCCAAGGGCGGGCAGGAGGGCATGATGCTCGCCCAGCGCTACCCGGATCTGTTCGACGGGATTGTCGCCGCCGCGCCGGGCTTCTCGCTGCCCAAGGCCGCGATTGCCGAGGCGTGGAATACGCAGGCCTTCGCCTCCGTGGTGCAGGCATCGGGCAAGCCGGTCACGCTTGCCCATCTGCGCGCGAGTTTCAGCATGGGCGATCTCGCGCTGGTCGGGCAGGCCGTGCGCACCGCCTGCGACTCGCTCGACGGCACGACTGATGGCCTGATCGGCGCGGTCGGCCAGTGCACCTCCGCCAGGGTGCTGCCGCAGTTACGCGCCAGCCTGTGCAAGGGCGACAAGGCCGAGGGCTGCCTCTCCCAGCCACAGCTCGACGCGCTGGCGCGCATTCACGAGGGCGCGCGGGACAGCAAGGGCGCGCAAATCTATCCCGGCTTCCCGTGGGATGCCGGCTGGGCGGACATGGGCTGGCGCATCTGGATGCTCGGCACGCCCGATGGCAGCGTGCCGCCGATCAATGTCGCCATGGGCCTGCCCTCGCTCGCCGCCGTCTTCATGACGCCGCCAACGCTGGCCGGCGCCGCGCCTGACGAATTGCTGGCCTGGGCCATGCGCCTCGACATGGATCGTGCTCGCGCCGGCGTGGAGGCGGTGGTGCCGCCGTTCACGCGCTCGGCCTGGCAGGATATCGGCGCGCGCTCGAACGACCTCGATGCGTTTCGCGCGCGGGGCGGCAAGCTCATCGTGCCGCATGGCATGTCGGACCCGGTCTTCTCGGTGAACGACACGCTGGCTTGGTGGGGCGAGGTCGATGCCCGGTACAAGGGCGCCGCGCGCGAGTTCGTGCGCGTCTTCCCAGTGCCCGGCATGGGCCATTGCGCCGGCGGCCCGGCGACGGATCAATATGATGCGTTCGGTGCCCTCGTCGCGTGGGTGGAGCAGGGCAAGCGGCCCGATCAGTTGAGCGCAACCGCCGGGCCGATGTCCGGCCTCAACGGCATCCAGCGCCCTATCTGCGCGGCGCCCGCCATCGCCCGGCGGGCGGGCGACACATCGGATCAGTCTGCGGCGCAGATCAGCTGCACGCAGCCATGAGCACCGACGGCCGCGCCATCTCCCCCGTCCGGGCGCGGCCGTCGTTGCAAGGATAGGCGCGACGTCCGTCTGCCAGACCGTCGCGGCGCGCACCTGCCATGTTGGATGAGGGGCAGCGCCTCCCATCCCGCGTCCGTCGGCATTTTTATTGAAATGCTCTGCGGTGCTGTGGACAAATTACTGTGCGACGGAACATCTGCGAAGGGCGGCCGGGGTCGCTGGGTCGACGTCGAAATGCGATCTTTGCCGATTTTCCCCGTTCGTGCTGAGTAGCGCCGCAGGCGCGTATCGAAGACCCGTATCGAAGCATCGCAGCGCACAGGCCAGCCTTCGATACGCCGCTTCGACAAGCTCAGCAGCTACTCAGGACGAACGGAGGGAATGCCGGCAATGGCGTCGCGCCTGATCAGTCCGCGTTCAACACCAAGGTTGGACCACAGCCATAGCCGCTTTGGAGAGGTGACGAAGGATGGATGAGCGGCCAGTTTGGCGTGGGGAGCGGACATCCCGATTGTGGTCTTCTGGCTTGAACCGCAGATGAGAGCGGCGGTAGCATCACGATATGACCATCGCTTCGTTTAAGCATCATCTTCAAACAGCGATGCCTTTTGGCTGTCTGCCTAGCGCCCTTCTCTTTGTCGGGATGGGATTCGCTGTGTTTGTTGGCAACATCATGGGCGATTGTGAAGCTGGATCGGGTTGCCACGATAACGATGGCTTTCACATCCTGAACGGGGTCATGTGGACGCTAGTCATCGCGATGTCGATTGGAGTAGGGACCTGGCTGGCGTCGGCGGTTTTGAAAATGGCCTTGCGACCTTTGATTGGCTCGGTCGCGACCAATCTTCTTCTAGTAATTATGTCGCTGCTTGTCGTGTGGCTTTGCTTCAATCCGGCAATGGACTTCGTCCTCAAAACCACAACCCTCGCCGGTAATCTGTAAGGCGCCTTCAGGACATTCCAGCGCTAAGAGAATGTCCGCAAAGTCGTCGTACCGGGAATGGCAGCTCACCAATCGAAATATCGGACAACGGCCACCCAGCGCGGCATTCAACCTTTCCCTCGCCGCCTAGGCTGATCGTTCAGCCCCGGCTACACTTGGGCTCGCAATCGCAAGGCCGCTGCCGAGCACGAGGGCGTCCTCGACAAAGCCGGTCGCGGTCTGCCCATAACGCCGCATCGCCGCGCAGCGCAGGCGCCAGCCGAGATAAGATGAGGCCAGCGCCGTCCCGACTGCGACCGCCGCGCCTAGCCCGCGGCGGCCACGCGGCGCCAGGGCGGCGCCGGCATAGGCCGCCGTCACGCTGCGCACGGCGAGGCCGATCGGCACGATCCGGTCGGGCGCGCTCTTCATCTTGTCGCCGGCCATCTCCGCCGCCGCCAGCGACGCTGCGCCTGCCGCGATCAGCGGATTGCGCAACAGGCCCTGCAGGGGCAGCACCACCGGAATATCCCCCTTGCGCGTGCCTGTCGCCACTGCCGCCAAGGGCGTCATGCCACGCTGCCCGGCCACCAGGCCGATGAGGAAGGATCGGATCATGTCGCGTTCTCCGTAGATGGGTTCGTCTGGAGAACTGACGCGATGCGGGGATCGTTCCGGGGCGTGAGTATTCTTGGGCGGCGTTGCGCGAGGGGCACCGCCGCCGTCCTACGGCTGCACCGGCGGCACGCGCATCTCCAGCATGGCGCGGGTCTTGCGGCTGATGCCCCACAGGATGCCGGGGCGGTTCTCGTCCCAGTCGATCGCCTGGCCTTCCGCCTCCATGGGCACGGTGGCGATATGGTCTAGCGTGGCGCCGCCCTTGGGTAATTGCGTCACATAGAGCTCGGGATTGTCATGGCCGGAGAGCCACAGCCGTCCGTCGGGGCCGAACCCGCCGCCCGAGATGCTCATCGGCGCGATCCGCTCGAGGATCGTGGCGGGCAGCGCCCAGCTTTGCGTGCGGCGCCAGTCCGTATCGAACTGGACGAGGGTGGTGTGGCGGTGGTCGCGCGGTGCCTCGCCGCCCTTGCCGTCATAATTGGCGAACAGCCCCCACCAGTGTCCGTCATGCCAGTCGACCCAGGTCAGCGAGCCGGTGCCAAGGCCGAGCGAGACGGTGCGCTTGTGGGCGAGGGTGACGGGATCGAAGATCTCGACCGAACTGGCCTGTGGCACGCTGGGGAAGTTGGAGGCCGCGCACACCAGCTCGGCCTTGATGAGCGCGCAGCTGTTGATGTGCGGGTAGCGCGCCGGCTCGCCAGTCCAGACTGCCCGCCGCGCGCCGGTCTTGCGATCGTAGCGGGCGATGGTCCAGTTGGCGACGGCATAGACATCGTTCGGGCCGACCGCCACGCCCTGCCGCGCTTCCTCGGCAGGGATGCGGCGCAGCGTTTCGGCCGGCTGGCCCTGGGGCGGGGCGGCAGCGGGTGTCCCCGCCGCCGCTGCCGCCGTGGCGGCACTGGCTGCCAGAGCGAGAAGCAGGCCCATCAGAAATTCGCCGCCACGCCGAACCAGAAGGTCCGGCCATATTCAGCGGATTCCTGCAGGTAGGTGCGCCCGGGCCCGACCAGCTCGCGCCGGCCCTGATTGTTGAGGTTCTGCCCCTCGGCATAGAGCGTGATGTTGGACGTGACGCGATAGCTGATATTGGCATCCAGCGTGCCACGGCTCTTCCAATATTGGTCGGCATTGGGGATGGTGTCGTTGATCGTCTCCAGGAAGCCGCCGATATAGTTGTAAGACAGGCGCCCCTCGAACTTGCCCTTCTGATAATAGACCGAGGCGTTCCACACCGTGTCCGGCTGGAGGAACAGGCCGGTCACGCGCGGGCCGGCCGTGGTGAGGAAGGTGAAACGCGTATCGAGGAAGGTCGCGTTGGCGCTCATGCCCAGCCCGTCGAACGGATCGGGCAGGAAGGTCAGCGCCTGCTGAAGGTTCAGCTCTAGGCCCTTGATGGTCGCCGTTTCGGCATTGCGCGGTTCAGAGACGAGTACGCTCTCCGGGCCCCGGCCGACATCGATCGTCTCCACATTGGAGAGGGTGAAGATCTCGTTCTTGATCTTCTTGTGGAACAAAGCGGCGGAGATCACGCCATCCTTCGGGTAGAACTCGAAGGAGAGATCGAAGCCCCGGCTCTCGCGCGGCTTGAGGCCCGGATTGCCACGGGACAGCGTTGGCTGGCTGCCATCGAAACTGAGCGTCTCGCTCGCCGCGATGGAGGAATAATCCGGCCGGCCGATGGTGTTGGTATAAGCGCCGCGCACCACGACGCGGTCGGTCACATCCCAGCGGATGTGCGCGCTGGGCAGCCAGTTGCCATAGCTGCCGTCCGTCGTGATCTGGGTGAGCGCGCTTCCGAGCGTGCGATAGGCATCGGAGGAGACTTCCGTGCGCTCATAGCGCAGGCCGCCGAGCAGCGTGACATTGCCGATCCGGGTGCTGCCCTGCACATAGCCGGCATAGACGTCCTCGTTGACCTTATAATCGCCCGCCTTCGAGGCGACGGTGGTGGTGAAGCGGCTCTGATTGGCCTGATAGAAGGCCGGAAAGGCCTGCGCATCGATGCGGATCGGAATGTAGAATTTGTCGCGGATCGCTTCGCTCGGCCCGGCGGTCACCACCTTGTCGAGCGTGTAGGTGAAGCCGCTGGCGGCCTTGTAGTCGGTCCGCTCGACTTCGTTCTTGCGGCTCGTGAGGCGCAGCACGGCGCCGGTCTTGAGCTTGATGCCGCCGTCGATGCTGTCATCGCCATAAGTGAAGTTCAGGCGGAACTGGCCGCTCTTCTCCAGCGACTTCTCCAGATTGCTGCGCTGCTGCTGGAGATAGAAGTTCTGCGGGTTCACCGCTGCGGCGGTGTTGGTCGGCGTGAACACGGGGTAGAAGTCCGACGTATCATAGCTGAAGGCATAGCGGGTCGCGTCGGCATCGCGGGTGCGGAACTCGATGCTCTCATTGGGCACGCGCATCCGCCCGAGCGAGAACACCGCGTCGCCGTCCAGCTTCCATTGCTCGCCGCCATCCCAGGCGAAGGCGGTGCGGCCGAGCGCGACGAGGCGCCGCGTAATCGGCTGGTTGAGCTGCACGATGATCCGCCCGCGCGCGAACTGACCGCTGGTCTGCGTCTGGTTCGCGACATTGCCGATCGGCTCCATGCGATATTCGATGCGCTCCTCATCGTCCTCGGTGCGGGCGACGACGCCGGAGAGTTCCCAGCGGAACGTGTCGGAGGGGCGCCATTCGAGCTTGGCGTTGCCGCCGGTGCGCTGCTTGGTGTTGTTGTACCAGAAGAGGCGGTGCTGGGTCGGCACCTGGATGCCGTTGCCGGTCGCCGCGCCGCTGTCCACCGGGGCGCCGGCGGCGGTATATTCGCGTACGGAGGGGCTGGCTACCTCGATCTGCGGAATGTCGTAATCGAGCTGCTCCTGGCTCGCGCCGATCACGATGCCCCATTCGTCATCCGCGCCGAAGGTGGTGCCGGCGGCAAAGGCCAGCCGGTAGGAGGGCTTGCTGTTGCGCACCTCGCCATGCTGCTCATAAATGCCATAAGAGGCGATGCCGTTGAAGAACGGCCGCCCAGCATCGAAGGCGCTACGGGTGGTGATATTGATGATGCCGCCGACGGCATTGGCGTCATTCTCCGGCGTCACCGTCTTGATGACCTCGATCCGCCCCGCCATCACGGAGGGCACGATGTCCAGCGGCACGGTGCGCCCGCCCGAATCCACGCCGGCCACCAGCGCGCCGTCCACCGTCGTACGGTTGTAGGTGGATTGCAGGCCACGCAGCACCGGGAAGCGCGGCTCACCCTGATCCTCCTGCACGGAAAGACCCGGAATGCGCCGCAGCGCCGCCGCCGTATTATGGTCCGGCAGCTTGCCGATATCGTCGGCGGAGATCGCATCCATCACCGCAAACGCCTCGCGCTTCTCCGCCGTCGCCTCATATTGCGCGCGGCGCTGGCCGGTGACGACGATGGTGTCACCGTCCGCACCGGCCTCGCTCTCGGCCTCCGGAACGGGCGCGGATTGCGCGAAGGCAGGCGTGGCAAGCAGAATGGCCGAGCACAGCAAAGCGGCCCGGAAAGTCGGGTAAAGCGGTTTCATTGTGGTGAGTCCCCAAAAGCAGGTTTTGTTCTGGGGGCGGCAGATAGGGAGGCGTTGCGTCAGGGAGGTGACGGAACGGCGTCATGCACATGAAGGGAGGATGACGGATTGGTGACGGGGTGGGTCTCGTCAGGTCAGTGGGCAGGGACAGCTCGTCACTTATAAAAGCCGTCGCGCAGATTTACCCCATGCTCCAGCCATATGCGCATGGCGCAGAGCATGCCGGTCCAGCCTTCGCAATTGCCGTAGGACGCTTTGAGGCCCGCCGCATTGTCGCGCCAGCCTTCCTCGCTGATCTGCACATGGGTTCGTCCGCCGTCCAGCGCGGTGAAGGTCATGGTCACGGTGGTGAGCGCGCGGCCTTGGGCGTCCGGCGTCACGGCGTCGTCCGCACCGGCCCAGCGCAGCACGATGCGCGCGTTCTGCTCCACCTCGACCACCTCGACAGGGAAGGCGCCGGGAAAGTCATGAAAGTCCCAGGTCACCGTTGCGCCCGGTTCCAGTCGCCCCTGCGCCCCGCCCGTGGTGAAGAATTGGGATAGGTGGGCCGGGTTCGCCACGGCCTCAAATACCTCATGCACCGGCTTATCGATCCGCCCGCCGACCGTGAACTTCAGCTCCATGCTCCATCCTCTCGCAAAGGAAGCACCACCGCCTCTTGATAGGGCGACTCATATGTTATAAAAACATAACATGTCAACGCAGACTAAAATCGCAAAGCCCGAGACGGACAATGAGGATGCTGCCGACGCGCTGTTCAAGGCGCTCGGTCACCGCGCCCGCCGCCGGATGCTCGATGCGCTCAAGGGCGGCCCTCAGACCACCGGGATGCTGTGCGCGCTCCTGCCGGAGCTGGATCGCTGCACGGTCATGCAGCATCTGGGCGTGCTGGAGAGTGCCGGGCTGGTGATCGCCGAGAAGCGCGGGCGCGAGCGGTGGAATCACCTCGATGCACTGCCCATTCACGCGATCCACGAGCGCTGGATCGGCCCTTATGCGGCCTATGCGGCGTCGATGCTCGCTCGGCTGCGCTGAATCGACGACGCTGTAAGGGATGCCCGCCAGCAGGTGACAAACCTCCGCGCTCCCCTTATGAAAGCCGCCATGCCCCGTCTGCGCTTCACAGTCGCGACTACGCCCCTCACCCGGACTAGCACCGGGGTCGTCGGCACGCGCCTCATCGATTGAAGCGCGCAGGACCGAAGGCCCCATCCCAGCAGCGGATCGGGGCGGTCATGCGCATCCGGCCCGTTCCGCCTCTTCCCAAGTCTTCCGCACTTGCCTAAGCGGCAAGCCGCACAGCAGGAACCAGACCGATGACGCAACAGGTGACAATCACGCTCCCCGATGGCTCGCAGCGCGAGGTTGCGCGCGGCACCACGCCGGCGGAGATCGCCGCCGCGATCGGCCCCGGCCTCGCCAAGGCGGCGCTGGCTGCGCGGGTGGATGGCCAGCTGGTCGACATCACCCGCCCGCTGGAGGCCGATGCGCAGCTGGCGCTGGTCACGGCCAGGGACGAGGCGGACGCGTTGGAGCTGGTCCGCCACGATTATGCGCATATCCTCGCCGAGGCGGTACAGGCGCTGTTCCCCGGCACGCAGATCACCTTCGGTCCCTCCACGGACGATGGCTTCTATTATGACGTCGCGGCGCCGGCGGATCGCGGGCCGTTCACCGAGGAAGACCTGCCCGCCATCGAAGCGAAGATGCGCGAGATCATCGCTGCCGACAAGCCACTGCGCCGCGAGGTCTGGACCCGCGAGCAGCTGGTCAAGCGCTGGACAGGGCAGGGCGAGCGCTTCAAGGCCGAGTGGGCGGCCGAACTGCCCGGCGACGAGGATCTGACTGTCTACTGGTCCGGCAGCGATTGGCTGGACATGTGCCGCGGGCCGCATCTCGCCTCCACCGGCAAGGTCGATCCGCAGGCCTTCAAGCTGACGCGCGTCTCCGGCGCTTATTGGCGTGGCGACCAGAAGAACGCGATGCTCTCGCGCATCTACGGCACCGGCTGGCTCAACAAGAAGCAGCTCGACGCGCATCTGCTGCGACTGGAGGAAGCCGCCAAGCGCGATCATCGCAAGATCGGGCAGGAGATGGACCTGTTCCACCTCCAGCAGGAAGCGCATGGCAGCGTATTCTGGCATCCGCAGGGCTTCGTCATCTGGCGCCAGCTGGAGGCCTATATGCGCCGCGCCATCGATGACGCGGGCTACAACGAGGTGAAGACCCCGCAGGTGATGGATGCGCGCCAGTGGGAGCAGTCCGGCCACTGGGGCAAGTATCGCGAGAATATGTTCGTCATCCCGGACGAGGTGCCGAATGTCGAGGACGAAGGCCCGCTCGTGTCGAATGATGCGCAGTGGATGGCGCTCAAGCCGATGAACTGCCCGGCGCATGTCCTCATCTTCCGCCAGGGCATCAAGAGCTATCGCGATCTGCCGCTGCGCATCTACGAGAATGGCTGCTGCCACCGCAACGAGCCGCATGGCGCGCTGCACGGCCTGATGCGGGTGCGCCAGTTCACGCAGGACGATGCGCACATCTTCTGCCGCGAGGACCAGATCGTCGATGAAGTCCGCGCCTTCTGCGCGCTGGCCGACCGCATCTACAAGGACTTCGGCTTTACCTATTCGATCAAGCTCGCGCTGCGCCCGGAAAAGCGCTTCGGTTCGGACGAGATGTGGGATCTGGCCGAGACGGAACTGCGCAACGCCGTTATCGCGGCCGGCCTTGCGACGGACGAGTATGGCTGGGAGGAGCTGCCCGGCGAAGGCGCCTTCTACGCGCCCAAGCTGGAGTGGCACCTCACCGATGCCATCGGCCGCACATGGCAGGTCGGCACCATCCAGTCCGACCGCGTGCTGCCCGAGCGGCTGGATGCGAGCTATGTCGGCGAGGATGGCGCGCGCCACCGGCCGGTGATGCTCCACCGCGCGATCTTCGGCAGCTATGAGCGCTTCATCGGTATCCTCATCGAGCATTATGCCGGCAAGTTCCCGCTGTGGCTGGCGCCGGTGCAGGCAGTGGTCGCGACCATCGTCTCGGATGCGGACGGCTATGCGAGCGAGGTGGTCGAGAAGCTGCGCGCCGCCGGCATCCGCGCCGAGACCGATCTGCGCAACGAAAAGATCAACTACAAGGTGCGCGAGCACAGCCTTGGGCGCGTGCCCAATCTGCTGGTCGTGGGCCGTCGCGAGGCGGAGGAGGGCACCGTCGCCCTGCGCCGCCTCGGCAGTGACGAGCATCAGAAGGTGCTGAGCGTGGAGGAGGTCATCGCGCAACTGGTGGCGGAGGCCACGCCCCCGGATCTGGCCTAACCTTAGCCCCACCCCTGAAGAGGAGGAGCTAGATGATGAGAAGCCGATGAGCATCCACATCCGCAAGGCGACTCCGGCCGATCTGCCGCGCGCGCTGGCGATCTGGCGGGCGGCGGTCGACGCGACGCATGGCTTTCTCACGCCCGAGGACCGGGTTGAGATCGATCGCATGGTCGAACACGAGCATCTTCCCTCCGTGGACCTGTGGGTCGCGACGGATGCGGCCGGCACCATCCAGGCCTTTCTCGGCATGGGCGAAGACGAGATCGATTCGCTGTTCGTCGATCCCGCCGTGCATGGTCAGGGCTATGGCAGCGCTCTTGTCGCGCACGCTCTCGCGCTGGTGCCCGGCGCAAAGGTGGACGCCAGCGAGCAGGCGCCTCATGCCATCGCGTTTTACGAAGCGCGCGGCTTCGTGCGCACGGGGCGCTCAGAGACCGATCCGGCAGGGCGGCCCTATCCGCTCATTCATTTCCGCCATCCGGGCTGAGGGATGCCGCAACGCCCTGCTCACTCATCATGCGGCCTCGCTGATGATGGCCCTTGCCGTGAGCGGCTTGCGATCCTAAATGCACGGTGCACGCAACTGTGGCCTTCGCGCCGCAGTTCGCCTCGTGTCGCGCTACGGCCTCTTTCCGTTCTCATGGAAAACCGGTAAGGTGCGCATCTCGCATATGTGAATTGGCAACAGGAGAAACTGCTATACGTCCCCCGATGATGCGCCGCCCGATGGCGCCACAGCCCGCGAACGGCCCCCGCTACAATGAATTCATCAGTGTGCCCAAGGTGCGCGTCATTGATGAAGAGGGCGAAAATCTGGGCGTGATGTTCACGCGCGAGGCGATCGAGCAGGCAGCGGACGTCGGTCTGGACCTGGTAGAGGTCTCTCCCAATGCAGATCCGCCGGTCTGCAAGTTCCTGGACATCGGCAAGTATAAGTACGAGGCCCAGAAAAAGGCGAATATCGCCCGCAAGACCCAGAAGACGCAGGAGATCAAGGAGATCAAGATGCGTCCGAACATCGACGATCATGACTATGATACGAAGATGAAGAAGGTCGTCGATTTCATCGGTGAGGGCGACAAGGTCAAGGTCACGCTGCGCTTCCGCGGCCGTGAAATGGCGCACCAGCAGCTCGGCATGCAGCTGCTCCAGCGCGTCGCCGAGAACACGGCCGAGATCGCCAAGGTCGAATCCTATCCGCGCCTCGAAGGCCGGCAGATGCTCATGGTGCTCGCACCCAAGGGCTGAGATTTTCGGTCAGGGGGCGGTGCCTGCGCCGCCCTCTGCCATTGCTATGGCTTTCCCCGTCAGCGCATCACGGCCTTTGTGCCCTGTTGACCCGCGCGCTGGCTGCGCTCACATGGGCGCGCCATGATCCAAGCCCCGTCACTCAAGCTCTTCAACAGTCTTACGCGCCAGCTCGAGCCGTTCGATCCCGTTCACCCCGGCGAGGCGCGGGTCTATAGCTGTGGGCCGACGGTCTATAATTATCCGCACATCGGCAACATGCGCGCTTATGTGTTCGCGGATACGCTCGGGCGGACGCTGAGTTTCAAGGGTTTCAAGCTCACCCACGTCATCAACATCACCGATGTCGGTCACCTCACCGACGATGGCGATGCCGGCGAGGACAAGATGGAGAGGATGGCCGCGCAGCAGGCGCAGTCGATCTGGGACATCGCGAAGCACTATACCCAGGCCTATTGGGCGGACGTGGCGGCGCTGAACATCCGCCAGCCGGCGCACTGGTCGATCGCGACTGATTTCGTGCCGCAGATGATCGAGTTCGCCAAGAGTATTGCCGACCAGCATTGCTATGAGCTGCCGACCGGCCTCTATTTCGATACCAGCACGGTCGCCGATTATGGCCGCCTTGCCCGCGCCGCGACGGACGAGGGCGAAAGCCGCATCGATCCGGTCGAGGGCAAGCGCCACGCCGCCGATTTCGCGATCTGGCGTAGAACGCCGCCGGGCGAGAGCCGACAGATGGAATGGGACTCGCCCTGGGGCAAGGGCGCGCCGGGCTGGCATCTGGAATGCTCGGTGATGAGCCGCGCGCTGCTGGGGCTGCCGTTCGACATCCACACCGGCGGCATCGATCATCGCGAGATCCATCACCCCAATGAAATCGCCCAGAATCAGGCGATCCAGGGCTATGATGCCGATCACGGCCATCTCGATTGCGCGGCCCATTCCGGCGCACGGCTGTGGATGCACAATAATTTCCTGATCGACCGCACCGGAAAGATGAGCAAATCATCGGGCGAGTTCCTGCGGCTGCAATTGCTCATCGACCGGGGCTATCATCCGCTCGCCTATCGGATGATGTGCCTTCAGGCGCATTATCGCTCGGAGCTGGAGTTCAGCTGGGACAATCTCGGCGCGGCGCTGACCCGGCTCAAGCGCATGCTGATGAGCGCAGCGCCCCTGCGTGATGTGGCTGCGGCTAATGCGGTGGCGCATCCCAAGCTGACGCCCTTGCTGGAGCGCTTCGATGCCGCGATCAGCGATGATCTCAACACGCCGGTCGCGCTCACCGTGCTGGACGAGGCGCTGGCGATGAAGAAGGTGCCGGCCGAGGAGAAGCGCGCGCTGGTCGAGGCGATGGAGAGCGTGCTCGGCCTCGGGCTGTTCACTCTGGAGCGGGAAGAACTGCGCCTGCGTCCGAAGACTGCCGCCATCGATGAAGGGGCCATCGCGGCGCTGATGGACCGGCGCAGGGCTGCGCGGGCCGACAAGGACTTCGCGGCCTCGGATGCGCTGCGCGACGAACTGCTCGCCGCCGGCGTCGAGGTCATGGACGGCGATCCGCTCGGCTGGGAATGGAGGCTCGATCATGGCGCATAAACCGCTCATCGTTCTGCCGGAAGCGCAGCGGGAGAGGCTGGAAGCCATGCTGGGCGCCGAGATCGCCGGGCGCGTCATATTGCGCGGCTTCTCCACGGCCGAAGAGGCGATGGCCTTTGCGCCGGAGGCGGAGATCGGCTGGTTCGATGAGTTCGCCGGCAATGTCTACGCCAAGGGTCCGTGCGCGGCGGTGAACGCCAAGTGGATCCATACGGTCATCGTAGGCTTCGATGCGTTCCCGATCGAGGACATGCGCGCGCGCGGCCAGATCTTCACCAATGGCGCTGGCCTGATGCCGGACGTGATCGCCGATTATGCCGTCATGGGCGCGCTGGTGCTCGCCAAGCGACTGGACGAGGTCGTGCGCGCCCATGACCGGCAGAACTGGCTGACGCGGCCGCCGGGCAATTTCGAGCTGCTGGGCGCGCGGGCGCTGGTGATCGGCTATGGCGCCATCGGCCGGGAGATCGGCACCCGCCTGCGCGCCTTCGGCGTTCAGGTGACCGGCGTGCGCCGCTCGGCAGACGGCGCCAATGCGGTGATCGGTCCGGATGACTGGCGCCCGCGCCTCGCGGAGTTCGATTTCGTCATCATCGCCGCGCCCAACACCAGCGAGACACGGGCGATGATCGGCGCTGAGGAACTGGCCGCCATGAAGCCGGGCGCTCGCCTCATCAACATCGCGCGCGGCGATCTGATCGATCAGCCCGCGCTCATCGCCTCGCTGGAGGCCGGGCACCTGGGCAGCGCCTTCCTCGATGTCGCGACGCCCGAGCCCTTGCCGCCCGAACACCCGCTGTGGCGCGCGCCGAATGTGCTCGTCACCATGCATCTGGCGGGGCCGAGCCAGACCAGCGCCTTCCAGCGCGGCGCCGAGCGATTCGCGCGGAATATCCGCCACTATCTGGCCGGCGAGCCCTTGGAGCATGTCGCCGACCTCAACCGGGATTATTAGGCGAGAGCGATGCTCAGGTCCGACGCCCGCCTGCTCAACCTCGCCATCGCGCTCTCCGCGCTGGCCGGTTTCGTGGACGCGCTGGGCTTCCTCACTGCGGGCGGCTTTTTCGTCTCGTTCATGAGCGGCAACTCCACGCGGTTGGCAGTGGGGATCAGCGAGGGCTCCAGCGCCGCGCTGACCGCCGCGGGCCTCATTGCCGGGTTCGTTACGGGCGTTGTGCTGGGCGGGCTGGTGGGGCATCGCGCGGGTCCACATCGCCGTCCGGCCGTGCTCGGCCTGGTGACGGCTCTGCTCCTAATGGCCGCGCTCGCCGCACCGATTTCGCCGACTTTTGCACTCGCCGCGATGGTCATGGCTATGGGCGCCGAAAATGCCGCGCTCGCCGATAATGGCGAGGTGAAGGTCGGGCTCACCTACATGACCGGCGCGCTTGTCCGGTTGGGGCAGGCGCTTGCTAACCGTCTCACCGGGAAGGATGCGAGCCACTGGCGCGTCGACCTCGGCCTGTGGAGCGGGCTGATGACCGGCGCGATTACCGGGGCTTTCGCTTATGCTAGGCTGGGCTCTTCAGCGTTGTGGATTGCGGCGGGGCTGGCGATGGTTCTCACAGTTTTGGCCGCACGGTTCGTCCCGGCGCCGCGTTAGGAGCGCCGTGCCCAACCGCCTTGCCTCAAAGCCCTCAAACGCGTAGGGGCTTGCCCCTTGTCCGCCGCACCCCATGTTGTGGCGCGAACACGCTTGGAGTCTGGAATATCATGACGGCGAAATGGTCGCCCGCAAGCTGGCGGGATCATGAAGGGTTGCAAATGCCGATCTATCGCGATGCTGCGGCACTCGCGGCAGCCGAGGCGCAGCTTGGGACCTTTCCGCCGCTCGTCTTTGCAGGCGAGGCCCGCAACCTGACGGCCGATCTGGCCAAGGTCGCCAATGGCGAGGCGTTCCTGCTGCAGGGCGGGGACTGCGCCGAATCCTTCGCTGAGTTCCACCCGAACAATATTCGCGACACGTTCCGCGTACTGCTGCAGATGGCGGTGGTGCTCACCTTCGCCAGCAAGCTGCCGGTGGTGAAGGTGGGTCGCATGGCCGGCCAGTTCGCCAAGCCGCGTTCGGCGGGAACCGAGACGATCGATGGCGTAGAGTTGCCGAGCTATCGCGGGGATAATGTGAACGACATCGCGTTCACGGCAGATGGCCGCGAGCCCGATCCGGCGCGCATGATCCGTTCCTACAATCAGTCGGCCGCCACGCTCAACCTGCTGCGCGCCTTCTCGACCGGCGGCTATGCCAGCCTCGATAAGGTGCATGGCTGGATGCTGGATTTCATGGGCCGCAGCCCCTGGGCCCAGAAGTTCAGCGAGATGGCCGATCGCATCGGCGAAGCTTTGGATTTCATGAAGGCCTGCGGTCTCTCGCCGGACACGGTGCCCCAGCTTGGCGGGACCAGCTTCTACACCAGCCACGAGGCGCTGCTGCTGCCTTATGAGCAGGCCCTGACCCGTCAGGATTCGCTCACCGGCCAGTGGTACGACACCAGCGCGCACATGCTGTGGATCGGCGACCGGACGCGCTTCGAGGGCTCTGCCCATGTCGAGTATCTGCGCGGCATCGGCAATCCCATCGGCATGAAGGTCGGGCCGAGCCTGCAGCCCGATGTGCTGCTGCGCCTGCTCGATGCGCTGAATCCGCGCCGCGAGGCAGGGCGCATCACGCTCATCACGCGCTATGGTCATGACAAGATCGAGGGCGCGCTGCCCCCGCTCGTGCGTGCCGTGATGCGTGAAGGGCATCCGGTGGTGTGGTCGTGCGACCCGATGCACGGCAATGTCATCAAGGCGGCCAATGGCTACAAGACGCGCCCGTTCGAGCGCATCCTCGCCGAGGTGCGCGGCTTCTTCGCCGTGCATCGCGCCGAGGGCAGCTTCGGCGGCGGCATCCATGCCGAGATGACCGGCCAGAACGTCACCGAATGCACCGGCGGCGCGATCGACATCACCGAGCAGAGCCTCGCGGATCGCTACCACACGCATTGCGACCCGCGCCTCAACGCGGCGCAGAGCCTGGAGCTGGCTTTCCTGCTGGCCGAAATGCTCAACGACGAGCTGGCCGAGCGGCGCAAGCAGGCCGCTTAACAATCGGAAGGGCCGTGGCGCGCGTCACGGCCCGTTCCCGAGATTGAAAAAGAACCGCTATCGAGCGATTGCGCGGGCTTGCCCCTTGCGCGGACGGCATTCTCTGCCAAATAGGTTGGTATGCTTTCGCAACGCACGCGATATTCCATCCGCGCTCTCCAGCACCTCGCGCGGCATTATGGTGAGGGGCCGATCCAGCTCACCGATATTGCGGTCGCGCAGAATATTCCCGCCAAATTTCTGACCGTGATCCTGTCCGAACTCAGCCGTGCGGGCCTCGTGGCGACGCGGCGGGGGCGGGAAGGCGGCTATTGGCTGGCATTGCCGCCGATCGACATCCGCTATGGCGACATCTTCCGGCTCACCGATGGCGCGCTGGCGCTCGTGCCCTGTGCCAGCCGCTATGCACACCAGCCCTGCAAGAACTGCCTGCCGGAAGATGAGTGCGAGCTGCGGCGCATCATGCTCAAGGTCCGCGACGAGACCGCCGCCATCCTCGACCGCCTGACGCTGGCCGACAAATTCGAGGATGCCGAAGTCGGCGCGCCGGCCTGATTGCGGCTGTTCTGTATTTCAAGGAGAGAGCATTGTCCCTGACCCTGCACGGCATCCCCAATTGCGATACGGTGAAGAAGGCCCGCAAGTGGCTGGACGATCAGGGCATCGCTCATGATTTCCGCGACTACAAGAAAGCCCCGCCGACGCAGGCGGAGCTGGCCGATTGGTCAGAGCAGGCGGGATGGGACGTGCTGCTCAACCGCGCCGGTACGACCTTTCGCAAACTGCCGGATGATGCCAAGAGCGGGATCGATGAGGCCAAGGCCATCGCGCTGATGGTCGAGCATCCCTCGATGATCAAGCGCCCGGTGGTAACGGGAGCAAGCGCCTTGCTGGTCGGTTTCAAGCCCGATCAGTGGCAGGCGGTTCTCAAGACCTAGGCAGCGGCGCCGTAGCGATCGGGAACGACGGAGAGGCTTTGCGCATTTGTTCAGCATAGTTTTGCTGGAAGGAATGCATCATGAAACTCGTTCTGATCGGCCTCATCACGGCCAGTGCGTTGGCTGTGTCGGGTTGTTCGACCCTCAAGGGCGCCGGCATCGGCGCGGCGGCGGGCGCCGGTACGGCTGCCGTGACCGGCAATGACGTCGGCAAGGGTGCGGCTGTCGGTGGCGCAGCTGGCGCCGTGGTCGGGACGGTCGTCGACTAAAAACGCGGCCCTGGCCCGTCAGTCGTGATGATGGGACAGGGCGCCGATGACATCTTCGAGGCGGGCGGGATCGCCCATGGCGATGACGTCGCCGGCGCTGGCTTCATGGAGCGGTTCGCCAGACCAGTCGCACATGTGCCCGCCGGCACCCTCAACCACCGGGACGAGCGCTGCGAAGTCGTGGAGTTTGAGGCCGGTTTCGCAGACGATGTCGACATGGCCGCTCGCCAGCAGGCCGTAATTATAGCAGTCGCCGCCATAGATCGGGCCCTGACCCAGTCGGTCGCCGGCAACGGCTGCGGCGAGCGCGAGATAATGTTCGCCATCATGCGCGCTGAACAAATGCGGGCTTGTGGTCGCCAATTGCGCGCCTTCCAGAGCCCGGCATCGACGGGTGCGCGCAGGCTTGCCGTTGAACAATGTCGGCTGGCCCATGGCGCCGACCCAGCGCTCTCCACTGATCGGCTGATCGATGATGCCGAGGATCGGCCAGCCGTCCTGCATCAAGGCAATCAGCGTCCCGAAGATCGGGCGGCCCGCGATAAAGCTGCGCGTGCCATCGATGGGGTCGAGCACCCACTGGCGTGACGCGCCTTCGCGGACGGTGCCGAATTCCTCGCCGATGATGCCATCCGCCGGACGCTGCGTCTCCAACAGGCCGCGCATTGCCAATTCCGCCGCGCGATCGGCTTCTGTTACCGGCGAGGCGTCGGCCTTGGCCTCGATATCGTAAGGCGCGCGGAAAAACGGGCGGATCGCGGCGCCCGCTGCGTCGGCAAGGGCATTGGCGAGGGTGATGTCATCGGGAAGAGCCATGGCCGTTCGCTACGGAGAAAGCCGCCGAAGAGCCAGCGGTTTTCGCGCACGTTCCTCGCTAAAGAGACGGCGCTTCGATCCGTTTTTTGAGGGCATGAGCAAAGAGCCCCGACCATGCGCCTGCTGATGTGGGTCCTGACCCTCGGCTTTGCCTTTGGCGCGATGGGGCTGTGGCTGGACGGCGCTTTTCTGGGGGCTCGGCTAGTGGCTCTGGGGCTGGGCGCGCTGGCTGTCCTCGCCTGCCCGTTCCTGTGGGCGCGGCCCGATGGGCTGGTGCCCGATGAACTGGCGGTGCCCGGCAAGGCGCGGCTGATGCTGGCGCTGGCGCTGCTCTTCTGCGCGCCGCTGCTGCTGCCCTGGCAACTTTGGCTCTGATGCCTGTTGGCGCAGGCCGCGCGTCGGCCTATGCCTGCAGGAATGCCTGAGCTTCCCGAAGTCGAAACCACCGTTGCCGGCCTGCGTCAGGTGCTCGACGGGGCGCAACTCACGCTGGTCGAGCCGCGCCGGGCGGACCTGCGCTTTCCCTTCCCGGTCGATCTGCGCCAGCGGCTCACCGGGGCGCGAATCACCGGGCTGGGCCGGCGCGCCAAATATGGCCTGATCGATACCGATCGCGGCGACACCATGATCTTCCACCTCGGCATGTCCGGGCGCTGGCGGATCGACCCGAGCGAGGTGGGCAAGCACGATCATCTGCTACTGGAGACGGCCAGCCACCGCCTTGCCCTCAATGACCCGCGCCGGTTCGGGTTCGTGCACCTGACACCAACCGATGCGCTGGGCGCCTACCCGCCCTTCGTCGCCCTCGGCCCCGAGCCGCTGGGCGATGCGCTGACCGCTGACTATCTGGCGCGGGCGCTGGAGGGGCGGGCGGCACCGATCAAGGCGATGCTGCTGGACCAGCGGATCATCGCCGGGCTGGGCAATATCTATGTGTGCGAGGCGCTGAACATCGCCCGCATATCGCCGACGCGCGCGGCCGGGCGGATATCGCGGGCGCGGCTCGCGCGGCTGGTCGAGGCCATTCGCGCCGTGCTGGCGGCCGCCATTGCCGCTGGTGGCTCAACCCTGCGCGATTATGCGCGGCCGGATGGCGAGCTCGGCTATTTCGCCAAGGACTGGCGCGTCTATGGGCGGGAAGGGCTGGCCTGCCCCTGCGGTGGCACGGTGAAACGCCGGGTCGATTCGGGCCGCTCCACCTTTTACTGCCCCACTTGCCAGAGCTAGGCCGAGAGATGCGCTCACCCATCAAGACGCTGTCCATGTCCGCGCGCATCGCGGCGCTGCTTGTCGGCCTCATCGCCTTTGCCGGACTTTCGATCCGCTTTGCCGTCTCTCTGGAGACGACGGGTTCACCCCAGGCCGCCGCGTGGACGATGCTGCGCTTCTTCACGGTGATCGGCAATCTGCTCAGCTGCGTGGTGCTGTTCGGCGTGGCGCTGGGGGCGAAGGCACCGAGTCATCCCCGCCGGCTGGCAGGCGTGATGCTGGCCATGGGACTGATCGGCATCGTCTATGCAGTGCTGCTGCGCGCGACGGAAAGCCTCAGCGGCCCCGCCGAGACCTCGAACCTCCTGCTCCATTACATCGCGCCGCCTGCGGTGGCGCTCTACTGGCTCGTGTTCGTGCCCAAGGGACGGCTGGTCTATGCCGATACGCTGCGCTGGGCGCTGCTGCCATTGGCTTATCTGGCCTATGCCATCGGGCGCGCGCAGTTCGATGGGCGCTATCCCTATCCCTTCGTCGATGTCTCCCGCCATGGCTGGGCGCAGGTTGGCGTGACCGTGGGCCTCATCGCTATGGGGTTCATGCTTGTCGGAGCCGTGGTAGTGTGGATCGACCGCCGGTTGGGATGAATCTGCGCCAGAGATCAAGAAATGACTGATTGAGAGACGCTTCCTGCGACGAAATCCCGCAGATACGCAAAAGTCCGCATGGACTTCCGCCTTTGCGCTCCTACATGGGTGTCTCCCCATGACGATCTTGCTCCTCACATATTGGCCCTCTTCAAGCGCGCAGCCTTACGTCTGCCGAGGCCGGATTGTGAGCGCCCATGGCGAGCGCTGAGAGTAACCGCGACGCTGTTTCGCCCGAAGAGCGCATCACGCTTGAGGCCTATGAGATCGACGGGCTGTTCGGCGACGAGGAACTGACCCGAATCGTCGAGTTTGCCGGCCAGCTCTGCGATTGCCCCATCGCGCTGGTCAGCCTGGTTGAAGAGCATCGCCAGAGGTTCGTGGCGAAGACCGGGATCGACGCCACCGAGACGCCCAGGAGCATGTCTTTCTGCGCGCACGCGATGCTCGGCCATGATGTCATGGACGTAGGCGACGCGACGCAGGACGCTCGTTTTCAGGATAATCCGCTCGTCACCGGCGAACCGCATATTCGCTTTTATGCCGGGGCGCCGCTTGTATCCAAGAGTGGCGAGGCGCTGGGGTCGCTTTGTGTCATCTCACCAGAGCCGCGCACTGGGCTGACCGACATTCAACGTCAGGGCCTCACCGTCTTGGCGGAAGCCACGATGCGGCGGCTGGAGGCCCGACGGGTCATGCTCGCGCATCGGGCTTGGGAGAATGCCGCCGAAGCCGATCTGGCGGCGAGCGAGGAGCGCTTCCGGGTGCTGGCCGACGCCATGCCCCAGATGGTCTGGTCCACGCGGGCCGATGGCTATCATGATTATTACAATGCGCGTTGGTACGAATTTACCGGTGCGCAGCTCGGCCGGACCGACGGGACCGGCTGGAACGGCCAGTTCCATCCAGACGATCAGGCCAAGGCGTGGGAGGTGTGGAGCCATTCGCTGGCCACCGGCGATCCCTATGAAATCGAATATCGCCTGCGCCGGTTCGATGGCGAGTATCGCTGGACGCTCGGGCGCGCATTGCCGATCAGGGATGATGCCGGCAACATCGTGCGCTGGTTCGGCACCTGCACGGACATTCACGATCAGCGCATCATGCGCGAGCAGAAGGAGCTTCTCTCGCGCGAGCTGGTCCATCGCATCAAGAACATCTTCACGGTCATCGGCTCGCTGCTCTACCTCTCCAGCCGGGGCGTCCCGGAGCTGAAGGGCTTCAGCTCGAAAATGAGCGACCAGATCGCGGCGCTGGGACGGGCCTATGATTATGTGCAGCCCCGCGAAGGGGCGCAGGCGCTGACGCTGCAGGGGCTGCTGGGCGAATTGTTCGCCGCCTATAATCTGGAGGGCATCGAGCGCATCCGCATTCGCGGCGACGATGTGCTGCTCGCCGAAACCTATATGACCCCCATCGCCCTCGTGTTTCACGAACTGGCGACCAACGCCGTCAAATATGGTTCGCTCTCCTCGCCAGAAGGATTTGTGGACCTGATGATCTCAGGGTCTTCGGAGCAGCTCAGGCTGGAGTGGCAGGAGAGCAAGGGCGACAGCGCGCCGCCCGGCGATCATCAGGGCTTCGGGTCCGATCTCATCCGGCTGAGCATCGAGCGCCAGTTGCGCGGCACCTTCGTGCGGGAATGGTTGCCGCGCGGCCTCAAGGTCACGACGACCATTCCCTATCGCCTGCAGGCGGCCTGAGCCTCCTGTCAGTCCGCGGTTAGAGGCGCGCAGGCGGCCTGCAGCCATGCCAGATCCTCGCCAGCCAGTTGCGGCCCGATAATCTCGAGCGTGCGCGCATGATAGGCGTCCACCCACGCGCGTTCGGCCGGGGTGAGCGCTGCGACCGCGATCAGGGCGCGATCGATGGGGGTGTGGCTCAGCGTCTCAAAGGCAAAGAACGGCCGGCCGTTTTCGCCGGTGCCGCTCTCCACCACCAGCACCAGGTTCTCGATGCGGATGCCATATTCGCCGGTCTTGTAATAGCCCGGCTCGTTGGAGAGGATCATGCCGGGTTGCAGCGGTTCATCCCCGCCGCCGAACGTCGCAATGCGCTGCGGGCCTTCATGCACCGAGAGGAAGCTGCCGACGCCGTGTCCGGTGCCATGGGCATAATCCAGCCCTTCGGCCCACAGGAATTGACGGGCGAGCACGTCGAGCTGGCTGCCGCGCGTGCCGGCAGGAAAGCGCGCGCAGGCGAGCGCGATATGGCCCTTGAGCACCAAGGTGAAGCGGTGGCACATCTCCTGCGTGGGCGTGCCGATGGCCATGGTGCGGGTGATATCGGTCGTCCCGTCCCGATATTGCCCGCCTGAATCGACCAGCAGCAGCGAGCCCGCCTCAACCGGCCGGTTCGTCGCCTCGCTCGCCTTGTAATGGACGATGGCGCCATTTGGGCCTGAGCCGGAAATCGTGTCGAAGCTGAGGTCCACGAGTGCGCCGGTTTCTTCACGGAACGCCTGCAACCGGTCCGACACGCTGATTTCGGTCTGCCCGCCCTTGGGGCCTTCGATGGACAGCCAGTGGAGGAACTTGGCCATGGCCGCGCCGTCCCGCGCCTGCGCAGACTTGTGGCCGGCAATCTCGGTCTGGTTCTTCACGGCCTTGGACAGAACAGCGGGATCGCGCAGCGGCTTGATCAGGGCGCCGGCCTTGTCCAGCGCTTCGAAGATCGCGGAGACGGCGCGGTCGGGGTCGACAGCGACGGCCTTGCCGGCAAGCCCTGCCAGCGCATCGCTGAAGGCAGCGCGGTCCAGAATGTCGACCGAATTGCCGAGATGCGCGCGCACATCGGCATCAATCTTGGCGGGGTCGACGAAGAGCTGCGCCTTGCCGTCCGCATGGAGCAGGGCATAAGCCAGCGCGACCGGCGTGTGGGTCACGTCCGCGCCGCGAATGTTGAAGGTCCAGGCGATCGAATCGAGCGCGGTGAGGACGGTGGCGTCCACGTCCTGCGCTTTCATCCAGTCCGCCATATCGGCGCGCTTGGCGGCGCTGCTCTGCCCGGCATAGCGGTCTTCATGCGGCACGAGGCGGGCCTTGCTGGGATCGGGCCGATCATCCCACACGGCATCGACGGGATTATGGTCGACCGGCACGAGCGTGGCGCCCTTGCTGGCAAGCGCACGCGTCGCCTCCTCGACCCAGCGGCGGGTGTGAAGCCAAGGATCATAGCCAATCCGTCCGCCAGCCGGGGCATGGACCCCGAGCCAGGTGGCGACGCTCGTTTGCGGCACGCTCTCGAACTGCCAGTGCGCGCCATCCACCTGATCGCGCACCTGCAAGGTATAGCGCCCATCCGTGAAGATCGCGGCTTCCTCTGGCAGGACCACCGCGCTGCCCGCCGAGCCCAGAAAACCGGTGAGCCAGGCGAGCCGCTGCGCATAGCCGCCGACATATTCGGACAGATGCTCGTCGGTGAGCGGCACGACGAATCCGTCGAGCGACTGGCGGGACAGCTGGGCGCGCAGGGCGCGCAGGCGATCTTCATGGGTAGACATGGACAAGCGTTCCTGTTCGCGCCCGCATTCGTTCATTTTTAAGGGGCGCTCGTTAATCTCTGCCGGACAGCATAAGCGTTTCCAGACGGCTTGCCAGCATTTGCCGCCACTGCTGGCAAACAAGACCGGGAACGCTCATGCGATCAGGACCAGAGCAAAGATCACCCTATGACCACCGGGCAAACGCCTTTTCTCACCCATAGCTGGCCGGTTTACGAGGCAAGCTGGCGCCTGCCGATCATGCCCATGGTGAACCGGGAGGAGAGCGCGCTGGACAATCAGGGCATTGGCCTGTGGAGCTGCCGGCTGACCGACGAAAGCCTGACATGGTCCAGAGCCGTCTACGATCTGTTCGGCATCCCCGTGGAAGAGAAGCTGACACGGTCGCTGGCGACATCGATCTATCTGGCGGACTCGCGAGCGGCGATGGAGTCGCTGCGGGCCTATGCGATTCGCCATCGTCGCGGTTTCACCATGGATGCGCGGTTGCGCCGGCCGGATGGCGCCTTGCGCTGGATGCGGCTGACGGCCGTGCCGGTGCTGTGCGAACGGCGTGTCGTGCGGCTCGCCGGCACCAAGCAGGATGTCACGGCGGAGTATGAGACGCAGATGTGACGGCGGGGCTCCGCTCGTCTCGATAGGTCTGACATTGCCATAGCCGACGGGGCTGCTCGACGCGGTCCGACAGGGGCGTTAGGGGAGGGTGATGTTTGATTGGCTCTCTGCGATCATCGACGCCAACCAGGCCCTTGTCGGGCTCGTCATCCTTGTGGGACTTTTCGTGGCGTTCGTGCGGGAGCGCTATCCGGCGACGGTGATCGCCGTGCTGGGCGTCTGCGCCTTCCTCGTCACGGGCTTGCTGGACAGCGCATCGCTGCTGCGCGCATTCGCCAATCCCGCGCCGATCACCATTGCCTCCATGTTCGTGCTCTCGGCCGCGTTGACCCGCACCGGCATTCTGGATGTGATCGGCAACTGGATCGTCGCCCGCGCCAAGGCGCATCCGATCCGCGCGATGATCGAACTGGTCGTTGGCTTGCTCGCGGCGGCTGCATTCATGAACAACACGCCGGTCGTGGTCATCATGATCCCCATCGTGTTGCGGCTGGCCTCGGCGATCAACGTTTCCGCCAAGAAGCTGCTCATTCCTTTGTCCTACATCTCCATGCTGGCCGGAACCCTGACGCTGGTGGGCACGTCGACCAATCTTCTGGTCGATGGCGTCGCGCGCGATCTGGGCGTCGCGCCGTTCAGCGTCTTCGAGATCACGCCTGTGGGCATCATCGTTGCGGCCGCCGGCACGATCGCCCTTGCGGTGCTGGGGCGCTTTTTGCTCCCGGATGGTGACGGCGCCCCTTATCACAGCGACGCGGACCGGGTGTTCCTGAGCGAGATCAGGATCGTGCGGGATAGCGGCCTGATCGGCAAAAACCTTTCCGAAAGCGGTCTCCTCAAGCGGGTTCGACTGGTGAGCATCCAGCGGGGCAGCCAGCTGATCGAGGCTATGGACGAGCCGTTCATGGCGGGCGACCGCCTCGTGGTGCGCGCCAAGTTGGCCGATCTGATGACTCTGCGCACGAACAAGGACATCGAGCTTGGCATCGCGACGGTCGGCAACACCAAAGCCGACGCGCCGCTGGTGGTGGAGGCGATCATTTCACCCGGTCACCCGAGCATCGGTAACCGGATGGTCGAAATCCCGTTTCTCAACGTGCTGCCGGTGCGGCTGCTGGGGATTACCCGGCATCGCCATGACGCCGGGCCGACCCTGGCCGATAGCCGCGTGCGCGCTGCCGATACGGTCCTGGTCACCGGGTCAGAGGCGGCCATCAATGCGCTGCGCGAGAACCAGAACCTCATCGGGGTGGAAGAGACCGAAGGCGTGGCTTTCCGCCCGACCAAGGCGCCCATCGCGGTCGCCGCGCTGGCGGGCACCATCGTCTTTTCCGCCTTGGGTCTCGTCCCGATCATGGTCGCAGGACTGATCGCCGTCGGTATCGTCCTCGCCGCGCGCTGCATCGATGGCGATGAAGCCTGGGGCTCCATCAATGGCGATGTGCTGGTGTTGATCTACGGCATGCTGTGCGTCGGCACGGCGCTCGATCAGGCGGGGAGCATTACCCTGCTGGTCAACGCGATGCGACCGTTGCTGGAGGGCGCCAGCCCCCTGGTGCTGCTCTTCATCGTCTATTTTGCGTCGAGCGCGCTCACCGAAGCCGTCAGCAACAATGCGGTGGCGGTGATCATGACGCCGATTGCCATCGGTCTGGCGACGACCCTCGGCACCGATCCGCGCCCTTTGCTGATCGCGGTGATGTTCGCGGCCTCGGCGAGTTTCGCGACGCCGATCAGCTATCAGACCAACACTATGGTCTATGCGGCCGGCAATTATCGCTTTGCGGATTTTCTGCGCATCGGCCTGCCGATGAACGTCGTGGTCGGGCTGACGACATGCCTCGCACTGGCGGCGCTCTATTGACGGCATTGAGCGCGGCGGTGCGAGCGCCTATCTGGCGGGGATGACCGATACGCTCCAGCCGCCCCGCGCGGCGCAACGCCCCCACCGCTCCGTCCACCACAATCGCACGCTGGACGACCCCTGGGCCTGGCTGCGCGATCCCGGCTATCCCGAGGTGACGGATCGCGACGTGCTCGACTATCTGACGGCCGAGAACGATTACTTCCAAGCGCATATGGCGGCGCGCAAGAGCCAGGTCGATGCGCTGTTCGCGGAGATGAAGGGCCGCATCAAGGAGGAAGACGGCTCCGTTCCGCAGAAGGACGGGGCTTATGTCTATTGGAGCACCTTCGAGGCGGGCGAGCAATATCGCCGTCACTGGCGCCGCAAGGTCAGCGCGGCGGAAGACGGATCGGCGGACGAACTGATCGTCGACGAGCCGGCGCTGGCGGAGGGGAAGGATTATTTCCGGCTCGGCAGCGTCGCGATTTCCAATGATGACCGGCTGCTCGCCTATGCGATCGATGACAACGGGTCGGAGCGCTACACGGTGCGCATCCGCAATCTGGAAACCGGCGAGATGCTGCCGGACGTCATTCCGGACGTGCTCTCGGCGCTGGTCTGGACCCGCGACGATCGCGCGCTCGTCTATGCCCCGGCCAACGCCCAGTGGCGCACGGATCGCGCGATGCTCCACCGGCTGGGCAGCGACGTGGCGCAGGACGTCATGCTGTATCACGAGGCGGACGAAGGGTTCCGCGTCTCTGTGGGCCTCACCTGCGCGGAAAACTGGATCGTCATCGCCACCGGCGATCACGTGACGAGCGAGGTGCGGCTGGTGCCGGCCGGCGACCCGACCGCCGCGCCGATCCTCGTCTCCGCTCGCGTGGCCGAGCGCGAATATGACGTGGATGAGCATGAGGGCTGGCTCTATATCCGCGCTAACGACACCCACCCAAATTTCCGCCTGACGCGCGCGCGCATCGAGACGCCGGACCAGTGGGAAGAGGTGCTGCCGGCCTCCGACGCATTTTACCTGACCGATTTCAGCCTGTTCAAGCGCTTCTACGTCACGGAAGGGCGGGAGAACGGTCTCGATCAGGTCGAGATCCGCGATTACGCCACCAACACGCCCAAGCGCCTCGATTTCCCCGAGGCGAGCTATGTCGCCGGGCTGGATGACAATCCCGAATATGATGTCGATACGCTGCGGCTGAGCTATGAATCGATGGTCACGCCCGAGACGATTTTCGACTATCGGCTGGCCGACGGACATCGCGAAACCCTCAAGGTGCGGGAGATTCCGTCTGGCTTCGATCCGGCGCTGTATGCCACGCAGCGCCTCACGGTCACCGCACGGGACGGCACGCCGATCCCCGTCTCCGTACTGCACCGGCGCGACCATCCGCTCGATGGCTCGCGGCCGCTCTACCTTTATGGCTATGGCGCCTATGGCATCGCCATCGAGCCGGGCTTCGGCACCACGCGGCTCAGCCTCGTCGACCGCGGCTTCGCCTTCGCCATCGCCCATATCCGGGGCGGCGATGACCTTGGCCAGCAATGGTACAAGGACGGCAAGCTGGAGATGCGGACCAACACGTTCAACGATTTCGTCGATGTGGCGAAGGGGCTGATCGCCCTTGGCTACACCTCGGCGGGCAAGATCGCCACGTCGGGCGGCTCGGCTGGCGGCGAACTCATGGGCGCCATCGTCAATTCCGATCCCGATCTGTGGGGCGCGGTGGTTGCGCATGTGCCGTTCGTCGATGTGCTCAACACGATGCTCGATGAGACGCTGCCGCTGACGCCGGGCGAGTGGCCGGAATGGGGCAACCCCATAGAGGATGCCGCCGCCTATGACCTGATCGCCAGCTATTCGCCCTACGATAATGTGAAAGCGCAGGCCTATCCGCCGATGCTGGTGACGGCCGGCCTCAACGATCCGCGCGTGACCTATTGGGAGCCGGCGAAATGGGTCGCAAAGCTGCGCGAGCTCAAGACCGACGACAATGTGCTGCTGCTCAAGACCAATATGGAAGCCGGCCATGGCGGCAAGTCCGGTCGCTGGGAATCGCTCCGGGAAACGGCGGAGGAATTCGCCTTCATCCTCTGGCAGCTTGGCATGGAGGAAGCCGTGCAGGGTGCCGGCGATCATGGGGGCGGCCATGGGTAAGGCATTCGAGCAGCACTTCACGGCCGGCCCGGAAGACATCGACATCATGGGCCATGTGAACAACGCTGTCTGGGTGCGGTGGATGGAACAGCTTGCCACCGCCCATTGGGAATCGCTGGCGCCGCCCGACGCGCAGGCCCGCTATGTGTGGGTCGTGACGCGGCATGAGATCGATTATCGCGGCAATGTGACCGAAGGTGAGACGGTGCTCGCGCGGACCTGGATCGAGGAGCCGCCGCGCGGCGCCCGGTTCGATCGGCTGATCGCCTTCACCGGAGCCGATGGCGCGCCCAAGGTGAATGCGCGGACGACCTGGGCGATGATCGACAAGGAGACGGGCCGGCTGGCGCGGGTGCCCGCCGATCTCGCGACAATCTTTCTGGCTTAACGAAGCACTGCGCGGTCAGGGCTGCGGACTTGCTTCAGTCTCGGTGGGCAACGGGGCGGGCGCCACGATGGGCGCGGCGCGCGGCTCCAGAATGGCGGCGGCTTCGATGACATCGAGCGCGCGCCGGGCTTCCTTGTAGCGGCGGGCTTGCTCCAGCCACAGCTCGGCCTCCGGCTGGGCCGGGAGCGCCGCGATTTCATCGATGGCGGCTTCCATCTGTCCGGATTCGGTGAACATCCGCGCGCGCGTGATGCGCTCGTCCAGCTCGGGGGAGGGATCGCCGGCGTGGCGGATCACGGCCAGACCCCGCAACTCCCGCATCGCCGCCGACCACCAGCCCTGATTCGGGTCGCCGCGCTGGGCGGTGCTGCGGACCTGCTCCAGGCCCTGGCGCAATGTGGTGAGCGTCACCGGCTGCGCTGCGGCATTCACGATGGTGGCGACGGCCTTGGGCTGCGCATCGCCGAACAGTAGCCGGAGCTGGCCCTCGATATAGCCGAGCGGCTGGCCGGCATCGAGCGCGCGCCGGGCAGCAAAGGCGATCATCATTGCCTCGGCCCGGTTGGCATGGCCAGAGGCCGCAATCGCAGCAAGCGAGATGCGGTTGAGGCGCTGCTCAAGCGTCAGCACGCGATCTTCGGGGCGTTCGGTGACGTCGGAGAGGCCGCGCGACCGCGCAGCGTCCGGCGCCTGCCCGTTCGCCCCGCTTTCGGCGCCGTTCTGGGCCGCATTCATATCGTCTGTGAGTGCCGCCGGATCGCCGCCGGGGCCGAAGGACAGCCGATCCCAGTTGGTCATGATCCAGGCCATCGCACCGAGGCCGAGCAGGAAGGCGATCAGCGAGCAGGCGACGATCAGCCGCAATCGGCTCCGGCGCGGCGGTTGCGCTCGGTCCGTCATCTCACCGACACCGTTTTCCGGTGCGTTGCCGTCCATCTGTTCTGCCCGATCCCTCAAGAGGCGCCTATACATAGCGAGGTTGCGAGGCGCAGCAAGGCGCTATCGTTCGGCTCCTGCGCGACGCTCACCCGGCGCCAGCCCGATCCGGTGGCGTCTGCCGCGGCCTGGCTGATCGCGATGAGGAAATGGTTGCGGCAGGCAGGCGGCATCAGCGCGTTGAGGCGGCGCCCGGCAGCGGGCGAATGCACGGCGATGACGGAGGGGGGCATGGTCACCAGCATCTTGGTGTAGCGCCGCATGTCCCGCGCCTCGGTGCGGTAGCAGATATGGCGCGTGATGCTGAGATCGAGCGGGTCGAAGGGGCGCGTTTCTTCCCCGCAGATATGGAGGATGCGCCGGTGGCCGGCCGCGACGATCACGGGGAGGGTGGACGCCGCATCGCCGCCGCCGATGATGACATTGGGGTGGCCAGCCTCGCGCACGGCGTCCGCGCTGGCCTCGCCCACGACATAGACCGGCAGGTCCGGGAAGCAGGCCAGCGCCTCACCGCCGTAGCGCGCGCCATTGGCGCTGGTGATGAGCAGGGCGTCGAACGGGCCTTGCTGCATAGGTTCATCGTCAACCGGCACCACCTCGAAGAGCGGCAACTGCACCACCTCTAGGCCGAGTGCGGTTGCCTTGGCGGCGGACGCATCATTGCCCGGCTGTGGGCGCAGGATGAGATAGGGGCGGTTCACGGCGTGAACAGGCTCCGCAGGGCTGGGGAGGCGCCCTCGAGCAATTGCGCGGCCAGCGCGGCGGCCCCGGCCGTGTCGCCGGTGGGCAACATGATCTCGCCGGAGACCTGCTCGCTGCCGTCCTCCAGCAGGATCTGCCCGCGCAGATGCACGCCGGCGCCGGCCAGCTGCGCCAGCGCGCCGATCGGGGAATGGCAACTGCCGCCCAGTGCGAGCAGCAGCGCGCGTTCGGCCAGCACGCAGGTTTGCGTCGGCGCATCGCTGATCGCGGCGAGCAGGCGGCGCATGCGCTCGTCATCGGTGCGGCATTCGATGCCGACCGCGCCCTGCGCGACGGCGGGCAGCATCACCTCGGCGGGGACGGTGGCACCGACATCTTCCATGCCCAGCCGGTTGAGGCCCGCCGCCGCGAGCAGCGTCGCATCGATCTCGCCGGCCTCCACGCTGGCGAGGCGCCGCGCGACATTGCCGCGCAGCAGCGTCGTGCGCAGGTCTGGCCGGAGCGCCCGCAGCTGGGCGGCGCGGCGGGGCGAGGCGGTGCCGATGAGGGCGCCCTGCGGCAGGGCATCGATGCTCGGCGCGCCGATCAGCCGGTCCTCCACCGCAGCGCGCGGCAGCATCGCGGCGATGTGGATGCTCTCCGGCCGGATCGTTTCCACATCCTTCATCGAATGCACCGCGCAATCGATCTCGCCCGCCAGAAGCGCGCGATCCAGCTCCTTGGTCCACAGCGCCTTGCCGCCCAGTTCGGCCAGGGCGCGATCCTGAATGCGGTCACCACTGGTGGTGACGATAACGATCTCCAGCGACTCGCGCGGCAGACCGTGGGCGAGCGCAAGCGCGGCCAGCGTCATGTCGGCCTGGGCCAGCGCAAGGGGGGAGCCGCGTGTACCGAGGCGCAACGGGGCGGTGGGCGAAGGAAACTGCTCGGGCATGATGGCGAATGCCGATAGACCCTGCGCGCGCACGTCTCTAGAGGAAAGTGCCATGCCCATCATCCTCGGTCTGGAATCAAGCTGCGACGAAACGGCGGCTGCGCTGGTCGCCAGCGATCGCACGATCCTTGCCCACCGTCTGGCGGGGCAGGAAGCCGCGCATGGCCCCTATGGCGGCGTGGTGCCGGAAATCGCGGCGCGCGCGCATGTCGAGGCGCTGATTCCGCTGGTCAAAGCGGCGCTGGCGGACGCCAAGCTCAGCCTCGCCGATGTCGATGCCATTGCCGCGACCGCAGGGCCGGGGCTGATCGGCGGGGTGATGGTCGGCCTCGTCACCGGCAAGGCGTTGGCCCATGCGGCCGGCAAGCCGCTGATCGCGGTCAACCATCTGGAGGGCCACGCGCTCTCGCCGCGTCTGGCCGATCCTTCGCTGGAATTCCCCTATCTGCTGCTGCTGGTCTCTGGCGGGCACTGCCAGTTGCTCGAAGTGCGCGGGGTTGGCGATTATCGCCGGCTTGCCACAACCATCGACGATGCGGCGGGCGAGGCCTTCGACAAGACCGCCAAGCTGCTCGGCCTCGGCATTCCCGGCGGTCCGAAGGTGGAGGCGCTGGCGGCGCAGGGCGATCCGCGCACAGTGCCGCTGCCGCGTCCGCTGGTGGGCAGCGGCGAGCCGCATTTCTCCTTCGCCGGCCTCAAGAGCGCCGTGATGCGCGCGGTCGAGAGCGGGCAGTGGGTGGATGCCGACATCGCGGCGAGTTTCCAGCAGGCCGTGATCGATTGTCTGGTCGACCGCACCAAGCGCGCTCTGAATGCCATGACGGACCGGCCGACGGCGCTGGTCGTCGCTGGCGGTGTGGCCGCCAATGCGGGCGTGCGCGGCGCGCTGGAGGGGCTAGCCGCTCAGCACGAGTTGCGATTCGTCGCCCCGCCGCTCTGGCTGTGCACGGACAATGCCGCGATGATCGGCTGGGCGGGGGCGGAGCGGTTCGCGCTCGGCCTGGTGGACGATCTCGCCGTGGCGGCGCGCCCGCGCTGGCCGCTGGACCCGAGCGCCGAGACGGTGCGCGGCGCGGGGGTGAAGGCATGAACGCGGCAGGGCCAATCGGCGTGCTCGGTGGTGGCGCCTGGGGTACGGCGCTGGCGCAGGTGCTGGCGGAAGGCGGCAGCGACGTGCTGCTCTGGGCGCGCAATGGCGCGGTGGTGGAGGCGATCAACACGCGCCGCCAGAATGAGACCTATCTGCCCGGCCAGCCCCTCTCGCCGCGCATTCGGGCGACGCAGGCGCCGGGCGATCTCGCCGGCGCCGGGGCGCTGCTGGTGGTGACGCCCTCCCAGTCGATGCGCGCCGTCCTCTCCCAGTTTGCGCCGCAGGGCCAGTCGCTGATTCTCTGCTCGAAAGGAATCGAGGCCGGGTCGCACTTGCTGATGCATGAAGTCGCCCGCGAGGTGATGCCCGGCTCGCCGGTGGCGGTGCTCTCCGGCCCGACCTTCGCGCATGAAGTCGCCGCCGGCCTGCCGACGGCTGTCACGCTCGCTGCTGAGGAAGAAGCGCTGGCGCGGCTGCTGGCCGATGTGATCGCGCGACCGACCTTCCGGCCCTATGTCTCCGACGACGTGGTCGGTGCCGAGATCGGCGGCGCGGTCAAGAACGTCCTCGCCATTGCCTGCGGCGTGGTCGAGGGCGCGGGACTGGGGCAGAATGCCCGTGCCGCCCTCATCGCGCGCGGTTTCGCGGAAATGACCCGTTTCGGCCTGGCCCGGGGCGGGCGGCCGGAGACGATGGCCGGCCTGTCGGGCTTGGGCGATCTGGTGCTGACCTGTTCCTCGACCCGCTCCCGCAATTATGCGCTGGGCTATGGGCTGGGGCAAGGGCAATCCCCGGATGCGCTGCTGGCCCATCGCCATACGGTGGCCGAAGGCGCCTCGACCGCGCCGGTCCTGTGCGAAGCAGCGCGCGCACAGGGCATCGATATGCCCGTCACGGAAGCGGTCTGCGCGCTTCTTTCCGGCGCGTCGCGCGTTGACGATGTGATCGCCGCGCTGCTGGCTCGGCCGTTACGCGCCGAATGAGGGACCAAGAGACTTTGCGCACATCGATCGCAACGCCTATGGCTGGCTGGCGCGGCGCAACGGCCCGCGCCGGGGAGCGCCTTGCATGACCATAGCGCGTGGGGAGGCCGAGCAGGCCGAACGCGATGACATCTCGGCGCTGGCGCGGGGCGGCAGGGCCAATGTGCTGGGTTTCGTGCTGCGGCTGGCGGCGCGCATTCCCTTCCTGTTCATTGCCGGGCGGCTCTATGGCGCGGCGACGCTCGGGCGCTTCGCTTATGCCGTGCTGGTCATCGAATTTGCCGCCCAACTCGCCACCATGGGGCTCAAGCGCGGTCTGGCCGAGCAATTGGCGAAGGACAGCCGCCCGCAGGCCCATGTCGTTGCCGATGCCATGTGGCTGTGCATCCTCGTCAGCGCCGTGGCGGCGGGCCTGCTCATCATCTTCCCTGAGGCGATGTTCCCCAATAGCGGCCTCAACGGGCTGGACCGGCTGCTGCCGCTGATCGTCATCGCCATTGCGACGACCGAGGTCGCGCTGGCAGCCTGCGCCTATCAGTACAACATCGCCGCGACGGTGCGGGCACGCGCCATTGTCGAGCCGTGGACGATCAGTATCGCGGCGCTGGCGCTCTATTTCTATTCGCCGCGCGACGGGCTGATCCTGGCTTATGTCGCCTCGATGGCGGCCGCGATGCTGGCGGCGTTCTGGCCGCTGATGCGCCATTATGGCCTGCCGCGATGCTGGCGGCCGCATCCGGGGCGGATCTGGCATCTGGCCATGCGCAATCTGCCGCTGGCTGGTGCGGACGCCATCGAATGGGGCACGCGGCGTCTCGATCTCGCCATTCTGGGCCTGTTCGCGTCCCCGGCGATCGTCGGCATCTATTATGTCGCGCAGCAGGTTGCCTCCCTGCCGCAGAAGCTCAAGACCAGCTTCGAGCCCATTCTCGGCCCGGTCATCACCCGCAACATCGCGCTCGGCAATCATGACGCGATCGGGCGCCAGGTGAGCCAGGTCGGCTTCTGGATCGTCGCGGCGCAGCTTGGGGTCGCCGTGGCGCTGGCGATGCCGGGCGAGGCGGTGATGGGACTGGTCGGGCCGACCTTCGTGATCGGTGCCGCCGCGCTTGGCGGCCTGCTGGCGGCGGAAGTGCTCGCGAGCCCGGCGGTGGTGAGCGAGGCGGCGCTGGTCTATCTGGCTCGCCTGCGTAACCTCTATCTCTCACTCGCCACCGTGGGTCTGCAGGCGATGCTGACGGTGGGCCTGCTCATCGTGGCGCGCCGTTATGAGTTGGCGGATGGTTATGTCGCCGCAATGCCGGCGCTGGCGCTGGCGATTGCGCTCGGCTGCGGCGCCATCGCCAAATCCCGGTTGCTCGGCGGACTTCTGGGGATGCGCCTGCCGATCTGGCGGTCGAGCCTTGTGCTCTGCGGTGTCGTGGCCGGGCTTGTCGGCTTTGGCTTCACGCTGCTCCCGCGCCGGCTCGAATGGATCGAGCTGGTGATCGGCCTGCCGCTCACGCTGGCTGTCTATTGCGTGCTGATGTGGAAGGTCGCGTTCGGCGAGGCTGACCGCACGCTGTTCCGCAAGCAGAAGCTCGGCGCCAGCGGGAGCGATACGCCCGCCTGACCAGCCCCAAGAAAAAGGCCGGCGCCCATCGGGAGGACACCGGCCTGTTCGATAATCTGCCGAAAGCTTACTTCTTCGGTTCGGGCGCCACGGTCACGCGGACCTCTTCGCCATTCTGCCCCGGGAAGCCCGTGAACAGCGCGTCGATGAGGTTCGGCACCAGATAGGTCAGCTTGTTGCTGAGCGACTGGGCGCGGGCGGTGCCCTCGAACAGCGGCTCGCCGCCGACCCGGTTGATCCGCATGTGCAGATCGCTCTGGTAGACCATGTAGCTCTCAATATCCGTATAGCCCGGTCCCCACATGAAGGGATCGTTCCAGCCCATCACATAGCGGCCGCGCCAGCCACGGTAGTAGCCGGGATAATAGAAGGGATCGTAGAAGGGCGAGCGGGCAAAGCCGGTCGAGCGGACACGCTGCGTACCGCGATCCACCCCATAATCCAGCTCAACGACTAGCTGCGCGCTCGCCGGGTCCGCCGCGCGGGTATAGCCCTGATCGACCAGACGCTGCGCGACCAGATCCGCATAATGCTGGAATTCAAGGCTGCCGGCCAAATCCTGTTCGCCGGGCATGATCGTGAAGCTCTGGCCCTGCGCGGGCGGAAGCTGCTGGAAGCGGGCCACATCCGCCTTGAAGGGCGAGGCGCAGCCTGCGAGGCCAAGCGCAAGGAGCGAGGCCGCTGCAGTGACGAGGAGACGCTTGCTGTTCATAAGACGGTTCCGTTTCTCGGGCGAATACACCCTCTAGGACGTAGTGTACGCCTTGATACCTTAGGTCAAATGAACTGGCGTTGAATGCGGTTCCTGCAATCGGTGTGTCGTGTGTCGAAACGGCGCAGCGGCCCTTCGCTCAGCGCATCAGTCCCATCGCCTCATAGGCGCCGCGAAGGGTGGGCTCGGCTGCCTTTGCGGCCGCTGCGGCACCCTTTTCCAATATGGCATCGAGCGCGGCATGATCTTCCTGCAACGCAATGAACCGCTCCCGGATCGGCGCGAGGTGCGCCACGAGAAGATCGGCCAGCGCGGGCTTGAAGGCGCCGAAGCCCTGCCGGGCGAACTGCGCACACACCGCATCGGGCGTGGTGCCCGAAAGGGTGGCGTAGATGCCGACCAGATTGAGCGCCTCGGCCCGCCCGGCCAGACCGGCCGCCTCGGCGGGCAGCGGCTCGGCATCCGTCTTGGCCTTGCGCACCTTCTGCACGATGGTGTCGCTGTCGTCTGTCAGGTTGATCCGGCTCATGTCGCTGGGGTCGGACTTGGACATCTTCGCCGTGCCATCGCGCAGGCTCATGATCCGCGCCGTCTCCTTGGGAATGATCGGATCGGGCAGGGTGAACAGCTCCACGCCGAAATCGGTGTTGAACTTGACCGCAATGTCGCGGGTCAGCTCCAGATGCTGCTTCTGGTCCTCGCCTACGGGCACGTGGGTCGCCTGATACAGCAGCACGTCGGCGGCCTGCAGAACCGGGTAGACGAACAGGCCGACGCTGGCGCCCTCGCGATTCTTGCCCGCCTTGTCCTTGAACTGGGTCATGCGGTTCAGCCAGCCAATCCGCGCCGTGCCATTGAGCAACCAGCACAGCTCGGCATGAGCCGGCACCCGCGCCTGATTGAACAGCACCGAGCGATCCGGGTCGATGCCGCACGCGACGAGCGCAGCCGCCATGTCCCGCACATTGGCCAGCCTTTGCTCGCGCGTCTCGTGGACGGTGATCGAGTGCATGTCGGCCAGAAAGAAGAAGCAGTGCGACTCCGCATCCATCTCATCCTGCATCCGCACCCAGTTGCGGATCGCGCCCAGATAATTGCCCAGATGGAGATTACCGGTCGGCTGGATGCCGGAGAGCACGCGCATGAGGAAAGTCCTGCTTTATAAGAAGAGCCCCGCTCTGTCGTCCGTGAGGCGTGGCGTCAAGCCGGGCGAACAATCGGGAGGGGGCGCCTCAGCGCGGTCTGCGCCGCAACTGCGCCTTCAGTTCGGCAATGCGATAGGCGCCAAAGCCGATGGCGGCGATGGCATAGACCAGCCCGCCACCACCGCAGAGCAGGCCAAGCGCGATGAGGCGGCGCCAGAAGCCGGCGGCCATATGCGCGTCGAGAAGCTGGTTGCCCGCCCAAAGTGCGGCGCCCATCAGCGCGCCCGCTGCGACGATGCGTAGCGCCTTGGCGCGGAAGCGCGCGTCGAGGGTGAGGTGCTCCTTGCGGCTGAGCGTCCAGTATAGCAGCGCGACGTTCACCCAGGCCGAGAGAGCCGTGGAAGCGGCAATGCCGGCGGCGCCGAACCGCCAGATCAGCGTGAGATTGCCGACCAGATTGACCAGCATGGCAATGAAGGCGATGCGCACGGGCGTTTTCGTGTCGGCACGGGCGTAGAAGCCGGGGGTCAACACCTTGATGAGCACATAGGCGGGGACGCCCGGTGCGAAGGCGGCGAGCACGGCGGCTGCGCCCAGCGTGTCTTCCGCCGTGAAGGCGCCATGCTGAAAGACGCCGCGGATGATCGGCACGGCCGAGACGAACAGGGCGATCGCGGCGGGCAAGGCGAGGAACAGCGCCAGTTCCAGCGCGCGGTTCTGCGTCTCATTGGCCGCGCGGGTGTCGCCGGCGCCGATCTGGCGGGAGATGAGCGGCAGCATCGCTGTGCCGACGCCGATGCCGATCAGGCCTAGCGGAAGCTGGTTCAGCCGGTCGGCATAATAGATCCAGCTCACCGAGCCCTGCGGCAGGAAACGCGCTGCAAGCGAGGTGGAAATGAGCAGGTTGATCTGGATGGCGCCCTGGCCGATGGCGGCGGGCGCGATCAGCAGCAGCATCGCCTTGACCTGTGGCGAGAGGCGCGGGGCCGACAGCTTCAGGGCGACGCCGATCCGGCGGCAGGACCAGATCAGCCAGAGCAATTGCATCGCGCCGGAGACGGTGACGGCAATCGCTTGAGTGACGGCCGTTTCGATCTCCGTGTCGCCGCGGAAGAACAGCAGCGCCCCGATCATACACAGGTTGAGCAGGGACGGCGCTGCGGCATTGACCCAGAAGCGGTTGAAGCTGTTGAGAATGCCGCCGAGCAGCGAGGTGAGCGAGATCAGCCCGAGATAGGGGAAGGTAATGATGGTGAGATGGCGCGCGAGCGCGAACTTCTCAGGACCACCATCCGGGAAGCCGCCGGTCATCGCCCACACGACCGGTCCGGCGGCAAGCATCATGACGATGGTGAGCGCGACGAGAATGGGAAAGAGGACCGAGAGCACCTGACCGGCAAAGCGAATCGCCGCCGCGCGCCCGGCCTCCGGATCATCGGCGCCCTCCTTGCCCATGATGCGGTTGAACATCGGCACGAAAGCGGCGGAGAAAGCACCCTCGGCGAACAGGGCGCGGAACAGATTGGGCAGGCGCCAGGCGATCAGAAACGCGTCCGAGGCGAAACCGGCGCCGACATAGCGCGCCATCAGCATGTCCCGCACCATGCCGAGGACGCGGCTGACGAGGGTGAGGGCCCCAATAGTGCCGGTGGAGCGCAGCAGGCTCATGGTTGTTCCGTCAGTATCGGCATCGACAATATTCGGGCCGGGCGAAACGGAACCGCCCGGCAACGCTGGGGAGCGGCCGGGCGGCGAAGGGCTGCAGTCAGGCGAGGAAAGGCAAGGCGCATGGGCATGACCCTTCCTCTATGCCGACTGGCTGATGATCAGGCGTGGCCGGCGGGCTCGCCCTGCGCGGCCGCCTCGATCTGGGCCTGCTGCTGGACGTACAGGGCGCCGAAATCGATGGGATCGAGCATGAGCGGCGGGAAGCCGCCGTCCTGCACCGCATCGGCCAGCACGCGGCGTGCGAAGGGGAAGAGCAGGCGGGGCGCCTCTGCATAGAGGAACGGACGCATCTGGTCCTCGGGCACGTTGCGGATGCCGAAGAGGCCGGCGAACACCAGTTCGACGGCGAAGGCAGTGCCCTGCTCGGCCACGGCCTTGGCGCTCACCTTCAGCGCGACTTCGTGCACATCATCGGCAATCTGGTTGTTGCTGATGTTGAAGTTGATGTCGATCTGCGGCTGCTCCTGCCACTGGTAGACGGCCGGCGCGTTCGGGTTCTCGAACGAGAGATCCTTCACATATTGCGCGATCAGGCCGATCTGGGGCTGGGTGTCGGCGCCATTGGCGACGGTGTCGGTCGTGTCGGTCATGCGTGAATCCTGTTCCTCGATGGTCGCTGCCATGCCGCCGGCGCAGGACCGCCGCGACCTAGAAGCTGGAAAGTCGCCGGACACCGAGCGTGCCGGGCGAAACCGCGCTCCTTGTCCATCGGCGCGCCGCTTAGCAGGCACGCAAGGCGGGGGCAATGGGGTGGCGCTTCCCGGGTGCGCGGAACGCATGCGGGGCCGACGAAAATCGGGGTGAGGAGGCCGGGCGCCTGCGTTGGCGGCTTTTTTACCGAATGTCGGTATCGTTCCGGCGATCTGGCGCGTTGTCCGTTTGAAGTTTTGCGCGAACGTGCCTATGTCTTGCGGGTTGTATTTTGAAGGAAGGGTGTTGACCTCGTGACCGTCATCGTCGTGCTGGCCATGATCTTCGCACTGCTGGCGTTGCGGCTTTACTCTGTGCTCGGCAAGCGCACGGGTCATGAGCAGCGGCAGCTTCCCACGCCGGCCGACGATCGTCCGGCCGCGCCCATGCCGTCCTCCGGGCAGGTCGACAATCGCACGCCCGCGCAGCGCGCGGCCGACAATGCGGTGGCAGTGCCGGCCCAGCCCGGCCTGCGCGCGATCATCGCGACCGACCGCAACTTCGATGTCGCGCAGTTTCTGGGTGGCGCCAAGGCGGCCTATGGCATGATCCTCGAAGCCTATTGGAAGGGCGACCGCGAGACGCTGCGCACCTATTGCGCGGACGATGTGTATGAGGCGTTCAGCGCCGCCATCGACCAGCGCGAGGCCGACGGGCTGACCATGGACAACAAGCTCGTCCGCATCGAGGACGCGCGGATCGACGCTGCGCGCGTCGAGAGCGGCACCGCCTTCATCGCGATCCACTTCGAAGCCGATCTGTCCGCCGTCACGCGCGACCGGGACGGCAGTGTTGTGGCCGGATCGCTGGACGATGCCATCTCCACGGCGGAAACCTGGACGTTCAGCCGCAATCTCTCCAGCCGCGATCCCAATTGGGAGCTGGTGGAGACGGACGAAGGCTGATCGCGCGCAGGCGGATCGCCATGCCGGCTCGTTTTCAGACTCGTTTCAAGCAGCTTTCCGCTCTGGCAAGCGCGCTGGCGCTTGCGGCGTGCGGCAGCATGATCCCGCCGGGTGGGCCTGGTCAGCGACCCGTCCCCTCCCGGCCTTCTTCGCCCGCCACGCCGCCGCAACCGGCAACCCCGCGTCCGCCGCTTACCCCGGTCCCTGCGCCTACCCCTGCGCCCGATCAGGCTGAGCTGGCGCCCGCCGTGGCGGCCGGCCTGACGCCAGGGCCAGCGATCGACACGGTCCTGCCGACCGCATCCGAGCGGATGGGGCAAGCCTTGCGCGCCTTCCGCCTCTCCTGCTCCTCGCTGCTGCGTCGCCGCGACCAGAGCGGCCTCACTGGCAATGCCGACTGGCAAACGGCCTGCGCGGCGGCGGCAAGCTGGAGCGAGGCAAACGCGCGCGAATTCTTCCGTCGCTATTTCGAAGCCGTGCAGGTCGGTGACGGCAAGGCGTTCGCGACCGGCTATTATGAGCCGGAAATCGCCGGCTGCCGCACGCGCGCCACGGGCTGCGAGACGCCGATCTATCGCAAACCGGACGATCTGATCGAGGTCGATCTCGGCCTGTTCAGCGAGAGCCTCAAGGGTCGGCGCATCAGAGGCAAGGTGCAGGGCTCCAGCTTCGTGCCCTATGATGACCGGGCGGCCATCACCGCAGGCGTGCTGGACGGGCGTGGCCTGGAACTGGCCTATGCCGTCGATCCGGTCGAGTTGTTCTTCCTCGAGGTGCAGGGCAGCGGGCGGTTGCGCCTGCCTGATGGCGGGATCATGCGCATCGGCTATGCCGGGCAGAATGGGCGCGATTATACCGGCATCGGCCGGCTGATGCGAGACCGGGGGCTGATCCAGATCGGCTCGATGCAGGACATCATGAGCTGGCTGCGCGCCAATCCGGCGCAGGGCCAGTCGATCATGAACGAGAATAAAAGCTACGTCTTCTTCCAAGAGCTGACCGGTCCCGGGCCGCTGGGTGCGCTGGGCGTGCCGGTGACGGCGGAGGTGAGCGTCGCGGCCGACCCCACCTTCGTGCCGCTCGGCGCGCCGGTGCTGCTGTCGCTCGACCGGGTCGAGCCCAACGGGCTCTGGATCGCACAGGATACCGGTGGGGCCATCAAGGGCAGCAATCGCTTCGATACCTTTTGGGGTGCCGGTGAGCGCGCTCGCGGCATCGCCGGCGGCATGTCGGCCCGTGGGAGCGCCCTGCTGCTGCTGCCGATCGGCACCTATGCCCGCCTGACCGCTGGCCGCTGAGCGTGGCCCGGCGGGTTCTCACGCCCGATGAGCGCGCGCTCTGGGGCAAGCTGACCCGTACGGTGACACCCCTGCGGCGGGTCCGTCCGCTTCCACCGGTGGAGCCGGTCTCGGCAGCGGCTTTTGCTGCGGCGCTGGATACGCCCAAGCCGGTGAAGGGCCGAATTCCACCGAGTCGTCCCGTGGCGCCGCCGCCATCCCCTCCGGCGCCCGTCGCCGTGCCCGTGCTGGACGGCAGCTGGGAGAAGCGCATTCGCTCCGGGCGGATTATTCCCGATCATGCCATCGATCTGCACGGCCTCAATCTGGCGGCAGCGCATATCCGGCTGGAACGGGCCATCGGCGATGCCCTCGCGCAGGGCTGGCGGGTGCTGCTGGTGGTGACCGGCAAGCCGCGGCCCGCCCCGGCGCCCGGCGAAACCCGGCGACGTGGCGCGATTCGCGCGGAAATCGGTGATTGGCTGGCGAGGAGCGCCCATGCCCACCGCATCGCCAGCGTTCGCCAGGCCCATCCCCGCCATGGCGGGGATGGCGCGCTCTACGTGATTTTGCGCCGCAGCAATTAGGCAGCGCTGCGTGGCCCGGGATAGCCATGCGCACGAGGATGTCCGCGCTGGCATGTCGCCCGCTGGCAGGCAGGAAACCGCCATTTGCGTTCGTTCATATTCGCGCTCCGAAATGAGACAGAAATTTACCGCGTTTCTGCGAAATCCCATTGGACGGAGGGTTAAGAATCGATTAACAATTGCCCCTCTTATGTGGGAGTTGAACATGAACATGAACCTCTTTGCCAAGGCGTCTGCGATCGCCCTCGGCCTTGCCGCGGTTACCCCGGCGCAGGCCGTGACCTTCCTGTACTTCCCCGGCACGTCCGCACCGACGGCAGGCTACAATGTGATCAACCAGTTCGACACGACGGCTGGCATCACCGGCTCGAACTTCCAGATCAACACGCCGCCGTCCAACTCGACCGGCGCGCCGCCGGCCTATGCGACGTTCGGTTCGTCTTCCTATCTGTCGGTTCTCGCCAACGGTTCCGCGACGATCAACTTCGGCGCTGCCAGCGCGGTGGAGTTCGACTGGGGTTCGATCGACGCCTACAACACGCTGACCGTTCTGCTGGACGGTGGCTCCAGCTTCGTGATCACGCCGGGCGGCAACTTCACCAACGACGCCGACGGCAACCAGATCCTGGCGAACACCAATGGCCTGTTCCAGATCTTCGCTGAGGGTAACGAGAAGATCGTTGGCCTGACGCTGGAATCGAGCCGCAACTCGTTCGAGATCGACAATCTCGCGACCGTTCCGGTTCCGGAGCCCGCCACCTGGGCGATGATGATCGCCGGCCTCGGCCTGGTCGGTGGCGTGATGCGTCGCCGCGCTGGCGCCACGAGCGTCACCTTCGCCTGATTTTCAATCAGTCGACAGATTTGGGAAACGCCGTCGGTTGGGAGACCGGCGGCGTTTTCTTTTGGTTTTGGGATCGGCGGTTTAGCAGGTGAGGCGCAAGGTTGCCTGAGCGGTTCGCCCTAGAGCCGCCGGGTCAACCGAGCGTTGGGGCTGCGCTCAGGATCCGCTTGTAGATGCGCGTGAGGCTTTCGATGTCGGCCAGCGACACCGCCTCATCCAGCTTGTGCATCGTCGCATTCAGCAGACCGAACTCCACGACCGGGCAAAGCGCGGAGAGGAACCGGGCATCCGAGGTGCCGCCGCTGGTGGACAGTTCCGGTGTGAGGCCGGTTTCGGCGGCGATCGCGTCGCTGATCAGACTGGAAAAGGGACCCGGCTGGGTGAGGAACGACTCGCCGCTGATCATGGCGCGCAGCGTGCCGCCTTCGCCCTCCACCAGCGTACGGATTCGGGCAACGAGATCCTCGCCGCGATGCAGGTCGTTGAAGCGGATCGAGATACGGGCCGTGGCCTTTGCGGGAATGACATTGGTTGCCGGATTGCCGACATGCAGGTCGGTAATTTCGATATTGCTCGGCTGGAACCAGTCGGTGCCCTGATCCAGTTCGATCGCCTCGATCGCGGACAAAATCCGCACCAGCGGCGAAATCGGGTTTTTCGCCAGATGCGGATAGGCGACATGGCCCTGCACGCCCTCGACGCAGATCCACATGTTCACCGAGCCACGCCGGCCGATCTTGATCATGTCGCCAAGGCGCTGGACCGAGGTTGGCTCGCCCACGAGGCAGACATCGGGCGTCACGCCGCGCTCGGCCATGTGGCGCATCAGCGCGCGCGTGCCGTAGACGGCGTCGCCCTCTTCATCGCCGGTGATGAGCAGGCTGATCGTGCCGGGCAGCGAGGTGCCCTCGGCATCGGCACGCCCGATCGCCGCGACGAACACCGCGATGGAACTCTTCATGTCCACAGCGCCGCGCCCGTAGAGCAGTTCGCCGCGCCGCTCGGGCTGGAACGCGTCGCTTGTCCACCCTTCGCCGGGCGGCACCACGTCGAGATGGCCGGCAAAGGCGACATGCGGGCCATCGCCCGTCCGGCGGACCGCCAATAGATTTTCGACCGGCCCGTGCGGCGGCTCGCCATCGATGAAGCGCTCGACGGTGAAGCCGAGCGGCGTGAGCATCGCTTCCAGCGCATCGAACACCGCGCCGGTCGCCGGTGTGACGGACGGGCAGGCAATCAGCGCTTCGGCAAGCGCGACAGGATCGGTGAGGGACGGGGCGTTGCTCATGGCGCCTGCGTTAGCCAAGCTTGCGCGCCAAGGGAAGCGAGGTCCGCGCCCTGCGCTCCCTCTGGCGGTGATGGGCCCCCTGCGGTAGCGAGGAGGGGCGCAAGACAGGAGGAGCCGACATGCCCAAGATCGAGATCGAGCAGGTGGAGCAGAGCAACAGCACGGGCTATCCGCCGCCGTTCAACGAGCCTATGGCCGGGCGCTGGCACCGGCGGCTGGGGCGCCATGCCGGCCTGACGCATCTCGGCGCCAGCCATGTAGTGCTGGAGCCGGGCGCCTGGTCCTCGCAGCGGCACTGGCATCTGGGCGAGGATGAGTTCCTGATCATGCTATCCGGGCAGGCGGTGCTGATCGAGGACGAAGGCGAGACCATCCTGCACCCCGGCGAGTGCGTGGCCTGGGCCGCGGGCGTCGCCAATGGCCATCATCTCGTCAATCGCAGCGATACGAATTGCACCTTCATCTGCCTGAGCGCGGGAGATCGTGATGCTGGCGGGCGCTATTCAGATATCGACATGATCTTCACGGTCGGCGGCTATCAGCATCGCGATGGCACGCCTTATGGGACTGAGCGATTGCCTTGATGTCGGGATGCGGATTGCGGCGCCCTCGGCTCCTGCCTTCCCAGGAGCTTTGGTGCTCAGGCACGCTTGCAGGCTCATGCATCAGTTTACTCCACAAGCCTCCCGTTCGTGTCGAGCGAAGTCGAGACACGTGAGTGCAGTGCGTAGTGTCTCGACTTCGCTCGACACGAACGGCAAGGTGGTGGGTCTTAAACCCCGCCCGCTGGCTCCAGCCGCGGAATGACCCAGCTTTCCCGCGCGGCATCGTCCAGCCATTCGCGCATCCACGGGTGGGCGAGGATTGTGTCCATATAGGCACGCGCTGCAGGCGGCACGGCGATGGAATAGGTGACGAAGCGCGAGACGACCGGCGCGAACATGATGTCCACGGCGCCGAAGGGGCCGAAGAGAAATTCGCCCTCTGCCCCGAACCGGGTGCGGGCCTGTTCCCACACGTCCACGATGCGGGCCACATTGGCGGCGACATCGGGGCCGACATCGCGCGGGGGGAGGATGTGACGGGTGTTCATGCCGCAGGTCTGGCGCAGCGGCTGGTAACCGGAATGCATTTCCGCCGCCATCGAGCGGGCCAGCGCCAGCGCTACCTTGTCCTGCGGCCAGAAGCGAGCGCCGCCGGAGAGCGCATCGAGATAGTCGATGATGGCAAGACTGTCCCACACGGCGATGTCGCCATCCCACAGAGTCGGCACCTTACCATTGGAGACTGCGAGATCCGGCTGCGCCTTGCGGGCTTCCCACGCCTCATCGTAGAGCGGGACCAGCACTGTCTCGAAGGGCAGGCCGGATTGCTTGGCGGCCAGCCAACCGCGCAGCGACCAGCTCGAATAGACCTTGTTGCCGATGATGAGCTTCAGCATCCGCACACCTCCCCTTGCTCGATCAGAGGCTCAGCATCAGCCCGGCCAGCGCCGCGCTCATCAGATTGGCGAGGCTGCCGGCGATCAGGGCCTTGATGCCGAGCCGGGCGATCATCGGCCGCTGATTGGGCGCCAGGCTGCCGGTCACCGCCATCTGAATGGCGATGGACGAGAAATTGGCAAAGCCGCACAGCGCGAAGGTGGTGATCGCCACCGTGGCGGGCGATAGCGTGGCCTGCACCTGTCCCAGCTCAATAAAAGCCACGAACTCGTTGAGCACGACCTTGGTACCGAACAGGCCCCCCGCGACCTGCGCCTCGTTCCAAGGAATGTTGAGCAGGAGCATCACCGGCGCGAACAGCTTGCCGATCAGCATCTGGAAGCTGAGATCGGGATAGCCGAACCAGTTGCCGACCCCGCCGAGCAGGCCGTTGGCCAGCGCGACCAGCGCCACGAAGGCGAGCACCATCGCGCCGACCGCGACGGCCAGCTTCACGCCGGTCTGCGCGCCCTGTGCCGCCGCCATGATCAGATTGGCCGGCTTCTCGTCCTCATGGGTGGCATCGGGCAGAATGACCGGCTCGATCTCGGCATCATCGGGATTATCCGGCATGATGATCTTGGCCATCAAGATGCCACCCGGCGCGGCCATGAAGGCGGCGGCGAGCAGATAGTCGATCTGGATGCCCATCGAGGCATAGGCGGCGAGGATCGTGCCGGCGACGCCAGCCATGCCGCTCGTCATCACGGTGAACAGCTGGGCCGGTGTGAGGCTGGCGAGGTAGGGCCGGATGACCAACGGGCTTTCGCTCTGGCCGACGAACACATTGGCTGCGCAGCACAGGCTCTCCACGCGGGAGATGCCGGTCACCTTCTGGATAGCACCGCCGACCCAGCGGATGACGAACTGCATGATACCAAGATAATAGAGAATCGAGACGAGGCTCGCGAAGAAGATGATGACGGGCAGGGCGGCGATGGCAAAGCTGGTGCCGCCGACCTCCGGCCGGGCGAGCGGCCCGAAGATGAAGTTCGTGCCGGCCTGCGCATAGCCGAGCAGATTGCCCACGCCATGCGACATGGCGGCGATGGCGGCCTTGCCGGCGGGCACGTAGAGAACCAGCAGGGCGATGCCGGCTTGCAAGGCGAAGGCGGCGGCGACGACGCGTAGGCGGATGGCGCGCCGGTTGCCGGAGAGCAGCACGGCGATGGCAAGAATCGCGACGATGCCAACGAGGCCGATGAGGATGGGCATGGAGTGGCGGCTGTCCCCTGTTCGCATGGCCCGCCAAAGGGCCATCAGCGCGAATCGCTTATACAGGCGCGCTGCAGCGCGGCAATCGGCTGCGCTGCGCCCGGTGTCGTTGCAAGGCGGCCCGTGGCATGTCGCGCACAGGGTCTCTTCCCGCCTCGCTGCAAAGTCATTAAGCGACGGGGATGACCGCACCCGCTCAGGCCTCGTCCGCACCCATCGCCCGCTCTCTGTTCGTCCTGTCCGTCTTCTATGGCGGCATGGTGTGCATCGCCGGTGTTCTCGGCAACAAACAGGTTTCGCTCGGGCCTCTCGGCGCGATTGGCTCGGCGCTTGGCTTGGGCGAACTGGCGGTGGAAGCCGGCATCTTCGCCTTCCTCCTGCTGGTCGTCGTCTCGAGCGCAGTGGCAGAACTGCATGGCCGGGCTGTTGCCAACCGGCTGGTGTTGCTGGGCTTCATCCCGCTGATCGTTTCGATCCTGCTCTCGGTGGTCGTGCTGACCCTGCCCGCCGCGCATGAAATGGCGCCGGAGCGGCAGGCAGCCTTTGCCATGATCATGTCCGGAACGCCGCGCATCTGGGCGGGCGGTATCGTCGCTTACGGTATTTCGCAGATTCTCAATGTCACCATCTTCGCCGCGCTCAAGGGGCAGGCGGGAAGCCGGCTGCTGTGGCTGCGCGCCGGCACGGCGAGCATGCTCTCGCAGATCGTCGATACGCTGCTGTTCGTCACCATCGCCTTTTACGGCGTCTTCCCCATCGGGGCGCTGCTGGTGGGGCAGATGCTCGCCAAGGTTCTGCTCTCGGCGTTGCTGGTGCCGCCGGTCATCTATGCGTTCGTGGCATTGGGGCGCCGGCTCGACCGGTAATGTAATCCGTTCGGGCTGAGCTTGTCGAAGCCTCGCTCTTCTTCTTGGTTGAGGGAAAGAAGTAGCACGGCCCTTCGACAAGCTCAGGGCGAACGGGGAGGTAAGGGATTCCAGACCCCTCCTTCCTTGCAGCGCGGGCCGCAAAGCCTTATGCGCCCGCGCATGACCGATCACGCACCCGATCCCGCCCTGCTGGCCAAGGCCGAGACCCTTACCGAGGCGCTGCCCTATATGCAGCGTTATGCCGGCGAGACGTTCGTTGTGAAATATGGCGGCCATGCCATGGGCGACCCGGAGGCCGCGCGCGATTTCGCCGAGGATGTCGTGCTGATGAAGATGGTCGGCATCAATGTTGTGGTCGTCCATGGCGGCGGGCCGCAGATCGGCGCGATGCTCAAGAAGCTCGGCGTCGAGAGCAAGTTCGTGAACGGCCTGCGCGTGACCGATGAGGAAACCGCGAAGATCGCCGAGATGGTCCTCGCCGGATCGATCAACAAGGAGATCGTCGGCTGGATCGCCCAGGCGGGTGGCCGCGCGGTCGGTATTTCCGGCAAGGATGGCGGCCTGGTGCTGTGCGAAAAGGTCGGCGGCAAGCGCGAGCCGGACCCGAACAGCGGCATCGAGCGCAATGTGGACCTCGGCTTCGTCGGCGACCCCGTGAAGGTGGACCGGCGCATTCTCGACAGCCTCTCGCGCGACGGCATCATCCCCGTGGTCGCGCCGGTCGGCATTGGCGCCGACGGGCACACCTATAATGTGAACGCCGATACGATGGCCGGCGCGATTGCCGCTGAACTCGGCGCCAAGCGCTTCTTCCTGCTCACCGACGTGCCGGGCGTGCTGAACAAGAACAAGGATCTGCTGAGCGACCTGACTCCGCCGAAGATCGGCGGTCTGGTTGAGGATGGCACGATTTCCGGCGGCATGATTCCCAAGGTGGAAACCTGCGTGAAGGCTGTCGAGGGCGGCGTGGAAGCGGCGGTCATTCTGGATGGGCGCATTCCGCATGTCATGCTGCTGGAGGTGTTCACCCGCCAGGGCGCCGGCACGTTGGTGCATCTGTAACGCGCGGCGCGCGGGGGCTATGGCGGTAGAAAATCACCGCCCTCAAGCAACTTGCAGCCGCTAGGCCCGCTGGGCTAGACTTGTCTCAACTTTCCACCACAGGACGAACCATGGCCGTTGCCCTTATCCAGACCTTGGCGATCCTGCTGAATGTCGCCTGGTGGATCATCATCGTTCAGGCCATCTTGAGCTGGCTGATCGCGTTCAACGTGATCAACACCAGCAATGATATCGTGCGCAGCATCTGGGTCGCGCTCGACCGGCTGACCGAGCCGCTCTATCGGCCGATCCGCCGGATCATGCCGGATCTCGGCGCGCTCGATCTCTCGCCGATGGTCGTGCTCATCATCATCATCATCCTGCAGGGGCCGGGCCTGACCGCGCTGGCAAGCCTGCTGCTCTGAACGGACGTGCGCCGTGCCGCTTCGTCGTGACGGCGCAGACCTGCTACTGGCGATTCGCCTGACGCCCAAGGCCGCGCGAGCCCGCCTTGGTGGAACGTTCACGGATGCCGCCGGGCAGCGCTGGCTGCAGGCCAGCGTCACCGCGCCGCCGGACAAGGGGAAGGCCAATGCCGCGCTGCTGACTCTGCTCGCCCGACATCTGCGCGTGCCCGGATCGTCGATTTTGCTGGAGACAGGGGATACCAACCGGCTAAAGCGCCTGCGCATTGCGGGTGCTGATCCGCACACGGAACAGTCTTTGAGAGAGATCGCTGAGAAGGAGCGAAGCGCGACATGAGTTTGGGCAAGGAAATCGACGGCAAGGCATTCGCGGCGAAGCTGCGCGGGCGGATGGCTGAGGCAGTCCCCGGTTTCGTGGAGAAGACCGGGCGCAAGCCGGGCCTCGCGGTGGTGCTAGTGGGTGAAGACCCGGCGAGCAGCGTCTATGTCCGCTCTAAGGGCAAGGCGACGGTCGAAATCGGCATGAACAGCCTTGAGTTCAAGCGCCCCGCGACGATCAGCCAGGAAGAGCTGATCGAGCTGGTCGAAGAGCTGAATGCGGACGATAGCGTGGATGGCATTCTCGTCCAGTTGCCGCTGCCTGCCCATCTCGATGACAAGGCGGTGATCGCCACCATCGATCCCGCCAAGGACGTCGACGGCTTCCATGTCGTTAATGCCGGCAAGCTGGCGGTGGGCGATCCTACCGCGCTGGTGCCCTGCACGCCGCTTGGCTGCCTGATGCTGCTCAAGGACGAGCTGGGCGACCTCTCCGGCAAGGAAGCGGTCGTCATCGGCCGTTCGAACATCGTCGGCAAGCCGATGATGCAGCTCCTGCTGGCGGAAAGCTGCACCGTGACCGTCGCGCACAGCCGCACGCACGATCTGGCCGGCGTGGTCCACCGCGCGGACATCGTGGTCGCGGCGGTCGGCCGGCCGGAAATGGTCAAGGGCAGCTGGATCAAGCCGGGCGCCGTGGTCATCGACGTCGGCATCAATCGCGTGAAGGGCGATGAGGACGGCAAGAGCAAGATCGTCGGTGACGTCGCCACCGCCGAGGCGATCAACCACGTCGCGGCGATCACGCCCGTGCCGGGTGGCGTCGGTCCGATGACCATCGCGGTGCTGTTGCGCAACACTTTGGTCGCCGCGCACGTTCGCGCGGGTCTGCCCGCACCCAAGGGCCTTTGATCCGCAGCGCTGCCTTTGCCTTGCTCGCCACGCTCTCCTTGGGCGTGGCGGCTGGTCCTGCGCAAAGTCAGCGCCAGATGATGCCGAGCGTCGGCGTCGGCACCGCCAATCCGAGCGCCATCGTCGCTGCCGAACTGGGCATGGCCCGCCAGGCGCGCGAGGAGGGGCAATGGACGGCGCTGCGCAAGCTGGCCGACAAGGACGCCGTGATCTTCGCGCCCGGCCCGCTCAATGCGCAGGCCTGGCTCAAGCAGCAATCGGACCCCGCCCAGCCGGTGCGCTGGAGCCCGCAGCAGATCTTCATCGCCTGCGATGGCAGCTATGCCGCCGCGACCGGGTCGCTGGAGCGCGCAAACGGGCAAGCGGGGCGGTTCGTCACCCTTTGGCGCCTGCAGCGCAAGGGCGATTATAAATGGGTGATGACGGCCACCAGCGACACGCCATGGAGCGGCGAGGCGGACGGCATGATCAAGGCTTCCGTTGCCGATTGCGCGCGACGGGGTGAGCGGCCGGAGCGGCGCGATCGCGACCGCGACATTGTGCGCCTGCCGGACCCGCCGCCGGCCAGCGGGTCGGCGCAGTCCGAGGACGGGTCGCTGCGCTGGACATGGACGGTGACAGGTGACGCGCGGACGCTGGAGGTTTTCCTGCGTCGCGGTGCCGATGAGGAGCGGGTTATTCAGGAGACGGCGGCGGAGGGCGCGCGATGATGGAGCTGTTCCTCGCGGCGTTCATCACGCTGTTCGTCGTCATCGACCCGCCGGGCACGGCGCCGATCTTCAGCAGCCTCACCATGGGCGCGAGCGGCGCCCAGCGTCGCAGCATGGCGGTGCGGGCGGTGATCGTGGCGGCCTGCATCCTGCTGGCCTTCGCGCTGGCGGGAGAAGCGTTCCTGCGGACGCTCGGCATCACGCTGGAGGCGTTCCGCATCGCGGGCGGCATCATGCTGTTCTTCATCGCCATGGACATGGTGTTCGAGACGCGGACGCGGCGGCGCGAAGACCGTGCGCAGAAGATCAAGGAAACGCCGGAAATCGAGGATGTCGCCATCTTCCCTATGGCGATGCCGATGATTGCGGGACCGGGGTCGATCGCGACGATCATGCTGTTGATGGCGCGGGCGACGGGTCCGCAGGAGACGGCGATCGTGCTCTTCGCGCTCGCGGCCAATCTGCTGCTGATGCTGGCGGCGCTGCTGGCGGTCGGCCCGATCATGCGGGTGTTTGGCGGTCAGGTGGAGGCGGTCATTACCCGCTTGCTGGGTGTGATTCTCGCGGCGCTCGCGGTGCAGTTCGTGATCGACGGTTTGCGCCAGAGCATTCTCTGATTTGAAAGCGAAGGGCCGGAGAGACACGCTCCCCGACCCTTCCCATCATACCGTTCAGCTCGCGACGGCGGGCACGATCTTGATTTCCACGCGGCGGTTCTGCGCCTTGCCGTCAGCGGTTTCGTTACTGGCGACCGGGCGCGTCTCGCCATAGCCCATCGTCGCCATGCGGATCGGATCGACGCCGCGACGTCCGAGATAATTGGCGACGGCCTGCGCGCGACGCTCGGAGAGTGCCTGATTATAGGCCTCGCTGCCGTCGGAATCGGTGTGACCCAGCACGTCGATCATCGTCTTGGGATATTCCGCAAGGGTCGAGGCCACCTGATCCAGCGTGGACTGTGCCTGCGGCTGCACCGTGGCCTGGTCGGTCGCGAAGGTGATGCCGGAGGGCATGCGCAGCAGCAATTCGTCGCCCTGACGGACGACATCGACGCCGGTGCCGGCGGTCTGCTGGCGCAGCTTCCTCTCCTGCGCGTCCATATAAGCGCCGACTCCCGCGCCGGCCACGGCACCAATGCCCGCGCCGACGATCTTCTCCGTGCGGTCGTTGCGACCGCCCAAAATGTCGCCGAGCAGATAGCCGCCGAGCGCACCACCGACGCCGCCGATGGCGGCCTTCGAAATGGTCCGATTGCCGGTTTCAGGATCGGTCACACAGCCGGAGAGGGCCAGCGCCGCCAAAGCGGTGCCGGCAAGGGCGAAGGGGGAATGGCTGCGAAGGCTCATGATTATCTCCTCAAGTCTGGCCTCCCACGCTGTTACGCGGGAACCCAGCCATTAACGGCGCGGGAACCTGATTAGTTCCTGAACGAGGGAACTCTTGCCGGCCTGCGATGTTGCCCGGCAATGTTGCAAGTGGCTTTCCGTAGCGAAAGCCGCTAAGCTTTCAGCCAACAACCCCCTTTAGAAGAGACCATGCCGCCTTTTCCCTGGCTCGATGCCGCCATCGTCCTCGCGCTGATTGCGCTCAACGGCGTCTTTGCCATGTCCGAACTGGCCATTGTCTCGGCACGCCGGCCACGGCTGGAGGCCATGACCCGCAATGGCAAGCATGGGGCCCGGGCGGCGCTGGGCCTCAGTGCGGAGCCGGGCCGCTTCCTGTCTACCGTCCAGATCGGCATCACGCTCATCGGCATTCTCGCCGGTGCCTATTCGGGCGATAAACTCGGTGGCCCGCTCGGCGCGATCTTCGCCTATCTGGGCATGTCCGCGAACCTGGCCCAGAACACCGGTTTTGGCGTTGCGATCGTCGCGACGACCTATGTCTCGCTGATCATCGGCGAGCTGGTGCCCAAGCAGCTTGCGCTGCGCAATCCCGAGCCGCTGGCCTGCGTCGTCGCGCCATTCATGATCATGCTCGCGCGCGTTGCCGCGCCGATCGTCTGGGTGCTGGATCAGTCCAGCGAGGTCATCTTCAAGCTGATGCGCCTCAAGCGCGAAGGCTCGGACCATGTGACGGCGGAGGAACTGCAGCTCATCGTGGCGGAAGCGAGCCGGCACGGCGTGATCGAGGAAAGCGAGCGCGCGATCATTTCCGGCGTGGTGCGGCTGGCCGACCGGCCGGTGCGCGAAGTGATGACGCCGCGCCGCGATGTCGACTGGCTGGATGCCGATGCCAGCGCCGAGCAATTGCGCGAGAAGCTGCTCGCCACCCCGCACACCCGCCTGCCGGTCGCGCAGGGCAGCGTGGAGGACATTATTGGCGTCGTACAGGCGCGTGACGTGATGGCGGCACTGTTCCGGGGCGAGGCACTGGATCTGCGGGTGCTGATGCGCCCGGTCTCCATCGTGCCCGATCAGGTGGATGCCATGGACGCCCTCAACCGCCTGCGGGAGGCCGACGCCCCCATGGTGATGGTGCATGACGAATATGGCCATTTCGAAGGCATTGTGACCCCGGCCGATCTCATGTCCGCCATCGCTGGCGAGTTTGCGTCGGACAGCGATCTCTATACCCAGCCGATGGTCACGGAGCGGGAGGATGGCAGCCTGCTCGTCTCCGGCCAGATGGCCATCGACGCGCTGGCCGAGCGCATCGACCTCGATCTCTCCGAAGACCGCGACTACGCGACCGTTGCCGGCTTTGCGCTGGCCGTGCTGCGCCACCTGCCTGAAGAGGGCGAGCATTTCAGCGAGCAGGGCTGGCGGTTCGAAATCGTCGATATGGACGGGCGCAAGATCGACAAGTTGCTGGTCAGCGCGGAAGACTGACCGGCGCGCCCGCGCCCGTTCGATCAGGTATAGGCATAAGGCCCGCCCGCCTCCAGCGCGCGCTGATAGGCAGGCCGTGACTGCACCCGGTCCAGCCAGGCGATGGTCGCGGGACGGCTCTCGTCCAGCCCGCCCCGGCTCCGCGCGGCTTCCAGTGGAAAGCTCATCATCACATCGGCCCCGCTGATCTGGTTGCCGGCAAACCACGGACGCCGGCTGAGCTCGGCTTCGACATAATCGAGATGGACGTTGATCATCGGCTGGATGCGCTTGACGGCGACCTTGCCGACCAGCGGAATGCGGGAGAGCACGAGCTTGAGCAGCAGCGGCGGCATCATCGATCCTTCCGCATAATGCAGGAACATGCGGTATTGCAGCTTACCGTCAGCGTCATCGGGCGGCCCGAACTGGCCGGATTTCTCGACCAGATATTCGACGATCGCGCCGCTCTCGACCAGCGTGCGGCCCTCGTCTTCGAGCACCGGCGACTTGCCGAGCGGATGCACCGCCTTGAGCGCAGCGGGCGCGAACATCGTTTCGGGATCGCGCTCATAACGGCGCAATTCATAGGGGAGGCCCAACTCCTCCAACATCCACAGGATGCGCTGCGAGCGGGAGTTGTTGAGATGGTGGACGATCATTGAGAGGCTCCATGGCAAATCGTGTTGCAAGGCGCGAAGGTATGCTTACAGTGTAAACATACTTCATCAAGCTTACGGTGTAAACAATCTTGAAAGACGCGTCCTTGAGGAATTGCCTCGTCAACGAAACAGTGGCGACGTTGGTTGCAGGCGAGCCGGAACCCAGTCTGCGCGATCTCGCGGCGCGCCTTGGCGTATCCGCCATGGCGTCTTATCGGCATTTCCCGAATAAGGCGGCACTGATGGAGGCCGTGTCCGAGCGCGGATTTGCTATGCTTGAGGCACAGCTCAAGGCTGCGGATGCCGCAAAGGCCGGCGCTCCTGCGCTGGTTGCGCAGGGCTTGGCCTACTTTGCATTTGCAATAACGCACCGACGTTTGTTCGATTTGATGTTCCGCGAAGGCACACGCGCCGGTGAAGAAAGTCCGGCGAGGCAGCGTGCCTTCGGCGTCCTGTACGATCGGGTCGTGGCTCTGGCGCCCGAGGACGCCGAGGCTGTTGCGCTCGCCTGCTGGGCGCTGGTTCATGGCCTTGCCGTTCTCCAATCCGCTCCGGGTGGGCCGGAGCAGGCGGCGCGCGTTCGTGATGTATTGACCCTTTTCGTAAACAGGATCGCGCGCGTCTGAACGGCGGCGCCTAGCCTGCCGCCGCGTCTTTCTCCCGCGCGATTTCCCGCCAGCCGAGGTCGCGCCGGCAGAAGCCGCCGAGGAAATCGACCTGATCGACCAGCGCATAAGCGGCGTCGCGCGCCTGCGTGACCGTGGCCCCCCGCGCGGTGACGTTCAGCACGCGGCCGCCGCTGGCCACGAGCTGCCCGTCCTTGAGCGTCGTGCCGGCGTGGAAGATTTTGGCGCCTTCGGGCGCCATCGGAAGCGCGATGGGCGCGCCTTTCTCGGGCGTGCCGGGATAGCCGTTTGCGGCCAGCACCACGGTGAGCGCCGCGTCGGGCGCGAAGCTGGGGCCGCTGGCCTCGTCGAGCGCCCCTTGCGCGACGGAGAGCAGCAGCGAAACCAGATCGCTGGTCAGCCGCATCATCAGCACCTGGCATTCAGGGTCGCCAAAGCGACAATTATATTCGATGAGCTTGGGGCCGTCCGGAGTGAGCATCAGCCCCGCGAACAGCACACCGGAATAAGGCGTGCCGCGCGCGGCGAGCGTCGTCACCGTCGGGCGGATGATCTGGTCCATCACGGCATCCTGCAGGGCAGGCGTGAGCACCGAGGCCGGACTATAGGCGCCCATGCCGCCGGTATTGGGGCCAGTGTCGCCTTCCCCCACCCGCTTGTGATCCTGCGCCGAGCCGAAGGCGACGACATGCGTGCCATCGGTGAGGGCGAAGAAGCTGGCTTCCTCGCCCTCCATAAATTCTTCCAGCACCACTTCCGCGCCCGATGCGCCGAAGCTGCCGCCGAACATGTCGCGGATCGCCTCTTCGGCCTCTTCGCGCGTCTGCGCGATGATGACGCCCTTGCCGGCGGCGAGCCCATCGGCCTTCACCACCACCGGCAGGCTGAAATCGCTCAGCGCCGCCAGCGCCACCTCAGCACTGGTGCAGCGGACATAGCCGGCCGTGGGAATGGCGGCATCGCGGCAGAGATCCTTGGTGAAGCCCTTGGAGCCTTCAAGCTGGGCGGCAGCGGCGCTCGGCCCGAACACCGGGATGTCCACGGCGCGCAGGCTGTCGGCAATCCCGTCCACCAGCGGCGCTTCCGGGCCGACGACCACCAGACCGACGTTGTTAGCGCGGCAAAAATCGATCACGGCGGCATGATCGGCAATGTCGATATCGACCAGGCGCGCCGCCTCGGCTATGCCGGGATTGCCCGGTGCGGCGAACAGGCCGGTGCAGAGCGGCGATTGCGCCAGCTTCCAGGCGAGGGCATGTTCGCGCCCGCCACCGCCGAGCAAAAGGATATTCATGAGCGATTTTTCCGTCAGTGAGGATGCGTCCGGCCGCCTGTTAGCGCAGGAGCGCGCGGGGGACAATCTGACCGCGCTCAGCATTTCCGAACTGTCCGCCCAGCTCAAGCGCACGGTGGAGGACCGCTTCGGCTTCGTGCGCCTGCGCGGCGAGATTTCGGGCTTCAAGCGGGCCGCCTCCGGCCATGTCTATTGCTGCCTCAAGGACGATGCGGCGGTGATCGACGGGGTGATGTGGAAAGGCACGGCGGGCCGGCTCGCCTTCCGGCCCGAAGATGGACTGGATGTGATCGTCACCGGCAAGGTCACGACTTATCCCGGACGCTCCAAATATCAGATCGTCATCGAGAGCATGGAGCTGGCCGGCGAGGGCGCGCTGATGCAGCTCTTCGAGAAGCTCAAGGCACGCTTGTCCGCCGAGGGGCTGTTCGATCCCGCCAAGCGCCGGCCGATCCCGATGCTGCCCGATGTGATCGGCGTGGTGACCTCGCCCACCGGCGCAGTGATTCGCGACATTCTCCACCGGCTTGCCGATCGCTTTCCGAGCCGCGTATTGCTCTGGCCCGTGCTGGTGCAGGGGGAGGGCGCGGCGGCACAGGTGGCAGCGGCGGTGCGCGGCTTTGGCGCGTTACCGGCGAATGGCCCGATTCCGCGCCCCGACGTGCTGATCGTGGCGCGCGGTGGCGGCTCCATCGAGGATCTGTGGTCGTTCAACGAGGAAGTCGTGGTGCGGGCGGTGGCGGAGTCGCCGATTCCGGTCATTTCCGCCGTGGGGCATGAGACGGACACGACCTTGTGCGATTTCGCTGCCGATCTGCGCGCGCCGACGCCCACGGCGGCTGCGGAAATGGCCGTGCCGGTGCGCGCCGACCTCGCCGTGCAGGTCGCTGAGCTACGCGCGCGGATGCAGCGCTGCGTGGCGCGCGGCCTGGACCGCAGCCGCGAGCGATTGGAAGCACAGCGGCGGCTCCTCCCGCGCCCGGATGTGCTGTTGGCCCAGGCCCGCCAGCGCGCGGATGATCTCGGCGACCGGCTGCGGCGGGGGCTTTCCCACCGGGTGAGCCGGGCGCGGCACGAGTTGGCGGACGCATCCGGCGCATTGCGACCCTCATTGCTGCAGAGCCACCTCGCGCGGGAACGGCAGAAGCTTGCCAACGTCCGGCTCTCCCCGCTGGTGCTCGAGCGCCGGCTGGGCGACGCGCGGCGGCAGCTGGATGGGCTGTGGCGGCTGGCGCAGTCGCTCAATCCCGATGCGCCGCTCAAGCGTGGCTTCGCCCGCGTGATGGCGCAAGGCCGGCTGGTGCGCTCCGCCGAGGAGGCGCGCGCGGCGGGGCGGGTGACGCTCAAGTTCGAGCAGGATGAGGTGACCGCACTGACGCAGCCCGATGCGGCGGGTGGCGACTCTCCGGCGCCGGCCTTCCCGTCCTCCGCGCCGCCACCGCCCGCGCCCCGGCCGGTGCGCAAGGCGGCCCCTTCCGCTACGCCAGCGCGGCAGACCGACCTGTTCGACTGACGGCGCGCCCTTGCATCGCGCCAGCCGCGCGGCCATGAGTGCGGCATGACAGGTTTCCGCTTCCGCTCTCGTTCTGTTCTGGCGGGAGGTCTGCTCGCCGCATTGGCCGGCTGTGCGACGGTCCAGGCACCGCCGCCGGAAGCCAGCGCGCTGCCCATCGAGGACGTGCCCGATCTCGCGCTACCGCAAGGGCCGGCCACGTTGCAGGTTCGCGGCGCCCCCCGGCAAGGGGCACTGCTGCGCGGTCTCGTCCCCGTCGGCACGCTGGGTCTTACGCTCGATGGCGTGCCGGTGGCAGTGGACGCCGAGGGCAACTTCATCATCGGGCTGGACCGCGATGCCCCGGCCACCATGACGCTGGAAGCGACCGGGCGTGATGGGCGCAAGCAACGGCGCGTGCTGACCATCGCGCGCGGCGACTGGAAGATCCAGAACGTCAATGCCTCGATCACGGGCAGCGCCACCAGCGAGGAGTTCCAGCAACGGCGGGCGGGCGAACTGGCGCGCATCGTTGCCGCCCGGGCTGATCCGCAACTGAGCAATGGCTGGCGGCAGACATTCATCTGGCCGGTGAAGGCGCGCATTTCCGGCGTGTTCGGCTCGCAGCGCATCTATCGGGGCACGCCGGGCAGCTACCATAGCGGGCTCGATCTCGCCGGGGGGCAGGGCACGGTCTATGTCGCGCCGGCGGACGGCGTCGTCGTGCTGGCTAGCGAAGAGCCGTTCACGCTGGAAGGCAAGCTGCTCATCATCGATCATGGCATGGGCCTCAACAGCGCCTTCCTGCACAGTGATCGGCTGCTGGTGAAGGAAGGCGATGTCGTGCGCCAGGGCCAGCCCCTCGGCGAGATCGGCGCGACGGGCCGGGTGACAGGTCCACATCTACACTGGAGCATGAAGTGGAACGATGCGCGGATTGATCCGTTACCGCTGGTACAGGGTCAAGCGGCCCGCTGATCGACAATCAGGCTGGATGCCGTAGCGTCCGGCCGTCGGGCTCTTTTGCTGCATTGCAACACGATGTGCCAAGGCCACAGGGGCGGGTGAGGCAGACCTAAAATGCCTCTTGGCGCATCGGACGCTACGGAAAGCTACCCCCTGGGTCGCTCCGATTTCGCCACGAATTCCATGTTCATTCGAACTGCGGTGTGAGAAGATTAACAAATAGTTTCTAGGAAAACTGCGGTTCGGGACGATTTGTGTCGTGCTGTGTAGATCGCCGCTAATATTGTTACAGCGGACCGCAGGGCGCGGAGGCACCGGACCGACGATCTTGTTGCATGAATGTGACATGTACGGGAAAATAGCCCGTTCATGCTGCACCTGCGCTTTACACCTTTAACCAATCCGCACAGTTTCACGGCCATATAGCGCAGGGGCCACGCGTGTTGTCGTCGGGAGACCGAGAGGACGACGCACGATCCCCGCGTTTCGTGCGACCGGATGTTCCCGGCCGCAGTTCGCAAATTCCAGAGCAAGGGACTGGATCGTGAAGAAAATAACATCGCAAACATTGCTGAAGCTGGCAGCTGCACCTGCCGTGCTCGGCCTCGCCATGCTGAGCTCCGCCGCACATGCGCAGGAGCCGCAGAACGCGGATGCCGCTGAGGAGGGCGAGGTGATCGTCGTTACCGGATCGCGCATTGCGCGACCTGAGCTCGAAGTTGCCAACCCGATTGTTGCGATCACAGCGGCTGCAATCGAGAATACCGGTCAAACCAATATCGCGGACATTCTGATCCGGAACCCTGCTTTGACCGCATCGATCGGCTCATCTCTTTCGGGCGGTGCAGATGCAGGGTTCGGCGAGACGGGCGTGAACCTGCTCGACCTGCGGAACCTCGGTACCGATCGCACGCTGGTGCTGGTCAACGGAAAGCGTCACGTCGCAGGCGTCGCCAATTCGGCAGCGGTCGATATTAACACGATCCCGCAAGAACTGATCGAGAAGGTTGACGTGCTCACCGGCGGCGCGTCTGCCGTTTACGGTGCGGACGGCGTGTCCGGCGTGGTGAACTTCATCTTGAAGCGCAACTATGACGGGTTCTCCGCGCGTGCACAGGCTGGTATCTCCAGCAAAGGCGATGCCGGCAGCCAGTTGTTTTCGGTGGTCGCCGGTAAGAATTTTCTGGATGATCGCGCAAACCTGACGGTTGCATATGAGTACAACCGGGCCGATCGGCTTCACAGTTCCAAACGCCTCTACTCAGGCGATCCGTCGCGCTGGGCGGTGATGGTTCAGAACCCAAATGATTTCCTTGAAAATGAAGACGGCGATCCAGTCGACGATCCCAATGTTTTCGACAACATTCGCCAGAATAACCTGACTTGGGCTTATAGCGCTCGCCCGGGGATGGTCGCACTTGATAGCGGTCTCTATCTGGGCGACGGTCGAGCATATGATGAAGGCATCGTGCTGCCAGGCACCGCTTTTGCCATTGGGGGGACGAATACACCCGTCGCCGGTTATTATGGTGACTTGCAGCCGGAGACAGAACGTCACTCGTTCAACATGATGTCGAGCTTTGAGTTCTCGCCTGCAGCCCGTCTCTACTTTGAAGGCAAATACGTAAAGAACGAGTCCTTCTCGGTTGGTCAGCCCAGTTTTGACTTCGGCACCTACCTTGCTCCTGACAACGCCTATCTCATTGAGCGCTTTGGTGCTGATGAGGCGGCGGGCGGCGCAGGGCTTTATCGCGATAACTTCGATTTGGGCATTCGCGGTGAAACGACCGAACGCGAAACCTTCCGCATCGTCGTCGGTCTCGAAGGTGAGATTACGGACAACCTGCGCTACGACATCTCCTATGTATTCGGTCGTACCAAGTCGCAGTTCGTTCAGACCTCGAACCTGATTGGCGACCGCTTCTTCGCCGCACTTGATGCAGTGCGCGATCCGGTCTCGGGCAATATCGTGTGTCGTTCGACCCTCGATCCCACGTCGAACATTGATCCCGAGAATTTCGACGCGCCTGCAACGACGTTTACGCCCGGAGCGAACAGCGCTTGTCGCCCACTCAATCTCCTTGGTGAAGGTGTTGCAAGCCAGGAGGCACTCGCCTTCGTCCTGGCGGACAATGTCAGTCGCTCACGCGTCGCTCAGGAAGTCGTTAGCGGCTATATCTCGGGCGATACGGAAGCCTTCTTCAATCTGCCAGGTGGACCCGTCGGTTTTGCGATCGGCGCTGAGTATCGTCGCGAAAAGAGCAGCGAAACGCCTGACGTGCGGATTCAAAATGGTGATTTCCGAGACTTCAGCGCCATCGCGCCGAGCAGCGGTGAATTTGACGTGAAGGAAGTCTTCGGCGAGATCAATCTTCCGATTCTGGCTGATCTTCCGTTCGCTGAACGCTTGTCGATCGGGGGCGCCATCCGCTTCTCGGATTACTCGACTGTGGGTAGCACGACGACCTGGAAGATCGACGGTGTTTATGCGCCGATCCGCGATATCCGTTTTCGTGCGACCTATTCGCAGGCTGTCCGTGCACCGAATATTGGAGAACTATTCCGGCCGGAAACCGGAACGTTCCTCTTCATTACCGATCCGTGCGACATCAATCGTCGTAATCAGGGCACCCAGTACCGGGCAGCAAACTGCGAAGCTCTTCTCGCTGGTTTTGGTTTGACGCCGACGCAGATCGCGACGTTTAGCCCAAGCAGCGTGCCTGAGCAAAATACGTCGCGTCGCGGCCTGTACAGCGGTAATCAGGATCTGCAGGAGGAGACGGCCAAGACCTGGACGGCCGGCGTCGTGCTCCAGCCGAGCTTCATCCCGGGACTGTCCATAACGTTCGACTGGTACAATATTCGTATCACCGATGCCATCAACACGCCGACCGCGACCGAACTGGCCGAGCTTTGCGTTGATCAGCCGACGTTGGACAATCCTTACTGTCCAAACCTCTTCCGCGAAACGACACCCGGATCGACGCTTGGCTTCTTCCTGGGTCAAGGCAACGACCCGCTGCGTCGCAACGCCTTCCTTGTACGTCCTGAAAACGTCGCGGCGTTCCGGACTGCCGGCGCGGACTTCACGATCAACTACGTGGTTACGCCGGCAGCGAACATCGGTCGGTTCCAGTTCAGTCTGGCTGGCGGTTACCTCGACTCGATCAATTTCGTGCCGACGCTCGGAGCTGATGTCGATGATGATTTGCTGGAGCGGTACAATCCCCGCTGGCGCGGGAGTGTCAGCCTGACCTGGGCGCTCGAGAACTTCTCGATCAACTACGGCCTGAGCTACTGGAGCAAGACACGTCGTTACACGACCGAGCAGCTTGCGGGCGATCCGGACATCTCTGATCCCAAGTATTTCTTCTTCAAGGAGCGTTGGGAGCACGATATCCGTGCGGCATTTACCGTGGACGAAAAGTTCGAGTTCTATGGCGGCGTGAACAACCTGTTCGACTACGAGCCGGAACCCGGTCAGCTCAGCTATCCGGTATCGGGCGTTGGACGCTACCTCTATGCGGGCGTGAAGGTCGGTTTCTAACGACCTCCTGACCATTGCCAGAAACAAAAAGGGCGGCCCATTTGGCCGCCCTTTCCTTTATTACGTGCGTTCGCACCCTCACCCCACCGTCAACACCAGCGCCCCATCGCCCTCATCGACGCGCACAGTTGCGCCGTCGGGCACTTCGCCGCGCAGGATGAGGTCGGCGAGCGGGTCTTGCAGATATTTCTGCACCGCGCGCTTCAAGGGGCGGGCGCCGTAGACCGGATCGTAGCCCACCCGGCCGAGCCAGGCGCGGGCGCCGTCGGTGAGGTCGAGCGTGACCTTGCGGTCCTTGAGCAGCTTGCCGACGCGGGCGACCTGGATGTCGACGATCGGCCCCATATGCTCTGCGCCCAGGCGGTGGAACAGGATGATCTCGTCCAGCCGGTTGAGGAATTCGGGGCGGAAGTGCGCACGCACCACGTCCATCACCTGATCCTCCACCTTTTCCACCGGCTCATCGTCACCAAGGCTGGTGAGGAACTGGCTGCCGAGGTTACTGGTCAGCACGATGATCGTGTTGGTGAAGTCCACGGTGCGGCCCTGCCCGTCGGTCAGGCGGCCATCGTCGAGCACCTGGAGGAGCACGTTGAACACGTCGCCATGCGCCTTCTCCACCTCGTCGAACAGCACGACCTGATAGGGCCGGCGGCGGACGGCTTCGGTCAGCACGCCGCCTTCCTCATAGCCGACATAGCCCGGCGGCGCGCCGATCAGCCGCGCGACGCTGTGCTTCTCCATGAACTCGCTCATGTCGATGCGCACCATCGCATTGCTGTCGTCGAACAGAAATTCGGCGAGCGCCTTGGTCAGCTCCGTCTTGCCGACGCCCGTCGGGCCGAGGAAGAGGAAGCTGCCGAGCGGCCGGTTGGGATCCTGCAGACCCGCGCGTGAGCGGCGCACGGCGGTGGAGACGGCCTTCACCGCATCGGCCTGGCCGATCACCCGGCGACCCAGCTCCTCCTCCATGGCCAGCAGCTTCTCGCGCTCGCCTTCCAGCATCTTGTCGACCGGAATGCCGGTCCAGCGCGAGACGACGCTGGCGATGTCCTCGCTGGTTACTTCCTCGCGCAGCATCGCGCCCTTGGAGGCGGACTGCGCCTCTTCGAGCTGCTTCTCCAGCGTCGGGATGGTGCCATATTGCAGCTCGCCAGCCTTGGCATATTCGCCGGTGCGCTGCGCCTGCTCCAGCTGGATGCGCGCGGCATCGAGCTGTTCCTTGAGCCTGGCTTCGCCCGCGATCTTGTCCTTTTCGGCCTGCCAGCGGCCGGTGAGCTCGGCCGACTGCTGCTCCAGATTGGCGAGGTCGCCTTCCAGCGCCGCCAGCCGGTCCTTGCTCGCCTGATCGGTCTCCTTCTTCAGCGCCTCGCGCTCGATCTGGAGCTGCATGATCCGCCTGTCGAGATTCTCGATCTCCTCGGGCTTGGACTCCACTTCCATGCGGATGCGGCTCGCGGCCTCGTCCATCAGGTCGATGGCCTTGTCCGGCAGGAAGCGGTCGGTGATGTAGCGGTTGGAGAGCGTCGCGGCCGAGACAATGGCCCCGTCCGCGATCCGCACGCCATGGTGCGTCTCGTATTTGTCCTTGATGCCACGCAGGATGGAGATGGTGTCCTCCACCGTCGGCTCGCCAACGAACACGGGCTGGAACCGCCGCTGGAGGGCGGGGTCCTTCTCGACATATTTGCGATATTCATCGAGCGTGGTCGCGCCGATGCAGTGCAGCTCGCCGCGCGCCAGAGCCGGCTTCAAGAGGTTGGAGGCATCCATCGCGCCCTCGGATTTCCCCGCGCCGATCAGCGTGTGCATCTCATCGACGAAGAGAATGATCTGCCCGTCCGCGCCCTTCACCTCGTCGAGCACGCCCTTGAGGCGCTCCTCGAACTCGCCGCGATACTTCGCGCCGGCAATCAGGCTGCCCATGTCGAGCGCCATCAGCGTGCGGTCCTTGAGCGTGTCGGGCACGTCGCCATTGGCGATGCGCAGCGCGAGGCCCTCGGCGATGGCGGTCTTGCCGACGCCGGGCTCACCGATCAGCACCGGGTTGTTCTTGGTGCGGCGGGCGAGGATCTGGATGGTGCGGCGGATTTCCTCGTCGCGGCCAATCACCGGATCGAGCTTGCCCTCCCGCGCGGCCTCGGTGAGGTCGCGGGCGAACTTCTTGAGCGCGTCATAGCGGTCTTCGGCGGATGCGGTGTCCGCGGTTCGGCCACCCCGCAGGCTGTTGATCGCGCCATTGAGCGCCTCGGCTTTCACGCCGGCGGTGGCCAGCGCCTTGCCGGCGGCGGTCGTCGTCGCCAGTGCCAGAGCGAGCAGCAGCCGCTCGACGGTGACATAGCTGTCGCCCGCCTTCTGCGCGACCTGCTCGGCGGAATCGAGCACGCGCACCGCGTCATTGTCGAGGCCCGGCGTTTGCTGCGCGCCCGATCCGCTGACGGCGGGCACCTTGGCCAGCGCCGCGTCGGTCTCGCGCAGCGCGGTCGCGGCATCGCCCCCCGCCGCCTTGATGAGGCCGCTGGCCATGCCCTGCTCATCCTCGAGCAGCGCCTTGAGTAGATGCTCCGGGCTGATGCGCTGGTGGTTCATGCGGATCGCAACAGTCTGTGCGCTCTGCAGGAAGCCTTTGGCCCGGTCTGTGAACTTTTCGAGATTCATACTATCTCCCTTCGCCCGCCACAGATGGTGTTGCTATTTCGCAACACAAGAGGGCGGTGCGTTTTTCTCCGGCGCGATCCGGGCAGCATGATCGACCGCTGCCAATATGCCATGCCAGCTTCGATATGATCAACGCTCAAGCTCGCTGGCGGGTCCTCAATCCGGGGCCGGTTCGATCCGGCGCTAGGCTTGGCCGCCGCCTGCCGCTATGGTCCGGCCATGGTTCAGGCCGTCGCTGCTACGGGTGGCGACCTGTTGATATTCGTCGGAGATTCTATGCGTCTGACTGTTCGTCGTTCGACTGCCCTCATGTATCTGGGCGTTTGCAGCCTTGCCCTTACGGCATCCGTGCCGGCCTGGTCGCAAGCGCAGCCCGCCCCCCGTCCAGCAGCCACCGCGACGGCCAGCGCAGCCGTCAAGCCCGCGCCGCTCGCCGATCTCATCAAGCGAGTCGACATTCCCTACGAGACGTTCACGCTGCCCAATGGCCTGCGCGTGATCGTGCATACCGATCGCAAGGCGCCGGTCGTCGGCGTCACCGTCTACTACCGTATCGGCTCCAAGCATGAGCCGGAAGGCAAGACCGGCTTTGCGCATCTCTTCGAACATCTGATGTTCGGCGGGTCGGAGAATGTGCCCAATTTCGACGAGCCTTTGGTCTCGGCCGGCTCCACCCCGACCAATGGATCGACGTGGTTCGACCGCACCAATTATGTCGAGACGGTGCCGACGGGCACGCTCGATCGCGCGCTGTTCATGGAGGCGGATCGCATGGGCCGCCTGCTCGGCGCGGTGACGCAAGGCAAGCTCGACGCCCAGCGCGCCGTGGTGCAGAACGAGAAGCGGCAGGGTGACAATCAGCCCTATGGCCTGGTGGAATATGTGCAGCTTGAGACGCTGCTGCCCAAGGGCCATCCCTATGGCCACTCGACCATCGGCTCGATGGCGGATTTGGACTCCGCCTCGCTGGAGGATGTGAAGGGCTGGTTCCGCGATCATTACGGGCCGAACAACGCGATCCTGGTGCTCGCCGGCGATATCGACGTCGCCACGGCCAAGGCGAAGGTCGAGAAATATTTCGGCGGCATCGCGGCGGGGCCGGCGGTCAAGCCGGTTGCCGCGCCCATCCCGACGCTGCCTGCACGCGTTGACAAGGTGATGAAGGACCGCGTGGCGACCACGCGCATCTATCGCATGTGGGTAACGCCGGGCCGCAATGACAAGGATGCGCCGTTGCTCTCCGTGGGCGGCGCGGTGCTCGGCGGCCTCGCCAGCTCGCGGCTGGACAATATCCTCGTCCGCGATGAGCAGATCGCGGTGAGCGTGACCGCGGGCGTGCAGCAGTTCGAGCAACTCGGTTTCTTCATGGCGACGGCGGATGTGAAGCCCGGCACCGATCCGGCGCTGGTCTCCCGCCGGCTCGATGAGATTATGGGCGATTTCATCAAGACTGGCCCAACAGCCGACGAAGTCACCCGCGTGGCCACCCGGCAGGTGGCCGGCGAGATTGCCGCGCTTGAAGTGGTCGGCGGATTCAGCGGCAAGGCGTCCACCTTGGCTGAGGGACTGTTATATTCGGACGATCCTGCCCAGTACAAGAAGGACCTGGCGGCCATCGCCGCCGCGACGCCCACGGCCGTGACGGCGGCGATGCAGCGCTGGCTCACCCGCCCCGTGTTTGCACTGACGGTCGAGCCCGGTGAGCGGGAGGCCTATGAGGATGCGAGCGTCGCAGCGCCGGGCGAGAATGCGCCGGCGGATGTCGCGGCGCCCAAGCCGACGCTGGCGATTCCGGACGTGACGCAGAACCCGGACCTCGATTTCCCCACGGTGGAGATGGCGACGCTCGGCAATGGCATCAAGCTGCACGTCGCGACCCGCTCGACCGTGCCGACGGTCAGCATCGCGGTCAATTTCGACGCTGGGCTTGCCAGTGACCGGCGGGACCGGATGGGGCTGGGCACGCTGATGCTCGACCTGCTGGAGGCCGGCACCACCAGTCGTTCGACCATCCAGATCGCCGAGGAGCAGGAGCGGCTCGGCGCCAGCATCTCGACCGGGCAGAGCATGGACCGCACGTCCATCTCCCTGTTCGCGCTCAAGCCCAATCTGGCGCCTTCGCTCGACCTGCTGCAGGACGTGATCCGCAATCCCGCCTTCGCCCCGAGCGAGATCGAGCGGCTGCGGACCATCCAGCTTGCCGGCATTGCGGCGGAAAAGACGCAGCCCAGTGGCCTTGCCAACCGGGCAATCTCACCGCTGCTCTATGGCCCGCAGCATCCTTATGGCGTCGTCAGCGCGCGGGGCGAGGAGGCCACGGTGAAGGCGATCACGCGCGATGACCTCCTGCATTACCATGGCGGCTGGATCGTCCCGAGCAAGGCTGAGATCTTCGTCGCCGGTGACATCACCATGGCCGAGATCAAGCCCCTGCTGGAGGCGCGCTTCGGCAATTGGCCGCAGAACCGCATGGCCTCGCCGGTCAAGGATTTCTCCGTGGCGGTGCCGACGCCCAAGCCGGGCATCTACCTCATCGACCGGCCGCAGTCGCCGCAGTCCGTCATTCTGGGCGGGGTCGTCACCAAGGCGACCGGGCGCGATGACCTGGTCGCGTTCAACATGGCGAACACCGTGCTGGGCGATGATTTCCTCTCGCGGCTGAACGCGGACATTCGGGAGGCCAAGGGCTGGTCCTATGGCGTGCGCGGCGCGCTCAGCCGGCGGCTGGAGCGCAGCCCCTATCTGGTCAGCGCGCCGGTGCAGGCGGACAAGACCGGCCCCGCCATCGCGGCGATGCGGGACCAGATCGTCAGCTTCCTTGGGCAAAAGGGCGTGACGCCGCAGGAATTCGCGCGCGTCGTCAATGGCGAGATCGCCGGCTTGCCGGGGCAGTTCGAGACGACCGGCGCGGTGCTCGGGCAGATGCAGGCGGATGCGCTGTTCGGCCGGCCGTTCGATTATGTCGAGACGCTGCGGGCGCGCTATCAGGCGCTCACCCCGGCCCAACTCGACGCGGCGGCGAAGCAACTCATCGACCCCGCGCAGCTGAGCTGGGTGGTGGTCGGCGACAAGAGCCAGATTGCGGACCAGCTCAAGCCGCTGGGGTTGCCCGTGACGGAGATCACCCCCGGCGCAGCCCCCGCTCGCTGAAGAACGTTCATTCCGGAAGGAGAGATGAAATGGCCAAAGTTGACGGCGCTTATGATTGCACCACCAAGACCCCGATGGGGGATCAGGCGAGCGTGTTCACCGTCGTGACGGACGGAGACACGTTCAACGGCACCAATGCGGGGCCGCTCGGCTCGCTGGATGTGAAGAACGGCAAGGTGGATGGCAACCGGCTGACCTGGACCATGGAGATGACCATGCCCATGCCGATGACGCTCACCTGCGAGGCAATCGTGACCGACGGCAAGATCAGCGGCACCATCGATGCCGGCGCTTTCGGCACCATGGCGATGACGGGTACGCGCCGCGGCTGACGGCCCGTCCGCCAGCAGGGCAGATCATAGAAAAGGGCAGCCTCCCGCTTGGAAGCTGCCCTTTCTGTTTGGCGTTCTGGCGCGTGTCAGTCGACCGTGACGGTGACTGCGCGACGGTTCTGAGCCCAGCTGGCTTCATCCGAGCCGAGCGCGACCGGGCGCTCCTTGCCGTAGCTGATCGTGTTGATGCGGCCGGCATCGATGCCGAGCGACGCCAGATAGTTCTTGGCGGCATTGGCGCGACGCTCACCGAGCGCGAGATTGTATTCGCGGGTGCCGCGTTCGTCGGCATGGCCTTCGACGGTCACGCGCTTCTGCGGGTAGCGCATCAGCCATTCGGCCTGGCTGCGCAGCACGTTGCGATCTTCATCGTCGATGTCGCTCTCATCCGTGTTGAAGAAGATACGGTCCGAGGTCACGCTGGCGACGAAGTCCGCCTGGCTGCCCGGGGTCGGGCCGCTCGGCGTGGGCGTCGGCGTGGTGGCTGGCGGCGGAGCCGTGTCAGCCGGGGCGGGGGGAAGAGTCTCCGGCGCCTTTTTGGCACAGGCCGAAAGGGCGAGCGCGGCACTGGAAACCAGCAGCAACAGGGGTGTGGTACGCATGGGGGCTTCTCCTACTGTCCTGAACACAAACCGGTTCGTCGTATGGTTGGGGCGTTTTGCCGACAAGTCAACCTGAAGATATGAAAACAAAGATGAATTATTGGTTCCCCGTCACTGAAGCAGTGGCCCCCAAGCGGGGTCGGAGCCGTCCACCGGCGTTACGATCTTGCGCTCGTTCACGCCCGTCAGGTCCACCTGCCAGATCGACGAATTGCCCGATCGGCCGGCTGCGGTGCGGAAGAATTGCAGCACGCGGCCATTGGGCGACCAGGTCGGCGCTTCATCTTGCCAGCCATTGGTGAGGAGACGCTCGTTGCTGCCGTTCACATCCATCACACCGACCCGGAAGTTGCCGGCGATCTTGGTGAAGGCGATGAGGTCGCCGCGCGGGCTCCATTCCGGCGTCGCGTAACGGCCACCGCCGAAGCTGATGCGGCGCTGTCCCGAGCCATCCGCATTCATCACATAAATCTGCTGCCCGCCCGAGCGATCGCTCTCGAACACGACGCGCGTGCCATCCGGCGAGAAGGAGCCGCCGACATTGATGCCCGGCGTGTTGGTCAGCCGTGTCGGGCGACCACCTGCGACGGGGATCTTGTAGATGTCCGTATTGGCGCCGCTCGCCATCGAATAGAGCAGCGTGCGCCCATCGGGCGACCAGCGCGGGGCGAAGATGGCGCCGCTGCCTTCCAGCAGCACGCGTTGGCGGCCCTGATCGACATCATAGATGTAGATGCGCACATTGCGGCCGACATAGCTCACATAGGCGATGGAGCGATAATCCGGCGACCAGCGCGGCGTGAGCGCCAGGCTCTGGCCGTTGGTGATGAAGCGATGGTTGGCGCCATCGCTATCCATGATGGCGAGGCGCTTGACGCGATTGTCTTTGGGACCGGTCTCGGCGATGTAGGCGATGCGGCTATCGAAGAACGGGCTCTCGCCAGTCAGGCGCGAATAGACAAGGTCGGCGCAGCGGTGCGCAGCCCGGCGCCAGTCGCGGGGCGCGACGACATAACCCTGTCGGGCCAGTTCGGTGCCGAGCGATACGTCATAGAGATAGCAACCGACCGTGATCTGCGAATCGCCGCCCGCTGAGCGCACGAAGCCCTGCACCAGCGCCTCGGCATTCATCGCGGACCAGCGCGCGAAGACGGGGCTGGTGACTTCCGCCATGGAGGGCGCCTGCACGCCATTGGGGCCGAGTGGCGTGAACAGCCCGGAGCCGCGCAGATCGTTGGCGATCACCTCGGCGATGCGCTGGCCAAGCGACTGGGTGGAGCCGGCCGGCGTTTCGACATTCTGCTGGGTCGGCATGGCCGGAACGGCGATCCTCAGATCGCTCTCGACCGGATTGGTGACGTCCACGCTGAGCTGCGCCGTGGCGGGCATCGCGATGAGCAGGGCCAGCAGGGCGCTGGCACCGCGCAGGGTTTTGCGTCGAAGGCTGAGCATCATCATGGTCACAGACTCGCATAAATGCGGAGCGGCCGGAGCCACTTCCACTGTTCATAAAATTCGGCGGGCAGGTTCTTGAACGGCGCGGCGCGTATCACGGCCTGCACGGCCCGCTCGGCATGAAGATCGGCCTGGGCGCGATTGCTGGCCGTCACGCCCTCCTGCCCGACGACCTCGACCCGGCCATCGATGCGCCCATCCGGTGTCAGGTGGACACTGAGCAGCGTCACCAGCTTTTCGGCATCGGCGCCCGAGGGTGGGCGCCAGTGCGGCTTGATCTGGCGGGTGATCTCCGCATTCAGTGCACGGGCCGCGACCGGGCTGAGCTTGGCGTTGGAGCCGCTGGTGTTGGGCGTCGCGCGGCTGGAGGCCGTCTCGGCGTCGATGCCCTTGAGGAAATCGTCGCCCAGCCGGGATGCACGCTGACGCGGCGCTTCCTCGCGCGCGGGGCGGGAGGGCGCGGGCTTGGCGGCCGGCGTCTCGCGCGTGCTGGCCCGCTGTTCGCGCGGCTTGGGCGCGGGCGGCGGGGGCGGAGCCGGCTTGGGCGTCGGTGCCTGCGCTCGGGGGGGCGGTGGCGGTGCAACCGGTTCGGGCTGTGCCGGCGGCGTGGGCGCTGCAGCGGCGGGCGGCGGCGGCGCAGCATCGGGCTCGACCTCGCCGATTTCCGGCGCGGTGGCGGTTTGCGGCACGTCCGGCGCATGCTCGCGGGTGAGGCTTTCGAGCGCGACTGCATCCGCGAAGGTCACGTCGATCGTCGACGGCGGTTTTAAATCGGCGCTCTTCTGGAACAGGCCGAGCGACAGCGCGCCGAGCAGAAGCACATGGCCCGCCGTGGAAATTCCCAGTCCTAGACGCTCGCGCTGGTCCATTCCCCGCCCTTATTCGCCCGTCACTGAACGCACGGTGGACGGATCCGATCCGCCCATGCCGATCCCGGTGGTGACGAGCGCCACCCGGTCCAGCCCGGCGCGATTGAGCTCGCCCATCACGCGCATGACGCGGCCATAATCGAGCGCGGCGTCGGCGCGCAGGAACACCTGCTCGTCCGGGCCCAGGCCGGCGCGCAGGGCATTGAGCCGGTCCGGCAGAGCATCGTCGCTCACCGGATCGTCATTGATGAAGACCGCGCCCTCCGGATCGACCGAGACGATGGCGGGCTTCTTGTCCTGATCCAGCGCGCTCGCGCGGCTCTCCGGCAGGCGCACCGGCACGCCGGTCACCAGCAAGGGGGCGGTCACCATGAAGATGATGAGCAGCACCAGCATCACGTCGACCAGCGGCGTGACGTTGATGTCCGCCATGGGCGCGCGTCGCCCGCCCCGCCGGTTGGAAGGCAGGTTCATGCCCATCAGGATTCAAGCTCGCGGCTGAAGGTGGTGTAGAGTCCGTCCGAGAAGCGCTGGACCCGCGCTTCCAGCCGGTTCACGCCATGGCTCAGGCGATTGTAGCCGATCACCGCCGGAATGGCCGCGAACAGGCCGATGGCGGTCGCGAACAAAGCCTCGGCAATGCCGGGTGCCACGACCGCGAGGCTGGTGTTCTGCTCGCCGGCAATGGCAATGAACGCGCGCATGATGCCCCACACCGTGCCGAACAGGCCGACGAACGGCGCCACCGAGCCGACGGTCGCGAGGATGTTCAGCCGGTCCGAAATCTTGTCGATGGTGCCAGCCAGAGCGGAGCCCATGGCGGTGGCGAGCCGGTCGCGCGTGCCATCCGGATTCATGCCGCGCTGGGCGGTGGAGCGGCGCCATTCGGCGATGCCGGCATTGAGCACCTGCGCGCTCGGCAGGTCTTCGCGGCCGCGCTCCTTGGCGAAGGCGTCCATGTCCTTGGCCTGCCAGAAGGCGCGCTCGAACTCGTCGCATCCCTTGCGCATCCGCCGGAGCCTTCCGGCGAAGCTGAAAATGATGCCCCAGGTCCAGACGCTGGCTAGCAGCAGGCCGACCATCACCGCCTTCACGACGATATCCGCCTGGAGGAACATGTCCACCGGCGACAAAGTGAGCGCATTGTCCGGCGCTGCGGCAGCAAGCATGAGGGTGAGAGTCATGGGCGGGGGTGTTTCTCCGGTCAGGAAGGAAGCGGCGCGAGCCGGCTGAAGCGATCGATCCAGTCCGCCGGCTGGCGGCGCGGGCGACCGGTGCTGTCGAGGAAAGCAACAGTGACGCTGCCTCGTGTCAGTTCCATGTCCTCGCGCCAAACCGACTGGGCTATAACGCAGCGCGCCGCGCCGAGTTGCGTCAGGTGGCTGCGCACGGTGAGATCATCGTCCAGGCGCGCCGGCGCGCGGTAGCGCAGCGCGATGTCCGTCACCGCATACACGCCCTCGCCGGCTTCCTGCGCCGCGCGCTGATCGATGCCGAGCTGGCGCAGCATATCCGAGCGGGCGCGCTCCATATAGCGCAGATAATTGGCGTGATAGACGACGCCGGAAAGGTCTGTGTCCTCGAAATAGACGCGCACGGGGAAGCGATGTTCTCCGTTCTCAAACTGTCCCGAAGCGGGATGAAGGGCGCTTTGCGAAGGCATGGGTGACCAGTCCTAACCGACGCGACTCGCGGCGGGAAGCCTTTTCAAGCGTCAGAACGCAGCAGGTCTTCGTTCTATCGCACGGGACCGGGGAGGATCGCTTGCCGCTCGTCGCCTCAGTCGAACAAACCGTCCTGGCTGCCCTCTGGCGGATTGAGGCCGAGGTGCTTCCAGCCCGGCGCATTCAGGATGCGGCCCCGGGCCGTCCGCGCGATGATGCCAAGCTGGAGCAGATAGGGCTCGATGACATCCTCGATGGTGTCGCGCGGTTCGGAGAGGCCAGCGGCGAGCGTCTCGGCACCAACCGGGCCGCCTTTATAAATGTCGGCAATCATCCGCAGGTAGCGGCGATCCATCAGGTCGAGGCCGAGCTGGTCGACCTCCAGCCGGGTCAGCGCGGCATCGGCGGCGGCGGCATCGACGACATCATGGCCGGCGGCATGGGCGAAATCACGAACCCGCCGCAGCAGCCGTCCGGCAATGCGCGGCGTACCACGGGCGCGGCGGGCGATTTCGCTCGCGCCATCGGGGGCGATCGGCAGGTCGAGCAGCCGCGCGGCGCGGGTGATGACATGCTCCAGCTCATCGACGGTATAGAAGTTGAGCCGCACGGGGATGCCGAACCGGTCGCGCAGCGGCGTGGCCAGCATGCCCTGCCGCGTCGTCGCGCCGACCAGCGTGAAAGACGGTAGATCGATCCGCACCGAGCGGGCCGAGGGGCCTTCCCCGATCATGATGTCGAGCGCGCGGTCCTCCATGGCGGGGTAGAGAATTTCCTCCACCGCCGGATTGAGCCGGTGAATCTCGTCGATGAACAGCACGTCGCCTTCATCGAGATTGGTAAGCAGCGCGGCGAGATCGCCCGCCTTGGCGATGACCGGACCGGACGTGGCACGGAACCCCACGCCCATCTCCCGCGCGACGATCTGCGCCAGCGTCGTCTTGCCCAGGCCCGGCGGGCCGAAAAACAGCACATGATCGAGCGCTTCGCCGCGTGCGCGGGCGGCGTTGATGAAGATCCGCAGATTCTCGCGCGCGCCCTTCTGCCCGACGAAATCGTCCAGCGTCTTTGGGCGCAGCGCGGCATCCATATCTTCAGGCGTGCGGCCAGCGGTGAGGAGGGGGGAGCTTGCCATCAGCCCGGCACCCTAGCGCGCGTTGACCGGCCCGTCACTTGGCAGCCTTTCGCAGCGCGAGGCGGACCAGAGCATCCAGAGAGGCGCTGTCGCCCAGCTCGTCCAGCGCGGCGCTGACGGCGATGCTCGCTTCGCCCGGCTTGAAGCCCAGCGAGGCGAGGGCGGAGAGGGCATCGGCCTGCACGCCCGTCGCGGCCGGGATCGCCGCGCCGCTCGCATCCAGCCCGATGGCGAAGGATCCGGTCGCGATGGCGCCGACCTTGTCCTTGAGTTCGCGCACGATGCGTTCGGCGAGCTTGGGGCCGACGCCATTGGCGCGGGCGACCATCGCCTTGTCCTGCGCGGCAATGGCGCGGTGCAGGTCACTCGGTTCCAGCGCGGAGAGAATGGCCAGCGCCACGCGGGCGCCAACACCTTGCACGCCGGTGAGCAGGCGGAACCAGTCGCGCTCCGCCTCGCTTGCGAAGCCGACCAGCCGGATGAACTCCTCGCCCACCAGCATCTCGGTATGCACGGTCACGGCCCCGCCGACGCTGCCGAGCGCCGAGAGGCTGCGCGAGGACATGCCGACGAGATAGCCCACGCCACCGACATCGATGACGGCACTATCCAGTCCGGTGGAGACAAGCAGGCCTTTCAAATGCGCGATCATGAGGCGGGTGTAGCGATGTTCCCGCTTCGTTTCCACCGTTTCTGAATGAGGCGCGCCTGGCTATTCATTCCCTTGCAGTTAGCCGCGCGGCCCGCCTAAGAGAGCAGCGCAGCGCGGCGTCCTTTTCCGTGCCGCTGATTGACAAATAAGCCCGCTTTGCCTATCCGCGCGCCTTCGGACAGACGGCCGCTCCTCCCGGATCGGGGCGAGGCGGCCATTTTTGTCGAGTCTGCAGAACCTGATTCGATTTTGAGGAATGAACGATGAAGCGCACCTTTCAGCCGAGCAACCTTGTTCGCAAGCGCCGCCACGGTTTCCGCCTGCGCATGGCGACGGCAGCCGGCCGCAAGCTGCTGAACGCGCGCCGCGCCCGCGGCCGCAAGAAGCTGACCGCCTGATCGAGCCCGGCGCGGACGGCGCGCTGCGGCGCGTCGTGGGTCGCATGACCCGCCGCGCCGACTATCTGGCCGCCAATCGCGGCCAGCGCGCACCCATGCCAGGCTTCGTACTGCTGGTGCGCGATCGGGGCGATGGCGATCCTACGGCCCGCCTCGGCATTACCGTCACCAAGAAAATCGGCGGCGCTGTCATCCGGAACCGGATGAAGCGCCGTTTTCGTGCGCTTGCGCGCGAGATCCTGCCCGCGCACGCCATTGCCGGCGCCGATCATGTGTTGATCGGCCGCGAGGGCGGTGTCGAGCGCGATTATGCCTTGCTGGCCGCCGAGCTTGAGAAAGCGCTGCGGCGCATCGCCAGCGGCAAGGGTGCCCCGCCGCGCGAAGGCGGACGGGGTCGGGGTGGGCGCGGCTCCGGTGGGAGCAAGAGGGTGACGCCCCCGGCGCCTCACAATGACCCTGCGCCGCGCAATGAGCCGCCCGCATGACGTCGATCAGGGATTGTCGCCTTGGCCCCGCACAACCCGTGCTCCTGCGAAGGCAGGAGCCCAGGGCCCAACCGACTGCCCTTGCCGCCCTGGGCTCCTGCCTTCGCAGGAGCACGGTGGTCGAGGCTGGAAGACCATGGCGTCGCCGCACACTCGACCACTTCGCCCCATGATCGCGCGCCTTCTCATCCTCGTGGCGCGCTTCTGGCAGATCGGACCGAGCCGGATTCTGCCGCCCTCCTGCCGCTATTCGCCGAGCTGCTCCCAATATGCCATCGAGGCCCTGCGGAAATATGGGGCGATAAGGGGTGGCTGGCTGGCGTTGAAGCGGCTATTGCGCTGCCACCCATGGGGCGGCTGCGGCCATGATCCGGTGCCCTGACGCCGAATCCCCTGACATGAGCTGACAAAGAGACGGAAGCCAAAGAGACGTGGACGACAAGCGCAACATCCTTCTCGCCGTGGTGCTGACCATTGCTATTCTCTTTGGCTGGCCGGTCATCAGCAATTATTTCTTCCCGCCATCGGCCCAGCCGATCGAGCGGGCCGAGCAGCAGGCGAAGCAGCAGGGCGCGGCGCCCAATGTGCGCGGCGGGCCGCTGGCCGAAGGCGCGCAGGCGATTCGCCCGATCGAGGCCGTGCTGGGCGAAAGCCAGCGCGTCGCCATCGAGACGCCCAAGCTGCGCGGCTCCATCAATCTGCGCGGCGCCCGCATCGATGATGTCGTGCTGCCGACGCACCGCCAGACTGTGGATGAAAAATCGCCCCCGGTCCGCCTGCTCGCGCCGAGCGGCACGGCGGACGCCTATTTCGCGAGCTTCGGCTGGAGCGGCGAAGGCGTGCGCGTGCCGGATGCGAACACCGTGTGGACAGCCGACGGCACCAAGCTGACCCCGCAGACGCCGGTGACGCTGCGCTGGAGCAACGGCGCGGGCCAGACCTTCCTCATCCGCCTGTCGATCGACGCGGATTATCTGCTCACTGTCGCGCAGACGGTCGAGAATGCGGGCGGCAATGCCATCGCCGTCCGCAACTATGGCCTGCTCTCGCGCACTGGCCACAGCAAGGACAAGTCGACCTGGACGATCCACACCGGCCCGATGGGCGTGTTCAACGGATCGGCCAATTATGACATCGGCTTCGACAAGTTGGACAAGGATGGCGACAAGCGCTTCTCCACCACCGGCGGCTGGCTGGGCTTTACCGATCTCTATTGGCATGCCGCGCTCATCCCGGCGCAGACGCTGCCGGTCGATGCGCAGTTCCGCAAGGGCGCGAGCGACCGCTATCAGGCCGACCTGACCTATGCGCCCGCCGTCGTCCAGCCCGGCACTTCGCTCAGCACGACGAGCCGGCTGTTCGTCGGCGCCAAGGAAACCCCGGTGCTCGACCGCTATATGGACCAGCAGGGCATCGCGCTGTTCGACCGCGCGATCGACTGGGGCTGGTTCCGCTGGTTCGAGAAACCGATCTTCTATCTGCTCGACTGGCTGTTCCGCCACATCGGCAATTTCGGCGTGGCGATCATCTGCCTCACCTTCATCGTGCGTGGCCTGATGTTCCCGGTCGCCCAGCGGCAGTTCGCCAGCATGGCGGCGATGCGCGCCATCCAGCCGAAGATGAAGGCGCTGCAGGAGCGCTACAAGAACGACAAGCCCAAGATGCAGCAGGAGATCATGGCGCTGTACAAGACGGAGAAGGTCAATCCGCTCGCGGGCTGCCTGCCGATCTTTCTGCAGATCCCCATCTTCTTCGCGCTCTACAAGGTGCTGATGCTGACGGTGGATATGCGCCACCAGCCTTTCTACCTGTGGATCAAGGATCTGTCCGCGCCCGATCCGGCGCACATCCTCAACCTGTTCGGCCTGCTGCCGTTCACGCCGCCCTCGTTCCTCGGCATCGGCGTGCTGGCGGTGATCCTTGGCATCACCATGTGGCTGCAGTTCAAGCTGAACCCGGCGCCAATGGACGATGTGCAGAAACAGATCTTCTCGCTGATGCCCTGGATGATGATGTTCATCATGGCGCCGTTCGCGGCCGGCCTGCTGATCTACTGGTGCACATCCAACATCCTCACCATCGCGCAGCAATGGTGGCTGTATCGCCAGCATCCCGTGCTCGGGCAGCCGGCAGCGGATCCGGCGAAGGGTTGAGGCGGGGGCAAACTTTGTTTGTGCGTGGCGGGCAGCTTGGTCGCTGGAGGGTTCATGGAAGAAAAACGCCCGTCGAAGCCAAATCTCCGTAAACGTGCGGATGAAATCAGATCGTTTCGCTGCAAGAACCTCATTGCGGTGATCGAGAACCCAAGTGATGTGAAGAACATCGGCACGGTCATTCGAAATGCGAATGGTCTGGGGGTCGAGAAGGTCTATGTGGTCGATCCTCGGCGCGCATTGCCTGACGACTGGCAAAACCTCCGAGAGAATAAGGCAATCTCTAAAACCTCGGTATCTGCCGTCAAATGGACGTTTGTGAAGCGCTTTGACAGTACGGCAGAATGTTTTGATCATCTTGAAGCAAACGGCTTCAAGTCAATCGTGACCTCGCCGCACGTGAAGGGCAAAACCTCGATTTTCCTCGATGAAGGCGATTACACGCTCCATCACAAGCTCGCTGTGTGGTTTGGGAGTGAAACGCTGGGAATCAGTGAGTTGGCTGTCGAGCGGAGCGAGATGTGTGTGAGCATTCCGATGTTCGGTATTATTGAAAGCCTGAACCTGGGGACCAGTTCGGGCATCGTTTTGTACGAAGTGGCGAAGCAGAGACGCGAATATCAGAGTCGCTTCAGGCTCCGGAAGCGGAGAGGCGAACGCTCCGAGCCGCTCCCCACTGTTATTGCGCCGCAGCGCGACCCAATGTGATCGAGTTATCGATCAGCTTTTCCGCCTTTCAGGTGACGCTTGCAGGTTAAGACGCTAGGGGAGCGGCATGGATCACAACCCGCACAGCGATATTGACGACGACACCGCCGCCCGCATCGAGGAGGCCCGCCGGATCTTTTCCGGGCCGATCAGCTTCCTCAAATCCGCGCCGGGGCTGAACTTCCTGCCGCCAGCGGATGTGCCGGAGGTCGCCTTTGCCGGGCGTTCCAATGTCGGCAAGTCCTCGCTCATCAATGCGCTGACCAACCGCAATGGCCTTGCGCGCACATCCAACACGCCGGGGCGCACGCAGGAGCTCAATTTCTTCGACGTGGGCGAGCCGCTGCGCTTCCGTCTCGTGGATATGCCCGGCTATGGCTATGCCAAGGCGCCCAAGGATGTGGTGAAGCAGTGGCGCTTCCTCGTGAACGATTTCCTGCGCGGGCGTGCCGTCCTCAAGCGCGCGCTGGTGCTGGTCGATGCCCGCCACGGCCTCAAGGATGTTGACCGCACGCTGCTCGACATGCTGGATGAAGCAGCGGTGAGCTACCGCATGGTGCTGACCAAGGCCGACAAGGTGAAGGCGACCGACCTCGCTGTCGTCACCGAGCAAACCGCGGCAGAAGTACGCAAGCGCCCGGCGGCCCATCCGCAGATCATCCCGACATCGAGCGAGAAGGGCATGGGCCTGCCGGAGTTGCGCGCGGCGGTGATTGAGGCGCTCGACTGAGGGCTGGCTGCGGGGCTGGGCGCGGCATCTCAGGGATGCCGTTCGCGCTATTGGCCCCCTCCTGCCGTAACATGGCTTATGTCGGGCGTCTCCATCGCGCCGAGCGCGTTCGAGCATTGCAGGCGATAGCGCTGGCAGCTCTCAGCCCAATACCAGCCTATCGCCCTGCAAATCCAAAAGACCTGGCCGCTGACGGTCAAAGCCGACAGTCCCGCCGTATCACCTCTGGCGGCCGCTTCAAATGTCGTCGCCCATATCGTCCGTGTCGAGACTCGGGGGGGGGCGGGTCAGACATTTTGAGCCGTCAGATCACTTGGAAAACTCTCGCTTGCGGTCGACGGGCGTGACGGGGCCGCGCCGCCATTTTTGGACCAGGGCATCGGCGCGCGTCTCATAATAATCGGCCGGGCCGCCCCCGCGCGACACCGGCACGGCATGGGTGGTCTGATAGATGCCGTCGAGGATGCAGTCCTGATTGATGTGCACGTGCACGACCTGGCCGAACACCACCCGGAAATCGCTGGGGACGCCATCCAGATCCTTGAGGTGGACGATCTCCGTCACCTTGCATTCGAACTGGGCAGGACTCGCCGCCACGCGCGGCGGCGCGACATCGATCGAGGCGATCTTCTCGATCCCCGCCATCTCGAACTCGTCGACCTCGGGCCCCACCTCGTCCCCCGTCAGGATCATCACGTCTGTAACGTCGCGGCCAACGAGGTTCCAGACGAACTCACCGGTTTCCCGCGCATTGCGGACGCTGTCCTTCTCTCCGCCCGAAGAGAAGCCGATGATCAGTGGGCGATAGCTGGCAATGTTGAACAGGCTGAACGGGGCGAGGTTGGCGACTCCCTCGGTGCTGACCGTGCTGATCCAGCCGATCGGGCGGGGCGCGACGATCGCGTTGGCCGGCTGATGCTTGAGGCGATGGCCCTCGGCCGGGCGGTAGGAGTGAAATTCTCTCATGATGACGCTGGTCCCTTGGCAAGCTTCACTATGCCGGAATTATTTCCGGTTTCTGACTCGCTAGGCCTATAAGACGTGTCTGCGCTTCCGTCTAAGATATTTTCGGGGGGTGTGATTGAAGACCGCATTCACGACAGTTCGGCCGCCACGCGGTTTTCCGAGGCGGGCCGATAGCGGAAACGATGCAGGACGGCCCTAAGCCAACCGGTCTAATCCCCCTGCATCGCCCTGCCCATGCGGGCGAAGGCGGCGTTCATTTTTTCAGCCAGCGCTTCCTCTACGCCGGTGTCGATCAGCGCCTGCGCCATCGCTTGCGTCCATTGCCGGCTTTCCACATCGCCAAAGCCGATCTGGCGATGCGCGGACATGATGCAGGCGCCGGGCTTTTGCGTGAACCAGTCGCGTGGGCCGCCGAGCCAGGCGGTGAGGAATCCGGTCAGCGATTCCCGCATCGGCGCGAGATCGGGCGCGTGAATCGCGCGCAATTCGGCAAAGCGCGGGTCCTGCTCCATGAGATCGTAGAATCGCTCGACCAGCGCGCGCACGGCCGGCGTGCCGCCGATCTCGTCATAGGGTAGCGGCGCGGGATCGGGTGGGGATGCTTCGGCGGTGGTCGATTGGGTCATTCGGCATGGCTCATGGCGCAGGGCTCCTCATCATGAGGCTTGCATGTCAGGGCCGGCGCCGCGCCGCCTTGCGCTGGATCAAGCCGGGGAGGGATCGCCTGGTGCGCAACCCGGGGCCCAGCCGGGCGGTGCGAGCGTGAAACCGGCAAAGTCGAAACCCGGCGTGACGATGCAGGAGACAAGTGCCCAGCCTCGGTCGGCCTCGGCGGCCTGCCAGTGGTACGGGGCGATGACATGCTGGGGGATCTCGCCCGCCAGCACATCGCCACCGAGGCGCAGGGCTGTCACCGGGCCTTCGTCGCCCGGCGCGGTGGAGAGGCTGAGCGCGTGGCCGGCGTGCCAGAGCCAGGTCTCGCTCGCATCCACCTTGTGCCAGTGAGAGCGCTGACCAGCCTCGAGCAGGAAATAGATCGCCGTCGCCCCGGCGCGTTCGCCGGGCATGGCCTCAGCCCGCCAGGTCTCGCGATACCATCCGCCTTCCGGATGCGGCTGGAGAGCGAGGCGGTCGATGAGGGCGCGGGCTGTTGGGTCGGTCATGCGGTCTTTGTCGCCCGATCACGATGCACCGCGCAAGAGCTTGACCGCGCGGTCCCGCGCCGGGAAGGGTGGGCGCAACCATGACGTCCCTCTATCGCCTCGATGCCAGTGCCGCGCAGATCGGCGGGGCGCTCCATGCAGATGCCCGTGAGGACCCGTGGCCGGGAGGCTATATGACGCCGGGGCGCTATGGGCCGGTGATCGTGCATGGGCGCGATGGCGTGCGCCGGCTGGTGCCGCGGCTATGGGGCGTGCCGCCGCCGCCGGCCGCGGCTCTGACGGGCGGCGCGCCGGTCGCGCATGTGCGCAATGTCGAGAGTCCGTTCTGGGTCGGCACGCTGCGGCATACGGAGTTCCGCTGCCTGGTGCCGGTTACCAGCTTTCAGCTCTGGTCGCAGGCGCCTGATCCACGCACCGGCAAGCGCGTCGCGCATCGTTTCTCGCTGCCGGATGCGGCGATCTTCGCGTTCGCGGGCATCTGGCGGGACAGCGAGGTGGCGAGTTTTGCGCTGCTGACCTGCGAGCCGAACCGGCTGGTCGCCTCGGTCAACCCGCGCACCATGCCGGTGATCCTCCACGCTGAAGATCATGGCCGCTGGCTGCGCGCGGACTGGAAAGAGGCGCAGCGGCTGGTTGCGCCTTATCCCTCGCAGGCGATGACGATGGATGAGGCGGGGCCGCGCTAGACAGTCCCCTTCGTCATTCCCGCGAACGCGGGAATCCAGAAGCCAGCGGAACTGCCCATGCGCCCCTGGATTCCCGCGTTCGCGGGAATGACGAGAGAGGAGGTCGGGACGCTCGCCAATGCCGCCCTTCGGCTACTTCGTTTGTGTTGCGTACAAATAGGGTGCAACCTACACTATGCGCCACCGGCGACGAGTCCGTGCTTGCGCCGCAGAGACAAGAGGAGAGGCCCATGGCCAGGATCATCGGCGGTTTCGCCGTTTCGCACACGCCGACCATCGCGTTCGCCAAGGATGCGAACAAGCAGACCGATCCCGTCTGGGCGCCGATCTTCGAGGGATTCGAGCCGGTCAAGCAATGGCTGGCGGACGAGAAGCCCGATGTGATCCTGTATGTCTACAACGACCACATGACCTCCTTCTTCACCCATTACTCGCATTTCGCGCTGGGCATTGGCGAGGCGTATGAGCCGGCGGACGAAGGCGGCGGCAAGCGCGATCTGCCCGCGATCAAGGGCGATCCCGCGCTCGCCAAGCACATTGCCGAGTGCATGGTCGCCGACGAGTTCGACCTGGCCTACTGGCAGGGCATGGGGCTGGACCATGGCGCCTTCTCGCCGCTTTCGGTCCTGCTGCCTCACGAGAATGGCTGGCCCTGCCGCCTTGTGCCGCTGCAGTGTGGCGTGCTTCAGCATCCGATCCCCAAGGCGCGTCGCTTCTGGAAGTTCGGCCGCTCGCTGCGTCGCGCGATCCAGAGCTATCCCAAGGACATCAAGGTCGCGATTGCGGGTACCGGTGGCCTTTCCCATCAGGTCCATGGCGAGCGGTGCGGGTTCAACAATACCGCCTGGGACATGGAGTTCATGGAGAAGCTCACCAATGATCCTGAATCATTGCTCGACGCGACGGTGACGGATCTCGCCAAGCTCGGCGGTTGGGAAGGGGCCGAGGTGGTGATGTGGCTGCTGATGCGCGGCGCGCTTTCCGAACAGGTCGAGAAGCTGCACCAGAGCTACTTCCTCCCCTCCATGACGGCCATCGCCACGATGCTCTTCAAGGATCTGGGCGATCCGGTGCCGCCAGCCGAAACCGACGAGCAACTGCGTGCCCGCGCGTCCCGCGAGCTGGCGGGCGTCGAGGCGATCGAGGGCACCTATCCCTTCACCATCGACCGTGCGGTCAAGGGCTTCCGCATCAATCACTTCCTCCACCGCCTGATCGAGCCGGAGTTCCGCAAGCGGTTTGTCGAGGATCAGGAAGGGCTGTTTGCCGAGTCGGATTTGAGCGAGGAAGAGAAGGAGCTGATCCGCAGCCGCAGCTGGATCGGCATGATCCATTACGGCGTCATCTTCTTCATGCTGGAGAAGATGGCCGCGGTGCTCGGCATCGGCAATATCGACGTTTATGCCGCCTTCAAGGGCCTGAGCGTTCCCGATTTCCAGAAGACCCGCAATGCCGCGATCACCTATTCGGTGGCCGGCAAGCAATAAGCCGCGCGGCTCGGATTGCACGTGAGAGGGCGGCGGACCTTGGTTTGCCGCCTTTCTCATGGAGCATCCCGCGACAGCCTGCCGCATTTGCGCCACACCATATCGACCTTCGCCCGGACGCCGACAAAGTAGATTGCAAACTAACAGAATCTGATGAATAGATAGCTCCCTAACAACGATAATTGTCTGGGAGACTTTGCAATGAAGAGACCTGCGCGCGTGCTGCGTCAGCACCCCTGTTTCGCGGCCCTCGCCACCGTCCTCGCTTTCCCTGCTTTCGCGCAGGACAGCGCCCCCCAAAGCGATAGAGCAGATGCAAGCGACGAGGCCATCGTGGTCACCGGATCGCGCATCGCCTCCGGTTTCGACCGGCCGACCCCCGTGGCGGTTCTGGGCGCTGAGCGACTGGAAACACGCGGCATCACCAATCTCGGCGATGCGCTGAACGAACTGCCTGCCTTCCGCGCGACCAACTCACCGGCCTCGACCGGTCTGGGCGCGGCGGGCGGCTATGTCGGCGGTCGCATCCTCGATCTTCGTGGTCTGGGCGCGGTGCGCACGCTGACCCTCGTCGACGGCAAGCGCTTCGTGCCGTCCACCACGCAGGCGACAGTCGACACCAACATGATCCCCTCGATCATGCTCCAGCGTGCCGAGGTCGTCACGGGCGGCGCGTCCGCCGTCTATGGTTCGGACGCCGTGTCCGGCGTCGTCAACCTGCTCATCGACAAGGCGTTCACGGGCTACAAGGCCAATGCCCAAGTCGGCTTTTCGCAATATGGCGACAATTTCACCACCCAGTTCGGCGCGGCCGGCGGTTGGCAGATCGGCGAGACGCTGCATCTGCTCGTGGGCGGCGAATATGAAAAGGCGGAGGGTGTGGAAAGCTGCCCCTCGCGCGACTGGTGCGCCAATGGCTTCATCAACATCAGCCGCAATCCCGGCGTGACGAGCCTGCCCGCCAACAACATCCTGGCGGGCGTCTACCCCTGGACGGCGCCCTATAACGGTATCACCACGCCGCCGAGCTCCGCTTATGCCGGCCGCCTCGTCCCGGCTCTCCGCGCGATCGACGGCATCGGCTTCCGCGCCGACGGCACGCCGTTCCGCACCACGCAGGGCACGCTGGCCAACAACCTCTATCAGCTTGGCGGCACCAATGATGGGCCGGGCGAGAACATCTATTTCGATTTCCCGATCGTCTCGCCGACCAAGCGCTATAACGCCATGGCGTTCGCCACGTGGGAAGCCACGCCGGCCCTGACGATGGAGTTCGGCTTCAACTACGGTCATGGCGAAGGGCGCCACCGCGCGGTGCCGTATCGCAATACGGCCATCACCATCCAGCGCGACAACCCGTTCATTCCGACCTCCGGCAATCCCGCGCTGGACCTGCGCACCATCATGGATGCTAATGGCCTCACCAGCTTCACGCTGGGCAAGGGCTTCAAGGATATTGGCCCGGGCCAGCTGGTCGTGAAGAACGATGTCTATCGCGCCGTCGCGTCCGCCAAATATGAGATTTCGCCCAACTGGTCGGCGGACATCTATTATCAGTTCGGCCGCAACGAGTTCCGCAGCGACATCACGGGTGGCACGATCACCTCGCGCATTCTCAAGGCGCTCGACGCGGTGGCCGGGCCCGGCGGGGCGCCGGTGTGCCGGGTGAATGCCGATGCCAGCACAACCAATAACGACCCTGCCTGCGTGGCCCTCAATCCCTTCGGCTCCGGCCAAGGCGCCACCTTCGCGGCGGCCAAGGCCTATGTCACGGCCGATGCCTTCCAGACCAACATCACCACCCAGCATGTCGTCGCTGCCAACGTCACCGGCTCGCTGTTCGATCTGCCCGCCGGGCCGCTCGGCGTCGCCGTGGGCGCGGAATATCGCAGCGACAGCGTCAGCGGCGATGCCGATGCCAATTCCAAGGCGCTGGCCTTCTTCACCGGCAACGGATCGGTCATCTCGGGCAAGATTCAGGTGGTCGAGGCTTATGGTGAGGCCGAAGTGCCGATCCTGCGCGACACGGCGTTCTTCCGCGAACTGAGCCTGAACGGCGCCGTCCGCCGGACCCACTACAAGCGGTCCAGCGACTTCTTCCCGAGCAGCACGGTCAATGTGACCACATGGAAGGTGGGCGGCGTCTGGGCGCCCGTCGATGCGGTCCGCTTCCGCGTCACCAAGTCCCGCGACATCCGCGCGCCCAACGTCTCGGAACTGTTCGGCCCGATCACGAGTGCGTCCGGCATTCTCAACGATCCGGCGCGTGGCGGTCAGCAGACGGTCGTGCCGATCACGCTGGGCTCCAACCCCAATCTGCGGCCGGAAAAGGCGGACACGTTCACCGCTGGCATCGTCTTGCAGCCAAGCGGTGGGATGCTCGGGCGGTTCCGGGCGTCGGTCGATTATTATGACATCAAGATCAAGGATGCGATCAGCACGCTCGGCCAGCAGAACATCGTGACGCGCTGCTCGCAGGGCGATACGCTGAGCTGCTCGCTGGTCACGCGCGATGGTGGTGCGGCCAATGGCGTCATCACCAATGTTCGCGACGTGGTTCAGAACGTCAACCAGCTCAACGCGCGCGGCATCGACATGGAGCTGAACTATCGCCAGCCGGTCGGCGCGGCCAGCGCAGTCAACCTGTCCGTCATGGCCAGCCATGTCATCGATCTGGTGACCGTGGACGCCGTGGGGCCGGTCGAACGGGCCGGCCAGACGGGTCTGCGCGGCGGTACGCCTCCGGGCATCCCCGACTGGACGGTTGACGCGACCGTGGGCCTCGACCTGGGTGAGCTGTTCTCGCTCTCCACCCATGTTCGCTGGATCAACAAGGGCTTCTACAACGCGGCGTTCATCGGCGCCGAGCAGCCCGGCTATGTGATCACGGCCTCCAGCAGTTCCAGCACCAACGCCATGCCATCGCGCACCTATGTCGACATGATGGGCACGGTGAAGGTGCCGGTCGGCGGCGATAACAAGTTGAGCGTCTATTTCGGCGTGGACAATGTGTTCAATGTCGATCCGCCGAACTTCCCCGGTGCGAACGGCAGCGGTAACAACGTGCTCTTCAACCCGGTTGGGCGCATGTACAAGGCCGGCATCCGCACGTCCTTCTGATCCCCCTGCCGTGCCGGGCGCGTTTCGTCCGGCACGGCACCCTTTGGCGCACAGGCCGGCCGACGGATCGCTCTTGACGGAGCGGGTGCAGGTGCGGGAGGTCTGCTGGAACGGCACGTAAGGGAGAATGATGGTCGACAAGGCTCCGTCCGCACAGGGTTCCACCAGCGAAGAGGACGCGGCGACATCGCGCAGCCTTCCGCGATTTGGCGGTTTTCCCATTGAGGATGCCACGCGACATCTCTCCAATTTCTACGCCGGGGCCAAGCCCGACGAGCGGACCGTCACCTTTTTCCGGACCACGCGCGCGCTGGTCGTCGCGGCACGGCGCTGGCGCAAGCTTGCCAATGACAAGGTCCGCAGTGTTGGGCAAAGCATGGCGCGGTGGGAGACGATGTATCTGCTCGCCTGCGCCCGCGACGACCTCTCCCAGCGCGAACTGGCCCAACTGATCGGCGTCGAAGGGCCGACCATGGCCCATATGCTCAACACGCTGGAACGCGACGGCCTGATCGAACGCGCGCAGAGCCAGGTCGACCGCCGGGTCGTCCACAACCGGATCACCGAAAAAGGGCTGGCCGCCACGCGAGACATCATGGCGATCACCAATGATTTGCGCGCGGACATCCTGCGGGACATTCCACCTGAGAAGCTGGCCATTGCGCTGGAGGTCCTGGAACAGGTCCACGCCCGGCTGGACGATTACTGCTGAGGCGCGGTCATGCGGCTGGTTACGGCCGTCCCGTTGTGGCCTCTTCCTTCAGCGAGAACAGCACCGGCCATTCCCAGGCGCCCCGGCAGACCGGCATGGAGCGGGCTTCCGTCAGCCGGAAACGGGTGCCATCCCAGCGATAGGTCTCCGCCGTGCCGCAGTCGCCAAGGCCACGTCCCTTGGCGAAGCTGGAAAGCTCACCGCGCGAAGGATTCCAGCGGGCGTTCATAATCAGCGGCGGGGCGCTGGCATCGCCGGTGAAGCCGGGGAGATGATCGAACGGGGCGAAGGCGATCGTCCGGTTGCCGGGCTCGCCGCTCGCGATCAGTGGGACGGCGCTCACATTATATGCGCCCGCATCGCAGGGCAGCAGCAGCAGGACATGCCCGGCATCGAGTGTATGGAGATCGGGCTGACGACTGCTCTCCAGCCCACTCTCGCACTGCGCCAGGCGCTGGGCCGTGGCTTGCTCTTGCGGCGTGAGCGCAGGCGTCGCGGTTTCGGCGAGGAGCGGGATCGTCTTGGGCAGCACGGGATCGGCCGGCAGCGGCCGCGCCATGTCGGCCGGGCCATCACCGATGGCGGCCAGCGCGCCGCGGCTGCCGATGCGGCCCTGCTGCTCATCCATGTAGCGCAGTGCCGCTGCGACGCCTTGCAGCGACGGGGCGCCGATGACCGTCCGGTTGCGATCGTACAGCTCGAACACATAGCTGGAGCCCATGGACCGCACGACCTCCAATGCGGTCTGGCCATCCAGCGCAATCGTGTCGCCATCGACCTTCTGCCGCACGCGGCGCGTGCCATCGATCATGAAATCGACCCGGTCGCGCAGCCGATCGGCCAGCAGCACGCGCAGGCTGGTGGCGCCTGCGGGGCCGCCATCGCGGTGAATGAGGACCAGCAGCCGGTTGGGCGTATCCACCCCTTCCGGGTTCAGCGATACCGCACTGCAGGATAGGCGATTGTCGCAGCCCACGGCCCAGTTGTCGAAAACACGCAGACGACCCAGCACCGGTTCTGCCACAACGGGCGCGGTCGAGAGGACAGACCCCGACGTCTGCTCGCCGCGCGGCGGGGCAGCGGGCGCGACCGTTGCCAGGCCCGCGAGAGCCAGGGCGCCCATGCGCAGAAGCCGTGAAATCCTTGTCATTCCGCGAGTCATAATGCAGTTGAAGCCAATGGTGTAGCGCCAAGCTGCATGTGTTGCGACAGCCCGTGGTCAGCAAGCCGGGCCAAGTGGATCGAAAGGACACAGATATGCGCAGAATCGCTGTGATCGGCGCCGGCCAGATGGGCGCGGGCATTGCGCAGGTGAGCGCTCAGGCCGGCATGGATGTGCTGCTGCGTGATATCGATCTCGCGCGTGCGGACAAGGGCAAGGCCGGGATCGAGAAGCGACTCGCGCGCGCCGTGGAGAATGGCAAGCTGGAGCAGGCGGATGCGCAGGCGGCGCTGGCACGGATCACGCCCGTGGTGGCGCTCGATGAGGTCGCCCGGTGCGATCTGGTGATCGAGGCCGCGACCGAGCGGGAGGACATCAAGCGCGCCATCTTCGCGGAGGTGGGCGCGGTCCTGGCGCCGGATGCGATCCTTGCAACCAACACCTCGTCCATTCCGATCACGCGGCTCGCGCAGGCGGCGCCCGACCCGGCGCGGTTCATCGGCGTGCATTTCTTCAATCCCGTGCCGGTGATGGCGCTGGTGGAGGTCATTCGCGGCCTCGCCACCTCGCCGGAGACGGTGCAGGCGGTGGAGGTCTATGCGCAGGCGCTGGGCAAGGAGGTCGTCCATGCGTTCGATGCGCCGGGGTTCATCGTCAACCGCATCCTGCTGCCGATGCTCAACGAGGCGATCTTCGCACTCGGCGAGGGCGTTGCCAGCGTGAGAGACATCGATAGCGCGATCAAACTGGGCCTCAACCATCCCATGGGTCCGCTGACCCTGGCTGATTTCGTTGGCCTCGATACCTGTCTGGAGATCTGCAAGGTGCTGCAGGACACGACGGGCGATCCCAAATTCCGGCCTGCGCCGCTGCTCGTCAAATATGTCGAAGCCGGCTGGCTGGGGCGCAAGACGGGCAGGGGCTTCTACGATTACGCCGGCGACGAGCCCGTGCCGACGCGGTGAAAGGCCTTTCGGGGCGCGCGCTGGCCGCACAGCAAGGAGCCCCGTGTCCGCAGACACGAGGCTCCCGCTCCCACATCGTAAAGGCTGTGCTTAGCTGAAGCTGATCGCCATGTTGGGGCGGCGTGCGCGCAGCGTGCGGCCGATCGCAGCGAAACCGATGATCATCATCGCCCAGGTGGCCGGCTCCGGCACGGCGGGCTTGACGGTGTAGAACAGCAGGTCCTGCTTGCTGCTGTTGGTCGCGACCCAGAAATCCAGATTGCTGTTAATCGTGCCCTTGTTGGCAAGGTAGGAATTGGCGGTGTTGATCAGCGCGGACTCGCCTTGGCTCGCCCATTCGAGCTCGAAGTAACCGGCGCCCAGATTCTTCGAGTTGCTCGTTTCGTAACGAGTCTCCCAGAGCGCCAGTTGCAGGGCAGCGGACTGAGTCTTGTCGCCACCGGCATAATTGCTCACCAGCGCGGCGACGTCGTTATAAAGAGAGCCGCCCAGATAATCGCTCAGCGACACGACATTGAACGTGCCGGTGCTCGAGTCCTGGGTGACTTCGAGACAGTAAGCCAGGAAGCTGACCGCCTTGCCGTCCCACGTGCCGGAGATATTCTGGGGCGAGAACGAGCCGCTGTAGGAGGTGGTGTTCCACCACGACGAACCAATGCTCACCTCGCCGCTCGGGCTGCTATACTGCGTCGAGAGGTTGTTGATGACGAAGGTGCTCGCGTTCGCGGCAGTTGCGGAGGCGATAGCGGCTGCACCGGCAGCGAGAGCGATAAGCGTTTTCTTCACGGCGATGTTCCCTTCAAAAGTCCTGAAGCCGGTGTGAAGGAATACTTCTCGATACAAAATGGTATTAACTACGATTGGACGCTCGTTAACTTCGATTATCGCAAAATAATCAGGAAATTCTGAGGAGAAGTTTTAAGAGAACTAGTTAATGATCCAAATGGGGTCATTAACTACGATGAGCGTTTATAAGACGCTACATTTGCGAGTGGCGTGACGCTGCGAATCGGGAAACAATGAAGGGGCGGCGGCGCCGCTGCCGCATTTCCCGATCGTCACCCCGGGCTTGACCCGGGGTCCAGCTGGCCTTCTTGCGAAGAAGGCGTGCCGCTTGAAACGTCCGAACACGGAAAGCCGCAATGTATTTGGCGATGCGTGCGAAAGAAAAGCTGGACCCCGGGTCAAGCCCGGGGTGACGGTGAGGGGGCTCAATTTCCCCTGATGTTCTCGCCGCCCTCATCGCCGACATCCTCGGCCTGCGCCGCTGCGAGGTCCTGCAGCAGGGCGTCCACATCGAGCGGCTGGCTGCGGTCATGCGCCTCGATGCGATCGCGCAGGCTCTGTGCCCACGTCGCGCTGGGGCCGCCATGCGGATCGAACGCCAGCGGACCGAGGTTGATCAGCGCGTCATCATAGCGCTGGTCCCGCAGCAGCTGCATCACCAGCATCGTACGGAGATTCTGGTCGAACGGCGCCAGCACCACAGCGCGCTCCAGCCCGGCCACCGCATTCTCGGTCGGGCGCCGGCCCTGCTCAAGGAAGCTGCGGTAGAAATATTGCAGGGGCAGGGGATGATTATTCTCGAACCTGTTGAGCTCGATGAACGGGCGTCGCGCTTCGGCATAGGCCGCGCTGGCGTCCGGGGCGGATTCCGCCTTGCGGAACAGTGCCTTTCCTTTCGCCAGATAGGCGCTCACCTGCCGGTCATCGAGCGCGAGGGCGGTGTTGGCAGCGGCAAGGGCAGCATCCTCATGACCCGCTTCCAGCTCGGCTTCGGCCAGCGTGGCGTGCAGCGCGGCATCGTTCGGATAGCGCGGCGCGAGAGCACGCAAGTCCGCCACTAGCGTCTCCAGTTCTTCAGGCGAGGGGCGGTTCTTGAGCTCGATCCGCAGCGGCATGGCCGCCGCTTCGCCCTCACTCAGCGCGCGGACCGAGACAGGGCCGGGCTTGAGCGTGGCAGCAGGCAGCTCAAGATAGGTCATCCGGCTCTGCCCCAGATATTTGTCCAGATCCCGCTGCAGGGCGTTGAGATCGCCAAAGGCGCCTGTCGCCGCCTCCGTGAGGCTTTTGCCACTGCGCAGCAGGCGCAAATAGATCGCCAGTTGCCCGGGACGCTCCTTGCTGAACGTGAGGTAATGATAAAGCAGCCAGCTCCGCCCATAGAAGGCGGCACCCTGGGAGGCGGATTTCGGATAATGGCCCGAATTGAGGATTTGCGCGACCGGGATGACATCGCCGTACATCAGGTCGCCGGCGCGGTGCCTGGCGGGCATCCCCAAGCCGACATTGCCGTTCTTGCGGAATTGGGCAGAGGCGAAGAACTCGGCGGCGCCTTCCGAGAACCAGAGCGGCATGCCGTAGCTGCTGGTCGAGATCAGATAATGGTGCGCATATTCGTGCAGCAGCGCGAGCATCGGCATATCGAGCGTGGTGTTGCTGGTCTTCACCCGGGGAACGATGGCGAAGGCATCCCCCGCGCGCGGCACATAGAACGCGTAGGTATATTTGCTGTCGCCGCCCTGTAGCCTGCGCACGTCCTTGTCGCTGCGCACGACATAGACGGTCACGCGGTTGGACGGGCTGGGCGGCTCCATCTCAACCGAGAGCACATAGCCCATGGCGTGGTGGAAGCGTTCGAGCTGGTCGGAGAATTGCTTGATCTCCTCCGGCTTCTGATCGGCATAGATGACGAAATTCTCGCTGGAGGCTTCCAGCCAAGCCGCCTGCGCAGGCCGTGCCATGGTCGCAAAGAACAGTGCGGCCCATGCTAACAGTTTGATCGGCATTGCTATTCATCTCCCCCGCTGCCGGACGCTAGGCAGGCGCGCGAGGGACGACAAGGGTGAAATGAGGCTGTCCGCGATGCACGATGTCTTTTTTAGAGCGCCCCCCGCCACCAATATGCCGCCCGCACGTTGCGCGGGGATGAAACTGCGTATCCATGCCGCGATCGATTATGCGCTGCCCCAGCCGACCGATCTCATCCTCCATATCGAAGCGGCGCACCTGCCCGAGCAGACGGTATCCGATGCCCGGCTGGACCTGAGCGTGCTCGACCATTTCGCGCGTGTCGCCGCGCACGATCATATCGGCGAGCGCGTGCTGATGCGCGCGCAGGGGCAGCTGAAGGCGGATTATCATGCAACGGTGGAGATCCACCGCCTGCTCGCCGATGTGAGCGGGCTGGAAGCGCTGCCGCCGCACATGCTGCCGGGCGAGGCCGTGCAGTATCTGCTCGATTCCCATTATTGCCCTGGCAGCCAGTTCATCAGCTTTGTCGGCGAGACGTTTGGCGATCTGCAGGGCGGACAGCGCATCGCGGCGATCCGGGATTATGTCAGCGGGCATTTCCATTATCTGCCCGGCGTGAGCACGCCGGAGACGACGGCGCTGCAGACCTTCGTGCGCCGGCAGGGCGTGTGTCGCGATTTCGCGCATATGGTGATCGCGCTCGCCCGCGCCTCCTGCATCCCCGCCCGCTTCGCCAGCGTTTATGCGCCCAATGTCACCCCGCAGGATTTCCACGCGGTCGCCGAGGTCTTCCTGGATGGCAGCTGGCATCTGGTCGATGCGACCGGCATGGCCACGGAAGGGGAGATGGCCAAGATCGGCATCGGCCGGGATGCGGCCGACGTGGCCTTCCTGACTTCCTTCGGCCCGGTCATCATGAACAGTCAGACGGTCGAGGTTGAGGTGGTCGAGCAATAAAGCCGGCGCCCGGCTCAGGGTGCCGCATCGCCCTTGAAGGGATGGGCATCGGACCAGGCGCAGCCCGAGCGCAGCGCATCGCCGATCTGGAGCGTGGCCACGAACGGATAGGTGCGGTCGGACATGCCGTCCGAACAATCGCCCGGCGTCAACGTCATCGTGAAGGGCGCCGCGTTCAGCGTGCCGCTCCACGAGAGGCCGCCGCGCCCATCGAACCGCTCCACCGCGACCCGCTCGCCCTTGGGCGTCTCGGGCGTTTCATAGACCAGCGTCTTGCCGACGACCTGACCACCCCAGAACGGCTCAGTGCCGGTGAAGCGCACGGTCTCGTTCGCCGCAATCTCCGAATAAGGGCGGTTGTCGTCGCGATTCCCGGGCACATTGGGCTCATCGCCATGCGACTGGCAACCGGCGAGCAGCAGCGCGAGGGGCAGCGCCCGGACGATATTGAGGGTGACGGCGTCGATCATGCCTTCCCTCTGCGCCCGCTATGCTTTGCGGGCAAGCGCTTTGCGATGCTGGCGGGCTATCATGGTCGGGCAGGTCGGGGAGAGATGGAGCGCACGCCCGATCCATCACTGTAAGCGGATCAATCGATTTGAATTTGCGAACGGTTCTCAATAAATGATCAGCCACCCCGCTGCCGTGCCCGACCAGTGGAAAGATATTGAGGACTGCCATGCCCCGTGACCTGACCAAGACGCTGACCTATCTGGCCGTTCATCTGACCGTGGGGTTCACGGTGGCGTATCTGCTCACCGGATCGCTGGCGATGGCTGGCGGCATCGCGCTCATCGAACCGGCGGTGAATGCCGTGGCCTTCTTCTTCCATGAGAAGGCCTGGAAGGCGGCCGATGCCCGCGCGGCGGCGGCTCCAGCAGCGGTTCCGGGCGAGGCGTTCGATGCGCGCATGGCGGCGGTGCGCTGGGGGTGATCGTCCGACGGAAGGCGATCCGCGAATAAACGCGCTTTTGCGCAGCGGCAGGCGTAGGATGTGCGGTGCGGGCTGATGCGCCCGTCACCCCGAGAGGAACGCCAATGGCCAAGGGCCAGAAAAAGTCGAACAAGGAAGTCCGCAAGCCGAAGGCGGAAAAGCCGCCCAAGCAGAATGCGTCCCAGCCCAGCCAGAAGACCGGCGTGGTCAAGGGGCTGGAGAATATGCGGAACAGCTAAGATCAGGCGCGCGATGCCCACCTCCTGGCAACGACGCGCGGCACGGTGGGTGCTGGCGGCGGCCTATCTGGTCGCCGGTACTGCGCATCTGCGGACGCCGGCCGGCTTCATCGCCATCACGCCGGACTGGGTGCCCTGGCCGGCACAGGTGGTGATGCTGACGGGCGTTGCCGAGATCGCCGGGGCGCTGGGTCTCATGATCCCGCCGCTGCGCAGTGCGGCGGGCATGGGCCTCGCGCTCTATGCGCTGTGCGTCTGGCCGGCGAACCTCAACCATGCGCTGGGTGACATCGCCATCGGCGGCACGCATCTGGGCTGGTGGTATCATGCGCCCCGGCTGGCGCTGCAGCCGGTGATCATCTGGTGGGCGCTGTGGGCGAGCGGCGTGACCGACTGGCCCTGGCGGACCGGCGCCGCGCGCAAGCCCTAGCGCGCGCTGCCCGCGCCGCCCTTCTTCGCGCCGGCAGATTTGGCGGGCGCCTTGGCACCGGCTGGATTCCCGCCGGCTGGCTTCCCATTAGCCTGCTTGGCCTTGTGCGCGGCAATGTCCGCATCGATTGCCGCGATCCGCTCCCGCTCGGGCGTGTCGCGCGGCAGGCCTTTCAAGCGGCAGGTCGCCCACAGGGCCTTGCGCTCGGATTCCAGCGCCTTGAGATACAGATCGGCCATGCCGGCTCCTATGGGTTGCGTGGGAAAGGGGTGCCATCCCCTAGCGCATGGCAGGCGAGGAGGACAGAGCCGTGCGCGGCGCACGGGCGGCTCAGGCGAGCGTGACGAAAATCTCCGCCTCGATCACCCATTGCCCGGCCACCTCGCGCCACTTGGCGGTGTAGACGCCCGAGGCCGCCAGCGCGCCACTCTCCCGCGCGACGCCGCGCCATTCGCCCTGCTCCAGTGCGATCGGCTCGACCGGCGAGACGGTGATGGCGGCGGGGATGCGCTCATAGACGAGCCGGCTGGGCGAGGCGAACTCGCGCTGCCACACCCTCAGCTGAGCGGCCCGCCCGGCGATGACCGCGCTATCCGTGCCGGTGATCATCACGCAGTCCTTGCCCAGGATCGCGCCGATGGCCTGCGCGTCGCCATCGGCAATGGCGCGATTGAAGGCGGCGCGTCGGGCGCGGATGGGGAGGTCGGTGGGGGTGGTCATACGGCCCGTGCCAGAGATAGTGACGCGATTGACATTGTACAAAGCTCTGTCCATATTTAGGATATGCAGGCTGTATCCTATTCCGAAGCGCGCGAGAATTTGAAGTCGATGATCGACAAGGTCGTTGCGGATCGCGCACCGCTGGCCATCACGCGTCAGCGTGGTGAAGGAGCGGTGCTGGTCTCCGCGAGCGAATGGGCGTCGATCGAGGAAACACTGTACCTGCTGAGTTCGCCCAAAAATGCCGAGCGCTTGCTGGAAGCCGTGCGGGGCTTCGAGGCGGGCGGTGCCGGTGTTGATAACGAGGGCGTGCCACTCCCGTGAACGTGACGTTCTGGCCGACGGCGTGGGAAGATTATCGCCATTGGCAGGACCATGACCCCAAAATGTCCGAGAAGCTCAACGGGCTGATCGAGGAATGCCGGCGACATCCCTTCAAAGGCACCGGCAAGCCTGAGCCGTTGGGTGGCAATTTGTCAGGCTGGTGGTCGCGTCGGCTCAACCATGAGCATCGGCTGGTGTATCGGGTGGCGGGGAGCGGGAAGGACCAGACGCTACAAGTGGCGCAGTGCCGGTATCATTATTGAGAATTGGCCTAGTAATCCCCACATCGCGCTTGAGGGGAACGATTAGATGCGGTTTGATGCGGCAACTCTGGGATATGTCGAGGACGCTCTGAGCGAATGCTTTAATTACCACAAAGCCTTAGACAGATATCTTATTCGATCCGGTGTGCCTGGCGAAATGCTCAAGGCTGCTCGGGATCGAGCAGAGCTTATCGCGTCGAACTCCTCAAACAGAGAATATGACAGAGCGCCTAAGAGATTCGTTGTTCAGGAAGTTTTATCGGATCTTGATTCGGCGGGGGCCGAAGGCACCCGTATTGTATCCGCAATTGTTACGGGTTTGACGAGCGGCAATTTCCCGGACGCTTCTGCATCGGCATTGGCCGCAATTGAAGGATTGAAAAATAAGCAGAAGAGCGACGCTTTCGAAGCGCGACGTATTCGGGAAGAGAAGGAACTTCTCCGCTCCCAACAACGAGCAACCGAGGAGCGTAAGCGGACGGATGCTCTTTTAAAAAGAGAACAGGCACGCGTTATACTACATGAACGTTTCCTTAGTTTAATGACGGAAGGCAATGCACAAGCCCGGGGATATCTGTTAGAATCTTTCCTAAATGACCTATTTGAACTTGAAGGATTGGATCCTCGTTCGTCTTTCAAGTTAAAAGGTGAGCAGATTGACGGATCATTCTCTTGGCGATCCCGAACCAATCTCGTCGAAGCGAAATGGGTAAAGAGCCCAATTGCGGGCGCAGAATTTGGTGCATTCATCTATAAGATTGAGGGAAAGACTGCAGATACGAGAGGGATATACATATCGATCAATGGCTGTTCCGTGGAGGCGCTGAAAGGGCTTAATAGCAAAGGCTCACTGAAATTCATCTGCATTGACGGAGCGCATGTTATGCGAGTTGTCGCTGGAGGGGAAAGGCTGCCAGAGCTCATGGAGAAACTCTGGCGCCATGCCGACGAAACTGGCGAAGCTTATCTGCCAAACAATAAAATTGCCTAGAGAATTACAAGGTGGATATCCCGCCGCCTTGGCCCTCAATCCCGCTCCCGTCCCCCACTCCCCATATACAGCTCGCTCCCCGTCTCGCGGAACACCTTGCTCATCTCTTCCATCCCCTTGAGCGCCGCAGCCTTGCTCGCCGCCGCCGTCTCCGCACCGGTCGGGCCGGTGGCGATGAAGCCTTCCACGCCCTGATTCTGCTTGCCGGCGAAGTCGCGCACTTCCTGCGTGATCTTCATCGAGCAGAATTTCGGGCCGCACATGGAGCAGAAGTGCGCGGTCTTGGCGCCTTCTGCGGGCAGGGTCTGGTCGTGATATTGTTCGGCGGTTTCGGGATCGAGGCTGAGGTTGAACTGGTCGCGCCAGCGGAACTCGAAGCGGGCGCGGCTCAGCGCATCGTCGCGGACCTTGGCGGCCGGGTGGCCCTTGGCAAGATCGGCCGCGTGGGCGGCGAGCTTGTAGGTCACCACGCCTACCTTCACATCGTCCCGGTCGGGCAGGCCCAGATGCTCCTTGGGCGTGACGTAGCAGAGCATCGCCGTGCCATACCAGCCGATCTGCGCGGCGCCGATGCCGCTGGTGATGTGGTCATAGCCCGGCGCAATGTCCGTGGTGAGGGGGCCGAGGGTATAGAAGGGCGCCTCGCCGCAGACCTGCAGCTGCTTCTCCATATTCTCCTTGATCTTGTGCATGGGCACATGGCCCGGCCCTTCAATCATCACCTGCACATCCTGCTTCCAGGCGCGGTGCGTCAGCTCGCCCAGCGTATAAAGCTCGGAGAACTGCGCTTCGTCATTGGCATCGGCAATGGAGCCGGGGCGCAGGCCATCGCCAAGGCTGTAGGCGATGTCATAGGCCTTCATGATCTCCGTGATCTCGTCGAAATGCTCGTAGAGGAAGCTCTCTTTGTGGTGCGCGAGGCACCATTTCGCCATGATTGATCCGCCGCGCGAGACGATGCCGGTGACGCGCTTGGCGGTCATCGGAATATAGGCAAGGCGCACGCCGGCATGGATGGTGAAATAATCCACGCCCTGTTCGGCCTGTTCGATGAGCGTATCGCGGAAGATCTCCCAGGTCAGATCCTCGGCAATGCCGCCGACCTTCTCCAGCGCCTGATAGATGGGCACGGTGCCGATGGGGACGGGCGAGTTGCGGATGATCCACTCGCGCGTGTCGTGGATGTTGCGGCCGGTGGAGAGGTCCATCACCGTGTCCGCGCCCCAGCGGATCGACCAGACCATCTTGTCGACCTCGCTCGCGACGTCGCTGGCGACGGCGCTGTTGCCGATGTTGGCATTGATCTTCACCAGGAAGTTGCGGCCGATCGCCATCGGCTCGCTCTCGGGGTGGTTGATGTTGTTGGGGATGATCGCGCGGCCGCGGGCCACCTCATCGCGTACGAACTCGGGCGTCACATAATCGGGGATGCTGGCGCCGAAGCTCTCGCCATCGCGGACATAGTTGGCGAGGCGCGCGCGGCCGAGATTCTCGCGCTCGGCGACATATTCCATCTCCGGCGTGATGATTCCGCGCCGGGCATAATGCATCTGGGATACATTGGCGCCGGCCTTGGCGCGCAGCGGCCGCTTGACGACATTGGGGAAGGGGCGGACGCCGCCGGAGCGATCCGGACCGAGCTGGCCGTTGTCCTCCGGCTTCACCGCGCGGCCATCATAGGCCTCGACATCGCCGCGCCCGAGGATCCAGTCGCGGCGCAGGGCGGGGAGGCCAGCCATGATGTCGATCCGCGCGTCCGGGTCCGTATAGGGGCCGGACGTGTCATACACGCGCACCGGTGGCTCGCCGGAGCTGGGCTCGAGGTGAATCTCGCGCATCGCCACGCGGTGCGGGCCGACGTGGATCTTGCGGCTGCCACGAATGGGTCCGGTGGTCACGCCGATCTCGGCCTTTGCGGGGATGTCAGCCATGGGGATGAGCCTTTCTGTGAACGGAGGAATCAGAGGAAACCGGCGCGGCCGGTGAGCCCGGCAACGCCGAGCAGAAGACCAAGGATGATCGCGGCGATCGCCCAGATGCGGGTGGCGGTGGCGGAAGCAACCGCGCGGCCGATGCGCAGCAATGGCCCCGGCACGGCGATCAGCAGCGCGCCCTTGATGAGCGCACCCCAGCCAAACAGCGTGACGAGGGTCGCGAGCGGATCGGTCAGACTGCTGTGGACGAGCACAAGGGCCGCGCCGATGGCGAAGGTCACCACGCCGGCGAGCAGCACCAGCCCCGGCGCGCGGTCGAAATCATCCAGCAGCGCCCGCCAGCGTTGCGGCGCGGAGAGGCCGGCAAGGCCAATGAGAATAAGATAAAGCCCCAGCACCTGCGCCAGTTGCAGGGTGAGCACGCTGCCCGTCATCATCGCCGCCACCCTCCTCTCAAGGGCCGGCCCGCCTGTGGCTCAGGGAATGAGGGTGGCAAGACTGGCCACGCTCCGCTCCCTCCGCCGGTACGAGCCGGTTCAGGTTCAACGGGTCGGATGGCGCTACCCATCCCTCTCAGCCAGTCAGCAGGCTCCCCGGGGAAGGGCTATCCTTACCCTGCTTTGTCGACGGGGCCAAGCTGTAAACCGGGCTCGCCGAAGAGCAGTCGCGTCAGAGACTGCGCGTCCGGGGCCGGTTGGAAGCGGGAAACTGGCAGCAGATGCAAGCCCGGGCGTAGGGCTTTGTTCCCTTTTGCATCTGCCTTGCTGTGCTTGACGATCTTTCCATCCAAGCTAGGCATTTTTTCGCCGGGCATGCCTCCGTAGAAGCCATATCCAGTGATCATCAGCGTTCTGAGATCATGACGCATAAGAACGACGCAACCTGAAGGTTTATCCTCCAGGCGCTTTTGAACAGGAAAATGGCGAGCACGCCCGGCCGCATGGAGCGCCTTGAGCTGAATGTGCCTCACTACCCCGCGCGCTTCGATGATCACGTCATGCCCGGCATTGTCGACCTCGCTATGCGAGACAGCGAGGTCGAATTCGCCTTCCTCCCAAAGCTGACTCCCTATTGCCGCAAGAAAACGGTGTTCGAGAATAGCCTCTCGGGTCGATGAGTGCGTGAAAAGCGCTTGGGTCCAACGTTCCATGGCGCACCGGCGTACCGGCGCGCCGCCATTTCGTCAAAATGTGTAGGCCAGTCCCGCGCCGAACATCCATTGGTTGCGCGATCCGGCGAGGCGCACCACCGGGCTGTCGGCGATGTCGCCGAGCAGGCGGGTATAGGCGACGCCACCGACCAGCGAGAGGCCGCCCGACAGATCACCCGTCAGGGCGATGTTGCCGGCGGCGGCGAGCGTCCAGTCCTTCCAGCCGCTGCCGGCGGTGTAGACGGGCAGGGTGCTTGCGGCGCTCTGTGCGGGGGTGATCGAGAAATAGGTGCCGGCATAATCGCCATCGACATGATTGGCGCTAAAGGACACGACCGCGAGGCTCTTGGTGCTCAGCGGTGTCATGTAGCTGACCGAGGGGGTGATGATCGTGCCGCCATGGGCGCCGGCGACATCCTTGCGCGCGGTGACCGTTGCAGAGAGGCGGTCATAGTTGCTGGTGATAAGGCCCCAGCGGGCAATGCCGGCATAGCCGCCCAGCTCGACCGAGGTGCCGACCTTGCCGAGCGCGCGGATGCGCTCGTCGTCGATCTTGTCGACATTGGTGCGGTTGAGGCCGATGGTGGCGACCGGACCGAGCTGGAAATCCCAGCGCGAGCCGCCATCGTTGATCAGATCGATGCTGGCGCGATTGCCGACATAGAGGAAGTTGAGGCCGCCCAACTTGCCGACCGCACCGGGCACGGGCGTGATGCTGGTGCCGTTGGCGCCCTCATATTCCGGGATCACTGCGGCGCCCAGGCCGATGGTCAGCCGGTCCCCCGCGCGGGCGCGTGCGGCTTCACGCTGCTCGGCAGCTTCGCTTGCCGCCGTTGTGGTCTGGCCGAGGGCGGGTGCCGACAAAGCGGGGGCGACGGCCAGAATGGCGAGAAGACAAGGGGATAGGGAAGGGAAAGGGCGCAAGTTGAAACTCCGACAAGAGGCTGATCCGTGCAACGCCGCAGGAGGCAGAAGGCTCCCGCTGCGCCGATCACGCCCGTCTCACCGTCCACAATCCTGTCAGCCTGCGTCCTTCCGGCATCACGCAGCATGCCGCGCGCGGTCAGTTGAGCCGCATCAGTCCCGCCACGGTGAGGGCCAGCCCGCAGGCCAGCGTCAGCGCCACCCAGATGCGCTGCATGTTTGCCAGATTGCGCAGCCAGAAGTGGAAGTAGAGGTCCGAGAAGGCGAGCACGACCAGCGCCTCGATCATCATGATGCCGCCAATGGCCTTCATGATGCAGGTGAGGATATCCGCCGGAATCCATGGATTGGCGAGATAGACCGCGGCGCCCAGAATCAATTCTACCAGTCCGCACAGCAATTGCAGCGCAGGCGATTGCTCGATCTCCTTGACCATCGTCTGCCACAGGCCAGGCTTGCGCAGCGCGCCGATGGCGGTGGCCAGCGTAAAGGCCCCGAGCAGCATCGCCGCCCAGGCCGTTGCATCAATCATGTCGAACTCTGCCACTGATCTCTCCCGATGATGCCCGCCCCCGGGCAGCATGGGGCAGGCGATTGGTCCGGGGCCTTGTGGGCTCCTCGGCTGGCGCGGACTTTAGCGCGGGTGCGCGGGCGGTCCAGATGGAATTTTGCGGGATTATCTAACGGCGGTGAAGGAAGGTTGCCGGTGGGTTTCATGCCCTCTCCCCTTGAGGGAGAGGGATGCGCAGACTTGGCAGCCTGCTGCCTTAGTCGAAGCTGGGAGAGGGGTGAGCGATCCCCAGGATCGCGCGGATCAGAGATCCGCCACCCCTCATCCAACTCCGCCTAGCCGCCAGAAGGCGGCAAGGCTGCGGATCCTTCTCCCTCAAGGGGAGAAGGGTGAAGGGTGTTCGCTATATCCTCTTGGCTTGACACACGTCGCCCGCCGGGGGGTGTCAATGCGGCCGCGGCGCGCTATGGCGCGGGCATGAGCGACAGCGCCCCGCATACTCCCCCGCCCTTCCGCGTGCCCGCCGATCCGCAGTCGGCGCGGTTCGCCTTCAGCATCGCCGCCACGGACGGCAAGGCCCGCACCGGCGAGATCGTCATGAAGCGCGGCGTGATCCGCACGCCGGCCTTCATGCCGGTCGGCACGGCGGCGACCGTCAAGGCGATGCGTCCGGCGGAAGTGCGCGCGGCGGGCGCGGATATCATCCTGGGCAATACCTATCACCTGATGCTGCGACCCGGTGCGGAGCGGGTGGCGGCGCTGGGCGGGCTGCATGCGCTCTCCGGCTGGGAGCGGCCGATCCTCACCGATAGCGGCGGCTATCAGGTGATGAGCCTGTCTGCGCTCACCAAGGTCACCGAGCAGGGCGTCGCCTTTGCCAGCCATATCGATGGCTCGCGCCATATGCTCAGCCCCGAGCGATCGATGGAAATCCAGCGGCTGCTCGGCAGCGATATCGTGATGTGCTTTGACGAGCTGGTTCCGACCACCACCAGCCGCGATGCGCAGGCGCAGGCCATGGAGCGCTCGATGCGCTGGGCGGCGCGCTCGCGCGCGGGCTTCGATGCGGGCGGAGACCATGCCGCGCGGGCGGCGCTGTTCGGAATCCAGCAGGGCGCGCTCGATGAGGAGCTGCGCAAGCAGTCTGCGCAGGCGCTCGTTGAGATCGGCTTTGATGGCTATGCCGTCGGTGGCCTTGCCGTGGGCGAGGGGCAGGAGGCGATGTTCGCCTGCCTCGACCATTGCGTGGGCCATCTGCCGGCCGAAAAGCCGCGCTATCTGATGGGCGTGGGCAAGCCGGACGATATCGTCGGTGCGGTGGAGCGCGGCATCGATATGTTCGATTGCGTGCTGCCGACCCGCTCCGGGCGGAACGGGCAGGCGTTCACTTGGGCCGGGCCGCTCAACATCCGCAATGCGCGCTTTGCCGAGGATCCGACACCGCTCGATGCGCGCTGCACCTGCCCGGTCTGCGGCAGCGTCAGCCGTGCCTATCTTCATCATCTGGTCAAGGCCGGCGAGATGCTGGGCGCGATGCTGATGACGCAGCACAATCTCCATTTCTATCAGGCGCTGATGGCGGGGCTGAGGGATGCGATCGCCGCCGGGCGGCTCACCGAGTTCGCGAGCCGCTTCCGCGCCGATTATGCGAGCAAGGCGTTTTGAGCGCGGCGATGACGCTCGCCGATTTCGATATCGACCTGTTCTTGCGGGAGTATTGGCAGCGCAAGCCGCTGCTCATCCGCAATCCGTGGGCCGAGTGGGTCAATCCGCTGGAGCCCGATGATCTCGCCGGCCTGGCCTGCGAGGAGGAGGTGGAATCGCGCCTCATTACGCAGGCCGGCACCGACTGGGCCGTCGAGCACGGCCCGCTGCACGAGGCGCGCTTTGGCGAGCTGGGCGATGCGCCATGGACGCTGCTTGTGCAGGCGGTCGACCATTATGTCGCGGAGGTAGCCGCGCTGATGGCACCCTTCCGCTTCATCCCCAACTGGCGGATGGATGATGTGATGGTGAGCTACGCCACCGATGGTGGCGGGGTCGGGCCGCATTTCGACCAATATGACGTGTTCCTCATCCAGGGCGCAGGCAAAAGGCGCTGGCAGATCGGCGGTCTGTGCGACGAGGCGACGCCGTTGCGCCCGCATGACGACCTGCGCCTGCTGGCGGACTTCGTGCCGACGCAGGAATGGGTGCTGGAGCCGGGCGACATCCTCTATCTGCCACCGGGCATCGCGCATGATGGCGTGGCGGTCGGGCCGGACTGCATGACCTATTCCATCGGCTTTCGCGCGCCTTCCCAGCGCGACCTGATCGAGGACTGGAGCGCCCATGTCGCAGAAGGGCTGGCCGAGGATGATCGTTATGCCGACCCCGGCCTGCCGCTACAGACCAATCCTGGCGAGATCACAGCCGAGGCACTGGCGCGGCTGCACGATCTGGCGACGCAGGCACTGGCGGATCGCGCCGGATTCGCGCGCTGGTTCGGGCAAGCGAGCAGCACGCCCAAATATCCGCAGGCAGACTGGCGGCCTGAAGCGCCGGTGTTGGCGGAGGACGTGCAGGATGCGCTGAACGACGGCTTGCCGGTGCGACGCAATCCGGCCAGCCGGTTCGTGTTTGTCCGTGACGGGGCGGATGCCTTGACGCTGTTCGTCGATGGCGAGGCGTTTGCCTGCACGGGGGAGGCGGCGCGCTTCGCCGAGCAGCTCTGCGCAGGGGATGACGTGCCGGTGAAGACCCCGGATGCGGCGGTGCTGGCGCTGATCGCGGCGCTGGCCAGTCAGGGCAGCGTCACCCTCGATCCAGAGGATTAAGCGGACGATGGCGCGGCTCATCCTCTTCAATAAGCCCTATGGCGTGTTGCCGCAGTTCACCGATGCGCGCTCGCCGTCGCCGCGCCCGACGCTCTCGGCCTATATCGATGTGCCGGGCGTTTATCCTGCCGGTCGGCTGGACCGGGACAGCGAGGGGCTGCTGCTGCTCACCGATGACGGCCGCTTGCAGGCGCGCATCTCCGATCCCCGCTACAAGACGCCCAAGACTTATCTCGTGCAGGTGGAAGGGGAGCCGGACGAGCCGGCGCTCGAGCGCTTGCGGCGCGGCGTCATGCTCAATGACGGCATGACCCGCCCCGCGCAGGCCGACCGCATCGCACCGCCGGACCTCTGGGAGCGCGATCCCCCAATTCGCGTGCGCAAGAGCGTGCCCGATTGCTGGCTGCGCCTCACCATCAGCGAAGGCCGCAACCGCCAGGTGCGCCGCATGACCGCAGCGGTCGGCCACCCGACCCTGCGGCTGGTGCGCTGGCAAGTGGGGCAGTGGACGTTGGACGGCCTGGCGCCGGGGGCGTGGCGCGAGGTGGCGGTTTAGGCGCTGTCACCGCCCGCGGGGGCATAAGCCGGGGTGATTTCAAAAGGCGTGCCGGTCTCCACCAGCGTTTTGAGACGCGATAGGGTTTCCGGCCAACCACCCCCGACCTGACGGCTCGTGGCACTATCCCCACCAAAGTCATCGTGGATCAGGGTGATTTTGCAGGCCCCGCCGGGGATATCCTCCATGGTCCAAGTTACCCGTGATGGCTTGTCGGCAGCCACTTCCGCTGACCAGCGGGCGTGAAAGGTCATGACCAGACGCTTGGGCGGCTCGAGCGCGAGAAGCTCGCCGACGATCACTGGGCGGTCGTCCATCATGAAGGAAATCGCACCGCCGACGCGCCATTCCGTCTGTGAGGTCATGTTAAAATGCTGGTAGAGCGGCGTCTTGGCGTCATCGGTCAGAATGTCCCACACCGCCTGGGCTGGCGCGCGCACATAGAGTTCGTAAACATGCCTTGGATCGACCACGGCTGAGGTCCTTTCTGCCTGTGTCTTGAGATCAGCGAGCGCCCCCACAAAGGGTGCCGCGTAGCGGGATATCCAGCGATCCGCGACGAGGCGGATCGGCACGGGATTGAGATAGTGGCGCTTTTCCCGCCCGCTCTTGTGGCTTGTGACGAGCCCGGCCGCAGCAAGCAGCTTTAGTTGCTTCATCACCGCAAAGCGGGAGACGGGAAACCGGGCCTGCAATTCGCTCACGCTCTGTCCGTCGCGCTCAAACAGCAAGTCAAGCAGCGCGCGCCGATCGGGGTGGGAGAGAGCATCGAAGACTGCGTCCATGGGCCAGCTTGATAAGTGACCATATAGTCACATGTCAATCAGTCGGCGGGCAGTTGGATGGGAGCAGGCGTGGCGGCGGGGCCGTGACGGACCTTTCCGCCCAACCCTCCTGTCGCTAAGAGGCGGCAATGGAGAGCCTGACCACCACCCCTATTACCGATGCCCTCGCCCGCGCGCGGTCGCATTCGCCGTTTCTGGCGCGCCAGATCGATGTCTATCCCGAGCTGGTCGCGCTGCTGCTTCAGGGGGATGCGGAGGCCGCATGGGCGGCCGGGCGGGCGCTGGAGCCCGATGCGGCGGTGGATCGGCGTCTGCGGGCGCGGCGCAGCGGGCTGGCGCTGGTGGCAGCGATTGCCGATCTGGCCGGGCTCTGGGATCTGGATATCGTCACCCGGCGGCTCTCCGACTTTGCTGACGAAGCCATCGAAACGGCGCTGAACGCGGCCTTTGCCGAGCGCTACCCGGATGAGCCGCCGCGCGGCATCGCGGTGATCGCGCTGGGCAAGCATGGCAGCCGGGAGCTCAATTACAGCTCGGACATCGACCCGATCCTGATCTTCGATCCACAGACGATCCCGACGCGCGGCAAGGAAGAGCCGCAGGAAGCAGCGCTGCGGCTGGCGCGGCGGATGGTGGCGCTGCTCACCGAGCGGACCGGGGACGGGTACGTCTTCCGGGTCGACCTGCGGCTGCGCCCATCGCCCGAGGTTTCGCCGATCATCCTGCCGGTCGAAGCGGCGATCAGCTATTATGAGAGCGCGGCAGTCGGCTGGGAGCAGGCGGCGTTCGTGCGCGCCCGCGCGGCGGCTGGCGACATCACGCTGGGCGAGGAGTTCCTCAGCACGATCCGGCCGTTCGTCTGGCGGCGCAGTCTCGATTTCGGCGCGATCCGGGCGATCAGCGATGTCTCGCGCCGCATCCGCGCGCATTATGCCAGTGGCCAGCGCTTTGGCCCCGGCTTCGACTTGAAGCGCGGGCGCGGCGGCATTCGCGAAGTGGAGTTCTTCGCGCAGGCGCACCAGCTCATTCAGGGCGGGCGCAACCCTGCGCTGCGGGCGCCGGCGACGCGCGCGGCGCTGCGCGTGCTGGGCGAGGCGGGGTTGATCCAGCCTGACGAGCGCGCGCGGCTCGATGCGGCCTATGTGATGCTCCGCACGATCGAGCATCGCCTGCAGATGGTCGATGACCGGCAGACGCACATGCTCCCGGAAAGCCCGGCCGCGCTGGACAATGTCGCGCAGCTGGCCGGCTATGCCGACGGCGCGGCACTGCTTGCGGCGTTGCGGCCGCATGTCGAAGCGACCGGCCTCACCTTCGATGGTCTGGTCGGCGAGGATGAGGAGGGCGATGATCGCCTGCCCGATGAGCCGCGCGCGCTGGCGCAGCGGCTGGAAGACATCGGCATCGAGGAGACCGAGCCCTTCGTCGCGCGCATCACCCGCTGGCGGGACGGCAGCCTGCGCCCGCTGCGCAGCGCCCCGGCGCGCGAGGCACTGGAGGAGCTGCTGCCCGGCCTGATGCGCCAGATCGCCCGTGCGCCCGCGCCGCTTACCGCGCTCAACAAGCTAGATCAGGTGATCGAAGGCCTGCCGACGGCGGTCAATCTGCTGCGCCTGCTGGTGGCCCGCCCGGCGCTGGCCGAGACGCTGGTGACGATCCTCTCGCACGCGCCCACGCTCGCCGATGCGCTGGGGCGCCGCGCGGCGCTGTTCGACGGGCTGATCGACCAGAGCGCGCTCGATCTGCCGCCCGATGTGCCGACGCTCATCGAGACGATGCGCACGCATGATGCTGGCGATGACTTCCAGCACCGGCTCGATCATGTCCGCCATGTGGTGGGCGAGCGGCGTTTTGCGCTGGGCGTGCAGATCGTTAGTCGCGAGGTCGATCCGCTTGAGGTCGGGCGAGGCTATGCGCGGGTGGCGGAGGCGGCGGTGGATGTGCTCGCCGCAGCTGCCGTGGCGGAGTTCGAGCAGACCCATGGCCGGGTGCCGGGTAGCGAGCTGGCCATCCTGGCGCTCGGGCGTTTCGGTGGCGGATTGCTCACCCACGCCTCCGACCTCGATCTGATCTTCCTGTTCAGCGGCGATTTCAACGCGGAATCGGACGGGCGCCGGCCCTTGGGCGCGACGCTCTATTATAACCGCCTCTCCCAGCGGGTGATCAACGCGCTCTCCGTGCCGACGGCCGCCGGAGCGCTTTATGAAGTCGATACGCGGTTGCGCCCCTCGGGCAACCAGGGGCCGCTCGCGGTCAGCTTCGAAAGCTTTGCGCGCTATCAGGCGGAGGCGGCGTGGGCCTGGGAGCATCTGGCGCTCACCCGTGCCCGTCCGGTGTTCGGATCGCCCAGCGCCCGCGCCGCGCTGGACGAGATCGTCCGGCAGACGCTGATGGTCGAACGCGACCTCGCGCAACTGCTCGCGCAGGCGGTGAAGATGCGGCGCGACATCGCCACCCACAAGCCGCCAGCCGGGCCACTCGACGTGAAGCTGATGCCGGGCGGCCTCGTCGATCTGGAATTCCTCATCCATGTGACGCAGCTCACCCATCGCACTGGCTTCTCGCCCAGTCTCAACATCGCGCTGGAGAAACTGGTCGCCGCCGGGCTCCTTGATGACGCGCTGCGTGAGGCCGCGGACCTGCTGACTCGCTATCTGGTCGTCGCTCGCCTCGTCGCGCCGCAATCGAGCGAACCGGTGGAGGAAAGCCGCTGGCTGGTCGCACGGGCCTGCGGGGCCCGCGACTGGGGCGAGCTGCTTGCCCGAATCGATGCCGCGCGGCAGATCATCGCCACGAGCTGGAACGCGCTGGCCGGCCAGGCGGCGCCATCGGAAGGAACGACATGATGCTGAGCCAAGGCGATACCCTGCCCGACGTCACTCTCACCGGTGCGGACGAGGCGCCGATCCGGCTCGCGGATTTTCGTGGCAAGCCGCTGGTCGTCTATTTCTACCCCAAGGCCGATACGCCGGGTTGCACCACCGAAGCGATCGACTTCACCGGGCTGATCGGTGATTTCGGCGCGCTGGGCGTGCCGGTGATCGCGGTCTCCAAGGAGGCGCCGGCCAAGCTCAAGCGCTTCGCCGACAAGCACAGCCTCGCCGTCACGCTGGCGTCCGATGGCGATGGCAGCGTGTGCGAGGCCTTCGGCACCTGGGTCGAGAAGAGCCTTTATGGCCGCAAATATATGGGCATCGAGCGCGCGACCTTCCTGGCGGATGTGGACGGAAAGATCGTGCGCGTGTGGCCCAAGGTGAAGGTGAAGGGTCACGCCGCCGAGGTTCTGGAGGCGGTGAAGGGGCTGGGATGAGGGTTTGTGCCACGGATTGCGCGGCAGATCGACCTCTCTTCTCGCGTCACCCCGGGCTTGACCCGGGGTCCCGCTTCTTCAGACAAGCAGATCGAACCTGTCATTCCAGTCGGGATTATCCCGTTCGATCAGCGCGAACTTCCATTCGCGTCGCCAGCGCTTGAGCCGTTTCTCGTGAGCGATGCATTGGGCAATGTCCTCGCCCGGCTCCGCCCACACCAGTCGGGCTAATCCATAGCGGGCGCAGAAGTCCGATCCTGTTCCGCTGCGATGCTGAAGAACGCGCGCGCCGAGATGAGCGGTCACGCCGACATACATCGTGCCGCGATAGCGATCTGCCATGATGTAGACCCAGCCACCCTGTCGCTCCCGATCCATGGACTTATGTGCTGAGAAGCGAGACCCCGGGTCAAGCCCGGGGTGACGGAGTTGAGGTGGCGCTTCCAAAATCCATCCCCAGTCTTATCCACAGTCCTCCACAGTTGGACGCACCCTCGGCTCTTGCGCCGCACCTCGGAAGAGAGGACAATGCCTCCCCCATGTCAGAAAACACGATCCGTCTTGCTCCGGTGCCCGATGTGCCCGGCTCTGAAGCCCGTATGCCGCGCAATGTGGAGGCGGAGGCTGCGCTGATCGGCGCGTTGATGATCGACAACCGGATCGTCGAGGACGTGCAGATGGAGTTGCGCGCCGAGCATTTCTTCGAGCCGCTGCACGGGCGCATCTATGAGGCGATCCTCAAGCTGGTCGATCGCAACATGGTCGCCAATCCGGTGACCTTGAAGCCACTGCTGGAGAGCGACCCGGCGCTCAAGGAACTGGGCGGCCCGGCCTATCTCGCGCAGCTCACCGGCAGCGGCGCGGCGGTGATCGGCGCGCGCGATTTTGCGCGGCAGGTCTATGATCTGGCGCTGCTGCGCGAGCTGGTCGGCGTCGGACGGGAGCTGGTCGACAAGGCGCTCGATACCTCCGATGCCATCGACCCTAAGGGGCAGATCGAGCAGGCGGAACTGGCGCTCTATGCCGTGGCCGAGCAGGGCGGCGATACCGGCAGCATGAAGACCTTCGCGCAGGCGACGCGGCTTGCAGTCGGCATGGCGGAGAAGGCGCTCAATTCCGGCGGCCATGTCTCGGGCATCACCTCGGGCCTGGATGGCCTGAACAACCGCACCGGTGGCCTTCATCCGTCGGACCTCATCATCGTTGCCGGGCGCCCGGGCATGGGCAAGAGCTCGCTGGCGACCAACATCGCCTATAATGCCGCCAGCCGGTGGATGCGCGACATGGCCGACGGCATCCCGCCGGAAAAGTCGATCGGCGCGCCGGTTGCGATCTTCAACCTGGAAATGTCCGCCGACCAGCTGGCGACGCGTATTCTCGCCGAGCAGTCGGGCATCAGCGGCGAGAAGCTGCGCATGGGGCGGATCAACCATAGCGAGTTCCAGAACCTCGTCCGCGCCTCGCGCGAGTTGCAGGATCTACCGCTGTTCATCGACGATACCGCTGGCCTCACCATCGCGGCGATGCGCACCCGTGCCCGCCGCCTCAAGCGCCGGCACAATATCGGCATGATCGTGGTCGACTATCTCCAGCTGCTGCAAGGCTCGGGCAAGACCGGCGACAGCCGCGTCAACGAGATTTCCGAGATCAGCCGTGGCTTGAAGACCCTCGCCAAGGAGCTGATGGTGCCGGTGATCGCGCTCTCCCAGCTCAGCCGCGCGGTGGAAAGCCGCGAGGATAAGCGCCCGCAACTCTCGGACCTGCGCGAATCCGGCTCGATCGAGCAGGACGCCGACATGGTGTGGTTCCTCTACCGCGAGGACTATTATGAGATGAGCAAGGAGCCCAAGATCGAGGACGAGGGCGCTTATGCCGCCTGGCGCGAGAAGATGGACCGGATCACCGGCCATTCCGAGCTGATCGTGGCCAAGCAGCGCCACGGCGCCACGGGCAAGGTGCGGCTCTACTTCGATTCCAAGATCACGCGGTTCACCGATCTGGCGGACGATAGCTATGCCGGGGCGGATGATGGTTATGAGTGAAGGATTGAAGGAGGGCGCCTGAGCTCTTCCCGGCGGCTAGGGGCGGTTGTGGCAGATGTTGTGTTCCTGCGAAGGCAGGAACCCAGGGCACAATCGACCGGCTTCTCCGCCCTGGGCTCCTGCCTCCGCAGGAGCACGTGGGTGCGATGATGGTGCGGCGGACTTAAACCGCCTGTCCCGCCGCATGGGCGCTGGCCCACGCCCACTGGAAATTATAGCCGCCCAGCCAGCCGGTCACATCCACCGCCTCACCAATCACGTGCAAACCTGGAACCGCCTTGGCCTCCATCGTCTGCGAGGAGAGGCCGGCGGTATCGACGCCGCCCGCTGTCACCTCCGCCTTGGCATAGCCTTCGCTGCCATTGGGCATGAACGTCCAGTCCGCCAGACGCGCTTGTGCGGCGGCAAGGGCGCGGTCGGGCAGGTTGCCGAGCTCCGCCTCCAGCGCAAGATCGGCCGCCAGCCGGTCCGCGAGGCGCTCCGCCAGCGCGGCGCGGAGCAGGCGGCGCAGGGTCATGCGCGGGGCCTCGCGCTTGGCGGCAAGCAGCCAGTCGCGCGGATGATCGGGCAGAAAATCGATGCCAACGCCCTCGCCATGGCGCCAGTAGGAGGAGATTTGCAGAATCGCCGGACCGGAGAGGCCGCGATGTGTGAACAGCGCCGCCTCGCGAAAGCGCGTCTTGCCGGTGCGGGCGACGACATCGGCCGAGACGCCGGACAGCTCGCGAAACAGCGCATCGTCACCGCTGAGGGTCAGCGGCACCAGCGCCGGGCGCGGCTGCACGATCTTGAGGCCGAACTGGCGGGCAAGATCATAGGCAAAGCCGGTCGCGCCCATCTTGGGAATGGACGGCCCGCCGGTGGCGATGACCAGCGCCGGCGCGGTCGCGATGCCGCGCGGCGTGTCGACGTGGTACTGGCCATCCGCATGGGTGACCTCCCGGATCGGGCAGGCGCAGGCGATGTCGACAGCGCCCTTCGCGCACTCCTCCAGGAGCATGGCGACGATCTGCCGCGCGCTACCGTCGCAGAAGAGTTGCCCCAACGTCTTCTCGTGCCAGGCGATGCCGTAGCGCTCGACCAGCGCGAGGAAATCCTGCGCGGTGTAGCGGCTGAGCGCGGATTTGGCGAAATGGCGATTGCTGGAGAGGTAGCGATCCGGCGCGGTGTGGAGGTTGGTGAAATTGCACCGTCCGCCGCCGGAAATGAGGATTTTCTTGCCCGGCTCGTCGGCATGATCGAGCAGCAGCACCTTGCGCCCCCGCTGCCCGGCCACCGCCGCACACATCAACCCCGCCGCGCCGGCGCCGAGGATAATGGCGTCATAGGGGGTGGGGGAGGTGGGCATGGGGGCTTTCGAACCTAAGGATGAGGCGCAATGCCTACGCCGTGACGACCAGGTTTGGGCAAGTTACTCTCTCCCCTTGAGGGGAGAGATACGCAGGCTTGCCGATTTATCGGCTAGCCGGAGTAGAGAGGGGCGAGTTGCTGCGCCGAGTTTCCCCTCTCCCAACCCTCTCCCCTTAAGGGGAGAGGGCTATTCAGTTAGCTGGACCCCGGGTCAAGCCCGGGGTGACGATAGATCAAGCGGCAATCTCGAACAGGCCCCGAGACCCTCGGCGCCGAGCTTCCCCTTCAAAACGCCGGCTGGTTGGCCGGGTCTTCCGGGTCCGCCAGCGGCGTCGAGCTGGTGTGGATGCCGCATTCCACCTTGTCCCAGCCGCGCCAGCGACCGGCACGCGGGTCTTCGCCCGGCATCACCTTGCTGGTGCAGGGTTCGCAGCCGATCGAGAGATAGCCCTGTGCTTCCAGCGGATGGCGGGGCAGGTCGTGCGCGGTGAAATAGGCTTCCAGCGCCGCCTTGTCCCAATCACCCAGCGGATTGATCTTCAGGCGCCCGTCCTCGATCTCGAAGCGCGGCAGGTTCTGGCGCGTCACGGACTGGAAGGCCTTGCGCCCGCTAATCCACGCATCGAGGCCTTGCTTGGCGCGCGCCAGCGGCTCGACCTTGCGGATTTCGCAGCAGCCATCGGGGTCGTAGGACCAGCGCAGGCCCTTGTCGTCCTTCGCCGCCAGCACGTCGGCCTTCGGCTCGACCACGCGGCTATCGGTGAAGCCGAGCGTGCGGATCAGCGTATCGCGATAGTCCAGCGTCTCGGGGAACATCTTGAGCGTATCGACGAAAATCACCGGCACGCTCTTGTCCGCCTGCGCGATGAGGTGAAGCAGCACCGCGCTTTCCGTGCCGAAGGAGGAGACGACGGCGACCGTGCCCAGCGCATCCTCGGCGAACAGCGTCTTGAGCATCGTGCCCGCATCCACGCCCGCAAAGCGCGCGTTGAGCGCGTCCGCATCCGCCTGCGTCCAGCGCGGGGCGGCGTCGATCCGGTCGATCTGGCGAGCGGCTTCAGCCATTGCTTGCTCCGTGGCGCTGCGCCCAGATCGGCGCGCGCGGATCGACGGTCTTCTGATAGACGCCGGGGAAGCGGTTGAGCGCTGCTTCGATCAGCGCAGGGTCGAGCGGCTTGTCCGGCCGGAAGCTGTCAAACCCACAGCGAACCATATGGCTGATCTGATCGACCGCGACATCACCCACCGCGCGCAACTCGCCGGCATAGCCAGCCTCACGCAGGATGCGCGCCGCCGAATAGCCGCGTCCGTCACCGAACACGGGGAAGTTCACTTCCACCAGCGCCACGCGGTCCAGATGCGGCAGCAACTCGCGGGCGTCCTCGCCCGGCTCGATGCGCACGGCGGCCGAATTGCTCTGGCCGGAAAAGGCCTCCAGCGTCACGGCGGGCAATTCGGCTGCCTCGCCGCCTTCACGCAGGGACAGATATTCAAGCATAAAGTGCCTCCTTGAACGGGGCCATGCCGATCCGGCGGAAGGTGTCGACGAAGCGCTCGCCCTCCTGCCGGTTGGCGAGATAGACGTTGGTGGCCTTCTCGACCGCATCGACAATGCCGTTCTCGTCGAAACCAGGACCAGTGATCTGGCCGAGGCTGACATCGTCCGCGCCGGAACCGCCGAGCAGGAGCTGGTAATTCTCCACACCCTTCCGGTCGACGCCGAGAATGCCGATATTGCCGGCATGATGGTGGCCGCAGGCATTGATGCAGCCGCTGATCTTCAGCTTCAGTTCGCCCAGCTCCTTCTGCCGATCGAGATCGGAGAAGCGCTGCGCGATCTTCTGCGCGACCGGGATCGAGCGCGCATTGGCAAGGCTGCAATAATCTAGGCCCGGGCAGGCGATGATGTCGCTGATGAGATCGAGATTGGCGGTGCCGAGATCGGCTTCTTCCAGCGCCTTCCACAGCGCGTAGAGATCCGCCTTCTTCACATGCGCCAGCACGATGTTCTGGGCGTGGGTAACGCGCAGCTCATCGAAGCTATACTTTTCGGCCAGGTCGGCCATCAGGTCGATCTGCGCGGAGGAGGCATCGCCCGGAATGCCGCCAATGGGCTTCAGGCTGATGTTGACGATGGCATAGCCCGGCACCTTGTGCGGCTTCACCTGCGTGCTCACCCAAGCCGCGAAATCGCGGTCGGAGAGGTCGATCTCGTCCGAAAGACCGGTCTCATAGGCGGGCGGCGCAAAGTGATCGGCAATGCGAGCCAGTTCGGCCAGCGGCGGATCGAGCCCGAGCGTCTTCATATGCGCGAACTCTTCCTCGACCTGGCGGGTATATTCCTCCCGGCCCATCTCGTGGACGAGGATCTTGATCCGCGCCTTGTACTTATTGTCGCGCCGGCCGTGGCGATTGTAGACCCGCAGGCACGCCTCCAGATAGGAGACGATTTCGGCGAAGGGCACGAAATCGCGGATTTCCGGCGCCACCATCGGCGTGCGGCCCATGCCGCCGCCGACGAACACGCGGGCGCCGATTTCACCGTCTTTCTTCACCAGCTCGATGCCGATATCGTGCAGGCGCATGGCCGCGCGATCCTCTGCGCTCGCGATCACCGCGATCTTGAACTTGCGCGGCAGATAGGTGAACTCCGGGTGGAAGCTCGACCACTGGCGCAGCAGTTCCGCGAGCGGGCGCGGATCGGCGACCTCGTCGGCGGAGACGCCGGCATATTGGTCGGACGAGATATTGCGGATGCAGTTGCCGCTGGTCTGGATGGCGTGCATCTCCACCGAAGCCAGATCGGCGAGAATGTCCGGCGCGTCCGCGAGCTTGATCCAGTTATACTGGATGTTCTGGCGGGTGGTGAAATGGCCGTAATCGCGGTCATATTTGCGCGCGATGTGGGCGAGCATGTGCATCTGCTTGCCCGACAGCGTGCCATAGGGAATGGCGACGCGCAGCATATAGGCGTGCAACTGGAGATACAGGCCGTTCATCAGGCGGAGCGGGCGGAACTGCGCCTCGCTCAGCTGCCCGTCGAGGCGACGCTGGGTCTGGTCGCGGAATTCGGCAACGCGGGCATCCACCATCGCCTGATCGTAAGTGTCGTACTGATACATGGTCTTACTTTCCGTTCGCTTCGAGCGAAGTCGAGAAGCGTTGGGTGCGGCGTGTCTCGACTTCGCTCGACACGAACGGCAGGGTGGTTTGGCGCGCCATCAGATCACCCAGTTGCCGGCATTGGGGTCGGCGGGTTTGAGGCTCAGGTCGAGGCGCACGGTCGGGCCGAGCGCGCGGATACGCTCCTTGATGTGGGCGGGGCGGATACTGCCTTCTCCGTCCTGCTCGCCGTCGATCACATAGGCTTCGTTCACGCGACGCGCGGCGGCTTCGGCCTGGGCGATTTCCGCGCCCTTCTCGCCGACGTCCACGGCGTCGTTCACATGGATGGACCAGCCTTGGCCAGTCCACCAGATGACGTCGCCGGTGGCGAGATCATTGCCGGTCAGGATATTCATGTCGTCAGTGGCTCCCCGCACCTGTGCTGTGCTGAATGTGAAATGATCCAAGCGGCAGGCAATCGAGCGCATCGGCATGCCGCACGACCTCGCCCACCACGATCAGCGCCGGACTCTCGACCGCCTCGCGCGCCACAAGATCGCCGAGATCGGCGAGCAGGCTGCGCAGCACGCGCTGATCGGGGCGCGTCGCTTTCTCAATGACCGCGACCGGCGTCGAGGGCGAGAGCCCGTCGCGCATCAGCTTCTCGGCAATATCCTGGCTGGTCGCGAGGCCCATATAGATGACGAGCGTGCGTCCGGGCCCGGCAAGGCCAACCCAATTCTGCTCGGAAAGACCCTTGCACTGCCCCGCGACGAAGCTGACGATGCTGGCATCCTCGCGATGCGTGAGTGGCAGGCCGGCACTGGCGCCGCCGCCGACCGCCGCGCTGATGCCGGGCACGACCTCGCAGCGCACACCAGCCTCGCGGCAGGCCTCCAGCTCTTCGCCGCCACGGCCGAAAATGAAGGGATCGCCGCCCTTGAGGCGCACGACATCACGGCCCGAAAGCGCCTCGCCGACGAGCAGCGAATTGATCGCCTCCTGCTTCATCGAATGGCGCGAGCGTTGCTTGGCGACTGAGATCAGCTCCGCCTCCGGCGAAGCCAGAGCGAGGATGGCGGCATCGACCAGACCGTCATGCACGATCAGGCTCGCCCGGCCGATCAAACGGGCAGCACGCACCGTCAGCAGATCAGGATCGCCCGGACCTGCGCCAACGAGATAGACCGTGCCGGCCGTAAAGGACTCAGAGTGCGCCATGGGTGGTAGATGCGTTCGAGGACCCAAGCCCGCAACCGACGCTTGCTTTAGCAGGCCGAAGCGAAACTATTGTGGGGGCTTTGGGTGGCTTGGGCGAGGTGGTGGATGCTTCGTTATGACGGAGGGATGGAAATGAATGTGGGGAGGTCTGCTGTCTGCGAGTGGGTGGCGACTGGCTGTCGGGACGGGGCACTCACCTGTCATTCCCGCGAACGCGGGAATCCAGTAGCGAGCTCGCCATGAAGCGGAGCATCGAACCTTATGCCTATCTGCTGGCGTCGCGCCGCAATGGGACGCTCTATCTGGGCGTGACATCCGATTTGATGCAGCGCGTGGCTCAGCACCGTACTGAAACCTTCGGCGGCTTTTCGGCGGAACATGGAGTCAAGCTGTTGGTCTGGTTCGAGCAGCACGCGACGATGGAACATGCGATCCTACGCGAGAAGCAGATCAAGAAGTGGCGCAGAGCCTGGAAACTTGATCTGATCGAGCAAGCCAAATCCCGATTGGCCGGACTTTGCAGTCAGCCTCGGTTTTGCGCCGCTCGATTGACTGGATTCCCGCGTTCGCGGGAATGACGAAGATATCGCGTGAGCCGGCCGCATCCTCCAAATCGACCAACCGCCGCCATTGCCAATTCGCCCCCAAGCCCTAGATCGGCATCATGCCCCTTCATATGACCAAGATCGCCTTTCAGTCGGAGAGCGCCGCCACTTTGCGGGACTGGCTGGAGAGCCATGCACAGGCCGGAGAGGGTGGCGAGGCGCGGTTGACGACGCGCTATCTGCCCAAGCGGCATGAAGAGATGGCGGGCGGATCGCTCTATTGGGTACTGGCGCATCAGATCGTCGGGCGCAGTCCGCTGCTCGGGTTCGAGGCGCGGTCGGACGGGCGGCAATGGATACGCCTTGCGCCGCGACTCATTCCGGTGGTGCCGCGACCCAAGCGCGCCCATCAGGGTTGGCGCTATCTGGCTGACGAGGATGCGCCGCCGGACATGGGGGATGGCGAGGGCGGTGATATGCTGCCCGATCAGCTGGCGGCCGATCTCGGCCGGCTCGGGCTGATCTAGGCGCGGCGCTGCGCGCCCTCAGGGGAGCAGCAGACTCGCATCGCCATAGCTGTAGAAGCGATAACCCTGCGCGATGGCGTGGGCATAGGCCGCCTGCATCCGCTCGCGCCCCATCAGGGCGCTGACCAGCATGAACAGGGTCGAGCGGGGCAGGTGGAAATTGGTCATCAGCCCGTCAATGGCGCGGAAGCGATAGCCCGGGGTGATGAAAATGCGCGTTTCATCCGCGAACGGCCGAATGATGCCATTTTCCCCCGTGGCGCTTTCGAGAAGGCGCAGGCTGGTCGTGCCCACCGCGATCAGGCGCCCGCCTTTGGCGCGGACTGCATTCAGCCGATCCGCCGTCGCCTGGTCGATCCGCCCCCATTCGGCATGCATGCGGTGTTCGTCGGTATCCTCGGCCTTGACCGGCAGGAAGGTGCCGGCACCGACATGCAAAGTAAGCGTCGCCTGGCCAATGCCCGCGTCGGCGAGCGCTGCGACGAGGCCGGGCGTGAAGTGCAGGGCTGCTGTGGGCGCCGCGACGGCACCCGGCTCCTGCGCAAACATCGTCTGATAGTCCTCGCGGTCCCGCTGGTCGGTGGGCCGCTTGCTGGCGATATAGGGGGGCAGGGGCATCTGGCCGGCGCGTTCGAGCAGAAGTTCCACCGGTTCGTCGCCGAGGAAGCTGAGCGTCATGCCGCCATCCGCGTCCCGCTCGCCGGCCTGCGCGTGCACGCCTTGCGCGAAGGCGATGATGTCGCCGGGCCGCACTCGCTTGGCGTTGCGGACGAAGACCTGCCAGTCGCGCGGTCCCAGGCGCTTGTGCAACGTCACCCCGACCTTTGCCTCGCCGCGTTGCCCCTCCAGCTGGGCGGGGATGACGCGCGTATCGTTGAAGACAAGGCAGTCGCCGGCACGGAGCACGGTCGGCAGATCGCGCACGCCCATGTCGCGCAGGCCCCCGTCCTGGCCTTGGAGCACCAGCATCCGCGCGGCATCGCGTGGCGAGGCCGGACGCAGGGCAATCCGCTCGGGCGGCAGGTCGAAATCGAAAAGGTCAACGCGCATGGCTGGCGCCCTTAGCGTCTGCGGCGGGCGTTGAACAGGTGCCGGTCAGCGAGGTCCTGCTGGCCGGTAATCCCTCGCGCGTGTCGGCGCGCTCAGCCTGCGGTGTTGCTGCCGGCCGGTGCAGCGGCCTGCTGATCGCTCTGGATATAGGCGCGCACGATGGTCGTCGGCTGGGCCGGCGGCTCGCCCTTGGCGATCTGGTCGACACCGGCCATGCCATCGATCACCCGGCCCACCACCGTATATTTGTGGTCGAGCTGCATGCGTGGCATCAGCATGATGAAGAACTGGCTGTTGGCGCTGTCATCGCTCTGCGCGCGCGCCATGGAGACGGTGCCCCGCATGTGCGGCAGCCAGCTGAACTCCTGCTTGAGATCCGGCAGCGGCGAGCCGCCGGTGCCATCACCCTTCGGGTCGCCGCCCTGCGCCATGAAGCCATCGATCACGCGGTGGAACTTGAGGCCGTTGTAGAAGCCTTCCCGCGTCAGCGTCTTGATCCGCTCGACATGGCCGGGGGCCACATCCGGGCGGAGCAGGATGCGCACGGTGGCGCCATCCGAGAGCGTCAGCACCCAGGTGTTTTCGGGCGTGACCGGCGTCATCGCGACAAGCGGCTTGTCCGTGGACTTCTCCGCGTCCTCGCGCAGGGCGTCGGCATCCTTCTGCGCGCGGGCCGCCATTTCGGCCTTCGCCAGGGCATCCTGCGCACCGCCGCCCGGCTGGGCCTGCGCGGAATTGGCGCTGGCCAGCATGAGGCCGCAGGCGGCGGCAAGCGCAATGCCGGAGCCAAACAGTCGGGTAACACGCATGTCGTCCATCCTCATTCCACGGCCGAACCGGGCCCGGCCGCCAACTAGCGTCGCATGGCTGAACCAATGATGACCCGTCAAGTCTCGTCTGCCCTGCCGACGTCGACGCTCATGCCGAGCCGGGCCATCACATCGGTGCGAACACCGGGCGAAACGAACTTGCCGATGTCGCCGCCCAGCCCTGCAATTTCCTTCACGAGGCGCGAGGCGATCGGCTGCAGCGCGACGTCGGCCATCAGGAACACCGTCTCGATGCTGGCATCGAGATACTGGTTCATGCCCGCCATCTGATACTCATATTCAAAGTCCGCCACCGCGCGCAGGCCGCGCAGGATCAGCGAGGCGCCCACCGAGCGGGCATAATCGATCAGCAGCGAATCGAAGGGCCGCACGTCGATGTCGGCATCGATTTCCGCACATTCCCGCCGGATCATCGCCAGCCGCTCGTCCAGCGTGAACAAAGGCGACTTGCTGGGATTGGTCGTCACGCCGATCACCAGCCGGTCGACCAGCTTCGATCCGCGCCGGATGATGTCCATATGGCCGAGCGTGATAGGGTCGAAGGTTCCCGGATAAAGGCCGATGCGGTGAACCATGTGCGCGTCCTTAATAGCTGCGGCCGATCGCGAAATCGGCAATGTCGCGCAGCAGATCGGCTTCCTCGCCGAAATCGCGCAGATGGTCCTTGGCCTGCGCCACCAGTAGGGAGGCCTGCTGCCGGGCCTTCTCCACGCCCATCAGCGAGGCAAAGGTTGCCTTGCCGGCGGCGGCGTCCTTGCCCACGGCCTTGCCGGTCACGGCAGCGTCCCCTTCGATGTCGAGCAGATCGTCGGCGATCTGGAAGGCGAGGCCGACATCATGCGCATAGCCGCGCAGGCTCGTGCGTCGCTCCTCGGGGATCCGCGCGAAAATGGCGCCGGCTTCCAGGCAGAAGACAATCAGCGCGCCGGTCTTGAGCAATTGCAGTCGCGTGATCGCCGGCAGATCGAACTGCGTCGTTTCAGCGACGAGGTCCATCATCTGCCCGCCGGCCATGCCCGCCGGGCCGCTGGCCTGGGCCAGGCTGGCGATCAGTTCGCAGCGCACGGCGGCATCAGCGTGCGTGCGCTCGTCCGCAAGCACGGCGAAGGCGAGATCGTGCAGGCAGTCGCCGGCCAGGATTGCCGTTGCCTCATCGAAGGCGCGATGGGCCGTCGGCTTGCCGCGCCGCATATCGTCATTGTCCATCGCGGGCAGATCGTCGTGGATCAGGGAATAGACGTGGATGCACTCGACGGCGAGGCCGGCGCGTACCGCGCTTTCCCAGCCAATGTTGAAGAGGTCGCAGCTTGCCTTCACCAGCAGCGGGCGCAGGCGCTTGCCCCCGCCGATGGCGCTATAGCGCATCGCCTCGTAAAGCCGCGCGCGCTGGTCCTCCGGCACCGGCAGCAGCCGGTCGAACTGCACGTCGATCGCCTCGGCAATCTCCGTCAGGGCGGCTTCGAGCCGGGTTCCGGCGTCCTGGCGCATCAGCGGATCATTCACTGGGATAAGGGGCGGTCCGCGCGGCGGACCCATCGGCGCTCGCCGTGATCTGCTCGATCCGGGCCTGCGCGGCATCGAGCCGCTTCTGGCATTGCAGCCGCAGATCCTCGCCCTCGCGATAAAGGGTGATGGACTGGTCCAGCGGCACGTCGCCGCGCTCCAGTTGCTGGACAATCGCCTCCAGGCGCTTGAGCGCGTCCTCGAAGCTGAGGGTGCCGTTCTCGGTCTCGTCTGCCATGCCCATGCATTGACCCGGCTCCCCCACAGGGTCAAGCGTGCTCTCAGCGTTCCCCCGAAAAATGGCGTATTGTCACGCAAATCAAGTTGACCTCGCGGGAGCGAATCGCAATAGCCGCGGGGCTATGAAAACCCTCACATACCCCTCAATCGCGCTTTGCGCGGCCGCGCTCGCCTTGTCTGCGTGCAAGTCCGAGCCTGAAACCTTCAACACTGGCACGAACGACCCGATGGCTGCGGAACTGGCTAATGCCGGTAACGTCGCCCTGCCTCCCATGCTCCGTGCCAGCACCACCTATCGCTGCAAGGACAATAGCCTGATCTTCGTCGACTTCATGACAGACGATGTGACGGCGAACCTGCGCACCGAACGTGGCGGCCCGATCACCGGTCTCAAGGCACCGGAAGCCGGCCAGCCCTTCGTTTCCGCCGATGGCGCGACGAAGCTGGAAGGCGCCGGCGAGACGGTCACGTATAACGGCCAGGCCTGCAAGGCGGGCTGATCGGCTGATCTTGGTTCAACCGCACGGTCCGCCCTGGCGGGCCGATGCTCAAAGAATGGCCGACCCGAGAGGGTCGGCCTTTTTCGTTACAAGGGCCGATCGGGCGGTTGTGCCCGCCCGCTGGCGGCGATAAAGGCCGCTCATGTCGACCAGCACCACCCCAAGCGCCTCAGGCATCACCCCCGAAATCGTCGCCGAACACGGTTTCACCCCCGAGGAATATGAGCGCGTTGTCAACGCCATCGGCCGCGAGCCGAATATCACGGAGCTCGGCATCTTCTCGGTGATGTGGAGTGAGCACTGCTCGTACAAGTCCAGCCGCATCCACCTGAAGAAGTTGCCGACCGAGGCGCCCTGGGTGATCTGCGGTCCCGGCGAGAATGCCGGTGTCATCGACATTGGCGATGGGCAGGCGGCGATCTTCAAGATGGAGAGCCATAACCACCCGAGCTACATCGAGCCCTATCAGGGCGCGGCGACCGGCGTCGGTGGCATCCTGCGCGACGTGTTCACCATGGGCGCGCGTCCGATCGCGAACATGAATGCGCTGCGCTTCGGCCGGCCCGATCATCCGCGCATGAAGCACCTCATCTCCGGCGTCGTGCGGGGCATTGGCGGTTACGGCAATTGCGTGGGCGTGCCGACGGTCGGCGGCGAGACCAATTTCCATGCCGCTTATGATGGCAACATCCTCGTCAACGCGATGACGGTGGGCGTCGCGGAGACGGACAAGATCTTTTATTCCGCAGCCTCCGGTGTGGGCAATCCGATCGTCTATGTCGGCTCCAAGACCGGGCGCGACGGCATCCATGGCGCGACCATGGCCTCGGCCGATTTCGGCGAGGATTCAGAAGAGAAGCGCCCCACCGTTCAGGTCGGCGATCCGTTCACCGAAAAGCTGCTGATCGAGGCCTGCCTCGAACTCATGGCCTCTGACGCCATCGTCGCGATTCAGGACATGGGCGCGGCAGGCCTGACCAGTTCATCGGTGGAAATGGCCTCCAAGGGTGGCGTCGGCATCCGGCTGGACATGGACAAGGTGCCGCAGCGCGAAACCGGCATGACCGCCTATGAGATGATGCTCTCGGAGAGCCAGGAGCGGATGCTCATGGTGCTCAAGCCCGGTAAGGAGGCCTTTGCTGAGGCGATCTTCCACAAATGGGAGCTGGATTTCGCGGTCATCGGCGAAGTGACCGATACGGGCCGGATGGTGCTGGTCCACCATGGCGAGACCGTCTGCGACATCCCGCTCGGCCCGCTGGCCGACGATGCCCCGCTCTATGATCGCCCGCATGTGTCGACTCCGCCGCTCGTACCGCTCGCCAGCGCGCCGGATAGTAAGGACCCGGCAGCCGATCTGCTCGCGCTGATAGGCTCGCCTGATCTCGCATCGCGCCGCTGGATCTGGGAGCAATATGACCACATGGTCGGCGCCGACACCGCGCAGGCGCCCGGTGGTGACGCGGCCGTCGTGCGCGTGCATGGCACCAAGAAGGCGCTGGCGATGAGCACCGACTGCACGCCGCGCTATTGCTATGCCGATCCGGTGCAGGGCGGTCGCCAGGCGGTGGTCGAGACGTGGCGGAACATCACGGCGGTCGGCGGCCAGCCGCTCGCCATCACCAATTGCCTCAACTTCGCCAATCCGCAGCGCCCGGAGATCATGGGCCAGATCGTCGGCTGTCTCGAGGGCATGAGCGAGGCCTGCCGGGCGCTCGATTATCCCATCGTGTCGGGTAACGTCTCGCTCTACAATGAATCGAAGGCGACCGGCGGCGGCAGCGCGATCCTGCCCACGCCGGCGATTGGCGGGGTCGGCCTGCTCCCGGATGTCGAGCGGATGTGCACCATCGCGTTCAAGGATGTCGGCGACATCATCTTTCTGGTCGGAGAGCGCACCGGATCGCTCGGCCAGTCGCTCTGGCTGCGGCAGGTCCATGGGCTGGAAGGCCGCGATGCGGGGCCGCCGCCGCCGGTCGATCTCGCCACCGAGCGCCGGACCGGCGATTTCGTGCGCGAGGCCATTCGCTGCGGCGCCATCACGGCCTGTCACGACGTGTCGGATGGCGGCGTCGCCGTCGCGGTGACGGAGATGGCGCTTGCCGGCGGCATCGGCGCGATCCTCGATCAGCCGCTGGCCGGCACGACGGCGGAAACCTATTTCGCCGAGGATCAGGGCCTGTATGTCGTGACCGTGCGCGATGCGGCGCTGGTCGAGATGCTCAGCCATGCCGAGGCGCGCGGCGTCACGGTCGCGCGGCTGGGTCGCACCATTGCTAATCGCATCATCTTCGAGCTGCCGGAGAGCGACCATTCGGTCGCGCTGGCCGATCTGCGCACCGCGCACGAAGGCTTCTTCCCGGCCCTGATGGACGCCTGACCGGCGCCCGTCGGTGCCGGCTCAGGGCGCCATGCGGCCGGGTCAGGGCACCATGCGGAAAGTGTATTCGTAGCCGCTCTGCGGGGCGCCGGTGATGCCTACAATCTTGACGGTGTAGGTTGTGTTGGCCTGCAGGCCCGTCACGCGCCACTCGATGTTGTTCGGCACCCCATATCCGTCATTGTCATACTTCACGTTGGTGACCGGCAGGCTCGTGCCACCGCTGCTGACCGTGATGATGGCGCCACTAAAGCCGACGTTTCCGTTGGCGCCATAGGCCCCGGTCTTGTTGGCGAGCACGGTGAACGAGAGAATGTCGCTCGCGCCGAAGTAACGCTGCGGATAATTGCCCTGCGGATAGGCGATGAAATCGGGCAGGCTGCTCGGGGCTGGTGCCGCGACGCTGGTGCTGAAACCAAAGACCTTCATCGTCGCGCCATCTGCGCGTTCGCCCGAAGGCAGCTGATACACGGACCGCCCATAAGCAATCTGACCGAGGAACGGGTTCAGGATCCAGCGACGGTGGCCGATCGAGAGGCTATTGCGCTCCGTCATCCATCCCGCCAGCAGATCGTCTTCGGTCCGCCATGGCAATGACCCCCATCCGCCGATGAGATTGCCCGAGGCAGCGGCGTCGCGACCTGCGGTCGTGTAGCATGTCCATGTGGGTGGAGGATTGTGGTCGAGCGTCCTGTTCGCGGCCATCATGAGCGAGGAATCGTCGACGCCCTGATTGGCAGACGCCGCGTAAACGACGGCGGGAAGCCCATGCAGCGCGCGCACCGCGTTCACCTTGGCCAGCATGTCCATCCGCACGCTGGTCTTGAGCACGCCGGTGTTGCACGAGGCGACATTCGGTTGCGTATCGTAGAGCGCGGCCGCCGCCGCCGTCCAACTTGTCGGCGTTGGGGTGGGGGTCGGCGTCGGCGTCGGCGTAGGACTTGGCGTGGGTGTGGGCGCCGGGGTTGGCGCGGGCGTGGGGGTGGGGGTCGGCGCTACCGTGATCGGCGTGGATCCGCTACCGCCACTGTCACTGCCACCGCAGCCGGCCAGCGAGAGCGCCAGCAGGCTTGAGGCGAGCCCCATCCATATCTGCTGTCCACGCGGCAGGTCCGACCTGTTGAGGATTTCTGCAGCCCGCATCTTGTCCGTCCGTTCCCAGCTTTGCCACGGCTTTTGGCACCGTGTCGTTCTGGCGCAGGCTAGGCGCCGAACTATGGCAAAACTCTAAACGGTGCTGCGGTTCGTCGGGCGGCAGAAACGCTGCATCGCTTTCAGTCGCGGCGCAGAATATATTCCTCGTCGCGGTGGTCACCGACATGAAACAGATAATCGCCGACCTTGTGGAAGCCGGCGGCCGCGTAGACTGCCTGCGCCCGGTCATTGCCGGACCAGACGCCCAGCCAGCTTGGCCCCGGATAGCGCTCTGCAAGCCAATCCAGCGCGCTTTTCAGCAAGGCGCCTCCCAACCCGTACCCTTGATGGCCGCGGCGGACGTAGAGTTGATAGAGTTCGCCGGAGTGCGCGGTGACCTCGGGGTGCGGCAGCTTGCTCGGCCCGGCGTGGGCATAGGCAACCAGCTCTCCAGACGCGGTGGCGCACACCCAGCTGGCGTGGGTCGGGTCTGCCAGTTCGCGGGCGACGGCCTGCGTGCCATAGGCTTCAATTTCGAACCGGGCGAGGTCATCGGGCGGATAAGGGACCGCGAAGTCCTCCAGAAAGGTCTCGCGAAAGCAGGTAAGCTTCAGCCTCGCCAGGGCTTCGGCATCCTCGGCTACTGCCCTGCGCAGGGTCGGTCGATCAGTCATGCCACAGCCTGCCATAGATGATGTGGTAGTTTGAAGTCCCGCCATCGGCATCGAACCGCGCCATCACGCGGCGGAGCAGAGCGGGCGCGAGGCGGCGATAGCCGGGCTGCGGCACCCGCGCGCCGATGGCGTGGAAATGCCGGGCCAGCGCCAGCCCGCCGGGCACGGGCAGCGGGACCAGCTCCTCGACAAGATCGCACCGGCCCAAAGCCTGCGCCATCGGGGCCACCTCATCGCGGCTCGGATAGTCGCGCAAGCCGCAAGCCAGCCCTTCGCGCGCATGGGTCATGCGCCAGTCGCTGAAACTCTCGGCGCCCATTGTGGCGAAGCAGAGGCTCCCGCCCGGCGCCAAAAGGCCGTGCAGGCGGGCGAGGGCTGCCGGCAAATCCTCGAACCACTGGAAGGCGAGGCTGGAGAGAATGAGGTCGAAGCGCTCGGTGCCCAGATCCGGGCGTTCTCCATCCATCAGCAGCAGCCGCGCCGGGCTGCCGGCCTCACGCATCGCCGCGATCATGCCGGGCGCGATGTCGGTGGCGGTGAGCGCCGCATTGGGCCAGCGCTGCGCAATCAGCCGCGTCAGCAGGCCGGTGCCGCAGCCGATCTCCAGCACGGTTGCCGGATCGCGGGCGCCGGCATCGGTGCCGCCCGTCGCAAAGTCGAGCAGGCGCATGGCGACATGGCGGTGCACGCCTGCATCGCCCTCATAGCGGGGCGCCGCCGCGCCGAATGCGGCGCCGATGCGTGTCTTGCAGTCGCTGACCATCGCCGCGCGAATGCACCAGCTTGGGGTGGACGTCACGCCAAAAGGCGATAGAGCAACGACCAATCGAACAAGGCGCCGGCCCGCTCATGCGCCCGGCCCGCAACCGGGACAGCACAGCGCATGGCCGATGAGGGCTTTCGGATCGAGGGACTGGATTTTCTGAGGGGGTGCGCCGTGATGGGCATCCTGCTCGGCAATATCGTAACCTTCGGGCTGCCCTCTGCGGCGGGGTTCAACCCGTTCACGGTGGGGACGCAAGGGCCGGCGGATCTGGCGACCTGGTTAGCGACCTTCCTGCTGATCGATGGCAAGATGCGCGCGATTTTCGCGATGCTGCTGGGTGCGTCCATCCTGCTGGTGATCGAGTCGGCGGAGATGAACGGACGGGACGGGCTGCAGGCGCATCGCCGGCGGATGCTGTGGCTGCTGCCCATCGGCGTTGCGCATTATCTGCTGCTCTGGTCGGGCGATATCCTCGTCCAACTGGCGCTGTGCGGCCTGATCGCCACCCTGTTCATCCGGTTCGAGACGCTTGGCCTGATCAAGCTCGCGCTGGCGCTGCTGCTGTTCCAGTGGGTGATCAATCTGGTGGCGGTGTGGCCCGCCTTCTCGCTCCGCGCGGCAGCGCTGGCACCGGGAGCCGCACCAACCATCGTCGAGCATTGGCAGGCCTATGCGGACTCGGCCGGTATGGGCGCGAGCCGGGCGGTTGCCAATGAGATCGCGCTCTATACTGGTGGCTATGCCGGCATTTTTGCCGAGCGGATCGGCGCCGCGCCGCAGGCGGCGCTGAATCAGATCCTCTATTCCTGGCCCGAATGTCTGGCCTTCATCGCGCTTGGCATGGCGATGCTCAAGGGCGGCTTCATGGCGGGCCAGTGGCCGGTCCCCCAATATCGCGCGACATGGCACCGAGCGATGCTGGTCGGGCTGGTGCCGATGGCGGGCCTTGGCATCTGGGTGCTGCTGTCGGGCGATCCGCTCGCGGCGCAGGCAGCCTTGTTCGGCTGGTCGGTGCCGCTGCGTCTGCCCCTGGCCGTCGCTCTGGCCGCGCTGGCGATGGGGTTGGCGGCGCAATATCCGCAGGCGCCGCTGGTTCGGGCCATTGCAACGATTGGCCGGCTGGCGCTCTCCAATTATCTGCTCACCAGCCTGCTGATGACCGGCCTGTTCTACGGCTATGGCGGAGGGCTGTTCGGGGCGCTGACACGGACGCAGCTTTTGCTGGTCGTGCTGGCGATGTGGACCGTAATGCTCGCCTGGTCGGTCCTTTGGCGGCGATCGATGGGGCAGGGGCCTGTCGAACGGCTCTGGCGGCTGGCGGCGCGTCGCGGATAGCGTTGAGATAACAAAGGCTCAAAACGCGCTGGCGTCGGCTGAACGCTTGCGGCATAGTTGTGCAATGCAGCATAAACTTGGGTCCCGTTAAACATCGATGCGCAGGCTTCCCCCTCTCACCGCCCTTGAGGCTTTTGTGCAGGTCGCGCGCACCGGCTCGGTAAAGGCCGCGGCCGAGGAACTGGCTCTGTCAGCCCCCGCGCTCAGCCGCCGCATTCAGGCGCTCGAGCGATTTCTCGGCTACAACCTCTTCGAGCGCAAACACCAGCAGCTCGAACTCAATCAGAACGGCCATGCCCTGATCAAGGAAATCGCGCCTGCACTCGATGCGCTGGGCGCGGCCATCGAGAGCGCCACCGGTGGTGCGCGGACGATGCGGGTTCGGCTGGGCATGTTGCCGCTTTTCGCCAGCCAACGCCTGTTCCCGCGGCTGGGCGAGCTACACAAGCAGCATCCGGATCTCCATCTGGACGTGGATACCAGCCCCAATGCCATCGCGCGCCTGGGCGAAGGGCTGGACGCCGCCATCGTGCTGGCGCGAGATGTCGATCCTTCCCTGTACGGCCGCGAGCTGGATCGTGACCTTGTCTATCTCATCGGATCAAAAACCTTGCTGGAAGGCCCCCGGCCGGTCACGCGCCCTGAGGACATCGCCCGCCAGACCCTGCTGGTGCACCGCGACATGTCCGCGACGTTCGACGTGTGGAAGGAAGCGGTCGGCCTGCCCAATCTAACGCCGGCGTCCATCGACTATTATGATTCGGGTGCGCTGATGCTGGAGGCGGCGGCGCAGGGACTCGGCATCGCCGCGATGCATGGGCGCCATTTCAAGGAAGCGCACGACCCCCGGATCGTGCGGCTGTTCGATTATCATGTCGAAAGCCCCTATCGCTATTTCTTCGTCTGCCGCCCGAAAGCCATGGAAAAGCGCGCGGTGCGCATGTTCCACGACTGGGTGATCAACGCCGAGATCTGACCGGGCCGGGCCGTCACCGGTCTGCGCTGTCGACGATTTGTAAACGCTGCCACCCTTATGGCGTGCCTTCGCTCGAACGGGCAGAAGGTCGCACACGCACATGCCGAAGGTTCTGACAGTCGATGACAGTCGCAGCATGCGGGCGTTGCTGCGCATGACGCTGACCGGTGGCGGCTATGAGGTGATCGAGGCCGAGGATGGCCAGGCCGCGCTCGACTGGCTGGAGGCCAATGAGGCCGATCTGGTCATCACGGACATCAACATGCCCCGACTTGATGGCTTTGGCTTCATCGAGACGTTGCGGGCGCAGGGCCGGCGCCATGTCGACCGGCCGGTGCTGGTGCTGACCACTGAATATAGCGAGGAAAAGCGCGCCCGCGCCCGGGAAGTCGGCGCGACGGGCTGGCTGGTCAAGCCGTTCGATCCGGAGCGCCTCCTCGCGGCCGTGCGGCATGTGACGCACTGACCAGCCGGTCCCTGTGCTTTTCAGGACGAGCGGCGCACAAAGCCGATCGATCACCCCCATCTTGCCTCTTCCCAGCGCCCCCACGGCGCACTAGTGAGACGGTTCCGTGACAAGCGAGCGAGGGGCGATGGCGAGCAAGAGTTCCGCACTGACCGATCGTCGGTCAAGCGCCGGGGATTATCTGAAATTCCTTCACGCCTGGCTGCGCAAACCGCGCCAGACGGCCTCCATCGTGCCGAGCAGCCCGCATCTTGGCCGGCTGATGGCCTCGCAGATCGACCCGCAAGGCGGCCTCGTCATGGAGTTCGGCGGCGGCACGGGCGCGCTCACCCGGCAGATTTTGGCGACCGGCCTGCCGCGCACGCATCTGGAAGTGGTCGAGATCAATCCCGGTTTTGCGCGCAACCTGCGGCGCGATTTTGCGGGCGTTTCGATCATCGAGGCGCCGGCTCAGGCTGTGCTCGGCCAATGCACGGGCGGCGAGGGTGCCTATCAGTGCGTGATCAGCGGCCTGCCGCTGCTGGCGATGAGCAAGACCCTGCAGAGCGCGATCGTCAGCGAGGCCTTCCGGCTGCTGCGGCCCGGCGGCGCGTTCATACAGTTCACTTATTCGCCGCGCCCGCCGCTGGCCGAGTCGGTCGCCGATGCGCTCGATCTTGGCGTGGAGCGGATCGGCACCATCGTGCGCAACGTGCCGCCGGCCACGGTGTTCCGTTATCGCCGCGCCGCAGACATTGCGGCCATGGACAGCGCGCAACTCGCCTTCTGATGTGAGCGGGGGCCAACCTGGTCTGGGATGAGCGGGCTTTTCTCCAATGGGCAGTCGCCTTCGCCCTCCGGCCTCGCTAGAATGGACCGATGCAACGCTATGATGTCATCATTCTGGGCGGCGGTCTTGTCGGGCTGACGCTGGCCGTCGCACTCGAACGCCATGGCGTGCGCAGCGCCATTGTGGATCCGGCGGCGCCCGCGCGCGTACCGGCGCAAAGTTTCGATGGACGTACCTCCGCGATTTCCTCGGCAAGCTGGCGCCAGTTCGAGGCCATCGGCATCGCGCCGCGCCTCGCCGGCAAGACCTGCCCCATCGACCGGATCTGGGTGAGCGAAGGGCTGAGCGGCGGCGCGCTCGATTTCGCGCCCGATCCCGATGATGGCGCCATGGGCTTCATGGTCGAGAATCGCGAGCTGCGGGCCGCGATCGAGGCCACGGCGGACGCGGCCAACATCGTGCGCTTCCAGCCTGACCGGGCGGTGGAGACGGTGCGGGATGCGCATGGCGTGCGCGTGCGGCTGGAAAGCGGCGCCGAGATCGGTGCCAGCCTGCTCGTCGGCGCGGAAGGCCGGGGCAGCCCGACACGTGCGGCTGCCGGCATCACAGTGGCGAAATGGGATTATCCCCACACCGCGCTGGTCACGGCCATTGAACATGACGATCCGCACGGCAACACCGCCTATGAAATCTTCTACCCGGGCGGGCCGTTCGCGCTGCTGCCGATGCTGCCGGGCAATCGCTCGGCCATCGTCTGGACGGTGCCGACAAAGCACGCGGCGGCCTATCTCAAGCTCGGCGAGCACGCCTGGCTGGCGGAGGCGGAAAAGCGGATGGGGAATTTCCTCGGCCGCATCAGCCTTGCCGCACCCATGCAGAGCTACCCGCTCGGCTATCACCGCGCTGCCCGCATTATCGATGAGCGGCTGGCGCTGGTGGGTGACGCTGCCCACGGCATCCATCCGATCGCCGGCCAGGGGGTCAACCTTGGCTATCGTGACGTCGCGGCGCTCACGCAGGTCGTGGTGGAGGGCATGCGCACGGGCATGGAGCCGGGCGATGCGCAACTGCTCGCCCGCTACCAGCGCTGGCGGGCGCTGGATGCGTTGAGCGTGACGATCATGATGGACGGCCTCGTCCGCCTGTTCGATGTGCCCGGCCGACCGGTCTCGGCGATCCGTCGGCTGGGCTTGTCCGCCGTGCAGAAGCTCGGGCCGCTCAAGGATCGGTTCATGGCGGAAGCGCGGGGCGAAAGCGGCAGCCGGCCCAAATTGCTGCTGGGCGATCTGGTCTGACCGCCTGACAGCTTTTTGCATTTCAGTCGCAATTCAGCCCGTCACCTTCAAAGCTTTGTTTACCACAGCCGGCTAGAAGGGCCGCGTTGGAGGAGATCAGGCATGTCTGCCGCGCAAGTGCCGTCTGAGAGTTTTGGTGGGAAGCTGGCCCGGTTGGGCCGCATTCTGGGCATCACGGAAGGTGCGTCCGAAAGCGCGCACGTCGTCGAGGGGGCTCGGCGCGAGGAAGGCAATGCGCATCTTCGCCGCGAGAGCGAGCGGCGCAAGATGATCTACGAAGAAGTCGGCAGCTTTCTCTTCGCCCATGATCTCGATCTGACGCCGCTCAACTTCGGGCTGGCGCTGGATTATATCACCGGCAACGACATCGCCGTGGAAAAGGCGGTCCGCGCGATCCTGATGGAGCGGGGGAAGCTTACCAATGGCGCGGTCGAGCAGATCATCGTCGACCAGCGGGCCGAGGAACTGACCCCTGATACGCTGGCCGACATGCTCAAGAAGGTCGAGGCCAATCTTGATCAGATCACCGGCATTGTCGATCAATCCAGCACGTCCGCCAAGGATTTCGGCGTCGCCTTGCAGAAGCAGGCGGCCTCGCTGGAGCAGTCGGATGCGGGGGAAGCGCTGGGCAATCTCATTCTGCTCACCCGCAGCATGATCGAGAAGACGCGCGAAGTCGAAAGCAAGATGCGTGAGGGGCAGACGCAGACGCGGCTGCTGCAGAAGAACCTGGAGAGCGCCCGCAAGGCGGCCGAGCAGGATCACCTGACTGGCCTGCCGAACCGCCGCGCATTCGAAAACACGCTGCGTGAGGAAGCCGTCAAAGCGCGCGAAGACGGCGAATCCCTGTGCGTCGCCTTCTGCGATATCGATCATTTCAAGGTCATCAACGATACGCATGGCCATGATGCCGGCGACCGGGTGCTGAAGTTCGTTGCCGGCCTGCTCGCGAAGATCTCCGGCGATAAATGTCATGTCGCGCGTCACGGCGGCGAGGAATTCGTCATGCTCTTCCGGGGGCTGACCGTCGCGGAGGCCGCCAAGGTGGTCGATGACGCGCGCATCGACATGGCGCAGCGCAATCTCGTTGACCGCAAGACCGGCGAACGCATGGACCGCGTAACCTTCTCAGGCGGCGTGGCGGATGTCTTCGGCTACACCGAACCGCGCGATGCGCTCAAGGCTGCGGATCGCGCCCTGTATCTGGCCAAGGAACATGGCCGCAACCGCGTCTATATCGCGGCTGAAACCGAGCACTGAGCGCGGTCAGAAATCCGGCTGATCGTAATATTTAGGCGGCGTCACGATCTCCATCCGCTCGGCGAGCAGCGGGCGGAAGGAGGGGCGTGACTTGATGCCGGCATACCAGCGCTTGGTCTGGCCATGGCCTTCCCAGTCGATGCCGCCGAGATAATCCGCGACGGAGATATGCGCGGCGGCGGCGATGTCTGCCAGACTCATCGTTCCGCCGGCCAGCCAGCTGCGATGGTCGAGCAGATAATCGAGATAATCCATATGCGTGTTGGCCCGCCGCATCGCCTCGCGCAGCGCCCCGGCATCGGGTGAGGTGCGGGAGACGACCCGCTTGATCATCCGCTCGTTGAGCAGCGGCGCCACGACATCGCGATAGACGATCTGGTCCAGCCAGGCGACCAGGCGGCGCACTTCCGCGCGATCCAGCGCCGAGCCCGCGATCAGCGGGAACTTGTCCACCGTCTCTTCGAAATATTCGCAGATCGCCTGACTGTCCGCCAGTGTCGCATGGCCGTCATCGGCCACGATCACCGGTGTGGTGCCGGCGGGGTTCAGATCGAGGAATTCATCCCGACCTTCCCAGGGCGATTCGCGCACCGTTTCGTACACGATGCCCTTTTCCGCCATGAGAAAGCGGACCTTGCGCGAGAAGGGACAGAGCGGAAACTGATAGAGATGCCACATGCGCGGCTCTTAAATCGCCAGCGAGGCCGATCATAGCTGAAACTTGCGCTGCTGGAACCAATGGCGGCGAGGGGACTTGTTCCAGTGACAGCATCCCCGACAGCGGAGTGCCCGAGAAGGCGAGATCTGATAGGGACAGGACCATGAACACCAGCGTACGCACATGGGGGTTTATCGGCGCCGTCTTGTTGGCGGGCGGAACCGGCGGCGTGGTGCTCGGCAATTTCGTCACGGCAAATGGGGCAGGCCGCCCTACCGGTGCAGACGAACTGGCTGCGTATTGGAGCGAGGCCGGCGCCGAGGAAACGTCCTCGTCCTTCGAGGATCGCGCCTATTCAAGCGCAGCGATGCGTGACGGCCCGTCCAGCTACCATTGTGAAGGATGCGATGCGGGCCTGAACCGCCACCGGGATTATCTGGAACCGATGCCGGCGGACTATGCGCCGCTGCCGCCTTATGAGGCGGTCGACTTGCAGCAGCCGACGCGACCAGCCCCGGCGGCCCGCGTTTCTGTCTCGCCGCCCTCAGCGCCCTTGCGCGTGCAGGAGCCGGTTCCGGCGAAGGTCGCCGCGCGTCTGGCCGCCGCGCCTGTCATCGCCGCGCCGCTTCTGCAGGAATGATCAGAACCCACCGCTGAGGCGCGTTGCCGCGCTTCTCACTCGCCATCATCCGCCAAGAAAAAACCCCCGGCGTCACCACCGGGGGTCTCGTCTTCATTCCGCCGCGACGACCTCTTGCTTGTCCGACAGCGGCTGCTTGAGGCGGCTGAGCATTTCCTTCGGGCAGACTTGCCAGAAGTGATCGCGGTTGCGCTCCCAGCTGTGCAGGATGGACTTGGCCCAGTCGCTGTCCGTGCGCGCGACATGCTCCTCGACCAGATCCTTCAGCACGCCTTCCCAATGGGCGCTGTCCAGCCGCTGCCAGACGATGCTCTCGGCATTGGCATGGGCCGGGAAGGTGCGGCTCTCATCATAGATGAAGGCCATGCCGCCGGTCATGCCCGCGCCGAAATTGGCGCCGACCTTGCCGAGGATCACGGCAGTGCCGCCGGTCATATATTCGCAGCCATTGGCGCCGCAGCCTTCGACGACGACCTGCGCGCCGGAGTTGCGGACCGCGAAACGCTCGCCGGCCTGACCGGCTGCGAACAGCTTCCCGGCGGTGGAGCCATAGAGCACCGTGTTGCCGATGATCGTGTTCTCCTGGCTCGCCAGCGGGCTGGAGACCATCGGCCGCACGGCGATGATGCCGCCCGAGAGGCCCTTGCCGACATAGTCATTGGCATCGCCGAATACTTCCAGCGTGATGCCCTTGCACAGGAAGGCGCCCAGCGACTGGCCGGCCGTGCCGCGCAGACGGACATGGACGTGCCCATCCTGCAGGGTGGACATGCCGAACTTCTTGGTGATCAGCGCCGAGAAGCGCGTGCCCACGGCGCGGTGCGTGTTGCGCACCGTGTAGGTGAGCTGCATCTTCTCGCCACGCTCGAACACCGCCTGCGCGTCCGCGATCATCTGCGCATCGAGGCTGTCCGGCACTTCGTTGCGCCAGGTCGGCAGGTTGAAGCGGCGCTTGTCGTCGTCCGCGTCCACCTTCGCGAGGATCGGGTTGAGGTCCAGATCGTCCAGATGCTCGGCGCCACGGCTGACCTGCTTGAGCAGTTCTGTACGGCCGATGACCTCATCCAGGCTGCGATAGCCCAGACGCGCCAGGATCTCGCGCACTTCCTCGGCGATGAAGGTCATCAGGTTAATGACCTTCTCCGGCGTGCCGGTGAACTTGGCGCGCAGGCGCTCGTCCTGCACGCACACGCCCACCGGGCAGGTGTTCGAGTGGCACTGGCGGACCATGATGCAGCCCATGGCGACGAGGCTTAGCGTCCCGATGCCGAATTCCTCGGCGCCCAGGATCGCGGCGATCACGATGTCGCGGCCGGTCTTGAGGCCGCCATCCGTGCGCAGCTTCACCTTGTGGCGCAGGCCGTTGAGCGTGAGCACCTGATTGGTCTCGGCCAGGCCCATTTCCCACGGCAGACCGGCAAACTTGATGCTGGTCTGCGGCGAGGCACCGGTGCCCCCGACATTGCCGGACACGAGGATGACGTCGGCATGCGCCTTGGCGACACCCGCCGCGACCGTGCCGATGCCCGCCTGGCTCACCAGCTTCACGCAGACCCGCGCGCGCGGGTTGATCTGCTTGAGGTCGTAGATGAGCTGGGCCAGGTCCTCGATCGAGTAGATGTCGTGATGCGGCGGCGGCGAGATCAGCGTCACGCCGGGCGTCGAGTGGCGCAGCTTGGCGATGAACTCGGTCACCTTGAAGCCGGGCAACTGGCCGCCTTCGCCGGGCTTGGCGCCCTGCGCGACCTTGATCTCGATCTCTTCGCAGGCGCCCAGATATTCGGCGTGAACGCCAAAACGGCCCGAGGCGATCTGCTTGATGCTCGAATTGGCGTTGTCGCCATTCTCATAGGGCTGGAAGCGCGAGCGATCCTCGCCGCCCTCGCCGGAAACGGCCTTGGCGCCGATCCGGTTCATGGCGATGGCCAGCGTCTCATGCGCCTCGGGTGAGAGCGCGCCCAACGACATGCCGGGGGTGACGAAGCGCTTGCGGATTTCGGTGATCGCCTCGACCTCGTCGATCGGCACCGCCTGATCGGGATAGTTGAACTCCAGCAGATCGCGCAGATAGACCGGCGGCAGCTCCGAGACGCCCCGCGAGAACTGCAGGTAGGTCGAGTAGCTGTCCGTGTTCACGGAGGTTTGCAACAGGTGCATGAGCTGCGCCGAATAGGCATGGGCATCGCCGCCCGCGCGGTGACGGTAGAAACCGCCGATCGGCAGCGTCGCGACGGCCTTGCTGAAGGCCGCCTCATGTCGGACGAGCGCGTTATACTGCAGCGAGGCATAGCCCTCGCCGGAGATCTTCGAGGGCATGTTCGGGAACAGATCGTTCACGATGGCGCGCGAAAGACCCACCGCCTCGAAGTTGTAACCGCCGCGATAGCTGGAGATCACCGCGATGCCCATCTTGCTCATGATCTTGAGCAGGCCCTCGTTGATCGCCGTGCGGAAGTTCTCGAGGCACGCCTCCAGGCTGCGGTCGCCCAGCAGGCCGCGCGCATGGCGGTCAGCGATGCAGGCTTCTGCGAGATAGGCGTTCACCGCCGTGGCGCCCACGCCGATGAGGACCGCGAAATAATGCGTGTCCAGACATTCGGCGGTGCGCACGTTGATCGACGCATAGGAGCGCAGGCCCTTGCGGACGAGATGGGTGTGAACCGCCGCCGCCGCGAGGATCATGGCGATGCCGACGCGATCCGGCCCGATGGCTTCATCGGAGAGGAACAGTTCGGTCTGGCCGGCGCGTACGGCGATTTCCGCCTCGTCGCGAATGCGGTTGATGGCGGCGCGCAGGGCATCCGGCGGACCATCGGCGGGGAAGGTGCAGTCGATTTCCGCCACCGTCTTGCCGAAATAGCGCTTCAGCCGCGACCAGTCGTCGCACAGCAGCACCGGCGATTCCAGGATCATCACCTCGCTGTTCTGGCGGTCTTCCTCCAGAATGTTGGCGAGGTTCGAATAGCGCGTCTTCAGGCTCATCACATGCCGCTCACGCAGCGAGTCGATGGGCGGGTTGGTGACCTGGCTGAAGTTCTGGCGGAAGAAGTGGCTGATCGTGCGCGGCTTCTCGGTGATCACCGCGAGCGGGGCATCATCGCCCATCGAGCCGACCGCTTCCTTGCCATCCTCGGCCATGGGGCTGAGGATCAGCTCCATGTCCTCCATGGTGAGGTTGGCGGCGACCTGACGGCGTGCCAGCTCGGCGCGGTCCCACTGCGGGCGCGCGTCACTGGCTGCGGCGGGGAGGTCGTCCGCCGTGCGGAAGCCCTTCACATAATCCGCATAGGGACGCTCGCCGGCAATCCGGTCCTTGATGGCGCGGTCGTCATAGACCTGGCCGGCATCGAGATCGACGGCGATCATCTGGCCGGGGCCGAGGCGACCCTTCTTGACCACGGTGGTCTCCGGCACCACGACCATGCCCGTCTCCGAGCCGACGATCAGCAGATTGTCGGAGGTGAGTGTGTAGCGCAGCGGACGCAATGCGTTGCGGTCCATGCCGGCCACGGCCCAGCGGCCATCGGTCATGGCGAGCGCGGCCGGGCCATCCCACGGCTCCATCACGGAGGCGAGATAGTTGTACATGTTCTGGTGGGCCTGCGGCACATCGTCATTGTGCTGCCACGCCTCGGGCACGAGCATGATCTTCGCGGTCGGCGCATCGCGGCCGGCGCGGCACAGCGTCTCGAACACGGCGTCGAGCGCGGCGGTGTCGGATGCACCCGCCGGGATCACCGGCTTGATGTCGCCGGACTGCTCGCCAAAGGCGAGCGCCGCCATCTTGATCTCGTGGCTCTTCATCCAGTTCTTGTTGCCGCGGATCGTGTTGATCTCGCCATTATGGGCCAGCGAGCGGAAGGGCTGGGCAAGCCACCACTGCGGGAAGGTGTTGGTGGAGTAACGCTGGTGGAAGATCGCCACGCGGCTCTCGAAGCGCTCGTCGGTCAGGTCCGGATAGAAGACCGAGAGCGATTCCGCGAGGAACAGGCCCTTGTAGATGATCGACTGGCAGGAGAGTGAGCAGACGTAGAAATCGTTGATCTGCGCCTCGATCACCTTCTTCTCGATGCGGCGACGCACGAGATAGAGATCGCGCTCGAACTCGGCGACGTCCTGCTCCTCGGGCATCGGGCCGGAGATGAGGATCTGCTCGATCTCGGGGCGGGTGCGCTGGGCCTTCTCACCGATGACGGAGACATCGACCGGCACCTGCCGCCAGCCGTAGATGCGGTAGCCCGCCTGGATGATCTCGGCCTCGACCAGCGTGCGGCAGGTCTCCTGCGCGCCCAGGTCCGTGCGCGGCAGGAAGATCATGCCAACGGCAAGGCGGTTGGGCAGCGGCTTGTGGCCGGAGGCGGAAATGGCATCGTCGAAGAAGCGCACCGGCAGATCGACGTGGATGCCGGCACCGTCGCCGGTCTTGCCATCGGCATCGACAGCACCGCGGTGCCACACGGCCTTGAGCGCATCGATGGCGCTCTCGACCACACGGCGCGAGGCCTTGCCATCGGTCGCCGCGACGAGGCCGACGCCACAGGCGTCCCCCTCAAATTCAGGGCGATACATGCCCTCACGGGCGATCCGGTCGCGTTCGGTTTCAGGAACCATGGTGGTTGTTCTTTCAACTGCGGAGTTGCGATTGATCTCGGTCATGCGGCGACCGCCTGCTTCTTGGGCGTCCGTGCACGCATATAGCTGTGCATATGGTCGGCCACGTCGCGGCCATCGCGGATTGCCCAGACGACGAGGCTGGCGCCGCGCACGATGTCGCCGGCGGCGAACACGCCATCGACGCTGGTCATCATGTTGCGATGGTCGACGCGCAGCGTGCCCCAGCGGGTGACGGCGAGGCCCGGCTCGCCGAATAGCACCGGCAGATCCTCGGGGTCATAGCCCAGCGCCTTGATGACGAGATCGGCGGGAATGCTGGTCTCGCTGCCCGGCTCCGGCTCCGGCGCGCGGCGGCCGGAAGCGTCGGGCTGGCCGAGGCGCATGCGCGTCATCTTCACGCCGGTGACCTTCTCCGTGCCCTCGAAGGCGACGGGGGCGGAGAGCCAGACGAACTCGACGCCTTCCTCCTCGGCATTCTGCACCTCGCGCTGCGAGCCCGGCATGTTCTCCCGGTCGCGGCGGTAGAGACAGCGCACTGACTTGGCGCCCTGGCGGATCGAGGTGCGCACGCAGTCCATGGCGGTATCGCCGCCGCCGATCACCACGACATCCTTGCCGGTAGCGAGCAGCGAGCCGTCCTCATGCGCGGGGACATGATCGCCAAAGCCGGCCTTGTTAGAGGCGGTGAGGAAATCGAGCGCCTTGACCACGCCGGTGGTCCCGACGCCGGGCGCCTTGATGTCGCGCGCCTTGTAGACGCCGGTTGCGATCAGGATCGCGTCATGCCGCTCGCGCAGCTCGGCTAGCGAGGCGTCCTTGCCGACCTCGAAGCCCATGTGGAACTGGATGCCGGCATCCTCCAGCCGCTTGACGCGGCGCATGACGACCTCTTTCTCCAGCTTGAAGCCGGGGATGCCATAGGTCAGCAGGCCGCCGGCGCGATCGTGACGATCGTAGACATGCACCTCATGCCCCGCCGCGCGCAGATATTCCGCCGTGGTGAGGCCACCGGGGCCAGCGCCGATGATCCCGACCGAGAAGCCGGTCGCCTTGCCGACCTGCACCGGCTCGACCCAGCCTTCTTCCCAGGCGGTATCGGTGATGAACTTCTCGACCGAGCCGATGGTGACGGCGCCATGGCCGGAAAACTCGATGACGCAGTTGCCCTCGCACAGCCGGTCCTGCGGGCAGATGCGGCCGCAGATCTCGGGCATGGTGGAGGTCATGTTGGAGAGCTCATAGGCCTCGCGCAGCCGACCTTCCGCGGTCAGGCGCAGCCAGTCCGGGATGTGGTTGTGCAGCGGGCAGTGGACCGAGCAATAGGGCACGCCGCACTGCGAGCAGCGCGCGGCCTGATCCTCGGCCTTGGGCGTTTCGAACCCGTCCGAAATCTCATGGAAGTCATGCGCGCGTTCGTTCGCGGACCGCTTCTCCGGATAGGATTGCGGGCGAATGACGAATTTGAGCATCGGATTCTCGGCCATGGGCGGGGTCCTTCCTTTCGGCGCCGCACATAGGGACGACAATCGCGGAAGTCACGCGTTTCTCAACATTAAGGTCAGTGTTGCTGACCTATAATGTGGCGCACGGCCATTTTTTAGGGTTTGGACAGGTTATCTAAACCCCTTATAGGTCCGATCCGGTCCTACCGCATCAAAAGGGCGATCAGCGCAATCGACCCGGCTATGATTCGGTACCAGGCAAAAGGCTTGAAACCGTAGCGGGTCACGACGGCGACAAAGCCCTTCACGACGAACAGCGCAGTGAGGAATGCCATGCCGAAACCGATGGCGATCATCCCCAGATCGTCGGCGTTGAGCAGCGCGCGATCTTTCCACAGCGCATAGACGGTCGCTGCAAGCATCGTGGGGACGGCGAGGAAGAAGCTGTATTCCGCTGCCGTCTTGCGGTCGACGCCCATGGTTAGCGCCCCCAAAATGGTCGCGCCGGACCGGCTTACGCCCGGTATCATCGCGATGCACTGCACCAGTCCGATGCCGAGCGCGGTGGTAAACGGCATGGTTTCTACCGACTTGACCCGCACGGTCTTCACCATCCGCTCCAGCACCAGCATCAGAATGCCGCCGATGATGAGGGCGACCGCCACGATCATCGGGGTCTGGATGGCGGCGCGCACCGCTTCATAAGCGAGAACGCCGATGACCAGCGCCGGCGCAAAGCCGAGGAACACGTTGCGGGTGAAGGCGATATCGTCCGGTCGGCCCTTGAGCAGGCCCGTGCCCACGCCCCAGAAGCGCTGCCAGTAGACAGCCATCACAGCGAGAATGGCACCGAACTGGATGGCGATCTTGAACGTCACCGACGATTCGCCGGTAAAGCCCAGCAACTCGCTCGCCAGAATGAGGTGGCCTGTCGAGGAGACGGGCAGAAACTCGGTCAGCCCTTCCAATATGCCCAGCAGAATGGCGGTGAAGACGTTGCTATCCATGCGGGCGCAATCCTTGAATCGAGGCGGGTGTCTGGCGCGGGCGGGCAGGGGCGCGCCACGAGCGCCAGTGCCCCCAACGGATGGTCGTCAGGCCCGTGCCGTGACGCCGAACCGCCCCTGCTTGCGATATTGCTCAAGCCATGCCGGCGCAATCGCCGCCATCGGGGCTGGGGTGATGCCGAACTGCTCGAAGCCCGCCGCGCCCGGCGCAACGACATTGTCGCTCAGCAGCATCTCGAACTGGTCGCGCGTGATCGGCGCGCCCGGTGCCCAGCCGGTCAGCATGGCCAGTGCCTTGGCCACACCGTCTGGGATGGGCAGGAAGCTGCACGGGCGACCGATCTCGGCCGCGATCCAGTTGTTGATCTGGCGCAGGGAGAGCGTGTCCGGGCCGCCCAGCTCATAGGTCTGACCGGCATGATCCTCGGGCTGCGTCACGGCCTGCGCGATGGCGCGGGCGACATCGACCACGTGCACCGGCTGAAAGCGCGTCTCGCCACGGATCACCGGGACGATCTGGCCAGGCAGGGTCGATCCCGAGGCGATCAGGCGGGCAAAGCGGTTGGTGAACTGGTCGTCCTGACCGAACACGATCGAGGGCCGCACGATGGTCGCGCGCGGGAAGGCGCTGCGGACCGCCGCTTCGCCCTCGGCCTTGGTCCGCCCATAGGCAGACGCACTGGCAGCGTCCGCGCCAATGGCGGAGACGTGAACCAGCGCCTCAAGGCGCGCGGCCGCCGCAGCCTCGGATATGGTCTGTGCGCCCACCACATGCGCGGCGTGCATATCGCCGGTCAGCAGGCCGACGAAGTTGACCGCCGCCGATGCGCCCGTGAGGGCTGCAGTGACCTGATCGGCGCGGGTGATGTCCACGGCCGCGAACTGGATCTGGCCCATGCCGCCCAGCGTGCGCACCGCAAAGGCCTGACGCGGATCGCGCTGGGCGATGCGCAGGCGATAGCCCTTCGCCAGCAGCTCCTGCGCCACGTGGCGGCCGACGAAACCACCACCCCCAAACAACACAATCGGCTTGTCCGTCGCTATCATGACTCTGTTCCGTCGTCCTTGCCCCGAGGGCCTGTCTGTCCGCGTTTGCGGTTCTCCTCTCCCTTGCATCAGGCCGTCATCCAAAACAACCGGGTGGATGCGCGACTCGACAAACGGCGGCGCAAATCGCGAGCGACGAGCGCATCATCCGGGCGAATGACGCCATATGGGGTCGAATATGGCGTGGCCCGCAAAAATAATTTCGCCGGCTTATTTCGCCCATGCAGCGTAAGAAAAAGTTGCACATAAATGCACAACGCACCGGTGATCTCGGCTGTCCGCTGTCTAGTCCGGGCCGGCATCGTCGAGACCGCCGGTGGGCACGGCTATGGTCAAGGCAACGCGACCGATTTTGCAGGGTGATCCAAGTATCGGTCGATTACGGGCGTAAACTTTTGAACGTAAGCCACAATATTCCGAAATTTGACTTGATGGCGGATGATCGCACCGCGCGTGGTTGGAACGTGGCCGCGATTTTGCGCAATCCATCGAACAACGCCGCCGGCGTGACTTCCGCGAGCTGAGCGCCACGCGAAAACTTGTCTCCTGGCGTACTGCGACATTGCAAGGGGCGCATAGCTTTCCTGCCGTGCAACATCAAAAAATGGCTGATTTCTGCGGCGCAGCGACGATTTTGCCTTGTCCGTGAACGCCCGCAGACCTATCTGGACGGCAAGCGCACTCAAGAACGCTGGACAGGTTCAGGACCGCTCCTTGTGAGCGTCACGAGCCTGACTTCATCAAGAGTTACCGAAAAGAACAATTGAGTTTGCAGGAGTAACAGACATGAAAATCGTTGCCGCCGCCCTCGTCGCGGCTGGTCTGCTCGTCGGTTCGAGCGCCGGATTCGCCAAGCCCCGTGAAAATGTCGAAGTGCGCGTCTCCACGGACGGCGTGAACTTCGCCGACGCCGAGAGCGTCGACCAGTTTCGCGGTCGCGTCGCTCGTGAAATCGCCGCTGCCTGCAACCCGGGCAACCGCGTGAATGCCGATCTGGCGCCGGACTTCAAGTGCCGCAAGTCGATGAAGCAGGTCAGCGAGACCCGCATCGCGCAGCTGTCCAACAGCAATGCGCGCATGGCGACCATGGACTGATCCATCACGATCTCATCGTCGTTGAGCGGCGCGCCCTCGGTCATCGAGTGGCGCGCCGTTTGCGTTTGGGGCGTCGCCCAGCTGGCTGGCGTGGCCGGTTAGCGGGGCCGGATCATTCCGCCGGCTGGGCCGTTCCATCGGGCTTCCCGTTCTTGCCCATCAGCGCACGCAGGCGGCGGGTGACGGTCTGGGGCGAGGATGTGCCCCGCGCAAAGCGGCTGTAGAGCAAAGGCACTACGAATAGGGTGATGGCCGTCGCGATGCTGACGCCGAACACGATCACCCAGCCGATGGACGAGCGGGCATGCGCGCCGGCACCCCCGCCGATTGCCAGCGGAATGGCGCCTGCGACCGTGGCGATGGAGGTCATCAGGATCGGGCGGAGGCGGCGGACGGACGCGTCGCTGATCGCCACCAGAAAATCCCGGCCTTCGTCGCGCAACTGGTTGGCATATTCGACGATCAGAATGCCGTTCTTCACCGCGAGGCCGACCAGCATGATCATGCCGATCTGACTAAACAGGTTGATGCTGGTCCCCGTCACCGCCAAGCCAATAATGCCGCCCGCGGCGCCCAGCGGCACAGCGGAAATGATCACCAGCGGGTGGACGAAGCTTTCGAACTGGGCGGAGAGCAGCAGGTAGATCACCACCACGGTAAAGCCGAACGCGATCCAGATCGAGGTGCCGGTCTGCATGAAGCTGCGGCTCTCACCCTTATAGCCCACGGCGGTCACTTCCGGCGACTGGCGCGCCTGCTCATTGAGAAAGTCGAGTGCGCGCCCGAGAGAATAGCCCTCGGCCAGGCCGCCACTGAGCGTAATGGCGCGCATCTTGTTGAAGCGGCCCAGCTCGCGTGCCGTCGCCGCCTGCTTGACGATCAGCAGGTTGGAGAGCGGAACCAGTGCGCCGCCGGCGGCGCGGACATAGACTTTCGCCAGCGATGCCTCATCGTCGCGATTGAAGGATTCCGCCTGCAGGACGACATAATATTCCTCGCCGTCGCGCACATAGGTCGACGTGCGGCGCGACCCCATCATCGTCTGCAGCGCCTGGCTGATGTCATTGACGGAAATGCCGAGGTCACCGGCCCGCTGATGATCGATCTCGATCAGCAGTTGCGGCTTGTTCTCGACATAGTCGGCATCGAGATTGACGATGCCGGGGTTGTCGCGCGCCGCATCCAATATGCGGTCCCGCGCGACGGCCAGATCCTCATAGCTGGTGCCGGCAATCACGAAGCTGATCGGCTGGCCGCCGCGCGAAAGGCGGTTGGTGACGGTGGCGTTGCCGCGCACGGATGGCAGGCCTGCCAGCCGCTTGTTGACCTCCTGCGCGACGCTCTGCGAGCTTTCCTTGCGCTCGTCCCAATGCTTCATGAACACCGAGAGGCTGCTGCTGTTGAAATCGTCGGTGCCGCCGCCGAAACCGCCGATGCGCGCATTCATCCCGCGCACCGGGCCATCCTCGGCGACCATGGGCAGGACCAGCGTTTCGGCCTGGTGCAGATATTTGTCGGCCTGCGCAAAGCCCGTCCCTTCCGGGCTGTTGAGGCGGACCTGGATCACGCCGGTGTCTTCCGCCGGGGCGAGTTCGGAATCCAGGCTGCGGAACAGCACCGCGCTGCCGGCGATCAGCAGTACGGACGCGACGATCACCGGCAGGGGGCGGCGGAGCACCGAGCCGAGCGCGTTGCGATAGCCGTTTTCCGTCCGCTCCATCAACCGGTCGATCTTGGCCGTCAGGCGGCCGCGCTGGCTGCCCTTGAGCAGCTTGGAGCACATCATCGGCGTCAGCGTGAGGGCGAGGAAGCCCGAGACGCCGACCGCGGCGATCATCGCCACCGCCAGTTCGCGGAACAGCGAGCCGGCCTGGCCGGAGAGGAACATCACCGGCACGAACACGGCGCATACCACCATGGTGGAGGCGACGACGGCAAAGCCGACCTGCCGCGCGCCGTAAAAGGCGGCAAAGAGCGGGTCTTCGCCTTCCTCAATACGATGATAGACATTCTCGAGGACGACGATGGCGTCATCGACCACAAGGCCGATTGCCAGCACCAGCGCCAGCAAGGTGAGCAGGTTGATCGAATAGCCGGCCAGCCACAGCACGCCGAAGGTCGTCAGCAGGCAGATCGGCACGGTGATCATCGGCACCAATGTCGCGCGGAGGCTGCCGAGGAAGAAGAATACCACGATGGTGACGAGCAGCGCCGCCTCGAAGATGGTGTGCCACACGCCGCGAATGGCCTCGTCGATGAACATGGTGCTGTCGCCACCCATGCGGATCTCGACGCCCTCGGGCAGGTTCTTGCTCAGATCCGCAACAGCCGCCTTGGCGGCTTGCGCCACCGCCAGCGTGTTGGCGCCTGACTGGCGAACGATGCCGAGGCCAACGCCTGTTTCGCCGTTGTAGCGGAAGATGGAATAGGGATTTTCCGGCCCTTCCTCGATGCGCGCGACATCGCCCAGGCGCACCTGATAGCCATCGCTGCCCCGTCCGATGACAAGCTGGGCAAAGTCCTGCGGGGTCGTGAAGTCGCGCTGGACGCGGAGCGATAGGTTTTGCGCCTCCGCCTCGATCCGCCCGGCGGGCAGCTCGACATTCTGCCGGCGCAGCGCGGCCTCGACATCGCCGGGGGTCAGCCGAAAGGCCGCCAGCCGATCGGCATTGAGCCACACGCGCATGGCGGGCTTGGCCATGCCGAGTTCGACGATCTGCGCCACGCCATCGATGGTCGAGAGTCGGTCAACCACGACCCGCGAGACGAAATCGCCGAGCTTGGTGCGGTCCCAGCCCGGCGCCATCACGGCAAAGAAGATGATCGGCTGGGAATCGGAATCGACCTTGCGCACTTCCGGCGGCAGGGCGTCGTCCGGACGGTCCGCCGCTCCGCCGGCGACCCGGTCGCGCACATCGTTGGCGGCCGCATCGACATCGCGTCCGGCGCGGAATTCGATCACGATGCTGGAGGTGCCGTCGCGCGAGGTCGAGCTGATCGTCTCGATCCCCTCGATGCCAGCAAGCCGCTGCTCCAGCGGCTGGGTGATGCGGTTCTCGATCACGCTGGCATTGGCGCCGGTATAGCGCGTTTCGACCGAGACGATGGGCGGGTCGGTGTCCGGATATTCGCGCACGGACAGGTTCATGAAGCCGACGAAGCCGATGATCGCGAGCAGGAGGGACATCACGGCGGCGACCACTGGCCGCCGCACCGAAATATCCGAAAGGATCATGGCCGCGCTTCCGGCGTGGCGGTGCCCTTGGGCGCGATCTCTTCAGTCTGCGCGCTATTGCTGCTTTCGACTTCGGCCAGACGCACGGGCCGGCCTTCCGCGACCTTCACCACGCCTTCGGAGACGACCAGCGCATCCTGCGGCAGGCCGCTCACTTCCATCAGCCCATTGTCTCGCAGCCCGGTGCGCACGTCCATCCGCTTGGCCTTGCGGTCCTTGTCGAGTGTGTAGACATAGCGCCGGTCACCCTGGCTCAGCACCGCAGTCTCGGGCACGGCGAGCGCGGTGCGCTGTCCGGTCTCGATGCGGACGGTCAGCAACATGCCGGGCTTGATCCGCGCGCCGGGATTGGGGAGCGTCGCACGGACCATGACGGCGCGGCTTGCCGGATCGATGACCGGATCGATGGTGCTGATCGTGCCCTGCAGCACATCATCGGGATAGGCCGAGGAGGAGGCCCGGATCGGCTGGCCGATGCGCAAGGCACCGAGCTGCGTTTCCGGCACGGTGAAATCCAGCTTGATGCGCGACAGGTCGCTGATCGTCACCAGTGGCGTGCCGCTGTTGACGATGGCGCCCTCGGAGATGGTGCGGAGCGAAAGATAGCCCGAGAAAGGCGCGCGGATCAGCCGGTCGCCAAGCTGGGCCTTGATGCCATCCTGACTGGCCCGGGCCTCGCTCAGGGCGGCGCGCTGCTGATCGAGCAGGGCGCGCGTGGCGAAGCCCTGCTCATACAGGCTGTTGACGCGGTCGAGCTGCGAGGCGGCCTCGGTGGCGCTTGCCCGGGCGCCGGCCAATGCTGCCTGCTCCTGCGCGTTGGAAAGCACCGCCAGCAACTGGCCGGACCGGACGAACATGCCATCATCGAACATCAGCCGCTCGATCCGCTCGGTCACATTGGCGGCAAGCGTCACCTGCTCATTGGCGCGCGCGGTGCCGACGGCCTGAATCTCGTCCCGGAAGACGTGGGTGGCAGGTTTTGTCGCCGATACCAGGGGCGGCTGCCGCTTCTGCTCGGTTTCGCCCTTGCCGCATGCCGCGAGAAGCGCGAGCCCGATCAGCAGGGTGCCCTGCCGCCACGAGGAGAGAGGATGCCCGGCGGCGCCCGGCAGCCGGTTTAGAAGGTCCACGGCGTCATCCATATCGATAGTAGATTTTGTCTACTTTGCCCCAGTTTCGATCAGCCAGCCACTGCTTTTTTGTGCAGTCGCTCAATGGCATCCAGCGAGGAGAGCAGAGCGCCCTCCATCCAGCAGCCATAATAAGACGCATGCTCGCCCGCGAGGACGATGCGGCCATCCATGGCGACCAGATTCTGGTAGTGCTGCGCGCGCGCCGCCTCCGACCAGGTGGCGCAGCATCCCATGATCCACGGCGTGCGGCTCCAGGCGAAGGAGACTCCGTTCATAAACTGCTTGCGATAGTCTTCCGGGTGGAACACCGATCCTTGCGCCAGCGCGGTTTCGATGCGCTGCTGCGGCGTCATGCCGGCCAGCGCATAGCCGCCGGCGCCGCCTGCAAAGGCCCCGAGCAGCACCGCCGGCTTGTCCGCGAAGAAGTCGAAGTTGGGGTAAGAGATCAGCGAAATCTGCTGGTCGGTGAAGCTGTGGCCACCATAGATCGCGTCCTTCTCCTCCCAGAAGCGGCTGCGCATCTCCAGGCCCATCTTCACCGAGTTGGAGTAGGGCACGGCGGCGATGGCGGCCTTGAGGGGAGCGCTCGCCTGCAGCTCGAGCTGGTTGAGCACGCCCAGCGGAATTGTGCAGACGCAATAATCTGCCTTCGCCTCATGCATCGCGCTGGAGGTCAGGTCCTGCCAGGAGACGGTGACGCCTTTCTCGCCCTGCGCGATCTTCGTCACCTTGGCATTGTAGGTGATCAGGTCGCCGACCTGCTTGGCAAAGCCCTTGCCGATCATGTCCATGCCGCCCTTGGGCTGGAACATCGTCGTCTGCATCACATTGGTGAAGAAGAAGCTCATCTGCTGCCACACGCCGGAATCCAGCACATCGCCCAGATCGTTGATCTTGGAAGGCGTCGGCGCGCCGTTGACGCCGCCGCCGGGCGCGCGATCATAGCCGCGCTGGCCAGAGGTACGCAGGCCGCTGGTGTAATTCAGGTCGCCATCGAGCAGACCCCATTCCCGCAAGGCCTCGACCAGCTTCTCCTTGTCCTCCTTGGTGACCTTCTGATCGAGCGCGCCGGCATTCAGCGCCTTGCCGAGCAGCTCGGAGACATGGCCCTTATAATCAACGGCCAGCTCCTTGTAGCGCTGGGGCTTGCCGCCGAACGCCTTGCTGTTGTGGACCCAGGCATTGTGATTGAGCTGGATGAACGGCTCCAGCTCGACACCGAAGGCCTTGGTGTAATGGAGCAGGGTGCGATGATGGTGCGGGATGCGCCACGGGCCGGGGTTGAGGTAATTGCCCGGCTGGAATTCGCAGGTCTGCGTCGTGCCGCCGACCTCGACCACCTTGTCGCCACCGCGGATCGAGTAGTTCCGCCCGCCGGGCCGGTTTTGATATTCGAGGATCTGCACGGCATAGCCGGCCTTGCGCAGCTCATAGGCCGCGAGCATGCCGGCAAGGCCTGCGCCGAGCACCAGCACCTTGGCTCCCTTGGGCGCGCCGGAGAGCTTGGGCGGGCCGGTGAACTGGGTTTCGGCGGCATGGCCAAAGGCGGTCATGGCCTGATACATGGCCATGGCGCCGCCCGCCTTGCCAATCATCGCCAGCAGGTCACGCCGTGTCGGAGCCGTAAATTCGGTCATGCTCATGTCCCCCAAAAGTGCCGGGCCGTCCCCACGGCTCAGCACGTGCTGCAATCGCGCGTCGACGATCCGTTCGCGGCGATGACGCGCTTGACGTCGGCGGCCGTGACGGGATCGGGATAGTTATTGAAGTGGCTGCGCGCGTAGGTCGCGACGGCGGCCATCTGCTCGGGCGTGAGCATGTCCGTGAACCAGGGCATGCCGCCGCGCCCCTTGACCAGGATCGTGGCGATGAAGTCCTTGTCCGCCAGGTTGGCGTTGCCCGCGATGGCCGGGATCGCCGCGCCGGCGCCGGCCCCGCCCTTGCCATCCGCCATGTGGCAGGCCTGGCAGATCATCTCATAGACCTCCTTGCCCTCATTGGAGATGTCCACGCTGGTCGGCCCGCCGCCTGGCGCATCCTGCGCGCGGACAGCCACCGTGGCGGCGAGGAGAGCGCCCGCCAGAGCGAGCGCGGCGGCGGTTTTGAGGGTCATGGCGTCAGGCTCCGGTGGCGCGCTGGTGGATACGGGTGATGGCGTCGAGCGCGGAGAGGAGCGAACCCTCCATCCAGCCGCCGTAATAAGAGGCATGTTCGCCCGCGAGGACGATGCGGCCATCCATCGCGACAAGGTTCTGGTAATGCGCGGCGCGGGCGTCGTCCGACCAGCGCGAGGTGCAGCCCAGGATCCAGGGCAGGCGGCTCCAGGCCACCGACGTGCCGTTCATGAACTCCTTGCGATAGGCGGCCGGGTGGAACACCGAGCCCTGCGCCAGTGCCATCTCGATGCGCTGGGCGGGCGTCATGCCGGCAAGCTGGAACCCGCCGGCATCGCGGGCGAAGGCGCCGAGCAGCACGGCTGGGCCGTTGCCGAACATCCTGTCATTGGGGTAGGAGATCAACCCGATGATCTGATCGGTGAAGCTGTGGCCGCCATAGATGGCGTCGTCTTCTTCCCAGAAGCGGCGGCGCATCTCCAGACCGATCTTCACCTGCCCGCTATAGGGCACGGCGCGCATCGCGGCCTTGAGTGGCGCACCGACCTGCATGTCGAGCTGGCTGAGCACGGGGAGGGGGATGGTGTTCACGCACCAGTCGGCGCTGCTCTGGCCGGTCTTGCCGCTGGGAATATCCTGCCAATAAGCGGTGACGCCCTTGTCGTCCTGCGTGATGCGGGTGACCTTGGTGTTGAGCTGGACCACCGGGCCGACAGCGCGGGCGAAGGCCTTGCCGATCATGTCCATGCCGCCCTTGGGCTGGAACATGGTCGTCTGCATCACATTGTTGAAGAAGAAGCTCATATGCGCCCAGATGTCGGACGAGAGCACGTCGGACAGGCTGTTGATCTTCGAGGGTGTGGGCGCGCCGTTGACGCCGCCGCCGGGCGCGCGATCATAGCCGCGCTGTCCGGAGACGCGCAGGCTGCTGGTGAAATTGAGGTCGCCATCGAGCAGGCCAAAGTCGCGCAGGGATTCGAGCAGCTTTTCCTGATCTTCCTTGGTCACCGCCTCATTCAGCGCGCCCGCATTGAGCGCCTTGCCGAGCAGGTCGGAGACATGGCCTTTGAAATCGACCGCAAGCTCCTTGTAGCGCTGCGGCTTCCCGCCGAACGCCTTGCTGTTGTGGACGAACGCATTGTGATCGAGCTGGATGAACGGCTCCATCGCCACGCCCAGCGTCTTGCAATAGTGCAGGAGCGAGCGGTGATGGTGCGGAATGCGCCACGGGCCGGGATTGAGGTAATTGCCGGGCTGGAAGGCGCAGGTCTGCGAGACGCCGCCGACTTCCACGACCTTGTCGCCACCACGCACCGAGTAATTCCGGCCGCCGGGGCGATCCTGATATTCGAGTATTTCGACGGCATAGCCCGCGCGCTGCAACTCATAGGCAGCAACGAGACCCGCAAGGCCGGCGCCGAGGATCAGCACCTTCTTGCCCTTGGGCGCGCCGGTGAGCTGGGGCGGGCCGGTGAATTGCGATTCCGCCGCATGGCCCAGCGCTGTCATCGCCTGATAGAGCGCGACCGTGCCGCCGACCTTGCCGATCATCGCCAGCATATCCCGCCGGGTCGGCCGCAGTGATGTCGTCATCCTTGCTTGTCCTTTGATGCCGGTGCCCGGTGGAAAAGGGAGGCGCGATCCCCCGATGCGCCTCCCTCGACCCTCACGGCATTTTCGCCGCGATGGCCTCGATCTCCACATACATGGTCGGGCGGCCCAGCGCGGCGACCTGGATTGTCGAGCGGGTGGGCTTGTTGGGTTGTTCCGCCGTGCCGAAGAAGGTGCGGAACACCTCATTCATCCCGGCTGAGTCCATGCGGCCCCCCGTCTCCGGGGTGCCGACCAGGAACACCGTCATCTTGACGATGTCGCCCATGGAAAAGCCCTTGGCTTCCAGCGATGCCTTCATCTTGGTGAGGATGCTGAGCGTCTGCGCTTTGGTATCGCCCAATTCTTCCGGCTTGGCCGGATCGACCGGCGAGGGTGTGGTGCCGGAGACGAACATCATGTTCGCGCCCGCCGGCACGAAGGCCAGCGAGGCGATGGGGGAGTTCGGCGCGCCATAGGTGCGCTCGACGGTCTGCGCGCCGGCGGCCGAGGGGAGCGCTGCAAGCAGCGCTCCTGACAACATGGCGGCGGTGATGCCGGTCTTCTTCAATGTCATTCTCCTCGTCCAGATACTGTTGATGTAAAGTGGCTCGTCTTGTTCGATCAGAACTTGAGCGTCAGGCGGGCGTAGTAATATCCGCCGTTCGACCCGTAAGGACCGAAGGTGTAGGGCGCGTTGAACGTGCCGCCGTTGTTGATGTAGGGCGAGACACCGGTCGTCGGCCACGTCGCGGGATCGTAGTTTCCAACGAGTGCCGGCACTTCCGGCATCTTGTCGAACAGGTTGTTGGCACCGATCGCCAGGTTGGCGAACTTGGTGATCTCGTAGCTGAACTCCAGATCGACGATCGCGGCCGGCGCCACCTCGGCATTGTAGTAACGCTGGTTGTTCGACAGCAGGATCGGCGCGGGCAGGGCAGCGATGCCACGGCTCGCATTGCCGTTGGCCGATGTGCTGTTGGGCTGCACGAACTGATTGGTCTTGCTGTAGTAATTCACGCGGGCATTGGCGGTGAACTTGCCGCTGGTGAACAGGGCGCTGAAGTTGCCCTTGAAGGCCGGGCTGGCCTTCTCGATGATCTGCTCGGAGGTTGGGCCGAACAGGGTGCCCAGCTTGTTCTTCGTGACCTTGGTGAGGTTGTAGTTGCCGCCGATCGAGAAATCGATGTTACCGAAGGGCAGATCGACCGGATAACGCGCGGCGAGTTCCAGGCCCATCGTCCGGGTATCGATGCCGTTGGTGAAGGTCTGGATCGCCAGCGAACCGTTCGTCCGCACGGTCGGATCGAGCTGCTTGCCGCTGGCATTGATGGCGTTGATCACCAGGTCATAGGGCGTCAGGCCATTGATCAGCGCGGCCGGCGTGTCGATACCGACACGTTGCGGCGGCGACGTCAGGTTGACGAACTGCTGGCCGGTGATGCTGCCCGAGGACACGATGCGGTCCTTGATCTTGATGAGATAGCCATCCAGCGTAATCGTCAGGCGCGAGATCGGGCGGAGCACGATACCGGCAGAGAAGTTGACCGACTTTTCCGGACTGAGCGCGCCGAACCCGGCGCTGGCCGATCCCGGCGAACTGGGCGCAAGTTGCAGCGTGGCAGAGGTCGGCCCGACGTTCGTGGCCGAGTAGCCGGATTCCTGCAGTGAGGGTGCGCGGAAGCCCGTGCTGGCCGTCCCGCGGATCGCGAAGGCCGGCGAGAAGTCGTAGCGCGTCGTGATCTTGCCGATCGTCGTGTCGCCGAAGTCGCTGTAATGCTCGTAGCGGCCGGCGACATCCACGGTCCAGTCGGGCACCGGGTTGACGGCGACGTCGATATAAGCCGCCTTGGCGTTGCGCGAGAGTGTGCCGGCATCGCTGAGAGCATAGCCGGGGAAGGACTGGCCACCCTCGACATAGCGCGACAGCGCGTCGCCAGCGCCAATGGCGTAGGTTTCCTTGCGATATTCCGCGCCGATGGCGAAATTCAGCGGATCCTCGAAGCCCACGTCGAACTCCTTGCGAAGATCGAGGGTGCCGACGAACTGGGTGAACTTGAAGCTGCCGTCATAGAAGTCGGACGGCGACTGGCCGGTCGCGACAAACAGCGACGCGTTGGCCGAATTGGTGGTGTAGACCTTCGCGACATCTTCCGAATAGCTGCCGGCCAGATCCCAGTCCCAGCCGCTGATCTCGCCGCGCAGGCCGGTGGTGAACTGGAATTCGTCCTGCTTCACCTCGATATGCGGCACGAGGCCGGTCTGGGCGCTGGTGCCGAAGCAGTTGGTCGGGTCCGTGGTGGTCGCGGTGCCGGCGGTGGTGCGGCACAGGCGGGTCGGATGGCGATAGCCCTGCAGGGCGTCACCATGACGATAGGAGATATTGCCGAACGAGTAGAGCTCGACGCCACCGAAATCATAGCCGAAATTGTAGAAGCCGAGCGTCAGCTGGGATGCCGGCTGGCCGCCGTTGATCCCGGCGGTGCAATTTTTGGCATTGCAGGCGTCGAGCAGCGGCTTGAAGGCTGCTGATACGTTGGTGACGGTGGTGCCGTCATAGTTCCGCACCGAGAACTGACCGTCGCCGACCGTTGTCCAGTCATTGCGACGATGGAAGAGCGACAGGTCAAGGAAGCCGCTCTCGCCGATCGGCATGCCGAAATTGCCGCTCGCGCTGTAGGTCGTGCCTTCGCCGTCATAATATTGGCCGGCGTTGAACTTCACCGCGCCGCCATAAGTGTCCGACTTGAGGATGATGTTGATGACGCCGGCAATGGCGTCCGAACCATATTGCGCGGCGGCGCCGTCCTGCAGCACCTCGATGCGCTGAACGATGTCCGGCGGAATCAGGTCGATGCTCGGCGCGGCGGAACCGCCGAAGGCGCCGTTGATGACCTGCAGGATGGAGTTGCCGTGGCGGCGCTTGCCGTTGACCAGCACCAGCGTGTGGTTGGGGCTGAGGCCGCGCAGGCGGGCCGAAAGCGAGAAGCTCGCCATGTCGGTGCCCTGCGTCTGCGCCTGGAAGCTCGGCACGAGCTGGGTGAGCGCCTGGTTGAGGTTGGGCTGACCCACCTTTTCAAGTGCGGAGGAGCTCAGCAGCTGGATCGGCGCGGCGCTCTCTGCGGCCATCATGCCGGTGGAACGGGTGCCGGTGACGATGATCTCGCCGCCATCGGCCGGCGGCTCCTGCGGCGTTTCGGCCGTTTGCGCCACGGCTGCGGCGGGAATGGCTGCGCTCGTAAGGAGCAATAGGGCAGCAATATTTCTGCGCGTGATCATGAAGACGTCCCCCTTGTTCTCGTGGTGCGCTCTCCTTTTTGTCTGTCTTTTCGGCGGGTTATGGTTGTTGCGCCGAGCGTCCCGCGTCGCCCTGTGATATGCTCTTTTGCGCCTGGCTAGCTGATCGGACTGGTCGGGATTCGGACATACGCATTTTGTCGTATGGTGGCGGAGGGGGGGTATTCGTAGCTAACATCACTATGATTAGACGCGCTTATTCGGCTCGCCGCGACCTGGGTCGCATGTCTCTCAAGGCCATGTTGGCCAAGACCGTTCTGGCAGGTGCCGCCGCGCTACTGCTGACTGCGGTGCCCGCTCAGGCAGAGGTCACGCGGATCAAGGGTAATCCCAACGCGATCATTCTGGATGGCGTACGCGTCGGCGAGGGGATGGAGACCTTCTACCTCTCCGGCCAACTGCCGTCCCCGGTCGATCCCGCCAAGCCGATGAGCGAGGTCAAGACGCTGGAGGAGATGGGCGACACCAAGGCCCAGACGATCAGCACCCTCAACAAGATCAAGAGCCTGCTCGAGGCGCAGGGCTATAAGATGTCCGATCTGGTGAAGCTGTCGCTGTTCGTCGCGGCGGACCCGCGCACCGGCAAGATGGACTTCGCCGGCGTTAACGAGGGGTTCCGTCAGTTCTTCGGCACGCAGGCTAATCCCAACACCGTTGCGCGCTCCACTTTCCAGGTCGCCGCGCTTGTCGGCCCGCTCTACCTGATCGAGATCGAGGCCATCGCGGTGCGCAAGTCCAGCGGCGCGTCGCCGGAGGCCTCGTACATGCGGCCGCCGCGGCTTCCCCCCGCCCTGCGCAAGAAGTCGCTACTGGCCTAACATGCGGATCGCGACAGCCGCCGCGGCTGAGCGGGTCTCCACACCCAGCTTGTCGAAAATCCGTTCCAGATGCTTGGTGACGGTGCGCGGGCTGATCTCCAGCACATCGCTGATCACCCGGTTGGGCTTGCCATAGCTCACCCATAGCAGCACCTCGGCCTCGCGCCGGGTGAGCGGCAGGCGCTCCTGCAGGCGGTCGAGATCCTGCTCGGGATTGAGCTCATTAAGGCGGATCAGCACTTCATCCTCCCGATAATGGGCAATGACCTGCATCTCCAGCTCGCCCTGGCCCTTGGTCTGTCGCACGCGCACGGCATTACCGGCGACGCCCTCGTCCTTGGTCAGCAGCTTCTCGATCTGATTGCGGATTTCTTCCGGCAGCGCGGATTCACTGCGCAGCCAGCCGGGCGAGACGCGCGAGATGGCCTGTTCCGCACGCGGGGTGCACCACAAAAGGCTGCCGCGCGCATCGGTGGCCAGGATCAGCCGGTCGGTCGCATCGAGACTGGCGACGCTGGCATGGACGGCACGCCCCTGGGCCATATGCACGCGCACGCGGGCCAGCAGCTCCTGCAGGTCCACCGGCTTGCGGACATAATCCACGCCGCCGACCTCGAAAGCTTCGACCACATGCTCGCTTTCCGTCAAGCCGGTCATGAAGATGATCGGGATGCTGGCGAGCTGGGGATTGGCCTTGATCTTCTGCGTGGTCTCGAACCCGTCCATGCCGGGCATCACCGCATCCATCAGGATGAGGTCGGGCATGATGTTGCCCAACTGGGCCAGCGCCACATGGCCTGAGGTCGCGACCAGTACGGAAATCTCGGCTGTCTCCAGCGCGGCGGTCAGCATCCGCAGCGTGTCCGGCTCGTCATCGACGATCAGGACGGTGTCCGAATGTCCGGGAATGCCAATCATGTCAGTAATCCTGTAAGAGGCGCGCCATGGCGGTCAGGTCGTATCGGTCGAGGTGCTGGTAAAGCTGGCGAACAAGCGGCTCGGCGGCGGGCGAGGCGCGCTCCAGCTGCTTGATCTCGGTTTCGATCCCGCGAATGTGCCCGATCCGCAGGCATTCCTGCATCCGGGCGATGTGCTTGCGGGCGGTGTCGTCGAGCGCAACCGGCGCTGGTTGCAGGGCGGACGGTGTATCCGGCCCGGCACTGCCGGCATCCGGCGCATCGTCCTGCCAGCGCCACGTCAGTTGCAGCAAATCGCCAATCGCGCCGACAAGCGATTCAAATTCCACAGGCTTGACGAGAAAACGATCGTGCTGCGGACTGTCATGCTCCGGGCGGTGCAGCTCCTCGCTATTGGCCGAGAGCATGAGGATTTGCAGCCGGTCGCCGAACATCGCGCGCAGTTCGCAGCCGATCTCCCAGCCGGATAGCCCCGGCAGGCTGATGTCCAGAATGGCGAGGTCCGGCGGCGTCTCGCGCGCGGCAAGCAGCGCCTGTTCGCCATCTGGCCGCGCCTCGACCTGAAAGCCGAGCCCGCGCAGCAACTGCTCGAGGAACTGGCGTTGGTCGGCATCGTCCTCGACCAGCAGGACATGGCGTGGCTTGCCCTCATAGCCGGTGAGCTTGCGCATGGGTGCCGAGGAGAGGGCCTTGCCGGCGACCTCGCTCAGCATCATCACGATGCGGAAACAACTGCCGCCTTCCGGCGTGCTGACCAGATCGAGCTGGCCGCCGAGAATCTCGACCAGCGTGCGCGAGATGGCGAGGCCGAGGCCGGCGCCGGACTCCCGCCCCTCGCCGCGCTCGAATGGCTCGAAGATGCGCTGCCGGTCTTCCGGCGCGATGCCGGGGCCGGTGTCCTTCACCTCAAAGGTGGCGATCTGCCCGGCATAACCCACTTTGAGCGTCACGCTGCCGTGTTGGGTGAACTTGATCGCGTTGGAGAGCAGGTTGATCAGCACCTGGCGCAGCCGGTTCTGGTCGAAACGGGCGATCTCCGGCAGGCGGCCGGTCTTTTCCAGCGTGAAGGTGAGGCCCTTGGCATGAGCGGCGGGGCGCATCATCGAGACGATATGGTCGAGGAAGCTGTTGAGGCGCACCTCTTCGGTGCGCACGCGCAGCATCCCGAATTCGAGCTGGGAGATATCCAGCAAACCCTCGACCAGATTGGTCAGATGCTCCGAGCAGCGCAGGATGACCCGCGCTGCCTCCTGCGCGTTGACGCCATCGCCCCGCTCGAACAGCTGGGCATAGCCATAGATGGCATTGAGCGGCGAGCGGATCTCGTGGCTGACGCTGGCAAGGTAGCGGCTTTTGGCGAGGTTCGCGCTGATCGCACTCTGCCGTGCCGTCTCCAGTTCGCTGACCAGATGCTGGGCGCGGATCGTGTAGGCCGCCGCTTCCCGCCAGCGGCGAATGCCGAGCAGCAGAAGGAAGCTGAGCGCCAGAAGATCGAGGATGGTGAGCGTTTCCAGCAGCAACCGATCTTCATTGTCGGACACCATGTGCAGGCCGACGAAAATCCCCCCAAAGGCCAGCCCGAGAAGCCCGAGCTTGACGAGGTGGGCGAGCCGGGGCGGCGGCGTCTCCAGAACGCCGGCAGCATCGATCTTCTCGATGGGAGCGGTGTCCCTGCGATGAAGATCCTGCCGCGTCATGGTCAGCCGATCTGCCGGTGATGCGGGCGGTGGCGACGCAGCGTCCTGAAGCCGGGACAATCCGACTCCAACGGCGATCGACCTTGGTTCACGCGCGCACGGTTCATTTGATGAATGGTGCATTGCAAAAAGGACAAACTCAAAGCCTCGCACGCGCGCGAGGCATTTTCCCGGAATCTGTGGCAAATTTGCTGCAGTGCGTCATAAGGAAAAAGGGCTGTGCCTATTGTGTTCTGGGCACAGCCCTGGCGGTGAGCTTGAGATCTGCGGGCTGCACGGTGATCCGCGCGAGAGCGCCGGCCTCGCTGGGCAACGCAGCGCTTCCGGCCGGCAGGCCATTGGCCTGCAGCAGAAAGGCGATGATGTTGGTCGTGTCGTCCGGCGTCAGCGAGCCGGGCGCGAATTGCGGCATGGCCCGGCCGACATATTCATGCAGATTGGAGAGCGGGGCATTGCTCCAATGGGCCATGAAGCGATCGCCAAGGCCGGGAATCTCGAACGTGCCTTCCAGCGCCCGGCCGTGGCACATGGCGCAGCGCGTGGCATAGAGGCGGGCGCCAGCTTCGGCCTGCGCGGCCGTATAGACGCCGTCTCGCGTGCTGGCCGAAGGGGGTGTCGCAGCGATCGCGGCGAGGGCGGTCAGGGCAGCGGCCAGGAGCGGGGCAGTGCGCAGCAGCATCGGTCAGCCCTGTGCCTGGAAGCCGGGCGCGAAGACGGGCGCCATGATCTCCAGACCTTTCTCGATATCGGCGACATTGGGCAGTTCCATGCTGTCGCCCACGCCCAGCATCTCGCCCATATCTGGGTTATTGTTCATCACGACGATCCCGTCGCGCTTGGAGGTGAGCGAAACATTGCGATAGCGCACGCTGTAGAAGGCGTCGGGCTGCGGCACGAGCCAGCCGGTCTGGCCGCGCACCGGGATGATGGTCTTGTCCTGCCACAGGTCGCGGGCGGCATAGCCGGTGCAGTTGATCACGACCTTCTGGGGCAGTGCCGCATAGTCCGCCGGGCGAGCGAAGTCGCGCATCACGAACTGCCCGCCGCGCTCGAAGAACTCGCCGAGCATGACATGGGCATAGCTGGCGAAGTTGAAGATCATCTGCGAGCTGCGCCGCACATGGGGTTGCGGGAAGGGGTTATCCTCTGCGCTCAGCGGCTGCGCCTGCGGCACGATGTCCCGAATGCGCTCGCTATAATGGCCGAACTCGGAATTCTGCTGTGGCCGCCCACTCGTCGCGAAGCTCTGCGTGATTGCAGGGTCGGCTGGCCACTCCCGCCGGGTGATCGGTGTATCCGAAAGCTGGTAGGAATCGCCGAACTCCACCGGATGGCCCGGCAGACCGAGATAGGTGCGAAAGGCCTTCCACGAGAAGCGGGCCATGCGTTCCCACAGCTCGCCAAAGGCGGGACCGGCGGGCTCCGCCAAGGCGATGCGGCTATCCGGGGTGAACGATCCGCTGGCGCGGAACGAGCGGGTTTGCTGGATGGATTCGCGCGCATAGAGCGTGACCTTGAGGCCGGCGCGCTGCGCCATCACGGCCGTGGTCAGGCCGATAATCCCGCATCCCACCACGGCAATCTCGCGCGGCAGCACGGAGAGCGCCTTGCCGACCGCGATGTCGGCCGATCCCCAGGAGAGCGACCAGCCGCTGCCGCCATGGCCATAATTATGGATGACGAGGGCATCGCCCACCGTCTCCACATCCAGATTCGGCCCGGCGGCGCGCAGCGGGCGGATGCAGCATTTCACGTCGATCAATTGGTCGCGGCTGATGCGAATGGGGACGAGCGCCGTCCGGCGGCTCGGCGCTCGCAGGGTCGCGGGACGGGAACCGGAGGCCGGGGCGCAGGCCTGCAGCCCCAGCATGGCTGCGGCGCCGATCGTTCCTGTGAGCATGGCCCGGCGTTCGACGCCCAGCTGCCCCTCTTGCGGAAATTCTGCCATGCGACCCCCATTTGAGACGCAGACTGTAGGGCGCGAGGGGAGGGCAGCAATTGCCCAGAATACGTATTGAGTGCTGGAAAGGCTCAGTCCCCGCCGAGGCCGAGCGCGGCCCAGTCGAGCAGCTCTGTTTCTTCCCCAGCGCGCGCGGCTGGCGCGCCTTCCGGCCGGACGATCAGCGCATTGGCCTGGGCAGCGGCATGCATCGCGCCGCTATCCTGGAAAGCCAGCGGCGTGGCCATGCCCACGCCGTCGACCATCGCGCGCATGAACAGCCTGCGCTTGCCGCCCGGGGGGAGGTCAGCGCCGAGCCGAACCGTGCGGCTCTTGGGCAGCACATCCGTTCCGCCGGCAAGACGCCGAATGAGCGGCAGCAGGAACAGCGCGCCGGTGACCATTGCCGAGACCGGATTGCCGGGCAGGCCGAGCATGATCTGCCGCCCGATGCGTGCCACGATCAGCGGCTTGCCGGGCTGCATGGCGATCCGCCAGAAATCGATGCTGCCGCCTGCCGCCTCCAGCGCCGGGCGCACCAGATCGTGATCGCCCACGGACGCTCCGCCGGAGGTGACGATGACATCGGCGGTAGCCGCATCGCGCAGCGCGGCGGTCAGCGCATTCAGATCGTCCCGCACGATCCGCTCGATGGTCACCACGCCGCCCGCGCCGCCAATCATGGCGCGCAACATCGCGCCGTTGGAGGCCGGGAGCTTGCCGGGCGGGCAGGGCGCGCCGGGCGGGACGAGCTCGTCGCCGGTGGAGAGGATCGCGACCCTCGGCTGGCGATGCACCGTCAGCGTTTCGTGGCCCGCGAGCGCCGCCAGGCCGATTTGCGCCGGGCCGATCCGCAGGCTGGCCGGCAGCAACGTATCGCCCTGCGCAAAATCGCTGGCACGCGGGCGGACATGCCGCCCCGCACCGCCCGGTCCGTCGCCGGTCAGGCGAATGGACAGGCCATCGGCAGCGATATCTTCCTGCACCACCACGGTATCCGCGCCGGGGGGCAGCGGTGCGCCGGTGAAGATCCGCATTGCTTCGCCCGCGCCGATGGCCTGAGCCGGAGGAACGCTGCCCGCCGCGCTTTCGCCCACCAGGCGCCAGGGACCGGGAAGATCGGCATGACGGATCGCGTAGCCATCCATGGCGGAGAGGGCCGTCCAGGGCTGGTCGCGGACTGCGGTCAGCGGTGCGGCCAGCCATCGGCCGTTCGCCTCAGCCAATGAAACCGCCTCGGGCGCGAGCGGGGTGGCGAGGGCGAGCAGTCGCTGCTGTGCGTCATCGACAGAGATCATGGGCGCGCCCCCGCCATGATCTCAGGCGGTCCAGTCGCCGGACTTGCCGCCCGCCTTGGCCGTGACGTGGATGTCGCGAATGACCATGTGCTTATCCACGGCCTTGAGCATGTCGTAGAGTGTCAGCAAGGCGGCGGAGACGGCGGTCAGCGCTTCCATCTCCACGCCGGTTTTGCCGGATGTGCGCACGGTCGCCGTGGCGATGGCGCCGCCCGCATCCAGCGCAAGGTCGAGCGTCAGGCCGGTGAGCGGCAGGGGATGACAGAGCGGAATGATGTCGCTGGTGCGCTTGGCGGCCATGATGCCGGCGATGCGCGCGGCGGCGAACACATCGCCCTTGGCGGCAGTGCCGTCCGCAATCGCGGCGCGAGCTGCTTCATTCATATCGATCTTACCGGTCGCGCTGGCGGTGCGGCTGGTGTCGGCCTTGGCTGTTACATCCACCATGCGCGCGGCGCCGGCCTCGTCGGTATGGCTGAGGCCGCTCATGCGCCGATCAGCGCGCGGGTCGCTGCCTCGACATCATCCTGCCGCATGAGCGATTCGCCGACCAGGAAGCAGCGCACGCCATGCTCCGCCATCGCATCGAGGTCCGCCTTCGAGCCAAGACCGGACTCGGCGACGAAGGTGCAGCCCTCCGGCGCGCTGCCGACCAGCTCATAGGTGCGGGCGAAATCGACCGAGAAATCCTTGAGGTTGCGGTTGTTCACGCCAATCAGCCGCGAGCGCAGGGTCAGCGCCCGCTCCAGCTCGGCGGCATCATGCACCTCCACCAGCGCATCCATGCCGAGGCCGAGCGCGGCATCCTCGATCTCCTGCATCTGCGCATCGGAGAGGGCCGAGACGATGATCAGCACGGCATCGGCGCCGATCGCCCGGCTCTCCAGCACCTGCCAGGGATCGACCATGAAGTCCTTGCGGATTACCGGCAACGAGACGGCGGCGCGCGCCGCGATGAGATAATCCTCATGGCCCTGAAAATAGGGCGCGTCGGTCAGCACCGAGAGGCAGGCCGCGCCGCCCGCCTGATAGGCGCGGGCATGGGCCGGCGGATCGAAGTCGGCGCGGATCAGCCCCTTGGATGGCGAGGCCTTCTTGACCTCGGCGATGAGGCCATAGCCGCCCGCGGCCACCCTGGCGTCGAGCGCGCGACGGAAGCCCCGCGGTGGGGTCTGGGAGGCAGCCATCGCCTGCAGGTCGGCGAGTGACGTCGCCTGCTTGCGGGCGGCGACCTCGTCCCGCTTGGTGGCGCAGATTTCATCGAGCTTGTTCATGCGTAGGCGATCCAGCAGTCGAGCAGGGTGTTGGCAAGGCCGCGGTCGAGGGCTTCGGTGGCTTCCTCGACCCCTTCGGTCAGCGTTTCGGCCTTGCCGGCGACGATCAGCGCGGCAGCGGCATTGAAGAGCACGGCATCGCGATACGGGCCGGCCTCGCCCAGCAGCAGCGCCCGCAGTTTCGCGGCATTGTAGGCCGGGTCGCCGCCCTTGATTGCGTCGATAGGGTGTGTCGGCAGCCCGGCATCGGCCGCGCTGATCCGTCGCATCGCAATGATGCCGTCGCTCGTCACATCGGCCACGTCATTGCCGCCGGCGAGGGAGAGTTCGTCCAGCCCCTCATCGCCGGAAATCACCATCGCCCGTTCGGTGCCCAGCTCCGCCAGCGCCTGTGCATAGATCGGCACATAGGCCGGGCGCGCAATGCCGATGAGCTGGCGGGTGACGCCGGCCGGATTGGCGAGCGGGCCCATCAGGTTGAAGATGGTCCGCCGGCCCAGCGCCTTGCGGATCGGCGCAATCCGCGCGAGCGAGGGATGATGCTTTTGCGCAAAAAGGAAGCAGATGCCGAGGTCCGCCAGCGTGCGCTCGGCGGTGTCTGCTGCGCGGTCGAGGTCCAGTCCCAACGCCTCGAGCGTGTCGGCGGCGCCGGCCTTGGAAGACGCAGCGCGATTGCCGTGCTTGGCCACCGGCGCGCCACAGGCGGCGACGACAAGGCTGACGGCAGTCGAGATGTTGAGCGTATGATGGCCATCGCCACCGGTGCCGCACACGTCGATGGTCCCCGCCGGCGCCTGCACGGGATTGAGGCGCGCCCGCATCTCCCGGGCGGCGGCGGCAATCTCGGTGGCCGCCTCGCCGCGCTCGGCCAGTGTGACCAGAAAGGCGGCGATTGCTTCGTCCTCCACCGTGCCATCCAGAATGGCGGCGAAGGCGCGGGCGGCGTCCTCCGGCGAGAGAGGGCTGGCAGGATCGGGCAAGCTGTTCATTGCCGATCCTTTGCAATCTGCGGCGCGCAAAGTCGAGGGTCGATCAATGCTCTGCCGCCAAAGGATCGCGATGCGAAGCTGTTGACGCTGCCGTGCCTGTCGTGGCAATGGCTCCAGCGCATCGCCACTGAGCGGTCGTCCCGGCCGAGTGCCGGTGAGGGTCGGCGAACGGTCGATGAGCGGGTATAGCTCAATGGTAGAGCACTAGCCTTCCAAGCTTGTGATGCGGGTTCGATCCCCGCTACCCGCTCCAGCCCTTTTTCATTCGTATCGCGATGTTGCAAGCCGGCTGCGCACGTGCGGTGATCTGGGCGATCATTCATGATCGGGCGGCATTCTTCGCTCTTGATTCCCTTTGTGAGCGGACAGGTGCAGAAGATACCGCGCGCTAAGGTCACGCTGCTGGCACGGACTGCTGGCGTTAGAATGAGCCATATGCAACCGACCGCGCTTCGCCTCGTTCCCTTTCCTGAACAGAGTTCCGGCTGCATGGGGGGAAGAGGTGAGCGAGCCATCGTTTGATGATGCGCCGGAAGGCACGACAAAGCGCCGGGTTGAGATCAATCCTACCGTGTTCTTCGTCTCGGCCGGTCTCATTCTCGCCTTTGTGTTGTTCGGAGCAATCGCTCCTAACGTTGCCGGCCGGCTATTCGCCGCTGCGCAGGCGCTCATCGTGGCGGACTTCGGCTGGTTCTACATCGCATCGGTGGCCGGCTTTCTCGTGTTTGCCCTGTTTTTGATGTTCAGCCGCTATGGCGACGTCAAACTTGGGTCCGACGACAGTGAACCGGACTACAGCTATCCTTCATGGTTCGCGATGCTGTTCAGCGCCGGGATGGGGATTGGGCTGATTTTCTTCGGCGTAGCCGAGCCTATCCAGCATTACGCCTTGCCGCCGGTCGGCGAAGGTCGCACGATCGAATCCGCCCGTCAGGCGATGGTCCTTACCTTCTTCCACTGGGGGCTCCACGCCTGGGCGATCTACATCGTCGTCGGCCTGGCGCTTGCCTATTTCGCCTTTCGTCGCGGTCTGCCGCTCACCATCCGCTCGGCGCTCTACCCGCTGATCGGGGAGCGGATCTATGGTCCTATCGGCCACGCTGTCGACATCTTCGCCGTGCTGGGCACCATGTTCGGGGTCGCGACTTCGCTCGGTCTGGGCGTGCTGCAGGTGAATGCCGGCTTTAGCTATCTGTTCGGTCTGCCGAGCAACACGGTCATCCAGCTCGTCTTGATTGCCGCCATCACGGGGTTGGCGACGCTGTCGGTTGTCATGGGACTGGACCGAGGCGTGAAGCGCCTGTCGGAACTGAACATCATCCTGGCCGCCCTTTTGCTGGTCTTCGTGCTCGTGACGGGGTCGACGGTGTTTCTGCTTCAGGCCTTCGTCCAGAATGTGGGGACTTATCTTAGCGAGGTCGTGCAGCGCACCTTCCGTCTGTACGCCTATGAGCCCAATCCGTGGTTGGGTAGCTGGACGCTGTTCTACTGGGGCTGGTGGATCGCATGGTCGCCATTTGTCGGCATGTTCATCGCGCGCATCTCGCGCGGGCGGACAATCCGCCAGTTCGTCGGCGGCGTTCTGCTCGTCCCGGCGCTGTTCACCTTCCTTTGGATGACGGTATTCGGGAACACAGCGATCGCGCTCGATCTGAGCGGCGCAGCCCACATCGCCGATACGGTCGCCAACAACCTCCCGGTCGCCTTGTTCGAGACGCTTGAGCAGCTCCCGCTTTCCACCATTGTTTCAGGCATCGCGACGCTTCTCATCATCACGTTCTTCGTAACGTCAGCGGATTCCGGTGCGTTGGTCATGGATATGATCACGTCCGGCGCGGCGAAAGACCCTCCCGTCTGGCAGCGTGTTTTCTGGGCGGTCTGCGCCGGCGGTGTCGCGGCGGTGCTGCTGGTCGCCGGTGGGCTTCAGGCGCTTCAAACCGCGGCGATCGCCAGCGCGTTGCCCTTCGCTGTGGTCATGGTGTTCATTTGCTATGGCCTGTTGCGAGCCCTTCAAACCGAGAGCCAGGAAGCGATGGACCTGTCTGCTGCGGGCGCGGCCACGGGCGCAGAAAACGCCCTCACATGGCAGCAGCGCCTCGCAACCATCACCCGGTTTCACGATCGAGACGAAGTCCTTACTTTTCTAGCCGACATAGCCCAGCCGGCCCTCGCGGCCGTGGCGGCGCAGATGCGAGACAGCGGCATTTCCGCGCGCCTCATGCAGGATGCCGATCATGTGGGGCTCACCATCCCGCATGGCGAGCGAGGCGATTTCGATTACACCGTCCGTGCGCGCGGATTTCGTGTGGCGAGTTTTGTTTGGGCCGAGCCGCGAAAGACCCAGGAGCGAGAGCGCCTACATTATCGCGCCGTGGCGCACTCTTCCGACGGCGGGCAGCCTCATGACGTGACCGGCTATACCGACGAGCAACTGATCAACGATCTGCTTAATCGCTATTCCCGCTTCCGTCACAGCCGGCGGATGTCGTGATGCGATCAGCGGCAGTCAGCAGAAGGTAAAGGGTAGAGCTCGTCTGAAATGTAGTCGTAAGACGCAAACGGCATTTGGCCTCAGAGAACATTTCATCCGATTGCAAGCTCGCGTGAGGGAGACTTCAAGGGAGCGTGTTCGTTCGTCCGCACGCTTTCTCCGACGGAAATTTGTCAGCGAGGTTCTGCTGAGACACGGGCTCATTCTGAGCGAAAAAGCCGTCAGCTATCCCTCCATCCGAAATGCGGTGAATGGAGAATCTTTATTAACGTCTTGGTACGACCTGCGGCCCAAAGGTGCTGAAAACAGTCACATCAGCAAAGGCCTATGTCACTCATTCAACGCGTGCCTGCTCGCTATCTCTGGCCTGTGCTATTGCTTCTCGGGTTGTGCTTTGGAAGCATTCTAGGGCTCATTTTAGTCACGACCTCCGCGCAGGATCGGCTTGAGGCAGTACGCGAGACGCGGACGCTGGAAGCTGCCCTCGCGACAAGCGTCTCCATGGTGGAGCATGATCTTCAGGACTACGCGAAATGGGACGACGCAGTGCGCCACATTTCGTACGACTTCAGCGCGGCGTGGATCGACGACAACATCACGGCTTACCTCGGTAAAACCCAGAATTATGACCATGTCTTTGTCATCGGTCCTGACGGGGGGACCCGCTACGCCTTCAGCAACGGGAACCGATCCTCATCTAAACTTGCCGAGATACTGGGTCCGTCAATTCAGACGGCGATGGCAAAAGTGCGTGCTATGGATGATCGTGGCACGCCAATCGTCAGCGGCTTTGCCCGCGAGAAACGTCAGGTTTTCGTCTACTCGGTTGCTGCCGTTGTTCCCTTGACCAACAAAGTGTCGGCGCCTGCGGGTGAGAGGCACCTGCTCGTCATAGCCGAGCGTTTTGATGCGAGCCATCTCGCCAGTATCCGTGCCAAGCACCATCTCCCCGCCCTAGCGCTAAACCTGGCACGGCCAGCCCCGTCGAGCGCCGCGCTAGTCCTGCGAGATATGGATGGTAACCAGATCGCATCCGTTGAGGTCGCGTTCGAGACCCCTGGCACACAATTTCGTCGCGAGGTCATCCCTGGGTTTGCCGGCATCATGGTCGTCGCGGTTATCGCTGCGCTTTTTATCCTGCGGCAGGGGGGGCAGTCCATTGCAGCATTGACAGCCAGCCAAGCCAGAACTCAGCATTTGGCGAACCACGATCCTTTAACGGAGCTTCCTAATCGCCGCGTCCTCCTCGGTCGGCTCAACGAGGCGATTGCGACCGGTAATCATTTCGTTCTGCTTTACATGGACCTGGATGGCTTCAAAGGCGTGAACGATCTTTATGGCCATGGCGCAGGAGACGCCCTGCTGCGGGAGGTGGCATCCCGGCTCGCGGCGGCAGCGCCGGCGCATTCGCTGATTGCTCGCACGGGCGGCGACGAGTTTGCAATATTGTGCCAGCTTGATGTCGATGGCCCGGGATGTTCGCTCGCCGAACGCATCATCGCTTCCTTTCAGACGACAGTTCCGGTTGCCGGCGCCAATATTCTCATCGGAATATCCGTTGGCGTCGTGACGTCTTCTTCAGATGCTCTCGTCGATATCGACGAGCTGATGCGCCGTGCAGACGTTGCAATGTACAATGCCAAAGCCAGGGGGAAGAACCGCTGGAGCGACTTCACCCTTGAACTGGACGAAGAACATCTCGTGCGGAAGCGTCTTGAACAGGACCTGCGCATTGCAATCGCGGAAAATCGAATTGAACTGGCCTATCAGCCCATTGTTCTAGCGGAATCCGGCGCCATTGTTGGGCTTGAAGCCCTGGCGCGATGGACCCATCCCACCGAAGGTCCAATTCCCCCAGATGTCTTCATTCCGCTTGCCGAAATGACTGGCCTAATCGGCTCCTTGGGAGGGCAGGTGCTCCGCAGGGCCTGCATCGACATCAAGCCTCTCGGCATCGACCTCTCGGTCAACCTCTCGCCCGCGCAGTTTTGGGATGCACATCTTGCTGACCAGATCAGCGCAATCCTTGCCGACACAGGCTTTCCAGCTGACCGGCTCGAACTCGAGATCACTGAAAGCTATTTGCTGGGTCGGCCACAGGCCGCTGCGGCAATCATGGCCGATCTGCGGACCTTGGGCATCCGGCTCGCTTTGGACGACTTTGGAACTGGCTTCGCAAGTATTGGTTACCTCCAATCCTTCAAATTCGACCGGTTGAAAATAGATAAGCTCTTCGTGAAAGAAGCCATGGGCTGTGCATCAGGTCGCGATCTGTTGGTAGCCATTGTAGCGCTGGCCCAAGCGCTGGGTCTTAGGATCACGGCAGAAGGCGTAGAGACAGAAGATCAAGCGGCCCTCGCCCGGGCCGCAGGATGCCACTGGCTGCAAGGCTGGCTGTTCGGCCGCCCGATGCCGCTCTCCCAGCTACTCCAAGAAAGCAGTCTAAGGCGCGGGACTCAGAAAAGATGATTCTCGATTGCAGCCGCTGAACGAGAATGAAGTGGGTGGCGTGGCCGCTCCTGCCGACCGAGCGATAGTGTAAACCCCAATCTTTTGGCCTTCGGAGCCGTCATTGGTTCGGCTTCAACAACCGACCGGTGTGTTGAGTGCAGCACCCAGCTTAGACAGCAAGGGGGCGCAAGCGAACAACTGGAGCGCTTTGAATCGCGGGCGCCGCCGGGGTGCTCGCTGTCCGCGCCTCACGCTCATGGGGATCGAATTAAGCGTCAGGAACGTTCCGCGATCACCAGCGGAGGCAGTATGCATTGGCCAGAACAGTTGATTATCGTGCGCCACGGGCAAAGCGCGGGGAATGTCGCCCGCGACGCTGCGCACGAGGCAGCGCATGACCGGATCGCTCTGACCTCGCGGGATGCCGACGTGCCGCTGAGCGACCTCGGTACGGCGCAGGCGCGCGCCCTGGGTCTGTGGTTCTGCGAGCAGCCGGCCGAGCATCGGCCACAGATTCTCTTATCTTCTCCCTATCTCCGCGCCTTTCAGACCGCGGAGCTTTTCCGCGAGGCGGGCGGGACCGACCGGCAGGAGCCGATCTGCTTTGACGAGCGCCTGCGCGAGAAGGAGTTCGGCATTCTCGATGGCCTCACCACGCCCGGCGTCGCGAATATCTTCCCTGATCAGGCCGAATTTCGGCGCCTGCTGGGGAAATTCTATCACCGCCCGCCCGGGGGCGAGAGCTGGTGCGATGTCATCCTGCGGTTGCGCTCCGTCCTCGATACCATCTCGCTTCATTATGCCGGAAAGCGGGTGATGATCTTCACGCATCAGGTGGTGGTCCTCTGCATGCGCTACATCATCGAGAGCCTCGATGAACAACGCATCTTGGCGATCGACCGGGAAGGGGACGTGGCCAATTGCGCCATTACCGACTATCTCTTCGATCCGTCGGCCGGCCGGGATGGCGGGCTCAAGCTCCAGCGCTACAATGTGACAGCGCCGATGCAGAACCAAGCGACCCCGGTCACCAGCGAACCTGACGCGATCACGGGGCGGCGCGGATGATGCCGACCCTCGACCGCGCCTGGCTCGAAGCCCATCCGCTGCCGCCGATCGCGGCACTGGGCGATAAGGACGCGCGGGGCCGGGTTCTCCTGGTCGGCGGCGCGGAGTTCGTGCCGGGCGCGCTCAGGCTCACCGGCGAGGCGGCGCTGCGCGCGGGAGCCGGCAAGCTCCAGATGGCGACCGTGCGATCCGCCGCAATGGCGCTCGCCGTCCTGGTGCCCGAGGCGGCGATGATCGCCCTGCCTGCGGATGAGGATGGCGAGATCGCGCTCGAGGCGGTCGGGTTGCTGCAGGAACGCCTCGCGCGCTGCGACACCCTCATCCTTGGCCCTGGAATGTCCGCGGGGGATCGCACCGAGCAGTTTGTCGCCGCGCTGCTCGGCACGCCAAAGCCGGGCCAGACGATCATCCTCGATGCCGCTGCCCTCACTTGTGCCCGGAAGCTCGAGAAGCTGGTGGCGGCGCATGAGGGGCGGGTCATCCTGACGCCCCACCATCGGGAAATGAGCTTTCTGACCGGGCAGGATATCGACGTGATCCGCAAAGACCCGCGCGCAGCAGCCCTGCATGTGGCGCGCGCCTTCAACGCGGTCGTCGTCCTGAAGAGCGCCCAAACCCTCATTGCATCGCCAAAGGAAGATGAGCCCTTGCTGTTCGAGGGCGGCAGCATCGGTCTTGCCACGGGCGGGTCGGGCGATGTGTTGGCCGGTCTCATCGGCGGCCTTGCCGCGCGCGGCGCCGATCCTTTGCGAGCGGCGGCCTGGGGTGTCTTCGTCCATGGCGCGGCGGGCGCCGGCGTTTCCAACCAGATTGCCGAAGTCGGATTTCTCCCGCGCGATCTTCTGCCGGTCATTCCCGGGCTGATCGCTAGCCTGGAACCGGAGCGATGAACGACGGTAATCGTATTGCCAAAGGTTAATATGGGCGGCGCGGCGGGGTCCGCGGCGTCGTTCGGTGGTTGTTCTGCGAAGGGGCGCGCGCCTGCGCCCCCAGGATGGAGAAACGACATGGCCACGACCAAGACTGCCGCAAAGCCCAAAGCGAAACCCGCATCGAAGAAGCCCGCCTCGAAGACGGCGCGCAAGACCCAGCGGGCGGCGGCAAAGCCCGCCGACGCGATCAAATTGCTCAAGGACGACCACAAGGAGGTGAAGGGCTTTTTCGACCAATATGCTGATCTCGAAGACGATGCCGAGAAGCAGGCGCTGGCTGACAAGATCTGCCTCGCTCTAACGGTTCATGCGCAGATTGAAGAAGAAATCTTCTATCCCGCCGCGCGCGAGGCCATCGACGATGATGACCTGCTCGACGAAGCCGAAGTGGAACATGCCAGCGCCAAGCAACTCATCGCCGAGATCCAGGCCATGAAGGCGGGTGACCGCCTGTTCGACGCCAAGGTGACGGTGCTCGGCGAATATGTTGAGCACCATGTCGAGGAAGAGGAGCAGGAGATGTTTGCGGAAAGCCGCGAGAGCGAACTCGACCTCAAGGCCCTGGGCGCCGAGCTCGCGGCCCGCAAGGCCGAGTTGATGGCGCAGGCCGGCAAATAAGCATGGCCGTCCAGGAGCCGGCCGACCTTTCGGCCGAACGGCTGGACTGCCTGATCGTCGGCGGCGGCCCTGCGGGGCTGACCGCCGCGATCTATCTCGCACGCTTTCATCTGACGGTCTGCGTCATAGACGGCGGACAGAGTCGGGCCGCCTTGATCCCGCTCACCCGCAATCATGCCGGGTTTCCGGAGGGCGTCTCCGGGGTCGATTTGCTTGCACGGATGCGTCGACAGGCAGTCCTCTACGGCGCGCGCCTGCAGGACGGGATCGTCGACAGCTTGGCTCACGATGGCAGCCAGTTCATCGCGCAGACGGGTAGCCGAAGCCTCGCTGCGCGGACCGTCCTGCTCGCCACCGGCGTGGTCAATCGCCGCCCAACCATGATGGACGATCTATGCCATGATCGTGCGCTTGCGACCGGTCGGCTCCGCTATTGTCCGATCTGCGATGGCTATGAAGTCACGGACAAGGCGATCGCGGTGCTCGGAACGGGCGAGCGCGGCTATAATGAAGCCATGTTTCTCCGCGGCTATTCCGCCGATATCACGCTGGTCGCGCCTGAAGGGGGACATAGTCTGGAACCGGCGCAATGCGCGGGGCTGAAGGCAGCGGGCATTGGGATCGCCGGACAATGTACGTCCATCAGCTTGGTGGAAGACCAGATCGCGCTCGGCATCGAGAGCGAGACGCGCCGCTTCGACACGCTGTATCCGGCGCTGGGTTCTGACATCCGCTCGGAGCTTGCCGGGATGCTCGGCGCAAGTCGCACATCCGAGGGGTGTCTGATGGTCGACGCCCATCAGCGCACAGACATCCCCGGGCTTTATGCCGCTGGCGATGTCGTCCTCGGCCTCGACCAGATCAGCCACGCGATGGGGGAGGGCGGCGTCGCCGCGACCACGATCCGGAACGATCTGGCCAAGGTGGCGCCCATCCGTCGCTAGGTTGGCGCCGCAACGACCGCCCGCTCACATCATCCGCATCCGCAGATTGAACAGGATCACCAGCGTGCCGCCGACCATGAGCGCGATGATCAGGCTGGAGAAGAGGATGAGCTGGAGGTCGTCACGCGTCGAGCGCTTGAGGCCGATGTGGAGGAAGCAGCGAAACTGCACGACAATCTGGATGAGTGCCAAGGCAAGCACAAGCGCATAGGTGGCGGTGCTGGCAAGCACCGGCCAGCGCACGAGCGCAAAGGCGACGCTGGTCAGCAAGAGCGCGGCGGCGTAGCCCAGCACATAACCGCGCGCCTCGCGGCGAGGATCGTCTCGGCGTTCACTCATGGGATCAGCCCCGGTAGATAGACGGTCGAGAAGATCGCGATCCAGATGATGTCGAGGAAGTGCCAGAACAGGCCGAGCCTCAGGAGGTTGATCTTCACGCGCGCATCAAGGCCGATGATCCGCAACTGCGCCATCATCACGACAATCCACAGGCTACCGGCGAGCACATGCAGGCCGTGCAGGGGCACCAGCGCGAAAAAGGCCGAGAGGAAGCCGCTGCGCATGGGCGTGGCGCCATGGGCAATCATGCCAGCAAAATCGTGCAGTTCCAGCCCCAGGAAGAGCAGCCCCAAGGCAAGCGTCAGCCCCAGCCAGGTCTGGATGCGCGCCTGCGCCGCCCCATGCTTCATCGCGATCGAGGCCAGGCCGTAGGTGAGGCTGCTGGTGAGCAGCACCAGCGTTTCAAGGAAGGTCGGGCCGATCTTATATTCGCTTGCCGGAGTTGGGCCGCCGGCGGTCGCAGGGAGCATGACGCCATAAGTGGCGAAGAGCAGCGCGAAGATCACCGCGTCGCTCATCAGGAACACCCAGAAGCCGAAAAGGGCAGAGCCCGCCGCCTCATGGGCTTGCGCGTCGGTGCTGCCCAGATTGAGGCCGGGATGTTTCGTCTCACCGGCGGTCATGGGTGCACCTCGGCCAGGCCCGCATTCGCCGGGGTCGTCTCCATCTCGCGGGGGATGGGCCGCGCCCGCGCCACCGCGTCGAGCCAAGCCCGCTCCGTCCGTTCGACCGCGCTGGCCGGGATCAGCTGGTGCGTGTCGCGGGCGAAGCTGCGTGCGATCACGGTCGCTATGACCGCAAGCACGCCAAGGATCGCCAGCCACCACATATGCCAGACAAGGGCAAAGCCGGCTGCCGCGCTGGCAATCCCGATGATTGGCGCGACGGCGCTGTTTTTCGGCGTCTCAATGTCTTCATAACGGGCAGGCGGGGCATAAGGCGCACCCTTGCGCTTGGCGTCGAAGAACCAGTGGCGCTGGTCGACCTGCGGCAGCCGGGCAAAATTATACGCGGGCGGCGGCGCCGCGATCGACCATTCGAGCGCCCGCCCATCCCAGGGATCGCCAGCGAAGACGCGGGTGGCGGCGCGCTTGCGCAGGCTCACCCAGAGCTGGACGAGCAGCGCGAGGAACCCGCAGAACAGCACCAGCGCGCCGACTTCCGCCGCATAGAGCCAGGGCCGGTAGGCGGTCTCCATCACCGCCGGGGTGCGGCGCGCCATGCCTGCCGCGCCGAGAACATAGAGCGGCATGAAGGCGAGATAGAAGCCGATCACCCAGCAGGCGCAGGATATCTTGCCCCACCGCTCATCGAGCCGAAAGCCGAACGCCTTGGGGAACCAGAAGGTATAGGCGGCGAGCAGGCCGTAAAGCGTGCCGGGGATCAGCATATTGTGGAAATGCGCCACGAGGAACAGCGTGTTGTGCACGATGTAATCGAGCGGCGGGAAGGCGAGGATGATGCCGGTGAGCCCTCCGAGCACGAAGGTCATCATGAAGGCGAGCGCATAGCACATGGGCGTGGTGAAGCGCACTTCGCCGCGGAACATCGTCCAGATCCAGTTGTAGATCTTGACCCCCGTCGGCACGCCGATCGCCATCGTCGCGATGCCGAACACGGCGTTCAGGCTCGGGCTCTGCCCCATGGTGAAGAAATGATGCAGCCAGACGGTGAAGGAAAGCACCGCGATCGCCATCGTGGCGATCACCAGCGAGTTGTAGCCGTAGAGCTCCTTTGAGGAGAAGGTGGAGACCACTTCGGAATAGATGCCAAAGGCCGGCAGGATGACGATGTACACCTCGGGATGGCCGAACATCCAGAACAGGTTGGCATAGTGCATCATGTTGCCGCCAAGGGCGTTGGTGAAGAAGTGGAAGTCGAGATAGCGGTCGAGCGCCAGCAGCGCCGTCGCGACCGTCAGCGGCGGCATTGCGAAGATCATCAATATGGCGGTGCACAAGCTGGTCCAGGCGAACAGTGGCATCCGCATCAATGTCATTCCCGGACAGCGCATCTTATAGATGGTGACGGCGATGTTGATGCCGGCCAGGGTAGAGGCAATCGAGCCCAAAGTAATAGCCCAGATCCAATAATCCGGCCCGACGCCCGGATTGAAGCCGATCTCCGTGAACGGCGGATAGCCGCTCCAGCCGCCGGTGGAGAAGCGGCCGATCACCAGCGAGGCCATCATCAGCCCCGCGCCGGCCGCAGTGAGCCAGAGGCCGATGGCGTTGAGCAGCGGATAAGCGACATCGCGCGCGCCGATCTGCAGCGGCACCAGATAGTTGATCAGCCCGGTGAGGAAGGGCATCGCCATGAAGAAGATCATGATCGAGCCATGGGTGCTGAACAGCTCGGCAAAATGCTCGGGCGCAACCGGCCCGGGATCGCCGATTGCGACTGCCTGTTGCAGCCGCATGAGATTGGCCTCGATCAGCGCGCGCGCCAGCATGACCAGGGCGATCACGATGTACATGATCCCGATCTTCTTGTGATCGAGGCTGGTGAGCCATTCAGTCCACAGCCAGCGCCAGCGGCCGAGGCGGGCGATCAGCACGACCACGAACAGTGCGCCGGCCACCACCATGGCACCGGCTCCGGCGGCGATCAGTTCATTGGCGTTGGGGTTTTCCCAGGCACGCACGAAGGGCAGCGCATCCCAGCTGAACCGCCCCAGCAGCGCCGGCATAAGCGGCGCGCTCAACGGGCCTGCCCCTGTGTGCTCGCCATCATCATATGCTCGAACAAGCCTGGCGGGACGGACGAGAACAGGGCGGGTTGCGGGGCGATGGAGCGGGCGGTGATCGCCGCCAGCGCCTTGTCGTCGAGCGGCCTACGGACGGCGCGCACCTGCTCCAGCCAGCGGCGATAGTCGGCCGGCGGCAGCGCCACGACATCGAACTTCTGGCTCTGAAAGCCCTTCCCATTAAACTGCGTGTTCTGGCCACGGAAGACGCCGGCCCGACTGGCGGCCAGGTGCAGCTGCGTGCGCATGCCGGCCATGGCGTAGATCTGCCCGGCGAGTTGCGGGATGAGTAGCGATTGCATGACCGTCCCGCTGGTCAGGCTGAGATGGATCGGTCGGCCCACAGGGATGGCCAGACGATTGACAGTCGCAATGCCCTCCTTGGGGTAGATGAAGAGCCATTTCCAGTCGAGCGCCACCAGTTGCACCTCCAGGGGCGGCTGGTTGGAGGCGAGCGGGCGGTAGGGATCGAGCCGGTGGGTCGCATTCCACAGGAGGACGCCGAGCCCGATCACGATGGCGGTCGGCGGGATCCAGATGAGCAGCTCGAGCGGCCAGGAAAATCCCCAATTGGGCCGATAGGCGTCATCCCGGTTGGAGAGCCGATAGTGCCACGCGAACAGCGGGACGAGGATGAAAACCGGCCCCGCTACGAAGATGAGCACGAGGGCAAGCTGGAGAAAAAGATGCCACTGGTCCGCCGCCACAGGGCCGGCATGGTTGACCACGCCGAGCTTGAGCGCCTCGCATCCGCCGAGCAGCAGCGGCAGGCCGAGCAGCGCGGCGCCCGGGCGAACCGCCCGCGCGCCTTCGCCACTGCGCTTCATCTCGCCCGTCCCCCTCCGGTGGCCGACTGCGCCACGATTCGCACCGGCACACCCTTGGCGGCCGGCGTCTTGGAGGCTTTGTCATGATACCAGAGCGGGATGAGCGGGTTCATCTCTGGATAATAAGCGCCGACGCAGCCCTCCGGCAGGTCGAAGGGGGTTACGGTGAGCCCACCCACCTGCCGGTCGACGCCATCGTCCGCATCGCTGGCGAGGCCCACGACCTGCCCGGCCTCAAGGCCCGCTGCCTCAATGTCGCGCGGGCTCATCAGCAGCACGTCGCGCGTACCTTCGATTCCGCGCAGGCGATCCGAGAAGCCATAGATCGTCGTGTTGAACTGATCGTTCGAGCGCATGGTGATGAGCCGGTAGCGGCCCGGCTTATCGGGCACGCCCATGGCGGTGAGGCTCGTCGGCGTCGTGAACTCGGCCTTGCCGCTCTCCGTCTGCCAGATCCGCTCGCGGGCCTTATTGCCCTTGAAGAAGCCGCCCGGCGTGAACAGGCGCTGGTTGAAGTCGGCGAATTTGTCCGGATAGGTCGCCTCGATGAGGTCGCGCACCTGGCTGTAATGGCCGACCCAGTCATCCCATTTGACGGCCGGGCGGGCGGGTAGCGTCGCCTTGGCCATGCCGGCGACGATGGCGAGCTCGGAGAGAAGATGCTCGCTCGCCGGCTTGCGCTTGCCGACCGAGCCGTGGATCATCGAGAGCGAATCCTCCATCGTCACGGTCTGCGGTCCGCCGGCCTGCATGTCCTCCTCCGAGCGGCCGAGGCAGGGCAGGAGATAGGCGACCTCGCCGTTGATCAGATGGCTGCGATTGAGCTTGGTGGCGATCTGGACGGTGAGCCGCATGTTGGTCCACGCGGCCTCCATCTTCTCCCGCTCCGGGATGGCGCGGACGAAATTGCCGCCCAGGCCGATGAAGGCGCGAATGCTGCCATCGATGATGCCCTCGCAGGCCTCGACGGTGTTCACGCCCTTCTCGGTCGGCGGATCGAAGTCGAACAGCTCTTTCAGCCGGTCCAGCGGCACGAGTTCGGGCTTCTCCGAAATGCCGACGGTCCGCTGGCCCTGGACGTTCGAATGGCCGCGAACCGGCGAGATGCCTGCGCCTTCGACGCCGATATGCCCGCGCAGCAGCAGCAGGTTGACCAGCATGCCGATGGTCTGCGAACCATGGACATGCTGGGTCACGCCCATGCCATAAATGCCGATGACTTTCTTGGCGTCGCAATAGATTTGCCCGGCCGTTTCGAGATGAGAGCGGCTGAGGCCGCACTCCTGTTCGATCTCAGCCCATGAGGTCGCGCGCACCTTCTCGACCATGGCTTCGAAGCCATGCGTGTGCTGCGCGATGAAGTCCGTATCCAGCAAATGCTGCTTTTGCTCGGCCCATTGGCGGTCTTCTTCCGCGATGACATGCTTGATCATCCCCATGATCGCGGCGATGTCTCCGCCCGGCTTCACCTGATAATAGAGGCAGGAAATCTCGGTCCGCTTCTGCGTCACCATCTGAACGGGGTTCTGCGGATCGACGAACTCGATCAACCCCTTCTCGCGGACGGGGTTGAAGGTCACGATCTTGCAGCCGCGCTCCACCGCAGACTTGAGCGTATGGAGAAAGCGCGGGCTGTTGGTGCCGGTATTCTGGCCAAAGAAGAAGATCGCGTCGCAATGGTCGAAATCTTTCAGCTGACAGGTGCCGACCGGCGACCCCGTCACTTTCTTCAGGCCGACCGAGGTCGTTTCGTGGCACATGTTGGAGCTGTCGGGCAGATTGTTGTGGCCATAGAGCCGCGCGAACAGGGCATAGAGATAAGAGGTTTCCAGGCTGGCGCGGCCTGAGGCGTAGAAGACGGTGGACTTGGGATCGAGCGCCTTGAGTTCAGCGCCGATGCCCGCGAAGGCCTCGTCCCAGCTGACCGGCACATAGCGATCGCTGGCCCGATCATAGCGCATAGGGTGCGTGAGCCGGCCGGTCTGCTCAAGGTCATAGTCCTGCCAAGCCTGTAATTCGGTCACCGTGTGCTTGGCGAAGAAGTCCGGTGTGCAGCTGCGCGTGGTCAGCTCCCACAGCGTCGCCTTGGCGCCATTTTCGCAGAATTCGGCCGGGTGGGGATGCTCCGGCTTGGTCCAGGCGCAGGAGACGCACATGAAGCCGCCGGGCTTGTTCTGGCGCCGCAATGTCTCCAGCGCCATGGGCGTTGCCCACTCCTTGCCGAAGATGCGCGCGACGCCGCTCAGCGAACCAAAGCCGCCGGAGGGGCCGCCGTAATGGACGGTGTCCTCGTCCTGCGTCGTGGGGTCATCTTCATGCGCCATCGTGCCCGCTCCCGTGCCATTTGCAGCATAACGCTTCGGACCGGCGAGCGATCCGACCTGATTGGGGAAAGTCGGGAGGGCGGCGTATTCAGCGATGGGTGGGGCACGGCTGCTGCGCTGAAAGCGCACAAGCAGGTTTGCTTGCCATTATTTATAGAGTATTATAATATAAAGGTTGAGAGAGTGGCGTCTGTGCTGGAGCATGAAGCTCACCTTCCAGGTGTCAATTCTTTGGAGAGGTTGATGACTCGCAATCACATGTTTCCCGGTCAGGTCGCGCGGTGCCTCCTCGTCACGGTACTCGTCATTACGGGACCATCCGCGTCGCTCGCGAGGGACGCGGGGCCGCCGCCGCTGATGATCGAGCGACAAGGCTCCTTCGCAGCCGGAGGAACACGGGTCGGGGACCCAGCCGTCAAGTCCACTGTCTGTGATCACGGCTATGTGGAGTACCAAATCCCGGCGAATGCGGGCTCTACTGGCCTCTTCTTTTGGCATAGCTCCAGCGTCGCCGCCTGGAAAAACCGGTGGGACGGCGGGGAAGGTTTCGACAGCATCTTTCTGCGACGGCATTTCCCGGTCTATCTCTGGGATGGCCCCCGCGTCGGCCGCGCGAATCTGCCCTGTGAAACGGTGGAGTCAGCCCCGCGCTTGGGATCTGACCAGGAGACCTTCACGGCCTGGCGGTTTGGCCCAAGCTATATGAATTGGCACCCCGGCGTGCAGTTCCCGACCGCGGACGCCCGCGCGTGGGAGCAGGCTAGCCGGGCCCGTTATGCCGAATATGACACGATGGAGAACGTCGCCTTGCAGGCGCATGCCGCAGCCGCCGCACTGGAGCGGACCGGTCCGGTGGTCATGATCACGAATTCGGCGGGCGGCCTCCGGGCTCTCCTCACGGCGATTGAGAGCGACCGCGTGAAGGCGATTGTCGCCTATGAAAATGTCGGCTTCGTTCTACCGGAGAGCGAGAATGACGGTTCGCCCCCAGGCCCCTACGGCCCGGTCTACGTGCCGCTCGAGACATTCAAGAAACTGGCAAAGATCCCCATGCAATTTGTCTGGGGAGACAATCTGTCGCAACCGCGCGGTCCGCAACTCGCGCTGCCGCTGAACCGGCGGTTCGTAAAGCTCATCAATCAATATGGGGGCAAGGCGGAAATTCTCGAGCTTGCCAATGCGGGCCTCAAGGGCAACACGCACCTCCCCTTTGCCGATCTCAATAATGTCGCCGTGGCAGATTTGCTTCAAAATTTCCTGGCGAAGCACAAGCTCGCGACGCCAGCGGGCGAAGTGTCGCGCAAACGACCAAATAATTAAATTTATATAGAATATATTGCCCGTGTCGATTTGTGATGTTAGCTGATTGGCGAGCGCTCTGCGATATGTGGAGGGCCGGAGGGGATCTGCATGGCTGTTCAGTCGATTGATAGCATTCTCGAGCGCCCAACGATGGGTCGCTACCGCTGGACCATCTATCTCCTGTGCGGCATCCTCATGGCCCTGGAAGGATATGACGCCTATATCGTTGCGAACCTCGCGGCCGTCATCGCCCGCGACCTCGATATACCCATTCCGTCCATGGCCTATGTGTTCTCGGCGCAGGCAGCCGGTATGGCCTTGGGCTTCTACACCATCCCTGTCCTGGCCGATCGCATCGGCCGCCGGAATATCATCCTGGTCGGTGCCACTTTCTTCGGGCTGCTGACGCTCCTGTCGACCGCTGTCCAGACGCTCGAAATGTTCACCCTTGTGCGCTTTCTCGCCTTCGCAGCCATGGGCGGAACGATGCCGAATATTGTCGCGCTGGCGACCGAGTTCATGCCGGAGAACCGGCGCGGCAAGTTGCTCACCTGGCTTTACATCGGGCACGGCCTGGGCGCGTCTGTGGCCGGGCTTGTCGGCCCAAGTTTCGTTCATTTTCACTCATGGCAGTCCGCCTTATGGGGCGGGGGCATCGCACTTCTCTTGCTGGTGCCCTACCTTTATGTTCGTTTGCCGGAGAGCTGCCGGTATCTGATGACGCGCAATCCCCGGGATCCGCGCGTCGCCCAGATCCTCGGAAAAATCGCGCCCGACCTGCAACTCGCGCCTGACACCATATTCGTGTCCAACGAGGAGCGTAATGAGGGCTCGCCGGTGATCGGCCTGTTCAGAAGCGGTCGCGCACCCATGACGTTGCTCCTCTGGGTCGCCATGGGCAGCACGCTGTGCGTGGTGGCAACACTGACCTCCTGGCTCCCGAGCTTCCTTCATCTTCTCGGGGGCGTAGAGACCGGGGCCGCCGCGCGGATGTCGTCAGTGTCTGCGTTCGGCGCTATGGCTGGGCCGATTCTGCTGACCCTGCTCATGCAGCGCGTTGGTCTTGCTCCGTCACTGGCGCTCATGTCGCTGCTGGGATTTGCCGCAATGACCTGCTTCTACTTCGTGAGCGGCTTTCATGCGCTGGGCTGGTTCCTGGGTTTCGCTTATGGCTTCTTCGTCATCGCCGTCCAGGCGGGCCTGAATTCCCTTGTTGCCTCAAGCTATCCCACCTCCATGCGGTCGACGGGTATCGGGTGGGCCGGGGGGATCGGGCGGGTAACCTCCATGATCGGTCCCGCCGTTGGCGGCGTGATGCTCGCGGCACAGGTCCCAGGCTTGTGGATCTATATGATCGTCGCCTCGCCGCTTCTGCTCACGACCATTGCCATGATCCTGTTCCACGTCATCGTGTCGGGGCCGGCGTTGTCGGCTCGTACGGCAAAGGGCGTGCGATGAGCGCCCCCGGCCGCTCCGCCGTCCTCTCGCGCAGGGCGCTGCTGGGAGCTGTTCCGCCGCTCCTCGTCGCAGGGCCGGCGCTGGGAACGCGACAGCAGCCGTCGCAGCCCGATGCAACGGCGGGCATGATCGATGCCCATATCCATTTCTTCTCTGCTGATTTTGCGCACTATCCGGTGGACATGCGCAACGCCCGTGAGCCGGAAGCGGTGATGCGCGCACGCGTCCTCAATGCGCCTGTTACGCCCGAGAAGATGCTCCCCCTCTGGGAAAAGATGGGCATCAGGGCCGGCATCGGGGTGCAGTATAGCGGCGCCTACAAGACCGATAACACCTATCTTCTCGACGTCGCGCAGGCCCATTGGGACCGCATCCGCACGGAGATCATCCTGAATCCTGCGCAGGTGCAGAGTCGCAGCGTGCTTCAGGCGCTCCTGCCCACGAAGCGCGTTTCGGCTATTCGCCTGACCGGCTTTGTCGATGGGGACGGGGATTTGCCCTGGCTGAAGTCTCCGGGCGCGCAGGCATTGTGGCAGATGGCACAGGCTGAAAAGCTCCCGCTCTGCATCACCTACCTGCGGATGGACCCAAGGTCGGCGGCCCTCCGGACGGTGTGCGAACTGGCCGACCGCTACCCGGACTGTCAGGTCGTCCTCGAACATTTGGGTTGGACTGGAGGCACAGGCAGCCAGGACGGTCTGCTTCCTGACCACATGGCCCTGAAAGATCACGAGACGATCGCCTTCAAGTGGACCAGCCTGAATGTCGACGCGCTTGCGGGCGCAGGCATCGACACGGCGAATTTCCTTCGTACCGCAGTAGACGTGTTCGGGGCGTCGCGCCTCATGTGGGGGTCTGACTACGGTAACACCACAAGGCCTTATGCCGGCATTGTTGCCGATGGGATCGATGCGACGCGCCTTCTCAGCGCGGCGGAGCGAGCAGCAGTGCTTGGCGAAACCGCGCGGCGCGTCTTCCGGATTTAGGCCTCACTGCCATTCTTATGCGCGATGCGACCCGGTGCGTGCCAGGTCAACGGGGCGGCACTTCGCCTCTTCGCGGGGAGGGGAAGCGCGCCATTACCATGGCACTGGACCACCCTCACCAAAAAGTCCGCCGGTTGGCCCGTCTGCGTCCAGGAGAGCAAGTGAGATGGCGACTTTCGCCCCCGCCACCGGCGATTGGCCTTTGCCGCCAGAAAGTTCCGTGGCGCAAAGGCCCGGATTGGCCGCGTTGATCTTGATCGGCGTCCCGGCAAGTTCGTTCGCGAATTGCACGGTCACGGCATTGAGGGCCGTCTTGGAGCTGTTGTAGGCGAGGAGGCGACTGAACGCCATCGGCCCATCCGGCCCGCGGGTCAGCGCAAGGGAGCCAAGGCCCGTCGACATGTTGACGATGCGGCCACGATCCGATTGGCGGAGGAGCGGCAGCATCGCCTGGATGACCGCCACCACGCCGAAGACATTGGTTTCATACACCCTGCGCATTTCGTCGAGGTCGGCGGTGCTTGGCAGGCTGTGCTTGTCCAGGGAAATGCCGGCATTGTTGACCAGGACGTCGAGCCGCCTGAAGCGGTCTGCTAGCACCGCAGCCGCAGCCTGAACCGATGCGCGATCGGTCACGTCGATGATCACATAATGGGCATCCAGGCCCTGATCGCACAGGGCCTCGGCAGCCTTCTGCCCGCTTGCAGGGTCGCGGGCGCCGATCACCACCCGCATGCCGTGCTCTGCCAGGCCTCTGGCAATCTCGAACCCGATGCCCCGGGTTGCCCCGGTCACAAGCGCAACCCGTCCAGCCTCAGTCATTCCTCATCCCTTTTTACGGATCGGTCCCTCAGACGTCGAAGGGCGCGGAGCGGGGATATTTCTCGAGATACTGGAGAAACTGGCCGAAATATTTGTCGGCCCTCAGGAGCGCGCTTTTGCCATAGCCCCGGAAACGGAGCTTGAAGAGGATCGGCTCATCCTCCGCATATAGCTTGTGCATATAGGCGATGCGGTTATCCAACTCTTCCTGCGCGGCCTGGTGGCCCATCTTCTCCGCATCGGACCGACGCATGGCGACGACGAAGAACGCGTCGGACCAGCCGGGCGCAACCTGCGAACTCCCGGCCATGAACAAGCGCTCGCTGCCATTGGGAAACTGCATATGCGCGGTAAGCCAGGTCGCGCCCCACAGCTGCGTATCGGCGATCCGCGTCACGGATTCCTGCCGGACGGTAATGAGATAGTCCTCGAACACCACGCTCACCGGGTTTGGGTCGGGGATGCCGTGCACGGTGGACAGATGCTGGAAGTCCACCAGATTCGAAGAGCCAATCCACCCTTCGATCTCTCGCTGCCCTCTGTGAAACGCACGGTAGACCAGCTCGTCTTCCCTAAGGTTCGGCATCTCGGGAAGGGGATAGAGCGGCTCTTCTCCGTTGAATGCCCAGATCATGCCCCAGCGCTCGGCAGCGGGATAATTGTAGATCCTCGCGGCGCCGGGAATAATCGTCTCGCCTGGAATTTCAGCGCATCGGCCATCGGCAGCGAACTTCCAGTGATGATAGGGGCAGCGCACCTTGCCATCGACGATTTCCCCGCCGGACAGGTCGGCGCCGACATGGGGGCAGTAGGCGCTCTGCACGACAGGCTCACCCTGCTCGTTGCGGTAGACGATGATGCGCGTCCCGAGAAAATCCTTCCCGACGATCTTTCCCTGTACCAGCTCCGAGGCCAGCATGATCGGATTCCAGTTCTTGAGATAGGTGCCGTCAGGGACCCGGCCATATTCCTGGCCGGCAAAAGGGCGCTGGCGTGAGGCATTCGCTTGCTCATCGACCGTCGTAACAGACATCACAATCCTCCTGGTTTTGGGCTCCCTATCACGCGCAAAATGAGAAGAAAAGTTTTTTATAGGATACTATAAATATGTACCACCCCGGCCGTCGTGCGGATGTTCATGCTCAGGACGAGCGGCATCGCTCGCTCCCACTGGTGGAACGTCGTCGAACACCGATGAAGTAATGCTGCCGTGAGGCTCAGCCCCTGCGGGCGGGCTCGAGCGCAATTCCACTCAGCATGAGCTGATAGACGAAGGCCTTATATTCTGCCGCCACGTCGGAATGAGGGGCGCCGCCTGCTGCCAAATTGCCTTGCTCGACGAAGCGGGATGCGTGCTGATATTGCTCGCACAGCCCCATGATCGCGAAAAATGTGAAATAGGGATCGACCTTCCGCAACGACCCTTCCGCCACGCCCTTGTCGATGATGTCGCGATAGATATCGAGCGTCTTCCCCACCCACAAAGCGATCAGCTCAGCCGCGAGCGGATCGGTCTCGTCGGCGATAATCTCGGTCATGAGTCGGTGATAGAAAGGATTAACGAAAAAGAAGTCGACCATCGTGTCGATTCTGATTTTTATCCGCTCGACGGCCGGCAGGGATCCCGCTTCGGTCTGGGCGAGGCCGTCGCCCAAAGAGACGGCCAGGGTTCGCGCGACGTCGACCAGCAGCCGGGTTCGGTCGGTGAAATAATATTTGAAAAGGGTAAGGTGTACCCCGGCATTGCGCGCCGCCATGGACAGGGACAGCTTTTCGGGCGGCACATGGCGCAGGAGTTCGACAGTCTTGTCGATCAACAGCTTCTTGCCGATACCACGCTGCCCGGATGGACGGCCGATCGAGCGCTTTTTGGCCGGTCGCGCGCCCTTCGTTTCGGCACCCTCGCTGCTGTTTTGGCTCTCCGCCTTCTTCCGGCCCATCTTAACCACCCTGGAAAGGGCATCGGATTTATCCGACACCTTGAAAACTCTGCCTGCGCATAATCGGCTTGCACGCCAGCCAGTTAGTCCGGCCGACATCCCGCGATACGGGGCGTTCATAGCCATAGCCGGTCCCCTTGTCATTTTCTACGGACGCGCAGTTTACGCGAAAGGCCGGCAGGATGGGAACGGCGGCCTACATCACGCCCGGAATAAATTCTAATCGTATTGAAATTAATCCCGGCCCCGGTTATGAGGCGCAAGCCAATTGGTCAGTGGAGAGCGAGAGGATGGGCGATTATCGGGAAAGACTGAGGCGGCCGCCCAACACGCCGCAATTTCGTGGAGGGCGCCCCCGCCAGCACGAGCTTTCCTTCCGCGATCGCATCCGCATCGAGCGGGACATTGCGGTGCCGACCCGGGAAGGCAAGCCGCTCTGGATCGACCTCTTTCTGCCAGCGGACCTGACGGGGCCGATCCCTGTTCTGGTCGCCTGGACCCCCTATGGCAAGCACGACCCGGCGCCGCTTGCGACGCTCTATCCGACATCCGGCGTGAAGGCAGAGTGGCAGTCGGACCTCACCATTTTCGAGGCCCCGGATCCCGTCTACTGGACCGGCCAGGGCTATGCGGTGATTACGGCCGACATCCCCGGAACTTGGTACGCGGAAACCGCAGCAAGCTATTTCTCGCGCAAGGAAGGCGAAGCTCATTATGATCTCATCGAATGGGCCGGCACGCAGCCATGGAGCAACGGGCGCGTAGGTCTGTCAGGCGTATCCTACCTCTCGTCGTCGCAGTGGAACGTGGCCGCACTTAACCCGCCGCATCTGGCGGCTATCAATCCTTGGGAGGGCTGGTCGGACACTTTCAATGAGATCGTGCGCCACGGGGGCATCCCAGAGACGCATTTCTGGCCGCACATCCAGGTGCGTTGGGGCGCCTCGGATACCATGGTGGAGGATCTCTGGGCGTTTACCGCCGAGCATCCGTTCTTCGACGAGTACTGGCAATCGAAGGTGCCTGATTTCGGCCGGATCGACGTCCCGGCCTATGTGGTCGCGAGCTGGAGCGACCACGGCGTGCATACGCGCGGCACCCTCGAAGGCTTCAAGAAAATCGCATCTTCGCGCAAGTGGCTCGAGGTTCATGGCGGCAAGAAATGGGGCTATTATTACGAACCTGCGTCCATCGCGCGCCAGACAGCGTTCTTCGACCATGTTCTGAAGGGCGTATCGAACGACATGGGCGCCTGGCCGCCGATCAGGCTGCACGTGCGCGACAAGGCTGGCTCGGCAATCATGAAGCAGTCAGAGCAATGGCCCGTGGAGAACACCCAATACCGTCGGTTGTATCTCGACGCAGCGACCGGACACATGAGCGGCAAGCCAGTCGCCGCCGAAGCAATCCGGAGCTATGATCCGCTCGATGACGCGGCAGAGGCGACGTTCGACTATCGGTTCGATGAAGACTGTGCGCTCGTCGGGCATATGAAGCTCAAGCTCATGGTCTCCACCGAAGACGCCGATGACATGGACGTATTTGTCGCGGTCGAAAAGGTCGAAGATGGCGAGAAGGTAGGCTTCATCCACTGGGCTGTGTTCGAGGACGGCGCTGCCGCCTATGGCTGGTTGCGCCTCTCGCGGCGTGAATTGGACTCCGCATGCTCGACCGAATTTCAGCCCGTGCTCACCAACACCTCTGAGTGGAAGGTCACGCCGGGAGAGATTGTCGAAGCGCAGATCGAGATACTGCCCTCCGGCACGCTCTTCAGGGCCGGCGACGTGCTGCGGATCAGGATCAAGGGGCGGGACATTTACCAGTATCCCAAGCCGATGCTCTACATGCGGCACGAAGACACGGTCAATCGAGGGATGCACCACATCCACACCGGGGGCGAGCATGACTCCCACCTGCTGATCCCTGTCGTGGCCCTGCGCGATGCTTGAGGCAGAATATCCACGTCCGGTCGTGGACGGACCGCTGTCCCCGCTCTCGCCCATCCATGAACTGGTTGGCGCGCTTCGGGCGGGCAGGCCTATCATCCTCGTGGATTCGGAAGATCGAGAGAATGAAGGTGATCTCGTTATTGCGGCCGAATTCGCAACGGCTGCGGAAATCAACTTCATGGCCCGTTATGGCCGCGGCTTGATTTGCCTCGCCCTCACTGCGGCTCGCGCGGAGGATCTGGCTCTGCAGCCAATGGTCGCAACAAGCAACGCGCCGCATGGCACGGCTTTCACGGTGTCGATCGAAGCTGCCGAGGGTGTGACGACCGGCATCTCGGCCCATGACCGCGCGCGCACCATCGCCGTGGCCATCGACGACAAGTGCGGGCCGCCCGACCTCGTCTCGCCAGGCCATATCTTTCCGCTCGTCGCGCAGCCCGGCGGCGTCCTCACGCGACCTGGTCACACAGAGGCAGCGGTCGACATGGCAAGGCTGGCCGGGCTGAAGCCCGCAGGCGTGATCTGCGAGATGCTCAACGATGATGGCACAATGGCGCGTCTGCCCGACCTCATCCGCTTCGCCGATCGGCACGGGCTCTGCATTGGCTCAATCGAAGACCTTATCATCCACCGCCGCCAGACAGAGCGTCAGGCAGCGTGACGGAGCAAATGACATGACCGAACTCTCCCCCGTGGCCATCAGCTTGCGCGAGGGGCTGCGGCGTCTGGCCAAAGCCGTCGTCGTGATCACCTGTCGCCATAACGGCACCCGCTACGCGATGGCCGCGACCGCGGTGAGCGAGCTCAGCATGGATCCCCCATCGCTGCTCATCTGCGTCAATCGCTCGGCGAGCTTGTACCTGCCGCTCTCTGAAGGCGCCGACTTCTGCGTGAATATTCTGCACAGCGACCATGCCGACATATCGGCAGCTTGCGCCGGCAAAGCGCGGGGGGAAGAGAGGTTCGCCACGGGCAAGTGGGGCACGGCTGCAGATGGCTGTCCCCGGTTGGAAGATGCGCAGGCGAGCTTTTTCTGTCGCTACGAGCAGGCTCTGGACTATGGCACGCATCACATTGTGATCGGCCGTGTCGAAGAAGTGTTCCTCACTGATGAGGTCAGCCCGCTGGTATACGCGAACGGTTCCTACGTCAGCCTGGGCGCCCCTATCGCTGCCGGATGATCGTTTTTACCGCGTGAGAGCAGGAGGTCTGGAAAGGCGGGTCCATGCACCGCTGAACCGGCCAACGGAACGGGTCGCCATGGCGGTGGCGAGCAGTTCGCCTCGTCAGGGCATTTGAAGCAGCAGAGACTTCCGTGGAACGGACCAGCGCGCTCGCCGCACTGGCCCGCCCGACCGTCAGAAGCGAACCTTCGCCCCTACCTCGAACACGCGTCCGATCTTGTCGTAGAGCTGGCCGTTCACCGGCTGGCTCTGCGTCGCATAGGGACTGGACGGAGGATCCTTGTCGAGGAGATTGGAGACGCTGGCGGACAGCTCGAAATTGCCCGCCACGCGGATCGTCGAGAACAGATTGACGTAAGCGGCCGCCGGGATGTCATTCTCATTGATGGTCAGCGCAGGGATCGTGTCGAACTGGTTATCGTTCTTGCCCTTGCTGATGTACAAGAGCTGCGCTGACAGCGAGACCGCATCGGTGCTGAATGTCTGCGTGAGATTTCCCCGGAAGCGTGGCTGTGAACCGAGGCTGCCCATCCCGTTCTCGCCCGACCGGTCGATGCCATTGATGTAGGACCGCAAGGCGTAGGTTCCGGTGAAACGCGTGCTCATGGACACGCCGCCGCCAAGACTGGCCTGGTAAGAGAGCGCCATGTCCAGTCCGCTCGTCTTGAACTGCGAAATATTCTGGACAGGCGCGACAAGGCGCGTCGGCGTTGCGCCGCTGAAGGTGATGTAGCTGCACGCCTGGGCATCGCCCGCCGAGCAGGCATTGCCGATATTGGCGGCCGTGATCGAGTCGATCGCATCCTTGAGGTCGATGAGATAATAGTCGAGCGACATGCGCAGCCCGGGCAGGGTCGCGGGTTGCACGACGACGCCTAGGGTAAGCGTGTCGGCCTTCTCAGGCCTCAGATCGGGATTCCCCACCGTGCGGTTCTGCGGAATGACGGCCGTGACCCCGTTCACCGTCAAAGGAACGTTCACGAAAGAACCGGGCGAGAACAGTTCGTAGATCGCCGCTGCACGGATGTCCTTCGAGCGTGTCACGCGAAAACGCAGCCCCTGGATGGGCTCGTATACGCCACCCACCTTCCAGGTCGTCTGGCCCCCGGCCGTGCTGTAATCGGCATAGCGAATGGCGCCATTGAGATCGAGATTGCGCGCGAAAGACAGGTCCCTGGCGAGCGGCACGATTGCCTCGACATAGCCTTCCTTGACATTGAACTTGCCGGAGAAGGGCGCGACATTGCCGATCGCAAACCGACCGGCTGTCGCGAGCGGACCGGCCGTCAAAACCTGCGACTCTTGGCGATACTCACCACCAAAGGCGACGGCGACAGGCGCAGCCCAGGTGGAGAACGGCTCGCCGCGCATGTTGATGCTCGCGGCGTGCTGCTTGTAGATCACCTCGTGATAATCGGAGCGGTTCACATAAGCGAGCGCGGCCGGCGTTTGGGTGCTGACGGCATTCGGCCCGAAGATGTTGACTGGAACACAGCCAGCGGCGAGGGGATTGGCAGGCTGCCCGGCGAGGGTCGACCGGCAGACGATCCCGCCGCCTGGAGCCGTGACAGCATCCACCGCCAGATTCCAGAAGGCGGGTGAGAAATTATTGCTGAAGTCGCTGCGGAACTGGTTTTCGCCATAGGAATAATGGGCATCATAGTGCCACGAATTGCCGAGGTCGCCCTCGACGCCAATCGTGCCGTGCGGCGTCTTGTTCTTTACCCGGAAATTGATGTTCCCGACATCATAGACACCCTTGGCGACGGTGATGCTGGTCAGCCCCTGCGCAGCCATTGCATTCTTGACCGCTTGCGGCAGGAAGGCATTGTCGTTGCGGATCGTAAAGGACGCAAAGTTCGGCAGGCCGCCGGTGAACAGGCCTAGCGTCTCTGAATAGCCCCCGGACAGGGTGATATTAAGAGCAGGCGAGACTTCGAAACTGCTGAGGGCGTGAACGACAAAGCGCTCGATGCCGGGGATCAGGCTCGACCCCTTGGACCGGCTAAGACCCTCGCCGCCGATCTGATTGGTGCCATCATCGACACTGCCGACCTGATAGGGCCGGATGGTGCCATCATCATTGAAGGTATAGTTGCGCAGGCTGAAATTGGCGGGGCCGATGATGCGGCCGCCGATGCTGTTGGAATTGCGCACGCCGTCGGCCACGATATTGGCGGGCAGGCCATTGGTCAGATAGGCTCTGTTGGTGACGATCATCTCTTCGCGGCGTCCCCAATCGCGGCGATAAATGTCCTGAATCTCGTCACTGCGGGCTTTCTCGACCGCCACGACGATGTTCCCTCGGCCGTCCCCGAACGACAAGCCTCCCACGGCGCCGAGCTTGTAGCGGAAATTGTCGCCTTGCTGCGAAATGCCGGTCTGGGCAGACAGCTCAATGCCGGTCATCTTCTTCTTGAGAAGAATGTTGACCACGCCTGCAACAGCATCCGATCCATATTGTGCGGACGCGCCGCCCGTGACGACTTCGACCCTTTCAATCATGTTCGTTGGAATGACGTTGAGGTCCGTCGCGACGGGTGATCCGGTCGTGACCGAAGATGCCTGAGGCACAACCCGTGACCCATCGACGAGCACAAGGGTCCGCTGCCCGCCAAGCCCCCGAAGATCCGCCGTCGCCTGCCCCGGACTCGCGAAGTTGTTCGCATTTCCGCCGACCGAGCGCGTGGCCTTGAAAGCCGGCTCCTGCTGCAGCACTTCAGCAATGCTGATCGGCGACTGCTGATCGACGATATCGGCGCCGATGACTGACACGGCCGATGGTGCAGAAAAACCGGCCGCGGCGGCGCGAGATCCGGTTACGATGATGTCGGTGCTACTGGCGCTTTCCGGCGCGCTGGCTTGTGTGCTGGCCTGAGGAAGAGCCGCCATGCCATCGGGCTGGCCACCTTCCGACGCATTCGCAGCGCTCGGTAGGCTCAGGACAATGCTGGTCACGAGTGCGGTGGTTGCCTTCCATGTTCCGCGCGGTGGCGTGAAAGCGGCAACTTTCCTGAGTGTCTTCATAATCCTCCCTCCAGTCAGCTTCGGCAGCATATGGCGCGCCGAGTTTTTTTGGTCTCTTGACGTCGTCCAGCCCTGGTTGGGCCTGGCGAGAAACGCCATCCTCCTAACCGATCATTCCCGCCGAAACAACTTATTTATAGATATATATAAAAACCGAAGTAAAGCTGTGAGCGCTTGGGAAGGTTGCCGTTTTTGCGTCATCTGCCAACTTCCCTTCACTCGGGATATGACACGGAAAAGACGGTATATTACGGCCCGTATCCCACGTGCGATGAGCCGTTTTTCACGCGCTCGGTTCGCTCGCTGTCCGAGCGGTCAGGCTTCGCGAGTCTCACGAAATAATAATTTCTATTGTGTTTTAATTATTGCGTTGATAGTCGGGCCGTGACGATAAGATTTGCGGGAGAAAACCCATGTATGAGAGGCGCAACGTTCGTGCAGGCGTATTCCTGCCCCCACATCACGGCAACGATGAGGACGTGGCGCTCTGCATGCGTCGGGATTTCGAGCTTGTGGACTGGCTGGAGCATCTCGGTTTCGCCGAATTGTGGATGGGCGAGCATCATTCCGGTGGCATGCAAATATATGGCTCGCCAGAGTTGTTCATCGCGGCTGCGGCGGAACGGACCTCGAGGATCAAGCTCGGCGCCGGGGTGATCTCGGTGCCCTATCATCACCCCTACATGATTGCGGATCGCATCCTGCAGCTCGATCATCAGACACGGGGTCGGGCCATGTTCGGCTTTGGTCCCGGCATGCTGGTGTCCGATGCGCACATGTTGAACATCAAGCCGGAGCAGCAGCGCGAGAGGCTGGTCGAAGGCTTGGATGTGATCGTCCGGTTGCTGGATGGCGAAGTCGTTGATCACGATAGCGACTGGTTCTCGCTGCGGGAGGCCAGCCTCCAAATGGCGCCTTATAGCTTCCGTCGTCCCGAAATGGCTGTCGTGACCTCCAAGACGCCGATCGGATCGCGCCTGGCAGGCAAATATGGCTTGGGTATCCTCACTCATGGCGGCGGCGATGTTGCCGCAGCATGGAAGCTGGCGGAAGAAGCCGGCAGCGCCCACGGCAATCAACTCAATCGCGATAATCTGCGTGTCGTGGTTTCCTTCCACTTGGCCGAGAGCCGCGCGGATGCCGCTGCGGCCATGCGTTTCGGGCTCGAGCCGTGGCTGGCCTATCTGGAAGCACTCAACCCGAAAAGCTATGCGGATACGCGCGCCAAGGCTGGATCCGATCCAGAACGCATCATCGCGGCGCGTGGCGGGTTGATCGGCACGCCAGACGATGCCGTCGAATATCTTGAAGCCCTGTGGGAAAAGACGGGTGGCTTCGGTTATATTACGATGACCGGGACCAACTGGATGGATTTCGAAGCGACCAAGCGGTCCTATGAGCTCATGATGCGCTACGTCATGCCGCGGTTTAACCGGGCCAATGCCCAACGGGAACGGTCCTTCAACTGGGTCCACGAGCGACGCGATGAATTCAGCGGTGCCAATCAGGCCGCTATTGCCAAGGCTGTTTCGGAGGGCGGGAAAAGCTGAGCCGGCAATATGGGGCAACTCGCGGGGTGGGCCGGTCGGTGAGAGGTGTGCGTCCCAGGTAAACTGGGACGGCGCCGCCCCAGAGTCGGGCTATCAAGGGTGGCAACTCGGGCCGATTGGCGCAGCAAGACCACCTTTTTTATCCACCGGCCTGCGCTGCAGCATTACTTCTTCCACCCTTTCGCCATGGCCTGCTTTTCGGCCGCCGCATCCAGCGGATCGCCGCTGATCTGGGCGTCCACATAGGCCATGATGGCGGCATTGCCGCTGGTCGCCATGCGATAGCTTCCCTCGGTCTGGCGGGGATGGCTGACCAGCGCGCGGACGGCCCAGCCGTCCTGGTCCCGACAGGCGACGCCGGCGGTGCTGGCGGTATCGAAGCTGCGGCAAATGTCGCCTTTGCCATCCTTGAAGGTGAGGCGCACCCTGACCGGCGCGGCGGCGCCATCGGCATCCCCGGCGCTGGCAAGCTGGGTGTCGAGTGCCTCGGTTAGCTCTGCGCTTGCGACCAGCCCGTCCTGAGCGGTCGCGCCGTCCTTTGGCAGCATCTGCGCCCCGACGAACCCCGCCACCAGTGCCGCCGCGACGGCCGCCCATTGCGGCAGGCCAAAGCCCGCACGGCTTGTGCGTCGCGCACGCGCTTCGGCCAGGCCTTGCACAGCCCCCTCGCTCGTTGCGATTGCGGCCATGCCCGCCGGCACCGGGGCCGCGGCAACAGGATCGAACGCTGCGCGCAGGCCCGCCTGCAACCGGCGCTGGGCTTCCAGCTTCTCGCCCAGCGCGGGATTGGCGGCGACGAGTGCGGCGACGCGCTTGGCCTCATCCTCGGGCAGTTCGCCATCGAGCCAGGCATAGAGCGTTTCGTCGTCGATCATGGGGCCGATCCTTGGGTCCGTCATCTGCTCATCCTTCGCCCACAAGCGCCAGCAGCGCATTGCGTCCACGCACCAGCCGGCTCGACAGCGTGCCGACGGGTATCTCCAATATCTCAGCGGCCTCCCGATAGCCGCAGCCTTCGATCAGCACGAGCGCGACAGCCTCGCGCTGGTCGTCCGGCAGCCGGGTCATGGCTGCCATCATCCGGTCGAGGTCCAGCCGGGCTTCGAGGCCGGGCCGGGGGTCTTCGCCCACCTGCTCGCCGGCTTCCTCCGGCAGTAGGCGCGCGGACTCACGGTTTCGTGCGCGCGCCGTATCGATCCAGGCGTTGCGCGTGATCCGGTAGAGCCAGGAATCGAGGCGTGTGCCGGCCTGCCACTGGCTGCGGGACCGCAAGGCGCGCTCCACGGCGATCTGCGCCAGATCGTCCGCGTCGGCGGCGCTGTGCGACAGCCCATGTGCGAACCGGCGCAGGCGCGGCAACATGGCAGTGAGGCCTTCCTCGAACCCGTCCAAGCCAATTCCTTTCAGCTCTTGTGGATGAAACGACGCGGCACGAGCGTTTCATCCAAAGCTTGAGAAAAAATGATAAGGACCGACCATGGCGCGACAATCAACCGCAATTCTCCTGATCGCCGCTCTGCTCGGCGCAAGTGCGCAGGCGCAGCTTCTGCCGGGCAATCTTGGCCAGCTTCCGGGCCAGCTCCCGGGGCAACTTCCTGGCCAGATTGCCGGGGGCGTGGTCGATCCGCTCTTGCGCGATGCGCCCGCGACCATTGGCGGCGCGGTGGACACGCTCAGCGTCCGCGCGGCCGATACGCTGGACCGGGTGTCCTTGCGCGATTTGCGCCGCGCCCGGCTGGATGCGCTGATCCGCGCCAACCGCGATGTGCTGGAGGCGGATGCCGACGGCCTGCCGGTGCGGCGGGGAGAGATCATTGCGCTTGATGCGTCCCCGGATCTGCTCGCGCGCCTCAAGGCGGCGGGTTTCGAGACATTGCGGACGGAGACGATCGCGGAACTGGGCCTGCGCACCCATGTGCTCGGCGTGCCGCGCGGCGAGACGGCGCGCAAGGCACTGGAGCGCGCCCGCAAGCTCGCGCCGGAGGGGGTGTTCGATCTCAACCATGTCTTCGAGCCAGCCGGCGGGGCGCTGGGCGGCGCGGACGGCGCAGTAGAGGCCGGCGAGAGCGGGCCCCCCAGCGATGCGCCCATCGGCATGATCGACGGGGGCGTTGCGGCCCATCCGGCGCTGGCTAGGGCATCGATTCGCCAGCGCGGCTTCGCGGCGGGTGGACCCAAGGGCAGCGGCCATGGCACGGCTATCGCCTCGCTGCTCGTTGGGCGGGACGGTGCCTTCAAGGGCGCCGCCACCGGACGCGCATTGCTCGCGGCGGATGTCTATGGCGGCAATCCCGCTGCCGGATCGGCTGAGCTGATCGCGCAGGCGCTGGGCTGGCTGGTCAGGAGCGGCGCGCCGGTCATTACTGTCTCGCTGGTCGGCCCGCCCAATCAGTTGCTGGCCCGCGCCGTGGCGCTGGCGCAGCAACGCGGCGTGACGATCGTCGCGGCGGTCGGCAATGACGGGCCTGCCGCGCCGCCCATGTATCCGGCCTCCTATCCCGGCGTGATCGCGGTCACCGGTGTCGATGGCCGGGACCGGGCGCTGATCGAGGCGGGGCGCGCCAGGCATCTGGACTTCGCCGCGCCCGGCGCGGACATGGTCGCCGCGCTGCCCGGCAAGGGCTATGGCAAGGTGCGTGGCACATCCTTCGCCGCGCCGCTCGTGGCGGCACGACTGGCTGCCGCGCAGGGTGCCCCCGCGCGCCGCGTCAGCGCGGTGGCCAGTGAAGCGGTGAAGGGCAAGGGCAATGTCGGGCGCGGCATCGTCTGCAAAGCCTGTCGCACGGTGACCGCGACCGCCCGGTAAAAATTTTTCCGGCGGGCCGGGATGAAGTCCCATCCGGCCATCGTTCTCCTTCCGACGGGCCAGAAGAGAGGCCCGCATCTTGAAGGAGATGTCATATGAACCGGATTTTGATCACCACGTTCGCCGCTGCCGCCATTTTCGCGATGCCCGCGCAGGCGCAGCTCCTTGGTAACGCCGGCGGGTCGCTGGGCGGCACGCTTGGTGGCACGCTGGGCGGTGCCGGCAACCTTGGCGGTACGCTCGGCTCGGTCGGCTCTGCCTCGCAGAGCGTCACCGGCACCCTGTCCGGTGCGGGCCGGGCCGACACCAGCCGCTCGGTCGATACGCGCTCGGGTTCGGCCAGCGCCAATGCGGGTCTGGCCGGCACGGTCGCTGGCACCGTTGAAGGGGCGACGTCCGCGACTGGCCCGGCCGGCTCCGTGACCGGCGGTGGCGCGCTTGGCACCAGCCAGAGCATCGACAAGAGCGCCGGCGTTTCTGCGCAGGGTGTCGGCACCGACGCAGTACGCAATACGGCGGGTGAGGTCGTCGGCACGGCCCGTGGCACGGCGCAGAGCACGGCCGAGACGGCGCGGGGCACCGCTCGCGGCACGGTGGAGACCGCGCGCGGCACGGCCCGCGGTGCGGCTCAAACGGCGCGCGGTACCGCTCGTGGAACGGCCAATGCTGCTCGCAACGCGGCCGGTCAGGTGCGTGACACCGCCGGCTCGGTGGATGCCAGCGGCGCCGTGAGCGGCTCTGCCCAGGGCTCGGCTTCGGGCACGGCCGGCCAGTCTGCCAGCACCGGCGACGAGTAAGCCTCCCTCGCACCGTCGCCGTAGAACGGCACTGTGTGGGACAGACCGTTCGGAATGCCCCGGCTTCGATCAGAGGCCGGGGCATTTCTCATGCTCAAGGGATGGCGCTTAGCGCGGTGTCCAGGCGGCTGCGGCCTTGAGGAATGCAGCCGTCTCTTCGTCCGCACTCATATTGGCCGGCGGGAAGTAGCTGAGCTTCACCACCACCGTGCGGCTCGCCGGATCGACGAACACATATTGCCCCTGCAGGCCGATGGCGGAGTAGGAGCCGCCGCCCAGTGTCCACCACTGATAGCCATAACCCATCGGCCCTGTTTCCTTGGGGTCGGTCGGCCGCGTCGATTCCGCGACCCAGGCGGCCGAGACGATCTGCTTGCCATTGGCCTTGCCGCTGTCGAGCATCATCTGGCCGACGCGCGCCCAATCGCGCAGCGTGGCATTGTAGCCCGCGCCATTGAACTCACGGCCCACGCCCGGCGGGCCATCCATGATGAAGAAGCCGTCGCGCTCGGCGCCCAGCGGTTCCCACAGATGCTTGGTCGCATAGCCGGCGATGGTGTCGCCGCCGCTGACCCGCTCAATCAGCCAGCCGAGCACGGCGGTGTCGATGGTCTTGTACTGGAACACAGTGCCCGGCGTGTGCAGCCGCTTCACCTGCCGCGCCATGTCCGCAAAGCGCGAGACATTCTTGACCAGCGCATTGATGTGATAGGTCGCCGCGATGCCGGGATTGGCGAAGTCGTAGCGCTCCTCATAATCCACGCCCGAGCGCATCTGCAGGATGTGGCGGATCGACACGCCGTCATAGCCCGAACCCTTCAGCTCAGGCAGATAGGCGGTGATGGGGTCGTCGAGCGACTTGATCCGCCCTTCCGCCAGCGCGCTGCCGATGAGGATCGAGGTCAGCGACTTGGTCATCGACCAGCCCATGAACCGCGTCTGCTCATTGCTGTTGTTGCGGTAGATTTCGGTGACGATCTTGCCGTCCTTCATCACCAGCAGCGCATTGGTGTAGGTGCGCTCCAGAAAGTCGTCGGCCTTGTAGGTCGTGCCCTTATAGGCATAGCTGAAATCGAGCGGCTTGTCGTTGCGCGGGAGTTGCCAGATCGGCCCGGAGCGCGGCGCTGAGCGCGTGGTGAACAACGTGTCCATGCTGCGGAAGGTCAGGGACGCGACGTCCGCATCGTTCATGTGCCAGCGCAGGATCTGCACGGCGGGCGCGACATCGGACTTCGCGCCGCTGGCCAGCACGGGTGGCAGTTCCTGCTGGGCGAGGGCAGGGGCGGCACAGATGGCGATGGGAGCCAGGGCCAAGCCGACCCGGCGAGCAAGATTTTTCATGATTATGTCTCCTCTCCTGCGCTGTGGGTAATCCGGGTGCGGGCGGACGGCAAGAGATCGCAAAAACGAACAGGCGGCACGCCGTGAAGCCTGCCGCCTGTCTGTCTCTTGTCGCCTCGAAAGGGCGATGTTGTGGGCGCTCAGGCGGCCGGCTGGGCCTCACCCTTGAGCCGCGCGGTTTCCGCCGAAGTCGACTGCGGTCCGGTGTTGCGGCTGGAAAGCCCGTTCTTGGCATTGCCCTTCACGAACGGTTCGGGATCGCCCTCGCGCAGTTGCAGACCGAAGATGGGCGAGAGACCGGGATGACGGCCGAGGCCACCATACAGATCGAACCCACGCTCGATCCAATCGCGCAGCGGATCGTCGTCGGTCAGCACGGGCGTATCTGCCACCGAGGCGGTGAACAGGAACACGGCGAGCAGACGGTAATCGGCATAATTGGGCGTGTCGCCACCGAACCACTTATTCTCCGCCAGCACATTGCGCATGATCTGGAGGTTTGGCGGCACCTTGGGCAGACGGTCTTCACGGCCCACAATGATGTCCTCGATCTTGCGGCCGAACATCCGCTCGCGCGATTCGGTAACATATTGGTGATCCTGCGGCAGCGAGCGATCACGATATTCCTTGAGGAAGCAGGTCATCCACGGGCTGATCGCTTCTTTCCACAGCCAGGCTTCCATGCCCTGGGTGAGGGCGCGCACGCTGGGGTGCGGGATGAGCGTCGGCCGGTCGGGATAGGTCTCGTCCAGATATTCGGCGATCAGCCAGCTATCGAGCACCCATTTGCCATCGTCGACGATCGCGGGCAGGCGCTCGGTCTTGCCGCCGGTGCGCTCGAGAATGCCGGTGAAGCCGCCGGGTACCGTGTCGATCTCGAAGCCCTTGTGGGCGATCGCATATTTCGTCGCCCACACGAAGGGGCTGATCGTCGCGCCGCTCGCCAACGCCAGATCGTAAAATGTGATTTTGTTGTCTTTTGCCATTGCAGAGCCTCTTTCAGTCCTCGCCATTGTCGGGCGCTGAATAGGGCGTTGCAATCTCGAATGCCAGTATTTTTGCGGCTAAGCGCAAGGGGAATGAGCGCAGCTGCGCGGGCCGCGCGCACTCTCTCATTGACTAAGTCTGGCAGGTGTCAGCTTTGCGCGATGAGGCCCCGGGCGGGTTCGGTCACGGTGAGCGTGGCGGAATCCGTCACCAGCCAGCACTCGCCCGCTGCCCAAGGCTGTCCGTCGATCGTGCCCCGGCCGCTCAGCGGCACGAACCAGCACGGACCATTAGCGCAGTCCAGGCTGTGGCTGCCTGCGTGCCAGCGCTCCAGCGCCAGCGTGAAGGGCGCCTCGTCGCGGCGGAGAAGCGTGTCCGCATCCACCTCTGCGATGTTGACCGGCGCCCTCGTATAGGGCTCGGCCCGACTCACGGCGACGCCGTCATCCAGATGCAGTTCGCGCGGGCGGCCATAATCGTACAGCCGATAGGTCACATCGACATTCTGCTGCACCTCGACCAGCGTGACGCCAGCACCGATGGCGTGGACAGTCCCGGCGGGGATGTAGAAGAAGTCGCCGGCCTTCACCGGCTTCCAGTCCATCAGATGCTCGATGCTGCCATCGAGCGAGGCGGCGCGCAGGGTCTCGTCATCCAGCGTGCGGAGCGTCCCCATGCCAAGGGTCGCGCCGGGTTCGGCATCGAGGATGAGCCAGCACTCGCTCTTTCCCCCCGGCAGACCGCGCGCCTGGCCCTGCGCGTCATTGGGGTGAACCTGGACGGACAGGCGCTCGCTGGTGAAGATATATTTGACGAGCAGCGGCGGATGCTGGCCGTCCGGCCCATCGAACCAGACCTCGCCAATCTGCCGGCCCTGTCCATCCGGATAGGCCGCTGGCAGATCGGTGCGGCCCCAGGGCTTCTCGACATATTTGGTGGCAAGGCGAATGGCGTTCACGATTTAGCGATCCTTCAGAGCGACGCGCTTGCCGTCCATCCACAGTTCGAGGACCTGCGTCGCGGCAAGGTCGGTGGGACTGGCCAGCTCGATGTCGCGGTCCAGAATGAGGAAATCGGCACGCTGGCCGGGTGCGAGACTGCCGAAGCGCTCCTCGGCAAATGCGGCATAAGCCGCGCCGCGGCCATAAGCGCGCAGCGCCTCCGCCAGCGTCAGGCGTTGCGTTGGCAACCAGCCGCCCGCTGGCTCGTTGCGGGCATCGAGCCGCGTGGTGGCGGACTTGAGGCCGATGAAGGCATCCGCCGGCTCCACCGGCGCATCAGAGCCGAACGCCAGCGGCACCTTGTTGTCGAGCATTGTCCGCCAGGCATAAGCACCGCCCAGCCGCTCCGGCCCGAGCCGCCGCGTCGCCATCGCCCAGTCGGAGGTGGCGTGCTGCGGCTGCATGGAAGCGATCGTGCCGCTGCGCGCGAAACGGGCGAGATCGGCCGGGTCGACGATCTGCGCATGTTCGATCCGCCAGCGCCGGTCGCCCTTATAGGTCTCGCTCAGCTCCTCGATGGCGTCGAGAGTCTCGGCATTAGCCTGATCGCCAATGGCGTGAACGGCAAGCTGGAAGCCGTCCATTGCTGCCCGGCTCATCTGGTTGCGCAACTGGGCTGAGGTCAGCAGCGCTAAGCCGCTCTCCTTGGGCGCATCGGCATAGGGCGCCTTGAGCCAGGCGCCGCGTGACCCGAGCGCGCCATCCAGCACCAACTTGACGCCGCCCAGCCGCAGCCGGTCGTTGTAGAGCCACGGGGTGGGCGCAGGCCCGGCGATCAGCGCGGCCTGCTCCATGCCGGCGGCATAGCCCAGGATGCGGATGCGTAGCGCCCCCCGGTCCCCGGCCCGGCGATAGGCCTGCCAATGCTCAATGCTGGTGCCCATGTCGGCGACGGTGGTGACACCGCGCGCCAGCAGCGCATCCTGCGCGGCGGACAGTGCCGCGTCATAATCCTTGGGCTGGGGTCGGGGGAGGGCGGGCGTCATCAGCGCCATCGCCTTGTCGACGAGGATGCCGCTGGGACGCCCTGCGACCATCTCGATCCGCCCGCCGACAGGCGCCTTGCTGGTCGGCGCGATCTTTGCGGCGGCCAGCGCGGCGGCATTGGCCCAGCCGGCATGACCATCGACGCGCTCCAGCCAGATCGGGCGCCCATCGCCCAGCCCATCGAGGTCGGCGGCAGTCGGGAAGCGGCCGAGGTTCCACTTCTCGTGATTCCAGCCAAAGCCGATGATCCACGGACGGCCGGGGTTGGCCGCAGCGAAGGCGGCGATCTTCTGCCGTGCCTCATCGAGCGAATTGGTATCGCTCAGGTCCAGATTGAGGCGCGAGAAGCCGAGATCGATGACATGGACATGCGCGTCGATGATGCCGGGCATCAGCGTGCGGCCCTTGCCGTCAAAGCGGAAGCTCGGCCGATCCGGGCGTTTCTCGCCCCGCGCCAGTCGCTTCTCGACGCGTCCATCGTCGCTGATGACAAGGCCGGTGAAATGCACGAGATCGCCGGTCGCATCGACCGTGATGCCGTTCACATTATCGATCAGGCCCTGCGCGTCGGCGCGGGTCGCGCCCATGCCCAGTCCAAGCGCGAGCGCCGCCAGAACGGCGCTTGTCCTTCGTGCAAAACTCATGGCTTGCGCAGGCGCCTCACCAACGCGCTGGTATCCTGCCGCCCGCCGCCCATGGCGACGACCTCGGCATAATATTGATCGACCAGCGCCGTGACCGGCAATGTGGCGCCGAGCGTGCGCGCTTCATCGAGGGCGAGGCCCAGATCCTTGCGCATCCACTCCACTGCGAAGCCGAAATCGAAGCTGTCCTCGCTCATCGTCTTCCAGCGATTGTCCATCTGCCAGCTTTGCGCCGCGCCGCCGCCGATCGCTTCGTGAACCTTGCCGAGGTCGAGGCCTGCTGCCTGCGCAAAGCGCAGCGCCTCGGAGAGTCCCTCTAGCACGCCAGCGATGCAGATCTGGTTGACCATCTTGGTGGTCTGACCCGCGCCGGCCTCGCCACAATGCACGATGCGGGCGGCATAGCTCTGCATGACCAACCGCGCCGTCTCGACCGCCGCCTGGGTGCCGCCGCACATCACCGACAGCGTGCCGCCCTGCGCGCCGGACTGTCCGCCGGAAACCGGCGCATCGACGAAATGAAGCCCCCGGCTCTCCGCCTCGTCGGCGAGCTGCCGCGCGATCTTGGCGGAGACGGTGGTGTGGTCGATGAACAGCCCGCCGGGCCGCATCGTGCGGAACGCGCCGTCGCGCCCGATGGTCACCGCTTCGAGATCGGCATCATTGCCGACGCAGCTGATGACGACCTCGGCCTCCGCCGCGGCTTGCGCGGGGCTGACTGCCGCCTCCCCGCCATGCTGCTCGACCCAGGCCTGGGTCTTGCCCATCGACCGATTGAACACCGAGAGGTCGTGCCCGGCGGCGGCGAGATGCCCCGCCATTGGTCCGCCCATCACTCCCAGCCCGATAAACGCGATTTTTGCCATAAGCAGGGCATAGTGGCAGTTTGCAGGATGCGCCAGATGGGAGTAGGGGGCGGCGCCATGAACAGGATCGAACCGCTTGAGCCCCTGACGGCCAGTGCCGATGCGCTGCCCGTCTCCGTCGCCGATGTCCGCGCGGCGGCGGCGCGAATTTCGGGCTCGATCCTGCGCACGCCCACGGTGGTCAGCAAGACGCTCTCGCAGATGACCGGCGCGACCGTCTATCTCAAGTTCGAGAACCACCAGTTCACCGCCGCCTACAAGGAGCGCGGCGCGCTCAATCGCCTTTTGCTGCTGGACGATGCGTCGCGGTCCAAGGGTGTTATCGCGGCGTCGGCCGGCAACCATGCGCAGGGCCTTGCCTATCACGGCGCCAAGCTCGGCGTACCCGTTACCATCGTCATGCCCATGACGACGCCGCTGGTGAAGGTGATGCAGACCGAGGGTCACGGCGCGACCGTGGTGCTGGAAGGCGAGAAATTCGAGGACGCTTATAATCACGCGCGCAAGCTGGAAGCCGAGCGTGGCCTGACCTTCGTCCACCCGTTCGATGAGCCGGACATCATCGCCGGGCAAGGCACAGTGGCGCTGGAGATGCTGGAGGACGCGCCGGAGATCGACACGCTGGTCATTCCCATCGGCGGCGGTGGGCTCTTCTCTGGCATGGGCACCGCTGCGCGCGGCATCCGCCCGGATATCGAGCTGATCGGCGTCCAGGCCGAGCTCTACCCCTCCATGTACGATGTGGTGAAGAGCGCTAACCTGCCATGCGATGGCGATACGCTGGCCGAAGGCATCGCTGTCAAGGAGCCGGGGCAGCTCACGCGCCGCTTCGTCACCGCGCTCGCCAATGATGTGGTGCTCGTGACCGAGCGCGCGCTGGAACAGGCGGTGAGCCTGCTGCTCCAGATCGAGAAGACCGTGGTCGAGGGCGCTGGCGCCGCCGGTCTTGCGGCGTTGATCGAGCACAAGCCGCTGTTCGCCGGCAAGACGGTGGGCCTGGTGCTGTGCGGCGGCAACATCGATACGCGCCTGCTCGCCAATGTGCTCCTGCGCGATCTGGCCCGTTCAGGCCGCTTGGCGCGCCTGCGCATCATCATGCAGGATCGTCCCGGCGCGCTGTTCCATGTCGCTCGCATCTTTGATCAGGAGGCGGTGAACATCCTGGAGCTCTCCCACCAGCGGATTTTCACCAATCTGCCCGCCAAGGGCCTGACTCTGGATGTGGAGTGCGAGACGCGCGACGAAGCCCATCTCCAGCGGTTGATGCAGGCGCTGGCTGTGGCGGGCTACGATACAACGCCGGTCGAGCTGGCCTGAAAACGCCGCCGCGCCGGTGACGCGGCTTTGACCGGTCAGGTCAGCGGCGTGTCGGGTTCCGGCTGGCTGGCATTTCTGAATGCCAGCGCCGTCTGGAGCGCGTCATCCAACGCGGCCACGCTATAGGGCTTGGTCAGCGTGGTGACGTGCGCGAACGCCTCGGGGTGCAGCGCGCCGCCATAGCCGGTCACGAAGATGCACGGCGTGCCCTTGTCTCGCAGCATTTGCGCCAGCGGATAGCTTTGCTGGCCATGGATGTTCACATCCAGAATGGCGAGGTCCAGGGCCTGTCGGCCGATCAGCTCTGCCGCACTGTCGAAACTGTGCGCCAGAACGGGGTTCGCGCCGCGATCCAGCAGCTTGTCTTCCAGAACGAGCGCGATAATCGGCTCGTCCTCAACGATCAGGATGGTCAGGTCGTCCAGTCTCATGAAACAATCGATGCGTTGGTGAGCTTTGCCTTGATGGTGCACAGCAGGCCTGTCGGCCGAAAGTCTATGACGACGCCGCTGGCCCGTTCCGTCGAGAAACCGTGCTCGATAAGGCGTGACCCGAAACCCCGACTTGCGGGTTGCTGGACGGGCGGGCCACCGCGTTCTTCCCAACGCAGGTCGATCAATCGGTAATCCTCTTGTTCGTCCTCGATCGTCCAGCTCAGGTCTATGTGACCTTCAGGCACGGACAAAGCGCCATATTTCACAGCATTGGTGCAGAGTTCGTGAATGATCATCGAGAGAGACACCGCCGTCTGCGGCGCGATGGTGAAATCCCGGCCATCGAGATGCACCCGTGCCAGATCCTCGCCGATGGAGGCTTCGGCCGCACTGCGCACCGTCTCGATGAAGCCGGCGGTTTTCCAGTTGCTGGTCGTCAGCAGATTATGGGCCGCCGCCAGCGCCGCTAGCCGCGCATTGAAGGTCTGACGCGGAACCTCGGACCCGGGCATCTGGCGGAAGGACTGCATCGCGAGGCCCTGGACGATCGCCAGCGTGTTCTTCACGCGGTGATTGAGCTCGTTCATCAGCAGCGCTTGTCGTTCTTCCGATTCCACCTGGTCGGTCACGTCATGGCCCTGGACGAACACCCCGGAAACAGTCCCGCCTTCGCCCACGGTGGGTTGATAGACGAAGTCGAGATAGCGCTCCTGCACCTCGGTTCCCTCGTCATTCTGCAGCAGCACCTTGAGGCGACGCCCGATGAAGGGTTTGCCCGAGCGATAGACCTGGTCGAGCAGGTTCAGGAAGCGCTGTCCGCTCACTTCCGGCAGGGCGTCCTTCACCCGCTTGCCCAGCAGATCCCGGCCCCCGACCAGCTTGTGATACGCGGCGTTCGCCATGCGGAACTCATGATCCGGCCCGTGCAGAATGGCCACGAAGCCCGGCGCCTGCTCGAACAGGGATTTGAACTGCCCGGCCTCTTCCGCAAGGTCCAGATTGCGCGCCTGCACGGCATTGGCGCGCTGGATCAGGCCCATTTCATCGCGCATGGCCCGCAGCGTCTGCAGTTCGGTCACGTCGACCGTGTGTTGCAGGATGTAGGCGACCTTGCGTGCCTCGTCCGCAAAGGGGGTGTGGGTCGCACTCCAGTAACGCACGTCCATGCCGCCGTCGGGCGTGGGAATGTCGTAGCGGATGAGCGCGATCTCGTCTTGCTTGCCGGAGGCGAAAACCCGCCGGAACGAGGCTTCCAGCTGCCGGTGACTCTCCGAGTCCGGGTCGCTCGGAAAGGCATCGAACATGTTCTGGCCCAGCAGCTTGTCGCGGGTGCGCATGGTCACCTGCAGATAGGCGTCGTTCATCCAGACGATCCGCAGATCGCTATCGAGCAACACATAGGGATTGGGAGAACGCGCCAGCAGGGCCTGAAAATCGATCGTCACGGAGCCCTCGGAAAAGACGGACGGCGGTAGAATCCAGCCCGACAATGCACGATCTTGCGCGTCGGTTGCACAGAGTCAATTTCATTCCACCGGCGCCGCCCAAAGCCCGACGATTTTTGGTCGCATCTGCACGGGCGGCGAAGGCCCGCTGCTCAGAACATCCCGTTCGCGTTCGGCCCGCCGAGCTTCACGTCCTGCGCGACATCCCAATGCTCCACAATGAGGCCGTTCTCGATCCGGAAGATGTCAACCACCGCCCAGCCGCTATCGTCCGGCCAACGGCGGACGTGGTAGTGAACGATGACATGATCGCCATCGGCAAACATGCGCTTCACATCATGGACGCCCTGGGGGTGCACCGACCTGATATGGTCGAGAAACGCCTTGAATGGCGCGCGCCCCGTTTCGACCGAGGGGTTGTGCTGGATGTAGTCGGGCGCGATGAACCGGTCCACGGCGCCCGAATCCATGGGGTTGAGCACCTCGTCGAAAAGCCCGCGCACCAGCGCCAGATTGGCTTCCTCATCGGCGGTATATCGCATCTCATCGCTCTCCATTGCCGCAGGCGTGCGTTATCGCACTTGTGCTCGTGCATATGCACCGTAAGACCAGCAGGGCAAAGGCCGCAACGGTCTGGCAGAGACAGCGTGGAGGGGAAGGCGACCGACCGATGGATGAGGCGGACTTCGTCATCGTGGGGGCAGGCAGTGCGGGCTGCGTGCTGGCCAATCGCCTGAGCGCGCAGGCCGGAACCTCCGTCACGCTGCTGGAGGCGGGCGGCGAGTGCCGTCATCCGATCATCGATATGCCGCTCACCTGGATGCAGGCCGCCGCGACCGAGCGCTTCATCTGGGGCAATGAGAGCGAGCCGGACCCGCAAATGGGCAATGGCACCCAGCCCATTCCGCGCGGCAAGGCGCTGGGCGGCAGCTCCTCGATCAACGGCACCATGTATATTCGCGGCCACGCGGCGGACTATGATCGCTGGCGCGACATGGGCTTGCCCGGCTGGGGCTTCGATGATGTGTTGCCCTATTTCCGCCGCTCGGAGACCAATTGGCGCGGCGCGGGAGCCGACCATGGCGGGACGGGCGAACTGCACGTCACCGCGATGAAGCCGGACCCGGTGCTGTTCCCGGCGTTCATGCGCACCGCGCGCAATCTGGGCTATGACGAGGAACCGGATTTCAACGTGCCGCGCCCGGAGGGGTTCGGCATTCCTGACTGCACGATCCGCGCGGGGCGTCGGCACAGCACGGTGCGGGCGTTCATCGACCCGGTGCGTGGCCGCCCCAATTTGCGGATCGAGACCCATGCGCTCGCCTCGCGCGTCATCATGGAGCATGGCCGGGCGGTCGGGGTCGAGTATCGCAAGGGCGGGACCGTGCGGCAGCTGCGGGCGCGCCGCGAGGTGATCCTGTGCGGCGGCGCGATCAACTCGCCGCAACTGCTCATGCTCTCCGGCATCGGCCCGGCGGCGCATCTGGCTGACATGGGCGTGCCGGTGCTGCGCGATCTGCCGGGCGTGGGCGCCAATCTGCAGGATCATCCGATCGCGCTCAGCTTCTGGCAGGCCGCCGCGCCGGTGACCTTTGACGATCAGTTGCGGCTCGACCGGATCGCCCTGCACGCGGCGCGCTGGGCCCTGTTCGGCACCGGCAATATGGCGCAGAGCCCCATGTCGGTTCAGGGCTTCCTGCGCTCTGGGCCGTTGCAGGATCGGCCGGATCTTCAGTTTCAGATCGTCCACGCAAGCTACGCGGCGCGGCCCTGGTTCCCCGGCTGGCGGAAAGGCGCGGGGCACCAGTTCTCGGCCGGCACGCTGCTGCTCAATCCGCAGAGCCGGGGCAGCATCGCGCTGCGCTCCGCCGATCCAGAGGCGCTGCCGAAAATCCACCTCAACTTCCTGAGCGAACAGGGCGATCTTGATCGGCTCTTATGGTCGATGCACTTCATGCGCCGTTTCTTCGCGACAGCGCCTGCGCGTGATCTGGTCGCCGCAGAAGTCGCGCCCGGCTCGGATGCAGCGGATGATGCCGCGCTTGAAGGCTGGCTGCGCGCAACGGCGCGGAGCGGGGGCCATCCCGCCTGCACCTGCGCCATGGGCACCGACGATGCCGCCGTGCTGGATGCGCAGTTGCGGGTGCGCGGCATCGAGAGCCTGCGGGTGGTCGATGCCTCCTCCATGCCGGCGCTGATCCGAGGCAATACCAACGCCCCCGTAATCATGATCGCGGAAAAGGCGGCTGACCTCATTCTGGGCAAGACGGCCCCGGCCGAGCCAGCGCAACGGTGATGGACGAGCAAGAACGGCCAGACCGGATGAACCGGCGGCGACAGGGTGAGAGGATGGGACCGAGATGAGCCAGAGCGATGCAATTCTGCCGGCGGATGCACAAGCGGGCCCGCCTGTGCCTGCCAGGACGGCCAGCGGATTTCAGATCTACATCGTCGGCCTGCTGAGCTTCATCATCATGGTCATCGATGGCTATGATATCGGGTCGATGCCCGTCATCGTGCCGCATCTGGCGCAGCTTTGGGGGGAGTCACCGGCCTTGTTCGCACCGGCCCTATCCGCCGTGGTCATTGGCTTGGGTCTCGGCGCCTTCTTTCTCGGACCGCTGGGCGACAAGGTCGGGCGGCGCACGACGACCGTGGTGGCGCTTGGCGTCATCAGCTTCGCGACGCTCGGCACGTCATGGTCGCAGACGGTCAGTCAGCTCTTCTGGTGGCGCTTGCTCACCGGCACGGCGCTGGGCGCCTGTCTGCCCAATGTGCTGGCGATCCTCGCGGAGGTGATGCCAGCCAAGCGGCGGGCGAGCGCGATGACCATCGTCGGGTGCGGCATCCCCGTCGGGGCAGCCGGCGCCGGTATCGTGGCGCCGTGGCTCACGACCGGGCGCGGGTGGGAAGCGGCGTTCACCGTCCCGGCGACCTTCATGTTCGTGATCACGATTCTTCTCGCGCTGTTTCTCACGCGCCTGCCGGCGGCTCCCTTAGCGGCCAAACCGGCGCGCGAGCGGGCGTGGCACTGGACGGACATCCCCATCTTGGCGCCGCTGGGGCGCGGCTATCTGCTGCGCACCACGCTGTTTTCCGCGTTGTTCTGCTTCAATGCGCTGTCCATGTACATGCTGGCGAGTTGGCTGCCGACGGTGCTGCGCGGGGTCGGCTTCAGCTTCAAGACGTCGGCCCACATGGCTTCCATCGTTCAGATCGGTGGGCTGGTCGGCGGCCTCATTCTGGCCACGCAGATCGACCGTCACCGCACGATCCCGGCGCTGTTGGCAGGCTATGCGCTGGTGTCGCTCGGCTTGGTGGCGCTGGCGGTGCTGGCGCCGGCATTCGCCACCTGGGGCCTGCTCATGCTGATTATCGGCATGGGCGTCGGCGGCGCCCATATCGCCCTGACGGCCGTGGCCGCGAGCATCTACCCGATCACGATGCTGTCTGCCGCCATCGGTCTGGCGGTCGCCGTCGCGCGCGTGGGTGCCATGGCGGGGCCGCTCGTGGGCGGGGCGTTGATCGCTGCCAACATGTCCGCCGGCATGTTCTTTCTGGCGCTGCTGGTGCCGGTCGGCTGCTGCATCCTGTGCGTGCTCGCCTTCTCCAAGGCGCGGATCGCGACCGCGCCCTCCGCTCAGGAGGAGGCTGCAGCCTGAGCGGCCTCTTTCGTATCTGCGCCTTCTGAACTCTCAGAGGCCTCGGCAGTGCTCCCTCGCGGCGGGTGTTCGCTCGTCAGCAGATCGAGGAAGCGCTTGAGCCACCAGCGAATGTCCTGCGTTTCCACGCTGTCCATCATAGCCCGCCAGCGCGTCTTGCGCTCTTCAAGCGGCATGAGCAGCGCCTGGTGCAGCGCGTCGGCCAGTTCTTCCGGGCTGAACGGGTTGACCAGCAGGGCGTCCTGCAATTGCTCGGCAGCGCCGGCATAACGCGATAGAATGAGCACGCCGGGATTTTCCGGGTCTTGCGCCGCGACATATTCCTTCGCGACAAGGTTCATCCCATCCCGCAATGGCGTCACCAGCGCAGCGCGCGCGGAGCGGTACATGCCGGAGAGGGCAAGCCGGTCATAGCCGCGGTTCACATAGCGCAACGGCACCCAATGGGCGGTGGCGAACTCGCCGTTGATATGGCCCGAGAGCGCGTCGAGTTCGCGTCGGATGTCCTGATAGCTGGCGACCTGCTCGCGCGATGGTGGCGCGATCTGGAGGAAGGTGACCTTTTCCTGAAATTCGGGATGGTCCTGCAGCAAGCGGCTGTAGCCGTGAAAACGCTGCTCCATGCCCTTGGAATAGTCCAGCCGGTCGACCCCCATGATGAGGTCGCGGCCTTCCAGACTGCGCAGGATGCTTTCGCGCGCTTCATCGGCTTCCGGGGTGGTCGCGCTTTTGGCGAAGTCCCCCGCATCGATGCCGATCGGGCAGGCGACGACCCGCACGGTCCGGTCGCCGATGCGGATCACACCGTCCGATATTTCCGCCTCGGGGAACTGGTCGTGGACATAATAGAGGAAGGAATCGAGCCAGGCCTGGCACTGGAAGCCCAGCAGATCATAGGCGAACAACGCATTCACCAGCTTGGCGTGGCTCGGCAGGGAGGTCAGCAGGCGCGCAACGGGCCAGGGCGTGTGGAGGAAGAAGCCGGTGCGGTTGGTGACATCGCGTTTGCGCAGTTCCGCGCCGAGCGGGATGAGGTGATAATCGTGGACCCAGATCAGGTCTTCAGGCGTGACCAAAGGCATCAGGGTGTCGGCGAAGCGATCGTTCACCCGCGCATAACCACCCGCGAAGTTGCGCTCGAATTCTGCGAGGTCGGTCCGGTCGTGAAAGAGCGGCCAGAGCGTGCGATTGGCAAAGCCGTTATAATATTCGTCGACATCCTGCGGCTCGAGGTCGACGGTGGCAGTGGTGACGCCATCACTCTTGCTGAAATTCACATGACCGGTGAACGTCTCGGTTTCATTGCCCGACCAGCCGAACCAGATGCCGTTTGTCTCGCGCAGCGCCGAGGACAGCGCGACCGCAAGGCCGCCCTGATTGGCTTGTCCTTCCCCCGTCGGCGGGCTGACGCGGTTCGACACGATGACGAGGCGAGTCATCTGATGGTACTCCACGGCTTGCTGAGCAGAACGGCGCAGTTGATTAATCCAACCAACGAATAGGTTTGGGGATAGTTGCCCCACAGCTCACCCGTGGCCGGGTCGATATCCTCCGAGAGCAGGCCGGCGGCAGTGCGGCGGCTGAGCATTTCCTCGAACAGCACCCGCGCCTCGTCGACCCGTCCGGTGGCGTGCAGCGCCTCGATCAGCCAGAAGGTGCAGACGTTGAAGGCGGTCGAGGGCAGGCCGAAATCGTCCTCGGTGGCATAACGGAGCATGTGGCTGCCGCGCCGCAGCCCCTGCTCGACGGCCTCCAGCGTGGTCTTGAACCGCGGGTCGCCCGGCGAGAGAAAGCGAAGGTCCAGCAACTGGATGATGCTGGCATCCAGATCGTCGCCGCCGAATGTCGCGGACATGCGACCGGTATCCTCCCGCCAAGCCGCATCGATAATGGTCTGGCGCATGCGATCGGCGCGCCCCTGCCAGAAGGCGGCCCGCTCCGGCAGATCGAGCGCGGCGGCGGCATTGGCCAGTCGGTCGCACGCCGCCCAGCACATGGCGGCGGAGTAGGTGTGGACATGGCTGCGGGTGCGCAGCTCCCACAGGCCGGCATCGGGCTTGTCATAGACGTCCCACGCGCGCTCGCCCACGGCCTCAAGCGCATGGAAATCGTCGGTGCCGCCCATGCGCAGCAGCCGCCGATCAAAGAAGCTCTGGGTGCTGGAGAGGACGATCTGGCCATAGGCATCGTGCTGGATCTGCTCGGCCGCCTGGTTGCCGACGCGCACCGGCCCCATGCCGCGATAGCCGGCCAGCCCCGGCGCGATCCATTCGGTCAGCGTGGCTTCGCCACCCACCCCATAAAGCGGCTGGATATGGCCACCGCGCGCGTTGTCGACGAGGTTGCGCAGATATTCGAGATAACTCTCCAGAACATCGAGCGCCCCGAGCCGGTTGAGCGCCTGCACCGTGTAATAAGCGTCGCGAATCCAGCAGTAGCGATAATCCCAGTTGCGCCCGCTATCGGCATGTTCGGGCAGCGATGTGGTCAGGGCCGCGACGATGGCGCCGGTTTCCTCATGCTGGCACAGCTTAAGCGTGATCGCGGCGCGAATGACCGCTTTCTGCCACTCCACGGGCGTGGCGAGACCCCGCACCCAGCCCTGCCATTCCCGGATCGTCCGGTCGAGCATGGTGTCCAGCGTGATGCGCAGATCGTCGGCAAAGCTCTCGTCCGGGCCCAAGAAGAAGTGCAGCGGCCGCTCGACACGGAACAGCCGCTCGTCCTCGATCCAGCCGACCGGCGCCGTCGTCGTCAGGCGCAGGGTCATGTCCGAGAGCATGTAGCGGATGTGATTGGTGCCGCGCGTGCGGTGCGGGTCGCGCGCGCCCCAGTCGCGCGCCGGGCGCAGGCGGATTCGGATGCGCGGACTGCCCGCCACCGGCTTGACGATGCGGGCATAAGCGACGGGACGGAACATGCGCCCGCTCCGGTGGAAACGCGGGCAGAAGTCGATGACCTCTATGGCGTTGCCGTGCTTGTCCTCATGCCGCGTCACCAGCACCGGCGTGTTGCGCACATAATGCTGCGTCGTCTCCACGCAGTCTTCCAGGTCGATTTCCCAGAAGCCGCGCGCCCCCTCAGCGGCGCGCGGGGCCGGGTCGAGCAGGGAGGAGAAGGCCGGGTCGCCATCCACCCTGGGCACGCAGCCCCAGACGAAGCGGCCGGCCCGGTCGATCAGGGCGGAGACCTGGCAATTGCCGATAGGCCAGAGGTCGAGTGTTGCAGTCATCAGAGCAGGTCCTCCAGCCAGGCATGTACGGCGCGCGGATTGGCAAGCTTGTATTGGGCTGCGGTCGGCCGCCGATCGCCCACGATCACGCCAACGCCGCCAAGCGCCTGCGCGGCGAGAAACGCGGCCTCGTCTGTCTCGTCATCGCCAAGGAACCACGGCGAGGTGCCTGCCATGGGCGCCCGGCTCATCAGGGTACGCACGGCCTTGCCCTTGTCGCCGCCGGGCATCCGCAGTTCCGTCATCATCTTGCCGGGCTGGTAATGGAGGCCGAGATCTTCAGCCAGGCGGGTGGCGAGGGCGGTGGCTTCCGCCTCGATCTGCGGCGCCATGCGGAAATGCAGCGCGACGCCATAACTCTTGTCCTCGACGATCACGCCCTCATGCTGGCCGGCAAAGGCACGAAAATCCGCAGCGGCTTCGTCCAGTCCCTTGGGCCGCACCGGATGCGCCGCGACGCCGCGCCAGCGATGTTCGCTGCCATGGCTGCCGGACACCGCGAGATCCTGCGCGATAGGGCCGAGAATGGCGTCGATCTGCGCAATGGAGCGCCCACTCACGACCGCTAGACGCCCGTCGAGCCGCGTCGTCAGCCGGGTGAGCAGGCTGCGCAGACGCTCGTCTGCGATCACCTCTTCGGGATGGTCGATCAGCTCGAAGAGCGTGCCGTCCAGATCCAGAAACAGGCTGAGATGGTCGAGGGTGTCGATTGAGGGCGCTGGAAGATCGAATGCGGACGGATGCGAAATGGTGATTCCCCTGGCGTGGTTGGCGTCATGGTTGGGTCCGCCGCTGATTGGGTTCGGCGTGGCTCTTGTTGCGAACGCCCGCACATGGGGGCGGGTTCCTGTTTCGCGGCCTGGCCGAAGCGCGGCCGGGTCGCGTTCGTCGTCCGCGCATGATAGCGAGGCGCATGCTCAAGCCAACCCCATCCGCCATTTTGTTCGTCTGTCTCGGCAATATCTGCCGCTCGCCATTGGCCGAGGCGGCCTTCCGCCACGAGGCGTCGCTGGCCGGCCTCGATGTGACGGCGGACTCGGCAGGCACGGGCGACTGGCATGTCGGGCGGCCGCCCGATCCGCGCGCGCAGGCGACGGCGCTGCGTCATGGCATCGACATCTCGACCTATCGCGCGCGGCAGATCGGGCCGGCGGATTTCCAGCGCTTCGACATGAATTTTTGCGCTGGATGGGGACAATCTCGCCAACATCCGGCGCCTCGCGCCCGCAGGGCATCGCGCTCATCTCCGCCTGTTGCTGGACATGGTGCCGGGGCGGGAAGGGCAGGCCGTGGCCGACCCCTATTTTGGCGATGAAGCCGGGTTCGATGTGACCTGGCGGGATGTGCAGGCGGCGGCGCGCGCGCTGGTCAGCCGGTTTTGATCTGCGCGTAGAGGCGGTCGATGTCGGCCGGGCGGGCGAGGTCGGTGCCCGGCGTCAGCACCGCCGCAGTGCCGCCGGCAATGCCATAGCGGAAGGCGTCCTCCACTGGCCAGTCGCTGGCCAGCGCATAGACCATCGCGGCGACGAAGCTGTCCCCCGCGCCGACCGCGCTTTTCGCGTCGATGGGGATGGCGGGGTGATAGAGGGTGCCCTCTGCGGTCGCCAGCACCGCGCCTTCATGGCCGAGAGTGACCGCGACATAGCGGGCGCGGCCCGATCGCACGATTTCCTGGGCCGCCGCGGCAATGGCATCCGGGCCTTTCAGGTCTCGCCCGACGAGCTGCTGCAATTCGCCCTGGCTCGGCTTGACCAGCAGCACATGCTCGCCGCTCAGGCCGCCGCGCAGACCGGCGCCTGAACTGTCGAGCACGAAGCCGATTCCGCGCGGTGCCAGCGCGGCGGCAAGCTGCCCGTAGAAATCCTCCGGCACCCCGGGCGGCAGCGACCCGCTGGCCACGAAATAATCGCACGTCACCTGACTGAGCTGGTCGAGCGCCAGCCGCCATTCGGCCTCCTCCACCACCGGTCCCGGCGGCGTGAAGCGATATTCCTTGCCGCTGTCCTTCTCCAGCACCGAGGTCGCGACGCGGGTTTCGCCCTGGATCGGGATCTGCGCGCGCACCAGTTGATGCCGGTCGAGCAAGCCATCGAGCGCCACGCCCGTCGCGCCGCCGGACAGGTAATGCACCCGCGCATTGCCGCCCAGCCGCACGAACACGCGGGCGACGTTGATGCCGCCGCCGCCGGGATTATGATATTCGCCAGCCGTCCGCATCTTGTGCGTGGCGAAGACCTTGTCGACCTCATAAGCCACATCGATGGTGGGATTGAGGGTGAGCGTGGCGATGTTCTTCATGCGCATGGGCTAGCAGGATGCGCGCGGCGATCAAAGCCGTGCCGCGCTGTGCGGCAGCCGGTTGCATTGGCAGAGCAGGCGCGGCACGATGACGAGCAGGGCGTTTACGCGCCTGGCAGCGCGAATTATGACAAGATAAGTTCGATTCGAATTGTTAGTTAAGTCAACTAAAGTTAGACATTGAACCAACGGAGCGGGTGAGGCGACATTCGGCGCAAGATCGAATGGGCATCACCGGATTGCTGGACTCCATCTGGGGTTCGGAAGGGAGAGTATGGCTGGAGATGCTGCGGACGGCCCGAATGACCATGGCCTGGATGATGGCGGCCCGCCACCATCTGCCGGGCCGGTGAGGCAGCGCCTCGGGGTGCTTCGGCAACTCCTGCTGGCGCTACTCTGCCTTCCGCTGCTGCTGACGATCAGTTCCGCCAGCGTTCAGGCCGTGCCGGGCGGCAATGAGCTGATCTCCAGCCATGCCTATGCGGTGTTCGGCACCCCCAAATACGGCCCCGGCTTCAAGCATTTCGACTATGCCGATCCCAAGGCGCCCAAGGGCGGCACGCTGCGGGTGGCCTATATTGGCGGCTTCGACAGTCTCAATCTCATGGCCCTGCTCGGCACGCCGCCCATCGGCATGGTGCAGGTCTATGAGCCGCTGATGCGGCGCAGTTCGGACGAGCCGGCAATGCGCTACGCGCTGGTCGCCGAGTCGATCACCTATCCCAAAGATATTTCATGGATGGATTTCCATCTCGATCCCCGCGCGCGCTGGCATGATGGCGTGCCGATCACGCCCGAGGACATCATCTTCACCATCGATCAGGCCAAGGGCCTGGTGACGCCGTCGCTCAAACGGCTGGAGCAGGCCGTGACGCGTGCGGAAAAGCGCGGGCCGCACACGGTGCGCGTCTATTTCACCCAGCCCAATAATCCCACACTGCCGACGGTGGTGATGGATATGTGGCTGCTTCCCCGCCATTATTACGCGAAGCACGCGCTCAACGCCGCCTCGCTCGACCGCCCATTGGGCAGCGGCCCCTACAAGGTCGGCCGCTTCAGCCAGGGGCGCTGGATCGAATATGAGCGCGTGAAGGATTATTGGGCCAAGGATCTGGCGGTCAACAAGGGCCGCTACAACTTCGACATCATCCGGCACGATTATTACCGGGACCAGACGGTTGCCTATGAGGCCTTCCTCGCCGGCAATGTCGACTTCCGGCAGGAAACGAGCGCAGTGCGCTGGGCAAGCGAGAAGCAGTTGCCGGCCTTCCGCGCGGGCCAGATCAAGCGGCAGGTCATCGATTACCGCAGCCCGTCCTTCTATCTGGGCATCGTCATGAACACGCGGCGGCCCGCGCTGGCGGATCGCCAATTGCGGCGCGCGCTGATGCTGGCCTATGATTTCGAGTGGGTGCGCCGGACCCTGCTCGCCGGACATCATGGCCGCCTGCACAGCTTCTACACCAACAGCGAGTTCGCGGCCGAGGGCCTGCCCCAGGGGCGGGAGCTGGAACTGCTCCAATCCGTGCAGGACGAGGTGCCGGGCGAGGTGTTCACCAAGGCGCCGGACCTGCCGGTTGGCGGGAACTGGCGCAATCGCCGGGCCAATCTCATCGAGGCGGTGCGGATCCTGCGGGCGGCGGGCTATCGCTATCAGGATGGCCGGCTGATCGACAAGACAACCGGTCGCCCCATGGCGCTTGAGCTGATCAGCTATTCCCCGCTGATGGACCGGCAGGTTTCGCTCTTTGTCGAGAATGCGCGGCAACTGGGCATCGCCATCAGTTTCCGCTCGTTCGACAGCGCGCAGTTCCGGCATCGGCTGCGGCATTATGATTATGATCTGCTGCTCAACATCCCGATGTTCCCCGGCCATGAAACGCCGAGCATCGGCCAGACACTGATCTGGGGGTCGCACGCTGCGGATCAGCCGCAATCGCTGAACTATCCGGGCGTCAAGAATCCCGCAGTCGACAAGATGCTCGCGCAGATGATCACCGCGACGGACCGCGAGACCGTGGTCGGCGCGATGCGGGCGCTCGATCGCATCCTGCTGTGGAATTTCTACGCCATTCCTTTCCAGCATGATTACCCGGCGCCGGTGGGGCAGATGCCGATCACCTATTGGGACCGGTTCGGCATGCCGAAGAAGCAGCCCGCCTATAATTTCCCGATCATGACGCTCGATACGTGGTGGGCCGACCCCGGCAAGACGGCCGGGCACGCACAAGGACAGTCCTCATGACGGCGCTCTGGTCCTATGTCGCCCGCCGGCTCCTGCTGATGGTGCCGACGCTGATCGGCATCGTCACGATCACCTTCATCATCATCCAGTTCGTGCCCGGCGGCCCGATCGACCAGATCCAGGCGCGGTTCGCCGGCACCGCGATGGACGCGACGGCTACCATCGGCGGCAGTGTGGATACCGGCGCGAGCAGCGGCATCATGCCCACCGGCGAGTTGGACCCGGCGATGGTGAAGGAGCTTGAGAAGCTCTACGGTTTCGACAAGCCGGTGCTCTATCGCTACTTCAAGATGCTCGGCGATTTTGCGCGGTTCGAGTTCGGCAACAGCTATTACAAGGACCAGCCGGTGATCGATCTGATCATCGAGAAACTGCCAGTTTCGATCTCGCTGGGCCTCTGGACCACGCTCATCACCTATCTCGTTGCCATTCCGCTCGGCATCCGCAAGGCCGTGCGCGCGGGCACCGCGTTCGATGCCTGGTCGAGCTTCTTCGTCACCATCGGCTATGCCATTCCCGGCTTCCTGTTCGCGGTGCTGCTGGTCGTGCTGTTCGCTGGCGGCACGTTCTGGAGCATCTTCCCGGCGCGGGGCCTTGTCTCGGACAATTGGGAGGAGCTCTCGCTCATCGGCAAGGTGCTCGATTATCTCTGGCACATCACCCTGCCGGTCGCCGCGATGGTCATCGGCGCCTTCGCCAACCTGACCATGCTCACCAAAAATTCGATCCTCGATGAAGTGGGCAAGCAATATGTGACGACGGCGCGGGCCAAGGGCCTCTCCGAGAACGGCGTGCTCTATGGCCATGTCTTTCGCAACGCGATGCTCATCGTCATCGCCGGCTTTCCGGCCGCCTTCGTCAGCGTGCTGTTCACCTCCTCGCTGCTGATCGAGGTGATCTTCTCGCTGGATGGCCTTGGGCTGCTGGGTTTCGAGGCGACGATCAACCGGGATTATCCGGTCATGCTTGGCTCGCTGTTCATCTTCTCGCTGCTCGGGCTGCTGACCAATCTACTCGGCGATGTCACTTATGTGCTGGTCGACCCCCGCATCGATTTCGAAAGGCGGGACGTCTGATGAACGCCGAAACGCCCGTCGCAGCCCCGGCCGTTCATCCCCGGCCTGTGCGCCCGATCAGCCGGATGAGCCCGCTCACGCGCCGGCGCTGGGCCAATTTCAAGGCCAACAAGCGCGGCTATTGGAGCCTGTGGATATTCCTTGCGCTCTATGTGGTGACGCTGTGCGCCGAGCTGATCGCCAATGATAAGCCCATCTTGCTGAGCTATCGTGGCGAGATCTATGCGCCCGTTCTGCGCGCCTATCCGGAGACCACGTTCGGCGGCGTGTTCGAGACGGAGGCCAATTATCAGGACCCCGCCGTGCGGGCGATGATCGCTGAGGGCGACGGCTGGGCGATCTGGCCGATCATCCCCTACAGCTACCGGACGATCGATTACGATATCCCCGTCACCGCGCCGTCGCCGCCGTCCGCACGCCATTGGCTGGGCACAGACGACCAAGCGCGCGATGTGCTGGCGCGCATCATCTACGGCTTCCGCCTCTCGGTGACCTTCGGCCTGCTGCTCACCTTTTTCAGCTCCATCATCGGCATCACCGCCGGCGCCATACAGGGCTATTTCGGCGGGTGGACCGACCTCATTTTCCAGCGCTGCATCGAGATCGTGCAGAGCCTGCCGATGCTCTACCTGCTCATCATCATGGCCAGCTTCCTCACGCCCAGCTTCTTCACGCTGCTCGGCGTGCTGCTGCTGGTGAGCTGGATGACCCTGGTGCACGTCGTGCGCGCCGAGTTCCTGCGCGCGCGCAATCTCGATTATGTCCGCGCCGCCCGGGCGCTTGGCCTTGGCAACCGCACGATCATGTTCCGGCACATCCTGCCCAATGCGATGGTGGCGACCATTACGTTCCTGCCGTTCATCGTCTCCTCGTCGATCACGATCCTCACGGCGCTGGATTTTCTCGGCTTCGGCATGCCGCGCGGATCGCCCTCCATTGGCGAACTGCTCAACCAGGCGAAGAACAATCTCTATGCACCGTGGCTCGGCATCGCGGGGTTCGCCGTCATGGCCACCATGCTCTCGCTGCTCATCTTCATCGGCGAAGCGGCGCGGGATGCCTTCGATCCAAGGAAATCGACATGAGCGCCACGGACACGCCCCTGCTTGCGGTCGACAGGCTGTGCTGCTCGTTCCGCTCGGAAGGCCGCATCGTCGAGGCGGTGAAGGACGTGTCATTCACGCTGGAGAAGGGCCAGACGCTGGCGCTGGTCGGCGAGTCCGGCTCGGGCAAGTCCACCGCTGCCATGTCGATCCTGCAATTGCTGCCTTATCCGGTGGCGTTCCACCCATCCGGCTCGATCCGGCTGGACGGGCAGGAGATCGTCGGCGCCAGCGAGCGCACGATGCAGACACTGCGCGGCGCCCGCATCGCACTGATCCCGCAAGAGCCGCTGACTGCGCTCAACCCGCTGCACACCATCGACCGGCAGATCATCGAGGCGATGAAGCTGCACGATCCGGCGATCAGCCGGGCGGCGGCGGTTTCCAAGACCATCGATCTGCTCAAGCTGGTTGGCTTGCGCGATGCCGAGAACCGCCTCAAATCCTATCCGCACCAGCTCTCCGGCGGGCAGCGCCAGCGCATCATGATCGCGATGGCGCTCGCCAACGAGCCGGACCTGCTCATTGCCGACGAGCCGACCACCGCGCTCGACGTGACCGTGCAGGCGCAGGTGCTCGATCTGCTCAAGGATCTGCAGCAGCGCCTCGGCATGGCGATGCTGCTCATTACCCATGATCTGGGCGTGGTACGAAAGATGGCCGAGCGCGTCTGCGTGATGACGCAGGGCGAGGTGGTGGAAGCGGGTGACACCAGCGCGGTGTTCGACAATCCCCAGCATGCCTACACCCGCAAGCTGCTCGATGCGACGCCGCGCGGCGAACCACTGAAGATCGAAGGCGATCCCGCGCCGCTGGTGCGCACCGAGGATCTGAAGGTCCATTTCCCGATCAAGGGCTGGTTCGGCAAGCCGCGCGCCTTCGTGAAGGCCGTGGACGGGGTGACGCTCTCGATTCCGCGCGGGCATACGCTCGGCGTCGTCGGCGAGTCCGGCTCGGGCAAGAGCACGCTCGGCCTTGCGCTGCTGCGCATCAGCCGCTCGGAAGGGCCGATCTGGTTCGAGGACGAGCCGCTGCACGAGCGCAACTGGAAGCAGATGCGCCCGCTGCGCAAGCGGATGCAGATCGTCTTCCAGGACCCCTTCGCCAGCCTCAGCCCCAAGATGACAATCGGCCAGATCGTGGGGGAGGGGCTGCCGATCCACCGGCCCGACCTGACGCCAGCGGAGCGCTACGAGGCCGTCGCGACGATGATCGAGGAGGTTGGCCTCTCCACGGCGGTGCTGGATCGCTACCCGCACGAATTTTCCGGTGGCCAGCGCCAGCGCATCGCCATCGCCCGCGCGATCATCCTGCGGCCCGATCTCGTGATCCTCGACGAGCCCACCTCGGCGCTCGACATGTCCGTGCAGGCCCAGATCGTCGACCTGCTCCGCAACCTACAGGCGAGCCATGGCCTGACCTATCTGTTCATCAGCCACGACCTCAAGGTCGTCCGCGCCCTCGCGCACGAAGTGGTGGTGATGCGCAACGGCAGGATCGTGGAGCAGGGCTCCTCGCAGCAAATCTTCAATGCGCCGCAGACGGACTACACGCGTGATCTAATCGCGGCGGCGTTGGAGTTGCGGGCGCGGGCGGCGGCGTGATTGGGTTAGCAAGCCCGAACTGAGTGATTGTCCGTTTAGAAATGTGGGGCTCGCATACCTGAATGGCCGCTTTGTCTTGGGAAGCGGCCATTCGCTTGTTTGAACTAAGAGAGCGTTGCCGTGTCAAAGATCACTGCCGGCGAGGATGATCCGAGCGTGACCGAGCGTCCGTGTCTGCTATGGTCGGACCGCAGGGCTGCGCTCAATCACGACGTAGCTTAATACGGAGAAGAAGCATGCTTTTTCACACGATGGTGGGATCGAACGACATTGAGCGGGCAAAGCGCTTTTATGATACCGTACTTGGCACGCTGGGGGTTGGGGAAGCGACCGTTAACGTGGCCGACAGCGGCCATAAGCGCCTGATCTACAACAACGGGAATGGTACCAATTTCATTGTTACGCAGCCAATCAACGACGAACCTGCGACCGTCGCGAACGGCGGCACCGTTGCCTTTTCATGCAGTTCGCCAGAGCAGGTAAAACAGTTTCACGATGTCGCCGTTGCAAATGGCGCCACATCGATTGAGGCACCCCCCGGTCCCCGCAATACGGCGTCTCTGGGCACGATTGAACTCGCCTATTTCCGCGATCCAGATGGAAATAAGCTGTGCGGGATCCATTTCCCCCAGTGATCGACGTTTTCTTAGTCGGCTGCCCGCCTATGCTTTGGTTGGGCAGCTGAACTTTCTGGTAAAGGCTAGGTTTCGCTGACGCTATCGCCGCTGAGAGCGACGGCGACCCGGTTCCATTGTCTCTCTCGATCGGAAGAGAAGGAGACGAATAAACTGGCTGAGGAAATCGAGCTTAGAAGAGTGATCGTCGAGAGGCAGCTATGTCGTCGTGTCTGGACAGGCCGCTTGTAAACCCAACGGTCGGGTGCGTGCCATGACCGCTTTGGAGCGTTAACAAGAGGTCGGCGAACGAAAAGCTTGGCTTGGTGAGTCGGCATCAGCAGGGGGTGTGCCAATACACGCCGTGTCCCAGTTCCGACCAGCACCCTAAGAGCATCGTCAGGTCCTTCATGTCTAAAGCGAAACCATAGCCCCAGCCACCATCGAAAGATGGCGTTGTCGCGATATCCACCATCCCTGGGTAGACTGTGACCGAATAGGGCTTCAGCCTTGCGATTGCAGGTGGCCACTTATCTTGTGGGATGTCGACGGAACGCTCTGAAGCACGAAGCGGATAGGCCCCCATCAGATGTCGAGAATCGGCTGCGATTGATTTCAGTTGCGCCTGATCATGAGTCGGGTGCGGGAGTAAGCAATATACGGCCAGCGCGCCTAAGGCGATGATTGGGAGGATAATGCGTATGCACACTTTCACCCAGGCCTCCCCATCTCTGCCCGTCCACGCCAGATGCCCCCGAGTTTACGGATCCTTCAAATGCCCGCAACGGCGTCTCGTCTGTACTGACCACTCTTGTCCTGTAACCAGCAAACCCCAACCCCCGCCACCCCAGGCAAGGATCAATGCCGTTCCGGGCATTGTTGGCGGCCTTGCGGCTCGCTAGCCTCCTGCCGTCAAAAGCGATGTGAGGGAGAAGAGGATGTCGGCATTCAATCGGGCGATGAGCCATGGCCATGCGCGTCGGCGTGGGCGCGGCGTCCTGTTGGCCGGTCTCTCACTTCTGCTTGCCGGCACCTCGGCTTGCACCCAGACGGATACGCCCGTGGCCTCGGCGTCGGCAACCTCTGCAACTGTGGCGCAGGCTGGCCCGATCCGCGCGTTCGGCAATCTCACCGTGTTCGAGTTCGCGCCGCTCTTCATCGCCGCTGAATCCTATTATCCCGCTCCCGTCACCATCGGACGCGGGAGCGTCGCCAATCTTGTCGGCGAGCCCGGTGCGACGCCAGATGACAGCAGCGCGCCGGCCGACATCGCGACCAATGCGGAGACGCAGGCGCTGCGCTATTCGCTGCGCAACCCGGACATGCGGATCGTCATGACCGTGACCGAAGGACTGTACCGCATCGTCGCGCGCAAGTCCGCCGGCATCAATTCGCTGGCTGACCTCAAGGGCAAGCGGATTGCGACCATTTCCGTCACTTCATCCGGATTCTTCACCCAGAAGATGCTGAAAACCGTCGGCCTTTCCAGCGACGATGTCACCATGGTCGGCATGAAGCTGCCGGACATGCCTCAGGCGCTGGCCGACCGGAAGGTCGATGCCGTGGCGATCTGGGAGCCGGAAGTCGAACGCGCCGCGCAGGCCATCGGCGATGATGCCATCGAGTTCAGCGGCAAGGGCGTCTATCGTGAGCTGTTCAATCTCAACACCACCGCCGGTGCGCTGGCCAATCCGGAGATGCGGCGGAACATCGTTGTGATGGTCCGCGCGATCATCGATGCCACGCAGGAGGTCCGCCGCGATCCCACACGGGCGCAGGAGCTGGTGGCGCAGAACAGCGGCTATCCGCTGGAGCTGGTCAAGCAGAGCTGGTCCCACCACAATTGGCTGGCGGACTGGACCGGCGACCTGCTGGACGTGCTCGAAGAAGAGGAAGCCTGGCTCGCCAAGCAGGACAAGCGCACGCCGCGCACCCGCGCGCAACTCGCGACGCTGATCGACACGAGCGTGCTGGAGGAAGCCAAGGCTCTGCCGCCGCTGCCCAAGCGGAAGTGACGTAACGCGGACCCTAGCCCTCAGCGCGACCGCTTCAGCCGCACGATCGTCTCATCCAGCGCCGAAAGAAAGCGTGAGCGGTCCGCCTTGCTGAATGGCGCGGGGCCGCCGATGATGTCGCCGCCGGCGCGCAGATCGGCCATGATGGCGCGGGTCGCGATGGCGCTGCCGATGGAGGCGGTGGTGAAGGGCTTGCCGGTCGGGGCGATCACGCTCGCGCCGGCTTTCAGGCAGCGATCGGCGAGCAAAATGTCCGCAGTGATGCAGATCGTCGTCGGGCCAGCCTGCTCGGCGATCCAGTCGTCGGCCGCGTCGAAGGCGTCGGACACGACCACCCGCTCGACCAGCGGATGATCGGGGATGCGGATGCGCTGGTTGCTGACGATCCTGACCGGCGTCTCATGCCGAAATGCCACCCGGTAGATTTCTTCCTTCACCGGGCAGGCATCGGCATCGACGAGGATCGCGATCATCTATCCTTGCCGGGCTTCTTGTGCGCGAAGGGCTTGGCGCCACCCTTCCACTTGTTCGGGCCCTTCTTCTTGCCGGCGCCATGCGGGCCGGGCTGGGCCTGATCCGGGCGGCCACCATGCGGCCCGCGCGCGGCGGGTGCGCGATAGGGCTTGGGCGCATGGACGGGGCGGGCATTGTCGCGGCGATTGCGGCGCGCTTCCTCGCGGGGCTTGCCGTCGGTCGGCTGGATGTCGACCTCGTCATCCTCGCTGGCGGTGCGGCGCACGGCATCGAGGAAGCGCGCAGCGACGCCGCCCGCGACCTCGAACAGCGTTTCCTGCGCCGCGATGCGGATCGCGCCGATCTCTGTGCGGCTGATATGGCCGCGCCGGCAGAGCAGCGGCAGAATCCAGCGCGGATCGGCATTCTGATTGCGGCCGACATTCAGGCGGAACCAGGCGCTCTGCTCGAAACCGGGGCGGGGGCCGCGCGGTTCGGCGGGCGCATCGCTGCCCAGCAGATCTTCAGGCTCGGGCAGGCGCGCGCGATAGGCATGGGCCAGCATCGCGGCGACATCTTCCGGGCTGCGCTCGGCCAGCAACTGGCGGCCCAGCTCATGATCTTGCTCGCTCAGTTCGACAGGGGTGCGCAGCGTTTCAAGCAGGCGCTGGGTATCGGCGCGGCGAATGTCGTCGGCGGAAGGCGGCGAAATCCAGTCCGCCTGGATGCGCGCGCCGCGCAGCATCGATTCCACCCGGCGGCGGCGTGGATAGGGCACGATGAGCACGGCGGTGCCCTTCTTGCCCGCGCGCCCGGTGCGACCGGAGCGGTGCTGCAGCGTCTCGGCATCGCGCGGAATCTCGACATGGACGACGAGACTCAGCGTCGGCAGGTCGATCCCGCGCGCGGCCACGTCGGTTGCGACGCACACGCGCGCGCGGCGGTCGCGCAAGGATTGCAGCGCCTGATTGCGCTCATTCTGGCTATGCTCGCCGGAGAGGGCAACCACCGCGAAGCCGCGCTCGACCAGCCCGGCATGGAGGTGGCGCACATTGTCGCGCGTGGCGCAGAACAGCATCGCCGTCTCAGCTTCGTGGAAGCGCAGCAGGTTCACCACGGCATGTTCGATGTCGGCCGGCGCCACAGCCATCGCCTGATAGCTGATGTCGCCATGGCCGCGCTCCTGCGTCACCGTCGAGATGCGCAGCGCGTCGCGCTGATAGCGCCGGGCCAGCGCCACGATGGGGGCCGGCATGGTCGCGGAGAAGAGCAGCGTGCGGCGCTCCTGCGGCGTGCCGTCGAGAATTTCTTCCAGATCCTCGCGGAAGCCCATGTCGAGCATCTCGTCGGCTTCGTCCAGCACCACCGCGCGCAGGGTGGAGAGGTTGAGGGCGCCGCGTTCCAGATGGTCGCGCAGGCGGCCGGGCGTGCCGACCACGATCTGCGCGCCATGCGAGAGCGCACGGCGCTCCTTGCTCGCATCCATGCCGCCGACGCAGGTGGCGATACGCGCGCCGGCCTTGCCATAGAGCCAGATCAGCTCGCGGCTGACCTGCAGCGCCAGTTCACGGGTCGGCGCGATGATCAGCGCCTGCGGCAGGCCGGGCGGCGCCATGCGCTCGCCATTTTCCAGCAGGTCTGTGGCAATGGCGAGGCCGAACGCCACGGTCTTTCCCGATCCGGTCTGCGCCGAGACGATAAGGTCGCGGCTATGCGCCTGCGCCTCCAGAACTTCGGCCTGAACGGGCGTGGGGTCGGCATAGCCGCGCTCGGCAAGGGCATTGGCGAGAAGAGGGGGGAGTGTGGAAAAGGGCATGTATCTCGCTAATCAAAAAAGAGTGGAGCGGTGGACCATCCTCGCCGCAAAGCCTGTTTCAAAGGCCTCATCTGCGCGCGTCATCCTGTTTGGTGGTCCGCCTTATGCGCCCCCCATACAGATATGGAGGGCATCTGGCTTGCAAAGTTTTGCGTGGCCGGGCCGATGGCCCCTGCGGGCCGGGCTGAGGGCTAGATTTCCTCGCGATCGAGCTTGCGGATGAAGCCGATGATACCGGTCTGCCGGTGGCGCTTGAGCCGTTCGGCCTGCAGGATCGTGAGCACCTTGGCGAAACAAGCTTCGGCATCGTCATTGACGAGCACATAATCATAGCCGTCCCAGTGCGCGATTTCGCTGTGCGCGCGCGCCATGCGCCGCTCGATCACGTCGTTGCTGTCCGTGCCGCGTCCGCGCAGCCGCGCTTCCAGCTCGATCATCGAGGGGGGCAGGATGAACACGCGGACCACGTCGCCGCCGGCCAGCTGGTGGAGCTGCTGGGCGCCCTGCCAGTCGATATCGAACAGCACGTCGTGCCCGGCTTCCAGCATCCCTTCCACCGGCGCGCGCGGCGTGCCGTAGCGATGATCGAACACATGCGCCCATTCGAGGAACTGATTGTCCGTCACCATGGAGCGGAACCGTTCCAGATCGACGAAATGATAGTCCTTGCCGTTGACTTCGCCGGGCCGCATCGGCCGGGTGGTGGCGGAGACGGACATGGTCAGGCCCGGATCATGCGCCAGCAGCTTGCGCGAGATGGTGGATTTGCCGGCACCGGACGGGGAGGACAGCACGAAAAGCATCCCCCGGCGCTTGAACGATGCGGGCTGGGCGAGCGGGTCGGCGGAAACGGGATCGGTCATGTCGGCCATGCTTGCTCCTGCCGTGAGTCTGTCGCCACGTCAATTGGCGGACTGAGACTTGGGCGGAGGAATCGCCTCTGCGCGGCCGGCGCGAACGGCTTTTTGCGCGGATCGGTGGTCTTCCAGCGGTGCCGTTAAGCGCCCGTAAAGCCAGTGGGTGCTATGGGTTATGTCATTGGAGGATGACATGATTATGCGGATTCTCCGCACCGAGCGCGGAGCAAAGGCTTTGGAACTTGGGCTGGTAACCAGCCTCACCGGTATCGCGGCATTGATTGCCGTGGCTTCACTCGGTTTGGGCTGACGGGCCTTCCGCCCTTTTAGTCCAATGTCATCTGGCGCCTTCTCTTTACCACCTCTCCACCATTTGCGGCGACGTTGAACCGACAAATGTGAGGAGTGCCCCATGCCGCGCCAGACATCACCTGCTGTTGACCGTGACCTGACGCCCTTTGCTCGGCTGCGCGCAAATGAGCGGGGCGCGACGGCAGTGGAATATGGGCTGATCGCGGCGCTGGTGTCGCTGGCCTGCGTCATGGCGTTCCTGTCGCTCGGCATCAATCTCTCCGAGCTTTTCTTCGGCATCAGCAACAGCCTGTCGGGCCGATAAGGCCGGGGGAGGCCGCAGCCTGCCAGATATTTTCCACCTTCGCGCGACGAGCAATTGCGTGGCGCGAGAATGCGCTTAGGCTGTCCCCAATCATAAGCAGGAGAGCGTGCCCATGTTCGTCAAGTTCACCAGCCCGGACCGCGCCCCCATCGCCGTCAATGCCACGCAGATTTCGTTCATCTCCAATGTCGGCGAGGGCACGCGCATTCGCTTTGGCGAAGGCCGTAGCGTGACGGTCGTCGAGCCGCTCGATGAAGTGATCGACCGGCTGAACCGAACCAACCAGCTGCCCGAAAGCTAGGCCGCGAGCGCGCCGAGACTTCAGCTGCCCGCGTTGAGATTGATCGGGGGAGCAAGCGGATTGGTCTCATCCGGGTTGGCTTGGCTTACACCGGTACCGCTCGCTTCGCCCGATAATGCGGCCGCGATCATCGCTTCCCAAATCTCTTCATTGCCTGCGCTGGCCATTGCGGCGTCCGGCTCGCGCATCGTGCGGAGCACCGCGCGTGCGTCCTCAACGCAATCTTCCCATTCCAGGTCCACAGACCGGCTGGCGCTCGGCTCGGTGCCATCAGCATTCTCGCTCAGCCGCAGTCCGGCGAGCACGCGCGCAATGCGCTCTATCAGGGGCGTATGGGAAATGGGCATGGGGACATCCTCCAGCATGGTCTCGCACAGGGGCACGCGACCGCCGCGGACGCACCATGTCCACAACGGCGATGTGCCACTTCCATCTCGCTTGGGAGCTGGCCCTGATGAGACGCTTGTGCGCCCCGAAGGTTGCCGGACGCTCGCTCGGACGGGCGCCATTTGCTGCTAAGGGATTAGGGGCCGCGCCTTAACGCAGTTTCGCGATCGTCAGCCCGTCCGCCTTGGCGCGGTCCTTCACCGATTCCTCGCTGCGGGTGAGCGCTTTAGCGATGGCTTTCAGCGCCATGCCCTTCTTCGCCAGCGTGTGCAGCTTGTCGATCTCGGCGGCGGTCCACGGCTGGCGATGCCGCTCGAAGCGTCCGCCGGCGTCAGTCTTGGCCATCAGGCTGCACTCCTTTGCGATGGGCGGCCCGGTGCCACGCTCACCGCTTCTTCACGAACTCAGCGCGCAGCACCAGCCCCTTGATGCCCTCATAGCGGCAGTCGATTTCCTGCGGGTCACCGGTGAGGCGGATCGATTTGATCAGCGTCCCGCGCTTGAGCGTCTGCCCCGCGCCCTTCACGGTCAGATCCTTGATCAGAGTGACCTGATCGCCATCGGCCAGCACATTGCCGACCGCGTCGCGCACGTCCACCGCATCGGCCGCGCCCTGCTTGGCGGCCAGTTCGGAAGCCGGCAGCCACTCGCCGCTGGCTTCATCGAACACATAATCCTCGTCGTTAGTCTGCTCGCTCAACTGTCGTCCCCCATTTTGAGCGCGGCGATGAAGGCTTCCTGCGGAATCTGCACAGAGCCATATTCGCGCATCCGCGCCTTGCCCTTCTTCTGCTTCTCCAGCAGCTTCTTCTTCCGGGTGATGTCGCCGCCATAGCATTTGGCGGTCACGTCCTTGCGCATCGCGGCGATGGTCTCGCGCGCGATCACCTTGCCGCCGATCGCCGCCTGAATGGGGATCTTGAAGAGGTGGCGGGGGATGAGGTCCTTCAGCCGCTCGCACATGTGGCGGCCGCGCTCCTCGGCCACGCCGCGATGGACGATCATGGAGAGCGCGTCGACCGGCTCGTTGTTGACGAGGATGCTCATCTTCACGAGGTCGCCTTCGCGCAGGCCGATCTGCTCATAGTCGAAGCTGGCATAGCCCCGGCTGATTGACTTGAGGCGATCGTAGAAGTCGAACACCACTTCGTTGAGCGGCAGTTCGTAGCTCACCTGCGCGCGGCCGCCCACATAAGTGAGGCCGGTCTGGATACCGCGCCGGTCCTGACAGAGCTTGAGGATGCTGCCCAGATATTCGTCCGGCGTGTAGATCGTCGCCTTGATCCACGGCTCGTCGATCCGTTCGATGCGGCTGGGGTCGGGATAGTCCGCCGGATTGTGCAGCAGGATCTCGCGCGCATCCTCGGTCTTCGATTTGCGCAGCTGGATGCGATAGACGACCGAGGGCGCGGTGGTGATGAGGTCGAGGTCATATTCGCGGGTCAGCCGCTCCTGGATGATCTCGAGGTGCAGCAGGCCGAGGAACCCGGCGCGGAAGCCGAAGCCCAGCGCCGCGCTGCTCTCCATCTCGAAGGAGAAGCTGGCGTCATTGAGCCGCAGCTTGGCGATGCTTTCGCGCAGCTTCTCGAAGTCCGCCGCATCGACCGGGAAGAGCCCGCAGAACACCACCGGCTGCACTTCCTTGAAGCCGGGCAGGGGCGTGGTCGCGCCGTTCTTCACGGTGGTGATGGTGTCGCCCACGCGGGTCTGGGTGATTTCCTTGATCTGCGCGGTGATGAAGCCGATCTCGCCCGGGCCAAGCTCGGGCAGCGTCTCGATCTTGGGGCGGAAGCAGCCGACGCGGTCGACCAGATGCTCCGTGCCGCCGATCATGAACTTGATGTTCTGGCCCTTCTTGAGCACGCCGTTGATGACGCGCACAAGGATGACGACGCCGAGATAGGGGTCGTACCAGCTGTCGACCAGCATCGCTTCCAGCGGCTTGTCCCGGTCGCCACTGGGCGCGGGGATTTTCTTGACGATCGCTTCCAGAATCTCGTCAATGCCGATGCCGGCCTTGGCGGAGGCGAGCACGGCCTCACTGGCGTCGATGCCGATCACATCCTCGATCTCCGCCTTCACCTTCTCCGGCTCGGCGGCGGGCAGATCGATCTTGTTGATGACCGGCACGATCTCATGGTCATGCTCGATGCTCTGGTACACATTGGCCAGCGTCTGCGCTTCCACGCCCTGCGCGGCATCCACGACCAGCAGCGCGCCTTCGCATGCGGCGAGGCTGCGCGAGACTTCATAGGCGAAGTCGACATGGCCCGGCGTGTCCATGAGGTTGAGCTCATAGGTCTTGCCGTCGCTCGCGGTGTAATCAAGGCGCACGGTCTGGGCCTTGATGGTGATGCCGCGTTCCTTCTCGATATCCATGTTATCGAGCACCTGCGCGGTCATCTCGCGATCCGAGAGTCCGCCGGTGCGCTGGATCAAGCGGTCGGCAAGGGTCGACTTGCCATGGTCGATATGCGCGATGATGGAAAAGTTACGGATGTGGGCGAGGTCAGTCATTGCGCGCCGATAGCAGGCGGAAGGGTTCCGGCAAAGCCTTCTGAAAGAGGGCCCGCCGCGACCATTTCATACAAGACATGAGGAGCGCCGCCTGTCATGCGCCGCCGCCGTGCAGTCGTTAACCTTGTGCCGGCATTTTGCTGTGATAAACAGCGGGCCTTGTGGTTCGGCAGGGGCGTCGACTGCATAATCCTTGTGGGTGAGGTAACACATGAAACTATCGATCAAACTGGCGCTGGCGCTGTCCGCGATCGGCCTGGTGGTGCAGCCGGCCATGGCGCAATCCTCGGGCCGCAAGGCGCAGGAAAAGGGCACGCGCGACATCCCGCGTTGCACCAAGAATCTGGGCACCGTCGCCATCGTCGAGCCGGACACGCAGTGGTGGCGCGAGCTGAGCCTCGGCAGCCCCGAAGCGATCCTGCGCATCTTCATCCAGCAGTCCGGCTGCTTCACGCTCGTTAACCGCGGGCGCTCGATGCAGAACCGCGCGATGGAGCGCGCCCTGGCCGATCAGGGTGAGCTGCAGGCCGGCAGCAACATCGGGCGCGGTCAGGTGAAGGCGGCGGACTATTTCCTCCAGCCGGACATCGTGACCTCCAACAAGAATAGCGGCGGCAACGCTCTGGGCGGCATGCTGGGCGGCTTCCTTGGCCGCAGCACGTTCGGCGCGCTGGCCGGCGGCATCAACATCAAGAAGAGCGAAGCCAATGTGACGCTCTCCATCGTGAACGCGCGCACCACGGTCGAGGAAGCGATGACCGAGGGCTATTCGCGCAAGTCGGATCTGAGCTTCGGTGCCGGCGGCGGCGCGGGCTGGTGGGGCGGTTTTGCCGGCGCGGCCGGCGGCGGCTACCAGAACACGGATATCGGCCAGGTCATCGTGCTGGCCTATCTGGATGCCTATACCAAGCTGGTGACCCAGCTCGGCGGTCTGCCCGCCAATGCCTCGGCAGCAGCGCCCGCTGCACGCTGAGCGGCCTCTGTAAATCGATCTGAAAGGGCGGGCCAGATGGTCCGCCCTTTTCGTTTGGGCGCGCCTATCTCTCCACGGGCGTCGTCCTCATGCGCACGGCCCTTGCCTCGCGCGCAGCCTCGGCTAGGCTGCCCTGCGCAAGACACATTTTCTGGAGAGGCCGTTCCATGCGTCATATCGCCATCATCGGGTCTGGCCCTGCCGGCTATTATACCGCGGAAGCCTGCCAGAAGCAGTTCGGCGAGGGTGTGGCGATCGACATCATTGACCGGCTGCCTGTTCCCTTCGGCCTTGTCCGCACCGGTGTCGCGCCGGATCACCAGTCCATCAAGGCCGTATCCCGCCGCTATGAAGCCGTGGCCTTGACCGACACGGTGCGCTTCGTCGGCAATCTCGTCATCGGGCGCGACGTGTCGATCCCGGAACTTCAGGGCCTTTACGATGCCGTGATCCTCGCCACCGGCGCGCCGTCGGATCGCCCGCTGGGCGTGCCCGGCGACGATCTGCCCGGCGTCATCGGCAGTGCCGCTTTCGTCGGCTGGTATAATGGCCATCCCGATCATGCCGATCTCGCACCGCGGATCGACGAGCGGGATGTGGTCATCATTGGCAATGGCAATGTCGCGCTGGATTGCGCCCGCATCCTCGCCAAGACCACGCGCGAGCTTGAGGAGAGCGATGTCGTCGCTCATGCCTATGACATTCTAAAAAAGGCGCAGCCCCGCTCGATCACCATCTTGGGTCGGCGCGGCCCGGCGCAGATCGCGATGACGCCCAAGGAGCTGGGCGAACTCGGCCGGCTGGAGCGCGCCTCCGTCCATGTCGACCCCGCCGATCTGCCGCCCACGTCGGTGGATGAGGCGCTGGAGCCGGGGCAGCGCAAGTCGCTGGCGCTGCTCCGCCAGTTCGCCGAGCCATCGCCCGAGAAGGTGGTGGCGATCCGGTTCGATTTCTTCGTCGTTTCCGAGCGTGTGGAGGGGGAGGGGCGCGTCGAGCGGCTGGTGCTGGAGCGGACCCGGCTCGATGCGCAGCAGCAGAGCATCGGTACCGGCGAGCGCGTGACCATGCCGGCCGATCTCATCATCAGCTGCATCGGCTATCGCACGCCGCCCATTCCCGACGTGCCCTATGACGAGGCGCGCGGCCGCTTCGCCAATGAGGAGGGCCGCATTCGCCCGGGCCTCTATTGCGTCGGCTGGGCGCGGCGGGGGCCGAGCGGCACCATCGGCACCAACAAGCCCGACGGCTTCCTGATCGCCGAAGCCATCGCTGCCGACCAGCCCGCCGCCGCCGGCAAGCAGGGCCGGGCTGGCCTGGATGCGCTGATCGCCGAGCGCGGGCTGGAGATCGTCACCTTCCGCGACTGGCAGAAGATCGACGAAGCCGAAATCGCCCAAGCCCGCTTGGGCGCCCCGCGCGAGAAGTTCGTGCGGATCGCGGATATGGTGAAGGCGGGGCGGGGGTAGGGGCTGAGATGCGGGGGGCACATTATTGAAACTGAAAATCGGAGGGGTCGTTCGCATGCTGGCAAAAAGGGGGAGCCGTAATGCAAATCATCGCCAACACTGTCATTCGGGCAGCGCTTGACTACAATGAGGCCGAAGTCCGATTTTATATCGTCGACCCGATCCTACGGGAACTAGGTTATCCGGACACGGGTAATGTTTATCTAAATTTAGAAGAGAAATTAGAATATCCTTATATCCATATTGGACGGCGGTCTAAGAAGGACCAGCCGCTGGGTTATCCAGACTATCGTGCGGGGATAAAGGGCGCTCGGGGCAGCTTCATCGTCGAAGCAAAAGCGGGTAGCGTTCAAATTTCGCTTCGAGACATCGAACAGGCGCATTCTTACGCTGCTCATGCACAAGTAGGCGCGAATTATTTCGTCCTTTGCAATGGAATAGCTATTTCCGTGTATGAGACACTCTCGGGGCCGGGCTTCGGTCCCATCTCGTTTATTCCTATCGAGGAAATAAATGAGAGATTTCATGAATTAGAAAATATCCTTTCGCCAGAACGTCTCCGTAATAATTGTCGAATTGAGTACGATAAAAAACTGAGAATCTGTGAAGGGCTCGGCTCCAAAGCAGCCATACGATCCGGCCGTTATTTCATGGCGAGCTACGAGTATCGAGTTCTGATGAACGGACAGGACTGCACTGATTTGATCCGGCAAGCCGTTCCTAGCTTTTCGCTCATGGATCAACAGCTCGAACTCATGAAGACCGCCTTTGAACTCCGCGTTTCGGGAGGATACGCGGAGCGCGGATTAGATGGTCGCATTCTGGCTCATGCCAATTTCTCGGGAGCGACAGTCCATAACGATCAAGCTATGGCGATAATCGGGATTAATGAAGTCACGTTCACAACTGCAGATGAATTTATATCGATTGATCCGAATAGTCCAACGATTTTCGAATCATTAAAGGACTTTTCGGTTTCACAAGGTACAGCTTTGCCTCATCTTTTCGGTGGATCAACAGTAACGGATTCAAATTTAGAAGGAAACATTTTCATTAAAGCTGCGATGTACTACCGAGACGGCAAGATGATGGGTCAGTATGTCTCGCTATCAGATCAGTGCATTTTGGTGCTCGGCATTTCCCAACTGCGATTGGAGATGGACATAACTGGCACGTTTGAACTTGTTCTGGACGTATGATGTCGTAAGCGTGCCCCGTCGTGCATCGAATGTGCCCGCCCTCGTCACACCGGCATCGGCATGAGCACGTAAAGCGCAGGCCCCTCTCATTTTAGCAAATCGGCGCTGGGCAGGCTTTACTCCGCTGACATTGATTTGATTATCTTTCGCTCGCCTGTGTTGAGGGCAGCCTTGCCGCTGTCGCGTGGCCGGCGGGAAACTACCGTTTATGGATTGATCCACGCAGGCAGAGCACATTTGAGCCTCTGTCAAAAAATCGTCACGACCCCCTTTACATAAGTAAGCACGCTCTGCATACATACCAACGCCGAACGGGGAGGGCTCAACAGGATAAACATCGCTCACGCTGCGCGTGGGCTCGAGGCGGTAACCGATGTGAGCTCTGGCCTGCGGGCATGACAGGTTTATCTGGAGGAAGCCCACAATGTTGTTTGCACGCAAGCCCGAGGCATCTTTGACGATGTCCCACAAAGCGTTTCTCGCCCTTCTTCTGGCTTCGACGAGCGCGCCGCTGATGGCTGCCGATGCCGCAGACACGGCCGAAGGTGGCGACATCATCGTCACCGCCCAGCATCGTGAGCAGCGTGTCACCGAAGTGCCGATCAGCCTCAGCGTCGTGTCCGGTGCGCAGGCCGCTGAATCCGGCGCGTCGAGCACGCTCGATCTCGCCCGCTTGGTGCCCGGCCTTTCTATCGGCCAGAACTCGGGCGACGGCGACTTCCCCTTCATCTCGCTGCGCGGCGTCGCCATGCGCGACTTTGCCGACACCAATGAGAGCCCGTCCGCCGTCTATGTGAACGAGTTCTACAAGGCGAACCTGATGGGTCTCGATTCCCAGATGTTCGACATCAGCCGCATCGAGGTGCTGCGCGGTCCGCAGGGCACGCTTTATGGCCGCAACGCGACCGGCGGCCTTATCCACTTCATTGCCGCCGCGCCGACCGAGCAGCTCGAGGGGCATGTGTCCGTCACCTTCGCCGAGCGCAATCGCGTTCAGGCCGAGGCTGCGATCAGCGGCCGGCTGTTCGGCAATCTGCTGGGCCGCGTCAGCGTGTTCCGCCACCGCTATGATGGCTACATCAAGAACAATTTCCCCGGCGGGGAAGACGGCAACGCGCTCAACGCCAGCGCCATTCGCGGCCAATTGTCGAACCAGTTCGCGGACAATCTGAGCGCCGAGCTGTTCGTGCAATATTACAAGAACGACAATGAAGCGGGTAACATGTTCACCCACATTGCCGTGACGCAAGACCCGGTGACGGGCCTCTCCACTCGCAATCCGGGCGGCGTCGACTCCTTCGGCTATGGCGACAGCAAGCCGCTGGAGACGAACACCAACTTCGATGCCTATATGCGCTCGGAGCAGTTCACCGCCATCGGCAAGATCAAGGCGGACCTCGGCTTTGCCGAGTTGACCTCCATCACCGGCTTCGAGAAGGGCAAGAAGGACGCGGCGTTCGACAGCGACTCAACGCCCGGTGCACGCTCGACCGAAGTTCACCCGCGCGCCGAGCAGTTCTCGCAGGAGCTGCGTCTGGCGGGCGTGAACGGGCCGCTCACCTGGGTCACCGGCCTTTATTATTTCGACTATAATGTGAACGGCTATCAGCGCCGCACCACCTCGGCCGCCGCCGGGCCGCGCCGTCCGGTCTATTATGATCTGGACAGCGAGAGCTGGGCGATCTTCGGCAATGTCGACTATGCGCTGACCTCGACCCTCACGGCGACCGGCGGCGTGCGCTACACCGAGGAAGACAAGGAATACGACCTCAACAACACGGACACCGGGCCGGTGTTCAACACCACCACGGTGGGTGATCTCGCCAAGCGGAACGATGACAGCACGAGCTTCACGGCGCGGCTGAGCTGGGAACCGCAGCGCGGGCAGCTCTTCTATGCGGGCATGGCGCGCTCGTTCAAGGCGGGCACCTTCAACGTCGGTTACACGTCGCTTCCGCTCTCGGCCATCTCGGTCCGCCCGGAACGGCTGACCAGCTATGAAGCCGGCGCCAAGTTCGCCACCTACGACAATCGCTACAGCATCAGCGGCGCGGTGTTCCATTACCAGTATAAGGACAGCCAAGCCTACCAGTTCGATGGCGTGTCGCTCTCCTCGACCACATTCAACCGCGATGCCGAGATCACCGGTGCCGAAGCCGAGTTCGCGGCAGAGCCGGTGCAGAATCTGCGCCTGCGTGGATCGCTGACCTATCTGGATGCCAAGCTGCTCGACGTGCAGCTGCCCGGCCTCGCCAATAACGGCCCGGTGGTCGATCGGCGGATGCCGCTGGCCCCCAAATGGTCGTGGAACCTTACGGCCAATTATCGCGTGCCGAACGTGCTTGGCGGCACGCTCGGTCTGCAGGGCGACATCGCCTATAAGGGCGTGCAGTATTTCGACGCCTTCAACAGTCCCAGCCAGCGTGAGGCAGCCTACGCCTTGTCAAACGTCCGCCTCTCCTGGACCGATGCAAGCGACTCGCTCACCCTCGCTGTCTTTGCCGAGAATGTGACGGACAAGCGCTATCGCACCGCCGCGTTTGACCTCGCATTCCTCGGCATGGCGACCGAAGTATGGGGCCGTCCGCGCTGGATTGGCGGCAGCATTTCCTATCGCTTCGGCAGCTAGAGCCTCGGGTCGCATCCGATCGCTCAATCGCCGTGGTGTCAGTGCAAGCCGACACCACGGCGATTTACTTTTGGGGCAAGACGCCTGCACATGGGGCGGGCCAAAACACCGGCAAGGGAACCAAGGCATGAGGATCGTCCGAGCATCGCGCAGCCGCTGGGTCTGTATCGCGGCCGCCTGCGCGGTCCTGTCCCCGATGCCGGCCATGACCGAGCAGGCGGCTCGGGCCAAGCCCAGCGTCATCTACACGGGCAAGATGGAGGCGCGCGGCACGACGCGCGCGCAATATCAGCGCCTGATCCTCGATCTCGCCCATGTCTGGGCGGATTGCGATGCGGACCTCATGCGCCGCATTCTGACGGACGACGTCGATTTCTCCTATCCCGGCCGCCGCCTGATCGGTCGCGATGCCGCGCTCGCTGACCTCGAGGGCTTCTGCAAGGTCGCGACCGACCGCAGCATCTACTTCCCCGCCGACGCCTTCTATATCGATGTGCGCAATGGTCGCGTGGCGGCGGAAGTCCAGTTCCGCGTCACCCAGAATGGCGAAAAGCAGGTCGTCAACGACGTGTGGATCGCCACGGTGCGCGAGGGGCGCATCGCGATCATCAAGGAGTATCTGGATGGGCGCGTGCGCCTTCTCCAGGCCGAGGGCAAGCTCACTTATGGCGAGGACGCGCCGTTCCTCACACCCTGGCCGCCCCGGGTGGAGCAGCCGCCAACGCCTTGAAGATTAGCCCTGAGGCTCAGCCCCTGATACCCAGGCCTGAGCTTCAGGCGTTTTCCGACACCGGCGCGCAATGTGCCACGCTGGAGACGGCCACGCCGGCTGCTTCCAGCCGCGCGGCGATCTGGAAGATCTTGGCCTCGGCCCAGGGCGCGGCGATGATCTGGACGCCGACTGGCATGGGGCCGCTGGTCATCACTGGCGCGGTCAGCACGGGCAGGCCGATATAGCTGATCGGCTGGGTGTAGATGCCCACATGCGCGCGGGCGAGCATCTCCTTGCCGCCCAGATTGAGGGTCTGCTGGCCTAGCTTGAGCGCGGCACAGGGCGTGGCAGGGGCAAGCAGCACATCATAGTGCGCGAAGGCCCGGCGCGCCGCCTCGCGGAATCGGTAGCGGAAGCGCTGGGCCTGCACGACGAGGGTGGAAGGGAGCAGCGCGCCGGCGAACAGGCGATCGCGCGTCGCCGGATCGAACTGGTCCGGGCGCTGGCGCAGGGCATCGATGTGCAGATTGCCGCCCTCGGCCGCCGTGATGACGAAGGCCGCATAGCGCGCGATCTCGGCTTCATCGAGCTCGACATAGCGATCCGCATTCAGGGCGTCGGCAACCTTGTCCACGGCTTCCAGCGCGACATCCTCGGCATTGCCCCGGAACCAGCCGCCCAGAACGCCGACGCGAAACGCATCGGTGTCTTCTCCGAGGCGGTCCAGAACCGGCTCAGGCGCTGCCGTCGAGCAAACGGGATCGCGTGGATCCGGCCCTTGCAGCACGTCATAGGCCAGCGCGAGGTCGGCCACGCTGCGGGTCATCGGCCCGATATGATCGAGGCTGGACACGAACGGGAAGGTGCCCGCACGCGACAGGCGGCCATAGGTCGGCTTGAGCCCGAACAGGCCGCAGAAGGAGGCGGGCACGCGGATCGACCCGTTGGTGTCCGATCCCATGCCGATATGCGCAAGGCCCGCTGCGACCGCTGCCGCAGCGCCACCCGACGAGCCCCCGGCGAGCCGCCCGAGATCGTGGGGATTGCGGGTCGGGCCGAAGAAATCATTCTCGGTCGTGAAGCCGTAGGCGAATTCATCCATGTTGGTCGATGCGACGATGATCGCGCCGGCCTCGCGCAGCAGCCTTACGGCGGTCGCGTCTTCGCTGGCGGGCGGGGCCTCGCGGCGCATCTTGGCGCCGGCGAGCGTCACCTCGCCGGCAATGTCGAACAGGTTTTTCACGACGATCGGCACGCCCGCCATGGGGCCGCCGGGCTCGCCGCGCGCAATCGCGGCATCGAGCGCCGCTGCCGCAGCCAGGGCCGACTCGGAAAAGACAGCCGTGCAGCTGTTGATCAGCGGATCGAGCCGTTCGATGCGTGCCAGCATGTCGCGCACCACATCCGATGCGCTGAACGTCCCGGCATTCACCCCGCCGGCGATCTGCGCCGCGCCCATTGCTGCAAAATCGGTCATGGCCGGAACACCGGCGCGGCTTCCAGCGCGGGATCAAGCTCAAGGGCGAGCAACGGGGCACTCTGGACGAGGATGAGGTGAAGATTGTTAATGACGCCCTCGCGATATTCGGCCGGCACCGGCAAGCCGATGATTTCCGGCGCGGCCGCCACATAAACGGCCACTCCGTCCCGATCGCTGATCTGGTTTTGCTTTTGCGTATTCGTCATTTGATCCTTGTCCGGACGACCGGCGGGCTGAAATCTTTGGAAATCAGATGTTTCCTGGTGCCGGTCGGCGCCGGCAGAATCTTTTATGCATAATTTGCTCACTTAGGCAATTGTGCAGTTGCTGCATCGCGATTAGCCTTTGGGTTAAGACAGGCGCGGCGCTGCACCGCGCCGGACCGGAATGCTGGATCGAAAATGATGATGGACACGCGCCCCCCTGAACTCCTCTCCATGACGACGCGTGACGGCGTGCGGCTGGATGCGGACGTGTATCGGCCCGCGCCGGCGGGCGATCACCCCGTGCTGCTGATGCGCCAGCCCTATGGGCGGCGGATCGCGACGACGGTCTGCTTCGCGCATCCGGCCTGGTATGCGGCGCAGGGCTATATCGTCGTGATTCAGGACGTGCGGGGCCGAGGGACATCTGAGGGCGTGTTCGCACTGTTCGAGCAGGAGGCCGCGGACGGCGAGGATGCGATCAACTGGGCGGCGGGGCTGGCCGGATCGACCGGCGCGGTCGGCATGTACGGCTTCTCCTATCAGGGCGTGACCCAGCTCCTCGCTGCGGCGACGCTGCCGCCTGCGCTCCGGGCCATCGCCCCGACGATGGTTGGCTGGGATTTGCGGCAGGACTGGGCCTATGAGAACGATGCCTTCTGCCTCGCCGCCAATATTGGCTGGGCAGTGCAGCTTGCGGCGCAGAACGCCAAGCATGCCGGGGATGCCGACGCCTTTGCCGATCTGGCGCAGGCCGCACGGGCGCTGGCCTTGGGGCATGGCAATCATGCGCGGCCCGACATTCTGCATCGCCATGCCCGTCATGTGCCATTCTACCGCGACTGGCTCGACCGGGATTTTGCGGACCCCTATTGGGCGCGGATATCCCCGTCCGCCCATGCGGATCGCCTGACCCAGAGCGGGCCGCCGGCGCTGTTCGTGACCGGCTGGTACGACACCCATCTTCCCGGCACCGTGGCGGCCTATCGGGCCTATGAGCAAGCGGGACGTGCAGATGCCGCGCTGGTCGTGGGGCCGTGGACGCATTTCCCCTGGGGCCGGCGGCTTGGCGGCAAGGACTTTGGCGAGGCGGCCATCGGAGAGATCGACCAGTTGCAACGGGCGTGGTTCGACCAGCACCTCAAGGGGGAGGGGGAGGCGATTGCGCCCTCCCGCGCCGTGCGACTGTTCGACATGGGGCGCAAAGCCTGGCGGGATTTTCCGGCATGGCCCGGCGAGCAGCAATGCTGGCAGATCGGCAGCGGCGGTCGCGCGGCGCTGGACGAGCGCGACGGCGTTCTGGCGCCGGATTGCGAGACGCAGGCGCCGGCGGATTATCTGGTGCACGATCCCTGGCGCGCCGTGCCGACCACGGGCGGGGCCTTCGGCGCGGTGCCGGGACCGGTTGACCGCACCGATGTGGATGCCCGGCCCGATGTGCTCACCTACACCAGCCCGCCGATGGCGGCGCCCGTGACGCTGGCGGGCGAGACGGTCGCTGCGCTGGAGGTGGCAGCGGATTGCCCGAGTTTCGACCTGAGCTGCATCCTCACCATCGTTGATGAAGCCGGGCGCAGCCATCACCTGTCGGAAGGCTATGCCCATTTCGCGGTCGCATCCGACGGCTCTGCCACTGTGCGCTTGCGCCCGACATGCGCGACAATACCCGCCGGGGCTCTCCTGCGGCTGGCGGTTTCGGCGGCGTCTTTCCCCGCCTATCCCATCAATCCCGGAACCGGCACGCGACCGGTGGATGCCGGCGTGGAGGAAGCGGGCGTGATTACGCTGCGTCTGAACCTGGCCGAAAGCCGGCTGGTGTTGCCGGTGCTGGAGGAAGTGCCATGACGCCTCAGGATTTGCTTCCGCACGATCTCGCGTCGGGCGAGCCCTTCGTCCTGCGCGGCGTGCATGTGCCCGCCACCTTCACGGCTTTTGAGGGCGGCGCGGAGATCGTCACGGCGGACATCGGCATCGAGCAGGGACGGATCGCCTTTGTCGCGCCGTCGCTCGCCGAGACGCCCAGCGCCTGGCGCGACATCCGGCTGGATCGCATGATGGTCTGGCCCTGTTTCGTGGAAGCGCACACGCATCTCGACAGCACGCAGATCTGGACGCGCTCCCCCAATCCCGACGGGACGTTCGGCTCTGCGGCCAGCGCGATCATCGCCGACCGCGAAACCCACTGGACGCCCGATGACATGCGCCGGCGCATGGATTTCGGCCTGCGCTGTGCCTATGCCCATGGTGTGCGCGCGATGCGCACCCACCTTGCCTCCCAGAACGAGCAGATCGAGCAGCGATGGGGGATTTTCTCGGAGGTGCGCGCAGCCTGGGCCGGACGGATCGACCTGCAGGCCGTGCCGCTGATTTCCACCGATGTGCTGGCGGACGATGTCTGGTTCGCGCGGGTGCTCGATGTCGTGCGCCGTCATGGCGGCGTGCTGGGCGGCTTCGCGCATGTCTCGCCGCTGGTCGATGCCAGCCTTGAGCGGCTCTTCGACGCGGCAGACAAATACGGCCTCGCGTTGGACTTCCACGCCGACGAGACGGACGACGCGACCTCGGACATCGTGCGGCGGGTCGCGACGCTCGCCGACCGGCGGGGCGGGGGGATGCAGGTGATGGTCGGCCATTGCTGCAGTCTCGCCGTGCAGGACGAGACAGAGGTGGACCGCACGCTGGACCTGATGGCACGGGCCGGGCTTTCCGTGGTGAGCCTGCCGGGCTGCAATCTCTATCTGCAGGCGCGCGCGCCGGGCCGCACGCCCCGTTGGCGCGGCGTCACCCTGCTGCACGAGATGGCCGCGCGCGACATTCCCATCTGCATCGGCGGCGACAATTGCCGTGATCCCTACAATCCCTATGGCGACTTCAATCCGCTCGAATCCTTTCAGGATGCGGTGCGGATCGCGCATCTCGATCATCCGGTGGGGGACTGGCCGCGCAGCGTCACCACCACGCCCGGCGCGCTGGTCTCGCAGGCGCAGGCGATTGTCGCCGGTGCGCCCGCCGATCTCGTTCTCTACCGGGCGAAGAGCTATAATGAGCTGTTCGTACGCCACGGCGCGGGCCTGCTGGTCATGCGCGACGGCATCTTCATCGATGCCCCCCTCCCTGACTTTAGCGAGCTGGACTGATGCTGGATCACGCTCTCGAAATTCTGGAAACGCTGGTCGCGTTCGACACGACGTCCAGCAAATCCAATCGCGCCCTCATCGATTGGGTCGCCGCGCGGCTCGCCCAGCGAAACATCCCCTATTGGCTGGTAGAGGATGCGGATGGCGGGAAGGCCAATCTGCTCGCGCGGATCGGGCCGGATGTGCCGGGCGGGATTGTCCTGAGCGGACATAGCGATGTCGTGCCGGTCGATGGCCAGCCGTGGACCAGCGATCCCTGGACGGTGACCCGCAGGGAGGGCCGGCTCTACGGGCGCGGCGTGGCGGACATGAAGGGGTTCATCGCGCTGGCGCTCGCGCTGATCGACACGCCGGCGGTGCAATCCCTGCAGCGCCCGCTGATCCTCGCGATCACCTATGATGAAGAGGTCGGCTGCCTTGGCGCGCCGCATCTGCTCGATCAAATGACGGCGTTCGTCCCGGCGCCAGCGCTGGCGATCATCGGTGAGCCGACCAGCATGAAGATATTGTCGGTCCACAAGGGCATGCGGGTGTTCGACGTGACGGTGACTGGGCGGGAAGCGCACAGCAGCCAGCGCGATCAGGGGGTCTCCGCGATTGCCGCTGCTGTCGAGCTGATGAGCCTGATCGGCCAGATGAATGCGCAGGCGCAGGACGCGATCCGGGCCGACGATCCATGCAGCCCGCCGGGTACGACGCTTTCGGTCGGCATCGTCAACGGCGGCACAGCGGCGAACATCCTCGCGCGCCAGTGCACCTTCCGCTGGGATCTGCGCTCGCCCAGCGAGGCCGAAGCCGACGGCTATGAAGCGCGCTTTCGGGCCGCGGCGCAGGCGCTGGATGCCCGCATTCGCGAGCGTGCGCCGGAGGGCGGGGTTGTGATCACCCAACTGGCCAGCGCGCCGCCGCTGGAGCTGGATCGGGACAGCGCCGCTGAATCCTTCGTGCGGTCGTTGACCGGCGATAATGGGCTGAGCGGCGCGGCCTTCGTTGCGGAAGCGGGGCTTTATCAGAAGATCGGCATCCCGGCGGTGCTGTGTGGGCCGGGCTCCATCCTCCAGGCCCACCAACCGGACGAGTGGATCGAGATCGACCAGCTGCGCGCCGGTGCGGACTTCTTGATGCGTTTGGCGGACCGCTTGTCGAACGAGACCAAAGGTTAACGAAACTGGCCCGGCTTATTTGCAAAACATGCTTACTTATGTAAGGGTTCTGGCCGTGCAGAGCTCTCTGCGCGTCCGGCGGTCGCATCGATCCAGCCGGAAGAAGCCGATGATGTGCAGGTGGATCGTGAGACGCCGAACCCTTAACCGCTCCGGGCACGCGCCAAGGACCACCGCGCGATGACGCGGATTGTCGATGGCCACGCTGCCGCCCGGCGCCTGCTAGCGCAAACGGCGCAAAATTCGGCCCTTGCCCAAGCAAGCCTGGGTCGCGCTCCGCGTCTCGCGCTGCTCATGATGGGGGAGGCGGCGCCTGCCCGCGCATATGCCGCGCGCATCGAGGAGTTTGCCGGGCTGGCCGAGGTCGACGCCATGATCGTCACTGGACCCGCCGATGGCTCATTGGAGCAGATGCAGGCGCTGGTGCGCCAGTTGAACGCCGATGAATCGATCGATGGTATTCTGCCGCTCACACCGTTCCCGTCCGGCATCGCGATGGCGGACATCGCTGCAATTCTCTCGAGCCAGAAGGACGTCGATGGCTTGACTCCGCTTAACGCCGGCCAGCTAGCGGCGGGGCTGGAGGGCCTGTTCCCCTGCACGCCACAAGCCGCGGTGCTGCTCGCGGAGGAGGTGCTGGGCGATCTGCGCGGGCTCAATGCCACCGTCGTCGGCGCCTCGGCCAGCGTCGGGCGCCCGCTCGCGCAATTGCTGCTCCAGCGCGGTGTGACCGTGACGATCGCGCATATCGATACGCGCGATCTGGTGGCAGCCTGCCAGACGGCGGACGTGGTGTTCGCCGCGGCCGGCCGGGCGGGGCTGATCGGCGCGCGCCATGTGCGGCCGGGCGCCACGGTTATCGATATCGGCATCAATCTCGTGACGCAGGCAGATGGCAGCCGGCGCATTCTGGGCGATGTCGATCTTGCCGCTGTCGACGGGGTTGCAGCCGTGATCTCGGCCGTTCCCGATGGTGTCGGCCCGCTGACGACGGCATTCCTGCTGGCGAATACCGTGCTGGCAGCGCAAAGGCGGCACGCAGGGGCTTGAGGGGCAAGCGGCGATAGGGTCAACAAGGGGCCGGCGTGGGCCGGGTCATATGAAGAGGATGGGACGTGGCGAGACAACCGAGCGTAAGAGGACCGAAAGCAGCGGTGCGGAAGACTGTCGGCGCGCGTGCCGCCAGGACGCAGGTCGCTGAACCGGCCGACGATGCGAAGGGTCTGCGCCGCACGCGGGATGCGGCTGGCACGCGCAAGAAGATTCTGGAAGCCGCCATCGAGGAATTCGCCGAGCGCGGGCTGAGCGGCGCGCGCATCGATTCGATCGCACAGCGCTCCGGCGCCAACATGCGGATGATCTACCATTATTACGGCAACAAGGAGCAGCTTTACGTCTTCGTGCTCGATCATGTGTATGAGGACATCCGCAAGAAGGAAGCGGCGCTGAATCTCGCGAACCTCGAACCGTATGAGGCGATGATGAAGCTGTTCAACTTCACCTACTCGCACTTTGCGGCCAACCCGCATGTCATCTCATTGTGGACCGGGGAAAACCTGCAGCAGGGCGCCTATCTCTCCACCTCGATGCGCGCGCCGACGCTGAGTTCACCGCTGATGGACGCCATCAAGGAGACGCTTGCGCGGGGCGTGGAGCAGAAGGTGTTCCGCGAGGATATCGATCCGTTGCAACTCTATGTGTCGATGGTTGCGCTGTCCTATTTCCACCTGTCCAACGTCTACACGCTCTCGGCGATCTTCAGCGCCAACCTGCACAGTGAGCGCTGGAAATCGGAACGCCGGCGCCACGCCCAGGAGATGCTGAGCGCCTACCTCCTGTCCAGCGCCAAGCCGGACACATGAGGACGACGCGGGAGACTCATCGGCGCTGTCGGTGTATTTCCGTCTTAGTGCCGGCGCATGTCTCAGCGGTATGAACAGATAAGTCATTGAATCATAACACTGAAAAATAGCAGAGCGGCCAAGTGTCAGTCTTGTCTTAGTAAGCAGTTTATGTATAACTATCGGCATGAAAGTTCATGTCATATATGCCTATCCGCTGAAGACGGGCCTCGCGGTCGACATTCACAACACGGTTGTCTCCAGCCTCATCGAGGCGGGGCACGAGGTCGATGATCTGGATCTCTATGCGGAGAATTTCGATCCGATCCTCAATGAGGAAGACCGGACGATCTATCATGACGTCACGATCAACCAGCGCCGGATCAAGCCCTATGTCGATCGGCTGCAGGCGGCCGATGCCGTGGTGCTCTGCCATCCGGTCTGGAATTTCGGCTGGCCCGCCATGCTCAAGGGCTATTTCGATCGGGTGTTCCTGCCCGATGTCTCGTTCAAGATGATGGACGGCAAGCTGACGCCGGGCCTCGCCAACATCCGCAAGCTGACCAGCGTGACGACCTATGGCGTGGACCGGCTTCGCGCACTCTACCTGTTCGATCCGCCGCGCTCGAATGCCACGCGCTTCCTGCGCGTTGTGTGCAACAAGAAGGTGAAGGTGGATTACCTCGCCCTCTATGGGATCAATAACATGACGGAAGCGCGCGCGGCCAAATTCCTGGCGAAGGTCCGCAAAGAAATGCTGGCTTTCTGACCATGGGCGATCGCCGCGTTGACCCGAATCAGGGCGCGGCCGATGCCGCCGCGCCGATCGTTTCCTTCCAAGATGTCTCTTTGACGTTCGGGACCGGTGTCGAGGCCCTGCGGGGCATTAATCTCGATATCCGCCCCGGCGAATTCATCAGCATTTTGGGGCCCTCGGGCTGCGGCAAGTCCACCTTGCTGCGCATCGCCGCCGGGCTGATCGACTATACTGACGGCGCGCTCCATGCGGATCGCTCCCACATCGCCTTCACCTTTCAGGATGCGACGCTGCTGCCCTGGCGCACGGTGCGCCGCAATGTCGAGCTGCTGCTGGAATTGCGCGGCGTCGGGCGGGAGGAGCGGCGCCGGGTGGCGCAGGAGAAGATCGCGCTGGTCGGCCTGAGCGGCTTCGAGGAGCAATATCCCAAGCACCTTTCGGGGGGCATGAAGATGCGCGTGTCGCTGGCCCGCGCCCTGACCCTCGATCCCACGCTGTTCATGTTCGACGAGCCCTTCGGCGCGCTGGACGAGATCACCCGCGAGCGGCTGAACGATGAAGTGCAGACCCTTCAACTGCGCCAGCAGTTCGCGGCGATGTTCGTGACGCACTCCGTGTCGGAGGCCGTGTTCATGTCGTCCCGTGTCATCGTCATGTCTGCGCGACCGGGCCGCATTGTCGGCGCCTACGACATCCCGTTCCCGTTTCCGCGAGATGACGCGGTGCGCTTCTCGCCGCAATTCGCGGAATTGTGCGGCACGCTCTCGGCGGCGCTGCGGGATGCATCGGGAGGTGTGAAATGACCAAAGCGACCTATTTTCCGCCCCGCGCTGCCCGCACAAAGGCCAGTCCCGCTGCACGCTGGGTCGCGCGACTGCTGCCCCCGCTGCTGCTCGGCCTCCTGCTCGCGGCCTGCTACGCTTATGCGCGCGCCGGTCTTGAGGAGTATCGCCAGTTCCTGATGCCCGGCCCCAGCGAGATCTGGGAAGGCGCCTTTGCTTCGGCCGCCGTGCGCGCGGAACTGCTGCGTGCCGCCGGCGTGACGGCGCAGATTGCGCTCACCGGTCTGGCCGTGTCGATTCCGGGCGGGATGCTGCTCGGCGTCCTCATGTTCCGCTCCTTCTGGATCGAGCGGGCCGTCGCACCCTATCTGGTGGTGCTGCAGTCGATCCCGGTGCTGGCGATCATCCCGCTTATCCAGTCGCTGCTCGGCTTCGGCTTCCTGCCCAAGGTGCTGATCGTCGCCTTGTTCACCTTCTTCGCCATTCCCACCACGCTGCTTCTCGGCCTCAAGAGCCTCGACAAGGGCATTGCCGAGCTGTTCCGGCTGGAAGGCGCGGGCTGGGGCACGACGTTGCTCAAGGCGGGCATCCCGTCCGCGCTGCCGTCGCTCTTTGCCGGCATTCGCATTGCAGCCAGCCTCGCGGTGATCGGCGCCATCGTCTCCGAACTGTTCTTCGTCTCGGGCGATGGCGGGCTAGGCCAGATGCTGGTGAACTCGAAGATCGATTTCCTCTACGAGCAGATGTACGCCGCGCTCATCGTCTCGGCAGTGATGTCGATCGGCGTCTACCTGTTCTTCGGCTGGCTTGGCGACCGGCTCTTCTCTCACTGGCACGATTCGGCCGGGGCGAAGGGATGATGCGGCGGGCACGTCATGCCGTGTTGGCCGCGCTGGCCTTGCTCGGTGCGGTTGCGCAGGCTGCGCCGGTCGCGCAGGGCACCTTCGCCCGGGAGCATTACCGCACACCGTTGGCCAAGGTCTGCCCCAATCCGGTCGTTGTGCAGCTCGACTGGTTGCCGCAGGCCGAGCATGGTGGGCTGTTCCAGCTGATCGGTGGCGGCGGGAAGATGAGCCAGGGGCGATACCAAGGCCCGATCGGCGCGACCGGGATCGACCTGCTGATCCTGGTGGGCGGCAAGGGCATCGGCCTTGGCGATGCCGAGACGCCGTTTTCCGCGCTCTACATAGCCAATAGCCGCGCGGGCCTTCGCCCGCATCTGGCGCTGGTCGATCAGGACAATGCCTTCATCTTCTCGCGCCGCTTCCCCGCTACGGGCGTAGTGGCGATGCTCGACAAATCGCCCATGGGTCTGTTCTGGGACCGCGCGACCTATCCGCGCGGCTTCCGGTCGGTGGCCGACCTGCGGGCGTTCGCGCAGTCGGGGAAAGGCAAGATCTACCTCTCTACAACCCGGCGCACATTCGGGCGCTATCTCATCAATAACGGCCTGCCCAAGGATGCGGTGCAGGAGGGCTATAATGGCGACGCCGAAACCTTCGTGCTGAACCGCGGGCGCTGGCTCAATCAGGGCAGCATCACGAGCGAGGGCTATCAGTTCGCGCATGGGAAGCGCTGGAACAAGCCGGTCGATTTTCTGCTGCTCTCGGACATGGGCTATCCGCTCTATCCCGGCATGGTCTCGGTCGCGACAAATCGGCTCAACGAGCTGGCGCCCTGCCTCAGGGGGCTGGTGCCGCTGCTGCAACGCGCGCAGGTGGATTATATCCGCGCGCCGGGCGAGGTGAACGACCTGATCTACCGCTTCAACGAGGGCGGCTTCGCGGCGCCCTGGTGGAAGACCTCGCGCGAGTTGCTGGCAGCAGCCTCTGCCGTCTCGCTCTCGCGCGGCATCGTCGGCAACGGGCCGAACAAGACTTTGGGCGATTTCGACATGACCCGCAGCGCTGTGCTCCTCTCCCGGCTCAAGCCCTATCTCGACATCCGCGCCAAGCCGAATGTCAAGCCGCAGGACGTCGTGACCAACCGCTTCATCGATCCCTCGGTCGGGCTGCGCTGATGCCTGTGATTCTGGATGGCGATGCCACCGCGGCAGCATGGCGCGCGCGGATCAAGGCGCGGGCGGACGAGAGCGCATTCGTGCGGGCGGGGCATCGGCCCTGCCTCGTCACGGTGCTCGTGGGCGACGATGAGGCAAGCCGGGCCTATGTCTCGCGCAAGCATCAGGATTGCGAGGCGCTCGGCTTTGCCTCCCGCCAGATCGATCTCCCCGCCAGCATTTCGCAGGCCGATCTGCTGGCCCTGATCGACATTCTCAACCGGGACGCCGCCTGTCACGGCTTGATCGTGCAACTGCCGCTCCCTGCGCACATTGATGCCGGCGCGGTGATCGAGGTGATCAGCCCGGACAAGGATGTGGACGGGCTCCACCCCCTCAATCTGGGGCGGATGCTGGCCGGTCAACCTGCGTTGCGGCCCTGCACGCCAAGCGCGATCCTCGCTCTGCTGCGTGAGTATGACGTACCTCTCGCCGGGCGCCGCGTGGCGATCATCGGGCGCGGGCTACTGGTCGGTCGGCCGCTCGCGATGATGCTGGCCGACAGGGATGTCGATGCGGTCGTCACCGTGCTTCATCGCGGCGTAGCGGATCTGACGCCTATGCTGCGCGACAGCGATGTCATCATCGCCGCAGCCGGTCAGCCCGATCTCGTGCGCGCGGAGGTGGTTCGGCCGGGCGCCTGCGTCGTCGGGGTCGGGATTAGCTATGTGGATGGGCAGATGGTGTCGGACATTGCCGAGGATGTCGCGCAGGTGGCCGGCTGGGTGACGCCGCGCCATGGCTCGGTGGGGCCCATGACCCGTGCCATGCTCATGCGCAATCTGCTGAACGCGGCGCTCAGCCAGACCTGAGCGCCGCCGGTTTTCCGTCGTTCGACTATCCCCGCGCCGGGCCGATGGCCGCGGCGAGCTGGGCCTGATATTCTTCCATCCAGTCGGCATCGGCCGGCGCATTATAGGCGCCACCGCGTGCGCCGTTGACGATCTCGGGATCGTCTACGCCGGGGGGCACCGTGCCGGCATCCTGCAGCGCGCGGGCCGCCTTGATGATGCGCTTGCGGGTCTGCATGATCATCAGATCGCTGGTGACGAGATGCTCGTTGGAGCGGTCCACGATGTCGCCCATGCTCTCGGTGATATACTGGTCCTGCAGGGTGATGCCGGTCACGCCGGTGAAGCTCACCTCATTCTGCGCGGTGCGATCCACCTCATAGTCATTCTCGGCATTCTGGGCGAGCTTCCAGCGGCCGAACCAGTCGCTGCTGTTGGGCAGGAAGTTGTGGCGGAATTCGAGGCCCGCAATGGTGTTGCCATCCACCGTGGTGCGCAGCGGCTGGGTGCGCTTCACCCAGGCGAAGTTAATCACCATGGTGTGGCTGTCATCCATCGGCACCCAGGCATTGGCGGTCACATTGTCCGAGAAGGTGCCATCCGGGAAGAGTGCCCAGAAGGGGAAGATATACTGGCAGATGCGCCAGTAGAGGCCCTCGCCATCGGCAGAGGGGCGATAGGCGCCAGCCATCGTGCCCCAGTCGGTATCCGTCACCTTGAAGTCCGGCGCGCGCTTGGTCACCGCGACGCTGTGCATATTGGTCGCGTCGACGTCCTCGTCGGCCACGCTGCCGACATGCAGGAAGCCGAAGTGGCTGGTATCGATGTCGCCTTCCAGCGCCTGCAGCCAGTTGCACTCGCGCTGTGTGAGCGTCACGCGCAGTTCGGCATCCGGCAGCATCGTGGCTTCGATGCAGGGGAGGGGCGGCGGCGTTTCGCGCTCGCCCATATACACCCACACCACGCCGGCGCGCTCGGCGGTGCGATACACCTTGGCATGGACGCGCGGCTGGAACTTGGCAGCGTCGGCTTCCGAGACGTTCGGCATGTCCAGGCACTTGCCGTTCACGTCGAACTTCCAGCCATGGTACACGCAGCGAATGCCGCCCTTTTCGTTCCGCCCGAAGAAGAGCGAAGCGCAGCGATGCGGGCAGCGATGGTCCATCACGCCGACCCGGCCCTCGGTATCGCGGAAAGCGAGCAGCTTCTCTCCGAGCAGCATCAGGCGCAGCGGCGCGCCGTCTGCGGCGATCTCTGATGAGGCGCAGGCCGGAATCCAATATTGGCGCATGACGGTGCCCATCGGCGTACCAGGGCCAACGCGCGTCATCAGTTCATTATTCGCAACCGAAACCATGCAACCTTCCTTCTTTCAGATTTCCGCGAGCGCGTCTTGATTGTCCCAGGCCAGCATCTTGCCGGGGTTGAGCAGGCCCTTGGGGTCGACTTCCCGCTTGAAGGCCAACTGGACATGGTTGACCTGCTTCATGCCGCCTTCCTCGATGGTGTAGACATGCGGGTTGAACTGACGGCAGCCGCGCTGCTCATGATAGGCCATGATCTCGTTCAGTCGCTCCTCGGTGGTGAAGCGCACCATCTGGATGGCTGAGCAGCTCACGGTCGGGCCGCTGCGGGTGAACTCGAGGTGGAACATCACCTCGTCGCCGAAATGGCGCTGGAGTTCGTCCGCCAGCTCCACGCAATTCTGGGCCGGCAGCAGCGTTTGCAAATAAGTCAGCGTCGGGTCGATCTTGAGCGCCTGCAGCGTCGTATGATTCCAGCACAGCTCGTAGAGCGGCACGCGCTTGCCCGTGGCAGACGCGGTGCGGCTATCGTGCGCGATGCGTCCGCCATGAGCGGCGACGAGCGTCTCGAACCCCTCCCAGGACTGGCTGGCGACCATCACCAGCGCGCAGGCTTCATCCGCGCGGACATATTGCGCGATGGGACGTAGATAGGTGTGGGCGATCGGCGGGGCCATCACCCCGCACTGCTTCTTAACCAAGCCCGGACTTTCGGCGAACGCCTTGCCGAAGCGGGCGGCGCTCAGCAGATCGTCGAACGTGACGACCGCATCGATCCACAATTGCGCATTGGCGAGCGGCAATTCCAACTCGGTGATGATACCGGTCACGCCATAGCTGTGGTTGAACTTGGCAATGTCGGCGCCGCGCAGCTCCAGCACGCGCGGCTCGGCTTCCAGCGTCACGAGCTGGGCGCCGAGGATGTTGCCGGTCTCCCGCAGCATCCCCCAGTTGATCGAGCCGACGCCGCCGGACCCGCCGGCAATGAACCCGCCGACGGTCGCGACAGTGCGGGTGGAGGGGTGCAGCCGCATTTCATAGCCATGCTCGGCCAGTTCCTGATCGAGCGTGATGAGGCGCTTGCCGGCCTGCACGCGGCACACGCCGTCCTTCACCCACAGGAGCTGATCCATAGCGCGCATGTCGAGCAGCGCGCCGCCCCGGATCGGCATGGCCTGGCCGTAATTGCCGGTGCCGCCGCCGCGCACCGTCAATGGCACGTCATGGGCATAGCAGGCGGCGGCGATTTCCAGAATGTCGGCTTCGGAATGCGCTTCCAGCAGTACGTCGCCGGTCACATCGGCGAGCTGGCGCTTGAGGATGGGGCTGTACCAGTAATAGTCCCGGCTCATCCGGCGCACCGCTGCGGCATCGGTGATGACCTTCGGCCCCTTCAGTGCGGCGATCAGACCATTCAAGTTCATAAGCTTCGATTCCGTTTCAATCCTGCGCGGCACCGGGCCGGATCGCGATCATCCTTGCGCTCGGTCGAGCAGTAGTTATACATAAACTGCTTACTAAGAGAAGAGGGGAATCTCGGATTTGCGCGTGCGGGTCGTAGATTGGGTGGCCGAAATAGGGCAGAAATGCAGCGACGGGCGCGATGGCGGCCAGCGCGTTCCTGCGGTTTTGAGGGATAAAGGCAATGCTTGAATATTGGCAGGATATGACGACGCGCGACTTCCAGTCCGTGGATGCCGCGCGCGATATTGCCCTCATGCCGGTCGCTGCCATCGAACAGCACGGGCCGCATCTGCCGGTCTCTGTCGATGCCGATATCAATGCGGGTGTCGTCGCGGCAGCAGCGCGTCACCTGGCGGACGGCGTGCGCGTCGTCGCGCTGCCGATGCTCGCCATCGGCAAGAGCAACGAGCATATGGCCTTCCCCGGCACGCTGACGGTGGGGACCGAGACGCTGCTGCGCTACTGGATCGATATCGCCGAGTCCGTCCTGCGCGCCGGTTTCCGCAAGATCGTGGTGCTGAACTCGCACGGTGGCCAGCCCCAGCTTGTCGAGATATTGGTGCGCGAGCTGCGCGTGCGTCACGGCGCTCTCGCCGTCTCCGCGAGCACCTATGGCTTTGGCGTGCCGGAGGGCCTGTTCAGCGAGGACGAGCTGCATCATGGCATTCATGCCGGCGCGGTCGAAAGCTCGATGATGCTCCACCTGCGCCCCGAGCAGGTGAAGCGCGAGCTGATGGCGGATTTCCCCTCGACCGGCCCGGCGATTGCGCGCGATTATGATGAGCTTCGGCTCGAAGGCGCGGTGGGCATCGGCTGGATGACGCAGGACATCAATCCGGACGGGGCAATCGGCAATGCCAGCCTCGCCAATGCCGATCACGGCGCCCAATGTCTCGACCATGCCGGGCGCGGCCTCGCGCGCCTGCTCGCCGATGTCAGCCGCTACCCCTTGCCGGAGTCCCGCGCATGAATCCCGCCGTCTATCTCTCCCGTGCGACCGAACTGCAGGCGTTCCGCATCGCGCCGACCGACACCAACTATTTCGTGATCCTCCATGACAAGGCCGTGCCCGGCTTCGAGCATGTGTGCGTCGTCGAGATTTTCGAGCCCGGCGGCAAGACCCCACCGAACAGCCACAAGGCCGCCTTCGAGTTCTTCTATGTGCTGGACGGGGAAGGGCGGGCGACCTGCGATGGGGCCAGCGTGTCGCTCAGCCGGGGCAGCGCCATGCTGCTGCCGCCCGGCGGCCTGCATGTCATCGAGAATACCGGGCCGGGCAAGCTCTACACGCTTACTGTCATGACACCCGATGAAGGCTTCTCCGACCTCATCCGCTCCGGCGTGCCGGTCGATCTCGATGCCAGCGATATCGCTCTTCTCTCAGGAAACGCATGATGCCGGACCAGACAGCCTCCTATCATCGCCTCGGCAGCTCGCCGCGCCGCGCGTGGCAGGTGAATGCGCAGGAGGCCATTCTCGCGCAGGGCGACCAGCCGCGCCGCGTTGTCGCCTGCGAAGCCGCGCCGCAGAATCTGCAGATCGATCTGGCGCGCACGGCGATTGTCGTGGTGGATATGCAGAACGACTTCTGCCACCCCGATGGCTGGCTGGCCTCGATCGGCGTGGATATTTCCGCCGCGCGCGCGCCCATCGCGCCGTTGCAGGCGCTGCTGCTGCGTCTGCGCGCAGAGGATGTGCCAGTCATCTGGCTCAACTGGGGCAACCGGCCGGACCGGATGAACCTCAGCCCCTCGATCCTCCATGTCTACAAGCCGGACGGCACCGGCACCGGCCTCGGCGACCCGCTGGCGAACGGGGCACCGGTTCTGGAGGAAGGGAGCTGGGCGGCCGCCGTGGTCGACGAACTGCCGATCGGGCCGCAGGACGTGTGCGTCTCCAAATATCGCATGTCCGGCTTCTGGGATACGCCGCTGGACAGCATCCTGCGCAATCTGCGGGTCGATACGGTGCTGTTCGCCGGTGTTAACAGCGACCAGTGCGTGCTGGCGACGCTGATCGACGCGAATTGCCTGGGCTATGACTGCGTGCTGCTCACCGATTGTGCGGCGACCACCTCGCCCGCCTTCTGCGCCGAGGCGACGCTCTACAATGTGAAGCAGTGCTTTGGCTTCGTGACCGATTCGGCGGCCCTCGTTGCGGGCATCGATGCGGTGAGCGGGCAGGAGCGCGCGTGATGGAGATCAACAAGGCCGCCATCCTCGCGGAAGTGACCGCGCTGGTGGATCGCTACGAACGTGCGCTGGGAGACAATGACATCGCCATGCTGGATGGCATGTTCTGGCAGTCGCCCCGCGCAGTGCGTTATGGCGTTGGCGAATGCCTGTACGGGATCGAGGAGATCCTCGCCTTCCGCAAGGCGCGGGCGGGCGGCTCGCCGCCGCGCACGATCCGGCGGATGGAGATCACCACCTTCGGCGATGATTTCGCGACCGCCAATGTCGAGTTCCAGCGGATCGGCGGCGAGGTCATCGGCCGCCAGAGCCAGAGCTGGGCGCGGCTGCCGGAGGGATGGCGCATCGTCTCCGCCCATGTCTCGCTGCAGGGAAGCGGCCACTGACGGCACGCCCCCGCGCGGACTGACTTCAGAAGCCCGCCGCCTTGCCGTCGCTGCGCGGATCGCTCGCGCCTTCCAGCTGCCCATCGGCATGGCGGACGATGGCGCCGGCATGGCCCATCATCGCCGTCATCGGTGCGACCAGCTCCACCTCATGCCCCGCCGCGCGAAGCTGCGCATAAAGCGCCGGGTCGAAGCGGTCCTCCAGCTTGAGTGATGTGCTCTCTTCCCCCCATGTCCGGCCGAGCAGCCAGCGCGGTGCGGAGATCGCCTGCTGCAACGGCACGCCGAAGCGGGCATAGCGGCTGAACAGAGCGGCCTGCGTCTGTGGCTGGCCTTCGCCACCCATAGTGCCATAGGCCATCACCCGGCCGTCATCGAAATGCGCCAGCGCGGGATTCAAGGTGTGGAACGGCTTGCGGCCGGGCTTGAGGGCATTCCAGCCCTCGTCGGCGAGGCGGAAAGAGCAGCCGCGATTCTGCCATGTGATGCCGCTCTGCGGGAGCACCAGGCCCGAGCCGAACTCGAAATAGGTGCTCTGGATGCAGCTCACCACCTGCCCGCGCGCATCGGCAGCGGCGAACCAGCAGGTATCTCCCAGGGCCGAGGGGCGCGGCCAGGGCATGGCGCGCGCCGGATCGATCGCCTGCGCCATCCGGTCAAGGCCCGCCGCGTCGTCGAGCAGCGCCTGCGGATCAATCGCCATGAAAGCCGGATCGCCGACATGCGCATCGCGGACCAGAAAGGCCTGCTTGGTCGCCTCGACCAGCCCGTGCAGATGCGCGAAGCTTTCGGCCTGTTCCGCCGGCAACCGGTCGAACAGCGCGAGGATCAGCAGCGAGGCAAGGCCCTGCGTCGGCGGGGCAGTGTTGTAGAGCATGGCGTCGCGTAGCCGCACGGAGAGCGGGGCGGGCGAGGTCGCGCGGTGGGCTGCCAGATCCTGCGCCGTCACCGGGCTACCCAGCCGCGCGAGATCATCGGCGATCCGCTCGGCCAGCGCGCCGCGATAGAAGCTGTCCAGCCCATCCTCGGTCAGCATTCTCAGCGTTTCGGCCAGTTGCGGCTGGCGCAGCGTTTCGCCCTCGCGGAGCGGGCGGCCCTCCGGCTCAAAGATCGTGCGATAGGCGCCCGGTACGCATGTCAGTTCGTCCGATTTGCTCGCGGCCAGTTCGGCGCCGCCGGCGGTCACCGCCACGCCCTGTTCGGCATGGGCAATGGCGTCCGCGAGCAGTCGATGCAGGGGGAGGGGAGAGGACAGCGACGATCGGGCCAGATCCCAGCCAGAGACCGTGCCCGCCACGGTATTGGCGGCGAGCGGCCCGCGCCAGGGAATGGCCGACAGGCCGGCATAGGCATCGCCAAGCGCCAGAGGACTGCGCCCGCAGGCGTCGATGGCCCAGACCCGGCCGTCTGGCTCGTGGATCAGCCAGAAACCATCCCCGCCGATACCCGTCATATGCGGATAGACCGCGGCGAGGCAGGCGGCGGTGGCAATCGCGGCCTCGATCGCCGTGCCGCCATCCCGCAGGATGGACAGGCCGGCTTCGCTGGCCAGATGATGAGGTGCGGTGACCATTCCGTGGCTGCCGTGGGCACTCTCTTGCATGGTCATGGTCCTTTCCGATCAGCGCATCCCGTCCGCTGCGGGTGTACTAGTATGCATCTTCTGCATAACTTTCAACTTCACCTCGCCCAGACCCATGTCTATGCTCCGGCCCGCTTCGTGCCACCCAGCCTCCTGCTTTCCGGAGAGATGCCATGCTCAAATCCCCTCTCGCGTTCCTCCTCGCCATGTCGGCGCTGGCCAGTCCGGCCATGGCCGCGACCGTGGATGCGCGAGCGACCGGTGCTATCGAGCAATCCATCAAGCAGAACACGCCTGATCTGATCGCGCTCTACCGCGATCTGCACGCCAATCCCGAGCTGAGCCTGGCGGAAACCCGCACGGCCGCGCGGCTGGCGCAGGAAATGCGCAAGCTGGGGCTGGAGGTTACCGAGAAGGTCGGCGGGACCGGCGTCGTCGCCGTGCTGCGCAATGGCGAGGGGCCGGTGGTGCTGATCCGTGCGGACATGGATGCCCTGCCGATGAAGGAGCTGAGCCAGTCGCCCTTCGCGAGCACCCGTGAGGCGCAGTATCAAGGCAAGACCACGTTCGTCGCGCATAGCTGCGGCCATGATCTGCACATGGCCTGGTGGGTCGGCACGGCGAAAGCCATGCTCGCCATGCGGGACCAGTGGCGCGGGACGATGCTGTTTGTCGCCCAGCCGGGCGAGGAAAGCGGGCAGGGCGCGCGCAAGATGGTCGAGGACGGTCTGTTCACGCGCTTCCCCAAGCCCGATTACGGCTTTGCGGCCCATGTCGGCAATGATCCTGTCGGCCGGATCGTCGTCAAGCAGGGCGCCTTTACCAGCAATTCGGACACCATCCGGATCACTTTCAAGGGCAAGGGCGGTCACGGCTCGATGCCGAGCCGCACCATCGATCCCGTCGTGATGGGCGCGCGCTTCGTGATGGATGTGCAAACCGTGGTCAGCCGGCAGAAGGATCCGTTTGAGTTCGGGGTCGTGACGGTCGGCTCGTTCCAGGCGGGCTCGGCGGCCAATATCATCCCGGACACGGCATCGCTGGCCCTGACGCTGCGCTCCTTCTCGCCGGAGGTTCGCGAGCAGCTGGTCGAGGGCGTGAAGCGCACGGCGCTCTCCGTCGCGGCGATGTCGCAGGCGCCCGAACCGGTGATCGATCACAGCCGGGGCGCGGCATCGGTCATCAATGACGATGATCTCGCTGCGAAAACCGCAGCTGCCCTGCGCACGGCGGGGTGGGACGACATTACGCTGATCCCGGCCAGCGCGCCGGGCGGTTCTGCCAGCGAGGATTATTCGGAACTGGTGTCAGCCAGCGGCATGCGCTCGGTCTATCTGGGTGTCGGCGGCTATCTGTCGTCGGTCATCGCGGATTATGCCAAGCGTGGCGAGCCGCTCCCGACAAACCACTCGCCCTACTTCCTGCCGGACGCCGAAAGCGCCATCCCAACGGCCATACGCAGCCTGTCGGTCGCGGCCCTCTCGGTGCTGGGCAATCCCAAATAAGCCTGGTGCGCGGGATCAGACCCGCATCGGCATGAGCACGTAAAGCGCCGGCGCCTTCTCATTCTCGCGAATGAGCGTCGGCGCGGCGGCGTCGGCGAGGTGGACTTCCACCGAGTCGCCTTCCACCTGACCGAGAATGTCGAGCAGGTAGCGCGCGTTGAAGCCGATTTCGATGGGCGCGGCGCTGTAGTCGCCAGGGACTTCCTCGGCGGCGGTGCCGTTTTCGGGGCTGGTGACGGAGAGGGTTATCTTGTCCTTCTCCAATGCCATCTTCACGGCGCGGGTCTTCTCGGTGGCGATGGTCGCGACGCGGTCCACGCCTTCCTCGAAGCTGCGCGGATCGATCTTGAGCAGCTTGTCGTTGCCGGTCGGGATCACGCGGCTGTAATCCGGGAAGGTGCCGTCGATCAGCTTGCTGGTCAGCACCGCATTGCCGAGGTCGAAGCGAATCTTGGTGGGCGAGAGGTCGATGCGCACGCTGCCATCCACTTCGTCGAGCAGTTTGCGCAGCTCGGCGATGCATTTGCGCGGAATGATGATGTCCGGCATGCCCTCGGCGCCATCGGGGCGCACGACCGTCACGCGGGCGAGGCGGTGGCCATCGGTCGCGGCGGCCTTCAGCACCGGGGCGGGGTCTTCCGCGACGTGCAGGAAGATGCCGTTCAGATAATAGCGCGTCTCCTCGGTGGAGATCGCAAAGCGCGTCTTGTCGATGATTTGGATGAGCGAGGCGGCCGGCAGCTCGAAGCTGGTGGGCAGCGCGCCTTCCGCGATGATCGGGAAGTCGTCGCGCGGCAGGGTCTGCAGGTTGAACCGGGCACGCCCGGCCTGCACGAGCATCTTGCCCTCGGCAGCTTCCAGGCGGACCTGGCTGCCCTCGGGCAGCTTGCGCGCGATGTCGAACAAGGTGTGGGCCGAGACGGTGGTGGCGCCCGGCGTTTCCACCTGCGCCTGCACATTCTCGACGATCTGCAGATCGAGATCGGTGGCCATCAGCTTGATGGCGCCGTCGCCGGTCGCGTCGATCAGCACGTTCGAGAGAATCGGGATCGTGTTGCGCCGCTCCACGACCGACTGGACATGGCCGAGGCTCTTCAGGAGCGTCGCACGTTCGATGGTGGCCTTCATCCCTCTGGTGTCCGTTTCTTATCCGGTTGATGGAGTCGGAGCGAAGGAGTCCGCTCTTGGAGCCTCATTCCTTATCGAAATTGCCGCATGGGGCAAGTCGCCCCGAGAAAAAAGCGCGCGTCCACCCGGCGCCGTCTTGTGTTCGCGGGCGCGTTACGCTTTGTCCGGCGGCATGACGCTCACCCGCCCTGTCCGCGCGCTCGCTCTGCTGCTGATCGGCGCCGCGCTTGCCGCGGCCGGCAGCGCGCGGGCGCGGGATGTGCTCGGCGTGTTCGAGGGCTGGGGCGCGTTCCGGGATCCGAACGCCCAGCGCTGCTTTGCCATGGCCCAGCCGATGGCCGGGGGCTGGGAAGCCTCGCCCTGGCGCCCGTTCGCCGCCATTGGCTACTGGCCCCGCGCCGGGCTGCGCGGACAGGTGAATATTCGCCTCAGCCATCAACTGGCCAAGGATACGCACGCGGTTCTGTCCCTCGGCGGCAGGCAATTCGCGCTGGTTGGGTCCGAGGCGGATGTCTGGGCGGCGGATGCGGCAAGCGATGCGGCGATCATCGCCGCCATGCGCACCAATCGGACGATGAGCATCTCCGGGCGGGCGCGGGCCGGCGGCCGCTTTACCGATCGCTATGCCCTGGGCGGTGCCGCCACCGCCGTCGACGCGGCGGCGTTGGGCTGCGCGCGGCGACGTTAAGCGCTGCTTTCCCGGTCCCGCCATGCGTTGACAGCGCTCTTGTTGCATTGCAGCATGCGGCGCATCGTCCGGGGAGACCATGCTTCATGTTCTATCGCCACGCCCTAGGGGCAGTCATCGGCTGCCTGATCGTCACGCCATTGGCTGCGCAACTGCCCGAACCATCCACTGACCGGATCAATGCCTGGTGGGGCCATGTCGAGGAACTTGCCAGCGATGCCAATGAAGGGCGCGGAGCCGGCACGCCAGGTTATGATCGTGCGGCCGATTATGTCGTCGAGGCCTTTCGCAAGCTTGGGGCGCGGCCGGCGGGAACGGACGGCTATTTTCAGCGTGTCGAGCTGGTCGAGCAGCGTTTCGATCAGCCGGCGAGCACGGCGGTGCTCAAGCGCGCGTCGGGCGATGTGGCTCTGGCGACCACGCAGGATCTGTTCTTCCGTGGCAACACGCCCATGCCGGCCAGCATCGACGCGCCGCTGGTCTTTGCCGGCTACGGCCTCTCCATAGCTGAGGCCGGTCATGATGATTTCGCGGGGATCGACGTCAAGGGCAAGGTGGTGGTCGTGCTGTCCGGCGGCCCAGCCGACATTTCGGGCGCGCTGAAGTCCGATGCGCGCTCGGCGCGCGCGAAGCTGCTCGCTGAGCGTGGCGCCCTGGGCATGATTGCGCTCACCACCCCCAAACAGGTCGAGATCCGGTGGGATCGGCAGGTCGGCAATGCGAGCCTTTCCTCCATGTATCTGGCCGATCCGGCGCTGCGCGATGTCTCGGTGCCCTTCATGATGGCAACCCTCTCGCCGGAAAAGGCCGGCCTGCTGTTCGAGGGCACGGGGCAGAGCTTCGAGGCGCTGTCCGCCCTGTCGGACGCATCGGCGCCGCTGCCCGTCTTCGACCTGCCGGGCCGTTTTGCTGCGACGATCGAGGCGACCCAAAAGCCGCTCAGCAGCAACAACATCATCGCGGTCCTGCCCGGATCGGACCCGGCACTGGCCTCGGAATATGTCGTCCTCTCGGCGCATCTGGACGGCTATGGCATCGGAACGCCGGTCAATGGCGATGCCATCTACAACGGGGCGTTCGATAATGCCGTCGGCGTCGCCAGCATGATCGAGGCGGCCAGGGCGCTGGCGGCGGCGCCCCAAAAGACCCGCCGCTCGATCCTGTTCGCCATCGTCACGGCAGAAGAGAAGGGCCTGCTCGGCTCGCGCTATTTCGCCAGTCGTCCGACGGTGCCGGCCGGGTCGATCGTGGCGAACATCAATCTGGACATGCCGCTGCCGATCTTTCCGCTGACCAGCATCACGCCCATCGGCTATGAGGAGAGCACGCTCGGCGCTCATGCGCAGGCGGTGAGCGAGGCGATGGGCCTGCCCATCGTCCCGGACCCTAAGCCGGATCGCAACGTGTTCATCCGGTCGGATCAATATAGTTTCATAAAGCAGGGTATCCCGGCGCTCTTCCCCAAATATGGTTTCAAGCTCGGGACGCCGGAAGAGGCGGTGGAGGCCGCGTGGCGCGCGAATATCTACCATTCTCCCCAGGATGATCTTCTGCAGCCGGTGATGAAGGCCGAGGGCGTCAAGCTGACCGACTATGTCATCGCGCTCACCCAGCGCGTCGCCGACGCGCCAGAGCGCCCGCGGTGGCTGGAGACGAGCTATTTCAAGCGCTTTGCGAACTAGTCGGCCCGTCGTCAGTCTCGTTCGCGGCGGACGATCGCGTAGGTTTTCGGGGCGAGATGGAGAGCCCCTGCGCATCGCGCGCGTCATCGACCTCCCAGCGATTGTCGTCGACGTCGAACTCGATTTCGTCCCAGCTCTTGAAACCCGCGTCGTGCAGCACGGCCGTGATGGCCTTCGCCTCCTCCGGGGTCGGGGCACGGTCCGCGGCGAAAGCGGGCGTCGCGCAGCCGAGCGAGGTCAGGGCGGCGAGGGAGAGCGGGAACGCGAACTTCATGGATCAATCCTCCGATAGGCGCCGAAGGATTCCACGGGAATGGGGTACGTGGAATGACGTGCCTCGGGCGCGGTGGGGCGTCCGACATCACGCTTGTGAGCAAGCGCCAGAGGGGCCCCGACGACCAAAGCGTAACGGCTCCTCGCTCGCCGGGTTCCCGCAACGACGGGAAATCCGGTTTCGTATGGGGATGGTCTGCCGGCATCGGGGTTGGTGAACGCCACTGGCGCAAGCTCCAACATGCGATTATATGCGCCCCATGCCCCATACTGCGACGCCCCTCATGCCGATCCCCGGCCATGTCGATCCTGTGCCAGTCCCCCGCGCCATCACGCCGCGCGAGGACGGGCGGGTCGATCTCGTTGGTCTCTCCCGCGCCCAGATCAAGGCTGAGCTGAGTGCGGCAGGTCTCGATGAGAAGCAGGCGAAGCTGCGCGCCAAGCAGCTCTTCCACTGGCTCTATCATCGCGGTGAGACCGATTTCGAGCGGATGACCGATCTGGCCAAGCCGATGCGGGGCTGGATGGCCGAGCGCTTCATCGTCGGGCGGCCCAATGTGGTAGAAGCGCAGATCAGCTCGGATGGCACGCGCAAATGGCTGCTCCGTTCCGACGACGCGCAGGATTATGAAATGGTCTTCATCCCCGATGCGGACCGGGGGACGCTGTGCGTGTCCAGCCAGGTCGGCTGCACGCTCAATTGTCGCTTCTGCCACACCGGCACGATGCGTCTGGTGCGCAATCTGACGCCGGGCGAGATCGTCGGGCAGGTGATGCTCGCGCGCGATGCCCTTGGCGAGTGGCCAAAGGGCAGCATGGCCGGCTTCGGCGAGGTCGAAGAGGAAGAGGACGACGACGCGCCGCAGTACAGCCCGGACGGGCGCCTGCTCACCAACATCGTGATGATGGGCATGGGCGAGCCGCTCTACAATTTCGAGCATGTCCGCGATGCGCTCAAGGTGGTGATGGATGGCGACGGACTGGCGCTCTCCAAGCGTCGCATCACGCTCTCCACCAGCGGCGTGGTGCCGATGATGGCCCGCGCCGGCGAGGAGATCGGCGTCAACCTGGCCGTGTCGCTTCATGCCGTCACCAAGGAGGTGCGCGACGAGATCGTGCCGCTCAACCGCAAGTTCGGGCTGGAAGAGCTGCTCCAGGCCTGTGCCGACTATCCCGGTGCCAATAATGCCCGTCGCATCACGTTCGAATATGTCATGCTCAAGGACAAGAATGACAGCGATGAGGATGCGCGCGAACTGGTCCGTCTGCTCCGCCAATATCGTCTGCCGGCCAAGGTGAACCTCATTCCCTTCAACCCGTGGCCCGGCGCGCCTTACGAATGCTCCACCCCGGAGCGGATCAGGCGCTTCTCGGACATCGTGTTCGAGGCGGGTATTTCCGCGCCGGTGCGCACGCCGCGCGGTCGCGACATCATGGCCGCCTGCGGGCAGCTCAAATCCGCCAGCGAGAAGAAGAGCCGCGCCGAGCTGGACCGGCTCGCAGCCGAGAAGCAGGCCGCGCTCGGCTAAGCCGAGGGTTCAGCCGGGGCGCTTCATCAGGAACTGCGTGTCGGGCCGGATCTCGTAATAATCGGCCGGCCCTCCACCCCGCGCCACCGGCACGGCATCGGTGGTGCGATAGATGCCGTCATGCAGGCAGGCCGGATCAATGTGGATGTGGACCACCTCGCCAAACACCATGACATTGCCGGTTTGCGCGCCGGAAAGGCCACGCAGCGGCAGTATGTCTGTCACCCGGCATTCGAACTGCACCGGACTGGCCGCGACGCGCGGTGCCGCGATCTCCGCCGAGGCGAGCGGTTCCAGCCCAGCGAGCGTGAATTCGTCGATGTCTGGCGCGACCTCTGCAGATGTGGCGTTCATCGCCTCGGCCAGGGAGCGGCCGACCAGATTCCAGGTGAAGACGCCGGTCGCACGGGCGTTGGTCAGGCTGTCCTTCACGCCGCTGGATGAGAAGCCGATGATCGGCGGGCTGTAGGCGAAGAGATTGAAGAAGCTGTAGGGCGCGAGATTGGGCACACCGGTCGCGCTGACCGTCCCGATCCACCCGATGGGCCTCGGCGCGACGATGGCATTCAGCGGATTGTGCGCCAGCCCATGGCCATCGGCCGGGCGGTAGCTGTGGAAGCTGGGGGTGGTCATGATCGTCTCATCTCCGATGGGCCGAGGCAGCGGAATAGCAGATGGAACGGTCAGGGAAAGCGCCCGCTCTTCGTGATAAGGGGGTGACCGAACGATCCGCCGCGCTATAAACGCGCGCCATGAGAATATTGGGTCGCCTGCTCGGCAAGATCATCAGTCAGGGCACATTGACCATCCGCTATGCGGATGGGTCGCAGGAAGTGTTGGGAACAGCCGTGAGGGGCTGGCCGGACGTCGCCATCCGCTTCACCGATGATGCCGCCGCACGCGCCATCCTCACCAATCCGGCGCTCGGCGCGGCCGAAGGGTTCATGGATGGCAAGCTCATCATCGAGCAGGGCAGCATCTGGAACCTGATCATGCTGGTCGCGGCCAATTCGCCTTTGGAAAGCGGCAAGACGCTCGATGAGCCGAGCTTGCTCGGCTGGCTGGGAGAGCGGATCAAGCACTGGCGCGACAATTACAACAAGCGCAGTCGCTCCAAGGCCAATGTCGCGCATCACTACGACCTGTCGGACAAGCTCTACGCGCTGTTCCTCGACAAGGACCGGCAATATAGCTGCGCCTACTTTACCGACCCCGATGCCGTGAGCCTGGAGCAGGCGCAGATCGACAAGAAGGCGCATATCGCCGCCAAGCTCGATCTGAAGTCCGGTCAGCAGGTGCTGGATATCGGTTGCGGCTGGGGCGGCATGGCCCTTTATCTCAACCGCGTGGCGGATGTGGACGTGCTTGGCGTCACCTTGTCCGAGGAGCAGCTCAAAGTCGCGCGGCGCCGGGCGCAGGAGGCGGGCGTCGCCGATCGCGTCCGGTTCGAGCTGATCGATTATCGCGATGTGAACGGCACGTTCGATCGCATCGTCTCGGTCGGCATGTTCGAGCATGTCGGCGTGCGCCATTATCGCGAGTTCTTCCGCACCTGCCATAACCTGCTGAAGCCGGACGGGGTGATGCTGCTGCACACCATCGGCCGCCTCAATGGCCCGTCATCGACGGATGGCTTCATGCGCAAGTATATCTTCCCCGGCGGTTACGCCCCGGCGTTGTCGGAGATCATGGAAGGCAGCGAGCCCAACCGCCTGCTGCTGACCGACATCGAAGTGCTGCGCATGCATTATTACTATACGCTCGAGCATTGGTATCAGCGCACGCTTGCGGCGAAGACGGAGATCGTCGCCCTGTATGACGAGCGCTTCTTCCGCATGTGGACCTTCTATCTGGCGGCGGCAGCGTCCGGCTTCCTCTATGGCAGCCAGACGATCTACCAGCTCCAGTTCGTCCGCAATCGCCACACTCTGCCGATCACGCGAGACTATATGGCGCAGGCCGAGGCACGCTATCGCGCCAAGGGCTGATCCTTGATCGAAAATCTAGCTTTCAATAACGAAGTTTAATCGCTGTTTCAGGCGGCCGCTATTCGATAATCTCCCCTCAATGAATTTTGATCGGGAAGGATATTGAAATGGACGCGAAAACAAGTGGTTCGCCGTCGGGTTGCCCGATGAAGACGTCCGCAGCCATGCGCTCGCTGCTGGGCCGCACCAACCGGGATTGGTGGCCCAACCAGCTCTCGCTCGAAATTCTCCAGAGAAACGGTCTCTCCACCGACCCGATGGGGGACGATTTCGACTATGCCGCAGCATTCAAGACGCTGGATTATGAGGCCGTCAAACGCGACCTCCATGCGTTGATGACGGACAGCCAGCCCTGGTGGCCGGCGGATTACGGCCATTATGGCCCGTTCTTCATCCGCATGGCGTGGCACTCGGCGGGCACCTATCGCACCGGTGACGGTCGCGGTGGCGCCAATAGCGGGCAGCAGCGCTTCGCCCCGCTCAACAGCTGGCCGGACAACGCCAATCTCGACAAGGCTCGCCGGCTGCTCTGGCCGATCAAGCAGAAATATGGCGCCAAGCTGAGCTGGGCGGACCTGATGATCCTCGCCGGCAATGTCGCGATCGAATCGATGGGCGGGCCGGTCTTCGGCTTCGGCGGCGGCCGGGCCGACGTGTTCGAGCCGGAGAAGGACATCTACTGGGGCACCGAGGAGCAGTGGGTGGGCCAGGAAGGCAATCTCACCCGCATTGACGAAGCTGAGGGCCGCGCGCTGGAAGACCCGCTCGCCGCGATCCAGATGGGCCTCATCTACGTCAACCCGGAAGGGCCGGGCGGCAATCCCGATCCGCTCCAGTCCGCACGGGACATTCGCGAGACGTTCAAGCGCATGGGCATGGACGATGAAGAGACAGCTGCCCTGACGGCCGGTGGCCACACCTTCGGCAAGGCGCATGGCGCGGGCGATGCCTCCAAGATCGCCGCCGAGCCGGAAGGCGCAGACATCGCGCAGCAGGGCCTGGGCTGGCAGTCGAGCCATGAGAGCGGCATCGGCGATCATACGATCACGAGCGGCATCGAAGGCGCGTGGACGCCGACGCCGATCAGCTGGGACATGAGCTATTTCGACATGTTGCTCGACCATGAGTATGAGCTGGTGCGCAGCCCTGCCGGCGCGAAACAGTGGCAGCCGGTCGGCAATCCGCCCGAGACGCTGGCCCCGGCCGCGCACAATCCTGCCAAGCATGTGCCGACGATGATGACCACGGCGGACATGGCGTTCAAGATGGACCCCGCCTATCGGGTGATCATGGAGAAATTCCGGGCGAATCCGGACTATTTCGCGGATTGCTTCGCACGGGCCTGGTTCAAGCTGTGTCACCGCGACATGGGGCCGAAGGCGCGCTATCTCGGCCCGGAGGTGCCGACCGAAGACCTGATCTGGCAGGACCCGATCCCCAAGGCCGACCATGCGCCGATCGACGCCGCCGATGTGGCAGCGCTCAAGGAGAAGATCGCGGCATCGGGCCTGTCCGTGGCCGAGCTGGTTACCACCGCCTGGGCCTCGGCCTCGACCTATCGCGGCTCGGACCATCGCGGCGGCGCCAATGGCGCGCGCATCCGCCTTGCGCCGCAGAAGGACTGGGAAGTCAATCAGCCCGCGCAACTGGCCCGCGTCCTGAATGTCTATGAGGGCATCAAGGCAGACTTCGACGTGACGGCATCGGGCGGGAAGAAGGTGAGCATTGCCGATCTGATCGTGCTGGGCGGCAGCGTCGGCATCGAGCAGGCCGCCAAGGCAGCGGGGCGCACGGTGACGGTGCCGTTCACGCCCGGTCGCACCGACGCCGTGCAGGACTGGACCGATGCCGAGAGCTTCGCCGTGCTGGAGCCCAAGGCAGACGGCTTCCGCAATTATCTCCAGGTGCGCTTCAGCGTGCCGACCGAGGAGCTGATGATCGACCGCGCCCAGCTTCTACGCCTGAGCGCGCCGGAGATGACGGTGCTGGTGGGCGGGCTGCGCGTGCTCGGTGCCAATCATGATGGTCGCAAGGAAGGCGTGCTGACGGATCGTCCCGGCCAGCTGACCAACGACTTCTTCGTCAACCTGCTCGACATGGGCACGGCGTGGAAGGAAGTCGACGATCGCGGTGACGAGGTGTTCGTCGGCACCTGCCGCAAGACGGACATGGAGAAATGGACCGCGACCCGCACCGATCTGGTGTTCGGATCGAACTCCCAGTTGCGGGCGCTGTCGGAGGTCTACGCGTCGTCCGACGCTGCCGACAAGTTCGTCGCCGACTTCATCGCGGCCTGGGTGAAGGTGATGAATGCCGATCGGTTCGATCTCGCGGCATAATCCCCCTTCCATGACGGATGCTTCGCCGCCCGGCTCCAGACATGGGGCCGGGCGGTTTGATTGAGGCCAGCGCAAAACTGCCGTGGTCTGCCGGATGCTGGGGAATTTCGGGAGGCGATAGCTGCCCCGGCAGGAGGGGGGTGCCGGGGCAGCAGGTGCCCGCGCGGCCGTGGGGAACCGGCGAGCAATGGACGCAGGCTGCAGGCTGCGTTCCAAGGCTGACAATAATGCCACCCGTTCAAGAATGAAAATCGATTAAAGTCGTCTCAATGATCGATCTTGCCGATGACTAGAGGCGGGCTCCCACCGGATTGGCGCGCCCGGCGTCCCTCACAGGTTGCGCGTTTTGAGTGACGCTGATAGGCGACCGGCCTGATCCTCGACCTCCAGTTCGAAAGACCCCTGTCGCCATGTCCGACACCATCAAGCGCGTTGTTCTCGCCTATTCCGGTGGCCTCGATACCAGCGTCATCCTCAAGTGGCTGCAAATCCATTATGGCTGCGAGGTCGTGACCTTCACGGCCGATCTGGGGCAGGGCGAGGAGCTGGAGCCGGCCCGGCAAAAGGCGCTGAATGCCGGCGTGAAGCCCGAGCACATCTTCATCGACGATCTGCGCGAGGGATTCGTGCGGGATTATGTCTTCCCGATGATGCGCGCTAACGCCATGTATGAGGGGCTGTATCTGCTCGGCACCTCCATCGCGCGGCCGCTGATCGCAAAGCGCCAGATTGAGATCGCCAAGATGGTCGGGGCCGATGCCGTGTCCCACGGCGCGACCGGCAAGGGCAATGACCAGGTGCGGTTTGAGCTTGGTTATTATGCGCTCCAGCCGGATATCAAGGTCATCGCGCCGTGGCGCGAATGGGATCTGACCTCGCGCACCAAGCTCATCGAGTGGGCCGAGCAGCACCAGATCATGGTGCCCAAGGACAAGCGCGGCGAGGCGCCCTTCTCCACCGACGCCAACATGCTGCACACCTCCTCGGAGGGCAAAGTGCTGGAAGATCCGTGGGAGGAGGTGCCGGACTATGTCTATTCGCGCACCGTCAATCCCGAGGATGCGCCGGACACGCCGGAATATATCACCGTCGATTTCGAAAAGGGTGACGGCACGGCCCTCAATGGCCAGGCGATGAGCCCGGCGACGCTGCTCGAGGCGCTCAACGAGCTGGGCCGCAAGCACGGCATTGGCCGGCTCGATCTGGTCGAGAACCGCTTCGTCGGCATGAAGTCGCGCGGCATGTACGAGACGCCGGGCGGCACCATCTATGCACTGGCCCATCGCGGCATCGAGCAGTTGACGCTGGATCGCGGCGCCGCCCACCTCAAGGACGAACTGGCGCCGCGCTATGCGGAACTGGTCTATAACGGCTTCTGGTTCTCACCCGAGCGCGAGATGCTGCAGGCAGCGATCGACCACAGCCAGCTGAAGGTCGCGGGCACGGTCCGCCTCAAGCTCTATAAGGGCAGCTGCATCGTCGTGGGCCGCAAGTCGCCCAACTCGCTCTACAGCGAGAAGGTTGTGACCTTCGAGGATGATGCGGGCGCCTATGATCAGCGGGATGCGGCTGGCTTCATCAAGCTCAACGCCCTGCGTCTGCGCTTGCTCGGGCGCCGCGATATTTAAGGAATGTGGGCCGGCCGCGTCCGGCCCCACTTTCTGCGCGCAAAAGCGCGTTCAGGCCGGCGTCAGCTCTGGGCCGAGCCCCAGAACAGAACGACCGCCATCACAATCACCGCAAGCACGAGCGAGATGCTCAGCACATAACGGACGATGTGCGGCGTCTGGCCGGCACGGGCGTCTTCGGTGGTCTTGTGAACCTCATCTTCCATCTGAGAACTCCTTTCAATTGAGCCAACGCGCGATGTTGGAGGGTCGTTCCTGAGCATCGGTCGCCTCGGAGTTCCCAAAAGGGCAATGCGCTGGCGCTGAGCCCCTCAAAATGCGTCGCTGCGCACCCACACGCTCACGCTTCCGCCATTCACCCGCGCGGTCAGCCGTCCCTCGTCGTCCGACCAGATTTCTTCCTCGCAATGCCCGAGATAATCGCGGAAACCCGCGCCGGCATGATCCGGGCCGAGATCGAAGACTTTGGTGGCATCGCCCGCATTGGTGAGCAGCACGACGCAGCCCGGCGCATCCTCCGTGCCGTGGCGGATGAAGCCGATGGCGTGGGGATCGTCGAACAGATCGGTCTGCGGCCCATGCGCGAAACGCTGCCGCGCTTCGATCAGCTTCTCCAGGCCGTCAATCGGAGGCATCTCGACCTCATGAGTCTCGCCATCGCCGCCCATATCATTGTACCGCGCGCCATAGAGATCGGGATAGAACACGCAGGGCACCCCCGCCTCGCGCAGCAGGATCAGCGCATAAGCCAGCGGGCGGAACCAGGTCTCGACGGGTGCTTCCATGGCCTGCAGCGCCTGGGTGTCGTGGTTCGCGACGATCGTCACCGCGCGGTCCGGGGCCACCGCCACCAGCGAACCGTCGAAGATCGTCCGCATGTCAAATGCGTCGCCCGCGCAGGAGGCCTCGTGAAAGCGGTGATGCAGGGCGACATCGAACAGGGCGAGCTGATGATCGACGCGGTCGAGATAGGTCTGCAGGGCGGTCATGTCCGGGTGCCAATATTCGGCGACCACAAACAGATCGTCCGCCACGCTCTCCCGCATATGCCCCACCCAGTCGCGGAAGAACCAGGCCGGGATATGCTTGGCGGCATCGAGCCGGAAGCCATCGACCGGAAGCTGCTCGGCCAGCCAGCGGCCCCAATATTTCAGCTCTTCATAGACGGCGTTGTTGCGGAACTCGATGTCCGATCCCATCAGATAGTCGAAGTTGCCGAGTTCCTCGTCCACCTCGGCGTTCCACTCGCCATCGCCATAGTCGTTGACGAGCTTGAAAACGCCATTTTCATTGGGCTCGTCGAGATGGTCCACGCCGCTGAAGCAGCGGGCATCCCAGATGAACTTGGAATGGGCGCCATTGCGCCCCGGGAAGGTGAAGCGCGTATAGGCGCGCGCCTCGAAAGCCTCGTCCTCGATCTCGGTGCGGTTATCCGCATTGACCCGGCGCACGCGCACCTGCTCCGTCTCATCCCCGCCCATCTTGTGATTGAAGACAACGTCGTGGATCACCCGCAATCCGGCATCGCGCAGGGCAGCGCAGGCCCGTTCGAGCGCGGCGCGATCGCCATATTTGGTCGCCACTGTGCCCTTCTGGTCGAACTCGCCGAGGTCGAACAGGTCATAGGCATCGTACCCAACCGAATAGCCGCCCGCCGCCCCCTTGCCGGCCGGTGGCAGCCAGACATCGGTGATGCCGATGCCCGCCAGGCTGGCGCTCTTGTCAGCCACCTCATCCCAATGCAGCCCTCCATCCTGCGTGTACCAATGGAAGAACTGGATCAGGGTGCGTGGCGGCATAACAGTCCGATCTTTGGCTAACGAGCCGAGGATCGGCTCCACGCAGTAACGAAGGCTGGCGGCGGACGTTCCAGCCGGCGTAAAACCGGGCGCTATGGGGCTAACGCGAACAGCAGCCCGGAGGCGCGAAAGCCTAACCCCGCGCCCGCTCCGCTGCATCACTGGCGAGGCGATCGGCGCGCTCATTCTCCGGGTGGCCGGAGTGGCCCTTCACCCACTGCCAATCGATCTGGTGGGGGGCGACGGCGGCGAGCAGTTCTTGCCAGAGGTCGGCATTCTTGACCGGTTTCTTGTCGGCGGTGCGCCAGCCATTGCGCTGCCAGCCGTGAATCCAGCGGGTGATGCCGTCCTTCACATAGTTGCTGTCCGTGGAGAGAATGACGTGACACGGTCCCTTGAGGGCATTGAGGCCGGCGATTGCGGCCATCAGCTCCATGCGGTTGTTGGTGGTGTGCGCTTCCCCGCCGGAAAGCTCCTTCTCATGGCCGTTGAAGCGCAGCACCACGCCCCAGCCGCCCGGTCCGGGATTGCCCTTGCAGGCGCCGTCGGTGAACAGCTGAACGGTTTTCACGAGGCCGAGCCGAACAGCGCCGCTGCGTCCGTTTCGGCATAAAAGTCGAGGCGCCGCAGATAGGCCAGCGGGTCCTTGCGCGTGACCAGCGCATTGGCGGGCGTATTGATCCAGTCATAGGCGCGGGTCAGCAGGAAGCGCAGCGCCGCGCCGCGTGCGAGGACAGGCAGCGCGGCATATTCCTCCGCGCTCAGCCCATGCGTCGCGCGATATCCCGCGATCAGCGCCAACGCCACGGCGCTGTCGAAGTCCCGCCCATCCGGGCCGAAGCACCAGGCGCCATGCATGATGGCGAGATCATAGGCGCGGATGTCCGTGCAGCTGAAGTAGAAGTCGATCAGTCCGCCGACCGCGTCGCCGCGCATCAGCACATTGTCCGGAAACAGATCGGCATGGATGACGCCACGGGCCAGCGCCTGCGGCCAATGCGCATCGAGATAAGCGAGTTCGGTTCGTACGCGTGGTTCCAGCCCCGGCTGGATGGTATCCAGCGCGCCGCCGCAGTCATTGGCGAGGCGGTGCCATCCTTCCGGGCCGAGCGTGTTGGGGCGCTCGCCGGAGAAATCCTCGGCTGCGCGATGAAACTGCCCCAGCGCCGCGCCGGCGGACCGGGCCTGAGGCGGGGTCGGGTGGGTCACCGAGACGCCGTTCAGGAACTCGATGAGGGCTGCGGGCCGCTCGCACAGCATCTGCAGTGCCTTGCCCTCGCGGTCATGGATGAAGCGCGGCACCGGACAGCCACGCGCGCCGACATGGTCGAGCAGATCCATGAAAAAGGGCAGGTCCGCCACATCCACGCGCTTTTCGTAGAGCGTCAGGATGAAGCGGGCGCCGTTGCCGTCCGCGCCGGTCGTGTCGACCAGATAATTGCTGTTCTCGACGCCCTCGGCGATGCCCTTGGCGGCGAGCAGCGTGCCGACATCGTAGCGTTCGAGAAAGAGCGCCAGCGTCTCGGCCGGCACCTGCGTGTAGACAGCCATGGCTCAGGCCGCTTCCAGGCCGCGCGGCAGCTTGAAGGTGATCGATTCGGTGGTGGTGAGCACTTCCTCCTCGGTCAGGTCGAACCGGGTGGCGAGCTTGTCGATCACGCTGCGCACCAGCACTTCGGGCGCGCTGGCGCCAGCCGTCACCCCCAGCGTCTCGACGCCGGCCAGCCAGTCGAAGTCGATTTCGTCGGCCGTTTCGATCAGGCGGGCGCGCGCACCGCTGCGGTCGGCGACCTCGACCAGCCGCATGGAATTGGAGCTGTTCGGCGCGCCGATGACCATCACCGCCTGCGCACGACGGGCGATTTCCTTCGTCGCGGCCTGGCGGTTGGAGGTCGCATAGCAGATGTCCTCGCCCTTCGGTGCGGCAATGTCCGGAAAGCGCCGCTCCAGCGTCGCGACGATCTCCGCGGTATCGTCGACGGAGAGCGTGGTCTGGGTGAGGAAGGCCAGCGACACGCCGGGGGCGGGCTGGAAGGCCTCGGCATCTGCCTGCGTCTCGATCAGCGTCATCGCGCCGTCCGGCACCTGGCCGAACGTGCCGATCACCTCGGGATGGTTGGCGTGGCCGATGAACAGGATGTGGCGCCCGGCCTCCACCTGCCGCTCGGCCTGTCGATGGACCTTGGAGACCAGCGGGCAGGTCGCATCGAGATAATCGAGACCGCGCGCCTCCGCATTGGCGGGCACGACCTTGGGTACGCCATGGGCGGAAAAGACCACTGGCCGCCCATCGGGCACCTGATCCAGCTCGTCCACGAAGATGGCGCCCTTGGCTCGCAGCCCATCGACGACGAAGCGGTTGTGGACGATCTCGTGCCGGACATAGACCGGCGCGCCGAACTTCTCGAGCGCCCGCTCCACGATCATGATCGCGCGGTCGACACCGGCGCAGAAGCCGCGCGGTGCGGCGACCAGAACGGTGAGGGCGGGGCGCTGGTGAGAGGCAGGCATGTCGGGCATATGTGTCGATCCATCCATCCAGTCCCATTAGGGGCATGGCCGCCCGAGGGAAAGCCGGAAGAATGGGAGAGGGCGCAACGGCCGTCCGGTTCATCCTGCGGTCATCTGGCGCGGGCGAGGTCTTTGCAGCCCGTCCGGGCGACGTGCCCTTTCGGTTGCGCGCCCGTGGGAGCGCGACTAAGAAGCGCGGACCCGATTGTGCGCGGGATATCCCGCGCGCGCCAGAATAAGGAATTGGAGCCATCGTGCGGATCGCCGCTCTCTCGAAACCCGCCGTTCTGGCAGCTCTTGTCGCCCTGATGGCCGGCTGCGCGAAGCGCGGCGACATCGACTCCGCCGGACAAGGCATCATCCAGTTCCGCACCGCATGCCCGACCGTGGCCGTGGCCGCGCACACCGGCGACGTCACGCTGTTCGACCCGGCCGACAGCCGCGACGCGCGTGCGATCGACGTGGTCGCGACGCTCACCGATGTGCGGCCTGCCTGCACCACGGGTGAGACGGACATTTATTCGCAGGTCGGCTACAAGGTCGTTGCGGTGCGCCGCGATGCCGGGCCGGCGCGGACGGTCGATCTGCCCGTCTTCGCGGCAGTCGTGCGCGGCGCGACGGCGGTGACCGCCAAGCGCGTCACCATGGTGCGGCTGAATTTCGCCGAGGGCGCGCTGCGTGCCGAGGCGACCGGCAGCACCTCTGCCTATATCGATCGCAATGCGGCAACGCTGCCGCCCGAGATCGAGCGCATGATCACCCGCCCGCGCAAGACGGGCGACCAGGACGCGGCGCTCGATCCGCTGGCCCGCCCGGAAGTGCGCGAGGCGATCCAGCGAAGCAGCTTCGAGCTGCTCCTGGGTTTCAACCTGACCACCGACCAGCTCCGCTATAACGTGACCCGCTGACATTTTCCGGCGGCCGGACGACCGCAGCATCCTGCAGCCGCGCCGCCGATGCTGACAGGACCGCTGACCCGATGAATATCTTCGCTCGTATCGCCGCCGCGCTGGACGGCCTTCTGGACGACATGGTGCAGGCTGGCGAATTGCCCGCCGGCCTCAATCGCGCCGCCGTGACCGTCGAACCGCCGCGCGACCCCTCGCATGGCGACATGGCGACCAATGCGGCGATGGTGCTGGCCAAGCCCGCCGGCACCAATCCCCGTGCCCTTGCCGAGCTGATCGCCGGCCGGCTGCGGGCGCTGGCGGATGTCGACGGCGTGGAGATCGCCGGCCCCGGCTTCATCAATCTGCGTCTTGTCCGCACCGCCTGGGAAGACGAGCTGGCAGCCATCCATGCGGCTGGCGCGGACTATGGCCGCTCGACGATGGGCAAGGGCGTGCGCGTCAACATCGAATATGTCTCGGCTAATCCGACCGGGCCAATGCACATGGGCCATTGCCGGGGCGCGGTCGTCGGCGATGCGCTGGCGGCGCTGCTCGAATATGCCGGGCACAGCGTCATCCGCGAATATTATATCAACGATGCCGGCGCGCAGGTGCAGACGCTCGGTCGCTCGGTGCATCTGCGCTACCGGGAGGCGCTGGGCGAGACCATCGCGATCCCCGACGGCTTCTATCCGGGCGAATATCTGATCCCCATCGGTCAGGCGCTGGCGGCGGAGTTCGGTGACCGCTACGTCGGAGCCCCGGAAGCGGACTGGCTCGACCTGTTCCGCGAGCGTGCCGTCGCCGCGATGATGGACATGATCCGCGCCGATCTGGCGCTGCTCGGCATTCATCATGATGTCTTCGCCTCCGAGGCGGCCGTGCAGCAGGCCGGCCGCGTCGATGCGGCGCTGGCCCGGCTGGAGGCGGAGGGCTTCATCTATCAGGGCGTGCTGGAGCCGCCCAAGGGTGAACTGCCTGACGACTGGGAGCCGACCGAGATGACGCTCTTCCGGGCGACGCAGTTCGGTGACGATAGCGACCGGCCGGTGCGCAAGTCCGATGGCGGGCTGACCTATTTCGGCACCGACCTCGCATATCATGCCCAGAAGGCCGAGAATGCCGACCAGCTGATCGACATCTGGGGCGCCGACCATGCCGGCACCGTCAAGCGCATCAAGGCCGCCGTGGCGGCGCTGACCGGCGGCAAGGTCCAGTTCGACGTCAAGCTGGTGCAGATGGTGCGCCTGATGCGCAATGGCGAGCTGGTCCGCATGGGCAAGCGGCTCGGCAATTTCGTCACGCTGGCCGACGTCGTCGAGGAGGTCGGCAAGGATGTCGTGCGCTTCACCATGCTGACACGCAAGGCCGATGCGCAGATGGACTTCGACTTCGCCAAGGTGGTGGAAGCCAGCAAGGACAATCCGGTCTTCTACGTGCAATATGCCCATGCGCGGATTTCCTCGCTGGCGCGCCGGGTGCAGGAGAGCTTCCCGGACGGCCTGCCCGCGGCGGACAGCGCGCTGTTCGGCCCGGAGGAGCTGGATCTGGTCAAGCAGCTGGCCACCTTCCCCCGCGTAGTCGAGGCTGCCGCCAATGCGCGTGAGCCGCATCGCATCGCCTTCTATCTCTACGATCTTGCCGCCAGCTTCCATGGCTGGTGGAACCTCGGCAATGATCAGCCCGAGCGGCGCGTGATCGTCGCGGGCGATGCGGGCCTCACGGCGGCGCGACTGCACTTGAGCGCCGGAATCGGTCAGGTTATCAAGAACGGCCTGGCCCTGATGGGCGTCAGCGCGCTTGAGGAGATGAACTGATGTCAGCCGGGGAGCCGAACAACGGTCTCAATCTTGATGACGAGGACCGGCTGCCCTGGCTGGAGCCCGCAGGAATCGAGGAAGAGACCGAAAGGGTGTCCCCGATCCGCATTGTCGGTCTGGCGGTGCTGGGCCTCGTTCTGCTCGGTGTGATTGTCGCCGGCGGCTATCTGTTCAGCAACCGCGATCGCAGCGGCAGCGATGGCTCGGCGCCGCTGATTGCGGCGGAGAACAAGGATTACAAGGTTCCGGCCAACGCGTCGGACGCGCGCACCTTCGATGGGGAAGGGGACGAAGCCTTTGCAGCCAGCGAGGGCCGGGAGGCTTCGGGGCGCATCGACGCGAGCCGCGTGCCGGAAGCACCGCGTGACGACTTGAAGCAGACCGGCCCGACCGCGCCGGCTCTGGCTGTCCCGGCGGAGCGTCCGGCGGCCAAGCCCACCGTCATCGCGCCGGTCAAGACGGCCGCCACGCCCAAGCCGGCGGCGCCAGCTCCGGCGAAGGTCGAGGATGTCGACACCTTGACCGGGCCGCGCGTGCAGCTCGGCGCCTTTGCCTCGCGCGCCATCGCCGAGGAGGTCTGGAAGAAGCAGTCCGGCCGATTCGATTATCTCTCGGCCCTCAAGCACAGCGTCGAGCCGGTCGAGACGGGCGGACGCACCCTGTATCGCCTGCGCGCCAGCGTCGCTTCCCCGGCGGATGCCACCGCCACCTGCGGCCGGCTGCGCGTGGCGGGCGAAAATTGCATCGTCGTCCGGTGATCTCGGCGCGATGAAGCCGGTCATCTTCGGCCTTGCCGGCGAGCGCGTCAGCGCGGAAGAGCGGGCGCTGTTCCGCGCTTGCGACCCGGCAGGCTATATCCTGTTCGGCCGCAACATCGTCGACCCCGCGCAGATGCGCGCGCTGACCGACGAGCTGCGCGAGATCGCCGGGCGGGACGATTTGTACATCATGATCGATCAGGAAGGCGGCCGCGTCGCGCGCATGCGCCCGCCGCACTGGCCGGACTGTCCCCCCGCCGCACGCTTCGATGCCCTTTATGATGTCGCGCCCTCCAGCGCCATGGAAGCCGCGCGCTGCAATGCGCGTCTGCTGGGTGCCATGCTCTCGGATGTCGGCATCACCGCCAATGCCGCCCCTGTGCTCGATCTGCGCTATCCCGGCGCGAGCGACATTGTTGGGGATCGGTCCTTCGGCGCTGAGCCGATGCGCGTCGCGGCGCTGGGCCGGGCAACGCTGGAGGGGCTGAGGGACGGCGGCGTCGCCGGCATCGTCAAGCATATGCCGGGCCATGGCCGCGCGCTGGTCGACAGCCACCTCGCTTTGCCCACGGTCTCGGCCAGCGTCGACGAGATGGAGCGCGACCTCGCGCCATTCCGGGCGCTGCGTCACGCCCCGGCGGGCATGACCGCGCATATCGTCTACACCGCCTGGGATGCGGATCGGCCAGCCAGCCTGTCGCCTTATGTGATTCGCGAGATTATTCGCGGCGCCATTGGCTTTGATGGCCTGCTGATGTCCGACGATCTCGACATGAAGGCGCTGAACGGTCCGGCGGATGAACTGGCCGAAGCGGTGGTCGCGGCCGGTTGCGATCTCGCGCTCAACTGCTGGGGGCGGATGGACGAGATGACGGCCATCGCCGCGCGCTTGCCTGACATCTCCGATGCGGCGCGTGAGCGGCTGGACCGGGCGATGGCGAGCATCGCCGCCGGGGCCGATCCGGCCTGGCCGGGCGAGAAGGCGCTGGCCACGCGCGACGCGCTCTTGGCCCTCGCGCCGGCATGAGCGCCAGCTCGCCCGTCCAGCCTGCCGATAAGGCGCCGACCGGGCTGTTCGATGGCGAGTGGATGGAGCCTGTCCGCCGCCTGCCGGGCGATGCCATCCTCACCGTCTCCGTGGAAAGCTGGGAGGGGCCGCTCGATCTGTTGCTGGCGCTGGCGCGGACGCAGAAGGTGGATCTGCGCGAGATTTCCATCCTCGCCCTTGTCGAGCAATATCTGCGCTTCATCGAGGAAGCGGCGGAACTGCGGCTGGAATTGGCCGCCGATTATCTGGTGATGGCGGCGTGGCTCGCCTATCTCAAATCCGGGCTGCTGCTGCCCAAGGAAGCGCAGCCCGAGCCCTCGCCGGAAGAACTGGCGCTGCGCCTGCATCTGCGGCTGCAGCGGCTGGAGGCGATGCGCGAGGCGGGCGCACGTCTGATGGCGCGGGATCGCCTGGGCCGGGACGTCTTCCCCCGCGCATCGCCGGAAGGGCTGCATCGGCCCCGCGCAATCGTGTGGCAGGCCAGCCTGTTCGACATCATTCAGGCCTATGGGCAGGTGAAGGCGCGGACGGCGCCGCGCATCCACATCGTCCATCGCCGGCCGGTGATGACGCTGGATGAAGCCATCGAGCGGGTGTCGCGCCTGATCGGCATGGAGCTGGACTGGGCGGAGCTGGGTCGGTTCCTGCCCGAAACCGCCGATCCGCAACTGCGCCGCTCGGCCCTGGCCAGCAGTTTCGTGGCGGCGCTGGAGCTTGCGCGGCTGGGTCGCGTGGAACTGCGGCAGGAAGAGACGTTCGCGCCGCTGTATCTGCGCGCGCCGGCGGTGCCGTCATGAGCGCGCCGGAGTCCCATGCTGCGAGCGAGATGGAACGTCTCGTGGAAGCCGTGCTGTTCGCGGCCGAGGCGCCGCTGACGGTCGCCGAGATCCAGCGGCATAGCGGGCTGGACGGCGATATCCGGGGCTGCCTGTCGGCACTGGCCGCGCATTATGCCGGTCGCGGGATCGAACTGGTCGAGCGGGGCGGGCGCTGGCATTTCCAGACGGCGGCTGATCTCAGCCATATCCTGCGCCGCGAGCGGGAGGAGCCGCGCAAGCTCAGCCGGGCGGCGGTGGAGACGCTGGCGATCATCGCTTATCACGAACCGGTCAGCCGCGCGGAGATTGAGGCGATTCGCGGCGTGCAGGTCGGCAAGGGGACGCTGGACGTGCTGATGGAGGCGGGCTGGGTGCGCCCGGCGGGGCGGCGAGAGGTGCCGGGACGGCCGCTCACTTATGCGACGACCCCTGATTTTCTCAGCCACTTCGGCCTCTCCAGTCGGCGCGATCTGCCCGGGATCGACGATCTGCGGGCTGCCGGCCTGCTCGATCCGGTCGATCTGGCGATGGAATCGCTGGATTTGCAGGGGAGTCTTGAAAATGACCCACAAGATGAAGAAGATGAGGACTGATCGCCTTATTCGATGAGGCAAGGGCTGATGCCGGGATGGCCATTGCGCTATGGACCCGCAGGGCTTAGTTAGGGCGCATTCACAGGAGATTTCTGATGGGTTTCGGTTCCCCGATTCACTGGGTCGTACTGGTGCTGGTGATCGTGCTGCTGTTCGGCGGCGGACGCATCTCCAGCCTGATGGGCGATGTCGCCAAGGGTATTAAGAGCTTCAAGAAGGGCCTTGCGGATGATGACGGCGATACGGCGAGCGCGGCGAAGCCTGCGCAGCGCATCGATCGCCAGTCCGCAGCCGGCGAGAGCAGCGCGACGCGCGAAGAGCAGAAGCTCGAAAGCTGATCCGGGCGGTCTGATCAGGCCAACCTGGCATGTTTGACATTGCGTCCACAGAGCTGCTGCTGATCGCGGTGGTGGCGGTCCTCGTGATCGGCCCCAAGGATTTGCCGCGCGCGCTCTATAAATTCGGTCAGATCGTCGGGAAGGCGCGCGGCATGGCGCGCCATTTCCGCAGCGGCATCGACGCCATGGTGCGCGAAGCCGAGCTTGAGGAGCTGCAAAAGCAGTGGGCCAAGCAAAACCAGAAGATCATGGACGAAACCCGCAATACGGAGTTCAGCGATCCGGCGAGCGCACCCGCCCTGCAGGATCATAGCGCGCCGGAATTGCTAGGAGATCGCGACGACAAGGTCGCCGCCGATGACGCGCCGCCGCATCCCGGCGAGACGGTCGAGGATGCCGGCCCGGCGCACAAGCCCGACGCGCCCGCCAGCGAGAGCATGGCGCAGTCCAGCCTGCCGCTTGGCACCTCCGACGAGCCGAACGGACCGCGTACCGCATGAAGGACATTGACGATACCAAGGCGCCCCTGCTCGATCATCTCATCGAGCTGAGAAAGCGCCTGTTGCGCTGCGTCGCCGCGCTCTTCATTTCCGGCGCGGTCTGCTATTATTTTGCGGGCGACATTCTCGGTTTTCTCGTGGAGCCGCTCAAGCAGGGCTTTGGCAACACGGTCGGAAAGCTCGTTTACACCAAGCTTTATGAGGCGTTCTTCGTGGAATTGAAGGTCGCCATGTTCGGCGCCTTCTTCATCTCCTTCCCGATCACCGCCAACCAACTCTGGGCGTTCATCGCGCCGGGCCTTTATGCCAAGGAAAAGCGGGCGCTGCTGCCCTTCCTGCTGGCAACGCCCATCCTGTTCGTCGGCGGCGCGGCCTTTGCTTATTATCTGGTGATGCCGACCGCATTTCACTTCTTCCTGCGCTTTCAGGGCGATGCGGGCGGGATGCAGCTGGAAGCGCTGCCCAGCGTGGACAGCTATCTCAGCCTCGTCATGCAGTTCATCCTGGCCTTCGGCATCAGCTTTCTTCTGCCGGTGCTGGTGATGCTGCTCAATCGCGCCGGCATCGTCTCGCGCGCGCAATTGGTGGGTGCGCGGCGCTATTTCATCGTCGGTGCGGTGGCTGTGGCGGCGGTTCTCACGCCGCCCGATGTGGTTTCGCAGCTCATGCTCGCCATTCCGCTCATCATCCTCTACGAAATGACGCTGATTTTCATCTGGTTTACGGATCGGCGCGCGGCCCGCGAACAGGGCGAAGACGAGCAGGCGCTCGTCCGGTCCGAATAAGCGCGTTCCGGCAGCGCTGCGGGACAAGCTGGGCTTGCGGCGGCCATGCAATCTCCTGCCTTGCTCAGCGCGCTTCGTCGTCCTAGTCAGTCGCTATGACCGTCCATCCCAATACGATCTCCCTCATCGGTAATACGCCTCTTGTCCGGCTGGCCGGTCCCTCCGAGGCCAGCGGCGCCGAAATCTACGGCAAATGCGAGTTCATGAACCCCGGCGCCTCGGTCAAGGACCGCGCTGCCCTGTTCATCGTGGAAGATGCCGAGGAAAAAGGCCTGCTGCAGCCCGGCGGCACCATCGTCGAAGGGACGGCCGGCAACACTGGCATCGGCCTCGCGCTGGTCGCCAATGCCAAGGGCTATCGCACGATCATCGTCATGCCCGAGACGCAGAGCCGCGAGAAGATGGACACGTTGCGCGCGCTCGGTGCCGAGCTGGTGCTCGTCCCCGCCGCGCCTTATGCCAATCCCGGTCACTTCGTGCACACCTCGCGCCGTCTCGCCGAGGAAACGCCGAACGCGATCTGGGCCAATCAGTTCGACAATATCGCCAATCGCAAGGCCCATATCGTAGGCACGTCCGAGGAAATTTGGGCGCAGATGGAAGGGCGGATCGACGGCTTCACCTGCGCGGCAGGGACGGGCGGCACGCTTGCGGGCGTCGGCCTCGGCCTCAAGCAGAAGAGCGAGGCGATCACCATTGCGCTGACCGACCCTTATGGCGCGGCACTGTACAATTATTACGCCCATGGCGAGCTGAAGGCGGAAGGCTCGTCGGTCGCCGAGGGGATCGGGCAGGGGCGCATCACCGCCAATCTCGAAGGTGCGCCGATCGACACGCAGTTCCGCATGTCCGATGAAGAGGGCATGATGTGGGTCGAGAAGCTGATGGGCGAGGGGCTGTGCGTTGGCCTTTCCACCGGCATCAACGTGGCGGGCGCCGTTGCACTGGGCCGCAAACTTGGGCCGGGCAGCCGCATCGTCACCATCCTGTGCGACACGGGCCTTCGCTATCTTTCCACGCTTTACAATCGGGACTGGCTGGTTTCCAAGGGATTGACGCCTTTTCCATGGTTGGCGGACTAGGGAGCGCAAGGATGGCGGACAGTCGGCCTGAACGGGAAGCGGTGAGCCGCAAAAGCGACGTTCGCGCCCATCGTGAAGAATTGCAGCGCGTGCAGATCGGCCTGGTGGGGCTGGCCGCGGTGCTGCTGGTCGTTACGCTGGCGAACCTGATCGTCGATGCCGTCCGTCAGGATGGGACGAGCGATACCGCGACCATGTCGAGCGATGCGTCGTCCGCTGCCGCACAGACCGGTGGCGCCAATACGACCGGCACCCCGGCACCGACCAACAACGAGCCGCTGGCGGATCTGGGCGTCACCCCGACCACATCGGACAGCGCCGCGCCCATCCTGCCATCGCCCGTGCCCGATCTGGAGCCCGATCCGCAATTGCGTCAGCGCATGGATCAGGACCGCGATCAGGCCCAATCGCAGCGCCCCGCCCAGCAGCAGACGCCCTGAGCCGTCGCCCGGTTGCCGCGATGCCCCGCACTGCCTTGCTGCTGGCGGCGACGCTTGCCCCTGCCATCCTGTCGCTTCTGCTCGGGCTGACCGGCACCAGCCTGCGGACCGGACGGCTCGATCCGCTCGATTGGCTGTGGCCGGGCACGGCGGGGATCATTCTGGGCGCCATCTTGCTGACCCGCGCGGTCCGCTCCGGGCAGGGGGACCGCGCCGAGGCTGCTCCTGCGAGGCTGCGCTGGCCGACGGTTGCGGCTCTGTGGGTCGTCGTCCTGCTGCCACCGCTGTGCCTGATCGGGTTGGCGTCCGTCCGTCTGCCCTGGGCCGGCATGATCGCGCTCGCGGCGGGATTGGCCCTCGTCGGCAGTCTGTGGGCCTTGGTCGCAGGACGTTCCCGCCGGGTAAGGCTGGGTTCCGCGCTGGCGTTGTGCGCGGGGGCTGTGCTTGTCGCGAATTGGGCCGTGCCGGCCATGCGCAAGGCTTCCCAATCTGCCACGGCCGGGGATCGGCCCAGCGTCGCTTTGTTCTCGGCCTTGCCCTTGCATGATGTCGCCATGGGCGCCGTTCACGGATTGCCGGCCATGCAGTCGATCGGCCTGCGCTCGCCCCTGCTGCGCGCGCTGGACCTCCATGTCGCCCTGCACCCTCTGGATGCGCTCAATGACCAGAGCCTTGTCGGGCACGAGGCCGTGCTGCTGGCCCAGCCGCGCGCGATGGCGCCGGAAGAACTGGTCGCGCTGGACCGCTGGGTGCGCGCGGGTGGACGCGCGGTGGTGCTGGCCGATCCGTTATTGCTCTGGCCGGACCCGCGCCCGCTCGTCCATCCTGGGCGGCCGCCGCTCACGAGTCTGCTCGATCCGCTGCTGGCCCATTGGGGCGTGCGGCTGGAGGCTGCGGAATTCAGCGCGCAATCCCATGGCGACGGCCATGGGGGCGAGGCGTCGGATCGGCGGAGCCTGGCGTCAGGCGCCTTGCTGCAGGTGGCAGGCGCCTCGCGCTTCGTGGTGCGCGAGCCGACGGCCGGCTGCACGCCCGCCGAGCAGGGATTCCTCGCGACCTGCCGATTGGGCAGGGGGCAGGCGTTGCTGGTGGCGGATGCGGACTGGATCGATGACCGCCTCTGGACGCTGGCCTCGCAGGATGCCGACCGCGCGCTGCGCACCAGCGATGCGCCGGACGTTCTCGCCGCGTGGCTGCGCAACGAGCCGCTCTCGACCGGCACTTTCACGAGTTGGGTGAAGGACGAGGCCGCTCTGGTGCGGGGTCTCCGCTTCGCGCTGGCCGCTGCGCTTGTCCTTTCCCTCCTGCTGGCCCTGGTGGTGCGCAATCCCCGCTATTCCCAGCCCATGTTTCGGACAAATACGGGCCATAATGAGAACATAAGAAAAACGGAGGGCATTTCTCCCTAATCTGCCCAAGATTTTCCCATCATTTCCCACTTTATCCAAGATTCTCCCTTTTCTCCCCGGGGGCGGACTGCTAATACCGCAGGCCTAGGGGCACTCGTATCTTCGCGAGTCTATCAACCGGTCAGCTTGGTGCTTTCCGGAGCGGGAAGGCCTGTGCCCCGCGCAGGGAGTTCGTTGGGGTGTCATCGGCTTATTTCATGGGGAACGGGGCCAGTGCCCTGGACGGCAAGGGGCGCTTCGCGCTGCCGATGTCGTTCCGCTCCGTCCTGAACGAGCACAGCACCCAGCCCGGCACCATGCTTGTTAGGGCCGACCCCACCCGCAAATATGTGTCGCTTTTCGGCAGCAAACAGCTCGATTTCTTTCAGAACAAGTTCGACGAGGCCGCCCGCATCGCCATGACCCGTGGCGAGGATTTCGACGCGGAAATGGCGGACGCGAACTTCTGGAGCACCATCAAGACCGTTACCATCGACTCCGGCGGCAGGTTCACCCTGCCGCCGGCTTTTCGGCGGTTGTACGGCATCACCGACGCGCTCTTCATTGTGGGGGGCGGCCGCCTCGTCCAGCTTTGGAGCCCCGAGCGCTTCCTCGCCGAGAATTCGGCGAACCTGCTTGCCATCGAGGAATGCGAAACTTTCCTCGATGAGCTCAAGGCCAAACGGGAGGAGCGCTGATGAGCGCGGCTTCCCTTGCGAACCCGCCGGCCGAGCCGCACCGCCCCGTGCTGCTCGACGAAGTGCTGGACGCGCTTGCCATTGCCCCTGGCGAGCGTCATGTCGACGGCACATTCGGTGCCGGCGGGTACAGCCGCGCCATGGCCGCGCGCGGCGCGCGGGTCTTCGCGATCGATCAGGATCCTGACGCCATTGCCGAAGGGCAGGCGGTCGTCGCAGCCAGTGAGGGCGCGATTACGCTGCTCGCCGGCAATTTCGCGCAGATGGAACGGCTGCTGGCTGAGGCCGGTGTCGACAGCGTGGATGGCGTGACGCTGGATATCGGCGTCTCCTCCATGCAGCTCGATCGCGAGCGGCGCGGCTTCTCGTTCCGCTTTCCGGACGCCCCTCTGGATATGCGGATGAGCCAGTCCGGCGAAACGGCAGCCGAATTTCTCAATCGCGTCGATGAGACCGAGCTGGCCGACATCCTCTATCATTATGGCGAGGAGCGGCAGTCGCGCCGTGTCGCGCGTGCCGTCGTGGCGGCGCGCCCGCTGGCGACCATCGGCGATCTCGTCGGCGCGGTCCACAAGGCGCTCGGCAAGCGGCCCGGCGACAAGACCGATCCGGCGACGCGGACCTTCCAGGCGATCCGCATTCACCTCAATGGTGAGTTGGATGCGCTGGAGCGCGGTCTGGATGCCGCCGAGGCCGTGTTGCGCCCGGGTGGCCGGCTGGCGGTGGTGACCTTCCACAGCCTGGAAGATCGCATCGTGAAGAATTTTCTCCGCACGCGCAGCGGGCAGGAGGGTGCCGGCTCGCGCCACCGGCCGGAGGTCAAATCCGCCGTGCGGCCGACCTTCCAGAAGCCCGCGCGCGCTGTTCGCCCCGGCGATGCCGAGCTCAAGTCCAACCCCCGTGCGCGCTCCGCAACCCTGCGTAGCGCCATCCGAACTGAAGCCCCTGCCATGCACCAATCTGTGGGAGCACGATCATGATCGCCATCAAGCGCTTGCAAAGCATCATGTGGATTCTCGTGGTCGCCATGGGGGCGCTCGCCGCCTATCTGATCAGCCTGCAGGTGGCGACGGAGCGGAACGCGGTGCGGCATACGATCGACCAGATCCGCTGGACCCGCGCCGACATCCGCTATCTTGAGGCGGAATTCGGCGCGCGGGCAACCATGCGTCAGCTCCACGCCTGGAACACCAGCGACCTGCGCCTGTATGTGCCGGCGCCTGCGCAATATCTGCCCAATGAGCGCGCGCTCGCCAATCTGGACCGCATGGCGCCGGTGACCGGCGGCTACAGCCCGCCGCCCGTCATGACCGCGATGGCCCAGAACACCCCGCCTGCGCCGGTCGCGGCAGCGCCCGAAAAGCCGGCAGCGCGCAGCGGTGCCGATGTCGCTTCGGAATTCGCGTTCATTCGCACCGCCTCGGCTGCCGAGCCCCGGCCGCCCGTGGCGGAGGTTAAGGCGAAGCCGGCAATGCGCGCGCCGGCAGAGGCTGCGGCGCGCCGCACTGTCGAGCCCGATCCGGCCTCCCGCAAGGCAGCCCGGCTGGCCCTGCTCGACAAGAAGCTGCTCGGCGGCCCGGCTCTAAGTGAAGCCATGGTGCCCTGATGGCCACCATTTTGGCGCGGCCGGAGCCGCGTTCCGAGACCCGGAAGCCGACAGATCTGGTCACGGTGGCCCACGGCCGGATCATGCTCCTCCTGCTTATTTTCGCCGCGATCACAATGGTGATGGCGGCGAAAATGGTCTGGATGGGTATCGACGCCGGCACCCAGGCGGAGCGCATGGCCAGCCCCATCCCGATTCCCGGTCGCGCTGACATTGTCGACCGCAATGGCGTGCCGCTGGCGCGCGATATTGACGGCTACGCCATTGCCGTGCGCCGCGACCGCCTGCTCGGCGATCCGCGCGATCTGGCCAAAAAGCTCCACGCGATCTTCCCCGATCAGTCTGAAGCGGATTTCTACGCCAAGCTGACCTCGGGCGGGCAGTGGAACTACCTCCGCACCCGCGCCGTCCCGCGCGACGTCGCCGCTGTGAATGCCCTGGGCGAGATCGGCATCGAGTTTCCGCGTGAGGCGGAGCGGCTGTATCCGCAGCGCACGCTGGCCGCGCACCTTATCGGTTTCGTCAATCGGGATGGGTTCGGTGCCATGGGCGTCGAGCGCGCGTTTGATGACCGGCTGACTGACGAAAAGACGCGCGGGCAGCCGCTGCAGCTCTCCATCGATAGCCGCGTTCAGGCCGCGCTGGAGGAAGAACTTTCGCTCGGCATGGCGGAGCAGAGCGCCAAGGGCGCCGTTGGCATCGTGCTGGATTCGCGCAATGGCGAAGTGATCGCGATGGCGTCTCTGCCCACGTTCAATCCCAACCGCCTGGTGCCGGTCGAGGCGCCGATGGTGATGGGCCCGGACGGCCAAATGCGCCGGGGCCAGATCACCTGCGACATGTCGCCGCGCTGCAATCGCGTGGTTCAGGCGCGCTATGAGCTCGGCTCGACGTTCAAGCCGCTGTCTTTTGCCATCGCCATGGATGCGGGCGTCATCGTCAGCATGAGCAAGCGCTATGATGCCACGGCGCCGCTGCCGGTCGGGCGGTTCACCATCAAGGATGACCACCCACTGGGCCGCTGGCTGACGGTGCCGGAGGCGCTGGTGCACTCCAGCAACATTGTCACGGCCCGCATCGCCGATGAAATGGGGCAAAAGCCGCTTGAGGCGGCCTATCGCTCGCTTGAGTTCGACCGTCCGGCCACCGTGGAGCTGCGCGAACAGGCCGGCACGCTGTTCCCGTCGCGCTGGTATCGCACGACGATCATGACGACGGCCTATGGCCACGGCATCGCCGTGACGCCGATGCATCTGGCGAGCGCATATGCCGCGCTGGTGAATGGCGGCATCTGGCACCCCACCACCGTTCTCAAGCGCAAGCCGAATGAACAAGTGGCCGCCCGCCGGGTGTTCTCCGAGCAGACCAGCGCGAAGATGCGCCAGTTGCTGCGGATGATCGTGCAGACCGGCACCGGGCGCAATGCGGATGCCGAAGGCTATCGCGTCGGCGGCAAGACAGGCACGGCCGAGAAGCCCAAGGACGGCGGCTATGCCCGTCGCTCGCTGGTCTCCACCTTCGCTGCGGCTTTCCCGATGGAAGCGCCGCGCTACGTCGTCATCGTGATGATGGACGAGCCGCAGGGCAGTGCCCGCTACCCGGGCATACGCACGGCCGCTTATACGGCCGCCCCGGTGGTGAAGTCCTTCGTGTCGCGCGCCGCGCCGCTGCTGGGCGTCTATCCCGAGGCGTTCCGCGACGTCGACATTTCTGAGCTGACCCCGTTGGTCAAAGACGAAGAGGTGGCCGAATGATGCGCCTTTCCACGCTCGTGCCCGATTCGATTGATCCGGCCAAGGACGCCGAGGTGAGCGGCTTCGCGCTGGACCATCGCAAAGTGGCGCCCGGCGCCGTATTCGGGGCGTTTCGCGGCGCGCGGGTGAACGGCGAGGACTTCATCGACGCCGCCATCGCTGCGGGCGCCGTGGCTGTCGTCGCGGCGCCGGATGCGCGCGTGGCCGGCGTCCCCCACATTGCCGCCGAGGAACCCCGTCGCCTGTTTGCGAGCCTCGCGGCGCGCTATTATGCGCCCTATCCGCAGACGCTGGTCGCGGTCACCGGCACCAATGGCAAGACCTCGACGGTCGAGCTGACCCGGCAGCTCTGGCGCATGATGGGTCATGGCGCCGCGTCCATCGGCACGCTGGGCGTGACGACCGCCGTGGATCAGGTTTCGACCGGCCTCACGACCCCGGACGTGGTGACCTTTCTCTCCAATCTCGCCGGGCTCGCCAAGGAAGGCATCGACCATGTCGCCTATGAGGCGTCGAGCCATGGGCTGGCCCAATATCGCGCCGAGGGCCCGCGCGTTGCGGCGGGCGCCTTCACCAATCTGAGCCGCGATCATCTCGATTATCACGGCACCATGGACATGTATTTCGCGGCCAAGATGCGGCTGTTCGACGAGGTTGTCGCGGATGATGGCGTCGCTGTCATTTGGGCCGATGACGAACGCTCTGCCGAAGTGATCGAGCATGTGCGTCGCCGGGGCTTGCAGTTGATGACCGTCGGTTCGGCCGGCGAGACGCTGCGGCTGGTCACGCAAACGCCGATGCATCTCGGGCAGACGCTTATGATCGAGGCGGAGGGCGCCACGCACAAGGTCGATCTGCCGCTCATCGGCGCCTATCAGGCCGCCAATGCGCTGGTTTCCGCCGGACTGGTCCTCGCAACCGGCGGCGCGCTGAAGACGGTGCTGGGATTGCTCTCGCGCGTGCAGCCGGTGCGCGGTCGGCTGGAACGCGCCGTCATCACCACTGCCGGTGCGCCGGTTTATGTCGATTATGCCCATACGCCCGACGGGCTGCGGGCGGCCATCGAAGCGCTGCGCCCGCATGTGCGCGGCCGGCTCATCACCGTGTTCGGCGCCGGCGGGGATCGCGATGCCGGCAAGCGCCCGCTGATGGGCGGCGTTGCCAGCGACCTCAGCGATGTCGTGATCGTCACCGATGACAATCCGCGCGGGGAAGACCCGCAGGTGATCCGCGCCGCGATCATGGCCGGCGCGCCGGGCGCGCGGGAGATTGGCGGGCGACGGGCTGCCATCGCTGCCGCCATTGCCGAGGCGGGGCCGGACGATATCGTGCTGCTGGCCGGCAAGGGGCATGAGCAGGGTCAGATCATCGGCGACCGCGTGCTGCCGTTCGACGATGTCACCGTGGCGCGGGAATGCGCTGCATGAGCTTGTGGACCTCCGACGAGATCGCCGCAGCGACTGGCGGGACAGCCTCCACGGCCTTCGCGGTGGGCGGCGTCGCGTTCGATAGCCGGGAGGTCGCGACCGGCGATCTCTTCGTCGCGCTGCATGGCGAGAGCGCGGATGGTCACGCCTATATTCCAGGGGCGCTGGCGTCCGGCGCAGCAGGGCTGCTGGTGGATCGGGCTGTCGAGGGGCCTTGCGTCCGCGTCGCCGACACGGCGAAGGGCCTCGATGATCTTGGCCGTGCCTCCCGCGAACGGACGTCGGCAAAGATCATCGGCGTCACCGGGTCGGTCGGCAAGACCGGCGTCAAGGAAGCGCTGTTCGCCGCGTTTGACCGGATGAGCCAGGGGGGCGCCCATCGTTCGCTCAAGAGCTACAATAATCATGTCGGCGTGCCGCTTTCGCTGGCGCGGATGCCGCGCGAGGCGTGCTATGGCGTGTTCGAGATGGGCATGAACCATGAGGGCGAGCTGCGCGCGCTGACCGCGCTCGTCCGCCCGCATGTCGCCATCGTCACGACGATTGCGCCCGCGCACATCGAATATTTCGGCACGGAAGAGAAGATCGCGCTGGCCAAGGCGGAGATATTCGAAGGCCTTGTCGAAGGCGGCGCGGCGGTTATCCCCGCCGACTCGCCCCATGCGCCGCTGCTGACAGACCACGCCCGTCGTCACGCCGGGCAAGTTGTCACCTTCGGGCGCGATGCCGGGGCGGATGTCCGACTGATCGACGAAATGTCCGTGGGCGCTGCCGGTACCCGCATCACCGTGCAGACCCGCGCGGCGCGCCTCAGTCTGGTGGTCGGGATGCCGGGCCGTCACTGGGTCAGCAATGCGCTGGGCGTACTGGCCGTGGTCGAGGCCGCCGGTGGCGATCTGGCGCAAGCCGGCCTTGCGCTGGCGGAAATGACCGGGCTGCCAGGCCGGGGCGCACGCCGCCCCATCGCGACCGCGGACGGTGGCGAGGCCTTGATCGTCGATGAAGCCTATAATGCCAATCCCGCCTCCATGGCCGCCACCTTGGCGCAGCTTGGCGAGGAGCGGGCGCAGCGGCGGATCGCGATATTGGGCGCGATGAAGGAACTCGGCGACCAGTCCGCGCCGCTTCACGCCGGGCTGGCGCAGGCCATTCGCGATGCGAAGGTGGATGTGGCGCTTCTGGTCGGCGAGGAAATGGCACCGCTCGCCGATGCTCTGGCCGGCGAAATTTCCGTCGAGCACGTCGCAAATGTCGATCAGGCCGTTGAATTCGCACGCTTAACGGTCAAAAGCGGCGATGTGGTGCTGGTCAAGGGGTCCAACAGTGTCGGACTTTCGCGACTTGTCGAACAGCTCGCAGCAAGCGAGGTGGCCTGATGCTTTATTGGCTCGCTGAACAACTGAATTTCCCAGGCATCTTCAACCTGGTCCGATACCTCACATTCCGGGCCGGCGCCGCGATCGTGACGGCGCTGATCATCGGGCTGGTGATCGGTCCCCGCTTCATCGGCTGGCTGCGTGTCCGCCAGGGCAAGGGGCAGCCGATCCGAGAGGATGGGCCGCAGACGCACTTCGTCAAGCGCGGGACGCCGACCATGGGCGGGTTGATGATCCTCACCGCCATGGCGAGCGCCGTGCTGCTGTGGATGAACGTCACCTCGGTCTATATCTGGGCCTGCCTCATCGTCACGCTGGGCTTTGGCGCCATCGGGTTCATGGACGATTATGACAAGGTGACCAAGGCGAGCCACAAGGGCCTCTCCGCCCGGGCGCGCCTGCTGGCGGAATTCGGCATCGCCGGTTTCGCCACCTGGCTGATTGTCAGCCAGAACGGCACCTTGCTGTATCTGCCCTTCTGGAGCGGCGGCGCGCTGGACCTTGGGCCGCTTTATTATCTGTTCGGCGCCTTCGTCATCGTCGCCTTCGGTAATGCGGTGAACCTCACGGACGGGCTGGACGGGCTGGCCTCCATGCCGGTGATCGTGGCGTCGATGGCCTTCATGCTGATCGTCTATCTTGTCGGCCGCGCCGACTATGCGTCCTATCTCGGCATTCCCCATGTGCCGGGCGCGGGCGATCTGGTGATCCTGTGCGGCGCGATTGTCGGGGCATGCCTTGCCTTCCTGTGGTTCAATGCGCCCCCGGCGGCGGTGTTCATGGGTGATACCGGCAGCCTCGCACTGGGCGGCACCATCGGCGTGATCGCCGTGGCGGCCCATCACGAGATCGTGCTGGCGGTCATCGGCGGCATCTTCGTGGTGGAGGCGATGTCGGTCGTCATTCAGGTGTTCTTCTACAAGCGCACCGGCAAAAGGGTGTTCCGCATGGCGCCCATCCATCATCATTTCGAGCAGCTTGGCTGGCCTGAATCCACGGTGGTGATCCGCTTCTGGATCGTCTCCTTCGTGCTTGCGCTCGCCGGTCTCGCGACGTTGAAGCTGCGATGATCGTTTCCCCCGCCTTTGCCGGCAAGCGCTATGCCGTTCTGGGGCTGGCCCGCTCCGGTCTTGCCACGGTCGATGCCCTGGCGGCCAGCGGTGCCCATGTCATCGCCTGGGACCAGCGCGAGGATGCGCGGGCACTGGTTGCGGACAAGGCCGAGCTGGGCGATCCGATGGAGATGGATCTGGCCGGGCTGGACGCGCTGGTCGTATCACCCGGTGTGCCGCTCAACCGCCATCCGGTGACCTGCCGTGCACGCGCCGCCGGCGTGCCGATCATCGGGGACATCGAACTCTTCGCGCTGGCACGGTCGAGCCTGCCCGCGCATCGCGTGGTCGGCATCACCGGCACCAATGGCAAATCGACCACGACGGCGCTGATAGATCATATCGTGCGCACCGCAGGCCTGCCCTCGCGCATGGGCGGGAATATCGGCCTGCCCATTCTCGCGCAGGCACCGCTGCCGGAGGGCGGCGTCTATGTGCTGGAGCTTTCCAGCTATCAGATCGATCTGACCTTCAGTCTCGATTGCGACGTGGCGGTGCTGCTCAACATCACGCCCGATCATCTCGACCGCTATGATGGCTTTGAGGGCTATGTCGCGTCCAAGCAGCGCCTCTTTGCCATGCAGTCGCCCGATCATCCGGCGATCATTGCGGTGGACGACGCGGTGACGCGGCGCATCGCCGATGCTCTGCCGCAGACCGTGCCCGTGACGGCCCAGTCGGTTGCCGCCGAGGACCAGTCCCGCTGGCCCGCCTTGCAGGGGCCGCACAATGCGCAGAATGTCGCGGTCGCCAAGGCCGTGGCAGAGGCGCTGGGCATTGCGCCCGAGACGACGGCGCAGGCGCTGGCGAGCTATGTCAGCCTGCCGCACCGCATGCAGCGCGTTGCCGAAATCGACGGCGTGCTGTTCGTCAACGACAGCAAGGCGACCAACGCCGCCTCGACCGCGCCGGCGCTCGCTGCCTGGCCGCCGGTCGACGGACGGTCGCGCATCCACTGGATTCTCGGCGGTCTCGCCAAGTCGGATTCGCTCGATGAGTGCGCGGCGGGCTTCCCCAACATCGCGCGGGGCTACACCATTGGCGAGGCCGGGCCGCTGTTCGCCCGTCTGCTGGGTGAGGCCTCCGTGCCCGTCACCGAATGCGAGTTGATGGTCACGGCCGTGGCCGAGGCTGCCGCGCATGCGCAGCCGGGCGATATCGTCCTGCTTTCGCCGGCCTGCGCGTCGTTCGATCAGTTCCGGGATTTCGAGGCGCGGGGCGATGCCTTTGCGGCCGCCGTGGCCGCGCTTCGCGATAAAGCAGGGGCAGAAACGGGGGCAGGGGCATGAGCGAGCGCGGGGACGAAGGCGTAGTCATGGTCGAAGGCGAGGCGGCGAAGCCGGTTACCGCGCCGCCGCTCGATGTCGCCTTGTCTCCTTTGCGCGCCCGCCCCGGCAAGCCCATGCCGCGCGAGCGGACCGCGCTGGCGATCTGGTTCTGGGAGATCGACCGAGTGCTGCTCGGCCTCATCGTGGTGCTGATCGCGATCGGGCTGGTGGCGGTCGCGGCGGCCTCGCCCGTGGCGGCGGCCAAGCTGTCGACCCATTCGGCCTCGCTCTCGCCCCTCTATTTCTTCTATCGCCAGCTCATGTGGATCGGCCTCGGTCTGCCGCTGATGATCGTGATTTCCATGCTCCCGCGTACCCAGGCCCGCCGTTTGGCGGTCGGTCTGGCGGCGCTGTTCGCGGTGATGCTGGTGCTGGTGCCGATCATCGGGACGAGCGTGAATGGCGCCTCGCGCTGGCTGGGCAGCGGCGCCTTCCGCTTCCAGCCCTCCGAGTTTCTCAAGCCCTTCTTCGTCGTTGCGATTGCCTGGCTGCTGTCGCTGCGCGCGCGCGATCCGTCACTACCGGTGATCCCACTGACGGGCATGTTGACCGGCATCGTCGCCCTCCTGCTCATGCGACAGCCGGACTTCGGCCAGACGGTCATTTTCGTGGCCTGCTGGGGTGCGCTGCTGCTGGTGGGCGGCGCCTCGATCAAGCTCCTCTCGGGTTTTGCATGCGGCGGCCTCGGCCTGTTCGTGCTGACCTATCTCTTCTACGACAATGGTCGTGAGCGCATCGATTCCTTCCTCAACCCGGTCGTCGATCCGGCGGCGGGGCCGGATCAGGTGCAGCTGGCCTATGCGACCATCACGCGCGGCGGCCTGACTGGCGTTGGTCCCGGCGGCGGCACCGCCAAGTTCAATCTGCCCGAGGCCCATACCGACTATATTTTCTCGGTGATCGGCGAGGAGTTCGGCCTGATCGCCTGCATCGCCATTGCGCTCGTCTATCTCGCCATCATCGTGCGGGTGCTGCTGCGGCTGCTGGATGAGGAAGATCCATTCATCGTCATGGCAACCTCCGGCCTTGTCTTCGTGATGGGCGTGCAGGCGGTCATCAACATGGGCGTGAACATTCATATCTTCCCCTCCAAGGGCATGACGCTGCCATTCATCAGCTATGGCGGCTCGTCGATGATTGCCTTGTGCTCGGGCATCGGCCTGCTGCTGGCCTTCACCCGGCGGAACCCGTATATGTCGCGCTCCCCCTACGTCGTCACATGGAGCGGGCGATGAGCCTTTTTCGGCATTATGTTCTGGCTGCCGGTGGCACGGGTGGGCACATGGTCCCCGCCCACGCCATCGCGCAGGAGCTTATGGCGCGGGGCCACCGCGTCGCCCTGATTACCGACGAGCGTGGCGCCAAGATTCCGGGCCTGTTCGAGGATGTGCAGACGCATGTGCTGCCGGCCGGCCGCATGTCCGGCGGTATTTCCGGCTGGATCAGGGGCTTCAAGGCCATTCTCGAAGGGCGCGCCATGGCCAGGCAGCTTTATTCGACCTTCGAGCCGGCCGCCGTGGTGGGCTTCGGCGGCTATCCGGCGCTGCCGGCGATGCTCGGCGCCTTTGCGGCAGGCATACCGGCGATCGTGCATGAGCAGAATGCGGTGCTCGGCCGCGTCAACCGGCTGGTGGCCCGCAAGGTGGCTGCGATCGCGACCGCTTATCCCGATGTGAAGCGCCTCGCCAAACGCCATGCGGACAAGACCTATCTGGTCGGCAATCCGGTGCGGGAGTCCGTTCTGGCCCTGCGCGACGAGCCGTTCCCGGTCTTCTCCGATGAGAGCGTGCTGCGCCTGCTGGTCACCGGCGGAAGCCAGGGCGCGTCGATCCTCTCGCAAGTCGTGCCGGCCGGGCTTGGCATGTTGCCGATCAGCCTGCGCCGCCGGCTGCAGGTCACGCAGCAATGCCGGCCCGAGGACATCGAGCAGGTCCGCGCGCTCTATGCCGAGATGGAAATTCCTGCCGATCTGGCGACCTATATCGAGGACATGCCGACCAAGCTGGCCTGGTCGCACCTTGTGATCGGGCGCGCCGGCGCCTCGACCATTGCCGAACTCACCGCCGCGGGGCGCCCCGCCATCCTCATACCTTTGCCGAGTGCCATGGATAACCACCAAGCCTATAATGTCCTCGAGATGGTGAAGGCGGGCGGCGCCCGCGCGATCGACCAGAGCAAGTTCACGCCCGCCGAGCTGGCGCGCCAGATGCAGAAGCTGGCAATGGAACCGGGCGCGCTCCAGAACGCCGCCAAGCGCGCGCATCGCTGCGGCCGCCCGGATGCGGTGAAGGACATGTGCGATCTCATCGAGAGCTTCGGCCCCGCGCCGCAGACCATCGACACCGTGCGGGCCGCAGAAGCGCCGCGCATGGCTGGCCTTGCGGGAGCGGGCGCATGAAGGGCGTCGGCACGGATATCGGTACGATCCACTTCATCGGCATTGGCGGCATCGGCATGTCCGGCATCGCCGAGGTGATGCACAATATGGGTTACAGCGTGCAGGGCAGTGACATGTCGGAAGGCTATGTCATCCAGCACCTGCGCGATCTCGGCATCAATGTGATGATCGGTCACAAGGCCGAGAATCTGGGTGATGCCGCCGTGGTGGTGACCTCCACCGCGATCAAGCGCGGCAATCCGGAGGTGGAGCTGGCGCTGGAGAATCGCGTGCCCGTCATCCGCCGCGCCGAGATGCTGGCCGAACTGATGCGGCTCAAATCCACCGTCGCGGTGGCCGGCACGCACGGCAAGACGACGACGACCTCGATGATCGCGGCGCTGCTCGATGCCGGCGGCATTGACCCCACCGTCATCAATGGCGGCATCATCAACAGCTACGGTTCCAACGCGCGCCTCGGCAACAGCGACTGGATGGTGGTCGAGGCCGATGAGAGTGATGGCAGCTTCCTGCGGCTGGACGGTACCTATGCCGTCGTCACCAACATCGATCCCGAGCATCTCGATCATTATGGCTCGTTCGATGCGGTGAAGGACGCGTTCGTCGAGTTTGTCGAGAATGTGCCCTTCTATGGCGCCGCCATGCTCTGCCTGGATCACCCGGAGGTGCAGGCGATCCTGCCGCGCGTGCAGGATCGGCGCATCGTGACCTATGGCTTTTCCGCACAGGCCGACCTGCGCGGCGAAAATGTCCGGCCCGTTCCCGGTGGCAATATGTTCGACGTGCAGATCCGCGAGCGTGATGGCTCGACGCGACGCATTGCGGACATCACCATGCCGATGCCCGGCCGGCACAATGTTCTGAATGCCATGGCCGCCATTGGCGTCGCCCTGCAGATGGGCATTGACGATGCAACGATCCAGACCGGCTTCGCCAGCTTCGGCGGCGTCAAGCGGCGCTTCACCAAGGTGGGCGAGATCGAGACGGGCGGCGGCAAGGCCGTCGTCATCGATGATTATGGCCACCACCCGGTCGAAATCCGCGCGGTCCTCGCAGCGGCCCGCGAGGGGGCGCAGGGCCGGGTGATCGCCGTGGTGCAGCCGCACCGCTTCACGCGGCTGCGCGATCTGATGGACGAGTTCCAGCAATCCTTCAACGATGCCGACATGGTCTATGTTTCGCCCGTCTACCCGGCTGGCGAGCAGCCCATCGAGGGCGTGGATGCCGATGCGCTGGTCGCCGGCCTCAAGCGTCGCGGCCATCGCGCGGCGCAGACCATCGGCGATGCCGATGCGCTCGCCGCGGCCCTCGCCGCGGATCTGAAGGCCGATGACATGATCGTCTGCCTCGGCGCGGGCGACATCACCAAATGGGCGGCCGGTCTGGCGCCGGCCATCGCGGCATCGGGCGAGGGGCGCGGCTGATGTGGGAGCTGATGCGCATTGGCCTGGAGATGCAGGAGCGCATGATCGAGGTGCATGGCAAGAGCCTCGACATGGCGCGCGAAATGATCGACGCCGTCGAGAGCCATGCCGCTATGGGGCCGAAGGGCATGGGGCAGGCCGCGCTCGACATGGGTGAAGCCATGAACCGCGCCGGCAAGGCACAGGCCGACTTGATCGGGCGTTGGTCCAGCTGGTGGAGCGGTCGCTCCTGATGAATCCTGCCGCTTCCGTGAACGTCGATCGACACCTGAACCCCGACGGCATTGCCGTACGGGGAAAGCTGACGCGCGGTGCGCCGCTCGCGCCTTTGGTGTGGTTCAAGGCGGGCGGTGCGGCGGATTGGTTGTTCGAGCCGGCGGATGCGGATGACCTCGCGCAATTCCTCTCGGCGCTGGATCTCTCGGTGCCGGTGATGGCGCTGGGCCTTGGGTCTAACATGATCGTTCGCGATGGCGGCGTGCCCGGCGTGGTGGTGCGGCTCGGCAAGGCCTTCGCGCGCGTCGAGCGGAGCGCGCCGCAGACGCTGCGGTGCGGCGGGGGCGCGTCTGGCATTCTGGTCTCCTCCACCGCACGCGATGCGGGCATTGGCGGGCTTGAGTTTCTCCGCTCCATCCCCGGCACGGTCGGGGGCTTCGTGCGCATGAATGGCGGTGCTTATGGCCGGGAGGTGAAGGACATTCTGGTCGAGGCCGAGGTCATCCTGCGATCCGGCGAGCAGATTGTTCTGCCGCTGGATGCGCTCGGCTTCACCTATCGGCATTCGACGCTGCCCGAAGGCGCAGTGGTGATCGCGGCCACCTTTCGCGGCGTGCCGGCCGAGCCAGCGGCTATTCAGGCGGAAATGGACCGGATCGCGACCGCGCGGGAAGAATCGCAGCCGCTGCGCAGCAAGACGGGTGGATCGACCTTCAAGAACCCGCCGGGCGAAAAGGCCTGGGCGCTGGTCGACCGGGCCGGCTGCCGGGGCCTCAGCCTTGGTGGGGCGCAAGTGAGCGAGAAGCACACCAATTTCCTCATCAACATCGGCGGGGCGACCAGTGCGGACATCGAGTCCCTTGGCGAGGAAGTGCGCCGTCGCGTGCAGGCAGAAAGTGGCATAACCCTCGAATGGGAGATTCAGCGCGTGGGGCGTTCGGCGCAGGAGCAGGGACAATGAGCATCAAGCGTCTCAAGGTCGCCGTGCTCATGGGGGGCTGGGCCGCCGAGCGGCATGTCTCGCTGTCGAGCGCGAAAGGCATCATCCAGGCGCTGGAAGAGCGCGGCCATGAGGTCGTGCCCATCGACCTGGGCGCCACCCGGGCGGAGGGCCGTGATTTTCCGGCCAAGCTCATCGCGGCCAATCCCGACATCGTGTTCAATGCCCTGCATGGCGTGCCGGGCGAGGATGGCACCGTGCAGGGACTCATGGACATCATGGGGTTCGCCTACACGCATAGCGGTCTGGCAACCTCGGTCATCGCCATCGACAAGCAGCTCACCAAGCAGCATCTCGTGCCCCATGGCATCCCGATGCCCGGCGGCCATGTCGTCGAATGCGAGAGCCTGTTCGCCGGCGATCCCCTGCCGCGCCCCTATGTGCTCAAGCCGGTCAATGAAGGCTCGTCGGTCGGCGTCGCCATCGTCACGGAAGAGGGCAATTATGGCAATCCGATCGCGCGCGATGCGGTGGGGCCGTGGCAGGATTTCGACCAACTGCTGGCCGAGCCGTTCATTCGCGGCCGTGAGCTGACCGTCGCCGTGCTCGGCGACCGGGCGCTTGCGGTGACGGAGCTGCGCCCCAAAAGCGGCTTCTACGATTATGACGCGAAATATACCGATGGCCTGACTGACCATATCTGCCCGGCGCCCGTTCCGGCCGAGATGGCCGCCGCGATGATGGACATCGCGCTGCGGGCGCATCGTCTGCTGGGCTGCAAGGGCACATCGCGCTCGGACTTCCGCTGGGATGACGAGCGCGGGCTCGATGGCCTGTATCTGCTGGAAGTGAATACGCAGCCCGGCATGACGGCGTTGAGCCTGGTGCCGGAGCAGGGGAAATATTTGGGCATGAGCTACGGCGAACTCGTAGAGAGTATCATCGCCGAGGCTCTGGCGGACCGTGGGGGGAAGCAATGAACAGCGCGACGATCAAGCGCGGCTCGGCGAGCGGCGCGCGCGGCGGCCGGGCCGGCCGCAAGCCGCGGCGGGCGAGGAGCAATCTGGACAAGCTGCTCGACTATGTTCCGCTCACCCCGGCGCAAATCAATCGGTTGATGACCTGGGGGATCGGCCTGGTCCTCTTCATCCTGCTCTGGGTCACCGCCAGCTTCATGGGCTTGCCGGCGATGCTGCGCGCCGAGGTGAACGATCTCGCCGGGCGCGCAGGCTTTGCCGTCGCCAAGATCGAGGTGCGCGGGCTCGAGCGCATGGACGAGATGCAGGTCTCCGACATCGCCGTGAAATATGTCGAGCGTTCGATGCTGGCGGTCGATCTCGACAATCTGCGCAACGAGGTCATGCGGCTGGGCTGGGTGAAGGAGGCGCGGATTTCCCGCCGCCTGCCCGATGCGCTGATCGTCGATGTGGTCGAGCGGCAACCGGCTGCGGTCTGGCAGAATGGCGGGCAATTGATGCTGGTGGACGCCGCAGGCGTCGCGCTCGGCCCGGTCGAGGCCAATGCCTTGCCCGATCTGCCCCTGGTGGTGGGGCCGGATGCCAACAAGCGGACCAAGGCGCTGGCCGAACTGATGAACGCCGCGCCGGCGCTCAAGCCGATGCTCGCGGGCGCGACCTGGGTTGGCGGGCGCCGCTGGGATCTGCGCTTTCAGTCGGGTGAGCAACTGATGCTCCCCGAGGGCGATGCGGATGCCGCCGCTGCGCTGGTCAACTTTGCGCGCATGGATGGCGTGGACCGGCTGCTCGGGCGCGGGGTGCTGCGGTTCGACATGCGCGATCCCGCGCGGTTCGTGCTGCGCCTGCCGCCGGGCAAGAAAGAGGATGAAGCGCCGGCGGTAACGTCGGCGAAGGATTCGGCTGTCGTGACGTCCGGCGAGAAGGATCGATCGACGACCTCTGCATCGGGTGGGGAGGGCTAAGCATGGCAGCGCGCAACGATGGGCTGATTACCGCGATCGACATCGGCACCTGGAAGGTGTCGGCGCTGATCGCGCGCAAGCAGGAGGATGGCACGCTGGCGGTGCTGGGCACCGGTCAACGCGAGAGCCGGGGCGTGCGCCGTGGCTTTGTGGTCGATATGGAGCGGACCGAACTGGCCGTGCGCGAGACGGTCGAGCAGGCCGAGAAGGTCGCCGGCACCAATATCGAGAAGGTCATTCTGAGCTTCTCCGGCGGCAGCATCGAGAGCAAGGTCGAGCCGGTCGAGATCAATGTCGGCGGTCGGCGGATCGAGCAGGCCGATATCGAGAGCCTGTACGATCAGGCGCGCGAGCGGATCGATCCGGGCGGCCGGGTCATCCTGCAGGCGCAGCCGACGCTCTACACCATCGATGGCATGCGCGGCGTCGCGCGGCCGATGGGGCTTCATGCCGATCAGCTTGGCGTGGATGTCCATGTGGTGCTGGCCGATGGCGCGCCACTGCGCAACCTCGAAACCAGCGTGCGCGGGGCCTATCTTGATGTGCAGAGCATCATCGCCGCGCCGGTCGCCACCGCGGCGGCCTGCCTGTCCGATGAAGAGCGCGATCTTGGCGTTGCGCTGGTCGAGCTCGGGGCGGGCGTCACCAATGTGTCGCTGCACATCGGCGGCATGCTGGTCGGTTTCAAATCCATTCCCATCGGCGCGGCCGACGTGACCGACGATATCGCCTCGGCCTTCGGCATTCGCCGCAGCCAGGCCGAGCGCATGAAATGTTTTTACGGCTCGGCCATGCAGTCGCGCCGGGACTTTCGCGAGATCATCGAAATCGCGCCCGCCGCCAGCAGCGCTGAGCAGACCGAAGCGCGCCGCGTGACTCGCGCCGAGCTGGTCGGCGTCATCTGCGAGCGGCTCAACCGCCTGATGGCTGAGGTCAACAAGGCGCTGGGCGAGATGGGCTTCCACTCGCCGGTCGGGCGCCAGGTCGTGCTGACCGGCGGCGGCGCGGAGCTCAAGGGCATGGCGGACTATGCCCAGACTGCGCTCGGCCGCGCCGTTCGGATCGGCCGCCCCAAGCTGCTTGATGCCATGCCCGAGGCGCATCGTGGCCCGGCTTTCGCGACGCTCGCCGGCCTCGCGCTCTATGCGTCGAAGGAGCGACAGGATTTGCTGCAACGGCCTTTGCGCGAGCAGCGCGTCCACACGACGCGCGGCGGAGCGGTCGTCCAGCGGCTGATCGCGGCGTTGCGCGCAGGCTATTAGGGTCAGGCCGCAACATATTGTGGATGAGCGGTTAAAAAGAACGTGAATTGGCGGCTCATCTGGTGCATGAATCCCGACAAGGTGACGGTGCGGTCTGCACCCGGAGGAGATAGTTGATGAGCATTGAAATCGGTCCGCCCCATGTGGACGAGCTGAAGCCGCGGATTACCGTTATTGGCGTCGGCGGGGCGGGCGGAAATGCGATTGCCAACATGATTGGCGCGTCCGTGGATGGGGTCGACTTCATTGTCGCCAACACGGATGCTCAAGCGCTCAATGCCTCTCCTGCAGAACGCCGCATCCAGCTCGGCCCGCGCATTACCGAGGGTCTCGGCGCCGGTTCGCGCCCCGATATCGGCCGCGCCGCCGCAGAAGAAACCATTGCGGAAGTGCAGGAGGCGCTTGAGGGCGTCCACATGTGCTTCATCGCTGCGGGCATGGGCGGCGGCACCGGCACCGGCGCGGCGCCGGTCATCGCCAAGGCTGCGCGTGAAAAGGGCATCCTCACGGTCGGCGTGGTCACCAAGCCGTTTACCTTTGAAGGCTCGCGCCGGATGCGCTCGGCAGACTCGGGCATCGAGGAGCTGCAGAAGCACGTCGATACGCTGATCGTCATTCCGAACCAGAATCTGTTCCTGATCGCCAACCCGAACACGACCTTCAAGGAAGCGTTCGAGATGGCTGACGAAGTGCTGCAGCAGGGCGTACGCGGCATCACCGATCTCATGGTCATGCCTGGCCTCATCAACCTCGACTTTGCCGACGTCCGCTCCGTGATGGAAGAGATGGGCAAGGCGATGATGGGTACCGGCGAGGCCGAAGGCGACGGGCGTGCGCTCGAAGCTGCCGAGAAGGCGATTGCCAATCCGCTGCTCGATGGCGTCTCGATGCGTGGTGCCAAGGGCGTCATCGTCTCCATCGTGGGTGGCGAGGACATGCGCCTGATGGAAGTCGACGAGGCGGCCAACCACATCCGCGAGCTGGTCGATCCCGATGCGAACATCATCTGGGGTTCGGCGTTCAACGAGCAGTTGAACGGCAAGATCCGCGTCTCCGTCGTCGCGACGGGCATCGATAATGAAGCGAGCGCCGCGGCGCAGGCCCGCAGCCAGCCGTTCAAGCTGGGCGATGTGGGCGTCGCCGCCGCGCCGCGTCAGGCCGCACCTGCTGTGTCGGCGCCGGCCAATCTCGTCCGCCCGGAGGCTGCCCCCGCGCCGCGCTATGACGAAGGGCTGGACCTTGGTGGCGTCGCGCCGGCGCGCAACGAGTCGTTCACACCGGCCCCGACCAGCGAGGCGCCTGCCAGCTTCCAGGCGCCCAAGCCGGAAGAGCCCAAGCCGGCCCCGCGTTTCGCGGCGTCGACTTTCGATGACATCACCGGCGAGGATGAGCTGGTGCTCGACAACAGCGTCTCGCCCGAGCCGCCGCTTCGGGTAGAGCCGCCGCAGCCCGCCGAGGAGCCGGCCAGCAAGGGTACGAGCGGCGGCACGCTGTTCGAGCGCATGTCGCAGCTGGCCCGTGGCCAGGCACGGCAGGGCAATGCCGAAGAGAGCGAGAGCGAGCGGGATCGCACCGAATTTGAGGTGCCGCGCTTCCTCAATCGCCAGAACAACCAGTAAAACTGTGCACGGCGGGACGCAGCCCGTCCCGCCGGACAGAAGAGGTGTATCCGTGAAGTCGACCAGCTGCATTCTGGCCCTCTCTCTGGCCATCGCAGCGCCTGTGTTCGCGCAAAGCGGCGGGATGGTTCAGGCCACGCCACCAGCCGAGGCGGTAGCCGCGCTCAACCGCCATCTCGCCTCGCTCTCCCGTAATCCTCAGGATGTGAATGCCCTGCTCGGGGCCGGCCAGGCCGCGCTCGATCTGGGCGACATTCAGGCGGCCAATGGCTTCTTCACGCGCGCCAATATGGTCGATGGGCGCAACGGCCGCGCCCGGCTGGGTCTGGCGGTCGTGCAGATCGCCTTGAAGCAGCCTGCCGATGCCGCCGCGAACTTCGATGCTGCCTCGGCCTTGGGCGTCAGCGCCCAAGCGCATCTCCCCGAGCGCGCGCTGGCTTACGATCTCACCGGGCAGCAGGCCAAGGCGCAGCAGGATTATCGCGCCGTCCTGCAGGCCAATCCCAATGATAACACCGCGCGGCTCAATTATGCGGTCTCGCTGGGCGTCTCCGGCAATCTCGCGGAAGCCGAGCAGCAGCTAAAGCCGGCCCTGACCAGCGGTGACCGTGAGGCTTGGCGCATCCGGGCCTTCGTTCTCGCGATGAACGGCCAGATGGCCGAGGCGCGCTCCATTGCGCAGACGACGCTGCCGAAGGGCCTTGCCGACGCTCTCGAACCCTATCTGCAGCGCCTGCCGCTGCTGACCGCGAGCCAGAAGGTCTCTGCGGTCCATTATGGCGAGTATCCGGCGGATGTCCTCCGCTTGGCTGCACCCGAGCCGGCGCGGAACCGCGATACGCAGGTTGCTGCTGCCACCGAGCGCGAGCGGGGCGGCCGGCGTCAGACGGCGGCAGAACGACGGGCCGCCCAGCAGGCCGCGCGCCGAGCGTCGCAGGTTCAGCAACCAGCACCCGCGGCGGCAGCGGCCCAGCCGCTTCCACCGCCGCCACCGCCTGCACCGACAGCATCCCCACCGCCGCAACAGCCGGTGCAGACCGCCGCGCGCGCCCCCGCGCCGCAGCCGACGCGCCCGGCTCCTTCACCGGCTCCGGCGACACAGCCGGCCAGTCGCGTGACCAATCCCGCGCCGACGGCCGTCGCTGCCGTGGCGCCGGCGGCACCCAGCACGCCTGCCCCGGCGGCGTCTGCCCCGACACCGGCACCTGCGCCCGCGCCGCAGCCGGTGCGCTCGCTTGGCGACACGCTGCAGGCGCTCGAAGTGCCGGAAGGCGAGCGCCGGCAGGTCGCCGTCGCGGATCTGAGCGCCGTCGCGCGGATTCAGGAGCAGCGCCGGGTCGCGGCAGCCGCGCAGCAGGCCAAGGCCAAGGCGGATGCCGAGGCCCGCGCCAAGGCGGAAGCCGAACGCAAGGCCGAGGCCGAGCGCAAGGCCAAGCTGGCGGCAAACCCGTCGCGCAATTGGGTACAATTGGCGGCGGGGCGTGATCCGGCTGCGCTGGCTTTCGATCTGCGCCGTTTGCGCCGGACCTATGGCGACACGATTGCGGGGCAGGATGGCTGGACGGCCACCTGGGGCGAGACGCGCCGCCTGCTGATCGGCCCCTTCCGTCGCCCTGAGGATGCGCGGGCGGTGGTGACCGAATTGCGCAAGGCGGGAGGCGACGCGTTCTTCTGGCAAAGCGAAGCCGGCGAGGAAGTCAGCAAGATCGGCACGCAGTGAGCGTGCTCGCCCCCTATGCCTGTGACCCGGCGCGCAGCCGGGGTCGTCAACATGCCGAGCCGGGTGGCGAGGCGCGCGGACCACGCGACATTTTCCAGCGCGACCGCGACCGGATCATTCACTCCATCAGCTTCCGTCGCCTGCGCCACAAGACGCAGGTGTTCGTCGCACCCGATGGCGACCATTATCGCGTCCGCCTGACGCACAGCCTGGAGGTCGCGCAGATCGGGCGGACGATCGCCCGGGTGCTGGGGCTCAATGAAGATCTGACCGAGGCACTGTGCCTCGCCCATGATATCGGCCATCCCCCGTTCGGCCATGCCGGGGAAGATGCGCTGGAGGAGGCGCTGGTGGGGCAGGGCGGCTTCGATCATAATGCCCATTGCCTGCGCACGCTCGCCTTGCTGGAAAATGCCTATCCCCGCTTCCCCGGCCTCAATCTGAGCTGGGAGATGATGGAGGGGCTGGCCAAGCATAACGGCCCGGTGCTGGCGCCGAACTGGGCGATGCAGCAGATCGATTCCGCTTTTCCGCTGGAGCTGGAAAGCTGGCCGTCGCTGGAAGCGCAGGTCGCGGCCCTTGCCGACGATATCGCCTATGACAATCATGATATCGACGATGGCCTGCGCGCCGGCATTCTGACGCTCGAACAGCTTCTGGAAGCGCCGTTCGTCCGCCGCTGCTGGGAGCAGGTCACCGCGCGCTATCCCGATCTGCCGGCCGAGCAGCTGTTGCGGGAACTGATCCGCGACCAGATTGGCATCATGGTCAACGATCTCATCATGACCACGCGCGAAAACCTGCGCCTGCACGGGTTGGAGCAGGCCGATGTCTCAGCCGTGCGGAGCGCGGGACAGGCCATGGTCGCCTTCTCGGATGCGATGCGGGAGGACGAGCGCCAGCTCAAGCGCTTCATGTACGCCAATCTCTATCATCATCCGACCCAGCTGGCGGCAGCCGGGCGAGCACGGGTGATCGTCATCGATCTATTCCGCGCCTATCAGGCCGATCCTGCGCTGATGGGGACCGCCTGGGATGCCAGTTGCGGCGCTGCCGAGCCCGAGCGCAGCCGCCATATCGCGGACTATATCGCGGGCATGACCGATCGCTTCGCCGAGCGTGCACATCAGGAGATTTTCGGGGTTTCCTAAACGAGGACAGAGTTCGCGAGGACGTTGTCCACTATCGATTTGGTCAGAGCGCGCGACCATCGGCTCATGTGGGGGGAAGCCGACTTCGCCACCCTCCACCGTTCGTGCTGAGTAGGGTCTGAGTAGGGCCGCAGGCGCGTAGCGAAAACCCGTATCGAAGCATCTCAGTCATGGACTGCACCTTCGATACGCCGTTCGACAGGCTCAGCAGCTACTCAGGACGAACGGAGGGCGGTCAGCAATGATGCCGTGTCTGAAAGTCCGCGTGGGGGAAAAGGTGTAATAGCCGCGCTTCGGCCACGCCGCTTGATCACCCCGGAATGACCTGCCCCGCGTCCACCCGCAAATAGGTCGCCTGATCCAGCCCGTTGAACAGATCGGCCTCGGTCCCCGTCATCCACACCTGCCCGCCGCTGGCGCGCAACCGCTCGAACAGGGCGTGGCGGCGCGTCGGATCGAGATGAGCGGCCACCTCGTCCAGCAGGATGATGAGCGGTCGTCCGCTCTGTGTGCCGACCAGCTGGGCGTGGGCGAGCATGATGCTGAGCAGCAGCGCTTTTTGTTCCCCTGTCGAGCACAGCGCCGCATCCTGCTGCTTGGCTTCGTGCGTGACCAGCAGGTCGGCGCGATGGGGGCCCACAAGCGTTCGCCCCGCCGCCCGGTCTCCCGTCCGCGCCGCGCGCAGCCGAGCGGCAAGGGTGCCTTCCTCAAATGGCTCGCCGGTCAGCCTCAAGGTCGGCCGGGCGAAGAGATGCTGCGCGCTGCGGGCGATCTCCTCTTCAAGTTCGGCGATCAGCGCCCGCCGTGCGGCGTCGATTGCGGCGCCATGTTCCGCCATGCGGGCTTCCAGTGCGGCGAGCCAGTCCGGGTCGGCCGGCCCGTCTTCTCCCAGCAGGGCATTGCGCGCGCGCATCGCGGCCTCATAGCGCGCGCTGTGATGGGCGTGCGATGGCGCCTGGGCCAGCACCAGCCGGTCCAGGAACCGGCGCCGCCCGCCGGGGCTGTCCAGAAACAGGCGGTCCATCGCCGGCGTCAGCCAGCTCAGCGACACACGCGTCGAGAGGGCATTGGCCGGGGAGGCGCGCCCGTCGATCCGCACTTGCCGCTTGTCCGGCGCATCAGGGTCGGTGCCGGTCCCCAAGGCGGCATCGCCCAATCGCGCGGCGACCGCAAATCCGCCCGGCCCGCTTTGCCGCGCCATATCTCGCAGGGCAGCGCCGCGCAGGCCGCGCCCCGGCGCCAGCAGCGAAATCGCCTCGAGGATGTTCGTCTTCCCCGCGCCATTCTCGCCGGTCAGGACGATCATCGGCGCGTCGGGCACAATCAGGGCGTCGGCATGATTGCGGAAATTGGTGAGGGCAAGGCGGTCGATCGCCATGGCTGCTCGTAACCGGTGAGGGCTGGCACGCCAAGGCCTTCTATGGCAGATTATGCGGATCGTGAGTCACCAGACGGGAATGGGCATATGTTCGGCAAAGCATCGAAGACAATCATGATTGCGATGCTGGGCAGCGCCCTGCTCGGCGGCGGCGCGCAGGCGGCCCTGCCGGTCGGCGCCAAGGCACCGGATTTCGAGACGCGCGGTGCGCTGGCCGGCAAAGTGTTCAGCGTCAAGCTGTCCGATGCGCTGAAGAAAGGCCCGGTCGTGCTCTACTTCTTCCCCGCGGCCTTCACCAAGGGCTGCACGGCGGAAACCAAGGAATTTGCCGATCAGGCGGATGCGTTCAAGAAGGCCGGCGCCACGGTGATCGGCATGTCTGCCGACCCGGTCGACGTTCTGCAGCGTTTCTCCACCGAGGCATGCGGCAGCAAGTTCGCGGTGGCCTCGGCCGGGCCGCGTCTCATCACCAATTACGATGTGGCGCTCAAGGCGGACAATCCGGCCTTTGCGGGCAAGACGGACCGCACCTCCTATGTCATCAGCCCGGCGGGCCGGATCGTCTATGTGCATAGCGCGCTCGACTATCGCGACCATGTGAAGAACACGCTGGCCGCCGTCCGCTCGATGGCCAGCGACCACAAGCACTGATCATCCGCACCAGACCTGCCCGACGGCGCAGGGGTTTCCAGAGATCAGCCGGCAGGCGGCGCCGACGATGGCTTGCGCGACTGAGTTCGCTGGCTCTTCTGGCGTTTCTGCTGATCGTGCTGGCCCTGCTCCGTGCGCCGCCCGAACGGATCGAGGCCGCCGATGGGGCGCGCGTGCACGTGATGGATGGCGACAGCTTGCGGATCGGCCCGCGGATCGTGCGCATCGCGGACATCGACGCGGTAGAACTGAACCAGCGTTGCCAGGATGCGACCGGCCAGCCCTGGGACTGCGGCACGCAGGCGCGCGACGCCCTGCTGGCGCTGGTGCGTGGCGGTGGGCTCACCTGCGAGTCCCGGACGACGGACCAATATGGCCGCGCCGTGGCCTCCTGCGCCACCGCCCGGATCGCGGACATCGGCGCGATCATGGTTGCGCAGGGCTGGGCGACCAGCAACCTCGGGCGCGGCCCCGGCACCTATCGGCAGGAAGAAGAGGCTGCCCGTTCCGCGCAGCGCGGCATCTGGCGTGGCACGTTCGAGACGCCCTCGGTCTGGCGCGCCGCGCATCCGCGATCCTGACTGGCCAGCGACCCCGCAGGCGACGGCCGCTGTTGACTCTGTCCGGATTTGCTGGATGAGATTGGAGGAGCGGCCGGGCGCAGCGTCGGCCGATGCGTCAGTTTGAGCAAGCCGGCGAGGCGCCGGGTTTGGAGAGGAAAGTCATGGAGATTGCGGGCACGACGGCGTTCATCACGGGCGGAGCGAGCGGGATCGGCTTCGGCATTGCCCAGCAGCTGCTCGCCAATGGCGCCAGGCTGGTGCTGGCCGATATCCGCCAGGACCATCTTGATGAAGCCAAGGCGTTTTTCGAGGAGCGCCAGCAGGGCCGCAATGTCCACACCATGCGGCTCGACGTGTCCGACCGCGACCAGATGCGCGAGGCCGCCAAAGAATGCGAGGCCGTCATGGGCGGGCCGGAAATCCTGATCAACAATGCCGGCATCGATCCGTCCGGCCCGTTCGATCAGGCCACCTATGCCGATTGGGACTATGGCATCGGCGTCAATCTCATGGGGCCGATCAACGGTATCATGGAATTCACGCCCGGCATGCGCCGGCGGGGCAAGGGTGGCCACATCGTCAACACTGCGTCGCTGGCCGGGCTGACGCCGATGCCGAGCTTCATGGCCATTTATGCGGTGGCGAAGGCGGGCGTCATCACCCTGTCTGAATCGATCCGCGACAGCATGGCGCAGGACAATATCGGCGTGACGGTGCTGATGCCCGGCCCGATCAAGAGCCGCATCCATGAATCCGGCCAAAACCGGCCGGAGCGTTTCCGCTCGGGCAGCGGCCTCGCGCAGACGGAGGATCAGCTCGCCAAGCGCGTCGTGTCCGACACCTGGATGGAACCGACGGAAGTGGGCGACATGATCGTCGACGCGATCCGCAACAACACGCTGTACGTCGCGACGCACGGCAACTGGAAAGACAATGTGGAAGAGCGCTTCAAGGCGCTGATGGCCGCAATGCCGGAGGCCAAGCCGTTCGATTTCGGCGCGACCCTGGCCGTGCCGGACGAAGACTGAGGATTGATCCGGACCCGGAGCGCGCCCGCTTCTTACGCTGGGCGCGCGTCCCGGGCGCCGCTTAGCGCTGCGTGGTCGTCTGGCTGGTCGTCGCCTGGACGGTCTGCACCAGACCCGGCGTGCTGTTTGCGGCCGCAGCCCGCGCGAGCGATCCGTCCGGATCGGGCAGGCTGGCGGCCTTGTTCAGCTCCCACAGTAGGAACGTCGCCTTCTCGCTGAACGCGATGGGGGTCTGGTTCGCGACTTCGGCGAGCTGCGCCTTGGCCTTGGCGCAGAACTTGTCGCGCGACTGGGTGTTGGAATAGCGGTTGTAGAGCTTGGTCATATGGTCGTCATGGGCATCCTGCCACTTGCGACCGCCCTTGGCCTTGAACAGATCGACCTGCATCTGCGCGGCTTCCGACAGCAGGCCCTTATGGACAGAGAGCATCCGGTTATAATCGGAGACCATCGCGGCATTGTCCGGCCCCTGGCACAGCAGCACGGCGACGTTCAGGCCCGAGCGCAGGTGCCACATGTCCTGCCCCTTATTCTCGCCGATCAGAATCGGCGGCGGTGGCGGCACTTCGATCAGCGGGACATTCTGTGGAATGGGGACGGGAATGTTCTGCAGCGGCGCTTCGGCAACTTGCTTGGCGGTGCAGCCGGCCAGGGCCAGCAGCGGCAGAGCGGACAGTGCGACTGCGGCCTTGATCCGCCGGCCCCCGATCATGCTCAATGCCATAACATTCTTCCTCCCGAGGGGGCGCCATGGGTGGCGGCCCTGTTCCCATCAAGAGGCGCTTATCCTCCTCTGATTCCACCAAGGCAAGACCCTTATGGACTCGATTCGTCGCACCGGTGGGAACCCGCGACTCGCCGAGATTCAGAGCTTTGTGGCGATGCGGTTCATCGCCGTTCAAAGTGCAATCAGTGTCGGGTGCCGGGGTGGGTGCGGGCTGCCTGTGCGCCGACCATATGCTGCAACACGATCACGCGCTGCCGCTCACGGTGCCAGTCACGCGAGGGGTTGGCCTGAATTTGCGCAAGCAGGCTCTGCAACTCCTGGCGGCGATGCTCGATGGTGACCGGATCCATGCGGAAATCTCCTTCGATTGTACCGCTAGGAATACGTGCGCGCTGTCGACCGGTTCCCGCTCTGAAGCACCTTCCGGCAGCAATGCATCGCACATGCGCGCCTTTTCATCCGGCCGGGGATCACCAAGCCGGGATCACCAGCAGGCGGATTGCGCCGGATCGCATTTTTTCGGATAGTCGAGAACGTTGGAAAACATCCGATAATCGGAAAGGGATCGAGGAAATGAAAACAAGACGGTCGGCGTTGCTTCTCGCGGTCGTGAGCGCATCCGTGCTCCTGTCTGCTTGCGCGACGGTGAAGGGCCTTGGTCGGGACATCGAGTCCGTGGGTCAGGCAGGCCAGGACGCGATCAACTGATCCTTGGCAACTGATCCCTGGCAACTGACCCTTGGCTGACAAAAGCCCGGCCCGCTGAGGTCAGCGCGCCGGGCTAATGCTACAGCTCTGTGTCGGCGGGGCTTAGCGGCAGACGACATCGCCCCGGTCGACCGACCGTCCGATCATCGCCCCGGCGCCCGCGCCCAGCACGGCACCCAGGATCGAGGAGCGGCCACGATCGAGCTGATCGCCAAGCAAGCCACCCAGCGCCGCACCGACGATCAGGCCGGTGGTGCCGTCCGACCGGCGGCAATAATAGCGATCGTCATAGCCCCGATACACGCGGGTATCGCGGTAGACGCGCACCGGCGCATAGCCGCCGCGATAGTAACGGTCCGCATAATAGCCGCGATAGCGCGGGTCCGGCCGGTTATAGTCATAGGCATAGACGACGCGCGGGGCAGGTCGGACGACAGGGCGGCGGTCGATCACCACGACCCGGTCACGGCCCCGGCGGTCGTCCCGATCCCAACGGCGATTGTCATGGCGATAATCGCGCCGATCGTCCCTGTCCCAGTTCCTGTCTCGGTCCCCCTGCCAATGCCGGTCATGCCCGCGACCCGGGTCGGCAAAAGCGGGGGTGGCGGCCAGACCGCCCACCGTCACGGCACCAAGCGCCAGCGCCGCGATGCTGTTCTTCAGAGCCTTGTACATCTGTCTCACTCCGATCCTTATTCTGTCTCTCCCGGCAGCGGGAGATCGGACCGGACTGTATCGCGAGTCGCCTGAACCGGTGGCGACGGCCGGTTCATTTGGGGGAAAGGGGATCGAAAGGAGGCGATGGGTTGGTACGGACAGACATTCCGAACTGGATGGTGATTGCGCTGATAGCCTTCTGAAATTCATCATAGTGCGCGTCTATGATTTGTCTAGGATCACCATAATAATTTCTGATGTACTTCGATGATTCCCACGAGGAAGATGATGTTATATTCAAGAACCCAGGCGGTAAAACTAAATCAACGTCTGAAGAATCTGAAAATTTGTTGTAAAATATGATTACGGTGAAGTTGCCTAAAAGGTATAGAAAGAGTCCTCCATATACCCGGCGGAAGGCCTTATCCTCGGTCGTCACGGAAAGAGGTATATGTGATATTCCCCGATTGGGGGGCGCGAACCGCAGTGCAACGTAAATTTTGATACCAGGAGGACATCTTTGGTCCTCCGAGAATTTTTTGAGCTCGTCATCCGAAAAAACACGAGAGCTATGTTCGTCCGTGTCAAAAACCATATAGGTCATGACAGCCCATCGCATAATGATATCAGCCTCAGTTTTTGAGACTGATGCAATCGTCGGATTTAATATCAGCGGCGAAATAATTGACTTTGCCTTGTTCTGCAAAACGGACATCCAGCCATTGTTGCATTTTGTGCAAGTACTAGGAATTTTTTCTGCGCCGACATCCCTATTCTTAGTTGTTTTTCTAAACCTATTACTCGAGCTTGTTTCGTAGATGGGTAATACTTTTCTGCTCCAAATCGGAAACACGTCCTCCTTGGATTTTTTACCGGAATTGCCGCAAAATACGCATTTGAAAGGCGCTGACTTCACGGCTTATTCCAGATTTACTCCGCCGCCACCCCGGCCCGCGAGAACATGTCCTCACCGCTGTCGCTTTCGGCCTCGCCATCATTGGCGCGCATTTTCTTGCGGCGGTCGAAGCTGTCCCACACTTCGTTCCAGTTGCCGCGCGTGGCGCCCTTGGAATATTCGGTGGCGCGCGTTTCGAAGAAGTTGGCGTGCTCCACGCCGTTGAGTAGCGGGGTGAGCCAGGGCAGCGGGTGCTCCTCGATCATGTAGATCGGCTGGAAGCCGAGCTGGCCCAGCCGCCAGTCGGCGATGTAGCGGATGTAGCGCTTGATCTCCTTGGCGGTCATGCCGGGCACCGGGCCTTGCTCGAAGGCGAGGTCGATGAAGGCATCCTCCAGCCGCACGGTCTTCTGGCAGCAATCGATAATGTCTTCCTTCACCGCCTTGGTCAGGCAGTCGCGCTCCTTCACGAACTCGTGGAACAGGCGCACGATGCCCTCGCAGTGCAGGCTCTCGTCGCGCACCGACCAGGTGACGATCTGGCCCATGCCCTTCATCTTGTTGAAGCGCGGGAAGTTCATCAGCATCGCGAAGCTGGCGAAGAGCTGCATGCCCTCGGTGAAGCCGCCGAACATGGCGAGGGTGCGGGCGATATCCTCATCGCTGTCCACGCCGAACTGCTGCATGTAATCATGCTTGGCGCGCATCTCGTCATATTCGAGGAACATCGAATATTCGCTCTCGGGCATGCCGATGGTGTCGAGCAGGTGCGAATAGGCCGCGATGTGGATCGTCTCCATGTTGCTGAACGCGGTCAGCATCATCTTGATCTCGGTCGGCTTGAACACGCGGCCATATTTGTCGTGGTAGCAATCCTGCACTTCCACGTCCGCCTGGGTGAAGAAGCGGAAGATCTGCGTCAGTAGGTTGCGCTCATGGTCGGAGAGCTTCTGCGCCCAGTCGCGGCAATCCTCGCCCAGAGGCACTTCCTCGGGCATCCAGTGGACCTGCTGCTGGCGCTTCCAATAGTCATAGGCCCAGGGATATTCGAAGGGCTTGTAGACCTTGGAGGCTTGGAGAAGCGACATTTTTCCGGGCTCCGCAATTGGGATGGCTGTAGGGCACAAATAACTAGATGAAGGGGGATGCTAGTCCAATCCACCACAATGTCTAGCGGTGTTGTCGCGTTCATCCACAGTAAATTTTGTGTCCCCGGCCTTGACTTTCGCCAGCGCCGCAGGCCGCCGTCGGTTCAGCCGGCCATGCGCTCCAGCCCCCAGGCGAACAGGGCGAGGATGAGCGCGAAGGAGAGCGCCATGGTGCCGGCGATGCGCTTGCCATAGACCCCCTGCGGGGTCCGCGCCCTGCGCGCGAGGATGAGCGCACCGCAGAGCGCCGCAGTGCCTGAGACGCCGGCCATGATGAGCGCTGGGACGGTCATTTCCAGAAGATGTCGCGCCGTCCCCGGCTGAGGCGGTTGCGGAACATCTGCACATACATCCACATGCCAGAAATCGCGAAGAAGACGAGCGCGAAGCCGGAGAGCAGGGAGATGATCACGCCGACGGGGCCGAAAAACTCGCCCGAATGGAGATGATGGAACAGGCCGACCAGCTTGCGGGCGGGGTTCGGCGCGGATTGTGTGGCTGGCTGTGCGGCTGCCTGGGCGGCTGGCGGCGCGGCGGGCGCACCCGCAGACGGGGCGGCCTTCTGCGCCGCAACCGGCGCCTGCGCGGCTGACGGGGCCCCGCGCTCCTCGGTCTCGAACACGCTCCCCCGCGCGACCATCGCGGCGAAATGGCTGCCCAAGCCGGTCAGGGCGATGAACAGCATGAACAGGCCGATGAAGACGGTGGTCCAGCGATGCCATTTACGCATGGGTGCATCCTTTCTTGCGGAAGGCAGGTGTAGCAGCGGAAGGATGGGCGATCGCCATCACCGGCCGCGCCAGCGATCGACATAGACGGTCACCGTCTTGCTCTTGCGCGCGCCCACGCCGAAGACGACGATGCCGAGGAAATAGCCGAAATCATACCATCCGCCATTATTGGGCACGGCATAGACCGCGACATCGTCCGCGATCAGCGACAGCGCCCAGGCGAAGGGGAAGATGAAGCCATGCCACAGGCCGAGCAGGAAGCCCGGCGTATCCGGCGCGCTGCTCACCGCCGCGGCGCTCTGCCGGGCGCATCCGCCGAGGATCAGCAGCAAGGCTGCCGGCAAGGCGAGCGCGGCGCCGGTGCCGGCAGAGGGGCGGGGCATGGGGTGCGTGGTCATCGCGTCGGTCATCCGCTGCTATGTGACCGCTCGGGCGGCCGGACGCATTGACCCGTATCAAAAGCCGCGCGCGCCGTCTCGCGCCGGATTGCGCTCGGCGCCGGCCGTGAACAGCCCAGTCGTGGCGGGGATGCGCTGGATGGGGCGGGGTTTTCGGAACGCTCCGCCGCCTCGGCCGTTCTGTCTTCAGTACCATCTAGTTCATTGTATCTGCAGAGAAAAGGAGCGAGCCATGTTCGAGAAGTGGCGCATCAAGGAGCATATGGAAGTCGCGGATGCGAGCGGCCGCCACGTCGGCACCGTCGACAAGGTGGACGGCGATCTGCTGGTCCTCACCCGCACGGATTCGGCGGACAGCCGCCATCACCAGATCAACCTCGATTATGTCGATAGCATCCATGACGATCGTGTCACGCTCAAGCCCGATACGCCGATGCCCGAGGGCCTGACGATTGGTGGCGGCTATGCCGATGGCACGCGCCCAGGCGTCCAGTCCGGCGGCGTGAAGACGGACAGCTATGCCGGCAGCGCGGCGACCACCAGCACGACCGGCACAAACGAGAATTCGCAGATCTTCGGCACCAGCGGCCTCGGCACCGGCATGGGCGGCTCCGGCGCGCCCTCCACCTGAGGCAGGTCCGCCAGAACAACCGGTGGCCGGGTCCCTCCCGCCCGGCCACCAACCATGGCTGCGACGAAAGAGCGCCTGCATACGTCCGTCCGATCCAGCGGGGCGGCCCAACGTGCGTCAGGCGCGATTGATCGCGCGGCCCTTGTTCCCCGGCCTGTCGACCCTATCTGATAGGGAACAGGTTCAGTGAATGCTGCACCCAAAGGGGTAGAAAGTCGCTTCGGCGGTGATCTCCCACACACAGCCGAGCGGCTGAAAAGGGTCCGGTCTCCCATCCCCCCACCCCCCGGGAGGCCGGACTTCTTTTCCGCTCACATCCTCCGAAAAACTGGTCCCGAGATCAGTCGCGCAGGAAGGCCTGCAGCGCGGCGAGCGTCGCCTGCGGGTCGCTCTCCTGCAGATTGTGTGTGGCATTGGGCAGCGCATGGCCGCGCACGTCCGTGGCCTCTGCCTGCCACACACCCAATATGTCATCGAACAGGCGCGGATAGAGTCCCTTGCCGGCCCAGATGGCGAGCAGCGGGCAGGTGATCTTCTTCCCCGCCGCCAGATCGGCATGGTCCAGATCCAGATCGATCGAGGCCGAGGCGCGATAATCCTCGCACATCGCATGCAGCATCGCCGGGTCGAGCCGGTGGCGATCATATTCCCGCTCGATTTCGCTGGTCGCCTCGCCCGAGCGCGCCTTGTAGCGCGCCAGCGTCTCCTCCTCCGGGATGGGCGCGGGCCGCAGGAAGCTGAACCAGTGATAATAGCCGCGCACAAAGCCGAGCGTGACATGGCTGTAGAGATAATGTTCCGGCAAGATATCCAGCACGGCGAGCTTGCGGACCTTCTCGGGATGATCCAGCGCCATCCGCCGCCCGACCCGCGCGCCGCGATCATGGCCGACAAGCAGGAAGCGCTCATGGCCCAGTTGCGCCATCACCTCCACGCCATCCTGCGCCATCGCCCGCTTGGAATAAGCCGAATGATCCGCGCCGCCCTCCGGCTTGCTGCTATCCCCATAACCCCGCAGATCGGCCAGCACGACGGTATAATCCCGCGCCAGCGCCGGGGCGACGAGATGCCAGGTGACGAGCGATTCCGGCGCGCCATGGAGCATGAGCAAGGGCGGCCCCGATCCGCCCGTGACGACATTGATCTCCGCGCCGCTGGTCTTGATCCGCAGGTTGCGGAAGCCGGGGTAGAGCTTCTGCCAGAGGGGCGAGCCGGGGGACTGCGCCTGCGCGGCGGCGGGCGCGATGTTGGCGGCGAGGCTCGCGGCGCCGACGGCGGCGGTTTGCTTGATGAAGTCGCGTCGGCTGTTCATAGGGCGGGCCTCTCCAGTTTTGCTGCGGACTATGCGCGCTCTCAGAGTGAGGGGCCGGCGGGAGGCGGTCAAGCGTGTCGGCGGCCTTACCAGCTGCCGCCGCTCTCCTTGATGGCCTTGAGCAACGCCTTCTTGCTCTCCGTGCGGCGGGCGCCGCTGTTGCGGGGGATGTCGGCGTCCGTAATGCCGAGTTCCGCGCGGCGACGGGCGAGCTTCTCGGCGAACGCGCCAAAGGCAACGCGCTGGCCGGGCCAGTCGGTTCTATCCTTCGCCTGCGACATCATCGGCTCCAAAATCTCCGTCCGTTTCCTGACGGACGCGGGCTTCAAGATAGGTCATATCGGCGTCCGGGTGAAGATGCAGTAACGAGCGCGCCTGTGCCAGCATCTCGCGCGCCGTGCCGGAGGCATATTGGCCCATGCGATCCGCAATCAAATCCTCGACGCGAATGATGGCGAAGGCGGCGCCGGGCGTGAACTCATCGACCAGAACGAGCTGGTCCCGACCGACATGACCGTCCAGCGGGACATCGCCGACCACCTCGAAACCAAGCCGCAATTCCGGGTGAATCCAGCCGCGTGTGGCCATGCCTTTGCCCGATGGTCTGACAAAGCCATGCCGCTGCATCTCTTCTTCCAGCTCTGGCTGAACGGTGGAGCACATGTCGAAATCGCCGGTGCTGATCGCCCCACCCGTATAATATTCGACCGCTGCGCCGCCGACCAGAACGGGGCGGGATAGCCCGCGCGCATCCATGGCCTCGCTGATGCGGGCGAAGAGGGCGAGCGCGGCTTCGAACTCGGGGCGGTAGAGCGACATGGGAGGAGATTAGCAGCTTCCGTTGTGCCTTGTCTGCAATCCTGCGGATGGGCAGGCTTCACCAAGGATCGCGATTTCGAGCAGGCGCTTGCTATGATGGGCGCTCTGGATGTGATCGAGATTGGCGGACGCGAGATGGCGATACAGGCAGCGCGGGATTATCGGGCGCTGCGGGCGCGGGGCATCACGGTGCGCAAGACGATCGATACGCTGATCGCGACGCGGTGCATCATGGAGGGGGTGCCGCTGCTTTATAGCGATCGGGATTTTGACGGGTTTGTGGGGTTGGGGTTGGCGAAACGCGCCTAACTGCTTCATCGTCCGATATATGTCGCCTCAACGATGAGGATCTATCTCGAGTTGACCACCTTTTGTTCCTTGTGCATTCTGGGATAAAGCTGGGAGGCCTCGAATGATCGCCAATGTCCATAAACAAAGCGTTACTGAAGAAGTTGTCGAAGCGCTTATTGAAAATTTTGAGTGCCAACCGGTTCTTTTCGTGGGTTCTGGTCTAACCCGGCGATATCTGTCGGCCCCTGACTGGGAAGGAACTTTGAGAGCAATCCATGCGCTCCTCCCAAAAGATCGTCCAACATATGAGTACTTGTCTCAGAAGAATGAGCGAGACCTTGTAGCAATTGGTTCTGATCTCACAGAATTAGTCTTTGAATGGGCATGGAACGAGGGGAAAAGCAAGTTTCCTGAAGAGCTTTACGGCAGCGAGCATAAATCATCATTCATAAAATATCTCATTGCGGAAATATTTTCATCTCTAACGCCTAAAGAGGTGTTTGAAAGTGTAAAAGAATATAAAAACGAGTTTATTGCCTTAAGGTCTATAAGGCCGCATGCAATAATCACTACTAATTATGATAATATGTTAGAAAGTCTGTTTACTGGTTATGAGGCTATAATCGGAAAACAGGTTCTTAGATATAATCTAAATGCCTATGGTGAAGTATATCACATACATGGGAATGTTGATTCGCCTAACACAATAGTAATCAATAAAGAAGACTATGACAAATGGGGTAAAGAAAGCAAGTATTTTGCGGCAAAGCTTCTCACTTATTTCGCTGAACATCCTATCATTATTTTCGGGTACAGCCTGACTGATTCCAATGTTCGAATAATATTGGAAGATATTGGCCAGATAGTTGCGGACGAAACGGGCCTAATTGCGAACGTAATTCAGGTTATATATGACAGTGAATTGCAGGATGGTGCAATTCAAACAGAAGTTTCTATTCCTTCGGAGGGAAATCAATTCCGCATAAAGGCGCTGAGAACCAATTCTTTACTTGAAGTGTTTCAGGCTCTTACAGCTCGTCATGAATTGAAGGATGTTAATCCCGCTTTGGTGCGTGCTCTGGCCGCGCGAGCGATGAAGCTCACCAGGAGTGATATACCTAACGGTAACATTGAAGTCGACTACCACACTTTAGAAGGAATAGTCGATTCAGAAGACAAACTTCCCACTCTACTGGGTATCACTCACGCTGACGACGTTAATAAATCTCATCCTTATACGCTCTCCATCGTTGGCGAGAAGTTGGGTTACTCCAGTTGGAACGGCGCAAATAAGCTTATAGAAAAGGTAAAATCAGAAAAGGGATTAGACATAAAAGCTTCAGACAATAGATATCACTGCGCGGTGAAAGTTGGAAAAAAGGATAGCTCAATTTCCCGTAAATATTCTGATGCGCTTGTAGCGCTGCTAGGTAAGGTTCGAGATGGCCAAAAATATCAGGTGAAGCTGTGAATTGATTATCACTCCGCCGCCTCGCTCACCGCATTCTTCCCCAGCAACGGCGCCAGATACCGCCCCGTATAGCTCCGCTTCTCCTTCACCACTTGCTCCGGCGTGCCGGTCGCGACGATCTCGCCGCCCTTCACGCCGCCTTCCGGCCCCAGGTCGATGATCCAGTCGGCGGTCTTGATGACATCGAGATTATGCTCGATCACCACGACGCTGTTGCCCTGCTCGACGAGCGCGTGGAGCACTTCGAGCAGTTTGCGCACATCCTCGAAGTGGAGGCCGGTGGTGGGCTCATCGAGGATGTAGAGCGTGTTGCCGGTGGCGCGGCGGCTCAGCTCCTTGGCGAGCTTCACGCGCTGGGCCTCGCCGCCTGAGAGCGTCGTCGCCTGCTGGCCGACCTTCACATAGCCCAGGCCCACTTCCGCGAGCATGGCCATGCGGTCGCGGATCGGCGGCACGGCCTTGAAGAACTCGACGGCGTCTTCCACCGTCATGTCCAGCACGTCGGCGATGCTGTGGCCCTTGAACTTCACTTCCAGCGTCTCGCGATTGTAGCGTTTGCCGTGGCATTCCTCGCAGGTGACGTAGACGTCCGGCAGGAAGTGCATCTCGATCTTGATGACGCCATCGCCCTGGCAGGCCTCGCAGCGGCCGCCCTTCACGTTGAAGGAGAAGCGGCCGGGCTTGTAGCCGCGCGCCTGGCTTTCCGGCAGGCCGGCGAACCAGTCGCGGATGTTGGTGAAGGCGCCGGTATAGGTCGCCGGGTTGGAGCGCGGGGTGCGGCCGATGGGCGACTGATCGATGTCGATCACCTTGTCGAGATGCTCCAGCCCCTCGATCTTGTCATGCGCGCCGGCGATCACGCGGGCGCCATTCAGCGCGCGGGCGCTGGCGGCATAGAGCGTGTCGATGGTGAAGCTGGACTTGCCCGAGCCGGAGACGCCGGTGATGCAAGTGAAGGTGCCGAGCGGGATGGACGCGCTGACGCCCTTGAGATTGTTCGCGCGGGCATTCTTCACGGTCAGCTTCTTGCCGCTGCCCTTGCGGCGCTTGGCGGCGACGGGGATTTCCCGCGTGCCGTTGAGATAATCGGCGGTGAGCGAGCCTTGCGTCGCCAGCACATCGGCCAGCGTGCCCTGCGCGACGATCTCACCGCCATGCACGCCGGCGCCCGGCCCCATGTCCACGATATGGTCGGCGGCGCGGATCGCGTCCTCATCATGCTCCACGACGATGACGGTGTTGCCGAGATCGCGCAGGCGCTTGAGCGTCACCAGCAGCATGTCGTTGTCGCGCTGGTGGAGGCCGATGCTCGGCTCGTCCAGCACATAGAGCACGCCGGAGAGGCCCGAGCCGATCTGGCTGGCGAGGCGAATGCGCTGGCTCTCGCCGCCCGAGAGCGTGCCGCTGGTGCGGTCCAGATTGAGATAATCGAGCCCGACATTGTTGAGGAAGCCGAGCCGCTCGATAATCTCCTTGAGGATGGCCTTGGCGATCTGGTTCTGCTGGTCGGTCAGCTGCTGGGGCAGGGCGGTGAACCAGGCCAGCGCATCCACCACGCTCATGCGGGTGGGGGTGGCGATGTCCTGCATCGCGACCTTCACGGCCAGCGCCTCGGGCTTGAGGCGCGCGCCGCCGCAGGTCTCGCAGGGCTGCGCGGTCTGGAACTTGCCCAGCTCCTCGCGCATCCAGGCGCTGTCCGTCTGCAGCATCCGGCGGTTGAGGTTGCCGATCACGCCCTCGAACGGCTTGGAGACGCTGTAGCTCTTGCGCCCATCCTGGAAGGTGAGGGTGACCGGCTTGCCGCCCGTGCCGTGCAGGATGATGAGGCGCACCTCGCCCGGCAGTTCGCTCCACGGCGTCTCCAGGCTGAACCCGAAGGCCTTGGCGAGGGAGGCGAGCACCTGCATGTAATAAGGGCTCGGCGGATTGGACTTGGCCCAGGGCACGATCGCGCCCTTTTTGAGGGTCAGTGCCTCATTGGGGACAACGAGCTGCTCGTCAAACTCCAGCTTCTCGCCCAGGCCATCGCAGGCCGGGCAAGCGCCCTGCGGCGCGTTGAACGAGAACAGGCGCGGCTCGATCTCCTGAATGGTGAAGCCGCTGACCGGGCATGCGAATTTTTCGGAGAAGATGATGCGGTTGGCCGGGATGCCGGCGTTTTTCATGCCGGTCTTGCCTTTGGCACTGCCTCCGTTCGCATCGAGCGAAGTCGAGATGCCAGCAGCGTTCTCCTCTTGTGTCTCGACTTCGCTCGACACGAACGGGGAGGGCGTGCTGCCCAGTTCCGCCACCGTCCCCTCAGCCAAATCCACATAAGCCAGCCCCTCGGCCAGCTTGAGCGCCGTCTCGAAGCTCTCCGCCAGCCGCTGCGCCATATCCTCGCGGACCACCACGCGGTCCACCACCACCTCGATGTCGTGCTTGTACTTCTTGTCGAGCGCGGGGGCTTCCTCGATGGGGTAGAACTCGCCATCGATGCGCACGCGGGTGAAGCCGGCGCGCTGCCACTCGGCCAGCTCCTTGCGATACTCGCCCTTGCGGCCCCGCACGACCGGGGCGAGCAGATAGACCCGCGTCCCCTCCGGAAGCGCCAGCACGCGGTCGACCATCTGGCTCACCGTCTGCGCGCTGATCGGCAAGCCGGTGGCGGGGGAATAAGGCACGCCCACGCGCGCCCACAGCAGGCGCATATAGTCGTAGATCTCGGTCACGGTCGCGACCGTGGAACGCGGGTTGCGGCTCGTGGTCTTCTGCTCGATCGAGATGGCCGGCGAGAGGCCGTCGATATGCTCGACATCCGGCTTCTGCATCATCTCCAGGAACTGGCGCGCATAAGCAGAGAGGGACTCCACATAGCGCCGCTGGCCCTCGGCATAGATGGTGTCGAAGGCGAGGCTCGACTTGCCGCTGCCGGAGAGGCCCGTGATGACGACCAGCGCATCGCGCGGCAGATCCACGTCAATGCCCTTGAGATTGTGCTCGCGCGCGCCGCGCACCGAAATATGGGTAAGGCTCATGGGCGGTGTTCTATCTCTGTTCCTGAAGGGAATCCAGCGGCAAGGTTCAGCCAGAGGCACAGATAGGATCGCCCGAGGCCAGATGCGAGATGGCCCGACGGACATTCGCGCGATTGCACGTGCATCGAGTCTTGATCTTAATCATTGTACCAGCAGGCCGTGGCGTGGAATGCCCGGCCTGACAGACGACGGAGAACGACATGACCCTGGCACGTTACGCACGACTGGCGACCCTTGCAGGCACCATGATGGTCTCAGCCACCGTCGCGCTGGCGCAGGACACGCCGCAGGAGCAGGAAGAGCGGCGTGTGCTCCATGCCGAGCAGGCAAAGCTGGCTGCGCAGCAGATGAGCGATTTCGAGGCGCAGAAGAAGGCCATTGCCGACGAGCAGGCCGCGCGTGAACAGACCTATCGGGACGCGCTGGCGGCGCGGGATGCAGAAATCGCCGCGGAACAGGCGCAGGCCGCTGAGGCGCGGGCGAAGTGGGAAGCGGATGTCGCGGCCTGTCTGGCTGGCGACAAAACCAAATGCGCGCCGCTCCCGCCGAAGACCAGAAAGTAGGAGGCCATCTCCCGCGCGACAGCTCCTGGCAAACGTTAGGGGCTGACGTCGTGGACCAGGTGCTCAAGCTCGGCGGGGTCTGGATAGACGCCCGCCAGCACGTGATCGAAATGGGTGCGCACCATATCGTTGCATGAACAGGCGCGCTGACGCAGCCGATCCGCATCCAGCACCACGAGCGAGCCACGCCGGGTCTGGACGAGCCCGTCGGTCTTGAAGCTTTTGATCAGGCGGCTGGCATAGCTGCGCGCAATGCCCAGCAGGGACCCGAATTCCTCCTGCGTCATCATCACCTGATTGTTGCCGGTGCGATCGACAGCGGCCGTCAGCCATTTGGCCGCCCGCATCTCCAGGCTGTGGACCGCGTTACACGCGACCGACTGAAAAATCTGGGCGAGCAGACAGTCCGCATAGCGGCTGAGCAGATCGCGAATAGCGGGAGAACTCGCTTTCAGCGTCTCCAGCGTCGCAGAATCGAACCGGGCGAAATAGCCGCCATGCATCACGCAGGAGCGGGAATAGGCCGCGAGCCGCCCGCTGCTGACAATGCCGCCCACAGCCCCCTCACGGCCGACCATCGCGATCTCGACCGACGAGCCGTCGTCCATCAGCACGTGGAAAGTCGCGACCGCATCGCCAAGGGGGAAATAAGCGGCCACCACGGTATCGCCGGGGTCGTAAAGGGTCGTGCCCGTGGGTAGGCGCACGACGCGCGCCACTTTGGCCATCAGGGCCAGATCGGCAGGGTTCAGCGCTGCCACCAGATTGTTATGATCGATGCCGGGCGAGACGATGTCGTGCATGCGATGCATAACGATCAGCCCCCGCCGCAGTTCCCGTCTATGTTCAAAAGTGAACAGACATCCATCAACTCACCGCGCATAGAGGCACCGCAGAGCCGCGTTCATGATAGTAAACGGGCCGCAAAGGGTCAGTAACAGGGGCAGGCCGGCGCCTCTCGTTGAATGTTCGAGGAACCGGGGATGCTGAATGTTCTTTTGCTTGAAGATGAAATGCTTATCGCGCTCGACCTTGAGTTGACGTTGCGCGAATTGGGGGCGGATGAAGTCTATCCCGTCGCCACAGTAAGCCAGGCGATTACAGCTCTGGAAAGCGGCAATATCACCGGCGCGATCGTCGATTATAATCTGGGCGGCGAAACCTCGGAGCCGGTGCTGATGGAACTGGAGGCCCGCAAAATCCCGTTCGTGGTGATGAGCGGCTATCCGGACAGCAGCTATCTGGGCGATGGCACCAGGGATTGGCCGATGCTTCCCAAGCCGGCGGGGCTGAGCGCCCTGCGCGAGGTTCTTGCCAGCATGAAAGCCTCGAAAAGCTAGGCGGGAGGCGCTATCGCCGTGACGCGAGGCTGGCGAAGCAGGGCGCATTCCAAGCGTGGCGAATACTTGACCATGCTAATGATTGTGCTACTATCGGCCTCCTTAGGAGCAGGATAGACTGATGACGATCACGGCCACACCCATCACCCCCCGTTTCGGCGCCGAGATTTCTGGCGTGGACATCAGCAAGCCGCTGGATGCGGATACGGTCGCCGAGCTGATCGCTCAGCAGGATCGCTGGGGCGTGACCGTCTACCGGAACACCGGGCTGGACGATGAGGGGCAGATCGCCTTCGCACGCAATTTCGGCCATCTGGAGAGCCTGCCGCCCCGCGAGGGCCGCCCGCGCATCTTCCTGTTCAACGCCGGCAATCTCAATGCGCAGGGCGAGATCAACTGGGATCCGGGCGCCACGACCTATCGCAAGGGTGACCAGATCTGGCACACGGACAGCAGCTTCATGGACCTGCGCACATCTTATTCCATGCTCCGCGCCGTCGAAGTGCCGCCGTCCGGCGGGCCGACCTGGTTTGCCGATGCACGCTCGGCCTATGACGACCTGCCGCAGGATGTGAAGGACAAGATCGAAAATCTGGAATGCGAGCACAGCCTCTGGTGGTCGCGCAAGCAGGGCGGCGCCGAAATCAGCCGCGAGGATATCGAGGCGCGTCACCGCCCGGTCCACAAGCTGGTGCATGTCCACAAAGGCTCGGGCCGCAAGATGATCTACGCCGGCGCGCACTGCTACCGCGTGGTCGGCTGGGGCTGGGAAGAGAGCCGCGAACTGATCGATTATCTCAACGCTTTCGCGACGCAGGACCAATATGCGATCAGCGTCGACTATGCCGTCGGCGACATGGTGATCTGGGACAATCTTGCCGTGTTCCACAAGGGCGGCCAGTTCGACTGGAACGAGCGTCGCGACATGCGCCGCGCCACCGTGCGTGAAGCGCCGGCACCGGAGGTCGAGGACGATCCGTTCGGCGAGCTGTTCCGGACTGCCCCCACGATTTCGCCCAAGGGCGCCGCGGCGGCCTGATCCTCACTTTGCGGGCTTTCCCGCAACCGTGGGCATTTGTCGCACGCACCGGTCTGCTTGCCTTGTGGCGCCAAGCGGCTACTATCGGGGGAACGAGGGCAAAGAAATACAGGCCGGTGGCTGGCGGGGGCCGCGACCGGACTCGAGTTTCTTAGTTTCATGTTGCGATGCAGCATGATTTTCTTGGCGATACTCCACCAGATAGTTCAGGAATTACAAGGGTTTCCGGATATTTTCGGCAAACTGAATGCCGCTTAGGAAAATTCCTGTTGCGTCGCACAAGATAATCTGATTCCATGTGAACGTTGCACAACGGAGGCTTAAGCTGCCGGTAACCAGGCAGGGGCATAATCTCCGAAACGTAAATGATGGAGGCAGCATTGGGTCAGCATTCCAAGCCGACTGACGGGGCCGTAACCCTCGCGGAACTGCGCGAGTTTGCCTCCTTCCCGGCTGCAACGCAGCGTTACATCCGCCGCTCGCTCGATGTCGCCTTCCATCGCGGCGCACCCATGGAAACCTGGGGGCGCGACGTTGTCGAGGCGGCGAGCATCAAGGCACAGAGCCGCCTCTATGGCCGGCTGGACGAGATCAAGGCGCGGGTACCCGATGATAGCGGGCTGGATCAGGTCGAGCCGTTCATGGCACCGCTGGTCACCGTCTCCGCCTTCGACCTTGGCCAGAACCGGCTGAACAGTTTCTCGGCCTATCGCTTCCTCTACGAGCGTCTCATCGGCGCAGGGTCACGCCCCTGGCTGCCCGGCGCCTTCTGCGCCGCCGCCAGCCTGCCGCACCTCCACCCCGAACGTCGGCGGGCCCTGCTCCAGTCGATCAGCGAAGCCGCCGCCACGGCTGCGGGCTGGTCGAGCCGCGAGCCGAGCTTCTACCCGGAATGGGTGGAAAAGGTGGACGTGAGCAAGGAGCCGCATTGAAGGCGAGGGTGCCGCTGGTTCAGGCGAACTGACGGTGCATTAAGCACTTCGTCACCCCGGACTTGATCCGGGGTCCCGCTACCTTCTGCACTTAAGGGCGCAAAGGCCTTCTGGCAGTCCCCAATCCAACGCATCACAAGAAGCTGGACCCCGGATCAAGTCCGGCGTGACGAAGCGGGGTAGGGCGGCCCTACTCTTATGCGGCGCCATCGGTGTCGCTCACTCCGCCGCCAGCAAATCCTCCGCCGCCTGCAGGTCCACCGACACCAGCCGGCTCACACCCTGCTCGATCATCGTCACCCCGAACAGCCGGTGCATCCGGCTCATGGTAACGGCATTGTGCGTGACGATCAGATAGCGGGTCGCGGTATCCTGCACCATCCGCTCCAAAAGCCCGCAGAAGCGCTCGATATTGGCGTCATCCAACGGCGCATCGACCTCGTCCAACACGCAGATTGGTGCCGGATTGGTTAGAAATAGCCCGAAAATAAGCGCCACTGCGGTGAGAGCCTGCTCGCCACCCGACAGCAGCGTCAGCGTCGTCAGCCGCTTGCCCGGCGGCTGGGCGAGGATTTCAAGGCCAGCCTCCAGCGGATCATCGCTCTCGATCAATTCCAGATGCGCGCTGCCGCCCTGGAAGAGCGTGCTGAACAGGCGCTGGAAATGGCCGTTCACGGCCTCGAAGGCTGCGAGCAGCCGTTGCCGTCCCTCGCGATTAAGATGGCCGATGGAGCCGCGCAGCTGGTTGATCGCGGTGGTGAGTTCCTCGCTTTCGGCGCGGCTCCGGGTCTGCGTGTCCTCCAGCTCGGCCAGTTCCGAAGCGGCGACGAGATTGACCGGGCCGATCCGCTCGCGGTCCAGCACCAGCTTGTCATAGCGGGCCTGCTCTTCGGATGCGGCGACGACCTCCTCGCTCGCGAAGCCAAGCTTGCTCGGCAGCACGGGCGGCGGGCAGGAGAAGCGCTCGCCGCAGGCCTGACCGATTTCCCGGCGGCGCGCGACGGCATGTTCGGCGCGCGCCTGCGCTCCGGCCCGCGCCTCGCGGGCGGTGGAGAGAGCCTCATTGGCATTGGCGAGCGCCTTCTCCGCGGCGGTCAATGTCGCCTCGGCGGCAGCCTCCTCGCTGCGGCTGCGGTCGACGGAGGCCTGATTGTCGCGAGCGGCCTGCGTCAGGACGTCGAGTTCCGTCGCCAGCGCTGCGGGCCGATCGCGCAGCCCGTCCAGTTCGGTCGCCTGCGCTTCGGCGCGCGTCTTCATCTCGGCGACGCGGCGCACGGCATCGCCGGCACGCGCTTTCCAGCCCGCCACATCGCTGCGGATCGCCTTCACGCGCTCCTCATCGGCGGCCAGCGCCCGCTCGGCCATGGCCCGCTCGGCCTGCACTTGACCGATGGCGGCCCGGCACCGTTCCGCGCCCGACTTGAGCAGATCGACACGCGCGGCGGTGTCGTCGCCAGCCGGGAGCGCATCATGGGCGGCCTGCGCGCTCTCCAGCTCGCGCTCGGCGGTGGTGAGATCGGCAGAGGCTTCCTGATGGCGCCGGTCGAGGTCCGCCCGCTGTCCGGCAAGGCGTTCCAGTGCGGTCGCCACTTCGCCGAGCGTGCGCTCTGCCCCGCGCAGGGCCGTATCGGCAGCGCTCATTGCCTCGCGGGCGGCGCGCTCGTCGGTGCCGGCCGCGCGCAGCGATGCCTCGGCGGCGCCCAAGGCCTGCTCGGCAGCGCTGACCGTGGCGGCGACGGCAGGCCGCTCCCGCTCGATCGCGGCAAGGCGGTTGATGCGGATCAGCCGCTCGGCCGCCGCGCCACCGCCCTCCTGCGCCACGAACCCATCCCAGCGCCGCAATTGCCCGTCGCGCGTGACAAGGCGCTGGCCCACCGCAAGCGGCTGGCCGTCATCCTGCTCGACCACGGCGATCTGGGCGAGACGGCGGGCAAGCGCCTCGGGCGCGCGCACATGGGAGGCGAGGGCATCGCACCCGTCCGGCAAAGCGGGATCGCGCGCATCGACGGCGGCACCGCTCCAGCGGGCCAGACCTTGCGCCCCGAGCGCGGCCTGCAGATCATCGCCCAGCGCGGCGGCGAGCGCGTGCTCATAGCCGGGGTCGACGCGCAGGGCATCGATGGCGCGATCGCCGCTGCCCTGCGTCTCCAGCCCGCGGGCCAGTGCCTTGGCTTCGCTATCCAGCGCGGCGACGGTGGCGCGGGCGGCGGCGAGCGCGCGCTGTTGCTCGCCGACAGCCTGCGTATGCGCCTCGCGCGCCTGCGCGGCGGCGGCGATGCGCGCCTCGGCATCGGTGCGGGCGGTGAGGGCATCGGCTTTGGCTTGCTCGGCCTCGGCTTGGCGGGTGGCGAGCGGCGCGGCATCGGGCAGGGCGGTGAGGGCAGAGGCGATCCGCTCGGCCTCGCTGCGAGCGCGGGCGAGCTTCTGCCGCGCGGCATTCAGCCCAGCCTCGGCAACCCGGCGCTCGGCCTGTTCGCCGGCCAGTCGCGCCATGGCCTGCGCCAGCGCGACCTCGGCATCGCGGCTGGCCGTTTCGGCCTCCGCGAGGCGCGTGACGAAGGCCGGCAGCGTCGTCTTCGCCGCCTTGATCCGCTCGGCGAGCGTCGCATCCTCGGCCTGCAGCGCCTCGATGGCATTGGCGGCATCGGCGGCCAGCGCGCCCTCTCGCTGCTGGTCCTCGCTCACACGCGCGAGCTGGCTTTCCAGCTCGGCGATCCGGCGCAGCAGGGTATCGCGCTCGCCAGTCAGCCGCTCCAGCGCGAAGCGGGCCTCCGTTGCCGCCTCTCGGGCCTCATTGGCGGCCGTGCGTGCGCGCGCCAGTGTCTCGATGGCGGCCTGCTGATGAGCGGCGGCGCCCAGCTGCGCCTCCTGCGCCACCCGCACCAGTGCCTCGGCCTTCTCGGCATCCTGCGCGGCACGATCAGCTTCGGTGGCGGCCTCGCGATGGCGGGCGAAGAACACGCGGCCCTCGGCCAGAACGATCTTTTCGCTCAATTCCGTGTAGCGCTCGGCGGCTCGCGCTTGTCGACGGAGCGCATTGGCGCGCACGTCCATCTCGGCGAGGATTTCATCCAGCCGGGCGAGATTGGCCGCGCTCGCCCGCAATTTTTGCTCGGCATCCTTGCGGCGCACATGCAAGCCGGCGATGCCCGCCGCTTCTTCCAGCATCGCGCGGCGCTCGGCGGGCTTGGCGGCAATGACCGCCGCGATCTTGCCTTGGCTGACCAGCGCCGGACTGTGCGGCCCGGTGGCGGCGTCGGCGAAGAGCAATGCGACATCCTTGGCGCGCACGTCTCGCCCATTGGCGCGATAGGCACTGCCCGCGCCGCGCTCGATGCGCCGCATGACTTCCAGCTCGCCATCGCTGCCCATGTCGATCGCCGGCAGCACGGTGCCCGGCGGCACGCTGGCGAACAGGCCGACTTCGGCAAAGTCGCGCGCCGGGCGAGTGGCGGTGCCGGCGAAAATCACATCGTCCATCCCGCCGCCGCGCATGGATTTGGGGCTGGATTCGCCCATCACCCAGCGGATCGCCTCTAGCAGATTGGATTTGCCGCAGCCATTCGGCCCGACAATGCCGGTCAGCCCCGGCTCGATCCGCAACTCGGTCGGCTCGACGAAGCTCTTGAAGCCGGTCAGCTTGAGGCGGCGAATCTGCATGGCTTAGCGGGCAGGGCGGCCCAGCCGGACTGACCCAGCCTGCGAGGCGGTGCGCCGTCCGACGCCCGCTCCGATGCTATGGCCCCCCAGCCTCGCCAATCAGGCGCCTGCGTTCTTCAGCTGCTCGACGAGCTGCGGCCAGGTCGACACATTGTCGAGCTTGCTGCCGTTCATGATGAAGCTCGGCGTGCCGGTGATGGAATATTGCGCCGTATCGCGCTCCACATTGGCGGCGAGCGTTTCGGCCGTCTTGGGGTCGGCCAGGCACTGGCGGGCCTTGGCCTCTGGCACACCGCGCTCCATGGCGAACTCGATCAGCCCGGCAGCCTCGGCCATGCGCTGGAAGCGCTGATCCGGCGCGGCCGACATCGCGTTCTTATACGCATCCTCGCCGGCGGACTGCAGCTTCTCGATGATCGCCTGCTGATTGGCGAAGAACTGGTGGGTCAGCGGGAAGAAGGCTTCCGGGCCGGTGCAGCGGGCCAGCATCGCCATGCTGATGTCGAGCGGGTTCATCACGAAGTTGCGAAACTCGAAGCTGACCTTGCCCGTGTTCACATAATCGCGCTCGAGCACATCCTTGGATTCCTCGGAGAAGTGCGCGCAGTGCGGGCAGGTGTTGGATGCGAACTCGATGATCTTGATCGGCGCATCCGGGTTGCCCATGCGGATGCCGCCCTCGGGCGTCGCGACGACCTGCTGCGCCCATGTTGTTCCCGCCGGGGCGGCCTTGCCCTCCACCTTGCCGATGGGCGCGCTCGAGTTGCTGTCCTGAGAGCCGCAGGCGGCGAGAGCCAGCAGAGCGAGGGCGAGCGGGGCGGTAGCAAGGGGTTTCATGGGACGGATGGGCCTCATCGATCGGGGGGACGGAAAGTGGCTGTGCGGGCCGGTCTAGCTCACTTGCCGGACGCGGGCAATGGCGGCAGCAGGGGGCGCAGCGCCTCCCACGTATGCACATTCTCCAGCGGTTTGCCGTTGAGCAGGAAGAAGGGCGTGCCGGTGAATTCCTTGATCGTGCCGGCGCTGGAGGTCAGCCCGAGCACGGTCTTGAGCATCGCCTCGTCGGCCAGGCATTTGCCCTGCGCCGCTGGCGTCAGGCCGCGCTTGGCGAGGAGCGGGCCAAGCCCGGTGCCCCCGGCAATGGCGGTCAGCTGCGCGGCGCGATTGGCAGCCGGCGGCTTGCCTTCCTGCGCCTGGGCAAAGCTCTGCGCGCGAGTCATCCAGGCCTGATAATCGGCGAACATCGCTTCATGATTGCCAACGAACCGCGTCGCGCCGCCGCAGCGCGCGAGCAGCGCCGCCGTCAGGTCGAAGGGATCGCGCACGAAATTGCGCAGCTCCAGCGAGACCAGGCCGCGCCGGATCCACTGGGCCTTGAGCGCGGGCGTTCCGGTCGCCTGAAAATCCGCGCAATGCGAGCAGGTGTAGCTCAGATATTCGACCAGCTTGGTGGGCGCCGCCGGATTGCCGACCACGAAGGCGCCGTTCGCACCCAGCGTTACGGTCTGGCTCCAGTCGCGCGCCGCGCTGCGCTGCGCACTGGCGGGGGCTGGCAGCAGCAGGGCGAGGGCAAGCGTCAGCGCCGCAAGGCACAGGGCACCCAGTGCGGCGATCTGTCGGGAGACGGACGAAGCTGGCGAGATGACGGTCATGGGCATGGTCCCGTGGTGGAAATTTGGCTTAGCTGATCTTGGGGGGGCGCACAGGGTTGGAGAAGCTGCGCGCCATCGATTCGAGCACGGTGCGCAGTTCCGGGTCGCTCACTTCGCGCAGGCCCTCGCCCAGCTCCTGGGGGATCGGGCGCAGCATCGTGGGCGGCGGGCGATGCACCGGCTCACGCGGGATGACCTGGCCCTGCTTGATGGCGACGCGGGAGACGGCCTCATAGCCGAAGAAGCGGTTCACCCGCTCGATGATCTCCGGCACGATATGCTGGACCATCGGCGCATGGCCGCTGGCGACCGTCAGCTGCAGCGTCCCCCCCGAGCGCTTGCCGGTGGGGAAGCGGATCGAGTCGGGGCTGGTCAGTTCCGCATAGCGCTTTCCGACAATCTCGGCCCAGCGCGTGACGATGCTCGACTGGATGAAGCCGAACTTGCGGAAGGCGGCTCGGCCAATGTCCGGCATGAGATCGGAAATCGCGCGGGGCGCGTTGATTCGCGGGCGTTCGTGCGGCGGCATCTCGGCCTTGCCGGCCCCATTGGCCTTGCGCGCGGCCGGGCGTTTGGCCCGGCTGGCCTTTGTGGGCGCCTGCGCATCTGGGGTGGCTTCTGTCATGGCTGCGTCCATGCCATAGGCACGCCATGGCCGTCGATGGATTAATCGCAAAGCGGGGGATGGAAGAGGCGGTCGCTCCGGCGCTGCTCGCGCATTATCGCCGCCATGCGCGCGCACTGCCCTGGCGCAGCCCGCCCGGTGCGCCGCCGCCGGACCCGTACCGCGTCTGGCTCTCCGAAATCATGCTCCAGCAGACGACGGTGGCGGCCGTCGCGCCTTATTATGAGCGCTTTCTGGCGCGCTGGCCGACGGTCGAGGCGCTGGCGGCTGCGGAGGATGGCGATCTGATGGCCGCCTGGGCAGGTCTTGGCTATTATGCCCGCGCCCGCAATCTGCTAGCCTGCGCGCGCTATGTCGCAGGCGCGCTGGGCGGGCGTTTCCCCTCGGACGAGGCGGGCTTGCGCGCTCTGCCTGGTGTCGGCGCCTATACGGCGGCGGCCGTCGCCGCCATCGCCTTCGAGCAGCGCGCCGTTGTGGTGGATGGCAATGTCGAGCGGGTGGTGAGCCGGCTGTTCGCGGTGGAGACGCCGCTGCCGGCGGCCAAGCCGATCCTGCGGGCGCTGGCTGACCGCATCACCCCGCAGGCTCATGCCGGCGATTTCGCGCAGGCCATGATGGATCTGGGCGCCACGGTCTGCACCCCGCGCAATCCCGCCTGCCTCGCCTGTCCGCTCTCGGAGCTTTGTGCCGCGCGGGCAACGGGCGATTCGGCCCGCTATCCGCTCAAGGCCGCGAAGAAGGCGCGCCCGACGCGCAGCGGCACCGCCTGGTGGGTCGAGACCCGCAATGCTGTCTGGCTGGTCCGGCGGCCGGACAAGGGCCTGCTCGGCGGAATGCTGGCGCTGCCGACCAGCGACTGGAGCGAAGCGCCAGAGGCTCTGCCGCATGCGCCTCTGGCGGGCAGCTGGCAGATACTCAACCAGCCGGTGCGCCATGTGTTCACCCATTTCGCGCTCGATCTGCGCGTGGCCATGCTGCGGATCGAGAATGGGGCCGATCCCGCCGTGCTTGCCAGCGCCCTGGGGCCGGGCCAATTGTGGCCCCTCGACACGCTGGCCGATGCGGGGCTGCCCACCGTCTTTGCCCGGGCGGCGCAAGCGGCACTGGACGCCAGAGAGCAGGAGAATGCGCATCATGACCCGGCCTGATCTGCCCGCGCGGCAGGCAATCACCTTCACCGGCGGCACGCTCAACCGCGCTGATCAGCTGCGCGTGCACCCCGACCGGCTGGCCGGGGCCTGGGCCGATCCGCGCGCGCGCATCGTGCAACTCGATGGGCTGGACCCGGTGATCGAGCCGGACGGCACGCTCGCCAGCGAGCCGGTGCCGCCCGGCGCTGTGCTGGCCGACCACGCCCTGCTCGGGCTGCGCGAGGACGGCACGCCGGTTTTCGTCCCGCTGCTTGTCGAGCACAGCGTCGAGCCCCCGAGCTTTCCCGCGAAAGTGTGGGACATCATCCCGCAGCTCACCATGGCCGAAGCCGCGCATTATGCGGCGGCGCGCAGCCTGGTGGACTGGCATGATCGCCACCGTTTCTGCGCACGCTGCGGCGGCGATACCCATCCGATCAAGGCCGGATGGGCGCGCCGGTGCAGCCGGTGCAGCGCGGAGCATTTTCCGCGCACCGATCCGGTGGTCATCATGCTGGCGGAATATCGCGGCAAGGTGCTCATCGGGCGCAATCCGCGCTTTCCTGCCGGTCGCTTTTCCGCACTGGCCGGCTTTGTCGAGCCGGGCGAGACCATCGAGGAAGCGGTGCGGCGGGAGCTGTGGGAAGAATGCGGCGTGCGCACCGGGCAGGTCGACTATCTGTTCAGTCAGCCTTGGCCGTTCCCCTCCCAGCTCATGGTCGCCTGCATCGCGCAGGCCGATGATGACGCGTTGACGCTGGATGAGGAGGAAATCGCCGAGGCCATCTGGGTGAGCACTGATGATGTCAGGGCCGCTCTGGCCGGGGAGGAGGGCGCTAGGTTCCTGCCGCCATCCGCCATCGCGGTCGCCCATCACATGCTGCGCTACTGGTTGGAGAGCAGACAGACGGAACAACCGCCCGCCGCCTAATCGCGGTGCCGCAGCATCCAGTCACCAGATTGCTCGCTCTGCGCCTGCCGCAAGGCCGCATCTCGGCCCAGTCCGCCAAAGCGCGGCAAAATGATGCCGAGGCGGGTGCGCTCGGCATCATTGGGGTGCGGCGCCGGCGCGGCGGCGTCCTTATCGGAAGGTTCGAACAATGAAAACGCCGCCGACATGCCGTTTCGTCCGGGTCAGACGGCCGAAACGCTGAGCGTGCGCGGCTCTGCCGGGGGCAGGCCTTCGCTCTTCGCCTGGGCCAGCAACTCTTTCTTGCGGGCGAGCATCCGGTCGCGCAACTCGACGAGGTCGACGTCGGTCTTGCGGCACTGGGCGAACATGCCCTTGGAGGGCTGTTCCTCCTCCTTGACGTGGTGCTCGATCTCTTCCGAGAGCACCTTCACCTTGGCATCGTAGAAATCTTCCTGCGGAGAGCCGGCCTCGATTTCGTTGATCAGCACCTTCGCGCCGTCATGCTCGACATAGGCCTCATCCATGAGATCGTCTTCGATCTTGCCGCGAAAGGCCGGATAGAAGATTTCCTCTTCCAGCATGGTGTGGATCTTGAGTTCGGTGCAGATTTCCCGGGCCAGCGATTCCTTGCGGCCGGCCGCATTGGCCTTTTCGAACTTCTCGAACAGATCCTCGACCGTGCGATGATCCGCTTTGAGCAGGGCAATCGCGTCGGTGAATGTTTCAGTCGCCATGAGATGCTCCTGTGGGTTGATGTTATCAACAAAAGGATCGGCGAGGCCTGGTGGTTCCCTATAAAAAATGTTGCTGTCCTCCGTTCGTCGCAAAGCGGAGCGACTGGTCGGAAGGCACCTGACGCAGCCGCATTGCGTCGCCTCGCCGCGGGAGCTAAAGCGCGGCCTTTCATCAGACATCATTCGGACCGCGTCTTTCATGCTCAGCCTTAACGAAGCTCTCGATCGCGCCCGGTCGCTGGTCACCGCGGCCCGCAAGGCGGGCGCGGATGCGGCCGACGCCGTCTATGGCTGCGATGCCTCGTCCGGCGTGACGGTGCGGCTGGGCGCGCTGGAGGATGTCGAGCAATCCGAATCCGAGCATTTCGGCCTGCGCGTGTTTGTCGGCCAACGCTCGGCCAGCGTCGCTTCATCGGACCTGACGCCCCGCACGCTCGAAACGCTGGTCGAGCGCGCGGTGGCCATGGCCCGCGAGGCGCCGGAAGATGCCTATGCGGGCCTCGCGCCCGAGCAGATGCTGATGCGGCGCCGGCTGCCCTCGCTCGATATCGAGGATGATGAGGAGCCGACGCCGGCCCAACTGCGCGAGAGGGCGCTGGCGGCGGAAGATTCGGCGCGCAGCGTGCTGGGCGTCACCAACAGCGAAGGCGCCGGTGCGGGCTTCTCCCGCGCGCAGGCGGCGCTGGCCACCAGCCACGGTTTTTCGGGCGCTTATGCCGGGACCAGCCATTCGCTCTACGCCAGCGTGCTGGCGGGTGAGGGCGCCGCGATGCAGCGGGACTTTGCCAGCCACAGCGCCCGGCATCTCGATGATCTGGAAGGGCCGGACAGCATCGGCCAGCGCGCCGGCGCGCGCGCGGTCTCGCGGCTCAACGCGCGCCGGGTGCCAAGCGGCACGATGCCGGTGATCTTCGATCCGCGCGTGGGTAACAGCCTGATCGGGCATCTGCTCGGCGCCATCGCCGGGCCATCGGTCACCCGCAAGGCGACCTTCCTGCTCGACAGCCTCGGCCAGCGCATTCTGCCCGAGGGGCTGAGCGTCATCGACGATCCGCTGCGCGAGCGGGGCCTGCGCTCGCGCCCGTTTGATGGCGAAGGACTGCCAACTGGGCGGCGGCGCCTCATTGATGACGGCGTGCTGACCGGCTGGATGCTCGACAGCGCCTCAGCCCGCCAACTCGGGCTCGATCCCACCGGCCATGCCACGCGGGGCGGTGGCTCGCCCGGGGTCGGCGCGAGCAATGTGCATCTGGAAGGCGGCACGGCCAGCGTGCGCGATCTGTTCGCAGACGTGAAGCGCGGCGTGTTCATCACCGAACTGATTGGCCAGGGCGTCAACGGCGTCACCGGCGATTACAGTCGGGGCGCCTCCGGCTTCCTGATCGAGAACGGCACGGTGAGCCACGCCGTGTCTGAAATCACCATCGCGGGCAATCTCAAGGAGATGTTCGGGCGGATCATCGCTGCGAACGATCTCACCTTCCGCCGCGCCATCAACGTGCCCACCCTGCGCATCGACGGGATGACCGTTGCCGGGGAGTGAGCCCCCCACTCTGAATCTTCTGGCCGATATTCTGGCCATAGCCGACGCTGCCGGCCAGATGGCCATGCGTTTCTGGGAAGCCGGCGCGCCCATGCACGGCCATTGGGAGAAGCGGCCCGGCGAGCCGGTGAGCGAGGCCGATCTCGCCGCCGATGCGCTGCTGCGCACACAGCTTGGCGCGCTTCTGCCCGACGCCGCCTGGCTCTCCGAGGAAAGCGCGGAGACGCCCGGACGCGCTGAGGCCCGGCGCGCGTGGATCATCGACCCCATCGACGGCACCCGCGATTTCGTGCGGGGCCGGGCCGGCTGGGCGGTCTCGGTCGCACTGGTCGAGGACGGCGTTCCGACTGTCGCGGTGCTGACCGCACCGGCGCGCAACGAGCGTTGGTGGGCGGTGCGCGGCGCCGGTGCCTGGCGGGAGCGCACGGGGGCACAGCCCGAGCGGCTCGCCGTGGGCGATCATGCCACGCTCTCGGGCGCACGCGTGCCGCTCGATCATCTGGGCGGCATCGATATCGACTACCGCATGGTCGCCAAGCCCAACAGCATCGCGCTGCGCATGGCGATGGTGGCGGCCAATGAAGCCGATCTGGTAGCCGGCCTGCGACGCGGCGCGGAATGGGATTTGGCGGCCGCGACTCTCATCGCGCAGGAAGCCGGCGCCCGCGTTACCGATGCGCTGGGCGAACCCATCATCTTCAACAAGCCCGACCCCTATGTGACGGGGATGCTCTGCGCCGTTCCCGCCCTGCACGATGCCGGCCTGGGCCGGCTGCGCGCGCGGGCGCTCAGGCTGCTCAAGCAGGGATGATCGGCTTGTCTGGGCGCGGCTGCGCTCAGGCCTTGAGCCGGACGACCTGCCGCAGCCGCGATTCGCGCGCCAGACCCAGATAGGCCTCGACCAGACGATCGTGCATCAGGCGCTGTGCGGGCTCCGCGGCGACTTGCGCCAGACGGCGATGTTCGTTGGCGCGGTTGCGGTAATAAGCGTGACGTGACGGAATCATGCATGTCCTCCCGCCTGCCTCTTCAGCAGATCGCGCCCATGCAGAAATTGATCGGGATCAAGCCTCCGAAATGCGCGCGCTCTGGCGGGGCCGGTTCCACAGCGATGGATCACGCGGCGCGGGGGGGTAGAGGCTGGTGCGCCGACCAGCCTGCGTGCCGGCGCGGAGCAGCCAACCCAGCTTCTCCGCCTTGCTGGTGAACAGGCGCCGACGCAGCGCCTCCTGCGGGTCGGCGGCGACCTTCCGGGCAATGCCGCCATAGATGCCCGCGGCAGCCAGCACCGCCCATGCCGAGCGGAACGGCAGCTTTGGGGTGCCATGCCGGGCGCTGTCTTCATAGCGCGCCGCCATCGCCGCCACGCGCTCCGTGACCGCCGCGAGGGCCGGGCGCCGCTCCGCCGCCATCGGGTCCGTCGGGTCGATGCCGGCCTCGATGAGCCAGTCCGCGGGCAGATAGCAGCGCCCGCCTGCCGCATCCTCGGCCACATCGCGGGAGATATTGGCGAGCTGGAAGGCCAGCCCCAGATCGCAGGCGCGGTCCAGCGTCGCCTCGTCATCGGGCGCGACACCCATCACAATGGCCATCATGCAGCCGACCGCACCGGCGACATGGTAGCAATAGCGCAGCAGATCGTCCTCGGTCTGCGGTCGCCAGCCCTGCGCATCGAGCGCGAAGCCTTCGATGAGATCGTCCATATAGCGGCGCGGAATCTTGCATTCCGCCGCCACCAGCGCCCCGCCGGCAAAGGCGGGATCATCCAGCCCGGCCTGCCCCGCCAGAGCGCGCTCGGTCCGCGCGCGGATGTCGGCCAGCCGGGCCATGGGGTCGCCGGTCGCCTGCATGGTCCCGCCATGATCCTGCCCGTCGGCAATGTCATCGCATGCCCGGCACCAGCCATAGAGCAACCACGCCCGCTCGCGCGTCTCCCGGTCGAACAGCCGCGAGGCCGTGCGAAAACTCTTCGACCCGCGCGCAATGCTCTCCTGCGCAAGACCGACGAGGGCAGGGCGTTGCTCGACCGACATTTAGCCTCTCAAAGCCGGTCGACCTTCATCGCGAAGATCGTCTCATGGGGCGTGTAGGCGGCCATCGCGTCCAGCAGGTCGTCCAGCGTCTCGCGGGCGATGAGGATGTTGGCGTGGGGCGGGCGGATGAAGCCGGTTTCGATCATCTGGCGATTGAAGCCGATCAGCTGATCGTAGAAGCCGCCGGTATTGAGCAGTCCGACCGGCTTGTCATGATAACCGAGCTGCGCCCAGCTCACGGCTTCCCACAGCTCGTCCATCGTGCCGACGCCGCCCGGCAGGGTCACGAACCCATCGGAAAGCGTGGTGAACAACGCCTTGCGGCTGTGCATATCCGGCACGACGTGCAGTTCGGTGAGGCCGCGATGGGCGACCTCGGCATTCACCAGCGCCTCGGGGATCACACCGATCACCTCGCCGCCGGCCGCCAGCGCGGAGTCCGCAATGGCGCCCATCAGTCCGACCTTGCCGCCGCCATAGACGACGCCGATGCCGCGCCGGGCCAGCCCGGCGCCGACCGCGCGGGCCGTCTCCATGTAGATCGGGTCGGGTGGGGTGGCGGAGCCGCAATAGACCGCCAGCCGGTTGAACGATGTCATGCCAGATCCTCGAGCATCAAAGCCGCCGTCGCGCGGGCCGAGCCGACGACGCCGGGAATGCCGGCGCCCGGATGGGTGCCGGCGCCGACGAAGTAGAGATTGTTGATCACATCATCGCGATTGTGGGTGCGGAACCAGGCGCTCTGGGTGAGCAGCGGCTCCAGGCTGAAGGCGCTGCCCAGATGCGCGTTGAGATCATGGGTGAAGTCGCTCGGTGCATAGGAGAACTGGACCTTGATGCGCGAGCGGATGTCCGGGATCAGCCGGCGCTCGATCTCGTCGAGAATGCGCCCGGTGAGGATCGGCCCCACCTCGTTCCAGTCCACCGGCAGCTTGCCCTGATGCGGCACCGGCGCCAGCGCATAGAAGGTCGAGTGGCCCGGCGGCGCCAGATCGGGGTCGGTGACGGTCGGGTGATGCAGGTATAGCGAGAAATCCTGCGAGAGCACGCCATGGTCGAAGATGTCGGTCAGCAGCTCCTTATAGCGCGGGCCGAACAGGATCATGTGGTGCGGGATGCCGGGCCAAGTCCCCTCGATGCCGAAGTGGACGACGAACAGGCTCGGGCTCCAGCGCTTGCGGAACAGCTTGGCGCCCTGCCGCTGGCCGCGCGGATGGTCAGCCAGCAGGTCGGCATAGCTGTGCATGATGTCCGCGTTGCTCGCCACCGCATCGGCCTCGATATGCAGGCCCGAGCGGGTCACGACGCCGGTCGCGCGATCGCCCACCGTCTCGATCTTGGCGACCGGATCGCCGAGGATCAGCGTGCCGCCCAGCCGCTCGAAATGCGTGACCATGCCGCGCACCAGCGCATGGGTGCCGCCCTTGGCGAACCAGACGCCGCCCTGCTTCTCCAGCTTGTGGATCAGCGCATAGATGGCGCTGGTCGTCATCGGATTGCCGCCGACCAGCAGGGTGTGGAAGCTCAGTGCCTGACGCAGCTTCTCGTTCTTCACGAAGCTGGAAACTATGGAATAGACCGAGCGCCACGCCTGATGCTGGGCGAGGTCCGGCGCGGCCTTGAGCATCGACTTGAAGTCGAGGAAGGCGACATGCCCCAGCTTCTCATAGCCCTCGCGATAGACCTCGGCGCTGTAGGCGAGGAAGCGCTGGTAGCCGGCGATGTCGGCGGGATCGAGCTTGGCGATCTCGCGGTTGAGCGCGGCATCGTCATTGCCATAATCGAAGGTCGTGCCGTCCTGCCAGTGCAGGCGGTAGAAGGGGCTGACCGGCAGCAGCGTCACGTCCTGCGCCATGTCGTGGCCGGTCAGGCGCCAGAGCTGGGCAAGGCAATCCGGGTCGGTGATGACAGTCGGCCCGGCATCGAAGGTGAAGCCCTCCTTCTGCCACATATAGGCGCGGCCGCCGGGCAGTTCGCGCCCTTCGACGATGGTGGTGGCGATGCCCGCCGATTGCAGGCGCAGGCCGAGGGCAAGGCCCGCAAAACCGGCGCCGATGACGATGGCTGTCTTCATCCGCGTGTCGCTCCAAGGGCTGAAATGGCTCGGCTGACGGGAACAGGAGGCTTCCCGGTCAGAACGCGCAGCTTGTCGAAAAGGGTGCTCTGCCCCGCATAAAAGCGGGCGATGAGGGATGGGTCAAGCCGGTAGAAGCGCGCCAGCACCCGCCAGCGCTCCTGCGGCTCGGCGGCGCGGAAGAGCAGCCGTGAGAGCATCCGGTAATAAGCCTGCCCCCGCCAGTGCGCGGCGCCGCGCGCGCGCATCGCCTGATGCAGGGCCGGGCCGGAGAGATCGTCCATCGCCGCGATGGCGAGCGCGTTGCGCACCGCATCCGGCAGCGAATAGCCGGTGAGGGCGTGGAAAAAGCCGCCGCGCAGTCCGGCCTTGGCGACGCCGGGGGATTCGGCCTCCCACAGCCGCGCGAAATCGCCGCCCATGCACACGGGCAGCACGCCGGTCTCGCTATGGCCGCGCGCCGCGCCCTCCCAGCGCTGCGCCTGGGCATATGCCGCAATTCTCGCCGCGAGCACGGGCTCATCCAGCGTCGGGCCATCGGCATAATAAGTGTCTTCGATGAACAGCTCGGTGGGGGAGAGGGGCAGGGTGTAGACGAAGCGATAGCCGTCCTGCTGATCGACGGTCGCGTCCATGATGATCGGCTCGGCAAGGCCGTGGGGGGTATGACACAGCCAGCTCGCCCCGACGAATTTCTGGTAGCCCAGCTCCAGCGCGCTCATGTCGCCCGGCCCGCGTGCGTCGATGACACCGCGCGCCTCGATCACGCGTCCATCGGCCAGTGTGACGCTGTGCGGCGTGAGCGCGGTTGCCGCCCGGTCGAACAGCAGGTCACCCTCCGGCATGGCGCGGTGCAGGCGCATCCCCAGCCGCTCGCTGGTCAGCGTCGCATAGCTGCTCGGCAGGCGCCTCACCTGACCCGGGAAGCGCACGTCATAGCCGCCCCAGCCATGCACGATCAGCGGCTCGATCAGCCAGCGATCGGCGGACGCGACATCCTCGGCAAAGCAGGACCAGAGCTGATTGCCGCCAGCCCGCGCGGCTTCCTCGATCACCACGACGCGCAGCTCAGGTCGCCGCGCGCGCAGGGCCAGCGCGATCAGGCTGCCGGCAAGGCCGCCGCCGACAATGGCCAGATCGATAGGTCGTGCGCCTGTCATCCGCGCAGCCCTAGCCGAGGGGGAGGCGCTTGGCTATCGGCCAGTGATGTGGGAACGATGCCCGAAGGGGCGGGGGAACTTATCTCTGCGCTTGGCGAGCGACCGGCGCGAACGCTTTACCGATTATCGTTTCCCTCTCAGGCGGGGCTCCCTATAGCATCGCCATGCAGCCCGCGATGCTGATCCTTGCGTCCATTCTGGCGATGTCCGGCATCATCGCGGTGCGTTACCTGCTTTCCAGTGGCGGGTTCGCGCTGGCGACCCGGATGACACGCCCCGGCCATTATGCCGGGCTGCGCCGGCAGATCGGCGCGGAAATCCGCTGGTCGCTCCTTTCGGCGCTGATCTTTGGCCTGCCCGCGGGGATCGTCGCCTGGGGCTGGCAGAGCCACGGCTGGACGCTGATCTACACCGATGTCGATGCCTACCCGCTCTGGTATCTGCCGATCTCCGTGCTGCTCTATCTCGCCGCGCACGATACGTGGTTCTACTGGACGCACCGGCTGCTCCACCGCCCGGCCTGGTTTCGCGTCGCCCATGCGGTGCATCACGCCAGCCGGCCGCCCACGGCCTGGGCGGCGATGAGCTTCCATCCGTGGGAGGCGGTGACCGGCGCGGTCGTCATTCCGTTCCTCGTCTTCGTCATTCCCATTCATGTTGCGGCACTGGGGGTGGTGCTAACGGTGATGACTGTCATGGGCGTCACCAATCATATGGGCTGGGAGATGTTCCCGCGCTGGCTGGTGAACGGCCCCGCCGGGCGCTGGCTGATCACCGCTTCCCACCATGAGAAGCATCATGAGCAGTATCGCTGCAATTACGGCCTCTATTTCCGCGTGTGGGACCGGCTGTGCGGCACGGATCGCGGCCTGTCTCCCCGGTTCGCGCCGACACCGGCGGGAGGCTCCGCCGCCATGCCGCACAATGATGACCCCGCGCCGGCAAGGGATAATGCTGCATGATGTTCTTTGACGGTGCCGACCATGGTCTGGCGCGTCGTGTCGCACGGCCGCTGATGCTGACAGGCCTGCTGCTCTCGCTCGGCGCGCCAACCCTGGCGCTGGGTGAAGATGGCGCGGCCACCGTGCGCACCGCCGATGCGGTCGTTCCGGCAGCGGCGGGCCTTGCACCGGCCACGGGCCAGATCGACGTGCGGTTCGAGGGCTTGCGCTCCACTCGCGGCATGTTGCGCGCCTGCCTGACCAAGGACCGCTCCCATTTCCCCAAATGCGAGAAAGACCCGCTCGCCCTCACGGCCAGCGTTGCGGCGGGCGACCATGCCGAACTTCTGTTCGCACGCGTGCCGCCCGGCGACTATGCGCTGCTCGTCTTCCACGATGAGAACAGCAACAGCCGGCTGGACACGATGCTGGGCATCCCGCGCGAGGGGGTCGGCTTTTCGCGCAACCCCCGGCTGCGCTTCGGCGCGCCGGGCTTTGAGTCCGTCGTCCTCACCGTCACCCCCGGCGCGGCGAAGCGGACGGCGGTGAAGCTGCAATATTTCCTGTAACGCCTCGCGCGATCAGGGCGTAACGGTCGGGCCCTGCTGCTGCGCCTCACGCTGCGCCTTGAGCCGCGCGGCCTCCTCATCGGCCTTGGCCTGTGCTTCGATCTGTGCGGATTCCGCATCGAGATTGCCGAGCCGCTCCTCGCGCGCCTTGGCGACGGCATCGGCCCAGGTGCCGGAACCGAGCATTTTCTGGCGCTCCTCGCGCGCCGCACGCGCGATCTGTGTGAAGCAGCCGGTGAAGCCAGCCGAGCCGGTGGGCGAGCAACTGTCGGTCCCAGACGCGCCGACATATTCGATCGAGCGGGCGCGATTGGCCCAGCTTTGCACGGCCGGGCTGTTGGGATCGGTGCGCAGTTCCTTGGGGATGCGGTAGCGATCATTGTCGGGCATCCGCGCACAGACGACGATCTCGTCGCCCTCGCTCGCCGGGCACGGGTCTTCGCCATAGACGAACACCTGCTTCACCTTCGCGACATCCTCCGGCCCGGCGGCGGCAGCGGGAGCGGCCGGGGCGGCCTGCGCGAAGGCAGGGACCGCAAGAGCGAGGCTGAGGGGGAGTGCAAGGACGAGGGCACGCATCGACAGGTTCCTTCTTAAATCCGCTTCGAGAGGGCAATGGCAGCGCGGCAGCCAAGCCGGATTGCCCCGAAAAGCAAGGGATAGGCAGGCGCGGATTCTGCGCCATGGGCAATCGCGGCATCGCGATGCTCGACTTCTTCGGCCTGGAAGTCCGTGATCGCTTCGGTCAGCGCCGGGTCATCCTCGCCGATCTCCTTGAGCTGCTGCCCGTAATGATCGTCGATCTCGGTCTCGATGGCGGCGGTGCAGGCCATCGCCGCGCGCGGGCCGATGAGCGCGGTTGCAGCGCCGAGCGCAAAGCCGGCGACATGCCAGAAGGGCTGCATCAGCGTGGGGCGCACGCCGCGTTCCACCATCATCGCGTCGAAATGCGCGCGGTGCCGCTCTTCCTGCGCCGCCATACCGGCAATCTCGCGGCTGATCGGATGACGGTCGCCCAGCACGGCGAGCTGCCCGGCATAAATCCGCACCGCGCCATATTCGCCGGCCTGATCGACCCGCAACATCGAGGCGCGGTCCGCACGACGCTGGCCGGGACGGGGCGAGACGCGTGTGCTGTCGGTCATGACCGGCTCCATTTGAGAACCAGAATGAGGATCAGCAGTGCGCCGCCCAGCGAGAGGATCGCGTTGTAGCCGGCGAGCGAAATGCCGAACATCGACCAGGGCGCGACATCGCAGCGCACCAGCGTGGCCGACATGATCGAATCCAGCATCGACTGGCCCGAAGACGTGTCCATAGTCGCGGTGCAGCTGGTCAGGCCCTGCCACCAGCCATATTCGACACCGGCGTGAAATGCGCCGATGGCACCGCTGGTCGCGATGGCCAGCGCCGCGAGCATGGTGAACATCGCGCTCATCGGCGCGGTGCGGCGCAGGGCAATCGCGGCGAGCGCGGCGATGATCGCGCCCAGATGCGGCCAGCGCTGCCACATGCACATTTCGCACGGGAACAGCCCGCCGACATGCTGCGAGAGCAGCGCGCCGCCCAGCAGCAGGGTCGGCAGCATCACCGCCACGAACCGGGCGAGCGACAGGGAGGTGTCACGCGACATCGGTCTGCTTACCGCCGTGCCTTCGTCGTCGGGGCTGCCGCCATTTGCGGCGTTCCGTTCAGGCGGCCGAGAGTCTGCAGCGCGTAATGGAGCTGGAAGTCCTCAACGCCCTGCTTCTTGAGATCCTCCGCCGTCGCGGTGAAGCGGGGATCGGGGTTGCTGTCCGCCTCCAGCTCCGAGCGATCCAGCTTGGCCTCGTTGATGAGGTGACGGCGCAGGTCGCTTTCGCGATATTTCGGCCGCTTGGCGTAATCGGGGTCGGAGAGCTGCGGCACCAGAATGTCCGGCTCGATGCCGCCTTCCTGCACCGAGCGGCCCGATGGCGTGTAATAGCGCGCGGTGGTGAGCCGCAGGGCCGTATCCTGCGAGAGCGGCAGCAGCGTCTGCACGCTGCCCTTGCCGAAGCTGCGCTCGCCCATGATGAGCGCGCGCTTCTGGTCCTGCAGGGCGCCAGCCACAATCTCGGAGGCGGAAGCCGACCCCGCATCGATCAGCACGACGACGGGCAGGCCCTGCGCATCATCGCCGGGCCGGGCATAATAAGGCCGGGTGTCGCCGCGCTGGCGGCCGCGCTGCGAGACGATCTCGCCGCGCTCGAGGAAGGCGTCGGAGACGCGCACGGCTTCATCCAGCAGCCCGCCGGGGTTGGAGCGCAGGTCCAGCACATAGCCGATCGGCTTGTGGCCGAGCGACTTGTCGATGCCGCGAATGGCGCTCTGCACGTCCGCGCCGGTATCGGCGGAGAAGCTGACGATCTTGATGACGCCGACATCGCCCTTCACCTGCCATTTGACCGGCTTGATATCGATGATCGCGCGCGTCAGTTCCACGTCGAACGGCTCGGTGCGGCCTTCGCGGGCGATGGTGAGCTTCACCTTGGTATTCGGCGCACCGCGCATCTTCTCGACCGCTTCGTCGAGCGTGCCGCCATAAATCAGCTTGCCGTCGATATGCGTGATATAGTCGCCGGCCTTGATGCCCGCGCGCGCGGCGGGGGTGTCGTCGGTCGGCGCGATCACCTTCACCACGCCTTCGTCCATCGTGACGGAGAGGCCGAGGCCGCCATAGCTGCCCTCGGTCTGGGTGCGCAAATTCTCGAAGGAGCGGACGTCCAGATAGGCGCTGTGCGGATCGAGGCTGGAGAGCATCCCCTCGATGGCGCCCTTGATCAGCGTCGCATCATCGACCTGCTCGACATAATTGGCGCGCACCCGCTGGAACACGTCCATGAACAGATCGAGCTGTTTGTAAGTCTCGCCCTCGGTCTCCGTAACGGCAGAGGTCGACGCGGGAATGAGCGCGATGGCGCCCAGGATCGCGGCGGAACGGAGAAACAGGGTGCGGCGGGCATTGGCCATGGAGACGCTTTCGACAAAAATGCTGTCCTGACCTATAGCAGGAACAACGGTTCTGCCTAGGTCGCACGCCAGCGTAGCGAAGATAGCGTTACGCGCTGCTGAACGGGGCTAGCGGACAAGGGAAGCAATATCGACAGCGCGGTCCTGCTGGCGCAGCTCGATGATGAGGCGGGCCGGGTCGCTGCCGGTCGCGCCGACCGGGTCGCCTTGGCGCAGGGTATCTCCCGGCGCCACGCTCAACCGGTCCAGCCCGGCCAGCAGGCTCGTCCAGCCGCCGCGATGCTCCAGAATGACGATCTTGCCATAGCCGCGAAACGGCCCGGCAAAGGCGACTCGCCCCGCTGCGGGCGCGATGACCGCGGCCCCGGCTGCGGTCGCCATGGTGATGCCCCGCGCGCGCACGCCGCCTGCGCTCAATTCCCCGAAGCCGGTGACGATGTCGCCGATCGCGGGCAGGCGGTAGGGTGGCGCCGGGGTCTGGCCTGCGGCGACGCTCGGCCGCTCGGGCGCTGGGGCGGCGCTGTTTTGCGGACGGGCCGGCCGGGGCATCGGGCCGGGCAGGCGCAGCAACGCCTCCTGCACCTGCGCCGCATCGCCGATCCGGTCCATCAGATCGCTGATATCACGGGCCTGCTCGCCCATGGCGAGAGCGCGCTCGGTCTGCAGGCTGGCCTCCGCGCGCAACTGCCGGGAAGCGCCGCGCTGGCGCTGCTCAAGCGTGCTGAGCGCGGCCTGCTGCGTTTTCAGCCCGGCGCGGGTGCGGACGAGGGACTGCGCCGCCGCCTGCGCGCTGCGCTGCAGATCGGCACTGCGCGCAATGGCGCCCCGCAGATCCTGCGTGGAGGCGGTGATGGTCGGCAATATCTGCGCGAGCGCGATGCGGCGATGCACCGCCTCGCTGATCGTGCCGGGCGCGACCAGTGCGAGCACCGGCGAGCGCCGGGCCAGTTGCTGCAGGGCGGCGGTCAGTCGGACGATCGGTTGCTGGCGGGTGGCGAGCTGGCGCCGCTGCTCGCGCTGGCGCGTGATGATGATCGCCATGCGCGCCTCGCCCGCGCGCAGATCTGCCTCGCTCTGCTGGATGCGGGCGGCGAGCGCCGCAATTTCGTTGCGGGTTTTGTCGGCTGCGGCGGAGGAGGCGCGGGCGCGGGCTTCCAGGGCTTCGCCACGCTTGCGGGCTTCCTCGCCCTGCGCGCGGGCGCGAGCCAGGGCGGCCTGCTGTCGGGCGATCTCCGCCTGCGCGGCCTGCGGCGCCGGATTGCGCTGGGCAGAGAGAGCCAGCGGTGCCGCGATGGCGGTGATGAGCAGGGCAGCGGTGGCCAGCATGACGGGCAGGGACGGCCGCAGTGCCGGCGGCCGGGGCAGTCGGGTCCAGCTGGCCGCCACCACGCCTCATCCCTCCCGGTGATAGGGGTGGTTGGCGAGGATGCTGGTGGCGCGCCAGAGCTGTTCGGCCAGCATCGCCCGCGCCATCATGTGCGGCCAGGTCATTGCCCCGAAGGCGATCAGAAGGTCAGCGCTGGCCCGGTCTGCGGTCTCAAACCCGTCCGCCGCGCCGATCATGAAGCGGCATTCGCGCACGCCGTCGTCCCGCCAGCGGCCGATCTGCTCGGCAAAGGCCATGGAGGTCAGCTGCTTGCCGGTTTCATCGAGCATCACCATGACCGACTGGGCGGGCAGGGGCGGCGGCGCCTTGCCGCCACGATCCGGCAGTTCGGTGACCTTGGCGGGCAGCGTCACACGCTTGAGATAGCGCTCGACGAGATCGGCCTCTGGCGAGCGGCCGATGCGTCCCCGTGCGACGATGTGCAGCAGCATTCGGCCCCCGGGGTACGCTTAAATAAGGATCAGGCCTCGCCGGCGGCCAGCGGTGCGTCCGAGAAGCCCCACATGCGCTCGAGATTGTAGAAGCTGCGGACCTCCGGGCGGAAGACATGCACGACGACGTCGCCCGCGTCGATCAGCACCCAGTCGGCGACGGGCAGGCCTTCGATGCGGACATTGCGGCCCATCGTCTGCTTGATCCGCTCGGCCAGCTTCTGGGCAATGGCGGCCACCTGCCGGGACGAACGACCCGACGCGATCACGATGTGATCGGCAATGCTGCTCTTGCCGGCAAGCGGAATGCTCACGACTTCCTGCGCCTGATCATCGTCCAGCGATTCCAGAACGATCGCCAGGAGGCGATCCGAGGATGCATCGATGCCGGGTTGGGACAGTCCTCCAGCGGGGGCAGGACGGGCGGGCATGGGTAACGGGTCGGGCAATGTCACTCCTGTGGGATGCGGCGACCGGTCACGCCGTCGATCGGCGCAACATCAGCAAAGCTACGGTGCCAAAGAGGCGCCTTCTGCCGAAGCAGCGTGGCTGATCTGGGATCGGGGCGAAAGCGCAAAAGCACGAGCGCCGGCAGTCTCCATGTCGTCCAGCTTTTGCTCTGACTGGCGGGTCGGACGAAACGCCGCAACCAGGCCATGGCCGGTGAGCCTACAGCCGCCCGACTATAGCCGGGTCGGGCGATAACAGCAATGGCCGTTGTTCGCGCAATATCGCGCCAGCCTTTCCACTGGTGGAACTGGGCCAGATTGTCCTCGCCCATCAGCCAGATGAACCGGCGGTGCGGGTAGCGGCGCGTCAGCCGGCGCAGCGTGTCGAGCGTGTAGCGGGTATGCGTCTCCCGCTCGATGGCGGTGACGCGGATGGGCGCGCGGCGGGCGGCCGCCTTGCCGCTGCCCACGCGCGCGTTCAGCGGTGCCATGCCGGCGGGTGGCTTGAGCGGATTGCCCGGCGAGACCAGCCACCAGACCTCATCCAGCCCCAGTGCGGCGTGCGCGAACAAGGAGATGGCGCGGTGGCCCCCATGGGCGGGGTTGAACGATCCACCCAGCAAGCCGACCGGCACGCGCTTGCCCCGCGTCATGCGGGCTGGCTCCCGCAGGTCTGCGGCTGGTCGGGGGCGGGCGCGCAACAGCTCATGGCCTGTCGCTAGAGGCCGGGCGGGATCAGGTCAAACCGGCAATGGCCAGGATGATCCGGGGAAACGTTAACGCCGCGAAAAGCATCATTGCTCCAGGTCCCTCATTATGCTCAATAAATCGCTCGGCAGCGCAGGGGGAACGCGGTGTCGACTCGGGGGGGGGGAAGATGGGTGGGACACTCGCTTTGAGCGAGCTGCTGTGCGGCGAGCTTCTCTTGTTTGCAGCTTTGGGGCTTATCATCGGTGGGCTGGACGATCTGGCCATCGACCTCATCTATCTGGCGCGGCGCGGCTGGCGGTCGCTGACCGTCTACAGCCGGGTGGCGCGGATGACGTCACGCGATTTGCCGCCCGCTGGCTCTGCGGGGCCGATCGCGGTGTTCATTCCTGCCTGGGACGAGTCGGACGTGATCCGTCCCATGCTCACCGGCTGCCTCGACAAATGGGCCGGCGAGGATGTGCAGATTTTTGTCGGCGCTTATCCCAATGATCCGGCGACCTTGTGGGCGGTCTGCACGCTGATCACCGAGCGGGGCGGCGGGCGCGTGACCTTGGTGGTCAATGATCGGCCCGGTCCCACCACCAAGGCCGATTGCCTGAACCAGCTGTGGGTCGCCATGCAACGCTGGGAAGCCGAGCAGGAGCGCCGCGTGCTCACGGTGGTGCTGCACGATGCCGAGGATGTCGTGCATCCCGATGCGCTGCGGGTGATCGGCTATCTCGCGCCACGCTTCGCGCTCGTCCAGCTCCCGGTCCTTCCGCTCAAATCGGCGCGCTCGCAATGGGTTGCGGGCCATTATCTCGATGAATTCGCGGTCGCGCACGGCGCCTCGCTGACGGTGCGGGAAGCGCTGGGCGCAGCCATGCCGTCGGCCGGCGTCGGCTGCGGCTTCAGCCGCGATGCGCTCGCCGCCGTGGCGATGGAGCGGGGCGGGCGCCCATTCGATGAGGCCAGCCTCACCGAGGATTATGAGCTGGGCCTGCGCATTGGCGATGCCGGCGGGCGCGGCATATTGGTGCGGATGCGCGACGCCAGGGGCGAGCTGATCGCCACGCGCGAGTATTTCCCGGATAGCTGGGGCGCCGCCGTTCGGCAAAAGGCGCGCTGGACGGTCGGGATCGCCTTGGCCGGCTGGGATCGGCTCGGCTGGTCCGGCCCCTGGCGCGAGCGCTGGATGCGTCTGCGCGATCGACGCGCCGCGCTGGCAGCGATCGTCCTGGTCGCGGCTTATGCCGGGCTGGGGCTGGCCCTGTTCATCCACATCACGCGCAGCCTGATGGGCCTGCCGCCGATGACCTGGCCCGAGCCCTTGCCCTGGCTGATGCGCGCGACGGCCGTGCTGCTCGCCTGGCGGCTCATCATGCGCATGCTGTTCGTCTGGCGAGCCTATGGCTGGGGGCAAGCGCTCCTCTCCGTGCCGCGCACGATCACTGGCAATATCGTTGCCATTCTCGCCGCCGGGCGCGCCATTTCGATCTACGTGCGGCATCTGCGCGGGCGGGCGCTGGTGTGGGACAAGACGCGCCATCGCTTCCCTGACGCGGCCACGGGAGTCTCGGCATGAGCGCGGGTGGCGGGCGGCCGCTGCGGTTCCTGGGCGCGGTCCTGGGCTGCTGGGTCTGCGCGCGCGGCGTGATGCTGGGCTGGCCCGTGATGGCGGGAGGCGAGCGCGGGGCGACGGACGTTGCGGCCTTGCCTGCGGCGCAGGCGCCGAGTGGCGGGGTCCGGGCTGATCATAGCGACGGGCAGCGCAGCGCGGGATTGTCGGGCGATGCCCCCGCTGTCGCCGGCCGACCGGCAGGCACGGCGGCACGATCTCACCATGCGGTTCTGTCATACCGGACGCCCGTCGCGCTTTGGGCGCAGGCTCCTCGAACGGACATGCCACAGCCAAGGTCGGACGCTCCGCGCAATGCGCCGGCTTCGGCAGCGACGCCTTCGCAAGGGACCGTGCTTGGCGAGCCGTCGATCGGCACCCTGCGAGAAGCGCGCAAGAGCGGGCGCGTGTCCGGCCAGGCATGGCTGTTCTGGCGCCCCGATGCCGGCGGGTCGCGCGCCTTTGCGCCGCTGCTCGGCGGATCGCAAATGGGCGTCCGGCTCGATTATCGCGTCAGCAGCAGCGAGATGGGCGTGTTCAGCCTCTATGGACGGGCCAGCCGCGCAATTGAACGGCCGTTCGCGGAGGAGGGAGCATTGGGCCTCGCCTGGCGCCCGGCCGGGCTGCCCGCTGCCTTGCCAGTCTCGCTGATGGTGGAGCGACGCCAGCGTCTCGGGACAGGCGGTCGCAACGGGTTCGCCCTGCTGGCGGCCGGCGGCCTGAACACGACCGCGATTCTGCCGCGCGTCGAGGCGGACGGCTATGCACAGGCCGGATTTGTCGGCTTGCCCGGCAGCGATGGCTTTGCGGACGGCAAGGCTGCGCTCTCTTACCGGCTGTTTCCGCCCGGACGCGGGCTCGCACTGGCAGTCGGTGGCGCGCTCTCCGGCAGCGTCCAGCCCGGTGCGCGGCGGCTGGACATCGGGCCGCAACTCCGCGCGCGGCTGCCATGGGCCCGGCCGGGGCTGAGCCTCTCGGCGGAATGGCGCTTCCGCATCGCGGGCAATGCACGCCCGGCAAGCGGCCCTGCGATCACCCTCGCGACGGATTTTTGAGCATCGGGCGGCAAGCCCCTTTTTGATCGGGCGCTTTGCGACTACCGAGGGCGACATGGACATCTATCTGCCGATCGCCAACCTGTCGGTGAACGCCCTGGTCATCATCGGCCTGGGCGGCCTTGTCGGCCTGCTCTCGGGCATGTTCGGCGTGGGCGGCGGATTTCTCACCACGCCCTTGCTGATCTTCTACGGCATCCCGCCGACCGTCTCCGCCGCATCCTCCGCCACGCAGGTGATGGGCGCGAGCGTTTCCAGCGTGTTCAGCCATCTCGGCCGCAAGACGGTCGATCTCAAGATGAGCGCCGTCCTCGTCGTCGGCGGTGCCATCGGCGCGGCGCTGGGCGCGGTGATCTATCGCGTGCTGGAGCGGATGGGCCAGATCGATACCACCATTGCCGTGCTCTACGTGCTGATGCTCGGCTCGATCGGCATGCTGATGGCGCGGGAATCGATCCATGCGCTGGTGATGGCGCGGCGCGGGCAGCGGCAGGCCGCGCGCAAGCGGCGGCACCACCCGCTGGTGGCGGCGCTGCCGCTGCGCTGGCGTTTCTATGCTTCGGGCCTTTACATTTCGCCGCTGGCGCCGCTGCTGCTCGGCATCTTCTCGGGCATCATGACCATGTTGATGGGCGTGGGCGGCGGCTTCATCCTCGTGCCCGCGATGCTCTACATTCTTGGCATGTCGACGCAGATCGTCATCGGCACGTCGCTGTTCCAGATCCTGTTCGTGACGATGTTCACGACGATGGTCCACGCCACCACCACCCATGCGGTGGACCTCGTCCTCGCCTTCCTGCTGCTCATCGGCAGCGTGACCGGCGCGCAGATCGGCAGCCGCATCTCGATGCGAGCGCGGCCGGAATATCTGCGCGTCGCGCTGGCCTTCATCGCTTTGGTCATCGCCATCCGCATGGCGCTGGGCCTTGGCTGGCGGCCGGACGAGATCTACTCGGTGGTTGTCCAGTGATCACCCGCATCGCCCCCTGGGTGGTGGCGCTGGCGCTGCTGGGCGGCGCCCCGGCGAGCGCGCAGCGGGCCGCGCCGCAGCTGGTGCCGGATGTCTCTCAACGCACCGTCGAGATCCAGTTCAGCTTCACCGGCGCGGAATTGCTGCTGTTCGGCGCGATCCTCTATCCCGGTGGGCGCGTACCGGAGGAGCCGGTCGACATCATCGTCGTGCTCAAGGGCCCGAGCCAGGCGATCACCGTGCGCGAGAAGCGCAAGCTCGCCGGCATGTGGGTCAATGCCGACAGCATCGCCTTCCGCTCGGCGCCGAGCTTCTATGCCGTGGCGTCCTCGCGCCCCATCGACCAGATCGTCGATGAACGTACGGCCGCGATCTACGAGCTGGGGCTGAGCAAGCTGCAGCTCTCGCCCGCGTCCTTCAGCGATACCGAGGAGATCGGCCGGTTCGCCAGCGGCCTCAATGATCTGCGCGCGCGCAGCGGGCTGTATCTGGAGGCGCCCAAGGCGGTCGAGATCACCGATGGCGTGCTGTACCGCGCGCGCCTGCCGCTCTCCGCCCGGGTGGTCACCGGCACCTACACCGCCGAGACGTTTCTGGTGCAGAATGGCCGCGTGCTCGCCGCCGCGGTGCGCGAGATCGAGGTCCACAAGACCGGCTTTGAGCGCGACATCGGCGTCTTCGCGCAGGAGCATGGCGTGGCTTATGGTCTGGTCGCCGTCTTCTCGGCGCTCGCTATGGGCATGTTCGCCGGCTTCGTCGCGGGTCGCGTGAAAATGCGCTGAGCCCAAGCGGCGCCCACGGCGCAGGCATTTGTTTACGCATATTCGATACGCCCTGCATCCTGGCCACAGGTGGGAGCGACGCGGTGAACTATTTTTCTGGCAGGGATCTGGATGGCCAGCCGGTGCCGGTCGATGCCGTGGCGCAGCCCGGCGTGCGGCCGCATTTCTCGGATATCGAGATCGGCGTCATCTCCGCGATATCCGGCGGCTCGGCCAAGATCCTGCTCGACATCGCCGCCATGGAGCGACTGGCCGGGGAGAGCGACCCCAGCATCGCCATGGGCGGGCAGGTCGGCAGCCAGCTCAAGATGCGGGTCGGCGCCTGCTGGATCGTCGCGACGGTGCGCACGCTGGCGCTCGATTCCCGCTCCGCGACGCACATCCTCGCCGATATCGACTTTGTGGGGGAGGGCGATCAGGAGCAACTGACCGGGCGCATCTTCCGCTTCCGCCGTGGCGTCACGCGCTTCCCGGTGCCCGGCACGCCCATCTATCCCGTCTCCAGCCCGGATATGCTGGAAATCTATTCCGCCCATGATCAGGCGCGGATCGAGATCGGCACGGTGTACCCCACCGCGAACACCCGCGCCTCGCTGCTGGTCGATGCGCTGCTCGGCAAGCATTTCGCGTTGCTCGGCTCCACCGGTACCGGCAAGTCCACTTCCGCCGCGCTCATCCTGCACCGCATCTGCGACATGGCGCCGCAGGGCCATATCGTGATGATCGATCCGCATGGCGAATATGGCGCCGCCTTCGCCGGCAATGGCGCGGTCTACGATACCAGCAATCTCGAACTGCCCTATTGGCTGATGAACTTCGAGGAGCATTGCGAAGTGCTCGTCACTTCCAAGGGCCCCGAGCGCGCGCAGGATTGCGATATTCTCGCCAAGTGCCTGCTCGCCGCGCGCGGCCGCAGCCGGTTGGCGGAAGGCATCGGGCGGCTGACGGTCGATTCTCCGGTGCCCTATCTGCTCTCCGATCTCGCGGCGATCCTCGCCAATGAGATGGGCAAGCTCGACAAGAGCACTAACTCGCTGCCCTATCTGCGCCTGCGCACCCGGCTGGACGAGATCAAGGCGGACCCGCGCTTCAGCTTCATGTTTTCCGGCATGCTGGTGGCGGATTCGATGCAGAATTTCCTCGCCAAGCTGTTCCGCCTGCCGGCGATGGGCAAGCCGATTTCCATTGTCGATACCTCGGCCATGCCGTCCGAGATCACCCATGTCGTCGTCTCCGTGCTGGCGCGGCTGATCTTCGATTTCGCCATCTGGGCGCGCGACGAGGAGCAGAAGCCGATCCTGCTCGTCTGCGAGGAAGCCCATCGCTACATCCCCTCCAGCAACATCGAGGCCGGGCAGAGCGTGCGCAAGATCCTCGAGCGGATCGCCAAGGAAGGGCGCAAATATGGCGTGTCGCTGGGGCTGATCACGCAGCGCCCGTCCGATCTTGCCGAGGGCGTGCTCTCGCAATGCGGCACGCTGATCGCCATGCGCCTCAACAACGAGCGCGATCAGCAGTTCGTGAAGGCAGCGATGCCGGAGGGCTCGCGCGGCTTTCTCGATTCGATCCCGGCCCTGCGCAACCGCGAGTGCATCGTCTGCGGCGAGGGCGTCACCGTGCCGATCCGCGTCGCCTTCGATGATCTCGAAGCCGCCCGCCGCCCGGCATCGGCGGACCCGGTCTTCTCCGACCTGTGGCGCCAGACCGGCGGCGAGGAGGAAATCCTCGAGCGCACGATCAACCGCTGGCGCAATCAGGGCCGCTGAGCGGGCGGCGCGGCCTGCGCTGAAATATTTCGTAATATACCGAAATCCGGCTGAATTGCTTCTGGGGTAGCGCGGCACTTCCACTCCCAGGAGCTGCTGCATGATTGACAAGGACCAGGCGCCGGAATTGGCGCGGCAAGACAACAATCACGATCACGGGCTCGCCCACGATCTGGTCGCCATCCGTAAGCTTGAGGTCGGTCGACGGCGCGCGTTGCTGTGGCTCGGCGGCGCGGGCAGCACGGCGCTGCTGGTCGGTTGCGGCAGTGACAGCAGCAGCAGCGGCGCGGCAAGCACGACCACGATCGCCACGCCGACGCCAACACCGACTCCGACGCCCACGCCCACGCCGACCCCCACATCGTCGGGCACCTGCACGGTCCCGGCAACCGAGACCAACGGGCCTTATCCCGCCGACGGGACCAACACCTCTTCGGGGGTGACCTCCAACGTGCTGACCTATACAGGCGCAGTTCGGCAGGACATCCGCTCAAGCTTTGCGGGGTCGTCAACCACAGTGGCGACCGGGATTCGCATGGATGTGACCATCACCCTGGTGAATGCCAATAACAGCTGCGCGCCCCTTGCAGGTTACGCCGTGTACATGTGGCATTGTGATCGCAGCGGCGATTATTCCCTGTATGATCTTCCGGCGGAAAGCTATCTGCGCGGCATTCAGGTTTCGGATGCCAATGGGCAGGTGACATTCACCACCATCTTCCCCGGCTGTTACAACGGACGCTATCCGCACATCCATTTTGAAGTGTTTTCCAGTTTGTCCAATGCAACCAGCGGGCGGTATGCCGTGCTGATTTCGCAATTTGCCCTCCCGGCGACGCAATGCGCGGAAGTCTATGCAACGTCGACCTACGCAAGTAGCCGATCGGCCTATAACAGTGCGTCGATTGCCAACGACAATGTGTTCGGCGACAATTCGTCGGCGCAGATGGCAGTGATGACTCTCGCCATGACCGGGGATACGAGTAACGGCTATGCAGCGACCGCGACCATCGGCATTGCAACCTGACCCGCCGGTGGGAGATTCCGGGTTCTGAAGCGCACGGGGAACGTGATCGATGAATGACTCCGGCGAGCGCAAGCATGTGGTCGTGCTTGACGATGACGCTGAGCTGCGCACGCTGATCTGTGAATATCTCGAGGCGCATGAGCTGCGGGTCAGCGCTGTGGGAAGCGGTGCTGAACTGCGACTGTTGCTGGGCACTGACCGACCGGATGCCATCATCCTCGACGTGATGATGCCTGTCGAGGATGGTCTTTCTGTCCTCAAGGACATCGCGGGGAAGGCCGATCGGCCAGCCATCCTGATGCTCTCCGCCATGGCCTCCGATGTCGACAGAATTCTTGGACTGGAACTGGGTGCGGACGACTATATCGCAAAGCCGGTCAATCCCCGGGAACTGCTTGCCCGCGTGCGTGCGGTGCTGCGTCGCAGGACTGCGGGACGCGGGCCGGAAGAAGAGGAGGTCCAGGCGATCCGGTTTGATGGCTGGGTGGCCCTGCCCGCAAGCTATGGACTGGTTTCGCCCGACGGCACAACTGTTGAACTGACGACCAACGAATATCGGCTGCTCCTCGCCCTGCTCAGGCGACCGGGGCGGGTGGTCAGCCGCGATACGCTGATGTTTGATGTCCACGGGGCGGATGCCGAGTTCTATGACCGGGCCGTCGATGTCGGCATCTCCCGCCTGCGCGCGAAGCTTGCGGAGCACGATGCGTCGGAGCTGATCCGCACGGTCCGGGGCGAAGGCTATCTGCTCGTGCGGCGGTCGTGACCGTGCGCCTATCTGGTCTTGCACGCTGGAGCATTTCCCGGCAGCTTGGCGTTCTCCTCTTCGGGGCGTTGCTGCTCTCGACGATGGCCAATTTCCTCACCACTTTCATCGGCCCGCCCCCACGGGCAGCGCCTGTGCAGCTCATCGAGCTAGCGGCTACCCTCGCCGGGCGTCCGACATTGGAGAGGGATTCGGGCCTCATGCCGCGCGAGACCGCTGCCTCGTTCACGCCGCGTGCGGACGAGCAGCGGAACGAGCGCTACGAGGCGCAGCTGGCCAGCATCATGAACCTCCCGCCGTCGCACGTCAGGCTGGCAAGCGAAATCGCAGCCGGGCCTGCAGGAGGACATCGGGCCGCGCCCGCGCCGAGCGCGTTGTTCGGATCGTTCTCCGCCGCCGTGCGGGACGATACCGGGGGGTGGCAGATCGTCCGCAGTGCGCCGCAGCCGGTGTTCACGGCCTGGCATCGCACTGTGCTTCTCGTCACGATTGTCGTTGCGATCGTTCTTGGGATTGGCGCTGCGCTGATGGGACGCGGGATCGTAGCGCCACTCCACCGGCTCGCCCAACAAGCCGACCAGGCTTATGTCGAGGGCAAGCGTAGCCCCATTTTCGTGGATGGCCCGCCCGAGATTGCCCAGCTGGCGACCACCATAGCGGCCATGCGGGATCGGTTCGCGGATCTGGTGGAAAGCCGCACCATGATGCTCGCGGCGATCGCGCATGACATGGCAAGCCCGTTGGCCCGCCTGGAGTTTCGCGTCGCCAGATTGCCCAAGGATATCCGCGCCGACGCCGAGAAGGATTTAGCCGAACTGGCGGCTCTGATTGCCAGCATTCTGGCTTATGCCAAGGGAACGGGGCAGCTCGAGACCGGGCTGGTGAATATCGCAGCCGTCGCGCGCGATGTGGTGGATCGCAGCACCACCGGCCCCGCGCTGGTTCTGGCGGAAGCGCCTGCGGCCGCCTGGATATGGGGGGACCGTCTCGCGATTCAGCGCCTCATCGGCAACCTGGTCGCCAATGCCCAGCGCTATGCGGGCGGCGGCTTCATCACGATCGTGGAGGCGCATGGCGAGATCGTTCTCACCGTTGCGGATGATGGCCCTGGCTTCCCTCCGGCCCTGCAGGAAAGGCTGTTCGAGCCATTCTTCCGCGTCGAAACCTCCCGTAGCCGCGAAACCGCTGGCGTCGGTCTTGGCCTTGCCGTCGGGCGCTCCATTGCCGAAGCGCATGGCGGGACGCTGGTGGCCCGGACGCGCCCGCAGGGCGGTGCCAGCTTCGTCCTTACGCTCCCCGCTTCGGAATGGCAGGCTCCGACTCCGGCGTGACGCTTTGCTCGATCGCGTGCATATCATCGTCAGAAAAGCCGAAATGGTGGCCCACCTCGTGAACGATCACATGGGCGATCAGCGCATCCAGCGCGACGCCGCTATCCACCCATTCTTCCAGCAGCGGGCGGCGGTAGAGGCGGATGATCGGCGGCAGATCGCCGGATGACCAGATGCTCTGCTCGGTCAAGGCATGGCCCTGATAAAGCCCGGTCAGCTCCCAGGGGTCTTCGATGCCCAGCTCATCGAGCACATCCTGCTCGGCGAACTCCTCGATCTGGATCGCAATGCCATCGAGATGCTGCCGAAACAGCGCCGGCATTGCCGCAATGGCCTGACGCGCCAGGCGCTCCAGCACGGCGGCGTCGGGCGCATGGCGCAGGGGTTCAGTCACGCGCGAGCGGGTCCAGCGCCGAGCGCCCACGACGGACGGCCGCCGGGCGCGCGCTGCTGCCCGGCCCCATGGCCTGCAGCGCGGCGATCCGCTTCTCGGTCTTGGGGTGGGTCGAGAACAGCTCGGAGACGCTGGTCGGCACGATGTAGAGCTGCGCCGCTGCCGGGTTCTGCGCCACCGCCTGCGTTGGGCGGCGCTGCGCCGCGCCGGCGATCTTGGCAAGGGCAGACGCCAGCGCATGGGGATTGCCACTGATCTCCGCACCGGCCTTGTCCGCGCCATATTCGCGCGTGCGGCTGATCGCCATCTGCACGATCATCGCCGCAAAGGGCGCGACCAGCACGGCGAGGATCGCCGCGAGCGGGTTGCCGCCATTGCCATTGCCGCCCCGGAAAAACAGCGCGAAATTGGCGATCATCGAGATAGCGCCGGCAATGGTCGCGACCATGGTCATCACCAGCGTATCGCGATTGCGGACATGGCCGAGCTCATGCGCCATCACGGCGGCGACTTCATCGCGGTCCAGCATGTGCAGCAGGCCGGTCGTGGCCGCCACGGCGGCATTCTGCGGATTGCGGCCCGTCGCGAAAGCATTGGGGCTAGGATCCTCCACGATATAGACGCGCGGCATCGGCAGGCCGGCATTGCGGGCGAGATCGCGCACCATGCCGTAGAAATCCGGCGCGGAAGCCATGTCGACCTCACGCGCATTGTGCATGCGCAGGACGATCTTGTCCGCATTCCAATATGTGAACAGGTTCATGCCCGCCGCGACCAGCAGCGCGATCATCGCGCCGCCTGTGCCGCCGAACATATAACCCAGAGCCATGAACAGCGCGGTGAGCGCTGCCAGCAGCATGGCCGTCTTCATCATATTCAACGTCTTCAACTCCCTGAGGAAAAACCCGGAAAAGACCTTGCCAATATGTAGGTGGACCGGTGTTTGGCCGCAATGGGAGCCGAGGTGGATTTGGCGCTCAGCCGTGCTGGAGATCGCAGTCGATGGGCAGCGCCGCGCCGGAGATGGAGCGCCCGGCCGGCGTCGTGAGGAACAGCGCCAGATCGGCGACATGTTCGGGCGGCACGATGCGCTTGAGCGATTGCGATGCAAGGCCGAGCGCGGTTTCCTCCGCCACGCTGCGCCCGCTGACGGTCGCACGACCCGCGATCACCCGGTCGAACCGCTCGCCGCCGACTGCGCCGGGCAGGATGGCGTTGGCCGTCACGTCGAACGGCCCGAGTTCCATCGCGAGTGTCTTGGTGAAGCCAATGAGGCCCCACTTGCTCGTCGCATAGGCAATGCGGTTGGGATAGCCATAGCGCCCGGCGGCGGAGGACAGGGTGATGATCGTCCCGGCGCTGGCCTTGAGCAACGGAATGGCCCGCTGGGTGACCTCGAACGTGCCGGTGAGGTTGATGTCCATCACCGCGCGCCAGTCCGCGCTGGGCAACTCGTCCGCCGGTGCCGTGGGTCCGCCGATGCCGACATTGTTCACCAGCACGTCCAGCCCGCCCAGATGCGCGGAGACAGCTTCAAACAGGCTGTCGATCTCGGCGACCTGTGACACATCGCACCGCGCGCCGGCCATGCCGGGGTGCGCGGCAAGGGCCTTGTCGATGGCGTCCCGGTCCACATCGCCGATCAGCACGCGATGCCCCTCGGCATGGAAGCGCCGGGCGATGGCGAGGCCGATGCCGCCTGCGCCGCCGGTGACCAGAACGCGCATCATATCGTTGCCCTCACCCTGCGCTGTGAACCGGCGCGCTGCCCGGCATCCCCAGGCTCGCCTCCCGCCAGCGCGCCCAGCGATAATAGGCCCAGCCGAGCATCAAGGAGACGGCCGCGGAGGCGTTGAAGCTCCACCACAGCCCATCCGCGCCGAGATAGGGATAGCTGGCAAAGTAGAAGCCGATCCGCACCAGGAACAGCGAGAAGGTGAGGATGAACAGCGGCGCCAGCACTACGCCGTTGGCGCGCATCGTGCCGAACATGACCGTGGTCACGCTGAACAGCAGGAAGCTCCAGTTGACGATGTTCATCATGTGGCGGCCGATCTCGATGGCATCGCCGCCGCCTTCCAGGAACAGGGCGAGGATGGGCCGCGTGAACAGCATGACGAGCATGATGAGGCTGCCGGTCATCGCCAGATTGACGCCCACGGCAACCAGCGTGGTGCGCTCCACCCGGTCCCACTTGCCCGCGCCGATATTCTGGGCGGCAATGGCGGAAACCGCGCCGCCGACCGCCATGGCCGGCATCTGGATGTAGTTCCACAATTGTTGGGCTGCGGCGAAGGCTGCGACGGTGGTCGTGCCCTCGCGGTTGACGAAGCCGATGACGACCAGCGTGGAGAGCGAGAAGATCACCATCTGAAGCCCCATCGGCACGCCGCGCCCGGCGACGATGCGCAGCAGCGCCCAGTCGGGCTTGAGATAGCCCCACTCAGCCCCGCGCAACCGCAGCGGCAGGTCGCGCCAGTAGATATAGGCGATCATCGCCGAGAGCCCGCCGTAATTGGCGACGGCGGTGGCGAAGGCCGAGCCGGCGATCCCCATTTCCGGCGCCGGGCCAAGGCCGAGGATGAACACCGGGTTGAGCAGGATATCCAGCAAGACCGTGAGGATCATGAACCACAAGGGCGTCATGGAATCGCCGCTGCCGCGCAGGCCCATCATCAGCATCACGAACATCATCGCACCGGGCAGGCCGAGGAAGACGAAGTGCAGATAGGCGCGGGCAAGGCGGAAGACCTCCGGCGGCGTGGAGAGCAAGGCGAGGATGCGGTCCGACCACAGGAAGCCTCCAATGGCGATGACGAACGCCATGCCGAGGCAGAAGCCGATCGCCGAGCCGAAAGCGTGGCGCGCGGCCCGCAGGTCGCCGCGCCCGAAGGCCTGGCCGACGACCACATTGGCCGCCATGCCGAAGCCGAAGATCAGCGAGAACATCAGGAACATGATGATGTTCGCATTTGCGGTGGCGGCGAGTGCCGCTTCGCCCAGGAAATGCGCAACCCAGATCGAGTTGATCGAGCCGTTGAGCGTGTGGAGGATGTTGGAAGCGAGCGTCGGCAGGGTGAAGAGCACCAGCGTGCCGAAAATCGGCCCGCTCGTCAGATCCCGCCCGCCACGGATGTGCCGCGGACCGGGCACGAGGCCACTATCCTCGACCAGCGCCTCCGCCTCGGGGTCTGCGGCTGGGCGCCGCTCCCCCGAATCGTCCCATGATGGAGTCTCGCTCATCGCTTTGTGCCCACGTCCTTATCCAAGACGCGTCAGAGCAGCCTCCAGACGCTGGAATTCCGCGACTTTCTCGGCATGGTCGGCACGCGCCTTCTCGACCGCTTCGGGCTTGGCCTTCTCGACAAATGCCGGGTTGGCGAGGCGCCCCTCGAGCGACTTGGCCTCCTTCTGCGCGGCATGAAGGGACTTTGTCAACCGAGCGCGTTCGGCCTCGATGTCGATGACGCCTTCGAGCGGGAGGACGACGGTCGCTTCGTCCACGACCACCTGTGCCGCGCCGCCGCTCGCCTCGTCATCGAACTGCCAGGTCTCGATGCGCGCGAGGCGAGAGAGGGCGGGGGTGAGCCGCTCGACACGGCCGCGCGTCTGCGGATTGGCCTCGTTCACGATGGCCGTGAGCTTGGCGCCCGGCGGCACGCCCAGTTCGGCGCGGGCGGTGCGGATTTCGCTCACCATGCGGATCAGCCAGTCGATCTCCGCGCTGGCCTGCGCATCCACCTGCGCGGCAGGTGCCGGCCATTGCGCCACGATCAGGTCATAGGGCCGCGTGCCCTGCGCATGCCACAGCTCCTCGGTGATGAACGGCATGAACGGGTGGAGCATGACGAGGATCTGGTCGATCACCCAGCCGGCGACGGCCTTGGTTTCCGCGTCGATATTGCCTTTGATCAGCTCCAGATACCAATCGCAGAACTGATCCCACACGAAATGGTAGATGGCATTGGCGGCAGCATCGAAGCGCAGGTCCGCCAGCGCCTTGTCCAGCTCGGCGACGGTGCTGACGACTTCGCCGATGATCCACTTGTTGACCGCCAGCGTGGCGGCGGGTGCGGCAATGCTCTCGCTCGCGCCGATGCCGTTGGATTGGGCGAAGCGCACCGCGTTCCACAGCTTGGTGGCGAAGTTGCGATAGCCCTCGACGCGCTTCTCATCCATCTTCACGTCGCGGCCCTGGCTCTCCATGGCCGCCATGAAGAAGCGCAGCGCATCGGCGCCATATTGGTCGATGAGCCCGAGCGGATCGACCACATTGCCCTTGGACTTGGACATTTTCTGCCCATCCGCCGCGCGCACCAGGCCATGGAGGTACAGCCGCTTCCACGGCACCTCCTTCATGAAATGAATGCCCTGCATCGCCATGCGCGCATCCCAGAAGAAAAGGATGTCGAAGCCGGAGATGAGGAGGTCGTTGGGGTAGTGTTTGGCGAGAAGGGACGAAGCCCTCTCCCCTTGAGGGAGAGGGTTGGGAGAGGGGTCGGCGGCGTTAGCCGCCGCGTTCGCGGCGGACCCCTCTCCCTCCGCGCCTGAAGGCGCTCCTCCCTCTCCCTCAAGGGGAGAGGGGGTTCCTTCCGGCCAACCCAGCGTCGCGAACGGCCACAGCGCGGAGGAGAACCACGTGTCGAGCACATCTTCATCGCGGGTCAGTTTGCGATTGCCGGCCTTGGCCTGCGCCTCTTCCTCGGTCTCGGCGACGAAGACATTGCCATCCTCGTCAAACCAAGCCGGAATCCGGTGCCCCCACCACAACTGCCGGCTCACGCACCAAGGCTGGATGTTCTCCATCCAGTTAAAGTAGGTCTTCTCCCAGCTCTTCGGGACGATCTCGATGGCGCCCGAGCGCACCGCCTCGATGGCGGGCTTGGCCAGCGTCGCGGCATCGACATACCATTGGTCGGTGAGCCACGGCTCGATGACCACGCCGGAGCGGTCGCCATAGGGCGTCTGGATCGTGCGCGGTTCGGCGTCGTGCTCGGTCTCGTTGCCCTCCTTGTCGCGGGTGACATGGGGGATGAGGAGGCCCAGCGCCTTCAGCTGCTCCACCACCAGCTTGCGCGCCTCGAAGCGCTCCAGCCCGATGAAGTCGGCGGGGACGAGGCCGTCGGCCGTCTGGACGATATTCGCGTGCGCATCGAGCATGTTGAGCATCTGCGCGGGCGCGATGCCGGCGCGCTTGCCGACCTCGAAGTCGTTGAAATCATGGCCGGGCGTGATCTTCACCGCGCCCGAGCCCAGTTCCGGATCGGCATGCTCGTCGGCGACGATAGGGACGCGCCGACCGGTGATCGGCAGGATGACATGCTTGCCGATGACGGACTGGTAGCGCGCATCATCCGGGTTCACCGCCACGGCCATATCCGCCAGCATCGTCTCGGGGCGGGTGGTCGCCACCTCGATATAGTCCTGGCCCTCAACGCCGGGCCCATCGAGGCGCACGCCATCGGCAAGCGGATATTTGAAGTGCCAGAATCCGCCCTTCACCTCGCGCGTCTCGACCTCAAGGTCGCTGATCGCGGTCTTGAGGCCCGGGTCCCAGTTCACCAGCCTTTTGTCGCGATAGAGCAAGCCCTGATTGTAGAGATCGACGAACACCTTCACCACGGCGCGAGTGAAATGCGGGTCCATGGTGAATTGCTCGCGGCTCCAGTCCATCGAGCAGCCCAGGCGCCGGAGCTGGCCGGTGATCGTCCCGCCGCTCTCATGCTTCCATTCCCACACCTTCTCGACAAAGCCCTCGCGGGTATAATCGGTGCGCTTCTCGCCCTTCGCGTTCATCTGCCGCTCGACCACCATCTGCGTGGCGATGCCGGCATGGTCGGTGCCGACCACCCACAGCGCATCCTTACCGCGCAGCCGCTCGTAACGGATCACGATGTCCTGCAGCGTGTTGTCGAGCGCGTGGCCGATGTGCAGGCTGCCGGTGACGTTCGGCGGCGGATTGACGATGGTGAAGGGCTGCGCATCCGGGCGGGCCGGGCGGAACTGGCCGGTCTGCTCCCAATGCGGATACCATTTCGCCTCGATCGCGGCGGGATCGAAGGTCTTTGCAAGCTCGGTGATGGGCGTGTTCGTCATGGCTGGGGCCTTAATCAGTCTTGCCGCGCCGCGCCAGTGGGTGCGCGGGGGGAGAGGAGGGCGGCGTTGCGCCACCTCGCATACGTTGTTCTCCCGCGAAAGCGGGAGTCCAGGGCGGGGAAGGGCGGTCTGATGCGCCCTGGGCTCCTGCCTTCGCAGGAGCACTGGTCGTTCCATCCGAAAGGGAATGCATTCGTCCGGTGACGCTCAGATGCTTATCTGATGTTGCGAGCCGGAACTGTCGCGCTCAAATCTGCCGAACCGCTGCGATGGAGGGCCGCGGCCCGGCCATCATACTCGGCCGGTGATCCGGTCGATCTCGCGCTTCACCATCGCTTCGACCATGCCGGGCAGGTTCTCGTCCAGCCATTCCTTGAGCATGGGGCGCAGCATCTCGCGGACGAGGCCCTCGACCGTATTGGGCTGGCTGTCTTCCGGGCTGATGAGCAGGCGGGACAGATTGACCAGCGAATCGCGGGCGGCGCGGGCCTTCTCGTCCGAGACGAGCGTGGAGGCCGGCGCGGAAACAGCCGGTGCGCCATCGGCGGACGCCACAGCGGCGCGCGGCTTGGCGGCGGCTTTGCTTTTAGACTCGGCGCTCTTCGGCTCGGCTTTCTGCTCCACAGGGGCCGGGGCGGGCTTGGCGGGGGCGCTCATCATCGGCTCCTCATGCGAGTCGTCGCTCTCGGCCCCGTCGGCATTGTCGCCGGGCAGCGCGTCCGTCAGCTCCAGAATCTGGTCATCCAGGCTGGCGCTCACGTTCGCCATGGCGGCCCGGCGCGGCACGCGCGGTGTCGCGGAAAGGCCGTCCTCCTCGGCGATGATCCGTTTGATGGAAGAGAGAATTTCCTCCATCGACGGCTCGTTCTGCATCGCCCCCATCATGGTTCCTGCGCTCAGTTGGTGTCTGAAGCGTTTACTGTCGCGTTTTGGGCGGCAGAGTCAACCGTGCGGGACGAAATGGGAGCCGGCTTGGCGTCATCGTCCCAGTCGAACCACTTGCCCTTCACGCGCTGGAAGTTGTCGGCGGGGTTGATCACCTGCTCGGGTGCGATGCCGAAGTCCGTCGGGTTGATCCGGCCCATCGCGGCCAGCAGCGAGAACGCCGCGACATAGGCATTGCGCTCTGCCGTCACGAGCTGGACGCTGGCGATGAAGCTTTCCTGCTCAGCGTTCAGGATATCGAGGATGGTGCGGGTGCCCACGCTGTTTTCGGCGCGCACGCCGCGCAGCGAGAGGCCACTGGCATCCACCGCCACGCGATTGGAGGCGATCACTTCATTGCTCGCCTGCCAGCTCGAATAGAGCGAGCGGGTCTGCGCGATCACGCTGCGCTCGACGGCGGTCTCGGTTTCCATTGCCTGCTGCTGATAGGCCTGGCTTTGGCGGACCTGCGCCCCGGGCCGGCCGCCCTGATAGAGCGGCATGGAAAGGCGGGCGCCGACGATCACCTGGCCGCTGTCCTGCGCCTCGTTGGCGCCGCCGCGGGAGGCGAGATCGGTATAATGCTGGCCGCTGGCGAAGGCAGAGACCGTCGGCAGCCGCTGGCCCTTGGCGACGCGCACGTCATAGGCCGCGGCTTCGCGGATGTTGCGGGCCGCCAGCAGATCGGGATTCTGGGCCATGGCGACATCGACGGCTTCGTCGGGCGTCGCGGGCAGGCCGGGCAATTGCGGCGGGGTCTGCAGGTCGACCGGCTCGTGGCCGACCAGCTGGATATAGCGCTCGCGCGCCTCGATCAGCGAGGCTTCGGCCGTCTGCATGTCCGCGCGGGCCAGCGAAAGGCGCGACTCGGACTGGGCGACGTCCGTGCGGGTGAGATCGCCGACCTGGAAGCGATTGTTGGTCGCCCGCAGATTGACCTCGAGCACCTGCACATTGTTGCGGCTGAGGCCTACGACGGACTCCGCGCGGATCACGTCCATATAGGCCGCCACCACCTGCGAGAAGATGGAGAGCTCCGTGGCGCGCAGATCATATTGCCCGGCCTCGATCCGCTCGCGGGCGCCAGCCAGCGCATTGCGCACCCGGCCGCCGGAATAGACCGGCACGCTCACGCTCAGCAGCGTCGTGAGCGAGCGGGAGGGCGCCAGCGGATTGAGCGGGCGCTCATGGGCGAACTCGTTATAGGTGGAGGAGACGCCCACGTCCGGCAGGCCATTGGCCTTCTGGATGTTGAAATTCTCGTCCGTCGCCCGCTGGCCCGCCCGCGCCGCGGTCAGCGTCGGATTGTCGCGATAGGCCGCGGCCAGCGCTTCCTGCAGCGTCTCGGCCTGGGCGGGGAGGGTGCTGGTGCTCAGCAGAGCGGCGAGCATCGCGAGGGGCTTGGTCCGGCGGATGAGCATAAGCGGTCGAGGCTTCCGGGTCAGAATGTGAAGGTCTTGGGCCGGGCGAAACCGGGCAGGGGCACGGCCTCCCAGTCCACGAAGGCGCGTGCGCCAAAGCCGCCGGTGGTGCGCGTGCCAATGCACAGGCGCGTCACGCCGCGCTCCAGCCGGGCGAACACCGCGCGGCCACCGATGCGCAATTGCGCAATGAGCGCCTCGTCCAGCTCCTCGATGGCACCATCGACGAACAGCAGATCATAAGGCGCGCCTTGCGCGAAGCCGGCGGACAGCGGTCCCTGCTGCAGCGTGACGCCGGCGTGACCGGCCAGCGCGGCCTTGGCGTGGGCGAACAGCGCGTCATCGTCCTCGATCGCCACCACAATGCAGCCAAGCCGCGCCAGCAGCGCCGCCGCATAGCCGGTCGCCGCGCCGACCAGCAGCACCTTCTCGCCCGCGCGCGGGGCGGCTTCGACCAGCAGGCGCGCGGTGGCGAGCGGCGGGTTGAGCGCACGGCCATTGGCCAGCGGCACGGCCCGATCGATATAGGCTGCGCTGCGCCGCTCCTGCGGCACATAAAGTTCGCGCGGTTCGGCGAGGATCGCTTCGAGGATCACAGGATCGTTGACGTCGCTGGTGCGCAACTGGCTTTCCACCATCGCACGGCGCATCGCCTTGAAAGTCTGCTCGGTCATAAGCTCCCTGATGACATGGCTGTATTGTATGAGCAATACAGTAATTGGCTTTGCCAGCCTCTCTAGCTTTTTTGCACCGCACAGTGAAAAGTTTTTTAATGCCCCTACGCAGTCTGCGCACCTGTCCCGTCCGTCATGGCGCAAAGCAAGTTGCGTTGCCGAATGAATTGAGCTAGCCGCGCTCCCTCGACCACCCCCGAGGCCCGATGGCGGAGTGGTGACGCAGCGGACTGCAAATCCGTATACGCCGGTTCGATTCCGGCTCGGGCCTCCAGGACTTCACACACACACACACACACACACACACACACATGCCCTAGACGGGCCTCAGTGGAAGTCGCGTGATTTCGGCAGAATCCTGACATTGCGGGGATGGTCATTGAGGCGGGGGCGCTGCGGGTTGCGGATTTCGTCGCCGCGCGCGGTTTGCGGGGCCATGGGGGGATGATCGGCGAGGTCATCGAGCATGGCCGTGCGATCGATCACCCGCCGGACCATCAGGTGGACCACGCCTTCCTTGCTCTTCTGGATTTCGCCCTCGATCAGCATCAGGCGCGCGGCCATCACGGCGCGGCGCTGCTTGTCGAGATCGCGCGCCCAGAGCAGCGCGTTGACGATCCCCGTTTCGTCCTCGATCGTGATGAACACGGCATTGCCCTTGCCGGGCCGCTGCCGGGTGAGGACCACGCCGGCGACGCGCGCCCTGCGGCCATCGGGCAGTGCATTGGCGGCCGCGCAGGATCGCACGCCTTCGCGGGTCAGCGCAGCGCGCAGAAACTGCATCGGATGCCCCTTCAATGACAGGCGCGCGGTCTGGTAATCGGCCACCACTTCCTCGGAGAGCGGCATGGCGGGCAGGCGCGGATCGGCTTCGCGGCCGAGTTCCGGCGCATCGGCAAAGGCGAACAGCGGCAGCTGGGTGGGCGGCGTGCGGCGCACCTCCCACAAGGCATCGCGGCGCGACTCCGCCAGCGCGCCAAAAGCATCGGCATCGGCCAGCTTGCGCAAGGCCGGGGGAGGCAGGCTGGCCCGCCGGGCGAGATCTTCGATAGAAACGAACGCGCCGTCCTGCCGGGCCTGTGCGATCGTGTCGGCCCATCCCTGCCGGAAGCCGTCGATGCGTGAAAATCCCAGCCGCAGCGCCAGCGCACTGCCAGCGTGCCCTTCCAGCGTGCTATCCCACTCGCTGGCATTCACGTCGACCGCACGGACCTCCACGCCATGCTCCTGCGCATCGCGCACCAGTTGCGCGGGCGCATAAAAGCCCATCGGCTGGCTGTTGAGCAGGGCGCAGGTGAACGCAGCCGGGTGGCGGCATTTCAGCCATGATGAGACATAAGCGAGCCATCCGAAGGCCTGCGCATGGCTTTCGGGAAAGCCATATTCGCCAAAGCCCTCGATCTGTTGATAGCAGCGTTCGGCAAAGTCCCGCTCATAGCCGCGCGCCACCATGCCTTCGACCAGCAGGCTCTGGTAATTATGCACCGTCCCGTGATGGCGAAAGGTCGCCATGGCGCGCCGCAACCCATCGGCCTGGGGCGGCGTGAACTTGGCCGCGACGATGGCCAGCTTCATCGCCTGTTCCTGGAACAGCGGCACGCCCAATGTCTTGCCCAACACCTCGCGCAGCTCGTTGGGATCGTTCGGCGGGGCAGGGCTGGGGAAGACCACGGCCTCCTCCTTGTTGCGGCGGCGCAAATAGGGATGGACCATGCCGCCCTGGATCGGCCCGGGACGGACGATCGCCACCTGAATGACCAGATCGTACAGCTCCTTGGGCCTCATCCGCGGCAGCATGGCGATCTGCGCGCGACTTTCGACCTGAAAGGTGCCGATGCTGTCGCCGCGCTGGAGCATGGCGTAGGTCGCCTTGTCCTCGCGCGGCACCGTGGCCAGGGTCAGGTCCGCGAGGCCATGCGTGCGCAGCAGGTCGAAGCTCTTGCGGATGCAGGTCAACATCCCGAGCGCCAGCACATCCACCTTCATCAGGCCGAGCGCGTCGATATCGTCCTTGTCCCATTCGATGAAGGTGCGATCGGGCATGGCGCCATTGTGAATGGGCACCAGTTCGTCGAGCCGGCTCTCGGTCAGCACGAATCCGCCGACATGCTGCGAGAGATGGCGGGGATATTCGAGCAGGCGCTCAACCAGCGTGCGCAGCCGGCCGACTTCGGGATTGTCAGGATCAAATCCTGCCTCCTCGATCCGCGGGGAGGGCACCCGGCTGCCGCCGGGCGAGCCCCAGATGGTCGAGGCGATCCGCGCGGTTACGTCCTCGGTCAGGCCCAGCGCCTTGCCCACTTCGCGGATCGCGCTGCGCGGACGGTAATGGATCACCGTGGCGGCAATGCCGGCCCGCTCGCGGCCATAGCGGGCATAGATATACTGCATGATTTCCTCGCGGCGCTCATGCTCGAAATCCACGTCGATATCGGGCGGTTCATGGCGCTCTTCCGAGAGGAAGCGCGAGAACAGCAGCTTCTCCCGCACCGGATCGATCGGGGTGATGCCGAGGAAATAGCAGACCAGCGAATTGGCCGCGCTGCCCCGGCCCTGGCACAGGATCGGCTGCTCGAGGCTGCGGGCATGGCGCACGATATCGTGCACGGTGAGGAAGTAATAAGCGTAGTTCCGCTTGCGGATCAGCGCATATTCCTCATCCAGCACCGCTTGGTATTTTTCGGGCAGGCCATCGGGGAAATATTCGCGGCCACCCTCCTGCACCAGATGTTCCAGCCAGGCCTGCGGTTGCCAGCCTTCGGGCACCGGTTCGTGCGGATATTCATAGCGCAGGTCATCGAGCGTGAAGGCGATGCGCGAGAGGATGTCCGTGCTGGCCGTCACGGCTTGCGGACAGGTGCGGAACAGGCGGGCGATTTCGGCAGGGGGCTTGAGATGGCGTTCGGCGTTGGCCAGCAGGCGGCGGCCCGCCGCAGCGATGGTCGTGCCTTCGCGAATGCAGGTCAGGATATCGTGCAGCGGTCGCGCGTCGGGATGATCGTAGAGCGCGTCGCACGTGGCAAGCAGAGGCACGCCGCAAGCCGCGCCGAGAGCCTGGGCTTGCGCCAGTCGTCGCGCATCCGCGCCGCTGCGCTGCATGGTCGCCGCCAGCCACACCGCGCCGGGACGCGCCTCCGTCAGCCGCTCCAACAGGCTCCGGTCACGCCCGGTGGCGATCAGCAACAGGTCGTCGGCATGATCGAGCAGATCCGGCAGATTGAGCGTGCAATCACCTTTTTCCGCGCGGCGGTTACCCAGCGTCAGCAGTCGTGTCAGCCGTCCCCAGCCATGGCGGGTGGCAGGATAGGCGACGATATCCGGCGTCCCATCCGCAAAGACCAGCCGCGCGCCGACAGCAAGGCGAAAACCGGTGGCAGGCCCGCCGATCTCCCGCCAGGCCACATGCGCGCGCACGACGCCTGCCACCGTGTTGCGATCCGCAATGCCCAGCCCGGCCATGCCCAGATGATGGGCCTGCGCCACCATATGCGCGGGATGCGAAGCGCCGCGCAGGAAGCTGTAATTGGTGGCCGCGACCAGCTCTGCGAAAGGGGGCGGGTCGCTCATGCGAACAGCCCGTGGAGATACCAGTTCGGATCGGGCTTTTCATCATAAAGCCCGTGGCGGAAGATCCAGTAGCGTCGCCCGCGCACGTCCTCGATCCGGTAATAGTCCCGCGTCAGCCCTGCCTTGCCGGGGGCTTCGCCGCCCTTGCGCCGCCACCATTCGGAGGCGATCCGCTCGGGGCCTTCGTAGAGCCGCACCTCGTGCAGCCTGCGTTTCCAGCGGAAGCGATGCGGCGGGCCGTCCGGCACTTGCGCGATCACCTCCACCGGCTGCGGCGGATCGAACAGGAACAGCGGCCGCAAGGGCGGCTCGCCCACCGGCGGCGTGGGCCATGGAAGGGGGGCGCGGGCATGGATCGCCGGCAAGGCAAGCTGCGCCTGTTCGGGAATATGGCTGTCCTGCGGCTCAAGGCGACACAGGCTGGCCGGCCCCAGGCGGGTGCTCAACCGGTCGATCAGATCGGCCAGCGCGCCGGCATCCTGCTCGCTGCCATCCAGAGCCGGCTGGCTGGTGCCGAGCGGCTCGGTGACGGGTAGGAACAAGGTGATGCGGTCATAGCCAAAGCCGGGGTCGAGCGGATCGGCCAGCGTCCCGATGCGCTCGTCGAACAGGCGCAACACCGGCGCCGGATCGCGCGTGGGCAGACCGGTCTCGATCGCCAGCCGATGGCGCGCCCCATCGCTGCGGAACAATGTCAGGACAAAGCGCCGGCCACCCAGTCCGCGCTCATCGAGTGTCCGGGCCGCCTCGCGCAGCAGATCGAGAAAACAGCCGGCGATGCTGGCCTGCAAGGCAACCGGCTCGGCAAAACGGCGCTCGAAATGGAGTGGCTCGGGCTGTGCGAGCGGATCGATCGGCGCCTGTTCCTCGCCCAGCAGGCGGCGCAAGGCAGTCACCGCGTCCGCCCCGAATCGCGCGGCGATGCTGGCGGCGGCCCGTGACGCCAGATCGCCGATGGTCTTCAGTCCGGCCCGGCGCAAGGCGAGCGTCGCCTCCTCGTCCAGCCCCAGCGCCAGCACGGGCAGTGCCCGCAGCGCCTCCCGCTCGCTGGTGACGGGCAGGCGGGCATGACGGGCCAGCGCCTGCGCGCCCTGCGCGGTAGAGGCTGTGGCCATGCGCACGCTCATGCCAATCGCGGCGAAGGCATCCTCGGCCTGCGCGGCCAGGCCTGCCTCGCCGCCGAACAGATGGTCGCTTCCCGCAATATCCAGCGTTATCCCATCGGGCGGGGCGAGGGTGACATGCGGTGACCAGGCGATGCAATGCCGGGCCAGCCGCTGCAGCCAGTGACGGTCGGCCTCTTCGTCCATGTCGGCCACGATGAGGTCGGGCTGCAGCGCGCGGGCATCGGCCAGCGTCTGGCCGGGTGAGATACCGAGTGCGCGGGCCTGCGCATCGACGGCGCACAGCCGCAATGCACCCTTGATCTTGGCGACGAGGACCAGCGGCCCGTCAGGCTGCCCGCCGGTCCCCGCGCTCTCGATCCCCTGTTGAATCCGCAGCCTTTCTGTGGGCAGGAGCGGAAACCACAGCGCCAGATAGCGCCGCTTCACGGAACAAGCGTCGGTCACGGTCCCACTCCAGCCGCCAGGAAAGGCCGCAAGGGCCGGAACGCTGGCGCAGCAAGGTCACATCGAAGGTCGGCAGTCCGGGCGCATTGCCCGGCAGCGCGAGCGAAGGTGCGGCGGCCACCTGCCAGCGGGTCTGTGCCGCGCTGGGCACGGGCGGCGCGTCCGGGCGCAGCAGCAGCAATGTCACGCCGGATTTCTCTGCCGCCAGAGTCAGGCGGCGGCTGGCGGTCAGGTCCAGTGCAGGCATCGAGCCCCAGCCTTCCACCACGACTGCGCTCAAGCCAGAGCAGCGCAAGGCATCCACGGCCGCGCGCAGCAGGTCCATGCTGTCCCTGACGGTGCCGATCAGCCCCAGGCCGGGGGCGCCGCCCAGTTCGGCCCAGCCATGGCCCTGCGCCACGCCGCCTTTTTGGCTCGCCTGTCTCTCGCGGAGCCACAGCACTTTGCCCTCGGCCTCGCTCAGACCCGTCGCCAGCGAGACGACGAAACCCGCCGCTGCGGCGACATCGTCCACCTCTGCGGCATAGACTTCATGCACCCGCCCGCGCGCCAGCCCGCCGCCCAGCAGCGTATCGATCGCGGCGATGCCGAACGCCTTTCGGGAGGGGGCATCCGGCATCGCGTGATCGCACAAAAGGGCAGGGGCGAGTCTCATATGTTCCTATTATGTTCCTATTCTGAGCAGGGTCAAGGGATCGTTCCGGCAGCTTGTCCGATCGCGACCCAAGCCACTGGAGTGGAACGATCATTGGCCCGCCAGCCTCCGTCAGAAGGTCACAAGGGCGGTTTCGCTCACCGGGCATTTCGCTTGACAAGGCGGCCCTGCAGGACGGAATAAACTACAACGACGTATCACGATTTATCCGCTGCATGCGGATGTGCGTCATGAGGGGGAGGTTACAGGGATGCGGTTCAGGTCAGCCGTCGGCAAAGCGCTCATGCTTGCCATGCTCGGATCGCTCGCCCAACCGGCTGTGGCGGCCGAAAATTGCCCGTCGCCCGGCATGACCAAGGCCGATTTCGAGCGCTATTTCCTCTGTTTCAATGCGCGCGATTATGCCTGCTTCACCAGCTATTACGACGCCGATGTCGTCCTCGTGAAAGGCGGGAAGTGGCCCGATCTCAAGGGGCGCGATGCCATCATCGCTTTCTATCGCGACGTCGATGCCCGTGGGCTGCAGGAGCATGTGACCCCGCACGCCATCGAGGTGCAACCGCAGGGCGCGACGGTCGATCTGGAAGCGCATTTTCAGGCCACCAGCGACTGGCCGGACTTTGGCTCACGGCCCTTGAAGGCGGGCGATGACTGGCGGTTGCGCGGCGTGCTGCTCTACGAGATTCCATGCGGCAAGATCACCCGCATCCGGCCCCGCCCGCGTCCCGTGCAGTCATGATCGCGCGTCCCATCCGGGGGCTGGCCGCGATGGCCGCGCTCCTGCTCGCCGCCCCGGCGATGGCTGCCGGACCTGCCGCCCCGGCGGCCTGTGACCGCACCTGCCTCACCGAGATCATGGACCAGTATCTGGCCGCCATGGTCGCGCGCGCGCCCGCTCGGGCGCCGGTGGCAGCGCAATATCGCGCGACGGAGGATGCGCAGGAGGTCCCTCTGGGCGCGGGCCTGTGGCAGACGGCGACCGGCCTTGGCACCTATCGCATCGACCTCGCCGATCCGGTGAGCGGCACCGTCGGCTATATCGGCGAGGTGCTGGAAGGGGAGGGCAAGGTCACCATCGCGCTGCGCCTCAAGGTGGCGGATCGCAAGATCACTGAGGTGGAGACGATTCTCGGGCGCGGGCGGGTGCCGGGATCATCGATCGAGCAGGCGCCGCGCGCGTCGTTCGCCAATATCGTTCCCCCCGCCGAGCGGCTGACCCGCCAGCAGATGATCGAGACGGCCAATGCCAATTTCGACGCGCTGCTCGCGGCCGACGGCTCCCTTTATGCGGAGGATTGCCAGCGGATCGAGAACCGCATGGCGATGAGCGGCAATGCGGAACTCAACTATCCCATCGGCACGATCCCCGGCGTGCCCAAGCCGCATTTCGGCAGCATGGGCTGCGGCCAGCAGATCAGCCTGCACCTCTTCGACCAGCTCGACGCGGTCGAGCCCCGCCGCTTCCTCCTGCTCGATGAGGAGAAGCAGCTCGTCTTCGGCGTCTATGTCATGCGCTGGTACAAGAACGGCCGGTGCAACGAGATCCCCGGCTATGGCACGATCTGCCATGACAAGCCCCGCCGGCCGGTCTCGCTGCTCAATGCGGAAATCCTCGGCGTGCGCGGCGGCAAGATTCACGAGGTCGAGGCGATCTTCAAATTCGCGCCTTATGAGGCCGACAGCGGCTGGCAGGGCGATCTGCGCGACGGAAAGGACTGACGGATGATCCGCTTTGCACGGCGTGCTATCGCCCTCGCGCTGCTGCTCTTCCCCGGCTTGCCGACGCTGGCACGGGAGGCCGCGCCGCCATGCGACCGCGCCTGCCTCTATGCGCATGTGGACCGCTATCTTGCCGCCGTCGAGCAGGGGACCCCCGCCGGTCTCGATCTCGCACCGGACTTTCGCGCCACCGAGAATGGCGCGCCGGTGGCGCCGGGCGAGGGGCTCTGGCAGACGACGGATGGCTATAGCAGCTACCAGGCACGGGCCGCCGATGTGTCCGCCGGGCAAGTCGCGGTGCTGGGGGAAGTGAAGGAGGCCGGCAAGACTGTCGGCTATGCCACGCGCCTCAAGATCGTCGCCGGGCGGATCGCGGAAGCCGAGACGGTGATCGGCCGGTCATTCGCGCCGCAGCATCCCTCCATGCCGACGGAGGTCAGAGCAGGCCTGCGCACCATCGTGCCCAAGCGCGAGCGCCTGTCCCGCGCCGAAATGATCGCACTGGCCGACCGGAACTTCGATAATATGCTGCGCAACAAAGGCGATCATTTCGCGCCGGATTGCCAGCGGATCGAAAACCGGATGCCGATGAGCGGCAATCCGCAACTGGCCTATCCCATCACGCCCATCCCCGGCAAACCGCTGCCGCATTTCGGCAGCATGAGCTGTCAGGCGCAGGTGGAAGCGCATCTGTTCGACACGCTCGATAAGGTCGAGCCGCGCCGCACTCTGGTGGTGGATGAGGAACAGCAGGTGCTGTTCGGCGTGTTTTCCCTGCGCTTCTACGGGCGGACCGAATGCAACGACATTCCGGGCTATGGTCGCACCTGCCCCGCCAAACTGCGAGGGCCGATGTCGCTGCTCAGCGGCGAGATGCTGGGCATGCGGGGCGGCAAGGTGCGCGAGGTCGAGCTGATCTTCACGCGCCTGCCTTATGAGGCCGGGCAGGGCTGGGCACCCTGAGCGGACGGGGCCGCAGGACACCCGAGCCTGCCTACCCCGCCACGCCCGTCAGCGCGGCTTGACGCTATTCTCCATCTTGGCGCCGAAGTGATCGGCCAGATCCTTGCCGGTGAAGCCATGGGTTGATGAATCCGGGTCGAGCGGCAGCATCTGGCTGTCCCATGCGTCATAGGCCGCCTTCACCTGCGCCATTTTCTCCGGCATCCGGTCCTTCAGGTTCGCGCGCTCCATCGGATCGTCGACCACGTTGAAGAGGAAGCTGTTCTGGAGGATCTTCAGATACTTCCAGTCGCCCATGCGGCAGGCCTGCTGGTCCAGATTCTTGTAGCGCCAGCACAAGGTCCGCTCGCTCTTGCTGGAAGGGTCGGCGAGGTAAGGCAGCAGATTGATGCCGTCGCTGGGATAGGCCGGGTCCGGCGCGCCGCCCGCTGCCGCGAGCAGGGTCGGCAGCCAGTCCATGGACATCATCACCTGATCGCTGGTCACCCCGGCGGGCACATAGGCCGGCCAGCGTACGATCGCGGGGATGCGAAGGCCACCTTCCAGCAACTCGGTCTTGCGACCCGTGAACGGCCAGGTGTCGGAGAAGCGCTCGCCGCCATTGTCGCTGGTGAAGATCACGATGGTATCGTCCGCGATGCCAAGGTCGTCCAGCCGCTGCAGGATGCGCCCGACCTGCATGTCCAGCCGCGTCACCATCTGCGCATAGATGCGCTGCGAGCCGCCGTCATAATGCATCAGCGCCGTCGGCTTGCCATCGGCATCCAGCCTGATGGCCTCGGCCTCGTCGCCCGGCCCCTCCCAGGGCCAGTGCGGCGCGTTGACGTGCAGGGAGATGAAAAAGGGCTTGTCACCCTGGGCTGCGGTGCTGATCGTCTCCAGCGCACGCTCGGCCAGAAGATCGGTGAGATAGCCCTTCTCGAAGACCTCGCGGTCATCGTCCCACAGGTCGTGACGCCCGGCATATTTATGCGTGAAATAGTCCACGCCGCCACCCCGGAAGCCCCAGAAATGGTCATAGCCGCTCTTGAGCGGGCCATATTTGGGCAGGGCGCCCAGATGCCATTTGCCGATCAGGGTTGTCCCATAACCAACCGCCCGCAGCAGCGACGGGAGAGTAGGATGCTCGGGCGGCAGGCCGACAGGGCGCTGAGCGAGCGGCTCCTCCAGGCCGATGGGCAGGCGGTTCTGATAACGCCCGGTGATAAGGCCCGTGCGCGTCGCCGAGCAAACGGCGGAATTGGCATAGCCTTGCAGGAAGCGCATCCCGTCGGCCGCGAGGCTGTCGATCGCCGGGGTTTCATAGTCCCGCCGGCCGTAGCAGGAGAGGTCGGCATAGCCCATGTCGTCGGCCATGATGAACAGGATGTTCGGCTGCTTGCGCCGATTGCCCGGTGCCTTCTTAGGCCGCGCGGCCCGCGCCGTCGAACTGGCCCCCACCATGCCGGCGCCGATGACGCCCAAAGATTGGCCGAGCACGCTGCGGCGAGTCACATCAAGGTCGGTCAACTTGGGTCTCCGTCTGACTTTCGCTCATGTGGCAGCGATTGAACGGGCGAGGCAACAGATGTACGGGCAATGGCATTTATAACGCACAGGTTATGGCTGAATGATGAGTGCCCTGCAAAGCCTGCCATTTACCCTGCGCCAGCTGGTGATCTTCGAGACGCTTGCCGAGACACGCAGTTTTGCCGGCAGCGCCGAATTGCTGGGCATTTCCCAGGCGTCGGTGAGCAGCCAGTTCAAGGCGCTGGAAGCGCAGCTCGGGGTCGCGCTGATGGCCCGCAGCGCGGGGCGGCGCCCCGAACTCACGCCGGAGGGCGAGCGCTTCCTCGCCGACTTGAGGATATTTTCCAGCGCGGCCGATCAACTGGCGGCACACCGTCTGCGCAGGCCCGGCCCGCGCGAGATCGCGCGCTTTCGCATTCTGCTGGGGCAAGGCCTCGCCGATCATTATGTGCGGCCAAGGCTGGACAGGTTTCTGGCGGCCCATCCCCACATCGTTCTGGAGTTCGATACTCGCATTCCGAGCCATGAATCCACGCTCGCGGCCAGCAGTGGCACCTATGACTTCGTGCTGATCCACCAGCCTGCCGATGAGCCCGTGGCGGAAGCGATGCGGTCGCTGGGGCGGGTGTCGGGCGGCATCTTCGGCAACCGCAAACTGGCCGCCGGCCGCGAGGTGCCGCTTTCACCGGAAGAGGTGGCGCGCTTGCCCTTCGCCTTGCCGTCCGGGCGGGATGACGGGGCGGAGCAGCGCCTGCGCCGCAAGCTGACATCCTTTGGCGTGCAGCCCACCAACATCGTGGCGCGGGTGCAGTTTTTCGATGTGATCATCGCCATGGTGGCGCGCGGTCAGGCGGTCGCCAACCTTCCTGCCGCCATGATTCCGCCGGATATGCGGGGCAGGATCGTGCGGCTCTTTCCCCTGCATGACTGGCGCCTCGTCTTCCATCGGCGGGACGCCGAGGCGCAGGCGGACCGGGATGCGGTCGAGCGGCTGTTGCTGGAGAGCGTCGTCAAGAACCGCGCCTATGGCCTGATGCCGGACTGAGGCGCGGCGTCGCGGACGAGCGAACGCCGCGCGGCCGGTGGGTTCGGCAGCGCAGCGTTCCTGCGGTCAGATCACGTCGACGAGGACGATTTCGCTGTCCTCGATGGCCGTGATGCGCAGCACCTCCACATCGCTGATCGCGGCGCCGTCACGGGCATTCACCCGCACGTCCTCGATCTGCACCGCGCCGGTGGCGGGGACCAGATAGGCCTTGCGGTCCTTGCCGAGCGGATAGTCCGCCGTCTCGCCGGCACGCAGGGTCGCGCCCAGCACCCGGCCATCGGTGCGGATCGGCAGGGCGTCCTCATCCTCGGCATGGCCGGAGGCCAGGGTGACGAACTTGCCCGAGCGCTCGCCCTTGGGGAAAGGCTTGGCGCCCCATTGCGGCGGCTCGCCCTCGCGGGTGGGGATGATCCAGATCTGGAAGATCCGTGTGGTTACATCCTCGAGATTATATTCCGAGTGGCGGATGCCAGTGCCGGCGCTCATCACCTGCACGTCGCCCGCTTCCGTGCGGCCGACATTGCCGAGGCTGTCCTGATGGGTGATCGCGCCCTCGCGGACATAGGTGATGATCTCCATGTCGCGGTGCGGATGGGGCGGGAAACCCGTCTGCGGCGCGATGGCATCGTCGTTCCACACCCGCAGGCTGCCGAAGTGGACCCGCTCAGGATCATGGTAGCCGGCAAAGGAGAAGTGGTGATGGGCATCCAGCCAGCCATGGTTGGCGGCGCCGAGGCTGTCGAAGGGGCGAAGGTCGATCATCGTGTGTCTCCTTGTCAGAGGGAAGGTCGCCGACGTTCTGTCCGGCGTTGGAGACCGATTTAGGGCTTGTGAGCTTTGCTGTTCAGTGGGATAAAATAGACCATTATGTTCGAGAAAGTTGAATAGTGAGCGCGCCCGGCACGCCAACGCTCGACCAGCTCCGCATCTTCCTCGCGGTGGTGGACAGCGGCAGTTTCGCGGCGGCGGGGCGGCGGCTCAATCGCGCCGTGTCCGTCATCAGCTATGGCATCGCCAATCTGGAGGCGCAGCTTGGCCTGACGCTGTTCGAGCGGGAGGGGACGCGCAAGCCGGAGCTGACCGTTGCCGGCCGGGCGCTGCTCGCCGATGCCCGTGCCGTCGCCCATGGCGTGGATGGGCTGCGCGCCCGCGTCAAAGGCCTGCTCGATGGGCTGGAGGCGGAAGTGGATCTGGCCGTCGACGTCATGCTGCCGGCCGAGCGGCTGGGCGCGGTGCTGCGCGCCTTCGCGCGCGAATATCCCACCGTGCAGCTCCGGCTGCATGTCGAGGCGCTTGGCGCTGTCCTGGCCATGGTGCGGGAGGGGCGGGCGATGATCGGCATTTCCGGCCCGCTCGCCATCGGCGCCGATGGGGTGGAGTGCGTCGCGGCCGGCTCGGTGCCGCTGGTGCCGGTCGCCGCGCCCGATCATCCGCTGGGGCAAATGGCGCAGATCGCGCCCGGCGCCGGGCGCGATTATACCCAGCTCGTTCTCACCGACCGCTCGCGCGCCACCGACGGGCAGGATTATTCGGTGCTGAGCCCCAAGACCTGGCGGCTGGCCGATCTCGGCGCCAAGCACGCCCTGCTGTGCGAGGGCGTCGGCTGGGGCAATATGCCGCTGCCCATGGTGGAGAGCGATCTCGTCGCCGGCACGCTGGTGCGCCTCGCCATGCCCGATCATCCGGGCGGAACCTACCGCTTTGCTGGCATCTGGCGCCGGGATACGCCGCCCGGCCCGGCGGCTGAATGGCTGATCGCGCAGTTCGTCGAACAGGGGCGGGCCGATGCGGCGCTTGCCGGGATGATCGATCTTTGAACCCTGCCGCATCGGGGTGCGCGCACCGGCAAGTTCCTGCGCAAACAATCGGCTAGGGGCGGCGAGCGTCACCGGACGAGCGGGATGGAAGCCCGACCGGCATTACAGGAGAGGATGTCTGCGCATGGACAGAGCCGCTTTGCTGGCATTGCTGGATGAGACCGTCGCGTCTCTGGGCGCCAATGATCCCCAGCGCTTAGCCCTCGCGCCCCGGTTGCGCTATACCGAGAACAGCGTCGAATTCCCCTTTGGCGATGGCGCCTGGAAGACCGTGACCGGCATCGGCGAGTATCGCTGGGATGTGGTGGACGTGCGCACCAGCAATGCCGCGCGCTTCGGCGTGCTGGAGGAGAGCGGCGACAAGGCGCTGTTCGTGCTGCGGATCGCGGCGCTGGAAACCGGCGCGCTCGCCGAGATCGAGCTGCTGGTGGCGCGCGCGACGGACAGCGGCGTTCCCTTCCTCAACACCGATCCCGCGCCGCGTCCGGAACTGACCGAGCCGGTCCCGCCCGCCTTCCGCACCGAACGGGCACGGATGCTCTCGCTGGCCGATGGCTATTTCTCCACGCTGGAGCAGAATGACGGCACGCTGCACACCCGCTTCACGGCGGATTGCGAACGGCGCGAAAATGGCGTGCAGACCACGCACAATCCCCAGCCTGATCTGGCACCGGTCGCCAAGATGGGCTGCGAGGAGCAGTTCCTGCTCGGCTATTACCGGTTCGACAACTGGATCCGCGCGCGGCGCTATCCGCTGGTGGACGAGGAGCAGGGCGTGGTCCTCTGCGGCGGCTTCATCGATCATGACGGGCAGACGCGCGACTATCAGCTCACCAATGGCGAGACGCGCACCGGCTTTTTCCTGCGGCCCCACAGCTTCGCCTATCTGGAAGCCTTCAAGATCCGCGACGATGCCATTTCCGCCGTCGAAGCGGTGTTTCACTTCGTGCCCTACCGGATGCGCTCGCCCTGGGCCCAGGATGAGCGCGATCCGCGCCTGGCAAAAGTTTGAGCGGATGCCACCCCATCACACCCACCGTCGTCACCCCGGGTCAAGCCCGGGGTGACGACGTGGAACCCATAATATCCCCCGACCCCAAGGAGCACCCCCATGTCCGATGATGTCTCAGCCCTGCGCGAGGAACTGGCGCGTTTGCGATCCGATCTGACGGCGCTCGCCGCCCGTGCCGACAAGGCGGATCATTATGTCGAAATCTGCAATCTCCAGTGCGCTTATGGCTATTATGTCGACAAGGGCCGCTGGGACGATGCGGCCAAGCTGTTTGCCGAGGATGGCACGCTCGAGCTGGCCGGGCGCGGCGTCTATGTCGGGCGGGAACGAGTGCGGGAATATCTCCACCACTTGCCGCCTTATGGTCCTGGCGTGCTGTACAATCACATGCAGCTGCAGCCGGTCGTTCACATCGATTGTGCGGCGGGCACCGCCAAGGCGCGCTGGCGCACGTTCATGATGGTCGGCGGCGTCGGGCGCGAGGCGCGCTGGGGCGAGGCGACCTATGAGAACAGCTACAAGATCGAGAACGGCAAGTGGCGGATCGCGCAGCTGCACGGCTATATGAACATCTATACCGAATATGACGAGGGCTGGCATCGCGGCGGCGTCCAGCTGCTGCGCTCGATCGACGGGCTGCAGCCCGATCTGCCGCCGACGATGCAGTATGAATCCTACCCCGAGCCGGTGATCGCGCCTTACCACTATAAGGAGGTGTAGGGCGGCCCAGGCCACCCGCGCGCAGCCGCTCGCCGCTCAGTCGGTGGGCGGCGTGCGCTTGCTGTTGGGGTCGAATTTGAGCATCTCCACGCTCTTGAGCGCCGGGTCCCAATGCTCGGCAATCATGCCATTTTCGATGCGGAACAGATCGAACCAGCTCGTCACATAAGGCTGCCCCTCGGCATCCTTCTCGGGCCGCTCGAACACGCACATCACCATGTCCCGCTCCGCGATGATGTTGACCAGCGGCAGCATGATCCGCTCCTCGATCTCGCGGACCGGGCGCGAGCCCTTGATGAAGTCGACCAGCGGCTGGCGGCCGGAGGCGACATTGGGATTATGCTGGATATAGCCCTCGGCAATGAATTCGGCGGCCCGGTCGGCGTGGCCTGCCTGCAGCACGGTGCGGTACATGTCCCAGACGAGGCGCTTGTTGGCCGCGAGCTGGGGATCGGTGCTCTCCAGCAAGGCAAGCTGGGCGTCGCGATCGGTAGTGGCCTGACTCATGCGGGTCTCCGTTGCAAAATGAGGGCGCGGTCAATGCGCCGTGGCGGTCGCCTGCGCCGCGCGGTGGTTGGTCCGCGCCGCGAGATACAGCATCAGCCCGCCGAGCAGGAAGAAGATGGCGAACAGGCCGATGGCATAGCGCAGGCCCAGGGCTGAGGCGGCCGCGCAGGCCGATCCCTGAACCTGTCCGGCAGCCCCGGCGCACTGGGTGGCGAACTGGCTCCCGCCATAGATGAAGCTGGAGGCCATGTCGCTGACCACGCCGACCGATGGCGGCCCCAGTCCCTGACCGAACAGATGCACCATCAGCAGGAACACGGCCGATCCGGTCGCCCGGCTGAAGCTGTCCAGCGAGCCGTGCAGCGTCGCGATCGCCGGCCCCATCGCGGTGTAGAAGGAGAAGGAGCCGACCAGCATCAGCGGAATGGCGATGAACAGCATGTTGCTGCTCAGCCCTGCCAGGAAGATCGGTACGCCGATCACGGTGCCGAGCGCCGGGAAGCCAAGCAGCCAGCGGGCATCGCGCCGGGCCATATGCTCGCTGCCATAGCCGCCGAGCAGCGTGCCGAAAAAGGCGGCAATGCCGGAGACGACGCCGAAGACGAGACCCGCCTGCGCCGCATCCAGCCCGAAATTGCGGGAGAAGAAAGCGGGAAGGAAGGTGTTCACGCCGAAGGCGCCAAGGCTGATGAAGGCGAGCCCGGCGAGCACATAGCGGATGCTCTTGTTGCCAAGCAAAAGCCGCACCACCTGCCAGGTGCCGAGCTTGCCCGATCCGGCAGTGGCAGGGGGCACGCTGCGCTCTGGCTCATGCAGACAGAAGAAGCAGAGCAGGGCGATCAGCCCGCCCATCACGCCGAAGAACATGAACGTGTCGCGCCAGCCGAAATGCTCGGCAATGGCGCCGCCGGCGAACGATCCGACCAGAGCCGCCACCGGCACGCCGAGCATATAGAGCGACAGGGCCGAGGCGCGCTTTTCCGGCGGCACCATGTCGGAGATCATCGAGTGCGGCGGCGCCTCGGTCGCGGCATTGCCCGCCGCCATGCCGCAGCGGCACAGGAAGAGCTGGAAGAAGCTGACCGTCGCGCCCGCCAGTGCCGTGAACACCGAGGCGAGCATCAGGAAGCTCGCGGTCACCCGCGCGCGGTTGTAGCGTTCCGCCAGGCGCGCGATGGGCACGCTCGCAAAGGCGTTCACCACCGCGAAGGCCGTGCCCCCGAGCAAGCCGATCTGCAGATCGCTGAGCAGGAACTCGACTTTGATCTTCTCGGCGATCAGCGCGATCATCACGCGATCGAGGAAGCCGAAGGCGTTGATCGAGGCGAGCAGGATCAGGGCGACGGTGAGCTGTCTTCTGGTCACGTATATCTGTTCCCGGGTGGCAGGCCTGCGGTCGGCAGGCATCGAGCGGCAGGTCTATCGGGATAGACCCTCAGCGCGACATGCCGATTGGATGGGAGCGCATGGACCTGACTGGTCGTGCTCGCGATCGCGATCCCCCTTCCGGCCCGTTCAGTGCAGCGAGAAGAGATTGCGATAATCGCGCGGCGTGAGGCCGAAGCGCTGTTTGAAAGCCCGGCTGAAATGCTGGGAATCGCTAAAGCCCCAAAGGTGGGCGATCTCGGTGATCGACCGGCGGGCGAGGGCCGGGTCGACCATCTCCTCGCGGCAGCGCTCCAGCCGCCGGTCCCAGATGGCGCGGGCAATGGTATAGGCTTCACCCTCGAACAGCTTGTGGATCGAGCGGCTCGACATGCTGAAATCCCGCGCGATGCGCGCGATGCTGAGGTCCGCGTCGGCCAGATGCCGGTCGACATATTCCAGGATCGCCCGTCGCCGGCTTTCGCGCGGGTCGGGCATGGTCAGCACGTCATCGGCATGGATGGTCATGTTGACCAGATGGGCGATCTGGTCGCCGAGCAGTTCGCGGTCCTGCATCCGCAGCGTGTTGCCGGTCATCACCGAGGCGCTCACGCTGGCATGAAGGATCTGGGCCGGCCCGCGCAGGAAGCTGCGGGGCTTGCGCCAGCGGTCCAGGCTCCAGCGGGGCGCGGTGAGCAGGCTGCACGGCACCGTCACGGCCAACTGGCGGCACTGGTCCGGCGCGTCGATGGTGTAGGGCACGTCCTTGCGCAGCGCGCACCACTGGCCGGCCTGCACATCATTGGAGAGTCCGCCCTGGCTGATCCGGGCGGCGCCTTCCTCCTGGAACAGCAGCTTCATGGTCGGTGGCGATCGCCGGTCGGCCATGTCGGGCAGGACAAGCCGGTGACTGCCCAGCGAAACGATGCAGAAGCGAAGCGCGCCGAAATCGCCGCCGCGCAGCGATGCCTCGCGATCGTCCGCAAATTCGATGTGGGGCGCCTGCGTGACGGCGCACCATTGCCGGCTGCGCTCGACGCGGCTCGATGCCTTTGTGGTGAAGATGTGCATCCCCGTGGCTCCTCTCGCATCCTGGCCGGGGGTCTTGCGCCCTCGGTCCGGCTTTGCGCACGCTAGACCCCATATCGGGGCCTGTCCAGCAGACCGCCGCACTGTTGATTTTGTCTCCAGTGCGGCGCTGGTCAGAAAGATGCGTCGCGAGACAAGTTTGCCCGCAGGCGCGCTGATAGCAGGGGCCTCAGCCGCATCATGGACATGTATTTGAGATGACGTTGAAAGTGCCATTGCCCCTTGCCGCCCAGGCGCGCCATTTCATTGGCGGCGCGTGGACGCCCCCTTCGGCCGGCGACCGGCTGCCGGTGGAAAACCCCGCGACCGGCGAGGTCTTTACCGAGGTCGGTGCGGGCACTGCGGCGGATATCGACCAGGCCGTGCAGGCGGCCGAATCGGCGATGGTCGCGGCCCGGCGCACGCGCTGGACGCCAGCCCAGCGGCAGGATGCCCTGCTGGCACTGGCGCAGGCAGTGGAGCGCCATGCCGAGGATTTCGCGCTGCTCGAAACGCTCGATACCGGCAAGCCGATCAGCAACAGCCGGCGGGTCGACGTGCCCGGCACGGCCGCGACCTTGCGCTATTTCGCCGGCTGGGCGACCAAGCTCACCGGGGAGAGCATGGAGCTTTCCCAGCCCGGCGAGACGACGGCGTATACGCTGCGCGAACCGGTCGGCGTGGTCGGCCACATCATTCCCTGGAATTATCCGCTGATGGGCGCGGTGTTCAAGCTCGGCCCCGCGATTGCGGCGGGCTGCGCGGTGGTGCTCAAGCCGGCGGAGCAATCCTCGCTCTCCGCGCTCAAGCTGGCGGAACTGGCCGTGGCCTGCGGCGTGCCGCCGGGTTTCTTCAATGTCGTGACCGGCCTGGGTCCGGTCGTGGGCGCGGCGCTGGTCGATCATCCCGGCGTCGCCAAGATCAGCTTCACCGGATCGACCGCGACCGGCACCCAGATCGCGGCCGACTGCGCGCGGCAGATGAAGCGGGTGACGGTGGAGCTGGGCGGCAAATCGCCGGTCATCGTCTTTGCCGATGCCGATCTCGATGCCGCCGCGCGCGCCATTGCCATGAATATCTTCTTCAACAGCGGGCAGACCTGCTCGGCCGGCTCGCGCCTGTTCGTGCATCGATCCGTCGCCGATGCGCTGGTGGAGAAGATCGCCCGCATCGGCGCGGCGATGACGATCGGCGATCCGCTCGATCCCGCGACCCAGCTCGGGCCGGTGATCACGCAGGCCCAGCGGGCGCGGATTATGGGCTTTGTCGAGGGCGCCCTTGCACAGGGCGCCAGCCGCGCGGGCGGCGACATCGCCTTGCCGGCGCAGGGTTACTATGTCGCGCCGACGGTGCTCGGCTCCGTTCAGGCAGGCATGGCGGCGGTGGACGAGGAGATTTTCGGTCCCGTGCTGTGCGCGATCCCCTTCGACACCGACGATCTCGACGAAATCGCCGCGCTGGCCAATGCGAGCCGCTATGGCCTCTCCGCCTATGTCTGGACGGGCAGCCTCTCGCGGGCGCATGGCATGGTCAGTCGCCTCCGGGCCGGGACCGTGCGGGTGAACAGCAGCGCCGGCGACATCGCGATGCCCGCGGGCGGCGTCAGGCAATCCGGCTTCGGCCGCGAAAATGGGAGAGCCGGGGTGGAAGCCTATACCGAACTCAAGTCCGTGACGATCGCGCACGATCATCAGGTCCGCGGTCATGGCTGAGCCGAACAGCGCCCCCACGCCGGGCTTCGCGCCGGCCTTCCGCATGACGCCCATGCGCGCCTTCCCGGTCACGGTCGGCGAGATCGCGACCGGTGGCCAGCGCAGCTATGTGTCCATCGGCGGCGGCACCTTCGTAGGCGAGGGGCTCGAAGGCCGGCTGGTCGGCGGCAGCGAGATGCATCTACTGCGCGCCGATGGCGTCACGGTGGTTGAAGCCTCTTATTATGTCGCCTTCAGCGATGGCAGTTTCGCCCGCTGCTTCGGCAATGGCTATCGCACCCGCGCGCCGGATTTCGAGGGGCTGCGGCTCGCTTTGCTGTTCGAGGCTGCCGAGGATGGTGGCGTCGCCCATTTGGCGCGGCTGGCGTTCGTTGCCGAGCAGGCCGAGGGCAGCCCTGTCCTCAACATCGAGAGGATCGTCTGACCATGCGGCTGGAATTCGCTCTGGAAATGCGCATTGGCCTTGGTCCGCGCATGCATATCGAAGTCGCGCAGGGCTACACGCGCGGCGCCGTGCTGATCGGCGAGGGCAGCTTCTCCGGCCCAGGACTCTCGGGCCGGATCGTCAAGGGCAGCGGCGGCGACTTTCCGCTCGTGCGCCCCGATGGTGGCGGGCGGTTCGAATCGCAATATCTGCTGGAGACGGACGACGGCGCCCATATCCTCAAGCGCAGCACCGGCGTGCGCAGCGCCCCGCCGGAGGTGGTGAAGGCCCTGCTGGCGGGCGAGCAGGTCGATCCGCAAAGCTATTATATGCGCATGACGCCGCGCTTCGAGGCGCCCGCCGGCCCCTATGACTGGCTGAACCGCACGATCTTCGTCGGCGTCGGCCAGCGCAATCCGGAAGGCTCCATTTTCCGGTTCTGGAAAGTCGTCTGAGCGTGGATCGGTTCGATTACATCGTCGTGGGCGCCGGCTCGGCGGGCTGCGTGCTCGCTGCCCGCCTGTCCGAAGATCCGCGCAACCGCGTGCTGCTGCTGGAAGCCGGCGGCAGCGACCGGCGACTGGACGTGCGCCTGCCGCTGGCGGTCTCCAAGCTATGGCCCAATCCGGCGCTCACCTGGGGCTTCATGTCGGAGCCGGAGGCGGAGCTGGACCGCCGCCGCCTGCCGGTCGCGCGCGGACGGATGCTCGGCGGCACCTCCTCGCTCAACGGCATGATGGCGATCCGGGGGCACAAGGCCGATTATGATGGCTGGCGCGATACCGGCCTCACTGACTGGGGCTGGGATGATGTGCTGCCCTGGTTCCGCAAGCTGGAGCGACACTGGCGCGGCGATACGCCCGAACATGGCGGCAGCGGGCCACTGAGCGTCGAGCCGCATCCGGCGCCGAGCCCACTGATGGCCAATGTGCTGGAGGCGGCCCGATCGCTCGGCTACCCGATCACGGAGGATTTCAACGGCCCGCGAACCGATGGCTTCGGCATGCCGGATTTCACGACGCGCAACGGTCGCCGCGCCAACACGTCGGAGGCCTATCTGCGCCCTGCGCTCGGCCGACCCAATCTGGAGGTGCGCACCGGCGCCGTGGCGACGCGCGTGCTGCTGCGCGATGGGCGGGCAATCGGCATCGAGGTCTCACGCGACGGGCGGCTGGAAGAAATCCTCGCCGAGCGCGAAGTGCTGCTGGCCGGCGGCGCGATCAATTCGCCGCAACTGCTGCTGCTCTCGGGCATTGGGCCGGGCGCCCATCTGCAGGAGATGGGCCTGGATGTCGCCGTGGAAAGCGGGGAGGTCGGCGCCAATCTGCAGGATCATCCCGGTGCCGGCATGGAGTTCGATCTCGATCCTGCGCTGGCGTTCGACCGGGAATTGCGCTTCGACCGGCTGACCGGATCGTTCCTGCGCTGGATGGCGGGGCGCAAGAGCATCATGGGCGCGCCGCCGCTCGCCGCCTCCGCCAATGTCGCGACCGGCGCCGACCCGGATGTGATCGACATGCATTTCTTGCTGATCCCGCTCTCCATGTTCTCGCGGGTCTGGTTTCCCGGCGTGGCCCGGCCGTTCGGGCCGCGCATGGGGGCGATGTGGTCGCTCAATTACCCGAAGAGCCGGGGCTGGCTGAAGCTCGGTTCGCCCGATCCGCTGGCCCATCCGCGCATCGCCTTCAACCTGATGAGCGATCCCGAAGATCAGCGCGCCATGCTCGGCGGCTATCGTGGACTGGAGGCGCTCATCCGCCAGCCGGCGCTCGCCAAGGTGGTGGGGCAGATGCGGCGGCCGGAGCGACCTTTGCTGTCGGATGAGGAGGTCATGGCCTATATCCGCGAGACAGCGGCGACGGCCTATCACCCGAGCGGCACCTGCCGCATGGGCAGCGATGCGCAGGCCGTCGTCGACGGGCGCCTGCGGGTGAACGGCATAGACGGGCTGCGAGTGGTCGACGCCTCCATCTTCCCGCGCCTGCCCGGCGGCAATACCAACCTCCCGGTCATCATGGTCGCTGAGCGCGCTGCGGACTTCATCAAACGCGGGGAATAGCCGCGCGCGTGATCATTCCGCCGGCTCAATCTCCAGCGGCTGCTCGTCGCCGATGTAGAGGAGCGCGCCCTGATCGAGCAGGCACTGCTGTACCGCGCGCACGTCCACCTCTCGCGGCGTAACGCCTGCTTGCACCGCAATGCTGGCCGCTGCACCCGCCGCCTCGCCCATGGACATGCAGGTCGCCTGATCGCGCACTGCGCCGAGCGCCGCGAAGGTTGCGGAGACGCAGCGCCCCGCCACCAGCAGGCCCTCAACGCCCTTGGGCAGCAGGATGCGATAGGGAATGTCATACGGCGCCTTGAACGGCGAGGCCACGCCGTCGCCCCACAGGCCGGTCACCGAATGCAGGTCCGGCCCGCGCGGCCCGCCCTTGGCGATCACGTCCGGAAAGCGCCGCCCTGCCAGCACATCATCCTCGGTGAGGATATAGTCGCCGACGATCCGCCGCCCCTCGCGCGCGCCGCCAGTGGGGGATTCCATGACGATATAGGCCTCCTCGAAGCCGGGGATGCGCTCGCGCAGGAAGTTGAGATACACCCGGTTGAGCTTGCGCCGATAGATCAGCGACTTGCTCACCTCTTCCTCATTGGTGTGGTCGTACCAGACCTCGTACACGCCGGACATCATCTGCCCGTCGCGCATCTTGCCGTGGCGGAAGATGCCGATGCTGCCAAAGCGCGGCGGCGGATAGACCGGCTCGGTCGCGCCATAGAGCAAGGGCACCTTGCCGGCCTTGATATACTCCACCCATTCGCGGTCCAGCCCGGCGGGGAGGGGGACATATTTGCCATCCACCCTGGGTGCCGTCGCCTTGCCGGGGATCGGGCCGCCGGCTGCCGGAGAGAGGCGCAGCTTGGGAATGCCGCCGGCCGCGCGGATGCGGTCCACCTCGTCCCAGTCGGTCGGTTGGGCCATGGGCTCGGCGTAGAGCGTCTCGCCCTTGAGCGACTTGTAGGTGTTCACCGGCCGCCCGCCGCCCATCAGCGCGGAGCGCTCGCGGTCCAGCTCGGCGCGCTCTTCTTCGCTCAGCAGCGGCTGGTTGCGCAGATAGTCGATCAGCCGGTCGACATCGATGCCGCCGATCTGCATGTCCATCGATCCGCCATGATGGCGCCCATCCTCCTCGCGGCCCTGGTGGAAGGGCGCGCCGGCCCAGGCGGCCACGTCGGCATCGGCGGAGGCGTCGATCATCACGTCGGCCAGCACCACCTGCCCGCCGGACTTGTTGCCGATGGCGACGCCCGTCACCCGCCCGTCCTCCACCAGCGTGTCGAACACCACGGTGTTGAACAGCACTTCGACCCCGGCTTCTTCCATCATTTCATCGAGCAGGCTGGTCATCATCACGGAGTCGGTGGGGTGCCGCGCAATCGGGCTACCCTCCGGCGCGCCGCCCATGGACTGGATGCGGTGCAGGATCTCCAGCGAGATGCCCTTCACCACCGGCGTGCCGATGCCCTTCTCGATGATATAGCCATTGATGCCGATGCCACCGATGCCGCCCCCGGTCATCATCCCGCCCAGATAGCCGACCCGCTCGATGAGCATCACCCGCGCACCATTGCGCGCCGCGCTCAGCGCCGCGACGCACCCGGCAGGCCCGCCGCCCACGACAACGACGTCCATCGCCTTCGCGGGCGCCAGCGCGGCCACAAACCGCTCGTTGTTCCTCTGGACGGCCATGCGCTCTCCTCCGCTCTTATCGTTCGGAGAGAGCATATCTGGAGAAAGATCATATAGAAAGACAGTATTATCAATTGTTGAGGGGGTCAGTAGCGCGCGCTCAGGCTGAGGAACAGCGAGCGGCCCGGTTCGGGGAAGCCATCGGTCAGCACATAATCCCGGTCGAAGAGATTGCGACCGCCGACGCTGAGCGTGGCCTGTGGCGTCAACGCATAATCGATGGTCAGTCCGGCCAGCGCATAGCCGCCCGTCTTGTAATAGATGGGCGCGAGGCCATTGGCGGAGGCGGGCGTGACGGTCGTGCGGCGCGAGGCAAAATCGAGGTTGGGGGTGATCCGCAGCGCAGGGACGGGCCGCCAGCCCAGATAGGCAAAGCCTTTGTGGCCCGGCACATCGGTCAGCTGAAACGGACGGATCAGGCTGCCCGCCGGCGCCGTGCCGACCGTGAAGTCCCGCTGGATGTAGGAATAATTGCCGCCCAGCTCGATCTGGTCGCTCAGCTTCAGATCCACCGCGACCTCGCCGCCATAATAACGCGCCGATCCATAATTCTCCCGGCGATTGAGGTTGGCCGGCGTGCGGACCGAAACCAGCGCGTCGCTCACCCAGCTGTGGAAGAGCGCTGCGCTGACATGGAGCGGCCCCAGCTGACGCGCGCCGCCGACCTCCAGCGTGGTCGCCCGTTCCGGGTTAAGGCCGGGATTGGGCTCGGCGGTGCCGAACTGGCTGCTGAACCGCTCGAACAGGGTCGGAAAGCGGCCACGGGACGAGAGCGAGAGATGCGCCGCGCTGCCATTCTCGCCGCGCCAGTCCAGCCGCCCTTGCGCGTTCAGCGCATCGACGTTGCGCAGCGGAAAGCTGTAGAGCCGGTTGGCGCCGGTCTGCCCCTGCGGCACGCCATAGTCCTCCGCGCGGTCGAGATCGCGCCAGTCATAGGAGGCGCCCAGCGTCAGCGTCAGGGCGGGCAGCAGGGCGAGGCGGTTCTCCACCGCGATGCTCCAGTTGCGCTCGGCACTGATCTGCACCGGCTCGGCGATGCTGCCGGGCAGGCCCGGCCGGCTGGTCTGGGATTCGCGGTGCTCGTCATGTCGGTAATGGAAGGCGAGGGTCAGCCGGTCGACGGGCAGCAGGTTCACGCCGAGCTCTGCCGATCCGCCATAGGCCGTGTCCGCATAAGGGCTGTCGAAGGACCGACCCAGCGTCTGGCTGGTCTGGCTGCGATTGTCCCAGGAGCGCAGCAGATTATCGAAGCGGCTGTAATAGGCCCGCGTCTTGAGCGTCGCCTGGCTGCTGAGCGCGGTGGTGGCAAGGAAGGACAGCGTGTCGATGGTCCAATAGGGCCAGCTCCAGTTGCGCAGCGAGACATTGCTCGTGTCGCTCACATGCAGCGGCGCATTCTTGCTGCCTTCCTGCCGTGTGTAGCTCAGCACATATTCGTCGGTGGCGTTGGGGGTGACGCCCAGCTTGGCATTCACGCGCCAATCTGACGTGCGGGAGAAGTCGCGGGCGCCGCCGTCCTCGTTCGCGCTGACCGGGTGGAAGCTACCGGCGAGCGTCCAGTGATCGGTGAAATTGCGGGCATAGCTTGCCTGCGCGTACCACTGGTCCTGCCGCGTGCCGAGCAGGGCGAAGACGCTGTAGCCACCATAATCCGCATCGCGGTCGAGATTGAGCGTGGCGCGCGCCTCGGCCTCCAAAGCCTTGGTGGGCTTGCGCGTGACGAGATTGATCGCGCCGCCCATGGCGCCGGGGCCGTCCAGCACGGAGGTATAGGCTTTCGCCACCTGCACCTCGGCAATGTCCGGCGTGAGGAAGCGGCCGAAGTCTAGCCGGTTGTCGGCCGGCAGATAGACGCGGATCCCGTCAATCGAGAGCGGCACCTGAAAGCGGTCGAACCCGCGCACGAACACCAGCCGCTCGTTGCGCGAGCCACCGCTATTGCCCGCCGAGACGCCCGGCAGGAGGTTGATCGCATCGTCGAGCTGCACGCGGTTGAAGCGGACCATGGCCTGCTGGCCGAGCGTCTCCGTGCCGAGCAGCCGGTCAGGTCCGGCGGGCGCCGTCACGATGATCTGCCCGAGGCTGAAACTGCCGGCCTCGCCCTCCGCCACCTGCGCGCGGGCCATGCCCGACGTCACCAGAATTGCGGCGCCCAGCACCAGTGTCGCTCTCATCAATGGATCCCCTTTTCTTGATCGTGAGTCGATGTATATGTGCAAATACATCGAAAGAACCAACCGTCCAGAGGAGAAGCGGACAATGCGTGTGATGATGGCTCTCGCAATGGCGCTGGCACCGATGCCCGTCGCCGCTCAGATGCCCGCTGCGGATGCGCCCGCCTGCGCGGACGATGCGGCTCTGCCGCCTGAATTTGCGGCCTGGCGCAGCGCCGAGCGGGTTGCCAGCGCGACGGAAGCAGCCGTTCAGCTCAAGCCCGGCCAGGCCGTCGATCTCACCTTGTCGCCTGCCTCATCCGTCGCGTTCGCTGCCGCGCCCGAGCGTGCGGCCAAGCCCGGCACCTACGCCGGGAGGCTAGCGTTCGACGCCCCGCGCGACGGCATCTATCGCGTCGCCTTGGGCGCAGCGGCGTGGGTGGACATGGTGACCGACGGCGCCCGCGTGCCCTCGCTCACGCATGGCCACGGGCCGGCTTGCTCGGGCATCCGCAAGATCGTCGATTTCCGCCTCAAGGCCGGGCGCCACATCCTGCAGATCAGCGGCAGCGAGGCCCCTGTCATCAGAGCGATGATCGTGCCGGCCACCGAATAAGATCGCGCCAGCCCTCCGGCCAAGAGCAGATTTCCCCAATCGCCGCGCAGGCCCCGTTCTGATAAAGTCGCGCTGAATATGAGGGGGATCGTCCATGAGGCCGCATCGGGAATATCATCTCGTCTCGCGCATCGGCTGGCTGCGCGCGGCGGTGCTGGGCGCCAATGACGGCATTGTGTCCACGGCCAGCCTCATCCTCGGCGTGGCGGCCTCGGGCGCGGATCGGTCGGCGCTGATCGTCGCGGGCGCTGCCGGTCTGGTGGCCGGGGCGATGTCCATGGCGGCCGGCGAATATGTCTCGGTCAGCTCTCAGTCCGACACCGAGCGCTCCGACCTCGCGCGCGAGACGCAGGAACTGGCCACCGCGCCCGAGGCCGAGCTGCAGGAACTCACCGACATCTATGTCGCGCGCGGCGTCGACCCGGCGACGGCGCGGCGCGCGGCCGAGCAGATGATGGCCCATGATGCGCTCGGCGCCCATGCGCGTGACGAGTTGCACATTACCGAGACGACAGCGGCGCGCCCGGTGGTCGCAGCCTTCACCTCCGCCGCCACCTTCACGGCCGGCGCGGCGCTGCCGCTGGTGCTGGCCGCCGTGCTGCCGATGGACCGCATGGTGGTGGGCGAGGCGGCAGGATCGATCCTGTTCCTCGGCCTGCTTGGCGGCATCGGCGCGCGCGCTGGCGGCGCCAAGCCCTGGCGGCCGGTGGCGCGGGTGGTCTTCTGGGGCGCGCTCGCCATGGCCCTGACAGCCGGGATCGGGCGGCTGGTCGGGACGAGCGTCTGACGGGACGGCGTCGGCCGCCTAGCTGGCGGGCGTCGCGATCCCCGCCTGGTCGCTCAGCTCCTTGAGCCGGTAGAGCATCGACTTGCGCCGATCGAGCAGATGGAGACGCATCGCCGTGAAGGCGCCCTCACTGTCGCGCGCGGCGATCCGGTCGAAAATGCCCTGCAGCGACTTGTAGCCGATGCGGCTGTTGCGCGGCGAGGCTTCCAGCGCCGTGAACAGGTTGAGCAGCGCATGCTCCAGCGCATGCATGAGCGTCACCAGCGTGCGCGCGCCCGAAGCCTCCACGATGAAGCGGTGGAAGGCGAGGATGCGATCGACCGACTCCCGCCGCGGCAGGTCCGGCTCCATGATCCGCTCCAGCAGCAGCCGGAGCGCCTCGATCTGGTCGTCGGTGATCTTCTCGGCAGCCAGCTCTGCGGCGCGGCATTCGATGCCAATGCGGGCATCGAAAATCTCCTCGGCCGTCACCTGGACGAGCATGAATTGCACCGCCAGCGCTGTCGCGAACTGGTCCGGCTTGCCCTCGGCGATGGTGGCCCCGCCGCCCGCGCCGGTCTTGATCGTCACGACGCCCAGCGCCTCCAGCCGGCCCAGCGCCTCGCGGATCGGCACGCGGCTGGTCTGGAAGGTCTCGGTCAGCTGCGCCTCGGTACCCAGGAACTGGCCGGGCTTGAACTGGCCGGCAAACAGCGCGTCGATCACCTGCGAGACGATGCGCGAGGCGAGCGACTGGCTGCGCACGGAACTGAAAACGGTGTCGGATTCGGCCAAGGGAACAGGCTTTCTCATGTTGGCATCGTCCGCGCGGGGCGGGCGATCGGTCATTCTATATGATGATTTCAATCCTGCCCCGCCCGGCATTGCTTGACAAGCCACGCCGCATCGGATGAAAAAGAATAACTATATTATAGTTTGATTCATTCGGATGTGGGGGAGGGCGGAATGTCGCCGGAAGACAATGCCTTGCTGACCCAGACCGGCCCCGGCACCCCCATGGGCGCGTTGATGCGGGAATATTGGATCCCCGCTTTCATGCCGGACGAAGTCAAGGCTGGCGGCGCGCCGCTGCGGCTCCGCCTGCTCGGGGAGAACTTCCTCGCCTTCCGCTCGCCCGATGGCTCGCTGGGCGTGGTCGATCATCGCTGCGCCCATCGATGCGCATCGCTGTTCTACGGGCGCAATGAGGAGGGCGGCATCCGCTGCGTCTACCATGGCTGGAAGTTCGATCGGACCGGCCAGTGCATTGAGATGCCGAGCGAACCCCCGGAGACGGACTATAAGGACAAGGTGAAGATCCGCGCGCTCCCCGTGGCCGAGCGCTACGGCGTCGCCTGGGTCTATATGGGCACCCGCGCCGAGCCGCCCGCACTGCCGCATTTCGACTGGGACGAGGTAGAGGCGGGCCAGCCGCTCACCGTCACCTTCATGATGCGCGAGTGCAACTGGCTGCAGGCCTTGGAGGGAGACATCGACACCTGCCATGTCGGCTTCCTGCATCTGGGCGCGGCGACGCCGGATCAGTTCGAGGAAGGCTCGATCAATTATTACCGGCAGATGCGCGAGAATCTTGCGCCGAAATATGAGGCGCTGGAGACCGATTACGGCACCATGTATTGCGCCTATCGCCCGGCCGGGGACAATCTCTATCACCGCATCGGCCAGTTCGCGCTGCCCTTCTGGACCATGGCGCCCTCCGAACCGCTCGACCATATCCGCGCCCGCGCCTGGGTGCCGCTGGATGATCATCATGCCATGCTCGTCACCATCGGCGGCCCGCGCACCGGCGCGACGACGCTCACCAAGGCGGGCAAGCCGATCCCCGGCACCACCTCGCCCATCAATTTCCTGCCCAACACCACCGACTGGCTCGGCCGCTTCCGCATCGATGCCAATCCGCGCAACGATCATCTGATCTCGCGTGAGGCGCAGTCGACGCAGAGCTATAGCGGCATCGAGGCGATCCCGGTGCAGGATCAGGCCGTCACCGAGAGCATGGGGCCGGTGGTGGACCGCACCATGGAGCATCTGGGCACCAGCGATCGGATGATCGTGCTCACCCGCCGGCGGCTCAAATGGGCCGCGACGGCGTTGCGGGACGACGGGGTGGTGCCGCCGGGCGTCGATAATCCGGCCTGCTACCATAATGTCCGCGCCGGCTATGCGCTGCTCCCGCCCGAGCAGGACTGGCTCGATTTCTACAATGCGCGCCGCGCGGTGTGGAGCAGGGGGACCGCCGAGCCGGTGGACCGCAAGCGCCGCCTCGCGGCCGCGCCAGCCTGAGGACCGTTCATGTCTGCCACCTCTTCCCATCGCCCGGGCGCGCACTTCCTGCAACTGCCCGGTCCAACGACCACGCCGCAACGGGTGATGGAGGCGATTGCGCGCCCGACCATCAACCATCGCGGGCCTGACTTCCGTGATCTCACGGTCGAGGTGCTGGACGGGATAAAGGGCATCTTCAAGACCGAAGGCCCGGTCATCATCTACCCTTCGTCGGGCACCGGCGCGTGGGAGGCGGCGCTCGTCAACGCGCTCTCGCCGGGCGATGCGGTGCTGATGTACGAGACCGGCTGGTTCGCGACGCTCTGGTGCCGCCTCGCCCGCAAGATCGGCCTGGAGCCCGAGCTGATCCCCGGCGACTGGCGTAGCCCGGTCGATGCCGCAGCCATTGGCGAGCGGCTGCGCGCGGACAAGGCCCATCGCATCAAGGCGGTCTGCGTGGTCCATAACGAGACCTCCACCGGCGTGACCTCAGACATCGCCGCCGTGCGCCGCGCCATCGATGAAGCGGGGCATCCCGCGCTGCTGATGGCCGATCTGGTCTCGTCGCTGGCGTCGGCGGATTATCAGCATGATGCCTGGGGCGTGGATGTAGCGGTCGGCGGCTCGCAAAAGGGGCTGATGCTGCCGCCGGGCCTCTCCTTCAATGCCCTGTCGCAAAAGGCCATCGCGGCGTCGAAATCGGCCGGGATGAGGCGCTCCTATTGGGATTGGGGCGAGATGCTGGAGGCCAATGCCCGGGGCTTTTTCCCCTACACCCCGGCCATCAATCTGCTGCAGGGGCTGCGCGAGGCCATTGCCATGATGCAGGAGGAGGGGCTGGACGCCGTCTTCGCGCGTCACCAGCGGGCGGCGCAGGCGACGCGCGCGGCGGTCGCCCAATGGGGCTTCGAGACGCAATGCCGCGATGATGCCGCCCATTCGCCTGTGCTCACCGCCGTGCGGATGCCGGAAGGCATCTCGGCCGATGCCGTGCGCGAGGCGGCGCTGGAGCGCTGCAACATGAGCCTCGGCAATGGCCTTGGCCAGCTCGATGACCGGGTGTTCCGCATCGGCCATCTCGGCGACTTCAGCGACGCGCTGGTGCTCGGCACCATCGCCGCGACGGAAGCCGCGCTGGCCTTCGCGGGCGTCCCCTATCGGGCGGGCGGGACGGAAGCGGCCATCGCCGTGCTGACCGGGCAGGCGCAGCGCGGCGCGCCCGGCCTCGCCGCCTGATCGGGCGAGGGCGGCAAGAGACAGGACGGGAGCGAGGGCATGGCAGGTCGAGCGAGCCTTACAGACAAGATCGCCATCATCCGGGCGACCTGGCGCTATCCGGGCTGGGGGGTGGTCGCCAAGGCGTTCTTCATCTTCCTCATCGCCTTCGGCGCGCCGCTGACCATGCCGTTCGTCTATCCCGAGGTCATGAAGGAGTTCGGCTGGACGCTCACCCAGGCGACGCTCATCTACACCTATAAGAGCCTCACCGGCGCGATCATGGCGATCTTCATCATCGGCCCGCTGGTGGAGCGGATCGGCCTCAAGCTGGTGCTGGTCGGCGCCATGGCGGCCGAAGCCATCGGTCTGGCGGGCTTCCTGTTCGTCCACTCGCTGTGGAGCTATTATGTCGTCGGCTTCATGATCGGCATCGGCCAGGGCGCCGTGATCATTTCGCTGCGCCTGCTCGTTTCGCGCTGGTTCATGCGCAATGTCGGGCTGGCGACGGGCGTGGCGGTCATTGGCACCAGCTTCGGCGGCGTGCTGTTCCCGCTGATGACGAGCCAGCTCATTCCGCTTTATGGCTGGCGCGTCGCCTTTGCCTGTCTGAGCATCGGCATCTTCTGCATTTCCATTCCGCTGGCGCTGTCGGTGCGGTTCAACCCCAGCGAGGCGGACGTGCTGCCCGAGGCGGTACGGACGAGCGAGCAGGTCAGCAGCGCCCGGCTGCGCGCGGCCGATCTCGGCATCAGCTTCCGCACCATGCTGCGCCAGCACGCCTTCTGGCTGATCGCGCTGGCGACATTCCTCTCGGCGCTGATCGATCAGGCGCTCTTTCAGCACAGCATCTATTATCTCACCAACGAGATCGGCCTCTCGCGCACCGTCGCGGCCTCGGCCTGGTCGCTCACCTTCCTCATCGGCATCGGCGCCAAGTTCGTCGCGGGCATGACGTTCGATCGCTTTTCGGTGAAGGGCGTGGCGGGCTGGAACCTGCTGCTCGGCCTGGCCATCCTGCTGGCGTTGCCGGTGCAGGGGCTGTTCACCGCGCTCGTCTTCACCACCGTGCTGGGGGTGGCGCATGGCGGGCTGACCGTGGATGGCCCGGTCGTCGCCAAGCATGTCTATGGTCCCGGTCTCATGAACCGCCTGCTGCCGGTGCTCGCCGGCTTCAACACCATGGGCTCGGCCTTCGGGCCGGTCGTGCTGGCGAACCTGTACGATCGCACCGGCACCTATCTGGTCGGCTTTGGCGTGTTCATCGCCCTGACGATCGTCGCCGCACTGCTGATGGCGCGTGTCACCCCGGCCTATCTGCTGCGGATCAGGGCACTGCAGGATAGCGGGTCAGAATGCGCAACCGGTGGCTAATGGCCGCCTGAACACATTCCAATCGCTGACTATGCGCCGTCACCCTATGTTGAGCGGCGCGTTTGCTCCCTATCCTGCGTCATTCCCGCGAAGGCGGGAATCCAGTCAAGCTCGCAAGTTCAATCCCAGGGTGACGGCAAGATCCTGCCAATCGGGGTTGGCCCGCTCGATCAAATCGAGCTTCCAGGCTCTGCGCCATTTCTTGATCTGCTTTTCGATGAGGTTGGAAGTGACGCCCAGAGAGAGCGTACCGTTGCGATGCGACGCCAGCAGATACACTTAGGGATCGATTTCGCGCGTCATTTCAACGTTGCTACTGGATTCCCGCGTTCGCGGGAATGACGAGGTGAGGCAACAATCATGTCCGGACGATCACATGACGAGACAAGGCCGATCCCGGACAAGTGCCGGACCATCCCCCTGCGCCAGTCATTGATCGGCTTGGCTGAGCGGGAGCGGAGCACCTCCGTCCCGGCGGGCTTCTTCACCCAAGCGGAATCGTGACCGCCTGCATTTCCATATAGGATTGCATCCCCGCGACGCCCTGCTCGCGCCCATAGCCTGAATGCTTGGCGCCACCGAAGGGCACGTCGCGGCCATTGCCGCCATGCCGGTTGACCCAGACCATCCCGGCCTCAAGCTGCCGGGCAATCGCGCCGCCGCCGTCTGTGTCCGCCGTCCACACCGACGCCCCGAGGCCGAATTCGGTGGCGTTGGCGCGGCGGATGACATCCTCGATCTCGTCGAAAGCCAGGACCGGCAGCACCGGGCCGAACTGCTCTTCGCGCACCAGCGGCGCTGCGTCATCCAGTCCGGCGACCACCGTCGGCATGACGAAATAGCCCGGGCCCGGCAACCGCTCGCCACCGGTGAGGATCTGCGCGCCCGGAGTCCCCCGCACGCCCTCGAGCAGCGCCAGCACCTTGTCGAACTGCATCCGGTTCTGGATCGGCCCCATCTGGCTTTGCGGATCGGTGCCCGGTCCCACGCGGATGGCGGCCGCCCGGCGCGCCAGCGCCTCGACCATCGCCGGGTAGAGCGCGCGATGCACGAACACCCGCTTGATCGCCATGCAGACCTGCCCGCAATTGGCAAAGGCGCTGCGGGCAATGCCCTCGGCAGTGGCTTCCACATCCGCATCGGGCAGGACAATGGCGGGATCGTTGCCGCCCAGTTCCAGCGTGATGCGCTTGAAGGTGCTTGCCGCGCTCGCCATCACATGCCGGCCGGTCGCGACCGAGCCGGTGAAGCTGATCTTGTCCACATCCGGATGCGTTGTCAGCCAAACGCCCAGATCATTGCCGCCGCTCAGGATGTTCACCGTGCCCGGGGGCACGATGTCGGCAATGGCCTGGCCGATGGCGAGCGTGGAGAGCGGCGTGAGCGGGGAGGGCTTCAGCACGATGCAATTGCCGGTGTAGAGCGCCTGCGCGATCTTCACGGTGGCCAGCATCACCGGCACGTTCCACGGCGTGATGCCGCCCACCACGCCGAGCGGCCGGTAGCGGATTTCCACCCGCTCGCGCGCATCTTCGCGCAGCACGCCGCCGGCGACATCGAAGGCGCTCAACGCCTCGATATGATCGGCCGCGCGGCGCACCTCGCCAATGGCGTCGCGCAACGGCTTGCCCTGTTCTGCGGTGAGCAGCGCGCCCAGCGGATCGGCGACCTCGCGCAGGCGCGCGGCGATCCGGTGGATGACGGCGCGCCGCTCGGTCACATCGCGGGCGGACCAACCGGGGAAGGCCCGGCGCGCGGCGGCGACGGCCCGGTCGAGATCGTCCCGCTGCGCGTCCGGTGCCTGCGCAAAGGCATTGCCCGTCGCGGGATCGATCACCGGCATGAACGCCTCTCCCGCCACGATCTCCCCGTCGATCAGCATGCCGGCGGCAAGCTGGGGCGAGTCAAGCATGGGCTTTTGCGCGGTCAGACGATCGTTCATGTTGCTTTTGGTCTCCGCTTGGCTCACATCCGGCGATACGCCATAAAGATAATATAGTAGTATAGTTTGAGCAATCGGGAAGGGGTGGAATGTTTGACGATTTCGTGACCTTGGGACGGTCCGGCCTGCGGGTGAGCCGTTACGCGCTCGGCACCTTCAACTTCGGCGGCGCCCAGCCTTGGAGTCTGGACGCCACCGCTGCCGGGCGCCTCATTGCGCAGTATTGCGACCTTGGCGGCAACTTCCTCGATTGCGCGAACAGCTATGGCGGCGGCGAGGCCGAGACGATCCTCGGTGATTATCTCGCCGGCGAGCCCGGCCTGCGCGACCGGCTGGTGATAGCCACCAAATTCGGCTCGAATGTCCGCGATGGCGATCCCAATGCCGGCGGGGGCGGGCGCAAGTCCATCCTGCAAAGCGTCGAAGCCTCGCTGCGCAAGCTCAAGACCGACCGGGTCGACCTGCTCTGGATGCACATTGTCGATCCGCTGACGCCGATGGACGAGACGATGCGTGCGCTCGATGATCTGGTCCGGGCGGGCAAGGTGCTGCATGTCGGCCTCTCCAACATCCCGGCGTGGAAAGTGGCCGAGGCGCACTGGCTGGCGCAGTGGCGCAATCTGGTGCCGGTGATTGGCCTGCAGCTGCAATATTCGCTGATGGAGCGGAATATCGAGATCGAGCATGTGCCGCTGGCGCAGGCCTATGGCATGGGCATCGCGGCCTGGTCGCCGCTCAAGAGCGGGGCGCTGAGCGGCCGCTATCGGCGCGGCGATGCCAGCAATCATGATGCCGAAGGGCGTGGCTCGTTCCTTGCCCGCATTCTGGACGAGAAGGCCGAGCGCGTGCTGGACGTCGTGCTGCAGGTCGCGGAGCGCCACGGCGCCAGTCCCGCGCAGATCGCGCTGGCCTGGCTTCAGGCGCAACCCTGGGTCACGACGATCCTGCTGGGCGCCAACGATGCCGACCAGCTTGTCGAGAATGCCGCGGCGAGCCGCATCACCCTGTCGGCCGAGGATCTGGCGGCGCTCGATGCCGCCGGGCCTCCCGCGCTGACCTATCCCGCCGACTTTGCCCGGCGTGCCACGGGCTCGATCAGTGGCGGCACCCGCATCAACGGTATCGCGCCCCCCACCGGCGGCGGCTCGCCGAGCCAGAGCCGCCGCTAAGGGTTTAAGCTGAGCGCTTAAAGGGCCAGCGCCGCGTAGCGCTCGAGATGGGCGTCGCGGTCGCCATGGGAGAGCTCGAACAGCCCTAGTCGGGCGAACAGATGCGCGGCCGGATATTCCTGCACCAGTCCCATGCCGCCATGGAGTTGCACGCACTGCTCGCCGATGAAGCGGGCCGACTCGCCGACCTTCACTTTCGCCGCCGAGACCGCGCGGGCGCGTGCCGCCGGGTCGCCCGCCTCGCACGCAGCGACGGCGGCGGCGGCAATCGGCGCGGCAAGCTCCTGCGCGATGGCCATGTCGACCAGCCGATGCTGGAGCACCTGAAAGGCATCCAGCGGGCGACCGAATTGCCGGCGGGTGTGGGTATGCTCGCGAGCGAGGGCATTCGCCGCCCGCAAGGCGCCAATGGCATCCGCGCAGGCGAGGGCGGTGGCTTCATCGAGCGCGCGGGCCAGCGCCGCCTCGGCGCCGGTCATCCGCGCGGCGGTGGGCACGATGACGTCATCCAGCAAGAGGTCGGCGGCACCGGTCCAGTCGAAGCAGCGGGTCGGACGAACGGCCAGATCCGCCGCCGGGACGAGAAACAGCGCCACACCCCCGGCCGTGTTCGCCGAAACGATGAACAGGTCTGCGCTATCCCCGCCCGCCACGGCGATCTTGCGCCCCGAGAGGCGCCAGCCATGCGGATCGGGCGTGGCGTGGGCGGTGATCGGCCGGCCATAGCCGCCATCGGCTTCCTCATGCGCCAGCACGATGCGCACCGCGCCGGTGCAGATGGCGGGCAGCCATGCCGCCTGCTGGTCCTCGCTGCCGGCCGCCGCCAGCAGTCGCGCACCGATCATCACCGCCGCATAGGGCTCCAGCACCATCGCGCCGCCCATCGTCTCGACGGCCATGGCCAAGTCACCGAGCGAACCGGGGAAGCCGCCATGCCCCTCCGGCAGGGTGAGGGCGAGCAGGCCAAGCTCGGCATAAGCCACCCAGGCCGCCCGCGATTCCCGCGCCGGGCTCTCATGCGCATCGCGGCGTTGCTCGAAGCTGTAGTGGCGGGCGAGAACGGTTTCGAGCGAGTTGCGCAGCAGGTCGCGAATGTTCGTCTCTTCGGCACCGTTTGCGGGTGCGGCGTCCATCACGGTCGTGTTCATCGGGCTGCTCCCAGGCCAAGCGTTTTGGCGATGATGTTGCGCTGGATTTCGTTCGAGCCGCCATAGATGCTGACGACGCGCGTATCGAAATGGCTCTTGAACAGGCGGCCGAGCCAAGGCTGGCGCGGATCGCCAGCATCCATGGCGGCGTCGGGGGCGAATGGCGCGGCGCTGCGGCCCGCCACCTCGACCAGCAGGCGCGTCAGTCGCTGCTGAAGCTCCGATCCCTTGATCTTGAGCATATTGGCCTCGATCCCCGGGGCGACCCCGGCCCGGGCGCGGTCCAGCATGGCGGTGGCCATGGCCTCCAGCGCATCCAGCTCGATGGCGGCTTCGGCGATGCGCGCGCGGACATGCGGCGCGCCGGCCAGCCCCTGGTCGGCCGCGATCTGCTTCAGCCGCGCCAACTGGCGGCGGTTGCGGCCGATCCGCGCGATCGACAGCCGCTCATTGCCGAGCACCACGCGCGAATAGGTCCAGCCTTTATGCGGCTCGCCAACGAGATTTTCGGCGGGCACCCGCACAGTGTCGAAGAACACCTCATTGGTGGTGTGGGCGCCGTTGAGCAGGATGATCGGGCGGATGTCGATGCCCGGCGTCTTGAGGTCGATGAGCAGCATGGAGATGCCCATTTGCGGCTTGGGCGCATCGGGATCGGTGCGGACAAGCGCGAACATCATGGTCGATTCATGCGCCATGGTCGTCCACATCTTCTGCCCGTTGACCACCCAATGGTCGCCGTCCCGCACGGCGCGAGTCTTGAGCGAGGCGAGGTCGGACCCGGCGCCCGGTTCGGAAAAGCCCTGGCACCAGATGTCCTCGCCGGAGAGGATGCGCGGCAGATAATGGGCCTTCTGCTCCGGCGTGCCGTAGTGCATCAGCGTCGGGCCGAGCATCTTGAGGCCGAAGGAGCCGAGGTCCGGCGCGCCTTCCTCAGCCAGCGTCTCCGAGAAAATATAGGTCTGGACCGGGCTCCAGCCGGTGCCGCCATGCTCCACCGGCCAGTGCGGCGCCGCCCAGCCGCGCGCGTGCAGCGCCTTGTGCCAGGCGAGCCGCTCCGCTGCGGTGATGCCGACCGCGTTGGTCACTTTCTCGCGTACATTCGCCGGGCATTCGGCGCGCACGAATGCGCGGACCTCTTCGGCAAAAGCCTGCTCGCTTTGCGTGTACATGCCTGTCCTCTCCTTCTCCTTCCCATCATCGCGCGCTCGCAGATAATATCAAGTAGCTTTATATAAAGCGGCTGGAGAATGTTGTTGTCATTAGCATCGATTTGCGCAACAATTGAGTCGTCACCGGATCGGGGCAGATGGCTGCGCGGTTTGCATCGAGGGCGCCGCCGGCAAGCCTTGGTTTCCGGGGCATTGGGCCGTCATCCACGCACCTGTCAAAACCCGGCGACCCCAAAAGATAATATAGTATCATTGTTGTTGACACAGCCTTTATGACGCTTAGTCTCGGGCACAATGAAAGGCCGGCAGGCGCAAACCTGCGGCAACAAATAGGAGGGGATATGTCTCGTCGAACATGGTTGCTCGCGTCTGCTGCCGCTTGCACAGCTGTCGCCCTGGGGTCTGCCCCGGCGCTCGCGCAGGATGGGGCGGCGCCCCAGGCGCAGGATAACGATGCGCAGGTGCGCGATATCATCATCACCGGTTCGCGCGTGAAGCGCGATGGCTTCCAGGCGCCCACGCCGCTGGTCGTCGTGACCTCGGAGGCAATCGCCGAGCGCGGCGCGGCCAATGTGGGCGACTATCTCAATGAGGTGCCGTCCTTCCGCCCGAGCGTCAGCAACCAGACGAACACCCAGTCGTCCAACCTTTCCGGCGCGACCTTTGCCGATCTGCGCGCGCTGGGGAACATCCGCACGCTGGTGCTGGTCGATGGCCGCCGCCATGTGCCGACTGTGCCGACCGGGCAGGTTGACCTCAACCTGATGCCGACGGTGCTGATCGACCGGATCGACGTCGTCACCGGTGGCGCGTCCGCCGCTTATGGGTCGGATGCCATTTCCGGTGTCGTCAACGTCATCATGAACAATCGCCTGACCGGCCTGAAGGGCGATCTTTCCCTGGGTCTTTCCGAAGAAGGCGATAATTTCGAGCGCCGCGTGGGCCTCGCATTCGGCAGCCCCTTCGCGGACGGGCGCGGGCATTTCACCATCGGCGGCGAATATGTGAAGTCCGATGGAATCGGCAGCTTCGATGATCGCGCCTGGGGCCGTCGCTACGAGGAATCCGTCTCCTTCGCGGCCAACCGTCCGGCCGGCGTGCCTTCCCGCTCATTCGAGAGCGGCGTGCGCTTCGTCAACTCGCTCATCGGCGGCGTCATTCTCGGCAACAATGCCGATACGAACCCGGCCAATGGCGTCGATGCCCTGCGCGGCATCTGGTTCCCGGCGCCCGGTCAGGTCGGCACGTTCACTTATGGCAATGAGAGCGGCGGCTCATCCTACAACATGTCCAGCTCGCAGGGCACGCCGCCCCGTCTCGGACATACGCTGGTGCTGCCGATCGACCGTTATGTCGTGCGTGCGAACCTCAATTATGAGCTGAGCGACTCCGTCGGCATGTTCGTCGAAGGGAGCTATGGCCGGTCCGGGTCCGATTATTCCGGCCCGATGCCGCGTGACACCGCGGTCAGCGGTCCGCGTGCGGTGGTGATCCAGCGGGATAACTATTTCCTGCCGGCGCAGGTCGCGACGATCATGGACGCGAACAATATCACGTCCTTCGTCATGGGTCGGTCCAACCCCGACTTCTCGTCCACCCAGATCGTCAACTTCAACAGCACCTATCGCATCGTCGGCGGGCTGAACGGCAACATCAGCGGGTGGAACTGGGACGCTTACGTCCAATATGGCCAGAACAAGCTGGAATCGCAGATCCGCAACATGCGCATCCAGCAGAACTTCATCTGGGCGCTGGATGCGATCCAGCTTCCCAATGGTCAGATTGTCTGCCGCAACACCGTCGCGCGGGCGCAGGGCTGCCAGCCACTCAACCTGTTCGGCGCCGGCGCGATGTCGCAAGAGGCGATCAACTATGTGAACGGCACGCAGTTCCAGTCGATCACGACCAGCCAGTTCGTGGGCGCCGCCAATATCAGCGGCGAGCCCTTCTCGACCTGGGCGGGGCCGGTCTCGCTCGCGGTCGGCGGTGAATATCGGCGGGACAGCGCCGAAAGCGTCGTGGATTCGCTCGCGGCCGCCGGGGCGTACAACTTCTCGAACCCCAAGCCCTATGAAGGCGCGTTCACGACCAAGGAAGCCTATGCCGAGGTCGTGGTGCCGCTGGCCCGCGATGTGCCCTTCTTCAAGTCGTTCGATCTCAACGGCGCGATCCGGCACACCAATTATGAGGTGTCGGGCGGCGTCACGACGTGGAAGATCGGCGCGACCTGGGATGTGGTCGATGGCGTCCGCCTGCGCACGACGCGCTCGCGGGATATCCGTGCACCCAATGCGGCGGAGCTGTTCTCGGTAACGTCCACCCAGTCGACCCTGCGCAATCCGTTCAACGGTGTGTCGCGGTCATACACGGTGGTCTTCGCGCCCAGCGAGACGCTGGCGCCGGAGAAGGCGAACACCTTCACGGTCGGTGCGGTGTTCACGCCCACCTTCCTGCCCGGCTTCTCGGCCTCGGTCGATTTCTACAATATCAAGATCGACGGGGCGATCGCGAGCTTCCCGGCGCAGCAGATCATCGACAATTGCTATGCCGAGATCCAGGGCGGCACGCCGGGCGCCTTCTGCGCGACCACCTCGCTATCCGGCACCGGCACGAGCACGGAAATCAACTCCGTGACCGTCCAGTTGCTCAACCTTGCCTCGCTGGAAACGCGCGGCGTGGACTTCGAGATGGTCTATCGCTTCAATGCCGGGCCGGGCCGGGTCACGACGCGCCTGTTCGGCACCTATGTCGCTGACCTGATTTCCGACGACGGGCTGGGCGTTGCACCCACCTATAATGCCGCCGGGATCATCCAGACGCGCGGCAGCCGCATCGACCGCGCGGGGCAGTTGGGCGGGTTCACCTCCGGCCTCAACACCGGCGCGACCAGCGTGCCGCATTGGCAGCTCAATGCCAGCCTGGGCTACGAGACGGAGAAGTGGGGCACCACGCTCAACGCGCGCTGGATCGACAAGGGCATTGTGGACGCGACGCTCGTACAGCCGGGCGACCCGGACTATAATGCGGCCTCGCCGATTTCGGTGGGCAATATGAACGTCGCCTCGCGGCTGTATCTGAACTGGACCGGCAACGTCACGCTCATGCAGCGGGGCGACAAGAAGGTGCAGCTCTACGCCGTGGTCAACAATCTGCTGAACAAGGAACCGCCGTTCCCCAGCACGCAGGTGGCCGGCTTCTACGACCGCATCGGCCGCGCCTACAAGGTTGGCGTCCGCTTCGCCTTCTGACCGTTCGGTCCGTGGCCGGGAGCAGCATCCCGGCCATGGTCCGGCTTTTCGATAATGGGGGCCGCGCTCGCGCGCCCTTTTTCATGGCCCCCTCAGCATGAATGGTGATCCTATGTCTGCGACCGATCTTTCCCCCCGGATCAAACCTGTGCGGGGAGCCGATGCGGTCGCCCTGTTCATGCGGCCGCGCTCGATTGCGGTCATCGGCGTGTCGGCCAAGCCCAAGACGGCGGGGCGGACGGTGCTGGCCAATCTCCAGCTCAACGCCTTTGATGGCGATGTCCATGTCGTCGGCCGGGCGGAGGGGGAGATTGACGGCTATCCCGTGACGCAGAGCATCGACGATCTGCCTGAGGGCGTCGATCTGGCGGTGTTCACGCTCCCGGCGGCGGGTGTGAAGGATGCGCTGGAGGCCTGCGTGCGGCGCGGCGTCAAGGCGGTGACGGTCTTTTCCTCGGGCTTTGCCGAGGCGGGTAACCGGGCGGGGCAGGATGAACTGGTCCGCATCGCCTATGAGGGCAATGTCGCGCTGCTCGGGCCGAACTGCCTTGGCTACACCAATCTCGTCAAGGGCTTGCCCATCGGCTTTGCCAATGCCCGCAAGGTCGCCAGGCTGGCACCGGACGATCCCAATCCCGCCATTGCCATGGTCTCGCAGAGCGGCGGGCTGATGGCCTATGCCAGCACCAATCTCGCCGCGCGGCATCTGCCAATGGCCTATACCGTCTCCACCGGAAACGAGGCCGGCATCGGTATCCCAGACTTCATCGATTTCTTCGCGCAGGATGAGGCGACCAAGGTCATCGCGCTCTATCTCGAGGAAGTGCGCGATCCGCAGGCCTTCCTCGCCGCGGCCCGGCGCGCGCAAGCGGCCGGCAAGGCGCTGGTCGCCATTCATCCCGGCCGGGGCGAAAAGGGCAAGGCCGCGATCCAGTCGCACACCGGCGCGCTGGCGGGCGATTATGCCACCATGCAGCTCCATCTCGATCGCGCCGGCGTGGTGCTGGTCGAGACGCTGGAGGAGTGGGTCGATGTGATCGAGCTGCTGGCGCGCTATCCGGTCGCGCCGACCAAAGGCCCCGGCGTGCTCACCTTCTCCGGCGGCTTCTGCGCCATCGCGCATGATTATTTCGAGGCGCTGGATATGGAGATGCCCGCGCTCACTGAGCAGACCCGCAGCGAACTGGCGCCGCAACTCCCCGTCTTCATCCCGCCGCGCAACCCGCTCGATCTCGGCACGCAGGCGATTTTCCAGCCGGAGCTGATCCCGCTCGGCACCAATGCGCTGATGGCTGATGGCAATGTCGGCAGCGTGCTCATTGCCATCAACAGCGGCACGGCCGCTTCGCAGCGCGGCTATGGGCCGATGTTCATCGACAGCCTCAAGGGAAAGGATCGCCCGGCGATCATGGCCTTCCCGGCGCCGGAGATGGATGCCGACTTTGAAGCCTCGGTGCGCGCCAACCGCCTGATCCTCAGCCGCTCCATCGAGCGGTCGATGACGGCGCTGTCCCGCGTCACGCGCCATGGCCGCTCACTGGCGCGCTCGGCGCGCTCGGTCACCCACACGCCCTTTGCCGATCTGCCGACGCTAGGTAGCGGCCCACAGCCCGAATGGCTCGGCAAGCAACTGCTGTCCGCCATGGGCATCCGCGTGCCCGCCGGCGGCCTCGCCACCTCGCTTGAGGAAGCCGAGGCGACCGCCGCCAAGGTCGGCTACCCGCTCGCCATCAAGGCGCAGGCCGGCGCGCTGGCGCACAAGACCGAGGCGGGCGGCGTGATCCTGGGCATCCGTGACGCCGACGAGCTACGCCGCGCCTGGAACGATCTCCACGCCAATGTCGCCCGCGCCCAGCCCGGACTGGTGCTGGATGGCGTGCTGGTCGAGAAAATGGCGCCCATGGGACTGGAACTGATGATCGGCGCCAAGCGCGATGCCAAATGGGGGCCGGTCGTGCTGGTCGGCCTCGGCGGCATCTGGGTCGAGGCGCTGGGCGATGTGCGTCTGCTTCCGGTCGACATGGCGCAGGAGGATATCGTCGTCGAGCTGATGAAGCTGCGCAGCGCCAAGCTGCTCAAGGGCTTCCGGGGATCACCCCCGGTCGATGTGCAGGCGGTCGCCCACACCGCCGCGCTGATCGGCCGCCTGATGGAAACCATGCCGCAGATCGAGGAGATCGACCTCAACCCCGTCTTCGTGCATCCCCAAGGGGAAGGGCTGACGGCCGTCGATGCCCTCATCATCACCGCTGCGGAGGGCAACTGAACCATGAGCGAGACGCTGGCGACCTATGAGCTGGATGGCGAGATCGCCATCGTCGGTATCAACCGCGCAGCCAAGCGCAATGCGGTGAACACGCAAGTGATGGCGAGCCTGCATGCGGCGTTCGAGCGCGCCGCGTCGGAAGCGCGCGTGGGCATCCTCTTTGGCCATGGCGGCAATTTTTCGGCCGGGCTGGATCTGGCGGAAGCCGCCTCGCGCATGAGCGGCGCCAATCCGCCCAAGCCCTGGGAGCGCGGCCGCTGGACGGTCCCGCTCGATCTCGTGGCGCGCGGGCCGATCCCGTGGATCGCCGCGCTGGAGGGCGCCTGCATCGGCGGCGGGCTGGAGATCGCCTCGGCCTGCCAGGTCCGCGTCGCCGACGAGAGCACCTTCTTCGCCCTGCCGGAAGGCAAGCGCGGCATCTTCGTGGGTGGCGGCGGCGCCGTGCGCATTCAGGGCTTGATGGGCTATGCCCGCATGGCCGACATGATGCTCACCGGCCGCGTGCTGAGCGCCGCCGAGGGCGAGCGCGCCAATCTCTGCCAATATGTCGTGCCCAAGGGCGAGGCGATGGCCAAGGCGAAGGAACTGGCGGCCAGCATCGCCAGCAATGCCCCCAACACCAACTGGGCCGTGTGCGCTGCGCTCCCCCGCATCGGCGACATGAGCCACAGCGACGGGCTGTTCTTCGAGGGGCTGATCGGCGGATCGGCCCGCAGCAGCGAGGGCACCGACCGCATCCGCGCCTTTGTCGAGCGCGGCGAGAACAAGGTCGCCGCGCCGCCCTCCGACCCGACGAAAGGCTGAACCATGGCGCTGCGCGATAACGCCATTGTCGGCTATGCGGAGACCAAGATCGTCCTGCGCAGCGAGGTCGATGTCTGGGAGCTGGGCGCCGAGATCCTCGACGGCATTCTGGAGCAGACCGGCTTCGAGAAGGGCGAGATTGACGGGCTGATCCTGTCCTCCTCGTCCACCGGCGCTGGCAACATCTTCTGGTCGCAGACCACGGCCGATCAACTCGCACTGGAGCTGGATTTCTGCCAGACGGTCGACATTGGCGGCTCCTCGCCGGTCGGCGCGGTGGCGCGCGCCGCCGCCGCTATCGATGCCGGGCTCTGCACCACCGTCCTCTGCCTTTTCGCCGATACCGCCGTGGCCGAGAATAACGGCCGCCCGCGCTCCTATGGCGCGGAGTGGACCACGCCTTATGGCTATCTCGGCGCACCCGCTGCCTTCGGCATGTTGAGCCGTTATTATCATGACAAGTTCGGCCTGGACGAGCGCGCTCTCGGGAGGCTGGCGGTGGCCCAGCGCGAGCACGCCCTGCGCAACGACAAGGCCTGCGAGAAGCTGCGCAAGCCGATCACGGTCGATGATTATGTGCAGTCGCGCATGATCAACGATCCCATCCGCCTGCTCGATTGCGTCATGCCCTGCGATGGCGCCAGCGGGGTGCTGGTCACCAGCCGCAAACGCGCCGAGCAGCGCGGCCTCACGCGCTGCGCCGTGCTGCGCGGCTATGGCGAGCGCACCAATCTCGGCGCCGCCTCGGCCATCGTCGATCCCACTGTCACCGGCCACCGCCAGGCGGGTGAGCGGGCCTTTGCGCAGGCCGGCCTCACCCCGCGCGATATGGGCTCCTTCCATCCTTATGATGACTTCATCATTGCGATCATGATGCAGTTGGAAATGCTCGGCTTTTGCGCGCACGGGCAGGGCGCGGCGTTCATCCACGAGACCGATTTCCTCTTCTCCGGCGATCTGCCGCTCAACACCGGCGGCGGCCAGATTTCCGCCGGGCAATGCGGTCTGGCGGGTGGCGGCACCAATCTTGTCGAGGCGGTCCGGCAGCTTTTCGGCGATGGCGGCGCGCGGCAGGTGAAGGACCGCCGCCATGCGCTCGTCACCGGCATCGGCGGCATTCCCTATGGGCGGAACTGGAACACCAGTACCGCCCTCATCCTCACGTCGGAGGGCTGAGGCGCATGGCCGATCTCAACGATCTCCTCGATATCGATCGCCCGTTGCCGCCGGAGCGCAGCTTTTCGCGCCCCTATTGGGAAGCGACGCGCGAGAAGAAGCTGCTCATCCAATATGATCGGGTGGCCGGCGCCTATCAATTCTACCCGCGCCCGACGAGCATCTACACCGGCCGCCGCGACAATCTGGAATGGCGCAAGGTCTCCGGGCGCGGCACGATCTTCAGCTACACCATCGTCCGCCGCGCTCGCCCGCCGTTCCGCGACAAGGAGCCCTATGTCGTCGCCATGGTCACGCTGGAGGAAGGCGTGAATGTGATGAGCAACGTCATCCATTGCAGCGAAGCCGAACTGAAGACCGGGCTGGCGGTGAAGCCCTATTGGCATCCGCTGCCCGATGGTCGCCACCTGCTGCTGTTCGAGCCGGCCTGAGATCTCGCCGCGCGATCCTCTTTTGAATGGCCAGAGCGATGACGCCTGCTTAGGCTAGGCGGCGTAGGCAGAACGTGACGGCAACCGGAAGCCCCCTCGTCATTCCCGCGAACGCGGGAATCCAGCTTGGACCTTGCGTCTCGGCGCAGGCGTGGACCTGGATTCCCGCGATCGCGGGAATGACGAGGGGAGATGGCAGGCCGGTGCATCCGCCGCGCGCAAGGGAGAAGGACGCATCATGAGTTACATCAAGGGCAAGGTCGCGCTGGTCACCGGCGCCAGCTCGGGTCTCGGCGCGGCCATCGCCGCAGAGTTCGCCACAGCCGGGGCCTCGCTCATCGTCGGCGCGCGCCGCAAGGCACCGCTGGATGCCTTCGTGGCGGAGGTTGAAGCGCAGGGCGGGCAGGCGCTCGCCGTGCAGTGCGATGTCTCGCAGGAGGCCGCTGTGCAGGCGATGTTCGCCGCCGGCCTCGCGCGCTTCGGGCGCATCGATATCCTCATCAACAATGCGGGCATTGCCGATCATACCCCGACCGATGAACTGACCTTCGCGCGCTGGTCTGAGGTGATCGACACCAATCTCAACGGCGCTTTCCTGTGCGCGCGGGAGGCGCTGCGGATCATGAAGGGGCAGGGGGCAGGCCGGATGATCCACATCGGCAGCCTGTCCGCGCAAGTGCCTCGCCCGAACACCATTGCCTATGCCGCGAGCAAGTTCGCGCTGGCGGGCATGAACCATTCCCTCGCCCTTGACGGGCGCGATCATGGCGTTGCCTCGTCCATCTTCCACCCTGGCATTGTCGGCACCAATCTGGTGCAGAACATGCAGGAGGGCGATCCGCGCGACCGGATCAGCGCCGATGTCGCGGCGCGCGCGGTGCTGGCCATGGCCGATCTGCCCGATCATGTGAACTTCGTCGATGGCACCATATTGCCGCTCAATATGCCCTTTCTGGGCCGCGGGTGACCGCGCCCGATATTGTTGTTTGAAGCAACGGAGTTGTTGACAGGTCGATAGGATGCATGGGAAGCTGAGCCGATAAAAAAAGCATGAATCGGCAAGGCTGGCTACGGAGAGGACAGGCGATGGCCACGACACCCGCGACAGGCAAATACTATCCCGGCTGGTGGGTGGTGGCTGCCGGATTCATCATCTTCTTCTTCTCCTTTGGCGGCCCGACCTACTCCATGTCGCTCCTCTATAATGAGGTGATCGCGGAGTTCGGCTGGACCCGGGCCGAGGCCACCGGCATCTATGCGTGGAAAGGCCTCACCGGCGCGCTGGTCGCCATTCTCGTCATCGGGCCGGCGGTGCAGCGCTTCGGGTTGAAACCGGTCTTCCTCACCGTGCTCATCATCCAGGCGCTGGGCTTCTTCACCTTCCTCAACGTCAGCTCCATCGCCACTTATTTTCTGGCCGGCTTTTTGATCGGCCTCGGTCAGGGCGCGGTGCTGCTCTGCATCAAGCTGATGGTGGCGCGCTGGTTCATGCGTAATGTCGGCTTTGCCGGGGCGCTGGCGCTGGTCGGGTCGAGTGCCGGCGGCGTGGTCTTTCCCATCGTCATTGCCGCGCTCATTCCCGAGATCGGCTGGCGCATGACCTATGCGCTGATCGGCGTGTCGATCCTCGCCGTCTCGGTGCCGCTCGTCCTGTTCGTCAAGCAGAACCCCACGGAAGAGGATCTGCTGCCGGAGACCGCCAATGCCAAGGGCGTGCTGCCCAGTGCCGAGGTGGCGGCGGCCACGCGCGCGGCGGACATTCCGATGAGCTATGCCGAACTGGTGCGCAAGCCGATGTTCTGGGGCATCATGATCGGCGTGCTGATCATCGCGGGCGTGGATCAGGGCCTGTTCCAGAACATGCAGCTCTATTTCGTGCAGGAAGTCGGTCTGACCCGCGAGACGGCGGCGTGGCTGCTCTCGCTCACCTCGGCCATCGGCTTGGCCTCCAAGTTCATCGCCGGCAAGTTCTTCGATGTCTATTCGGTGAAAGGCATCGCCGCCTGGTATCTGCTCATCGCCGCGATGGTGCTGCTGGCCTTCCAGGTCTCCAGCCTCTCAACCGCGATCATCTTCATCTGCGCGCTGGGTCTCGCCCATGGCGGACTGGTCTGCGAGGGGCCGGTGCTGGCCAAGCATGTCTTCGGCCCACGCAACATGGACAAGGTCCTGCCCATCGTCACCGGCTGCTTCGCGCTTGGCTCGTCCATCGGCCCGGTGACGCTCGCCTATATCTACGATGTGAACGGCCATTATGTCTGGGGCTTCGCGCTGTTCGCCGCCATGGCGTTCTTCGCGGCGTTCCTGCTCACCTTCGTGCGGCCGCTCTATCGGGACCGGCTGCGGGCCGCGACGCAGACCGGCGTGGGTGAGGGGGCGGGGATGGCAACGCCGCCGGCCACCGCCAAGCCCTCCGCCGCGCTATGAGTGCGCCGGATTTGCACAGCCTCCATGCGCAGGCCGATGCGCTGGAGGAGGAGATGAGCGAGGCGCTGGACGCGATCATCATCAAGTCCACGCTCTACCAGTCCGGCGATGTCGATCCGCGCCTGCCGCGCCCGCCCATCGACAATCCGCGCCGGCTCCCGTTCCTGATGGGGCCGGACCCGCGCCTGCCGCCGATGCCGGAGAAGCCGACTTTGGTCGATTTCTTCCGTCATCGCTTCGGTCCGTCCGCCCACGTCCTGCAAAGCGCGAAGCTGGCGCGCGATGCCGGGCATGACGAGAAGATCGTGCTCGCCTGCCTGCTGCATGACATCGCCGTCACCGGCTTCATCCGCGCCGATCATGGCTATTGGGCGGCGCAGTTGATCGAGCCTTATGTCGATCCCGAAGTCAGCTGGGCGGTGCGCGAGCATCAGGTGGTGCGCTTCTACCCCGATGAATCGGTCGGCTATGACTATCCCGAAGCCTATATCCGCTTCTTCGGCGCCGATTACCGGCCCGATCCCCATATCGACCGCGCCTATCAGCGCGCCCGCAACCACAAATGGTATATGAGCGCGCGGCTCGTCACGCTCAATGATTTCTACGCCTTCGACCCCAATGTCGTCGTGGAGATCGAAGAGTTTACGGACATCATCGGCCGCCATTTCCGCCAGCCGGAGGAAGGGCTTGGCTTCGATGACAGCCCCTCCGCGCACATGTGGCGCACCATCATGATGCCGACGCGCTTTCTCTGAACAGCCTTGTCGAAAGCGCCCGCCATCGGTTGCTAACCGCATCGATATTGTTTACTGAGTCTACAATTATTTGCCCGAGCGGCAACAATCTGGGAGCGGAGCGGAATCATGGCGGAGATCGTGCTGGGAATGTGGACATCGCACGGGCCGACCCTCTCGACCACGCCCGAGCAATGGACCCTGCGTGTCGCGGCCGATCTCAAGCGCCAGCATCCCTTCCGCGGCGCCGAATACAGCTTCGATGAACTGGTCACGCTGCGCGCGGGCGAAAATCTCGCCGAGGCCTGTACCCTGCCGGAGCGCGAGCGCCGCTCGGCCGCCTGCCAGAGCGCGATTAGCGACATGGCCGACCGGTTCGCCGCCGCGAAGATCGATGTCGCCGTCATCATGGGCAACGACCAGCGCGAGCTGTTCCTGGAGGATGTGACGCCCGCGATCACCGTCTATCTCGGCGAGACGATTTGGGACCAGCCCGCCACCCCCGAGCAGGCCGCGCGGATGCCGCCGGGCATTCACGAGGCCGAGTGGGGCCACAGCCCGCCCGAGCGCCGGGATTATCCCTGCCAGCCCGAGCTGGGCATGCACGTCTGCAAATCACTGGTGCCGCAGGGCTTCGATCTCGCCGTCTCGAAAAAGCTGCCCGAGCCCGCCGGCCACTGGTCGAGCGGCGCGCCGCACTCGCTCGGCTTCATCTATCGCCAGATCATGCGCGACGCGGTCGTGCCCAACCTGCCGATCCTCATCAACACCTTCTTCCCGCCCAACCAGCCCACCGCCCGCCGCTGCTTCGAGCTGGGGCGCGAGGTCGGCAAGGCGATCCGCAGCTGGAAGCAGGATCTGCGCGTCGCCGTGTTCGGCTCGGGCGGCATGAGCCATTTCGTCATCGACGAGGATTTCGACCGCATGTTCTTCGAGGCATTGCGCACCCGCGATGCCGAAACGCTCTGCGCCATCGAGGACAAGCACCTCCAGTCCGGCACCTCCGAGCTCAAGACCTGGATCGCAGCCGCCGGCGCGCTGTTCGACACCGATCTGGCCGGCGACGTGGTCGGCTATGAGCCCTGCTACCGCTCGGAGGCCGGCACCGGCACCGCCAATGGCTTCGTCGCCTGGCAATAAGCCCACGCGTTTTCAAAGGACGGATGATGACAGCAACAGACCCCCATGTCGCGCGGCTGCGCCAGCTGGATGCCTGCGCGGTGTCGGACACGCTGGACAAGCTGGGCCTCGCCGGCTGCGTGACCGGCCTGCGCTCGGCCTCGCCGGGCCGCCGCATTGCCGGGCGCGTCCACACCGTAAAGCTCAAGGCCGGCAACGCGCCTGCCGATCGCCCGCCGGTGCATCTGGGCGCTGCGGCTATCGACGCCAGCGGACCGGACGATGTGATCGTGGTCGAGCAGCGCACCGGCATCGATGCCGGCTGCTGGGGCGGCATCCTGTCGCGCGGGGCCCAGCATAAGGGCGTCGCCGGGGTGATCTGCGAAGGGCTGGCCCGCGATGTCGATGAGGCCCGCGAGATCGGCTTTCCCGTCTTCTGCCGCGGCTACACCGCCCGCACCGCGCGCAACCGCGTCTATGAGGACGCGACCGACGTGCCCGTGACGGTCGGCGATTTCACCGTCGAACCTGGCTTCTATGTCATCTGCGATTCCAGCGCCGCCGTCTTCATCGCGCCGGCCGACATCGCCCGTGTGCTCGATGCCGCGGAGGAGATCGTCCGCCGCGAAGGCGAGATGACCCGCCGCCTCGCCACGGGCGAGAGCGCCAGCACCGTGCTCGGCGCGAACTACGAATATATGCTCAAGGGCGACCCCCAATGACCGACGACCGCAACGTCACCCGCGCCGCCGCGCTCGACACCGCAACACTCAGCGACGCGCTCGACCGGCTCGGCATCGTCGGCCAGTGCTACCAGATCGCCGGCCGCGATCCGGATTTCCGCATGGCCGGCCGCGCCTACACCATGCTCTGCGGCCCCGCCTCGACCCCGCCCGGCACGGTCGGCGATTATATCGATGATGTCCCCCCCGGCCATGTCGTCGTCATCGACAATGGCGGCCGCGAGGATGCCACCATCTGGGGGGATATCCTGACCGAAATCGCCCACCGACGGGGCCTCGCCGGCACCGTCATCGACGGGATCAGCCGCGATGTCTCGCTCTGCCGCGCGCTCGGTTACCCGGTGTTCAGCAAGGGCCACTGGATGCGCACCGGCAAGGACCGGGTGCAGGTGGAAGTGACCAACTGCCCGGTCAACATCGGCGGCGCGCGCGTGGCGCCGGGCGATATCCTGCGCGGCGACCCCGACGGCGTCATCGTCATCCCGCAGGCGCATGAAGAGGCCGTCCTCGCCGCCGCCGAGGAAATCCACGCCGCCGAAGAGAGCATCCGCGCCGCCTGCCGCACCGGGATGCGCCTCGATGAAGCCCGCGCCCAGTTCAAATATCACAGCCTTCAGACACGTCAGAAATAAGGGGATCACCCGATGATCATCGACTGCCATGGTCACGTCAGCGCTCCGGTGGAGCTTTGGGCCTATAAGGCGAGCCTGCTCGCGCATCGCGGCTCGCACGGGCGCGGCAGCGTCAAGGTGACGGACGAGCAGATCATTGCCGCCGCCCACCACAAGGAGACCTGGCCGGACGGGCACATCGAGCTGCTGCACAATCACGGCACGGACATGCAGCTCATCTCGCCGCGCCCGTTCCAGATGATGAACTCGGCCAAGCCCGCGCGCGTCGTCCACTGGTTCTGCGAGGAGGTGAACACCCTCATCCACCGCCAGTGCACGCTCATCCCGGAGATGTTCATCCCGGTCGCCGGCCTGCCGCAGGTGGCGGGCGAGCCCATCGAGAATGTCTTTGCGGAGATGGACCGCTGCGTCGCCATGGGCTTCAAGGGCTTCCTGCTCAACCCGGACCCCTATGAGAATGGCGCCGAGGAAGCCCCGCCGCTGGGCGACCGCTACTGGTATCCGCTCTACGAGAAGCTGTGCGAGCTGGATCTGCCCGCGCATATCCACGCCACCGGCTCCCAGTCCGAGCGCTCGCCTTATTCGCTGCACTTCATCAATGAAGAGACGATCGCCACCTATAACCTCTGCACCTCATCGGTGTTCGATGATTTTCCGCAGCTCAAGGTGGTGGTGAGCCATGGCGGCGGCGCCATCCCCTACCAGCTCGGCCGCTTCGAATCCCAGTCGCGCCGCACCAAGCACCTCTTCTCGGAGCGCATGGCCAAGCTCTATTTCGATACCGTGCTCTACACCGAGGGCGCCCTGCGCCTGCTCATCGAAACCGTCGGTCCCGAGCGCTGCCTGTTCGGCTCCGAATGCCCCGGCGTCGGCTCCACCATCGATCCCGCCACCGGCAAGCAAATGGACCACATCGCCCCCTTCATCCAGAAATTCGACTTCCTGAGCGACGCCGACAAGAAGCTGATCTTTGAGGACAATGCGCGGAAGGTGTTTAATTTGGAGGTTTGAGGGGGGTAACAATGGCTACTTTGGTCCATGTCACACTTAGCACAACCTCCTGATGTTTTGAGACCAGGTATCGGAGTTGCCGATTGAAACGTTAATGCCGCTATTTCCGCTGTGCACTCAAAGGGCCTTTCCACCAAAGCCGCAGTCGGATTAAGGATGCTCACATATTAAAGTTGAGATAGTGACGCAGGCAGCGGGGGTATATTCTTTGGGCGATCAAAACGTGCAACTCAGGCACTTTCGAGTAGCAGGCCTTTTTGGAGAGTTCGATCACGAAATACCGTTCAATCTCGCTGATCGGGTGACGGCCCTGATCGGCCCTAACGGTTTAGGTAAAACCGTCTGCCTTCGACTAATAAATGCCCTGTTTCGTAGGCAATGGTCGATATTCTCAACGACCCAGTTCGCTGAGGTTGTGTTTACCTTTACCGATGGTAGCCGAGTAGTTGTCGAGCCTACGCCTTCCTCAGAATCGGAGGTGAGCGATGCTCTCGGAATCACTTTCAAAACGCGACGGGAGCACAATACCCAAACCGAAGTTTGGTCGCCTAGGAAGGTGGAAGAGTTACCGGCTCGACTGGTCCGGATTGAACAGCATCTTCCGTTTCTCACTCGGTCGGGCCCGCGATTGTGGACCCACGACTTTACGCGCCAAGTGTATTCTTTGCAGGAAGTAGTGGAGGCGTTCGGGGATCAGTTGCCCGAGCACATAATTAATTCGCTAAGCGCGCCACCGCCCGAGCACCTTTCTGCATTGATATCGCAGATAGATTGTCACCTAATTGAGACGCAACGCCTAGTCGTACTGCAAACTGATGACTATCGCCGCCCCTCGAGCTCCACTCTAGCGATTTCTCGCAAAGCGCAAACGCTTAAAGCTATAGTGGCGAAGGAGTTGGCTGCGTATGCTGCAATCTCCCAATCGCTTGATAGATCATTTCCTCGACGTGTTCTGCAGCAAGGCCAAATAGAGCCGGCTTCGGGACTGACCTCAGCGCTTACTGAGCTGGATAATTTAAGGTACGGGCTGACCGAAGCGGGTATCCTTGATCCTGAAGCCGAAGATGCGTTGCCCCCGATAGAGCAAACGAACAGCGCAATTGCTGCTGTCTTAAGTGTATATGTGGAAGACACGAGGAAGAAGCTCGATGTTTTGGCTAGCCTTCGTGAAAAGATTTTACTTTTCAAAGAGCTTATAGACGGAAGATTTTTTCCAAAGTATGTCGTTGTCGATAAAGATGTCGGATTTATAGTAAATCGTAGTCCAACATTCGATGTGCCTCTTGAGAAGTTATCTTCTGGGGAGCAGCATCAGCTTGTTCTATTTTTTGAGCTTCTGTTTGAGTTGAAGAAGAACTCCCTTATTCTTATAGACGAGCCAGAGCTATCTTTGCACGTTGCATGGCAGAAGCAGTTCATATCTGATCTCAAGAGAATAATTGAACTAAACGAGTTTGATGTGTTACTCGCCACGCATTCCCCTCAGCTAATTGGTGAGTGGGAAGATTTGGTCGTCGAAATTGGGAATGTTGATTGTCAATGAAGTCGATATCGGCGCATCTAAAGCCAAAAGACTTTGCCGCTCAAATTAGAATGGAGCGTCAGAAACATCGCGGAATATTTCTTCTTCTTGAAGGAGCTAACGACGCGAAGCGTTTCAAGAAATTTCTTCATGAGCCGTCTTGCTCTGTCATAAACTGTTTCGGGAAGGCGAATGTCCGAGACACAATAGAGCTTCAGCAGGATGTCGGCAATGACGACTGTATCGGTTTTATTGACGCTGATTTTGATAGAATTGATGGAAAGCACGCCGATAACGAGGATATATTAATATCAAATACGCACGATTTTGACACGGATGTCTGTTATTCTGACGCTATGTTAAGATATCTGGAGGAAATGGGTACTGCAGGCAAGCTGTGCCAAGGTGGAGGTGCGAAGAACTGCGTCGCCGATATAGCTCAATGTCTCAAGCCGCTTTCATGTTTACGCTACGTGAATCAGCGTGATCAACTAGGCTATAAACTCGACCGAGTAGACTTGGAGGTGTTCTTCAATGGCCACATTTTAGATTTAAATGCGATGATTGATCATGTTTCCCAAGGAAGATTTAGCTCGGACGAGTGCAAGACTTCACTGCGTTCTCGTGTGGAACATTTTATGGGAGTTGATTTTGACCTCTGGCAGCTGACAAACGGACACGATCTGATTGCTGCCATTGGAATTGCGTTGCGAGATCGCCTTGGGGAGCGCCGGCCTCCACAAACTTGGCGAAGCGAGGTGGAGCGCCATCTCCGGTTGACGTTTGATGTGTCAGACTTCAGGGAGCTTGGCATGCTTGCGAGAATTCAGGTTTGGGAAACGGCGCGGCCAGGCAAGGTTGTTCTGCGCCCGGGATTGGCATGATGGCTAACAACCTCCACATATCTTATGACTTGATGAAACCGGGTCAAAATTACGATGCAGTTATCGAGAGGGTAAAAGAACTCGGAAACTGGGCTAAAATTGGATACTCGTTTTGGTACGTAAGGTCTGATTACACCGCAGCTCAAGCGAGAGATCATATCGTTCCCGCTCTTGACGCAGGGGATAAGCTCTACATTGTCGATGCTACAAAAAATACCGCTGCGTGGCATGGGTTGCCTCAACAAGTAAGCGATTTTATAAAAGACAAGTGGCCCAAATAACTGATTAGGCATTTTGAGAGTCATTTCGAACCGTTAGATGTCGGCTAGGGGTCAACAAAAAGCCCGGCCAGATCACGCCAGCCGGGCCAGTCTGATGCCGAGAGAGGTCGGCTGATCGCGCGCGCGTCGCCCGCCGCCCTCAGGCGTCGACATAGCCCTTATTGTCCTGGCTGATGCGCATCGCCTCCTGCTGCAGCTTCAGCACATGCGCGGGCTGGCCATATTGGAAGATGAAGCGCTTGAGGTGCATCGCACCGCCGGCTTCGATTTCCTCGGCGGTCATCCCCTCCATCACGGCGTCGCGGTGGATGGCATCACCCAATGATGGGTCGCGTGGCGGCAGCGGGTGCCCGGCTATCAGTCACCCGCTGGCGATCACGCCGCCAATCCTGCGACGCGATCCCGCCCCTCCGCCTTGGCGTGATACAGCGCCTTGTCGGCCCGGACGACGGCAGGCTCGAAGGCTGTTTCCGCCGCCGTCACCTGTGAGAAGCCGATGCTGACACTCCATGATCCCGGTGCGGCGCCAGCGGCGCGGCATCGGTTCATCAGCGCCTCGACGATCAGGCGTTGCCCTTCGCAACTCGCCGGCAGCAGCAGGATGAATTCGTCGCCACCAATGCGTGCGAGAGCGCCGTCTTGTGCCTGTGCGATCCGGCCTGCCTCCTGAGCGATACCGCGCAAGACGGCGTCGCCTGCCTCATGGCCGTGCAGATCGTTGACGGCCTTGAAATGATCGACATCGATCGCGACGACGGCCGCGCCAGGCGCGAGCAGGCGCCGCTTCTGCACCTCCAGGCCCGCCCTGTTCCACACGCCGGTCAGCGGATCACGAAGCGCTGCGGCGCGCAGCGCGTCCTGCGCCTGATCGATTGGCAGAACCAGCAAACCAAGATTGATGATGCCGAGCAACGCCTGATCTGCGAGCAGCGGCAGGCTGCCCAGCGAGTGGTCGCCCGAGAGCACGCCCAGATCGCCCACCAGCGAAATCAGGAATATGGGGATGTAGGCGAGCAGGCCTGCGCCTGCGATCCGCTGCCCGCGCAATGGCCCCGAGATCATGGCTGTCCCATTGATCGCCATGGCTGCGGTCAGGCCAAGAACATCGGCGATCCGCGGGATTTGGGAGTCTGCCGGGAGCCAGCCTTGGGCCAGCAGCCACAGCGGCCCAAGATGGGCGACGCCGATGACCAGCGCCGGCAGCGCCATCCACGGCGCGAGCATGGGCCGGCCCTCGAACCGGCGAACACCCATGACGGAGACCGTGTTGCTGAACGCGAGCATCATCAACAGCGCCGTCGCAGCGCCCATGCCGTGCTCACCCCACAGGGCAAAGCCGATCATCACACCGCCGTAGAGAAGCGCGCTTGCCGACCAGACCAGCAGATAATCATCCGCTTTTCGACCACGCCAAAGCAGCAGAAATACGATGCCGAAGGCGCTCGTATTCACGAGGCTGCAGAGCTGCAGCGTGTCGATGTCCAGCAAATTCATGATTCATCCGATCTTAAAGCTCTCCTGTCCGAGATCGGGTTAACAATGCGTGATGCCTGCGCATTTCATCGCAGCGGACCACCGCGTTTTGAGATCAGCCGTTCAACGGGCGCCAGGGGCGCGGAAGCTGCCGGACGGGGAGGGCGCGGTCTGCATATCGGGCGGACGGAGCGCTCGGCTTACTCCGCTTATCGCCGCCCTGAGCTCCTGCCTGCGCAGGAGCACGGAGGATGAGATCCAAGCTTCACGCTCGCCAATCTCTCTATGTGCTCCTGCGCAGGCAGGAGCCCAGGGCGCAGCGGACGAACCTCGCAGCCATGCGGCATCCCCCCAAACAACAAAAAGCCCGGCCAGATCACGCCAGCCGGGCCAGTCTGATGCCGAGAGAGGTCGGCTGATCGCGCGCGCGTCGTCGGCCGCCCTCAGGCGTCGACATAGCCCTTATTGTCCTGGCTGATGCGCATCGCCTCCTGCTGCAGCTTCAGCACATGCGCGGGCTGGCCATATTGGAAGATGAAGCGCTTGAGGTGCATCGCGCCGCCGGCTTCGATTTCCTCGGCGGTCATGCCTTCCATCACGGCGTCGCGGTGGATGGTCGGCAGGGGGATCGCCTTGTTGATCGCGGGGTCGCGGATGATCGCCTTGGGGTCTTCGCCGCGGCCGATCTTCTCCATGTCGCGCAGGAACTGGCGGCGCATCATGCCGATGCCCTTGTCGCTGAGGCCGAGATTTTCCTGCGTCCGGTCCGAGATGGTGCCCTGGCCGATCCAGGCGACGAAATCCTGGTTCATCACATGGCTGGTGATCCACTCGCCGCGCTCGTCCTTGATCGGGCCGAACCAGACCGGGATGGATTGCTGCACATAGGGCTCGGCATCGCGCGGCACGCGGGTGAAGAACCAGCCGACGCTCATCATCGTCTCATCGTCGATGGGCACGCGGAACTCGAAATGGTCGCCGGTGAACATCGCATTGGGCCACAGGCAGGCGCGGCCGATGGTCCACAGCGGGTTGGTCTCGTCCGTATCCTCGCGGATGCGGTTGTAGGTGAAGCCATACTCATATTCGCGGAAGTCGATCTTGAGGTGCTTGGGGCCATAGGGGCCGGTCTCGCCGCGCAGGCGCTTGCTCCAATTGGCGTGCATCCACTCGAAGTGGATCGGGTCCATCGAGTTTTCCTGCCCCTGCAGCCAGTTGCACGGCAGCTCGGAGATGACGATCTGGCGGAAGCCGTTCTTCCACGAGAAGGGCTCCCAGTCCGGCAGCTCGGGCGCGGGGAGGGGGCCCATATAGGCCCACAGCAGCCCGGCATGGGCGCGGACCGGATAGGCCTTGATCCGCACCTTGTCCTTGTAGCGCCCCTGCGGATTGGCGGTATCCTCGAAGGGCTGCTCGGTGCAGGCGCCCTGCGCGTCGAACATCCAGCCATGATAGCTGCAGCGCAGCCCGTCGGGCTCGACCATGCCGCAGGCCATGTCGGCGCGGCGGTGGGGGCAGTGGCGGTCCATCAGGCCGAACTGGCCGGAGAGATCCTTGTAGAGCACCAGAGTCTCGCCCATGATCCGCACCGGCTTGGTGGCGCGCGTCTCGAACTCGCTTTCGCCGGCGATGGGGTGCCAGTAGCGGCGCAGCAGCTCGCCCATGGGCGTGCCGGGGCCGACGCGGGCCAGCTTTTCATTCTGTTCTGCAGACAGCATGGCGCATCCCTCCTTGGTCATCTGCCGGGAATCCGTGGGGGGCGCCCGCGGACTCATGTCGTCTTTGCCAAATCGTTGTCATAGACAACAAAGTGCGTCAAGCCCGTGTTTGCCGCGCAGGCCTTTTTGTTGTGCGTGGGCAGCGGCATCCCTTATACCGGTCCGTTCGAAACCAAGGGGGACCTGTTCTGTGGCCAGAAAGAAGGCCGGCGCATCGGTGGATCGGCCGAGCTTCCGCAACCTGATGACCTTCCGCCTCCATATGGTGGCGCGCTTTTCCGAAGGGATTTCCGAGGAATATTATCGCCGCCACCTGGGGCTCTCGCTGCCGGAATGCCGCGTGATCGGCATCACCGCCAGCTATGGGTCGGTCTCCTTCAAGCAGGTCGCGGCGGATGCGCATCTGGAGAAGAGCTATGCCAGCCGCGTCGTCTCCTCGCTGGTCGAGCGCGGGATCATCGAGAAGCAGGCCAATCCGTCGGACAGCCGCTCGGTGCTGCTCCAGCTCACCGATCATGGCAAGACCGTGCACGAGCAGACCTATGCCCTCGCGCTGCGCCTCAACGAGGTGCTGCAGATGCCCTTCACCCGCAAGCAAAGCGATGATTTCTTGGCGTTTCTCGGCCAGCTGGATCAGCAGCTCAAGCGCGTGAGCGGGGTGGTGGAGGATGTCGATGCGCTGGGCAAGGTGCCCCGCATCGAGAGCGCCCCCGCGCCGGAGACCCGCAGCGATGGCGCCATGATGCTGGACCGCGCCTTCGCCCAGAAGCTGCACGACATGCTTGGCCGCTACCTCGCCGAAAACCCCTGAGCGTTTCGCGCGGCACGATTTCGGGGTTGTAGATTCAAACAACAATATCCATGCTCCCGCGCAAACGAGTCAGGAGATGATGGATGGGCGAGGGAACAGTGCTGGAGCGGCTGGCGAGCGTGGCGGGTGCGGACGCACATCTCATCGGCGGCAAGCTCGTTCAGGGCGCTTTCGAGGACGGGGGGCGCAGCTTCGCGGTGATCGATCCCGCCACCGGCCGCCCCTTCGCGCTCTGCCCGGATGCCTCGCGGGCCGATCTCGATGCCGCCGTCGCCGCCGCCCGCGCCGCCTTCCCGGCCTGGGCCGCGCGCACGCCGGAGGATCGCCGCGCGCGCATCCACGCTCTCGCCGACAGCATCGCCGCCGCGGCCGATCGCCTCGCCCCCTTGCTCACCCGCGAGCATGGCAAGCCCATCGAGCAGGCGCGCATGGAGCTGACCGTCGCCGCGCATCACATGAAGCAGCTCGCCGCGCTGGAGATCGGCGATGAGGTGCTGCGCGATGATGCGCGCGGCAAGGTGGAGCTGCGCTACCATCCCCTGGGCGTCGTCGGCGCCATCGCGCCGTGGAACTTCCCCATCGCGCTCGCCATGCACAAGGTCGCGCAGGCGCTCTACACCGGCAACACGCTGATCCTGAAGCCCTCGCCCTACACGCCGCTCACCACGCTGGCGGTGGGCGCGCTCGCGGCCGATGTGCTGCCCGCCGGCGTGATGAACGTCCTCGCCGGCGGCAATGATCTGGGCGCCTGGATGACCGCGCATGAGGGGATCGACAAGATCAGCTTCACCGGCTCGGTCGCCACCGGCAAGAAGGTGATGGCCAGCGCCGCCGCCACGCTCAAGCGCATCACGCTGGAGCTGGGCGGCAATGATGCGACGCTGGTGCTGGCCGATGCGGATCTGGACAAGGCCGCCGCCGGCATCGCCCGCAGCGGCTTCTACAATTGCGGGCAGATCTGCATGGCCATCAAGCGCGTCTATGTGGCCGAGCCCGTGCGCGATGCCTTCCTCGAAAAGCTGGTCGAGAAGGTGCGCGCCCTCAAGGTCGGCCCCGGCAGCACCCCCGGCATGGACATGGGGCCCATCCAGAACCTGCCGCAATATGAGAAGGTGAAGGCCTATCTGGAAGACGCCGTCGCCCGCCCCGGCGCGCAGCTGTTGACGGGCGGGAGCGCGAGCAGAGGGACGCAGGGCGGCGCGCACGGCGAGGGGGGCTATTTCATCGAGCCGACCATCATCGCCGGGCTGGATGAGAGCGTGCCCCTGGTCTGCGAGGAGCAGTTCGGCCCGGTCATGCCCGTGCTCAGCTTCACCAGCGAGGATGAAGCCGTGCAGCGCGCCAACGCCACCCGCTTCGGTCTCGGCGCCTCCGTCTGGAGCACGGACGAAACCCGCGCCCGCGCCGTCGCCGGTCAACTGATGGCCGGCACCGTCTGGATCAACCGCCACGGCCTCAACGAGTCAGACGTGCCCTTCGGCGGCATGAAGGACTCCGGCTATGGCCGCGAGCATGGCGTGCTGGGGATACGGGCCTATCAGGAACTGCAGGTGGTGAGCCGGCCGGTGGGGTGAGGGGGCTAAAGCCCTCACGCCTGAACCCGCCCCCGTTCGTGTCGAGAGAAGTCGAGACGCCACCGCGCCTGACCTCGCCTCCCGCTCATGTCGAGAGAAGTCGAGGCGCCTCCGGCAAAGCGCTGTTCTGTCTCAACTTCATTGGAGATTCGCGTTTTTTGCGAGTGGTTGAGACGATGCTGTTTTTGAGAAGGGGCCTCTTAATCGCTCTAATGAGCGACAATCTCCGACTACGATCTATCAGACGTGCTTCAACGCTGCAGCGATCGTGGGAAGATACCGCGCCACTTGCTCGCGATCGCTCTCTTTTTCTTCCGGACTAAGATCAACATAAGTCGTTTCGGATTGCCGTTCCCAACGCTCCACCAGATCAGCGGGCAGAACTAGCGAACCGTCTGCCTGTCGCACGCCCTTCGAATGCATATACCGCTGCCAATGCGCCCAACGTTCATGTTCAATCGCTGCTAGGTCATCTATCAGCGCGTCAAGTATGGCCTCAATTTGGCTGAGCTTGGCCATCGTCTTATATCAATCCCTCGGCCACCAGCCTTTGATAGTGTTGCCCGAGCACGGTCAGTTCACAAGATTTACTATTCATGGCGGCGTGCCACATGTGCTCCTCGCCTACCGGCCGCACCAAGTTAACTTTCACGTAGCGCTGTAAGATCGCAAAAATAGCATTCTTCTGGGGATCCGGTGCGGGAATGCTTGAATCAGATTTTTGTTCTGCAGATCGTTCTGGCTCATAAGCTGGGTCCAGCGGAAAATCGTAATCAGGCCGAGGAAAATAAGTTGCTAGCGCCTGTAGATCTGCCAGCGGAATTGGCGCTGCCGCCTTACGCAGCGAAACAAACGTTTTAACGTTTGTTTTGAACATTGGACGCTGCGCCCAAGGGCCGAGGGACTGATCAATATGGGCATACACGCTACCAGGCGTTACGTCCCCAAGAAGATTCGCGGCAGCACCTCCAAGTGCATCAACGAAAAGGCTGGTGAAGACGCCGGCGCCGCCTCCCGTTACCTCCAGAGCGTACTGTTCGGCAGTGGAAGCAGTTAATATAGTCATCCCCTCTTTTACTTCAGAAACCGGCTGGTCAGGCCGCGTACCTGCAATTCCGCTGTGGCAGCTGTCGAGAATGACGATCTTGTTTTTTGCAGGAGATTTTCCCGCTAATGTCATCAGTTCAGAAAGCGAGAAGCCATCATCGCCAGACTTACATCCCGTGCCGCAGAGGAAGCCCCCAGTATCCTCAACGTAACCGTGGCCTGCAAAATAGAAGAGAGCGATTTCGGAATCGTCAGAAAATAAATCTCTAACTGCATCCTTAATGTCTGATCTTTCTATGCGTTCTGAGGCGCTTGTTCCTGTCATTATCTTAGGCGTCGCGAAGTTTACCGTGCCATCTGCATGGCGCTCAAGCATGCTTCTCACTGAATGTGCATCGTTAACACATCCACTCAGGTTACCAATATTATCGTAATAATCTATTCCGACGATGAGAGCCTTGCGCACCGGATTACCTCATCATAGAGAGTCTATAAAATCATTGATGTTTTTGTCGCTCCAAGGGTAGGTCGCTACTCCCGCCAAATTAGTGCGATCATTTGCGTATGCATAAATGCCACGCATAGGCTTTCCTTCCTCGTGAGCACACTGAACCTCCCACTTTTGTCCGCTGGAGGTCAAAGAATTCTTGCTAACCAATACGATTACTCCATCGGAGCGACGAATCCGAGTACGTACTTTTGCTTTCCACTCGGTGTCGTATGCTTCTTTCACCGACATATCTATAAATTCAAATGGTGCGCGTGGATGAAGAGATTGGCCTTTTAGAAAATCTCTCTGCCGCTCATCTTCGATAGCAAATGCGACGAAAATAACCTTTTTGTCGGCCATAATACGCTCCCAAAAAAATGCTTCCTAAGTGGCTCGACGTATGATTACCCACGGCACAGAAAAAGCAAGAGGATGGTATAATTAATTTCGAGAGGGTGTCTAAACACCACATTCCGTACACATCGGACTGTCAAATTTCGAGGGATTTGGCATTTCTTATCTAGTCGACGAACGCCGCATTTGCGCCTTTGACTGTGGTTGATAAAGTTGCCCTACCGCCGCACCTTAACCTCCACCAGCACCTGACGCTTCTCCTCCCGGATCACCCGCGCCGCCTCGCGCAGCGTGTCGGCGAGCGCGGCCGGGTCGGCCACGCGCGCGGTCCAGGCGCGTGAGGCCTGCGCGATCTTGCAGAAGTCGGGCAGCGGCTCGAGCGATGTGATCGGCATCACATTGGCGCGCGCCGCGTGGCCCTGGGGGTAGATGCCCAGGGTCGATCCGCGCACCGCGCCCCAGATGCCGTTATTATAGACGATGGTGAGCAGCGGCAGGCCGTGCGCCTCGGCGATCTGGTGGCAGGCGACCGGATTGGCGAACATGTAGCTGCCATCGCCCACCGTCGCGACGACGAGCCGCTCGCGGTCCGCCAGCTGCACGCCCAGCGCGGCGGGCAGCCCCCAGCCGAGCCCGCCGGAAATCGGGTTCTGGAAGAACTGGTCGCCGCGCAGCCCGGTCACGAATTCCGGCTTGGCGCCCAGTTCGCTGACGATGCAGCCCTCCGCGCCGATCAGCGCCACGATCGCGCGGGTGACGAAGGCGGCGGACATGGGCGGCCCGGCGCGCACCGCGCTGTCCAGCTGCGCGCGCCGCGCGGCGTGGCGCTCGGCCAGCCGGGCGAAGCGGGCGGATCGGTCCCGCGCCGGGGTCAGCGCGCGCATCGCCTCGTCCAGCGCGGCGATGATATGGGCGGATTCGCCGGTCAGTGCCAGATCGGTGGCAAAGCCGCGCAGAGGCACTTCCAGCTGGTGCGGATCGGCCCCGGCCTGGATCACCGTCGCCTGCTCGGCAAAGCCGTGGCGGTGCGGCAGCCAAGGCACGATGGCATCGAGCACCAGCACCACGTCCGCCGCCGCCAGGTCCTCGCCGGGGTCGAACCCGCCATGCATGGGCGAGGCGCCGTCGATGGAGAGCTGCGAGGGCCAGAACTCGACCACGGGGATCGCGTGGCGCTCGGCAAAGGCGGTGAGCGCGGCGAACCCGCCACCACGCGCGCCCGTCCGGAAGGCGACGATCAGCGGGCGCTCGGCGGCATCGAGCAGCCGCGCGGCCTCCGCCAGATCCTCGGGATGCGGCGCGGCGCGGGCGGCGGCATTGCGCGGCTTGCTGTCGCGATAGGTCGTCACCTCACACAACGCCTCGCGCGGCAGGCCCAGATACACCGGGCCGCGCGGGCTGGAGGTGGCGATGGCCACCGCGCGGTCGACCAGCGGGGCGATCTGCTCGGGGCGAGCGAGGGTGGCGTCCCACTTCACCGGCTCGCGCACCATCGCGGTCTGGTCGCGCATGTTCTGGCCCCAGTTGATCGGCGAGTTGCGGTGGCCGAGCGGCCCGTGCTCCGTATGCGGGGTGATGCCGCTGGCGAGGATCATCGGCACCTGGTCGGAGGCCGCGTTGAGCACGCCCATCACGCAATTGGCCAGGCCCACATTGGTGTGGACCATCACCGCCTGCGGCCGTCCGGTCGCCAGATAATAGCCATGCGCCATGCCGAGCGCGGCGGTCTCGTGCGGGATGAGGATGGGCGTGGGCACCTTGAAGTCCGCCACCTGCGCATGGGCAAAGCCCTCGATCACCGGCGCAAAGTCCGTGCCGCCATTGGCGAACAGATACTCGATGCCGTTGGCTGCCAGCCGCCGCAGGAAGATCTCGCCCGCCGAAGCCTCGATCATGGGGGCGTCGATATCCGCCGTCTCCGCAGGGGCAGAAACGCTTTGCGCCGGACTGACCATGAAATCTCCTATCTTTGGCAGCTTATTTTGTTGTCATTGATAACGAAAAATGTGGCTGCTGCAAGGAATCGTGCTATTGGCGGGGGGCAGGGATTGTCTCAAATGACGATCATCAAAACCGCATTCTGTTGTTGCCCAAGGGAGAGTTTTGCATGAAGCCAGCGCCGTTCCGAGCCGACCATGTGGGCAGCCTCATCCGCCCGGACTATCTCATCGAAGCCCGGAACAAGAAGGCCGCCGGCGAGCTCAGTGCGGAGGAGCTGCTGACCATCCAGCAGGACGCGATCCGCGAGGTCGTGGCGCTGCAGGAAGGCGTCGGCCTCAAGTCAATCACAGACGGCGAGTATAATCGCGGCAGCTGGCACACCGATTTCCTGCTCCGCTTCGCCAATGTCGAACCTTGGCAATCCAGCCACCGCACCACCTTCCGCAACGAGCAGGGCACGGTCGAGAGCAAGCCGCATACGGTGCGCATCACCGGCAAGCTCAGCCGCCCCAAGCCGATCTTCGTCGAGGACTTCAAGTTCCTCAAGACGGTGACGAAGGAAACGCCCAAGATCACCATTCCCTCGCCCTCGATCATGCACTTCCGCGGCGGGCGCGATGCCATCGATGCTGAGGCTTATCCCACGATGGAGGAGTTCTACGCGGACCTCGCGGCGGTCTACGCCGAGGAGATTGGCGACCTGATCGATGCCGGCTGCCGCTATCTACAGATCGACGAGACCAACTTCGCCTACCTCTGCGATCCGACCCTGCGCGCGCAGGTGCCGACCAGCATCGGCGAAGATCCGGACGAGCTGCCGCACGTCTATGCCAAGCTCATCAACGCGGCGATCGCCACCAAGCCCGATGATATGGCCGTCTGCATGCATGTCTGCCGGGGCAATTTCGCCGGGCGCTGGGTCGCCGAGGGTGGCTATGATCCGGTTGCCGAAGTCATGTTCAACGAGATGAACATCGACGGCTATTTCCTGGAATATGATTCCGACCGCGCCGGCGGCTTCGAGCCCCTTCGCTTCCTGCCCAAGGGCAAGACCGTGGTGCTCGGCCTCGTCACCACCAAGCGGGGCACCATGGAAAGCCCCGACGAACTCAAGCGGCGGATCGAGGATGCGGCGAAATATGCCGATATCAGTCAGCTCGCACTGTCGCCGCAATGCGGCTTCTCCAGCGGCATCGGCGGCAACATGATGGACATCGAGCACGAGAAGGCCAAGCTGGAACTGGTCGTGCGCGTAGCCGAAGACGTCTGGGGCTGACGCCTCCCCGCGCAGTACAAGATGGGATTTCTGAAGGGCGGCATCGGCAGGTGTCGCCCTTTCGCATGCGGTGCGGAGAAGGCGAAGCCGGTTGACAGTCAGCGGGATAATTATCAAGAAGCTTTATATAAAGTAGATTGTCAATTTGTGCGGCCGGAAGTCGGCGGGAGAGGGGGAGCATGAGCGCGCAGTCGCGATCCGATGAAGGAAGGCCGCGGCGGCTGCTCTATCTGCTCAAGCGCGGCTACACCGCCGGCAAACTGGAGCTGGACGAGGTAGTGCGCGCGCACGGGCTGACGACCAGCGATTTCACGATCCTCTCTTTCCTCAAACGCCTCGCCCCCTGTTCCGCAGCGGAGCTGGCGCGGGTGCAGCGGGTCACGCCGCAGGCCGCCACCCAGCAACTCGCCCAATTGCGCGAGAAGAACCTCATCACCAGCGAGACCAGCGAACTCAACCGCCGGATCTCGCTCATCAGTCTGACGCCCGAGGGGCAGGCGCGGTTCGAAGCGGTCAATGCCGATGCGCGGCGGCTGGAAGAGCAACTCACGGCCGGGCTGGCGGAGCAAGAGCGCAAGACATTGCTCGATCTGCTCACCCGCCTGGTCGTGTCCATGGAAGCGAAAGGACAATCCATCGATGACAAGTGAACACACCTATGAGGCCGTGAAGGTCACGCTGGATGACGGCATCGCATGGGTGTCCCTCAACCGCCCGGCCAAGCGCAATGCGATGAATCCCACGATCAATCGTGAGATGTGGCAGGTGCTCGATGGGCTGGAGGTGCGCGACGATGTCGGCGTCGTCGTGCTGACCGGTGAGGGGGAGGCCTTCTCGGCCGGCATGGACCTCAAGGAATATTTCCGGGAGACCGAGGGCGAATCCGCCATTGTACAGGCCCGCTTTCGCCGCGCCGCGACGGATTGGATGTGGCGGCGCCTGACGCACTATCCCAAGGCCACCATTGCGATGGTCAACGGCTGGTGCTTCGGCGGGGCATTCACGCCGCTGGTCGCCTGCGATCTGGCGATTGCCGCCGATGAGGCCACTTTTGGCCTTTCGGAGATCAATTGGGGGATCATCCCGGCGGGCAACGTCACGCGCGCCGTGGCGCAGGTGATGAACCACCGCGACAGCCTTTATTATATCATGACCGGCGATCCGTTCGACGGGCGCAAGGCGGCGGAAATGGGGCTGGTCAACCGCTCGGTGCCGTTGGCCGATCTGCGTGCCGAAACCGAGGCGTTGGCGCGCAAGCTACTCTCCAAGAACCCGACCATCCTGCGCCACGCCAAGTCCGCGTTCAAATATGTCGAGCGGCTGGATTGGGACACGTCCGAGGCGATGCTCGGCGCGATGGCGGCGACGGCGGCGGGTCAGGATACCGAGCGTGGGCGTCGCAAGGGGATGACGCAGTTTCTGGACGAAAAGTCCTTCAAGCCCGGCCTGGGCGGGTATCGCCGCGAGGATTGATCGCTCCTCGCGTGTAAGCGCCGAACCTCACCTGCTCCGCGTCCCCGCCTTGGGCAAGGGGCGCGGGGAGGGCGCCGGTCTCAATCCATCAGGACATTCAAGCCCCGGCTAGCGAGGGTTTCCCGCACTTGCTGCACCCGGACCTTGCTCCGGTCCAGATTCATGCCGCCTTCGCTCAGCAGGGCGCGCACCGCGTCCGTATCGACCTGACGCGGCGAAACGCCGTCGCGCACTGCCACGGCGGCGGCCACACCCGCGGCCTCGCCCATGGCGATGCACTCGGGCATCAACCGCACGCGCTGATGGGCCTCATTATCGAATGAGACGGTCTTGCCCGCGACCAGCAGATTCTCGATGCCTTGCGGGAGCAGGCAGCGATAAGGCAGGCCCAGCACGACGACCGAGATCGGCATTTCGGTGAGGTCATGGCCCTTGCCGCCCTCGCTGCCATCGGGCTTGTGGCGCACCCAGCCTTTCACATTCGGGCCGCGATAGACCTTGAGGGCGATCTCGTCCGCAAAGGTGGCGCCATCGAAAATGTCATCGCGGGTGAGCGTGTAGTCGCCGACAATCCGGCGGCTGTCCCGCACACCGATCTGCGGCGCCATATCGATCAGGAAGGCGTCCTCCATGCCGGGAATGCGCTTGACGAACGGCAGGAAATCGCGCGCCCGGCGGCGACCTTCGACCTCCGCGCCGGTGAGGTCGGCGGCGTCGGTGGGATCGCGATTGAGCACCTGCACGGCATAGAGATAGCCGATGCCATGGCGCAGATTGGCCGGTGTAGCACCAAAGATCGAGATGTGATGGCCGAATGTGCCGGGCAGGGCGCCCTCTTCCTTGCCCTGCGCCACCAGCGACTTCCAGCCGGTCAGGTGGACATATTGGGCACCATCGAGCGGATTGGCGGGCGTACCCCACAGCTTGGAGAAATCGTCCGGGTTCGCGCGGGCATGGGCCTGCATCCGTTCCCAGTCGACGCCGCCCATGCGGCACAACATCATCATGGGTTGTGGGTCCTCGCGCGGATGCATGGCGACGCCGGCGCGCGCGGCGACATCGGCATCCCCGCTGGCGTCGATGATCACATCGGCGAGAATGGCCTGCCGGCCGGATTTGTTCTCGATGATGACGCCCTTGAGCGCATCCCCCTCACGGATCACGTCGACGACATTGGTGTTGAGCAGGAGATCGACGCCGGCTTCCACCAGCATGTCGAGCACCACCAGCTTGAGCATCTCAGGGTCGTAAGCGAGATTGAAATACTCCGGCAGGAAGGTCTCGGCTGCGGCATCATGCGCGGCGAGGCGCTGCTGCATCTCGCGCAAAATGCCGCTCATATTCTCGCAACTGAGGAATTCAGTGACGAACGACATGGGCCCGGTGCCGCCGACAACGGCGTTGCGCTCGATCAGCAGCACTTCAGCGCCATTGCGTGCGGCACGGATGGCAGCGGGGTAGCCCCCTGCGCCGGCACCGACGACCAGAACCTGCGTGCGCCGCGCCACCGGGATCTCCCGTGCGGCCTCGGTGATGGTTTCCCGTGCGGTGGGAGCCCCGAATCTCTTCTCCATGCAAAAATAATATAGTCATATGTTTTGAGCCGCAAGCGGCGATGCCGCTTGCAAAGAATATTATAGTTAGATAGTTCCTGGCGGCCGACAGCAAGGGGTGACGCATGACAACCGTGGACCAGCAGGAGTGGATCGAGGAGCAGCCGCAAGTGCTGCCGGTGGTTGACCGGGCCGCAGTGCTGGTCTGCGGCGGAGGCGCCGGCGGCGTCGCTGCAGCGGTCGCCGCAGCCCGCAATGGCGCCGACGTTCTGATGATCGAGCGGGATACGACCTTGGGGGGCACCGGGCCGCGCTCGTTCGTCACGGAATATCACCAAGCCTTCTTCACCGGCGGGATCATGAAAGAGGTGATCGAGCGGCTGCGCGCCAATGGCGGTGCCGATCCGGACCTGGAGGACGGGCATTTCGCCGTGCCTTTCGACCCCGAAATCCTCAAATTCGTCCTCGCCGAACTGGTGGAGGAAGCCGGCGTACGCATGCTGTCGCAGACCTGGGTCACCGATGCGATTGTCGAGGATGGCGCTGTGCGCGGCGTGGTCATCGAGAACAAGGCCGGGCGGCAGGCCGTGCTGGCCGACGTGGTGATCGACGCGACCGGCGATGCCGACGTCGCGGCCCGGGCCGGAGCGCCGATGCAAGAGTATAATCACCCGCAGCCGATGGTCATGCTCTTCCAGATCGGCGGGGTGGATTATCGCCACAGTCAGGATCGCAAGGGTCGCACCGAGATGGTGAAGGCAGCCAAGGCTGCAGGCGTTCTGCTGGACGACGTCTATCTCGACAACTTCTCCAACTTCGGCATCGCGCCTTCCACCCGGGCCGGGCAGATGGGCTATATCTACGGCGTCCGTGTGCTGCACCGCGACCCTTATGATGCCGACGAGCTGACCGATGCGGAGATCCGCGCCCGGCAGGGCGTGCGCGCCTTCATGCCGTTCCTGCGCACCGTGCCGGGGTTCGAGGAGGCCTATCTCATCAAGGCAGCGCCGATGATCGGCGTGCGCGATTCCCGGCGGATATTGGGCGACTACACGCTCACGCGCGACGACATATTGGAAGGGCTCTTCCACGCGGATGACATCTTCAAGCGTTACCACCGCCTGCCTGACACGCTTGGCTTCGTGCGTCACCCCTCGGATGGCAGCGAAACGACGGCGGCCTTTCGCGAGCGGCTGGCTAACGCCAAGATGGTCACGTCGGTGTTCGGCGTGCCCTTAGGCTGCCTGATGCCGCAGGGCTTCGAGAATCTTCTGGTTGCCGGCAAGACCGTGTCGATGAGCTATGAGGCCCATTCGCGCTGTCGGCAGATCCCTGACTGCATGGCCTTCGGTCAGGCGGCGGGGACGGCGGCGGCGCTGGCTTGCCGGGACGGGGTGACGCTGCGCGAGGTCGCCATCGACGAATTGCAGGCGCTGCTGATCGCGCAGGGCCAGAACCTGGCCGATGGCGCGATCGATATCAGCAAGGCCAAGATCCACAATATGGTGCGGGATTAAGCGGATGAGCACGACGATCATGGAACGCACAGCGGGGGCAACGCGCGGTGAGATCATGCTGCCGGGCCGCCGAACCCCGGTCTATCGCGCGGTCGACGTGCTGGTGTGCGGCGGCGGATTGTCCGGCGTAGCGGCGGCTGTGGCGGCGGCGAGGGGCGGGGCGCGCACGCTGTTGGTGGAGCGCAACGTGGTGCTGGGCGGCAATGGCCCCTTGTCCTTCGATATCGCCCTTACGCCCGCAGAACAGGGCATCGCGGCCGAGTTGGTCAGCCGGCTGGAGCGAAACGGCGATGCCGGGCCGGACCTTCTCGGCGATGGTCTGGTTCACGATGCCGAGGCACTCAAATATGCGCTGCTCGATCTCGCGCAGGAGGCGGGGGTGCAACTGCTGCTCTCCAGTTGGGCGGCCGATCCCATCGTGGAAAAGGGCGTCGTGCGGGGCGCGATGGTCGAGAACAAGTCCGGGCGCTTCGCTGTCCCGGCCGGCGTTGTCATCGACGCCACCGGCGATGGCGAACTGGCGATGCGGGCGGGCGCTGCAATGCGCGGGCTGGACGAGCCCGCCAGTATCGCCATGAATTACCGGATTGGCGGCGTCGCGTTCGATGCGGTGCTGGACGGACAAGCGACATGGCCTGCCCGCCTCGCCGAGGCGAAGGCGCGGGGCGTGCTGTCGCCCGATCAGCCGGACCGACTCGTGCTCTATGGGATAACGTCAGCGGGTCGGGACAGGGGCGTGGCCTATGTGCGCGGGCCTTCCATGCAGGTTGACGGGGCAACCAGCGTCGCGCAACTGGGCGCGCAGGAGGCGCGGGCGCGGACATTGATCCGCGAGATCCTGCCGCTCCTGCGGACCCTGCCTGGACTCGAAGCGAGCTTTCTGATCGACGTCGCGGGTGCCATGCAGGCCGCGCGCCTTCGCCATGTCGTGGGCGGGCATGTGCTGGGCGCTGAGGATGCGCCACTGAAGAGCGATAGTGCACTCATTGATGCGGCACTGCGCCCCCGCGAGTTGAGCGGGCTGTTCGTCACCGGGCGGGCTGTCTCTGCCGATCCGCGCGCCTGGGCCGCGCTGGGCACGGGCGGATCGTTACAGCTCGGCGAGCGGGCGGGCGCGCTTGCGCTCGCGCATCTGGCGGCCAGGTCCGCTGCCTGATCGCGGCAGAACTCGGCAATGGCGTCAGCGCTGAAGATTTCGTAGAAGACGCTCCCCCGGCAGCGCGGGGTTTGGGGCGGAGCGTCTTCTTTTTCATGGATTCATCGACCAACACCGATCGCGGCTCTGGCGCCCGCATGATTGCGCTGCTCAAACTGATCGGCGAAAGCGACGGCGATTGCGCGCTCAAGGATCTTGCCGCGGGCACGGGAATGCCGGCGAGCAGCGTGCATCGGCTGTTGCAGATGCTGATTCGTGGCGGGTTGGTGGAGCGGGGTGACGGCACATCCTATCGGGCTGGGCGTGAACTGTTCAGGCTGTCCGCCAACATCTTGAGCCGCAGCCATTATGTCGCGGCGGTGCGGCCTTTCCTCCGCACCCTATGGACGGGTTGGCAGGAGACGGCGGTATTCTGCACCTACGATGCCCCCCATCACCGCGCCATCGTCTCAGAGCGAATCCTCACGCCGCACACGCTGCGTCATGTGCTGGAGCCCTATACTGATCTTTCGCTGACCTGGGGCTCGCTGGGCCGTGCCATTCTCGCCCATCTGGAGGCGGAGGATCTGGCGGCGGCGCTGGCGCAGAGCCCGGTGGGGCCTTTGACCGGCGCCCCGACGCCGCCGCCCGAAGTGCTGGTGGAGGAACTGGCCGCCATTCGTGAGCGGGGCTGCGCAATCTTCTACAGTCAGGAAGCCGATGTCGCGGGCATCGCGGCGGCTGTCTTCCGCAGCGGGAATGCGGTGATTGGGTCGATCGGCCTCACGATGCCGGCCAAGCGCTTCGGCACGATGGACCGCGAGCGCATGGCGAGCGACGTCATGGCGGCAGCGCGCACGCTCAGCGCTACCTTCGGCCACGCCTCCGCCGAGGCCTGACGCCCGCCCTGGCGGGCCAGGGCGGGTCGTCAGGGTTAGGCGGGATCAGGCTGGCGGGAGGTGGAAGACCTGCGCGGCATTGCGATGGCAGACCGCCTCGCGTTCTTCTCCGTCAAGCGGGGCGTGGTTGATGAAGGTGACGGAGGGCTCCATCTCCTCATAGGGATAGTCGATCGCCCAAAGCACGCGGTCTACACCCAGTACGTCGATCGCGTAGCGCAAGGCCGGGCCATGCTCCACGCCGCTGGTAGTGATGTACACGTTGCGCTTCATGACTTCGGAGGGCTTGAGCTTGCTGCCATAGGCATCGCGCCGGCGCTCGAACCAATGGTCCGTGCGCCACAGGTGGAACGGGATGTTTTCACCCATATGGCCAATCACGATCTTGAGGTTGGGCAGCTTGTCGAACACACCGCTTAGGATCAGCCGCATGGCATGGGTGCCCGTTTCGGCAGCATAGCCCCAGATCGCCGATTGCAAGCGATGATCGCGGAACGGCTCAGCCATGCCGTCTGACGGGCAGCGGGGATGGATGTAGATTGGCCGGTCGAGCGCGGCGGCGGCCTCCAGGATCGGCATGAACTTGGGATCGTCCAGATACTCGTTATTGGTGTGCGAGTTCACGATGAAGCCGCTGAAACCGAGCTTATTGACGGCGCGCTCCATTTCCTTGGCAGCCCGGCCCGGGTCTTGCGGCGCGAAGGACGCAAGGCCGGCGAAGCGCTTCGGGTGAGCGCGGACCACTTCGGCTAGGCGATCATTGGCAAGCTCGGCCATGGCGACGGCCTGATCGGCGCGGAACATCTGCACGCCCGGCGAGGTGAGCGAAAGGATCTGCATGTCGACACCGAGGCGGTCCATTTCCGCGAGCCGCTCCGTCACGTCGCGCAGGCGTCGGGTGAGGCGATCGGGTCCACGCGAACCAAGCGGGTTAATCAGCTGCGCGTCCAGATTGGGCCATGTTCCGGTGGCAAGGGCGGCCAGCGCGTCCTGATGCTCGGCAATCGTCCAGGCTTCCTCAACGGCGATCCGTCGCGCGGGTGCGGCGGCTGGGGGCGGCCGCATCGTGCGCGCCGCTGCGGTGCCGGTCATCGCGCTCATGGCGCCGCCAGCGGCAAGTCCGCCCGCCAGAAGCTGCCGTCGATCGAACTCTGCCATTCATCCCTCCTCGTTTTTCTGGGGCGGAAGCTACGGCGGTGCGGCAACAAGTCAAGTCGTCAATTCCAATATACGGAACAAGACTTCTGCAATATGGAATAAATTTGACATGCGCGCCGAGCGTCGCCATGGTCCCGCCCGATAACAGCCCGAGGCACGGGCGTTCTGACATTGGAGGAGAGTGATGATGAAGAAGGCCAATCTTTTGTTGCAGGCCGCGAGCGCACTGGCGCTAAGCGCCGCAACCCTGGCGACACCCGCCATGGCGCAGGATGCCCCCGCTCCCCAGCAAAGCGCTCCCCAGCAGGCCGATGCCGATGACATCGTGGTGACCGCGCAGTTCCGCTCGCAGCGTCTGCAGGATGCGCCGCTGGCCATCACCGCCGTCTCTGGCGACATGCTGGAAGCGCGCAGCCAGACGAGCATCGCTCAGGTTGCCGCACAGGCACCCAACGTCAATCTCGCCGAAGCGCCGGCCACCTACGGCCCATCGATCCAGGCGTTCATTCGCGGCGTCGGCCAGTCGGATTCGACGTTCGCGCTGGAGCCGGGCGTCGGCCTCTATGTCGATGACGTCTATTACTCGACGCTGCAGGGCTCGATGCTCGATCTGCTGGACCTCGACCGGGTGGAAATCCTGCGCGGGCCGCAGGGCACGCTTGCCGGGCAGAACTCGATCGGCGGCGCGATCAAGCTCTATTCCAAGAAGCCGGACGGCTCGGGCGGCGGCTATGTCCAGGCAACCTACGGTAGCTTCAACCGCACCGAGGTGCGCGGCGGCCTGAACCTGACGGTCGTGCCCGATCAGCTTTTCCTGCGCGTCTCCGGCGCTGGCGTGAAGAAGGACGGCTACGTCACGCGCTACGATTACCGCTGCACTCACCCGGCCTCGCCGGTGCGGACCTTTGCGATTTCCGACAATTGCAAGCTCGGTACGGAGGGCGGCAAGTCCTATGTCGCCGGCCGCGGCACGTTGCGCTGGACGCCTAATGACGCGGTCGACATTTCGATCATCGGCGACATCACCCGTGATGACAGCGAGTCCGCGCCCTCCACACTGCTCTATGTCGGCACGCTGACGGGGCCGGGGTCGAGCGCGACCGCCCCTTATGTGATCGACGGCGTCCGCTATGGTACGGCCACCGGCTCGCCCTTCATCAGCTATTCCCCTTACGGCAATTTCGCGCAGGATACGTTCACGACCAGCCCGTTCGTGAGCTATGAGAATTACCTCAACTATGCCCCGCGTGATGGCACGGCGCCTTATGCAGCGCCGGCGCGTAACTCCCTTGATGCCTGGGGCCTCTCAGGCAACATCACCATCGATGTCGGCGATCTGAGCATCACCTCGATCACGGCTTATCGTAGCTATAATTCGGTGTTCACATCGGCCGAGTCCTCGCCGATCAACATCGCGCTGACGGCCAATGACGTGAACCACAATCAGTTCAGCCAGGAACTGCGCGCCAGCGGTGCGATCGGTACGCTGCTGAACTATACGGTGGGCGGCTATTATTTCGAGGGCACCAGCGACGGCGGCTCGCGTGTCCAGCTTCCCACGCTGGAATTTCGCCAGAACGACCATGTCGAATCCCAGACCATCGCTGCCTTCGCCAATGCCGAACTGCATCTGACGGAGAAGCTGACGCTGATCGGCGGCCTGCGCTACACGGACATTACCAAGAGCTTCCAATATGCGCGCAAGGGCAATCCGGGGAACATCTACGGCGGTAATGCGCCGCCGTCGCTCGCCCCGCTCGATGGGCTGGTGCGGACGTTCAAGGGCGATCGTCTCGATTATCGCGGTGTCATCCAGTATCGCTGGACGCCCGACTTCATGACCTATGCGCAGATCGCGACGGGCTTCAAGAGTGGCGGCGCCAACCCGCGGCCGTTCTTCCCGGCGCAGGCGCTGACGCATGATCCCGAGACGCTGACCGCCTATGAAGTCGGTTTCAAGAGCGACCTGTTCGACCGGCTGCTGCGCCTGAACGTCTCCGGCTTCCTCAACAAGTATAACGACATTCTGGTCAGCGTCTCGACCTGTCCGACGGTGCCGGCCGCGCCCTGCGCATTGCCGCTCAACGCCGGCAAGGCGGATGTGAAGGGCTTCGAGGTCGAGGCGACGCTGCGCCCGGTTCGCGGCCTGCTGATCGATGCCTCGCTCGGCTATCTGGACTTCGACTACAAGTCGATTTCCGCCATCGGCCAGAGCGCTGGCATCACCCTCGATATGGACGCGCCCTTCGTGCAGGAATGGCGCTGGAGCGTCGGCGGGCAGTACAAGATCGAACTGGGTGATGCCGGCTCGCTGACCCCGCGCATCGACGTCAATTCGCAGAGCCCCTATTTCTCGACGGCGATCAACCGCGCGCCGTTCAACCAGGTGGAAGGGCGCACGATCGTGAATGCGCGCCTCACGTATCGCGATGTGGCCGAGGATTGGCAGCTCTCGCTTGAGGTCACCAACCTCACCGACCGGCTCTATTATGACGGCCTGTTCGACAATCGCGGATCGACCCAGTCCATCCAAGGGCGCCCGGCGCGTCCGCGGGAATGGGCTGTCACCATCAAGCGCAATTTCTGATAGATGATGACCCCGGCCGGTCTTGCGCCGGGGTCTTGGAAGAGGAGCTTCGAGATGAACATCCAAGTGTCTCACAAGGGGCAGGCCGCCGATCAGGCGACCGGCACGATCGTGGCGGGTTTGCCCATGCCCGAATTCAAGCGGATCACCGTCGAGCCGATCTCCGGCGCGTGCGGCTGCGAGATCAGCGGTGTGGACCTGCGGGAGCCGCTGGATGACGAGACGCTCGCCGAAGTGATGAAGGCGTTCGAGCATTTTCTGGTCATCGTGTTCCGCGACCAGGATCTGACGCCGGAGCAGCACAAGGCGTTCACGCGCTACTTCGGCCCGATTACCGAGCTGCCGCAGGCGCCGACCTACGGCGAGCATCAGGATATGCAGGAAGTGCGCCGCGAAGCGCATGAGCCGGAGAACGTCGTTCCCTCCTTCGAGCACTTCCACACGGACAGCCCGTTCCTGCTGCAGCCGCCGCTCTGCGTGGTGATGCGCGCGCTGGAAGTGCCCAAATTCGGTGGCGATACCGCCTTCTCGAACGGCTACCTCGTCTATGAGCATCTTTCCGATGCTATGAAGGAACTGCTCGACGGCCTTGAGGTCGTTTACTCAGGCAAGGAAATCTGGGCGCGCAATGAGAAGCTGCCGCCCGAGAAGCGCCTGCGCCTGCGTGAATCGCACGGGTTCAGCGAAGACGAGCTGGAGAATATCCACCCGGCGGTGCGCGTTCACCCGGTGACTGGCCGCAAGGCCTTGTTCGCGACGACGGCCTATTTCAAGCGCTTCGTCGGCTGGACGGAGGCCGAGAGCCAAGCGCTGCTCGGCTATCTCCAGAGCCTTGCCCAGCACCTCCATTATCATTGCCGCGTGAAATGGAAGAAGGACACATTGATTGTCTGGGACAATCGTTTCTTGCTTCATCGTGGCGTCCATGATTTCAAGTACGAACGTCGGCATCTCATCCGCACGACGGTCATGGGCGAGAGGCCGATCGGCCCGAAAGGCCCCAGGAAGGATTGAAATTACCCCATGAAAGTCAGTGCTGCCATCGCCAACATCCTCAAGCGTGAGGGTGTAGACGTCATTTTCGGTTATCCGCGCAACGCCGTGCTGGAGGATGCCGCCGCAATCGGCATCCGCCCGGTCATAGTCCGCCAGGAGCGGACGGGCGTTCACATGGCCGATGCGCTGTCCCGCCTGACGCGGGGCAAGCGCATGGGCGTGTTCGCCATGCAACATGGGCCGGGGACGGAAAATGCCTATGGCGGGGTGGCACAGGCTTACTCCGAATCCGTGCCCGTGTTGGTGCTGCCGCAGGGCTATGCCCGCCGCATCGCCTTCGTGCCGGACAATTTCAATGCCAGCGTCTCGATGCGGGATGTGACCAAGCATGCCGAGCCGATCACGGTTGCGGCAGAAACGCAGAACATCATGCGCCGCGCCTTCACGCAGCTGCGCAATGGCCGTCTGCGCCCTGTGCTGGTCGAGATGCCCTGGGACGTGCTGGGCGAAGAAATCGACGCGCCCGAGAGCTATCAGCCGGTTGTCACCACCCGCTATGCGCCCGAGCCAGACGCGGTGAAGCGAGCAGCCGAGGCGCTGGTCGCCGCCAAGCGCCCGGTGATCTACGCCGGGCAGGGCGTGCACTGGGCCGAGGCCTATGAGGAACTGAAGGCGCTGGCCGAGTTGTTGGCCATCCCCGTTTCCACAAGCCTTGAGGGCAAGAGCGCGTTCGACGAGACGCACCCGCTGGCGCTCGGTTCGGGCGGCGCGGCTATTTCGGGCCAATTGCGGCATTTCCTCGATGAGGCGGACCTCATCTTCGGCATCGGCTGCAGCTTCAGCGAGACGGCGTTCGGCGTGAAGATGCCGCAGGGCAAGCGGGTCATCCATTCGACGCTCGATCCGGCTGACTTCAACAAGAATGTGCCCTGCGAGATGGCGCTGGCCGGTGATGCCAAGCTGACGCTCGGGATGCTGCTGGAAGCCTGTCGCGCGCTGGTGTCAGCGCCGCGCGATGCCGGGCCGGTGGCCGCGGAAATCGCCAAGGTCGAGAAGGAGTGGCTGGCGAACTGGCTGCCGCTGCTGGAGAGCGACGATGCGCCGATCAGCCCCTATCGCGTGCTCTGGGATCTCCAGAAGACCGTGGACGTTGCCAACACCATCATCACCCATGATGCCGGCAGCCCGCGCGATCAGCTCACGCCTTACTGGAAGTCGATCACGCCGCTCAGTTATATCGGCTGGGGCAAGTCCACGCAGCTTGGCTATGGCCTTGGCCTCGCCATGGGCGCCAAGCTCGCTTGTCCGGACAAGCTGTGCATCAACGTGTGGGGTGATGCGGCCATCGGCTTTACCGGCATGGACTTCGAGACGGCGGTGCGCGAGCGCCTGCCCATCCTGTCGATCCTGCTCAACAATGAGGCGATGGCCATCGAACTGCCGGTGATGCCGGTGGCGACCGAGCGCTTCCGCGCGACCGATATTTCCGGCCATTATGCTGATTTCGCCAAGGCGCTTGGCGGCCATGGCGAGCGCGTCACGCGTCCGGAAGAGATCGTGCCGGCCATTCACCGCGCGCTGGCCGCGATCGAGGCGGGGCAGCCCGCGCTGATCGAATTCATAACCGCGAAGGAAACGCGCGCTTCGCGACTATAAAAGCGGGCGACCATAACCGGGTGACTATAAACTGGGAGAGATGCGATGGCCGAAACGACGGCGCCCCCGACTGGCTCTGGCCCTGAGGGGGGCGTGAAGGATTGGAACTTCAGCGCCGTCTACGGCCTCGGGTTCCTCACACTGGTTTCGGCCTTCAATTATCTCGATCGCTCCCTCCTGGGGCTGGCGTTGCCCTCCATTAAGTCGGAGATGCATGTCTCGGACACCGCTCTCGGGCTGGTGTCCGGGCTCGCCTTTCTGCTGTTCTATTCCATCCTCGGCGTGCCCATCGCCTGGGCGGCGGATCGCTACAACCGGCGCAATATCATTGCCGTCGGCTTCGCCTTCTGGAGCCTGATGACGATGGTGACCGGCTGGGTGGCGAACATCTGGCAACTGGCCATCGCGCGCTTCCTCATGGGTGCGGGCGAGGCGTGCGGTATTGCCCCGTCCAATTCGATCATCTCCGACCTGTTCCGCGCGGAGCGGCGCCCGCTCGCTTTCTCGATCTTCGGCACGGCGGTCTCGATCTCATCGATTCTCTTCTTCCCCATCGTGGGCTGGGTCGGCCATGAATATGGCTGGCGGTCGATGTTCGTCGTGGCCGGTATGCCGGGCGTGTTCCTGGCGGTGCTGTTCTTCCTGACGGTCAAGGAACCGGAGCGCGGGGCGTCCGAAGCCAAGCGCATCGAGCGTGCGGCGAGGGAAAGCTTCAAGGCGAGCATGGCCTTTCTCGCCAAGCAGCGTGCCTATGTCTTTTTGGTCATCGGCGCCACCCTGATGGGGCTGAATGTCTTTGCCGCCAGCGTCTGGACTCCGACCTTCCTGACGCGCGTCCACGGCCTCACGCTGGTGGAGGTGGCTGCGACCATCGGTCCGATCCGGGGTGTGTTCGGGGTGGCCGGCGTGGTTCTGGGCGGTCTGCTGATCGACCGGTTGAGCCGCAAGGCCAGCCACTGGCGCATGACCTTGCCGGCGATCACCTGTCTGCTTGCCGCGCCTGCTGAGCTGATCTTCCTGCTCGCCGAGGATACGGCGGTTTGGCTCGCGGCTTATGCGGCCTCGGCTTTCCTTCTGCTGATCCATCAGGGCCCGGTGTTCGCGGCGGTCATGAGCGTGGCGAAGCTGAGGATGCGCGCTGTCGCAACCTCCATCCTGCTGTTCAGCGCGGCACTGATTGGGCAGGCGCTCGGCCCGCTGGTCGTGGGCTATCTGAATGACGTGCTGCACCCCACGCTGGGTGATGTGGCCGTGCGCTATTCGATGCTGGTCATCGTCGTGACGGCGCTGTTGGCGGGGGTGATGTTCCTGCTCGCTGGGCGGTCGCTGGAGGCGGACGCGAAGCGGGCCTTGGCGGACGCCTAAGAGGCGAGAAGGGCAGGCGCTCGCTCCTCGCTAGATTAGACTGCAGATCACGGACGGAGTTGGTGGCCGGGTCAGACCCAAGGCTGCCAACTCCGGCGTCGTTTCTGATCACAGACCAGTCGCCGCTCGGCCCAACTGCGGCACCAAGCGCGCGTAAGGACTGCCGATTCAGCACACGCAAGGGAAGTCGCGGGAACCCAAAAGTTGTAAATCGCAACGCTGACCACAAATCATGTGTTGCAAATCACTCGCAATATCCTAATTGGTGCGACCGACTCGCAATAGCGATCGATGACACCAACTGGGGAACGCCGCATGAGTAAATCCGCCAATCTCACTTCCTTTCTCGCGCTTGGCTGCGTCAGCGCCGTCGCGTTTGCCGCGCCGGCTGTCGCGCAGGATAGCGAGCAGGGGCGCCGTCTGGGCGGGATGACCGTGACCGACACGGCCATCGATGAGTCCGAGGTCAAGGTCGAGCGGGCAGAATCGCCCAAATATACGCGCCCGCTGCTGGATACGCCGCAGACGGTGACGGTGATCGGCGCCAAGACGCTGCAGCAGCAGAACCTGCTCACGCTGCGCGAAGTGCTGAGCACCGTGCCCGGCATCACCTTTGGCGCCGGCGAGGGCGGTTTCGGCTATGGCGACCGCATCAACCTGCGCGGCTATTCGGCCAACAACGATATCTCGGTCGATGGCGTGCGCAGCGGTGCAATCATGAACCGCAACGAGACCTATAATATCGAGCAGGTCGAGGTCGCCAATGGCGCGAACTCGGTGTTCAGCGGCGCGGGCTCGGTCGGCGGGTCGATCAATCTGGTGACCAAGAAGCCGCTGGCGGACGACAAGATGTCGGTTCAGGGCGGCGTCGGCACGGACAATTATTATCGCGGCACCGTCGATCTCAACAGGCGCGTGAGCGACATGATCGCCGTGCGACTGAACGCGGTCTACCACAAGAACGACGTGCCCGGCCGGGACGTGGAGTTCTACGAGCGCTGGGGTGTGGCGCCGGCTGTCACCATCGGTATCGATGGCCCGACCAGCCTGACGCTGCAATATGAGCATCTCGACGACAAGGGCATGCCGCAATACGGCCTGCGTTATTATGCGGCTCAGGGCGGCTATCTGCCCGACTTCAACCAGAGCGCTTATTACGGCTTCGCCAATGTGGACACGCAGCAGTCTGTGACAGACTCGGTGCAGGCGATTTTCTCGCACGAGCTGAGCGACACGGTGAAGGTGCGCAATCTCACTCGCTATGAGAATGTCAGCCAGTACACCGTTACCAGCCAGCCCACGGGCACCTTCTGCCTGGCGAACGGTCTGCAGCCGGATGGCAGCGCCTGCACCGTCGCGATCGGCAGCAGCACGCTGGTCGTCCCGGCAGGCTATTATCTGCCGACCGGTGGTCGTGGCACGGCCCGCCACATCCGCAACGAAACCGCCTATAACCAGCTCGACCTGAGCGCCGAATTCGCCACGGGCGGCATCGAGCACACGCTCGTTCTCGGCGGATCGCTGCTGTGGGAGCGTTATACGCTGAACAATGGTAGCATCCTGCGTGCCGCCGACGGCAGCAATCCCTTTGCCGCCCCGAGCTACTATCCGCTCACCAACATCGCCAACCCCGGCGCCGTCCTCACGGGACCGGCCGCCCCGGCAGGAACGCTGGCGCGCGTCTATGGCAGCAACATCTATACCGGTCCCCAAAACTACATTCAGACCGGCTACAATGTCGGCGAGCAGACCAGCTATGCGGCCTATCTGTTTGACACCATGAAGCTTTCGGACATGTTCGAGATCAACGGCGGCGTGCGCTATGAGCGCTTCGAGGGTTCGACCCGGACGCGCAACGTGACCACCGGCGTGGTGACCGGCCCGTTCGAGGCGAAGGACAATCTCTTCTCCTGGCGTGTTGGCGCGGTGTTCAAGCCGATGCCAAACGTCAGCGCCTATGTGGCGGTCGGCAATTCGCGCACACCGTCCAAGGGTTCGGTTGATGGCAGCTGCGCTGTCAACACCTGCAACGTCGAACCGGAATCGGCGAAGAATTACGAAATTGGCGTGAAGGCCGATCTGTTCGACGCCAAGCTGCAACTCGCAGCGGCGGTTTTCCGCAATGAGCGCGACAAGTATCGCGTGGCCTCGGGCGATCCCACGATTCCCGATCAGGTGCTCGATGGCCGCTCGCGGGTGAACGGCGTGTCGCTGAGCGCCACGGGCAACATCACCGAAGCCTGGTCGATCTTCGCCAACTACATGTATCTGGATAGCAAGCTGATCCAGGGCGTGTCCGACTTCTGTCTGGCCAATCCGGTGAGCTGCGGCAACACGGTGGCCAATCCCGATCCGACGGCCGGCACGGCGCTCTCGGCAACGCCTAAGCATTCGGGCAGCCTGTTCACCACCTACAAGTTCCCGTTCGGTCTCGAAGTGGGCTATGGCCTGACCTATCAGGGTCGCCACTCGATGAACCCGACCGCGACGCCGGTCTATTATGTGCCAGCCTATACGCTGCATCGGATCATGCTGGCCTATCCGGTGACCGAGCGATTGCTGGCGCAGGTGAACGTGCAGAACGTGACGGATGAGGACTATGTCACCACCGTGCGGACCAATGTGAACAACAGCTGGGCGCAGCCGGGGGTGGGGCGGTCCGCCGTGTTCAGCCTGACCTACAGCTACTGAGTGTGGGGGGCAGGGGCGAACCGACCCAAAGCGGTTCGCCCCTGATCCACATCAATGATCCGGCGCACGTCTGGTAATATTGATTCGCATTATTGACGGAATGGGCCTGTTCGTCGATAGCGGCAGGCGAAAAGGGGTGTCCGCAGTGAACATTTCACACTCGGCAAGTCAGGGGCGCTATGGGCAGGGCAGGCGGTTCAATCCGCTGGTCGTGCTGCTCGTCATCCTGATCCATGCCGGGTTGTTCGCGCTTGTCACCCGCCTCGGGCCCAGTTTCAAGGTGGGTGAGGCGCCCAAGGTCTTCACGGTCAATCTGATCTCTTCGCCGCCGCCTCCGCCGCCCGTCGACGCGCCGCCACCGCCGCCCCGTGCGCCCGAGGTGGTGGTGCCGCGGCCACAGATCGACATTCCCCGGATTGATCCGCCGATGGTGGCCGCAATGCCGGATATTCCGGTCGTCCCGGTCTTGGCACCGGGGCCGCCGGCACAGCTCCGCCCGGCCGCCGCGCCGATCTCAGTGCCCTCGGTCACCGACGGCGGCGACCTGGGCACGCAAATGGTGGCCGGCAAGGCGCCGCGTTACCCCATTGAGAGCCGCCGCAAGCGGGAGCAGGGCGTGGTCCTGCTGGCCTTGACCGTGGGCCTCGATGGTTGCGTGGACGATATCAGGATCGCACGCAGCAGCGGTTTCACTCGGCTCGACAAGGCCGCGCTCGATGCCGTCAAGCGCTGGCGCTGGCGGCCCACCTTGCGTGATGGCCAGCCGGTTTTCGTGAAAGGCGTGGTGGAAATCCCCTTCGTCATTCAATCCCAAGACAACGCATAAGGCGCTTCATGCTGATCCCCATTCCAGAGGTGCTCGACGGGCCGACGCTCGCCAAGGTGCGTGATCTCATCGATTCCGCCGCGTGGGTAGATGGCAACGTCACCTCCGGCCATCAGTCGGCGCTGGCCAAGAACAACCTTCAGTTGCCAGAGGAGGCGCCGCAGGCCCAACAGGCCGGCGAGATCATCCGCGACGCGCTGGGCCGCAATCCTTTGTTCATTGCCGCAGCGCTGCCGCTCAAGATCTTTCCGCCCCTGTTCAACAGCTATGCGGGTGGGCAGTCCTTTGGCGTGCATGTCGACAATGCCGTGCGGATCCAGGCCGGCACCGGCTTTCGCGTCCGTTCGGACCTGTCCATGACGATCTTCCTCGAGCCGCCCGAGGCTTATGATGGCGGTGAACTGACAGTCGAGACGCAATTCGGCGTGCAGCAGGTCAAGCTGCCGGCCGGCCATGCCGTGCTCTACCCGTCATCCTCCCTGCATCGGGTGGAGCCGGTGACGCGCGGCCGCCGGGTGGCGAGCTTCTTCTGGCTGCAATCGATGATCCGCGACGACGGTGAGCGGCAGATCCTGTTCGATCTCGACAGCAGCATCCAGCAACTGGCCGCCACGCTGGGGCAGGGTCATGCCGAAGTGATCCGCATGACCGGGGTCTATCATAATCTGCTGCGCCGCTGGGTGGACGCTTAGGCCAGCGACCGCCCTCAGACTCGCTCAGCCTTTCGGCGTCAGCTTGAGCATCCGGCCCTTGGGGCTGTCTTCGAGCAGCCAGAGCGCGCCATCCGGCCCGACCCGCACGTTGCGCAACCGCATGCCCATGCGCCAATGGTCGGCCTTGGTCGCCGTCTCGCCGTCAAGTGAGATGCGAACAAGCGCCTGACCGGACAGGCCGGTGATGAACAGCGAGTTCTTCCAACCCGCGAACAGGTCGGCATTGTAATAAGCCAGCGAGGACGGCGCGAGCGAAGGGTTCCAGTAGAGCTTGGGCTTCTCGAACCCGTCATCGGCGCTGTGGTCCGGGATGGGGCGCTTGTCATAATGGTCGCCATAGGAGCGGGTTGGCCAGCCATAATTCCCGCCGGCCTTGACGACGTTCAGCTCGTCGCCGCCAAGCGGGCCCATTTCCACCTGCCACAAACGCTCATTCGCATCGAAGGCGAGGCCGGTCAGATTGCGCTGGCCATAGGTCCAGATGGCGGGATGGAAGCCCTTGGCCGCCAGCGGGTTTCCCGCGGCGGGTGTCCCGTCCAGATTGAGATGCAGCACCTTGCCGAGCGTCGACTTGGGGTCCTGCGCCGGGTCGAACTTGGCGCGCTCGCCATTGGTGAAGAACAGGCTGCGCTTGTCCGGCGCGATGGCGATGCGGCCGGAATAATGGGCGCCGCTCACCATATTGGGCGTCGCGCGGAAGATGATCTTGACATCCTTGAGCGCGCCGCTTGCTTCATCAAGCGTGGCGGTAGCCAGCGCGGTGCCGGTTTCCTTGCCTTCGCCGGGTTCGGAAAAGCTGAAATAAATCTGGCGACTGGCGGTGAAGTCCGGTGCGAGCACCACGTCCATCAACGCGGCCTGGCCCTCGCTGACGACGGTCGGCGTGCCCAGCAGCACCGTCTTGTCGCCCGTGCGGGGATCGAAAAGGACCATCGCCCCGCGCTTCTGGGTCACCAGCTGCTTGCCGTCCGGCAGGAAGGCCATCGACCAGGGATAATCGAAGGTTGCGACCTCGGTGATCGTGAAAGGCAATTGGGAGAGATCGACTTTGGCCGGGGCCGGGGCCGCAGGCGGCGTCGCGGGGGCGGTCTGGGCGAGCGTGGGCGATGCGACGCCCAGGGCCAAAACCGCCCCCAGGGCGATGCGGTGCGGACGGAATGACATAGGCGCTCTTCTCCAGTCGGTCTTTTGTTCCGCCGGCCCATAAGCGGTGGGCCGGCCGGGAGCAATGACCGAGGCCGCGCGCGCCTTGACCGAGCGCGAAGCGGCGCGCGGCTGGATCAGGCTGCGGGCGTCAGCTTGAGGAGGCGGCCATTTTCTCCGTCCTCAAGCAGCCAGATCGCGCCGTCCGGTCCGGCGCGTACCGCGCGGATGCGCGCGCCCATGTCCCAGTGATCGACCTTGGTCGCGGTTTCGCCATCGAGCGCGATGCGGTCGAGCGACTTGCCGGAGAGGCCGGTGATGAACAGCGAGTTCTTCCACTGCGGGAAGAGGTCGGCATTGTAATAATCCAGCCCGCCGGGCGAGATGGCCGGCACCCAAAAGACCTTGGGCGCTTCATAGCCGTCGCCCGGCTGATGATCGGGGATCGCCTTGCCGTCATAATGGTTGCCCATGGAGGCGTTGGGCCAGCCATAGTTGAGGCCGGCTTTGATCAGGTTGATCTCATCGCCATGGCGCGGCCCCATTTCCATTTCCCATAGGCGTCCATCGGCATCGAAGGCGATGCCGAGCAGATTGCGGTGGCCGTAGGACCAAACAGCCGGGTGGAAGCCCTTGGCCGCGAGCGGATTGCCGGCTGCCGGGCTGCCATCGAGGTTGAGGCGCAGGACCTTGCCGAGCGTCGTGCCCGGCTCCTGCGCTGGCGTCATCAACTGGCGGTCACCAGCAGTGAAGAAGAGATGGGTCTTGTCCAGCGAGAAGGCGATTCGGCCGGAATAATGGCCGCCCTTCTCCGAGCGATCATCGCCCCGGAAGATCACCCGCACATCGCTCAGCGCAGCCGCTGTCGGGTCCAGCTTCGCAGTCGCCAGCGCAACGCGGCTTTTCTTACCCTCGGCGGCTTCCGAGAAGCTGAAATAGATCGTCTTGCTGGTCGCATAATCCGGGGCGAGCCGCACATCCATGAGCGCCCCCTGATCGTCGCTCTTCACGCTGGGCGTGCCGCTCACCGTCTGCTTGCGGCCGCTTTGCGGGTCGAGCAGGATCAGCGTGCCTTCCTTCTGCGTGACCAGCATGTGCCCGTCCGGCAGGAACTCCATGGCCCATGGCGAGGCGAACTGCGCGACTTCCGTGGTCTGGAACGGTGCGCCGCTTGCCGCCTTGACCTCATCGGGCGCGGACGCGCTGCCGCAGGCGACAATGGCGAGGCTGACGGCACAGGTCAGGCCGAGCTTACGGACATTCATGGGGCGGATCTCCGGCGAAGGGTGGGATATCCGACCATAGCGACAAGAGCGGCTTGGCGGTAGACCGTTCTATAACAAGAGCTTGGCGCGCGCCGCCCGCCAGAACGCAGCTTGAGTGGCGGGCCTCACCCACGCCCGAGATGCTGACAAAAAAGGGGAGCCGAAGCTCCCCTTTCTCATATCGACTTTTCCTGAACGATCAGGCGAAGCTGATGGTCGCGTTGGTCTTGCGGCGACGCATGGCGTAGCCGGTCACGGCCAGACCGCAGATCATCATGCCCCAGGTGGCCGGCTCAGGAACCGGAGCCGACGTCTGCGTGACGGCGTAAGTGATACCGTTGACCTTGAAGCTGTCGTTGCTCTGCCTGTCATTGAAGGCGGCAGCCACGTAGAACAGGTTGCCGGACAGATTGTTCGGATTGATATCACGGTTCTGGTCCTGACCGTTGCCGCTCGAGTAAATCGAGGTGCCGAACAGCGACGTGAACGTGGAATAGTTCGCGATCGTGAACGTGCTGTTGAAGGCCACGTTGGTGCTGCCGATAGCATAATTGATGTCGGTGTCGCCGAAGCTCACGAGGCCGATCTTATCGACGGTGACCATCTTGTCGAACTGGAACACCAGGATGTCCGTATAGCCGTTATTGTCGACCGTGTGCGAGTCGTCGTTGGGGCCATTGAGGACACCGAGGCCAGGCGTGTAGGCGCCGACGGCAGCCTTCGACAGGGTCGTGTCGTTGAGGCTGTAAGCCGTGACTTCCAGCTTGGTGCCGTCCGACCCGGTGTAGGTGCGCACGTTGCCGATGGAGCCATCGCTATTGCCGCCGCTGGTCAGCAAGAAGGTGGCTGCCGAGGCGGACGCCGGCAGCATCGCCGTCGCGGCAATGGTCGCAGCCGACAGCAGTACGGCTTTCCTGAAAGACTTGTGAAACATGATCTATAACTCCCACAGATATTAACTTTCAGGTTTTGCCCCGGAAATGCGTGCGCCCATGACGGGAGTCCGGTAATCCGGGCCCATCTGGCGCTTTGCATCTGTCAAAGGTCACCCCACCTGAGGTCTTGGAGATATCTTTTCCGTTTCAGTCCTGTCAAAGATGTTGATGATCGGTTAACCATCAATTGTGACCCGAAATTGAACAGTTCCACCTGAGTGGAGCGGGCTGGTGGGGCCGTGCGGCCAACCTAAATCGTTCGATTTGCTGGATTCTGTTGTTTACAGTCGCGAAGACCCTCTTTCTTCTAAAGACGTCGGGCGCGGATTTTTTCTGCCGAAGGCCAGAACAGGCACGGTTTTCGATAGCGTAGAGACTGACGAGGGAAAGCGTCTCATCTGAGTGCTGAGCAGATCCATGCAGCTTGCCTTCAACTGCGACTCCGCCTATATGGCCCTTGCTTTCCTGACATCGTTGCGAAGTTGGGGTCGGCGCCGAGAGGGGCCGGCGGCGAAACCCTGTCGCGTGTCCATGTCCGGACGAGGCGCAGGCATAGGGAGTGCGAATGAGCGATATTGCGCGGATCGAGACGGTTGTGGCGTCGGAGGCGAAGGCTCTGGGGCTCGATCTCGTGCGCGTGCTGCTCTTCGGCCAGGGCGATGACCGGACGCTGCAGATCATGGCTGAACGGCCCGATACGCGCCAGCTCAACATCGATGATTGCGCCAGCCTCTCGCGCCGCATCTCGGACAAGTTCGATGCGCTGGAAGAAGCGGGCGATGTGCTCATCGAGGACGCCTATCGTCTGGAGGTCAGCTCGCCGGGTATCGACCGGCCGCTCACCCGCCTCAAGGACTACAGCGACTGGGCCGGGCATGAGGCACGCGTTCATTTCGTGACGCCCATGGAGGATGGCCGCAAGCAGGTGCGCGGCATTCTTGCGGGCATCGAGGGCGAGCAGGTGCTGGTCGATGATCCCAAGGCCGGCCGCATCGTCGTGGACTTTGCCAATATCGACAGCGCCAAGCTGATGCTGACCGATGCGCTGATTTCTGCTACTGTCCCGCTCTCCACCGAGGGCGCGGACGAAATCGTCACCCAGGAACAGGAAGACTGACTCTCATGGCCAACGCCATTTCCGCCAACAAGGCCGAGCTGATTGCCATTGCCAATTCGGTGGCAAGCGAGAAGATGATCGACAAGGCCATCGTCATCGAGGCGATGGAAGACGCGATCCAGCGGTCCGCGCGGGCGCGCTACGGCGCCGAGAACGACATTCGCGCCAAGCTCGATCCCGAGACCGGCGACCTGCGCCTGTGGCGCGTCGTCGAAGTGGTCGAGGTGGTCGAGGACTATTTCAAGCAGGTCGACCTCAAGGCCGCGCAGAAGCTTCAGAAGGATGCCGTGATCGGCGACTTCATCGTCGATCCGCTGCCGCCCGTCGACCTCGGTCGCATCGACGCACAGAGCGCCAAGCAGGTGATCTTCCAGAAGGTGCGCGATGCCGAGCGCGAGCGCCAGTTTGAGGAATTCAAGGATCGCGTGGGTGAGATCATCACCGGCGTCGTCAAGTCGGTCGAGTTCGGCCATGTGGTCGTGAACCTTGGCCGTGCCGAGGGTGTGATCCGCCGCGACCAGCAGATCCCGCGCGAAGTCGTGCGCGTCGGCGATCGCGTCCGTGCGCTGATCCTCAATGTACGTCGCGAGAACCGTGGCCCGCAGATCTTCCTCAGCCGTGCGCACCCCGACTTCATGAAGAAGTTGTTCGCGCAGGAAGTGCCCGAAATTTACGACGGCATCATCACCATCATGGCCGCCGCCCGCGATCCGGGCTCGCGCGCCAAGATCGGCGTCATCAGCCGCGATAGCAGCATCGATCCGGTCGGCGCCTGCGTTGGCATGAAGGGCAGCCGCGTGCAGGCTGTCGTGCAGGAAATGCAGGGCGAGAAGATCGACATCATTCCCTGGAGCGAGGACACGGCGACCTTCGTCGTCAACGCGCTCCAGCCCGCTCAGGTCGCCCGCGTGGTGATCGACGAGGAAGAAGAGCGCATCGAGGTCGTGGTGCCTGACGACCAGCTCAGCCTCGCCATCGGTCGTCGCGGCCAGAACGTCCGTCTTGCCAGCCAGCTCACCGGCAAGGCCATCGACATCATGACCGAGGCGGACGCGAGCGAGAAGCGTCAGCGCGAGTTCGTGCAGCGCTCCGAGATGTTCCAGAACGAGCTGGACGTGGACGAGACGCTCTCGCAGCTGCTGGTGGCCGAAGGCTTCACCGAGCTGGAGGAAGTTGCTTATGTCAGCATCGACGAGCTGGCCTCTATTGAGGGCTTTGACGACGAGCTGGCGCAGGAGCTGCAAAGCCGCGCGCAGGAAGCGCTGGACCGTCGCGAGGCGGCCGCGCGCGAAGAGCGCCGTGGGCTTGGCGTTGACGATGCGCTGGCCGAGATGCCCCACCTCACCGAGGCCATGCTGGTCACGCTGGGCAAGGCCGGCATCAAGACGCTGGACGATCTCGCCGATCTCGCCACCGACGAGCTGGTGGCCAAGAAGCGCAACGACCCGCGTCGCCGCCGCGAAGTCTCCGAGGACAAGGGCGGCATTCTCGCCGAATATGGCCTGAGCGAAGAGCAGGGCAACGAGATCATCATGGCGGCCCGCGCGCACTGGTTCGAAGACGAGCCCGCTGCAGAGGGCGCCGCTGAGGATGAAGTGGAAGGCAACGCCTGATGCCCTATGTGAAGATCGAGGTGATCGAAGGCGTGACGCGCGAACAGAAGGCGGCTCTGGTCGCTGATGTCACGCGCTCGCTGGTCGATCGCCTCGGCAAGCGGCCCGAGCAGGTGTTCGTCGTCATCGATGAGGTGTCGGCGGACAACTGGGGCGCTGCGGGCATCCTCGTTTCCGAGCGGGAAGCCGCGCAAAGGGAGGTCGCCGATGCTGCGAATTCCTCCCAATGAGAGGCTGAGGCTTCCAATCATCGCTGCGCGCCCGGCTGCTCCTGCGGAAGCGGGGGGCTGGACTGTGTTGTCTAGCGCATTCTTGCCACCTCACCGTTCGTGTCGAGCGAAGTCGAGACACAATGGATTTGCGCTCGCGTGTCTCGACTTCAGCCTTTCGGCTGAAGTTTATCCTGAGCGCCCGCCTGCGGGCAGTCGAAGAACTCGACACGAACGGGAGGCGGGTGCAGTGATTTTGAACGGGCAACTCACAGGAGGTGCCCATGTCTGAGCGTCGCTGCATTCTCTCCAGCACCCACGCCGATCCCGCGGCGCTGATCCGCCTGGCTATTTCGCCCGATGGCGACGTATTGCCGGATGTCCGCGCGCGGGCGCCGGGGCGCGGCGCCTGGCTGGGTGTCGATCGCGCGACGCTGGAGGAGGCCATGGTCAAGGGCCGGCTGCGCGGCGCATTGGCGCGGGCGTTTAAGGGTGAGCCGCTTACCGTGCCGGACGATCTGGCCGAGCGGATCGCGGTTGCGTTGCGCGATGATTTCATGGCGCGGCTGGGGCTGGAGGCCAAGGCTTCCAATCTCGCCACCGGTTTCGACAAGATCGATGTCGCGGCCCGGCGCGGACAGGTCCGCATGCTGCTCCACGCGGCGGATGCCGGCGATGACGGGGTGCGCAAGCTGGATCAGGCGTGGCGGGTTGGCGAGGAGCGGGAAGGCGAGGAATTTGCCGGCACACGCTTGCCGGTGGACCGCGACGCCCTATCTATGGCATTGGGCAGAAACAATGTCGTCCATATCGCGGTGACAAACGCTGCTGCGGCAGGCCGCCTGTCCGGTCTGCTCGGTCGCTGGCAAAACTATCTGGAATGCGCTAACGCGGCGCCGAGCTCCGGTTCGGCAGTCGTCAGGCATATGGACGATGATCCCGCGCCTCTGGCGTGAGGACGAACGACTCGGGTCACCTCTGCGGGGGTGCGCCGGATGGAAGATGAAGGGTTAGATTGCGTCGATGAGTGACAATAGGGAAGACAAGCCGACTCTGGGCCGTAAACCGCTTGGTCTCAAGCGGACGGTCGAGGCCGGCCAGGTGCAGCAGAGCTTCAGCCACGGCCGGAAGAATACGGTCGTCGTTGAGGTGAAGCGCCGTCGCGTCATCGGCAAACCCGGTGAGGCAGAGACGGCGCGCGCCGTGCCCGAGCAGGCCGCGCCCGTCGCGCCGCCGGCACCGCCGCCGCCGCCCGCTGCCCGTCCTGCGCCGACCCCGGCGCCGGCACCGCGCGCCTCCTCGACGGATAGCCTGATGAGCCGGCAGGAGCTGCAGGCCAAGCTGCTGCGCGAGGCCGAGGAAGCCCGCATGGCCGCGCTGGAAGATGCGCGCCGCCGTGAAGAGGCCGCCCGCCTGGCCGCGACCGAGGAAGAGAAGCGCCGCGCTGAGGACAATCGCCGCGCGGAGGAAGAAGCCGAGCGCCAGCGCCAGGAAGCCGAAGCGAAAGCTGCCCAGGCGCCCGCGCAAGAGGCTGCTCCGGCGGCACCTGCGGCTGCAGAGACCGCGGCACCTGCCGAAGAGGCTCCCAAGGCCGCGACCGGCGCGACGCCCGAGCGTCCCGCGCCCCGTCGTTTCACGCCTGTGGCCGCGCCGGTCATCAAGCGTCCGGAACCGGCCAAGGTCGAGCGCAAGAAGGGTGGCGACGATCGTCGTCAGGCTGGCAAGCTCACCGTCAACCGTGCGCTCGCCGATGATGACAGCGCCCGCGCGCGCAGCCTCGCCGCGCTGCGCCGTGCCCGCGAGAAGGAGCGTCGTTCGCACTTCTCCGGCTCGTCACAGCCGCGCGAGAAGCAGTCCCGCGATGTCATCGTGCCGGAGGCGATCACCGTTCAGGAACTCGCCAACCGTATGGCCGAAAAGGGCGCGGACCTCGTCAAGTCGCTCTTTAAGCTGGGCATGGCGGTCACCGTCAACCAGACGATCGACCAGGATACGGCCGAGCTGCTGGTCGAGGAATTCGGCCACCGCATCCAGCGCGTCTCTGATTCCGATATCGAGATCGATACCGCGAGCGACGTCGATGCTGCGGAATCGCTGGTCACGCGTCCTCCGGTCGTCACGATCATGGGCCATGTCGATCACGGCAAGACCTCGCTGCTCGATGCCCTGCGCGGCACCGATGTGGTGGCGGGCGAAGCGGGCGGCATCACCCAGCATATCGGCGCCTATCAAGTGAAGACCAAGGGTGGTGAGATCATCACCTTCCTCGATACGCCGGGTCACGAAGCGTTCACCGAGATGCGCGCACGCGGCGCCAACGTCACCGACATCGTCATCCTGGTGGTCGCGGCGGACGACGGGCTGATGCCCCAGACCATCGAGGCGATCAACCACACCAAGGCCGCCGGCGTGCCGATGATCGTGGCGATCAACAAGGTCGACAAGCCGGACGCCAATCCGCAGCGCGTGCGCGAGCGTCTGCTCGAGCATGAAGTCATCGTCGAGGATATGGGCGGCGACACGCAGGACGTGGAAGTCTCCGCGCTCAAGCGCACCGGCCTTGATGACCTGATCGACAAGATCCTGCTGCAGGCCGAACTGCTGGAGTTGAAGGCCAATCCCGAACGCGCCGCTGAAGGCACGGTCGTGGAAGCGCAGCTCGACAAGGGCCGTGGTCCGGTCGCGACGATCCTCGTGGGTCGTGGCACGCTCAAGGTCGGCGATATCTTCGTCGTCGGCGAGCATTCGGGCAAGGTCCGCGCCATGGTCAACGACAAGGGCCAGCAGGTGAAGGAAGCAGGGCCTTCGGTTCCGGTCGAGGTGCTTGGCCTTGCCGGCGTGCCCATGGCGGGAGACCAGCTCAGCGTGGTCGAGAGCGAGGCGCGTGCCCGCGAGGTCGCGGCCTATCGTCAGGAGTTGGCGACGCGCAAGCGCACCACAGCGGCCCCGACGAGCTTCGAGCATATGTTCTCGGCGCTCAACACGCAGGTCATTGAATATCCGGTCGTCATCAAGGGCGACGTGCAGGGCACGGTGGAAGCGATCATCGGATCGCTCACCCGCGCCTCCACGGATGAGATCAAGGTGCGCGTGCTCCACTCCGGTGTGGGCGCGATCACCGAGAGCGACGTGACGCTGGCCGCCGCCAGCCGTGCGCCGCTGATCGGCTTCAACGTGCGTCCCAATGCCAAGGCGCGTCAGCTTGCCGAGCGCGACAAGGTCTCGCTGCGTTATTATGACGTGATTTACGACCTCATCGAGGAAGTGAAGCGCGAAATGGCCGGCCAGCTTGCGCCGGAGCGCATCGAGACGGTCATCGGTGCCGCACAGGTCCTGCAGGTCTTCCCGGCCGGCAAGAAGGACAAGGCGGCCGGCCTGCTGGTGCAGGATGGTGTCATCCGCAAGGGCGTCAACGCACGCCTCACGCGCGACAATGTCATCGTCTCGGCAACCACCATCGCCTCGCTGCGGCGCTTCAAGGACGACGTGTCCGAAGTGCGGGCCGGCATGGAGTGCGGTGCGGTGCTCGAGAACACCAACGACATCAAGGTCGGCGATACGCTCGAGCTCTTCGAAGTCGAGGAACGCGCACGGACGCTCTGACGTCCGGCGCGCCGCGAAGGAGGTAAGTCATGAGCGGTTCGGGGGAACCTTCCGTCCGGTTGCTGCGGGTGGGGGAGCAGGTGCGCCATGTGCTGGCGGACGTGCTCCAGCGTGGCGACGTGCATGACGATGTGCTCGCCAGTCACGTCGTGACGGTGACGGAAGTGCGCATGTCGCCCGATCTGCGCCATGCGACAGTTTTCGTGAAGCCGTTGCTGGGGCGGGATGAAGAGGTGGTGCTCAAGGCACTGCGCACCAACACCGCCTATCTGCAGCGCGAGGTCGCCAAGCGCGTGAAGATGAAGTTCGCCGCCAAGCTCAAATTCCTCAGCGATGAGAGCTTCGAGGAAGGCAGCCACATCGATGCGATCCTGCGCTCACCCAAGGTCGCGCAGGACATCGTCGACGAAGAGGAGTGAGAGCCCGGCGTGATGATCCGTTGATCGTTCGCGCGCCGGGCTGATCCGGTTGATATTGTCGAGCGCCGCTTGCACGGGCATCATGCGTCCGTCCGGGGGCATTGCCATGACCATTACGATTACTGCGTTTGAGAGTTCGCCGGATCGCGGCCGTGGCCTAGCGCGCGACATGCCGGTCCGCTGGGCGCTGGAGGAAGTGGGGCAGCCCTACGCTGTGAGCCTCGTCTCCTTCGCGGCGATGAAGCAGCCGCCGCACCGCATGCGCCAGCCGTTCGGGCAAATCCCGACTTATGAGGAGGATGGGCTGGTTCTGTTCGAATCCGGCGCCATCGTCTTCCACATTGCCGAGCGGCATGTCGGTCTGTTGCCGACCGATATGGACGGACGGGCGCGCGCGATTGCGTGGATGTTTGCCGCGCTCAGCACGGTGGAGCCGCCGATCCTCGAGCGCGAGACGGCCGGGCATGTCGATCGCGACAAGGATTGGTATGACGCGCGCCTGCCGATGCTGGAAGGCTGTATCCGGGCGCGGCTGGATGACCTCTCCGCGCGGCTCGGCGAGGCCGCGTGGCTGGACGGTGCATTCAGCGCGGGCGATCTGATGATGATAACGGTGCTGCGGCGGCTCGGCAGCTCGGATCTGCTGAAGGGCTATCCGGCTCTCTCAGCCTATGTCGCACGCGGCGAGGCGCGGCCCGCCTTCCAGCGTGCCTTCGCGTCGCAGCGGGCGGTGTTCGAGAGGCAATCCACGGCTCGCTGAGCCGGGCGACGCCGTCACTTGGTGGCGTATTGCCCCGGCTCTGCCTTGAACGTGTCACGCGCGAAGGCGCGGGCTTGCGTGGCCGTCGTGAAGGTCTCGTCCTGCAGCGTGGAGGTGACCAGCGGATAGCCCTGCGAATTATAGCGCGTCTCGCGCACCGTCAGGCGGAAATTGCCGCCATCGTCCTTGGTGATGAGGAAGGGTTTGATCGTCTCGCGGCTCATTATCGGCTCCCGGCGGAAAGGGGGGTGAGTGAAGTCTGCGCGGCGCGGAACCGCGCAGGCCCACATCTTATCGGTTCTTGCGCGCGAGGTAGCGCGCGTCGCGGGCGGCCTTGCGTTCGGCTTCGGTAAGTTCGGGCTTTTTCTTTGCCTCTTTGGCTGCCTTTGCAGCGGCGGCTTCCTCAGCCTTGGCCTGCTTGGCGGCCTTGCGCTCTTGCGCGGCCAGCCGGGCGAGGCGATGCTTTTCTTGCTGGGCGGCTTCCTGTGCCTGTGCGGCAGCGGCGCGGGCAGCAGCGACTTCCGGATCGACCGGGGCGCGCGTGCGCAATTTTGCCATCACTTCGTTGCGGGCATCGGCTGCGGCAGCAATGCGTGATTGAAAGTCCGGCTCTTTGTATTTTTTCATGCGTAGAATTCAGCTCCGTTTCGCCACTTTGGGCGAGGAGGCCGGGCGACGATGCCGCCCGGCCCTGTATCTTCAAACTGCCCGGTCGTCGGGCAGCCCTTATCTTCAGACAGCCTGAAGGTTCACGGCCGAAGCCTTGCCGCGCTTGTCATTTTCCAGCTCGTAGGAAATGCGCTGATCCTTCTGCAGGGTGTGCATGCCGGCGCGCTCGACGGCCGAGATGTGCACGAAGGCGTCATTGCCGCCGTCTTCCGGCGCGATGAAACCATAGCCCTTGTCGGCATTGAAAAACTTGACTGTTCCGATGGTCATATTGGGTATCCTTGTTCCCAAATGGTAATCGGGCACGCGCGATGCATTCGCGCGTCCCGGCTTCGTGAGGCTAGATGGGGACAAAGGGGGACGCTGAAGCGGTCCGATATCCGTCAAAGGCGACGTTAAGCCCGCATGGTGTAGCACGATGGCGTTGGAATAGAAAGCGAAAGGGCCGGTCATGGCCGGGCGTGGCCTGCGCGGCGTCTCCCCGCTTGTCGAAAAGGCGCCGCGCAGGCAAAGCTGTGGCATGGCCAAGCTCTATTTCTACTACGCCTCGATGAATGCGGGGAAGTCCACCAATCTGCTGCAGGCGGACTTCAATTATCGCGAGCGGGGCATGGCGACGATGCTCTGGACGGCGCAGGGGACAGCGCGGGAGGGTGATGATGAAGCAGTGGACAGCATCGGCAGCCGGATTGGCCTGCGCGCTGCCGCCAACAGCTTCGATGCCGTGACCGATCTGCACGGGCGCATCCAGGCGGCGCATCTTGAAGGGCCGGTTGCCTGCGTGCTGGTCGATGAGGCGCAGTTCCTCTCGCCAGAACAGGTCTGGCAACTTGCGCGCGTGGCTGATGAGTTGGGCATTCCCGTACTGTGCTACGGGCTGCGCACCGATTTTCAGGGCAAGCTCTTCCCTGGCTCGGCGGTGCTGCTCGGCATTGCCGATACGTTGGTCGAGCTCAAGGCCGTCTGCCACTGCGGGCGCAAGGCGACGATGAACCTGCGGGTGGACGAGCGCGGCGAGGCGGTGCGGGAAGGCGCGCAGACGGAGATCGGCGGCAATGATCGTTATGTCGCGCTGTGCCGACGGCATTTCAGCGATGCGATGCGGCGATTCTAGAGTTGCGATGAAGCGATATCATGCAGCGCCGAACGGTTCATCGCCGCTTCACGCGCGTCATGCTATTGTAACGCCATGATCCGGACTCACATCATTATCGGAAGGATGCACGCCATGACCCATTTCAGAAAAGCGATGCTGGCAAGCGCGCTGCTGCTGGCTGGCGCGCCCGTCATTGCCCAGCCGACCGCGCAAGCGGGCGCCGGCAAGGAAGCGTCGATCCCCTTTGTCGACCAGCGCGGCATTCGCGATTGGCAGGCGGTCAGTGACGATCAGATTTATGTGCAGGCCAGTGGCGGGCAATGGTATCTGGCGACGCTGATGACCGGCGCACCGGACCTGCCCTTTGCCCAATCCATCGGCTTCGAGACCAAGGGCCTCGATCGGCTCGACCGGTTCGGCGCGATTGTCGTGGCCGGCACGCGCTACCCGCTCAAATCGCTTGTCGAGAGCGGGCCGCCCCCGAAGAAGAAGTAAGCCCGCTCCTCCGTCGGCGCGGGATGCGGGAGCGGAGAGGGGCTGCCCCTCCGCTCCGCGCCAATGTTCAGGTCGCGTTTTCAGGCGGCCGTCTGGTGGATGTACACCGCGCGCTCGTGGCTAAAGGCCTTGAAGCCGAAATAACCGTGATAGCTGCCCATGCCGCTGCCATTGACGCCGCCGAAGGGCAGGCGGTTCTCCAGATAATGCGAGAAGACGCCGTTCACGGTCACGCCGCCTGACGAGGTGCGGTTGAGGATCTTCTGCACATTGGCTTCGTCATTGCTGTAGATATACAGCGCGAGCGGTTTGTCGCGCTCCTCGATGTAACTGATCGCCTGATCGAGATTGTCGTAGGTCATCACGGGCAGAATGGGCGCGAAAATCTCTTCTTGGAGAATTTTCATCTGCGGATTGACGTCGGTCAGCATGGTCGGGTGGATGGTGCGGTCTTCCGCCTCCAGCACGCCGCCCGCGGCAACGGTGGCGCCCTGCGCCACGGCATCATCGAACAGGCCCTTCACGCGGTTGAAATTCGCCTGATTGACGACCTGGGCGATGCCCTGCTTCTTGATCTGGCCGTTCTCGTAGAGGTTCTTCTCGACGTTCGCCTTGAAGCCCTCGACCAGCTTTGCCTTCTGGTCTTCTTTCACGAACACATAGTCCGGGCAGATGCAGGCCTGGCCGCCGTTGAACTGCTTGGCGCCGGCGAGATCGGCCGCGATCTTCTCGACGTCCGCGCCTTCATCGATGATGACCGGCGACTTGCCGCCGAGCTCCAGCGTGACGCTGGCGAGATGCTTGGCGGCGGCGGCCATCACGATCTTGCCGACCCGCGTGCTGCCGGTGAAGAAGATGTGATTGAACGGCAGGTCGAGCAGTGCGGTGGCGACGCTGACATCGCCCTCGAACACGGCAACCTCATTCTCCTCGAAGACCGACTTCACGATCTTGGCGGCGACCTTCTCGGTGGCGGGGCACAGGTCGGTGAGCTTGAGGATGCAGCAATTGCCGGCCGCGACGGCAGCGGCAAGCGGGCCGAAGACGAGGCCGAGCGGAAAGTTCCATGGCCCGAGGATCAGGCAGACGCCGCGCGCTTCATAGATGATCTGGGCGCGGTCGGTCTCCACCTTGGAGGGCGTGACTTCGGTCGGCTTCATCCAGTCATCGAGATTGTCGAGAATGAGCTGGATGTTGCCGAGGATGTTCAGCACTTCCGTCACGCGGATTTCCGGCTCGGGCTTGCGGGTATCTTCCAGCACCGCCGCGACGATCTCGTCGGCGTGGGACGCGACCGCGTCCTTAAGCTTGGTCAGCTTCAGGCGACGCTCGGCAGCGGTGGTGGCTTTGACATTCCACTGGTTCGCCTTTTGCAGGGCAAAAACGCGGGCAATGTCATCGGAGATCTGGGAAGCAGTCTGCTGGGTGCCGGTCATGGATCACTCGCCTATATTGGATTGTGGAAGGAATGGCGCCTTGTAGAGGCTTCACGCGCTGCAAGACAAGGCGCTGGTGGCGTCCGCAAGATTTTTTGACAGAGTCATTTCCGGTCGATCACGGCCTGCCCGCGGCACCGGCAGGACGCTGCTCGTATGAGATTCGGATGCGCACCCATTGGCCGACCAGTACCTTGCCACCGACACGGGGCGGGCGCACGCGGAACTGCCATGCGGCGGCCAGAATCGCGCGGTTGATGTCCGATCCGTTGGGATATTCTGCCACCGGCACGCAATCGGCCACCCGATAATCGGCAACCGTGCGGCAGGCAATCATGCCCCAGCCCTGGCTGCGCGCGGTCGAGAGATAGCCACGCAATTCCTCGGGATAGGGCTCGCGATACCAGCTGGCGGCGTAGAGCGGTTCGCCATTGGGGCCAGTGCCGTCGACCAGCGGTGTATCGGCTGGTTGTCCGGTGTTCGGTGGTCCCATGGGCGTTGCTGGGCGGGCGGGGGCCGGCGGGGCGGGGGGGGCCGGGCGGATCGCGCGAAGATCGACAGCCGCCATCTGGTCCGGCTTCATCTCGATGAAGGCGGGCTTGCGCGGCGCCGGCGGTGTGACGATCGGCTTTGGCTCGGGCTGCTTGGGCGGCTGCGGTGGGTCGGGGACCGGTTCGGGTTGTTGTTCTGGTTCGGGCTGGGCCTCCTCGGGAACGGGCTCGGGTTCAGCCTGCTCCGGCTCGGTCTGTTCAGGTTCGGGCGCAGGGTCGGGCGGGATCGCGACGTCGAATGTCAGGACATTTTTGTCGGGCGCTTCGCGGGCTTCGAAAGGGGAGGGAGCAAAGGCGATAAGCGCCAGCACGATCAGCCCCTCCACCGCTAATGCGAGGAGAAACGCCGTCGCGCGCTCGCCAAATCGGGTCCGGGCCCGTCCGGTCAGACGCTGGAAGCCGGAGCGGATGCTGTAAATCAACGGACCTCAACTGCATTGGCACCGGACTGGGCGTGGCGGGCGGGGGCGCAACCCACCCTTGCGCCTATAAGCATGCCTATGGCTACAATATGAACAGATCAAGGCACGCGCGCCGGCCCTTGCGGCCAGCGGGGCCTGACAGGCGCTATATGCCTCGCTATGGGCAGCCGATGAACGATCCCGACACTATGCCTGACACCGGGCCCAAGCCGCTGCATGGCTGGCTGATCCTCGACAAGCCGCTGGGCCTTGGCTCCACCCAGGCGGTGAGCGCCGTCAAGCGCGCGCTGCGCGAGGCTGGCCTGCCCAAGGCTAAGGTCGGCCATGGCGGTACGCTCGATCCGCTGGCAACGGGCGTGCTGCCCGTGGCGGTGGGGGAGGCGACCAAGCTGGCCGGCCGGATGCTGGACAGCGACAAGATCTATGACTTCACGATTTGCTTCGGCGCGCAGACCGACACGCTCGATCTGGAGGGTGCGGTAATCGCGACCTCCGACGTGCGGCCGACTCTGGCGCAGGTTGAGGGGGTGCTGGCGCAGTTCACCGGCCCGATCGAGCAGGCCCCGCCCGCCTATAGCGCGATCAAGGTGGATGGCCAGCGCGCTTATGATCGCGTGCGGGCGGGCGAAGAGGTGGAGATGAAACTGCGGGCGGTGACGGTGCATGGTCTCTCGGTCAATGCCACCCCCTCCGTTCGCATCGAGCGAAGTCGAGACACCGCTGCGTCGCTCGCGGGCATCTCGACTTCGCTCGATGCGAACGGGACGGGGGGAGGCCTCAAGGATGAGCAGGCCGCCAGCGAAACCCTTGAAGCCGTCACCCTCACTGCCCATGTTTCGAAAGGCACCTATATCCGCAGCCTCGCGCGGGACATCGCGCTGGCGCTCGGCACGGTCGGGCATGTGACGATGCTGCGCCGGGTAAAGGCCGGTCCGTTCACCCTGGATCGGGCTATTTCACTGGACATTCTGAGCGATGCTGGTAAAGGGCGCGCCATTGCGCAGCATATGCTGCCATTGACGGCAGGGCTGGACGACATCCCGGCTCTCCCCGTCACCTCGCAGCAGGCGATGGCCTTGAGACAAGGCCGGACACTGCCCGGGGACCCTCGCAAGCAAGGGCTCATGCTGGCAGCCGAGGGCGATACGCCTGTGGCGCTGGTGGAGGCTTTGGGCCCGGAAATCCGGGTCGTGCGGGGCTTCAATCTCTGATTTTGGAAAGGAATGACGATGTCGATTACGGCTGAACGCAAGGCGGAACTGATCAAGGACAATGCCCAGCAAGAGGGCGATACTGGTTCGCCGGAAGTGCAGGTTGCGATCCTCACGGAGCGCATTTCCAACCTCACCGAGCACTTCAAGGGCCACCACAAGGATAATCACAGCCGCCGCGGCCTGCTGATGATGGTCAACAAGCGTCGTTCGCTGCTCGACTATCTCAAGAAGAAGGATGCGGGGCGCTATACCGCTCTCATTGCGAAGCTCGGCCTTCGCAAGTGACCCAATCGTTCGGCCCGCTTCGGCGGGCCGTTTACGTATTGCGTCATCCCCGCGCAGGCGGGGATCCAGCACGAGGCAGGCGCGGGAGCGCCGTCCAAGGCTGAGATGACAGAACTGGACTCCCGCTTTCGCGGGAGTGACGAGGAGGGGATGGCACTTCGGCCAACCTCTTTGTGGGACGCAAGACTAGTCCCGAACCGCCGCGGGCCGGCTTAGCCCGCACTGCAGCCCCGCCGCGCAATAGGGCCGGTGGGTGGAAGGAAAACCAATGTTTGATGTAAAGACAGTAGAGATCGAGCTGGGCGGAAAGACCCTCAAGCTCGAAACGGGCCGTATTGCCCGTCAGGCCGACGGCGCGGTGCTCGCGACCTATGGCGAAACGGTTGTGCTGTGCGCTGTCACTGCCGCCAAGTCGGTGAAGGAAGGGCAGGATTTCTTCCCGCTCACCGTTCACTATCAGGAGAAATTCTCGGCTGCCGGTCGTATTCCGGGCGGCTTCTTCAAGCGCGAGCGCGGCGCGACGGAAAAGGAGACCTTGGTCTCCCGCCTGATCGATCGCCCGGTGCGTCCGCTGTTCCCGGAAGGGTTCTACAACGAGATCAACGTGATCGCGCAGGTTCTCTCCTTCGATGGCGAGACCGAGCCCGATATCGTGGCGATGATCGCGGCTTCTGCTGCGCTCACCATTTCCGGCGTGCCGTTCATGGGCCCGATCGGCGCCGCGCGCGTCGGCTACAAGGATGGCGAGTATCAGCTCAACCCGAGCCTCGATGAGGTGAAGACCGGCGAGCTGGATCTCGTCGTCGCCGCGACCGACACGGCCGTGATGATGGTGGAATCGGAAGCCAAGGAGCTCTCCGAAGACGTCATGCTCGGCGCCGTCATGTTCGCGCATGATGCCTCGCGCAAGGTCGTCGATGCGATCATCCAGCTGGCCGAGAAGGCTGCCAAGTCGCCGTGGGAGATCGACCTTTCCGACAATACGGCGGACATGAAGGCCAAGCTCAAGAAGCTGATCGGCAAGGACATTGCCGCCGCCTACAAGCTGACCGACAAGTCGGCACGCTCCGGTGCCCTGAACGAAGCCCGCGCCAAGGCGAAGGAAGCGTTCGCGGCTGAGGGCGCGCAGACCCAGATGGTCGCCAACAAGCTCATGAAGAAGCTGGAAGCGGAAATCGTGCGCGGCGCCATCCTCAAGGACGGTCAGCGTATCGACGGTCGCACGACCACGCAGATCCGCCCGATCGAGGCGATGGTGGGCTTCCTGCCCCGCACGCACGGCTCGGCGCTGTTCACGCGCGGCGAGACGCAGGCCATCTGCACGACCACGCTCGGCACCAAGGATTCCGAGCAGATGATCGACGGTCTGACCGGTCTCTCCTACGAGAACTTCATGCTGCACTATAACTTCCCGCCCTATTCGGTCGGTGAAGTGGGCCGCTTCGGCGCGCCCGGTCGTCGTGAAGTCGGCCACGGCAAGCTCGCCTGGCGCGCGCTGCACCCGGTGCTGCCGAGCAAGGACGAGTTCCCGTACACGATCCGCGTGCTCTCGGACATCACCGAGTCCAACGGTTCCTCCTCGATGGCGACCGTCTGCGGCGGTTCGCTCTCGATGATGGATGCCGGCGTGCCCCTGAAGCGTCCGGTCTCCGGCATCGCCATGGGCCTGATCCTGGAAGGCAAGGACTTTGCGGTCCTCAGCGACATTCTGGGTGACGAGGATCACCTTGGCGACATGGACTTCAAGGTCGCCGGTACCTCCGAAGGCATCACCACGATGCAGATGGACATCAAGGTCGCCGGTATCACGCAGGAGATCTTCGAGGTCGCGCTGCGTCAGGCCAAGGACGGTCGCGCCCACATTCTGGGCGAGATGAGCAAGGCGCTGGGCGAAGTCCGCACCGAACTCTCGGCTCATGCCCCGCGCATCGAGACGCTGCAGATCGACAAGAGCAAGATCCGTGAAGTCATCGGCACGGGCGGCAAGGTCATTCGCGAGATCGTCGCGGAGACGGGCGCCAAGGTCGACATCGACGACGAAGGCCTGATCAAGATCAGCTCGTCCGACGTGAACCAGATCGAGGCGGCCAAGGCCTGGATCCTCGGCATCGTCGAGGAAGCGGAAGTCGGCAAGGTCTATAACGGCAAGGTCGTCAATCTGGTCGACTTCGGCGCGTTCGTGAACTTCATGGGCGGCAAGGACGGCCTCGTCCACGTCTCGGAAATCCGCAACGAGCGGGTCGAGAAGGTGGCGGACGTCCTCAAGGAAGGCCAGGAAGTCAAGGTCAAGGTCCTCGAGATCGATCCGCGTGGCAAGGTGCGCCTCTCCATGCGCGTTGTCGATCAGGAAACCGGCGAGGAGCTGGAGGACACCCGTCCTGCCCGCGAACAGCGCGGTGACCGTGGCGACCGGGGTGATCGCGGCGACCGTGGTCCGCGTCGTGACGGCGGTGGCCGTGGCGACCGTGGTCCCCGCCGGGATCGCGGTGGTGACCGTGGCGGCGAGCGTGGCGAACGCGGCCCCCGCCGCGAGCGCAGCGATGATGACGGCCCGGCGCCCGAGTTCGCGCCTGCCTTCCTGAAGCGCGACGACGACTGATCGCCTTCAAAGCGAGATTGAGAGAAGCCCCGCAGCGATGCGGGGCTTTTTTCATGCCCACGGTCCGAGCGGGCGTTGCAGCTCTGCAAAGACTCCGAGCCGTTCGAGACAAGCGGGCGCCGCCGGCCTGCGCACAGTGGCTTTTTGCGCACCGGTGCAGCGGATCGAACAGGGCGGTTAGTGGACAATTTCGTAGACTATGCGCTGCAGCGGGCCGCGCAGGGCCGGGGCCTGTTGGGAACATGGGTCAAGCTGCCGTCGTTGGCGACGCTGGAGCTGATCGGCCATGCCGGCTTCGATGTCGTGGTGATCGACATGGAGCATGCCCCGCACACTCTGGAGCGCGCCTACACGCTAATCGCAGCCGCGCAGGCGATGGGCATGGCCGCGCTGGTGCGGCTGCCCGATCACAGCGCATCGACGATCCAGCCGCTGCTCGATGCTGGTGCCGACGGTCTGCTGGTGCCGCGCATCACCGTTCCTGCCGATGCCCTCGCGGTGTGCCGCAAGATGGTGTTCAGTCCGGCTGGTGAGCGGGGCCTCGGCCTCACCTCGCGCGCTGGTCGCTGGGGACTGGCGCCGATCCCGGACTATGTCGCGCGGGGCGACGGGCAATGCCTGCGCATGATCCAGCTTGAGGACTGGGCCAGTCTGGAGCGGACCGCGGAATTTGCGGCGGTCGAGCATGTGGGCGGCATTTTCATCGGCCATGGCGACCTGTTTCTCTCCAGCGGCAAATCGGCCGCGCATCCCGATGTTGAGGCGCTCACCGCCGCCATGCTCGCCGCGACCAAGCAGGCGGGCCTGCTGTCTGGCGTGGCCGTCGGCACCGCGCAGGAAGCCGCGCCATATCTGGCGATGGGCTTCTCGCTGGTGATGGTGAGCAATGATGCGATGATGTTCGCGCACGCTGCGGCGCAAACGGTGCAGGCGGTGCGGGGAGGGCTGGATTGAGGCGAGCGAGGCGCAGCCCAGCCTGCGCTATTTGTCCTCGACGGAAGCCAGTTTTTCCTCGCGCGGCATCAACGCGCATTTGAATTGCGGCCCGCCAGCGTGGGCGCCTAGCGTGAATGAATAGGGCCGGGCCAACAGGTTGCGGTGTTGAGGAGGGATGACGGTGCGCACAATCAGGAACAGTCTCGCAATGGCGGCCATGCTCGCGGCCGGCGCGCTCCTTCCCGCGAGTGCCACAGCCAGGGATGAGGGGAAGCCGGGCCCCATTGCCGTGTACGGCAATATCCAGACCTTCGAGATCGCGCCCGTGCTCCTGGCGGCCAAGACTTTCTATCCCGATGCCGCCACGGTGAAGATGGGCGGCATTCCCAATCTGGTTGGAGAGCCGATCATTGCCGGCTTCGGCGAGGAAGGCGTGGCGGATGTCGCCACGCATGCCGAAACGCAGGCGCTGCGCTACTCGGTCAAGCATCCCAATCTGCGCATCATCCTGCAGGTGGCCGAGGGGCATTATCGCATCGTTGCGCGGAAATCGGCGGGGATCGCGAGCGTCGCGGACCTCAAGGGCAAGCGCGTCGCGTCGATCCCGCAGACGTCCTCGGGCTATTTCTTTCACAAAATGCTGGCCCAGGCTGGCCTGTCCTATGACGATATCGAGGTCGTCCGTACGCCGGGCCCGCTCAGCGAGATGACCAAGGCGCTCGCCGAACGGCGCGTCGATGCCGTGATCATCTGGGAGCCGGAGAGCGAGAACAGCGCGCGCGCCTTGGGTAACGACCTGATCGAGTTCAGCGGCGATGGCGTTTATGCCGAGCAGTTCAACCTCAACAGCACAGCTGAAAATCTCGCCGATCCGGTCAAGCGCAAGAAGATCGTCCGCTTCGTCCGTGCCGTGATCGATGCAGCGGCGGCGCTCCGCAAGGACCCTGCAGCGGCGCAGGTCCTGGTGGTGGAGCGGGGCGGCCATTCGGCACAGGAAGTGCAGACGGCCTGGAAGCATCACGCCTTCAACGCTGATTATCCTGCTGATCTGCTCGATATCATGACTGAGGAAGAACTATGGCTGGCAGAGCGTGACAAGCGCCCGGCACGGTCGCGCGCGCAGCTTGCGAGGCTGATCGACCGCAGCGTCTACGAAGAGGCGCTGGCGCTGGAGCCGGCAGCGTGAGCGCGCAGTGGCACATGATCCTCTCGCGACGCGCGATCCTGCTCGGAAGCGCGGCTTCGCTGCTGGCGGGCTGCGCGGCCTCCCGCATGGTGTCATCGGGCGGCGGCGACGCTGCGAACCTCACCGCGCGCCTCGCGGATGTCCGCGCGATCCGCGAGATCAAACGCCTCCAGCATGTCTGGGCGCATTATGCGCAAGCCGGCCAGTGGCCGGACATGGCGCGTCTGTTCGCCGCTGACGGCCTATGGACCGACGGCACGCAATCCGTGACGGGCCGCACACCCATCGAGGCGCATCTGCGCAGCACGATGGGCGGCGACAGTCGTGGACTGCCGGCAGGGCATCTCAATCTGCGCCTGTTCCTCAGCCCGGTGATTACCCTCGCGCCCGATGGCCAGTCCGCGCGCGGACGCTGGCATGAGGTGGCGATGACGGGCGTGAACGGCCAGTCGGCTGGCTGGGCCGGCGGCATTCACGTGATCGATTATGTCCGGGTCTCCGGCGACGCTGGCGGCATGGGGGGCTGGGCGATTGCGCGGATGCACTATCACCCGCAATTCGCCGGCCCATATGACAAGGGCTGGACGCATGTCGCGCCCAGCGTGCCGATGGTGCCGTTCCACTATACGCCAGATCAGGCCGGTAATCCGTGGGGCGCCAAGCGTCCCGCACCGAGCCCGCTGCCGGTCCGCGAGATCGCAGCGCGGGCCGATCTGCTGGTCTCGCAAGGGCTGGTGCAGAATCTCCAGGCTGCGTTCGGCTTCTACCTCGACCGCAAGATGGACGACGATATCGTTGATCTGTTCACCGAAGACGCGTTTGTCGACATTGCCGGCACCGGGCAGTTTGTGGGCCATGCCGGCGTCCGCCGTGCGCTCGCGCTGTTCGGCGAGGCCGGTCTGAAGACCGGCGAATTGAACGACCGTCCCCAGCTCATGCCGGTCGTGACGATGGATGCGGGCGGACGTAGCGCCACGGTGCGCAATATCGAGATCGGGATGACCGGTCAGCATGGCGGTGAGACCTATTGGTCGGCGACGATTCAGGATTTCACCTGCGCGCGCGGTGACGATGGCCGCTGGCGTATCACGGCGCTGCGCCGCGTGCCGGTGATGCGCGCGGCTTATGCAAAAGGCTGGCAGGCGCCGCTTGCGGCCGGTTTGCCCGGCGTGGCTGCGGCGCGACCGGACCGGCCCTCGCAACTGGCCGACGCCTCCTATCCCGGTCATCGACCTGCACCCGTGCGCTTCGCCGATGCGCTCGCGCCTGCGCCATCCTTTGCCAGCACCGGAGACGCAGCGACACTGCTCGCCCGCGCGGCTGCCTTCGATGGCGCGGAAAACATCGCCGATGCCTATGGCTATTATATCGACGAGTTCCGCTGGGACGACACGGCCGATCTCTTCGCCACCGACGGCTGGAAAGAGCTCTCCTATATCGGCACCTATGTCGGGCGGGAGCGTGTGCGGGGATCGCTGTTCGGGCGCTATGGCAATGCCGGGCGCTCGGCGGCGTTCATGGCCATCCACCAGAAGACGCAGCCCTATGTGACCGTTTCGGAAGACGGGATGCGCGCCAATATCCGCCTGCGCTTGTTCCAGTTCAACAGCGCCGCCAAGGGGCAGGGGTCGTGGATTTCGGGCATCTACGAGAATCAGGCGGTGCTCGAAAACGGCGTCTGGTGCATTCACGGCATGGATCTCGATTATGTCTGGCTCGCCGATTATGCCGGCGGTTGGGCCGCGATTGTGCCGGGCGCCAGCGAGCGCTATCGCCCCAAGCCCGAGGATGTTGCCAAGAACCCGCCGGATGGCCCGCTGCGCGGCGTCACCTTCGCGCCTTATCCCGCCATCGCCCCGATGGGCTTCCATTTCGCCAATCCGGTGAGCGGCCGCGCTCCCGAGACCTTCCTGCACTGGTCGGACGGCCGCCGCGCCGCCGCCACGGAGTAATTCATGTACGAATCCGACGATCCCCGTTCCCGCCTCTCGACTGCCGCAGCCGGGGGAGCCGCGCCGGCCAGCGCCTTCGGGGCCTCCACTTACGCCCGCTTCTATGAAGAGGCCCCACAGGAGACGGCGCCCGGCCTCAAGACTTGGCTCACGCGTGGGCAGAATTTCGTAGTCGCTTACTCGCAGGCGGAAGAAGGTGCGGTGTTCGAGCGAGCCGGCCAGATCGACGAATATGTCCTACTGCTGCCGGATGCCCAGAGCGCGCTGACCATCGAGATCGACGGCGTGGCGCACGAGATTGCCGGCAACAGCATCAACTTCGTGCCGCCGGGCGATAGCCGCATCACGGTCCGCTCGGCTGGCCAGATCGTCCGGCTGTTTTCGCTGGAGGCGCAAGATCTGCTTGCGCGGGTCGTCAATCCGCAGGCCTATGCCGGGCCGCATCCGCAGATTCCGCCGTTCCAGCCGTGGCCAGATCCGGTCGATGGGTTCAAGCTGCGCAGCTACAGCCTGGACGTGCCCGACGAGCCGGGGCGCTTCGGCAAGATCTGGCGATGCACCACCTTCATGGTCAACGTCTTCCCGCCGCAGGGGCCGCGCGATGTGACCAAGCTCTCGCCGCATCATCACGATGATTTCGAGCAGTGCTCCCTGGCGCTGGAGGGCGACTATATGCACCATCTGCGCTGGCCATGGACGGCCAACCAGCATGACTGGCGCGACGACGAGCATGAGCGCTGCGGCGCGCCGTCGGTGTGCGTCATTCCGCCCCGCGTCATCCACACCTCCGCGCCGTCCGCGCCCGGTCGTAACGTGCTGGTCGATATCTTCTCGCCACCGCGTGCCGATTTCTCGGACATGCCCGGCTGGGTGCTGAACGCGGATGAGTATCCGCGCGCGCAATGATGCAGTCGAGGAGGGGGACCAGATGACATCCTTGACCGATGACGCGGTGCGCAATCCTATCATCGATTGCCATGCCCACATCTTTTCGGCGGACATGCCCGTTACCAGCGGCGCGTGGATCACTCCGGACTATGCCTTCACTGCCGACGATTTGCTGGCGCGGATGGATGCGCATGGCATCCACTTCGCCGTCATTTCGGCGCTGAGTATTTCGGGCAGCTACAATGATTATCTGATCTCCGAACTGCGCCGCCACAAGCGGCTGCGCGGCACCGCCATCGTCCCGCCGGGCACGGATTTCTACGTGCTGGAGCGGATGCGCGACGATGGCATCATCGGCATCCGGTTGCAGCTCGCCCGCGCCGAATATCATGCCGATTATCGCAGCGACGAATATCGGCTGCTGTTCCGCCGCGCCCGCGATCTTGGCTGGCATGTCCATGTCGCCATCGAGGGACAGAACCTGCCGCCGGTGCTCGATGCGCTGGTGGAGAGCGGCGTCGATATCGTGATCGACCATTTCGGCCATCCCGATCCGCAAGCGCCGCTCGATTGCGTCGGCTTCCGCGCGATGCTCGATGCCGTCGACAAGGGACATACCTGGGTCAAGCTCTCGGGCGGCTTCCGCCTGCCGGGGCCGGAAGCCTGGCGCGACGATCCCGATGGCGACCTCGAAAGCCTCGCCCAGCATGTCGCGGACCATTTGGTGTCACGCGTCGGCACCGATCGCCTGCTGTGGGGCAGTGACGCGCCCTTCGTCGGCTACGAACGCCGCATTGGCTACGAGCAGGTGCTGGCCAGCTACCGCCGCTGGGTGCCCGATCCCGCTCAGCGCGCCCAGATTTGCCGGACTGCACTCAAGCTCTATTTTTCCTGATTGGAGACCATGATGACCAACACCCAGCTTTCCCGTCGCGGTTTCATCGGTGCGAGCGGCGGCGCCATCGTCGGCGCGGCCATGGTGCCCGCCGCCCTTCAGGCCGCCGAAGTGCCAGTGCTCCATGCCGATGGCATCCATGATGATACCGATGCGCTGGAGGCGCTGTTCGCCGGTCGGCAGGTGCGGGTCGTGCAGAAGGACGTCGTGGCGCGCTACGAAAACGGCACGGTCCGGCTGATCAATGGCCGTTACCTCATGAGCCGGCCCGTGCGCGCGCATGGCGATGCCGCGGTCTATACCGGTCACTGCACCTTCCGCATCGGAGAGGGACCGGCGCTGCCTTATCCGGAACTGCAGCAGTTCGCGTGATGAACGCGGGTTCGTAAACGGCATATGCCGGGCAAGGCGTCGTTCAGTGCCGCATCCGGCAAGATTGGATGATGGAGGCCCTCTAGTGCTCCCCCCGAGGCCAGACATGGCTGCACCAATTCGGGAGGGGATGAGATGAAGAGGACTTTCGGCAAGCTTTCAGCGTCCGCGCTGGCGCTGTGTATAGCGCAGACCGGCCATGCGCAGGTCACTGAGGCGGACGGCGCTTCCGAGCGTGGAACCGGGATCGCGGACATCGTCGTTACGGCGACCCGCCGCGCGACCAACCTGCAGGATACGCCGATTGCGATCTCGGCGCTGCCGGCAGACGCGCTGATGGAGCAGGGGCTGACCAACGTCGCCGAAATGTCGCGGGTCGTTCCCAACGTCTCCTTCGAGAAGTCGCAGGCGGCATTCGGCCCCGGCATGAGCGCCTTCATCCGTGGCATCGGCTCGAGCGAGACCAATCTGTCGGGCGAGGCGGGCGTCGCCTTCTATATCGACGATGTCTATTATCCGCTGGTCTTCGGCTCCATGTTCGATCTGCTTGATCTGGAGCGGGTAGAGGTGCTGCGCGGCCCGCAAGGCACGCTGTTCGGCCGCAACTCGCTGGCTGGCGCCGTCAACCTCACCACCCGCCGGCCGGTGCTCGGCGAAGCCTCGGGCTATGGCGAGTTCACGGTCGGGAGCTACGACCGCCGCGAAATGCGCGCCGGCATCAACCTGCCGCTCGGATCGACCATGTCGCTCTCCGTCTCCGGCTTGGTCAAGAAGATGACTGGCTATCAGCGGCAGCTCGATTTCCGCTGCGAAATGATCCGCCGGGGCACGCCTCAGCTGGCCGGGCTGTTCCCGACTGCGGATGCCGGCCTGCTCAACAATTCCGACATCAATCCGCCCAAGGATTGCACCATCGGCCATCTGGGTGGTGAGGATGTGCAGGCCATCCGTGGCCAGATCTACTGGGAGCCCACGCCGCGCCTCAAGATCACCGCCGCGCTGGATTATCTCCAGGACAATTCGGAGGCGGCCATGGATAGCGTCGTCGCCATCAATCCGGCCGTCGCAGCCGGCCGCTCCGCGGTCTCGACGCTGTTCAACCGCTGGACGGCACCGGGCGGCCCGACCTTTGCTTATGATAGCCGCTTCATCACCGGCGACCCTTATACGACCTTCGCGACTTTTGCCGATCCGATTGCCGCCGGCACCGCGATTCCTGGCAACACATTCTACAATGGCTCGCCTTTCCGCGGCGGCATTACGCACCCCAGCAACGTTCCGCAGACGAACTGGGGCGGCAATGCGCGGATCGAATATGAGATCAGCGACAATATCGATGTTGTCGGCATCGTCGGCTATCGCCGCTATGATGGCGTGTTCGGGTTCGATGTCGATGGTTCGCCCGTCGCCATGGAAAACAATCGCAATGATGTGTTCCAGGATGACTGGACCGGCGAAATCCGCCTGATCGGCAAGACCGGCTGGGCCGATTGGGTCGTCGGCGCCTTCTACTACTGGGCGGATGGCGAACAGCGCTTCTCCGGCACGTCGCCGTTCAACAATACGCAGCGTTATCTCTGGAGCCGCTACACGCCGGAGAGCAAGGCGGTCTTCGCCAACGCCACGCTGCGGCCCTTTGGCGATCGCTTTGGCCTGACGCTCGGTGGGCGTTTCTCCAAGGACAAGAAGGGTGTCGATTATCGCAGCGTGCTGGATGGCACCACGGCCACCTCGACGCAGTTCACCATCTCGCCCACCGGTCAGACCGTCTTCAACTTCGACATCAAGGATGAGCGGTTCGACTGGAAGGTTGGCGCGGATTACAAGCTGAGCGAGCGCACGATGATCTACGCGTCCGTGGCCACTGGCGCGCGGCTGCCGGGCTTCAATGCCCGTCCGCTGCAGCCGAGCCAGGTCGCGCAATATCCGGGCGATGAAACCCAGTCGTACGAACTGGGCGTGAAGACCGATCTGTTCGACCGGATGCTGCGGATCAACGCTGCGGCCTTCTACACGGATTATAAGACCCGTCCGACGGGTGTCTCCGGTCAGGAGTATCAGCTGGGTGCGAACGGGCAGCCAGCGCCGGGCGGTTTCCTTGAAATCCCCAACCCGGTGAACCCTGCCTTCACGACCTGCCGTCCGCTGACGTCGGCTGAAATCGCCGCTAACACGCCCGGCTTCGCCTGCATCGGCCGCACCTTCTACCAGAACACGCCGGGCAAGGTGAAAGGCTTCGAGCTGGAGCTAGATTTCCGTCCGGTCGAGGGCTTGGCGGTCGGCGGCTCGATCGGCTACCACAAATTCTCGTCGGCCGATCTGGATGCCCGCCCGGCCGGCCAGAACCGGCGCCCGGTGGCGATCCCGGAGCTCAAGGCCAATGCCGGCATCCAGTATGAGGTCGATGCGCCGGCTCTGCAGGGCACGGTCACGCCACGTGTCGACTGGTTCTACACCGGCAGCCAGGTCTACAGCCCGGACCGTGTAGAGTATAATCAGGACGGCTATTCGCTGGTCAACGCTCGCCTGACCTACGCGAACAAGGAGTATGATTTCTCCATCGCAGCGGGCGTCACCAACGTCTTCAAGCAGTTCTACTGGCGCAACTACTTCATCTACCAGGCCATTGGCTATCCGCAGATCAATGGCCAGCCGGGCGCCCCGCGTGAGTGGTATCTCACCCTGAACAAGCGGTTCTGATCGGAAGGCGGGCACGTGCCCGCCACCGACCATCAAGCATAGGCGAGAGGAACAAGGTACATGCAGATCATCGACGGTCAGATCCACGAACCCCATATCGGCGGCGGCATGCGCGCCGCCAAGCCCGAAGGCGAGACGATCACGCCGCAGCTTGAAGAGTTCATCAACGTCGAGCTGGCGCGCGAGGCGATCGATTGCGTCGGCGTCGACAAGGCGATCATCTATGCCGGTCGGTCCTTCAACGAAGCGGCGGTGCGCTACTATCCGGATCGGTTCGGGGCGGTCGAGGTGTTCGATCATGCGGCGCCCGATCTCGAGCAGCAGATGGCGGCGTTCAAGAAGAAGCCTGGGATGCTCGCCACGCGCGTGCTGTTCACCAATTACGGGCAGGTCTGGCGTAAGCCGGGCGCGCAGATCGCGGTCAGTCCGCTGGTCAAGCAGGGCGCGTTCGACCGCTATTTCGCTTATGGCGCCAAGTATAAGATCCCGATGTTCGTCGGTGCCCATGAGTTCGGTCACGAGGCCGCCATCTATGCCGAGCGTCACCCGGACATGAATATCATCATCGATCACTACGGGGTTACCCAGTCGATGGTCGCGCCGCCCAAGGACCGCTGGGCGAACCTGCCCAAGCTGCTCGACATGGCGCGCTATCCCAATGTCTATGTGAAGCTGTGCGGGATGCCGATCATCTCCAAGGAGGCCTATCCCTATCACGACATCTGGCCGTACATTCACAAGATCCTGCACGCCTTCGGCCCGGAACGGTGCCTGTGGGCCAGCGACATGACCCGTCAGCGCTGGGGCACGGAAACGCCGCCGGGTCCCAACGGCTTCCCGCTCCGCAAGGACTGGAAGCCCTATGCGGACGCGCTCTACAGCCTGCTCCACACCAATGAGATTTCGCAGAGTGATAAGGAGTGGATTTTGGGCGGCACGATCAAGCGTGCGCTCAACTGGGCGTAAGAGCACCGCAACGTACCGATGACATCAGAGCCGGACGATACCGTCGTCCGGCTCTGTTTGTGCCGAATTCGGCATAAGCTGGATCACTTGGAGATAAGAAGCGGCCCGTTGCGCAATGCGATGGTCCGCATGAGATCGCGCCCGGCAAAGGTCGTGCGCGCAAAATATACATAAGGGGGAGGCCGTACGAATGACTTTGAAAGTGAAAGGACGCGGGGGCGCGTCGCATTTGATGTGGGCGGCACTGCCGGCGGCGGCGTTGCTGTCGATGCCGGCTCAGGCGCAGGATGGCAGCGGCGCGGAAAACGCGAGCGAGCCCTCGATCGTCGTCACGGGCACGCGCATCCGCAACAATGCCTTTAACGAGCCGACGCCCGCGACGGTGTTCGGCATCGAGCAGACTGAGAAGCTGGGCATCGTGAATGCCGGCGATATCGTCGAGCTTATCCCGCAGAACACGGCGTTCCAGTCGGACGCAACCGCCGGCATCACCGCGGGCGCGAATGTCGGCGCTTCCTATGCGAACCTGCGCGGGCTCAACCCGGATTCCGGCACGCGCACGCTCACGCTGGTCAATTCCCGCCGCTTCGTGCCGACATCGGATGGCGGTGCGGTTGATCTCAACCTCATTCCCACCGCGATGATCAAGCGCGTGGAGACGGTGACGGGCGGCGCATCGGCGGCTTATGGGTCGGATGCGATTGCCGGTGTCGTCAACCTGATCCTCGATACCGAGCTAGAGGGGCTGCGCGGGCAGGTCGATTATGGCCAAACCTTCCGGGGGGATGGCAAGGGGCATCATGGCTCGCTCGTCTATGGCACACGCGTCGGCAGCCGCGGCCATATCGTCATCGGCGGCGAATATGAGAAGAAGGACGGCATCGGCGATTGCTCGCTTTCGCGCGACTGGTGTGCGGAAAGCTACGACGTCTTCGTGAATGCCAATAATGTGCTGGCCAACGGCTCGCTCTCTGGCTTCGATCGTCCCGGCACGCCGGGCTATGGTCTGCCCAACTTCATCATCGGCCCCAATTCCAAGCAGGCGTTCAACGATGCGCGCGGCGTCGTCCGCAACCGTGCACCTGCCGCGCCGGCGGCGCGCAACATCCGCTTCAATGACGACGGCACCGGCATCGTGCAGTTCGATCCCGGCACATACGTCCAATCGTCGCAGACCGGTCCGCGGCAGGGCGGCGACGGCGAATCGACCTATGCGGATTCCGACATCCAGACGCCGGTCGAGCGATTCGTCGGCTATCTCTCCGGCAAATACGACCTGTCGGACACGGTCGAAGCCTATACCGAAGTCACCTACGCGCACCGCTCCGCCTCCAACAGCGGCGTGACGGCAGGTCCACGCTCGACCTATTTCGTGCAGCCGGACAATGCCTTCCTGCCCGCCTCGCTCAAGACGCTGCTAGCCGGCACCCAGTTCAGCCTCGGCAAAGATGTTGATGCGCAGATCCCGGCGCTCAACTCGGTCACCGCCGATGTCTGGCGAGCGGTGTTCGGCGTCACCGGCGAGATTGGTGGGGGTTGGAACTGGGACGTCTATTATCAGTACGGCCGCAACAAGCGGCACCAGTCGGCCCGCTATTCGCGCGTGAACACCGAGTTCCAATATGGGCTGGACGCCGTGGTCAATCCGGCGACCAACCAGATCGTCTGCCGGGAACTGCTCAAGGCCAATCCCAATCCGCGCGCGCAGGGCTGCGTACCGATGAACCTGTTTGGTCTCGATAATCTCAGCCAGGCAGCCATCGACTATGCCTATCGCCCGGTGGTGGAGGACTTCCTCTATACCCAGCATGTCGCTGCCGCCTCGATCAGCGGCTCACTGTTCGACGGCTTTGGCGCCGGGCCGGTCGGCGCTGCCACGGGTGTGGAATATCGCAAGGAAAAGGGCGATGTGACCCATGGCGATATCCCCAATTACACCGACTACGCCTTCACCTTTGGCCTCGATTATGGCGGCACCATCGAGGTTCTCGAAACCTTCGGCGAAGTGAGCGTGCCGCTGTTGGCGAACCGGCCTTTCTTCGAAACGCTGGAACTGAACGGCGCCGTCCGCTGGACGCGCAACAAGGCGTCGGATGCGTTCACCAGCGAGGAGAAGACGACCGAGGCGGTGAGCTACAAGCTCAGCGGCATCTGGGAAATCGGCGGCGGTGTACGCCTGCGCGGCTCGCGCTCGCGCGATATCCGCGCTGGCGGCTTCCGCGAGCTTTTCCAGCGCCAGGTGGCGACGGAGGAAGGCTCATCGCAGGGCATCGTCGACAATCCGAACATCGCGGGCGTGGGCAATGACGATCCGACCCCGATCCTCAATGGCGGCAGCTTCGCGCTGACGCCGGAAAAGGCGGATACGACGACGGCGGGCATCGTGTTTCGTCCAAGCTTCATCCCAGGCCTGCGCATGTCGGTCGACTGGTATCAGATCGCGATCGAGGATGCTGTCAGCCGGCTCGGCGGCCAGCAGATCGTCGATTTCTGCGATCAGTTCGACATCTTCTGTGACCGGATCACCTTCGTCTCGCCGACGAACATCTCGTACATCGATGCCCGCCAGGTGAACCTCGGCAGCATGACCGTGCGTGGCCTCGATTTCGAGTTCGACTATACGCTGCGCCTGTCCGACCTTTCGGCCGATTGGGGCGGGGCGCTCAACCTGCGCGTGCTGGCCAACCACCAATATGACTTCAAGGTGCAGGCCGACCCGACGACGCCGGTGATCGATTATGCCGGGCAGACCGGGCCGGTGAGCAGCGGCGGCAACTTCAATCCCGCGCCCTCGTGGATCGTCAACGCGTTCCTGAGCTATGATAGCGGGCCCTTCAACGCCACGGTGAGCATGCGCCGGATCAGCTCGGGCATCTACAATGTCGAGCGGGTGGGGCCGGAAGATGAAGGCTACGATCCGACGCTGCGCAACAGCATCAACACCAACCGCGTGAAGGGAGCGAGCTATTTCGGCCTCGCCATGTCCTATGCCATTCCGGTCGGAAATGGTGGGAACAGCATCGAGGTGTTCGGCGCGATCGACAATATCTTCGACAAGAAGCCGCCGATTGCGCCGGGTGGCGGCGGCCTGGGTGGCTCCAACTATCCAACCAACCCGGTCTATTTCGACACCTTCGGTGCGCGGTTCCGGACCGGCGTACGGGTCAAATTCTGATCTGACGCCAGCGCTGCAGATGCCAGCCGGGCTTCCGAAAGGAGGCCCGGCTTTCCTTTGTCGAAATGCCCACTCGGCCATTCAGGCCGGGCGGGCACCCAAAAGCGATGGACGTTGAAGGGAGGCCGAAGCTCTGGCTCAGAAGCCGACGGCGTCGCCGCCCTTGAGGCCGAGCAACGCGCGGGCTTCGGCAGCCGTCGCAATCTCGCGGCCCAGGGCTTCGATCACGAGGCGGATGCGTTCCACCTGCTGCGCGTTGGAGGTGGCGAGCTCGCCCTTGCCGATGAACAGGCTGTCTTCCAGCCCGACGCGGACATTGCCGCCGAGCAGCGCGCTCTGGGTGCAGAAGCCGAGTTGATGGCGGCCCGCCGCGAAGGCCGAGAACACATAATCCTCGCCGAACAGACTATCGGCCATGGTCACCATATGGGCGAGATTGCGCGGGTCCGCGCCGATGCCGCCCAGGATGCCGAACACGCCCTGGACGAGGAAGGGCGGGTCGATGAGGCCGCGGTCGGCAAAATGAGCGAGCGTGTAGAGATGGCCGATGTCATAGCATTCGAACTCGAAGCGCGTGCCGAACTCCCGGCCGACCTCCAGCATGATGCGCTCGATATAGGCATTGTCATTGTACATGATCCGCCCGCGCGCGCCTTCGACATAGGGCTTCTCCCAGCCGTGCTGCCACTGGGTGACCCGCTTGGCCGCCCCGGAGAAATCGAAGATCAGCGGTCCCATGTTGAGCGAGCACAGCTCGGGCCGGGCCTGCTTGGCGCCTTCCAGCCGGTCATCCAGCGACATGGTGGCGCTGCCGCCAGTGGAGATGTTGACCACCGCATCCGTCGCCTCCCGGATGCGCGGCAGAAAGGCCATGAAATCGGCCGCGCGGGGGCTTGGGCTGCCGTCTGCCGGGTTACGCGCATGCAGGTGCAGGATCGCCGCGCCGGCCTGCGCTGCGCCAATGGCGGCCTCCGCAATCTCGTCCGCGCTCACCGGCAAATGCGGCGACATGGAGGGCGTGTGGATGGAGCCGGTCGGCGCGCATGTGATAATGACCTTGGCGTGTTTGCGCATAAGTGGGTCTAAAGTCCTGCGTGACAGAGATATTTGAGGTTTTGATATTCGGCGAGACCGTGGTGCGAGCCCTCGCGCCCGAGGCCGGACTGCTTGACGCCGCCAAAGGGCGCATAAGGCGTCGAGATGAGGCCGGTGTTGATGCCGACGATGCCGCTCTCCAGATCCCGCCCTACGCGGGCGATCGTCGCCGGGTCGCTTGAGCAGAGATAGGCTGCGAGGCCAAAGGGCGTGTCGTTCGCCAGCCGCACGCCGTCCTCCACGCTGGCAAAGCCGATGACGCCGGCCAGCGGTCCAAAGGTCTCCTCCCGGGTCAGCAGCGCATCCGAGGCAACGTCGCCAATCAGCGTCGGCACCGCGATGCGCCCGCCCGGTGACGCGCCACCGGCGATGAGGCGCCCGCCATGGCGCAGCGCATCCTCGCGATGCTCGTCGATCTTGGCAATGGCGCGATCGTCGATCATCGGGCCGACATCGATGCCGTCCTCGAAGCCGTCGCCAGCCTTCATCGCGGCGACCTTGCTGCCGAAGGCGTCGAGGAAGCGGTCGCGGATGCCATTCTGCACATAGATGCGGTTCGCCGCGACGCAGCTCTGGCCTCCATTGCGGAACTTGGCGACCATCGCCGTTTCGACGGCGGTGTCGAGGTCGGCATCATCGAAGATGAGCAGCGGCGCATTGCCGCCCAGTTCGAGGCCGAGCCGCTTGATCGTCGGCGCGCAGGCTTCCGCCAGCATTGCGCCCACCGGGGTCGAGCCGGTGAAGGAGAGTTTGCGGACGATCGGCGAACCGGTCATCACCGGGCCGATGGTCTTGGAATTGCCGGTGACCACGCTGAACACGCCCGCCGGCACACCCGCTTCTTCACCCAGCTTGGCGAAGGCCAAAGCGGTGAGCGGCGTCAGCTCGGCCGGCTTGGCGACCATGGTGCAGCCGGCCGCCAGCGCCGGCCCGACCTTGCGCGTGAGCATGGCAAGCGGGAAGTTCCATGGCGTGATCGCCACGCACACGCCGATCGGCTCGCGCTCGACCATGAGGCGGCGACCGGTCACGGGGGCAGGGATGATCTCGCCCAACGAGCGGGTCGCCTCATCGGCGTAGAATTCGAGGAAGCCGGCGCCATAGTCGACCTCGGCGCGCGATTCCTTGAGCGCCTTCCCATTCTCAAGCGTGATGAGCCGGGCGAAGTCCTCCTTGTGCTGAATGACCAGCTCATACCAGCGCCGCAGGATCGCGCCGCGCTCCTTGGCAGGCCGCCGCGCCCATTGCGGGAAGGCGCGGTTCGCGGCATCGATGGCCTCAGACACTTGCGCTTCGCTGACGCGCGGCACCTGTCCCACGGTCTTGAGCGTATAGGGATCGTCGACGGCGATCGGGTCGCCGCTGCCATCCACCCATTCACCGGCCACATAGGCCTTGGAAAGCAGAAGATCCTTCTCGTCGAGTTCGCCGCGCTGTCTGCTCATGGGCCTGCTCACCTTGCTTCTTGATCGTCCAGGTTCGGATTTGTGATCGGAGTATCACTCTCGAACAAATGCTCGAACCGGCGATAGGTGCACAGCCAGCGCCCGCCGGCGCCGCGAACATAACGGTCGGTCGCCAGCGAGATCGTCACCGGCGGATGGGTGGGGAGGGGACGCACGCCATCGGCGGCATAGAGGAACAGGTAATTGGTCGCTTCCGCGCTGTCCGGCCCGGTGAACCATGCCCGGAAGTTGGTGAAGGCATGGACCGCGAGCCGCTCGCCGCGTTCGGCGCGCCAGTCATAGAATTGCTGGATCTTCGCGCGGCCGTTATAGGAGGCGAACTGGCCGTGGAAGACGGCATCCTCGGTATAATAATCCGAGGCCTTGCGCCCCTTGTTGGTATCGATCTCGTGCCAATATTCGGTCAGCTGCAGCGACAATATCTGGTTCAGATCAAGCACTTCCCTGGCAACCATTGCGTCTTCCGTCCTCCATGTCTCGCCTGTCGGCGTGGAGACCGGGCTGACATAGAGGTTGCGCCGCCGCTTGCCCGGGCGGGCAGGATGACTTGCTCAGGAAGGCGCCGGTCGGCTCGTCAGTTCGAGCCCGCCCGCCGGTAATCGCGCGGCGCCATGCCGAAATGCTCGTGGAAGGTGCGGGTGAAATGCGCCGCGCTGTTGAACCCCCAGGCGAAGGCGATCTCGGTCAGCGTATGGCCGGCCCAGGCCGGATTGCGCAGCTGCTTGCCGCACTCCTCCAGCCGCCGCCGCACGATGTAGCTCGACGCCTTCTCCCCGCGCGAGGCGAAGAGCGTGCGCAGGTAGCGCGGCGAGATGCGCAGCCCCTCGGCGACGCGTGCGGGCGTCAGTTCCGGGTCGCGCAGATTGTCCTCGATGTAGCGAATGACTTCGCTCTGCCGGCCGAGCATCACCGCCGAGCCTTCCGGCTGCTCGTCAAAGCCCATCGCATAGGCGGTGGAGAGCATTTCAAGCACATGGCGGGCGAAACGGCCATCATGATCGGAATGGAAGCCGCTCTGCACCTGCGTGTTCAGATTTTCGAGCATGGCGGACATGACCGCGGTCAGCCCCACCTCATGATCGAGCTTGAGGCCGCAGAAGCGCTCGGGCGTGGGCAGGTGCTTCTTGATGAGGCCGGCATCCACGCGCAGCATGATGATCATCGAATTGTCGCCGAGCGTGAAGCTGTGCGGTGCCGCGCTGTCGCACAGCACGAAATCGCCCTGATCGAGCTGGGCCTGATGCCCGCAATGGTCGAGCACGCTGTTGCCGCGCGCCTGCATGAGGAAAGAATAGAGACGCGGCGCGCCGGGGCGGATGTGGTTGCGCGTCCGCTCTATATGGCTGCGGTTGGCCGCGATGCTGGCGAGCTGGATCGGCCCGAAATGGCTGAGGCTGAGGCGCGCGGCAAACTCGTGCCGATCCGCGGGCGTGAAGTTCACGCGATTGAGCTGCTGCGAATAGAGCTTTGTCCATGCCGCCGCGCGCGTCGATATGGGGAAGGCTTCAGTGCTGTAGGATTCCATGTTTATCCTCTCCGCGTGCCCTCTGTCCTTCTATCGAGGCGTCCCGGCCGCTTTCCTTCAGGGTCAACCATTTCAAGGCGCTTTGCAAGTTTCCCATAGTCACACGCCGCCGGAGACGGCGAGGTTCGCGCCATTCACAAAAGAGGCCTCGGACGAGAGCAGATAGCGGACCGCCTGCGCGATCTCATCCGCCTGTGCAGCGCGCTGCATCGGCACGCGGGCAGCGCCGGCGGCCAGCCGCTCGGCGCTCAGCATTTCGGTAGCGACCGGGCCGGGGGAGACGCAGTTGACGCGAATGCCGTCGCCGCCGACTTCCCGCGCCAGTCCGGTCATCAGGCTGTCGAGCCCGCCCTTGGATGCCGCATACCAGACATATTCCCCGGCCGAGCCATAAGCGGTCGCCCGCGACGAAATGAAGACGATGCCGCCGCCCGCGCCGCCGCGCGAGAGGGCCATGCGCCGCACGGCTTCACGCGCGGCCAACATCGCGCCGGTGAGATTGACCGCCATGACGCGCTCGAGGGTTTCCGCCGAGACCTCCGCCAGGGGAGAGGCCTGGCCGGTGATCCCGGCGGAATAGACGAGCGCGCCGATCGGCCCCAGCGCCTGCGCTTCGTCGAACAGGGCAATCAGATCGGCCTCCCGCGCGCTGTCTGCCTGCACCGCGTGGGCCTGACCGCCGGCAGTGGTGACGCTCGCTGCGACGGTCTGCGCCGCCGCTGCGTCACGCGCGTAGCTGAACACGACATGGTAGCCGGACGCCGCGAGCAGCTGGACGATGGCGGCGCCGATGCCGCGGCTGCCGCCGATGACGATCGCAATGGGGTGCTGGCTCATGGAGCGGTTGCCTTTGCCTCAATGGGTTGGGGGGCTTCGTCCCGACCGAAATCATCGAGGGACTGCAGCGCGCGGCCGGCGGTCTCGGGCAGCATCAGCGTTGCGATGAGGGCGCACAGGATGCCGCCCATGCCGACGATGGCCATCGCCGCGCCCAGCGGGATGATGGCGGCCACCAAGGGTACGGTCATGATGAACAGAGCGCTCGCGGCACGGCCGAAATTATAAGCAAAGGCCTGTCCGGTGCCGCGCAGTTCGGTCGGGAACAGTTCGGTGAAATAGGGGCCGAAGCTTGCATAGATGCCGAACTGGAAGAAGCCGTAGACGATGCCGAACGGCACGAGGAACCAGACATTCCCGCCCCATGGCCCGAACAGATAGATGGCGGCGGAGATCACGAAGCCGAGGCCGAACAGCCGGAAGGCGTTGCGGCGCCCGACAAAGTCGCTGATCGCGGCGTTGAACAGAAAGCCGAAGAAACCGCCGACGCTGTTGAACATCACACACAGCCCGGCCATCGCGATGCCGATGCCGCGCTCATTGGCGAGGAACACCGTCAGGTAGCTGCTCACCGCATAGCCCGCGCCCTGCGCGCCGACGGCCAGCAGCGATGCCAAGATGGTGATGCGGACGACCTTGGGCCGGAAGATGCTGGTGAGGCTGGTGCGCTGCCCGGTTTCCTGGGCGCGCTGCTGGGCCTGTTTGAACAGGTCGGAATCGTCCGATCCGCGCCGGATGAAGAAGATGAGCGCGGCCGGAATGATGCCGACGAAGAAGGCGAGGCGCCAGCCGATCTCGGGATCGAAGGCGGAGGCGAAAGGTCCGGCGATCAAGGCTGCGAGGCCTGAGCCGACTGCCGCGCCGCTGTGCAGTGTGCCCAGCGCCTTGCCGCGATGCTTGGGCGAGACGATTTCGCCGAGCAGCACCGCACCCACCGCCCATTCCGCGCCGAAGCCGATGCCCTGCAACACGCGCAGCACGAGCAGTTGCTCGAAATTCTGCGCAAAGCCGGACGCGAAGGAGAAGAAGGAGAACCACAGGATGGTGAGCTGCAGGATGCGGGCACGGCCATAGCGGTCGCATAGCCAGCCGCCGATCCAGCCACCGATCGCCGCCGCGAAATAATTGGCGCTGGCGATGGTTCCGGCCTCGGTCAGCGAGATGCCAAGACCAACGATGAGCAGCGGGATGAGATACTGATAGACCAGCCCATCCGCGCTATCCATCGCCCAGCCGGCGCTGCACGTCCAGAACACGCGGCGGGTTTTGCGGTCCGCGCCGCGATACCAGGAGAAGAGGTCGGCTTTCATGGGGTGTCGGTCCTATAGCGCAGCTTCGTAGATGGCGCGCGCATCGGATTCGGTGACCTCGCGCGGATTTCTGATGAGCAGCCGTTGCACGGTCATGGCGGCGGCAGCCATTTTGGGCACCGCGTTGGCGCCGATGCCGAAGGCGGACAAGTGCCGCTCGATGCCGATGGCGGCGGAAAGGCGCTCGATCTGCGCGATGCCGGCCAGCGCATCCGCCTCGTCATCGCCGGTCCGCGCCACGCCAAGGGCGGCAGCGACCTGAGCGTAGCGAGCGGGGGCCGCAGGCAGGGTGAAGCGCAGCACATGCGGCAGCAGCAGCGAGTTGGCGACGCCGTGGGGGATGTGGAATTCGCCGCCGAGCGGATAGGCCAAGGCGTGGACTGCCGCGGTGTTCACTGGGCCAAGGCACATGCCGCCCAGATGCGCCGCGCGCAGCATGGCATCGCGCGCCTCCAGGTCTGTGCCGTCCGTGCAGGCGCGTTCGAGATGGCCGGCGATCAGGCGGATGCCTTCGAGCGCCCAGGCGTCGACGACGGGATGGGCAAAGCGGTTGGCATAGGCCTCGATGCAATGCGTAAGCGCATCCAGCCCGGTCGCGGCGGTGACGGCGCGGGGCATTGAGACGGTGAGTTCGGCATCCAGATAGGCGAAATCCGGCACCAGATGATCGCTGACCACGCCCTTCTTCAGTTCCGCCGCCACGTCTTCCAGAATGGCGATGGGGGTGACTTCGCTACCGGTGCCGGCGGTGGTCGGGATGCAGGCGAGCGGAATGGCGCGGCCTTGGAGGAGGCCTGTGCCGATGACGTCATCGATGCCCTGCGCGCCATCCATCAGCGCGGCGACCAGCTTGGCGACATCCATCGCACTGCCGCCGCCCAGTCCGATGATGAAGCCGGCTTGGCTCTCGCGCGCCGTCGCCATGGCGGCCTCAAAATCGGCGAAGGTCGGCTCACCGGCAATGGCGTCGAAAATCGTGGCGGCGCAGCCGGCTTTGGCCAGTTCGGAGGCGAGTGCTTCGCTGAGCGCACGCAGGGGGCTGCCGGAGACGATCAGCGCGCTTTCGGCGCCGGACGCGACGACATCGGCGGCACAGGCCGGCAGAAGACCGGCACCGATGCGCACCGTGCGGACATTGCGCAGGCTCAAAAGCTGTTCAGATTGCAAAGCTCACCTCTCCATCCCATCCCGTCTCTCTCTCGGTAGCGCGCGGCGTGCTGTCTTGATCTAGGCGGCAATATGCTTTGCCGCGCTCGTATCGGCACTTGGTGGCGGAGCCAAAGGGCGAAAGGGGCAGGGCTCCGCGCGAGCCGCAGGCTGACGAAGCGCGCCCGGCAGCGGTGCTAGCCTCGCCGCGCCTTTTCGACTCCGAAATGGAGGCAATTGATGGAATGCCGGGGGCGGACTGGGTTAGCGTCTCCTGCTCGATCGACAGGAAGGAACCCATGCCACGCTCCGGCACCTTGCAGGGCATAAGACCGGTGCCGCACCGCGCCATTGCAAGCCGCCCAATGACGTGTCCCCGTTGACCGTGGAGGGGCGGGGTGACGGAGCCAGATCGATCCGGCCAAGCGCGTCGTCATCGTGCGGCCCGGCTGATTCAGGAAGCTGCAGACCGCATCGAGGCCGCGCGCCATCTGCTTGAGATAGAGCACAACGATGCGGAAGGGGCCGGTGTGAGGCCCTTTGCCAACGGCGCGTTGCCGGTTGGGCTGCTCAGCCACGCGAACGAGCCGATTGCAGTTGCCCATCTGAATGCGGCCCTGGCACTGCGGGGCCATATCTGTGCGCGCCTGCTCCTGCGCCTGATTGCCGAGCCTGACCGGCTGATCCCGCTCGATGAACTTGCGTTGCTCCTGGACCGCGGCGCGATGTCGCGTGCGGCGATCAAGGTTCACATCTCCACGCTGCGGGCTGCGCTCAGCGAAAAAGGCCTCGCCGGATCGGCGATCGAGACAGGCCGCCGCAGCTATGCCTTTCGCGCGGCAATGCTGCCGGCGCTGTCCAACATCCTCGAAGCGTGCCGTTTTGGTGCTGATTCCGGCAGGAACGAATCAAAACGGGACAGATGAGGTGGGCCCCCATCGCATCGCTCCATCGACCCGTCCTTTAGCGGTTGACTTCCCGTGATCACGGCGCACAAAGTGAAGCTCGCATAACATAATGTTGCCTTAGAAAGCCAAAAAGGCTTCTAAAATTGCAGGGTCGCACCAGATGACAATCGACTTCAAGACATGACGGACCGCCGCTGACTGCCACGCGTTTGAGAATGATGTTGAGGCAGGGATAGGCGAGGAGACACGGGTTCAGTGTGAACCCCGCGAATATCCCAGGGACGGATCGTGATGTTCGATACAGCCAATAAGCCGCGCCCACCGGGCGTGGACGACGATGCGCGCGCTTGTCTGCCGGATGACCCGGTGATCGAGCGGGCGCGGCGTTTGCAGGCCCTTATGGGCCAGCGCAGTGCCCTCTTTCCAGAGCCGGTGATGGCCGATGACGCCATGGCGGCCATGCTGACGCTGTTCCTTGCCCAGAGCGAGGGGCGGACGGTCTCCCGGGCATCGTTGAACGGCGCGCAGGATCTGCGCAGCGATCCGCAAGACGAGGTGGTTGCAGCGCTAATCAAGGCAGGTCTGGTCCGCGCCGGGTCGGCGGGAGCGGGCGGGCCTGCTGTCGGCGAAGGCGATGCGATCACCCTGACCCCGATGGGATCGGCGCGAATGCGCAATTATCTCGGCGACCATCGCGGTATTGGACAATGAGTGGTCAACCCGACCACCTCACGGGTCTTATTCCCGCCGCTCGGCCCGGTCTTCCCGGTCAGTGAGCGCGGCTGGTGACGATAGGCTCCTCCTGTCTGGTGGTTACGGGACATGCGCCGGCAGAGACGGTGGTCTATCCGCCGCCTCTTCTCACAGCGGCGGCGCATCTTTCGCGCGCGGGGTGTTTCCCGCGCGGCGAGGGTAGTCCGATGCCGAATCGAAAGTTTTTTGACGTGCCCAATATCGTGCAACGCGACGCCGCAGCCCGGTCGGACGCGCCGGCTGATCCTCGCTCCGCGGAAGCTTCGAGCGTTCTGCGGGCCAAGGCCGGCCGCATGCACATGCTCGGCCGTCTGCGCAGCAAGCATTTCTACACGCCCGTCATGGCCGATCGCGCCATGGACGTGATGCTCTCTCTTTTCGTCGGTGAACTGCAGTCCAGTCCGGTGAGCGACACGGCCTTGGCCGTGGGCAACATGCTCAGCCCGGCTGAGGCCGCTGCAGTGATCGATAAACTGGTCCAAGCGGGGCTGGCCGTCGTTGCGGGTGAAGAACCCGAGCGGCGGACGGTCGGGCTAACGCCCCTCGGGTCCGCGAGGATGCGGAGTTATGTCAGCGACCACCCGGACGTCTGACAGCTTCGCAGGTCGACGACCGGCCTGAACCGTGTGCCGCCATCCCCCACGCTGGCGTGCGCATTCCCCGGTTCGGGTCGGGCGTCGACCGTTTTCTGCTCCGCAAGGTGCAGGCCGCGTCGCCGCTTCCCACCTCCCACACAGAGAGCGGCGGCGCGGTTTGCGGGCGGTGCGCCCGCATGGGGAAAGAGGGTCAGGCGCCCATTCAGCCGCTCTCGTTCAGCGCCGGTTCAACGGGCCGGTCCTTGTTTCGCGCGCCATGCATCATCTGTCTTCTGCCCGTGGCGCAAAGCGCGCATCATTCGCTTGGCGCGGTCCGGTTGCTCGGTTAAGAGGCTGCGCATGACCGTTACACCGCTGCGTCGTGGCCGGCTGATTGCCGCCAGCCTGATCTCACTCGCCTTGCTGGCCGGCTGCGCGCGCAGTTCGAACCGCGTTGATACGCGCTATGTCGCGCGCGACGTCAGCACGCTGTATCTGGCGGGCCAGCAGCGGCTCGACAATGGTCGCTTTGCCGAGGCTGCCGTGCTGTTCGACGAGGTGGAGCGCCAGCATCCCTATTCGCCCTGGGCCCGTCGCGCGCAGCTGATGAGCTCGTTCAGCTATTATGCCGCGCGCAATTATCGCCAGTCGATCCAGTCGGCCCAGCGCTTTCTCTCCATCCATCCCGGCAACCGCGACGCGGCCTATGCCTATTATCTGATCGCTCTGTGCTATTATGAGCAGATCAGCGACGTGACGCGCGACCAGAAGCTGACGTTGCAAGCTCGTGACGCGCTGAACGAGCTGGTCCGCCGCTACCCCGATTCGCGCTACGCATCCGATGCACGGCTCAAGCTCGATCTGGTGAACGACCATCTCGCCGGCAAGGAAATGGAAGTCGGCCGCTTCTACCAGCGCCGCCGCGAGTGGATCGCCGCCGCGATGCGCTTCCGTCAGGTCGTCGATAATTACCAGCAAACCAGCCACACCGCAGAGGCGCTGCACCGTCTGGTCGAGAGCTATCTGGCGCTCGGCATGACGGAAGAAGCCAAGCGGGCCGCTGCCGTGCTGCAGACCAACTATCCTGATTCGGACTGGTATCAGCGCTCCTATCGCCTGATGACGCAGCACGCTCCGAGCGCCTGATCTCTTTCCGGCGCGTTGCGCTGGCGAAGGCGGGTGACAGCATGAGGGCAATGGATTAGCTCTGCACCGCATATGCTGACCGGCCTCTCGATCCGTAACATCGTGCTCATCGAGGCGCTCGATCTCGTGTTCGAGCGGGGGCTGACCGTGCTCACCGGCGAAACCGGCGCGGGCAAGTCCATCCTGCTCGATGCGCTGGGCCTTGCGCTGGGGATGCGGGCCGATAGCGGCCTTGTGCGTGCCGGTGCCGATCAGGCCAGCGTGACCGCGACATTCGATCCGCCGGCGCCCGGTTCTGCCCTGGCCATCCTGCTGGCCGAAAGCGACGTCGCGCAGGAGCCGGGCGAGCCGCTGCTGATCCGCCGCACGCTCAAGGCCGATGGCGGCAGCCGCGCCTTCATCAACGATCAGCCTTGTTCGGCGGCGCTGCTGCGCGATGTCGGCGCCTATCTTGTCGAGATTCACGGCCAGCATGACGAGCGCGGCCTCATCAATCCGCGCGGGCATATGGACCTGCTCGATGCCTTTGGCGGACTGGATGCCGGAGCGGTACGCACCGCACACGGCGTCTGGCAGGCTGCGCAGGCGCGGCTCACCGAGGCCCGCGAGACGCTGGAGAGCGCCGCTCGTGAACGCGATTATCTCGCCCATGCCGTGGCGGAGCTGACGGCCTTCGCGCCCGAACCGGGTGAAGAGGAGACGCTCGCCGCCGAGCGTGCTGACATGCAGAAAGGCGCGCGCCTCACCGAGGACATGGCTGCGCTCGATGATCTGCTCGGCGGATCGGACGGTGCGCTGGCCAAGCTGCGGCAGGCAGCGCGACGGCTGGACCGGATCGGCGAGGAGCATGAGTTGCTGACGCAGGCGCTGGCTGCCTTCGATCGCGCCGTGATCGAGGCCAGCGAAGCGGAGGAGCATCTCGCGCGGGCCGGCGAAGCGCTGTCCGTCGATCCCGCGCGGCTCGACGCGATCGAGACCCGGCTGTTCGATCTGCGGGCCTTGGCGCGCAAGCATCAGGTCGCGGCCGACGATCTGGCCGATCTTGCGGCGCGCATGAGCGATCAGCTCGCGCGGATCGATGCGGGTGAGGCAGGGCTGGCCGATCTTGAACGGGACGTCGCGGCCGCACGGCAGGCATATGAAGCCGCAGCCCAGGCGCTCAGCGATGGCCGCCGGGAGGCCGCTGCCCGACTGGACGCGGCGGTCGCCGGCGAACTGGCTCCGCTCAAGCTGGATGCGGCGCGCTTCCGCACCGATGTCGAGCCGCTGCCGGAAGGGCAGTGGCGCGCGTCCGGCAAGGATCGGGTCGAGTTCATGATCTCTACCAATCCCGGCGCGCCTTTCGCACCGCTCACCAAGATCGCGTCGGGCGGCGAATTGTCGCGCTTCATCCTGTCCCTCAAGGTCGCGCTCGCCGCGCAGGGCAGCGCGGGCACGATGATCTTCGACGAGATCGACCGGGGCGTCGGCGGGGCCGTGGCCGGCGCGATCGGCGAGCGGCTGGCACGGCTCTCCGGTGACGGGCAGGTGATCGTCGTCACTCACTCCCCGCAGGTGGCCGCACGCGGCGCAGCGCATCTGCTCATCGCCAAATCCTCGCAGGGCACCATCACGCGCACCGGCGTCCATCCGCTCGACGATGCCGAACGCCGCGAGGAAATCGCCCGCATGCTCTCCGGCGCCGAGATCACCAACGAAGCCCGCGCGCAGGCCGAGCGGCTGCTGGAGGGGGTGTGAGGATGGGGACGTCCAACACCACCCCCGGCCCCTCCTCTGAAGAGGAGGGGAGGAAAAGCGCATGACCGACCCCCACACACTCACCGAAGCTGAGGCCGCGAACCGCCTCATGCGGCTCGCGAAGGAGATAGCGCGGCACAACGCGCTCTATCACGCCAATGACGCGCCCGAGATCAGCGATGCCGCTTTCGACGCGCTGGTGCGCGAGAATAATGCGCTGGAGGCAGCTTTCCCGCATCTGATCCGTGCGGACAGCCCCAATCGGCAGGTGGGCGCTTCGGTGGCGACGTCTGCGCTCGCCAAGGTGCGTCACGAGAAGCGCATGATGAGCCTCGACAACGCCTTTGCGGACGAGGATGTGGCGGAATTCGGTGCGCGCGTGCGGCGGTATCTGGCGCTCGGAGAGGACGAGCCGGTCTTGATGACGGCGGAGGACAAGATCGACGGCCTGTCGCTCTCCATCCGCTATGAGGACCGCAAGCTCGTCCGTGCGGCGACGCGCGGCGATGGCGAGGTGGGCGAGGACGTGACGCCCAATGTTGCGCATATCGGCGATATTCCCCAGACCCTGCCCGTCGACGCGCCGGCCATCCTGGAGGTGCGCGGCGAGGTCTATATGGAGAAGGCCGCCTTCACCGCGCTCAATGCGCGGCTGATGGACGAGGCGCGCGCGACGGCCGAGGCGCGCGGTGAGGCATTCGACCCCGAGGGCGTGCGCCAGTTCGCCAATCCGCGCAATGCCGCTGCCGGATCGCTGCGCCAGAAGGATGCGAGCGTCACCGCCAGCCGTCCGCTACGGTTTCTCGCGCATGGCTGGGGCGTGGTGAGCGATGATGGCCTGCCGGCGGATACGCAATATGGCGTGATGAAAGCGCTGGAAGGCTGGGGCATTCCGGTGTCGCGGCATCTGGTGCTGTGCGATGGCAGCGCGGCGATGCTGGCGCATTATCGCGCCATCCAGCAGCAGCGCGCGGACCTGAATTACGATATCGACGGCGTGGTCTACAAGGTGGACCGGCTGGACTGGCAGGCGCGGCTCGGCTTCGTTGCCAAGGCACCGCGCTGGGCGATTGCGCATAAATTCCCTGCCGAACAGGCCGAGACGACGCTGGAAGCCATCGACATTCAGGTCGGCCGCACGGGCAAGCTGACGCCGGTGGGGCGGCTCAAGCCGGTCACGGTAGGTGGCGTGGTGGTCCAGAACGTCACCCTGCACAATCGCGACGAGATCGCGCGGCTGGGCGTGCGGCCCGGCGACCGGATTCTCGTCCAGCGCGCTGGCGATGTGATCCCGCAGGTCGTGGACAATCTGACGCGGGATGCGGAGCGGGCGCCCTATGTCTTCCCCGATCATTGCCCGGAATGCGGCAGCGAGGCGGTGGCGGAGGAAGGTGAGGTCGATGTGCGCTGCACGGCGGGCCTCATCTGCCCGGCCCAACGCATCGAGCGGCTCAACCACTTCGTCAGTCGCGGCGCGATGGATATCGATGGCTTGGGCGACAAGACCATTCGCGAGTTCTTCGCGCTCGGCTGGCTGGAGTATGGCCCGGCGGACATCTTCCGGCTCAGGCAGCATCGCGCCGATCTGCTGGGCCGCGAGGGCTGGAAGGAGAAGTCGGTCGACAATCTCCTCAAGGCCATCGAGGACCGGCGCGCGCCCGATGCCGCGCGGCTGCTGTTCGGCCTCGGCATTCGCCATGTCGGCGCGGTAACAGCGCGCGATCTGATGAAGGCCTTCGCGACCCTGCCGGTGCTGCAAGCGTGGTCGATGCTTGCCAATGCCGACCGGCTTCCGTTCGCATCGAGCGAAGTCGAGATGCTGATGCGCGAACGGGTCTCGACGTCGCTCGACCCGAACGGGGACGTTGTCCAACAGGCCAAGGCCACGCTCACCGCGATCGAAGGCATCGGCGGCGCCGTGGTCGAGGCGCTGGGCGACTTCTTCCATGAGGAACATAATGTCGCGGCGTGGGACGACCTGCTCGCGCAGGTTTCGCCGCCGCCTTATGTGGTGGATGTGAAGGCCAGCGCCGTCTCGGGCAAGACCATCGTCTTCACCGGCAAGCTGGAGACGATGAGCCGCGATGAAGCCAAGGCGCAGGCCGAGGCGCTGGGGGCCCGGTCCGCCGGATCGGTCAGCGCGTCGACCGATCTGGTGGTTGCGGGGCCGGGCGCCGGTTCCAAGCTCAAGAAAGCCGCCGACCTCGGGATCGAGGTGATCGACGAGGCCGCCTGGGCCGAGATCGTGCGGAGCGCCGGCTAGGGCGCCTCCGCGTCAGGCCAGCGCCGTGCGGTACATGGCGAGCAACGCCGCCCAGGCCTTTTCCGCCGCGTCATGGTTATAGGCCTGGCTGCCGGGCACGCACCAGCCATGGTCGGCGGGGTAGACCTCGACCGTGGCGGTCTTGCCCGCCGCATCGAACGCCTTGCGCAGGATCGTCTTGGACTCCGGCTCCTTGGCATCGTCATTCTGCGCCACCGCGACGAGATAGGCGGCATCGGTCTTGGGGATGAGCAGATGCGGACTGCTCGGCTGGTCGGTGGTCAGGCCTCCGCCATGGAAGCTGCCGACCGCGCCGATCCGTGCCGAAGCGACAGCGGCGGTGCGGAAGGAGAGCGGACCGCCCATGCAGTAGCCCTGCACGCCGGCCTTACGGCCCTTGTCGACCTGCGGCTGCGCGTCGAGGAACGCGAGATAGGCCGCCGCGTCATGATCGACTGCGGCATCGCTCATGGCGGCGCGATAGCCGAACAGGATCTTGCGCGACTCCGGATTGCTGAAGTCGAATGTTCCGTCGATCACCGGCGCGACGGCGTTGCGGTAGAAGGGGTTGGGGACGAGGACCACATAGCCCTCGGCTGCTAGGCGCCGGCCCATCTCGCGGAACACCGGGCGCAGGCCCATTATGTCCGGCCACATCAGCACGGCAGGCCAGGGCCCCGTGCCGGCGGGGTGGAAGAGGGCGGCATCGGCAGAACCGTCGGGCGTTTTGATGGTCACATTCTTCTCGGTGACGTTGGCGACGGCCTGCGCGGTCGCCGCGCCAGCGAAGCCGACGGCGGCACCGGTGGCCATGAACATGCGCCGGGTGACGCTCCAATCCTCGACCAGGCCCTGATGGATGTCATTGTCGCACATGCCGAATCTCTCCCTCGCAGCGTCAGGCGGGGATGGTCGGTCGGCGCGGGCGCCCTGTCAATGCGTAGCCGGTCTTACCAGCTGCCGAAGCCGGGCGCGGCGCCATGATCGCCCGTGCGCCAGCGCGTCGGGCGGCGCCAGCCGAAGCGATGGCGCTTGCGCAGCACGAGCGTGGGCCAGTCGCCATGGTCGAACCGCCAGATCAGCACCATGCCCTGCGCGCGATAGGCGGCCTGCACGCGGCCGGCCTGACTATCCAGCAGGCCCGCCAGCATCAGCGTGCCGCCCTCGGCGACCTGTGCGGAGAGGCTTGGCGCCAACTCGATCAACGGCCCGGCGAGAATATTGGCGATGAGCAGATCATAAGGCGCAAGGCCTTGAATGAGCGGATGCTCGACCCCCGGCGCGGCGACCAACCGCAGCGCCCCCGCGCCGGCCCCGAGCGGAACGCCGTTCAAATCGGCATTTTCGGCCGAAACGTCCACCGCGACAGGATCGATGTCGGAGGCCAGCACATGAGCGCGCGGCCACAGACGGTTGGCGGCGAATGCAAGCAGGCCGGTGCCGGTGCCGATGTCCGCAATATTGCCATAGCGCATACCCCGCGCCTTGAGGTCGGCCAGCGCCAGTAGGCAGCCGCGTGTCGTCTCATGCTGGCCGGTACCGAAGGCGCGGCTGGCGGGGATGAGAAAATCGATGCGGTCGGCGCGCGGGCTGTCCACACTGTCGTGGCGGACATGGAACGGCCCGGCCGTCATCGGTTCCAGGCCGGCTTGGCTCTGCGTCACCCAGTCGGTGTCCGGCAATTGCGCCAGCGTGTAGGGGGTGGCCGCGCCATCGGGCATCAGCGCCGCGATGGCATCGATGGTCGCGCGCGTCGGCTTGGTTTCGAAGATGATGTCAAGCTGCCAGGCATCGGGCTGGCTTTCGTCCGGCTCGCTCGCCAGAATCGCGGGCGGCGAGGGCCAGTCGATGAACAGCGGCTCGGCCTCAAGCTCGAACCGCTCGGCGACGGCGCGCGTGCAGGAAAAGGTCATCTGCCAGGGCGTCGCGGGCGCGACGCTGGCGGTGGAGGAACGCTTTGTCATGCCCTCTCTCTAGCCGATTTGGACGGCAAAGGGAGAGAGAATGGACCGTGTCACCCCCCGCGGAGCGGATTTGTCAGACGGCGCGTCGGATTGGCGGATAAGCCGGCTGCGGCTCTGCCTGGGCGTCGGTCGCCGGTGCCATGGAGACCACGAAATTGGCCGAGCGCGTGCGCAGGGCGCCGAGCAGGTTGCGGACTTCGGTGAAGCCGCTTTCCAGCTCGTCGATCTCCGAGGCGACGATCTCCGTATCCTGCCGGATCGCCGAAATGTTGGATGACATGGAGTCGGCGGCAAGCGCCGTCTCGTCCACTGCAGCGGTAATCATCGTTACGGTTTGCGATTGCGCGTCCATCGCGGTGCGGATGCGCATGCCCATGGTCTGCACGTTGAGCACGGTTTCGCGGATGCGTTCGTTGGTCTCGACCGTATGCCGCGTGGCGTTCTGGATGGCGGCGATCTTCTGCGCGATGTCGTCGGTGGCGTGGGCGGTCTGGCTCGCCAGCGACTTCACTTCCTGCGCGACGACGGCAAAGCCGCGTCCGGCATCGCCGGCGCGCGCGGCCTCGATGGTCGCGTTGAGGGCAAGGAGATTGGTCTGCCCGGCAATATCGCGGATCAGGCCGAGGATCGATTCGATGGACTGTGCGTGATCGCTCAGCGCGGTCGAGACATTCACGGCCTCGCCGGCCTGCTCGGAGGCCAGGGCGGCGACTTCCGCCGCCTGGTCCACTTCGGTGCGGGCTTCCTCGATGGCGCGGATCAGGCCGGAGCTGGTGTGCGCGGCTTCGCGCATGGCGATGGCCGATTGTTCGGCAGCGGCGGCGACTTCGGAAGCCTTATCGAGCATCCCGCGCGTGGCGTTCGAGGATTCGCGGGCTTGTTCGCGCAGGCGCTCGCCCAGTTGCGCGGCCAGATCGATCTGCGTGTTGAGAAGTTCGGAGAATTTGTCGCGCTGGCGCTGCCGCTCGATCCGGTCCTGCTCGCGGATCGTGTCGGCGTAAAAGGCGCAGCACACTTCCGCTTGCACCAGCGAGATGAACCGCATGGCGGCCAGCAATTCCGAGCGCTCGTCGCGATCGGCCACGAGCTCCGTCAGGATATCACGGACCTTGTCGACCACGCGGTTAATGATGACGATCTGGGTGCGGATGGAGACATCGCGCGCCAGCATCTTCATGACGCCGGTCCGCGCCATCTCCGTCCATTCTTCCCCGGCGAAATCGCTGAGCAATGTTCGATGGAAGGTTCTTGCGCCCTGCCGCGTGGCTTCCAGCTCCGCCGGGCCGACCGCCGTAAGGTCGATGCAGGGGAGGTAGACCGCCATGGCGGTGTCGCCCAGTTCGTCGATGCGGTCTCCGAGATAAGCCAGGATTTGACGCGCCCGCCCCGGCAATGTCGCTTGGGGGTCGAACTCCTGCAGCCGTTCAGCCATTGAAATCGTGTCGCTTTTTCCTGCGATCATGGCCTCGGTGCCCCTTTTGTCCTGCCATTTGCCGGGTCGTATGGGGTGGCGTGATATCGGCCTTTCGTTAATCGAGGGCTAACATCCTCTGTTTTCCATGTTCATCGGGACCTCAGTCTGCACATTGGTGACATGGCGCCAGCGAGCGTTTGCAGTGCAGCAGCTTTGCGCTAAAGGGGCGCATTCTTTCACGAACAGGACTGCTCGATCATGGCGCAATCCGGGCGAAGGCCGCTTTCCCCGCACCTCACCATCTGGAAGTGGGGCCCGCATATGCTTCTTTCCATCCTCCACCGGGTGACGGGGGATGGCATGGCGATTCTGGGGGGCCTCGGCCTGACCTGGTGGCTGTATGCGGCGGCGAGCGGACCCGCAGCCTATGCGAACTTCCAATATTATGTCTGGCAAGCTGATGCGGGCGATCTGGCTGGCCTGATTGCCAATGTGATCGCGCGCATCGTGCTGATCGGCCTGACCTGGGCCTTCTTCCAGCACATGCTCTCGGGCCTGCGCCATCTGGTGATGGACATGGGCGCGGGCTTTGAGCTGACGGCGAACAAGCGGTGGTCGAAGGTCATTCTCGCCGCCTCGGCGCTGGCGACTGTGGCCTTCTGGGCGTGGATCTTCGTGGGGAGGGCATTCTGATGGGCAGCGGAACCAGACTGGGCCGCGTGCGTGGCCTCGGCTCGGCACGGAGCGGCACGCATCACTGGATCGCCCAGCGCTTCACGGCGATCGGCAATCTGCTGCTGGTGAGCTGGCTGCTGGCCAGCCTGGCGCTGCTTCCGGCGCATGATCATGCGGCCATCACCGGCTGGCTGACCCAGCCCATCGTCGCGGTGCCGATGATGGTGATGATTGTCAGCGTTTTCTATCACATCCGCCTCGGTCTTCAGGTGCTTATCGAGGATTATGTGCATGATGAGGGGCTGAAGTTCGCCACGCTCATCCTGCTGCACTTCTTCGTTATCGGCTGTGCCGCGGTCAGCCTGTTCTCTGTCGCGAAAATCGCCTTGGCCGGAGGGGCGCTCTAATCATGACGCAAGCCTACAAGATCATCGATCACACCTATGACGCCGTCGTCGTCGGCGCCGGCGGCTCGGGCCTGCGCGCCACCATGGGTATTGCCGAGAGCGGCCTCAAGACCGCCTGCATCACCAAGGTGTTCCCGACCCGCAGCCACACCGTCGCTGCGCAAGGCGGCATCGCGGCGAGCCTCGGCAATATGGGGCCGGACCACTGGACCTGGCACATGTACGATACGGTCAAGGGCTCCGACTGGCTCGGCGACCAGGACGCCATCGAATATATGGTGCGCGAGGCGCCCGCGGCCGTTTACGAGCTGGAACATGCCGGCGTGCCGTTCAGCCGCACGCAGGAAGGCAAGATCTACCAGCGCCCGTTCGGCGGCATGATGCAGAATATGGGCGAAGGCCCGCCGGCCCAGCGCACCTGCGCGGCGGCGGATCGCACCGGCCACGCCATGCTGCACGCGCTCTACCAGCAGAGCCTGAAGTATGACGCGGACTTTTTCATTGAATATTTCGCGCTCGACCTGATCATGGAGGACACGCCGGACGGCCCTGTCTGCCGTGGCGTCATCGCCCTCTGCATGGATGATGGGACGATCCATCGCTTCCGCGCCCATTGCGTCGTGCTCGCTACGGGCGGCTACGGCCGGGCCTATTTCTCGGCCACCAGCGCCCACACCTGCACGGGTGACGGCGGTGCCATGGTGCTGCGCGCCGGCCTGCCGCTGCAGGATCTGGAGTTCGTCCAGTTCCACCCGACTGGCATCTACGGTGCAGGCGTGCTCATCACCGAGGGCGCACGCGGCGAAGGCGGCTATCTCACCAACTCGGAAGGCGAGCGCTTCATGGAGCGCTATGCCCCGTCCGCCAAGGATCTCGCCTCGCGCGACGTCGTGTCGCGGTCCATGGCGATGGAAATCCGTGAGGGTCGGGGCGTCGGCGCGAACAAGGATCACATCCACCTGCACCTCGATCATATCGATCCCAAGGTGCTGGCCGAGCGCCTGCCGGGCATTACCGAGAGCGGCAAGATCTTCGCGGGCGTGGACCTGACCCGCCAGCCGCTGCCGGTGGTGCCGACCGTCCATTATAATATGGGCGGCATTCCGACCAATTATCATGGCGAGGTTGTCACCCGGAAGGGCGACAATCCCGATCATGTCGTGCCGGGCCTGTTCGCGGTCGGTGAGGCTGCCTGCGTCTCGGTACACGGCGCCAATCGCCTGGGCTCAAACAGCCTGATCGACCTCGTGGTGTTCGGCCGGGCGACCGGCAAGCGTATTGCCGAGATCGTGAAGCCCGATACGCCGCACAAGCCGCTGCCCAAGAGCGGTGACGAGCTGGCGCTGGGTCGTCTCGATCACTTCCGCAATGCCAAGGGCGGCACGCCCACGGCGCAGATCCGCCTCGACATGCAGCGCACGATGCAGGCTCACGCCGCCGTGTTCCGCACCGAGGAGCTGATGGCGGAAGGTGTCGAAAAGCTCGGCAAAATCTACGAGGGGATGACGGACATCGGGGTCACCGATCGCTCGCTCATCTGGAACAGCGATCTCGTCGAGACGCTGGAGCTGGACAACCTCATTTCGCAAGCCAGCGTCACCATCCACGGCGCGATTGCGCGCAAGGAAAGCCGTGGCGCCCATGCACGCGAGGATTATGCCGATCGCGACGATGCCAACTGGATGAAGCACACCCTTGGCTGGTTCGAAGGCTGGGGTGGCAAGGGAGGCAGCGTGAAGCTCGATAGCCGTCCGGTGCATGACTACACGCTGACCGACGACATCGACTATATCGCGCCGAAGAAGCGCGTTTACTGATCGGGCTCCATCGCGATGGCGTGCCAACAGAGCGTCCCGCACGATGTGGCTCCGGCAGGCGTTTTCAGCTTGGTCGTTGGGGGATCGTCAGTCGTCTGACGATAGCCGGGCTGGCCAGAGCAGGGGCGACCAGCGCCCCTACCTGGCTGTCATAGCCCTGGCGCTCAGGTCGCTGCGGAAGCGAGTGCCTGTTTGATGCGCAACTTCTCTTTCTTGAGGGTGGCGAGCCGGTAACTGTCCGGCGCAGGACGGGTAATCTCGTCCTTGATCCGGGCCTCCAGCCCGGCATGCTTGGCGTGCAGTGCGGAAACGTGGCTTGTGTCCATCATGTCCTCCTTGGCCATTGCTTCAATGGAGGTTCAGTAGATCACCAATCGCGCTCGCTGTCTCTGGCAATTGCGCGAAGCTGCGATAAATCGAGACCCGTCATGCGGTGTCACGTTCTTTCGTTAAACATTCTTTCTGTGGGCAGACAGAAGCTTGCGGGCACGCGAAAGAAAAGTCGCTAACCACCTTCTTTTGTTGCGCAGTTGCGCATTGCCGCGCCAAGGGTGCCCTGCCATGTAGGCGTGCCGTTCAGAACTGGGGGCGAATCGGTGATATCGATCGAGGAAATCGAGCAGCGGCTGGAAGCCTTGCGTGTCGAGCATCGCGATCTCGACTGCGCGATTGCGGCTTTGGGTCAGCTTTCCTTGCCCGACCAACTCCAGCTTGCCCGCCTCAAGAAGCGCAAGCTGCGCCTCCGCGACGAGATCACCATGCTGGAAAACAGCCTCATTCCTGACATTATCGCCTGACCGCCCACGGGTATAAGCGGCCGCCGGATCCGCCCAGATGGTATATTGAAGGTTAATCGACCTGACGTTCCGCCCGGCTTGTGGCAGCACAGTCTCATGAACGACTCGATGCCCCCGCACGTGCTTGACCGTCAGCTTGTCGACGCCCTGTATGTCGATGCCATGGTGCTGGCTGATGAGGCGCGCTCCTATTTCGATGATCGCGCCGAGGAGCATCGTCAGTCGCTGGGTCGCATCGGCTGGGTCGATTTCTCCTGCGAATCGATCAAGGTGACGACGCGGCTGATGCACGTCATCGCGTGGCTGCTCACGCAGCGCGCGATCTTCAACGGCGAGATGCGCGAATCCGCGCGGGAGGAGGAGCGCTATCGGCTTGGCCCAGCCGCCCTCACGCCGCTCGACGTCTCGTGCCAGTTCAACGAAGAGATGCGCGCGCTCATCGCCAGCTCCGAGGAGCTCTATGCGCGAGTGGCCCGCCTCGAGCGCCAGTTCCTGGCCCGCAGGTCCCGCTTGTCGGCGATGCCGATCAATCCGGCGCATGTTCTGCTGACGCGGCTTGAACGGGCCTTCTGAGCCGTCCGGCCGGACAGCCCGCCGCAAAACGGTACGTCACGCGCGAATGCTGCTTGCAGTCCTGCGACAAGCTCATAGACAGGCCTGATGCTGCGGCGATCGCGTTTGGGCAGGTGTTCCCGTGCAGGTGGGACTTTCATGGCGATCCTGCTGGCGGCGCAGGGCGCGCTGACGTGCGACCGCGCGCTGGCGCAAACGTCGCCCGGTCAAGCCACCCCAGCGCCCGACGCCGCGCAGGACGCGCTCGATCTCGAGGACATGCCCGACATCGGCCTCGACTGGCCGGACCTCGATCAGCCGGGGGAACCTCTGGCAGTGGAGGACAGTGACGCCAGAGGAGAGGCCGAGCCCGCGCTAGCGGGCGGGCAGGGGACAGCAACGCCTCCAACGCAAGCTCCCGCCGGCACTGAGCCGGACCCCCTAGGCGGCACGGCGGGCGAAGCGGCAGCCCTTGCTGCGCTCGACCCCACCCAGCCGCTGCGTTATCAGCTCAATCTTGAAGGGCTGGATGATGCTGCCGATCCCATGTTCTACAGCCGGTTCGATGCACTATCGGCGCTGCGGACGGGGGAAGGCGACCGTGCCAGCATCGCGCAGATCCGGCGTCGGGCGCAGACCGATGAGGAACTGCTCGAAGATCTGCTGCGCACCCGGGGCTATTATGAGGGCCGGAGCCGTGCGCGCTTTGGCGTCAGTGGAGCAAGTGACCCCTATGTCCGCGTCGCGCTACGGGCCGTCCCCGGCCAGCGCTTCGCCCTGAGCGCGGTGGAGGTGTTCGGGCTGGACGGGACGATGGCGGACGGCAAGCCGTTGCGCTCGCTTTTCCCCGTGAAGGTGGGAGACCCGGCCGACACCGACACCATATTGGCCGCGACAAGCGCGCTGCGCGTCAGCCTCGAAGAGGGCGGCTATCCATTTGCGCAGGTGCGCGAGCCGGTGCTCACTGTCGACCACCAGCAGCGTCAGGCCCTGCTCAGCCTCAACGCCGATACCGGCGACTTCCTTCGCTTCGGCTCAATCCGTGTGAATGAGGGCGCGCCGTTCGATGCGCGGCACGTGGCCGTCATCAGCCGCTTCTCGCCCGGCGACCCGTTCAAGCAAAGCGAGCTGACCGATCTCAACCGGGCCATCGTCGCGACCGGGCTGGTCTCCCAGCTCACCATCACGCCCGAAGCGCGGCCTGACCGCGAGGCGGTGGACATCGTCGTGAACATGACCCGCGCGCCGCCACGGACGATCGCGGGGGAAATCGGTTATGGCACCGGCGAAGGCGCGCGCGTGGAAGTGCGCTGGCAGCACCGCAATCTGGTGCCGCCGGAAGGGGCGGTGACGCTGCGCGGCGTGATCGGTACCCAGGAACAGAGCGCGTCCGCGATCTTCCGGCGCAACAATCTGTGGCAGCGCGATCAGGCTCTCAATGGCGAGCTCAGCATCGCCAATGTCGATCAGCCGGCTTATGACGCGCTGACCGCAGGCATCGCCGCGAGTCTGGAAAAGCACACCAACCTGATTTTCCAGAAGGAATGGACCTGGTCCGCTGGCCTTGAGCTGCGTGTCAGCGACGAGCGGCGCCTATATGAGGGGTCGCCCGATCCGGTGCGGCGCCGCTATCTCATTCTCGCCCTGCCGACGAGCCTGACTCATGATGGCAGCGACGATCTGCTCGATCCGCGCAAGGGTTTCCGCCTCGGCGGGCGCCTGTCTCCCGAGCTCTCTTTGCAGGATGGCGCGTTCGGCTATGTCCGCGCGCAGATCGATGGCAGCACCTATATTCCGGTCGGCGAGCGACTGACCATCGCCGGGCGCGCGCGTCTGGGCACCATCGTCGGCGCGTCGGCCGACCGCATTGCGCCGACGCGGCGCTTCTACGCCGGCGGCGGCGCCTCGGTGCGCGGCTATGCCTATCAGGCCATCGGCCCGCGCGACCTCAATAACGATCCGGTGGGCGGGCGCAGCCTTGGCGAAATCTCGCTGGAAGCGCGCTATCGCTTCGGTAGTCTCAACCAGTTCGGCATCGTGCCGTTCATAGATGCCGGGACGATCTCGCCCGATCCCCTGCCCACGATCCGCGAGATGCGCGTCGGTGCCGGCCTCGGCTTTCGGTATTACAGCAACTTCGGGCCGATCCGGATCGATGTCGGCACCCCGCTGAATCCGCAACCGGGCGACTCGCGCATCGGCGTCTATGTGTCGCTGGGGCAGGCATTCTGATGGCCGCGCAAGACGAGCCCCTGCCGGAGGGTGCGTCGGAGCAGGCGCCGCCGCCGCCCCGCCGCAAGCGCTCGCTGCTGCGCTCGGGGTTCAGCCTCTCGGTCATTCTGCTCATCGTAGCGCTGGTGGTGGCGCTCTGGGGTGGGGTGCGCTGGCTGGATAGCGAAGGCGGCCATCGCTTCATCATCCGCAAGATCGCGCAGTGGGAGGCGACCTCCGGCCTGCGCATCACCGTGGGCGCCATTGAGGGGCGCGTCTTCAACGACATGGTGCTGCGCGATGTGCGCTTTTTCGATACGCAAGGGCAGTTCGCCAGGGTCGATCGCGCCGATGTGAGCTGGTATCCGCTCGGCTGGCTCTCCAACCGGCTCGATCTTGATCGGCTGCACATCCATTCGGCCGACCTTTCCCGCCGGCCCGCGCTCAAGCCCTCGACCTCGCCCAAGCAGCCGCTGCTGCCGGGGTTCGACATTCGGCTGGCGGACCTGCGGGTGGACAGGCTGGGCATCGGCCCGGCGGTGTTGGGCGAGGCGCACGTGGTCCGCGCAATTGGCAATGCCGACGTGCGCTCCGGTCGCGCGGTCATCGACCTGCTGGCGACCGCGCCGCGCACGGGCGATGTGCTGCGTGTGGCGCTGGACAGTCGCCCGGACGATCGTCGGTTCGATCTCGATGCGATTGTCGTCGGGCCACAGGGCGGCGTGATCGCGAGTACGCTGGACGCCCAGCAACCGGTTTCGCTTCGCATCCATGGCGATGGCGACTGGCGCCGCTGGAAGGGCCGGCTGACGGCGCTGACCGCCAACCGCCTCACCGCGAACGTCGCACTGACCGCAGTTGAGGGCCGCTATCAGGCGAAGGGGCCGCTGGCGTTGCTCGGCCCGCTCGAACCGCTGACCGCGCTGGGCAGCCAGCAGGCGCAGATCGAGACGGACGTGCGGTTCGACAACCGGCTGCTCTCGGGCACCGCCTCACTGGCGATGCCGGCCGCCAAGCTGACGGCTAATGGCGGTGTGGATTTCGGCCGCAATCGGTTCGATGAGCTGCGCGTTTCGGCGGTGGTCGCGCGGCCCGGCCAGTTGGCGAAGGGCGTCGCCGGCCAGTCCGTCAATCTGCGCGCCCGGCTGTCCGGCGCATTCGATGCGATGGAGGTGGGGTATCTGCTGACCTCTGCCGAGCTGCGGCAGGGCGGGTTGGCGCTTCGCAATATCCGTCTGGAAGGCGAGGGCCGGCTGAACGGCCCGCGCGGACGCTTTCCCATCCGGCTGACGGCGCAGGCACTGACTGTCGGCCAGCGCGCCGTGGATGAGCGGCTGCGCAATCTGGTGATTCAGAGCGTGCTGCTGAAGAATGGCGATGATCTGCGCATGGATCGCTCGGACGTGCGGGCCAGCGGTTTTCGCGGGCAGATCGAGGGGCAAGGCAATCTCGGCTCTGGGAGCTATCTCGCGAGTTTTCGCGGCGGTCTGAATGGACTGGAGATTGCCGGCCTGGGTCGGCTCGATCTCGATGCCGTGCTGCGGCTGGCCCGGCCGCCGCAAGGGCAGAGCAGCTTTTCCGGCACGGCCCGCGCGACGATGCGGCGGCTCGACAATCGCTTCCTGCTTGGCCTTGGGGAGGGGCTGCCGATCATCACCAGTCAGGTCGGGCTGGCGCCGGGCGGCGGCATCGCGTTGCGCGATCTGCGGCTGGTGGCGCCCGCGCTCACCCTTGTCGGCCAAGGGCGGATCGACGGCGCTGGCCAGCTCGATCTGCGCGGGCAGGGCGAGCATCGCGATTACGGTCCCCTGCAACTGGCGCTCGCTGGGAAGCCGGATCGCCCCCGGGTCGACATCACCCTTGCGCGCCCGCTGCCGGCAGTTGGCCTCGCCAATGTCCACGCGCTGCTGACCCCGGACGATCAGGGCTATGCCGTGACGGTCGAGGGCGGCTCGATGTTCGGCACCTTCGCCGCGACCGGCGCGATCCTGCTGCCGCGCGGTGGCGCCGCGACGATCTCGGTGGCGGATCTGGGCGTGAGCGGCGTCACGGTGCGCGGCGATCTCGTGCCGGTGGACGGCGGCTTGCAGGGCGCCCTGTCGCTTTCCGGTCCCGCCGAGGGCGCAGTGACGCTGGGCATGGTCGATGGCGTGCAGCGCATCGGCTTCGATGTCGATCTGAGCGGGGCCAACTTCACAGGCTCGCCGGGCATCGTCATCAATCGTGGCTCGCTGGAGGGCGAAGCGCTGCTCCGTCCTGGCGCGGTGACGATCAACGCCAATGCGCAGGGTCGCGGCGTACGCGTCGGCGGCGTGCGGATCGGGCGGTTCGCCGGTGCGCTCAAGCTGGTCAATGGCGAGGGAACGGCCACCGTCTCCATGAACGCGCGGACGGGGCGCAGTTTCGATCTGCAGGCGCGCGCCGGCATCGCGCCGAACCGGATCAGCATCGATCTGGATGGCTCACTGGATGAATCGGCGATCCGGCTCGACCGGACGGCGGTGTTCAGCCGGGAAGGGGATGGCTGGCGCCTCGCGCCCGCGACGCTGCGGATGCAGCGCGGCGCCCTGCGCCTGTCCGGCTTCCTCGGCGCCACGCGCACGGAGTTGAATGCCACAATGCAGGCGGTGCCGCTGCTGCTGCTCGATCTGGCCAATGACGACCTGGGATTGGGTGGCACCATGGACGGCACGGCGCACTATGTCGCGCCGGTCGACGGGCCGCCGACCGGCAAGCTCAATTTGCGCGTGAAAGGCCTCACTCGCTCTGGCCTGGCGCTCAGCTCAGCGCCGATCGATATGGGCCTCAATGCCGAGCTGGATACGCGCCGACTGGCAGCCCGTGCCGTGGTGGCGCGTGGCGGGAAGGTGGTCGGTCGCGCGCAGGCGCTGGTGACACCGCTTGGCAGCGGGTCGCTGAGCCAGCGTCTGTTCCGGTCGCCCTTGCAGGCCCAGTTCCGCTATGCCGGCGATGCCGACACGCTCTGGCGGCTCACCAATGTCGAGATCGTTTCGCTGGGCGGCGATCTGCGCCTGTCCGCCAGTGCCGGCGGCACCTTGTCGGACCCGCGCATTGAAGGGACGCTCTCCACGCGCAATGGCCGCATCACCAGCCCGGTGACCGGCATGGTGATCCGCGATGTGCAGGCGAGCGGTCGGTTCAACGGATCGCAACTGTCGATTCCAGACCTTCAGGGCCGGGCCGGCAGCGGCAAGGTTACCGGTACGGCGGTGTTCGATCTCTCTGCCGAGCGCGGCATCGGCATGGATATCGCGCTGCAGGCAGATCGCGCAGTGCTGATGGACCGCGACGATGTCGGCGCGACAGTGACCGGCCCCGTACGCATCGTCTCCTCCGGCAGCGGGGGCACGATCTCGGGCAATCTGGAGGCCGTCTCCAGCCGGTTTACGCTCGGGCGCGCCAGTTCGTCGACGGAAATTCCGCGCCTGCGTCTGGTCGAGATCAACCGCTCGGGCGATCAGGTGGAGCGGGCGCGGGCGGATGCGCCCTGGCGGCTCGACATCACCGCCAAGGCGCCGCGCGGCCTCATCGTCGAAGGGCTGGGGATGCAGAGCGAATGGTCGGCCGATCTCAAGATCGGCGGGCTGGCGACCGCGCCGGCCTTCTCCGGCGTGGCGACGCTGACGCGCGGCACCTATGATTTCGCGGGGCGCCGGTTCGATCTGCAGGAGGGCCGCCTGACCTTCACCGGTAGCACCCCCGTCAATCCGCGCCTCGATATCCGCGCGGTGGCGGACGTGCAGGATTTGAGCGCAACGATCAACGTGACCGGCACGAGTATGCGGCCGATCATCGCCTTCTCCAGCATTCCGGCGATGGCGCAGGATGAACTGCTCTCCCGCCTGCTGTTCGGAACCTCGATCGCCAACCTCTCGGCGCCTGAGGCGCTGCAGCTTGCCTCGGCCGTGGCGGCATTCCAGGGCGGGGGTGGCGGTCTTGACCCGATCAACGCCGTCCGCCGCGCGACCGGCCTCTCGCGGCTGCGCGTGCTGGCGGCCGATACCACCACGGGACGGCAAACCTCGATCGCGGCCGGCAAGAATATCGGCGAGCATCTCTATGTCGAGCTGATTACGGACGGGCAGGGCTATAGCGCCACCAGCATCGAATATCAGATCACCCGCTGGCTGGCCTTGATCTCCACCGTGTCGACCATCGGCCGGCAGAGCGCGGCGGCGCGGATTTCCAAGGATTATTGAGCCGGGGCGGGCGGCGTCAATCGGCGGCGCCAGCTGCCGTGGCGGAACCAGTAGAGGCAGAGCAAGGCCGCCGCGACATTGGCGATCGGATAACTCCACCATACGCCTGCGATGCCCCAGTGGGTGGCATAAGCAATCAGATAGGCCGCCGGCATCTGGAACCCCCATTGCATGATGATCGAGATGACCATCGAGTGGCTCGGGCTGCCCGCGCCCCGGAATGCCCCGAGTAACGCTTGCGGCACGGTGAGCACGCCCAGAAAGGGGAAGTAGACATAGGCGAAGGTCGAGGCGAGGGCGATCACATCCGGCTCGCCCGGCGCCAGCGCGGCCATGATCGCCGGCACGAATGGCAGATTAAACAAGCCGATGAGCGTCATCCCGCCAAAGCCGAGCCAGGCAGAAAGGCGCGCAGCCTGTTCCGCGCGCTCGGTGAGGCCGGCGCCGACATTCTGGCCGACCACGGCTGCGGTGGCGATGGAGAGGCCGAGCATGGGCGTAAACCAGAAGAACAGCGGCCGCGTCCCCACGCCATAAGCAGCAAGGCCGAGCGTGCCGAAGCTGGCGGCCAGCGCCATGAGCAGCACCGAGCTGAAGGTGCGGATCGCCTGCTCGATGGAAGCAGGCAGGCCAAGCCCCAGCGCCAGGCGGATATGCGACCAGTCCGCGCGGAAATGCCGGGCCCGCACATGCAGGGCGGATCGCCCTGAGAGCATGTGATGGAGCAGTACCAGCAGCGCGCCGATCTGCACGATCACCGTCGCCAGCGCAGCCCCGGCAATGCCCAGGGCGGGAAACGGCCCGATGCCGAAGATCAGCAGCGGATCGATCAGTGCATTGGCGATGACGCTGCCGATCTGCACGCGCATCGCAAAGCGCACCTCGCCGGCGGCTTGCAACATCGCCTGCATGGCCATGAAGCCGAACATCGGCACCATGCCGATGAAGCGGATGTGCAGATAATCGGTCGCCCGCGCATGGATTGCCGGCTCCACGCCAATGAGGGTGAGCACGGCCGAGGCCGAGAAGGCGCCCGCGAGTGTGAAGGCCAGCGCGACGATGCCGACCATCAGCAGGGTCTGCGCCGCGACATGATCGAGCGCTTCCATGCGCCGCGCGCCCATATTCTGCGCGATGAGCACCGCGCCGGCAGTCGACAGGCCGGAACCCAGGCCGATCAGCACGAAGAACAGCGGCCCGCTGGCGGTCACAGCGGCAATCGCGGCCTCGCCGAGCCGGCCAACCCAGAAGGCGTTGACGATATCGAAGCTGGCCTGCGCGAGATTGGTGACGGTGATCGGCCAGGCCACGCGCAGCAGCACCGTGAGCAGCCGCCCTTCCGTCATCGAGACGCTTCTGCCGCCCATTGTCGCGCGATCCTCCCCCAGCTTCGCTCAGGGGTAGAGAGCGGCCCTGCGGATGACAAGCGAGGATGATTGGCGCGCCCTGTGCGTGGCGGCGGCGCGGATCATTGGCATTCACCCACAATAAAAGGCCCGGGACCTTTCGATCCCGGGCCTTCCGTTAGCTTAGTCCTGAGGATCAGGAGCTGTAGTACATGTCGAACTCGACCGGGCTGGGCGCCATTTCCCAGCGGTACACTTCCGGCCACTTCAGCTCGATATAGGCGTCGATCTGGTCCTTGGAGAACACGTCGCCCTTGAGCAGGAAGTCGTGGTCGGCTTCCAGGCTGTTCAGCGCTTCACGCAGCGAGGCGCAAACCGTGGGAACCTGGCTCAGCTCTTCGGGCGGCAGGTCGTAGAGGTTCTTGTCCATTGCCTCGCCGGGGTGGATCTTGTTCTCGATGCCGTCGAGGCCGGCCATCAGCAGCGCGGCGTAGCACAGATAGGGGTTGGCCATCGCGTCGGGGAAGCGGAACTCGACGCGCTTCGCCTTGGCACCCGAACCGTAAGGAATACGGCAGGAGGCCGAGCGGTTGCGAGCCGAATAGGCCAGAAGCACGGGCGCCTCGAAGCCGGGGACCAGACGCTTGTAGCTGTTGGTCGTCGGGTTGGTGAAGGCGTTAAGCGCCTTGGCGTGCTTGATGACGCCGCCGATGAAGTAGAGGCACATGTCGGACAGGCCGGCATAGCCGTTACCAGCGAACAGCGGATTGCCCTTGTCCCAGATCGAGATGTGGGTGTGCATGCCCGAGCCGTTGTCCTGCGCGATCGGCTTGGGCATGAACGTGGCGCTCTTGCCATAGGCCTGGGCGACCATCATCACGACATACTTGTAGATCTGCATGCGGTCAGCGGTGGTGACGAGCGTGCCGAAGGTGAGGCCCAGCTCGTGCTGCGCAGCGGCCACCTCATGGTGGTGCTTGTCGCAGGGCAGACCCATTTCGAGCATGGTCGTGACCATCTCGGCGCGGATGTCCGTGCAGGGATCGACCGGAGCGACCGGGAAGTAGCCGCCCTTGGCGCGCGGACGGTGGCCGAGGTTGCCGGCCTCATATTCGCGGCCGGTGTTGGTCGGCAGCTCGATGTCGTCGATCTTGTAGAAGGACTCGTTGTAGTCCGTGTTGAAGCGGACGTCGTCGAACATGAAGAACTCGGCTTCCGGGCCGACATACACAGTGTCGCCGAAACCGGCGGCCTTCACATAGGCCTCGGCGCGCACGGCGGTCGAGCGCGGGTCACGACCGTAGAGTTCGCCGCTCGAGGGCTCGACGATGTTGCAGAACAGGATCATCATCGGCGTCGCGCTGAACGGATCGACATAGACCGCGTCCAGATCGGGCTTCAGGATCATGTCGGACTCGTTGATCGCCTTCCAGCCCTCGATGGAGCTGCCGTCGAACATGAGGCCTTCCTCAAGCTCGTCCTCGCCCAGCACACCGGCGCACATGGTCAGGTGCTGCCACTTGCCCTTGGGATCGGTAAAGCGCAGATCGACCCATTCGATCTCCTTTTCCTCGATCATCTTGAGGATGTCTTTGGGCGTATTGGCCATGAGGATGTTACCTTCTCTTTGGTCTGAGTTGTTGCGGGTCTTCGGTCAGCGAACGGAAACGGTCAGATGGCAGCTTCGTCGAGCTCGCCGGTGCGGATGCGCACGGCCTTTTCGACGGGGATGACGAAGATCTTGCCGTCGCCGATGCGGCCCGTCTGTGCGGCGCTGGAGATGGCATCGACCACGCGATCGACGATCTCGTCCGCCACCACCACTTCGAGCTTCACCTTCGGCAGGAAGTCCACGACATATTCGGCGCCGCGATAAAGCTCGGTGTGACCCTTCTGTCGCCCGAAGCCCTTCGCCTCCGTGACGGTGATTCCGGATACGCCGACTTCGTGCAGCGCTTCCTTCACATCATCCAGCTTGAACGGCTTGATGATTGCTTCCACCTTCTTCATGTCAAACGCACCCCTTTGTTTCGCGGTTTGATTGCGGACCGCGACATGCTGCCCGGACGATTTCGACCCAGGCGACATGCGCGACCGCGCAGGAAATCGGACGCTACAGCGCCCGTTCGCGAATCACCAGCGAAGCATTGGACACTTTGCGGTGACTTGTCGATATTGCCCGGATTTCGGGCATTTTGGACAGCAGTTGCCCAAATAATAGGCACCGATCTGCGCCTGTCGAAACACGAGCTCCGGATAGCGGCCAGCGTCAATAAGGCGGGCGGTGCAAACCCTTGGGGCTGAGCGTGAAAATCTCGCAGCCATCCTCGGTAATGCCGATCGAATGCTCGAACTGCGCCGAGAGCGATCGGTCGCGCGTGACCGCCGTCCAGCCATCCTCGAGCATCTTCACGGTCGGCTTGCCGGCATTGATCATCGGCTCGATGGTGAAGATCATGCCCGGCCGCAATTCGGGGCCGGTGCCGGGCCGTCCGACATGGATCACCTCGGGCGCGTCATGGAACACCCGGCCGAGGCCGTGGCCGCAGAAATCCCTCACCACGCCGTAGCGATGCCGTTCGGCATAGCTCTGGATTGCATGACCGATGTCGCCGAGATGATTGCCCGGCTTGGCCTGCTCGATGCCCAGCATCAGGCAGTCATAAGTCACGTCGACCAGGCGCCGCGCCTTCACCGGTACATCGCCGACCAGGTACATGCGGCTGGTGTCGCCATGCCAGCCCTCCACCAACGGGGTAACGTCGATGTTGACGATGTCGCCGTCCTTGAGCGGCTTGTCGCCCGGCATCCCGTGGCAGATCACATTATTGAGGCTGATGCAGCAGCTATAGGCATAGCCGTGATAGCCCAGTGTCGCGGGCACGGCGCCGGCATCCAGCATCATCTGGCGGATTAAATCATCGATGTCGGAGGTCTTCGCGCCCGGCACGACCAGTGGTACGATCGCATCGAGAATCTCGGCGGCCAGCCGGCCCGCCTTGCGCATTCCGGCAAAGCCCTCCGGGCCATGCAGCTTGATGGCGGAGGTGCGGACGTTCTGGGTTTCGGCGGTCGGCGTGAGATAGGTCGTCATCCGCTCCATATAGGGGGAGGCGTGCGGAAAGGCGATAGGCTTGCCACGGGATGGGGGACGCAATGCAGGACGCTACGCAAATAGCCGGAGGGGACCTCAGCGGAGGCTGCGCGTGCGGCGCGGCGCGCTATCGCGTTTCGCGCGCGCCGATCTTCGTGAACAACTGCCACTGCCGGCGCTGCCAGGTGCAGACGGGGTCGACGTCGGTCGTCAACATGTTCGTGGAGGCCGAAAGCGTGGACCTCTTGAGCGGAACGCTCAGCGAGCATGTCGTAAAGGCGGGCAGTGGCGGCGACCATATCATCTGCCGCTGCACGGCATGCGGGACGGCGCTCTGGAGCTATTATCCCCGACTGGGCAGGCTCGGCGCGGGGGTGCGGGTCGGCACGCTGGACGACCCCGCGCGGGTGAAGCTGGACGCGGTGATCTTCACCGCCAGCAAAATGCCATGGACGGCGCTCCCCGAGGATATCCCGTGCTTTGAGGCCACCTACAGCCCGGCCGAGCTCCTCCCGCCCGACCGTTTATCGCGCCTTGAGGCGCTCATCGCCCAGCGCGCGGCTGGCGGCGGATGACGGCGCCGGGCAGAAATTTTCCGGTCTCGCTTGGCGCGATGCGGCGCCGGGTCTAAAGCCAGGCCATGAGCGAACGCATCTGGACTGCCGCCCTTCTCGTGATCGGCGACGAGATTCTTTCTGGTCGCACGCAGGACCGCAATGTGGCGCAGATCGGCACCTGGCTGAACGTGCAGGGCATCCGCCTGCGGGAAGTGCGCGTGGTGGGCGATGATGCGGCGGCGATTGGCGAGGCGGTGAATATTCTGCGCGCCCGCAACGATTATCTCTTCACAACCGGCGGCATCGGCCCGACGCATGACGATATCACGGTCGATTCCATCGCGGCTGCCTTGGGCGTGCCCGTGGTCGTCCATCCCGAAGCGCGTGCAATCCTGGAAGCCTATTACGCCTCGCGGGGCGGCATCAACGAGGCGCGGTTGCGCATGGCGCGCGTGCCGGAGGGCGCCGCGCTGATCCCGAATCATTATTCCGGCGCCCCGGGCATTCAGGTCGGCAACATCTTCATCATGGCCGGTGTGCCGCACATCACGGCAGGCATGCTCGCGGAACTGACGGGCAAGCTCGAGGGCGGCGCGCCGCTGCTCTCGCGCACCATTGGCTGCAATGTGGCCGAAAGCGAGATTGCCGATCAGCTCGCCCAGATCGAGCGGCAGCACGAGGGGTGCCAGATCGGCAGCTATCCCTTCTTCCGCGAAGGCAAGGTCGGGGCCAATTTCGTAGTCCGCGCCACCGATCAGGCGCGGCTCGATGCCTGCGTGGACGATCTCAACGCGGCGCTGGTCGCGGCGGGTTTTCAGCCGGTCGACGGCGGTATCTGACGCACAGAGGGCGGCCCGCGCCTGGCGGTGATGCGGGGGCGTGCTCTATCCCGCATATTCCGTCGCGCGAACGAACATCCGCACGAGGCGCCGGCGAAGCGCCTGCCGCTGGTCGAAATTGTCGACGGTAGCGGCGCGCGCGAGATCCCCGCATCGCCCCGAGAACTGCACTGCCCCGGCATCCTCGGCGCAGCGCGCGAGCCAACCGGCCGATGTGGCGACGGCGCGGTCATGGATCGTCAGCGCGCGGGTGCAGAGTGCTGGCATGTCGTCGGTGCAGCCCATCGCGAAGGCCAGATAAGCGATATAGTCCGGCGCCCACACATCGTCAGAGACGCCCAACGCATCAGCGTCTGGAATGTCATCCGCGAGGATTTCGCAGCCATTTCCGTCGATGAACGGGCTGTCATTGTGGAGGAAGCAGGCGCGGGACAGGATGTTGAAGGCCCTGTCCAACTGTGGTTGGCCGGCGAGGCCCCTGCGGTAGATGATCCCCAGATATTTGCAGGCATAGGGGCCGATCCCGATGTCGGATGAATCGCAGACGCGCGCCATTTTCTCCTTCGCGGCGCCATAGTCCCGCAGCGTGCTGTTCAGAAAATAGATCTTCCCGGCCTCATAGCAGCCGCCCACTTGAAAACCCGCGTCGCAGGATGCTTCATAGGCGGCGAGGGCGGCGCGTGCATCGCCCCGCCGTTCCGCCGCGACGCCAGCCTGCCAGCAACTGTCGACGTTCGAGTCTTTCACGCAGGCAGCGGAAGACGGCTCGCCCCCGGAGGAGGCCTGCGCCGGCTGGGCAGTCGCTGCGCTCGAGAGAAACATCGCGCCGATCATCATGACGAGGGCTGCCAGCGCTGATCGCATTCTTTGTCTCCTGAGCCGACGAATGGGCCGCATCAGTCAGGAAGCGGCCATCACGCGCTGAATCTGCCGACCTCCGCTGCGTGGATCAAGCGCAGTGGAGCGGCCACCCTCAAATGCACCGTGCGAGCGGGAAAATTCAACCGGTTCGGCGGCTTAATGCTGGTAGGAATTTCTGGAAATTGGAGCGGGTGAGGGGAATCGAACCCCCGTCGTCAGCTTGGGAAGCTGCTGCTCTACCATTGAGCTACACCCGCTAATCAGGCGTTTCGCGCTGATCAGGCCGTCCCTGTTGCATCGTTTTGGCAACCGCGGCGGCGGCGACGCCTATGGCATAGGCTCATCACAGCGTCAATTTGCGAACGACGCGGGTCGGCGCCTGACACTGCGGCTCGTGAAACGCATGAGCAGCCAAGTTGCAGTCGCGAAAGGTCGGGCTTGAACGGTATCAACTTCGCTGAGAATCGACCGGCTGCTTGCCGGCTGCTCTGTTAGCAATACCGAAACATCCGAAGTCGACCTCAGCCAAGTTGCTTTCCCGTTTGATCAAGACGAGCGCTCTGTGCACCGCGACCATCTTGCGACGTCCCTCGACGAGATTTGATAGAGCGGCAGACATATCATCCAACAGCTTTTGAAAGCGCGCCGGCTCAATCACCGTGGTACGTTTGGTTTCGAGGATACTTGTCGTCAGCCGCGCCAGATCGAGCAGGGCCAGGTCCGTACTGTTGAAGGCGGTTTCGATGTCGGCCGCAATGGTGCGACCGCCGGCTTCAGAAATGTCCATAAATCCTCCGAGATGCAGATGTACCGGGTGACGCCGCCAGTGTTAGCCTGGGAAGCTTTTCTCGCAAGTGTGCTGCCAGCTCCAGCGGGCGGGAACCCTCACGGATTGGCGGCGTTGGTTCAATTGGTCTGGCATGTGGCGGCGGGGATGCTGCTCAACTCCTCCTGGGACCTTTTCGGGGAAGTATAATCGTCACGAATATCCCTTATTGTGGCGCACCACCGGACCCGAGCCTGCTGCTCCTTAGCTGGAACTTCGATCCCTGGTTGTTGGCCGCCATGCTGGGCGGGACGATCCTGCTGCTCGCGACCGTCGGGCGACAGCGGCCCGGACTGGTCGCCGCCGGTTGCGGCATCATGCTGGTCGCCTTCGTGTCGCCGCTCTGTGCGCTCGCAAGCGCATTGTTCTCCGCGAGAACCGTGCACCACATTCTGCTGGTCGCCTGCGCGGCGCCGGTCTTTGCGCTTCTTCTGCCGCGCGGGCGCTCCGGCAGCGCGGCGCTGCCCTTCGCCGTATCCACGGGCACGCTCTGGCTTTGGCACATCCCCGCTTTCTACACGGCGGCGCTCAATCATCATGGTCTGTACTGGCTGATGCAGATTTCCCTGCTCGGCACCGCCATCTGGTTCTGGCGCGCGATATTCTCGGCGCGCGCGGCGTGGCCTGCCGCGATGGTCACGCTTGCCGCCGGGGTCGGGCAGATGGGCCTGCTGGGCGCGCTGATCACCTTCGCACCGCGCGTGCTCTATCCCCATCACCGCATCGCGCCCCTGGCCTATGGGATCGATCCCTTGCACGATCAGCAGCTTGCCGGTCTGATCATGTGGGTTCCGGCGATGCTGCCTTATGCCGTGATCGCCGGATTGATCGCGCGGCGCGCTTGGAGCGACGGCTGGCGGTGGACGCCCGCGTGACAGCGTGGATTCCGCTCATCAAGGGATTGCACATCGCCGCGATCCTGTTGTGGGCTGCCGGCCTGATCGCCTTGCCGCTGCTGTTGGCGCAGCATGAGCGCGGGCAGGGTCAGCAGGCGTATCAGCGCATCCGCCGCTTCACCCATTATGGCTATACTCATTTGCTGACCCCCGCTGCGGTGATCGCGGTTGCGGCCGGCACCGCGCTGTTGTTTCTGCGCGAAGTGTTCGTGCCCTGGATGTTCGGCAAGCTGCTGTTCGTGGGGCTGCTGGTCGGGCTGCACGCTTGGATCGGCAATCTCGTCGTGCGGATGGGCGAGCATGGCAATCAGCGTCAGCCCTCGCCGATCCTGCCGCTCGTGCTGCTCGCCCTCCTTCTGTGCGCGGCGATCTTTGCGATCGTACTAAGCAAGCCCTCCATCGACTTGACCATGCCGGACTGGCTGACGACGCCGCGCGGCCGTCAATTGCCGGTCGACGAGGTGCCGATTTGATAGTCAAACACCAGCTTGCCGCCATGCCATCCGGCAAAGGCCACGAAAATGGCCGACAGCACGGAGAGCAGCAGGCCGTAAGGGAGCACGGCGGATTCATAGCCGGACAGCCGATAGCCCCAATTGGCGCCGAGGACGGACAGCAGGGTGATCGCGACGATGAAGTGCGTCCAGCTTGCCGCACGAGCGCGAATACCCGGCACGCTAAGCAGCTCGACGGTTCCGGAAAGGCCGGCGAGCAGGCCCATCAGAAAGGCCATGCCGGTGCTCCACAGCGCCGCGCGCGCCCAGAAGCCGTCTCCGGTCCACCAATAGAAGAGATCGGCGCCCAGCGCGCAGGCCGCGAGGCCGATCGGGAACGAGACGAGCATGGCGTGAACGGGGTGCCCAGAGACCGCGATTTTCGATTCGGCGTCATCGAAGGAGGGGTTCGCGCTGATTGGGTCGGTCAGCGCATCTTCGCGCTGTTCGGTGCTGGGCATGGCCGTCCTTTACGCTGTCTGCGCTCTCGGGTCATAATGCCCGGCGCGGCGTTTTTCTCCAGCGGCTGTGCCGGCCGCTACTCGACGCTAGAGCCCGCAGGGCCGGCGGCGGATGCTATCGCATCCTTGTGGTGGGTCATGCTGGCCGGGGCGGTGGCGATCCTTGTGCTGGTCTGCGCGCTGCTCGCGCTCGCCTTTCGACGCGGCTCACTGGAGCGCCCGACCTCGGCCAAGCGGTGGATCATCGGCGGCGGGCTCATCTTCCCGTCCGTCGTTCTCGTCGCGCTGCTGGCTTATGGTCTGGTCATTGGCGAGCGGCTGCTGCCGCGCAACGATGCGCAGACCCTGCGCGTCATCGCCGAAGCGAGCCGGTGGCAGTGGACCTTCACGCAGCCCGGCCGCACCGGCGATGTCGTCACGCAGGATGTGCTCAACATTCCCGCCGGCCAGCCGGTTGATGTCGAACTGCGGACGCTCGACGTCATTCACGCTTTCTGGGTGCCGCGCCTCGCGGGCAAGATGGACGCCATTCCCGGCCATCGCAATGTCCTGCGCATCGAGGCCAACGTGCCGGGCGTTTATCATGGCCTGTGCGCCGAGTTTTGCGGCCCGGGGCACACGGGTCACGCCTTCCGCGTCGTCGCGCATGACCCAGCGGGTTGGGCGCGCTTTGTGGCGGGGGAGGGGCAGTGAAGGCGCTCCAGCTTCATCGTGCCCTAGAGCGCATCTGGGGAACGCCGCGCGGCTGGCGTGGCACCATCTCGACGGTCAATCACAGCGTGATCGGCGTGCGGTTGATGGTAACCGCCTTCATCTTCTTCCTGATCGGCGGCCTGCTGGCGATGCTGATCCGCGCCCAGCTGGCGACGCCGGGCAGCGCCTTTGTCGGGCCAGATATCTACAACCAACTGTTCACGATGCATGGCAGCATCATGATGTTCCTGTTCGCGATCCCGATGTTCGAAGGGTTCGCGATGTACATGCTCCCCAAGATGCTGGGCGCGCGCGATCTCGCCTTCCCGCGCATCACCGCCTATGGCTGGTGGTGCTATCTGTTCGGCGGCACGATGCTGATCGTGGCCATGCTGCTGGGCATCGCGCCCGATGCGGGCTGGTTCATGTACACGCCGCTGTCGTCCAAACCCTATTCGCCGGGGATCAATTCCGATTTCTGGCTGCTCGGCATCACCTTTGTGGAGATTTCCGCGATGGTGACGGCGGTCGACATCGTCGTCTCGATCCTCAAATTGCGGGCGCCGGGCATGTCGTTGGATCGGATGCCGCTGTTCGCCTGGTACATGCTGGTGACAGCGCTGATGATGCTGATCGGCTTCCCGCCGCTCATCCTCGGCTCCATCCTGCTCGAACTGGAACGTGCGTTCGGCTGGCCGTTCTTCGACGCGGCGCGGGGCGGGGACTCCCTGCTGTGGCAGCACCTCTTCTGGCTGTTCGGCCACCCGGAGGTCTACATCATCTTCCTGCCGGCCGCCGGCGCGATCTCGACCATCCTGCCGGTCATGGCGCGGACCCGCATCCTTGGATATGGCTGGATCGTGGCGGCGATCCTCGCGCTCGGCTTCCTGAGTTTCGGGCTGTGGGTCCACCACATGTTCACCGTCGGCATCCCGCATATGGCGCTGGCTTTCTTCTCCGCCGCCTCGACGCTGGTGGCGGTGCCGACCGGGGTGCAGATCTTTGCCTGGCTGGGCACGCTATGGGCCGGCCGGCCGCAAATGAAGCTACCGATGCTGTACCTGATCGGCTTCTTTGTCACCTTCGTGATGGGCGGGTTGACCGGCGTGATGGTCGCCATGGTCCCGTTCAACTGGCAGGCGCATGACAGCGCCTTCGTCACCGCGCATCTCCATTATGTGCTGTTCGGCGGTTTCGTCTTCCCGATGCTGGCGGCGGCCTATTACTGGCTCGGGCATTTTACGGGGCGGCAGTATAGCTACACGCTCGGCAAGGCGGCCTTCTGGCTGATCTTCACTGGCTTTCACCTGACCTTTTTCCTGATGCATCTGGTCGGCCTGCTCGGCCAGCCCCGCCGCATCGACAGCTATCCCGAGGGGCTCGGCTGGACGGGCTATAATCTGCTCTCGTCGGTCGGCGGCTTTGTGATGGCGACCGGCGTGGCCCTGTTCGTCATCGACATTGCGCTGCAGATTTTCCACGCGCCGCGCACCCGCCGCAACCCGTGGAATGCGGGCACGCTGGAATGGGCGATGATGCTGCCGCCGCCATCCTACAACATCGCGAGCCTGCCCCATGTCGATGACCGCGAGCCGCTCGAAAAGGCGCCCGACCTTGCGCTTTCGCTGGCGCGCGGGGAGGGCTATCTCGCCGAGCCGCGCCATGGCTGGCGCGAGACGCTGGCCGTCGACACGGCAAGCGGGCGGGTGGAGCACATCGTCGTCCTGCCGGGCAACACGACGCTGCCTTTGTGGACGGCGATGGTCACCGGCAGCTTCTTCCTGCTGATGCTGTTCAAGCTCTACATCTTGGCGCCGGTGCCGCTCATCCTGCTGGCGGCGCTTGGCTGGCGCTGGGCGTGGCTCCTTGGCGACAAGCAGGTTCGCGGCACGCTGCCCATCGGACATGGGGTCGAGGCGCCGCCCCATGCCGAGATAGGCGGATCGCCCGGCTGGTGGGGCAGCGTGTTCCTGCTGTTCGCCAACGGCACCTTCTTCGGCGCGCTTCTGTTCGGCCATGCCTTTCTCTGGATCATCGCCCCGAACTGGCCCCCGCCGGCGCTCGTCCTGCCTTCCCTCCCGATTTTGCTGGCGGGGATCGTGGGGGCGGGGGTGGCCGCGCTGTTCGGCCGCCGCCTGCGCCATGTTGCCATTGCCGGGGGTGGGCTGGCGACGTTGCTGGCTGCGTTGATCGTGACCGCCTGGCTGCTGTCTCCCGCACCCACGCTGCATGCTTATGGGGCGGTGGTGGCCGTGCTGCTCGGCTATGCCATACTCCACGCGGCACTCGCTCTGCTGATCGGCCTGTTCGTCTGGCAACGGCGTCGGGGAGGATATGTGGCCGCCACCCATGGCGCCGAGCCCAGGATCGCGCGGCTCTGGGCGGATTATGCCATTGCCGTCTGCGCCATCACGCTCATGTGCACCCATCTTTCCGGACTGCTGGCATGACCGCGTTGTTCCGAGCGATGGCAGGGTTGATCGCCTGGGCGATGGCCTTCGCGCTGTTATATGCCGTGCAGGGCCTCTCCTGCGCCTGGGGCTGGGACGATGCCGGCCTCGCCAGCGTGAGCGCCGCGCGGGTGGTGCTGGTCGTCATCTACCTGGTTTCGGTCGGCGCGGCGGCATGGCTATGCTGGGTCTTTCGGCCCCGCTCCAGTCGTATGGACCTGCTGGCCTGGCTCGCCTTTGCCAGCGCCGTCACCGGTCTGGTCAGCATCTTGTATACCGGCATACCGGTCCTCACCGCAACCATCTGCACCTGAGGGCTCGCCCTCACGGGAGAAGGCGGCCGCCGGACGCGCTCTCGACGCTGGCCCCTCAGAGCGACCTTGATCGAGCCGGACATTCGCCGGGCTGATCTGGAAATCCGCGGCTTTTCCAACCTTCGGCGCGTGACAAGCGCGCGAAACGCCCCTTATGGTGGCCCCGCTCCGTAACAAGCGATCAGTGCAGGCATCGCTGGGCGGAAGGCGACAGGAGGGGAAATTTGTGAGCAACAGGGTTCACCGCTGGCACACGCGGCTGATGGTCGCGGCAGGCGCCGCGCTTCTGGCAACGACGGCGACACCAGCCATGGCGCAGGCCTTTGGCGAGCGGAGCGCCGTCAATATTCCGACCTGCAATCGCGACTGTCTGATCGGCTATGCGCGCGACTACATGGCGGCGCTGGCGAAGAAGGACCCCTCGTCCCTCAAGCTCGCGGCAGACGTGCAGTTTACCGAGAACAATGTCGTCATCCCGATCGGCAAGGGTCTGTGGCGCTCGATCAGCAAGGTCGCGCCGACGGGCCTCGAAGCCGCCGATCCGCTCACTGGGCAGGTCGCCTGGTTCGGCGTCGTATGGGAGCATGGCGAGCCGGCATATTATGCGATGCGGATGCGCGTGCAGAATGACAAGATCGACCAGATCGAGACGGTCGTACATCGCCGCACGGGTCTGCCGGCGCCCTTTGGCGATCCGGACAAGGTCGCGCATCACCCTGCCTTCAACGAAGTTCTGCCGCCCGATCAGCGCGTCTCGCGGGCGCGGCTGATTGCGGTGGCGCAGAGCTACTTCAACACGGTCGAGCGTAATGACGGCACGGTGTTCGCGCCGTTCACGGCGGATTGCGGGCGGCTGGAGAACGGCATCAGCACGACCGCACCGGGAAAGGGCGTTTCCGCCGAGCCCGGCGCGAACGGCAATGCGGCCTCGCTGGCCTCGGGCTGCCTCGAACAGTTCAAGCTCGGCATTTACTACATCAACAAGCGCATCCGCGAGCGGCGCTTCCCTCTCGTCGACGAGGAGCGCGGCGTCGTCATTGCCTCCGGCTTCTTCGATCATGACAATGAGGTGGACCGCTACAAGCTGACCGACGGGCGCGAGATGAAGACCGCGCTCAAATGGCCGAACTCGATCACGCTCTTGGAAGCCTTCCGCGTGAGAGACGGCGCGATTCAGGAGATCGAGGCCGTGTTCACCTATGTGCCCTATTTCATGCACAATCCCTGGGCGACCGGCCGCGAGCATGGGGAGCAGGGCGAATGAGGCGCGCGTTTCTCACCGCAGCCGCGCTCTGCGCGCTCGTCACCGCGCCGGCCATGGCCCAGACCACGGCACAATCTTCTGCGCCTTGCGACTCCGCCTGCCTCAGCCAGCTCGCGGGCAGCTTTATGAGCGCGATGGCCAAGGCCGATCCGGTCGGCGTGGCATGGGCCGATCCGGTGCTCTACGCCGAGAACAGCGTGCCGGTCCGCATCGGCGAAAGCTCCTGGGTCACGATCAAGGCGGTCGGTGATGCGCCGCTGGTGGTGACGGACAGCCAGACGGGCCGCGTGGTCTGGTTCGGCTCTGTCGAGGATCATGGCCAGCCCGGCTTCTACGCCATGGACATGGCGACGGAGGGCGGCAGGATTGCCGCCGTGCAATCCGTCATCCGGCGCAAGCAGGGGCGCCAGCCCTTCGGTGATCCGGTTACCTACGCGCCGGCCAAGAGCCTGGCCGCCAGCCTCAGCCCGAAGGCACGCCTGCCGCGCGGTCAGATGACGGCGCTGGTCGATGCCTATTTCGCCGCTGCTGCCGCCAATGGCGAAGGCGCGGCGGTCAGCTTCGACAAGGGCTGCACGACCATCGAGAATGGCGTGCCGGTGACGGGGCTGCTGGTCGCTAAAAGTGCGAAGGATGCCGGCTGTGCGGCGCCTTTGACGCGCGGCCTGTTCGGCGAGGTCGAGGCGCTGCGCCATGAAGTCGTGGCCATCGATGAGGCACGCGGGCTGGTCGCTGCGATCGGCTATCGCGACCTCTCCGGGGCGCAGATGCAGTTCACCGGGCGGGACGGCCAGAGCTACCCGGCCGAGGCGCATTATGCGCGCACCGTGGGTTTCGTAAGCATCTTCAAGATCGCCAATGGCCGCATCGCGCGGATCGAGACGATCTCCAACGAAGTGCCCTATCTCATGCCCGCGCCGTTTGCGAGGCCGCTGCCGAAGGACATCATCGTCGCGGACAAGGGCGTGTTCCCCGAGAATGCCGACGTCGATTCCAAGGGCAATTTCTACATCAGCAGCTTCAAGGGCAATATCTACCGCGCTGTGCCGGGCAGCACGCAGGCCATCGCCTGGATCCGCCCGGACGAGAAGAACAAGCTGGCAGCGGTGCTGGGCGTGCTCGTCGACGAGCGGACCAACACGCTGTGGGCCTGCTCGGTGCCGATGGGGCAGGTGGGCGCGGTGTCCGCGCTCGTCGCCTTCGACCTCGCATCGGGCGATCTCAAGAAGCGCTACGAGATGCCTGCGCCGGCCAGCGCCTGCAACGACATCGCGCTCGCCAAGGATGGCACGGCCTATATCGCCGAGACCACCAATGGGCGCATCTTCACGCTTGCACCGGGTGCAGAGGCGGTGTCGCTGCTGGTCGAGGATAAGGCCCTGCTCGGCGGTGTCGATGGCATCGCCTTCAGCGAGGATGGCACGCTCTACGTCAACAATGTCCGGCAGAACATAATGCTGCGGGTCAATCTGCGAGCGGATGGCAGCTTTGCCGGCCTGACGAAGCTCAATGTCTCGCAGCCGCTCAACGGCCCGGATGGCCTGCGGCCCGTCGGGGGCAACCGCTTCCTGCAGGCCGAAGGGCCGGCAGGGCGGATCAGCCTGCTCACCATCGAAGGAGATGATGTGACCGTGAAACTGCTCAAGGATGGCATGGACGGCGTGCCCGGCGTCACCCACTTCGGTGGCTTTGCCTATGCGGTGGAGAGCAAGGGCCGCTTCCTCTTCGATCCCGCTCTCAAGGGGCAGGACCCAGGCGCCTTCGCTTTGCGGGCCGTGCCGATGGGAGAGCTGCGATGAGGCGTGCGGCATCGCTGAGACTGGGGCTGGCACTGGGGGCGCTGCTCATCGCGGCCGGGCCGGTGCAGGCGCAGATGCAGACGGGCATCGACCGGGAGATCGACACGCTCACCACGCGCGTCGAGAAACTGGAGGGCGCCCGCGCGGTGATGAAGCTGCAGCGCGCCTTCGGTTATTATCTCGACCGGGGCTTGTGGCAGGACGCCGCCGACCTGTTTGCGGACAAGGGCAGCATCGAGATCGGCGCCGATGGCGTCTACATCGGCAAGGACCGCATCCGCGATTATCTGAAGGCCCTGCATGGCGGGCAAGACGGGCTGATCTACGGCCAGCTCAATGAGTGGGTGACGCTCCAGCCGGTCGTGGATGTCGCGCCCGATGGCCGCAGCGCCAAGGCGCGCTGGCGGGACCTCGGAATGCTCGGCCAGCACAAGCAGCACGCCGAGTGGCGCGACGGCATTTACGAGAATGATTATGTGAAGGAAGGCGGCGTGTGGAAGATCGCGCGGCTGCACCTCTACATCAACTTCGTGGCGCCTTATGAAAAGGGCTGGGCGCGGCTCAAGCCCGGTGAGGGGCTGGTGCGCAGCGCGGCCAGCAAGGCCATGCCGCCGGATCGCCCGTCGACCAGCCCGCGGGCCTTCCCGGATCGCACGCTTCCGCCGTTCCACGCGCCCAATCCCGTAACTGGCCAGCCCGTGTCGGAGACCGTGCAATGAGCGCCCGCAACAGCATCATGGCCGCGCTGATTGCTGGCCTTGTCATCACGGCACCTGCGCCCGCCGCCGCCCAGAGCGACGCGGCGCTGCGGGGCAAGGTCGCCGCCTATCAGAAGCGGGTGCAAGCGCTGGAGGACCAGCTCGCCGTCGAGAACCTCACCGCGACCTTCGGCTATTATTTCGACAAGGGCCTGTGGAACCAGGCGGCGGACCTGTTCACCGCGCGCGGGCAGTTCGAATATGGGCAGCGCGGGGTCTATATTGGCCCGGCGCGCATCCGGCAGGCGATGCTGCTCTTTGGGCCGCAGGGCCTGAGCGCAGGCAGCCTCAACAATCACATGATGCTGCAGCCCATTGTGGTGGTGGCGCCGGATGGCCGCACAGCGACTGGGCGCTGGCAGGGCATGGTGATGCTCGCCCGGCCCGGTGAGAACGGCCGTTGGGGCGTTGGCATCTACGAGAATAAATATGTGAAGGAAGGCGGGGTGTGGAAGTTCGACACGCTGCACTTCTACGTCACTGCCATGACCGATTATGATCTCGGCTTCGCCAAATATGCGATCCAGATGGACGGGCCGAGCGCCTTGTTCCCACCGGACAAGCCGCCGACGGAGGTCTACCGCTCCTTCCCGAACGCTTATCTCCCGGCGTTCAGCTACGATCATCCCGTCACCGGCCAGTCGCTCAAGGCGCTGCCGATGGAGGGCGATGACATCGTAGGCCGCCCGGATCGCGGCATGGAGAGCGGCAAGCGCGAAGAGAGCAGCGCAGCAAAGGGAATGAGGCAACCATGATGAACCGGACCCGCATCGTCGCGGCCCTGATCGCCGCGTCCGCCCTGCTTCCTGTGGCGCAGGCCTCGGCGCAAACCGCCCCCAAGACGACCGCCGAACGCCTCGCCGCGCTGGATGAGCGCATCACCCGACTGGAAGACCTCAACGCCATCGAGAAGCTGCAGCGCAGCTACGGCTATTTCGTGGACAAGAGCCAGTGGCATCCGCTGTCCGAGCTGTTCACAGAGGATGCCACGCTGGAGATTGGCGGCAAGGGCATCTTCCTCGGCAAGGCGCGGGTACTCGAATATATGCAGAAGGCCTTCGGGCCGGACGGCACCAAGAAGGGTGCGCTCGCCAACCACATGCAGTTCCAGCCGATCCCGGACATCTCCGCCGACGGCAAGACCGGCTGGGTGCGGGCGCGCGCCTTCGTGATGAGCAACGGCGGCTGGGGCCTGCCGCTCTACGAGAATGAGTATCGCAAGGAGAATGGCGTCTGGAAGATCAGCCGCCTGACCGGGCCCTTCACCATGTACACCAGCTGGGAAGGCTGGGGCAAATGGGCGATGAACAATACCTGGCCGGACAAGTTCGATCCGCCGCCAGATCTGCCGCCCTCGGTCGTCTACCTGACCTATCCTGCTTATTACATCGTGCCGTTCCATTATCCCAATCCGGTCTCCGGCAAGGTGTTCACACCGGATCGGGATGAAGTCGGCGCCTATCACCGCCCGCCGGGCACGAAGGCGCAGATGGATTCGCTCAAGGTCGGTCGCTGGGTCGATGGATCGCAGCCCATTGGCCAGCCGCCGAAGGACTGAACGCGATGATGGCGATGTGGAGACGGCCCGCCGGTGCGGTGGGCATAGCCCTGCTGGTTCTGGGCGCGCTGATGATCGCGTTCATGGCGCAGTTGCAGGCCAGCGGCCGGGCCGAGGTCGATAGTGCGCGGATGGCGGCGCAGGCGACCGACGGCACGGACTGGCTGCATGACGGGCGCACTTACAGCGCCCAGCGCTACAGTCCGCTCGACCAGATCAATGCGCAGAATGTAAGCCAGCTCGGCATCGCCTGGTATGACGATCTCGATACCTTCCGGGGTGTCGAGGCGACGCCGCTTTATGCCGATGGCGTGCTCTACAACACGCTGCCCTGGAACATCACGATTGCTTATGATGCCCGCACCGGCAAGCGCCTGTGGACCTATGATCCGCAGGTGCAGCGCGAGTTCGGGCGCTATGCGTGCTGCGAGCCGGTAGCGCGGGGCCTGGCGCTGTGGAAGGGCAAGGTCATCATCGCGACGCTGGACGGGCGGGTGATTGCGCTCAATGCGGCGGACGGCAAGCCGGTCTGGTCGGTGCAGAGCACGCCGAAGGACATGCCCTATACCATCACCGGCGCACCGCGCGTGTTCGACGGCAAGGTGGTCGTCGGCAATAGCGGCGGCGACATGGGCATTCGCGGCTTCGTCGCGGCCTATGATGCCGATACCGGCAAGGAAGCCTGGAAATTCTACCTGACCCCGGGCGATCCGGCCAAGGGACCGGATGGCGCCGCGTCCGACAATGTCATGGAGATGATCCGCAAGACATGGTCCGGCGACTATTGGAAGCTCGGCGGCGGGGCAAATGCGTGGGACAGCATCGGCTATGATCCCGCGCTCAAGCTTGTCTATATCGGCACGGGCAACGGGTCGCCGCTCTCCTGGCATTATCGCAGCAATGGCAAAGGCGATAACCTCTTCATCTGCTCCATCGTCGCGGTGAATGTCGAGACCGGCAAATATGCCTGGCACTACCAGATGGTGCCCGAGGAGGACTGGGACTACACCTGCACGCAATCCATCGTCACGGCGGACCTGAAGATCGGCGGGCGTGACCGCAAGGTGCTGATGCAGGCGCCCAAGAACGGCTATTTCTACGTGCTGGACCGCGCGACGGGCGAGTTCATCTCGGCCGGCCAGATTGCGCCGGCGAACTGGACGCTCGGCATCGATCCCAAGACCGGCCGCCCGAAGATGAACCCGGATGCGCATTATGGCCAGGATCCGTTTCTGGTGAAGCCGGGGCCGGGCGGCGCGCATAACTGGTTCCCCATGGCCTATAGTCCGCGCACCAAGCTGGCTTATTTCCCGCTCTACGAATCCGGCATGGTGCTGGCGCTCGATCCCGATTTCCAGCCCAAGCCGTTCCGCTCCAATGCGGGCTGGGGTGGATATACCGGCGAGGCGGCGAAGAAGCGTGGCGAGCTGATGAAAGGGGCCGTGGCCATGGACAAGGCCTATCTCCTGGCCTGGGATCCGGTGAAGCAGAAGGCTGCCTGGAAGATTCCGTTGCCGCGCCACGGCAATGGCGGCGTGATGGTCACGGGCAGCGACCTCGTTTTCGAGGGCACGACGCGCCAGACCTTCGCGGCCTTCGATGCCCGCAACGGCAAGCTGCTCTGGGAAATGCCGGTGCAGAGCGCGCCGGTGGCCGGGCCGATCACCTACACGCTGGATGGCGTGCAATATGTCGCCGTCAACGCTGGTTGGGGCGGGGGCGCCGCCATGGTCGAGCGCGGGCAGGGCATCGAGATGCCACGTGCGCCGGCCCGGCTGATCGTGTTCAAGCTGGGCGGCACGGCGCAGTTGCCGGCGCTCCAGCCGGCCGCGAAAGCGCCGGAGCCGCCGCCGCTCCGCGCCAGCGAGGCGCAGGTCGCACGCGGGGCGCAGCTCTTCGCCGAGACCTGCGCGGTGTGCCACGGCCAGCAGGCCATCGGCGGCGTCAAGGATCTGCGGATGATGACGCGCGAGACGCACGCGAAGTTCAACGACATCGTTCTCAAGGGTCTTTATGCCGACAAGGGGATGGCGAGCTTTGCGGACCTCATCTCGGCCGAGGATGCCGAGGCGATCCATGGCTATCTGATCGCGCGGGCCAATGAGGATTGGGGCGGCGTGTCGGACGGGAAGGGGCCGCACTAAGCGCCCCGAACGCCCTCAGCCATAAACAGCAACGCCGGGGTTTTGCCCCGGCGTTTGCGTTTGTGCCGCTGTCGGAGAAGAGCTCAGCTCTCCTCTTGGGCCCCATCATCCTGCGAGCCGATGATGGTCGCGGCCACTAAAATGCCGGCGACGGTCAGCACCGGATTGCGGACCGCAAAGCGCAGACCGTAGTTGATGAGGCGCGGCGTCACCGCTGCGACCACCATCTTGGCGAGCGTGCGGTTATCCTCATGCTTGATCGATTTGACGATCGGTTGCGCCAGGCGCACGCTGGTCTTGCCAAGGGCGCGGCCGGTCTTGACCGCCTTGTCGGCAATGACCTGCGTCGTGCTTTTGTCATGCTCCACCACCACGGGCAACTGACGCGGGTTCACGGCCTTGGTCCTCGCGCGGCGCGGGGTTGCCGATTTCGGCTTATCGGTTTTCGCTTGTCTCGTCATGATCTCGTCCCACGCCTGTTGTCTCTCATTGGTCTAACGTCGGCGCGGGGTGCCCGTTCCCGTGCCCTTACCAGTCTTCCTGAGCACGGGTGATGAGATAGCCGTGGATGTCTTCGGTCTGCGCCTTGGTCAGCACCCCGCTGAAATTGGGCATGCCCTTGTGGAGCAGGGTTCCGTTCAGCACAATGTCGAGAAAGCCATCATGCGCATCTTTGCTCATCCGCCGCAGATCCTTGATGCCGCCGACGGCATTGTCGCCATGGCAGCGATTGCAGGTCTCGCCATAGAGAGCCGCGCCGCGCGCGGCGACCTCGGTAGGGATGCGCTGGCGGGGCAGATAGGCGGTCTCTTCCTGCGTCTTCATCGGCGGCAGCGTCACGCCCTTGGCGTCCAGCTTGAACACCAGCAGCTTCGCGGTGGCGAAGCGGAAGGGGCCATCCTTGGCAAGATTATAGACCGGCGAGCCGCCCCAGCCGACATTGAGCGCGATATATTGCTCGCCATCGATCATATAGGTCATCGCGCCCGCGACGCCGGCCTGATCGACGTTCATTTCCCAGAGCTTCCGGCCATTGTCCGCCCGGTAGATGGCGACGGTCTTGTTGATGGTCGGCTGCACGAGGATGTTACCAGCCGTGGTCAGCACGCCGCCTGAGCCCGGATGCGGATAGGGGACGCGCCAGGCCTCGGACTGGGTTGCCGGGTTCCAGGCAAGCAGATAGCCTTTCTCGCTCGCCATGATCTCGTTCATCAGCTGCTTGCGCAGCTCCGGCTGGTTGGCATGATCAAAGCCGGTGTTGTTGCGCCCGCGCACATATTGGTACGCGCCGTCCGGCTGGTTGGCGTAGATCGACCCCTGCTCCTGCGCCGAGAGATAGACCAGCCCGGTCTTGGGGCTGTAGCTCATCGGGTGCCAGGTGTGCGCGGCCATCCAGCTCGGGCTCATGATGTGCGGCGTGGTCGTGTTATGCGCGGTGGGCAGTACTACGGGGCGCCCCGTCTTCATGTCGACATGGCTGGCCCATGTGTTGACCGACACATAGCTCTTGGCCGAGATCAGTTTGCCGGTCGCGCGATCCAGCACGTAGAAGAAGCCGTTCTTCGGCGCCTGCATGGCGACCTTGCGCAGCTTGCCGTCGATCTTGAGGTCGGCGAGCACGATGGGCTGGGTGCAGGTGTAATCCCAATCCTCCTCGGGCACCATCTGGTAGTGCCATTTGTACGCGCCCGTGGTCGCATCCACCGCCACCATCGAGCAGAGGAACAGATTGTCGCCCTTGCTGTCGCTGCGATGATGCCAGCTTTGCGGGCTGCCATTGCCGGTGCCGATGTAGACGAGGTTCAGTTCGGGATCGTAGGCGAAGCTGTCCCACGCATTGCCGCCGCCGCCGGTCTCCCAGAATTTGCCGTGCCAGGTCGGCGCGGCGATCTTCATAGCGCTGTCGGAGGCTTCCCCGTCCGGGCCGCTGGCGGGGTTGCCGGGGACGATGTAGAATTTCCACAGCCGCTTGCCGGTCTCGGCATCATAGGCGACCACGAAGCCGCGCGAGCCATAGTCGGCGCCGCCATTGCCGATGATCACCTTGCCGTCATAGACGCGCGGCGCGCCGGTGATCGAATATTGCTCCTTGCGATCGAAGGTCTGCGCGGACCAGAGTTCGGCCCCGGTCTTGCGATCGATGGCAATCAGCCGCCCATCGAGCGCGCCGATGATGATCTTGTTGCCCCAGGCGGCAAGGCCGCGCGAGGAGGGGCCGCAGCAGGCGAGGCCGGCCCATTCCTTGCCGACCTTTGGGTCGTACACCCACAATTTCTCGCCGGTCTTGGCATTATAGGCCGTGACGACGTTGAAGATATTTTCGTTGTAGAGCACGCCCTCGATCACCAGCGGCGTGGCCTGCACGCCCCGATAGGTGTCGAGATCGTCGAACCAGGCGAGGCCGAGGCGATGGGCGTTGCTGTCATTGATCTGGTCGAGCGGGCTGTAGCGCTGTTCGTCCCAGGTGCGGCTGTAGGATGCCCATTGGCCGGGCTGATCGTCGGCCTTTACCATCTGCGCGTGGCCGATGCCGGCTTCCGGCGCTACCGAAGTGGTGGAGGTCGTCATCTGGCAAGCGCTGGCGCCCAGCAGCGCCGTTGCGGCCAGAATAGCAAGCCCGTGCGTCTTCATATCCTCTCCCGACGTTCGGCCGCCTGCGCGCGATGAGCAAGGCGGTACCACGCCTTCAGGCTATGCCGCACAAGGTGCGTGAATCCAACGCCGCTGGCTTGACCCGCGCGTCACACTTGTTGACCCATGTGGCTACCGGGTGCGGATGGAGATGGACGTGCTGATCAGGCGACGCGGCGGGTGATTGTCTCGACGGCCTCATATTGGGAAATTTCGCCGCCCTGTTTGCTGGTGTAGAGCGCCTTGTCGGCAAGGGCGAGCAGGTCTTCGAGCGCTTCGTCCCGGCCGCGCGACACCACGAAGCCGTGGCCGGTCGAAATCTTGAGGGTCAGCGCGCCGATGCTGAACGGCTGGGTGATCGCCTCCCGGATGCGGGCGGCGAGTTGGGCGGCGTCGTCGGCGTTCACGATGTCATATTGGATGACCGCAAATTCGTCTCCGCCGAGCCGCGCGACGATGTCGCTGTCCCTTATCGTCCGGGCGATGCGCTTGCCGGCAGCGGCGAGCAGGGCATCGCCCACCGGATGACCATGGCGATCGTTGACGGGCTTGAAGTCGTTGAGGTCGAGATAATGGACCGCGACCAGCTTGTTCTCCGCCCCGGAGGCGACCACCTGCTCCCACCACTCGCGCAGCGCGATGCGGTTGGGGAGGGCGGTCAGCGCATCCTTGCGGGCGAGGTGCGAGAAGGCGATGCGCAGAGCGATGTCGTCCGCCGAGCGGTTCTGCTTGCCACGCAGGCTCTGGATACCGCTGAGCAGGATCGCCGCCATCACGGCGCCGCTGAGCTTATAGAGAAAGTCGGGTTGCAGCAGCATCGCGGCGATCACCGGCCCGAGCGCCAGCATCATGCTCGGCACCGCGATCCACATCCGCGATCCCATACCGACAGCGACGCCGGCGCAATAGCTCAGAGACAGGGCCGCAGCCACCATATGGGTGTCCGCCGAGGGAAGCTGGAGCAGGCGAAAGCCGAACAGGCCAAGCACAAGGGAAAAGCAGAGATAGGGAATCGCGAAGAGCCGCTCGAGATATCTCGCCTGCTCGATCGTCACCCCTTCGGCATGGATGATCGGTGCGATCAGATGCGCCGACACGAGGCGGGCGACGGACGCAACCGCGCCCAGGATCAGCAGGACGAGCAGGATGCTGTCCCCGGTGCGGTTCAGGATCACCAGCCCCGCAGACAGAAAGCTGATCGTCATGACCAGCGCCGGCGCGAAGGCGTGAAAGAGACCGCGAATCAGATCGATTTCAACCGCTTCGGGGTGATGACGCAGGGGGCTGCCTCGGCCTTTGATGTTACCCACCGTCACATCTCACATCTTATTTCGGTCAACCACGGAGGGCTCGTCTCATCAAGCCGCGCCGCTCGCCGTGAGCGCTCCACCTAGAGGGTGAAACGTCTCCAAATCTTTAAAGTTGTTATTATTTCCGGCGACCCGTTGTGCCGTGCCTCATCGGCGCAGCGCTTTGCGGCGGCGCTTAACTCCCGGTCCATTCCGGCCGGCGTTTTTCCACAAAGGCTGCCATGCCCTCCGCCTTGTCTTCGGTGGATGCGAGGAGCTGGAAGATGCGCCGTTCGCTGACCAGCCCCTGGGTGAGCGTGGTTTCAAAGGCGAGGTTGACCAGCTCCTTGTTGGCCATGACGGCGAGCGGCGGCATGGCGGCGACGGCCTCCGCCGCCTTGAGCGCTTCGTCGAGCAGATCGTCGGCCGGCACGATGCGCGCGACAAGGCCAGCCCGCTCGGCTTCCTCGGCATCCATGCGGCGACCGGTGAGGCACAGGTCCATCGCCTTGGCCTTGCCGACCGCGCGGGTCAGGCGCTGGGACCCGCCCATGCCGGGCGCGACGCCCAAAGTGATTTCCGGCTGGCCGAACTTCGCCGTGTCCGCTGCTATGATGAAGTCCGCCATCATCGCCAGTTCGCACCCGCCGCCGAGCGCGAAGCCGGCGACCGCCGCGATCCACGGCTTGCGCGTCGCCGCGATGCGGCTGGTCCACTGTGCGAACATCTCGGCGCGGTACATGTCCGCTCCGGTCTTGTCGGCCATCTCCTTGATGTCCGCGCCGGCGGCGAAGGCTTTCTCGCTGCCGGTGAGGACGAGGCAGCGCTGCGCGTCGTCCGCATCGTAGCACTCGAACACCGCGATCAGATCGGCCAGCACCTGGCTGTTGAGGGCGTTGAGCGCCTGGGGGCGATTGAGCGTGACCAGCGTGACGGCACCGCGCTGCTCGACCAGCACTGTCTCATAGCTCATGCGCAATCGCTCCCTTAACGCCTCCGGTTCAGAGGATATATTTGCTCAGGTCCGTGTTCTTGGCGATACCCGAAAGCTGGCGCTCGACATAGCCGGCATCGATGGTGATCGTCTCGCCCGCGCGGGTGTCCGCCTCGAAGCTCACATCCTCCAGTAGCTTCTCCATCACGGTCTGCAACCGCCGCGCGCCGATATTCTCGACCTGCTCGTTCACGTCGGCGGCGATCTTCGCGATCGCGCGGATACCGTCCGGCGCGAGCTGGATGGTGACGCCTTCCGTCGCCAGAAGTGCGGCATATTGCTCGGGCAGCGAGGCCTTGGTGTCGGAGAGGATCGCGACGAAATCCTCCTCGGTCAGGCCCTTCAATTCCACGCGGATCGGCAGGCGGCCCTGCAGTTCCGGCAGCAAGTCGCTCGGCTTGGCGACATGGAAGGCGCCCGAGGCGATGAACAGAATATGGTCCGTCTTGAGCGGGCCGTATTTTGTGGCGACCGTCGTGCCCTCGATCAGCGGCAGCAGATCGCGCTGGACGCCCTCGCGGCTCACCGATCCGCCGCGCACGTCGCTCACCGCGATTTTGTCGATCTCGTCGAGGAACACGATGCCGTTCTGCTCGGCCGAGGCAATGGCGACGCGGGCGACATCGTCCTGATCGAGCCGCTTGTCCTGCTCTTCCTCGACCAGCTTGTCCCAGGCATCGGCAACCCGCATCTTGCGACGCTTCTTCTGCTGCTGGCCGAGCGCCTTGGACATCATGTCCGACAGGTTGATCATGCCGATATTGCCACCCATGCCGGGGATTTCCATCGGCGCGGCCGGGGCATCGGTCACCTCGACCTCCACCTCGACATCGTTCATCTGGTCGCTCTCGATCCGCTGGCGGAAGGAGAGGCGCGTGGCCTCGCTGGCTTCCTTGCCGGTGAGGGCATCGAGCAGTCGGCCCATGGCGGCCTCGCTGGCCGCGCCGCGCACGGCCTCGCGGCGGCGCTCGCGTTCGAGGCGCACCGCCTCCTCGACCAGATCGCGCACGATCTGCTCCACATCGCGGCCGACATAGCCGACCTCGGTGAACTTGGTGGCTTCCACCTTGATGAACGGCGCATCGGCGAGCTTGGCCAAACGGCGGCTGATCTCCGTCTTGCCGCAGCCCGTGGGGCCGATCATCAGGATGTTCTTGGGCGTCACCTCGTCGCGCAGCTCGGCCGGCAGCTTCTGCCGCCGCCAGCGGTTGCGCAGGGCAACGGCGACGGCGCGCTTGGCCTCGGCCTGGCCGATGATGTGCGCATCCAGCGCGGTGACGATGGCTTTGGGGGTGAGATTGTCGTTCATAAGGGTGCTTTGAAATCCGTTCGTGTCGAGCGAAGTCGAGACACGTTGAAGCCGGTCTGTCCGTCTCTCGACTTCGCTCGAGACGAACGGGGTGGGGCGGGATGATGTGTCAGGTGGCGCTGTCCAGCATCTCGATGGTCAGGCTGTCATTGGTGTAGACGCAGATTTCCGCCGCAATTTTCATGGCCTTGCGCGCCAGCGTCTCGGCGTCTTTCTCATAATCCTGCAGCGCCCGCGCGGCGGAGAGCGCGTAATTGCCGCCCGATCCAATCGCGGCAATGCCTTCCAGCGGCTCCAGCACATCGCCATTGCCGGTGAGGATCAGCGTCGTATCCTTGTCCGCCACGATCATCATGGCTTCGAGATTGCGCAGATATTTGTCCGTCCGCCAGTCCTTCGCCAGTTCCACGGCGGCGCGCATGAGCTGCCCGTTGTGGCGCTCCAGCTTGCTCTCCAACCGCTCGAAGAGCGTGAAGGCATCCGCCGTGGCGCCGGCAAATCCGCCGATCACGCTGCCATCATGCAGGCGGCGGACCTTGCGGGCATTGGGTTTCATGACTGTCTGCCCCATCGAGACCTGGCCATCGCCGATGACGACGACCTTTCCTGAAGCGCGGACGGAGAGGATGGTGGTGCCGTGCCAGACCGGCATGGCGCTGTGCTGGGTGTCTGCCATGCGCCGCGATATGGGTGAGGGGAACCGGCCATGCAAGCGGCAGCAGGTCGGTCGAGCGCGCGCAGCGTGCGATGATCACCGGGCGGCCACCAGAATCGGGGATGACAGGGCTTGGGCGGCCCATTATCTGGCGCCGCCATGACACCTGCCGATCCCAACGCTCCGCTCCGTCCGCTGCCGCTGCTGATCTTCGGGTCGCGCTGGCTTCAGCTCCCGCTATATCTGGGCCTCATCGTCGCGCAGTGCGTCTATGTGTTCCTGTTCATCAAGGAGCTGATCCACCTCGTCCTCCACGCCTACGAGTTCACCGAGCAGCAGATCATGCTGATGGTGCTCGGGCTGATCGACGTGGTGATGATCTCCAACCTGCTGATCATGGTCATCGTTGGCGGCTATGAGACCTTCGTGTCCCGGCTCGGCCTGCAGGGCCATCGCGATCAGCCGGAGTGGCTCAGCCATGTGAATGCCGGCGTGCTCAAGGTGAAGCTGGCGATGGCGATCATCGGCATTTCCTCCATCCACCTGCTGCGCACATTCATCGAGGCTGGCGCCATGGGCACGCCTGCGGCTCGCGTGACGAGCGAGGGGGTGATGTGGCAGTCGATCATCCACGGCCTGTTCATCACATCCGCCATCGGCATCGCCTATGTCGACCGGATGACGCAGACCAAGCACTGACGCGAAGCGCGGTGTCGCGCTGGTGCCCGAAGGAATCGCACGGAAGGCCGATACAGCGGCTTGACATGCCGTCCCTCAATCGCCAAAGCGCTCGCCTCCGCGATTGGATCGCCGGGCGCGTAGCTCAGTGGTAGAGCACACCCTTCACACGGGTGGGGTCGCAAGTTCAATCCTTGCCGCGCCCACCATTAAATGCCCTGATTTCAAGGGTTTTTAATGCACCATTCCCTCCGAATAGTATAGCCGCATTTGCGGAACATAGTAAAAACAAAGCCCGTTTTGAGCATGTCGCTCGTACAAATCCCGTACACGGATTTTTTCAGAAACAGCGACCCGCGCGCACGATGTTCGGAGCAGGGGCATGACCGCGCGCGCGATCGGTGGCGTCCTGGCGGGAAGGGTCAGCGGCGAGCGTGCCCGGACATTTCAGAAGGTCTGGCGCGATAGCCGTCACCCTGGCGACTATGAATCGCGGCGCTGGGCGCGAGAGAACACGTTTCCGAGTTCGGAAAACAATGCCCGCATGACGCAGCTCGAACATCTGATGCTCTCGACGAAGCTGCCAGGGCGCAGGCGGGGGATCGTTGGAGATGTCGAGCTGGCGGTCTACCGGTTCCTCCTGCGTCGGCGCTGCCGGAAAACCGGTCGGCTGGACTATGCGATCAATTATATTTCGCAGGCGGTGCGGCGTTCGCGATCTGCCGTGGTCACGGCATTGAAGAACTTGAAGGCCCACGGCTTCCTCGACTGGCAACGCCGTACCGAACCGGTCGATGATTATCAGCCAGGCGGGCAATATGTTCGCCAGATCAGCAACGCCTATTTCCTGACGCTGCCCGGCAAGGTCGCCAATATCATCCGTCGCATTCTCCGTCGCCCGCCGGCCGGCCAGGCTGAGGCGATCCAGACGCGCAAGATCCGCGAGGCGTGGGACGCATTGCCGCCCGAGGAGCAGCTTGCCCAGGTCACTGATCCATATCTCCGAAAAACGCTCGAACGCATGTCGCGCCTTTTTTCAGATAGGGCGAGTCCACCCGGCGGCATGATTGAGGCCGTTTCCGAATAAAGAGAGAAGGACTCGCTGCGCGAGGCGCAAATTATCGGAGCCACGACCCCAGATCAGCCCATGGAGGCACCCTCACTCTACGGACGCACCGTAGGGGGCGGACCGGCTTGGGCCGGTCCTGGGGTATCCAGGGGGATACCGCGCAAAGGCCGTGCCATAATCAGGCGTCCAAAACGGGGGCTGGGTGCGTCAAAACGCGTCGCCGCCGATGCGTCGCTCAGCGGTCTCAAAGCCCGGAGGACCGCCGATGCGGCGTATAATGCCTGTTGCGTCATTTCTGGCAGGGGAAGCGTGCAGGCGAGGGGGGGAGCTAAGCGCGGCGCGCGCGGGTCAGGTGGCAAGGATGTCAGGGGCCGGCCGCGCTCGGGCTGACGTGGCCGCCCAGCTGGCCGCCCAACGCGTCGAGGCGCCGCCGGCTTGGCCGGGGCGCCTCGGGCTTGTCGTGTCGCTGTGGGGGCGTCAGGCGGGCATTCAGCCCGTGATGATCAACTCGCGCACGGCCTTGGCTTTGGCCTGGCCGCCGACGCTGTAGCTTGTGGCCGCCTCGTCGATCGTGAAGCGGGCGAACAGCTCGCGGATCTCGGGATGATCGTTGATGCTCATGATGAAGCGGCCTTTGATGCCGCCCAGCACGTCCGCCATTTCAGCGAACTCAGCGCGGCCGAACATGCCGGCGCCATAGTCGCCCTCGTTGCCGTGATAGGGCGGGTCGAGGTAGAACAGCGTCGCCGGCCGATCCCAGCGCTCGATGAGCTGGCGCCAGGGCAGGCGCTCGATCGTCACGGCCGCCAGTCTTTCATGCACGGCCTCGATCATCGGCACGATCTTTGTCACGTCGAACCGCGCGCCGAGGCCGGGTGACGTGCCGAAGTTACGGCCATCGACCTTCCCGCCGAACGCCAGGCGCTGCAGGTAAAGGAACCGCGCCGACCGCTCCAGATCAGTCAGCGTGCGCGGATCCTGCGCCGCCAGCTTCTCAAAATTCGCGCGGGAGCTGATCTGAAAGCGGATCATGTCGACGAACGGCACGAAGTGCCGCTGCACCACGCGAAAGAAGGTCGACACATCCTCGCTCCAGTCATTGATGACCTCGCACGGCGGCCGCCGGTCACGGCGCAGAAACACGCCGCCCATGCCCACGAACGGCTCCACATAGCTGTCATGATCGACCTCGTTGATACGGGCGATCAGACGCTTGGCCAGCTTGCGCTTGCCCCCGATCCATGCCGCCAGCGGACGCGCGGGCTGCACAGGTTCCATTTTCATCGCACTCGACTCCTTAACCTTCATTCCACATACGGCCCGCCGCCGTGCATGGCAGGCGGGACGAGTCGGGGGCGCATGCACCCCCACGGCTTGAGGCAAGACTGATTGCCTGGACGGGGCGTTACCGCGCCCCGTTCCCCGCCGTTAAGCGGGAGAACTGGCGGGCACGGCGTTGCCCATGGGCCGGTAAGGCTCGAAGGTGATGGCCTCCTCGCCGACCCGGTCGTTGACTTCGAGGAAGCGCATCTGCAGCGGCTCGATCTCGTTGGCGAAGAAGATGTCGTTCGCCTTGCCGACATCACCGAAGCCGCCATTATTCTGCGGCACCACGCCGAGGATCTGCGGCGGGACGCGGTGCGCGGCGAGGATGTCATCGCGGGTGGTGCCCTTTATGCCCAGAAACTCATCCTTGGCCGCGACCTCGCTGATCGGGATGATCTGGACGCCGTCCTTCTTCCCGCCCGGCGCGTTGATGAACAGGTTCTTGAAGTTGCCGACGCCCTTGGCTTCGCGCAGGGCCTCGCGCACCATGTCGACATCCTTCTGATCCATGCTGGCCTCGCTCAGATAGAAGACGAAGCCGGCGTGGGCGCCGTTGATGTAATAGCGGCGGCGGAACAGTGTGGCGGCCTCATTGAGGAAGGCCGATTGCATGGCCGAGAGATATTCCGGCAGGCCGTAGACCTCCTGCGCAACATCCGGTTCGGCGAGATGGATCAGCCGGCCCGCCTCATATTCATGGGGCTGACCGAAGCCGCCCCAGGCATGATCTGGCAGGAAGAAGGCGCGGCCGGCCTTGCCGACCCGGGTGCGCACGGCAAGGCTGTGGTCGAGGCGCATCGTGCGGCCGGCGATGTTGGGCACCTCCTCGAGGAAGGCATTGCCCATCACCAGATAGTCGAGGGCGAACTTGCCGAAGGCGGTGCGGCTGAGCAGGCGGGAGGGCTTGAAGTGCTTCACCAGCAGGTTGCGCTTCACGCGGATGGCGCTCTCATGATGGGGCTGCACATGCAGGGCGCGGCCGAGCAGCTTGAACGGCACCGGCGGCTCGAACCATCGGCCCTCGAACCGGCATTCGACATTATTGAGCAGATCACGGCGATTGAGCACGCTCTCGGCATCGCCGAAGGAAAACATGCGCACGCCGGTGCTCGTTTCAACATCGATATCGGTGCCGCTCATCACATTATCTCCATGCTGGATTTTCCGCCGACACCGCCGTCCATCGGCTCGCAGTAGAGGACGTGCAGAAGTGCCCAGGCGAGATCGCCATGCCCGGTGGCCTCGCTGCGCCGCGCCACATAGGTCATTTGCTTGCCGCCAGCGGTGAGCTGGGGGTGGATCGACATCAGCGCGGCAGCGAGATCGCGCCAGCCAGCGTCAAACTCGATGCGCCGCTTGGTGAAGACGTTCTTCGCCTTGAGCACCATCATCGTCTTGGTCAGCGCCGAGTAATCGATACGCCTAGCCATCGGGAAGAACTTGACCACCTGCTGATGCACCGCCGCGCCCATGCCGGTCGTGTCGATGGCGATTTCGGTGACGCGATATTTCGAGCACAGCTTTTTGATCTCGCCGGCCTGCGCCTCGAAGTCCTTGCCGCGCCATTGCAGCTTTTCGAGCACGCGGAACTTGCCCTTGGGGCCGGTCGGTGGCGCCACCACGACGCACGCCGCGCTGTCGCCGTCCTCGCTCTCTTGTGGATCATAGCCGATCCACACTTCGCCCTGGCCGAACGGTTGCAGGGCATAGGGGTCGAAGTCCTTCCAGACATCCCAGCTATCGACCATGCACGGCCGCAGCATCGATAGCGGGAAGCTCGACTTACTGTCGTCGACAAAGTCGCACAGAAACAGGTTGGAGAATTCGTCGACCGAATATTCCAGCTCCAGCTCGGCGCGGTCGATGAGGTTGAAGCCGCCGGCAATGGCATCGTCCAGATTGACGATGTGGCGCCAGATCTGATCGGCGCCCGTCGCGCCATGCACGGCGAGCGCGCTGTGGCTGATGTCGATCTTGATCTGATCTTTGCGCTCGCGGCGGCGGTTGAACCGCTCGCCCGTCCACAACGGATAGGCCTCGTGCGCGATCGTGGACGGCGTCGAGAAATAGGTCTTGTGGTAGCGCTTTTGCGTCGCGATGGCCGACGCGACCTTGTTGATCTGCTCGAAGCCGAAGATCCAGAAGCATTCGTCGATGTAGACATCGCCGTGATAGCCCTGGGCCGTGCGGTAATTGGTGCCGAGGAAGTAGAGCGTGACGGGTTCGAGCTGCTTGCCGTCCTCATCCTCGCCGCGATCGATGACCAGCGGGTCGCCCTTGAGCATCTTGCCCGTCTGCGCGAACACGAATTCGACGATGTACTGCCGGAAGATGTTGGCCTGCGCGCGGCTCGCCGAAATGAATATCTGGTTGTTGCCGGTTTCCAGCGCGCGGATCAGCGCCTCGCGGGCGAAATAGAAGGTTGCGCCGATCTGGCGGCTCTTGAGCAGGAAGCGCGTGCGGCGGCTGATGTTCTGCCACCATGTTTCCTGATGGCCGAATAGCCCGTCGAGGAAGGCGGTCTTGAGCCGGTCGGCCTCGTCGCGAGTGATGAGGTTCTTCGGCGCCTTCTTCTTCGGCTTGGCGTTTCGTGCGGCAACCTTGGGATTGAGATCGCCCTCATGGCCGCCGGGTTCGCCATAGCGGCGGACGCGGGCCGTGCGCTCGATCACGCGGGCCAGCGCGTCGATTTCCTTATAGTCGTTGTTGTTCTTGTCTTCCTTGAAGATCAGGGCGTTGAGCCGCATTTCGCAGCTGTCTTCGAGGCGCCGGATGACCGGATCGTCCTCCCAGCGGTCGCGGTCCTTCCACGCCTGCACCGTTGTGCGCTTGAGGCCAAGGACGGCAGCGATCTCCGTCACGCCATAGGCGCGCCAGTACAGGCTGCGCGCGACGCGGCGCACGTCATAAGGGACGGCCTGCCCATCGCTGCCGGTCAACATGCTCATAGCGGCGCGAGAATGGAGCAGGCGCCAGCGCGGCGCCCGGTGCGCCACTTGTGAGAACGGTCCTCACAATTGGCACCGGTTGTCTCTCACCCCTCGGAAATGGCCAATGGCGGGACTGATTTTGAACCCGCAGTTCGAGCCGCAGGGAGCCGAGAATGGCCAAGACCAAGTTTTTCCGTGTCGCCGTCGAAGGGCAGACTGTCGATAACCGGGCGATCTCCCGCCAGATGATCCAGGAGATGGCCGACAGCTACAATCCGGCCACCTATGCCGCCCGCATCAACTGCGAGCACCTGCGCGGCTACTCGCCCGATGGCCCGTTCAATGCCTGGGGCACCGTCGACGGCGTCAAGGCCGAGCAGATCGACCTGCAGATCGGCGGCAAGACCGAAAAGCGCTTGGCACTCTTCGCCTCATTCGATGTCACGGACGAAGCGCAGCGTTACAATCAGGCGGGCCAGAAGCTCTTTTCGAGCGTGGAGATCCAGCCCGACTTCGCCGGCACCGGCAAAGCCTATCTGGTCGGCCTCGCATTCACCGATTCCCCGGCGTCGCTGGGCACCGAAGTGCTGAAATTCAGCACCCGCGATGACAAGCGGAAGGACAATCTGTGCCAGATCGAGGAATTCGAGATGGCCTATGCAGAGGAAGCCCCCGCTGCCGGCGGGCTGGCTGACTTGTTCAGCAGCGCCAAGGCGTTCTTCGAGAGCTTCAAGGCCGCGCCGGCGACGGCGGAAGTCGTCCCGCCCGTAGATCCTGCGCCTCCCGCTGCGGCCCCTACCGATCTGGACAAGTTCGCCGCATCCCTTGCCGGCATGTTCGAGAAGATGGGCGAGGGCGTCACTCAGGGCTTCACGGCGATCAACGCCCGCGTCGCCAAGCTGGCCGAGGATCAGGCCGCCCTGGCGAGCACCATCGAGAAGACCCCCAGCCAATCCTACCGCTCGCGCGAACCCGCCAGCGGCGGCACCGGCGAGCTGCTCGCCGACTTCTGACATCCACCCGATCCGCGCCTGAAAATCCGCGCCTGAAAATTGATCATCGGAGCCAAAAATGCGTAACGAAACCCGCCTCAAATTCGACGCCTATCTTGGCCGGATCGGCGAAATCCATGGCGTGAACGACACCAGCAAGAACTTCTCGGTCGACCCGAGCGTCCAGCAGCGCCTGATCGACAAGCGCCAGGAATCAATCGGCTTCCTCGGCAAGATCAACATCGTGCCGGTGCCCGAGCTGAAGGGCGAGATCATCGGCCTCTCGGTCGGCAATCCGATCGCCGGACGCACCGACACGAGCGGCAATGGTGAGCGCACCACGACCGATCCGTCCGGCCTCGACAATCGCGGGTTCGAGTGCTTCCAGACGAATTTCGACACCCATCTGACCTATGCCAAGCTCGACATGTGGGCGAAGTTCGACGACTTCCAGCAGCGCATCGCCAATCAGATCGCCATCGCCATCGGTCTCGACAACATCCGCATCGGTTGGAACGGCGAGAGCGTCGCGGCGACGACGAACAAGGCCAACTTCCCGATGCTGCAGGACGTCAACAAGGGCTGGCTCAAGAAGCTGGACGAGGAAGCGCCGGCGCAGTTCATGAAGCAGGGCGCCGAAGCCAACAAGGTCACCTATGGCGATGGCGGCGACTATGCCACGCTCGACGCGCTGGTCTACGACATGGTCAATTCGCTGCTGCCGCCCTGGGCGTCCGAGGATCCCGAGCTTGTCGTCATGGTCTCGCGCGACCTGCTGCACGACAAATATTTCCCGATGATCAACGCGGCGATCGACCCGACCGAGCAGCTCGCCCGCGATGTCATCATGTCCACCAAGCGCCTGGGCGGCCTGCCGGCGACGCGCATCCCGTTCATGCCCGCCGGCACGATCGCGATCACCCGCTTCGACAACCTCTCGATCTACGAGCAGGAGGGCAAGCAGCGCCGCCACATCATCGAAAATCCGAGGAAGAACCGCGTCGAGGACTTCCGCTCGTCCAACGACGCCTATGTGATCGAGGATCTCGATTTCATGTGCGCTGCCAAGAACATTCAGGCGGTCGAGGAAGACTGAGAATAACCCCCGCGAGAAGGGGAGGGACAGCAGCGGTTCGGGCTTTGCGCCGAGCCGATGTTGACCGGGCAACCGGTCTAACCTCCCGCTCTCGTCGCCAGTAAGGAGCATCCGCACATGGCCAAGCGCAGCTTTGCCTCCCTTCACCGTCAACGCGTCGCCGCCCAGCTGGCGGCCGAGGCGAGCCAAGCGGACGCCAGTCCCTCGGCCGAGCCGGTCAGCGTCAGTCCGCCCCCGAATTTTACGGCGGGCCTGACTGCCGCGACGCCGGCCGCCAAGGGTAAGCCCAGCCTGGCCGCCGTCCACCGCCAGACGGTCCTCGCGGCCCAGGCGGCGAACAAGGCGCCGGTGGGCCTCGCCGCCGCGCGCCCGGCCGATGGCCCCGCCGCCACAGAATATGAGCTGCTGCTCGCCGCCCTCGGGACGGACATCGCGAGCCTTCGCCAGATCCAGTCGGTCGAGGCCAAGATCGCAAAAAAGGCCGAGCTGATCGAGGCCTATGACGCGCATGTCGATGCAACGCTGCTCGCTGCCACGGAAAGCGGCCAGGCCCTGCAGGATGAGATCGTCGCGACCATGATGATCTGGCGCCTCGACATCGGCGATTTTGCGCGCGGCCTCGATCTCGCTGAGCATGTGCTGCACTTCGATCTGGCTCTGCCGCAAAACATCGTGCGCCAGGCGCCGACGCTTATCGCCGAGGAAGTAGCCGAGGCGGCGCTCAAGGCCTGTCAGATCGACCAGTCCTTTGACCTCGATGTCGTGAATCGCACCATCGATCTCACGTCCGAGAAGGACATGCCGGATCAGGTTCGCGCCAAGCTCTACAAGGCGCGGGGCAAGCTGCTGCTGCGCGAGGCCGAGGCGGCAAAGGACAACGCGACCGCGCCGGCCGGCGCCGAGCAGCACGCCATGGTGAGCGCGCTTGCGGCCTTCCAGCGGGCGCTCGGGCTGCATGAGAACTGCGGCGTGAAAAAGGATATCGAGCGGCTGACCGCAAAGGTCCAAACCGCCAAGGATTGAGCTTGCGCCCCGGCGCCGGGGGGCGGTGAAGAACCAGGCGAGGCCACGCGCCTCCGGTTGGTTCTGATCCCCACCCCCCGCTTGTTTATGGACGGGATTGAGCCATGAGCTTCGTGACTTCACCGCAGCCGCCGGCAACCCCCGATGATCATGTCATCGCCTTTGGTGAGTTCTGGCCTGCGATCGACATCAACGCCTTTCGCGATGCCATGCGCATCGGTGGCAATCTGATCCCCGACGCGCGCGTCGTCGAAGCGCTGGTCGGCGGCCTGATCATCGTCGACGACAATCTCTCCGTCTGGCGCGATTCCCAGATCGCGGCGGGCCATGAGGCGCTGGCGCATATCCCCTCGACCGAGATCACGGTTGGGGCAGGCCAGGCGGCCGTCATCGAGCCGAGGCTTGTCCGCCTTTTCCGGCGCGCGGTCTATGCCTGGGCGACCGCCGACCTGATCGAGACGCACCGCGATGTCTCTGCCACGGCGAGCGGGGTGAATGATGCCAATCAGGTCGAGCTGACGCCCGACGATCATCGTCGCAACGGCACCCACGCCATTCGCGCGATCCTCGGCACCTCGCGCACCGCCGTGGAGCTGATCTGATGGCCACGATGACGGCCAGGGCGCTGCAGGCCGAGACGCTGGACGCGCTGGTCTGGCGTGTCCTCGGCGAAGGGTCCGGCACCGTGGAGCAGGTGCTGGAAGAGAATCGGGATGTCGCCGGCGCCGGCGCATTGCTGGCCGAGGGGCAGGAAATCACTCTTCCGATTGTCACGCGCGAGTCCGGACCGGATCGCGACATCATCCAGCTTTGGGATTGAGCCATGTCGAAAGCCGATGCCCTGCGCGCCTTCATGGTCGAGCAGCTGCCCGAGCTGAAGCGCAATCCCGAAGCCCTGTTAATCTACCTCACCGGCGGGCGCCTGGTCGCGCGCTATCATCCTGAAAATCTCGGTTTCGAGTATCGCGCGCGCCTGTCGATCGACGTGCTGGGCTTCCCCGGCGAGCCGGCGCAGTTCTTCCTGCCGCTGATCCTCTGGCTTCGTCGTCATGAGCCTGCCGCCCTGCAAAACCACGAGATTGCGGAACAGCAGATCGCTTTCGAGGTCGATATCCTTGACAATGGCCGCGTCGATATTTCGGTGTCGCTGCCGAGCGTGGAGGCGGTCGATGTGCTGCCGCAGCCCGGCGGCGGGTACAGGATGACGCTGCGCGAAGAGCCGCCGGCCGACGACATGCCGCTGTCCGACCCGGCCACGCTGCTCAAACGCATCTTCGATCAGAGCGGCGCGCTCATCGTCGGCACCCCGGCGCCCTGATGGCTGACATCGGCGCCCATGACCTGGGCGAGCTGGAGAGCTTCGCAGGCGCGATCCTGCAGTCGTTGCGGCCCGCCGAACGGCGCTCGCTCTTTCGCAAGGTCGCCCGCACGTTGCGAATTAGCCAGCAGCGCCGGATCGGCGCGCAACGCAACCCTGATGGATCGCGCTTTGAAGCCCGCAAGCGCCCCAAAGACCCCGCGCCCGGCGCCTATGCCGTTAAATTTCTGTATCCCGAGGGCGGGAGCGACAAGCCGCGCGTGGTGTTGATGCACAGCTGGGCGCGCCAAGGTCCGCTGATGACCGGCTTCGACGTGCGCGCGGGCGGGATCCGCAGCTTCGAATATGGCAAGGTCATCCGCTGGCTACCCGTGCCAGACGGGGAGCAGAACGCGGGAGCCGGCAAAATGAGGCGCCCGTCGATCCGGCAACGGGCCATGTTCCGCAAGATTCGGCGCAGCGGCCTCATGAACGCCAGCGCCAACGCGCAGGAAGCATGGGTGAGCTTCGCCGGCCGCGTCGCGGCGGTCGCGCGCATTCACCAGCTCGGCCTGTTCGATAAGCCCTCGGCGCAGGGACCGGAGGTGAAGTATGCCATGCGCCAGCTGTTTGGGTTCGCCGCATCTGACAGGTCGGAGATCTTAGATGCAGTCACCGAACATATTCTTGATGTTGCAAATTAGCGGTGATCGACCTGCTTGCAAACAAGCACCAAGATACGACTGCTATCGAAAAGATGGGCGGCCCGACCACAGACGTGGCGACGCGCGTTTGAGTCAGTGGAATGCGCGCCGGCTATCATCATCAATTGATCGGTTTGAGATGCGCGATCATAGGCAGTCCCTCGAAAAGCACATGATTGGCGATGCTGTAAAATCATCTGAGCGGAGCAACAAATCGCTGCATCTGGCGATCTTTCCAGCCGTGCTCGATGAAAGGAGCGATGCGTTATTGCGCATCGACAATCGGAATTCCGCGAACTATCAGAAGATATGCGGTGGGCGAGGCGAGCGATACTAGTTGCGAACATTGCGATGTTCGTCCTGTTGGTACTACTTTTGGATGCGCAGGGCGCAGCGCTCATCCGTCCTGGTGACTGGGAATATAAGGATCTCATTGCGATCCTGCTGACTGTAGTCTCGCTCATCGTGACGTTTATAGGCTTTATTGTGGCTGTCGCCGCGATCTGGGGGTTCCAGACCCTGCGCGGGATTGCAGAACAGTTGGCGGTAGAAACCTCGAAAACAGGAAGTGATAACTACTTCGGTTCGGAGAAATTTAAGGAGCAGGTCGACGCAGCCATTGCCGCCGGTATGGAAACTCGCGCGCGCGACGCGGTGCAGGACGCCTTGCGCGCTTCTATTGTAACGTCCGACTCTGCCCCGGAACATCAGATGCGAGACGAAGAATGGCGCGACTAAGCATCCCTCAGTTGCCTCCGTACGCTGCGGAAGCGATCGCGCGTCATCAGGGTGAGGCACCGGTCAAATTGGGAGCCATTGCCAACGATTTGGGTGTCAAGGTCGTCATCAGCGATTTGCCGCTCGCCGTGTCTGGCATGCTCGTGCTCGACAAAAATGACCGCAAGAGCTGGACGATCAGAGTCAATCGGCACGAACACCGTAACCGGCAACGCTTTACAATTGCTCATGAAATCGCGCATTACGTGCTGCATCGCGACGTCATTGGGAATGAACTCGTGGACGATACCTTTTACCGTAGCGGCCTATCGGAACGGCGCGAGTGGGAGGCAAATGCTCTTGCCGCCGAGATACTGATGCCTTGGCACCTCATTACTCAGATCATGCGGGAAGGTGAGCGGGATGTTGAAAAATTAGCTGAGGCTCTTCAAGTGTCGCCGGCAGCTATGAACATACGCTTGGGGGTCTTGACCTAACAATGCGAGGTCTGGGAGGGGGCGCCATTTGTTGATATCCAAATATTTCCCAAGCCTGACTATTCGTCAGAGTGAAGCGGAAGCCCTCCTTCGGTTGGCTGAGCCCATTAAGGATTCCCTTTTTCCGATTGTTCGCATTCAGGCATGGCCGCACCCGAAGAAGGGCGAAGGCGGGCCAATTGTGAGATCGACCGATCATATTGAGGCCGCGTACGGAAGTCGCCCTGTCGGTATCGACCTCGCCCAGCCACTCCCTCCCTCTGACAAGATTTACAAAACCCAAGATCGCGCCGATTGGGCGGCATTAGGACGCTCAGAAGTCTCAGCGCTTCATAATCCGGTAAACGGATATCAAGCGTGGTGCTCATTTATAGCGAGTGATGAGAGACGCATTCCAGTAGTGCAGTGGACCGATGACGCTGCGATCCTCAGAAGTCAGGTTCAGCAGCTCGCCTCTCTGAACCGAGGGCTGATTTTTCGGTTTCGGCGGTCGCAAGGTTGGAACCTAACACAAGCTGCCGGCCTAACGAATTTCTTCTTAGGCCAAACTCACATCCTGATGATTTACGATTTTGAGCAGATCGGGAACCGCGACGACCTAACCTCGATTGGCATCGCCACCCAAAGCGCAATTCTTTCCTCAAACATGCAAATCTCTGGTGGGTCTCGGACCCATGTATTCATAGCCTCGAGCTTCCCGAGCGAGTTCACGTCGATCGGCGAGGAGTATGCCTGCCTCGCAATCCGAGAGCGGCAGCTTTACGAGATGTTGAAGACTAGTCCTCCTCTCGTCACGTCCGGCATTGACCTGAACTATGGCGACCATGCTGCGATATTCGCATCTGAACGTTTGCCAGCGTTTCGAGGGGTCCCACGCGTCGATTATCCAACCCCTGGCGAATGGATTTATCATCGGCGGCGGGAGGGATTCCAAGACGCAGCCCGTCGCGTGCGTGCCGACGCAAAATGGGATGACGGCAATCTCTGTTGGGGAGCGCAGCGAATTAGGGAGGCTGCTAACGGACACATGAAAGGTTTGGGCGCGCCGGGCAAATGGACGACGATCAGGATGAACATCCACATGCATGTTCAGGCGCAATTCGGGAACGCATCACTGTCGACCGACGAGCCGTGGGTCGATTAACCGGCGAGCAACGCCCTCAATTCAGCGGGGACAGGGCCAAAGCTTTGGCCGACGTGGGTGTATACTTCGGTATCCTCGCATATTTGCCGCATACCGCCGGAGATGGGGAAAACGTTCTTGATCTCGACCGTCCTGTCGGCCTGGTTCCAACGCCTGAGAATTGAAAGATCGTCAGCCTGGATCCTCCGGCGCCTTGTGGCCCGCAGCAAAGCACGGCTATTTGGTCCATATCGCTCCGCGAGGAATGCGAGGACAGCCTGTTTTTTCACGGCATCAGGCAGTTCGACTGCTTTCGCAATCGCGTCCTGGCGGTTGAGCCGGCCGATTAACTGAAAGCGAGCTTGAAGCTCAGTTACAGGAAGCATGGATAGCATCGCATCGACATGCCGATACGGGGAAGGTTCCGGTTCCCTGACGACGCGGATCGGATTCCGGCACCTGAATCCCACCATTTCATAGATTCCGACGTGAGAGCTGACCCGCGACAAGATCGTGTTAATGTGCTTTGTTGCAGCTACGACAGTAACGAAGTCCGCATGGCGGTTGTAGACTTCCAGCTGGCGATCCAAGCGGGTGAGGGTGTCGCGCTCCGTTTTTATCTCAAAACAGTGGATGTCAGTGTGGTCGCACATCACGACGTCAGCTCGCACGCTATGCTTGTCGAAAATGAGTTCGGCCGTTGCCACTGCCTTGGGGGTGAGCAACCCTGCCGAACGGAGAAAATCAAGGAGGGAGGCTTTCGCCATAGCCTCTGGTCGATTATCCGCGGCGGCTTTGCTCAAAGGTTTTTCCTCGCGATATTTCGATATTCGACAGCATTAAGGCGGGCGCCCCTTAGATCGTAGTCCACCGGCAGGCAACCCCGAAGGACATTATGCGCCGCTTGCTACACCGTGACGTAAGGCTCGCGACGCCAAAGCTGTTACCTCGGGCGCGCTGCATTCACCATCGCTTCACAATTCCGAATGATCGCTATCACCGTCGCCAGTCGCTCCTGCACGATTTCCTGCTTCCCGTCCGCTGCAACATAGGCCGACGCCCACGGCGCGACCAAAGCAACGCCCATGCTGTCCGTAAAGGGTTTGCCCAACCAGGCGCTGTAATCCGGCGTGATAGGCACCGGGGCGGCCGCCACAGGCGCATCATAGGCTTTAGGGATGAGGTCGCCACAGCGCGCAGGCGGGGTCTCCACGATGGGATGGCTTCGCACACAGCCGATCAAGCACATGATCGCGAATATCATTGACGGTTTGCGCATTGGAAATTTCCCCCTGTGCCTGGCCAATTGCGGTCTCGATGGCGCGCTCTGTCGCCGCCTGGTTGCCGATCTGATCGATGGCGGCTTGCGCCGCGTTGGCGATGGCCTCGGCCGACCGCGTCGTCTGCTGCGCCTGCGCGGCCGTCCGGTCTTTTCCGCCCGTGCATTTGGCTATGGTGAGCGTCGCCAGCACCGCGACGATCACGATCAGCGCGAGCGGCACCAGGCGCGAGCCGGCGAGCATGTCGCGCGCCTTCGCCAGAAGCGCGCTCACGACCGGCATTCTCTGAAATCGACATTGCCGATCCGGTTGATGGTCCAGCCCGGCATGAAATCTTCATAGGCATTGTCGTTGGAGGCCAGGCGCAGATAGTGGGCGGCCTGCTGGGCATCGAGCAGCTTCACCACCATCTCACACGCTGCTGCCGCCCCGCGTCGCCGCTGGAGATTGCGATAGGCAGCAATCGTGCCCGGCCCGACTTGCCCGTCGACCGCGATGTTCGGATAATCAGCTCCGCGCCGATTCAACGAGTTTAGCGCCGTCTGCAGCCATCGCGAGGGCTGCGCCGGCCCCGCGTTCACGCCACTGTCGATGATCTCTTCGGCGACTGGCCGGGACAGCTCCACCAGCGGCGCGAAGCCCGGCTTTACGATGTAATCGACATGGTAGATGCGGGCCGCCTCGTCCTGCGGCAGCGCCTGTATATCGCCCTGATAGCCATGCTTGCGGGCGACCTGTTCCGTCACGCCATGGTTGGTCGCGCCCCCCGGATCGGACGGATGGTCGACAAATCCGCCCTCGATTGCGAAAATGCCGGAGATGATCGCCACGACGGCCGGCGTGCCCCAGCGGAGGGCCTGTTGCTGCCAGCTCATTTCGCCAGGCCCTTATAGGCGGCGAAGATCGCGCCCAGAGATGCGACCAGCCCGACGATCCACTTGAACCAGCGCAGCCAGGTCTTCGCGGCGCTCCAGGCTTCCACGATCTCCTTGGTGCTCTTGGTCTCCTGCTCGACGACGACCATCCGATTGGAGAGGCCACCCATCGTTTCGCGCATCCCGCGCACTTCACCGATCAGTTGATCGAGTTTTTCAGACAACATCGGCCCGCTCATAAACTGTTCCACCTGTGCCATTTCGGGATTTTGCGCGACTCGGTCGCGCGTGCTGTTAGCCAGCCCACCATTGTGGGAGGTGATTGATGTTGAAGCTTTTTCTGGCGGCCGCTCTGGCCGCAGCTGCCTTGCCTGCACAGGCGGTCACGTTCATCAAATACACGGCGACCGGCACGGGCATTCTTTACGAGAACGCGCCCGACTGGACGCCGGCATATGTGACTGCGACAGCCTATTTTCCGACTGGCGAGATGGGATGTTGGCTGCGATTCCAGTGCACAGTCACTGACACGCAGATGACCTTTCTGGCCAACCCGCAAGAATTCGGCGGGCCGTCGATGTCGCTGACATTCTCTGACGGCGTCGCCGCGCCTCGCACCACCTCGGACGACTTTGTCAGGGGTAGCGTGACCTGGATCTACGGCCAGGCGCAACTGACGGGTCTGACGGTCGAAACTGTCGACATCGCCGATCCGTATCTCGCCTCGGGCTGGGTCTCGGTCGAGGCGCAGCGGCAAGCTGTGCCTGAGCCTGCCACATGGGCCATGATGATTGCCGGCTTCGGCTTGCTCGGTGGCGCGCTTCGTCGTCATACGGCACCGAAGTGGTTGAGCAACGCCAGGTAACGCTGTTCGTCGGCGTCGTTGTTGTTGAGAGGGCCGGGCAGGCTGTACTGGCGCATACCGAACCACTGCATCTGCTCGATCCAGCTATTGTAGGTGACCTTCTCGACGTCGGCGAAATAGCACATGACGCCGCCTACTTCATCGCGAAGGCGGCCGTTGAAGATGGCCGCTTCGGCCTTGTCCTCCGGGCTCGCAAGGCAGGCGGAGACCGCCGCCTTCAAGCCTGCCTGTTGGGCGCTCGGCACCTTGATAAAGGTGTTGTGGTCAAAGCCCTCGTACAGGAAGCCCATCTTAGGGCAGAGTTCGGCCGGCACGCCGTTGGCGAGCATGATACGGCGCGTGCCGTGCTTCAGGAGCTTCAGCTTGTCGACCGTCGTGGCCGCCGTGGTACGGAAGCGGCTGTGGAAGTTGGTCTTGAAGTTGGCGAAGTTCGAGGTGTGCTGCTGTGCCCAAGCAGTCGTCGTGTAATCCTGAGCTTCGCCCGCATAAAACGAGGGCGAGAAGTAATCGATGCCCTGCCAACTGTCGTTCCAGAGAAGATAGCTCGCCACCTGATTAGGCTGGTCGCCGAGGAAGGTGCCAAGGACGCTGGTGAAGCGGTTCCCAAGGATTTCATGGCCGAGGTTTCCGAGCCGCATCTGCTGATAACTCTGCTCCCGGCGAGCCGACGTGTTGATCGAGTCAAACAGCCCCAGCGTCTGGAAGTTTGCGTCGCTGGCCTCCCATACGTCGGTTCCAATGGGTACGGGCGAGGAGGCAACGACCTTTTTGACGACGGCCTGATAATTGCTGGAGCCGCACAGGATGACCTCGCCGGGATTGAACACCCGTCGTGTCTTGCCCGGCGTTACGTTGCCATTCTCGTCCTTGCCGCCGGAGATGACGCCGCCGGTGGGATTCCAGTCTGTGTAAACCTCAAGCGTGATTGAGCCGCCGGACGGCACCGCGACGCCTGGAAGGAAGCCGCGGTTGGCGCCGGCGACCGCCATCGTCCACCATTGCTTGTTGTAGGTGATGTAATTCCAGACCTCGTTGGCGACCTCGCCGGCTGAGCGAGAATAGGTGGGCGCGTGGGCGAGGAAGTATGTGAGATCGTTGGCGACCTTGGTCTCAAGGTGGTTAGCGACCTCGTCATAGGGGAAGGTCCAGAAGAGACTGCCTTTTGTCTGCTTGCAGACGGCTACGCCGAACTCTTTGGTGCCTGCGAAATATGGCCGCTTCGGGTCGACTGACTCCGCCAATGTGACCTTCATGTTGCGCCACCACATGTTCCCCTCGACGCCTCCAAAATTGTCGACGTGCCAGATGGCGGCGACTTGCGGGGTCATGAGTTCGGACGGGTCGTGCTCCTCTCCTGGGGCGAGCACCGGCAGAATAGACAGTTGGAAGCCGCCAGCGGGAACGGTGACGTTGGCGAAACGCACCCAGAGGTTTGTCAGTGCCGTGGCGCTATTCTGTGTGAAACGGGCGCCGCGAGCCGTGATGTTGGACGCTGTGATGTTCTCCGAAGTGTTGACCGAGATGGTGGCGTCCGCGTTGGTAGCTAAATCCCACGCGCCGCTGCGTCCGCCGGGGTTGGCTCCCTCGAAGATGATGGCAGAAATGGCGTGCCCCGGTGGAGGCTGCACGGCCGGCCAGCCATCGGCGTTGAAGTCCTCATCCGGGATATAATACTGAGAACCGTTGGTCAGGTTCTGGTAGCGCCAGGAGACGATCCGACCGCGGTCTTTGACGATATCGACCGGGTTGCCGGCACTGGTCGGAGAGGAGTTGACGCCGAACACATGAGGTTCGATGGCTTCAAATGTAACAACTTCGCCGACTGTCCACTCAGCGAAGCTGTTCACATTGCTCGCCCTGCGCAGCCTGACGACGAAGGATGTGTGCTGCGTCGGGTATTCGATGGTAGCGGTGACGACGCCCCCCACCACGGCCACGGTCTGCGGCGGCAGAATCTCCGCGCCATCGGCAAGTCGCAGCACAATCTCGCAATTCGCCTCTCCGGCAGGGCACGCGCCGGTCAGAGTAAAAGACATCGGCTGACCAGCCACCGGTTCGTTCCAGTCGATAGAACCAATTGCGGGGGCGTTTACGTCCACTGCGAGGACACGCACTCGACCGTACGCGGTTATCGGGAAGCTCGGATTAGCCGTGCCCGTGTTGTTAGGGAAGAAGAGGGCGAAGCTGGTGCTCTCGGGCAATGCCGAACCGGTCGCGTTCACATTTATGCCCTGAGCCCCCGCCGTATCGAGGCGGATCCAACTGGCGCTCTCGCCCGGCAATCTCTTGAAGAGCTTCGCGTACAGATTGCCTTCGCTCCACACGTTCTCAATAGCAAACATGGTGCCGGCAGGGTTGCTACCTCCGGCCCAGTCGCTCAACTGGGTCGGCGGCCATGGCGCGCGCTTGTCCATGGAGGCGTTTGTCTCCCGGATGTCGACGCGGAGCGAGTAACTGCCGCTGGAACTGACCTGCGTGCCGATGAGGCGGCTGGCGTCGTAGTTATTCTGCGGCACCGCGGCGACGAAGGTCTCGACCTCCAGACGGTAGCTGGAGACGCCCGCGTTGAAGATCATGTTCGGGCCGTACTCGCCGCCGGCCGTGATGGCGCTTTCGACCGCAAACTTGCCACTGCGAGTTTTGACCTTGCCGGTCTGCGTGCCGCCGCCTGACGTGAAGCCGAGACTGAGGATGTCCGTGCCCTCTGGCAGCGCCGCTGGATTGATGTCGTGCAGCACTTCATTTTTGGGCGCCATGGCCCAATTGCTGACGTTCTGCTCGGTGCCCACCGTGGCGATAGCGCGCACGCGCTGGCCCGCCGGCGCATCGGCAAATGCCAGAGTGATCAGGGTCTGACCGGAAAGTACCCCGGCGTCCTCCGCTTCCCACGACCATGTCGCACCGGGGAACGCACTGGCTTTTGCGACTTCCCAGCGGCTGTTTGCAGTGTTGTAACGCAGGTCCACCCGGTCGATCTGGACCGCTTCCTGCACCGTCATGGTGAACGCGTCCGACCGACTGGTCGGGTTTGTGCCTGCGTTGGCGGTTGCGATCTGGAATGAAAGCGACGCCGTGTCCGCATGAGCGATAGGCGTCAATCCGGCGACGATCTTGCTACCGCTTGCAATCGCGAGGCGCCCGCCGGCGTCATCGGCCAGAGTGTAGCTGTTTCCTGACTGCCCGGTGATGGTCGCGATCTCAGTACCTGGCGCCAGAGCCTCGACGACGGTGAGGGGGTACACGGTCGGGGCATCCAGCGCGGGGGTCGGTGTTGGCGTGGGCGTCGGGGTGACAGCCGTCAGCGAGGCGGACCACGGCTTGCGGCACCCATCTGCCCCGAAGGCATAGCCGCCAATTTCCTGTGTTTCGTCTACCGCGATCGGAAGCGATGCCACGATCGCGCCGGTCGAGGCGCCGCCGGAGAGAACGGTAAGATTGGCCGGCCCGGTCGTCTTCGTGAAGGTGACAGGAGACAGCAGCCCCATCATCGGCAGAGTGAACACGACACCTGCCTTGGACGGCACTTTCGCCGTGAAGGGCTTGGGTGCGCGTGTCAGGTTCGCGCGCGAGCCGCCACCAAAGCCGCCCAGCATCACGCGGCCCTCTTGATCGCGACGCGCTCGCCCTTTCGGACGTATCGCTGATCGGTCGTGCCATCGAGCCACAACTCGCCGGTGTCGGCATCGGCATCCTTTGCGATGCGCACCTGCGCGTCGCCGCTCACGATGACGATGCGGCAGAGGCACGGGCCGTCAAACGCCTCGGTCTCGGCCTGCTCGCCGTCTGCAAGGTCAAGGGCGATCCCGTCGCCGTCCTGATGGCCAAGCACCGACAGCGCCTGGCCGGAAGAAAGCCGCTGCCAGTTCAGCGAATTGGTGCTGTAACGGGTGATATAGGCCTTCGCCATTGATGCACGCCCCTATGAGATCGGTCTGCAGCAACCTTCGGTCGGGCAGGGCGCGGGCGCCATTTGGGCCGATTGTGAGAACGGTCCTCACAAGAGCGCGCGGGTGCAAAGATGTGAGCGCTGGGCATTGCTCCGACCATGACGGACGCGACCTTCTCAGCCATCGACCTATCGCGCCTGCCGGCGCCCGCCGTGGTCGAGCAGCTCAGCTATGAGGCGATCTTTGGCGCGATGACCGCCTCGCTACTGGCCGTGATGCCGGACTTCGACGCCAGCCTTGAGAGCGACCCGGCGGTGAAGATCCTGCAGGTCGCGGCCTACCGCGAATTGCTGATCCGCCAGCATGTGAACGACGCTGCCCGCGCGGTCATGGTAGCCTATGCCAAGGGACCGGACCTCGATCATCTCGGCGCCCTTTTCGGGGTTCCGCGACTGGAGCTGGTGCCGGCGGATCCCGAGGCGGACACGCCGGCCGTGATGGAAGGCGATGAGGATTTCCGCCGGCGCATCATCTTCGCGCCTGAGGCGATGTCGGTGGCCGGGCCGAGCGGTGCGTACATTGCCCATGCGCTAAGCGCTGATGGGGATGTCCTTGACGCCTCGGCCGCGTCGCCTGCGCCCGCCGAAGTGACCGTCTATGTGCTCTCGCGCGTCGGCGATGGCACGGCGGCGCCCGAGCTGCTCGCGGCCGTCACGGCGGCGCTCTCCGATGAGACGGTGCGGCCGGTGGCCGACCGGGTGACCGTGCAATCGGCCAGCATCGTCCAATATGCCGTGCAGGCGACGATCAAGACCTATGCGGGGCCGGACCCTGTCGTCGTGCTGGCCGAAGCGCAGGCCCGGGCCGAGGCTTATGTTCAGTCCCACAAGCGCCTTGGCTTCGATGTGACGCGCTCGGGCCTGTTCGCAGCCCTTCATGTGGCGGGCGTCCAGAATGTCGTTCTGGTCGAGCCGGCGGCCGATATCGTCATCGATCCGAGCGAGGCCGCGCACTGCACTGGCATCGCCCTCACCAATGGCGGCACGGACGAATGAGCTTGCTGCCACCCAACGCCTCGGCGCTTGAACTGGCCCTTGAAGCGGCGGTGATGGGACAGGCGGTGCCCGTGCCGCTGCGCGAGGTTTGGTCCCCGCAGAGCTGCCCAGAGCGCCACCTGCCATGGCTCGCCTGGGCGCTCTCGGTCGATGAGTGGGATGCGAGCTGGCCGGTCTCCGTGCGGCGGCAGGTGATCGCCAGCGCGATTGCCGTGCATCGCCGTAAAGGCACGCTCGCGGCCGTGCGTGCCGCCGTCGCGGCGCTGGGTGGTTCCATTTCCATCCGCGAATGGTGGGAAACCGAGCCGATGGGTGAGCCGGGCACATTCTCGCTCATCCTCGCCCTGTCCGAGGTCAACGGTGCGGCGCCAGGCGCGGCCTATGTCGATGCCACGATCAGGCAGGTCGAGCGCGCCAAGCCGCTGAGCCGACCCTTCGATTTCACGCTCGCCATCGCCGCCGCCGGCGCGATCGGCATCGCACCCTACGCCCGTGCCGTGGTGTCCGCCCGGCTCGACATGGCGGCCTAAGGAGACCTGCAGCATGGCGCTTACGCTTACCGTCACCAACGCCGGCCGCGACGCAGTCGTCAATGCAGAAGGCACCGGCACGGCGCCCCTCACGATCACGCAAGTCGGCCTGTCGGCGACGGCTGTTGCGGCGGTGCCTACAGCGACAGCGCTGGCCGGCGAGTTCAAGCGGGTCGCGGCGGCGGGCGGGGGGACGGTGGCGCCCGATACGATCCACCTGATCGCGCGGGACGATAGCGCCGACGCCTTCACGATGCGCAGCTTTGCGCTCTATCTCGCCGATGGCACGCTCTTCGCTCTGTACGGCCAGGCCGGCGCCATCGTCGAGAAAACGGCCAGCTCCATCGCCTTGCTCCAGTGCGATATCAAATTCGCCGATATCGCGGCAGCAAGCCTCACCTTCGGCGATCTGGAGTTCATCAATCCGCCCGCATCCGAGACGGTGAAAGGCGTTGCCGAGATCGCCACGCAAGCCGAGACGGATGCCGGCGCGGATGATCAGCGGATCGTCACACCCAAGAAGCTCATGATGGGCCTTGCAACCTGGGCAGCAGTTACCTTCGGCGATGTCTGGCGAGCCAGCAATGACGGGTCCGGCTCGGGCCTCGATGCCGATCTGCTCGATGGGCAGCACGGGAGCTATTACGGCAATATCCCCGCGCGCCTGGGCTACACGCCCGCGAACAAGGCCGGCGATACCTTCACCGGCACCGTGGCCGCGCCGTCGATCGAGATCAGCAGTGGCGATCTGTTTCTCAGCCGCACCAATGGGAGCACTGCCCAGATCCTGCGGCCCAATCTTGCGGGCTATAAGAGCCTGAAAATCGGCGTCTCGGGCGGCGGCAATCTCGACACGCTCGAACTGGCGAGCCTGTCCGTCACGATCCGGGGCAATATGGTCTGGCATGCGGGCAATGATGGCGCCGGCTCGGGCCTCGATGCGGATCTGCTCGATGGTCAGGATAGCAACTATTTCACCAACATCGTTGCGCGCCTGGGCTACACGCCGCTCAATGCCTCGCTCTACACGGCGGCCGATATCCTCGCCAAGCTCGCCACCGTGGACGGGTCCGGCTCCGGCCTCGATGCCGATCTGCTGGACGGGATCAATTCGAGCGGCTTCCTGCGCGCTAATGCGGGCGCATGGGTCTATTCGACCGACGGCATTGCGCGCTTCTACTTCGCGGATGTCACATTCATCGGCGGCGGCCCGCAGGGCTGGTCGTTTCAGTATGGCGGCGTTAATCGGGTCACGATCTCAACCGGTGGCAATATTTGGACAGCGGGGTCGATTCAGTCGACCGGCAATGTCGAGGCGAGCGATGGGAACGCCGTCAGCCGTATTGCAGCCAATGGCGATATTACGACCTCCCGAGCCGGCGGCGTCGAAGGCGTGGTCTGGTTCGGGAACGGCGGCAACCGATATCTGCATTACAGCGGATCGACCTACAATCTCGTGAACGCGCCGCTCTATGTGAATGGCGGCTATGTCTGGACCTCGACCAACGATGGCGCGGGGTCCGGCCTCGATGCTGATACGCTCGATGGCAAGCATGCGAACGCCTTTCTTGAAGTGACCGCGAGCTACATCGTCGAGAATGGCGGCTATCGCGTGACAGCGGACGGCCTCAAGGAGACGTGGGGTTTCATCACCATCGGGCCGGACAGCATCGGCACCTACAACTTGCCGGTCGGCCATTCGAGCTGGGTGAACCCCGTCATTTCGGCATACTGGCCTGCTAACCAAACGGTCAGCCAGCACGCCACCGACTGGTATCAGACCCTCTACAATGGTGCCGGCCAACCCTACGCGATCCAGTTCTGGAACGCGGACGATCGCTACGTGCGCGTCCACGTCCAGACCAAGGGCGTCTGACCCCGCAATCTCGAAAGGAAGACCTCATGAAAATCAGCATTGGCGCCTTCAACGCCGACACCAACGAAGTGCCCGTGACCCTGACGATCGACGGCGCAAAGTATCAGCGCAATGTGCGAGCAGTGCTGAAGGATGACAGCAGCTATGACCGCGCTGCGACTAAGACGCGCGTTGAAGAAGTCGCTCGGGGTTATCCCGCCAAGATCGCCGCCGGGGTGGTTTCCCCCGCCTAGCGGTTATTGCTTTCGATCCAGGCACGGTAATCGCCCTGCAGGCAAAGTCCGCTCTCGGCACACGATAGATGCCGGTTCATGAGCGTTCGTGCCTTGTTGATAGCGGTGCACGGGGTATCGGGATGGAAATCGAGAGCCACATAAACCGCGATGGGGAACGATGCAGTTTGCCCTAGATATTCGTCAAGTTTAGCTTCCGAAATTGCCGCAGCATTATCACCCCATAGAAACCGACCCGAACCATCAATTCTGAGGGCGTTGACGTAAGGAGGCTCGATGCCCGTCGGGCGCTCGCTCCAGAACGCCTCATCATTGGCATGATGAAATCCCGCTGTAAGGTCGCCGCAGCCGTTACGAGCTACATCGCTGGATGGGCCACTGGCGCCCGAACAAGAAGCAAGAACCGCGACGATCGCTGAAAGAGCCAAATGACGCATTTGCGTCAATATAACGAAAGCACCGCGCCACAAAAGTCGGGTTCGAAATAATAGCTTCAACTTCTTGCTGCTTGCGAGCGGACGCGACATTAGACTGGCGCCCGTCCCCGTCGCTACCGCCTCTCTTGTGAGAACCGATCCCACAAGCCCTTAGGGTAGCTCTGCATCCACCGGCGGTGGATGCAGTCTTTCATGGCGCAGACCGAAGACATGCCCGGCCTCCTTGGCGACTTGATCCGCATCGGCGTGGTCGAGACGGTCGGCCTTGCCGACGCCACGCTCACCGCAAAGCTCGGCGACATCGTCTCGCCGTCCGTGCCCTGGCTTGAGCTGGCCGGCGGCTTCCGTACCTGGTGCCCGCCCACGGTCGGCGAGCAGATCCTTTTGCTGTGCCCCGAGGGCGACATCGCCCATGGCGTCGCCCTGCGCGGCCTCTACTCCAATGCGTTCCCGGCACCGGCCAGCGACGGCCGGGCACGGATCCTGATGCCGGACGGCTCGACGATCGATTATGATCCCGAGGGCCATGTGCTGGCCATAACGCTCGCCGGCGGCAAGCTCACCATCAATGCACCCGAGGGCGTCGCGATCACGGGGAACGTGACCGTCACAGGCAAGGTCGACGTGAGCGAGACGGTCACGGCAAGCGATGATGTGATCGGCGGGGGCAAGAGCCTCAAAGGCCACAAGCATAGCGGCGTGCAGGCCGGCAGCGCGCTCTCCGGAGCACCCGCATGAGCGGGATGGAGCGCGCTACCGGCAAGCGGATCGATGGCGTCGAGCATATCGCGCAGTCGATCTGGGACATCCTGACCACGCCCATATCCACGCGCGTCATGCGGCGCGACTATGGATCGCGGCTGTTCGAGCTGATCGACGCGCCGCTGAATGCCGTCACGCGCCAGCTCATCGCAGCGGCAAGCGCGGGCGCCATCGCCCGCTGGGAACCGCGCGTAAAGCTCTCGCGCATCGTCGTCGGTGGCGGCGACGCTGCCGGCAAGCTGACCCTCCTGATCGAGGGCACCCGGCTCGACCTCCCCGGTGGCGCGCCGCTCAATCTCTCCATCGCGTTCTAGGAAAGGACGAACCATGGCCATCATTCACGGCATCAAGGTCAACGAGATCAATACCGGCGCGCGCGCTGTGGCCGCCGCTTCCACCGCAATCATCGGCCTGGTGGCCACGGCAAGCGACGCGGACGTGACGACGTTCCCGGTCAACACGCCCGTCCTCGTGACGAATGTGACGGCGGCGATCGCCAAGGCTGGCGTGGCCGGCACGCTCGCCAAGGCGCTCGATGCCATCGCCGATCAGTGCAGCCCGATCGTGGTGGTGGTGCGGGTTGAAACGGGCGTCGATGCCGAGGCGACCGAGACCAACACAAAGGCCGGGGTCGCGAAGCTGCTGCAGGCCGAAAGCACGCTTGGCATCCGGCCGCGCATCCTGGGGGCACCCGGCCTCGATACGGCTGAGGTCATCAACGATCTGGTGGCTGTGGCGCAGAAGCTGCGCGGCTTCGCCTATGCGGCGGCCAGTGGCGACGATTTGACCGAGGTGAGCGATTTCGCCGGGGATTTCGGCCAGCGCGAGCTGATGCTCATCTGGCCCGAGTTCACGGACTGGACCGGAAGCGCCGTCGCCCGCGCCCTTGGCCTGCGCGCCAGGATCGACAGCGAGACAGGCTGGCACAAGACGCTGTCCAACATGCCCATCAACGGCGTGACCGGAATCGCAACGCCGGTCGATTTCGATCTGCTCGGCGGTGCGTCCTCGGCCGGCCTACTCAATGACAAAAACGTCACGACCTTGATTCGGGCGAACGGCTTTCGCTTCTGGGGCAACCGCACCATGGCGAGCGAACCGCTCTTTGCCTTCGAGAGCGTCGTGCGCACGGCGCAGGTGCTTATGGACGAGATCGCCAATGGTCTGCTCTGGGCCATCGACAAGCCGATCACGGCCAGCCTGGTCAAGGATATCGTTGAGACGGTGAACGGGCGGTTCCGCACGCTCGTATCGCAGGGCAGGATCGTGGGCGCGCGCTGCTGGTTCGATGCCGATGCCAATCCGGCCGCCTCACTCGCTGCTGGCAGCATCACCATCGACTATGAATACACGGCCTGCGCGCCGGCCGAGGCGATCCTTCTGAACCAGCGCATCACCGATAAATTCTACGCCAGCATCGCCGACCAGCTCGGCTGACGCGCCCGATTTTCCGACCAGAAAGGACTGAGCCATGGGCCTTCCCGCCACTCTCAAGAACATGAACCAGTTCCACAACGGCACCAGCTATGTGGGGCAGATCTCCGAAGTCACCTTGCCCAGCCTTGCCCGCAAATTCGAAGGCTATCGGGGCGGCGGTATGGACGGCGAAATCCAGATCGACCTGGGGCAGGAGCCTATCGAGTTCGAGTGGAAGGCTGGCGGCCATATCTCCTCGATCTACACGGGCTTTGCCGCCGCCACCCACGATGCCGAGCTGATCCGCTGGGTCGGCGCCTATCAGGATGATGGCACGGCACAGATGAAGGCCGTCGAGATCGTCGTGCGCGGCCGGCATCAGTCGATCGAGCCGGGGAACGCCAAGCCCGGCACCCAGACCGAAGAAACGGTGAAGACGGCCGCCAGCTATTACAAGCTGACCGTCGATGGCACCGTGCTCGTCGAGATCGACATTCCAAACCTGATCTGCCGCGTCGGCGGCATCGACCGCCACGCCGAACTGCGCGCCATCCTCGGGATCTGACCAGCTTCGCCCCGCCGTGAGTAATGCGGATGGCACGGCGGGGCGAAGACACTGACCATCCGCATCAGGGAGCATCCGCAATGTCCGATCACGCCACTTCCGGCGACGGCGCTACGCCCGCCGTGCCGCACGTCATTCTCGAAAATCCCATCAAGCGCGGCGATACGGAGATCCGGCGCGTGGATCTGCGCAAGCCCAAGGCGGGCGAGCTGCGCGGGATCTCGCTGCAGGCCCTCGGCCAGAGCGACGTGCAGTCCCTCATCACCGTCATTCCGCGGATCACGATGCCGCCGCTCACCGAGCCGGAAGTGGCCAATCTTGAGGTCGAGGATCTGGCCGCATTCGGGAATGTCATCTTCGGTTTTTTTCTGACACCCGCGCAGCGCCAGCGGATCGAGGAATCGTTGGGGATCTGATGGCCGACATTGCCGCCATCTTCCATTGGACGCCCGAGCAGATGGACCCGCTCAGCCTCGAAGAGCTGGTCTATTGGCGCAACGCCGCCGTGCGGACGTGGAACCAGATGAACGCGCCGGGAAAGGGGTAATCCCATGAGCAACCTTCTGCGCCTGGTCGTCAGCTTCGCCACGGTGGACCGCCTCTCCGGTTCGCTCAAAGGCATCGTCGGCCTGGCGCAGACCGGCGGCGAGAAGCTGGCCGGCATGAAACGCCATGCCCGCGATCTTGAGCGCGAGCTGACCGGTGTTCGCGCTCAGATCGCGGGCACCAGCGGCAATGTGACCGGGCTGTTCGCGCAGGAGGCCGATCTGCAAGCCCAGATCGCGCGGACAAACCGCGAGATGCAGGAGCAGGTGCGCCTGCTGCGCATCAGCAATCAGGTCGAGCGCATGCAAGCGCGCGGCGCTGCCCTGCGCTCATCTGGGCAGCAGCAAATGATTGGCGGCGCCATGATGCTTGCCCCGGCCATACTCGCGGTCAAAGGGATCGGCGATTTCCAGTCCGGCATGACCGATATCGCTCTCAAGGCAGAGCTTTCGCAGAAAGAGACGGCAGAGCTTCAGCGGAACATCCTGGCTGCAGCGCGCGCTGCGCGGCAGTTGCCGGAGAATATGCGCGCCGGCGTCGACACGCTCGCGGGCTTTGGCATGACGCCGCAGCAGGCCGTGCAGATGATCGGCCCGATCGGTCGGGTCGCGACAGCGTACAAGGCGTCGGTCGATGATCTGGCGGCGGCATCCTTCGCCAATTTCTCGAACCTCAAGGTTCCGATCAACGAGAATGCCAAGGCGCTCGAAGCGATGACGGCGGCAGGCAATGCCGGCGCGTTCGAGATCAAGGACATGGCGCAGTATTTCCCGATGCTGACCGCGCAAGCGCGGGCCTTTGGGCAGCAGGGCGTCGGGGCCGTAGCGGATCTGGCTGCAGCCGCGCAGATCGCGCGCAAAGGCACCGGCGACGCCGCGTCGGCCGCGACCAATCTCCAGAACCTGATGGCCAAGATCAACACCAAGGAGACCATCGACAAGTTTCAGAAGATGGGCGTCGATCTGCCGGCCGCGCTGAAAAAAGCCTATGCGGACGGCAAGACGCCGCTCGAAGCCATCGCGGAAATCACGAACACGACGCTTGGCGGCAAGCTCGACCGGATCAGCTTCCTGTTCGGCGACATGCAAGCGCAGCAGGCCCTGCGGCCGCTCATCCAGAATATGGAGGAGTATCGACGCATCCGCGCTGAGGCGATGGCCAGCTCGGGCGCGATCGATGCGAGCTTCAACCGCCGTATGGGGGACATGAATGCACAGATCCCCGCGATCATCGGCAATCTGCAGACCATGGCGCTCACGCTTGGCCCGGTGCTGTTGCCGTCGATCGTGCGCATCACCGAAGCGGCGGCAAGGCTGACCGACCGGATCGCTGCCTGGGCAGAGGCCAATCCCGGCATGGCCGCCTCGCTTGTGGGCATCGTCGTGGGGATTGGCGCCCTGCGCATCGGCGTCGGTGCGCTCATGTGGTTGTTCGGCGCGTTCCTTGGCCCTGCAGCCGGCGTGTACGGGTTCTTTGCCCGCAACGGCCCGGCGATCGTCTCGATGCTGGGTCTGCTCCGCACAGGCTTCCTGCTGCTCGGGCGCGGCATCGTCTCGGCCGGCGCCATGATGCTCGCCAATCCGGTCGTGCTGATCATCGTGGGAATCGTCGCAGCGGTCGGCGGCGCGGCCTATCTCATCTATCGCTATTGGGACCAGATCAAGGCGGCCTTCTGGGCCGGGGTCGCGGCCGTCAAAGGCGCCGTCTCGGCAGGCTGGACATGGATCAAGGCCAATTTCTCGCCGGCCATGCTGCTCGGCATCTTCAATCCGATTGGCGGCATGATCGTCGCCGGCCTCATCGCCGGGTTTAAGGCCATGTTCCCGCGCGCTTATGCGGAGGTGACCGGGTTCCTCGGGCGGCTCGTGACGGGCGCGAAGAAGCTGCTCGGGATCCACAGCCCGAGCCGCGTCTTCATGGGGCTTGGCTCGAACATCGCCGCCGGCCTCGCTCTCGGTATCTCGCAAGGGCAGGGCGCGGCGGCGATGGCGGCGCAGGAGATGACGCACCGCGTCGCGCTACCGGCGCTCGAACCGATGGCGCCGAGGCGTGGCGGGGCAGGGGCGGGTGCTGCACCCTCCTCATTTGGCGGCTTTGGGGACGTGCATATCACCATCCAGGCTGCGCCCGGTCAGTCTGCCCAGGACATCGCGCTTGAAGTGCGCAGGATCCTCGCCGGCATCCAGGCCGAGCGGGACGCTGCCAAGCGTAGCGCATTCCAGGATGAGGACTGACCCATGATGATGTCGCTCGATACCTTCCTCTTTGAGATCGGGACGCTGCCCTATGAGCAGCTCGCCCAGACATGGAACTGGCGGCACGCCAAGTCCGATCGCTTCGGCGCGCGGGCGGCTTCTCAGTTCCTCGGGCCGGGGGATGAAACCATGCGTTTGACCGGGCGCCTCTACCCCGGCGTGGTCGGCAATCATTCGAGCCTCGATCGCATCCGGGAGATGGCCGATACGGGCGAGAGCTACACGCTGCTGAGCGGTCGACAGGAGGTGCTTGGCCAGTTCACGATCCGCAGCCTCGATCTGTCCTCGGAGACGTTCATGGTGGATGGCTTCGCGCGAAAGGCGAACTTCACCCTTGAGCTGGAGCGGGTCGATTGAGCGGCTATGTCCACCCCAAGGCGGGATGGAAGGTGACGCTGGACGGCAAGGATCTGACCAGCACCATCGATCCGCTGCTGATCACGCTCACCATCGCGGAGAAACGCGGCGATGCGGCCGATCAGCTCGATATCGTCATGAGCGATGTGGGCGGGAAGCTGGAAATCCCCAAGGAGGGCGCCAGGCTACGCGTGAGCCTCGGTTGGGAGCGCGGGAGCGGCCTGCCGCTGGGCCTCATCGACAAGGGCGAATTCAAGGTCGATGAAGCCAGCTTTTCCGGGCCGCCGGATATCATCACCATCCGTGCCCGCTCGGCCGACTTCACCGATGCCTTCCGCGTCCGCCGCGAGCGCAGCTTCGTGGGCAAGACGGTGAGCGAGGTCATCGGCGCCATTGCCGCCGCCAATGGCCTGACCGCAAAGGTGGATGGCAAGCTGGGCGGCATGGCGATTCCCGCGCTCGGCCATGGCGCAAAGAGCGACGCCGCGCTGCTGCAGGCACTGGGCAAGCGGTTCGACGCCGTGGCGACGGTCAAAGCCGGCGCATTGATCTTCGCGCCCATCGGCAGCGGCAAGACAGCGAGCGGCAAGGCTCTCCCGACCGTGGAGATCGCTCGCAACGAAACGGTGACCGTCAACTATCAGCGCGTCACGCGCGGTCAGTATGATGGCGTCGAGGCGAGCTGGCACGACAAGGCCGGCGCCGCGCGCCACAAGGTGCAGCACGGGCACAGCGGGAAGGGGAAGGCCAAGCGCCTGCGCAAGCTCTATGCGAGCGAGGCGGACGCCAAGCAGGCCGCAGAGGCCGAAAGCGCGCGCATCGCCCGCCGCGTCGCGACCGCGCGCCTGACACTGGCCTATGGTCGGCCTGACCTGTTCCCCGAGATCCCGGCGACATTGGACGGTTTCAAAGCCGAGATCGATGGCCGGAAGTGGCTGATCGAGGGTGCCACACACAGAATGGATGGTTCGGGCGGGTTGTGCACTGATCTGGAGTTGGAAGCCCAGCGGTGATGCGGTACTGGCCGAGGCATCGCTAAGCGGCAGGCTGGATTTGAAACCGCCAAGGAGGGCTTGATATGAACCACTATTTTGCCCTCGTGCATAAGGGCGCCGATAGCGCCTTTGGCGTCACCTTTCCGGATCTTCCAGGCTGTTTTTCTGCAGCCGATGATGCGAACGATGTCGTGCCCCAGGCTCTCGATGCCCTTGCGCTTTGGTTCGAGGATCAAGAGGTCGTCGCACCCAGCTCTCTTGACGACATCCGTGCCCTACATGCTGACGAGCTGGCCAAAGGCGCCTATCTCGTCTGGGTGCCGTATATTCGCAGCCTAGGCGGCGCGATTGGTGACCGAGCACAGGTCTGAGCAAGCCAGGGGAAAGGCCGGCCTCTTAAAAATGGGTGGCTGCTTCCGAGCGCTGACAAAGGATTGGTGAAGGGCGAGTTTGGCGTGGGAAGCGGACATTGACGGTGGCGGCTTCTGGCCACACTATTGGCGAATGAGAATCTGTTTTCTTTTCCTGGTTTACCTGGCGACGCCAACATTTGCCCACGCACCCACTGACCCCGCAGAACTCGCTGAACCTCTGCCATCCAATCTGGCCTATAGATTGGAATACGCGAAGCAAGATGCTGCGGCTAACCACGACTGTCCGTCGCGCACGCAAAGGCGCCATTCTGCAGATTTCGAACGACGCTTTGGTCAGCGCATAAAGAGATTGATCGAGGTTCATACCGCTCGCAGCGGACCTGACCCGGATTTTATAGTCTTGAGCAGTTGCCGCACTTGGCGCGGATCGCTGAGTGAACGAGATGCTCGCCACCGAAAGGCAATGAACGATTTCGAGCCGGTCCTTCGTGCCCTTGAACGGGAGTTTGGTGGATATTAGCGCTAGTCCCAATAACGGCAGAACCGGCGTCGTGTCCGGACTGGCCGCTTTCAGCATCCATTTTCTCGCTTTGCCACGCTCGCAAAGTCGGTAAACATCACGTGAACCTTGTGGGGGGTCATCGTGGGTAAGAATCGTTTTCGCGCGCAAGCCGGTGCTGCGGCGCTGGTCATTTTGTCTGGATGCTCGGAGCAAGGAGCTCCCGACAGCACGGCCGCCGGGAACGGCGCTGCCGTCGCCGCTGAAGTGAAGACCGAGGCCCCGACGAAAACGCCCGATGGCAGGCTGTACGTTTCGGCCCAGACTATGTTCGACAAATTTAAGAACGGCGTCCTGTACTGCTACCACCCGGGCGATGGCAACAGTTGCGATAGCGTGCAATATGCCGAGACGGTGGTCAGCCCGACCCAGGTAAATACGATGTCCGCCTACAAGTGGAACGACATCGAGAAGCACGTCATGCGGCAACAGCAAAAGCTGAAGAGCGATGCGATCTGTGTGACGACCGACGAATGGTCCGTCGAGCGCGCCAATTATTACACCACCTTCGACAATGTGGCGAAGATCCAATCGACAGATATCAGCGCCGATCCTGACGGCCTCGAACGGTGGCGCAAGGACCTCCGAGAGCGTTGGGCAGGGGTGATGGGACATGAATTCTGCTATCGCTACGCTCTACGGCCCGATGAAAAGGGCGAAACGCACGGGGGCCAGTTCGAGGAATTCAAATTCTCCGGCGGCGTGCTGCAGCCGGCTGAAGAGCCAGTTTATCTCAACACCTATGACCGCAAAGATCTCGAAGCTCTGACGCTGCGGCCGCGGAACTAGGTGAGCCGCTGGCTGGCAAATATGCGGGGGAAATCATGACGACGGCTGTGTCTTGCAAGCTTTGTTACGGAAACGGATCGAGGGCATACGGGGCGGTGTGCGAGGGATGCGGCGGTGCCGGATCCGTCCACGTTCTTGAACCCGCCACTTCGTGCAAACTCTGCTCCGGAAATGGCTCGAGGGCTTACGGTGCGATTTGTGAAGGATGCGGTGGCTGTGGCTATGCGGGCCGCATTGGCGGATCATCAGCTGCCGCAGGAGCGATTGCGGCACCGGGGCAGATTCTTGCGACTGTAGATAATTCCGAGATCCTGACAGAGCTGCGGGCGATCAAGAACGCGACCGCCAGTTCGGCGCAACAGATCGCGGAAATGAGCTCCATCGCCTATTTCGTTGGCGTGTTCATATCGATGGGAATGAATTTCGCCGTCGGCCATGGTTTGGGCGCGCTGCTGGTGTGCTGGCTGTCGTGGCTCAACGTCGGCTATGTCGTCGTCGGCCTAGCCACCGGCACTTACGCGACCCCTGCCGCGGCGTCGTAGCGTCACCGCGCGCCTGGCCGGAGAAAGCGACGAACTGCACGTTTGGGATGTTCCCAATCTGTTCTCTTTGGCGTTATGTGAGGTGACGAGCCAGGGAATCTGATCATGCTGCTGCCAATCGCGCAGCCGGTCCCGCTCGCCGATATGGCGCCGGGCATCCGGTTCAAGCCGATCGGTGTGGCGGGCGCCGGCTTTCCAAGCCCCGCCCAGGACTGGGAGGAGGACACCATCAATCTGGCGGAGTTGCTGCGGCTCAACCGGGCCGGCAGCTTCGTGTTCCGCATCGATGGCTCCAGCATGATCGATGCCGGCATTTCTGACCGGGACGTGGTGGTGGTGGACCGCGATGTGACACCACGCAACGGCCATATCGTCATAGCGATCGTCGCCGGCGGCTTTGTGTGCCGTCAGCTCGTCTATCGCGGCGGCGTGCCCTATCTGGAAGCGCGGAACAGCCGGCAGAGCTATGCCGACCATCTGGCGGACGAAACCACCGAGATTTGGGGCGTGGTGCGCGCCGGCGTGCGCGATTATCAACGGTGAGCTGGGCGATCATCGACGTGGAGAATATGTATGTCTCCAGCGAACGGGTATTTGACCCACGCCTACGGCGCGTGCCTGTGATCGTCCTCTCCAACAATGACGGCTGCGCGATCGCCCGCAGCGCCGAGGCGAAGGCGCTGCACATCAAGATGGGCGATCCGGTATTCAAGATCCGTGACGTGATCAAACGGCACGGTATCGAGCTGCGATCGTCCAATTACGAGCTCTATGCCGACATGAACCGTCGGTTCAACGCGGTAATCGGCGAGCATAGCGACCTGGTGGAGATCTATTCGATCGACGAGAGTTTCTACCGACTGCCCACGCTGGCGGACGGCCGCGGCGATGTGGAGGCGGCGCACGCGCTGCGCGCCGCGATCCTCCGCACGGTAGGCCTGCCGACGCGGATCGGCCTAGGGCCGACGCGCACGCTCTCCAAGGTGGCCAACGCACTGGCCAAGGCCACCGAGAAGGTGTGGGGCGGCGTCGTGGATTTGCACGATAGCGAGCTGCGCACGCGGCTGTTTGCGCAATGGCCGGTGACAGAGGTGTGGGGCATCGCACGGGCGCTGGCGGCGCGGCTGCAGCCGCTGGGCGTGCGGACTGTGGCCGATCTGGTCGCCATGCCGCCAGCGGTGGCGCGCTCGATCGGCACAGTCGTGCTTGAGCGCCTGGTGCTGGAGCTGAACGGCATCGCCTGTGACGACTTCAAGCCTGAGCCGGAGGCACGCAAGGCGACGGCCGTCACGCGCCAGTTCGGCGCGCCGGTGACTGACCTCGGCGAACTGCGCGAGGCAATGGTGCGGCGGGCTGTGCGCGCGGCCGAGAAGCTGCGGGAGCAGAGCCTGATGGCGACGCGGCTGATCGCCTTCGCGCATGGATCGCGGTTCCGCGCCAATGCGCCCTCGGCGAGCCGGCAGACCCGCCTTTCGCCACCCAGCAACGATCCACGCATCATCGCGGCGCTCGCCGGCAAGATGATGGAGGCGATGCATCAGCCGGGAGCGATCTACACCAAGTGCGGGGTGCTGCTGGAGGAGCTGGTGCCGGAAGGAACAGGCCAAGGCGATCTGTTCGTCCAGGCCGATCCACGCGCGCGAGGCCTGCTGGCGGCCATGGACGGGCTCAACGACCGGTTCGGCCGGGGGACGATCCAGCTTGCGGCACAGGGTTTTGGCGGGCGGAGCTTCGACACCAAGCGGGGGCAGAAGAGCCCGTCCTGGACGACGGATATTCGCCAGATCCCGGTAGCTCGGTAGGAGGCGAGGATATACCGCCGGCCGTTAGAAAAATGAATACATGTAATGTCAGGATGCGCGGTTTAGAGTACCACCACATGATGGATGAGAAATTGCCGCGCCGATTGAGGACAAAGAATGTTCAAATCAAAGACCGTTTTCGTGATCGGCGCAGGGGCAAGTGCTGAGGCAGAACTACCGATAGGGAAACATCTTACTAAACGGATCGCCCAGCTCGTCGACTTCCGGGTGGGCCGTCTACAGACGTTAACTCAAGGCGATCCGCAACTGCTCAGCATCCTCGAACACATGGTCCGACAGGACCCAGACCCTTGGCCGGATAACCAGTTCTTGCGTTCAGGGAGAGAAGTCGCGGAGGCAATGCAACTCGCACCTTCAATTGACACATTTCTTCAAACCCACAAAGACAATAGAGAATACGTTTTGCTAGGCAAACTTGGGATCGCAAAAGCTATTCTGGCTGCCGAGGCTCGCAGCCGCCTTGCGCCGACCGCCGATCAAAGCTCGCCGTTCGACATGCGGTCGGTAGCTGATACTTGGTACGTCAGCTTGGCTCAGCACCTCTTTTCGGGAGTGCCCGCTGACGATCCTTTGTCCGCGTTTGAGAATGTCTCTTTCATCGTATTCAACTATGATCGTTGCCTGGAAGTGTTTCTTCATCGAGCCATCGCGGTCTACTTTCCGAGGATGGTGCGGGAAGTAGATGCAATCATGAGCAAGGTGCGGATCGTCCATCCTTATGGCGATCTAGGCGCACTCACTTTAGGGGCAGAAGGTCGAACTCCATTTGGCTCAGAGAGCGCGGACTTACTTCGCATCGCAAATCGGATCCTGACCTTTTCCGAGACAATCGAGGACAATCAGCTTTTGCATCGGATTAAGACCATCGTGAATGAGGCCGAAACACTCGTCTTTCTCGGCTTTGCATTTCACGAGCAAAATATGGAGATACTTAATGATAATGTACCGAAGGGCGAAAAGAGAAATAGTATCAAGAGAGTCTATGCGACGACGCTCGGCGTCTCACAGAGTGATCAACAAATAATTCGGAGTCAAATCGGCGACTTGGTCAAAGGAAGACCGATCAAGGATCGTGATCAATACTCGATTCAAATTGCCGATGGTGAATGTAAGAAAATGTTTGAAGAATATTGGCGTAGCTTATCGGCTGTCGCGGCTGATCAAGCTCGTTTTGGGCGATATAATCTCGTCGAAGTGATAGAATGAAATCCGAAAATTACACGGTTTTCTCCGACCTTCGCTTGTGATGGCGAGCCGCAAGCTCCAGGTGCTCGCGTTTATCGAGCAGTTCTTTTCTAAGCACGGGATCGGCCCCCCCCCCGTCCGAGTTGGCGTTATGTGCCGTCAGTCCGCTTTTGATCGCTGGAGTATCGGCCCGGAGTCACTATTTGAGAGTAAATCGCACGCGCTCCGGCGCGGCCATTGATGGGAGGTAGCCATGTGCAATCACTTCCGAGCTGATCCTTCCAAGCTCTCCACATGGCGTGAGTTCATCGGCGCCCCCCTTCCTGAGTTTGAGCTGCCGGCGGCACCGTCCGATATCTGGCCGCGCAAGCTGGCCACCGTCGCACGCCGGCAGGATGGCGCCATGATGCTGGATCAGATGATCTGGGGCGTGCCCCATGTCATGAAGGGCAAGCGCCCGGGCACGACGGTCACCAAGCATGTGACGAATGTCCGCAATCTCACCAGCCCGTTCTGGAAGTCGATGCTCGCCAAGCCGGAGCAGCGCTGCCTCGTGCCGTTCGATGAATTTGCCGAGCCGAAGATCGGTGCAGGCCGCGAGGAATGGTGGTTCCGCATCCCAGCAGAACCGGTCTCCTGCTTCGCCGGGATCTGGCGGCCTAGCCCGATCGGCGCGGTGTTCGCCTTCCTGACATGCGAGCCGAACCCGCTGGTCGCCCCGCTTCACCCCAAAGCTATGCCGGTGATCCTCCATGCCGAGGATTATGAGACGTGGCTTAGCACCGATTATGCCGGCGCCTGCGCGCTGGCGCAGCCTTATCCAAGCCAGATGATGTCCGTCGCCTAAGCCAAGCTCAGCCTCTGAACCTGTTGACCGCCCGGTTCCATGTGCGTTCATCTGGAGCAGGCAGATGAACCCTCGGCTTTTCCTGCGATGTCTCGATCCTGATCGGGCGCGCCGACGCGCGGCCCCGTCGTGCGCAGGACGCGCAATAGAAGCGAATGCGCGCATCCCGGAAATCGTCCGACCAGCCTTTTCGCTCGAAGATCCACCACAGCCCATGCGGAGCGAACGAACCTGCCCGTCCGCACGGGCAGATCACTTTCACGGTAAGGTGCCAGGCAGCAGCCTCGAAGATGCACGTCGCGACCTTGAGGTCGCCAACGTAGCGCGCCACATCACTCGGCCGGCGCCAGCAGCAGCTCGGCGCAGGCCAGTGCTCCGGTCATGAACGGGCCATCGTCCCGCAGGCCGGCCCTGATCTCTCCGAGAAACTGACGGTTGTCCAAGCCGCGGTCTTCCAGCGCCTTCGCGACCGCGTCGCGAATATCGTTGATGCGTTCCATATGTGTCTCCTGATTGAGAACATATGAGGAACATCGTGTGATTCGGTCAATGGGATTTGGAACGGGTCGTCGCAACCGCAAGAGCCCCTGACCGCCACCAATTCAGAGACCATTTTGGATTTCAGTCATGACCGCTTCGGGCCGCTTCCTGCTGATCTTCAAACGGCGGGTTTGGCGTGGAAAGCGGAAGATCGAGATGCGAAAATATTGAGGCGAAAGGTAGCGATTGCTACGCGGCGCGTAAGCCTTCAGGACATACCAGTGAGAAAATTGTTTGCTCTCTCGTTTGCCCTTCTTGCCGCCTCGATGGTCATGAGCTGCGATCGTGCCCCTGAGACATATGCGTCCAGCTGCTCGACGCCTCCCGCGGATTGGGGCGGCGAACGGGAAGGCATCGCTCATCTGAGATCCATTCAGTTCGTCCACATCAGGCAAGACGGTTCAACGCTTTGGAACAACGTGGCAATTTCCGACGAGAAGTTGCGGCGCTACATGGCGTTATCGACTAACTTCAATCCCGAGCCGCAAGTTATCCTCGAAGTTTCGCCAGAGGCACCGTGCGCTCGAGTTGATGCCGTCCGAGCGATCATGGATGCGACTTCTCTTTGTAAAGGGCCTCATTCGCTTTGCAGCGAAGGATCAAATTGGAGGCGATGGCCCGAGCCAGCACAATAACGCCCTTCAATGGGGTTATGTCCGGAATGTCGTCGTGTCCGGACAGTCAGCTTTTCTAGCCAAAGACTGAATTACTGCCGTGACGATTTCGAGCACATGCGAATTTTATGAGGCTTCACCAGTGCCCGTTAGCTGTGGCTCGGTTCGTCTTTGGTTGCGTTGACCGTCTAGCCGCCGTCAAGAGAGCGTGCGATCTGCAACAGTGCGCGCCGGTCCCGCCCGCCGAGGCGCTTAAAGCGTTCCGCCATTTCCCGAGTCTCGGCATCTGCCAGCACATTGTCCGGAGCGCTACCTTGCGGATCGTCCGTTTCGCCCAGCAAATATTCGGGCGTAGTCTGCAATTCGCGGGCGATCTTCAGAAGGTGCTTTGAACCCTGCGGACCCCGCGAAATCAAATAGTTGATGCTGGGTTGCTTGATGCCAATGCGCCGCGCTAACTCGGCCTGAGATAGACCGACATCATTTATCCGATCGCTAAGTCGCCGGCCTAGATCCATGGACTGACACCATATAGAACTGGCTATAAGCGCACAGTTAGATTTGTCTATTGACCGTTCTATAGATTGATCTATATTCAGCGGAATGATCACGACAACGACCCCCTTCGAAGCGCTGATGACTGCGATCGAAATGTTGGGCGGCCAGTCCGCAATGGCTCGGCTTTGCGAACTAAAACAACCGAGCGTGTGGAAGTGGACGCGGTCGTCGAAGCGACTCCCCGCCGAATATGTGCTCCGTGTCGAAGCGGCGACAGGCGTGTCCCGTCACGATCTTCGTCCCGATATTTACCCTCGCGATCATTCAGCGTCCCCCACGGATGCAGAGCCATCCGACGACTGCGAGCCGATTCTTACCGGGCTCGACCTCGTGCGCCAGTCCAATCGAATGCCGACTTTTGACCGCAGGCCGGAGGCGGCATGAACGTGTCCGGGACCATTGCCCTGTGCCTGGGCCTCACCATCCTGTGCATCGTTGCAGGGCTGCACAGCCTGATCCCCGCGGTCAAAGACATGATCGCGGACCTGCGGGCAAATCTTGCTTATCGCGATCTCACGATCGCCGCCAAGAACCTCCGCATCGCAAGTCTGGAACGTGATCTTGAGGAAAGCCAGCGGGGCAGGGGGGCAAACTGCCCTGGCTGTGGCCTCTCTCAAGCCGTGCCCGGCGGTCATCCCACGCTGCCGGGCACGATCCTCCTGTCGACGGAGGACGGCCAGTGACCAAGGAGCGTCGGCCCCTTACCTTCGAGCGCGCGCTGTGCCGGGTCGCGGAGCTGATCGGCTATGATGGCTGCGCGCAGCTTCTCGGCTGCTCCGAGAATTGGGTGCGCAAGCTGTCTGACCCGGATGCCGAGCGCGAGATCAGCCTGCAGAAGGCCCGTCGCCTCGATCTCGCTTATCTGCGCGCGGGTGGCTACGGGCGGCCCTTCCTCGAATGCTATGAGCTGCAGCTTGAGATGGGCGACGAAACCGGCGGCTCGTCCACCGGCGAGCTGATCGCGGCGGCCGGCAAAGCCGCGAAAGAGACGGGTGAGGCGGTCGGTGCCGCGCTCGCCGCCATCGAGAAGGGACGGGATGCGGGTTCCGTCGAAAATGCACTCCGTGAGATTGAGGAGGGGATCGAAGCCCTCACCGGCGTGGCCAATCGGCTGCGTGTCTCCGGCAATGGGGGGACAGGGCGTGAATCAGGCCATCGAAATTGATCCCGGCCAAATCGATCCCGGCTCTCAGGCTGCGGTCAGCCGGGGCGAGAAGCGGCGCCTCCCTATCGTGCGCTGCCCCGTCTGCAACGAGCGGGCGATGGTGCGCACGTCCGAGGAGATCACGCCGACGCTGCGCCAGCTCTATTATCTGTGCTCCAACTTCAAATGCTCGATGCGCTGGCGCGCCGCGCTGCAGGTGGAAGAGATCATCTCGCCTTCGGGCGTGTCGCCGGAATTCCGGCCGCCGCACTATCGCGAGGTCAAGCCACCGGGCCACGCCTTCGGCCAGGCCTCGCTGTTCGACGGCATCGATGTCGTGAGCAGCGCGCCGGCCAATGATGCCGTCTGCAGGAGGCCCTCGGGCTAAGCAGAACGGTATCGGCATCCAAGATGCCATAAAATCCGCAAAATATCAGGTGGTTAAAGACTGAATTTCAAATTCAGAACGGTCCTCTTTGTCTGAAAGGAATGCCCCCGATGCCTGCCAAGACGACGCCCCAAACAGCGGCCGTGCAAACGCGCGGCCCCTTCATCTCATTCTGCCTCGCCTGCGCCCGGCAAGAGAACCGCCCCAACGAAGTGTTGCCGGATGGCTGGACCTTCGGCGATGCCGGCGGCGTCCTCTGCCCGGATTGCGCCCCGCGCACCATCGCCATCATCCCCGCCGCAGGTGAGGATGACGATCTGTTGGCCCCCTCCATCGAGGCGCGGGAGATCGCGCTGGCGATGGGCTGCGATGTCCCGGCACCGGCGCCGGCCATCGAACCGCACATGCATCTGCAGCGCCAGACGGACGGCACCTATCGTGTCGCGGTTCTGGTCGGGGGCACCTTCACCCCGGCCGACGCCGTGCGCCTCGCGCGCCAGCTGGAAGTCTACGCGGCGCTCGCAGAACGGCCCGGCACGCTGGGGATGGCGGCGTGAGCTGCCCGGAACAGGGAGACCTCGAACATGGCTGACAACATCGCCGCCGAGCAACTGCGGCTGCTCATCGAGCGCGTCGAGCGCCTTGAGGAAGAGAAGAAGGGCATCGCGGACGACATCAGGGACGTCTTCGGCGAGGCCAAGGCCACCGGTTATGACGTGAAGATCATGCGCCAGGTCATCCGCTTGCGGAAACTGCCGGCGCAGGACCGGCAGGAGATGGAGGCGGTCCTCCAGACCTATCTCGCAGCGCTCGGCATGGACGACATGTTCGCCGGCTTTGATGGGCGCCGGTGATGGAGACCGGTTCCGTCATTCTGGACCGCGCCCGTTCGCCCGCCGCCTGGATCGAGGAGCTGGCCGCACGCGGCTTCGAGGTATCGGAGCGCGCTTTGCGGGACAGGGCTAACCGTCTTGGCGCCTGCCATCGCATCGGCCGCGCCGTGTTCATCACCCCCGCACATATTGATCTCATTCTCGGAGAAGCACGTTGCCGATCGAGCCGTATCGCCGAGGCCCGACCTGGTGGGCCAAGGGTCGTGTCGAATATCTCGGCAAACCCATCACCGAATATTACCGATGCAGCACTGGAGCTTCTGAAGAAGCGGGCGCGTGGGCATGGTGCCGGGACGAAGAAGAGCGGCGGATAGCCGAACACCTCGTCGGGGCGAGCCGGCTGCTGACCTTCGCCGAAGCCGTGATGATGTATCCGGCCAATGCGAATACGGCGCGCTACCTCATACCCATTACGGAACTATGGGGCGCACGCCTGGTATCCGACATCTCGCCCAAAGACGTGCGAGATTTGGCGCCCAGGCTGTACCCCAATGCCTCGACGGACACTTGGACGCGGCAGGTCATCACGCCGGTGCGTGCGGTCATCAACAATTTCCGCGATGCCGACAGCGGCGACCTGTTTCACGTCAAGGGCTACAGCAAGCAGGACCGCATCCGGCAGGACCGCAGGCGCGGCAAGCTCAGCCGCGTCAAGAAGGAACCGGGGAGCTGGGAATGGCTGCTCAAATTCCGTGAGCATGCCGGCGAGCGTCATGCCGCGTTGGCCCTCACCATGTTCGTGACCGGCGCGCGGATCAGTCAGGCGATCGCCATGCATCCTGATAAGCATTGCCGCTTCGATGAAAACCAGATCTGTATTCCCGGCGCCAAGGGCCATGATGATCGCTGGCTGGAAGTGCCGGCCGAGCTGGTGGCGGAATTGGCCTCGTTGCCGCGCCGCTATCCCCGTGGCGCCGTTCGCAAGCCAGAGAACCTGCGGCTCTTCGGTTTTGCTGATCGGTCCAGCCCGCGCAAGGGCTGGGTAAAGGCCTGCGAAGCCGCCGGCATCCCCGTCATCCCGTTCCACGCAGCGGGCCGTCACGGCTTCGGGCAAGAGATGAACGTCCGCCAGCAGATCGATGAGAAGGCAGCGGGCGCCTACGGGGGCTGGTCAGACACAGCGCTGATGAAACGCACCTACACCCATGCAGAAGAGACCGTGAGCAAGATCCACGGCGCCTTCTATCGCGGCCTCGCGCAAGCCGAAGCTGCCACCGGCCTGTCCCTGGCCCAAAGGGACTTTTCGTACAAAGCGCGTACAAAAAAGAAGAAGGGGGCAAAGTAATGCCAAATAAAGCAGAGACTTACAAAAACAGCCTCGTCACCTTCACACGGGTGGGGTCGCAAGTTCAATCCTTGCCGCGCCCACCATTAAACGCCCTGATTCAAGGGTTTTTAATGCACATTTCCGAGCGAATGAAAAAACCGCATTTCCGGGGCAGACCCAAAACAAAGGTCTCTTTCGTGGGCTGATCGGTGCAAATCCCGTACAGCATTTCACGCCGGTTTGCGGGTTCTAAATCAAATACATGCGGCGCCAATGTTCGCTCCCACATCGATGACGAGCAGTACCTTGCCCCTGGCCAAGGATAGCTTGGGAGTGATTTTCGATGGCACATGCTCGGGGGCAGGCCGTCGCCTCTATCCGGCCAGGCTAAGCGCAGGGTTTGAAATCGCTGTCACGGCGCGCGCCCTCAAGGCCCGTCCCGCTGATGAGAGCTTCGACGCCCCGAGGTTCGGCTCGACAGTATAGCTTCATCAGCGATGCCCGATGAGCGAACACGGCTTCGTCGTTCATGTGCGCACCATCCTGAGCCGCCCGGCCGATCAACGCCGCGAGGGCAGCCCGATCACGCCCCAGCCGGACCAGTTCAGCCGCTAAAGCCTGAGGATCCATGGGGGTGAGCACGCCGCCGCCGTGGCCCGAAATCAAATCCTGAGGATATGCTGACTCATAACCGACTATGGGTGTTCCGGACGCCAGCGCCTCAATCAGGTTTCGCGGAGATTCAGGTGTCAGGTGACAAAACGGCATCAGATGCGCCGCGCGCAACTTATCCAGCAGCTCCGATCGATCGACAAGGAGGCCGGGGAATTCGATCTGTTCTTCAAGCCCTTGCGCCAGCACTTTTGCGCGTGCCTCTTCCCGTTGCGGGCCATCGCCAAACCACTGGGCACGAAACGCTACCCCCGCCTCTTTGACGAGACGGAGCGTTTCTATCCAGTCCATGACACCTTTATCGGGGTGAAACCGCCCAATGTAGATCAGACGCAGTGGGGCGTGCTCGACGTCGCGTATTTTGCGGACCAGGCTCTCGTCCGAGATTTTGTCGTGCGGCTTCAAATGGATGTCGTGCACAAGAAACGAATTGGCATTGAACCCACGATAAGTCTGGTAGCAATCATTGCCGTGGAACAGGCCAAGCGCTGCCGAACCAATCGCGCGACGCTCCAGGCGTCGCGCGAGGCTCGCATTCATAAGCCTGACAAAGCGCCGGATGCCCGACGCTCTGAGGGCGTCGATGCGCATGACTTCCGACTCGACCCTGTCCGTCCACACGGCGACCTTCCGTCCTCGGCGAGCGGCCATCAGCGCCGCAACGGCGGCCCAGTCTCCCCATACCCCGCCAAGGGCACAATGGAGGAACGCGTGGCTGTCGATCAGCCGTGACAATTTGGCACGCATCTCTGGATAGGCCTTGGCAAAGGAAAGGGGCGTCCACCCTGGCGGCATCAGCTCAACGGCAAGATTGGGTCCCAAGCCAAGCCCTGCGATCGAGACGCTGTCCGCAGGAGGGGGAGCGTTCACGACCTTCACGCACAATGTCATCTGGCCGAAATGGCGAATCCATTGGTGCAGGCCATTCGCCGCCTGTTGCTCAATGAAGACATCGCCTTCGTACTGATGAACGAGAAGGGGCAAGATAAGGAGCAAGCCGCCCCACGGTTTGCTTGCCACGTCTTCCATCAACCGACCCCACCACATTTCTCCGCCCAGCCGCCCCATAAAGCGGGCGCGCGCGGCAGCAAGTCTCTAACTCCGCAAGTATTAAATCCGTTCTAACATTGGAGATCGTTTCGCTATCAGACGGGCCGCAGGTTCAGTCTTGTCTGCGCCACCATCCCAGGGCCGTCACGCCCATCTTCCCATCATATTCCTGGACAGGCTAAGCCCAGCTCAATGGCCGCTATGGTCTTCCATGCCGGCCATCTCTCCATCCGCGCCTGGCTGTTGCACGATGGCGTCGGCGAGAATGCGCTGGCCATTGGAGAAGATGAAGGTGAACGTCATCTTCTTGTCCTCAAGCGCCTGCGGGTTGATCGACCACAGCATGAGGTGCTTGCCGCCCGGTTCGAACTTCACTGTCGCGCCGGCGGGCACGTCCACCGTCTTCACTGGGCGCATGGAGGCGACGCCGTTCTTGGTGCCGCTCTCGTGAATTTCCACACGCACGGCCTCGTCGGTCAGCACGTCGCGCAACACGACATCATCGGCGCCGCCGTGGATCGTGAAATAGGCCGCTGACGGGGCATTGGGATTGGGGTTAAGGCGCAGGAAGCCGCCATCGACATCCAGCGGCGGGGGGTCGCTGCAAGCGACGAGCATCGCCAGCATCGCGGCTGCCGTGAAGAGGGTGCGGGCCTTGAGCATTGCCGTTCTCCGGTCGTCTATTTGGCTAACCCGATAGAGGCTGGGCCAGAGCATGCCAAGTGGGAGGGTTATTGGCCCCAGGCGATCGCGCTTTCGAGCCATCCGGCAACCAGCGTCGTAAGCGCTTCCTTGCTCAGCCGCTCGCGGGCCACCAGTGCCGCATTTGCGCGATAGCGGCGAAGCAGTGGCTCGTCGGCCAGGGTCGCCATGACGAGGTCGGGCAGGGCGGCAGGGTCCGCATAGGTCATGAGATGCTCGCCGGGCACGAGCACACCTTCGTAGCCGCGCGCTGAATAGTCGCTTGCGATGACTGCGCAGCCATATTGGATGGCTTCTGCCAGCTTGATGTTCGCGCCGTTGCCTGCTTCCGTGGAACTCAGGACAAGCGCAGCCTGAGCATATTCCTGCGCGATATCATCCACGAAACCGCCGCCGCTCAAGCCGCGCATCGGCGGGAATTCGTCCGTGCCCTGGCCGACGAGGCGCAGCGTGTAGCCCGCATCGTCCAGCCGGGCCGGAAGCCCGCTGCTTATGAGCGCTTCCATAGCCTCCCGATTGGGCTGCCAGTGGCGGGGCCCCACGAACAATATGTTGCGGCCACGCGGTTGCTCAGGATCCAGTGCGGCCTGAACCGTGCGGGATGCACCGGGAAGCAATTTGGGCTGTAGGCCCGGTGATGCGAGAACGTCCCCCTCATGCTTTGCAATGACGACGGTTTCCGCAAAGCGGCGCGCCCGGCGCCGCATGGCCATTTGCGTGAGCGGCCAGATCGCGCTTGCGAAGCTGCTGTCTGGCCAGAGCAGCGCATCCACATCAAGGATGCAGGGCGCCAGATCGAGCGGTGCGACAGGCGCGGTTTTGAAAAAGCTGCAGATCGCCGCGTCAAACGGAAACTCGCGATGAATGCCGTGAAGCAGGTCGTCGTAACGCCGCGCAGCCCGATAATAACCAAAGCTGCCCTGCCACCAGAGCCATTTCATACGGCCGGCTCGATAATCGAAAGCCATAGGCGCGCCGTAGTCCGCGACGCTGGGGGCGCTGCCGGGCAACGCCATATGAAGTACGCGGCATTCGCCGATGGTCTCGATTGCCTCCTTCCACAATCTGATGCGCTGGCCCGTCCCGTAGTTGCTCGCAGGCAGGTCCTCGGTAATCAACAAAACTTTGATCATAGGCACCCGCATAGCATGGACAGAATGGCCAAATCGTGCCCGACGGGTGAGCACCGCAGCTCACAATCGTCAGGCGCTTATTCGCAACCAGCTATGAACGGTCAAGTCACCCCTTAATTCGAGTGGCGTTCCCACGTGCTTGCGTTTCCGTCCATAGGTAATTCACCGAGGCTCTTGTGACCCGAAAACACCCTCCTATATCGGCGCGGTCAACGGGGTGGTTTCGGCCTGAGTGCGGAGCCGCCCCGGCAGCGGCCCAATTCCGGGCGCTCAACTACACATGGGGTACAAGAGGGCAAATATGGCTAAGGTTATCGGTATTGATCTCGGCACCACGAACAGCTGCGTCGCCGTGATGGACGGCGGCAAGCCGAAAGTGATCGAGAATGCGGAAGGCGCGCGCACCACGCCCTCCATCGTGGCATTCGCCAAGGATGGCGAGCGGCTCATTGGCCAGCCGGCCAAGCGTCAGGCCGTGACCAATCCGGACAACACCGTCTATGCCGTCAAGCGCCTGATCGGTCGCCGGTTCGACGATCCGCTGACCAAGAAGGACATGGAGCTGGTCCCCTACAACATTGCCAAGGGTCCCAATGGCGACGCCTGGGTGAATGCTGGCGGGCAGGACTACAGCCCCTCGCAGATTTCCGCCTTCATCCTGCAGAAGATGAAGGAAACCGCCGAGAGCTATCTCGGTGAGACCGTGACGCAGGCCGTCATCACCGTGCCGGCCTACTTCAACGACGCGCAGCGCCAGGCGACCAAGGACGCCGGCCAGATTGCGGGCCTTGAAGTGCTGCGCATCATCAACGAGCCGACCGCGGCCGCGCTCGCCTATGGGCTTGAGAAGAGCGAAGGCAAGACCATCGCGGTCTACGACCTTGGCGGCGGTACCTTCGACATCTCGATCCTCGAGATCGGCGACGGCGTGTTCGAGGTGAAGTCGACTAACGGCGACACCTTCCTCGGCGGTGAGGACTTCGACTCCAAGATCGTCGAATATCTCGCTGATGGCTTCAAGAAGGATGACGGCATCGACCTGCGCGGCGACAAGCTGGCGCTGCAGCGCCTGAAGGAAGCCGCCGAGAAGGCCAAGATCGAGCTCTCCAGCGCGCAGACGACGGAAGTGAACCTGCCGTTCATCACCGCCGATGCGACTGGTCCCAAGCACCTGGTCAAGACCATCACCCGTGCCGACCTTGAGCGGCTGGTCGAGGCGCTCATCAAGCGCACGCTCGAACCCTGCAAGAAGGCGATCGCGGACGCAGGCGTTTCCTCCAGCGAGATCAGCGACGTCGTGCTCGTCGGCGGCATGACCCGCATGCCCCGCGTGCGCGAAGTGGTGAAGGAGTTCTTCGGGAAGGAGCCGCACACCGGCGTCAACCCGGATGAAGTGGTCGCCATGGGCGCCGCCATTCAGGCCGGCGTGCTGCAGGGCGACGTCAAGGACGTGCTGCTGCTCGACGTGACGCCGCTGTCGCTGGGCATCGAGACGCTGGGTGGCGTGTTTACCCGCATGATCGATCGCAACACCACGATCCCGGCTAAGAAGAGCCAGGTCTACTCGACGGCTGATGACAATCAGCAGGCAGTGACCATCCGCGTCTTCCAGGGCGAGCGTGAAATGGCGGCGGACAACAAGCTGCTCGGCCAGTTCGATCTGGTCGGCATTCCGCCGGCACCGCGTGGCGTGCCGCAGATCGAGGTCACGTTCGATATCGACGCGAACGGCATCGTGAACGTGTCCGCCAAGGACAAAGGCACCGGCAAGGAGCAGCAGATCAAGATCCAGGCCTCTGGCGGTCTGAGCGATTCCGACATCGACCAGATGGTCAAGGATGCCGAGCGCTTTGCCGAGGAGGACAAGAAGCGTCGCGAGGGCGCCGAGGCGAAGAACAACGCCGAGAGCCTGATCCACACCACGGAGCGCCAACTCGCCGAGCATGGCGACAAGGTGGACGAGGCGCTCAAGGGCGAGATCGAGGCGGCTGTCACCGCGGCCAAGAGCGCAGTCGAGGGCGGCGATGTCGAGGCCATGAAGACCAAGACCCAGGAACTGGCTCAGGTCTCTATGAAGCTGGGCCAGGCGATCTACGAGAAGGAGCAGGCTGCGGCCGCGTCTCCGGGCGCCGAAGGCACGGCCCAGAAGGCTGATGATGACGTCGTCGACGCCGAGTTCTCGGAAGTCGACGAAGACAACAAAGCCTGATTGAACGGAAATGACGCCCGGCCGGCCCATCAACTGGCCGGCCGGGCGATTGCTTGGGACTGCTGCGGGGCATGAGTAGCAAAATCGATTATTACGAGCTGCTCGAAGTCGAGCGGACAGCGGATGGCGCGACGATCAAGTCCGCCTATCGCAAGCTGGCCATGCAGTGTCATCCGGATCGCAATCCGGGCTGCAAGGAGAGCGAAGCCAAGTTCAAGGCGATCAACGAAGCTTATGACTGCCTAAAGGACGAGCAGAAGCGCGCGGCTTATGATCGGTTCGGCCACGCCGCTTTCGAGCAGGGCGGCATGGGCGGCGGACGGGGCGGTCAGGCCGGCTTCTCCGATTTCTCCGATATTTTCGAGACGATCTTCGGCGATGGTTTTGGCGGCGGTGGCCGGCAACAGACACGGCGCGGCGCGGACCTGCGCTACGACATGGAAATCTCGCTGGAAGATGCCTTCCATGGGCGCGACACGACCATCGAGATCGATGTTTCCACCCAGTGCGACGCCTGCGACGGTAGCGGCGCGGAGCCGGGGACCAGCGTGGAAAGCTGCCCGACCTGCGGTGGCCACGGCAAGGTGCGGGCGCAGCAGGGCTTCTTCGTCATCGAGCGGACCTGCCCGAGCTGTCATGGCGCGGGCCAGCGGATCAAATCACCCTGTCGCGCCTGTCGCGGCGAGGGGCGTGTCGACAAGCGCCGTTCGCTGGACGTGAAGGTGCCGGCTGGCGTCGATGAAGGCACGCGCATTCGCCTCACCGGGCAGGGCGAAGCCGGACCGCGCGGCGCGCCGGCGGGCGATCTCTACATCTTCCTGCATGTGAAGCGGCACCAGATTTTCGAGCGGGACGGCACCAACCTGTTCTGCCGCGTGCCGATCAGCTTCACGCTCGCGGCCTTGGGCGGCACCATCGAGGTGCCCGGCCTGGACGGCGAGGATCATGAAATCCGCATTCCCGCCGGCATCCAGTCCGGCAAGCAACTGCGCCAGCGCGGCGCCGGTATGCCGGTACTGAACGCACGCGGCCGGGGCGATCTCGTCATCCAGATCGAAGTGGAGACGCCCACCAAGCTCTCTGCCCGGCAGAAGGAACTGCTGGAGGAATTTCGCGCCACCGAGACCGGCGAGGAATGTCCGCAGTCGAGCGGGTTTTTCAGCAAGATCAAGAATGTGTGGAGCGATCTGACGGAGTGATCTGAGCGGGTGGCGGGATTGTCGGAGCGCTTGTCAAAGCGCTGGTCAATCCGCCGTCGTGGAGCTCTGCTGCCCTAGGCTCCTGCCTGCGCAGGAGCACAGCTTGGGCTTAACGGCTCACTTGTACGCCCGATCAAACGTCCACGCGGTGATGCTCCACACCACCTTGTGCCCCTGCGCAGGCAGGAGCCCAGGGCGCAAAAGCACCGCCCCAAATCGTTGATGGAAAAAGCCGGCCCAATCGCCGGCCGCCGCTCTTACCGCGGCAGATCGACCCGCGTGCCGTCGGCCGCATCGCTGACCACCAGATCGGCAATCGCACGACCGACCACGTCCGGTGTCTTGAGCGTGGCCGGGTCTTCGCCGGGATAGGCGCGGGCGCGCATGGTGGTGCGGGTCGGGCCGGGGTTGACGATGTGGGTGCGGACCTTGGAAATCTTGGTGACTTCCTGCCCATAGGCGCTCACCAGCACGTCCTGCGCCGCCTTGGAGGCACCATAGGCGCCCCAATAAGCGCGTGGCGCCGTCGCGACGCCGGTGGAGAGGGCCACGACGCGTGCATCGCCGCTCTTGCGCAGCATGGGATCGAAGGCCGCGATCAACGCCTGAGTCGAGGCGATGTTGAGCGTGAGCTGCCGGGCGAATTCCTTGGTGTCGATGGCGGTCACGGCGGCAAGCGTGCCCAGCGTGGCAGCATTGAGCACCAGCACGTCAAGCGCTTCCCAGCGCCCGCTGATCGCCGTGGCCAGGCGCCCGATGCTCTCCCCGTCGGTCAGGTCGAGCGGGGCGATGGTGGCGCTGCCACCGGCGGCGTGGATCTGTTCTTCCACCGCTTCAAGATCCGGCACGGACCGCGCGACCAGAACCACATGCGCGCCATCGCGCGCGAGTTCGATGGCGGTGGCCGCGCCGATGCCCCGGCTGGCGCCGGTGACGAGGGCAAGGCGCCCGGCCAGGGGCCGGTTGTCGGTCGTGTCGGTCATGCTGTCTCCGCTCCGGCTCAGACCACGCGTTCGCGCAGCAGTTCGAGCTGGTTCACTTCGGCCTGATCGTCGAAGTCGGTGAGGGTGGTGGGATAATCGCCGGTGAAGCAGGCATCGCAATATTGCGGCAGCTCATCGTTGCGGCGGGCCTCGCCGATCGCCCGGTAGAGGCCTTCGATCGACACGAAGGCGAGGCTGTCGGCATGAATGAACGAACACATCTGCGAAACGTCCATGCGGTGCGCGAGCAGCTTGGCGCGCTCGGGCGTATCGACGCCGTAGAAGCAGCTATGCCGGGTCGGCGGGCTGGCGATGCGCATATGCACATCCTTGGCGCCGGCCTCGCGCATCATCTGCACGATCTTGAGGCTGGTGGTGCCGCGCACGATCGAATCGTCGATTAGCACGATGCGCTTGCCGGCGATCAGCGCGCGATTGGCATTGTGCTTGAGCTTCACGCCCAGATGGCGAACCTTGTCGCCCGGCTGGATGAAGGTGCGGCCAACATAATGCGAGCGGATGATGCCCAGCTCGAACGGAATGCCCGATTGCTGCGCATAGCCGATGGCGGCAGGCACGCCGCTATCCGGCACGGGAATCACGAGATCGGCATCGACCGGGCTCTCGATGGCCAGCTGCGCGCCAATGCCCTTGCGGACCGAATAGACGCTGCTGCCATCCACGATGGAATCCGGCCGCGAGAAATAGACATGCTCGAAGATGCAGGGGCGGGCCTGCGCCGTCTCGCCAAAGGGGCGGTGCGAGCGGATTTCGCCGCCCTGCGTCACGACGATCAATTCGCCGGGCTCGACCTGCCGGATATATTCCGCGCCGACCACATCGAACGCGACAGTCTCGGAGGCGAAGATGATTGCATCGCCCAGCCGGCCCATGACGAGCGGACGGATGCCAAGCGGATCGCGGCAGGCGATCAGGCCTTCGCGCGTCAGGCAGATGAGCGAATAGGCGCCTTCGACCTGCTTGAGCGCATCGATGAAGCGATCCAGCAGGGTCCGGTAACGCGATTTGGCGACGAGGTGGATGATCACCTCGGTATCGCTAGTCGACTGGAAGATCGCCCCATCGCGCACCAGCCGCTTGCGCAGGTTCATCGCGTTGGAGATGTTGCCATTATGGGCGATGGCGAAGCCGCCCGAGGACAATTCGGCATAGAGCGGCTGGACGTTGCGCAGCGCCGTCTCACCGGTGGTCGAATAGCGCACATGGCCGCAGGCGACATGGCCGGCGAGCTGGCGGATCACATCGTCCTTGTCGAAGTTGCCCGCGACATGGCCCATGGCCCGGTGGGTGTGGAACTCCTCACCGTCCCAGCTGGTGATGCCGGCGGCTTCCTGCCCGCGATGCTGCAAGGCGTGAAGGCCCAGCGCCACCATGGCGGAGGCTGTGTCGGCGCCATATACGCCAAAAACGCCGCACTCTTCGCGCAGCTTGTCGTCATCAAATGGGTGCGTGGTCAGCATGGCTCTACTCATAGCCGACGGGGTGCGATTCCCGCCGCGTCGCGATCCTCGTTGCCGGCCATATAGGAGCGTCAAACTGCTTTGTCGCCCCATTGTCGCAAGAAAGGTGGTGAATGCCCCGGGTTGGGCACGGGCGGGGCCTCCATAAGCGCGTGAAGCTGCCAAAATCGGCGAAGGGCATAAAGTTCGGAACCATGCCACCCGGGGGCTGTTTCCCTTGCAAAAGGAGATCGCCATGCCGGTTGATTGGACGTCCCGCGCGCGTGCTCGCTCCCTCTTCGCAACCATCGTCGGCGCGATTATCGCGCTGGTCGGCCTTGTGCTGGCTATCGGCGGCGCATGGCTCGCGGTGCTGGGTGGCAGCCTCTATTACCTCATTGCCGGGGTGCTCCTCGGTCTGGCGGGCTTTCTCCTCATCCGACAGCGGGTGCTGGGCGTTTGGGTCTATCTCGCGGCTTATGGACTTTCGATCATCTGGGGGCTGGCGGAGGCCGGGCTCGATGGGTGGGCGCTGATTCCCTTCACCGTCGGCCCGACGGTGCTCCTGATCCTTGTGCTGCTGACCTTGCCGGTGCTCCAGCCCGAGCGCTGGCAATGGCGCTTGCCGATTATGGCGAGCGTGGCAGCCGTGCTTGTGCTGGCCGTGGGTGGCGTGGTGATCTCCCGCCTCAACCTTCCTGACGTCGGCACGATGCCGGCGCGGCTAGCCTCGACGGTGGCCGATCCCTCGCTATTGCGACCCGGGACGGACTGGCCGGCTTATGGCGGCAGTTACGCAGCGCAGCGTTATTCTCCGCTCGGCCAGATCACCCCTGCCAATGTCGGAAAATTGCAGCGCGCCTGGGTGTTCCACACCGGCGATCTGCCCGAGGATATGGCCGACAACAAATATGGCGCCGAAACGACGCCGCTGAAGGTCGGGAATACGCTCTATCTGTGCTCGGCCACTAATATTCTCATCGCGCTCGATCCGGCGACCGGTCAGCAGCGCTGGCGCTACGATCCCAAGGTCGATCATGCGTGGATTCCCTACACGGCCGCGTGCCGGGGCGTCGCTTATTATGCTGTGCCGCAAGCCACGCAAGGGCAGGCCTGCGCGACGCGCATCATCGAGGGTACGCTGGACGGCCGCCTGATTGCCGTGGATGCGCAGACCGGCCGGCCCTGTTCCGACTTCGGCGAGAACGGCGCGGTCGATATCAAGCGCGGCATGGGCAGGGTGGTGCCGGGCATGGTCTCGATCACATCGCCGCCCACGATCGTGCAAGGCGTGATCGTGACCGGGCACCAAGTGCTGGATGGGCAAAAGCGGGATGCGCCGTCCGGCGTCATCCAGGGCTATGATGCGGTCACGGGCGAGAAGCGCTGGGCCTGGGACATGCTCAACCCGGATTGGGCGGGCGATCCGCCGGCCGGGCAGGAATATGCGCGCGGCACACCCAATATGTGGACCATTGCCAGCGGCGATGAGTCGCTGGGGCTTGTCTATCTGCCGATGGGCAATTCCGCCGTTGATTATTGGAGCGGGAGCCGCAGCCCGCAGGAGGACGATTTTTCATCCTCGCTGGTTGCGCTGGACGTAACGACCGGCAAGCCCCGCTGGCGTTTCCAGACGGTGCATCGGGATGTGTGGGATTATGATCTCGGGGCGCAGGCCACGCTGGTCGATTTCCCCAATGGCTCCGGCACCGTGCCGGCGCTGATCCTGCCGAGCAAGCAGGGCGAAATCTATGTGCTGGACCGTCGCACCGGCCAGCCGATATTCCCGGTGCAGGAGCGGGCCGTGCCGCGCACCGGCGTGGAGCCGCAGCGGCGCAGCCCCACCCAGCCTTACTCGACCTACCACACGCTCGCCTTCCCCGACCTCAAGGAAAGCGACATGTGGGGCATGTCCCCCATCGACCAGATGGTCTGCCGCATCCAATATCGTCAGGCGGAATATCGCGGGCGGTACACGCCTCCCACGGCGGACAAGCACTTCGTCGAATATCCGGGCTATAATGGCGGCACGGACTGGGGCGGCCTCGCCATCGATCCGGTGCGCGGCGTGATCCTCGCCAACTACAATAATATGCCCAACTATAATCGCCTGGTGCCGCGCGCCGAGGCGGACCGTAGGGGCTTCCCGGCGCCGCGCGGCGACGAGAAGGCGCGGGGCGGCAGCATGAGCGAGGGTGGCGGGCATGGCTCGCAAGACCCGCAGGCCGGCTCACCTTATGCCATCTCGGTAAATGCCGGCTGGCGGCTGTCGCTGACTGGCCTGCTGTGCAAGCGCCCGCCTTATGGTGGCATCCGCGCGATCGACATGCGGACGGGCCAGACCATCTGGGATCGCCCCTTCGGCACCGCGCGGCGCAATGGCCCCTGGGGGATTCCGTCCATGCTTCCCATCAACATCGGCACGCCGAACAATGGCGGCGCGGTGGTCACGGCTGGCGGTGTGGCCTTCATCGCCGCAGCGACGGACAATCTGATCCGCGCCATCGACATCGAGACGGGCAAGACGCTCTGGCAGGATACGCTGCCGGCCGGCGGTCAGGCGACGCCGAGCGTGTATGAGGTGAACGGCAAGCAGTATCTCGTCATCATGGCGGGCGGGCACCATTTCATGGAGACGCCGATTGGCGATGAAGTGATCGCCTACGCCCTGCCGGGATGAGAATGGGAGGAAACATGGCTTTGGCAGGTCGGGCGTGGCAAGCTCGCTCGATCTGCCGAGCGCTTGCCTGAGGCGAAGGGGTGAAGCGCGTGCTTTCACTGGAGGCGGAAAGGCATTAGGCGGGTAGGGCAACGTCGCCTTCCCAAACTCCGGTTCAAGATCCGTCCAATGATGCTCGTGCATGTCCCGCCTGCGATCGCCAACCAGTCCTGGCGTGCCATCGGCATCGTGACGGCGCTGGCGGTGGTCGGCGCGCTCGCACTCTATTCCATGGCTGGTGGTTCGATGGTGCCGTGGGCCGGTGCGCATCTGCTGCGCTTTGCGCTGTTTCTGATCCTGGCACTGGTGATTTCCTACATCCCCTCCGAGCAGTTCAAGCCGCTGCTCTTCCCGGCCTATCTGGCGAGTCTCGCGCTGCTCATCATTGTGCTGATGATGGGCATCGTGGGGGGCGGGGCGCGGAGCTGGCTCAATCTCGGCTTCATGCAGTTGCAACCCTCCGAGTTCGTGCGGCTGGCCGTCATCGGCATGGTCGCGCGATTCTACGAGATGTTGCCGCCCGCCGCGACGCGCTCCTTCACGGCGCTGTGGCCGCCGGTCGCGCTCACGGTGGTGCCCTTCGCGCTCATCCTGCTCCAGCCTGATCTCGGCACGGGCATGATGTTGGTGCTGTCCGTGGCGGTCGTGACCTTTCTCGCGGGATTGCCGCTGCGGCTGTATGCGGCGGCGGGCGCGGCCGCGATCGTGCTGATCCCGGTGATCTACAGCTTCCTGCTGCCGCACCAGCAGCGGCGCGTGACGATCTTCATGAACCCGGAGGCCGATCCGTTGGGCGCGGGCTATCATATCACCCAGTCGGTCATCGCCATTGGCTCGGGCGGCTTCTTCGGCAAGGGCTACCTGCAAGGCAGTCAGAGCCATCTCCATTATCTCCCTGAGTCGCATACGGATTTCATCTTTCCGGCCATCACCGAGGAGTGGGGACTGCTCGGCGCTACGGTCATCATCGCCTTGTTCTGGCTTCTGCTGCGCTGGGGCATGAACGTCGCGCGGGATGCGGCCAGCCGCTTCGACCAGCTGCTGGCGGCGGGGCTGACGTGCAGCCTGTTCCTCTACATCTCCATCAACATGATGATGGTCGTCGGCTTCGCGCCGGTCGTCGGCCTGCCTTTGCCGCTCGTCTCCTATGGCGGCTCCGCGATGCTCTCGATCATGATCTCGCTGGGGCTTTTGATGGGCATCGACCGCAAGACCCGCAAGCGCGCCAACCCCTATCTGCGCTGAGCTGCCTCCTCTACGCGAACCGTCTGTCTGATCGCGCCGTTCCTCCAGCCGCCACTGGAGAACCCCATGAAAGACAAGATCTTACGGACTGCCGGCAAGGGCGGCAAGCTCATCAGCACGCCGATTCTGACCATCCAGTTCTGACGACCAACTACGGCGTCCCCAAATCGCTGACACCCAGAACCAGCTCAAGGCTGGGGCGCGTGGGCCGGTCCTGCTGGAGGACGATATTCTCTACCCAAAGCCACTGGCGCGCCTGCCCCGCTGCCTCTAAAGGGGCGGGATGCACGTCCTTGCGAACCCGCGACGTTTCCTGGCGATTGCCGTGCCTGCGACGCCCTGGTGCTTCTGGGGCGGCATCCTCCTGATTCTCGCCGGTTGCTGGGCCGGGCTGTTCATGACCCCGGCGGATTATCTTCAGGGGCACAGCTTCCGCATCCTCTACATCCACGTGCCGGCGGCCTGGCTGGGCATGGGCGGCTGGAGTGGCCTCACCATCGCGGCGATCATGCAGCTCGTCTGGCGTCACCCGCTGGCGAGCGTTGCCGGCCGCGCCATTGCTGTGCCGGGGGCGGTTTTTACCGCCTTGTGCCTCGCCACCGGATCGATCTGGGGGCGGCCTACCTGGGGGACATGGTGGGAGTGGGACGGACGCCTGACCTCCATGCTGCTGCTGCTGTTCCTCTACATCGGCTATATCGCGCTGGCGCGCGCCAGCGTGGAGCGGGGCGATGCTGGCGGTGTCAGCCGCGTGACGGCGATCTATGCGCTCATCGGCGCGCTCAACCTGCCGATCATCCATTATTCAGTCGTGTGGTGGAACAGTCTCCACCAGGCCAAGAGCATCAGCGTGGTCGGCATGAGCAGCAGCATCGCGCCCTCCATGCTCTGGCCGCTTGGCTTGACCGTGCTCGGCTTTACCCTCTGGTTCACGGCGATCGTGCTGCTGCGGATGCGGGCGATGCTGGCGGAAAATCGGATCGAGGCGCGGTTGCGCCGGATGTCGCGGGGCTGAGGGCGTATATCATGAATCCCTGGCCTTTCGTGATTGCGGCTTATGGCCTCACCTTGGTTGCGACGGTTGCGACCAGCCTGTGGGCTTGGGCTCGCGCGCGGCAGGCGGAGCGCCGGGCGCGGGATTTGCTGGAGCGGGATTGAAATGGTTGCGGTGTCATCCAACAGAGCAGGGAACAAAGCTGGCCCCAAGCGCAAGCATCAGCGCCTCATCCTCGTGGTGCTGGCGCTGGCCGCGATGATCGGGGGCGTGCTGCTGGCCATGTCCGCGCTGCGCTCGCAGGCTGCCTATTTCTACACGCCCGCCGAAGCGCTGGCCGCCAAGGTCGAGCCGGGCCGCGCGATTCGTCTGGGTGGCATGGTCGAAGCGGGCAGTATCAAGCGCCACGCCAACGGAACGACGGTGGATTTCCGTCTGACCGACGGCAAAGCAACCGTGCCGGCTTCCTTCACCGGCATCACGCCCGACCTCTTTGCCGAGAACAGCGGCGCGGTGGCGGAAGGTGCCTTTGGGGAAGACGGCGTGTTCCGAGCCACCAACATCCTCGCCAAGCATGATGAGCGCTACATGCCGCGCGAGATGGAGGGCATCAAATATGATCCGCAGACCCATCAGGTGGATGCAAGCGGCCAATGATCGCTGAAGCCGGCCTTGCCGCCCTGTGGCTCGCGGCCACGCTCGCCGGCCTGCAATTGCTGCTCGCCTGGTTGGCCGTTGCACGCGGTAATGCCGATGCGGCGCGCTTCATCCGGCCGCTGGCGGTCGCGCAGGGCGTGCTGGCGGGTCTCGCCATGGCGCTGCTCATCGTCCTGTTCCTGATCTCCGACATGTCGGTCTATCTGGTCGCGGCGAACAGCCATTCGCTCAAGCCGTTCATCTACAAATTCGCCGGCGCCTGGGGCAATCACGAGGGCTCGATGCTGCTCTGGGTGGCAGTGATGAGCCTTGCCGGCGGCGCGGTGGCGCTGTTCGAGCGCAGTCTCGACCGCGCGACCCATTTCGCGACGCTCGGCGCGCAGGCGGCGATCAGCCTTGGCTTCTATGCCTTCCTGCTGTTTGCCTCCAATCCCTTCCAGCGCCTCAATCCCCCGGCGGTCGAGGGGCAGGGGCTCAATCCATTGTTGCAGGACCCCGGTCTCGCCTTCCATCCGCCGACGCTTTATTTTGGCTATGTCGGCCTGTCCGTAGCCTTCTCCTTCGCGGTGGGCGCGCTGCTCACCCGGCAGGTGGATGCCCGCTTCGCCCGTGCGATCCGGCCGTGGGTGCTGGGTGCCTGGGTCCTGCTGACCATCGGCATCGCGGCCGGCTCCTACTGGGCTTATTATGAACTGGGCTGGGGTGGCTGGTGGTTCTGGGATCCGGTCGAAAATGCCTCGCTCATGCCGTGGCTGGCGGCGACGGCGCTGCTCCATAGCGCCTCGGTCCTCGCCGCGCGCGATGCGTTGCGCGCGTGGACGGTGATGCTGGCAGTGGTCGCTTTCGCAATGTCGATGATCGGCACCTTCCTCGTGCGCTCGGGCATCCTGACCAGCGTCCACGCCTTCGCGGTCGATCCCACGCGCGGCAGCTTCATCCTCATTCTGCTCGGCCTCTATATCGGCGGCGCGCTCGCGCTGTTCGCTATGCGGGTCCACACGGTCAACGAGGGCGCGCGGTTTGATCCGCTGAGCCGCGAGGCGCTGCTCGTCGTCAACAATCTGCTGCTGTGCGTGATCCTGGGGCTGGTGCTCATTGGCACGCTCTATCCGCTGCTGACCGAAATGCTGGGCCAGAGCGTCTCTGTCGGCCCGCCTTATTTCAACGCGGTGATCGGGCCGATCACGCTCGTGCTGATGGCCGCGCTGGTCGTCGGGCCGCTGCTACGTTGGCGGCGGGACGAGCCCGGCGCGGCGCTGCGGCGTTCCGCTCCCGCCGCTGGTGCTGCTGCCGTCGCGCTGGTCGCCGTGCTGCTGTTTGAGGATCGGCCGATCGGCTGGTTGCCGCTGTTGGGGCTCGTCATGGCCGCCGCCGTGGCCGTGGCCAGCGTCGCGCCGCTCTGGAAGCGCAATCTGCGGCGAACGCCCATGTTCACTTATGGCATGGTGATCGCGCATCTCGGCTGTGCGGTAAGCCTCGCCGGCATGGCCAGCGAATCTGCCTTCTCTTCCGAGCGGCTGGCGGCTGCGGCGCCGGGCGACTCGTTCGAGATCGCCGGCTACACCGTTACCATGGATGGCGTGCGGCCTTATGCCGGCCCGAACTGGACCGCCATGGAAGCGCAGCTCGTCGTGCGGCGCGGTAACAAGGTGATCGGCACCGCGCGGCCTCAGGCCCGCTATTTCACCGATCCGCCGACGCCGACCAACGAGTCCATCCAACTTACCCGCTGGAACGGGCAGCTCTATCTGGTGCTCGGTGAAGCGCTCGAAAATGGCCGCTGGCAGTTGCGCATCTGGTGGAAGCCGTTCGTCACGCTGATCTGGGGCGGCGCGGGCCTGATCGCGCTGGGCGGCGCGCTGGCGCTGGTCGGCCGCGTCCGCCGCGAGCGCAAGCAGGCGCGGATCGCGCGCGCATCTGGCGCGGCTGCGGAGCATCCACAGGAGGCGCTGGCATGAAGTTCGGCAAGCGCTCGCTCATCCTGTGGATTCCGCTGATTGCCTATGTGATCTTCCTCGGCGTGGCCTCGCTCGGCCTCAACCGCGAGCAGCAGACGGTGGTGCAATCCCGGATGATCGGCAAGCCGGTCCCGCCGATGGACCTGCCCGCGGGCGCCTCCAGTCGCCCGACGCTCTCGACCAAGGCAATGGCGGACGGGCAGCCGCGGCTGCTCAACATCTTCGCGAGCTGGTGCGTGCCCTGCATCGCCGAGGCGCCGGTGCTCCTGCAACTCGCCCAACGGGGCGTGCCCATCGATGGGGTCGCGATCCGCGATGCCCGCGCCGATGTGGACGACTTCCTTACGCGCCACGGTAACCCTTATCAGCGCATCGGGCTGGATGAGCGCAGTGCCCTGCAATTCTATATGGGGTCTTCCGGAGTGCCGGAGACGTTCGTGGTCGATGGCAAGGGCATCATCCGCTACCAGCATATCGGCGTGATCGGCCCGCAGGATGTGGACATGATCCTCGAAAAGCTGCGCGAGGCGCAATCATGAGGGTCGCGCTGATCCTGCCGGCGTTGCTCGCCATCCTGCCAGCACCTGTGTTCGCGCAGACGGCACTGCCGCCCGCACCCTATGCCAATCGCCAGCTCGACGATCCGGCGCTGGAGGCGAAGGCAACCGAGCTGATGCACACGATTCGCTGCCTGACCTGCCAGAGCCAGTCCATTGCGGACAGCGACGCGAGCATGGCGGCGGACCTGCGCTCGATCATCCGCGAGCGCATCGCCGCGGGCGAAGACCCCGAGGCCATTCGCGCCTGGCTCATCGAGCGCTATGGGGATTGGATCAGCTACAAGCCGACCGCCGACCCCATTCTCTGGCCTCTGTGGGCGGCACCGCTGATGCTGCTGGGCGCGGGCGGGGCGCTGGCATATGGGCGGATGCGCCGCCGCAAGGGAGCGAAGGCATGACCGGCCTGTTGATCGCAGCGGGCCTCGCGCTCATCGTCGGCATCGGCATCATGCTTGGTGCGCGCCTCCCGCTCCGCCAGGCCGCGCCGGTTGCCACTGCGCTGCTGCTCGGCCTCGCCGGCTATGCCTGGCAGGGCAGCCCGGGGCTGGCCGACAAGCCGGTCGCGGCGAACGACTCGCGCGTGAAGTTCGATGAGGCGCTGGCCAAGAAGCGCTCGGAAATCGGCGAGCGGCTGACGGGTGCGACGAAATGGCTTGTCGTGTCCGACGCGCTCGCCCGCAAGGGCAACACGGCCGGCGCCGCCAATGTGCTGCTCTCGGGCCTGAAAGAATATCCCGATGACGCGAACATCTGGGTGGGGCTGGGCAATGCGCTGGTCGCGCATGGCAATGGCACGCTGACCCCGGCGGCGGATTATGCCTTCGCGCAGGCCCTGCATTTCCAGCCGGACGGCGTTTCTCCCAATTATTTCTATGGGCTTGCCCTAGCGGAATCGGGTCAGTTCGACCGCGCGCGTGATGTCTGGCTGAAGCTGGCAGCGCGCCTGCCGGAGGATTTCGAGCTGCGTGAAGAGCTGATCCGCAACGTGGCGTTGCTCAATGCGCTCATCGAGCGGCGCGATGCCATGGCGCATGGTGGCCCATCTCAGGGCGATGCCCCGCAGGCTGGAGCGCCTCAAAGCGGAAATGCCGGGCCCTGATGGTGCGTTGCGTGCCTCTCGACGAAGTGCTAGGGCGCCGCCCGTTCAGGGCAGGGCCTGGGCAAGGGAAGCGCGATTGATGATTGCGAGTCAGGCGGGCAAGTGAGCCCTACCGATCAGCCACGAGACTTTGCGGCGGGGAATCCTGCGGCCGCTGGTCATGGGCATGGCCCGGACAGCCTGCGCAAGATGGCGCTGGCGGCGATGGGTATTGTCTTCGGCGATATCGGCACCAGCCCGATCTACGCCTTCCGCGAGACGTTCGCGGGGCATCACCCGCTCGCGCCTGATGCGCTGCATATCTACGGCGTGCTCAGCCTGATCTTCTGGTCGATGATGATCGTCGTGACGATCAAATATGTCTCGATCATCATGCGGGCCGACAACAAGGGGCAAGGCGGCAGCCTGGCGCTGCTCGCGCTGGTGAACCGCCGCAGCGGGCGCAAGCGCTGGACCGGGCCGATCGTCATCCTCGGGGTCTTCGCCACCGCGCTCTTCTACGGCGATTCGATGATCACCCCGGCCATGTCCGTGCTGTCCGCGTCGGAAGGTCTCATCACCGTCAACGCGCATTTCGCGCCGCTGGTGCTGCCGATCTCGGTGGCGATCCTCATCGGCCTGTTCGCCATCCAGTCGCGTGGGACGGCGCGGGTGGGGCAGCTTTTCGGGCCGATCATGCTGGTCTATTTTGCGACGCTTGCGGGCCTCGGCATCATGCATATCGCGACCGATCCGGCGATCCTGCTGGCGCTCAATCCCTGGTATGCCTTCCAGTTCTTCCTGACCGACAAGTTGCTGGCCTTCCTTGCGCTCGGCTCCGTCGTGCTCGCCGTCACCGGCGCGGAAGCGCTGTACGCGGATATGGGGCATTTCGGGCGCAACCCGATCCGGGTTTCCTGGCTGTTCTTCGTGTTGCCCGGCCTCATGCTCAATTATCTGGGGCAGGGAGCGTTCATCCTCTCTCTGCCGGCGGATCAGGTGGATCACGCGATCCGCAATCCCTTCTTTCTGCTCGCGCCGGAAAACTTCCGCCTGCCGCTCGTCATCCTCGCTATTGTCGCGACGATCATTGCCAGCCAGGCCGTCATTACCGGCGCCTTTTCGCTCACCCAGCAGGCGATCCAGCTCGGCTTCATTCCGCGCCTCAAGATCAAGCACACCAGCGCCAGCGCGCAGGGGCAGATCTACATCCCGGTCATCAACTGGGGCCTGATGGTGATGGTCATCCTGCTGGTGCTCTCGTTCCGTTCCTCCAGCAATCTCGCCGCGGCCTATGGCATCGCGGTGACGGGCGCGATGTTCATCGACACCTGCCTGCTCGCGGTGCTGCTGCTCTCGCTGTGGAAGTGGAACCGCCTGCTGGCCTATGGCGCGCTGGCGATCTTCTTCATCGTGGACATCGCCTATTTCGGCGCCAATCTGACCAAGGTGCCGGATGGCGGCTGGTTCCCGCTGCTGGTCGGTCTGGTGATCTTCACCATGCTCACCACCTGGGCCAAGGGCCGTGGGCTGATGGTCGATCGGCTGAGCGAAGCGGCCATGCCGATCCCGGTCTTCGTCGCCTCGGCCGCCAACAGCGCCGTGCGGGTGCAGGGCACGGCGGTGTTCATGACCTCCACCTCGGATGGCGTGCCGCACGCACTGCTGCATAATCTCAAGCACAACAAGGTGCTGCACGAGCGGGTGGTGCTGCTGACGGTGAAGGTGCTCGACGTGCCGACGGTCGATGCCTCCTATCGCTATCAGGTTGAGGATCTTGGGCGCGGTTTCTATCGGGTGCTGATCCATTACGGCTTCATGGAAGAGGCCGACGTGCCCGCTGCACTGGCGATGGTGGAAGGCTGCGGCCAGCCTTTCCGCATGATCGAGACGAGCTTCTTCCTCACCCGCCAGACCCTGCTGCCGGCCGCCCGTCCCGGTATGCCGATCTGGCGCGAAAAGCTCTTCGCTTGGATGCTGCGCAACGCGGAAAGCCCGATGGAGTTCTTCCGCCTGCCGACCAACCGCGTGATCGAACTGGGTAGCCAGCTGGAGATTTAAGGGGGGGCATCGAGAGGGCATCGCTCCGCAAATCGAGATTTCTCTCGTGCTCCTGCGAAGGCAGGAGCTCAGGGCGGTAAAGCGCTTCAATCAATCAGCCGACTTGAACCCGATACGCTCGGCATGTGCGCGAACTTTCTCTATACGTCGCCGTGGTTCTCAAACGCACTGGGCTCCTGCCTTCGCAGGAGCACGGGAAGGGTGATGCTGCCGGGATTGAGAGTGCGCTCAGTCCGGAGCTTTGCTCTCCGTGTTCGCAACCATCGCCCGCGCCCACGCGAGGTCTTCCGGCGTATCGACATCCAGTAGCAGCCGTGCGTCGGCGTTCACCAGCGCAGACCCTGTGGCGAGCCCCCGCGCACCCCGATCTCCTTCAAGCGCTTGGAGATCAGCGAAAGCCCGCGCCGGAAACAGCGCGGGCGGTTGAGCAACGCCTTCGGGCGAACAAGAGAAGACAGCGGACGCTCCATCCGTCGCAAACTGCCCAAGCACCGCATCCAGATGCTCGGCCGTGACAAACGGCATATCCGCGAGCAGCACCATCAACGTCGAGGCTCCGGCTTCCTGCGCCGCCGTCGCCGCCAGACCCAAAGAGTGCGCCATCCCCGCTTCTGGCCGAGAATTGACGACCAGCCGATATTTCGGTGCATGGCTTCCCCAGTCCACGCCCGCCGGCGCCACCAGCAGATGATGGGTCGCCTCCACCGTCAGCCCGGTCTCAGCCGCCCAGCCGATCAATGCGCGTCCGCCGAGGTCCGCCACCAGCTTGTCCGCCGTGCCGAAGCGGATCGAGCGCCCCGCCGCCAGCAGCGCCACGGCGAGGCCGGGCAGCGCCATCAGCGGGCCCCGCGAAAGGCCGCGACCATGCCGGCGGCGATGGAGAGGGCAATCTCCTGCGGACCAAGGCCGCCGATCGGCAGGCCGGCCGGCCCGTCCACCCGGCGCAGCTCGTCCGCACCCACGCCTGCCGCCGCCAGCCGCTCCAGCCGCCGCGCATGATTGGCACGCGATCCGAGCGCGCCGATATAGCCGGTCGACTGCGCCAGCGCGGCGATCAGCGCAGGGTCATCGATTTTGATGTCGTGGCTCAGTGTCACCACCGCGCAGGCGGCATTCGGCGCGAAGCTGGCGACGGCCTCGTCCGGCCAGGCATCGGTTAGCGTCACGCCGGGGAAGCGCTCTGCGCTCAGGAAGCGCTCGCGCGGGTCGTTGACCGTCACTCCCATTCCGAGCGTCTGCGCGATGGCCGCCAGCGCCTGGCCGATCTGCACCGCGCCGACGATAAGCAGCTTGCGCGCCGGCTCGTAGAGATTGACGAACTGCCCTGCCTGCGTCCCCAGCCGTGCCTTGCCGGTCGTAAGGTCGGTGGAGATCGCCACTGCTTTGCCTGCCGCGCGACCCTGCGCGATCGCTTCGAACAGCGCCGGCGCAAAGCCCGCCTCGCTCACCGGCTGGACGAGCACGCCGATCTGCCCGCCGCAGGGCAGGCCCGGCTCCCATATGCTGGGGTCGGTGCTGCCGAAATAGCGCAGGCCGGTCTCGCCCTTCGTAAGCGCGCGCTCGGCCATGGCGAACACGTCATATTCCACGCAGCCGCCCGAGATCGATCCGGCAAAGCGTCCATCTGCCGCAATGAGCATATGCCCGCCGCGCGGCCTTGGCGCGGAGCCCGAGGCTTCCACGACGGTGGCGAGCGCCATGGGCTGGCCGGCCCAGTCGCGCGCGGCGGCGATGATGGCATCGATATCGTTCAAGCGCTCGTCCTGTATCGGGGTGGGGGCAGGGGAGCCGCTGCCATCTCTCGCCAGCCTCATTATTGCAAGCCTACGGACATTGACAACCGGGCGAGAGCAACGGCAATGTCGCTGTTCATCGAGACATTGCGGAGGGAGAAGCGGCATGGCCACCGAACTGATGGTCAACGGGCAAAAAAGGCAGGTCGAATCCGACCCCAAGAAGCCGCTGCTCTGGGTGCTTCGTGAAGATCTGGACATGGTCGGCACCAAGTTCGGCTGCGGCATGGCGCTGTGCGGCGCTTGCACGGTGATGATCGACGGGCAGGCCGTGCGCTCCTGCACCACGCCGGTCGGCACGGCGGCAGGCAAGCAGATCACGACCATCGAGCATGTCGCGACCACGCCGGTCGGCAAGGCCGTGAGCGAGGCGTGGACGCAGCTGGACGTGCCGCAATGCGGTTACTGCCAGGCCGGGCAGATCGTCTCCGCGACGGCTTTGCTCGCCAAGACGCCCAAGCCCACCGATCAGCAGATCGATGCGGCGATGAGCGGCAATATCTGCCGCTGCGCGACCTATTTGCGCATTCGCAAGGCCATCAAGCAGGCGGCTGGCCTCGAAGAGGGAGCCGCGGCATGAACGCGCCCCTCAACATGAACCGCCGCGGGCTGCTCAAGGCGACGCTGGTCGGCGGCGCGGTGCTCGCCTTCGATGCGCGCTTCGCTTTCGCGCAGGCGCCCGGCGAGAAGGCGGTCATCATCAACGCCTATATCCGCGTACTGCCGGACAACCGCTTCGTCATCGGCTCCAAGAACCCGGAGATCGGCCAAGGCGTCAAGACGATGCTGCCGATGCTCATCGCCGAGGAACTGGATGTCGACTGGGCGCAGGTCACCGCCGAGACGACCATCGCCGACGAGAAGACCTACGGCATGCAGGTTGCCGGCGGCAGCTTCACCACGCCGATGAACTACATGCCCATGCGCCAGATCGGCGCGGCGGCGCGTCAGATGTTCATCAAGGCGGCGGCGGCGCGCTGGGGCGTGCCGGAAGACACGCTCACCACCGGTGGCGGCCGCGTCTCGCAGACGTCCGGTTCGCCCACGGCCAAGCACAGCGTCACTTATGCCGAGCTGGCGGCGGAAGCCGCGAAGATCGCGGCGCCGGACCTCAAGACCGTGCCGCTCAAGGACCCGGCCAGCTTCAAGATCATCGGCAAGTCCAAGATCGGCGTCGATACGCCGGCCATCGTCGCGGGGAAGCCCCTGTTCGGCATCGATGTGAAGAAGCCCGGCCTGCTCCATGCCGCGATCGAAGCGTGCCCGGCTTATGGCGGCACGCTCACCAGCTTCGATGAGGCGGCGGTGAAGGCGCTTCCCGGCATTATCGCCGTGGTGCCGCTCAACAGTGGCTATAATCCCAAGGGGCCGCACGATGCGGTGGCTATCGTGGCGGAAAGCTGGTGGGTCGCCAATCAGGCGCGCGCGGCCCTGAAGCCCGTGTGGAACATGGAGGCGCAGAAGCGCTTCTCCAGCGCGGCGTTCAAGGCTTCGGCCGAGGCCAAGATGGCGGCTGCGCCGGAGGATTCGATCCACAAGGCCGGCGATGCCGCCAAGGCCATGGCCAGCGCGGCAAAGACCGTCACGGCGCGCTACGAATATCCCTACATCGCCCACGCAACGCTTGAGCCGCAGAACTGCACCGCGCTGTTCAAGGACGGCAAGATCGAGTTTTGGGCGCCGACCCAGCTCCCCGCCGACGGGCGCAAGGTCGTGTCCGAGGCGCTTGGCATTGCGCCGGAGGCGATCACCATTCACATGACGCGCATTGGTGGCGGCTTCGGCCGGCGACTGATGAACGACTACATGGCGCAGGTCGCCCAGATCGCCAAGGCGCTGCCCGGTCGGCCGATCAAGATGATCTGGACCCGCACCGACGATCTGCGCCACGATTTCTTCCGGCCCGGCGGCTGGCACGATTTCAAGGCCGGCATCGATGGCTCGGGCAAGCTCGTGGCCTTCACTGACCATTTCATCACTTACGGCAAGGAGGGCAAGCCGGACACCGGCGCCGCCATGACCGCGACGGAATTTCCGGCGCCTCTGCTAGCGGATGTCGATCTCTCGGTCTCCTATGTCGAGAGCAACGTGCCGACGGGGTATCTGCGCGCGCCGAGCTCCAATGCACTGGCCTTTGCGTTCCAGAGCTTCCTCGACGAGGTGGCGCTGGCCGGCGGGATCGACCTGCCCGAGCTGATGCGCCGCACGCTTGGCGAGGCGCGGCTGATGAAGCATGGCAACCGCCCCGGCATGGATGGCAGCGTACCCGAGTTCAACACGGGCCGTGCCCGCGCGGTGATCGACAAGGTCTGCCAGATGGCGGACTGGAAGGGCCGCACCGGCGGGGATGCTGGGGACGGCGTGCGCAAGGGCCGGGGTTTTGGCTTCTATTACAGCCATCGCGGCTATTTCGCCGAAGTGGTGGACGTGACCGTCGCCAAGACCGGGAAGGTCAGCGTCGACAAGGTCTGGGTTGCGGGCGATGTCGGCCGGCAGATCATCAACCCCATCAACGCGCTCCATCAGGCGCAGGGCGCGGTGATCGACGGGCTGGGCCAGGCGCTGTCCGGCCAGAAGATCGAGATCAAGGATGGCGCGGCCAACCGCACCAACTTCCACGATTACCCGTTGCCCCGCATCGTCGATGCACCGGCGGACGTGGTGGTCGAATGGGTGATCTCGGACAATGATACGACCGGCCTCGGCGAACCGGCTCTGCCGCCGGTGATCCCGGCGATCATCAACGCCATCTTCGCCGCCACTGGCAAGCGCATCCGCTCGCTTCCCGTGGTCCCTGCAGATCTGGCGGTCTGAGGAGAGGATGGGGGGAGGAGGTTTCTTCCCCCTAGCTCGTTCATGAAAAGGGGTCCAACTACGGACATGCCCTGTATGAAATTTGCACTGCTTTTCTTGTGTTTCTCAATCGCTGCTTGTGGAAGCGGCGATAGAGTTTCCGGAAAGGACGGCCTGATACGGCAGGTGCAGAATAATCGCGTAGGAACGGATACGGACTACTGGATCGAGATGAAGAACATGGACGGTGAATGGGAACGCACCGGCTTAATCTTTGGCTACGTTGATGACAGTGGCGAATGCAAAAAGGCGGTCTCTGGATTGAAAAGTGTCAATTATGCCCGGGAGTATCGTTGCGCCCCTGCTAACTGATTGCCTGTTCTAACAAGTCTCGAGCTTAACTGCCTGGTTGCGCCTCCCGATCACACTTAAGGAGACACCGCATGGTCGAAGCCCGCTGGAACGGCGCCGTCATTGCCCGCAGTGACGACACGGTCGTCGTGGAAGGGAACCACTATTTCCCCGCCGATGCCGTCGATCCCGCCGTCCTCCGCCCGAGTGACACCACGACAGTCTGCTCGTGGAAGGGTACAGCGCATTATTATAGCTTGCACGTGGCCGGCGCCGACAATCCGGATGCCGCCTGGTACTATCCCGATCCCAAGCCCGAGGCGGAAGCAATCCGCGACCGCATCGCCTTCTGGAAAGGCGTAGAGGTCGGCTGAGCGGTCGCCTTACAGGATCTCCCGCACCGCCTCCGGAGGACGGCCCAGCCGCACGCCTTTTTCGGTCGCCACCAGCGGGCGTTCGATCAGGATGGGGTCGGCAGCCATGGCGTCGAGGATGGCGGCGTCGTCCGCGTCCTTGAGCGCCTTGGCGCCGTCCTCGGCCTTGCGCAGGCCCTCCCGCGGGGTCAGGCCGGCGCGTTGATAGAGGGCAGCGAGCGTGTCGCGGCTCGGCGGGGTCTTGAGATATTCGACGATCTCCACCTCGACGCCCGGCGTTTCCTGCAGGATCGCCAGTGCCTCGCGAGATTTCGAGCAGCGGGGGTTGTGGTAGATGGTCGCCTTCATCGCCTGATCCTTTTCGTTTGCCCGTCCGTCAGGCCGGCTGGTCGTCGCCGGGCAATGCCCGCTGCATGTAGATGGTGTCCAGCCAGCGCCCGAATTTATAGCCGACCTTCTCCATGCGCCCGGCGTGGCGGAAGCCCTGGCCGGCGTGGAGCGCGACCGAGGCGTCCTCGCCGCCGGCGATCACGCCGAGCATCTGGGTGAAGCCTGCCGCGCCGGCGGCCGGGATCAGCGCCGCCAGCAGCGCTCTGCCGATGCCTTGGCCGGTCTTCGCTGGATGGAGATAGACGCTGTCTTCGCAAGCATGAGCGTAGGCGGGGCGGTCGCGGAATTGCGCGGCATAGGCATAGCCGATCACCGCGCCGTCCTCATCTTCCGCGACAATGAAGGGCCAGCCCCGCGTCGCCAGATACGCGATCTTCTCGCGCCATTGCTCGGCCGTGGGCGCCTGCGTATCGAAGGTCGCTGTGCCATGCTGCACATGATGGGCGTAGATCGCCGTTATGGCCTCCGCATCCGCCGGGGCGACCGGACGGATGCGCAGTGGCGGTTGCCCGCTCAATCGACCTTCTGCCGCTCCAGCCATTCTTCCAGCCACTTGATGCTGTAATCGCCATTCTGCACGTCCGGATCCTCGATCAGCTTCTGGTGCAGGGGGATGGTCGTCTTCATGCCCTCGATGACATACTCCTCAAGCGCGCGCTTGAGGCGCATCAGGCAGCCCTCGCGGGTGCGGCCGTAGACGATCAGCTTGCCGATCATGCTGTCATAATAAGGCGGCACGCTATAGCCCTGATAGAGCGCGCTTTCGACGCGCACATGCATGCCGCCGGGGACGTGGAGCATCTGCACCTTGCCGGGGGAGGGCATGAACGTCACCGGGTCTTCCGCATTGATGCGGCACTCAATGGCGTGGCCGTGGAATTCCAGCTCGTCCTGCGTCACCGAGAGCGGCTTGCCCTCGGCAATGCGAATCTGCTCGCGCACCAGATCGAAGCCGGTGATCATCTCCGTCACCGGATGTTCCACCTGAATGCGGGTGTTCATCTCGATGAAGTAGAATTCGCCATTCTCGTACAGGAACTCGATGGTCCCCGCGCCGCGATAGCCCATGTCGGCCATCGCCTTGGCCACGAGCGTGCCCATGCGGTTGCGCTCAGCCGATGAGATGACCGGGGAGGGCGCTTCCTCCAGCACCTTCTGGTGGCGGCGCTGCAGCGAGCAGTCGCGCTCGCCCAGATGGATGGCATTGCCCTTGCCGTCGCCGAAAATCTGGAACTCGATATGGCGCGGATTGCCGAGATATTTTTCCATGTAGACGGTGTCGTCGCCGAACGCCGCCTTGGCCTCGCTCTTGGCCTGGGACATCAGGTTCTCGAACTCGTCTTCGGTGGGGACAACCTTCATGCCGCGCCCGCCGCCGCCGGAGGCCGCTTTCACGAGCACCGGATAGCCGATCTCTCTCGCGCGCTGCTTGGCGTCTGCAATGTCCTCGATCGCGCCGTCGGTGCCCGGCACAAGCGGCAGGCCGAGCGCGCCGGCGGTGCGCTTGGCTTCCACCTTGTCGCCCATCACGCGGATATGCTCGGGCTTGGGGCCGACGAAGATGATGTCATGCGCTTCCACGATTTCCGCGAAACGCTCATTTTCGGACAGGAAGCCATAGCCCGGATGGATCGCATCCGCGCCCGAGATTTCGGCGGCGGAAATGATCGCGGGAATGTTGAGATAACTGTCTTTCGCAGCGGGGGGGCCGATGCAGATGGCTTCGTCGGCCAAGCGCACATGCATGGCGTCCGCGTCCGCGGTCGAATGCACGGCCACCGTCTTGATGCCCATCTCATGGCAGGCTCGGTGGATGCGCAGGGCGATCTCGCCGCGATTGGCGATCAGCAGCTTCTCGATGCTCATGGCTGGCGTGTCCTCACGCGACCACGATCAGCGGCTGGTCATATTCGACCGGCTGGCCGTTCTCGACCAGCACAGCCTGGACCGTGCCGGCAGAGGGTGCGGTGATCGGGTTCATGACCTTCATGGCCTCGACGATCAGCAGGGTCTGGCCCGCCTTCACTGCGTCGCCCACCTTGACGAAGGCGGGGGCGTCGGGCTCGGGCGTGAGGTAGCAAGTGCCGACCATCGGCGATTTGATCGTGCCGGCGGCGGGGCCGGCCGCGGGGGCCGGGGCGGCGCTTTCCACCGGCGCAGCAGCAGCCACCGGGGCTGCCGGTGCGGGCGCGGCGGCCATCGGCGCATAGGTCGCGCTCTGGGCAGCGGGGGTGCGGGCGACGCGGATCTTACGGTCGCCGTCTTCCACCTCGATCTCGGTGAGGTTCGTCGCGTCCAGCATTTTCGCCAGTTCGCGCACCAGCTTAACGTCCACCTGCATCGAGCCTTCGTTGGTCTTGTCGGCCATTGGTCTTCCCTTTGAGAAAGCTTTATTCTGTTCTGGAGTGGGGCTGGGGCCTATTGCCCTTCGCCCGATAAGGCAACCGTTTGCACGCCCTGTCTGGTTCAATCCATCTCAAGCGCCGCTTCCAGCGCCAGCATATAGGAGAGCGCGCCGAAGCCCGCGATCGATCCGCGCGCGGCCATGCCGACATAGCTATGATGGCGGAAGCTCTCCCGCGCGGTGGGGTTGGAGAGGTGAACCTCGATCACCGGCACGGTGATGGATTTGATCGCATCGTGCAGCGCCACGGAAGTGTGCGTGAGGCCGCCCGCGTTCAGGATGACGGCCATCGCTGCTTCCGCATTGGCCTGATGTAGCCAATCGATCAGATGGCCCTCATGATTGGACTGGCGGAAATCCAGCTCCACGCTGGCGCGCCGGGCCTCGTCTTCCATGCGGTCGGCAATGTCGTCGAGCGTATCATAGCCATATATCTCCGGCTCACGCGTGCCGAGCAGGTTGAGATTGGGGCCATTGAGGACATAGATTTTTCGCGCGGCAGTCATGGGGCCATCCGGTCCTTGTTGGTTGCGAGCCTTGGGCTCCACCCTATATGGCGTGGCGAACGGCTCTCAAAGCGAAAGGTGAACACACGGCATGAGCGCGGACGGAACGATCGGCATCCGGGTCAATGGCGAGCATCGCCGCGTGCGCGCCGGGCACAGCATAGCGCATCTGGCCAATGAGCTTGGGCTGGCGCCCGAGAAGGTGGCGGTCGAGCGTAATCTGGAGGTCGTGCCGCGTGCGAAGCTGGCCGATGTGATCGTCGAGGATGGCGATGAGCTGGAGATCGTGCACTTCGTCGGCGGTGGCGATGGATCGCCGGTGCTGGCCGACGATAGTTGGAGCGTGGCGGGTCGCACCTTCCGTTCCAGGCTGATCGTCGGGACTGGCAAATATCGCGATTTTGCAGAGAACGCCGCCGCGGTTGAGGCGTCGGGCGCGGAGATCGTCACCGTGGCGGTGCGCCGGGTGAATGTGTCTGACCCCAAGGCGCCGATGCTCACCGACTTCATCGACCCCAAGAAGATCACCTATCTGCCGAACACCGCCGGCTGCTTCACGGCTGAAGACGCGATCCGCACGCTGCGGCTTGCGCGCGAGGCGGGCGGCTGGGATCTGGTGAAGCTGGAAGTGCTGGGCGAAGCCCGCACGCTTTACCCGAACATGGTCGAGACCATCCGTGCGACGGAAATCCTCGCCAAGGAGGGCTTCAAGCCGATGGTCTACTGCACCGACGACCCAATCGCCGCGCAGCAGCTGGAGAGTGCGGGCGCGGTGGCGATCATGCCGCTTGGCGCGCCCATCGGCTCGGGCCTGGGCCTCCAGAACCGGGTGACCATCCGTCTGATCGTTGAAGGCACCAAGCTGCCGGTGCTGGTCGATGCCGGCGTCGGCACGGCCTCCGATGCAGCGGTGGCGATGGAACTGGGCTGCACCGGCGTGCTGATGAACACCGCCATTGCCGAAGCCAAAAAGCCGGTGCTGATGGCGGCCGCGATGAAGGCGTCTGTGGAAGCCGGGCGCATGGCCTACCTCGCCGGGCGCATGGGGCGACGCATGTATGCCGACCCCTCAAGTCCGCTCGCCGGCTTGATCTGAGCCAAGCGCGGCCAACCGCTGGTCGTGTTTGTCGGAACCAGCCGCGTCCCAACTCGTTTGATTTTCAGACGGTCGGATCGTCCGGCCGTATTAGAATTCAGCGATTGGAGACCTATCATGGGTGAATTGATCGACAAGGCCAAGGGTGCCGTCAACGAAGCAGTCGGCAAGGCCAAACAGGAGATCGGCAAGCAGCGCAACGATCCCGATCAACAGGCTGAAGGTCTCGGCCAAGAGCTCAAGGGTAAGGGCCAGGGCCTCAAAGGCTCCGTGAAGGGAGCCCTCGGCGACCGGGTCTGACCCCAAGCCGTAACGCTCAAGCGTTTTTGATGAAGGTCGTGCTCGCGGATGCGAGTGCGGCCTTCATTGTTTATGTCCGAGCAAGCATCGCTCACCCGGTACGGTTCGGTTTCCCTACCGCTTCATGCAATCCGGGCATTTGACCGTCCGGTCCCGCGCTCTTATGGGCGGATCAGCTTTCGCTCCATCCGTGCCAAGGAGACACGCGTGAAGAAACTCTATCCCGATGCTGCAGCCGCTCTCGATGGCCTGCTCCACGACGGAATGCTCATTTGCGCCGGCGGGTTCGGCCTGTGCGGTATTCCCGAGCGCCTGATCGACGCGATCCGCGATTCTGGCGTGAAGGATCTCACCTTCGCCTCCAACAACGCCGGCATCGACGGCGAAGGGCTGGGCAAGCTGCTGCGCACCCGCCAGGTGAAGAAGATGATTTCGTCCTATGTGGGCGAGAACAAGGAGTTCGAGCGGCAGTATCTGGCAGGCGAGTTGGAGGTGGAGTTTTGTCCGCAGGGCACGCTGGCCGAGCGCTGCCGGGCCGGCGGTGCGGGCATTCCGGGCTTCTACACCAAGACCGGTGTGGGCACGCAGGTTGCCGAGGGCAAGGAAACCAAGATTTTCGACGGGCAGGAATATGTGCTCGAGCGCGGCATCTATGCCGATCTGTGCATCATCAAGGGCTGGAAGGCCGATGAAGCGGGCAACCTGATTTTCCGCAAGACCGCGCGCAATTTCAACCAGCCGATGGCCACCGCCGGCAAGATCTGCGTCGCGGAAGTCGAGGAAGTGGTGCCCGTCGGCAGCCTCGATCCGGACAGCATCCATCTGCCCGGCATCTATGTGAAGCGCATGATCGTCGGTGCGCCCTATGACAAGAAGATCGAATTCCGCACTGTCCGCGAAAGGGAGGCCGCATAATGGGCTGGTCACGCGATGAAATGGCCGCGCGCGCCGCGAAGGAGCTTCAGGACGGCTTCTATGTGAATCTCGGCATCGGCATCCCGACCTTGGTCGCCAATCACATCCCGCCGGGCGTGGAAGTCACGCTGCAGAGCGAGAACGGCATGCTCGGCATCGGCCCGTTCCCTTATGATGACGAGGTCGATCCCGATCTCATCAATGCCGGCAAGCAGACGATCAGCGAACTGCCGAGCAGCGTCTATTTCTCCAGCGCCGACAGCTTCGCGATGATCCGCGGCGGGCACATCGATCTCACCGTGCTGGGTGCGATGGAAGTCTCCGAAAAGGGCGACATCGCCAACTGGATGATCCCCGGCAAGATGATCAAGGGCATGGGCGGCGCGATGGACCTCGTCGCCGGCGTCAAGAAGATCATCGTGGTGATGGAGCACACCGCCAAGGACGGCAGCCCCAAGTTCATCCCGGAATGCACCCTGCCGCTCACCGGCCGGGATGTGGTGGATATGATCGTCACCGATCTGTGCGTCTTCCAGCGCGTTTCGCACGATCAGCCCTTCCGCCTCGTGGAACTGGCGCCGGGTGTTACCGCCGAGGAAGTCGCGGCCAAGACGACGGCGCATTACGTCTCGTAGGGCGTCGGGTTAACGCGCGGTAGTTACCCCCTTCTCTTCTGAGGAGGGGCGGTTCCGAGCGCTCCGCTGCCCCGCCAACACTCCGCATCCCGGACTTGATCCGGGATGACGCTTCTTGTTCAGCGATCGCGCACCAGGCAGCGGAACCCCCGGATCAAGTCCGGGGCGACGAGAGGAGGAGCGCCGCGCGCGCCATTGAAACGGACTTCGAGCGCCCGATATAGGGGCTTCCCCCCCGACCGCGACAGATGTAGGGCAGCCCCATTATGACCCAGGCCCGCACCCTTTATGAGAAGATCTGGGACGCGCACGTCGTCGAGAAGCGCGACGATGGCACGTGCCTGATCTATATCGACCGCCACCTCGTCCATGAAGTGACCAGCCCGCAGGCGTTCGAGGGGCTCCGCCTTGCCGGGCGCAAGGTGCGCCGTCCCGACCTCACGCTGGCTGTGCCTGACCACAACGTGCCGACCACGGCGCGGGTGGATGCGCAGGGCAATCGCATCCCCATCGTCAACAAGGAGAGCGCGCAGCAGCTCGCCGCGCTGGAGCGCAACGCGCCCGAGTTCGGCATCCGCTATTTCGGCGCGACCGATATCAATCAGGGCATCGTCCACGTCGTCGGTCCCGAGCAGGGCTTCACCTTGCCCGGCATGACTCTGGTCTGCGGGGATAGCCATACGGCCGCGCACGGCGCGCTGGGCGCGCTGGCGTTCGGCATCGGCACCAGCGAGGTCGAGCATGTGCTCGCCACGCAGACGTTGCTGCTCAAGCCGAGCAAGACGCTCGCCATCGAGGTCGAGGGCGAGCTGGGCTATGGCGTCACCGCCAAGGACGTGATCCTCGCCGTCATCGGCCGCATCGGCACCGCCGGCGGCACCGGCCATGTCATGGAATTCCGCGGCTCGACTTTCCGCGCCATGAGCATCGAGAGCCGGCTGACCGTCGCCAATATGGCGATCGAGGGTGGCGCGCGCTCGGGACTCTTTGCGCCGGACGAGAAGACGTTCGAATACATCAAGGGCCGCCCGATGGCGCCGCAGGGTGCCGATTGGGAGCGCGCGGTCGCCTATTGGCGCACGCTGGTGACCGACGAAGGCGCCGTGTTCGACAAGCATGTGCGGCTGGAGGCGAGCGAGATCGCGCCGACCGTCACCTGGGGCACCAGCCCCGAGGACGTGGTGCCGATCACCGGCATCGTGCCCGATCCGGAGAGCTTCGAGGACCCGTCCAAGCGGGAAGCTGCGGCCAAGTCGCTCGCCTATATGGGCCTCACCGCCGGCCAGCGCATGGAAGACGTGACGGTCGAGCATATCTTCATCGGCAGCTGCACCAACAGCCGCATCGAGGATCTGCGGGCGGCTGCGTCGGTGCTCAAGGGCCGCAAGGTTGCCGACGGCATCAAGCAGGCGCTGATCGTGCCCGGCTCCGGTCTGGTCAAGCATCAGGCCGAGGCCGAGGGGCTGGATCGCATCTTCATCGAGGCCGGGTTCGAGTGGCGCGAGCCGGGCTGCTCCATGTGCCTGGGCATGAATCCGGATCGTGTTCCCAGTGGCGAGCGTTGTGCCTCTACGAGCAACCGCAACTTCATGGGTCGGCAGGGGCCGGGTGCGCGCACCCATCTCGTCTCGCCGGTGATGGCCGCCGCTGCCGCGATCAGGGGTCGACTTGCGGACGTTCGCGAACTAATGGTGCCCGAGCAAGCGTAAGGGGACGCAATGAAAGTCATTTTCTGGATTTTGGTCGCCGGTGCTCTCGGCAGCGCCGCCATGGCCATGGGCCTCGGCCAGTCCGCGGCTGTGCCCGCAAAGGCGGAAAAGCCAGCCGCACGCTGAATGCGCGTGTGACGTTAGACGGGCGCGGACTTCTCAATCTGCGCTGTCAGGCCATCGAAACACGCAGCTTCATGCGGCGACAAGTCTCGTCATAACCGGCCGGATCGGGCGCTTCGACCACCTCGAAGCCTTGCGAGGCCCAAAAGCTGTCTGCGCCATTGACGGCCGTCAGCCAGATTTCACCAAGACCCTCGCGGCGCGCCTGTGTGACGATCAGCCCCAGCGCAGTGCGCCCGGCGCCACTGCCGCGCGCGTCGGGCAGCAGGGCAAGATCATGCAGATAATAGCTGCCGGGGTTCTCGGGAATGGCGCCCAATGGGGCATTGAAGGCGGGCACGCTGTTCCCTTCCCAAGGGTGGGCGACAAGATAGCCGAGCACGCGCCCGGCATCCTCGAAGACGAAACAGCCCGCCGGATGCAGGCCGAGGCGCTCGGCGTAGATCGCTTCATCCTCGGTATAGTGGCCATGGACCGCATCGGAGATCGCCTTGACTGCCGCCATGTCACTGGCGCGCATCGGCCGCCATGTGCCGCTTGTTGCCATTGCCTCATCTCCTCCGCACATCGCCGTCGGCCGCCTGCATATCGGGTCGGCATCTTGACGCAAGCGCGCACATCCGCCACTTGACCGGTCAAACAGCCCGTCATCAGCAGGACCAGCATGGAACCCGTCACCACCGTTGAAGGTCGCGCCTATCCCTTCGGCCTGAAGAATGTCGACACCGACATCATCATTCCGGCCGAATGGCTCAAGACCATCAGCCGCACGGGCTTGGGCAAGGGCGCGTTCGAGGCGCTGCGCAAGGAGCCGGGCAATGTGTTCGACGATCCGCGCTATGCCGGTGCGCCGATCATCGTGGCGGGCGACAATTTCGGCTGTGGGTCGAGCCGCGAACATGCCGCCTGGGCGCTGATCGACATGGGCGTGCGGGCCGTCATCGCGCCGAGCTTCTCCGATATTTTCTCCGGCAATGCCTTCAAGAACGGCATCCTGACCGTGGTGCTGCCGCAGGAAGCGGTCGACCGGTTGCTGGAGGTCGCCAAGACCGATCCGATCAGCATCGACCTTGAGAACCAGTCGGTGACGACGCCGTTTCAGGACCGCTTCACTTTCGAGATCGACCCGTTCCGCAAAAGCTGCCTGCTGGGCGGGCTCGACGAGATCGGCCTGACGATGGCGCAGGGCGATACCATCGGCGCGTTCGAGGCGCGCGATGCGCAGACGCGGCCTTGGCTGGTGCCGGCGGCCGCCTGAAATCGTTCGCTCGCCCCGGCCCGCGCGTTGCCATTGGGGCGGCTGCTTCTTAAGTAGAGTTTGTATCGCTTACCTCCAGATGAAGGTGCTTCTTTCATGAGTTCATTCGACGATCGCGAGAAGGCGTTCGAGACCAAGTTCGCCATGGATCAGGAACTCGCGTTCCGGGTTGCTGCCCGGCGCAACCGCCTGCTGGGCGAGTGGGCGGCCGGCCTGATGGGGCTGACCAAGGAAGAGACCGATGCCTATGCCAAGGCGGTCGTGCAGGCGGACTTCGAGGAAGCCGGCGATGAGGACGTGATCCGCAAGGTGATGGGCGATCTCGTATCGGCCGGCGTCGACATGGACGAGCAGCGCGTACGCACGGCGCTGAGCGACAAGGCCGCCGAGGCGCGTCGCCAGTTCATGCAGGAAGAGAATTGAGGGGCTTTTGACATGCCCATGGCGGCTGGCGATATCGAGGCGATGATCCTCGCGGCTTTCCCGGATGCGACGGTGGAGATCACCGATCTGGCCGGCGATGGCGATCATTATGCGGCGCGCGTCACCTCCGAGAGCTTTCGGGGGATGAATCGCATTGCCCAGCAGCGTGCGGTCTATGCCGCGCTGGGCGGTCGCATGGGCGGAGAGCTTCACGCCTTGCAACTGACCACAGCCGTTCCCAACTGATAGCGCAGCGCCGGCATCGCGCCGCACTGCTGCCCGGAGACCAGACATGACCGACCCCGTCCACGCCCGCATCGCCGATATCGTCGGCAAGAACGATGTCGTGCTCTTCATGAAAGGCACGCCCTTGTTCCCGCAGTGCGGGTTCTCCAGCCGCGCCATTGCCATTCTGGAACGGCTCGGCGCGCCCTTCGAGAGCGTGGATGTGCTGCAGGATCAGGAGATCCGCCAGGGCATCAAGAGCTTTTCCGACTGGCCGACCATCCCGCAGCTTTACGTGAAGGGCGAGTTCCTTGGCGGTTCGGACATCATGATGGAAATGTATGAGGCGGGCGAGCTCAAGCAGCTTCTCACAGAGCAGGGCGTCATCGCCGCCTGATCGGATTCCATTTGGTTTTTCAAGCGGGCGCGGGGCAAAAAGCCCGGCGCCCGCTTTGCGTTCGGGCGCCGGAGTTCGGAGGGATTGGGAGACAAAGGGATTGGGGGACAGGCAAGAAGACCGGGTGCCCGTCCCCCAAAGCGGGTGTGTCGACAAGAAGAGCAAGCGCCGTGCCAGTTTCTCCGGGTGAGGGAAGCGGGCGGCGACGCTGGTTAAGGGCGGGGCAAGAGGTTGCGACCTGTAAAGCGCTCCGACAGTTTCGCCCGCATTTCCGCTTGCGCCTTGCAATCGGCGGCGGCCGTGACACATGGAAGAGATGATGCCTGCTGCCCCCAGTCTCGCCGCCGACACCGGCCGGGTCATGCGCCTGTCGCCGCTGGTGCAGCGCGTGCTGGCACCCAATCCCTCGCCCTTCACTTTTGAGGGGACGCAGACCTATCTGGTGGGCAACAGCGACCTTGCCGTAATCGATCCTGGCCCGGATGATCCTGCCCATTTGGATGCACTGGAAGCGGCGATTGCCGGTCGCCCCGTCATTGCTATCGCCTGCACCCACACCCATCGCGATCACAGTCCGGCGGCGCGGCCGCTGGCACAGCGCAGTGGCGCGCCGATCATCGGCTGCGCGCCGCTGACGCTGGAGGATGACGGGCCGCGCGCCGATGCGGCATTCGACCCCGATTACAGTCCCGACCAGGTGCTCGCGGAGGGCGAGCAAATCGTGGGCACGGGCTGGACTTTGACGGCGCTGGCGACGCCCGGCCACACCTCCAATCATCTGTGCTACGCGCTCGAGGAAGAAGCGGCGCTGTTCACCGGCGACCATGTGATGAGCTGGTCTACGAGCGTCGTCTCGCCGCCGGATGGCGACATGAGCGATTATCTCGCCTCGTTGGAGCGTCTCGTCGCCCGCTCGGACAGCATCTATTATCCAGCCCATGGCGAACCGGTGACGCAGCCCCAGCGTTTCGCGCGCGGCATGCTGGGGCATCGGCGGATGCGGGAAGGACAGATCCTGCGCATTCTGGAGCGGCAGGGCGCTGTCACCATCCCGGATTTTGTCGCGAGCATGTATGTGGGCCTCAATCCACGCTTGCACGGTGCCGCCGGACGATCCGTGCTGGCCCATCTCATCGATCTGCAACGGCGGGGGCTGGTAGAGGATAGAGCGGACGGGGTCTGGGCGAGGGTGCTGATTTAGGCGCTTGACGGAAAGCGCGAACAGGATCAGCTTCCCCGCCGTCCAGGCAACGGTGGGGGACCGTCATGGCAACACTTGCTTCAGGCATCAGATCCGAGATCGAGCGCGAGCGCAGCTTCTTCCTCAAATTGGCGTTGGCGATGGCCTTTGTCATTGTGGCGGGCTTCTCGTTCAACGTCGCCGCCGGCCGCTCGACCTTCGCTGCGCCCCTGCTGCTTCATGTCCATGCGCTGGTTTTCTTCGGCTGGCTGGTTCTTTTCGTCACGCAATCCTTTCTGGCGGCGGGCGGCTCGGTGCGCCTGCACCGGCGACTTGGTGTGCTCGCGCTGCTCTGGGTGCCGGGCATGGTCGTGCTGGGTCTGGCGGTGACGCGTCATTCGGTGCGCGCAATCGGCGGGCCTCCTTTCTTCGATACTAATGAATTTCTCTTCGGCAACAGCATCGGCCTGCTGGCTTTCGCGCTCACCGTCGGGGCGGCGCTCGTCCTGCGCGCCCGTCCCGACTGGCACCGGCGGCTGATGTGCGGCGCCATGGCCGGGCTGACCGGCCCCGGCTTCGGGCGGCTGCTGCCGATGCCGTTCCTCATCCCCTGGGGCTGGTGGGTCGCGGCTGTCGTGGCGCCTATGATGTTCATCCTGGCCGGCATGGTGTGGGACTGGCGGCGCAAAGGACGGGTCCACGCTGCATGGCTGTGGGGAGCGGGCATCCTGATCGGCAGTCAGCTCATTGCCGATGCCATCGCCTACAGCCCGATGGGCCTTGCCATCACGCGCGATATGGTCGCCGGGACACCCGGCGCGATGCGCGATATGCGGGCCTTCTTCCCCTGAGCGCGGTTAGAGGTTGATCGCCGGGCGCTTCGTGGCCATCTCCCCCGCATGACAAAGGAGATTCGGTGATGGATGCACGCGGCGGGATCGGCGGAAGTCTTGCGGGGCTGGACCTGCTGGAGGAGATCAATCGCCTGCGCAAGGAGCGCAACGCGGTCATCCTCGCGCATTATTACCAGAAGCCGCAGATTCAGGACCTGGCCGACTTTGTGGGCGACAGCCTAGAGCTGTCCCGCAAGGCGGCGGAGACGGATGCGGACGTGATCGCATTTTGCGGTGTGCGCTTCATGGCCGAGACGGCGAAGATCCTCAGCCCCGAGAAGATCGTGATCCTGCCGGACATGGACGCCGGCTGCAGCCTGGAAGACAGCTGCCCGCCCGCGCAGTTCAAGGCCTTCCGCGAGGCCCATCCCGATCATATCGCGCTCAGCTACATCAATTGCTCGGCGGAGGTGAAGGCGCTCAGCGACATCATCGTCACGAGCTCATCTGCCGAGAAAATCCTGAGCAAGCTCCCCAAGGACCAGAAGATCATCTTCGGGCCGGACAAGCATCTGGGTGGCTATCTCTCGCGCAAGCTGGGGCGTGAGATGCTGCTCTGGCCGGGCGTGTGCATCGTGCATGAGAGCTTCAGCGAGACTGAGCTGCTCAAGCTCAAGGCCATGCACCCCGGCGCGCCGGTTGCGGCTCACCCCGAATGCCCGCCGGCTATCATCGATCATGCCGATTATGTCGGCTCGACCAGCGGCATCCTGCAATATGCCAAGGATATGCCGGGCGACACGCTGATCGTCGCGACCGAGCCGCACATCATCCACCAGATGGAAAAGGCGATCCCCGAAAAGCGCTTCGTCGGCGCGCCGGGTGCGGACGGCAACTGCAATTGCAACGTCTGCCCCTATATGGCGCTCAACACGCTGGAGAAGCTCTACATCGCGCTCCGCGATCTCCAGCCGCGCATCGAGATGGATGAGCAGCTGCGGGTCGCCGCGAAGAAGAGCCTCGACCGGATGCTGGATCTCGCTAGCGACACGGTCGGGCAGGGCGACGTGGGAGCGCGGTGAGCGGGGAGCCGCCCCGGTGATCGTCCGCCTGCGCTCGCTCTGGCTGAACGTTAACGCGAGCTACTGGTTTTATCCGGCGCTATTCACGATGCTCGCCCTCGCGCTGGCGATCGTCACCGTCGCCATCGATCGCTCGGGGCAGGCCGCCCATCTCGTCAAGTTCGTGGATGCCGCGCGGCCGGAGGGGGCGCGCAATGTCCTCAACGTGATTGCCGGATCGATGATCGGCGTGGCGTCGACCGTTTTCTCGATCACCATTGCCGCCGTGGTCTATGCCTCGGGTAATTACGGCCCGCGCCTGCTCATCAATTTCATGGAAGATCGCGGCAACCAGCTCTCGCTGGCGACGTTCATCGGCACGTTCGTCTATGCCGTTATGGTGCTGCGGGTTGTCCGGGAGGCGGCGGAATCCAGTGTCGATGTGGGGTTCGTGCCGCAACTCTCGCTGGTCATCGCCACCGGCCTGATGCTGATTTCCATCGGCGTGCTGGTCTTCTTCCTCAATCATGTGCCCGCCAGCATCCGCATCAATTCCGTACTTGAGGAGATCGGACGGCGCCTCACCAAGGAAGTGCGTCAGCGCTTTCCGAAAGAGGGCGACGATGTGGAGATGATGGCGTTGTCCGACGGGCAGATCGTGCCGGCGACGGGCAGCGGCTATATCCAGATCGTCGATTTCTCGGGCCTGGCTGACGTTGCCCGCGAGCACAATTGCCGCGTGATCATGCGCCTGCGTCCCGGCGATTTTGTGCATCCCGAGATTGGCCTGATGTCCGTCCACGGCTGTCATGTGGATGATGAGATGGCCGAGCAACTGCGGGACTGTTTCTCACTCGCTGGATTTCGGTCTCCGGCGCAGGACATCGAATTTCTGATCGACGAGCTGGTCGAGATTGGCTTGCGCGCCCTGTCGCCTGGCATCAACGATCCCTTCACGGCGGTGACGGCGATGCATTGGCTCGGCGCTTCGATGAGCGAACTTGCCCGGCGCGATCTGCGCAGCAGACCGGGAGAGGAAGAAGAAGACTGGCAGCGTGTCATTCCGCTCAATGACGATTTCGATCATTTCCTGCGACGCGGGTTCGGCTCCCTGCGCTCGGCTGCCGCGACCAGCCCTATTGCCGCGGCGCAGTTTCTCGATTGTCTGCTGGGCATTTCCGCAGGCCTCGCCTCGCAGCCCCGACGGGAGGCGCTGCGGCTGGAAGGCGAGCGGTTGATGGCGCAGGCGCGGATCGCGCTGGCCGGTCCCTCCCTCGCCGAGCTTGAGGAACGCTCTTGCGCTTTCGAGGCGGCGATGAAAAAGCGAGCGCATCATGCCCTTCACACTTGACCGCTTCGACCTCGACGCCTTCGTCGCCGCCACCCTCGCCGAGGACCTTGATGGTCTTGTAAACGGGGGCGGGCGGGATGTGACGTCGCAGAGCGTCATTCCCGCCGATGCGGTGTTCAGCGGCGTCATGGACAGTCGCGACGCGGTGACGGTTGCGGGCCTGCCGTTGGCCGAAGCCTTCTTCCGTGCGCTCGATCCCGATGTCGAGATCACGCTGCTCGTCGCGGATGGTGATCAGGTGCCGGCCGGCACTGACCTGATGCGCCTGAAGGGCCGCGCACGCGGGATGCTCACGGCGGAGCGGTCGGCACTCAACACGGTGCAGCACTTGACCGGCATCGCCACGATGACGCGGGCTTATGTGGACCGCATCGCCGGCACCGGAGCGACGCTGCTCGATACCCGCAAGACGATCCCCGGCCTGCGTGTGCTGGAGAAATATGCCACGCGCATGGGCGGCGCGAAAAATCATCGCATGGGCCTGTGGGACGCGGCGATGATCAAGGACAATCACGTCGCCGTCGCCGGATCGGTGGACGAGGCGGTGCGCCGGGCAGTGGCTGCCGGGATTGCCGAGGTGATCGTGGAGGTCGACCGGATCGACCAGATCGAGCCGGCCATCGCGGCCGGGGCGACGCATCTGCTGCTCGACAATATGTCGCCGGGCGTTCTGCGCGGCGCTGTCACGCTGGTTGGAAAGCGCGTGCCCACGGAGGCGTCTGGCGGGGTTACGCTGGAGACCATCCGCGCCATTGCCAGCACCGGCGTCGATTATGTCAGTGTCGGGCGGTTGACCCAGTCGGCACCAGCGGCAGATATCGGTCTCGATTTCAGCAACATTTAGGCTCAAGGCGCCGAGGGACGGAGCCCGCTTGCTTAGCCTTCGATAATCGCTGTTTGTGGATGGTGCTTGTCGAGATGCTTGCGGATGATCCGCAGGTTGCGCGTGTTCGAGCGGAACATGACGTCGAAGGCGTCGCCGACCAGCGGGACCGCGCCGATTGCGGTGTCGAAGGCGACATTGCCGCTCATCCGCAGCAACTGCCAGCGCGGCATCCCGAGATTGCGGGCCTCCCAAACGATCCATGCGCCCATGGCCGCTGCGAGCAGATCGCCGACGATGGGAACGATGCCGAGCATAGCGTCCAGCCCGACGCGGATACGCGTCCCGGGGATCACCATCGCATTTTCGAGCACCTGCTCCATCATCTCGATGCGGCGGCGCACCGCATGGGGATCGCGCCCGAGCCGCGAACTGGCGAGGCTCTCAAACTGTCTCGCCATCCCTTCAGCGGCGTTATGCGGTCTCGCCCGGGCCATTCATGTTCCTTTGCAGGCTGCCTTGCTGGCAGCGCGAAGGATTAGTTGGGGACGGTGATCAGCGCATTCAATGGATGAACCCCGCGCGAGGAGGGTTTGAAGTTGGTGAGCCGCTGACCGACGAGCGACCAGCGGATGGGACGACCGAGCGGAATGAACCCGCTGAACGCCACCGTCGCTTCCTCGGCTTCCGCCAGCAATCGAGCGCGCTCCTCGTCATTCTGGCTCTTGCGTGCCTCGGCGAGGCGGCTGGCCACGCGCGGATCGCACAGGAGCCCGGCCGAACAATCGAGGCGGGCGAGATACCAGAACGCGCTGTCAAAGGGCGCGACCTCGTCGATCAGCCGCAGATCGGCGGGTTGGTCGATAGCCACCCGATCAAGTTGCAATCCGGCCTGTCCGAAATCCTGAACCAGGCGCAGGAACAGCAGGGAGGCGCCTGATCCGTCCGGCAAGGCGATCCGCAGAACCGGCGGGTCGCCCTTGTCCGCTCGCCAGCGGTCGATGATCCGCCGGGCGGATTCGACGCGCTCCTCGCGTGAGCGGCCGGACCATGCCGGTGCGCTCGGCAGGCGGTTCAGCTCATAGGAGGCAGGCAGCGGGTAGGTGGCGGTGCGCCAGCCCGGCAAGCCCAGAACCTCGGCGAGCTTGTCCCGGTCCACAAGGCGGGCGAGCGCGTCGCGCACCGGTACGTCTGCCAAGAAGGACGAGGTGCTCGTAAAGGCGAGGCCGAACAGGCCCTCGACCGGGTCGACCTGCGCGTCGGCCATGTTGAGGCCGGCCGCGGCGATCAAGGGGAGGTGCTGGAAGCGCCCGCCCAGCACGAGATCGGTATGGCGGGCGCGGAAGCGCACCAAGGCCAGCGACGCGCGCTCGGCGCGCACTTCCCGCCGCTCGACCGGGGGCGCGGCTTCGCTCTCGGGCTCGCCCTCCGCCGGCTCCTCGCTGGCAGCTATCGCGGGCGCCAGGACGACCGGCCCGCCCTTGGCAACCGGCTCACGGCGATAGGGGCCGGTGCCGTCGCCCGAGCGGGTCATTACCGCAAGGTCCGGCTGGGCGAGCAATTGCAGGAAGGCGGGGAGGCTCATGTCGAGCCTTATTTCGATGACCCGGTCGGTCATGGCGCGGACATCGGGGGTAAGGCCCGCCAGCAGCAGCGGATTGGCGCGCATCCGCTCACGCAGCAGCCGGGCGACCTCATCGGCATGGACCGGCTTGCCGTCCGCCCAGTGCAGCCGCTTCAGGCGGAAGATGTAGCTCTGGCCGCCATCCTCGACGATCCAGCTTTCCGCCAGCGCGCCGACAATGTCGCCGCGCGCATCGAAGCTGAGCAGCCCTTGCGCTGTCGAGGCGAGGATCAGCCGGGCTGCCGGTGCATTGCCGTGGCGCAGCGGCTGGGCGAGCGCCTCGCTCTGGCCGATCACGTCCACCCGAACGGTGCGGTTGTCGCGCGGGCTGTTGCATCCCGCCGAGGCGAGTACGGCCAATGCCAGCAGGGGGCGGACCCAGGTTCGCGCGGGGCGGGTGCCCATCGCCTTTCACTCCCTGTTCGGACAAGAATCCATCGACGTTACAGGGAGGCCGTAGCCTGCCGACGCGATTCGTCCAACCATGGCTGCGCTTGAAAGGGGCGACATCGCATTCGCTATGGTGCGGACGGCGGGACTTGAACCCGCACTCTCAGATGAGAAGCAGATTTTAAGTCTGCTGCGTCTACCGATTTCGCCACGTCCGCAAGCACATGGGGATGCGCGAACGCCCATGCCATGCACGGCAGGACGGTTCCAGCCCTTATCAAGCCGGGTGAAGGACATGCTGTGCGCGGAATGACCGCAACCCGGCAGATGCGCTGCCGCATGGCCGGGCTGCCGGATCGTCAAAGGCTCAGTTGACGGTGCTCAGTCGCCGGCATTCAGGCGAATGCGCATTTCCTTGCCTGGCTTGAAGTGCGGCACGCGCTTGGGCGGCACCACCACCGAATCGCCGGTGCGGGGATTGCGCCCCGTGCGGCCGTCCCGTGCGCGGGTGGTGAAGGCGCCGAATCCACGCAGTTCTACCCGGCCCCCTTCGGCCAGGCGCGCGGTAATCGAGTCGAAAACGATATCCACGATGCGATCGACTTCCTGCCCGCTGAGGTCAGGGTGAAGAAGCGCAAGCTTTTGAACGAGCTGAGAACGAATCATCTCTGCTACTTTCCGAAAAGGCCGAAGCCGTCCCCCATAATCCGGAAGTGCCCCGAGTCCCCCTTCGTTGCGTTTTCCGTGACTCGCGCGATGCGCCAACATCGTCGAGCAATCAAGGAAAATCCCCGCAGCAGGCCGTAAACGGAGCGGGCCGGCCGATTGCTCGACCGGCCCGCTGCCGCAATTATTAGAGGGTGGGAAAACCCGGCGATCAGTTCTTCGCCTTGAGCGCCTCACCCAGAATGTCGCCCAGCGACGCGCCGCTGTCGGACGAACCGTACTGCGCGACAGCCTGCTTCTCTTCGGCGATCTGGAGCGCCTTGACCGAGAAGTTCGGCTTCTTGGAGCGATCGAAACCGATCACCAGCGCGTCGAACTTCTGCCCGACCTGGAAGCGCTCGGGGCGCTGCTCGTCGCGGTCGCGGCCAAGGTCGCTGCGCTTGATGAAGCCGGTGACGCCGTCGTCGCCAGCCTGAACCTCCAGGCCGCCGTCGCGGACTTCCAGAACGGTCACGGTCACGGTCTCGTTCTTGTTGAGGCCGGTGCCACGCACCGCGCCAGCGGCAGGCGCGCCCTTTTCGAGCTGCTTCATGCCGAGGCTGATGCGCTCCTTCTCGACGTCCACGTCAAGCACGATGGCCTGAACGGTCTCGCCCTTGCGATGCAGGTTGAGCGCGTCCTCGCCGGAGATGCCCCACGCGATGTCGGACATGTGGACCATGCCGTCGACGTCGCCGTCCAGGCCGATGAACAGGCCGAACTCGGTGGCGTTCTTGACTTCGCCCTCGACCTGGCTGCCGACCGGGTGACGCTCGGCAAAGCTCTCCCAGGGGTTGGACTGGGCCTGCTTGAGGCCAAGGCTGATGCGACGCTTCTCGGCATCGACCTCGAGCACCAGAACTTCCACTTCCTGGCTCGTCGAAACGATCTTGCCGGGGTGGACGTTCTTCTTGGTCCAGGACATTTCCGAAACGTGGACCAGACCCTCGATGCCGGGCTCCAGCTCGACGAACGCACCATATTCGGTGATGTTCGTGACGCGGCCGGAGAGCTTGGCGCCGATCGGGTACTTGGCCGATGCGCCTTCCCACGGATCGCTCTCGAGCTGCTTCATGCCGAGGCTGATGCGCTGCGTGTCACGGTTGATGCGGATGATCTGCACCTTCACCGTGTCGCCGATGTTGATCATCTCGCTCGGGTGGTTGATCCGCTTGTAGCTGAGGTCGGTGACGTGCAGCAGGCCGTCAATGCCGCCCAGATCAACGAACGCACCGTAATCGGTGATGTTCTTGACCACCCCCTCGATGATCTGGCCTTCGCTCAGCGTCTGGATGAGGCCGCTGCGCTGCTCGGCGCGGGTCTCTTCCAGGATCGCCCGACGCGACACGACGATGTTGCCACGACGACGATCCATCTTGAGGATCTGGAAGGGCTGCGGAATGTCCATGAGCGGGGTGACGTCGCGCACGGGGCGGATGTCGACCTGGCTGCCGGGAAGGAAGGCCACGGCGCCGTCGAGATCGACGGTGAAGCCGCCCTTGACGCGGCCGAAGATGACACCCTCAACGCGGGCGCTCTCGGCGAATTCGGATTCCAGCTTGTCCCACGCGGCTTCGCGGCGGGCGCGGTCGCGCGAGAGCATGGCCTCGCCATTGCTGTTCTCGACACGGTCGACATAGACTTCGACTTCGTCGCCAACCTTCAGATCGGCCTTCTGGCCGGGCATGGCGAACTCGCGCAGCGGCACGCGGCCTTCGCTCTTGAGGCCCACGTCGATGACGGCGAGGTCGTTTTCGATGCCGGTGACGGTGCCCTTGACCACGCGGCCTTCGAAGCCGCCGTCTGCACCACCAAGAGATTCATTGAGAAGCGCGGCAAAATCATCGCGCGTCGGGTTTGCCTGAGAGGCCATGTAAGAGTTCCTTCAAGTCGTTGCTGGCCAACCGGTTGTCTCCGGTGGTCTTTGGCCAAACTGCCCGAACGACCTCATGCCGGCCGGGCATTCACCAGGCGGCGCGAAGGCGATCACTCGTGCTTTGGGAAAAGCAAAAGGGCGCCTCGCAACGCGAAGCGCCTCATCCAAGCCGTCTAATGGCGACTCTTCAGGCGAGCGTCCACCAGCGCGATCGCATGCTGAACGGCGGCGTCTATACTCAAATTGCTTGTATCCAGCAAGTCCGCATCTTGGGCCTGCTTCAGGGGCGCATCGGCGCGCTGCATGTCACGCGCGTCGCGCTCGGCGAGGTCGGCGGAGAGGGCTTCCAGCGCGACGGGATGGCCATGGGCGGAGAGTTCCGCATGGCGGCGCAGCGCGCGCACCGCAAGGCTGGCGGTGACGAACAATTTGGCGTCGGCATCCGGCGCGATTACGGTACCGATATCCCGCCCGTCGAGCACCGCGCCGCCCGGCTGTGCGGCGAAGGCACGCTGCCGCTCCAGCAGCGCCGCGCGCACCTGCGGGTGACGAGAGACGCGGCTGGCGAGGGGGCCGGCTTCCTCCGACCGCAGCGCCGGATCGGCGAGCAGGCTGTCCGGAAAAGCGCAGGCCGCTGCGGCATCGGCCGGATTGTCGGCGTCCCCGCCCTGCCGCGTGACTGTCATACCAACGGCGCGATACAGCAGGCCCGTGTCGAGATGGGGCAGGCCATAATGCCGGGCCAGCGCCCGCGCGATTGTGCCTTTGCCGGAGGCAGCGGGACCATCGACGGCAATGATCATGCCGCGCCCTTGAGCGTGGCCAGCATGTCGGTGAAGCCGGGAAAGCTCGTTGCGACCGGGCTCATATCGTCGATGATGAGGCCGCCGCGCGTGTGATGACCGGCGACCGCGAAGCTCATCGCGATGCGGTGATCGAGATCGGCACCGATCGTCGGCGGTTCATTGCCGCCGTCCAGCGGCTCGCCACCGCGTCCGTGGATGATGAGGCCGTCGGGTGTCTCCTCTACCGACACGCCGAGGCGGGCGAGGCCCTGCGCCATCAGGGCGAGTCGGTCCGATTCCTTCACCCGCAGCTCATCCAGCCCGGTGGTGCGGGTGGTGCCCTGTGCGCAGGCTGCCGCGACGAAGAAGATCGGGAATTCATCGATCATGCTCGGCGCGACCTCGGGTGGCACGTCGATGCCTGTGAGCGTGCTGTGGCGCGCGACGATATCCGCGACCGGCTCGCCACCGACTTCCCGCTGGTTGGTCAGCGTCAGGTCCGCGCCCATCGCCTGCAACATGGCGAACAGGCCGGTGCGGGTGGGGTTCATGCCGACATTGGTGACGGTGATGTCCGACCCCGGCGTGATCAGCGCCGCGACCACGGGGAAGGCGGCGGAGGAGGGGTCGCCCGGCACCACCAGCGTCTGTGGCTTGAGTTCGGCCTCACCGGTCAGCGAGATGATCCGCGTGCCGTCTGCTTCGATCCCCACGACCAGGTCCACCCCGAAGCCGCGTAGCATCCGCTCACTATGATCGCGTGTTGGCACCGGCTCGATGACGCGGGTGATGCCGGGCGTGTTGAGGCCGGCGAGCAGTACGGCCGACTTCACCTGGGCCGATGCAACCGGCAACCGGTACTCGATCGGCACCGCCGGGGCGATGCCGCGCATGGTGAGCGGCAGGCGGCCGCCCGGCGAGGTCATGAACTCGGCGCCCATCAGCCCGAGCGGTGTGGTGACCCGGCCCATCGGGCGCTTGCTCAGCGAGGCATCGCCTACGAAGGTCGCGGTGAGATCATGGCTCGCCAGCAGGCCCATCAGCAGGCGCGTCGAGGTGCCGCTATTGCCCATGTCGAGCGCGGTCGCGGGCTGCGTCAGGCTGCCGACGCCGACGCCATGAATGCGCCACACGCCATCCTCGCCGCGCGTGATCTGCGCGCCGAGCGCCCGCATCGCCGCCGCCGTTGCCAGCACGTCCTCGCCTTCCAGCAGGCCGGAGACGCAGCTCTCGCCCACCGCCAGCGCGGACAACATCAGGGATCGGTGGGAAATGCTCTTGTCGCCGGGCACGGTCACCGTGCCGCGCAGCGGAGCGCCAGGCTCGAAGAGCATGTTGCGCGCAATGTCAGTCATGAAAATCAGGTCCGAAAAATGGCCGTCGCTGCGCGGAGCAGGAGGGCGGGCAATAAAAATGGCGAACTGCTTTTGACAGTGCCCGCCCGCTATGGCAAGGCGCCCCACACTTCGCGGCAGGCCTGCCTGTCCGCGCACTTGGCTATTACTCTCTGGAAGGATGAGGCGGCACATGGTGAAGCCTGAATGGGGATCGAAGCGGACCTGCCCCAAATGCGCAACGCGCTTCTATGATCTGGGCAAGGACGAGCCCGTGACATGCATCGAATGCGGCAATGTCTGGACGCCCGAGCCCGTGCTCAAGTCCAAGCAGCCGCTGCCCTTCGAGGAAGCGCCGCAGAAGGTCGCGGCCGGCGCGGATACGGAAAGCACGGCGGACGATGATCTGGACATCGACATCGACGTCGATGAGGCCGAAGGCTCGCCCGACAACGACGTCGATCTCGGCGGCGATGACGATCTCGGCGTCGATGCCGGCGACGATAACGACGAAGAAAACTGAGCGCGCAGGAAAGATTGCGCGCCATAAAAAATGGACTTGCAGCGAGGCAGAGCCTGACCTAAAGGCAGCGCCTCGCCGCGACGGACCCACCCGTCGCCGCTGCAATGATCGGGGCCGTAGCTCAGCTGGGAGAGCGCTACACTGGCAGTGTAGAGGTCAGGGGTTCGATCCCCCTCGGCTCCACCATTTCCCCTTATCGCAGACAGGTTAAGCGCTATAGAGCGTGCCCCGTCGTGAATGCGCGGCGTCGGGCCAGCGCCGCGTCCGGAATGCACCCCAACCTCTCTTATTGACGGCGCCGGCCAACCCGCGCAGCTTCGCGCCACCCGGTCCACCCTGCCTCTCTCGACAAAAAGTTGGTCGCCCGGCGCAAAGCCAGTCGGGGCGGCGGTTGGTACACATCTTCTCAGCCTGGGGTGCTTCGCGCTGCATGGCGGTTCTGGCCGAGGGTCGGGACTGAACGCGCGGCGCGGCGTGGTCGCCAATTGCGAGGATGTGACATGACTCTTCTGACCGACAAGTTCTTCGACAGCTTTGCCTCCTCGGTGAAGCCCACGGACGAGGCGGAGACGCTGCCGCCGGAGATCTACACGAGTCAGGAGTTCTACGACTTCGAGAAGGACGCGCTGTTCTATCGCGAGTGGCTCTGCGTCGGGCGGGACGAGTGGATCGCGGAGGTCGGGGATTTCTTCACGACCAGCCACGCCAATGAGCCGATCATCATCTCGCGCGGGCGGGACGGGGAGATCAAGGCGATGTCCGCCGTGTGCCAGCACCGCGCCATGCTGGTGGCGGAAGGCAAGGGCAATACGCGCGGTTTCACCTGCCCCTATCACCACTGGTCCTATGATCTGGACGGCAAGCTGGTCGGCGCGCCGGCGATGGGCCGCACCTGCAATTTCGACAAGGCGCAGTATAATCTGCCCAAGCTCAAGGTGGAGCTGTGGCACGGCTTCATCTTCGTCAATTTCGATTCCGAAGCGGAATCGCTGGCATCGCGCATGGGGCCGATCGAGCCGGTGGTGGCGAATTACGAGTTTGCCAGCCTGCGCGGCCCCGAGCCGCTGTCCCACGAATATCCGTGGAACTGGAAGGTCCAGTTCGAGAATAACAATGATGGTTATCATGCCAGCCGGCTTCACCAGGGGCTGCACGATTTCGTCCCGAGTTCGCTGGCGAGCTTCCCCGAAGTGCCGCGCGAGACGGCGGGCTATTATCGCCTCAACGGGTCCACGCACCCCAATGCGAGCTTCAACCCCACCGAGAAGGCGCTGCTGCCGGTCTTCCCCAAGCTGACGGAGGAGGAGCAGAGCCGGCTGCTGTTCGTGAACCTGCCGCCGACGCTGTCGCTGGTCGTGCTCAACGATGTGGTGATCTACCTCATCATGGATGCGCGTTCGCCGACCACGCACGGCCTGACCTTCGGCAGCCTCTATCATCCCAGCGCCTTCGAGGACCCGGAGTTCGAGGAAAAGCGCCGGATCAATGACGAGCACACGGCGGATATCGTCGCGCAGGATCTGCACGTCGATCTGCTGGTGCAGCAGGGGCTCTCGTCCCGCTTCGCCCCGCGCGGGCGCTATAGCTGGCAGGAAGATGCGCAGCGCCAGCTCAATGTGTGGCTGGTGGACCGCTACCAGCAGGAGTGGGACCGTCGTCGCGGCCCCTCGGCGCCGGTCACGCGGTTGCACGCAACCTCCTGATCTCGCCGGCGGCGGGGCAGGGCCTCGCCGCGACGGGCTGAGGCCCGAAATCAAAACATTGTTCGTAGGAGACACAGCTTCGCGTCCGCCGCGCTGCCTAACTGGCGCGGCGGCCGAAAGGCTTGTGTCCAGTCAGAGGTGATGATGACCAATTCGCTTATTTTCTTCGATATTCCCGCCGACGATCCCAATGCTGCCGGCGAATTCTACGCGCAGGTCTTCGGCTGGGAGAATGATCCCCGCCCGATGGGCGTCTATCACCGCATGGTGCCGGGCGGCTTCTTCAAGAAGAAGGACGGGACGGACAGCGAGATCGGCAATCTCCATATGGGCATCGCCAAGGTCGACAATATGCGCCCGCATCCCGACCCGGCAGGCGTCGCGCCGCGCCATATCGCCAGCGATGGCCGCAAGCCGCGCATCTGGGTGTTGATCAGCGACGATGATTCGGCGGATCGAATCCTGGCGACGGCGCAGGAGCTGGGCGCGACCCTGCTGTGGCGCGACCATTATTGGGCCGAGTTCAACGGCTATAACCACTGCTTCGTCGACCCGTGGGGCAATGAGATCCTGCTGTGGGGCAAGGCGGGCGAGAATCCGCAGTTTCCCGAGACGTTCACCAAGGAATGAGGGGTGCGTGCGGCCCGCTTGGCGGGTTGGCGGAACAACATGTTGTGCGCCAATCTGCAAGACCGGGCCGCGACCCTTCCCATAGCCTCCAGTCATCCAATGCAACGGCCCGAGCGGCAAGCATGAGGCAAAAGCGACCATGAGCCTACAAGTTCAACCCTGTCTGTCCGCAAGGTGCGCCTGCGCAGCGGGAGCCGGACAATGAGCCGCCTGCCGCTGATCTTCTTCGGCCATGGCAGCCCCATGGTGGCGCTCGAGCAGAGCAGCACCACGCAGGCCTGGCAGGGCATCGCACAGAGCATCGGCAAGCCCAAGGCGATCCTGTGCATCTCGGCGCACTGGCTGACACGCGGCACGGCCGTGACGGCGATGGCGCAACCCCGCACGATCCACGATTTCGGGGCTTTTCCGCAGGCCCTGTTCGACATGCAATATCCCGCGCCCGGCGATCCCGCCCTGGCGCGGCGTGTGGCCGAACTGCTCGATCCCGTGCCGGTCCATATGGATGCCAATTGGGGCCTGGATCATGGCACCTGGACGGTGCTCGTCCACGCTTATCCCGAGGCCGATATTCCTGTCGTGCAGCTGGGCATGGACGTGAATGCCACGCCCGAGCAGCACTGGAAGATCGGCCAGATGCTCCGCCCGCTGCGCGACGAGGGCGTGCTCATCATGGGCACCGGCAACATCGTCCACAATCTGCCGGCGATGGACTGGAACAACCCGGATGCCGAGCCCTATCCGTGGGCCGACCGGTTCAACAGCACGATGCTGGACGCCGTGGTCGCGGATCGCCCGCAGACGGTCATCGATTTCGCGGCGCTGGGCGACGATGCCCGCCTGTCGGTGCCGACGCCCGACCATTTCTGGCCGCTGCTCTATGTGCTGGGTGCGCGTCATCCGGGTGAGGAAGCGCAGCTGCACCCCAATTTCATCCATCACAAGTCGCTCGGCATGACGAGCATCCTCATCGGGGCTTCCTGAGCCTCCACAAACCCAACACTGACTGACGAGCAGGGGAATTATGGCGCTGATCTGCAATCATGGAATGCGACGGAGCGAAACGCAGCCCGGAGCGCTGCACTATTTGCGGGCGACGCCTGAGACCGTGCACTGGGGCTTCTTCTCACCGGAACTGAAACCGGCGCTGACCGTCAAGAGCGGCGATCTCATCCAGGCGCAGGCGGTGACGCACCACGCTGGCGACGATCCCGAGCTGATGTTCGACGAGCACATCCAGCGCATCTTTACCGAGGTCGATCCCAGCACGCGCGCACCGGGCTGTCACATCATGACCGGGCCGATCTATGTCGAGGGCGCAGAGCCCGGCGACATGCTGGAGGTGCGCTATTTCCAGATGACGCCGCGCTTCAACTACGGCTCCAATCTGCAGGCGAACTGGGGGCATCTCTACAAGGAGTTCGGCGAGACCGAGCGGGTGACGATCTACGAGCTGGACCCGAACGCCAACACCGCCACCGCGCTTTACGCCTATGATGTCGAGGGCGTTTATACGACGCCCGGCCGCATCACCAATTGCCCGCATTGCGACCGGCAACCGGCGCTGCCCGGCGTAACCATTCCTGCCCGCCCGCATCTCGGCACCGCCGGCGTCGCGCCTGCGGTCGATGCGCCGGTCAGCACCATCCCGCCGGGCCTGCATGGCGGCAATATCGATAACTGGCGGATCGGCGCCAATGCCCGCATGTATTATCCCGTGCAGGTGAAGGGCGGGCTGTTCTCCATCGGCGATCCGCATGTCAGCCAGGGCGATGGCGAGATCAGCGGCACCGCCATCGAAGCTTCGCTCGACGTGCTGTTCCAGATCATCCTGCGCAAGGATTTCAAGTTCCCATCGCCGCTGCTGGAGACGCCCAATCACTGGATCGTCCACGGCTTTGGCGACGATCTCGATGCGGCGATGAAGAATGCCGCGATGGACATGATCGAACTGCTCTCCGAACATCAGGGCCTGTCGCGGACGGACGCCTATTCGCTGATGAGCGTCGGCGCCGACTTTGGCGTGACGCAGGTTGTCGATGGCACGCAGGGCATCCATGTGCGGATCGACCGTGGCATGTTCCCGAACAAGGGCAGTGTCCGCGATCCCCGCTGATCCGGCCCGGCCGGGGGAGGCAGTCTCCAGTCCGGACGCCTGGTCCTTCGACGTCGCGTCGCTGCCGGCGGCGGAGCGCGCCCCGGCATGGGCCGCCGCCATGCAGCGCCTGCAGATGCCGTTTCCGAACACGGCAGAGGCAGGCGGGTCGGTGCTCGCCATCACCTCGCCGATGGGCTTCGAATTCGCGGTGGTGACGGGCGGCGCCCTCACCATCGCGGGCCGCACGCCGGGGGCCGCACCGGGCCTGTGGCTGGGTCTGCTCATCGATGGCGAGGCCTCGCTGGAGACGCATGAAGGCGTGATGCCGCTCACCGGCGACTGCCTCATCTACGGCGCGACGGGCGTGGATGCTGCGTTGCGGTTCAAGACGCAGTTTCGCCAGTTCTTCGTGCGCATCCCCAGCGTCGCGATCGATGCGCGGATGCTGGCGCCGCTGGCGCGGCGCATCGGCGTTATTCAGCCGGACAGCATGGTGGCTCACGCGCTGCTGATGCTGCTGCGCAGCGCTGCCGACTCGCTCTCGGAAGGCCGGGCGCGCGAATTCGCGCCGCTTGAGACTGCGCTGATCGAATTGCTCGTGCCAGTGATCGCCCATGCCGGCGGCGTGGAGGCCAAAGGTGGTGCCGCCGCGCACCGCGCCCGGCAATTCGAGAGGATCTGCCGCACGATCGAAACCAATCTGACCGACGCGGACCTCTCGGTGCAGTCCGTTGCGCGCAGCGAGGGCGTGTCGGTGCGCTATATCCAGCAGCTCTTTGCGCGCTCAGGGCAGACGGTGACCGGCTATGTGAAAGGGCGGCGCCTTGAGCGCGCGCGGGCCGATCTGGTCAATCCGCTCCATGCGCAATTGAGCATTTCCGAGATCGCCTTCCGCTGGGGCTTCAACCAGTCGGCGCATTTCAGCCGGGCCTATCGCGAGCGCTTCGAGGAGGCGCCCCGCCAGACCCGCGCCAATGCGCGGCAGGCGCTGCCGGACAATCGAGCTTTCGCGGGCTGACAAGACGTGTGTGCGCCGCTGGCGCATGATCGCGCAGCCCACATGCCAAGGGTTACGTTCCAGTCGAGGTTGTTCGCCATGTCCTATGATGTTCTTGATATCCGCCCCGTCACCCGGCGGATCGGTGCCGAAGTGTTCGGGGTCGATCTGAACGCCCCGCTCGGCAACAAGGTCGTCAGCGAACTGCATGATGCCCTGATGGAACATCAGGTGCTGTTCTTCCGCGACCAGAATCTGGAGCACGACAATCACAAGCGCCTGGGCCGCTATTTCGGCGAGCTGGCGCTGCACAGCGGTGTGTCCGGCCTTGCCGAGCATCCCGAGATCGTGGCGATCCATGCGGACGCGAACAGCAAGTTCATCGCCGGCGAGGACTGGCATTCGGACCTGAGTGAAGATGCCGAACCGCCAATGGGCAGCATCCTCTACATGCACACCGTGCCACCCACGGGCGGCGATACGCTGTGGTCGAGCATGTATGCCGCCTACGACGCGCTGTCGCCGGCCATGCAGGCCTTTCTGGAACCGCTGACGGCGGTCCACGATTCCAACCACATCTATCGCGAGCTGTTCCCGGATGTGGACAAGGTCTACCCGCGCAACACCCACCCTGTCGTCCGCACCCACCCGGTGACCAAGCGCAAATGCCTGTTCATCAGCAAGTCGAAGACGATCAAGATCAACGGCCTCTCGGCCGAGGAAGGAGATGCGGTGCTGCGCTTCCTCACCGAGCATGTTAAGAACCCGAATTTCCAGGTCCGCTTCCGCTGGCAGCCGCATTCGGTCGCCTTCTGGGACAATCGCTGCACTCAGCATTTCGCGACCTGGGATTATTTCCCGGAAACACGCTCGGGCTATCGGGTGACGATCGCAGGCGACCGGCCGTACTGATGCGGGCCGCCGCCCGACTGGCGGCTGGTGCGCTGGCCTGTCTCTGGCTGACGGCCACGCCGCTCGCGGCCAGGGCCGGTGCTACAGCAGAGGCCGTCGCGCCGACCGATGCACTGGCCGCCCTGCGTGCGGGGCTGCAAGCCATGGTCGAGGCGCGAGAGCTGCCCAATGCGCAAGCCGTGATCGTCAAGGATGGGCGGGAGCGGCTTCGCGTTTCGATCGGTAAGCTGGACCTCGAAGCCGACCGCACACTGCCCGCCGATGCGATCTTCCGGCTCTATTCGATGACCAAGCCGATCACGAGCGTCGCGGTGATGATGCTGGTGGAAGAAGGCAAGATCGCCATCGATGCGCCGCTCAGCCGCTACATGCCGGAATTCGCCGATCTGCGGGTCTACAAGAGCGGCAGCCTCGATGCGATGGTGACCGAGCCGCTGAACCACCCGGTGACCATTGGCGATCTGCTCACCCATAGCAGCGGGGTAACTTACAATTTCACCGGCAATGGCCCGGTGCAGCAATATTATCGCCGCCATGGGGTGATGCGCGCTGGCGGGGTCGGGCAGAATGCTGATGATGCGTCGCCAGCGAGAACGATGGACGAGCTGATCGCGCGCCTCGCCAAGGCCCCGCTGCTGCATCAGCCCGGCGCGCGCTTCTCTTATGGCAATTCCACCGGCATTCTGGGCGCGCTGATCGAGCGGGTGACGGGGCAGGGCCTCGATGCGTTCTTGCAAGCCCGCATTTTCGATCCGCTCGAGATGACGGACACGCGCTTCGTGGTGGACGATGCGCGCGCCACACGGCTCGTCACCAATTATGCGGCGGTGGACGGCGGCCTGCAGGCTATCGAGCCGGCGGCGACGTCCGAATATCGCGACCCCGCCCGGCCGTTCGACGGCGGCGGGGCGCTAGCCGGCACGCTGCATGATTATCTGAACTTCGCGCAGATGCTGGCCAATCGGGGGACTTGGCAGGGCAAGCGCCTGCTGCGGCCCGAGACAGTGGACCAGATGTTCCAGCCCCGGCTGGAGACTGGCGGGCAGCCGCACGAGAATGTCCTGTTCGGCTATGGCCTGGGCCTCGGCGATGCGGTCAGCGAGCAGCGCGGCGGGATGCCGGCCGGCGCCGGCGGCTGGTCGGGGTCCGCAAACAGCTATTTCTTCGTCCATCCCGGCCGAAATCTGGTCGCCATCGTCATGACCAATGTGCTGGTCGGCCCGGCCTTCGTGGATCGCACGATCAGATTGCGGGGCCTCGTCGATCAGGCAGCGCAGGCCGTGCTTGCCGAGCGGGAGCCAGCGATCAGGCGGTAAATAGTTCCTTGCGAATGATCGCGTGGACGCCCCAATTGCCGTTGGCGACCTGCGAGATGCCGAAATCCACCCCGACCGAGAGAAGCGAGATGGTTTCGTCTTCCGAGAGATCCTTGGTGGTCATCAGGAACCGCCGCGCCTTGCGGAACGCGTCGCGCATGGCGGCATCGATGGATGCGCGCTTGTAGACTTCGCTCTGCGCATCCTCGCCCAGTTCCTTCAGATAATCGGGATGACTGAAGCCCATGATGACCCATTCGGTCTCGGTTTCGATCATGGGGTAATCGAGGTCGCGCAGCTTGCCGGTCAGTTCGCCGGCGGGGTGGCGGATCACCTGAATGAGCGCGGTCATCGAGCATTCGATGGCAGTGCCGCATAGTTCGGAATCGCCCTGCGAGGCATGCGGGTCGCCGAGCGAGAGCAGTCCGCCGGAGACCTGAACGGGGAGGAACACGCTCGATCCGGGGCCGGTCCGCCAATTGTCCATATTGCCGCCAAAGGCGCTGGGCGGGATGGTATCGACCGGCTCGGCCTGGGCCGGCGCCAGCGCGATCACGCCGAAATGGGGGCGGATTGGGATTTCGACATTCTGCAGGATGTCATAATTGCGCTCGATCGTCTCGGGATCGACCGGCACGCCCGGATAATCATAACGCTCGTGGACGGTGCCCGAAGGGTCGGTCTGCGGCGTCCAGTGGTAGGAATAGACCGCGTGGGCGGTCGGTCGCCGTTCGCCGCCCGACTCTACCTCATAGATGGTGATGACTTCGCGGTTTTTCGGCTCGGTGAGCAAATCGTTATAGTGGAAGCCCCAGAAGGTCGCGGCATTGCTGCCGAAGGACTTGCCCTGAAAACGGGGATTGCCGCTGCGGCGCGGCTCCAGGCTGAGGATGCGCACCTCGATGATGTCGCCCGCCTCCGCGCCCTGAATGGCGATCGGCCCGGTGCAGATGTGCACGCCAAAGCCCTCGCCGGGGCCGCGTCCGAACTCGCTGGCACTCATCGGGCCAGCGCCGCGCCGCTCGATAGCCCGGCCTGTCTCGTCCCAGCGATAGACGCTCTCCGCGCCATGATCGCCCTCGACCATGCGCTCGGGATCGTCATTGGCGTGGTGGGTCAGTGTCTCCACCGTCACGAAGTCGCCTGAGCGCACCATCAGCGCCGGTTTGATCGCCGAGCTGAAATAGCCCCAATGGACCGTGCGCGGGCTGACCGGCAGATGATGATGCCGCACCGTGCCTTCATCGCCAATCGCCGGGATGACATTGGCCTCGACGCCGTCTGCGTCCGCCTCGCCGATCTCCAACTCCTCGACCGGCGCGACGGCGGCTTCGTCGCTGACCGCCCGCTTGGCGGTCGAACGGCCGCGCCGCAGCGTGTCGGGGCCATGATCGGCCTCGTCCACGGCCGGCATCTTGCGATAGTCGCGCGGGGAAATGCCATATTGCTCGCGGAAGGCGCGGCTGAACGAGGCGGAATCGTTGAAACCCCATTGGAACAGGATGTCCGAGATCGATTTCTGAACATGAAGCGGGCTGCGCAGGTCGAGCCGGCAGCGCTCCAGCCGCCGCACCTTCACATAATGGCCAAAGCTGTCGTCGATCGATTCAAAAAGCTTCTGCAGATAGCGCGGGGAAATGCCATGTTCGGCCGCGACCTGCTGGTAATTCAGATTGGGGTCCGAGAGGCGCATCTCGATGGTCTGGAAGATCCGCTCCAGCAGCGCGGCGCGCATCCCCGCCGCGCCACCGAGCGCGCGGGCGGGCGCATCGTTGAGCAGGCTGGCCAGCAGAAACTCGGGGAGGGCCAGTTCGACGGGGCGCAGTTCCTCGTCCGTCACGTCATTGCCCATGTCCGCCAGCGAGCGCAGCACGGTCGAGAGCAGGCGGGCAGGGCCACTGTCGGCGGAAAGGTGCCGGGGCTTTTCGGGTAGCAGGGCCTTGAGGCGCTGATCGAGCGCGCGCGGCGGAATCTTGAGCAGCAGCACGCGGTGATCGCCGGTGAACTGCAGCGACATCGGCATTTCGCTGCGCGCGCAGACCATGTGACCATCATCGAGGGTGAAGCTGGTGGTGGCGTTGCGCGCCACGCTTGGCGCATCGAGCGTCACGGCCAGCCAGAAGCAGCCCGGCTCATCGCGAAAATCAACGGTATATTCCTGAGCGGTCGCCAGCAGGCGCACAAACACGATGCCGTTGCTGCTGGTGAACTGGATAAGCTCGCCGTAGAGCGTAGCCTCGTCGGCCGCTTCCAGCGTGATCGAAACGCGCTTGAGCGCAAAGCTCCATGCGCTGAGTCGCTGCTCCTTGGGGTAGGCATTTGTAGTCGAGCGCAACGGCGGTTCTCTATGTTTTGGTGCGCCTCTCCCGGGTCTTTATGCCCGCCAAGATGCGCGCCTGAGAGAGCCCGGTCAATCCATCACGCGGCGGCTGTTTCAGAATGGGTCATCCCTGCCCCCGTAAACAGATGAAATCGCAGCAGAATTCGGCGCATGCTCGGAGCGCCCGCACACCGCCAACATGGTCAGCGCGTAGATGAGGGCGCTGGAGTGCAGATCCTCAGGCGTCGGGCGCCAGCGTGGCATGCCGGTCGTGATGGCCGGAATGCCCTGCATGTTGAACACATTATGGTCGCGCCACATGCTGGAATAGACCGGATGCGCGCGCTCCACTGGCGCCTGCCGAGCGAGGCGCGTAGCGGCATCCACCGCGCCGGCGAGCGGGGCGACTTCGTCCGCATCGGCGACAAATCCGTGGCGCACGACCATCGGCTCGACATCGAAGCTGTCGAGATCGAGCGTGCGCATCGCCGCGACGATCTGGTGATAGGCCTGGGCGGATTTCTGTCCCGGTGCGAGGCACACTTCCACATAGACCGCGCACACCTCTGTGCCGGCGCCATAGTCGGTCGGCGCGCCAGCACGCACGGACGCGATCTGCGTCTTGGGCAGGGAGAGGCCGCCGGCCGTCTCGAACACGCCCTGCGCTTCCCACTGCCGGCCCCATTGGTGCAGCGCATCGATGACAGGGCCGAGCTTGTAGATGGGGTTGAGATGCTGGGCGACGGTCTCAGGCGTTTCCAGGATCGGCGTGAACATGCCCGTGCCGAAGATGCGTACGCGGAAGAGGGCATAGCCGCAGCCCTGCCAGGTCAGGCCGAAATCCGTGCCTTCGGCGGCAATGGCGTAGTCGGGCGCGACGCCGCCATGGTGGAACAGATAATGCGCGCCGATATCCTTGCCGAGATAGTCGATGCCGGAGAATTCCTCGATCGGCTCTGGGCCGATCTCGCCGGGGCAGGCGGTGAGCCAGGTCTTGCCGGCCAGGCCGATCCCCGCCTTTTTGAGCGCCTTGGCTGCCATCAGGAAGCAGGCCATCGGCCCGCGATCGTTGGAGATGGGGAAGCCGCGCAGGCGCCCATCCTCATCGAGCCAGCACTGCGTCCATTCCGGATCGCGCATCGTCGTTTCGCGATAGCGGAACTTGTCCTGCGAGAGGTCGCCGCTCGGGCTTTCCGTATCGAGATGGGCGGTGAAGAGCAGGTTGGCGCCCGTACCCAAGCCGCCATACTCGCCGATGATATTGGGTCGCTCAGGTGTGGCGCCGGCGCGGCGGGGCTGGAAGCCTTCGCGATCCATCCAGTCATAGACATATTGCGCGGCGGCGGCTTCCTCACGCGAGCGGCTCGGAATGTTGCCGAGTTCAAGGGCGAGGGCGACCAGCTCATCGGAATCGATGGCGGCGGCGAGCGCGTCCTTCTCGGCTTCGGTCACCTGATAGGGAGCCGTGGCGGGATTGGCGAACATCGGAGCGGGTTTGGGCTGGGCTTGGGTCATGTCATGCTGCCAAGGCGGGCTCGGCATCCTCCGCTGTGTCTTGTTGGGGGAGCTCCGGGGTGCGGAGCAAGAGCAGGGCTCCGACGAAGATGAAGCCGAGCAGGGCGCAGCCGAGGAAGACAAGCGAGAACCCGCCCGTTTCGTCGCGAATGACGCCGCCCAGCGCCGGGCCGATGGCGGCAGCGGTGGAGATCAGGCTCATCGTGGAATAGAGCTCGAGATTGGCGCGCTTGCCGAACAGGTTGAGCATCAACATGGCCGTGCTGACATAGCTGAAGCCGAAGCCGACACCCAGACCGATCACGGCCAGCGAGACGACGAACAGATTGCCGCCGATCATCAGCGCCAGCACGCCGAGCGAGGTGGAGGTGATGGAGAGCAAGGTGAGCTCGCGCGCGCCGATTTTCTCGCCCGCCATGCCGGCGATCATCGATCCGGCGGCGCTGACGAGGGCAATGCCGCTCATCACGGTGGCGGCCGCACCCATGGTCAGGCCGGTCTCGGTCAGATGCTTCACCGCAAAGCCGTGGACGGTGGTGTTGATCAGCAGGAACGAGGTGTAGACGCCGACCACGATGTAATATTGCGCGGTGCGCATCGCGGCCCGTGCCGTCCAGCCGTCCGTGGCCATGGCTTTCCGGGGCTTGGGCGCAACCTCGGCATCACCGGGCCGGTCGCTGGTGACGAGGGCAGCGAACATCGAAAGCAGCACGGCAGCAATGGCGGCCGTCCACCAGTAATGGCGCCACTCGCCGGTGATCGCCTGCGTTGAAAACGCGATCAGCGGTCCGACAACCGCGCCCATGCCGCCCGCGGTGAAGTACACGCCCATGGCGGTCGAGCGCTTCTCGAAGGAGTGGGAAATGACGTTCACGCCGCCCGTGGTCCCGCACATCGAGAAGCCGACGCCGGCAAACGCCGTGCCGATGAAGTAGACCATCGCCGTTTTGGTGACGGCCAGGCAGGTGAAGCCGATGAGGAGAAGCGCGCCGCCGATCATCATCGTGCGGGAAACGCCGAGGCGCCGGATCGAGATAGCGGGTGCAAGACTGGACAGGCCGCACGCCACGCCCAGGAAGGTGAAGCCCAGCCCAGCGACGGCCCAGGGCCAGCCCATCTCCTCGACCATATAGGGAAGCACGACGCCAAGCCCGTTGAAGGTGAAGGCGTTCAGCATGAAAAACAGCAGGCAGAACGCCGTCAGCGCCAGGTATTTTTTCCGTCCTTCATAGGTCATGCAGCGACTCGCCTATCTGGAGTAAGTGCCTGGAAGATGCCGGTTTGGGTGTGCCGGTGTCTTGACGTGGGGCGTCCTCTCGCTTGGCGCGCCGCCGTCCCGTCTCATTCGGCTGGAGCAGACGATCCGGTGCTCGCGGCGTAGGGCGGAAGCAGAAAAAGCAGCAGGCTGCCGACGGCCATGACGCCGACCGCGACGACCACTGCCGCGCGATAATGGCCGATCATGTCGTAGCTCAGGTCCATCAGCACCGGCGTGATGCCCTGCGCGCCGATGACGGCCGAATACATGACGCCAATGATGACGCCAAAGCTGCGCAGCCCGAAATATTGGGCGATGAAGTAAGGCAGCGCGCCGAACTGGGCGCCGAGCGCAATGCCAAGACACAGGCCGGCAACGGGCAGCAGGGCGCCGAAGGGTGAGAATTCGAGCAGCAGCAGGCCGAGAATGGCGAGCGCATACATCGGCACGACCACGCGCGGGCCGCGGCTCTTGTCGAGCACGCGTCCGGTGAAGATCTGCCAGAGCGAGCCAGTGAGCGCGAAGATGCTGACGATGGCGGTGCCGGTGCCAAGGCCATAGCCACGATCCGCCAGAATGGGCACGACATGGCTCAGCACCGCGATCATGGTCCCGCCACCGGCCGCGATGGCGATGAGCATCAGCCAGAATGGTGCGGTGCCGATGGCTTCACGCAAGGTCATGCCGTCCACGATGGGGGAGGCTGTCTCCGATGGGTTGCTCGGCGCTGCCGGGCGCGGTGCATCGCGCAGCAGGAAGAAAAAGATCGGAAAGCCGACGCAAAGGATCAGTGCGCCGATCCCCAGATAGCCCGCGCGCCAGCCGGCTGTGGAGACGATCAGCGCGGTCATGATCGGCACGCAGACCGAACCAATGCCGTTGCCGAGCCCTGCGCTCACGCCAAGCGCGGTGCCCCGATTGGTGTCGAACCATTCCGCCACCAGGCGCGAGAAGACCGAGGTGGCGGGCAGCGAGCCGAACAGGCTGATGGCCAGAAAGTTGAGGTAGAACAGCATCAGATTGCCGTTCGTGAGCGCGAGGCAGGCGACGGCGAGGGCGAACAGCACATTGCCCAGCAGCACCATATTGCGGGTGCCATGCCGATCGGCATAGCGGCCGGCGAGCGGATAGATGCAGGCGCTCACCACGGCTAGGATCGCCAGCACCATCGAAATGCTCGATCGCGCCCAGCCGAATTCAAGAGAGAGGGGCACGAGGAAGGTGCCGAAAACTGCATGAACCGTGGCTGTCTTGCCGAGCGCATTGCCCGCCGTGGCGGCGATCAGTACGCCGGTCCTGCTTTTGTTCAGTGCGGGCGCTTCGCTGAGAGGGCCGTTCGCGGCGTCGAGGGCGATCGCCGGCGGCGGGGTCATAGCGTCCAGGCCGTTTTGGCGGCTTGTGTGGTGACCATCAGGGCGCAGTTCTTGCTGAGCACCTTGAGCGTCGCTTCATGCAGTCCGGGCTCATAGGCGGCAGTGGCGTCCGATACGACAAACACATTGAAATTGCGGTGGAAGGCCGAGCGGGCTGCGGCGTCAACGCAGCAGTCAGTGCTCAGTCCCGTAATCAGCAACGTGTCGATGCCGCGCTCGTTGAGCTGGGCTTCAAAGTCGGTGCCGTGGAAGCAATCGTAGAGAACCTTCTCGACCTCGATATCGCCCGGCTCGGGCAAGAGCCGATAATAGTCGGCTCCATAGCCCTTGCGGCAGATGACCTGTCCGCCGGGTTCGCCGCGACGCGTGTAGAAGGTCTTGAGTGCCTCGGAATCGGTTTCGGGTGTCGTCACCACCCGCACGAAGGCGAGCGTGACGCCAGCGGCACGCGCCGCGGCGACCAGCTCCTCGGCCTTGTCGATGGCAGCATGGGGTGCGGAGAGATCCACCCCATGCTGCCCGAGCAGGCCCTCGGGGGCGGCCCAGTCGTTCTGGATATCCACCAGCACGAGCGCGGTGCGCTCGGGCGCGATCATCCCCGCCAGATCGCTGGCGGCGACGTGGGGAATGTCCACGAGCGCCGCGTCAGGCATGGACCGGAACCTTGCCGGGGAAGCGCTCGCGCAGCACCGGGAGGACACGCTCGCCGAAGATCGGGATGTCCTTCATGTAATCCGGGAAGATCAGCATCAGCCCGTCCGTGCCGGAAACCTCGAAGAGTTCGGTGAGCTTCTCGACCACCGTCTCGGGCGTGCCGATGACATGGGGGGTCATGAAGCCGGCCCGGCTCTTGCGGGTGAAGTCGTTTTCCTTGCCGATCTCGCTGTCGAGGAAGCCGTAGGCGCGCATCATGCCGTGCAACGCGCCTTCGTCGAAGCCGTCGCGGATGGATTGCGCAAAGGCTTCCGCTTCCGCATCGGTCTCGCCAAACACGGGCGTCATCATCGAATAGGTGCGGATCGGCTTGCCGATGTCGGCAGCGACGGCCTTGGCCTTCTCGCTGGCGGTCTTGAGTTCTTCCGGCGTCCCGCCGGAGAGGAAGATCGCATCCACCTCGTCAGCCGAAAAGCGCATGCCCTTACCGGAGGTGCCGGCGCAGACGAGGAAGGGGCGGGTGGAGGGTGTCGGCAGCGAGCGACAATCCTCCAGCGAGAAATATTTGCCCTCCTTCGTGACCGTTTCGCCGGTCCACAGCGCCTTGATCGCCTGGATCCATTCATAAGCGAGGTCATAGCGCTCATCATGGTTCACATCGTCGCGCCACGCGCCCATCTGTGCGAACTCGTCCTTATAGGAGCCGGTGACGATGTTGAGGCCGGCGCGGCCACCGCTGATCTGATCCAGCGTGGCGACCATCTTGGCGACGACGCCCGGATTTTGCAGCAGCGTGTGCACCGTGCCCCACACCTTCACCCGGCTGGTCGCTTCCGCCACGCCGGCAATGGTGAGGTAGGAATCGAGCTGATAGTCCCAATGCTCGGTCTCACCGCCGAAGCCCCGGTACTTGGCCATCGCCATCGCGAAATCGAGCCCGTGCTTTTCCGTCAGCACCGCCGCATCGCGGCAGTAGCTGTAGGACGCATCGATGTGCGGCTTGTTTTTCGAGAGGATCCATCCGCCGTTGGCGATGGGAAGGAACACGCCCAAATCCTTTCCTCCTGTGTCGGAGGGCAACCCGAAGGGCGTCGGCGTAATCTCGCTCATAATCTCAATCCCGTGACCTTATTGGCACGCCCACCTTATCGCGCCGACCGATCCGTTCTTGATCATTCGCGCATATTATATTGGTCGGCCCTCGTTCGGATGGGCGGCGATGAAGGCTTCCACGTCGCTCCGCAGTGGCATGGCGGGCACGGCGCCGGGCTTTTGCGTGCACAGGGCGGCCGCGGCATTGGCGAAGATCAGCAGGGCCTCGTCCGTTGGCCGAGCGTCGCCGGCGCGATCGAGCATGGCGCACAGCGCGCCGACAAAGCAGTCGCCAGCGCCCACCGCGTCGCGCGGCACGACCGGAAAGGCCGGCACATGCACCGCGCTGCCTGCCCGCACCGCTATCGAACCGGATGCGCCGAGCGTGACGATGACGAGCTGATCGTCTCGGCTGATCAACGCTCGGGCCGCCAGCGCGGCCTGCGGCGTCGCTCGCTCTTCATGCTGGCCGAGATAGACGGCCAGCTCATGCTGGTTGACGATCAGCACGTCCGTCGAGGCGAACAGGCGTTTGGCTTCCAGAACCGCAGGGGCCGCATTGAGGACTCGCACCGCCTGCTTTCCCGGTGATGCGGCAAAGAACGCCGCGACGGTTTCGACTGGTACTTCCAGCTGAGCGACGCGGATATCGGCGTCTGCCACGGTATCGACCATGGCGGGCGCCAAGGCGGCGTTGGCGCCGGACGCCACGATGATCTGATTCTCGCCGGACGTGTCGACGGTGATGTAGGCTGTGCCGGTCGCCGCTCCTTCGACGGCGACCACTGCGAGGGTGTCGACTCCAGCGGCGGAGAGCTGCTCAGTCATCCAGACGCCGGATTCGTCTTCGCCGACCGCACCGATCATGCGCGTCTGCGCCCCTGCGCGCGCTGCGGCGACGGCCTGATTCGCGCCCTTGCCGCCGGGCAGGCGCTCGGACTGCAAGGCAAGCACCGTTTCGCCGGGCCGGGGGAGGGCATCCACGGACTGGATCAGGTCCACATTGATCGATCCTGCTACCACCACCGCCATGCCGGCCTCCTTCTGAACTGCCTCGCTCCCAACCATGATCGGCGCCCCGTCACAATGCGCCGCGCGCCGGCGTGCGCTCCCTGACAACAATTGCGGTCTGCCTTGCAAAGCGCTGCGCCGCCACGGGCGTACACAGGGCGCAGCAACTCTCAACAAGGTAGATGACGCATGGTGAACTGGCTGATCACAGGTATTGGCGGCGGTCTCGGCGAAGCGCTGGCCCAGGCCGCGCTCGACCGGGGCGACCAGGTTTTCGGCACGTCGCGCAGTGTCGAGGCGTGCGCCCGTTTCGCGGCGCTGGCGCCGGGGCGCTCCTTTGCGCACGGCCTCGATTTCGGCGATCCGGCCGCGCCGGCCGCGCTCGTGGCGCTCGCTGAGGAGACCATGGGCAGTGTCGACCGGCTGGTGAACAATGCCGGATACGGGCTGATCGGTGCCGTCGAGGAAATCACGCTGGATGACGCGCGCGCGCTGTTCGACGTCAACCTCTTCGGTGCGATTGCGATGATCCAGTCGGTGCTGCCGGCGATGCGCGCACGGAAGGCGGGGCATATCGTCAACATCACCTCCGTCAGTGGCCTCGCGCCCTGGGCGGGGACGTCCATCTACGGGGCGAGCAAATATGCGCTGGAGTGCATAGGGCAGACGCTGGCGCAGGAGGTCGCGCCGCTCGGCATCAAGGTCACCAATGTCGCCCCGGGTGGCCTGCGCACCAATTTCGCGGGCGGATCGCTGCGTCTCGCTGACCGGATGATCGCCGATTATGAGGGCTCGGCCCATTTCGCCCGCCAGTCGCTCAAGGAAGGCGTCGGCAAGGAGAAGGGCGATCCGATCCGCGCCGCCGCCGCAATCCTCGCCGCGCTGGACGCGCCGCAGCCGCCCATGCACCTGCTGCTGGGTGAGGATGCGCTGCATTATGCCGAAGGGCAGACCGATCTGCTGCGCGCAGAGATGGAGCGTTGGAAGGACTATTCCCTCTCCATCGCCTACCCGGCCGAGGAGATGGCAAGCGCCGATGCATGACAGCCGCCTGCCGGCATGGGCCATCGAGCGCGGGCGCTATCTGAACAGCTTTTCGGCGATCGTTCCGGAGCGGACTGCGCTGGTTGTGATCGACATGCAGACGGCCTTCCTGGCCCCCGGCGCGGTGTTCGGCAATCCGCATGGGATGGACATCATCCCGGCGGTCAACCTCCTCGCCATAGCGATGCGGGCAGCCGGCTGCCCGATCCTCTGGACCCGGCAGAGCGTCTCGGACGATCCCCCGCTCGCCATGACGCCCTGGCAATATGATCGGGCCGATCCCTATGTGCAGGCCGCCATGGAGGCCCTGACCCCCGGGCATCCGGCGCATGGCCTGCATCCGGCTATGGCGGTGGAGACGGGCGATGTGGTGCTCGACAAATATCGCTATAGCGCTTTCGCCTGCCCGGCTGGCCAGCTTGAGGCGCAGCTGCGCGAGCGGGGCATCGAGATGCTGGTCATCGCCGGAACGCTGACCAATGTCTGCTGTGAAAGTACCGCGCGCGATGCCTATATGCGCGGCTACAAGGTCATTGCCGCGCTGGACGCGATGGCCGCGGTGACGGATGAGGAGCACAACGCAGCGCTGCTCAACCTGCGCCTCAATTTCGCGGACGTGCGCGAGAGCACGTCCATCATCAACATGCTGTAAAGCAAGGAAGACGCTGACATATGACTGACGCTGGCTCGAGGACGACCCACCACGAGATCGATGACATCTTCACCCGCCGCTGGTCTCCGCGCGCTTTTGATGGCAGCGCGGTGGCGGAAAGCGAGTTGCTGCGGTTGTTCGAAGCCGCGCGCTGGGCGCCGTCGGCGTTCAACGCGCAGCCCTGGCGGTTCCTGTACGCCGTGCGCGACGGCGCGGACTGGACGCGGTTCCTCGATCTGCTGATTCCGTTCAACCGGAGCTGGGCGGAAAGCGCCGGCGCGCTGATCATCATCCTCTCCGACACGCAGATGCGAAATCCGGACGGCACGCCGAAATCCGCATCGCACAGCCATTCCTTCGATGCCGGCGCGGCATGGGGCATGCTCGCTGTGCAGGCTACGCTCAGCGGGCTTTACACGCACGGCATGACCGGAGTCGACTTCGACAAGGTCCGCAGTGAGCTGAGCGTGCCGGAAGACTTTCGCATCGAGGCGGCCGTTGCGGTAGGGCGCATTGGCGATGCATCGACCTTGCCCGAAGGTCTGCGCGAGCGCGAGCAGCCCTCTGACCGCAAGCCCGTGGCGGACTTCGCCTTTGCAGGGGGCTTTCCCGCGGTCTGATCGTCCCGTCTCTCGGCAATAAAAGACCCCGGAAAGCAGTGCTTTCCGGGGTTTCTTCATGTTTGCGGGAGAAGCATGCAGGTCAGGACAGCAGCCTGGGGACGGAAATCGCGCCGACGGTGAATCGTGCGTCCGGATGCTCCTCACCGCCGTCGCGCGGCTTCTCGCGGTGCTGCACGACGCCGTTCTTGCCGAAATTCTCGACCACGGGCCGTCCGGAATCCCGGTGCAGCCACAGGCGAAGCAGGTGGCGGCGGCGCTGCGGTTCAGGGAAATCGTTGAACGATGTGCGCGCGTGCAGCGCGGCATAGTTGGAGAGCCACTGGATGTCGCCGGGGCGGAAATCCATCTCGATGGCCATGCCCGGCTCATAGGTGATGTCGTCGAACAGCTTGAGCACTTCGATCTGCTCGGGCGTCAGGCGCGGCGCTTCGGGATAGTCCTGCGCGGTGAGGATATAGAGCGACCCGGCGTACATGCTGAACACGCCCTCTTCCATGCTGATGATGGGCGAGGTGTAGGTGTTGGCGGGCGCATTATGGTCCTGCCGCCGCCAGTCCCAATGGAACGGCTCGAGCAGCAGGGGCGCCAGGTCGGGCCGGCGGGCGAGGATCTCATTGTAGATCTGCGCACCCGAGACGAGGCAGGATGCGCCGCCTTCCTTGGCCGGACGCAGGCACATCAGCGCCACGATATCCGAGCTGTCCGAGTGGTAGACGAGCTTGTCCCGCACCTTGGAGGAGAGGGCGGTGGGATCGTCCATCGTCTTGTCGGAGGTCGCATAGACATGGTCGATCAGGTCGCCCATTTCGTTCTGGCGGATGGGGTCGCCCATGTGCAGGCCCAGAATATAGTAGATCGCCGCCGAGAGCGCGTCCGAGTAGAGATGGGTGCGCAGGCCGCGCACCAGCACGAAGCCCCGGCCGTAATCGACATCGCGACCCCATTCGGCGGCAGCGTCGGCGCAGGCAACCAGCGGATAATCCTGCTTGGAGACGAAACGCAGGTCAGGATTGGCTTCTACGAACCGCGTGCCCAGCGTTTCCAGTTCCGCAACCTGATCCTCCGAGAGCCGGTAGATCCAATCCTGAGACTGGGACAGCGTATCGCCGCGCCAGGCGGCGTCGGTCCGTACCGGTTCCAGGGCTATGGTCGTCGTTGTGGACATGGTCAGCGCGGCTCCTCTTGCAAGGCCATTATCGTCGTCTGGGTCTGATCCTGCCTGACTAAAGCGTCCCTTTCTTCCCGTCTTGGCAGCACATGCAAAATTAGTGTCCGGTGCGCGAATCAAACGCGTGCCTGGGCGCATCGCGGGCATTCGCGCCGACCAGCCGGTGGTGATGCTTCTTATATAGGGCGCGCAGGTCGAGCGCCCGCCCGGGCTGTGTTGCAATGCAGCATGGCGCATTTGCATCAACAAGTTCTGCGCCCCGCCTCAAGATTAAGTTCCCCAAAACTGGCTCAATGCAGGCTCAGCGGCACTCAGGGAAAACCGGGGCCGGAACAATCGTCGGAGAGGAGCCGCGAGGTCAGGCCGAGAAGGGGACCGCGACAATGAGCGACAGACTGGGAAAGACATACGGATATTTCATGGCGGGTGCGGCGATGGCCGCGTTGATGACCAGCGCGGGTTTCGCGCAGGAAGCGCCTGCGGACAGCGCGAGCGCACATGATGGTGACGAGATCGTCATCACCGCCTCCAAGGTGGATGTAAGCCTGCAGCGCGCCAACCTCTCGGTGTCCGCCGTGACGGCAGAGACGCTGAGCATGGCCAACGTCACGGACGTGACCGGCCTGAACGGCTCGGTACCCGGGCTTGTGGTCGCCAAGAGCGGCGGCGCCGAGCGCATCATCACCATCCGCGGCATCGGCTCGGAAACGCCGGAGAACACGAACACTCAGCCGGGCGTCTCTTACCATGTCGATGGCGTCTACATCTTCAACTCCATCGCTGCCAATGCGGCGTTTATCGACGTGGCCCAGGTCGAGGTGCTGCGCGGCCCGCAGGGCACGACCTTCGGTCAGGGCTCGACGGGCGGCACGATCAACGTCGTGTCCCGCCAGCCTGTGCTGGGCGAATCCAGCGCGAACGGCGAGATCGGTATCGGCAACTACAATATGCTGAAGATGAACGCCGGCGTGAACGTGCCGCTGGGCGATACGCTCGCCCTGCGCGTCGCCGGGCAGCACCAGAAGCATGACGGTTATGCCGTGGCGACCGATGTCGTGGGCTTCGGCCAATATGAACTGGATGACGCCAATGAGACCGGCTGGAAGGCGGCCCTGCTCTGGGAGCCGACTGACAGCATCTCCGTCAGCCTGAACACCATTCAGTACCGCAGCAATACCCATGGCACGGCGCAGAAGAACGTGTTCGATCCTGAGCCCGATCCACGGCGCCTCACGCAGGATTATCCCGGTCGGTCGGTGGTGAACACAGAGCTTTACTACGGTGTGGTTGCTTTCGATGCCGGCTTCGCGACGGTGAAGTCGATCACCAGCTACCAGAAGGTCCACAGCGAGCAGAGCTGGGATGCGGACGGCCTGACGGCCGACCTCTTCGAGGCACTGACCTACAGCCCGCTTACCTTCGGCGGCACCCGCTACGACCACGTGGCCATGTGGGAGAGCAACACCAAGAGCTGGACGCAGGAGTTCAACATCTCCTCCACGCACGAGGGGCCGTTCCAGTGGATCGCTGGTGCGGTGTATCTGCAGTCGACCAACGACCAGTATATTCTCGAATATCGCGGCAGTGACGACAATCTCGTTCCGCCCGTCCTGCCGGTTACCACACCCTATAACGACCCGCTGGTCGGCAATCTCACTTATGCGGAGCTCTCGTCGATCAAGCGTGAAGCTTGGGCGGCCTATGTGCAGGGCACATACGACTTCTCATCGCAGTTCAGCCTCACGGCAGGCATCCGTTACAACAGCGACAAATATAGCGGTCAGGGAGCCAGCAACAGCGACACCGCAAGCTACACGTCCGGCGCCTTTCTCCAGCCGACCCCCACGGACGGCCTGAGCACGACGGAATGGACAGGCAAGGTGGCGCTGGACTTCAAGATCACGCCGGAAAATCTGCTCTACGCCAGCTTCACCCGTGGCTTCAAACCGGGCGGCATCAACAGTTCGGCTGCAGGCGGCAACAGCTCCTCGTCGCTGGGCTTTGCGACCGGTATTCAACCGACCTACAAGCCCGAGACGGTCAATTCGTTCGAGATCGGTTCCAAGAACCGCTTCTTCAACAATGCGCTGACCTTCAACGCCTCCGCCTTCTATTATGACTACAGCAACATGCAGTTCCTCGACGAGGATGCGATCCTGTATGGCGAAGGTACGGCCAACGCCCCCGGCGCGCATATCTACGGCCTGGAGCTGGAAGGGGCCTGGGCGGTCACCAGCAAGCTGAAGATCGACGGCTCCGCCTCGTTCCTGCGCGGCAAGTTCGACGAGGATTATCTCGCGCTCGATCCGGTGAAGGCCGATGAAGCGCAGACGGCGGCGGGCTATCCCGACTGGCTGTTCTGGAGTAACTTCTACCCCGCCGTGCTGGCGCGTGAAGCGGCTCGCGAGAATATCAACGGCAACCGGGTGCCCAAGCTGCCCAAGTTCCAGGGCTCGATTGCGGTCACCTACACCGATCAGCTCGGGGCCGGCGAACTCACGGCGCGGGCGCAATATCTCTATCGCGGCCAGTTCTTCTATCGTGTGTTCAACGACGATTTCTACGACAAGACGCCGTCCTACGACACGGTCAACCTGTTCGTGAAATATGCGCTGGACGATGCGCCGGTTTACTTCAGCGCTTCGGTTACCAATGTGTTCGATACGACCGGCGTGAACTCGCGCTTCTCCGACCCTTATGGCAGCTCGCAAGGGTTCGAGACGTATATCGCGCCCCGGCAGGCGATCTTCTCGGTCGGCTTCAACTTCTGATCACCACTGGCACTGCCTTATAAGGGCAGGCTGACACAGCGGCGCTCTTCCTCTCGGGGAAGGGCGCCGCTCCTGTTTGGCGGTGTGTGGTCGTGCCCTCCGTTCGTCCTGAGTAGCTGCTGAGCCTGTCGAAGCAGCGTATCGCGGCGCACCTCAGACCCTACTCAGCATGAACGGTGGGCGCTATGCTCACCGATCAAAGGAAGTTGTTCGGCCAGATCATCGTGCGCCACATGTGCGCGGTGGGTGAGCGATCGAAGCCCAGGCCTTCTTCTGGCTCCCGGAAGTGCCGCCCGATGATGTCGGTAAACTCTTCGGGATCGACCGGTGGGGACTGGTCGAAGAAGTAATAATCGTAAATCGTGACCAGCCGCGAGCTCATGTACCATTTGTGGTTGCGGGCATATTCGGCATCGCGCTGGATATATTCGGGCGGAACATAGTCCGGCCCGAAGAAGCGATCATAGCTCTCCGGATATTCATATCCCACCGACTCATCCGCGAAATAGCGGAGCGGCTGGTGATATTGCACGGCCCAGGCGATCTCCTCGGAGACATAAGGCGCAATCATCTGCGCGCCCCAATAGCCGTGGTCGGCGCGCACGAAGCAGCCATTGGAGATGTCGTGCAGCAGGCAGGCAAGGACGATCTTCTCTTCCTGCCCATCGTCCAGCGCGCGCTTGGCGCTGGTCAGCAGATGGCGGATGGCAATATCGTTGAAGCGATATTTGAAGAAATCCATCAGCTTGGGCTGTTTCGGCATGCGCGGCAGCGCGGGGTTGTCGCCCATCATGAAGACGTGATCCTCGTCCATCTGGCGAATGAGGTCCGGCTCCGGATCAGGCATGCCGGTGCCGATCCTGCCCACCGGGGCAGGCACGATCATGCGGGTGCGGCCTTCCTGGGGCCAAGGATGGTCATCGCACATCAGGTCTCTCCATAGTCAATCGCGGTCGCGCTCATAAGGAACGACTATCACCTTCATGCGGGCATGAATGATCTTTATACACCGAAATTAGCAGATTATCGGGTGGATATAGCCCGCATTGGCACCAGGTGCGGTCGATTACGCCGCATTGAGCGGCAACGCCGGGCTGTCCTTGACGACATCCAGTGCAAAGGTGGTGCGCATGTCCCGGACGCCCGGCAGCTTGAGCAACACGCGCTGGGCCAGTTCGGCATAGGCATCCATATCCGGCGCCAGCACTTTTAACAGGAAATCGAACTGCCCGGCCGTAATGACGCAACTTACGATCGCCGGCTCGTTCAGCACGGCCTGCTTGAACTGTTCGATAATCGAGGAGCCAGAGGAGCCCTTGGCAGCGCCGCTGGGCGTCTGGGGCACCTTCACCTCTACATAGGCAAGGATGCCAAGGCCCACCCGCTTGCGATCGACGATCGCCGTATAGCCGGTGATGATGCCCTCTTCCTCCAGCCGCCGCACATGGCGCAGGCACGGGCTGGGCGACATGCCGACGCGCTCCGCGAGGGCCAGATTGGTGATGCGGCCGTCCTGCTGCAGTTCGTGGAGAAGCTTCAGGTCGGTGCGGGAAAGATCCGTCATGCGCTGGTGCCGTTCGCTCGCGATGATGAGTGGTCGCCCCGACCTATCATCGCTTCGCTGGCGTGAACATGGCTGGCATGAGGTGGCCGCGCTCGATTGGCAAAGTCGAGTTGGCACCCAGCGCGGTTTGAGGGGAAATATGACGATAAGACAGCTAAAGTTATCAAACAAAAATGCCAAAATATTGACATTTTGGGCAATCGGTACCATCTAATATCCGCTAACGTCGCACCTCGACGGATTTTGATGCCATTGCAGCGGATTCTTCCTTTGATACTTCGGCCAGCGCCACCGGGACGCGCGTTTCGGTGGGTTTCTTATGTAAAAGGAATGATCCCATGCCCATTGGCACAGTCAAATTCTTCAACGCCGACAAAGGCTATGGCTTTATCGCACCCGACGATGGCGGTGAAGACAGCTTCGTCCATATCAGCGCGGTCGAGCAGGCCGGTATGCACACGCTCGACAAGAATCAGCGCGTGAAGTTCGAGATCACGACCGACCAGCGCGGTCGGGCCTCGGCGACGCAGCTCGAAGAAGCCTGAGCAGCACGCTCGCCCCTGGCTGGCTCGTCCAGTCGGGATTTCTCGCAAGGATTTCCGGGCGGGGCAGGGGAGACGGCAAAACGCCAATCTTCCCATCAGAGTTCACGCTGGGGCCACCGCGGCCCCGGTGCACAGCCGGCAAGGAGCGTGCAATGTCAGCGACCAGTGATTTCTATCTCGCCCGCGCGGCGGAAAGTGCCGATGCCGCCAGCAAGGCCGATCTGGCCAATGTCCGCGAGCGTTGCCTGCGCGCAGAGGCCGCCTGGCAGCAGATGGCCGACCGTCTTATCGAGATCGAGCGCAAGAAGCGTCAGGCCGCCGCTTAAACGGACCGGACCTGTCTGTCAGAGCGGCGTGGCTTGCGGGTCACGCCGTTTTTCATGCTGATTTTCGCGATGTGATTGTGTCCGTCGCCCGATCCATCTCGGGCCGACGGCGAAATTAAATGGTCGGGGAGAGAGGATTCGAACCTCCGGCCCCTGCCTCCCGAAGACAGTGCTCCCATGAACTTTCGGCTTATTTCCACCATTTGAGGTGTGATGTAGTTGGGCGGATGAGGGCGTTTGTTCTTTTTTCGTTCATGCTAAAGGTTCAGTGCGAACCTGAACCCCTGTCGCCTTCCCGAAAACGGAATCCATTGGCCAGTACTATCCGGTCGGGGGGAATTGAACGTTGGTCGCCGTTGGGGGCGACGGACCGTAGATATCGACGCTCGCCGCAGGAAGTACCAATGACCTCTGCATCGTTAACTTGATTAGCTTGCATTGCCTGCGATGGGGGTCTCCCTTGACATGGATTAAACGCACTCACACACTTTAACGCTGTTCAGTTGAGTCCCCGGAGAGGCATTATGTACCCATTTCGAGCTGGCAGTTATGCGCCTAAAAATGGGTGGTATGTCGCGGGGTTCTGCGAGGAGATCGGAAAGGCATTGCTGAGCCGGTGGATCCTCAACCAGCCGGTCGTGCTCTATCGCAAGGAGGATGGCAGGGCTGTTGCCGTTGAAGGGCGATGTCCGCATCGGCACTTCCCGCTCGGTGAAAGCAAGCGCATTGGCGACGCAATCCAATGTGGCTATCATGGCATTACATTCGATGCGGCAGGCAAGTGCACGTTCGTGCCAAGCCAGACCGCCATTCCGGGCGTTTATTCCATCAGATCCTACCCGCTTGTGGAGCGGGGGCTCTGGGCGTGGATATGGATGGGTGACGCAGAGAAATGCGATGAAGCTTTGCTGCCAACGCTGGATGAAATTGGGTTCAATATAGAGGGCTTGATACCTCAGGCTTTCTATTCGATGCCGGTCGATGGCCGCTATCAGCTGCTGAATGACAATTTGCTGGACCTGACCCATCTTGGATATCTGCATAGCAGCTCGATCGGGACGCCCGATGATGCTGCGACACCCGAGGTGCGCGATTTGAGTGACCGCCGGCTGTCCAGTCGCCGCTACATCCGCGATACCGAGATCCCGCCCATGCATCGCAGCCTGACGGGGCATCAGGGGCTGGTCGATCGCGTCTCGGGAATGGACTTTTTCTTTCCCGGGTTTCACGCAGGCATTGGTGAAATGCAGTATCCGCATGATCATGAGCGGGCGGGCGAGATCATTCGCACGAGCCGGGTGTGGCACGCCGTGACGCCCGCGACGAAGAACAGCTGCAACTATTTTTTCGCCATGAGCGGTCGTTCCCTTGAGGACCTGTCTCGCGCTAAAATCAGTCTTGAACCGGTTCTGAAAGAGGACAAGTTTGCAACCGAGCAGATCGAGAAGATCATCAGCACCCTGGACGAACTGCCTCCCGAACTCATGCTGAAAAGTGATGCGACGACTGTGCAGGGGCGCCGCATCCTGCAGGCCATGATGGACCGGGAGATGGTGTGACAAGCGCCATGTGTGTGGGCGCTCTTAAGGGCCTGCGACCATTATCTGAGTGACAGCGGCTGAAGAGGCAGGTTGTGGACGACCGGTCTGTTCGCTCATGCAGCTCCCGCGCAGGGGTAGCCGTCCCCGCGCAAGGCTTATTGAGAGCAGGCGAGGTCCGCAAGAGCATGCTTTACGCGTTCGCTGCCTCTTGCTCTTGCGCAGGCTCCTTGTTGCTAGCGAGCCGCGCAACGAGCCGGTTGAAGAGCGTCACCCCCCGATCATGGCTCGTCGGCATAATCCGCGCACCGGGTGCCTGGTCGATCGAGCGTTGCTGTGCTTCAATCATCACCTTGTCTTCGGCGAAGGCCATATCGGCCATGCGCATCATGCCGTCGCGCACGCTCTCATCGCCATGGCTGCGATGGGGCCCCCAGGAAAAGAAGTAGCGCGCTGTCTTGTCGGTCATCGGGGTGACGGCCTGGCTGGTGAAGTTCAAATTCCCGATCGCATCGGTTTTTTCCGGCGCGGCGTACCCAAGCTTTTCGGCTGTGCCCAGGGGATAAGTGCCGCTCCACATCAGCAGAATGCCGGGCAGGAGAAAATCATAGGTCTGCCAGCTGTCGATGAGCGTCGGTGACTTGCGAATGCTTGAGCCGTGCGTGTTCGTGATCCAGCGCTCGAACCGCACGCCACGATCGAGCGGCTTCACGACCGGAAGGTTGTTCGCGAAATCGGGGGTGGAGCCGAAGCTTTGCGCATGGACATAACTTAAATGGCTGAAATCGAGGAGATTATCATTGATGAGCCGTGCCTCGGCGGCATAATCCAGATGGCCGTGGCCGAGGATATAGTCGGGGTCATCAAAACCGACGGCAGGGGGAATGAGGGCCGGATCAGCATCTTCTGCCTCGCCCATCCATACCCAGACCCAGCTATGCCGCTCGACGACCTGATAGCGTTTGACCCGCGCATCGCGAGGGATCAAATCCTGCCCCGGAATTTCAACGACTTTGCCATCCGGATCGAACAGCAAGCCATGATACATGCAGCGCAGCCGCTCCCCTTCGCACCGGCCGAGAGAGAGGGGCGCGAGGCGATGAATGCAGCGATCGACAAGTGCGTGAATGGTGCCAGCTTCGCATCGCCACAGGACGATCGGTTCGCCCAATATGGTGATTGCAAATGGCTTGGATGGGGCGAGATCCTGCGACCAGCCAGCGACATACCATGCGTCACGAACATAAGGCGTGGTGAGGTTGCTCATTGACTTTCCATTCTCTCAACTTTCCTGGCGGGCAGGTTGACTTAACACTGTTAAATAGTCAATCCATATCGCGATGGCGCGCCTTCAAACTATTGCCCTTGATCGCGCGCGCATTGTTGCCGCCGCCTTTGCGCAGCTGGAAGAAACTGGCCTTGATGGGCTGAGCATGCGCCCGCTGGCGAGCAGGCTGGGCGTGCAGGCACCAGCGCTTTACTGGCACGTGCCCGACAAGAGCGCGTTGCTGCGCATGATGGCGAAAGAGATTTACGCGGGCGCTTATGCTGCCATTCCGGCATCGCTTGGCTGGCGCGACTGGCTGATTGAACTTGGCCGGGCGTTGCGGCGGACATTTGTTGCGCATCGGGATGGTGCCCGCCTGTGCGCGACGGTTTCTGCGCCTGATGTTGCCTCGCCAGACGAGCGGGCCCGGGGCATCTCGGCGCCGCTCGTGGCACTGGGGCTGGATATGCCCCATGCATTGTCCTTCCAGGCCTCAGTCATTTCGTTCGCACTGGGCTGGTCCAGTTTTGAAGCGAATGGATCGATGCATGCCTATCTCGCGGCGATGATGGATTTCGACGCGAGCTTCGAGACTGGCTTACAAGCGCTGGTCAAAGGGTTTGAACCGGCTTGATCATGGCGCCGCTGCTGTAGTGACGCCCGATACCAGCTCATTGACCATCGGCTCGACATCCTCATCGGTAATCGGTGCCTTATAAACGTCGCGCATTTTGTGGACGATCGCGCGCCATTGCTCCGCGTTGAGAGGCGGCTGCGACGAGATCATGCTCGCCGAGTGGCAGGCCAGGCAAGCATTGTTGAGCGTGTCCGCCTTTGGCCCGCTGAACATGACGACATCCTCGGGCAGGGTGATGGACTGGCTTTTCAGGCCTGTAATTGCGGGCGGGGTTGTGGATGCGACACCTGTTTCCACGAACAACGCGCCGCCAGTGGCCAGAGCCAGACCGATGGCCGATATGAAAAGATAGGTCTTCATCGTCATGAAATCCTCACCGGAACTTGCTCGACGCAGCCGCGCATATAACCGCCTGCGTTCCAATTCGGCTCCATCGCTTGAGTGACGCCTGCAGCATTGGTGCAGCGGCTCATCAGCATGAGGGCGCCACGGCCCGGAACCGGAAGGGTGCCCGAGAATAAGCGGAAGCCATAACTACCTTCGTCGGAGCCCAGCTTCGCGTCGGTCCAGTCCCGCCCGTTCGATGAAATCTCGACACGGCGAACGCCGCTCGTGCCGCCCATCGCAATGCCGCGAACAGGGAGATCGGGCTGATAGGCGGCCTCGCTGCCCGGCTCGATACTGGTGATCCACGAGCGGGGGATCATCCGATTGATCGGCTCCGTCGCAAAGCCCTTGGCGTCCGGCGCGACATTGGCATTTGGCGTTTTGGGAATGCGATAGGCTTGGGCCATCCAATATTTCTGATCTTCAGCGCTCAGCACCTCGATGCTGTTAAGTGCCTTGACCCAATAGGTGGAGTACCAGCCGGGCACGACGAGGCGCAAAGGGAAGCCGTTGAGCATGGGCAATTGCTCACCGTTCATGGCGAAGGCGAGCATGACCTCGCCGTCCCGCGCATGATCGATGGCGAGTGACTTCTCGAACGGATCGACATCGGTCAGCGGAAGATCCAGCCCGCCGAAACGCACAGCGACCGCATCGCTCTGCACGCCAGCGCGATCCAGAACGCTGCGCAGGCTCACGCCTTCCCACAGCGCATTGCCCATCGCACCATGCGCCCACTGGGCGCCGGGAACGCGCGGGTTGAACAGGGCGCGGGAATTGCCCGAGCATTGGTTGACCGCTGCCATAGAGACGCGCGGCATCGCCAATATGTCCTTGAGCGACAAGGAGAGCGGACGCCCGGCCTTGCCACTCACCGTCAGGCGAAAGCTCTCGACATCGACCTCCAGCGGGATGTTGGACCAGTGCCACCGCACGAAGAAGCGATCATTGGGGGTGAAGACCTGCCCGTCAAAGGCGGATAGCGGTGTCTCCAGCAGAGGAGGCCGGTTTCGCTGGACGATCATGCCGCGCTTTTGGGGGAACGCGTTGCTCAGCGGCGCAGGCGACGGCGTCAGCGCGCTGATCCTTCGATCCGTCGTTGCCATCGCAGCCCCGGCACTCCCTAACGCCGCGACCGCCAGAAGCCGCCTTCGCGCGAGGCGCAGTGCCAGAACAGAATCAGCCCGGTCCATCAGAGGTCTCCTTAAACAGGCTGACGGCGACGCATCGCATGGCCAGCAAACAGATTTCCGCATTGATGAATGCGTTCCGGATACCGAGCGGAACCATCAATGCAGTCCCACGGCATGAATGACAGCGACCCCGCCGATGATGAGAAGGGTCAAGGAGAGAATGACGGTGAGGCTGACGCGCGCACCGGCTGCCCTAATGTCGCGCACGTCGACCGAGAGGCCCAGCGCTGCCATCGCAATGATCGTAAGGGTTATGGAAATCGAATGACTGATTTCGGCAAACCAGTCGGGAATGATGCCGATTGACCGGAGTGCGGCCATCCCGAGAAACCCGATGATGAACCAGGGAATCAATGCGACGTTGCGACCAGCATTTTGCTGGGCGTTGTCGGCCATGCGACGGCGATAAAGCAGCGACAACACAAGAACGACAGGCCCAAGCATCATCACCCGGATCAACTTGACGACCGTTCCGAACTGCACGGCGACCGCGCCGAGCGGCGCCGCAGCGGCAATCACTTGTGGGACGGCATAGACGGTCAAGCCGGCGAGCGTTCCGCCTGCAACGCTACTCAGGCTAAGCGCGGCTGTAATGACTGGCAGCAGCAGCACGAGAATGACGCCAAGGACGGCGGTGAAGGCAACCGCCGATGCGACATCTTCACAATCTGCCTCGATTGCAGGGGCGATGGCAGCGATTGCCGAATTGCCGCAAATCGCATTTCCCCCGGCCACCAGCACGGCCATTTTCGTGGGCAGGCCAAGCATTCGGCCAATCGCAAAGCTGCAGACAATCATGAGAATGACGAGCGCGACGATGCCTCCCACAAGGGGCAGCCCAACCCCTGCGAGGAGGCTGAACGAAATCGAAGTCCCCATCAGCATGACAGCGACTTCAAGAAGAAAACGCCCTGCAAAATCTATACCGGCATGGCTTATTGTCTGAACCAGACCGCCGGTGCGCATCGTTGTTCCGGCCAGGATGGCAATGACAATTGCGTCGAGCCATGCCTTGCCCAGCAGTGCAACCTCCAGGCGCTCGATGCCGACAGCGGCGCAGGCCACGATCAGACAAAGAATGAGCCCCGGAAGGCGCCTTTCCCAAACCGACAGTCGGCTAGGCGGTGAAAGCGAAACTATCATTGCCCTGCAGTGAAACTTGAGTAAGAAAAGGTCTAATCGATAGATCTTCTAATTGCGATAAAGAATGCTTATACTATGACACTTGATCAGCTCCGTGCGTTCGTGACCGTTGCCCAAACCCGCAACATGACGCGGGCTGCCGAGCAGCTGAACCTGTCCCAACCGGCGGTCAGCGCTGCCATTGCCGCTCTTGAGGCAAGGTATCGCACCGCCCTGTTCGACCGCGTGCACAAGGGGCTGGAGCTGACGCAGGCCGGGCTTGTCTTGCTCCCGCGCGCTCAACTGGTTCTGCAGGATGTCGCTGTGGCACGCCAGGCACTCGCCGACCTTGCCGGGCTGCTGACCGGCGAACTGCGTATTTTCGCCAGCCAGACCGTCGCGACTTATTGGCTTCCGCCCCGGATCGCGACCTTTGCCGCGACGCATCGCCAGCTTTCGATCGATCTGGATGTTGGCAACACGAGCCAGGCCGTGACGGCGGTCATCTCGGGCGCTGCCGACCTCGCATTCATTGAGGGCGATCATCACGACGCCAAGCTGGAGCGGGTTGCGATTGGTGGTGACGAGTTGGGCTTTTATGCGGCGGCAGGCCATCCTTTGATCAATAAGCATCTGGACCGGGACGACATTCTGGGCGCAAGCTGGGTGCTGCGCGAGCCCGGATCAGGCACGAGAGATCATTTCATGGCGACGCTCGGCACTTATGGAGTCGCCCCGTCCGACCTCGATATATTGCTGGAGCTACCGTCTAATGGCGCTGTGCTGGAAGCGGCGCGCGCTGGCGGACTGATCGCAGTGACATCTTGCCTCGCGGGCAGGGGCCGTGTCGATTCCGGCGTGTTGCGCGAAATCCCCTGCCAGTTGCCGCCGCGCGCCTTCTTCATGCTGAGCAACAAGGATCGCGCTGTGAGCGCTGCCGCCAAAGCCTTTCAAGGTGCAATCACGAGCAGCGCTGAATAGGGCTGGCTCAATAGCCTTTGACGCGGTCGAACAGGTGGGTTGGGGTTTCCCGGCGCTCCACGGCGCCGATCAGAGTGTGGGCGTGCCCGACCGCTGCCGACATGGATACAACAGAGGCAAGATGCGGCGTGACGATGACGCGCGGATGATCCCAAAGTGGATCGCCTGCAGGCAAGGGTTCCTGCGGCGTAACATCCAGAACCGCGCCGCCAAGTTGCCCTGTTTCCAAAGCTGCCAGAAGATCCGGAATGACCACATGCTCGCCGCGCGCGACGTTCACGATTCCCGCTCCGCGCGGCATGAGCGCGAAAAGGGATTGGTCGACGATGCCGCTCAGCGCGGGACTGGATGGCAGCATGCAGACGAGAATATCGCTTTGCGCCGCTAATTGCTGCAGACCTTCCTCTCCCCACAGGCAGGCAATCGCGCTTTCGGGTCGGGCTCGGCTTGCCCAACCCTTCACTTGAAAGCCGATCTTTTCGAGGCAAGTGGCGGCACTCATGCCCATGGCGCCAAGGCCCAGAATGCCGACCCGGCAATCATGTGCGGTGCGACCGATGGAAAAATGGTCCCATTGATGCTCAGCTTGCGCCTGCATCATCCGGGGCACGTCGCGCAGTAAGGAGAGGCATGCCCATGCGACGTAATCAGCCATCTGGTCACGGGTCTGATCCGTTGACATCCGTGCAATCGGAACAGTGTCCGGCAGGCTGGGATCGGCCGTGAGATGATCCACGCCGGCGCCGAGGCTTATGATGAGCTGCAGATTGGGAAACTGCGCCAACCGGCCCGGTTGCGGCCGAAAGCACAGTGCATAGGCGACATCTTCCACCTCGATGGACGCATCATCAATATCGACTACGCGCACATTGGCGCCAGCCGCCTCGAAGAGCCGCGTCCACTCGGCGAGCGGCGCAAATTTATTGCAGGTGACGGCGACAATATTTTGCACTTGGTCCTCGTTTTGCTTTGTCGTTTTTGCGTTACTCAATGCTGAAAATGTCCATGTACAATCGGGCGGGTGGATCACGCCTTGGGACGCCGATGAACAGGCGATGGTTGAAGTCGGCAAGCGCCGGATCGGAGGTGATGAAACGATAGACGGCCCTGAAATAAATCTGTTCAGGATCGACGGCCTTGCCCGAATTCGCAGCCTGCATGACGTCAACGGCCCCCGAACGCAGGCCGAACCCCCGAACCTCAACGAGCGATTCGCTGGTCGTGCGCAACATGAAATGCACGTCCAGTTCGGTCGTGCCGTCCGGCCAGACCGTCTGCCAGTCAGCGCTTGGTAGCATCTCGGCCTCAAATTTGCCGGTCGCCGTTCCGCCGATAACCTCTACGCAGCGACGTTCAAAACCTTGAGCGCTGCCAAGGGAATGACGCGTCGTGAGATCGACCGACAAGGTAAGCCAAACATCTTCCGAGATATGCACACCATCCTCCAGAGTTGGAAAGTCTCTCAGCAGAGCGATCAACGCGCGTTTGCGCTCGCTTTCGTGGCCTTCATCACCACGGCGAGGGCAGCGATGGACAAGGGCGTGACGAGGAAGATCGCTGCCATTGCGAAGCCAAGATCATTGGTGGCGTCGCTCGTGAGGCCCACCGCATAAGGCCCGATGCCAAGGCCAAGGATCGTGAAGGACAGATAAGTGACGGCGGTCGCAAGACCACGCAGATGAGGCGGCATCGTATCTGCAATGCTGGCCATGCAGCAGGGATACCAGGCCCCGGTGAGAAACAGGAAGATCCCGTAATAGATCACATAATCCGCAATGTTGGTCTGGTTCAGGGCCATGAGGGCGAAGGGAGGTGCGCCCAGGATGGAGACGAGCATGACCAACTGGCGACCGAGCACCGTGCGGCGGCTCATCCAGTCGCCCAGCATGCCGCCGAGGATCGTTCCTGCAAAGCCACAGGCCAGCGTGACAAGACCGATCTGCTTGCCGACCTCCGCCGGGGTCGCGCCATAGGTCTGCATGGCATAGGGCGCAGCGAATGCATTGAAGCCATAGGCCATGCAGACTTGCGCCGTCACGATGATGACAAGGCTGGGGAAAATAGGCTTCGACCACATTGTCGCGAAAGCAGCGGGATCATTGCGTCGTTGGGCAAGCATCCAGCTGCAAGCGGCATGAAGCCCAAAGGCCAGCATCACTGACTGCACGAGATGGGATGTCACGGGCACGCCCAGCAGATGACCATAGACATCGCTGGCATCGACCGGTGCGATCAGGCCAAGAGCGCTCACGCACAAGACCGCGAACAGGACCATGCCGAGCTGGAGTAAAATCAGCTGTACGATCCGCGCCTGATCGGCGCCGCTTCTTGCTGCAGCCCAGACATTCAGGACCGGCAGCAGCGGCAGGATTTCGAAGGCAGCAGCGCGAACCGGCTTTTTGGCCGGTGGCGTGACGATGCCATCAGCAGCGCCACGGCGAGGCTCGCGCAGGAAGAGCACAAAGATAGCAAGGATCAGGCCGGGAATGGCCGCCGCGATGAATGTCGCACGCCAGCCAGAAAGGCCGAACCAGCCGATTCCGCTTGGGAACTGGCTATTCCACCAGCCGATGACGAGACCGCCGAAAATGGTCGAAAGGCCAAGCCCGAGGGTTGCTGCAGACATCAGGATCGCAAAGGCCGTCCCGCGCAATGACTTGGGGAACAGATCGGCGACCATGGAATTGGAGGCGGGGCCGGCCCCTGCTTCGCCAACGGCCACCACCGAGCGCCAGGTTGCGAGTTGCGCGACGCCAGCCGACAAGCCGCACCCGATCGTTGCGAATGACCAGACGACGAGGCAGCTTGCGATCTGGCGGGTTCGCACCCATCCATCGGCAAGCCGTCCCATAGGGATCGCGAACAGCGAATAGAACACCGAGAAGACGGTGCCGTAGATCAGGCCGATTTCCGCATTGCCGATTTGCAGATCCCGCTTGATGTCCACCGCGAGGATGGTGATGATTTGACGGTCGAGCATGCTCACGGCGGAGATCAGCGTGAGGACGATAAGTGTTCCCCATGCCCGCCAGCCGCCGACGGCTTTTGTCGAGATCGCCAGCGGGGCATCGCTGTCAGACGGGGTTTGTGCGTCGGCGCGCGGGGAGACGATCATCGTTCAGGCTGCCAGCACGGAAACGAATTTGACATTCTGATAAGCTTCCAACGCTTCGCTCCCGCCCTCGCTGCCATAACCTGAATCCTTGATGCCGCCGAAGGGTGTCTCCGGCAGGCCTACGCCATGATGGTTGACGGATACCATGCCTGCTTCAAGCTGGTCGCGCAGTCGCAAGATGCGGCCGGAATCTTTGGTATAGGCATAAGCGGCAAGGGCATAAGGCAGCCGGTTGGCTTCGCTGATCATGCTCGCCTCGTCCGGCATTTTCTGGATCAGCGCGATCGGGCCAAATGGCTCCTCACTCATGATGCGGGCATTGAGCGGCACATCGGTCAGGATCGTCGGCTCGAAGAAATAGCCGGCATTGCCCGCGCGCCGTCCACCACGATGCAGCGTCGCGCCTTGCGCCACCGCATCATCGACCAGCATTTTCATGGCATCGACGCGACGCGAATTGGCCAGAGGGCCAAGCGTCGTTTCGGCATCCGTGCCCGCGCCGATCTTGAAAGATGCGGCAATCGCATCGAACCCGGAGAGAAACTGCTCATAGGCCTGCTCCTGCACCAGAAAACGCGTGGGCGACACGCATGTCTGGCCCGCATTGCGGAACTTGTTGGCGCCAAGAATTGAGACGGCGGAGTGCAGATCGGCATCATCGAACACGAGGGCGGGGGAGTGACCGCCAAGCTCCATCGTCATGCGCTTCATGTGCCTGCCTGCCAGCGCTGCAAGCTCCTTGCCGACAGCCGTGGAGCCGGTGAAGGAGATTTTGCGGACGGAAGGATGGGAGATGAGGAAGGTCGATACGGCGGCAGGCACACCAAAGACCAGATTGATCGCCTCCGGCTCAATGCCCCCATCCAGAAAAGCCTGAACCAGTTCGACGACGCTCGAAGGCGTTTCTTCCGGGCCTTTAAGAATGATGGAGCATCCCGCAGCGAGCGAAGCAGCCAGCTTGCGGACGGCCTGATTGATCGGAAAATTCCACGGCGTGAAGGCAGCTACAGGCCCGATCGGCTCACGGATCGAAGACTGCAATATTCGCTGATCGCGCGATGGTATTTCGCGGCCATAGGCGCGCACGCATTCATCCGCGCACCATTCGATAATGTCCGCACCTGCCATTGCTTCGGCGCGCGCCTGCGCCAGCGGCTTGCCCTGTTCGGATGTAATAAGAGCGGCGATACGATCCGCGCGGTTGCGCAAGGATGCTGCTGCGCGATGGAGGATTGCACGTCGGTCAAACGCCGGCACGCGGCGCCATTTCTCGAACCCTGCAGTAGCTGATTGCACGGCCAGCTCAAGGCCAGCCTGATCGATCACCGGGCAGCGGGCGATTTCCTGACCCGTCGCTGGATCGAAGACAGGCGAGCTTTCAGTGCCCAGCTCACGCCAAACGCCACCGACATAATGTTTGAAGCTCACGAAAACCTCTCCTAAGTTCTGTATATCAGAACGCTGTTCTAAAAGGTATTGCCAAGGTCTGGTTGGTTTGTCTAGTCCTGTCTCAACCGGGCTGCGCAGCAAGCGAGTCAGACCCGGAGTGAGGAGTGTAGGAGAGGACCATGACGCAAAGTGCTTGGGAGAGTTTCTCCACTGCAGGGCTGCGCGCGACGCAAGCCGTTCCTGAATGGAACCGGTTCACCGCGCAGACGCTCGGTCCCGTCGAGATACAACCACTTGGCAGCGCGCCTTTTGCCGGCACTATTTCCAGAATTGCAATCGGGCCGCTCGGCCTGATCCGCGTGCAATCGACGCCAGCGCGCGCCATTGCTTTGCAAGGCGGCGTTGGCCGCTGGGCTTCTTGCGAGAATGATTCCCTTCTCCTCGTCCTCTCCGAAGGCGAGCGGGTGTTTCAGGAATGCGGCAAGGCGCTCAAGCTTGAGCGGGGCGACCTGTTCATTCGCGATCTCACCAAACCCTGGGCGCATGACAGCGTGGAGAAAATTGATCGCCTCATGGTCAAGATCCCCTATTCCGCGCTGCTTACGCGTGTGAGTGATCCCTCTTTGTTGGCAGGCCAGACCTTCCTGGCAACCAACCCGATGGTTGCGATGGCCGTCGATGTCATCCGTTCGATTTACCGCACGCTTGAGATCCAAGTGCAGATCGAGCTTGGCAATACGATGTCAGGCTTAATCCTGGACTGCGTAAAGATGCTGTATGACGGCGTGGTGGCGCCTAATGCCGTGCAGGGGGCCACACAGCAACGCTCGGTGATCCGCCGCGACGCGATGAATTACATCAATTCAAATCTGGCTGATCCCGAACTCAATGTCGGTGCCGTATCCCGGTCGCTTGGAATCGGGCCGCGAAGCTTGCAACGGGCCTTCCTCGATGTGGGTCAGAGCCCGGCTTCGTTCATCCGCTCGCAGCGGCTGGATCGCGCAGCGGCGCTGCTGAGACGAGGCGGACTGACACAGGGCTGCATCTTGGATGTCGCCATGTCCGTCGGCTTCAATGATGCCAGCTATTTCAGCCGATCATTCTCGCAAAAGTTTGGAATGTGTCCGCGATCCTTCTGTACCGACGCGGCGCAAAGGCGACCGGATGTCCAAATCAGTCAAGCAGCAGACGCGTAGGTGAAAGACGCGGATCGAGCCGAAAAGTACAATGTGAAAATCGCCAAAGAGCGTTTTCCGAGAGGGGATAAAGTCATGAAAGTTGCTTTTAAATCATCACTGGCCGTGTCGCTGTTCGCGATCGTCGCGTCAGGCGCGGCGCACGCGCAAACGTCATCCGATCCCTCCGCACCACCGGCAGAGCCAAGCCAGAGCGCGCAAGCGGACCCTGTCAGAGGGGATGGCGACATCATCGTCACAGCGCAATTTCGGTCGCAAACTGTGCAGAAGACACCTCTCGCAATTTCGGCTTTGAACGCTGAATTGCTGGCCCAGAAAGGCGTGACCGATATCATCGGTGCTGCAAATCTCGCGCCGAACGTCCAGCTTTCCAACAATGCGACCGGATATGGCGGCACGGCGGCGATTTACATTCGCGGCGTGGGCCAGCGCGATCCGAACTTCGCGGTCGAGCCGGGCGTCGGCGTTTATGTGGATGAAGTTTATTATGGCGTGATGCCCGGCGCGGTCACTGAGATGGTGGACGTGGAGCGCGTTGAAATTCTGCGCGGTCCCCAAGGCACGCTGGCAGGCAAGAACTCGATCGGCGGCGCCATCCGCCTCTTCTCCAAACGACCCGGCCCGGATGCTGACGCTTTCATCGAGGTCGGAGCGGGATCGCGCAACAGTGTGGTCGCCAAGGGCGCGACCAATGTGACCATCGCTGATCAGACCCTCTACGGCCGCGTTGCCTTCGGCGTACGCCATAGCGAAGGCTATATGGATCGGCTGGATTATGCCTGCGCGACAGGCACGTCCTTCGCCACGACGAAGCGGACCGATACAAGCTGCGTGCTTGGGCAACAGGGTGGCCGCGACGTCTTCGTTGGCCGTGCTTCGCTGCTGTGGACGCCTTCAGCAGATATCGAAAATCTTTTCGTTGCTGACGTTTCCCATGATCGTTCGGAGAATCCGGCCGTCAAAACTCTGACCCAGTCGGCCGCATGGGCTGGCACGGCAAATTATATCACCGGTCCGGAGAGCTACACCAATTACGAAAATTATGAGGTTCGCCCGACCAGTGGCGTTGCCGCCGGTAGCAGATATTACATGTCGGACAGAACGCCTGTGGATTCATGGGGCATTTCCAACACGCTCAAGATCAAGCTGGGTGATGTCTCGCTGACGTCCATCACCGGCTATCGTCGCACGACAATCTCGATCCAGTCTGCGGCTGATGGGACTCCTGCTTCCATCCTCGATCAGATCTGGAACATGAAGCACCGACAGTTTTCGCAGGAGCTTCGTTTGAACGGCAGCTTCGGCGCGCTGCTCGATTGGACGGCGGGCGGCTATTATTACAATGCCAAGGGGCTATCGACTGGACGCTTGACGATCCCCGGCGGCGTGGCCCTGGGCGGCGGCGGCGTAAATCTCGACGCGCTTTACAGCGATCCGGTTGAAACGCGCTCTAAATCTGTGTTTCTCCACACCGTCCTGCACCCCATTGTTGGCGTGAACATCACCGGCGCAGTTCGCTACACGGACGATTTCAAATCCTTCACCTTCCATCGCTACAACATTGATGGCTCAAACAGCACCAGCCTCGGCGGGCTGACCGGTGTGAATGTGACGTTCAAGGGTGAACGCGTCGATTATCGCATCGCTGCTGATGTGGAACTCGCTCAGGACCTGCTTGCCTATGCGCAGCTATCCACTGGCTATAAGGGCGGTGGCGTCAACCCACGGCCATATTTCGCAAGTCAGGCGCTTCCATATGAGCCTGAGACGCTCACATCCTATGAGGTGGGCTTTAAAAGCCGCTTCTTTGATCGTCGCGTGACGCTGAATGTCTCAGCATTCATCAATGATTATAAGGACTTCCAGGGCACATTGACCCGCTGCGATTCCATTTCACCCTTTGCCGCAGCGCCATGCTCGCAAACAACGAATATTGGTGACGCCCGGATCAAGGGTATCGAGGGTGAGCTGACGGCAGAGCCGATCGACGGCCTGAAACTGGATGGATCTCTGGGCTATCTCAACTTCGAATATACAAGGATCAATCCAAGCAGTGGCGTTCTGCCCGGCATGACCAACGAATATACGCCCGAGTGGACCGGTTCCGCAGGAATTCAGTATCGTCTGGAAGCTGGCAAGATCGGTTCGTTCACGCCACGTGTCGATATGGCCTATCGTTCTCGGGTTGAAACACGCGCGGTGAATGATCCGAGAGGTTCGCTTCCGGGCCGGGCGCTCGTTTCGGCCAAGCTGACATGGCGCGATCAGGCAGATGAGTGGCATGCAGAGGCTTCCGTCACTAACCTTCTGGATAAATTCTATTATAATGCCGCCTATGTGCTGACCGGCGCGCCTTATTTCACAGGGCTTGGCGTTGTGGGCGAACCGCGCACCTTCATGTTCACTGTGCGTCGTTCGTTCAAATGAAGGCGACCATGATCGTCAGCCTTCGCGATCGATAGAAGGAGGAGTTTGGCGTGAACAAGGCAGTTGCCGCTCACGCCAAAGCTTTCAAACGGTCATGTCAAAGATGGACATTTCAAGCCCATTCCGTTAACGCATAATATAGAACTATGTTCTGTTATTTGGAATTGCGATGGCTCTGCAAATAGTGAGGGAAGCAAATGGTCGCTAAATGGGGAGGGGACGGATATTTCGCTCCCAATCGCTTCGATGCTGACGTCGCGGACTGCATGGTTGAAGGCGTGATCCCTGCTGACCTTGATGGCGCATTCTTCCGCCTGTCAGCGGATTTTCTTTATCCGCCCGCAGGGTTCAATGCCCTCGCAGCCGACGGCTACATCAGTCGCTTCCGCGTGAAGGATGGCCATGTTTCCTATCGTGGCCGCTACGTGCAGAATGAGCGTTACCGCAGTCAGATCGCGGCGCAGCGCCAATTGTTCGGCGCCTATCGCAACCCGTTCACTGACGACGAGTCGGTCCGCAATTTTGATTCTCCGCGCGGGAGCACCGCATCGAACACCACCCCGGTCGTGCTGGCAGGCAAGCTGCTCGCGACGAAGGAGGATGCGCTTCCCTTCGAGATCGACCCCATCACGCTAGAGACAAAAGACTATTACGACTTTGACGGGCAGGTCGATGCGATGACCTTCACCGCACATCCCAAGGTCGACCCCGCGACCGGTGAGACATTTGCGTTCAGCTATGAAGCCTCTGGCTTGTGCAGCCGCGATGTCGTCCTCTTCTGCTTCGACCGGAGCGGCAAGAAGACTTGGGAGTGCAAAATCGAGGCGCCCTATACTTGCCTGATGCACGACATGTGGTTGACCAATGGCCATATCGTCATTCCCGGCGGCGGCACCATGACGAGCATGGAGCGCCTGAAGGCCGGATATCCGCATTGGGCGTGGGATAATGACAGCCTAAATTATTATCTCGTGATCCCGAGGCACGGTCGTCCGGAAGACTTGCGCGTGATCGAAGGGCCACTGCGTGCCATTGTTCACACGATTAACGGTCAGTCGAACGGGAATGTCCTGACGCTGGATGCGCCCGCCGCCGAGGGCAACAGCTGGTTCCCACTCTTCCCAGCGCTCGATGAGTCAGTGCCGGCCACCGTGGCGCACAAGATCCGTCGCTTCACGATCGATCTTGATAACCCCGCCAACGAGATTGAAGAGCAGATCCTGTTCAATCAGACGATCACCAACTTTACGCGTATCGATGATCGGTTCGCTTGCCAGAACAGCAAATTTACCTGGGTGCAGTGCGAGGATCCCTCAAGGGAATCCTCAGGGATGACGCGCGGTCGCGCGCCGGGGGAATATGCAGCGACGGATCATATTGCCCGCTTCAATCTGGAGACGGGTGAATGTGTGGCTTATCACGCCGGTGCGGGTCAGGTCGTCCAGGAGCCAAGCTTCATTCCCCGGCCCGGAAGCCATCTCGAAGGCGATGGTTATCTGATCGCCGCGACCCATAATGTCCCTCAGATGCGGGGCGAACTGCTGATCGTCGATGCGATGACGATGCAGGAATGTGGCCGCGCCATCTTGCCGTTCCGCCTTGCCCCGCAGATTCACGGCGTCTGGGCGGCCGCGCACGATCTGCGTCTGGATTGACGATGAGCCTTTCCCCAGTCCACCACTCTCAGCCTCAAGATAACTCTGGAAAGGGTAAAACCGGCTGATGGACACGACCTTACTCAAAGGGCTCAAGCTCCTCGAAATTCTGGCGCGATCGCCCCAGGCGCGCGGAACCACGGATCTCGCTGGCGCCCTTGGCGTTCCGAAAAGCAATGCGCATCGGACATTGCAAAGCCTCATCCATGCCGGTTTCGTGCAACAGGATGAGAATGGGTTGTATGAATGCACATCCAAGCTCTTCGAACTTGGTAATGCTGCATTCGGCCGTCAGGACATTCGCAAGATCGCCGCTGGTGAGATGCAGCGCCTCGCCAACATCACGAAAGAGACGATCCATCTGTCGATCCTCGATCGGATCGAAGTCATCTATATCGACAAGATCGAAAGTCCTCAGCCAGTCCGTGCTTACTCCGAAATAGGCGGCAGGGCGCCTGCGCACTGCGTTGCATCAGGCAAGGCACAATTGGCTTTTTCAGGGTCTCACAATCTCAATTCGCTACCTGATCCGCTGCCCTCATTCAGTTCTAACACACGTGCGACACGCGCCGATCTGAGCAAGGAGCTCGCGCAGGTTCGCGAGCGTGGATACGCCGTGAATATGGGTGAGTGGCGCGAGAGCGTCGGTGGTGTCGCGTCTCCTATTTTCGATGCAACCGGGCGTTGTATCGCAGCGATTGGCGTGTCGGGACCGACCGACCGCATGACAGCGATTAAGCGGGAACAATTTTCTTCAGAAGTATTAGCGGCCGCGCGCGCCGTCTCCCGCATGACTGGCGGTGATTTCGATCTCGCCAGACGCTCGACTAGATAAAGGAAGATTTCATGAAGCTGCTTGACGGGGTCAAGGTCGTCGAATTCTGTAGTGTCGCTGCAGGGCCATTCTGCGCGATGCTGCTTGCCGATCTTGGCGCGGACGTCATCAAGGTCGAGCATCCCGGCGGTGGCGATTCCATGCGGGAGTGGCCACCGATCACAGATGGCTACAGCGAGAATTTCGCGTCGCTCAATCGGAACAAGCGGTCGGTCACGCTCAATCTCAAAGATCCTTTGGACGCCGAACTCGCGCGCCAATTGGCTTGCGATGCCGACATTATCGTGGAGAATAATCGTCCCGGTGTGATGCGCCGGCTTGGGCTCGATTATGAGACGTTGAGCGCACAATCGCCCGGGCTGGTCTATTGCTCGATTTCGGCTTTTGGTCAGCAAGGGCCACGCTCGACCGAAGGCGGCTTCGATCTGACGCTTCAGGCCATGAGCGGCGTGATGAGCGTGACGGGCGAGCCCGGTGGTGCGCCCGTGAAAAGCGGCGTGCCGCTCACCGATTTCGCGACCGGCCTTTATGGTGCTATGGCCGCCATCGCAGCGCTGCGGCAAGCGGAGCAGACGGGGCAGGGCAGCCATGTCGACGTGCCGATGTTCGGCGCATCGCTGGCGATCGCGGCTCTGCAGACCAGCGAATATTTTGGCAGCGGCAAGGATCCGGTCAAACTGGGTTCGGCGCATCCGCGCAACGCGCCTTATCAGGCGTTCAAGGTGCAGGATGGCTATATCGCTTTCGCGGCGGGTAACGACAAATTGTGGAAATCCACCTGCACGGCAATCGGTCGGGAAGATCTGGCCGATGCAGAGCGCTTCTCATCGACCCGGCTGCGCTGCGCCAATCAGGCCGAGCTCGTCGAGATCATCGAAGCCGCCTTTGCCGATACGAGCGTTGATGAAGCGCTGCGACGTCTTCGTGAAGCGGCCGTGCCTTGCTCGCCGATCAACACTTATTCGCAGGCGCTCGCCGACGAACAGGTCGCCCATATGGGCTGGGTGCAACCGCTGGAGCTGCCGGGCGGCCATATGACCAAGACATTCGTCAGCCCGCTGACGATTGGCGGTGTGGGTGGAACCGTGCGCCGCAGCCCACCGCGCCTTGGCGAGCATAATGCCGAGCTGCTGAACCCGTTGCGGGAGAAGCAGGCACAGGTGGCTGGCTGATGCTGGAAAGCACAAAGCAGGATGGCATCACGCGGCTGACGCTTGCCAATGACCAGCGCCGCAATGCGCTGGCTCCCGAGCTCGTGCGGGCGTTGAGTGCCGCGCTCGAAACGGCCTTTCATGACGGTAGCCGCCTGATCGTGCTCGATGGGCGCGGTAAGGCGTTTTGCGCAGGGTTCGATCTGTCCGATCTGGAAGAGGCGAGCCATGGCGATCTGCTGCTCCGCCTCGTCGAGATCGAGCAATTGCTCCAGCTCGTCTATCACGCGCCAACTCCCGTCATTGCACTTGGCCACGGGCCTTGCTTTGGCGCAGGTGCTGATCTGTTTGCAGCGTGCGCGCATCGCATCGCGGCGCCGGACGCCCGCTTCATGTTCCCCGGACCGCGCTTTGGCCTCGTGCTGGGGACGCGTCGGCTGGCTGCAAGGGTGGGCGATGATGCGGCATGGCGGATCGTTTCGACAACGGAAAAGCTGGATGCCACGGCAGCCCTGTCGCTTGGCATTGCGACTGAAATTGCGCCGGTCGAGGATTGGCCAGCGCGTGTGGAAAGCATCGCTGCATCGCTCGAACCAATCGAACCGCTGACGCATGGCCGTCTGCTGGCCGTGACGAAGCGTGATCATCGGGATGCAGACCTTGCTGATCTGGTCCGCTCCGCCGCTGTGCCAGATTTCAAACAAAAGCTTCAATCCTATGTGGCAGGCCGCTGATGAACCGTCGCTTCTCTCTTACTGATCTTGCGGCCCGCATCCCCGACGGCGCGAGCCTCGCGCTTGGCGGCAGCTTTCTCCATCGCGGGCCTTTTGCGATGGTGCGCGAACTGGTGCGGCAGGGGCGCCGCGATCTGGAGATCATCAAGCAATCGCCGGGCTATGACATCGATCTGCTTTGCCGCGCTGGCGCTGTGAAGAAAGCGCGTGTCGGCATCGTGGCGATGGAAGGCTATTTCGGCCTTGCGCCCTGGTATCGCCATGCCGTGCAGGCGGGCGAAATCACGCTGGAAGAGCATGCCTGCGCCAGCCTCACGGCAGGATTGCGTGCCGCAGCCTTTGGCGCGCCGTTTCAACCATGCGGCGGAATTTTCGGCTCCGAACTGGCCGTGATCAACGGCTGGAAGGAAGTGGAGGACCCCTATGGAAGCGGCCAATCCACATTTCTCATCCCGAAAATTCAGCCGGACTTCGCGATCATCCATGTGAATGAGGTGAGCGAAGAAGGTGATATCCGGGTGTTCGGCACCAGTCACTGGGATCGGCTGATGACCCGCGCAGCCAAATCCGTGCTGGTCGTGGCCGAGCGTTGCGTGCCCGCCAAGGTGTTTCAGGAGCGCCCGGAGCTCACACTTGCGCCCCACTTCATGGTCGATGGATTTACCGTGGTCGAGCGCGGCGCATGGCCGGGCTCCTGCTGGCCGGACTATGGCATCGATTATGCCGAGATCGAGAGATATATGAATTCCAAAGATCGCGATGTCTCCAGCTTCATCGACCATGTCGAAGGCGCGGGAGATGAGTCATGAGCGAGAGCTGGGACCCGTTTTCCTATATCGTCATCAACCTCGCGCGCTTCATTCGCGCAGGGGAAGTCACATTCAGCGGGGTTAATTCGACCATCCCGATGCTGTCATGCCTGCTCGCCAAGCAGGCCTATGATTTCGAATTCACCTATATCAACGTGGCGGGCGGTGTCGATCCGATACCGTCGCACATTCCATGGTCAAGCTCGGACCCGGTCCTGGCGGAAGGCTCCAGTTCGATCTTTTCGAACGAAGATTTTTACGATCTTTGCACGCGTGGCGAAATGGATCTGTGCTTCCTGGGCGCCGCACAGATCAACAAATCCGGCAGCACGAACAATTCCGTGATTGGTGACTGGGCGAAACCCAAGGTGCGACTGCCGGGCGGCGGCGGTGCAGCCGTGATGCTGCCAACGGCACGGCGCGCCTACACATGGCGCACGGAGCATACACCAAGGACGCTGGTCGAGAAGCTCGACTTCCAGACAGCATCGGGCGGTATGTCCGGCATCGTCACGCCCATCGCCGTGCTGGAACTGCGCAATGGCAGTCTTGAGATGACGTCCCATCATCCTGACGTGACGGCGCACGAGGTTGCGGAGCGGACAGGTTTTGCGCTGTCGACTGATAATGTTGGTCCTACTGCGCCACCAACTGAACGCGAGCTTGCAGCTCTGGCTGCGCTCGACTTCGATGGCCGCCATGCACGGAATGCCAATGTACATTTGTCCTGAAGCTGCATTCAGCGGCGAGATCGCCATCGGATCGATGCTGGCGCAAGCGCTGGAGCTGCACGGCAGATCTGCGCGCAACGCCCTGACAACGGATACGGAGAGTCTGAGCTATCGAGAGCTTGCCGAGCGCGTTGCAGCCACTGCCCATGCTTTGGCGGGTGCGGGCATAGCGGATGGTGAGGTTGTCGCACTGCGTGGCGATCGTACGGCTGAGACGGTCATCCTGTTTCTCGCCGCACTGCGGATCGGAGCGCCTGCACTGATTTTCGATCCGGGCACGCCAGAAGAGCTTTTGGCGCAGCAGTTCGACATGTGCGGTGTTAAGCGGCCACCTCTCGCGCCGTCCCAATTGCCTGTTCCCTCGGCCAGCGCACGCATCACCGAGCCAGAGCCAGACAAGCTCGCCATGATCCAGTTAACGTCAGGCAGCACCGGAAAGCCGAAGGGCGCCCTGCTTTCACAAGGAAATCTCGCCTGCAACGCAGCGGGCATTCTCGATCGTACGGGGCTTTCGCCCGACGATCGGCTCCTCCACATCATGCCGCTCCACCACACGAACGGCATCAACAATCAGATCATCGCCCCCATTCTGGCCGGTGCGTCCATCCTGCTCCAATCCCGGTTCAAAGCCGAACGCGCGGTTGATGCCCTGTCGCAGAATGACATTACGATCATGACCGGGGTGCCGACCATCTTCGCGCGCATGTTGCCATTGGTGCAGGGTAAGCGCTTTCCATCGCTGCGCTTCCTGCGGTGCGGGTCAGCGCCGCTGACCGAGCAACTGCATCGGGAGATAGAAGCGGGCTTTAAGACGCCGCTGATCGTCTCTTATGGCCTGTCGGAAGCGACCTGCACCTCTGTGATGAACGTGCCCGACGATCGTTGCATCGGCAGTGTCGGTCGCGCACTGCGTGGCCAGAAACTGGCGATTTTTCGCCCTGGTAGTGACGAACAGCTTGAGAGTGGGGAGGGGGAAATCCGCATCGGCGGCCCTGCGCTCATGCAAGGTTATGTCGGGTCCGCTGACCAGCCGATCGTTTCGGGATGGCTAAGAACAGGCGACCTTGGCACGATTGATGGGGCAGGTAATCTGCGGATTACCGGGCGGCTGAAAGACATCATCATCCGTGGCGGAGAGAATCTGAGCCCGGCGGAGATCGAAGCCGCCGCGCTTGAGCTTGCCGATGTTGATGCATGTTGCGTGGTCGGGGCGCCTCATAAGGATTTGGGGGAGGTCCCGGTGCTGTTCGTTACGACCAGCGCAGACGCGATCGACATCGCCCAGATCAGTGCGCACGTCCGCGCGCGGCTATCGCGCATTCATGAGCCGGCGCGCGTAATCGTGCTCGCCGCTCTTCCTGAAAATTCGGTCGGGAAAATCGACCGCAAGGCACTCATCGCAATGCTTTGAAAGAGGCGTGCAGCGAAAGAAGGATCACATGATGGCAAATGAAGCTGAGTTTGCAGAAAATGCCTTGAGGGTAGACCTTGCGGCTGCTTTCAGGCTGGCCGCTATGTTCGGGTGGGACGATGCGATCTTCACGCACATGTCCGTCCGGATTGGCGAGACCGACACATTTCTGATCAATCCGCTCGACCTTATGTTTGAAGAAGTGACTGCCTCGTCCCTTCTGAAGATCGATCTCGAGGGCCACAAGATTGGCGACCAGAAAGGTGTGGTCAATCCCGCTGGCTTCGTCATCCATTCCGCCATTCACGCGGCGCGGCACGATGCGCGGGCAGTCATCCATCTGCATACACCTGCCGGGCAGGCCGTCTCAGCGATGAAATGCGGACTTTTGCCCTACACGCAGACCGCTATGATCGCGAGCGCAGGCGGGATCGGCTACCATAGCTTTGAGGGTATCGCGACGCGAGACGATGAGAAGAAGCGGATCGTCGCTGATCTTGGGAATTCAGCGGTCATGATTTTCCGAAATCATGGGACCTTGGCGACGGGCGCGAGTGTTGCGGACGCTTTTTCGAGAATTTACGCGCTGGAGCGCGCTTGTCAGGCGCAATGCCTGATGAGCGTGGGGTCTTTGGATGATCTGCTCGCTCCGCCTCCAGGCGCTGCTGAACAAGTGATCGAGGATTTGCGCGCCTTCTCGGGAGCGGGCTCGATGCTGTGGCAGGCATGGTTGCGCAAGCTTGACCGACTGGACACTGGCTTCAGGTCCTGAGCACCGCGCGCATCGCTTGTGTCAGCAGTAATTTTGCGACCGGTGTGACGCCAGAAGGCGGGTCAGACGCCTTTGTCAAACTCCCTGTCGCGGGCTTGAAAGACAGGGAGCCGCCTTTCGCGATAGCCATGGCTTATCAGATATTGGAGTGATCATATGGTAGCGAATTTGCAGGAGAAAATCGACCGGGCCGGTGGCGCGCTGCCAATGCTGCGCAATTCGGAGGCGGGTCTTTATGTTTTTCCGGTCCAGTCAGAATTCACCAATTGGCGGATTGAGCAGCACGCATGGCGCGAAGGCGTCGCGCTTATGGACCAGTCTTTCCACATGGTGGATCTCTATGTGAAGGGGCCGGATGTTTTCCGGTTCATTTCGCAATTCGCTGTCAACAGCTTTGAAAAGTTTGGCGAAGGCAAAGCCAAGCAGTTCATCGCCTGCGCCGAGAGCGGCTATCTCATCGGCGACATGGTGATCTTCGGCCTCGCCGACAACACGGTAAACCTCGTCGGCAAGCCAAGCGTTGCAAACTGGATCGAGTATCAGGTTTCCCGCACGGACATGGACGTTTGGTGCGAGCGTGATGAGCGCACCGTCAACAATGCTAAACCCCGCAAGAATTTTCGCTTTGAAATTCAGGGACCCAAGGCTTGGAAACTTCTGGAAAAGCTGAATGGCAGCGCCGTCGATGTTCCGCGCTTCTTCCAGATGGGCACCATCAATGTTTCTGGGCGCACATATCAGTCCTTGCGCCATGGCATGGGCGGCGCCCCTGGCCTCGAATTCTGGGGCGACTTCGATCATTATGATGAAGTGAAAGCCGCCATCCTTGAAGCTGGCGTCGAGTTCGATCTCAAGCAGGTCGGCGCCCGCGCATATTCCAGTGCTGCTGCGGATTCCGGCTGGATGGCCTGCCCGCTTCCCGCCTTTTACTCCGGTGACGACTGTCGTGCGTTTCGCGAATGGCTGCCTGCCAATAGTTTCGATGGCGTTGTCGGTCTCGGCGGCAGCTTCGTGTCCGATCGCATCGAGGACTATTATTTCACCCCTTGGGATCTGGACTATGGTCGCCTGATCCGGTTCGACCATGACTTCGTCGGTCGTGATGCGCTCGCCAAGATGGAGAAAGAGACGCACCGCAAGAAAGTGTCGCTCGTCTTCAACCGGGATGACCTGGCCACTCTGTATCGCAGTCAGTTGACGCCCGGCCAGAATGGCAAGGCGATGGAACTGCCCCTCGCCCATTATGCCGCCTATCCTTACGACACAGTGCTGGACAAGCAGGGCAATCAGGTGGGTGTATCGACTTACACCGCGTTCCTTGCGCCCGATGGCGCGATGGTATCCATCGCATCGGTTGATGAGGCCTTTGCTGCCGAAGGCACCGAATTGACCATCGCGTGGGGCGAGAAGGATTCACGTCGGCCAAATGTAGAACCGCATGTTCCATTCGAGCTGCGGGCGCAGGTGAGTGGGTGGCCTTTCTCTGAGAAGGCCAGGGAGTCGTATAGGTCTGGCCGCTGATCTGAAGTCCGAACCAATATTTTTTGGGTGGCTTGTCTGCTGGCAGGCAAGCCACACCTCTTTGCCTTGATCGAAGCATCGCCCCGGATGCTCGCCAGTCTGGCAGATGTGATTGTTAGGTGGCCGCGAACATCGCGGAAGCCCTTACTGCCCGAGGCTCCACGCGGCGACTAGTCTAGCCTCTGGCAACACCCGCGCGGGAAGCACTGGCCTTCTTGTTCTCCCTGCGCCGCTTGGGAGGCACGGTGGAAAGGGTGGCGGCGTAGAGGCTGAACAGCATCGCAAGCGTCGAGGCAGGCTGGGCCGGATGGCCATCCCCCGTGACTGCGTCGAAGATGCCAAAGGCCAAAGCGATCCAGAAGACCGCACGGGCGAAGCCGCTCTGTCCGTAAGGGGAGTCCCTGCGCAGGCCGAGCGAGAGGGTTTCTGAAATAGCAATTATTGCGATGAAGATGCTCCAGAACCAAGTCCAGTTCTTGGTCATCAGGATTACGCCGCAAATCCACAGGAACGCGCACAGCCGCCCAAAGGCCCATTTGGTGCAGCCTGTCTCCTGACAAATCTTGATGATGATGGGCCAGAAGATTGTCTTGGCTAACCACGCGTCTAAGCGCTCCACGTCTCAAATCTCCACAAGGTCAGGCGTGATTGTAGCCTGCTGAGCAGGATAGCAGCGCGGCCTAGCGTTAGCCACCGGTGCGCTCGATGGAGGTGGGACCCCTCAGGGCTTTTGAGCGGACCAACTCACCGCACCCCGGTTTCCAAATGTTCTCTTTATGTTCTAAAAGCTCTCTCCATCGATTCGAGGCGAGCTATGAGCATTCAGATCATCACGGACCACCAGTCACTTCACGTTACCGGAGACATCCAGACTGTCCTTACACTCCCTTCAAGCGCTTTTCGCTACTGGGTTAGCCTTTCGGACGGAACGTTGCTGGAAGGGCGTCATAGCGGCTCAGAACATAGTTTCCGAGTGGCGACAGAGGGCGCGGGCTTGACCCGCATCGACGGCCAGAGGATCGAGCACGACTGGAGGGTGGAATGGGCCGCCGTGTCGCTCTTTGAGGCTGCCGCGCTCGCTGAACATACACCGGGGCCTTTGCCGCTCTTTGATGGCCTGCAGGATCTCACGGACGACGACCTGCCTTATTGAGCGATGGCCCGCTATGCGAACGGCCTCAAGGTTGCCATGCGTATCTTTGAGGCGGCAGCTTGGCACTACTCGGTGAAGCCGGTGTGTGGCCGTTGCGGGCACCATGCCCTATTCCATCCCCATGGCCTCTGGTGGCTTTTCCAGCGCAAAGGTTGGGACGACAGTTGTCAGCTGCCGCCATGCGGTTTCGGTGCATCCCGTGCCTGACGACGGAAGGGAAACCTGTCCGGCAAGCGCGATTATATCTCGCAAAGGACGCGCCCACTGTCGTGCTGGCTATGCCTGATGAGCGGAAATGGAAGCGGGCGTTGAGCCGGTTTAGATCATAACGTTCGTTGGTCGCCGCAACGAATGATCTAGGCGCTGATCCCAGCCCATTGGCCGGTCCGGGCCTTCCGCACCCGAAATTCCTCGCATCTGTGAGCACCGCTCGATTGCGCCAGGAGTGTACCCGAGCGCCCAGCGCTCGCAGGGCTATGACGGAAAGGTTTTTCAACGTCGGCCGATTGCAATCAAGCCGATGAAGGAAATACCCATGAAATATAAGAATGCGTTGTACCGCGCAGAAGAAGCGCGGCTGCTCGACGCCGTGCGCGCTATTGCGGCTGTGACGGGCTGGGCGCTTGTTGAAGATCCCAGCCTCATCCGTATCCGCGATACTTACTGCTTCTACGTGGCGCGTGCAGACCTGCTGGTTCTGCCGTCCGTCGACGGGTGGCCTGCCGGCCTTGTGACGACCCAGAATGAGCTGCGCTGTCGTGCGCTGCTGATCAACGCGGGACGCTCGATGGGGGGTGACCCCACGCTCTATGCCCAACTGCGTCTGTGCGCAGGAGGTAGGTTCCACGAACATAACTGTCTGCGTCTCTGGCTCGATGAAGCGGACGGCCTGTGGCTGCTGAGCGACCCCGACATGGGCGAGCCCGAACTGGTGGTCTTCCGACTGGGACCGACAGGGCCGGTTGCCGCAGCGCCACCATGGCGCACTGACGTTGAGCTGCAGGCTGGATTGGCAAGTGCCAACAGGCTCATGCCCTGACGTCATACGCAGGGCTTGGACGAGAGATGAAGCGGGAAGGGAGGTCCAGTGGGTCAGGTGTTTAAATGAAAAACTGAAGGCTTTCGCGGGTTGGCCCACCCGCGAGCCTGGAAGGAATAGAGAATGCACTTATTACCAGCGGCGTGCTTCGATGAACGTCATCCCTTGCTGCCACGCCCCAGCAATATCGTGAAGAGCCAGGTCTTCGGCCTCGCCAGACTGCTCGATGGTCAGGTCGATCTCTCACCTGCTGGCAGAGCCCTTATCGATGCAGGCTGCGTCCACATGCCGCATGCCCGGCTCGTGATCCTTGGCACCAGTTGCGCGAGCCCGTTGCTGCGCGATGAAGCTGATCAGGTCGGCCGACTGCTCGGTTGCGACATGCTGCTGCTGCGCTGTGAGGCAGGGCAGGGGATCAGGCTCGATGTTTGCCTGACGCACAAGGATGGCTGGCTTCAGGCCTATCTCCCTTGGTGCGGTAATGGCGAGCTTTGGCTCGTGCCTAGTGAAGCAGCACTGCACCCAATCGAGGTGGCAGGCGGCCTCTTCGAGCGCGTCCATTTTCCGTTCGCAAGCGCGCAGGCGCGTTCGGCTGGGCTGGACGCGGCACATCGCGCCCTTTCTGACCTCGCGCGTTGGAGCATCTGAACCATGGCCAACAAGAGTATCCACGCCAAGCGCGTGGCTCCAAGCGGTCTCGACTTCGTGCCAGTACCAGGCGGCCCTGACAACTTGACCTTCGGCGTCTCACGCCGGCAGATCGGCGTTGGACCGATACAGACGGTTGGCCAGTCAATCTTGCGCCGGCTGTGTCCTGGAACAACCGTCGCGATTACGGAAGCCTGGCAGCCGAGCTGCTATCGCTGGGACGTGCTCTTGCCGCCCGATGCACCGGAGGTGTGTCGTGACCCGAAACGGCTCTGCGACCTCTACGAGGAACAAGCCTGTCCTGGTTTGAAAGATTTAGCCGTCATGGCGACTTTGCGCTTTCCCTATCCAGGGCCGCTGCATCATGTCTGGGAGCAGGTCCGCGCATTTGCCTATGAGCGGCTGTGCATCGAGCGTCATCTTGCGGTGGTGGCAGCCATGCATCTGCCCGTGCTGGTCGGGTCCACCAACCCGCCACATGTGCATCTGATGATGCCAGCACGGGAGCTGTGCAGCTTCGGCTTCTGCGAGTTCGTGCGGCCCCTCGCGACCGACCAGGGCAAGCAGATCCTGGCTGATGAGCTCGCCCAGTGGATGCCGGCGTTCCTTGACGCTTAAGTCAAAGCGCAAGGCGGGAAAGCAAGACAACCCGCACATTCCAAGAAGGAAAAATAAGATGCTTGTAGTCAGTGCCGAAATTTGGCCCGGCGGTGATCAAAGCCGCGCCTATCTGGTCGGCGAGATCACGGCTGCCAATAAGAGTGATCTCTCACCAGTTAGTTCATATTCCGTCTCGATCAGCCAAGGGCCTGCGCCCGTCATCGGCATCGAGGGTTGGGAGCGAGAACTCACCCTTGAAAATCATCACCGCGCCGAAGGCGTGTGGACGCTCGTTGCTGCCATCCTCAACGCCGTCGACTGTGCCGGATCTGGGGCGAAAGAACAGGAGCTGCCCGATGCCAAAGGATGATTCTTACTGGCCACCCATCCAGCTTGTCCGAGCGCTTGCCGGTCGAGGGGAAAGGGTGATTGACGAGTATCAGCTGCTGGTCGATCAGGCCCGTGCGATGCTGGCAAGTGAAACCCTCAAAGAAGAGGACATCACCGCCTATTCATGGGAGCTGGAGGAAAGTCCGGCGTCTAATAAGCCGCAGAGTATCTGGGTTGCATATCTGGATAGCTATGTGACGGGGGCGGGGCTCACAGTCACACTCTACGTTTCGCTTGCTCGCAACGGGTCCGAATTGCGGCGGATGCTCTCGCGGATGCTCAGCCGAGACGAAGCTGACGCCGCCACAGTCGCACAAGGGTTGAACCAACTGGACAGGCTTAGACCTGGCGCGTCTGCCCTTGTGCCGGATAGTGTGAGGAAGAGGCTTCGTGCGCTAGAGAGCGGCGAGGATGACGCGGCGGTGTTCACGTTCCTAGGGCAGACTCATGTAAATTATGGGTAGAGGTGAATTTGCGGGGGAATAGCTCTGACGATTTTGCGCGACTTCATTTGTCCAAAGGGGTTTCACTTTCATGTTGGAACGTGCCTGTTCTCTCGCCGCAGCAGGGGTGTGGATAGAGGGCGCTGTACGCTTGAACATGGTTCGGCGGAATGAGCGGCTCAACCGCGATCAAGGTAACCATTTCCGCTTTGTCGGACAATCCCGAACGGCGGCTTTTGGAGTGGTCATCTTACATTTTTTGCCGTTCGTTCAGACTGACGAACTGGCCATTCCTCGGCGAAGATGATGTATCTGTGTAGAACCGTCGGTTCCGTCCAAACGCGCAGCACCGTATCTCGGGCAATCATCCAGAAGCCTATTTGAACTAAGTGGGAGTGGCGCGTTTGCAAATTTCCGCGCAAACTTATCCAACCCCCAATCGTTGAGTGACGAGAGGAAGGCTGGCGGGCCGTAACGACTATCGCCTAGTTTTCTTGAAGAACTGCGGACGTCAATTGGATGATTATAAGCCAAATCAATTGAGACAGATCTATTTCCAAATTGTTGACACCATTGTAGCATTACCTGACCGGGGCAATTTGATAAAATGGGGTTTTGCGAATGGTAGCAGCTAATCTGGTTTCCATTCGCTCGGTAAAAAATCCTAAAACGCGAGATCTTTTGAGGGGGCTGCTAAGTCGCAAATTGGCTCCAGGTGAAGTACGCCTTATTTTGTCGAAGCTATTAGATGATATCGAGTGGGATGACCTTATCACGATAGATACGTTGTTACGGTCGGATCGTCTGTTTCAACATGTAGAGATTGCTTCGGAATTTCCTTCCGATTCCCCGTTTCGAAGCATTCGCGCTAACTCTCTCGTACCGCCAGAGCCGATAACGCTTTCTTATATAGCTCATCGCATCGGGGCGAATCTTAGCAACATTTCTGCGGCCATAAGCGGATTTAGGGCGCTGAACGTAGCGATATTCTCGCGAGACGACGCATCGATCGTAACCGCAATAAATTCCGTACTACAAACATCAGGCCACTCTCTAACGCTTCTTCGTAAAGCAGCCTTTGTGTTGGGCTTTCTACCCAAAGACACTTTATCCTACCAAATCTGCTCGAATTTGACAGCTTCCTATGGCGCCAAAGAGCGGAATTTCGGCGTCATGGCGACATTGGATGCAATTGGAGGAGAGTTTAACTACCTTGACTTGAAATATCGATTCCGCGATTTCGCAAGTCTCGAGTACGGTGTGACCACATCTCGAAAAATCTCTCATTTGTGCTTCTACCCCATCGCCCGAAGGCGAGATGATTTTGTTCCCTTAGTATCTGCGTCCTATGCTGTCAGTGCGATTGACGCACTTTTTGCTATCCTAGTCCACCAGGATCTGGGTTTTGATACATCCCGCCTCGAACTTCAGCCGGAGCTTCAAGAGAGCTGGGCCGAACTGGCTGCGTACCCACTCGACGTCTTTGAGTACTTTAAACGTGGCGACAGCTCCGCAGACTCAAATGCCTTTCGCGCTGCGCCTGCTTTTTTAGAAAATCCTGCATTCAGAACGCTTCGTGCCTCTCTCCAGCCCCTCTATGATTTACCAGAAATTCGAGACCGTGAACAACGGGACCTAACTTTTCCACAGCATTTCTTTTCAGGGATCAATCGCTTAGACCAGCTAATACCGGTTCACACTCCGCCGATTGCGGCTCTTCCAAAGCGTTTCGATAACGAAGCCGCCGGTTACCTTGCGCGGAGTTGTGCTGTCGTGTGGGTGTGCGAGCAGAACCCCGATTTCTCTCAGATGACCGCCGAAAGCATGGCATGTTTGATGGGGCGAACTGCGGACATAGATAGATTGTTGTCCACCAGCACCTTGCGAAATGCTGTTGCGACCGCAGCAGATCCCTTTGTTAAATTAATTCTTCAGACCCTATTGAGGGCGCATAGCTCTGCAACGAAGGACAGTTTCAATTTCAAGTCGTTGTTTCAACAGTATGTCCGAGAACATCATGGCGGAAATATTTTATCGTTCATCGAGAAGGTAAGGCAACTAAATTCAAATATCGTTCAGTACTATATTGAACTTTTAGACGAGACGTTGCTTAGCCAGATGGCATTTTTAATGGAGTCTTCAAATTCGATTTATGAGACGCGTGCTCAGTTATTAGAGTGGTTTGCAGACTTCAGTGGGGATGCCATCATACGTGACAAGGCAAAAGCATTGCGCCTCGACCGAAAAATTGCGGCTGTACGAGGCGCAATTAATGAGACCCGCATTAATATCGATTCCGTTCGGTTTCGCCAATGGATCGAACAAAACAAGCTGACCGAATTTTCCGATTTCATCCGCCAAAAGGCACCCGATCTCCCTACATTGGCAGATGTTACAGATCGCTCCAAGGTGCAGACTTTGTTTTTGGCAGCGCATCGCGAGCCGCCGTTGCGCGCAATGCTCGCGTTTGTGGAGTGCTACTCCGAATTCTGTAAGAACGCGGACTATGGGATTGCGTCATTTCTGGGCCGCCGGATCCGGCATGGAACACTACGTGGCACACTACTCAAAGACGTTACCGACCGTGCGGACGTGGACCTTCAGCAAGGCGTGCTCGATCAGTATCAGAATTGGGTCCGCGAACTATCTGCCTCGATCGATAGCTTCGCTTCTCGACTACACTTTCAAGACAAGAGCGCACATCGAGATGCTATCATTAGTGCCGACATCGATTCCGTCCCGAAATGGCAAGTTTGTCTCGTGGGCCTCAAGGCTATCTTCGAGCAAGCACAGAAAGACCTTGGCATCCTAGACATACCAGTAATGATCGAGCAATATTGCTGGTACATATTAGAGTATGAACTTTCGGGAGTACAGGCAGCTATATTTGACGCAAGATCTAAGTGGGGCACGCTCAAGCTGCGGTATAATGCTTACGATACTGCCGCTGCCCCTTTTGAAAGATTGGTAAACATAACGCTTAGCGACCATTTTAATACGGTGAGTTCTTGGTTCAGGAAACCACCGAATATATCCCCTGTTGCTGAATTTGGATATGTTCTTGAGGTAGTACTGAAAGAAGCAAGTGATGAGTATGCGACATTCACACCCGAACTCAAACTGGTTGGAGCGCACGATCTGCGCTTGAGTGGTGCAATTTACTATCATGTTTACGACGCCCTCACGATCGCCGTACGCAATGCTGCTAAGCATGGGAATCATCCTGGGCGGTTGGTGATACAATCGAGGATTGACGATGCAGGGCAAGGCCAAGCGCTTAGTATCAGCGTGAGCAGTCAGTTGCGGCAAGGTGACTCGGTCCACTCGGCGAAAAGTAGTATCGCGCGCGCGACAATAGGCGGAGCGATTGGCGCTGATGTCACTGAAGGCCTGAGTGGCATTAGGAAACTGATGAAAATGAAGGCCGAACGGAGCCTTCTAGATTTCGCGGTTGATGGGTGTCCTGCCGAACCCAATGGCCTACGGTTGGATCTGCGCTTTGCCTACACCGGTCTCGTGGAATGAAAATTCTGATCGTCGAGGATGACAGCTTCAAGTTAGAAGCAATCCTGTTTTTGGTGAACAGAGTCGCGGAGATGGCCGAAGTCAAAACAGCGATGTCGCTGCGAAGTGCGATGACCGCACTTGAGGAGGGTATCTTCGATCTCGTTGTTCTGGACATGGCAATTCCAAGCCATACCAGCGACGTAGGCGCGATTGACACATACTCTCAGCCTGTGGGCGGCCTTGATGTTTTACTTTTTCTAGCCACCATGGAGCGTGCCGAGCGCATTGCAGTTCTGACCCAGTATCCCACAATTGAATATAATAGGAGCCATGTGCCGCTTCGGGAATTTATGAGCGTCCTTCACCAGGATAGCGTCACAAATGTCGATGCTGTAATATTGTTTTCTGACGACGGGACGTGGCGAGATACGCTGACGGGGCTTTTAAGGGTATTAATGTGAGAATTCTGATTGTCGACGACGATGATGCGAAGGTCGAAAGCATCAAAGAACTAATTACCATAGCAATTCCTGATGGTGGTGCTGAGATAGTTCGCACAGAGACGATCAATGACACCCTTGTGAAGCTCGGCGAAGGTCGTTTCGATCTGGTTGTAGTGGATCTTATGCTTCCTCAGATCCGCAACGGTGACCCTGTGGATGCGACCAATCAGTGGTGTGAGCTCATTGAGCATGATTTGGTCGGCCGAACGGCCTCGTGGATTGTAATGACAGCCTATGCTGAGATAGCTGGTTTAGCGCGTGAGAGCTTCGCACGTCACAATGTGGCGGTAATCAAGTACGAAACGTCAAGCAGATGGGATGTTCCATTCACCCAAAAACTGCGTGAAACCTATTCAACTCGGCCGCTCGACTTTCTAATCGTTTGTGCACTCGAAAAGGAGCGGCAGGGGTTCGTTCACACGAAAAGCATACTCGGCGAAAAGAGCGTAGTGGTAGGGCTAGACTGCCAGCTAATTAGTATTGGCAAGTTTAGAGGAATGATCGTCGTGCAACCCGGGCCTGGTATGATCAGTGCTGCCATGGTGACTACAAAAGCTCTTATGACATTTCGTCCGAGTGCCGTCGCGATGTCGGGGATTTGTGGCGGTCGTGAAGGAGAAACGGAACTTGGCGCGCTCATCGTGCCCGATCTCAGCTGGAATTATCAAAGTGGCAAATTCATTGCAGGCAAGCTTACCCCCGACCTGCTGCAAGTTCAAATACCGCCAAATGTTCGCACGCGGCTGATTCAAAAAGCCAATTCTGAATATTCGAAATCTCTGCGCAATGGTTTATTACATTTGGAGTTGGTAAACGCGCCTATCCAAGTTGGCACGATGGTTTCTGGATCCCAAGTTGTAGCAGATCCTGCTGTTGGCGCGCTCATTGCAGAGCAGGGCCGGAAGGTTATTGCTCTCGATATGGAAGTGGCTTCGATGTTACTCACTGCACGTGATTTTTACGACGGCGGGGGCATCATCTTCGCCGCGAAGACTGTCGTAGATTTAGCAAATCCGCACAAAGATGACCGTTACCACGACTACGGCTGCGCAGTTTCAGCTCGATTCGTCAGCGAGGCGATCAACGAGCTATTGAGCTTTGACGCCTCACATGTCGCTTTGTAAATTACCAGTTCGCGGGTCGCGGCCGATTTTCACATTGGACCAGCGACACCTTTAGTCGTCAATTGCAATTAGAGCCGACCGAAAATAACAAATGCTGTCTTGCTCAGCGAGATGAACGAGGGCTGGTCTCTACGAATGCAAATGCCCTGGAAATGAGCACTTTGTCGGCGATTGCAGTTTTAGCATTTCATCGAATTGAAGACTGACTAACTTAAGCAGACGCCAACTTTGCCGCCGCGATATCGATGTTGGCTGCGAAGCCATGGCGCTCAAGCATATGTAGCAAGTTGGCGCCGTTCATGAGGGTGATAGGCTTACCGTTCATGAATTTGTAGGCGTCGGGGCCATAATCGGCAGTGGTCACAAGTATTCCCCGCGACGCTCCTTCATTCATCATCGTGCCATAAAGATCACGCACGGCTGAGACGCCGACCGTTCGAGTGTAACGCTTTGCCTGAATGACTATTTTGCCGCCGGTGATCGGATCCGGATCGAACGCAACCGCGTCGACGCCACCGTCACTGGTCGATTGCGTGACCTTGACCTCCCCACCTCGCGCCGCAAACTCCTTTTCGAACAATTCCCTCACGAGATGTTCGAAATCTTCCCATGACATGGCAGCAAGGTTCGTGCCCTGATCGAGCGAACTCGCGATTTCGCGCCCGTCCACAAAGCGCCGATCCTCAGTGTCTAGCTCCATCACCGGTGCAATCGGGGCGAGCGATGCCAATGAGGCAGCGGACACACCTTTCAACGATTTGAAGCAGGTTTTGGGCTCGACACGAGCAAGATCGATCCCGCAAAATGTCGGGCGATCCACGAGGAGAGACAGCAGACAGCTCCGTTTCTCCAAGCCCGTTGCTGGATCAATGAACGCCACAAATCCATTGAACAGAATGGCATCAATATTTCCGGCGTCGTCCGCCTCGAAAAGCTCGTGAACTGTCCGGAGGCAGATTTGATAGGCTACAGCCTCGAAATTAGCCTTCCGATCCCGTTCGCCGATCAATGTCTCGTTGAGTTCGCCCGTCGACTTGACGAACTTCACAGCTTTCGTAGCGGGTAAACTCTCGATCGAGGGCAGATCGTAGGCTAGTTTCATGAGCTTGCGTGGACGGTCATACTGCAGCAGATAGGATTTCTCGAAAAGGCTGTCGTAATCCGAGCGCTCAAGTACCAGTGATGCATGCTCGATGACGGCTTCTTCGTCACCGCTCGCCACGGCGCTCGCCAGCCGATCAACCTCGGCATGAGAGGCTGCCTGTTCAGCTTTGAACGCATCTTCTCGCGCCTTGTGATCCTCCCAGAATATCTTGCGCCGACCTTCCCATTCATTGACTGAATGAGTCAGCACTTCATTGCGATGGACTTCTGAGGCATGCCATTCTTGCATCGCGACCGCATGTGCGTCTTGAGCCTCCGAGAGAATCGCTGCCTTCTTACCGAAGAGCATTTGAAAGAAGCTGACTGTCGGCTCCGTGTAAGTGGGCGACAGTGCTGCGGTGCTCGAGGGCTTTGGCTCGGGAAAGCTATTCGGATACTCATATTGCGACCGGTCCTTGAGGGTTTCCCAGTCGATCGCATCATCGACGCGCAATGTATGAGCGAGGATTCCGTTCAAGGATTGAAGTTTCTGGATCGCATCGGCAGTCAGTTCGTCGGCTGCAGCTTGGCCGGACAGCAAATTCTGTCGCTTCTGGTAGGTTGCATACTTGTCGTCCCAGCCTGCGATCAAGGCATCTAGCTTACTTTGGAGAATGAAGATTTCTGGAGCGCTTACTTCTTTGTGAAGGTTCAGTTTTCTGTGCCGAACATCAATATAGTATCGCAGAATACGATCACCGCGCGCGCTCCATCTAGCATCGAGAGCCCCCACAACGATATTTTCCAGGTTGTTCGATTGTATCGTGACGCTATCCACTTGTTCCCCCAGATCCGTATGTGAATTATCGGCGTCATGGCCATTTTTGAATGAGCGATGCGTTCAATGGCGATGACAAATATTCCTGACTTTCGCGAAATACAACGTTGCTAACCTCAAATCCAAGGCCGATCAGGACTTCAATTGTCGAGCCCCAATCGCGCAAGCTGGACGTCAACGTGGCCGAAAACGGCTGCGGATCTCACTCACTTATGAACCGATGGCCGCTATCAGGGAAGCTTGGCGTGTTTGCGGATGGCCGCGATGTTGGCGGTTGCCGCACCGATCGCTCAGAGATTCTGACCTCTTCGGGAGGCGAGGGCGAGCTTTTTGACAAGCTCGTTAGGGATCAGCTGGCTCGGTGAGAATGTGACGCCGGTCTTGGTAGACTTGAGCCCGGCTGCGGCAATGTCGGTAGCATGCGACTTGATTGCGGAAGGGGATAGATAGAGGCCGCATTGCTTGCTGAAGGCCGCGTAACCCGCGATGATGGATTGTCCGATCCTGAACCCCGGCATCTTGTAGGCGATGACTTCTTCGGCGTCGGGCAGCGCGTCGACGAGTTGTGCGCGCAATTGAACCAGCAACGGGCGGAGATTTTCAGGCGCCTCGGATATATAAGCATCGTGATCAGCTAACATGGTCAGGGCACGTTCCTCTAGACGGCGATCCAACGTGAACCAGCGTCCTCTACCAGACTAAATAATTCCTTTGAAGAACGGCAGAAATGTCGGCGTTTAAGGGCAAGTTCGTGCTCAGCATTTCCCTTGTGCTCGCATCCGCTTGTGATGTGCATTGACCTGCTGTTGAGCGACCTTGAGCGCAGTGGGCGTATCAGTCTTTCGCTCCCGGCTTCGGTATTGGTTCACAATCACATTCCCGTCTGCTTCAGACAGATTTTGCAAAGTGCAGCGCGAAGCGGCACTCTGGGCGCCCAGCACCTTGAAAAGCTCTGTTTTAGCCTTCCATTCGCCACTCTCTTCGCCCTTATATTGATGGTTGGTGGTATTCGCCCAACCCGGCACGTAGTTGTAATCCTGCGCCCACCCCGTATTTGAAATGGCACCCACGGCCAGCAAAATGGTTGTACACATACGTTCGAGCTTCGTCATAATCTTCCATCCGAATAAGTTTAGCGCGTCCATAGATCTAACGGCCTTGGCGGCCTTCTGTGCCGGGCGGACATTTTCCAGCTGCGACCAATCCAGCGCGGTACGACCGGCCCTGCTCGGCCCGCCAGGCATCCGCACTTGCCTTCCCACCAGAGCTCAACCGTCGCGCATATTCTGCCTCCATCGCTCGGCGCTCGGGCCCTGGGCCGAAATCTGCAAAGCAGCGACTGGATATCGAATTTGATCGGCTGTTCCCGCTCGCAATGTCTCCTGAAATTTTATTTGCCATTACACTCACCGCAGCCTGACCCGTCGGCATGGGATCCACCGGCGCATACTGAGCAAACGCCGACGCACCCGAAACCAGACCTAGCGTAGCAAACCAGCAAAACTGCATTGGATAAATCCTCATTCCTCTCCTTCCCTTCTCGCCTTTCAGGACATTTCAACAAGTTGAAGATGAACACGAGATTGCTTCGCTTAGACTTCCACTACGCACCTCTCATGACCCTAGAGGTTAAATGACCACAATTGGAACACAGCGGTCATGCAAATGCGGTGCTCTCGTTATAGCGTACGACCAGGAACGGTCTTCAGATGGCCGCCGGCAGATGTCCGCTTCTGGCAAGACTTGCCGAGGGGCACCCACAATCGGATATTCAGAAAGATCCTCCATTAAGGCCATCCAGATCGCTCGCTCTCGCGGATCCTCATCCGATTGAGCGAAATCGCTGGCGCCCGCCAGTTGTCGCGTCGTTGCATTGCCGAGCGACCTAACTGCGGCGCGCTGCGCGGAAGCGCTATGATGGCGTCCCATTTTGAAACGGCAGTTTTTTCCCGCCCGATTTCAAATTGATATCGGCAATTCCTTGGTTAAAGAAAAGTTACTGGAGCACGACGGGGGCCTCTTTCGTGCTTCAGATCTGTCGGAGTCGCTGTTTGGAAGATAGCCACAGCGCTTCATTCTAATGTGGGAATGCAGAGTTCGGATCGGTGGCCGCAGCATGACTGAAGCCCCCGAACTTCTGTCTTGAATAAGGGAATTAAAATGAAGAAGTTCGCTATAGCTGCCTGCGCCATGCTCATGGCTGGGAGTGCAAACGCTGCCATATTCGCCGGAAACATCACCTTTTCCAGCCAGACGAACAACAATGGTCTCACGGTCAGCAGCGGCACGAACCCAACATCGTTCACGACGAACAATCTCAATGTCGGTCAGAGCCAGCTTCTGAACAACGTCATTACCCTCAACTCTACTTACCCTGTAGGCTGGTCATGCGCCCTCGGCTGTTCTGCAACAGATAGCATAAATCTGGCTTTCAACTTCACTAGCCCTTCTTCGGCTTCATTCAACCAAGGCGGTGCGGTCTCTGAGACGGTTTTCACCTTCAGCGGTTTTTTGAATAACGGCGTTGTAAGCTGGGCCAATGCTGACAATTGGGATCTCAACGGCTTCTACGCCCGTAATCTGGTGACCTTCGCAAACGGCGCTTCGGCCTATGTCGACATCTACAACACGGCCATGAGCACATCGGGTTCGAACATGTCGGCCGGGATCGATGTCCGGATCCGCAACCTCGCCAACCCGACGCCAGCGGTTCCAGAGCCTGCGACTTGGGCGATGATGATTGCCGGCCTCGGTCTTGTCGGCGCGTCCATGCGTCGTCGCTCGGCGCAGGTGACGTTTGCTTGAGCTGACCGATCACGGATAACTATCGAAGGCGCGGTGTCGAAAACCGCGCCTTTATTTTGTGCATTCTAGATAAGTTTGGGCCCAGTTGGCGGATGCCATTGTGACGTGCCGAAACCCTCGGCATGTAATCAGGCCCGCTAAAGCTTGATCGACAAACACCAATGCGAAATCCACGGGCATTTTGATAGACCTGTTTCAATGGCTTAGATTGGCATTCTGAACGCAAATATCGTTTCACCGTGCTTTGATCGCGCCGTCATGGTGCCACCATGTGCGTTACCGATATGGGATGCGATATAAAGTGTAACACCTACCCCTCTTGGCCTGGACGCACGTCGCCACGTCAAAATGGCGCGAAGAGCTAGCTAATCACTGACGCAGGAATAGGCTCACCACCATTCACTGTGCGGATTTCGAGATGGTCATCGACAATTGACGCTTCGGCACGAACCCGCAGCTCTTTGGCGCTATGCGTGAGCGCATTCGCAAGCAGGTTGGGAAAAAGTTGACTCATCCTGCTGTGGTCGACGTCGAGATCCTTCCAAACATCAAAGGCAACGGTGATCTCCCGATCAGGGTGCCCTGATCACAACTCTGAAACAACCTGCCCCAGCACGGGAGTTAGCGGCTCGAGCGGGCGGTCGAGCGTAATTCCCCTGCTAAGTCGACGACGGGCGAAACGGTTAGATTGTCAATCAACACCGCCATGCATGTGACGGTATTAGTGATGAGGCGGACATACCCTAGGCCGCGATAGCATGCTGAACAAATGGCGGGTTTAGATAGCCTTTTGAAGCGTTGGGATGTCGGATATACTTGCGGCTGCCGACCAAGTCTCGCCGTTCCCAAACTGACGTGCGAATGGCTGCTCCTACCAAAACCTTCCATTACTGTTCTTCGAGCAGACCGGCAGCTATGCTCTTAGGTTGCAACATTTACAGCGAACAGGGCCGATTCCTTAGGCAGTCAATCGTTCAAGATTGTCAATTAGCCCGGGCTAAGGTCGATAGCGAAGCGCATCAACCAGAAGTGTAAATGCGGGTGCGGGGTGGCGACGGCTGGCATAGTAGAGGTGATATCCCGGCAGACTAGGCGTCCAGTCGGTAAGGACGCGTACCAAGCGTCCGTCATTTGCGTGGTCGCGAACCTGATCCTCGGGAAGATAGCCCAAGCCGAAACCTTCAAGGGCAGCATCGAGCGTCAGTTCCGTCGTGTTGAACACCAGCGGACCTTCCGTCCGAACCTTCAACTCGTGCCCGTCCTGATTGAAGCCCCACACATATAGCCCGCCCGATGTCGGCAAACGCAAATTGATGCAGCGGTGCTGTACCAAATCCTGGGGGACGATCGGTGGCGGATGGTTTGCAAAATAGTTTGGTGAGCCAACCACCGCCATCGGCATGTCGGGTGCGATACGGACCGCTATCATATCCTTGGCGACCTGCTCGCCGAGCCGCACGCCCGCGTCGAACCGGTCTGCCACGATGTCCGCCAAGGCGTAGTCGTTGACGATCTCAACAGAGATATCCGGATAGTCGGGCAGAAGCTTCTTCAGCGCCGGCCAGAGGTAGGCTTTGGTGGCATGTTCGACCGATGTGATCCGGATCGTCCCGGCGGGCTTGTCGCGCAGTTCGCTTAATGCTGCAACGCTGGCGTCCAGATCCTCAAGTGCGGGCGTCAGCGTCTGGAGGAGGCGAAGACCAGCGTCCGTCGGTGCGACGCTGCGCGTTGTGCGCGTGAGCAGCCGTAGCCCCAGGCGTGCCTCTAACCTGCGTATAATTTGGCTTAGCGCAGACTGAGACAGGCCCAACTTCGCGGCTGCGCGCGTAAAGCTGCGCTCTTCCGACACCACAACGAAGGCCGTCAGATCTGCCATTTCCTCACGTCGCATTCAGTGATCCTGCTTCTAGGTCCATGCACATATTCCTCTCTAATACGTGCAAAGGTGGAAGACTATATCCAACTTCGAAGCGGTAGCAGCGCTGGCTACCCAAAGCATCCGCCGGTGCATCGCCGGTTCAAAGGAGTGGATCATGAAGACCAATTCGACCGGATTGAACCGACGCAGTTTGATCCTTAGTGGATCGCTCGCGGCGGCAGGGCTTTTGATGGCGAGCAGTGCCTCGGCCGCGCTCACCTCGACCCCCCGGGCTGCCGGGGAAACAACCCAAATCGGTGACGTCACTGTGCGTGGCGTTTCGTTTAAGAAAAATGACGGCGTTGTCCTCTCGGGCAATCTTTACCTGCCCAAGGGTTTTCGCCCCGGCGGCAAATATGCGGCGATTGTCGTCGTTCACCCCGGCGGCGGTGTGAAGGAGCAGGTGGCAGGCCTTTACGCGCAGAAAATGGCGGCTGAAGGTTTTGTGACGCTCGCATTCGATGCCGCGCATCAGGGCGCAAGCGGAGGGCTGCCCCGCTTTGTCGATGATCCCATGAAGCGTGTCACCGACGTTTACAGCGCGATCGATTACCTAGTGTCACTGCCATATGTCGACGGCGATCGCATCGGTGCTCTGGGCGCATGCGCAGGCAGTGGTATTGCGGTGAAGGCGTCAATGACCGACCGCCGGATCAAGGCAATCGCGACGGTCAGCGCGGTCGACGTTGGTGCAGCTACCCGCAAGGGCTGGGACGGCAAGGCATCTGAGTCTGAAATCCTGAATACGCTCGACGCGGTTGCGAAGCAGCGCTCAGCCGAAGCCGCTGGCGCCGAACCGGTCTACGTCCCTTATGTCCCCCAGCTCGGGGATAAGAGCGCGCCGCGCGATCTGCAGGAGGCAGCCGATTATTACCTGACGGCGCGCGGTCGCTATCCAACATCGACGAACAAAATGCTGATGACGAGCGTCAGCACGCTTGCATCGTTCACCGGGTTCGAGGGTGCGGATACCTTTATTACGCAGCCATTGCTAATGATCGCGGGCAGCGAGGCCGGCTCGCTTTGGCATAGCCGGGAGCTGATCGCGAAGGCGGCATCGAAGCACAAAGAACTCGTCGTCCTTCCGGGCGTGACGCACATGGACCTGTACGACGGAGCAGGCGCCGACACCGCAGCGGCCAAGCTTGCACCATTCTTCAAGAGCAAGCTCGCGACCGCTTGAGACTAGGTCACGGGGTGCCGCAAGCCATTTGACACCCACTTCAGCACTAAGGATTGAATATGAGCAAGACGTGGTTTGTAACGGGTGCCGGCCGAGGGCTAGGCGTCGACATTGCCCATCAGGCACTGAAAGCCGGACACTCGGTGGTTGCGACTGGGCGAAATCCTGATGCGGTTCTCAAGGCAATCGGTGCCCATGAGAACCTGCTGACGGTAGCGCTGGATATCACCGATCCGCACGCGGCAAGCGCCGCGATAGATACCGCGATCGATCGGTTCGGCAGCATCGACGTGCTGGTCAACAATGCCGGCAATTTCTACGCGGGCTACTTCGAGAACATCAGCGCTGAGCAGTTCCGCTCGCAGATGGAAACCAACTTCTTCGGGCCGCTGAACGTGACCCGCGCAGTCCTGCCCGTCATGCGCAAGCAGCGCAGTGGGCAAGTCATCACTGTCACCTCGTTCGCGGGCTTGGTTGGTCAGGAATTCGTTGCTGCCTATGCAGCCTCGAAGTTCGCGCTCGAAGGCTGGATGGAATCTCTTCGCTTCGACCTGGCGCCGTTCGGCATAGACACGATGATCGTCGAGCCCGGCTTCTTCCGAACCGAGCTGCTGGTCGAGGGCTCTTCGACAATCTGGCCGGAGCTGAGTGTTGATGACTATGCCGAGCGAACTGCACAAACCATTGCGGCCTGGTCGGGCATGAACGGGCAGCAGGGCGGCGACCCCGCCAAGCTGGCAGCAGCTCTAGTCACCTTGTCAGACTCCGACGAGATGCCGCTGCGCTTTGTTGCGGGCGCTGACGCGATGGCTGGCGTCGAAGACAAGCTCAAGACATTGCAGATTCAGATTGACGCGCACCGTGACCTCTCAGCTTCGCTCTCGATCGCGGGATGACAATGGCACCGATCGCGACACCGCTCACGATCCACTACGGTCGCCAGCTGGAGCTTCGGCTTCTCCTCTTGCTCCTGCTTAGCCTGTCAACCGGTCTGCACGCGATGATTGTGCTGATGCGACGCGGCTTGGCCGTGACGAGCTTGGTTGCGGCATCGATCATGTATACCGGGAACTACGGCGCCTATACCTACATCGCGCCCTTCTTGAGGAAGCATTCGGGCATTTCCGGTGCGGTTCTCAGCGCCTTCTTCCTGGCCAACGGCGTCGTTCGCTTCCTCGGCAACATGGCAGGCGGTTGGATCTCCAGAGGTAGCCTCTACAGGTCGGTGCTGACGACTGCTGCGCTCGTGATCGGCGCGATCCTGTTGCTCCCGATCCTGGCTAGCTCGCCCGTCCTCGCGATCGGGCTGGTGAGGGTGTGGGGTTTCTCACTCGGCATGCAGGCAATCTCCATGCAAATGTGGCTGTAAGGCGATGCGCCTGATTTGCGGGAGGCGATGCAGGGCTTGTTCGTCTGCCTTACACAGGCCGCGCTCGGCCTCGTCGCTCTGGCTGGCGGCATCGTGGTCGATCGCGCCGGCACGTCCGGCGCGATGTTGTTCGGGGTTTCGCGAGCCTGACCACTCTGGTGCTGGCGATGCTGCACCAACGATCCCGGAAGCTGTCCCCCGTATAGCGGCCCTCCCGAACAGCTAGCGCATCAAGAGCGGTCTTTCGCTGAATTTCACGAAGGAAGCATCAACGGAAACCATTCTTTGCCATCCTCCAGGCTTCTGAAGTGCATGGGGATTGTCCGCTCCCGCCAACAGCTGACCTTCGGCCTCTGGCTAGCGAACGACCGATTCGTCCCCAAATTTGGTCGCTCGTTACCGCACGACATTTTGATGAACGTAGGGCAGGTTTCAAACCGATCCGAGCCCCGACGCTTGCGAGAACGGCGGCTCTCGCCAAACCGTCCCAAATCCGGTCGCTCGCTTGCTGATCAGAACCATAGCAGCTGCTACCTAATTAGGCAGCTTTAGGAAACGTAGCCTCAGAGCTTGCTCGCCGACTCCCGGCGACTTCCGTCGATGATCTCGATCGGTGACACCTTCTGCCCGGCAAGCACGGCCTCGTTGCGCGCCGCAATCAGCCGTTCGTGCTTGCGGCCCATCTGACCAACATCAAGCACGACATAATAGCCTGCGGCGGCCTCCTCAGCCTCCCGATAGCGTTCGAGCTGCCTGGTATAGCCAGCAACCAGCTTGGTGTTGGTCGAGAGTTTGATCTCGACGAGAACCCGCCCCGTAAACCCGGCCGACAACTTGAAATCGACTGGACCATTTCCAGTGTCGGCTTCAGGCGTGAGGTCGATATCATTCGCCTTACAATATGCATAGGCGACGGCGAAAAACAGACGCTGCGCCGATTTCTCCGGGCGCGGCTTCCCCTGGTAATGGAGTTCCTCCGACAGCCGGCGATCCTCAATCAGGAAACGGAACTGAGCGATGATGTCCTGGACAACGCCGCATACGCCGGCAACGTCGGGCGTCTGCAACGGCGCAATCGATCGGGGTTCGCTGACGGCGATTTCTTCAGCGATCCTTCGCCAAACCAGCTCACCAAACGGGTCGCCCGCCATATCGTAAGGCTTGGGATTTGCGCCGCGCAGCATCTCAAGTACAGTCTCAAACGCGTTCGCGCCAGACATTGCCCAGCGCTTGAGCTCGTCCTTGTCCTTCAGCGTGCGGGTCCGCCAAAGTTTAGCGACGTGATCGTTCACCTGCGACCGCAGCTCGGCGTTGTGCGAGGCCGCATCGCTGATGCCGGCCCAATCCTTGGCGACCGGGAGCGCCCGCAGGATATCGGCGGGAACGAGAATGATGGGGCCATTGCCGCGGATGAACGGATTGGACGGCAATCGTGCTGAATAGCTCTTGCCATTCTTGAGGCGGATCATGTGCACATGGAGCGGGACGTCAAGTGTCGCGAGGACCCGCGCGTTGAACGCAAGAAGGTCCTCGAATATCACATTGGTAGTCATGTCGCTGATGCGATCGGGTCCAAACCCTTCCTCGAACAGGGCCATCGCAGCGAAAAGATCCGGGTCAGTGATGCCGAGCGCGATGATATCGCGCGCCGTTTCGATCAGGCTCGCGGTCGCCTGCGGCCCGGAGCCGCTGCCCGCAACCGAACTGGTTCCATAGCCGAGGCAGGTGCCGTTGATTTCGGGGAAAGAGAGCAGCCGTTTAGCGTTACGCCAAGCCATGTCGCCGATTGCACGGCTGGCGGCGAGCAATTTGATCGACCTGTCGAAGTGCGTTTCATAGGTTTTTCGCCCACCCTCGCTGATCTCTGGGTGGCTGCTGTGCTCGAGCAGCATCGGGTCCATGAACAGCGCGGTATCGACGTTGAGCGTGGGGTCGAGTACCCCGATGGGCTCGAGCCGCGCAGGGTCGATGCCGAAATGGCGTGAGAACCGAACTGCCGACGTGATCTTGCTCAGACTCGCCTCCCCGATGGTATTCTCCCATGAACATACTATCACAACTGTAAATGGATAAACCAACTCGTGCGACAGCGGCCCAAGCGCGCGAATTGTCCAGCTTTGATCGCGAGCCAATGACGAATGGCCGGATGCGCTGTCATTCTGGGTTTCCTATCAGGAAACCGCTGAATGTCGGCTCCTGGCAACAACTGTTGTTTAACCTATCGCGCGGGAATGGCAGGACTGTCCCAACGTTGGTCGATAGCTGCCCGCGACAGCCTGGTGAACGAAGGGCAGATTTCAGGGAGCCGTTTTGCACGGCCGAATGGCAGCTACGTTGGCGTATGCAGCCTTATCCGGGGCCGCGCGTTTCGGGGGATGGAAGAGACCCTAGAGAGCCTGCAGCATAAAATGGAAGAGGCGGCTCGCGCCTTGGATTTTGAGGAAGCAAAGCGTTGCCGTGACAGGATAAGCTTGATGCGGAGCGGCGCCAGCGCCGTTGACGCGGCGCAGGCTGATTTCGCGGGCTTGGAGCGTCAGCAGCCGGGCGCGATGGGTTTGGGAACTAGCTAGCCACGCATACAACCCCCGCCTGGTTGGAAGCCGCCGCGAAAACCCGATCCGATGACCGCCGGGTCGTCATCTCGCGGCAAGAAGTAGGCTGCAAGCTTACCCAGCCTGAAAGCGTCCGACACTGTTGAGTGCGATGCGGATGAGTGCACGGCCGCTGTCGGGACGTGGATCAGCGACGCAACGCGCCGCTTTGCAACGCTGCATGAAAATCCGCAGGATGAGGGGCGTCACGTTTAAACAACTTTGGCCGCTTCGAAACGATCATCTGCCGTCCGATCGTACGGGTAATCTGAGCTGTACCAGCTGCTCAGCCTAAACATTTAGCCCGAGATCAATGTGCTTTCAGTTCCGATCTCAGGACAGTCAATTGATTGCAAGATTGATTGATCATCGACGTACTGACGATCTGATCTGAAGCGGATATTTCAGGAGGTTAAAGGTAAGGCGCAATAAAGCAAAACTGAACAACTTCTGTTTTGCTGCGCCGCTTTCAGCGGAATCAAGACATGCGGCGAGGGTCCGCCAGCTTCATCTTATGCATGCATACGCATGGGCCCGTTCGTTGTCGATTCAACTTCGGGAAGGTGAAAATAAATCTGAAAGTGGGCTTGTCGAAGAGAGAACAAATCAAGCACAATATTGAACACGTCAAAAAGGAAGTGTTCAATGAACCTGCGTACTCTGGGTCCAATCGGCCACTGCTCTGCAAAGCTTCGACGAGCAGTCGCTGTCGAGGAAGAAGCAGCTCTGCGTTGGACAATCCGCATTCCACATGATCCGGACCAAGAGAAGAAAGCGTCAATGGGCGGCAGGTTCATGATCGCACCGTCATTTAATGTGCCGGGACCATTTGCTTCCATCCGACCGACGTCTGCAGAAGGACGCGTCACTTTCCACTTTTCCGAGCAAACGGTCACCAAGCTTGCGAGTGGTGGATCACTGATCACATCAGCCAGAGGGCATAAACTGTTGGGGGGAAATGCTGCCGCGAAGCACGACAGATATGTGGCGCGTCCAGACGCAGTGCTCACCATTTCGGCCTCCAAGTTTGGCAACTATGCCGAGCGAGATTCTGCCGTTGAAATTGAGGCGGACAAGGCTGCGGTCTTCTCAAATATTAGTGAGGACCCTGAAGTTCGTCGAAAGTTCTGGCTCGCCGTTCACAAGCATGAGCGTAGTGGCAAGCCAGATCACCTCGTTTTTAGTCGCGCACTGCTTCCCGCTGAAAGCTGGAAAGATATCTCTGATGAGGCGACACTGCCGGTTAAAGTGCGAGAGATCGCGAAGGATCTGGCGCAAGCGCCCTTGATTGAGGCGAAAGAGCCGAAAGTCACCCTCGAACTGGATGCAGCAGAATGCCGGAAGATTTGTGGCGCCATGCAAATGGTCTGCGGAGATCGCTGGAACGCAAAACAGCCAGGCGTGAAGGTTGTAAGGGGCCGCAATGGCAGAACGCAGTTCAGGCTAACTGCCGAGTTTCCGCTCGGCATCGATGCGGCCGCACGAGTCAGGATTACCCAAAGGTTTTGCAATGATTTTGGTGAGCTAGGCGCAATGTACACGGCCGCCATCCATGCTCCCGATGGATATAATGACGAAAGAAATCACCACTTGCACTTGGCCTATTATGATCGTCCTTGTTCGATCGTGCCTGAACTTGGAATGTGGGATTTCGAGATCCGGGAAAAAGTAGCAGGCCAGCATGAGCGCTTTCGCTATCCATATCGTCAGCCGAAAATCTCGGAACTTGGGCGAGATCCCTCAGGTGGCAGTTATCGCAAATACCGGGCCTCTATGATCTACGGTTGGCGTGAGCGCTTCGCGGAGCTGTGTAACGAGGAGCTTAGGCAGGTCGGGATCAGTCGCCTATTTGATCCAAGGAAATATTCGGAAATGGGGATCGATCGAGACCCCACCGAACCGCTAGGCCGAAACGCCGCGCCCCTCGAGGCAGCCGGAGTTTCAACGCCTGCGGGACGAAGAAATGCCGAGATAATATGGACAGCTGAGCTGTGGGCTGCGCTTAAGGCTGACGAAAAACGGCGCGTCGCCAGGAAGAACCAGTTGAAACGGTTGCTGGACGCTGCCGGTCACCTCGCAGCTAAAAACTTAATCGGGGAGAGCAACAGTCTCTTGTCGAAGGCCGAAGAAATTAGAACACAAAGTTTGCTGCTCGACGCACATGAGCTCGAGATGGATGAGTTTCGCGTCACACTTGAGATGGCCTATGCCCGTCCGGATAAAACCATTGCGACCTGCTCGCGGCTCCTAGAGACTTTAGAAGCTGGAAAAGGGACACGGTCCGATCGAGCGAATGAATATCTTATTCGGGAACGCAAAGCTGCAGCAGAAGCCTTCGGAGAGACCATTCGAGAAATAATGGATCAGAGCATGACCAGTATTGCTCCAATCCTAGATCAGGTTGAGGAAGCCAGGCGGATTATCGAGAGCGTGCTCAAGGAAACCGATAATTTGGTTACGCGTGCGTTTGAGTTGCATTCTGGCGGAGAGCGGAGAGAAGAACCCGTCGCCGAAAAAGCTTCACAAAACGTCGATACGCCCCGGGACGAGATCGACATCATCCTGCGCCGCATTATGTCCGAGGACATGCTCGTTCTAGCCCCTGACGAGAATGCACCCTTCTTCCGCGTGCCGAGTATCAGCCGGGAAGAGTTCAAAACTCTCTCGGCCGATCGCAGCTTTGTGTGGGTTCAGAAACGTCTGGAAGGCATTGCGGAGGTCCAAAGCAAGCGTAGGAAGGCAGTAAGCCGACCGCTTGCCGCATATAAGCGACCGGAGATCGAACTGCAGGCTAGTACCAATCAGGAATGTAATCGCGTTTCTGATCGGGCCGAAGCGTATATTCAGAGCGCTTCGCCTGGTAAGCTCGTAAATCCGCCCCGGCAGGAGACTGCACCGCACAAGGCTTCCCCGATCGCGGTGGCGCGTGCGGAAGAGCCGGTTGTTCCAGCACGTTCTACTGCCGCCATTTCATCAGGACAGCTATCTGACGAGGTGAGCGTCTCCCGTACACCTACTAGTTACGCGGTGCACGACCCGAAAAGCGATGACGCTAGAAAGGAAGCAATCCTGGCCTTTGCCCACGCAATTCTAACAGAGCCTGGCGTCGTTATTGACTTCATCGATGGCGAGCATCGCGTCGATGCTTCGACAATGCCGGATTGGTGCATCAGCGTTCTTAGTTTTGAGGGTGAGGCTTCAGTGAAAGTGGCCAGCAAGGAGCGTTGGGCTGCTGCTTTGGAACGCGAGAGAAGGTCAGATCGCGGTAAGATGATCGACGAGCTGAGGATGTCGAAATGCAGACCGCTAGAACGGGACGGTGATCGTTGGATCGTCACCCATGTCAGCGAAAAATTCAAAGCGGCTGTGAGCGAATGGCCAACTCATCCGGAATTACACGCAGCGTATGAAGATATAGATCGGACGTGGAAAGCACGTGAGAGGAATGAAGCAGATTCCAGGGCGCCGCAACTCGATGAGAAAAAGGAGGATCTTATTCCGACGCAAGCGCCTTCAGTGAAGGTTGGTAATGATCTCGAGGGCTATTCGATCGAGGAGCAAGCCTATTATCTGGCTCTCCGCAACGGTCTGAACCGATAATGTCGAGGACGCGAAAAGAAGGCGTCCGGCGGCGAATGCAAGAAATGCAACGAGCGCGTCCGTCATCAGGCGATGCAACAAATGGGGTGGAGGGGGTAGAGCAAGAGCTGGGGAGCACAGCACCCTCTCTCTTGCTCTACCCCCTTACCCCCAAGCCGACTTATTGAGAGGGATGCGTTTATAAAGGGTTAAAATTTCTGGAAATGAGGAAAAATAGCAGGGCTAGCATTCGGTTAACTCAAGCTCCCTAGTCGGTCATGACCCTTAGGAGGAAATCAGAATGAGCGATGAGAACTGGACCGTTTTAGCTAGGCGGGGTGAGTACAGTGCCCGGGATGCTGCCAGAAACCCATTTGCAATGGACTGGGCAGTCGAAGGATTGCTTCCAGCGACAGGCGCCACAGTTCTTTTTGGTACAGGAAGCACAGGCAAAACGCAGCTGTTGCTCTGGCTTGGAGCCCACATTGCGGCCCAAGGCATAGCCGAGACTAAAGACTGGCTCGGAGCGGAAGTGCGAGCTACCGGAAAAATACTGGTGCTATCCGCCGAAGACCTGCGCGAACATCTGTTCAAGCGCATCGGCGGCATCGCTTGGCAAATGGGTGAGGAAAATGGTTGGAGTGGCGAGCAAGTTGAGGAAGTTTGCGCTCGAATTCACGTGATGCCATTTCTATCAATGAGCCGCAGTGAATTTTCAGAGCTTAATCCTTCAATGTTCGAGCGTGGTGCCGACGGCGATTGGCAGCCGACCAGTTCACTTGTTCATATCGAAAAGTTTTTGGATGACGCGAACGCAGAAGCGGATGCTGCGAGCCGTCCCCAAGATCGTTTCGTGGGCGTCATTCTAGACTCGGCCGTTTCAATGGCCGGGTTCGAGATGTCGCAATCCGAAGCGACGACGAACTTTCTGTTTCACCTGAACCGAATGTCTCGTCGTCAAGAAATGTTCTGGGCGATCATTGGGCACACGCCTAAGGACGCTGGGAAGAAGGTCGACGAGCCAGCTGTTGAACGCCTGCGTGGTTCCGCGATGTGGTCGACAACGCCGCGCACGGTCATCGAACTTCGTTGCGCAACCTCAAACGACAATGTCGAACAGGTGCTCGTTCGGTACCCACATCTGGAAATGCGAGATGTCTTGTTCCTCTCGACGGCAAAGGCCAATTCAGTCGGTGCCGATCTCAGGCCACGCGCGCTGATCCGCTTGAAAGACAACGGCGCATTCAAAGACGTGACTGATCAGTTTCCAAGCATATTCGAGCGGATCGTGAAGCCAAAGAGTGAGAATGACCGTTCCGAAAGGCTGCCACCCACGGACGTGAACCAAACTTGGCTCGCCGTGATCGATCTCGTGGCGCGCGTAACCAATAACGGTATTCCAGGCTCGAAATTCACCCGCCAGAATCTCAGAGATCAGTTCGATCACCACCGGAATTTAAACGATGCGCTGGAACATGTTTCGCCAGAACACGAAGGTAAATATTCGGCATCAGATTTCAGTTTAGCTTGGTGTCTCTCCCAATTATGCGCATTCGGAGCACTGGGGACCAGCAAACAGGGTTTCGTTGTAATCGACCTGCAGATTGCACGGTCGCGCTTCAGTAAAGTGTCAACTCTCGCGACAAGCGAATTTGAGAGCCGTAGCGCTGCGGTCGACAAGCAAGATGGCTCCTCGTTAGAACATGGGAGCCTCGGAGATAAGGTGGAGCTGCCGAAGCAGCATCTCGTTCAACCGAGTTAAAAATTGACTTCCTGGGGTGTCGCATAGGCACTCCCAGGAGGAAAAATTGAGTCTTCACGACAACTTACTTTGCCGCAAAGGGCGGCCGAGAACCGATCCAGCGGTCTCGCATGTCCGACATAATAGGCAGGACGAGATACGGCGAGCTGAGGTGTTCGAGGTCGTCTTACCCGATAGTGGAACGACGTTCGATCGCGCGCTGGCGCCACGCATAGCGGCTGTCGCCGAGGCCGGGGCTGAGCCATCACCAGCAGCTAAGCCCCCTTTCACGGTCCGCGCGCTAGCTGAGCGCTGGGATTGCTCTGAGGGGGCTGTCCGCAACCTCATCCGGACTGGCGCGCTGAGGCACTTCCGCGTCGGCGACCTCATTCGTGTTCCCGCAGTTGAAGTGGCGAGATTCGAATGTCGTTGATGCCATATACCGTGCAAAGCTTTCGCGGTGCCTTCGCCATGGTCTGGTACGAGGGTAAGCAGCGCCATCGCCGCCGGCTGTATTCAACGGATCGGTCAAGCGCGGAGGCAGAAGCGCGCCAGCTCTGGCAGGAAGCCGATACCGCCCCATGGACGGTAGGGCGAATTGTCACCGGCTACATTGACAAGTTGGCGGAGACAGCTCCCCCTTCACTTCAGCGTCGCCGAGATGCGTGGAAGGCCATGAGATCATATTGGGATAATGTCGATCCAAGCCGCATTGATGACACGATGTGCGAGGGCTATCACAAAGCGCGCGCTGTGAGCGATGCCACCTCTCGTTATGAACTGCAATTGCTGTCGACCGCTTTGGAATGGGCCAAAGGAAAGGCCAGCTATACCGAAAAGCCCAAGGTGTGGCTGCCGCCTAAGCCAGAGCGGCAAATCCGGCATCTCACCCACTCCCAGTTCGAGGCGTTCTTCGAGGTGGTGCGAGCGCCGCATGCGCGGTTATATGTCTTGCTGGGGCTGTATACGATGGCTCGACCTACAGCGCTGTTGGACCTTACCTGGGATCAGGTCGACTTTGATCTACGACAGATCGATCTCAATCCTCCTGGTCGCCGGCAGACGGTCAAGTTCCGTCCGATAGTCGCGATCAACGATGCTCTCTTTGAGGTGCTGCTCAACGCCTTTGCGGCGCGCCAGACTCAATATGTAATCGAGCGGGGTGGCCGACGGATCGACAATATCAAGAAGGCCTTTCAAGCCGCAAGCTTGCGCTGCGGCTTTCGGGTGACCCCCTACATGCTACGCCATACCGGAGCAGTGTGGGCCGCCGAAGCTGGAACGTCGATGGCTGAACTTGCGCAGTTCATGGGGCATGACGACGACCGCACAACGCAAAAACATTATGCTCGCTACTCACCCGGACACCTCAAGAAAGCGGCCAATTCCGTCCAACGCCGACCCAGAAAACATGAGTGAGGTTCAAACTAAACCTCCAACCCCTGTCGATCTTGGCGGTCATCTCCTCCGAAAATGGCAGATTTCCGTCGCTAATCGGTTGAGAATTTGGTCGGGGAGAGAGGATTCGAACCTCCGGCCCCTGCCTCCCGAAGACAGTGCTCTACCAGGCTGAGCTACTCCCCGACCGGGCCGACGCTTGAAGCGCCGGCAAGACAGGCGCTGCCCTATAGTCAGGGGTTTGCGTGCTGGCAAGCGCTGCATCGAGAAATCGTCAAACAGTGCGGTAACCCTTGGCTGCGGGATCGTTTGGTCGCGCTTATCAGGGCGGCAGATGGCATGTGCTGGCGCTCGCGCGGCGGCGCGGTTAAGCTCGATCCATGCTTTCATCTGCCTCCCTCGCCGAGTCTGCCCCGCCAACGAGCGCTTCGCCGCATTATGAGCAGCAATATCTCGATCTGATGCGGCATATTTGGAATGCGGGCGATGAACGGGTGGACCGCACCGGCGTGGGCACGCGGTCGATTTTCGGGGCGACCATGCGATTCTCGCTCGCCGATGACGCCGTGCCTCTGCTGACGACCAAGCGCGTCTACTGGAAGGTCGCCGCGCGGGAGATGCTGTGGTTCCTCTCCGGGGACACCAGCATCCGTTCTCTGGTGGCGCAGGGGGTCCATATCTGGACCGATTGGCCGCTGGATCGCTACCGTCGCGAAACCGGCGACATGATCTCCATGGAGGAGTTCGAGGCGCGCATTCTGGCCGATGATGCCTTCGCGCAGGCGTGGGGCGATCTTGGCCCCGTCTACGGCCGGCAGTGGGTCAACTGGCCGCATTATGAGCTGGCGCCGGAGGCCGGGGAGGGGCTTTATCGCCGCGCGGCGACCGGGCATAACCAGATCGCGACGCTTGTCGATGCCATTCGCAACAATCCCGGCTCGCGCAGGCTGCTCTTCACTGGCTGGAATGTCGACGAGCTGGAGGGGATGGCCCTGCCCCCCTGCCATATGACCTATCAGTTCCATGTCTCGAACGGGCGGCTCAACGGCCTTTTGTTCCAGCGCAGTTGCGACCTGGGGCTCGGCTTTTCCTTCAACATCTTCGGGCTGGCGCTGCTGACGCGGATGTTGGCGCTGCAGTGCGATCTGGAGGCCGGCGAGATCGTCTGGCAGGGCGGGGACGTCCATCTCTATCTCAATCACGCCGATCTGGTCGAAGAGCAGCTTTCCCGGACGCCGTCCGGCTCGCCCAAGCTGAAAATCCTGCGCAGACCGGATACGATCTTCGCGCATCGTATCGAGGACTTCGTCGTCGAGGACTATGCGCCGCAACGTGGCATCGCTGCCCCGGTCGCGGTTTAAGGGGCTTCTCGGTGCCGCTGGACGAGCAAAATCTGCCTGCAGAGCAAGGCGCGGGCGATCAGCCCTCGGCCGAGCGCTTTGACCGCAGTACCTGGGAGCGCAACCGGCTCGTTGCCTCGATCGCGTTGTTCGCGGGGCTGGGCGTGTTGCTGGCCCTGCCGTTCGTGCTTCGGGCTGGTGGTGCTTTCTTTCTTCCCCTCACGGTCGCGCTGGTGATCGCGATCTGCCTCGTGCCCTTCCTCGAGTGGCTGGAGCGGCGGCGCATCCCGTCGCCGCTGGCCGCGCTGATCGCGCTCGTGTCCTTCCTGTTCGCTGTGAATGCCGCGCTGGTGCTCATCGTGGTGCCGGCGGTCGACTGGATCGCGCAGCTTCCCGAGCGGATCGGCCAGATCAAGACGACGCTGGAGCCGGTCATCCGCCTCTATACCGAGGCGCAGGGTTTCATTGACGGCCTGCTCAAGCTGGTCACGGAAACCCGCAGGGCGCCGACGGTGCCCGGCGAGGTGCCGCGCCCCGGCTCGCTACTGGACATGCTGACCACCGCCGCGCCGAGCGTGGTCATCAATGTCGTGTTCGGGCTGCTGGTGATCTTCTTCTTCCTCTCGGGCTGGACGCGCATGCGCCGGCGGACGATTCAGGGGCGGGGCAGCTTCTCGGGCGCGCTGACCATCGCACGGGTGATCCAGAACGTCGTCGATGCCACCTCGCGCTACGTGCTCACCATCGCGCTCATCAACGTGCTGCTCGGATTCACCGTCGCCATCGCGCTCAGCCTGTTCGGGATGCCCACGCCGTTCATGTGGGGCGGATTCGTCGCGCTGCTCAACTTCATTCCCTATTTCGGCCCCTTCGTGGCGGCGATCCTGCTGGCGATGGGCGGGCTGATGACCTTTTCCACGGTCGGCTGGGCGCTGATGCCAGCGATCATCATGACCGGGCTGCATCTTATCGAGGCGAATGTCGTGACGCCGCTGGTGCTCGGCGAGCGCCTGAAGCTCAGTCCGCTGATGATTCTCGTCTCGCTGAGCTTCTGGACGTGGGTGTGGGGCACGGCAGGCGCGCTGCTGGCGGTGCCGCTGTTGATCATCATCCAGACGGTGCTGGCGGCAGCCGGTAAGCCGGATATCGCCGGTTTCCTGTTCGAGTCCGGAACGCTCACCAGCGTGCCATCGGACCCGCAGGAAGAATATCGCAATTGATCGCGCGAAGCGTGTTGACAGGGCCGGCGCCCTCTTATACCTGCGCCCTCCTCAGCCAAGCGCGGGTGTAGCTCAGTTGGTTAGAGTGCCGGCCTGTCACGCCGGAGGTCGCGGGTTCGAGCCCCGTCACTCGCGCCATTTTCTTCAATGAAGAGAATGGCATCGCGCTGGCTTCCCCCTCCTGAACGGAGCGGGACAAGCCTCTATAAAATGGATTTGGAACTGGCGCTCAGGCGCGCCAGCGGCCTGTCTCCATCCACACCAGGATGGGTCGGGTCGGGAAGATCCAGATGATCCCCACGATCACATAGAAGACGAGTTGAAGGGCGCCGGGCCAGCGCGCGATCTGCTCCGAGAAGGAGCCGATGATGGCAGCCCAGACGGCGATGATGCCGAGGATGGCGAACATGCCCGCCGGCTTGCGCCAGCTCGGTTGCGGCGCGTCGTTCACGCGGCCTCTCCCTCGATGACGCTCTGCTCGGTGAATAGCATGTGCAGGGGCACGTCCCAGGGCTGGATGGGCAACGCATCGACCATCTGGCAGCTCCACGCCATTCCGATTCGCAGCGCGTTGGGCAGCTTGGCGAAAGCGCGGTCATAATAGCCCGCGCCATGGCCGATACGATTGAGCGCGGGATCGAACCCGACGAGCGGCGTCAGCACCACGTCCGGCGTGACGGTGGCGGCCTGCGGGGCCGGCTGGGGGATGCGGAGCTGACCCGGCACCAGAATGTCGTCCGGCGACCAGTCGGCAAATTCCATGTCCTCGGCGGTGGTCTTGCCGAGCCGGGGCAGGCACAGCTTGAAGCCGCGCTCGTGGAGGAAATCGATCAGCGCTTCGGTGGGCGCTTCCGAGCCCATGGCCCGGTAGATGGCGACCCGCGAGCCGGGGGGCATGCGGGCAAGCACGGGGGAAGGGAGAGCCCGGAAGGCCAGCGTGCGCACTGAAGGCGGCAGGCCGGCGACAAAGGCGGAGCGCCGGGCGAGCAAAGAGGAGCGCAGCTTGGCGCGATCAGTATCGGTCATTCTTTGGGTCCTGTCCGAGATGCCGGCGGGGTGACGGGACCGCCGTGGCCGTTTGCCGGAAAATCCTCTGACGCCTCAACGTCAGGTGGGGACCATGTAGTTCGGACCTGGGTCCGGCCAGGGACAGCCCCCTTGGATGTGATTATCGCCTCAGGGATGTTCGCTAATGCGCGCACCGGGCAGTACCCGTCCCGCCTTACTTAGGCGTTGGACAGCTGGGCTGCAAGGCTGTCGCCCAAGGCTTCGATCCGCTCGGCCAGCGCATCGAGCGCGTCCAGAGTCGCGGATTCGTCCTCCGGCTCGGCGGGCGGTGGTGGCGCGGCTGCCGGGGCAGGGGCCTTTTCGGTGAGGGAATCGGCCAGTAGCAGGCCGGCGAACAGCAGTTGTCGCACCTCGGTCAGCCCGGGACTGCCGCTGCTGACCTGCTGGACCCGCTCGGACATCAATGCGGCCAGCTCGTGCAAACGCGCTTCCTCGCCATCCCGGCAATGCACCGCATATTGCCGCCCGCCGACCATGATTCGTACTTCTGCCATGATTCAGGCTTCGCTCCTGGCCTTTTGAAGATCGCCAATGAGCGCATCGAGCGATTTCAGCGCTGCGATTGCCTTGTCGCGCGAGAAGGGGTCGATATCAACCGGCGGGCCATCGTCCTCGATGCTGCCGGCCGCGAGCTGCGCCTCGATTTCCTGCGCACGCGCCTCGGTCAGTTCCCGCGCCAGTCCCTCGGCGCGCGTCACGGCGCGTTCCAGCCGCTCGATCGCCTGCATCATCGCCTTGCTTGCCATGCGCGAACCCTTATCACGCTCCCGAGCGAATGCAAAAACTCGTTGCGCAGCTGCGGATTGAGCGTGACGGCGCCAGAATCACCGTGCCTTTGAGGCTGTGGGGCGCCCCGCAGGTTGACGCTCGGGCCGCTAGACGACATGGAGACCGCGCGGCGACTCATGGCCCGTTCTCTCGGCGCCGGCGCGGCCGTTCATCGACCATCTTCGGTCCTTGATCGCTCTGGAGCAACACGCCTGCGGGCCAGATAAAGAAGAAGGGGCGCTCGCCCATGTCAGTCACCGAAAAGCGGCTCGCCGACGCCATTCGCGTCCTTTCCATGGACGGCGTGCAGGCCGCCAATAGCGGCCACCCAGGCATGCCGATGGGCATGGCCGATGTCGCGACGGTGCTCTTCAAGGATTATCTGAAGTTCGATCCGGCAGCGCCGGGCTGGCACGACCGCGACCGCTTCGTGCTCTCGGCTGGCCATGGCTCCATGCTGATCTATGCGCTGCTGCACCTGTCCGGCTATACCAGACCGACGATGGCGGACATTCGCAACTTCCGTCAGACGGGCAGCCCTTGCGCCGGCCACCCCGAGAATTTCGAGCTGGCGGGCGTTGAAGCCACCACCGGTCCGCTGGGTCAGGGCCTGGCCATGGCCGTCGGCATGGCAATGGCCGAGCGGCATCTCAATGCGACCTTCGGCGATCCGCTGGTCGATCACCGCACCTGGGTGATCGCGGGCGACGGCTGCCTGATGGAAGGCATCAATCACGAAGCAATTGGTCTTGCCGGTCATTTGGGCCTCGGGCGCCTGAATGTGCTGTGGGACGATAACAAGATCACCATCGACGGCGCTGTCAGCCTCTCCTCTAGCGAGGATGTGCTGGCGCGCTATGCCGCGACAGGCTGGCACGTGACGGCCTGCGACGGCCATGATTTCGGCGATATCCGCCGGGCGATGGATGAGGCCATGGCCGATCCGCGGCCCTCACTCATCGCCTGTCGTACCCGCATCGGCCAGGGCGCGCCCAACAAGGCCGGCTCGCACAAGGTGCACGGATCGCCCCTGGGTGAGGATGAAATCACGGCGACCCGCGAGGCGCTGGGCTGGGATCTGCCGCCGTTCGAGCTGCCCGATGATGTGAAGGCCGCCTGGGCAGAAACCGGCACGCGCGGCAAGAAGGCTCATGCCGATTGGCAGGGCCGCCTTGCAAGCTATTCTGACAAGGATGAATTCGAGCGGCGCATGGCGGGCAAGCTGCCGGCCGGCTTCTCCATCCAGTCCTATCTCGATGGCCTGATCGCCGAGCCCAAGAAGGTCGCGACGCGCAAGGCCAGCGAGATGGCTCTCGATGCCATCAACGTGCAGCTGCCCGAGATGTTCGGCGGCTCGGCGGACCTGACCGGATCCAACCTGACCCAGTCCAAGGATCAGAAGGTCGCGTTCAGCCGCGACGATTACAGCGGTCGCTATGTCTATTACGGCATCCGCGAGTTCGGCATGTCGGCCGCGATGAACGGCATCGCGCTCCATGGCGGCATGATTCCCTATGGCGGCACCTTCCTCGTCTTCTCCGATTATGCGCGCAATGCCATCCGCATGTCCGCTTTGCAGCGGCTGCGCGTGGTCTATGTCATGACGCATGACAGCATTGGCCTGGGCGAAGATGGCCCCACCCACCAGCCTATTGAGCATGTGATGTCGCTGCGGATGATCCCCAATCTGGAGGTCTTCCGTCCCGCCGACACCATCGAGACAGCCGAGTGCTGGGCGCTTGCGTTGCAGCAGGAGTCCACGCCGTCCTTGCTCGCGCTCAGCCGCCAGAACCTGCCGCAATTGCGCACCGACGCTTCGGAAAATCTCTGTGCCAAGGGGGCCTACACCCTCGTGACCAGCGGGACCGCGCCCAAGGTGGTGCTGATCGCCACGGGATCGGAAGTGGAGATCGCCGTGAACGCAGCCAAGCTGCTGGAAGCGCAGGGGGTCGCCACCAATGTCGTCTCCATGCCCAGCATGTCGCGCTTCCTGGCGCAGGAAGAGGGCTACCGGGCTTCGGTGCTGCCGCAGGGCGCGCTGCGTGTCTCGATCGAGGCCGGCACCACCTTCGGCTGGGCGACGATTACGGGAACCGATGGCATCAATATCGGTATCGACAGCTTCGGCCTCTCGGCGCCGGCGCAGGAAATTTACGATCATTTCGGGCTGAACGCCCAGAGTGTCGCGGCACGGGTTTCCGCCGCGCTGGTTTGACTTTGAGCTAAGGAGTGCAGGACATGGCGATCAAGGTAGCAATCAACGGGTTCGGACGGATCGGGCGCCTCGTCGCGCGCGCGCTGCTGGAGCGCACCGATCATGATTTCGAGCTGGTCGCGATCAACGACCTCGGCGATGCCAAGTCGAACGCGCTGCTGTTCAAGCGGGACAGCGTGCATGGCAATTGGAAGGGCGAGGTCTCGGTCGACGGCGACAGCCTCGTCGTGGACGGCAAGCGCATCAAGGTGACGGCGGAGCGTGACCCCGCCAATCTGCCGCACGACGAGCTCGGCGTGGTGATCGCGCTCGAATGCACTGGCATCTTCGCGGACAAGGCCAAGGCCAGCGCGCATCTGACCGCGGGCGCCAAGCGCGTCGTCATTTCCGCACCGGCCACGGGCGTCGACAAGACCATCGTGTTCGGCGTGAACCATGATGCGCTGACCGCTGACGACATCGTCATCTCGAACGCGAGCTGCACCACCAACTGCCTCGCGCCGCTCGCCAAGGTGCTGAACGATGCGGTCGGCATCGAGAGCGGCTTCATGACGACGATCCACAGCTACACCAACGACCAGAACACGCTGGATCAGATCCACAAGGACATGCGTCGCGCCCGTGCCGCTGCGCTCTCCATGATCCCGACCACGACGGGCGCTGCCCGTGCGGTGGGCGAGGTTCTGCCTGAGCTTAAGGGCAAGCTGGACGGCTCGTCGGTGCGCGTGCCGACGCCGAACGTCTCGGTCGTCGACCTCAAGTTCATCGCCAAGCGCGACACGACCAAGGAAGAGGTCAACAATCTCCTCAAGGCCGCATCCGAGAACGGCCCGCTCAAGGGCGTGCTCGGCTATTCGGACGAGCCGCTGGTCTCCATCGACTATAATGGCGATCCGCGCAGCTCCACCGTTGACAGCCTCGAGACGGCGGTCATCGACGGCAAGCTCGTGCGCGTGCTGAGCTGGTACGATAATGAGTGGGGCTTCTCGAACCGCATGATCGACACCAGCAAGGTTGTTGCTGGCCTGATCTGAGGATTGCGGAACACCGCTGACATTTCTTCGGGCCGGGCATGTTCACACACGCTCGGCCCGATTCACGCATGGGAGAGTGACGACGTGGCCAAACCCTTCAAGACGCTGGACGACATGGGCGATATCGCCGGCAAGGCCGTGCTGGTCCGTGAGGATCTGAACGTGCCGATGTCGGAAGGGTCGGTGAGCGACGACACGCGCCTGCGGGCCGCCGTGCCGACACTGCTGGAACTGGCGGACCGGGGCGCGAAAGTGCTGATCCTCGCGCATTTCGGTCGCCCCAAAGGCCAGAAGTCGCCCGATCTCTCGCTCAGCCTCGTCACGCGCGGGCTGAGCCAGGTGCTGGGCCGCGACGTGCAGTTCATTCCTGACTGCCAGGGCGAAGCGGCGGCTGCCGGCATCGCGGTGATGCGGGGCGGCGATATCGCCATATTGGAAAACACCCGTTTCCATGCGGGCGAGGAAAAGAACGATCCGGCGCTCGCCGATGCGATGGCCGCGCTTGGCGACATGTATGTCAACGACGCCTTTTCCGCCGCCCATCGCGCGCACTGCTCGACCGAGGGCCTTGCGCATCGCCTGCCATCCTTTGCCGGCCGCTCGATGGAGAAGGAACTGGACGCGCTTGAGGCTGCGCTGGGTCAGCCGGAAAAGCCGGTTGCGGCGGTCGTGGGCGGCGCCAAGGTTTCGACCAAGCTTGCCGTGCTCGAGAACCTCGTCGCCAAGGTCGATCATCTGATCATCGGCGGTGGCATGGCCAACACCTTCCTCGCGGCGCGCGGCGTCGACGTGAAGAAGTCGCTGTGCGAGCATGATCTGGTCGCTACGGCCAATGAGATTTTCGAGAAGGCCGAAGCAGCGGGCTGCACCCTGCACCTGCCCTATGACGTCGCCGTCGCGACCGAATTCGCTGCCAATCCCGCCAGCTACCGCGTGTGCAACGTGAACGAGCTGGCCGATGGCGAAATGATCCTCGACGTGGGACCGGCGGCTGTCGAGGCGCTGGCGGACGTTCTCAAGACCTGCAAGACCCTGGTGTGGAACGGCCCGCTCGGCGCGTTCGAGCTGACGCCCTTCGACACGGCCACCGTTGCGCTGGCCCGCACCGCCGCGGCGCTGACGGCGGAAAGTTCGCTGGTGTCAGTTGCCGGCGGCGGCGATACGGTCGCCGCCCTCAATCATGCCGGCGTGGCTGCGGATTTCTCGTTCGTCTCGACCGCAGGCGGCGCCTTCCTGGAGTGGATGGAAGGCAAGGAACTGCCGGGCGTCGCGGCGCTTACGCGCGGTTGATCAACGCGAGCGAGCGGGAGCCGTTGGCGCCCGCTCGTTCATCAGCGGAATGATTACGCGGTTGAGTTGATCGAGGTCGAAGGCGCCGGTGGCGGCATAACGAACGCGTCCGTCGCGCCCGATCACGAAGTTTGTGGGGAGCGCGCCCAGATGGCGATAGGGGCCTTTCACCCGTCGAACCATCGGGATGGTCATCCCGGCCAGCATTTTCTTGAGCTTGGGGAGCGGCACGGAATCTTCTGTCGCCACGGCAAAAACGCGCAGCCCCTTGTCCTTCAGGATGTCGTGAAAGGCGTCCAACGTCGGCAGTTCCTTGATGCATGGTCCGCACCATGTCGCCCAGAAATTGAGGACGACGACTTGCCCTTTGAGATCGGCCAGCGAAACCGAGCTTCCATCAGCCAGCATCAGCGTGAACGCTGGCGCTAGGTCGCCCACCTTGATCTTTTGAGCGTGGGCTGGCCGGGCCACGCTCATGCCGATGATCGCAATCAGTGCGGCAACGGCCGCGAATTTTGAGCGCATCGATCGTCCCCCCTTCCAACCATCTTTCGTTCCGGGCAGTGCGCCCGTCAAGATGGTTGACCGGCTTGCAATATGCGGCGCAGGCGCGGCATAGGCGTGCCACACAGCACCGCCGATTTTGGCACCACTTCGAAAAACAGGACAGGATGATGCAGGACTCCGACATGACCGAGAAGATTGCCAAGGGGCAGGGCTTCATTGCCGCGCTCGACCAGAGCGGCGGTTCCACGCCCAAGGCGCTGAAGGGCTATGGCATCGAAGAAAACGCCTATTCGGGCGATGAAGAGATGTTCGGCCTGATCCACCAGATGCGTAGCCGCATCATCACCTCGCCCGCCTTCACCGGCGAGAAGGTGCTGGGCGCCATCCTGTTCGAGAAGACCATGGACGGCACCGTGGACGGCAAGCCGACGCCGGCCGCGCTTATCGAACGCGGCGTCGTGCCGTTCATCAAGATCGACAAGGGCCTGGAAAACGAGGCCAATGGCGTGCAGATGATGAAGCCGATGCCGGAACTGGACGCGCTGCTCAAGCGTGCCAAGAGCCTCGGCGTGTTCGGCACCAAGGAGCGCTCGGTCGTCAATCTCGCCAACCGCGAGGGGATTGCCGCCATCGTCAAGCAGCAGTTCGAGATTGGCCAGCAGGTGCTGGCGGCGGGTCTGATGCCGATCATCGAGCCGGAAGTGAACATCAAGAGCGCCGAGCGCGCGCAGGCCGATCAGATCCTGCTGGAGGAAATCCTCAAGGCGCTCGATGCGCTCCCCGAGGGTCAGCAGGTTATGCTCAAGCTGTCGATTCCCGAGAAGGCCGGCCTGTTCGGTCCGCTGGTCGATCATCCCAAGGTGCTGCGCGTCGTGGCGCTCTCGGGCGGCTACAAGCGTCCCGAGGCGTGCGCCGAACTGGCGAAGAATCGCGGCATGATTGCCAGCTTCAGCCGCGCTCTGCTGGAAGATCTGCGTCATCAGATGAGCGATGAGGAATTCAACGCCTCGCTCGCCAGCGCGATCGACGAGATCTACGAAGCCTCGACGGACAAGGTCGCGGCCTGACGCGACACGACGGGGCGGCGCCCAATTGCGCCGCCTGCGGTCTCCACCCGATGACAGATGAAGGGCGGCTCCCTATCTTGGGCGAGCTGCCCTTTTTCATCTGGAGGATGACCATGACCGCGACGACGACTGCATTGGACGAAATTCCGCTCAAGACCATCAAGGGCGATGATGCGTCGCTGGGCGATTACGCCGGCAAGGTGATGCTGATCGTCAACGTGGCGTCCAAATGCGGCCTCACCCCGCAATATGAGGGGCTGGAAGCGCTCTATCGCAAATATAAGGACGATGGGCTGGTCGTGCTGGGCTTTCCCGCCAACGATTTTGCGGGGCAGGAGCCGGGCTCCAATGAGGAGATCGAGAGCTTCTGCACAACCAATTTCGGTGTGGACTTCCCTATGTTCGAGAAGGTGGTCGTCACCGGGCCGGACAAGCATCCGCTCTTCGCCGCGCTGACGCAGGCACAGCCGGAAGCGCGAAACGATGGCGCATTTCGTGAGCGGCTCAGCAGCGGCAATCGCACGCCGAATGATCCGCCGGAACTGCTCTGGAATTTCGAGAAATTCCTCGTCGGGCGTGATGGCACGGTGCTCGCGCGCTTCTCGCCGGATACCAAGCCGGACGATGGCGACCTCGTCGCTGCGATCGAGGCAGCCTTGTCGGGTTCCGCTGCGGCTGGTTGACCGCGCGGCCACCGGGCTTATGGGGGCGGAATGACCGAGACCACACAGGCGCTCAGCCTTCCGCCCTGCCAGCTCTACCTGATCTCCCCGCCGGTGATCGGAGAGGATTTCGCCGCTCGCCTTGCCGGGGCGCTCGACGGTGGCAGTGTCGCCGCGTTTCAGCTTCGCCTCAAGGGCGTGAGCGAGGAAGAAGTCGCGCGGCTGGCCGAACCGCTCCAGCGCCTGTGCGCGGAGCGGGATGTCGCCTTCATCGTCAATGACAGCATCGCGCTGGCCCAGCGCCTCGGCGCCGATGGCGTTCATCTGGGGCAGGGGGACGGGGATCCTCGCGAGGCCCGGCGCGTGCTCGGCCCCTCGGCCCAGATTGGCGTGACCTGTCATGACAGTCGTCATATGGCGATGGAAGCCGGGGAAGCTGGGGCTGATTATGTCGCCTTCGGCGCCTTCTATCCCACTACCACCAAGGAGGTCAGCCACCATGCGGAACCGGACCTGCTGGGCTGGTGGTCGTCCATCTTTGAAATTCCCTGCGTCGCCATCGGCGGCATCACTGCCGACAATGCAGCGCCGCTGGTCGAGGCTGGCGCCGATTTTCTCGCGGTGAGTGGCGCGGTGTGGAACCACCCTGATGGGCCGCGCGCCGGTGTTGCCGCCTTCGCGAAAGTGCTTGGGTGATCCTGACACGCCGGCTTTCCGCCCTTGGCATCGCGGCCCTGTGCGTGGCGGCGGGGCTGATGGCGGAGTCGGCTGCGGCCGGTGAACCGACCGAGACCGCCCGGGTCGTTCTTCCATCCAGCCTGCCGATTGCGCGCGATGGCTGGGTGACCGACGCTGCGGCGCTGTTCACGCCCGATCAGCGTCACCAGATCGAGCGCCGTCTGGTCGCGCTGCAGGCCGCGACGGGGCGGGAAGCCATCGTCGTCACGGTGCCGTCCCTCGATGGGCAAGACATTGCCCGCTATGCGAGCGAGGTTGGGGATCGCTGGGCCGTGGGTGCGCCGGGGGCGGAGGGGATCGTGATCCTGCTCGCGCCGAGAGAACAGCTGGTCCGCATCGCGGTCGGGCAGGGCCTTGCCGCCGCCATTCCGGACGATGACTGCCAGGCGATCATAGACATTCTAATGCTGCCACAGTTTCGCAACGGGCTTTTCGCGGCCGGGCTGGTCGCCGGGATCGCCGAGCTGGAAGGCCGGCTCTAGCGACGTCGGGATCAGGCGTCGCCGACGACCATGTCCCGGGTCGGTTCGCCCGAATGCTTGAGCATGTCTGCGATGAAGCTCTGCATGTTGTGCAGGGACTCATCGTAATTCTTGTCGATCACCGACATGCGGACAAGCAACCCGTCGGCAAGATAGCCGGCGATATTGGCCTTGGTCATCGCGATGCGCTGCATCAGCCAGCTTTGCGGGAAGTCGGAACCGATGCGCGTCCAGTACAGGATGTTCTCGTTGCGCGAGCCGAGCACTGCTGTCACCGACCGAGCCGGAATGACTGTCTGATGGCCGGCGACATCGACCGGAAGACTGATGGGTTCGCTATGCTCGATCGCGAAGCCCCCAGCATAATAGCAGATTTCGGGGCGGTGGAGCTGGACGTTGTTCAACTGCTTGCTGTTGTAAGCCGCCAGGAACATCACGCCCACGCCCTTGGAATTGACGTAGGTACGCGTGAGAATGTGTTGATAGAGCTTGTTGGCAAGGTCGCTCTCGGGCGGCAACACGAGCTCGCTGACCGGGAGCGTCTTCCAATCGCCGAACGCCTTGGGGAACAGGGCCTCGAACTGCTTGTCGGACAGATCACGATAGCGCTGTTGCGGCTCGCGCGCGACGGCAAGGCCGCTGACGGCCAGCATGGCGCCGCCCATGAGGAGATGGCGACGGCTAAGTGTGCCCGGGGTAGGCTCGCTCTCTACCGCAACTGAATTCACGTCGTCCGCTGCCACTGCACCCTCATTCCTTGGCTCTGTCGCGCAGAATAGCAGCTAAGAGCGGATTTCCAAACTGCAAGCGCGATAGCGGCAAATTCCTGCCAAAGCCTTTCTGACTCGGCCTCTCCGTGCGTCCAGCACAGGCCCGGATGCCTGCCTTCTTGTCTTAACCGGCGGATTTCGTTAAGGAGCCGCTGTTCCGGCGCGGTTGTCCAACTGCCCGGGCGCCCTGACAGTCCTGGATTTTCACTGTCCAAGGATAGACGCTGGTCGGCGAGGTTTCGCCCACCGGCGCTTTGTGCGTTGCGGCGTTTTGGTTGGTTTTTCAGCGGCTTCGGCCGCAATGAGGTGGTGATGTTCGATAGTCTGAGCGATCGGCTCGGTGGGGTGTTCGAGAAGCTTCGGGGGCGCGGCGCGCTGACCGAGGCGGACGTGCGCGCCGCCATGCGCGAGGTCCGAATCGCCCTGCTGGAAGCCGACGTCGCCTTGCCGGTCGTGCGCGCGTTCGTCGATAAGGCGACCGAGCGGGCGGTGGGATCGGACGTTCTGCGTTCGGTTACGCCGGGACAGATGGTCGTCAAGATCGTCTCCGACACGCTGACCGAAACATTGGGCGCCGAGACCAGCGAGTTGCTGATCGACGTGACGCCGCCGGCCGTGATCATGATGGTCGGCCTGCAGGGCTCGGGCAAGACGACGAGCACGGCCAAGCTCGCCAAGCGCCTCAAGGAAAAAGAGCGCAAAAAGGTGCTCATGGCGTCGCTTGACGTCAATCGCCCAGCGGCGCAGGAGCAGCTGGCCGTCCTCGGCACGCAGACCGATGTCGCGACGTTGCCCATCGTGCCCGGTCAGCAGCCGGTGGATATTGCCCGTCGCGCGCTCCAGTCGGCGAAGCTGCAGGGCTTCGACGTTCTGATGCTGGACACGGCCGGGCGCCTGCATGTCGATCAGGCGTTGATGGACGAGATGAAGGCGGTCGCGGATGTCGCGACGCCGGCTGAAATCCTGCTGGTCGTCGACAGCCTGACCGGCCAGGACGCGGTCAACGTCGCCAAGAGCTTCACCGAGCAGGTGCCGCTGACCGGCGTCGTCCTCACCCGCATGGATGGCGATGCGCGCGGCGGTGCGGCGCTCTCGATGCGTGCCGTCACCGGCCAGCCGATCAAGTTCGCGGGCACCGGCGAAAAGCTCGATGCCATCGAGCCCTTCCATCCCGCGCGGGTCGCGCAGCGCATCCTTGGTATGGGCGATGTCGTCAGCTTGGTCGAGCGCGCGGCGGAGACGATCCAGCAGGAAGATGCCGACAAGCTGGCCAAGCGCATGGCCGCCGGCAAGTTCGATCTCAACGATCTGCGCGCGCAGCTCAGCCAGATGCAGCGCATGGGCGGCCTCGGCATGCTCGCGGGCATGATCCCCGGCCTCAAAAAGGCGCAGGCGCAGATGACCAATGCCGGCGTCAACGACAAGACACTCGTTCACCTCGATGCGCTCATCGGCTCGATGACGCTCAAGGAACGGGAGAAGCCGGAATTGCTCAACGCCAAGCGCAAGATCCGCGTGGCCAAGGGCGCCGGTCTTCAGGTGCAGGACGTCAACCGTCTCCTCAAGATGCACAAGGAGATGGAAACCGCGATGAAGAAGATCAAGAAAATGGGCGGTCTCAAGGGACTGGCCAAGATGTTTGCGGGCGGCGGTAGCGGCGGCGGGCTCGGCGGTGGCGGCGGTGCGCCGGGAGCGGGGCAGGGCGATCTCAGCGCCCTCAAGGGACTTCCGGGGATGCCGGACATGCCCAAGCTTCCGCCGGGTTTTCAGAATTTTCTCAAGAAGTAACGTAACGAATTTCAGGTTCAGAGTTCAGAAGAAAGGTAAGGTAAGTTACAGATGGCAACCAGCATTCGCCTGTCGCGCGGTGGCTCCAAGAAGCGCCCCTATTACAAGATCGTGGTGACGGACAGCCGCTCGCCGCGCGATGGCCGCTTCATCGAGCGCATCGGCAGCTACAACCCGCTGCTCGCCAAGGATGACGAGAAGCGCGTCGTGCTCGACACCGAGCGCGCCAAGCACTGGGTGAGCGTGGGCGCCCAGCCGACCGACCGTGTCGCCCGCTTCCTCGATGCCGCAGGCGTCAAGGAGCGCGCTGCGCGCAACAACCCCAACAAGGCAGAGCCGGGCCAGAAGGCCAAGGACCGCGCCGAGGACAAGGCCACCAAGCTGGCCGAGGCCGAGGAAGCCCGCAAGGCTGCGGAAGAAGCCGCCAATGCTCCGGCTGAAGAGCCGGCTGCTGAAGCACCCGCCGAGGAAGCACCCGCTGCCGAGGCTGCCGCTGAAGAGCAGGCCGAAGGCTGATCTTGCCCGTGGATCGTCCCGTCACGCTCGCGGCTGTCATCGGCGCGCATGGCGTGACGGGAGAAGTGCGTCTCAAGCTCTTCGGCGATGGGCCGGAGAGCTTGAAGCGCTACCAGAGCTTCGAGGCGGGCGGTCGCACCCTCACGCTCAAGACGGTGCGCGATGGCCCGAATGGCGCCGTCGCGCGCTTTGCGGAAATTGCCGACCGCAATGCCGCCGAAGCCTTGCGCGGCGTGGAACTCACCGTTCCGCGCTCAGCGCTGCCCCCGCTCGAACCCGGCGAATATTATCATGTCGATTTGATCGGCCTGCCATGCGTTGCCGAATCGGCTGAAGCGGTGGGGACGGTCGTGGCTGTCGAGAATTTCGGGGCCGGTGACGTCATCGAAATCGAGAAGCCCGGCGGAAAACGGTTCATGGTCCCCATGCAGCCGGAAGCGGTGCTCGACTGGAACGAGGAAAGACTTGTCCTGAGCAGTCTTTTCCTTGCAGACTGACAGGGCATTCCGCTTCGGCGAATGAGGACGGGCCTCTTGCTTGCCCACATGGATCGGTCTCGATCGATCACCTCCAAGAGCGCAGGGCCGCATGAACGCGATTGTTTTGGACAATGAGGGTATTGGCTGCCTGCCCGCGCCGGATTGTCCGTTGTGCGGCGAATCGGGCACTCAGCACTATCGCGATCTGCGCGATCCGATGTTCGGCGCGCCGGGACGCTGGGGGCTGAGGATCTGTCGCAACCCGCACTGCGGCTCTGGGTGGATCGACCCCATGCCCACGCGGCAGAGCCTGGCGACGCTCTATCAATCCTACCATACCCATGACCAGGCACCGGTAATCGTGGCGCCGGAGGGGGCCGCCTCGCATGCGCCGGCTTTGCGCTATCGGCTTCTGGGCCTGCTGCCCTGGTGGAAGCATCATTACCAGTCGGGCCTCAATTACTTCGGGCACCGCAAGCCCGGCGTCATGCTGGATGTCGGCTGCGGGTCCGGCGGGTTCCTGCGGTCGATTGTCGAGGCGGGCTGGAGCGCCGTCGGGATCGACTTCGATGAACAGGCGGTAGCCGTGGCGTCGCAGGTGCGCGGCGCACAGGTCTTCGCGACCGATATTTTTGATCCGCGATTTGATGGGAAGAGGTTCGACGGCATCCTGCTCGACAATGTCATCGAGCATGTCCCCGAGCCCGGTCGCACGATTGCGCGGTGCGGTGAACTGCTCGCACCAGGCGGGCGGCTAGTGATGATCACGCCGAACGTCGATGCGCTGGGGCACCGCCATTTTGGGGAACATTGGCGGGGGCTGGAAACGCCCCGGCATCTGCATCTGTTCACCAGGCGCGCCCTGAGAAAGCTGGCGGTCAGCAATGGCCTGCGGTCCGCCAAGGTTTTTGCCAAGCCCAGCTCGCGGCAGTTCAATTTCATGGTGGGCGCTTCGGAAGAGATCATGCGGACGCGCGGGCTGCGCACGAGGCGCTGGCCGGTCGCGAAGCGTCTCCTGCGGGTCAAGTCTCTCCTCTCGGCGCTTCTGGGCGGCGGGGAGGCCGAATTTTTGGTGTGCATCGCCGATCGTCCCGCACGTCCGCAATCCCGCTGATCGCCTTTAAATCATGACCTTCACTGCACAGATTCTCACCTTGTATCCGGAGATGTTTCCCGGGCCGCTCGGCATTTCGCTTGCCGGTCGGGCATTGGGGGAGGGGGCGTGGTCCTGCGCACCCATCCAGATCCGCGACTTCGCGACGGACAAGCACAAGAGCGTGGACGATACGCCGGCAGGCGGCGGGGCAGGCATGGTGCTGCGCGCCGATGTGCTGGCCCGGGCGGTCGATCATGCGCTGGATGCGCGCGCTGACCTGCCGGTGCTGGCAATGACGCCGCGCGGCACGCCGATCACGCAGGCGCGGGTTCGCACGCTGGCCGAGGGGCCGGGCGCCACGATTCTATGCGGGCGCTTCGAGGGCTTTGACGAGCGGCTGTTCGAAGGGCGGCCGATCGAACAGGTGTCGATGGGCGACATCATCCTCTCGGGCGGAGAAATCGGCGCTTTCATGCTGCTGGATGCTTGCATTCGCCTGCTTCCCGGCGTAATGGGCGCGGCTTCTAGCGGTGTCGAGGAGTCGTTTGAGAACGGCCTCCTTGAATATCCGCAGTATACCCGACCCCAGGAGTGGGAAGGGCGTATGATCCCTGAAGTGTTGCGATCGGGGGATCATGCGAAGATCGCCGCCTGGCGGAAACAACGGGCGGAGGATGACACACGGTTACGCAGGCCGGACCTCTGGGAGCGTTACAGGAACGCTCGGGACTGACCTGCCTCTGGCGCGCGACGCAGACGAAGGAAGACAGGACAGATGAACCTGCTGCAGACCATTGAGGCGGAAAACATTGCCGCCATCTCCAAGGATATTCCGGATTTCCGTCCGGGCGACACGCTGCGCGTGGGCGTGAAGGTCGTCGAAGGCGACCGCACCCGCGTCCAGAACTTCGAGGGCGTGTGCATCGCGCGTTCGAACAAGGGCATGGGCTCCAACTTCACCGTGCGCAAGATCAGCTTCGGTGAGGGCGTTGAGCGCGTGTTCCCGCTCTACTCGCCGAACGTGGACAGCGTCACGGTCGTCCGCAAGGGCGTCGTGCGTCGTGCCAAGCTCTATTATCTGCGTGGCCGCACCGGCAAGCGTGCGCGTATCGCCGAGCGTCGCGACACTCGCGAAGAGGCATAAGCCTTATGGGTGCGGTGACGCGCCCAAAGCCATCAGGCGATGGCGAGCGATCATCCCGCGGGATGATGTGAGCGGAGGCCCAAGGGCCTCCGTTTTCGTTTGTGGGATGCTGGCATCGCGCCGCATTTGCGGCGGGCCGGGGAAAGTTCGCTTTCTATTGTCGCCTGGCGCCGCCATCATGCCCCGATGAGCCAAGCCGATGCGATCGCGCTGGAGAGCGTTGCCAAGAGTTTCGATGGCGGTCGGACCTTCGCCACCCATGATGTCGATCTGCACATTACAGCGGGCAGCTTCGTGGCGCTCGTGGGCGCCTCCGGCTCGGGCAAGACGACGCTGCTCAAGTGCATCAACCGGCTGATCGAGCCGGACCGCGGTATCGTCCGCATCCACGGCGAGCCGGTGAATGACCGGCCCGCTTATGAAGTGCGGCGGGAGATCGGCTATGTGTTTCAAGGCATCGGCCTGTTTCCGCATCTGAGCGTCGCCGAGAATATCGGCCTGACGCCGCGCCTGCTCGGCTGGCCGGCGCAGGATATCGCCCGCCGCGTAGGCGAGCTGCTGGCGCTGGTCGAACTGCCCGAGGATTATGGCGCGCGCATGCCGGATGCGCTCTCGGGCGGTCAGCGGCAGCGGGTCGGGATCGCGCGAGCGCTGGCGGCAAGGCCCGGCATCTTGCTGATGGACGAGCCGTTCGGGGCGCTCGACCCGATCACCCGCGACACGCTCGGCCGCGCCTGCCGCCGCCTGCACGAGACGCTGGGCCTCACCACCGTGCTGGTGACCCATGACGTCTTCGAGGCCGTGCTGCTCGCCGACCGGATCGTCATGCTGGAGGGCGGCCGGATCATTGCCGACGATACCCCGCACCGGCTGCTGACCGATCCGCCCAATGAGGCCGTGCGCGCGCTGATGGCGATGCCGATGCGGCAGGCCGAACAGGTCCGGCGCCTGATCGCGACCGGGCCGGAGGGGACCGACTGAGCGATGGACAGCTCCCTCTCCAGCGCGCTGCGCGTCCTGCCGGAATATCTGGGCTTTCATGTGCTGCTGAGTGCGGCCGCGCTAGGGCTTGGCATTCTGCTCAGCCTCCCGCTCGCCATCGCCGCAAGCCGGAGCGCGCGACTGCGCTGGCCGGTCCTTTCCTTCGTCAGCCTCGTGCAGACCATTCCGGGGCTGGCGCTGATGGCGCTGTTCTACCCCCTATTGCTAGCGCTCTCGCTGCTCTCTCTGCGACTGACCGGGCAGGGCTTCTCGGCGCTCGGCTTCCTGCCTGCGCTGCTGGCGTTGACGCTCTATTCCATGCTGCCGATCGTGCGGAACATCGTCACCGGCATCACCACGCTCGATCCGGCGCTGGTCGAGGCGGCGCATGGCGTGGGCATGACCGACCGGCAGCGCCTGTGGCAGGTCGAGATGCCGCTGGTCGCCCCGGTCGTCATGGCCGGGGTGCGGACCGCCGCCGTCTGGGTGATCGGCACCGCCACGTTGGCGACGCCGGTCGGGCAGACGAGCCTCGGCAATTATATCTTCTCCGGCCTCCAGACCGAGAATTGGGTGTGGGTGCTGTTCGGCTGCGGCGTCTCTGCGGCGCTGGCGCTGGCCGTGGATCAACTCCTCGGTCTGATCGAGACGGGGATCGCCCGGCGCACGCGCAGGCGCATCTGGGCCGGCGGGCTGATCCTCTGCCTCGGCATCGCCACGGCGGCGGCCAGTGTGTTCGCTCCCGCCGGGAAAGGCGGCTATGTGATCGGCGCCAAGAACTTCACCGAGCAATACATCCTCGCCGATCTTATCGGCCAGCGGCTGGCGGATGAGGGCGGCACGGCCACCGTGCGCAGCGGGCTGGGATCGGCCGTGGTCTTCCGGGCGCTCGCGCAGGGCGATGTGGACGTCTATGTCGATTATTCCGGCACGGTCTGGGCCAATGTGATGGGCCGTACCGATCAGCCCGGGCGCGCCGCGATGCTGGCCCAGATGGCGGAATGGCTGAAGCGCGAACATGGCGTGACGCTGGTCGGTCCGCTTGGCTTTGAGAATGCCTATGCGCTGGCGATGCGGGCCGACAAGGCGCAGCAACTCGGCATCCGCTCGATTGCCGACCTCGCGCCCTACGCCCCGCGCTTTGTCATGGGCGGCGATTTCGAGTTCTTCACGCGGCCGGACTGGACGTCGCTGACCGAGGGCTACGGCCTGCGCTTCGCACGGACGCGTGAGTATCAATCCACCTTCCTATATCGCGCGGTGAAGGATGGGGATGTCGATGTGATCTCCGCCTTTTCAAGCGACGGGCGCATCGCAGCGGACAATCTGCTGGTGCTCGCAGACCCGCTGGAGCGCATCCCGCCCTATGACGCGATCGTGATGGTGGCGCCTGGCCGCGAGACGGATGCGCGGCTGATGGCGGCGCTCAAACCGCTGATCGGCGCCATTCCGGTCGAGCGGATGCGCGCGGCCAATCTGATGGTCGACCGCCCGGATCGCCCGGTTGCCCCCGCCGTCGCTGCCCGGTGGCTGATGGAGAAAGAGGCAGCGCCGAGCGACCAATAATCGCGCCCCAATCATCGCCCGCCAATAATCGGAGGGCGGCCTACCTTTGCTCTTGGCCGGCTGCATCAAAACTGATAGCGGACCTTTCCACGCACCCGTAGCTCAGCTGGATAGAGCGTTGCCCTCCGAAGGCAAAGGCCACTGGTTCGAATCCAGTCGGGTGCACCAAAATCTCACAATTTTGATCGCTGCTTGTGATGCAGCCTTCCGATCACCTTCTCACTTGAGAGTTCGCGGCGTGCGTCGCTGCCGATCCAGCGTGCGGTCTTGTCGTCCGATGCGGCGAGCTGCTCCGCGAGCGCCAGGGCGGGCTGGTGGCAGGCGAGGTTGCGTTTGCCGATGTTGCGCAGCGCCCAGTTCACCGCCTTGCGCACATAGTTTCGCGCATCCTGTGCGTGGTGCGCGATCAGGGACAGCGCTTCCATGAAGGTTGCATCCGGTTCGGCCTTGCGATGGACCGCCATGCCGGCGATCATGGCAAAGGCAGCGCGGCGGACGAATTCGCGCTCGTCGGCCGCGAACACGGGAATGAGCGCGTCAAGCCCGGCCTCCACGAACAGGTCGGCGGCAATGTCCACGATCTCCCAGGACTCGAAATCGTCCGCCCATGCGCGGGCTTGCCCCGCCGTCAGCCGCGCCGGCTCGGCGGTATAGATCGCCAGCACCCGCACATCGCGAATGCCAGTCTGCCACAAGGCCATCGCGCGTTCATGGTTAGGGCCGATCTGTTTGGCGATGCCCCGCAAAACCGGGTTGCTCAGCCCCAACGCATTATCGGTACGAATGCCGACCCGCTCCATGCCGGCAAGCACTGGCCCGGAGGCCATGCTTTGCATGGGGGTCACGATCTCCGGCACCGTTGATGCTTGGGTGAGGCGGTCGGGCATGAGTTGAGATCCTGCATTGGGAACGTTGCGAGGTTGCATCTAGGCTGCTTGCTGCATTCGCTCTTTGATGTGGCGCAGGCGCATGTCCCGATCTGGTGCGGTCCTCTCCGCAGCCGGCATCATGGTTATTCAAATGTAATCATGCTGTCATTCGCGCCTCCGATAGGCGGGCGACCTCCATGGGGGAGGGCATGATTCGGAGGTTGCCATGAAGATGATGTTCCTGCGTGCGGGCATTGCGATGTTCGCCTTTTCTGCTGCGTCTTCCCACGCGGCTGGCCTGCTCGACAACTATGTCGTCGGCTTCAGCAAAGCGATCGACACCAAGGAAGCCAGCGCCGTTGCCTATAATTGGGACACGCGCACGCTGATGGTCACCAATGACGAGGAAGAGGATGACGGTACGAACATCTGGGGCGAATATGATGTGAATGGCAACAAGACCGCCACCATCATCCTCTCCGGCTGCCTCTCGCTCGGCTCTTCCCAATGCGACGCCGAGGGTCTTACTTATGTGGGCAATGGCCAATATGTCGTCGCCGAGGAGCGCTATCAGGATATCGCGCTGCTCAGCCAGACTGGCGTGGACGGCACGACCCGCACCTACACCGCCTATCCGGATGCGCCGACGATCAGCGTCGGCTCCGATGCGGGCAATAGCGGCCTGGAGGGCATTGCCTACAACAAGGTGACTGGGGACTTTTTCGGCGTGAAGGAACGCAGCCCCGAGACGATCTGGAAGATCTCCGGCGCCAATTTCGGCACTGAGACGGCGACGGTCACCGAGCTGTTCGATATTGCGGCGCTGCCGGGCCTCGATCGGCTGTCTGACATCGCGGTGCTTTCCAATGGCATCTTCTCCGCGACGCCGTTCGGCGACAATCTGCTGATCCTCAGCGGCCGCTCGTTCAACCTGCTCGAGGTGACGCAGGCCGGCCAGATCGTGAGCAGCTATGATCTCTCCGGCTTCAAGTCGCTGGTCGACCCGGCCAACCAAGGCGGCAAGTTCGAGGGCCTGACCCTCGACGATGCCGGTAACATCTACCTCGTGAGCGACGATGGCGACGGGCCGAACCAGTCCTATCTGGTCAAGCTCAGCTATGCCGGATCGGTGCCGGAGCCGGCGACCTGGGCGATGATGCTGGGCGGCTTCGCGCTGATCGGCAGCACCATGCGGCGGCGCAAGGTGGCTCTCGCTTTCAGTTAAACGCAGCGACAACGGGCGTCGCGGGCAGACCGCGGCGCCCACTCAGATCAGAGGGGGACTTCCCCCTCGTCGCTGCCGTTCCAATAATGGATGCGACGGGCGCGGACATGGATCATGACGAGATCCGGCGTGTCGATGCCCTGCTCGAACCAGCGTTCGAGATCCTTGTTCCAATGTTCGGCAAAGCGCGCCTTGTCGCGGATCAGCTCCGCGCGACCCTCGACGGCGATGAACAGCGGGGGTCCGCCCAGCAGCCCGACCGCGCCGGTGAAGGTGAGGCCGACCTCGGGATCGCGCTCGATATCGGCGATGGTGCGCGCCGCCTCATAGGTGAAGAAGAAGCTGTCGCCGCGCCAGGCGACTTCGCCATTGTTGCTCATCGGCCGGCTGGCCAGCGCGCCGCCCTCCGTGCGCGTGGAGAGCATCCCGAAATCGATCTTGCCCATCTTCTCGGACAGGTCATCGAGCGTCATGTCAGCCATTGGGGCCTCCTGAAGAAGCCGGACGAGAGCGTCCGGTCTCCTCCAACGGATCATGATGGCTTAAGGTTGCGTCGGGTCGCCTGACGCCGATCTTCAGGGCTTCTTGAACGTCCAGCGGCCGGCCGGACTCTCGGGATCGAACTTGACCAGCGCCGGCGTAGTACCGCCGATGGCAACGAGCGCACGTGCTTCGCCCGTGCCGGGCGTCGCCTTCGGCATGATCCGGTAAGTGCCGTCGGTGAGCTGGTCGATCCGCCAGAGCTGCTCGGGCGCGCCGGTGAAGGCCGGCACCGCTTCCACCTCACCTGTGGCCGTCGCCGCCAGCGCCCGTTGCGTGCCTGCGATGACGATCTTGTAATAAGGCGCGCCCATCACGCCGCCGGCGCCCGGCACGGGGGCGACCGTCCAAAGCTGCTGGGGGCGGACCATATAGTCGCCCATATCTACGGGCACGGCTCCGTCCGGCCAGCCGGGTTCGACCTGCCCCAAGGTCTGGTCGGGTACGTTGACAGGCGGTGTGCCGGGCGGGGCGAAGAAGCTGCGGCGGGCGTCAAAATCGATCCGCACGAAGTCGGCGGCAAGTTGGAGGGCATAGCCGCTACGCTCGGCCTCGATCTCATAGGTGCCCTCGGCGATATTGTCGCCCGCGACCGGCCAGCCATCTTTCCATAGCAAGGGGCGGATGCCGAGCACGCTGCGGCCCCGGTTCATGTCGATCTCATAGTGCATCGAGAACTTCTCGACCCCTTCGCCCAGGTCGATCTGCCCGAAGTGGCCGGGGCCGATGTCCCGCCCGCGCGCGTTGACGACCATCTTGCCGCCGCCCTTGAGCAGGGGAATGCCCATATGATCCACATAAGGCCCAAGCGGATCGCGCGAGCGGCCGACGCGGATGTGGTAGGTGGAATTGGGGCCGTCACAGCAGGTGCCGTGCGTGCCGAGCAGATAATACCAGCCATCGCGATGAAGCAGGGCAGTCGCTTCCATGTCGATGGCGATATCCACCGCCTTGTTGCCGGCCTTGCGCGCGCCGGTGGCCGGGTCCAGCTCGATCATCTGGATCGCGCCGAAATAGGTGCCGTAACTCAGCCATAGGCGGCCATCGACATAGAGGAAGGCCGGATCGATGGCGTCGAGATTCTCCTTGCCATCGCTGGAGGCGACCGTGCCCACCTCATGATAGCCAAAGTCCGGCGAGGCGGGATCGAGGGATTTGGTCCACATGATCTTCACGTCGCTGGCATGGCCGCCGGACATGCCGCCGCCGCCAACGGCGTAGGAGACATAATAGCGATCGCCGATCTTGATGACATCCGGCGCCACGCCGCCGCCCGGCCGATTGCCGCCGCTGTGCCACGTCCAGCCATCTTCGGACACGAGGCCGCCCTGACCGGTGCCGAAGGTGTAATATTTGCCGTCCGAATAGGTGATGGTGGACGGATCGTGGATATAGGGCTCGCCTGCAAGCTGCGCGCTGGCGGGGCTCTGGAACAGGAGGGCAAGGGCGAGGCCGGTGGCTGCGATGGTGCGGTTCATACGATCACCTCGTCGGGCGAAGGGGAGGAGGAGGAAGGGCAGCGGGGCTGGAGCGCTTGGCTCGTTCAAAGCGTGGTCACGGCGAGATCGGTGATGCCTCGCCCGGCTTCATCGATGAAGCGGACGCAGTAATCGCTCAGGCCCGGCCCGTTGATGATCGCGCCGCGAATGGTGTTGCGCCCCTTTTTCAGGGTGATGCGGCGCGAGACCACATCGTCCATCACCATGCGGCGATCGTTGAACAGAACGACCGTCTCGACTCCATTGACCCACCACATGGAGGCCGAGTTTGAGCCGACGGCCATGCGCACCTCCATGTCGCGCGGGCTGTCCACGACGGTCGCGACATGGAAGATCACGCCATATTTGGTCTTGCCCAGCGACTGGGCGAAATTGAACAGCTTCACGTCGAACGCGCTTGAATCGAGTGCATGCCAGGCGAGCGTCTGCCCTCCCACGGTCACAGTCTCACCCGCGCGTGGCAGGCCGTTGGTCTGGGTGGGGAAGGGATAGGCGGTCAGCGTCTTGCGTACATAGCTGCCGGTAAACACCGTGTTGGTGCGGTTGGGCTTGGTGATCGGCTCCAGGATGAGCCAGCGGCGGATGAACCCGTCCGCATCCGGCCTGGCCGGGGCGCGTCCGGCAGGCGTGAAATAGGGCGCGAGCGTGCCGGCGCTCTCCGCCGCACTTGCGACACCCTGCATGGTGCCCAGCAGGACCAGCGGGGCGAGGCAGCAACGCACATGGGATATGGCCTTGGACGCGATCATGGTCATTCCTTCAAGGGCGGGCTGCGGCGTGCGCAGCCCGCAAGAGACCTGCGGGGCAGGTCAGGACGGTTTCAGCAGCCCGTGCATGTCCAGCCACGCTACAAAGGCATCCAGCCAGCCGGTGCTGGTCGTGCCGTCCTTGCCGAGGCCAAAGCCATGGCCGCCGCGCTCGTAGAGGTGGAATTCAACCGGTTTGCCGGCCTCCTGCCAGGCATCGAGCAGGCCGAAGCCCTTTTTGGCGAACAGGGGATCATCCGAGGCGATGACGCCGAACAGCGGCGGCGCGTTGGCCGGAACGGTCACCCGCTCCATCGAGCCGTAGATGGGCGCGATGAACGCCAGGTCGAGATCGGGGCGGGCGAGGGTCGTGACCATCGTCGTCATGGCCCCGGCGGAAAAGCCCATCATGCCGACGCGCTTGGGATCGATCCCCCACTCGGCGGACCGCGCGCGCACCAATGTGATCGCGGCGACGGCATCGGCAATCTGCTCCGGCAGGCCGGCCACGGCTTCGTCCGGGCTGGAGCGCGTCTCCGCCCGGCCGACATTGGCGAAGGCAGCGCGCAACTGGCTATCGAAATCGGCAAGCGCGGGCGGCGTGGGCCGCAGGCGATATTTGAGCACGAAAGCCGTGATGCCCCGGTCTGCCAGCGCCCGGGCAACCCGCCAGCCTTCATTCTCCATGGAGAGCAGCAGGAAGGCGCCGCCTGGTGCGACGATGACCGCGGTGCCATTGGCCTTGCCCGGTGCCGGCAGCACCGGTGTAAGCGTGGCGGAGGAGACATTGCGGGCCATCGGCACGCCATATTGCCGGAACCAGCTTTCGGGCGCCGTGGCGCCCTTGACCGGGCCGGTGCCGAGCGGAATGGCGCCCGGCTCGGCCGGCGCGGGAATGGCGGTAACGGTCGCATCCTGCGCGGCGGCAGGTGACAGGGCGGCAGGAAACACGACGGCCAGGGCCATCGCAGACAGCACGGCGTGAACGGACGCATGACGAATCGAGATGTTCAAGACTTTCCTCCCCGGTTCAGCGGCGGTCGATAGGCCGACTGCCTGCTCCTCGATACGACATTGCGGCGGACCTGCGAGTCCCCCGATGCGATGGCTGCAGGATAATCGTTGATTTCTTCAAACGTCAACTTGTCAGACAAAAATAGCGAGCAGTTTCAATCGTTGAGCGTTGCCCAACAGTCCGTAAGTCAGCGTTATCGCACAATTTTGTTGCAAATCAGAAGATCACGAGGCTATGTTAGCGTTAACAAAATCAGGAGGGATGGATGCGGCGCGGGGCTTTGCTTGGATCTTTTGTCGTAGTTTTTATGGCTTCGGTGATGCCCGCTGCGCATGGCGAGGAACCGGCCCTGCAGCTTGGTGACTCGGGCTATTTTGAGGCGCCTGCCGCCAATGTGCTGGTGTTCAGCAACTGGTATGACGGGCTTTTCGCCGATTCGAAGATCAGCGGTGTGGAGATCATCCAGCAGGATCGGCGCATCGCCACCAATGGCGATGTCCGCCTCTCCGCCACACCGGGCCAGTGGGATGCCATCGGGCGGATGATCGAACGCAAGGTCGATGCGCGGACCGGCACCATCGAGGCGGTGCTGGAATATCCCGAGCATGATTTTCGCTACATCATCCGCGCCGTTCCGCGCGGCGCGGACCTTCTCCTGACGGTCGAACTGCCGCGCGCCTTGCCGGCGGCGCTGGTGGGCAAGGCGGGGCTGAATTTGGAGTTCCTGCCCACGGCTTATTACCACAATGCCTTCATGGTGGATGGCAAGGCCGGTGCCTTCCCGCGTTATCCGGCCAGCGCGATGGCGCGGACGCCGGAGCGTAATCCCGCCAGCGGACGCAGCGATGGCCCCGGTGCCGAAGCGCTCCCTCTGGCGCAAGGCAGCGACATCGTCCTTGCCCCGTCGGATGCCGCGCGCCGGGTCCGCCTGCGCTCGCAGACGCCCATCGCGCTGTATGACGGGCGCAATCAGGCGCAGAATGGCTGGTTCGTCCTTCGGTCGCTGCTGCCGGCAGGCAAGACGGGCGTTGTGGTGCAGTGGACTCTCTCGCCGACCTGCACGCCCGGCTGGCTGCGGCCGCCGTCCATCGGCCATTCGCAGCTTGGCTACACGCCGGGGCAGGCGAAGGTCGCGACGATCGAGATCGACCGCGCCGACACCCGGCGCGCGCAAGCGACCCTTCTGCGCGTCGAGCCTTCGGGGCAGGAGGTGCCCGTTCTCAGCGGCACGCCGACTGAAGCGGGGGATTATCTGCGCTATCGCTATCTGCGTTTCGACTTCAGCACCGTGCGCGCGCCGGGCCTCTATCGGCTGGCCTATGGCGACAGTAAGACCGCGCCGTTTCGCATCGCGCAGGATCTGTTTGCAGATGCCTGGCATCCGACACTGGACGTCTACTTCCCGGTGGCGATGGACCATGTGACCGTCAACGAGGCCTATCGGATCTGGCACGGCGAGTCCCACCAGGACGATGCCCGGCAGGCGCCGCTCAATCATGAGCATATCGACCTGTATGCGCAGGGTCCGACCACCGATACGCGGTTCAAGCCCGGCGAGCATATTCCCGGCCTCAACATCGGCGGATGGTACGATGCCGGCGACTATGACATCCGCACGCAGACGCAATATGCCGTGATACGCTCCATGGTGCGGAGCTGGGAGGGCTTCGGGCTGGATCGCGACACGACCAGCGTGGATGGTGCCACACGGCGCGTGGAAATCCATGTGCCGGATGGTCAGCCCGACCTGCTCCAGCAAATCCGCCACGGCACGCTCCAGCTCGCCGCGCAATTCGATGCGGTCGGCCATGCGATCCACGGCATCGTGGAGCCCGACGTGGGGCAGTACACGCATCTCGGCGACGCCGTGACCAAGACCGACGGCAAGATCTACGATCCGGCGCTCAAGCCTTATGAGGTGAAGGGGGACCGCAGCGGCACGCCCGATGATCGCTGGGCTTTCACCAGTCGGTCCTCGGCGCTCAATTACGGTTCGATCGCGGCGCTGGCTGCGGCCAGTCGCGCCCTCAAGACGCTGGACCCGGCGCTCTCCGACAAGGCATTGGCCATTGCGACGCGGGTGTGGGCCGAGGAACAGAGCCATCCGCCCTATGTCTTCCAGCATGGCAATACGACCGGCGGGCCGCTCGAAGTCGAGCAGTTCGCGGCCGCCGTGCAGTTGCTCAAGACCACGCGGGACAAGCGCTACGCGGCACAGATCGAGGCGTTGTGGCCATCCGTCTCAAAATTCTTCGGGTTTCAGGCTGCGCTGGCGACCGAAGCCCTGCCGTTCATGCCGCCTTCCTACCGCACGGCGATGGAGCCGCTCGTGCGGCAATGGGCCGCGCAGAGCGACAAGATCGCCGCCGCCAATCCCTATGGCGTGCCGATCTCGGAAGGCGGCTGGGCGGGGAACGAAGGGGTGATCGACTATGGCCTCGCCGCTTATGCACTGCACAAGGCTTTCCCGGAGATTGTGAAGAGCGATGCGGTGTTTCGCAGCATCGACTATCTGCTCGGCAACCATCCTGGCTCGGATATTTCTTTCGTCTCGGCGGTTGGCGCGCGGTCGAAGGAAGTGGCCTATGGGACCAATCGTGCGGACTTCAGCTTTATCGCTGGCGGGGTTGTGCCGGGTGCGCTGATTATCAAGCCCGATTTCCCGGAGAACCATGAGGATTGGCCGTTCTTCTGGGGGCAGAATGAATATGTGATCTCGGCCGGCGCGGGATTTATCGAACTGGCGAACGCTGCGCATGAGTTGGCGAACGCGGAGCGGTAAGCAGGGGTGAGACTAACCACCCCTCCAACCGTCACCCCGGGCTTGACCCGGGGTCCAGCTAACCTGTTTCGGCGCATTTCGTCTGGCAGACCCTGGCGAGAAGTCGGTCCGGAAGGAAGCTGGACCCCGGATCAAGCCCGGGGTGACGGCGGGGGTGGGGCAGGGTTTTGCCGAACACGCCACCTCAGGCGCTCAGTTCTCAAGGGCGCGCCACGCCGTGACCATGGCATCGGCCCGCTGGCGGACCTGCGCCGCATCCAGCCCCGGCTGATAAATCGATGATCCAATGCCGAACCCAGCCGCGCCGGCGCTGCGCCATGCGGCCATATTGTCCGGCCCGATGCCGCCCACCACCAGCACAGGAATGTCGGCGGGCAGCACCGCCTTCATCGCCTTGAGCACCGCCGGGCTGTGCATCTCGGCGGGAAAGAGCTTGAGCGCATCGGCCCCGGCATCGATAGCAGCGAAGGCCTCGCTCGGGGTTGCGATGCCGGGCATGGAAAGCAGGCCGAGCGCCTTCGTGCGGCGGATTACGGGTGGGTCCATATTGGGCGAGACGATGATGCGCCCGCCCGCCTGTGCGACCTGATCGACCGCGTCCACGCGCAGCACGGTGCCGGCCCCGATCAGCGCGCCGCCGGGCAGGCTGGCGAGGGCGGCGATGCTCTCCAGCGGGCGGGGCGAATTGAGCGGCACCTCGATGCAGCGCAGGCCCGCCTCGATGAGCGCAGCCCCGACCGCGGGGGCCTCCTCGGGGGTGAGGCCGCGCAGGATCGCCACCAGCGGCATGTCGGCGATCTGATCGAACCACTGTGTCACAGGGATGCTCGCTTTCTCATCGGCGGACGTCGCCGGTTTGGCCGGGGCGGAATGCGGCGAGTTCCTCCGCGCTGATCGGGCTGAAATCGCCATGAACGAAATGATTGAGCACACAGAGCGCCAGACCGCGCTCGGCTGCGGTGGCGATGCCGGCATCGATATGCGCGATGACCCCGGCGGCGAATGCGTCACCGGTGCCGATTCGGTCGACGATCCAAGCGACTTCAATAACTTGCGTCTCGAAGCTGTCATCCAGTGTATCGAGGCGGGCGCAAAGGTGATGGAGCCCGGCATGGGTGACCACGCGATGGGTGGAGGCGATTTGGCGCAGATTGGGGAAGCGCGCGAAGGCTGCCTCGGCTGCGGCGCGGCGTCCGTCCGCGTCCTGCGCATCGAAGGACTGGCCGAGCAGCATCGCAATGTCCCGCGCGCTGCCGAAGAACAGATCGGCCATCTCGACATGGCGGGCGAGGATCGGCGCGGGATTGTCGCACCAGCTTTCCCAGAGCGTCGCGCGGAAATTCCCGTCGAAGGAGATCGGAATGCCGGCGGCCTTCGCCGCTTCCATCGCCGCGAGGGACAATTTGGGAGCGTCAGGCGAGAGGGCGGGGATGATGCCGGAAAGATGCAGCATGGCCACGCCCTCCAGCGCCGCGGCCCAGTCATAACGTTCGGCCGGGGTGATCGCGAAGCTGCTGCCGGCGCGATCATAGCTGATCGCAGGGGCGCGCAGGCCGCTGCCCGGCATGAGATAGAACAGCCCCATCCGCCCCGGCTGGCGCTGCACATGCCGCACGTCCACGCCGGGCCGGCGCAGGGCGTCCAGCGCCGCATCGCCAACCGCGCCTGGCGGGAGCGCGGTAATCAAGGCGCTCGGAATGCCCAGCCGCGCCAGCGCCACCGCCACATTGGCCTCCGCACCGACGAATCGCGCATCCAGCCGCTCGCTCTGGAACAGGCTCTCGCCGGGGACGGCGGAGAGGCGGAGCAGCATTTCGCCGAAACAGAGGATCGGGCCGGGTGTCATCGTCTCTCTTGTCAATGCATTAGAGGCGCAGGAGTAGCCCCTCTTGACAAACAAGCGCAATAGCTCTTGATAGCGCTAACACACAGGGGCGCCCTCGGGGGCGAGGGAGAGGAAGTGATACATCCAGACGAGTCCGGCCCGATGCTGCCCGTCGATTGGGAAGAGAGCATGTTTCTGGGGCGAGCCGATTTTGGCGATGGCCCGAGCCCCGTGCTCGTCCGGCAGGGTGAGCTGCTTGATATGGCGCACGTCTGGCCGACCGTCTCGGCCCTTGTAGAAAGCGGCGATTTTTCAGGCGCTGGCGGCACGTCGCTGGGCCGTTTCGATCCTGCATCCACGCGCTTGCTCAGCCCCGTCGATTTGCAATGCATCAAGGCTTGCGGCGTCACCTTCGCTTTGTCCGCCATCGAGCGGGTGATCGAGGAGCGGGCGCGGGGCGACTGGAGCCGGGCCGCCTCGATCCGCGAGCGGCTTGAGTCGCGCATTGGCGGACAAATCCGCTCCGTCCAGCCCGGTACGCCGGAAGCCGCCTCTCTCAAGGAGGCGCTGATCGAGGACGGGCTGTGGTCGCAATATCTGGAGGTCGCCATCGGCCCGGATGCGGAGGTATTCACCAAGTCGCCGGTGCTCTCCACCGTGGGGCCCGGCGCCGCGATCGGCATCCGTTCGGATTCTGCGTGGAACAACCCCGAGCCGGAGATCGTGCTGCTGGCGGACAGCCTCGGCGCCGTCGTGGGTGCGACGCTCGGCAATGACGTCAATCTGCGCGATTTCGAGGGCCGCTCGGCCCTGCTGCTCGGCAAGGCCAAGGACAATAACGCCTCCTGTTCCATCGGCCCGCTGGTGCGGCTGTTCGATGACAGCTTCAGCATCGATGATGTGCGCCGTGCCGAAGTGCGGCTGACCATCGCCGGTGAGGATGGGTTCGTGCTGGAGGGCGTGAGCAACATGGCGGAGATCAGCCGCGATCCGCTTGATCTGGTGCGCCAGACGGTGAGCGAGCATCAATATCCCGATGGCTTCGCGCTGTTCCTCGGCACGCTGTTCGCGCCCGTGCAGGACCGCGACGAGCCGGGGCGCGGCTTCACCCACAAGGTGGGCGATGTTGTCACCATCGCCTCCGACAAGCTCGGGCGTCTGGTCAATCGGGTCGTCACCTCGCGCGATGCACCGCCCTGGCAGCTGGGTATTGGCGCCTTCTACGCAAATCTGCAGCGGCGCGGTCTTCTGGAATCGGCATGAACAAGTCTGAGCAAACACAATACGCTGTTTATCCCAGCCTGGCGGGCAAGAACGTGCTGGTCACTGGCGGGGCGACCGGGATCGGGGCGGCCATTGTCGCGGCGTTTGCGGGGCAGGGCGCGCATGTCGCCTTCCTCGATTTCAACGACATTGCCGGCGCCGATCTGGCGCGGGATCTCGCCGGCGCGCGCTTTCGCCATTGCGACCTTCGCAATGTTGCCGATCTGGAGCGGACCGTCCGAGCGCTGGAGAGCGAAATGGGCGGGTTCGACGTGCTGGTCAACAATGCCGCCAATGACGACCGCCATCGCTATGACGAGGTGACCGCCGATTATTGGGACGAGCGCATGGCGACGAACCTGCGCCATCAGTTCTTCGCCGCGCAGGCTGTAGTTCCGGCGATGCGCGCGCGGGGCGGCGGTGCGGTCATCAATCTGGGGTCGGTGAGCTGGCATCTCGGCATGTCGGAACTGGTTCTTTACCAGACGGCCAAGGCCGGCGTGGAAGGCATGACCCGGGCGCTGGCCCGCGATCTGGGCGGCGACAATATCCGCGTGACCGCCATCGTGCCGGGCAATGTCGATACCCCCCGCCAGAAGCAGTGGTACACGCCGGAAGGTGAGGCGGAGATCCTGCAGGCCCAGTGCCTCCCGCGCCGCATCCAGCCGCGCGATGTCGCCGCGCTGGCGCTGTTCCTCGCCTCCGATGACGGAGCGCTGTGCAGCGGGCACGAATATTTCGTCGACGCAGGCTGGCGCTGAGATGCAGCCCGAGCCGATCCTTCCCCTGGGCATGACGCTCGGCGAAGGGCCGGTCTGGTGGGGCGATGCTCTGTGGTTCGTCGACATCAAGGCGCACAGGCTCTACCGCCATGTGCCGACCACCGGCGCGCTGGCGGTATGGGATGCGCCGGACCAGATCGGCTGGGCGCTGCCTACGCGCAGCGGCGACATGATGACCGGCGTGCGCACCGGCCTGCATCGGTTCGATCCGCAAAGCGGGGCATTTTCGCTGTTCCACGATCCCGAGCCGCATCTGCCTGGCAATCGGCTGAACGACGCCGCCACCGATACTCAAGGGCGGCTGTGGTTCGGCAGCATGGACGACAGCGAAGCCGCCCATACCGGGCGCCTCTATTGCCTCGCCGGCGGGCAGTGCGCCGCCACGGCCGTGCCTGCTGTCGAGATCACCAATGGCCCTGCCATCAGCGCAGATGGGCGCACGCTTTATCACACCGACACGCTTGGCCGGAAAATCTGGAAAGTCCCCGTCGATGAGAACGGCACGGTCGGCGCGGGCGAGCTGTTCATCACTATCGAGGATGGCGCGGGCTGGCCCGACGGCTCCGTGCTGGATAGCGAAGGTTGCCTGTGGGTCGCTTTGTTTGGCGGCTGGGGCGTGCGGCGCTATGATCCGCAGGGCTCGCTGATGCAGACCATCTCCTTCCCGGTCGCCAATGTCACCAAGATCGCCTTTGGTGGGCCGGATTTGCGCACCGCCTATGCCACCACCGCGCAAAAGGGGCTGGATGCCGCCGCGCGTGAGGCACAGCCGTTGGCCGGCCACGTCTTCGCATTCGATCCCAAGGTTTCAGGATTGCCGGTTACCCCGGCAGATATTTGACAGAAGAAACGCCGTCCCGGCCTCGGCTGGAGTCGGCAGAGTTTTTGAGAGAGAGGAGGGGCTCGGCATGAGCGCTGAAACGCACGCCATCGGGCGAACCAACATCGGGTTCATATTCGCCATCGTGGCCATCGCCACCATCGGTGGCTTCATGTTCGGCTATGATTCCGGCGTGATCAACGGCACCCAGAAGGGGCTGGAATCCGCGTTTGACCTGGGCGCGCTGGGCATCGGTATCAATGTCGGCGCCATTCTGGTCGGCTCCGCACTGGGCGCGTTTCTCGCCGGGCGCATGTCCGACCTCATTGGCCGTCGCGGCGTGATGATGCTGGCCGGCCTGCTCTTCCTCATCAGCGCGCTGCTGGCCGGTGCGGCCGGGTCTTCGGCGATGTTCATCATGGCGCGGATCATCGGCGGCCTCGGCGTCGGCGCGGCCAGCGTGATTTCGCCGGTCTATATTTCCGAGGTGACGCCCGCCTCGATCCGGGGGCGCCTCTCCAGCATCCAGCAGGTGATGATCATCACCGGCCTTACCGGAGCGTTCGTCGCCAACTTCGTGCTGGCGCGCTATGCCGGCGGCTCGACGGCGACCTTGTGGTTCGATCTGCCGGCCTGGCGCTGGATGTTCCTGCTGCAGGCGATCCCTGCGGCCATCTATATCCTGGCGCTGCTGATCATTCCCGAAAGCCCGCGCTATCTGGTGGTCAAGGGCAAGGAAGAGCGCGCCCACGCCGTTCTCTCGCGGCTGTTCGGGCCGGAGGAAGCGACGCGCAAGGTTGGTGAGATCCGCGACAGCCTCGCCGCCGATCACCATCGCCCGCGTCTCTCCGATCTCATCGACAAGACGACCGGGCGCATCCGGCCGATCGTGTGGACCGGCATCGGCCTTGCGATCTTCCAGCAGTTCGTCGGCATCAATGTGGTCTTCTATTATGGCGCCACCTTGTGGGAGGCCGTCGGCTTCTCGGAGGATTATGCGCTGCAGACCAACATCCTCTCGGGCGTTCTCTCCATTGGCGCCTGCATCGCCACCATGTTCCTGGTGGACAAGATCGGCCGCAAGCCGCTGCTGCTGTTCGGATCGGCGGGCATGGCCGTCACGCTGGCGATCGTGGCCTATGCCTTCTCCACGGCGGTCACGGGCGCCGATGGCGGCGTGGTGCTGCCGGGCAGCAATGGCATCATCGCGCTGATTTCGGCCAATCTCTACGTGATCTTCTTCAACCTGAGCTGGGGGCCGATCATGTGGGTGATGCTGGGCGAGATGTTCCCCAACCAGATCCGCGGCTCGGGTCTGGCGGTGGCGGGGCTGGCGCAGTGGCTGGCCAACGCCTTGGTCTCCGTCAGCTTCCCCTCGCTGGTGATCAGCCCCGGCCTTGCGGTGGCCTATTTCGGCTATGCCTTCTTTGCCGCCGTCTCCTTCTTCTTCGTCCGCGCCATGGTGCGCGAGACCAAGGGGCGGGAACTGGAGCAGATGGAAGGCTGATCGCTCACCCAATCATACGCTCGGCCCGGTCACGCTTATGCGTCGCCGGGCCGTTCGCTTTTCAGGGCTGGGGCGGGGGTCCGTCACTCTCGCGCGCGATCAGCGTGTAGGGCGTCACGACATGCGGGTGGTCCACGCCCTTCGATGAGGCGTTGCGCATGCGGATTTCCCGCGTCAGCAGCGCCACCGCCTGCTGCGCCATATCGGTGATAGGCTGGCGGATCGTGGTCAGCTCCGGCCAACTGGTGAGCGCCAGAGCGGTATCGTCGAAGCCGCAGATGGTCAGCATTTGCGGCACATCGATACCACGCCGGTGCGCGACGGTCAGCGCAGCTGCGGCCATATCGTCGTTGGAGGCGAAGATCGCCGTTGGCGGCTCGGGCAGGTCGAGCAGGCGCGTGGCTGCCTCCAGCCCCGAGCGGAAGGTGAAGAAGCCCTGCTCGATCAGCTCGGGCTGCGGCTCGATGCCGTGCTTCTCCAGCGCGGAGCGATAGCCCTCCAGCCGTTCGGCGCTGGCCGTCTGGTTGGGGTGGCCGGTGATGAAGCCGATGCGGTGATGCCCGAGCAGGATCAGGTGATCGGTCATGGCGTGGGCCGCCGCCTTGTCATCGATGCTCACCGAGAGCGCCCAGTCCGGCGCGCGCCCGGTGGCGACCGCGACGACCGGCACGCCGGCGCCTTCCAGCACGGCGAGCACAGAGGGGGAATCGCTCAGCGGCGGGGGCAGGACGATCCCGTCCACTCGGCCCTTGAGCAGCGCTTCGATCGCCTTGTCCTCTGCGCCTTCCTCATTGCACTCCTTGACGATGAGCTGCGCGCCGGTGCGGCTGGTCTCCGCCAATATGCCCACCAGAAACTCGCTGAGATAGGCAAAGCTCGGGTTGGAGTGGAGCAGGCCGATGCGTGTGTCCTCCCCGCCGGCAAGCGTGCGAGCGGCGATGTTGGGCGCGTAGTTCAGCTCGGCAATCGCGGCCTCGACCGCAAGGCGCTTGTCCTCACGGACATTGGTGCCCTTGTTGATCACGCGGCTCACGGTCATCGGCGAAACGCCGGCCAAGCGGGCGACATCCTCGATCTTGGGGCCAGAGCTCTGCCGACGGGACGAGCGGGAACTGCGGTTGGTGACCATCGCCTGACTTGTTCGCCTTCCTATCCGGAACCGGGCGAGACCTCTCCCAATATCGTGCGGTCACCGCAACAGATAAGATGAGGGGGCGATCTTGCTTTGGCTCCGCGTCGTTATCGTCTGTTCGTGCCGATCCTATGGGGCACGGCAATTTCGGTTTCGTTAGCGCCTGGGCGAGAAGATAGCAAAAAAAGAGGTGGCCGCCGTAGCGACCACCTCATCAGTGACCTGACCCGGCGAAGAGGAAGCGCCCGGGTCCGGCATGGCTTAGATGAAGCGATTGACGAGATTTTCGATCCGCTCCTGCCTTCCGGAGGCAGGCTTGGGGTCGAGCGCGCGGGTTACGGCGAGGTCGGCGATCCCGGCGAGGTCGAGCGCAGCGAGCTCTTTGCCGAGCGGACCATCCCAGCCGGCATAACGCTGGTTGCGCAGGGCATCGATGCGGCCATCCTCGATGATCGCGGCGGCATTCAGCAGGCCACGCGCCACCGTGTCGATGCCGCCGATATGCCCGTAGAACAGGTCCACCGGGTCCATCGACTGGCGCCGGACCTTGGAATCGAAGTTGAACCCGCCCGTGGTGAACCCGCCGGCGCGGATCACCTCGATCATCGCGACGGTGAGTTCTTCCACGGAATTGGGAAACTGGTCGGTATCCCAGCCATTCTGAGGGTCGCCGCGATTGGCATCGATCGATCCGAAAATGCCCAGTGCCGCCGCCGTGGCCAGCTCATGCTCGAAGGTATGGCCGGCGAGCGTGGCGTGGTTGGCCTCAATGTTCACCTTCACCTCATTTTCGAGGCCATAGCGCTTGAGGAAGCCGTAGACGGTGGCCGTATCGAAATCATATTGATGCTTGGTCGGCTCGTGCGGCTTGGGCTCGATGAGGACCGTGCCCGTAAAGCCGATCTTGTGCTTGTGCTCGACCACGAGCGTGAGAAAGCGCCCGAAATTGTCGAGCTCGCGCTTCAAGTTGGTGTTGTGCAGCGTCTCATAACCCTCGCGGCCGCCCCACAGCACATAGTTGACGCCGCCCAGGCGATGCGTGGCCTCCAGCGCATCGCGCACCTGCATGGCGGCGAAGGCATAGACTTCCGGGTCCGGATTTGTCGCAGCGCCAGCCGCGAAGCGGGGATGGCCGAACAGATTGGCGGTGCCCCACAGCAGCTTGCGCCCGCTTGCGGCCTGCAGCTCTTCCAGATGATCGACGGCTTCGGCCATGTGGCGGCGATGCTCGGCCACGCCTTCGGCCTGCGCCATCACGTCGACATCGTGGAAGCAGTAGAAGGGGACATCTAGCTTCTTGAAGAAATCGAAGGCGACTTCGCGCTTCTGGGCCGCAGCGGCGCTGTTATTGGCGCCAGCATGCCAGGGGCGGTTGAAGGTGCCTGCGCCGAACACGTCCGAGCCCGGCCAGCAGAATGTGTGCCAGAAGCACACGGCAAAGCGGAGGTGATCCTCCATCCGCTTGCCGAGCACGACGCGATCCTTGTCATACCAGCGATAGGCCAGCTCGTCGTCGGTATCCGGGCCTTTATAGGCGATGGGGGCAATGTCTGCGAAATAGTCGGTGGCCATCAGGCGCTCCCTGTCGGTTTCAAGAATGTCAGCTCTGTGCGGCGCGAATGGCGGGGTAGGCGCGGCGGAAGGCCTCGCGCTTGGGGGCCAGTCGTTCGGCGGTCAGCGGGTCGGGCTCGATCACATGGGCGACCGGCGGCGTTGTGCAGATGTCGGCGGGTGCGCCGCCGGTTACGCCGATCTGGGCCAAGCGGGCCGCGCCCATCGCCGGACCGACCTCTCCGCCCTTGAGGTAGTTGAGGCGCGTGCCGAGCGCAGCGGCGATGATCTGGCCCCAATAGCGCGACCGCGCGCCACCGCCGATCACGGCCAGTTCCTGCACATCGCTGCCGGCGTCGCGCAGCGCATCCAACCCGTCGGCGAAGGCGAAAGCGACGCCTTCCAGCACCGCCTGCGCCAGCCGCTCCGGCCCGCTATCATGATCGAGATTGAGGAAGGCGCCACGCACCTGCGGGTCGTTATGCGGTGTACGCTCGCCCGAGAGATAGGGGAGGAACAGTTCCGGACCGCACGCGGCGCCAACGGACTCCGCGCGGGAAAAGAGGTCGGCGGCGCCGGCTGCACCGGAGAGGCGTGCAGCAAAGTCTATGCACGACGCCGCCGACAGGTGCACGGCCATCTGATGCCAGTGTGCAGGCAGGCAGTGACAGAAGGCGTGCACGGTTCGGTCTGGATTGGGTTTGAACTGATCGTTGGCGATGAAGATCACGCCCGATGTGCCAAGGGAGAGCAGCCCGTCGCCATCGCTGACGATGCCGATGCCCGCAGCGCCGGCGGCATTGTCGCTCCCCCCGGCGGCGACCGGAACGGGAGACATGCCCCAGAGCTGAGCGACCTCCGCCCGCAACGTGCCGGTCAGCTCTGTGCCCTCGTACAGCGCCGGCATGTGCGCAAGGCTGAGGCCGGTCGCGTCCAGCAGTGCTTCCGCCCAGCGCCGCCCGGCGACATCCAGCCACAAGGTGCCGGCGGCGTCGGACATGTCCGTGGCTTTGTCGCCGGTCATTTGCAGGCGGATATAGTCCTTGGGCAGCAGCACGGTGCGCGTCGCGGCGAAGATTTCCGGCTCGTGCCGGGCCACCCAGGCGAGCTTTGGTGCGGTGAAGCCGGGCATGACGATGTTGCCGCCGATTGTGCGGAAGGCGTCGGTCTTGTCTTCCAGCGCGATGCATTCGGCGTGGCTGCGCCCGTCATTCCACAGGATTGCCGGCCGCAGCGGCTGGTCGTCGGCGCCGAGCAGCGTGGCCCCGTGCATCTGGCCGGCGAGCCCGACGCCCAGCACGGCGCGCCGCACGGCGGGGTCGATGGCCTGCACGGCTGCGGTGGTGGCGGCCCACCACGCCGCCGGGTCCTGTTCGGACCAGAGCGGTTGCGGCCGCTGCACGGTGAGCGCTGCCGTTCCCTGGCCGACAACGGCGCCATGCTGGTCGATGACGACCGCTTTCACGCCGGAGGTGCCGATGTCGATGCCGAGGAACATGCCGGTCAGTCGCGGAACGGATTGATCGTCTGGATCGTGCCGTCGGCGTTGAAGGTCAGCTCGGTGACCTTCACGTTGCGCAGGTGGTTTTTGCCGCTCAGCTGCGTGTCATGATAGAAGAGCCAGGTCTTGCCGCCCCAGTCCACAATCGAGTGGTGGGTGGTCCAGCCCTGCACCGGCTCCATGATTTTGCCGCGATAGGTGAACGGACCATAAGGCGTCTTGCCCGTGGCGTAGACGAGGAAGTGCGTGTCGCCGGTCGAGTAGGTCAGGTAGTAAGTGTCGCCGCGCTTGTACATCCAGGTGCCCTCGAAGAAGCGGCGATCATGATCGCCACCGAGGAGCGGCTTGCCTTTCTCATCGAGGATCACCGCGTCGCGGGGCGCTTCGGCATAGCTCTTCATGTCCGGAGCCATTTTGGCGACCTTGGGCATGAGCGCGGGCTGATCGTCGGCCTTGAGGTCGGTCACGCCGATCGAGGCATCATATTTGCCCTTGGCCCAGTTCTGGAGCTGGCCGCCCCAGATGCCGCCGAAATACATGTAGCTGGTCCCATCCGTGTCCGTGAACACATTGGGGTCCATGGAGAAGCTGCCGGCGATCGGCTTGGGCTCGGCCTTGAACGGACCCATGGGCGTGCTGCTGGTCGCCACGCCGATGTGGAAGATGCCGTCCTTGTCCTTGGCCGGGAAGTACAGATAGTAGGTGCCATTCTTGAACGCGGCGTCGGGTGCCCACATCTGCTTGGCTGCCCAGGGCACATCCTTCACGTCCAGCGCCACTGGGCCGATCTTTACCGGGCCGCCGATCTTGTCCATCTCAAGCACCCGATAGTCGTGCATGGCATATTGGTTGCCCAGGTCATCGTCCAGGATGCCGGCGTCGACATCATGGCTGGGATAGACGTAGATCTTGCCGTTGAAGACATGGGCCGAAGGATCGGCGGTGAAAATCTCCGTCACGAGCGGCTGGGCGAGAAAGCGCTTGCCGTCAGCCGAGATGCCATCCGATTCATGCGCCGCGCCAGTCGCGCCATTGTTTGCAGCGGCCGGTTCATCCGAGGAGCAGGCGGAAAGGGCGGTGGCGAGACCAAGCACGACAAGGCTGGTCCGGAGCATCGGGACTTTCGACAAGGGGGCTCTCCTTCGTTTATCTTGCGCGCCGCTTATGGTTGTGCGGCGTTGTTAAGGTAGCGCTACCATTATGGATGCGGGGCGGTCAAATGGATTCCGCTCGGGCATGAATTTGCCCTGTTTGGAGCAAGATACGCGCTCGCGCGCATAAAACAGGCTGGGCAAGGAGAAATGGGAGCGCTACCAATATGACTCGGGCAGCGAATCCGCACAGGATCAGCGTGCCGCCAAAAGGAGAGGGACGATGAAGATCGCGGCGGGACTGTGGGCGCGTGGATGGATGGCCGCAGCGCTGGCCTTGATGCCTGCAGCGGCATGGGCGGGGCCGGAGGCCCGCTTTGCCAGCTTCGATTATGATGGGCAGTCCATCGAGCAGGTGACGGTCAAGCCCGGCGCCTACCGCAACCCAATCCTCTCAGGCTATTATCCCGATCCCTCCATTACGCGGGTGGGGGAGGATTATTATCTCGTCACCTCATCCTTCGCGCATTTTCCGGGGCTTCCGGTCTGGCATTCCAAGGATCTGGTGAACTGGACGCAGATCGGCAATGCGATCGACCGGCCCGATCAGCTCAACCTCGCCGGCCGGGGCGTGTCAGAAGCCGTGTTCGCGCCGGACATCAGCTTTCATGATGGCACCTTCTACATCGTCAACACCTGCGTGGGGTGCCGGGACAATTTCGTCATCACCGCCAAGAACCCCGCCGGCCCCTGGTCCGACCCCATCTGGCTACCGTTCGAGGGGATCGACCCGTCGATCTATTGGGAAGGCGACAAAGCCTATATCGTCAACAATCGCGGGCCGGATGAGACGCCGCGCTATGAGGGGCACCGCGCAATCTGGATTCAGGAATATGACTGGCGGGCCGGCAAGATGGTCGGGCCGAGCACCCAGCTCGTCAATGGCGGGGTGGACCTGAGCAAGAAGCCGATCTGGATCGAGGGGCCGCACATTCTGCGCAAGGATGGCTGGTATTATCTGACCGCGGCGGAAGGTGGCACGAGCGTCGATCACTCCCAGGTGGTGTTCCGCTCGCGCAAGCTGCGCGGACCTTATGTGCCGCACAAGGATAACCCCATCCTCACCCAGCGCGACCTCGATCCCGCCCGGCCCGATCCGATCACCTCCGCCGGCCACGCCAAGCTCGTCCAGACCCCGGCAGGCGACTGGTGGGCAACCTTTCTGGCGGTGCGGCCTTATGCCGACAATTATTACAATATCGGTCGCGAGACCTTCCTGCTGCCCGTCCAGTGGAAAGACGGCTGGCCGGTCATCCTGCCGCATGGCGAGAGGATCCCGTTCGCGCCGAAGGCGCCCGCGCTGCCTCCACAGGTCCGGCCGCCGCTGCCGACCAGCGGCGATTTCGCGTATGCCGACAGCTTCGAGGGCGACCGGCTGGGGATGCAATGGGTCGGCGTCCGCACGCCGGATCACCCGTTCTATCGGCTGGAGCGTGGCGATCTGGTGCTGGCCAGTGCCGCGCCGCTCGGTGACAAGGCCGGAACGCCCGCCTTCCTTGGGCGGCGGCAGCAGCATCATGTCGCGACGATGCGCACCGTCGTCACCTTCTCGCCGGAGCAGGAAGGCGACCGCGCCGGCCTTGCCGCGATGCAAAGCGACGATGCCTGGCTGTTCTTCGGCCTCACGCGGCTGAACGGGCAGGATGCAATCGCGCTGTATACTCGCGCCAAAGGGAAGGAGCAGCTGGTCGCCTCCGCGCCTATCGCCAACCGGAGCCCGATGACTTTGACGATCCGCGCGAACGGGGGGACCATGTCCTTCCACTATGCCGGGGCAGGGGGCATGGGCCGGCTCGCGGCGGATTTGGATGCCCGGTTCCTCAGCACACAGGATGCCGGCGGGTTCACCGGCACCATCGTGGGGCCTTATGTCTGGACCCGCTAGCCGAAAGGACCGCTGAGCGATGGTCACGCGCCGCGATGTGCTCGAAGGCTCGCTGCTGCTCGCCGCCAATGCCTGTTTGCCGGGCGCCGCCGTGACCGCGTCCGAGAGCGACAGACCCTTGCGCGACCGGCTTTGGTATCGGCGCCCGGCGACAGAATGGACGCAGGCCCTGCCGGTCGGCAATGGCCGGATCGGCGCGATGGTGTTCGGCGGCGTCGGCACCGAGCGGCTGCAACTCAACGAGGATACCTTATGGTCCGGCGGGCCTTATGATCCGGTCAATCCCGCCGCCCGTGCCGCCTTGCCGGAGGTGCGCAGGCTGATCGCGCAGGGAGATTATGCGCAGGCGCACGACCTCGCGAACCGCACCTTGATCGGCCAGCCGGTCCAGCAGATGGCCTATCAGAGCTTCGGCGATCTGTTGCTCAGCTTGCCGGGCGCCGCGTCCGCTACAGTCCCTGACGATTATAGGCGCGTGCTCGACCTCGACAGCGCCACGGCAACGACGACGTTCACGCTGGCGGGCACGCGTCACCGCCGCACGGTCTTTGCCTCGCCCGTGCGACAGGTGATCGTGCTGCGCTACGAGGTGGATGGCCCGGCATCGCTCGATCTCGATATCGGCTTCGCCCCGGCGCAGGAGGCGCAGGTGGAGGCTCGCGACGCGCTGCTGCTCATCCGGGGGCGCAATCGTGGCGCGCATGGCGTCGACGGTGCGCTGAAGCTGGCAGGGCTGGTGCGCGTGATCCCGGAAGGCGGCTCGCTCACCGCGCAGGGCGATCATCTGGCGTTGCGTGGCGCGCGGGCGGTGACGGTTCTGGTCGCGATGGCGACGAGCTTCCGCCGTTTCGACGATGTCTCCGGCGATCCAGATGCGCTTGTGCGCGGCTGGATCGTCGACGCGATGGCGCGCAGCACCGAGCAACTGCATGGTGAAGCGGTCGCTGCCCATCGCGCCCTGTACCGCCGCGTCGAGATCGACCTTGGCGATGACAGCGCCGCCGCGCTGCCCACCGATGAGCGCGTGATCGCCGCGCAGAGCCGCGATGACCCCGGCCTTGCTGCGCTCTATTTCAATTATGGGCGCTATCTGCTGATTGCCTCGTCGCGCCCCGGCTCCCAGGCCGCCAACCTGCAGGGCATCTGGAATGAGAGCATCGATCCGCCTTGGGGATCGAAATACACGATCAACATCAACACGCAGATGAATTACTGGCCGGCTGAGATCACGGCCTTGCCCGAATGCACCGAGCCGCTGGTGCGGATGGTGCAGGAGCTGGCGGAAAGCGGCGCCAGTACCGCGCGGGAGATGTATGGTGCGCGCGGCTGGGTGGCGCATCATAACAGCGATATCTGGCGCGCCACCGCGCCGGTGGATGGCGCGCGGTGGGGGATGTGGCCGACGGGCGGCGCCTGGCTGTGCACCCATTTGTGGGAGCGCTGGGATTATGGGCGAGACAAGACCTTCCTGCGCGATGTCTATCCGCTCATGCGCGGGGCGGCGCTGTTCTTTGTCGATACGCTGCAGGTCGATCCCGAGACCGGCGCCCTCGTTACCAGCCCGTCGCTCTCTCCGGAGAACGCCCATCATGGCGACATCGCGATCTGCGCCGGGCCGGCAATGGACCAGCAGATTTTGCGCGACCTGTTCGACCAGACGGCGCAGGCCGCCGATCTGCTCGGCATCGACAGCGCGTTCGCGGCGGAGCTTCGCGCCTTGCGCGGTCGCCTCGCGCCGGATCGCATCGGCGCGCAAGGGCAGTTGCATGAGTGGCAGCAGGATTGGGATGCGCAGGCGCCCGAGCCGGACCATCGCCACGTTTCGCATCTCTACGGGCTGTTCCCGAGCCAGCAGATCGACCCGGACAACACGCCAGCGCTCGCGGCGGCGGCGCGCCGCTCGCTGGAATTGCGCGGCGATCTCGGAACGGGCTGGGCGACAGCCTGGCGGATCAACCTGTGGGCGCGGCTTGGCGAGGGCGATCGTGCCCACCGCATCCTGCGCTTTTTGCTTGGGCCGGAGCGGACTTATCCCAATTTGTTCGATGCCCATCCGCCTTTCCAGATCGACGGCAATTTCGGCGGCACCGCTGGCATCGCGCATATGCTGATGCGCAGCGGGGGCGATGAGATCCACCTCCTGCCGGCGCTGCCCTCGGCCTGGCCGACCGGCGCGGTGCGCGGGCTGCGGGCACGGGGGGCCTGCATGGTCGATCTCGGTTGGGCGCAGTCCCGGCCACGGACGCTGACCCTCACCAGCGCCATCGATGCGGAGCGGACGGTCCGCTTCGCCAGCCAGCGCCTGATTGTGCCGCTGAAGGCTGGCCGCCCCCAGCAGGTCGACGTGAGCGGCTGGCTCGGCATCCCGCCTATTTCGGCAGGGTGACGCCGGTGCCGATCGCAAAGCCCGCGCTCTGCACCGGCAGGCCGCTGTCTGGCTGAGCGGAGCCGACCGAGACGCGATACGCACCGGTGAAGACCTGCCGCACGCCCTCCAACGACACCGTGCTCAGATCGCGCGGCGAGAGATCGAAGCTGATCTGGCGGGATTCACCGGGCTTCAGGTCCACGCGCTGAAAGCCGCGCAAGGCGATACGCGGGGTGCCGGGCACATCCGGGAAATCGAGGTAGAGCTGCGCCACCTCTTCGCCCGCCCGCTGCCCGCTATTGCGCACGGCCGTGGAAACCCGCACGCCCTGCGCAGCATCGCCCGATGCCTGCACCCCCAGAGGCTCATAAGCAAATTGCGTGTAGCTCAGCCCATAGCCGAAAGCGTAAACCGGTGTGCCGGTGAAGTAGCGATAGGTGCGCCCTGCCATGCTGTAATCGCCGAACGGCGGCAACTCATCCACGCTGCGATAGAAGGTGAGGGGCAGGCGCCCGGAGGGATTGGTCTTGCCGGAGAGGACATTGGCCACCGCGAGGCCGCCATTCTGCCCCGGATACCAGGCCTCCACGATGCCCGCTGCATGGTCCTTCGCCCAGGCGAGGTTTATGGGGCTGCCGTTCATCGCCACGATGACCAGCGGTTTACCCAGCGCGCGGGCCTTTTCCAGCATGGCAAGCTGCTCGGCCGGCAGATCGAGCGTGGTCTTGTCGCCACCCTCAAAGCCCGGCACCTTCACCGGCGTTTCCTCGGCTTCGAGATCCGAGGTGAGGCCGACGACCGCGACGATCACGTCCGATTGCGCCGCCGCAGCGGCAAGGGCGGCATCGGCATCGGGCGAGACGCGCTTCCACATCAGGTCGATGCCGGTGTTGATGTGCGAGGTCATCATGATCTCGATCGGGTAGCGCTTGCCCTTCTCCAGCGTCAGCGTCTTCATCGTCGGCAGGCTGTTCCAGCGCGAGTTTTTGAGGTCCACGAACGGCTTGCCGTCGAGCAGCATCTCGCCGTTGGAGCCGGACAGGCCAAGCCGGTAGGTGCCGCTCTCGGGCGGGACGAAGAAGCCGGTCCATACCACGCGATGATGGTCGGAGACTTTCGCCAGATCGAGGCTGCGCCCGGCCACATCGGCCTCCCTGCGGGTCACGACCGGCTTGGTCTGGAAGGTCATCGCCTTGGTTGCGCTGTCGAACGTGCCGGGCGCGAAGCGGGCCGGCGGCGTCTGCGTGGGATTATAATAGCGCGCCAGCAGCCCGGGCTTGCCATCCGGCGCGACGAGCGCCGTCGTCGGCACGCGGTCGCCATCGGTAAAGGTCTCGGCGAAGGGGGCATGGTGGATCGTCGCGCCGGGCATCGCCTGGCGCAGCCCCTCCAGCACGGATATCGGCGGGCCGGAGAGGGTGGAGGAATAATTGCCGCGCAGCACGCGGGTGGCGTCCGCCAGCGGGCCGATGACGGCGATGCGGGCATCGGGCTTGAGCGGCAGCGCGCCATCATTTTTAAGCAGTACCAGGCTCTTTTCGGCGGCCTTCAACGCCAGCGCGTTGTGGTCCGGCGCGCCGATGACGGATGGTGCTATGGCCGGGCGCGGCGCAAGACCGGGCAGGTCGCCATTGCGCAGGCGCGCGGAGAACAGCCGCACGAGCGCGGTGTCGACATCGCTCTGGGTGATGAGATTGCGGTTCAAGGCGTCGAGATAGGGCTGTCCCAGCCCGGCGGTGTCGCTTAGCGTCGCGCCATTGCACTCGCTGTCGACCCCGGCGCGCATCGCGGCGGCGACGGCCGTGGCGGCATCCGGCGCATAATGATGATTGCGGTTGATATCCGTCACCGCATCGCAATCGGAGACGACATAGCCCTTGAAGCCCCAGGCGTCGCGCAGGTGTGTCTTGAGCAACTCGTCACTGGCGCACGCCGGCTGCCCGTTCACCCGGTTATAGGCGCACATGATCGATCCCGCCTTGGCGTCCACGATGGCAGCGCGGAAAGCGGGCAGATAGGTGTCCTCCATATCGTGGCGGGAAACGTAGACATTGGCATGATGGCGCGTCGATTCCGGGCCGCTGTGCACGGCATAATGTTTGGGCGTCGCGATGATGTTGGGCCGTGCCGGGTCAGGCCCCTGCATGCCGGTGATGAACGCCTTGCCGATCTCGGCCGTGAGGAAGGGGTCTTCCCCATAGGTTTCCTGCCCGCGCCCCCAGCGCGGATCGCGGAAGATGTTGATGTTGGGCGACCATGTGTCCAGCCCCGTGCCGATGCGCCCGAGGCGCCCGGTCTGACGCGCCCGCGTATGCAGGCCGCGCATCTCGACGCTGATGATGTTGGCGACATCATGGACCAGCGGCGCATCGAAGGTGGCGGCGAGGCCGATCGGTTCGGGGAAGTTGGTGGTCGGCAGCGTGCCCATCGCGCCATGCAGCGATTCCGTCCACCAATTGTAGCCGGGAATACCAAGGCGCGGGATGGCGGGCGCGACATTCACAAGCTGGTCCGCCTTTTCCTGCGGCGTGAGCTTCGCCACGATGTCTGCCGCCTGCCGCTCCGACTGCGCCATGACCGTGTTGGCGTCGTCCGTCTGAGCGGCCAGCGGCACGGCGAACGCTGCAGCACCGGCGAGGATGAGGGCGCGTAGCGAGGGTGCGGGGGTCATGATCTGTCTCCAGCGTCTGAGTCGGCGAAAGGATGGGGAAGGGCGGTCATGGCGCGGTGCCGTCCATCTGGACCCCGGCACGGGCGATGACGGCGCGCGCCTCGGGCGGCCAGGCTTGCCCGTTGACGGCAATATTATTGGCGAGGTGGTTGTTCAGATAGGCTGACCAATTGCCATTGGCCTTTCCGCTGTTGAACCAGTTACCGGTCGCAACATTATCCAAATTGGTTCGGCGCGGCCGGGCATCGTCCTGCGCATTGAGGTTCACCCACAGGCCGACGCCGTCGATGACGTTATTGCGTACGGTGACGTAGCGCGAGCCTTCGTCCAGATAGACGCCGATGCCGCCGGGGACATCATAGATGTGGTTTTCCGCAATCAGCGCGCCCGGATCGGCGGAGAGATGGTAGATGGCGCCGCCGTCCGGAAACCAGCGTTTTACGCCATGAACGCGGTTGCCGAAGATCACCGTGTCGCGCAGGATCGTCGGCTTCTCGTAGATGCGATTGCCGGGCTGATCATAATAGCCGCGCGCCCGCGTCATATACGCGGTGTTGCCGCCGGGATCATTGGTCCCCCAGCCCCAACCGACGTCGATGCCATCATAAGGCGCATCGGACACATCATTGTGCAGGATGAGCGTGGCTGAGGCGTAGGTAACCAGAATGGCGGCCTGCTCGCGATAATCCTGCGACACTGTCTCGATGTGATTGTTGCGGATCAGTATGTCGCGGACGGCCAGCTCCGGTCTGGAGGGATGGTGGGCATCGACGGTCGTTCCCCCAACCATGATCGCGCCGCCGGCCAGCGGGCCGAAGCGCGAGCGGCTGACCTCGATCGACTGCGCGGCAAGCCCGGGGCCGCGCATATTGGCTTCCGGGCTGTTGCCGATGCCGAGCGCGATCTGTCCCAGTTGCGCGAAGGTGACGTTGCGGAACGTGATGCGCCGCGCGGCGGAAATCTGCACAGCGGCGGGCTGCTGGTGCCAGTGGTTGCGTTGCGCCTCGAACGCGGCACAGCCCCAGCTGCAATCGCGAACTGGATCGGCGGGATAATTGGCGATGTCGCCTGCGAGATAACTCCCGCTCTGCTGGCTGGCATAGCCCTCGGCGCTGCTCGGCCCACGCCAGCTTGTGTGGCGGAAGGCCAGCCCCTCGAAGAGAATGTCCGACACCGGCGCCTCCGCGCTCCCGGCGATCGTGATGAGCGCCTCCAGTCGCGGCACGACGATCTTATGGGCCTCGGGCGACTGGCCATCCTGCGGCTTGTGGTAGAGCACGCCTTTCGCCGGATCGGCGTACCAGTCCCCGGCTGCGCGCATGAAGGCGAGGGCATTGGCGATGAAGAAGCGGGCCTTGTTCCCGGAGACCGGCTTTGCGAAGGTATCATAGCCGATCAGATTGTTGCGCCAGCCGGGCTGCTTGAGAAGAATGCGGTCGCCCTCGATCCGGTCGATGACGGCCCGTCGATCGGTGAAAAAGCCGGTGTTCTCCACCTCCATGCGGCTCTGGTCCGGCAAGGTGGCAAGAAAGCGCCATGCCGGATCGACGATTTGGATGCCCCAATCGAAAAAGGCGAAGGCGCTCCGGGGCGCCTCGACAGCGGCGCGATGGGCGAGGCGGCCATCGACCCATAATTGGCGCGGATCGCTGCCCTTGCCGATCGACGCCGTCCAGATGTTGCGGTCGCGGTCGGCGAGCGTCCAACCCTGCACGATCGACCCGCCGGAGAGTGTGGGCTGCGCGCCCGGCGCGGCTTCCCAGCGGACGATATGGCCGGCATGGCCGCCATCCTCCGGGCCAAAGTGCAACGGCGCGTCGAGGGAATAAACGCCGTCGGCGAGCTGGACGGTGACGGGCCTGTCGCGGTTCAGGCGCCGCACGGACGCCTGCGCCTGCATCAGCGTGCCGAACGGGCGTGCGGCGCTGCCATCGCCTGTCTCGGTCCCGAGCGAAGCAACATGCAGCACGGCCGGCTCGGCGTCTGGCCGGGGCGATATCTGCACATTGGCGAAGGCATCTTCCGAGTTGGGTGCGCCTCGCGCAGGCATTGCGGGGATGACGGGCGCAGGCGGCAATTGCGCGGCGACCATACACGGCCATGCGCTGGTCAATGCGATCAGGATGCGAAGTGGTGGAAGAAAGGTAGCGCTACCCAATAAGCGTGGGACGTGGGGCTGAATGCCGGAAGCCTGTCTCATGCCCCCAAAAGCTCAGACGGGCTGGAGGCCGTAGTCGCGAATCTTGCGCAGCAGGTCGCGATGGCGCGGGAGGCTGGTCCGTAGCCGGTCGGTCTGGCGGCTGTTCTCGCGGATCGCCTGCATGGCGAGGGCAGCCTCCGGCGTCAGCGTTTCGGGTGCGACTTCTGTGCGGAAGCCCATGCCGTACAGCACATATTGGTAGCTCGCGGCGGGGAAGACCTCTTCGATGCGGTCGAACTCGTCATGGAACCAGGGCGACTGGTAGCGCCAAAGGTGCAGCAGGTCCGCCAAGCGGTCCGGGATGGTCTCCGGCAGCAGATTGTCCCGCCAGAAGGCGCTGTCGGTGCGCTTGGTCAGCACATAATGCAGCTTGAGAAAATCGATGATCCGGCCCCAGCGATAGCTGGTGGTCTCGTTGAAGCGTCGGGCGATGATGTCCATCACCTCCCGGCAGGCCGGCATTTGCTCGGCGATCATCTTGGCGGAGAGTTCCACCAGCACGATGGCGGAGGCTTCCAGCGGCTCGAGGAAACCGGCGGCGAGGCCCACCGCCACGCAATTGCGCTTCCAGAAGATTTCCCTGTGACCTGAGCGGATGTCGATCTTCCGCAATGGCAAATCCGCGCCTGCCGGACCGATATATGCGCGCAGCTCGCGCTCGGCCTCGTCCTGCGTGATGTGGCGGCTGGAATAGACATGGCCGATGCCCCGGCGGGAGGGCAGGCCGATATCCCAGATCCAGCCGGCGCTTTGCGCGGTGGAGATGGTGTGCGTCGCGACCGGGCTGCTCTCGCTCTCATAGGGCAGTTGCACGGCCAGCGCGGTGTCGCAGAACAGGATGTCACCGCAGTCCTTGAACGGCACGCCCAGCGCATCGCCCAGCAACAGGCTGCGAAAACCCGTGCAGTCGATGAATAGATCGCCTTCGATCTCGCCGGCCTGCTCCGTGTCGATGGCGCGGATGTCGCCATCCTCCGCCAGCAGCACTTGCCGTACATCGGCCAGCACATGGCGCACGCCCAAAGTCTCGCAGCAATGGCGCTGCAGGAAGGGCGCAAACTTTCCGGCATCAAGATGATAGGCGTAGTTGGCGGCGCCTTCATACTCAGCCGTGGTGATGGATTTGGGCCCTAAATTCTCGTCGCAGATCACGCCCTGCGGACACACGGTGTCGCAAAAGCTCTGGCCTTTTCCGTTGGCGAGCCAGTGGGGGACGAGATTGACCCGGGCAAAACCTTCCGGGAGAACGAGCGGGTGATAATAGCCGTCGTCCGCCGCGCCCGTGGTCCAGCGGTTGAAGCGCGCGCCCTGTTTGAACGCCGCATCGCATTCGCGGAAGAAGTCGGTTTCGGATACGCCCATGGTCTTGAGCGTCGAGCGCAAGGTGGGCCAGGTGCCTTCGCCAACCCCGATGATCGGCGTGTTCGGCGATTCCACCAGCGTAACGGTGAAGCTGTGCGGGATGCGGCCGCGATGTCTCGCTGCGATGATCCCAGCCGTCAGCCACCCGGCGGTGCCGCCGCCGACGATCACGATATTCTTGACCGGATGAACCATGACCACTCACATGAACGATGCGGGGGAGCGCAGGAGTGCGCTCCCCCGGCAAGAAGTCAACCCGATCAGTACTTCACGCGGACACCGGCCGAGAAGCGGCGCCCGTAGGAGAAGACATCCAGCGTCTGATTGCTGAACCGCCCATGCGTGCTGTAGGTCGAATTGTTGAGGTTGTTGGCCTCGACAAAGACCGTCGCGAAAGGCGTGACGTCATAGCTGGCCGAGGCATCGATCTGCAGTTGTTGATCGACATAGACCGGCTCCGCACCGAAGGTACCGCCCTGATCCTGACCGAGCCGGACCAGATATTCGTCACGCCAGTTGAGGGCGCCACGGATCTGGAAACCGTCCTTGTCATAGAAGGCGATCAGGTTGGCCGACTTGGCAAGGCCGGTGATCGAGAAGGCCGAGCCGTCCGTACTGGTGGGATCGTAATTGCGGTTGCTCCACGGGAAGGTGGCATTGGCCTGGAAGCCGAAGCCGCTCTCGCCAAAGACGTGCTGCACAGCGATTTCCACGCCCTTCACGGTCGCTTCCGGCCCGTTGACCTGGCTGTTCACGTTGAAGCGCGCAATCCGGCCGGTGCTGGGATCGATCGCATCGTCAATCGACTGCACCGACACACCGCCGACCACGAAGTTGGTGATGTGCTTGAGGTAGAAGTTGGCCGAAACATAGGAGTTGCGCTGATAGTACCACTCTGCCGCCGCATCGAAGTTATCGGAGAGATACGGCTTGAGATCGGGGTTACCGCCACTGGCCGAGAGGCTGCCCACGCGCAACGTTCCCAGCGTGACGGTGGGACGCAGCGCGGCGAGGCCCGGACGGGTCAATGTCCGCGAGGCACTCATGCGCAGCAGCAGGTTGGGCATCACCTCCAGCTTTGCATCGAGGCTGGGCAGGAGGAAGGTGTAGTTGGAACTGCGCGAGATGGTCGTCGGATCGGAGAAGCCGTTGGTCCCCAGGGCCGGGTTCGGCTGGATGAGGGTCGGATCGCCCGACGGGATCGACAGGCCCAGCAGACGGCGCCCGATCGCGTTCGAGGTCAGATGCGTGCCTTCATGCCGCAGACCGGCCGTCAGGCTGAACGGCATGCCGCCCAGATCGGTGTCGAAGGTCGCCCGGAAGAAGATGGCATAGGTCTTCTCGCGGATTTCATAGACGCTGGCCGGATCGAGCGTCGGTGCCACCGATCCACCCGAGGCTTCGAGCAGCTTGTAGACCTGATAGGGGTCATAGACGATGACCGAAGGTCCGAGATTACCCTGATAGCCCGGGATCCAGTTTGCGGTGCTGATGATGCCCTGATAGACGCTGGCCGGCAGTGGCGCGATGCCGCCGCTTGATCCGCCGGGGCGTCCGGAAGGCGTGCCATAGCCCGAGCGGCTGGCAAACACGCCGTTGCTGAACGTGCTGGTGTTCTCGCCGTACAGCTTGTCTTCCATATACTGGCCACCGAAGGCCAGCTTGACGTTGTCCTGATCCCAGCGAAGAACGGCCCGCAATTGCTTGACGGTGTCGGCATTGTAGGGCGCGCCACGGACAATCACGTGCGAACCGATCACGCTCGTGTCGGTAAAGCGCGAGACATTGCCTGCCGGACCAATGTCGTGGATCTGCGGCAGATAGTCCTTGCTGGGCCCAAGGATCGTGACGCCGGTATTGGCCCCCAGGATGGTCGTGCCACCGGCATTGGTGCCGCCGTAGCCGATGTCCATGCTGTCATTATAGCCATTCCGGCCGGGATTGCGGGTGCTCCGGGAAATGAAGCCGTCGACATCCAGCTTGAGGTTCTCGCTGACATCCCATTTGACGTTCGCACCGATGGTGTTCGTCTCGAGAATGGTGCGGGTGTAGTTGGCGTTGAAGTCCATCGGCGTGCCGAATTGCGAGAAATCGACGACCGTGCCGTTCTCGTCATACTTCACGTTGCGCAGGTCGCTGCCGTTGAACCAGGCGGCATAGCCGAACGCATTGCTGTGCACGGTCTGACGGCTGAAATTGTCATCCACCGTGATGAGCAGATTGTCCGAAGGCTGCCACTGCAGGGCGATGCGCGCGTCGAGGCGCTCGTCCTTGGTGTGAATCTGCTCGATCCCCGTTTGCTGCGGGAACCAGTTCAGCACGGAATTGCGATTTGAGGGCGTCGCCCAGGCGGCGCTGGTGGCATCGCTGGTCGGTGTGCAGGTCGGCACATTGGGGCCAGCCTGGCAGGGCGCGAAATTGGCGCCGATCCAGCCCGGTACGAACACGCGGTTAGAGGTGGTGTCCGTGCGCTTGTAGTTGACGTTGCCGAGGATGCCGATCGTGTCATCCGCGAACGTGTTTGAGATCAGCAGGCCGGCAGACGGCGTCACATCCTTGCTGCGCGACTGGTACGAGCCGGAGGCGCGGCCGATGACCTGGAAACCCGGACGGTCGAACGGCTTGGGCATCTCCACATTGATGAAGCCGCCGATGGCGCTGGTGGAGAGCTCCACATTGGGCGTCTTGTAGACGTTCAGCCGGCCGACGAAGTCCGAGCCGATGGTCGTGAAGTCGACACCGCGGTTGCCGATGGCGGTCGAAATGTGGCGGCCATCGACCAGCGTGTCGATGAAGTCGCCGCCAAAGCCACGGATGGTCACGCCGTCCGCCTCGCCACGGCGACCGTTGCGCTGCACGGAGACGCCAGGCAGGCGCTGCAGGGCGGCCGCGACGTTAGGATCGGGGAACTTGCCGATGTCCTCGGCCGAGATCGCTTCCACGACGCCGGCGGACTCGCGCTTGATATCGAGATTCTGCTGGAGCGAGGCGCGGTAGCCGGTGACGATGATGTCTTCAGTCGATGCGCTCTGGGGCGCTGCGCTGCTTTGGGCCATCGCCGGTGCCGAGACGATCAGCGCCAGGGCACTGGGGGCGCCGAGCAGGACCGCCTTGAGAATTGCAGGACGATTGAGATAATCGAAGTTAGGCTGATTGCCTTTCATAACCCCCTCCACTTGTAATCATCGAACGGCTCCGCTGGCCGGTTTCCCGGGCAGAAGACGCCATGAAACGGCATTGCTGCCGCCGGTTTTCACATGATGCGGATAAAGTGGTCCCTTGTCGGCGTGACACGTCACGCTTACACCCTCTCCAGACATCGTGTTTTTCTATGCTTGAACGTTAGTGCGAAAAGGTAGCGCTATCAAGCTCAAATTTTCGGTGTATATATGGCCCACCAAAGGGCTGGATTATCGACCGAAAACGTCCGATTCCTGCGGTGGATTGCAGCGATTGGAATTGCGGTGCGGAGAATGGGGTCAGAAGCGCGCTCCCGCCATCGCAAGAAAAATGAGGAGAGGGATGGCATGGAAGCAGCACTCGAAATTCTGGATTCGCAGGCCCATCGGCACCTGCGTTTAGGCGCGATTTCGCCGGAAACGCGCAACTTCGTTCCGGTCCTGCCGTCGGAATTTGCGGCTGCTGCGGCGGTTTGCCCGATTCTCTTCGCGAAGAACCCGGAAACCGGCGCCTTCTATGTCGGTGCCCTGTTCGGCTTCAAGGAAGGCGAAAATCTGCTGGTCGACTCGCATTCCGGCAAGGCGCCTTTCCGCTCGCTCGACGAGCAGCGTGAGGCCTTCTTCGTGTCCGGTGAGAATATCGCGATCGACCGGGCCAGCCCCCGCCTGAGCGAAGTGTCCGGCGAGCCTTTGTTCGATGAGGATGGCGGGGCGACATCGACCACGCGGCATATGCAGCGGTTGCTTGGACAGATTGTCGCCGGCCAGCAGGAGGCCGAGCGCTTCATCGCCACGCTCAATCGCCTGGGCATCATTCAGCCGATCGATATCTCGCTGCGGTTCGACGATGGCGAAACCATTGAGTTGGCGGGCTTGTACACGGTCAGCCTCGATCGGTTGCACGATCTTGACGATGCCAGCGTGCTGGCGCTGTTCCGCAATGGCGATCTTCAACTGGCTTATTGCGTCGCGGCGTCGCTCAAACAGGTTCCGGTGCTGGCCGAGCGTCGCAACCAGATGCTGACCCGGGCCGGTTGATCGGAGAAGCTCGATGGCGGCCGTCATTGCCGAAATGGACCGGGAGGCACTTACCGGCGCGGAGGCGTTTCGGCGCCTGCTGGTCGAACCCTGCCGGCCTGCGGTCATTCGCGGCCTGTGTGCCGATTGGCCCGTCGTCCGTGCGGCGGCGCGGGCGGACGGTGCGCTCGCGGACTATCTGGACCGTTTCGCCACCGACCGGCCGGGAGAAATCTTCGTCGGCGCGCCGGACATTGCCGGGCGTTATTTTTACGACGATGACCTGGAGGGCTTCAATTTCGAGCGGCGCGAGGTGCCTCTGCGCGAGGGCTTGTGGGAGATCATGGCGCGCGCCGAAGCCCCCGGCGATGGCACGGTGTATATGGGCTCGCTGCCGACCATCAGCTATGTGCCGGGCTTTGAGGCGGACAATGCCCTGCCATTCATGCCGCAGGGCGTGGTGCCGCGCATCTGGCTGGGCAACGCATCCCATGTGAGCTGCCATTACGACACGTTCGAGAATCTCGCTTGCGTGGTGGCGGGCCGACGATGCTTCACGCTGTTTCCGCCCGATGCGATTGGCGACCTGTATGTGGGGCCGATCGACCGCACCTTGTCCGGTCCGCCCGTCAGTCTCGCGGCCTCGGCGCCGGAGGGCGATCCACGTTACCCCCGCATGGCGCAGGCCCGCGCGCGGGCCGTTACGGTCGAGCTTCTGCCGGGCGACGCGCTCTACCTCCCCAAATTATGGTGGCATCAGGTAGAGGCGACGGCGCCCTTCAACATGCTCGTCAACTACTGGTGGGATGCCTTCTCCGCCGGCCCGGATGCGCCCATGACGGCGATGATGCTGGCGATGATCGCCATCGCCGAGCGTCCGGCGGCTGAGCGGGAAGCATGGCGCGCCTATTTCGATCATTATGTTTTTCAGCGCGACGGGCATCCGCTTGCCCATCTGCCGGAGGCGCAGCGCGGACTGTTGGGGCCGCTGCGGCAGGGCAATTACACGCGCATCCGGGCGCTCGTCATGCAGCAACTGCGCGGTGGCTGACTGGCTGCCGCTGATCATCATCAAAAACAGGAGGATGGGATGACTAGGAAGAAAAGCGCAATTCACGCGGCCCTGCTGGCAGGTCTGTGCCTGGCGATGCCTGCCGCGCCGGCTCTGGCGCAGGTTGCCACCAACGCGCCGGGGCCGGTGCCGGGCGCGCCGAAGGTGACGGTCGAGCGTATCAAGGTCCATTCCCCGGCCATCGCAGGGAATCTGGAAATCGAGTCTGCCGATCGCGATGTCATCGTCGTCCTGCCGCCCAGTTATGCCGCCAACCGGGCCAAGCGATATCCGGTCGTCTACGCTCTGCACGGCTATTCCATCGGCGCTGAGCAGTGGATCGGCGAAATCCATGTGCCGCAAGTGATCGAGGGTGCGCTGGCCAAGGGCGCGCAGGAGATGATCCTGGTCTTCCCGGACAGCAAGACCATTCACAATGGCTCGATGTACTCAAGCTCGGCGACAACCGGCGACTTTGAGCGGTTCATCTCGCACGATCTCATCGCCTATATCGACAGCCACTATCGCACGGTGGCGAGCCCGCGGAGCCGTGGCCTCGTCGGCCATTCCATGGGCGGCTATGGTGCGGCACGGATCGGCATGAAGCACGCCGATCAGTTTGGGGCGCTCTATCTGATGAGCCCGTGCTGCCTGTCCGCGCGCGATGCCTTTGCGCTGGATGAGACGGGGCTGGCGCAGATCGCGGCGGTCAAAGCTCCCGCTGATTCGGCCAACCTGCCATTCCCGCTGCGGGCGCAGCTTGCGGTCGGCGCGGCCTGGTCGCCCAACCCCAAGAAGCCGCCGCTCTATCTCGATCTCCCAAGCGGCGATGAGGCGCAGCGCAATGCCATTCTGGCAAAATGGGCGGCCAATGCGCCATTGGCCTTTGTCGACCAGTATATCGGTGCGCTCAAAGGCTATGCCGCGATCGCGATGGACGTCGGTGATCAGGATAGTCTCAAGACCGACACCGAGACGCTGCACAAGGTCCTCGATTCCTACGGCATCGCGAACAGCTTCACCCTGTACGAGGGCACGCATACCAGCCATGTCGCGTTCCGATTCCAGGACCATGTGCTGCCGTTCTTCAGTACGCATCTGGTTGCCAAAGCCGGCGCGGCCCGATGACCCTCAGACATGCGTCCCGTCTGTGGCTGGCGGTAGGGGCGGCAGCGGCGGCGTTGGCAGCGATCCAAGCTGGCGCCCAGACAACCCCCGCCGCGTCGCCGGATGCCGCCCGCAGCGCTATGGTTGATCCGCTGGCGCCCACGGGGCGCTGGAGCATCTACAGCGGCGGGCATGCACCGCTGCCGCCAATGGGCTGGAACAGCTGGAACGCCTTCACCAGTGATATCGATGAAGCCAAGCTGATGGCCTCGGCCCGGGTAATCGTGGAGAGCGGCCTCGCCGCAAAAGGCTATCGCTACATCAACATCGATGATGGCTGGTGGCTCAAGCGCCGCCAGCCGGATGGGCGGATGCTGATCCGGACCGAGACTTTTCCCTCGGCGGCGATCGCAGGCGGCGGCAACAGCTTTCGGCCGCTCACCGACAAGCTGCACGCCATGGGCCTCAAGGCCGGCATTTATTCCGATATCGGCCGCAATTCCTGCGGGCAGGTGTTCACATCGACCTTCCCCAACCAGCCCGAAGGCACGGTGCTGGAGCGCGAAGTGGGCCTTTACGGCCATGTCGATCAGGACATCGCGCTCTACTTCAAGGAATGGGGCTTCGACCTCATCAAGGTCGACGCCTGCGGTATTCGCGGGCTGCCACCCAGCGACCCGCGCGTGAAGGCAGGGCAATATCGCGGCCTCCATCCGCTGATCGACGTGGAGTCGCTCGGGCGGACCGACATTCCGGCCGTCAAGGCGCTGTATGACGAGGTGCGGCAGGCGCTGGAGCGACATAATCCCGACCAGGATTATGTTTATTCGCTGTGCCTGTGGGGATCGGCGGACTCGCGGGCATGGTCCCGAACGGTCGGCAACATGTCGCGCACCAGCGAGGATATCTTCCCCACCTGGAGCCGGATGCTGCACAATCTCGACAGCGTCGCGCATCGCCCCCTTTATGCTCACGCCGGCTCCTGGAACGACCCCGACATGCTGTTCGTCGGCACCGGGGATTTCGACATGACCAACCCCGTCCGTGCGCGCTCGCACATGGTGCTGTGGGCCATGGTCAATGCGCCGCTGATCATCGGCTATGATCTGCGCAAGGCCTCGCCACAGATGTTGGCAATCCTCGGCAATGAGCGGATCGTCGCGCTCAATCAGGACCCCGCAGGCAATCAGGCGGTCCTCGCCTTCGATTCGCAGGATGTGCAGATTTTCGTGAAGACGCTTGCCGATGGCGACAAAGCCGTCGCGGTTTTTAACCGCACGGCCGCGCCCGCCAAGGCGGTGCTGACAGCGGACCATCTGAAGTTCGCGAGCGGTGCGCCGGTCAGGCTCACCGATCTCTGGCAGGGCGCAGACCGTCAGTTCACGGGCGAGCAAGCCCTCGACCTCGCGCCGTATGAGACGCTGATCTTTCGCGCAAAGGGCGCGCGGCGGCTCGTTGGAGGGCTCTATCTTTCCGAGCAGCCGTCACGGGTCAATCCTGCGGAGGATGGCGTGGTCGTGCCGGAGGCGGACCCGCAGGTGTATCGCGGACTGCTCCACTGGCGCGGGACCAAGGGTGGAGGCGAGCGCACCCAATATGGCGGCTGGGGTGGGGCACGGCTGGACCAGACGCCGTTCGGGCAGGCGCTGTCCATTGCCGGCACGCACTTCGAGACCGGTCTTGGCATTCTCGCCAATTCGCGGGTGGAGGTGCGCAATGAAGGGTTTCGGCGCTTCGTCGCCTCCGTGGGAGTGGATGACTCCGCGCGCTCCCGCCAGCAGCCGGTGACATTCCTGGTCTACGGCGATGGCAAGCTGCTCGCGCGCTCCAGGCCGGCCCAAGCGGGAGAAGCGGCGCAGTCGTTCGATGTCCCCGTTGACGGGGTCCGCATCATTGAGCTGGTCGCCCGGACGGCGCAGGCTGAGCGCTTTCCCGACCCGGTGACGTGGGGTGATGCGGCGCTGATGGAATAGGCGCCGACACGCTACCACGAGGCATGCCTCGCTCTCCCCGCCGAGCGATAAGGACTATCCCGCCCGTTCGTCGGTCATCGCATTTCTGTGCGCCTTCATCGCCGAGTTGAGTCGGCGCAAAGTCGTCCTACCGCATGATCTACTCTGGTTACCGGTGGTTAACGTGGGGGGAGGGGAACCGTTCATCTATGCGCAAGGTTCCCCTGAACACGCAGGAACTCGTGGTGCTTCCTGCGCCGCATTGAAAGGTTCGGAGAGTTCATGACGGAGGGGTTTCTGACAGTCGAATACGCACCTCGCGAGCGGCGGTCGGATGATGCTGCGATCCTGCAGACCCCGGCCGATCGACGAGTAGGAGAAACGCAATGAATACCCTTTCCACCAGTTCCAAGCTTCTTATGACGCTGGCCTTGATGACCGGCGTGGCGTCCGGCAGCGTGCTCGCGCAGACGGAAACCGCGCCTGAGGCGGATGTCTCGACGACGGTTTACACCGATTCCGCGCAGATGACGGCGGGCCCGGAGATCGAGGGGATTATCTCTGCGCGCAATGGCGACCAGCTGCAGATCACCTCGACCGATGGCACGCGCAATACGGTTACCGTCAACAGTTCGACCCGTATTACCGCCAGCGGCGGCTTCCTTGGCCTCAATCGCGATCAGCTGGGTGCCGATCAGCTCCTGAACGGCCTGCCGGTCAAGGTCGACACGCTGCAGGGCAGCGGCGGTCTGGTCGCCAGCAAGATCGACCTCAAGAACCGCGATCTGCGCACGGCGGAAATGATCCGCAACGGCACCTCGCAGCGCTTTGAGGAGCAGACGGCCGCGACGGACGCCCTGCGCGCCCGCATGGGTGATATCGACAAGTACAACATCAAGAGCACGACCAACGTGAACTTCGACACCGGCAAGGCGGTGCTCTCGCCGATGGCCAAGCAGAACCTCTGCGCCACTGCCGCGCAGGCTGAGGCGACCGAGAATGCCCTGCTGCTCGTGGTCGGCTACACGGACTCGACTGGCGACCCGGAATTCAACCAGACGCTGAGCGAGAAGCGCGCGGCGAGCGTGCTCAATTATCTGCAGCAGACCTGCAAGTGGAAGCCATACCGCATGCTCGCCCCGGCCGGGATGTCGCTTTCCGATCCGGTCGCTGATAACGCCACGCCGGAAGGCAAGGCCCAGAACCGCCGCGTGGAAGTCCATGTGCTGGTCAGCAAGGCGGTCGACGGCGCCTAAGTCAGGATCGCTCCGGCCCCGTCCATCTCTGGCTCAGTCGAGCCGGCGGTTGGCGGGGCCGATCTGCGTTCGGAAGCGTCAGGGGAGGTCGCCTGGCTCGCCGTCCGCAGGACGCTGCATCGCCGCCCGTGTGTCATCAAGGGCGAGCTGCACGAGAACCTGCATGGCCTCCGCCGCCGCATCTGCGTCCCCGGCGGCAATCGCATCATAGACGCGCATATGGTCGGGCACGGGGTCACGAGGAAGCCCGACGGACCGCTGCTTGAACTGGGTCGTCCAGTTGACGGCCGCACCGATACTGGCGCTGAGCGTCATGAGCACGGCGTTGCCGGTGCAGGCAAGCAAGGCGCTGTGGAAATCCCGGTCCGCTTCCCGGCCTTGCTCGGTGGCCAGCGTGAAGCGGCGCATCCGGGTCAGCGCATCCTTCATCGCGGCAACATCATTGCGATCCCGCCGCTTGGCGGCGAGGCGCGCCGCCTCTGGCTCGACGATCGCTCGCAGCTCGAACAGGTCGCGCACATAATTCACATCCGGCTCGCCGCCGAAGGCCCAGGCCAGCACCATCGGGTCGAGCAGGTTCCAGTGACTGCGTGGCAGCACGCGCGTGCCGGCCTTGGGGCGGCTTTCCACCAGCCCCTTGGCGGTCAGCACCTGGATGGCCTCACGATAGGCACTGCGGGAGACGTCCAACGCCTCGGCATTCTCAATCTCGCCCGTCAGCCGCTCGCCCGGCGCGATCCGCCCGGAGACGATCGCCGAGCCGAGATAATGGGCCACAGCCCCGCGGAGCCGCCGGCCCGATCCCTTGGCCGAGCGGGGGAGCCCGGTCGGGCTGTCGCCCAAACCCCCGTTTCCGGCCGCGCTGTTATCCTGCGTGCTGATAGTCATGCCCCTGTTGCCGCCAGATCGTCTGGACGTTGCTGGAGGCTCAATTAGCGGGACTTGGGGCCTTGTGGCAACAGGAGGGCTGGCGCGGGCACGATCGTGCCTGCCCGCGCCGCTTCTACATCAGGGCTCCAGCGCGATCACCGCGACGGACTTGGCTGGCATGTCGATCGTCAGCTTGCCGCCGCGCACGCTGCCTGTAATCGGCTTGGGGCTGACGGTATTGGGGGCGGCGAAGCTGTTGATGCTGTCCACCTTGGGCGCGGTCAGCACCTCGCCGCGGGCCGAGCGAACGTTCAGCCCTGCGACGTTCACCGTCACCGGCGCCGCGCGCTGGGTGTCGACATTGGTCAGTGCCAGCCAGTATTTGCCCTGCTTGTCCTTCACGGCAACGGCATCGATGCGCGGCAGGGTGATGTCTCCATGCTGGTACGTCCCGGCCTGGAAACTGACCGGAATGAAGGTCGCATCCTGGAACGGCACATACATTTTGAAGACGTGATAGGTGGGCGTGAGCACCATCTTCTCTTCATCGGTGAGGATCATCGCCTGCAGCACGTTGATCATCTGCGCGATGTTGGTCAGCTTCACCCGGTCCGCATGGCGGGCGAAGATATTGATGTTGAGCGCCGCGATAATGGCGTCGCGCAGCGAGTTCTGCTGCTGCAGGAAGCCCGGATTGGTGCGGGGCAGGGGCTTGAGCCACACGCCCCATTCATCGACGGCGAGCGAGACCTTCTTCTCGGGATCATATTTGTCCATCACCGCCGCATTGGCCTTGATGAAGTCGTCCATCCCGAGCGTTTCCTTGACCAGTCGGGCATAGGCGCCCTCATCGAAGGCGTCGCTGGGGTAGGAGGGCGGCCAGCCGCCGGTCGTGTAGCGATGGAGCGAGAGGCTCTCGACCGACCACGCCCAGTCGTGCTGCTTCCAGGTCTTCATTACCTCTTCGGTGTAAGCGGTGTTGTCATCGCCCGGCCCGACGGCGACGCGCAGCATGGCATCGGGTTTTCCTTCGCCCTGTTCGGGGTGATAGTTGCGCACGAAGCGCGCATAGAGCTTCATCTGGTCGGCATAGAATTCAGGCCGCATTGCCCCGCCGCAGCTCCAGCTCTCATTGCCGAGGCCGAGATATTTGATCTTGTAAGGCTCGCGGTGGCCATTGTCGGCGCGCTCCTTGCCGGCCGATGTGGTGGGATCGGCGGTCATATAGGCGACCCAATCTGCCGCTTCCTTCACCGTTCCGGAGCCGACATTGACGTTGAGGTAGACCTCGGCGCCCACCTGGCCGACAAAATCCATGAACTCGTCGGTGCCGAATGCGCTGGTCTCGACCGAGCCGCCCCAGTTCGAATTGATCGAGCTGCGGCGGTTCTTGGCCGGGCCCACGCCGTCGCGCCAATGATATTCGTCCGCAAAGCAGCCGCCAGGCCAACGCACCAGCGGGGTACGAATGGCGCGCAGGGCGTTGACGACATCAGTGCGGATGCCGCGGACATTGGGGATCTTGCTATCCTTGCCGACCCACACGCCGCCATAGATGCCGGTGCCAAGATGCTCGGCAAACTGGCCGAAGATGTCGCGGCTGATCGTCACGCCCGGCTTGGTGGCGTCGATCCGCACCTCGACCGGATCGCCGGCGCGAGCCTGCGCGGCGGCGGGCGTGGTCGCGGCGGTGAAGGCCGGGATGCTCATGGCTGTGGCCAGCAGGGCCAATGTTGCAAATCTCAAAGTCTCTCTCCCCTATTTGAATGTCTTCAGTGCGAATGATCTTGTGTCAGGGCTGCGCCTCGCTGCGGATCGGCAGTTCAAAGCCGGGTACGGGCAGCGCGCGGCCATCGAACAGATTGACAATGGGGCTGTCGCTCCACGCATAGCGCGCCCGGCTGGCGGCGCGGCCATCGTCATCGAGCCACACATCCGATCCCGAGATGCGCGCCTGCGCATAGCGGCAGCTCTCCTGCGCATCGCCGCATAGCTCGAAGCCGATGGGCGCGGGAGCGCTCCATGCGGCGAGGCTGTCCTCGATGCCTGAGAAACTGATCCTGATCCGCCCCTGCGTCCGCATCGCCTGCATAGGCATTGGCAAAGGCGATCCCTGCGCGGCCATGGCAAGGCGGGCGCCGAGCAGCGCCTTATTGGCAGGGTGGATATCGGTGCGCTCGCCGATGTCGATGGCGGTCACCAGGGCGGCATTGACATCGCTGCTGACGAAGGCGCGCTGGTCCTCGCGAAGGGTCGCCCAGCCGGACACCGCCGGGGCCAGCTGCGCGGGTCCATAATTGGCAAGCTGCACCACGAGCATCCGCATGTCCTTGCCGAACTGGTGACGCCATCCTGCGGCAAGCGCGGTGAGGCGGCGGGCATAGCCGGGGACGTCCACGTCGCTCTCGCCCTGATACCAGGCAGCGCCGCGCAGGGCGATCTGCCCGAGGGGCGCGACCATGGCATTGTGCATGACGCCGAGGCCGCCATTGCCGTCCCATGGCGGGCGCGGCGGGAAGCTGGGGACGGGGGCGATGCTGTAGTGCCAGCCTTGCGCGAGCGGGATCTCAGCACCGCCTGCGATCGTCAGCTTCAGCCGTTCCGGACCGGTGGTGAAACCGCCCTTGTCCCAGCTGTTGCTGATCGCGACCATGATCTCATTATCGCCCGCGTGGAGAAACGCAGGGGGGATGGCGTAGCGGCGCGCCTCGTCCCAGCTGAACGTATTGCCCACCGCGCGGCCATTGACGAAGGTCATGTCCATGTCGTCGATGATGCCCAGTTCCAGCGTCGCGCCAGCCTTGGCCTGTGCACCGGTCAGTCGCACGGTGCGGCGCAGCCAGACGGTGCCGGTGGCATCCTTGGCGAGCCGCGTGCCGGCCCAGTCGTTCCACACGCCAATGGCGGGCACATCCTGCCAGCTGAGGATATCCGGCTTGCCCCAAGGCTCGCTCTTCTCGGCCTCGTCTCGGTACCAGCGCTCCCATTGCGGGGCGAAGGCAGTGACGGCGCCGAGCGGATCGGTGGCATGTTGGCGCAGCATCGCTAGATCGTCCTTGCCGTCCAGCGCTTCGGCGGCATCCGGCGTGAGCCAGGGTCGCAGTCGCGAGCCACCCCAGCTCGCATGGATGAGGCCGATGGGGATCTGTTGCTGCGCCCGCAACGCCTTGCCCATGAAGTAGCAGGCAGCGGAGAATTCCGGCGTCGATTGCGGCGTCGCGGCTGTCCATGCCGTCGGGCTGCCGAAGCGCGGCGCGGGCAGGCTGGCGGTCGCCTTGGGAATTTGCAGCAGGCGCAGGCCGGGATCGCCCGACTGCATCACCACCATCGGGCCGTTCAAGGCCCGTGCGAGCGGGAACTCCATATTGGACTGGCCCGAGCACAGCCACACATCGCCGACCAGCAGATCGCGCACCGTCACAGCATTGCCATCCGCGCCCGAGAGCTGAAGCGTCAGCGGTGTTTCGCTGGCCGGGCGTGGAGGGAAGTGTAGGGTGAAGGCGCCATTGGCATCCGCCGTGGCTGCGGCCTGTTCACTGCCGAGAGTGGCGCGGATTGTCTCGCCTCGGGCGGCGGTTCCCACGATGACGATAGGCTCGTCGCGCTGGATGACGGCCTGATCCGTCCAGACCGGGGAAAGCTGAGGGGCGGCCAATGCGCCGCTGGCCGTAAGCAGACAGCCGAGCGCCAGAACAGGTCGGGCATATCCCAAGCCCCGCCTCGCGCCGCACACGCTCATCGTCCTCTCCCCACTCTTTGTTGGTAGCGTTATCATGATTGGCCGATCAGGATTCGGCAACCCCTTACAGTCAGATTTTCCGGCTCAATCCTCGAAGGCTTCCACCTGCACGCGTTGGCCGCGCAGGAAACTGTCGGCGACAATGCAGAGCGGCGCGGCGTCAACATCGCTGCGCCCATCGCGCACCAGTTCGGCGAATCGAGCATAGAGGCCGGGATATTCGACATCGGGGCTCTCGACCGTGCCCTTGGGCAGGGAGAGCACAGCGCCGCCCTTCGCCAGATGCACAGTCCCGGCGTCGGTCTCTATGATGATGTCCCAGCTCTGCGGCCCGGTCTGGCGCCAGTCGAGATCCATGTGGATCGGCGTGCCGAGCGTGTCGGACAAGCGCAGATCGGCGGCGATCGGCGCCGCCCGGTTCTCGGGGAATTGCAGCGTGGCATCCTTGAGGAACACCGGGTTGGGCAGGATCTGCGTGAGGATCGAGAGGGCATTGATGCCGGGATCGAACACCCCAAGGCCACCGGGTTGCCAGATCCAGTCCTGCCCCGGATGCCACACGCGCACATCCTCGCGCCAGATGATCGACACATGCTCGATCCGCCGCTCGGCCAGCCACTGGCGCGCCGGCTCCACGCCGGCGGCATAGCGCGAATGCCAGGAGGCGAAGAGGGTGACGCCTGCCGCCTCCGCCAGACCTTGCAGCGCAATGACTTCCGACAGGGTGGCGCCGGGCGGCTTCTCGAGGAACACATGCAGACCCGCCTCGATGGCGCGGGCGGCGAGCGCATAGCGTACCTGCGGCGGTGTGCAGAGCGCGACTGCATCCACCGCCGGGCCATGGGCGATCAGCGCCTCAAGATCGCTGAAATGGGGGATATCGTCCAGGCCGGCGGGATGGCGGCTGACGGTTGCGGTCAGGGCGAAATCGGGATTGGCGGCAATGGCGGGAAAATGCTGGTCGCGCGCGATCTTGCCCACGCCTTGCAGCGCGATGCGGATGGGGCTGGCGCTCATTACAGCACGCCCGGGCTGATGCGGGTTTCTGCCATGCGCGTAAGCGGGTTGGAGACCGGCAGCGTGAAGGGAGCCGCGCTGATCTCGAACACGTCACCTTCCTGCGCGCTCACGCCATCGCTGAAGGACAAAGTGGCCGTGCCGAAGAAATGCACGTGCAGGTCACCCGGCCGGCGGAACAGCGCATATTTGAAGTGATGATGCTCGAGATTGGCGATGCTGTGGGACATGTTCGCCTCGCCCGAGAGGAAAGGCTTCTCCCAGATCACCTCATTCCCCCGGCGAATGCGGCTGGTTCCCTCGATATGGGCTGGGGAAGGGCCGAGCAGCAATTCCGGCCCGAGCGCGGCCTTGCGGAGCTTGGAGTGGGCGAGCCAGAGATAATTGTGCCGCTCGGTCACATGATCGCTGAACTCGTTGGCAAGCGCGAAGCCGAGCCGCCACGGCTTTCCGTCTGCATCGATGATGTAGATGCCGGCCAGTTCCGGTTCTTCGCCGCCATCCTGCGCGAAGGCTGGCATGTCCAGGGGCTGGTGCGGGCCGAGGAGCTGGGAGCCATCGCCCTTATAGAACCATTCCGGCTGCTGGCCGATCTGACCGGGCGCTGGCTTGCCGCCTTCCAGCCCTTCCAGAAAGATGCGCATCGAGTCTGTCAGCGTTTCGGCCTGCAGCGCCTGCTTGTGCATCTTGTCCCGCCCTTCCGCGGAGCCGAGATGGGTAAGACCGGTGCCGGTCATCAGCAGATGGGCCGGGTCTTCATGATCGATCGGCGCGAGCAATTCGCCGGCCGAGAAGGCGGCGGCGAGATCCACAGAGGCACCTTTGGCATAATGCTGCACGGTCTCCAGCAACGATTGGCGCCGGGCGAGGGCGTCCTGCGCCAGCGCTCGGATGTTGCTGCTGCCCTGCAGCAGCCAAGCCTCGTCATCCACGGCGAGAATCACGGATCGCGCGCCAGAAGGTGCCTGATGTTGCAGCAAACGCGTGGCCATTGGACGTCCTCTTCCATTCCTCATGCGCCGCGCGGGCGCCGGTTCGTGCTGTCTCGTCGGGGAGTGCCGGCCTCAGCGACCGGCGAGCAAAGTGCCATCATACAGGCGCGGGATGCCATCCCCCAGCGCGGTATCGCGCAGCGGCTCTGGCAGCACCGACTGGGCGAGATTCTGGTAGCTCACCGGCCGCAGAAAGCGATCGATGGCGAGGCTCCCCACCGAGGTGGTGCGCCCGTCCGACGTGGCCGGGAAGGGGCCGCCATGGACCATGGCGTGGCAGACCTCGACGCCCGTAGGCCAGCCATTGGCGAGGATACGCCCCACCTTGCGTTCCAGCACCGGCAGCAGCCGCGCAGCAAGCGGCTCATCCTCGGCGTCCATATGGAGCGTCGCGGTGAGCTGACCTTCGAGCGCCTTGAGGATCGCCATGACCTCGGCCTCATCGGCGCAGCGCACGAGGATGCCGCTCGCGCCGAACACCTCGTCGGCGAGATCGGGATTGGCGAGGAAAGCCTGCGCGCTGGTCTGGAACAAGATGGCGCCGCCGCTCGTGCCCTCACCGGGATCGCCACTGGCCAATGTCTCGACGGCCTCATGATCGGTTAGCGCCGCAACGCCTTTCCCATAGGCATCGCGAATGCCGGTGGTGAGCATGGTCTGTGGGGCGGCCGTTGCCACGCCCTCGGTTGCGCTGGCAATGAAGGCATCGAGCCCGTCGCCCTCCATGGCGATCAGCAGGCCCGGATTAGTGCAGAACTGGCCGGCGCCCATCGTCAGCGAGCCAACGAAGGCGGTGCCCAGCGCAGCGCCGCGCGCCTTGAGGGCTTGCGGCAGCAGCAGCACCGGATTGATGCTCGACATCTCTGCATAGACCGGGATCGGAACCGGGCGGGCCTGCGCCAACTTGACCAGCGCGAGGCCGCCAGCGCGCGAGCCGGTGAAGCCGACCGCCGTGATGCGGGGGTCTTGGACGAGCGCGGCGCCGAGTTCGTGCGACGGCCCCATGATCTGGCTGAACACGCCCGTCGGGAGATCGCAGGCCTTCACCGCCGCCGTCAGCGCCTGCGCCATCAGCGAGGCCGTGATCGGGTGGGCCGGGTGGCCCTTGACGACGACCGGGCAACCCGCCGCGAGCGCAGAGGCCGTGTCGCCACCAGCAGTCGAGAAGGCGAGGGGGAAGTTGGAGGCACCGAACACCGCCACCGGGCCGAGCGGGATCATCCGCATCCGCAGATCGGGACGGGGCAGGGGCTGCCGCTCGGGCATCGCCGGATCGACGCGCAACTGCTGCCACCAGCCTTTGCGCACGACATCGGCGAACATGCGCAGCTGTCCCACGGTGCGTCCACGCTCGCCTTCGAGCCGGGCGCGCGGCAGGCCGCTCTCGCGCATGGCGGTTTCGATCAGGCCATCGCCCAGCGCCATGATCTCCTCGCCGCAACGCTCCAGGAAGCGCGCACGATCTTCGCGGCTCGTCGCACGATAGACCTCGAAGGCCGCCTCGGCAGCAGCGCAGGCCGCGGCGACATCCTGCGGGCCGTGGACGGGAAGTGGATCACCATAAGGCGCACCGGTTTCGGCAGTGATCGAGCGGAATTCGGACATGAGGGACTCCCTTTATTACTCCGACATATGAGGCCGGGCGCGCAAAGGCAACGGGGTGCGGCTGCGCTCGGGAAGTTTTTGTATCGCCGGATTTCCGATGCCTCCCCAGCTCGCCGGACAATCTATAGGCAGCGCGTAGCCGCGTTTTGTTGGGCCAGACGCGCCAGTTGGCCATTCACAGGCGCTGCAGTCCTCGCTTCCAATGATAACGCTACCATGGTAGCTTCTGGTCAGGCGCGGGACAAGCGGGCCATCGGGGAGGACACATGGAGCAGGGCGCGATGCAGCAATCGCTTTGGGATGAATTGGGCCGCGTCTTGACGCCCCACGGCCCCGCCGTTCAATCCGCTGTGAGCTTCACGCCATCCGACTACAGCGTGCACTTCTTCCTGCAGATCGCCGTCATCCTTGTGACGTGCCGGGTGGTTGGATGGCTCGGCCGCACCTTGTTCCGGCAACCGCAGGTGGTCGGGGAAATGATCGCCGGCGTCGTGCTGGGTCCGTCGCTCTTCGGCCTGTTCGTGCCCGATCTGCAAGCCGCGATTTTCCCCAACGAAACCAGCAACGTCCTTTATGTCGGCGCGCAGCTTGGCGTAGGCCTCTATATGTTTCTGGTTGGATTGACGCTCCGGCTCGATCACGTCCGCTCGAAGGCGCGCGCCGCCGGCGCGGTGTCGGCCGCGGGCATCGCCGTGCCGTTCATGCTGGCGGCGGTGATCACCCCCTGGCTGTTGACGATCGACGGGCTGTTCACGGCCGGGGTGGGGCGGGGGAGCGCCACCTTGTTCCTCGGCGCGTGCATCGCGCTCACAGCCTTTCCCATGCTGGCGCGGATCATCAACGAGCGCGGCCTCGCCAACACGTCGCTGGGCACGCTCTCGCTGACGGCGGGCGCCTTTGACGATGCCGCCTCCTGGTGCGTGCTCGCGGTCGTGCTGGCGACCTTCGGCGCCGGGCCGGGGGTCGCGGTGATCGCCATTGTCGGCGCGCTGCTCTATGCGGGGTTCATGCTGATGTGGGGCCGTCGGCTACTCGTCCCGCTCGGGCGTTTCGTTGAGGCGGAGGGCGGCATAAGCATGACGGTGCTCGCCATCGTCCTTGCGCTGTTCAGCCTGTCGGCGTTTCTCATGGACGCGATCGGCATACACGCAATCTTCGGCGGTTTCCTGCTCGGCGCCTGTATGCCGCGCGGGCTGATTGCGCTGGAAATCAAGCGCAAGGTCGAGCCGCTGGTGGTGGTGCTGCTGTTGCCGATGTTCTTTACTTATTCCGGCCTGAACACGCGGATGGACATGGTGAACTCCGTGCCGCTGCTCCTGACGGCGCTGGCCATTCTGCTCGTCTCGGTGATCGCCAAATTCGGGGCCTGCTGGGCCGCCGCGCGGCTGGCGGGCGAGGATCATCGCACGGCGCTGGGCATCGGCGCGCTGATGAACGCCCGGGGGCTGATGGAACTCATCATCATCAACATCGGCCTGCAAAAGGGTATTATCGGTCCGACGCTGTTCGCGATGCTGGTCCTCATGGCCATCGTCACGACGGTGATGGCGGGCCCGCTGTTTGAGCTGGTCTACGGCCGGCAGGCACGGGCGCGCGGCGATCTGGCGGCGCTGGAAGAGGCAAATGGCCCATCGACCGCCATGGCCCCGGCGGAGTGACGCTGGCGCGACTAGGGGAATGCTACGCTTGATAATGTGGGAAAGTCTGAGTGGTGACCCCTACGGGAATCGAACCCGTGTTTCAGCCGTGAAAGGGCCGCGTCCTAACCGCTAGACGAAGGGGCCATCCATGTCGGTCCGTTGCGGAGCCGTCATCAGGTCCGGCGCCTATGCCGTGGGATGGCCGGAGTGGCAACCCCAAAAAGGCGGACCGGTCCACAGAAAATGCGTCTTCCCGCCGCGCGGCTTAAGCCGGGGAGGGAGCGATAGCGTGGCTGGAAGAAAAATCCCTGGTGGAGCTGAGCGGGATCGAACCGCTGACCTCGTCATTGCGAACGACGCGCTCTCCCAACTGAGCTACAGCCCCCAGGGAGGGCTGCCTATAGGCAAGGCCCGCGCCGATTGCAATCGGGTTTTGCGTGTTGGTGGCGCGTCGCGTTGCGATAGCGACCTGAGTGTCGGATCGCACCGGAATCGGCGGTTTGCGCACCGCCAGTTGGCAGGCATGGAGGCGCGCTGCGGCGTCCCCGAGCCTCCCGTCTGTATCGTCGGCAGGTTTAGTTGTTGAAGCCTACGGAGAGGAAATCCGGCATGGGGCCGTTCCATCCGTCATCCGGCTCCTGATCCGCGCGATTGCGCTGCTGCGGGGCCTTGGGACGCTCAGCGTCAGACCGGGCATCCTGTCGCCGTGGCTGGGGCTGGCGGTCCTCACGGGTCTCACGCGGCGGGCGCGCATCCTCCCGCGCGGGGCGTGCCTCGCGGGCGGGCGATTCGGTTTCAAGGTCACCCTTGGCTTCGGCGCTACGCTCACGCCGAGCGGGTGCCTTGGCAGGACGCTTGGATGCGCCTTTCGCGCCACCGCGACGATCGCGTCCGCGCCCTTCGTCCTCACCATCGTCGACGGCCTGCGTGCCCATGTCGAGGCGCGGGATCTTCGTGCCGATCAGCTTTTCGATATTCTCGACAGCTTCGGCATCGCTGTTGGTGATAAAGGTGAACGCCTTGCCGGTCGCGCCGGCACGGCCAGTGCGGCCGATGCGGTGCACATAATCGTCCGGATGCCAGGGTGCATCGAAGTTGAAGACGTGACTGACGCCTTTGATATCGAGCCCGCGCGCGGCAACGTCGGAGGCGACCAGCAGGTTGATCTCGCCGGACTTGAAGCGATCCAGCTCCGCGATGCGCGCGGCCTGATCGATATCGCCGTGGATTTCGCCAGACCGAAAGCCGTGGCGCTTGAGGCTTTTGTTCAGCTCCCGCACCATCGTCTTGCGATTGCAGAAGATGATCGCGCTCTCGGCGCTCTCGCTCCGGAGCAGCGAGCGCAGCGTCTCGCGCTTGGCCCGCTCGGCGACGGGCACGAGCATCTGCGTGATGTTGGCGCTGGCGGTTGCCGGCCGCGCTACCTCGATGGACTTGGGATTGCTCAGGAAGCGATCCGAAAGCTTCTTGATCGGCGGCGGCATCGTCGCCGAGAACAGCAGCGTCTGCCGGTTCGCGGGCAGCTTGGTGCAGATGTTCTCGATATCGGGGATGAAGCCCATGTCGAGCATCCGGTCCGCCTCGTCGATGACCAGCAGCGAACAGCCGGTCAGCAGGATGTTGCCCCGCTCGAACAGGTCCATCAGGCGACCAGGCGTCGCGATCAGCACGTCGACACCCTTTTCGAGCGCCTTGATCTGGTCGCCCATCGAGACGCCACCGATGAGCAACGCCATCGAGAGCTTGTGGTATTTGCCGTATTTCTCGAAATTCTCGGCGACCTGCGCCGCGAGTTCGCGCGTCGGCTCGAGAATGAGGCTACGCGGCATCCGCGCACGGCTGCGGCCCTGCGCCAGAATGTCGATCATCGGGAGGACGAAACTGGCCGTCTTGCCGGTGCCGGTTTGCGCGATGCCGATGATGTCCCGCATCATCAGGACGGAGGGAATTGCCTGCGCTTGAATCGGAGTCGGCTCTGAATACCCCGCCTCGCCGACGGCTTGCAGCAATTCGTTCGAAAGGCCGAGATCGGCAAAGGGCATCAGAATTCCGTGAATAGAGGGCGCGTGACTCTTGTGGATCACACGGGCAACCGCTTGCGCCATGATGAAGGCGGGCGCGGATGTCAAGATTTTCTAGGGATGCGGGCGCTCGTCGAGGCTGTGTCACGGCCCGTGTCTACGCGACCCTGGTCTGTCCGAGGCGAAGGAGGGGATCTGGCACCACCGGGCTAGCAGCATCTAAAATAGCCTGATGGTGCCAGATCTGCCCGTTAAACGAGCTATAGACGGGTTCGTTCCGGCCTTCGAAAACTTTCTCGCTTAATTTGGCAGAGAATGGTTTTCGCTTATTAACGCTCTGAAGAATCGTCTGATTCTTCAGTGTCTTGCTGCGCGCGCCATGCGAGATATCCCACCGTCGCAGCGGTCAGTCCGACGGCAACGAGCAGGGCGGGGTGGCGGCGGACGAACCGAGCGGCCGGCGAAGCCGCGAGGCCTGAGGGCTTCATGCCGGGGACATGATCGCGCACATTCTCAACGAGGGATTTCGAGCCCTTCGAAACCTTGCGCGCTGTGTCCTTCCCCAACCGGGATGCCCGGCGGCCGGCCTCGTCTGCCAGCTCCGCCAGCGTTGTTGCCCTGGCAAGACCACGCTCGGCAATATCCTCTGCGCGGGAGCGAAGCGTTATGATCACGTCGCGGCCGTCTTCCAGAGGCGTGGAACGGTTTGTGCGGATGTGCATGGCTTAACTCCTCGTGATAACCTTCCTGAACCCAACGGTGGTTCGGTCGGATGGTTCCTCTGTTCGCCGCGCGCGTACGGGCTCAGCAGAGGTAGGACGGGAGATAATGTGGGGGGGTGGTTGACCGGTTTCCGCACTTTGGGGGGTGAGGAGGAGCGGAAACCGGTCAAGTGACGCTGACATTATCGGGGGCAGACTAATGTCAATGCTGATCCTCAAATGCACCTGAATCGCGTTGGTTCCCGAGGTTTGCAAAAATAAATTTCTTGTGGGGAACCCTGTCGAAACCGTACATTCCGCGCACTTTTGGTGCTCCACCGCGTCATGCGGTGTTCTTGGTTGTGAGCGCTGGCTGAAATGCAGGAGACACGTTCATATGGCTCTATCCGACCTTATCGCGCGGCAACTTCCTTATCTGCGGCGATATGCTCGAATTCTGACGGGGTCTCAGTCGCTGGGTGACAGTTTCGTGCGGGAGCTTCTGGAGGCGGCTTTGGCCGATTCCAGCCTGCGCGAGCAAATCTCCACATCGCGGACCGGCCTGTTCAGTGCCTTCTCGCGCATCTACGCTTCCGCCGGCGCTGAGCTGTCGATGAGCGGGGGCCTTGGTTCGGATGAGGGCACGGCTGCCAGCAATCGCCTCGAACTGGTGACGCCGCTGGCACGTCAGGCGCTGCTGCTGAACGCCGTGGAAGATTTTTCGGAAAGCGAGATCGCCGAGATTCTCGACTGTCCTGAGGACGATGTTCGCGAGATGATCGACAGCGCGCTGGCGGATATCGATTCCAGCAGCCGTCTCAACGTGCTGATCATCGAGGATGAGCCGCTCATCGCCTTCCAGATCGAGGAAATCGTGACCTCTATCGGCCATGTTGCGGTGGGCACCGCTGCGACGCACGCGCAGGCGGTAGCGCTGTTCGATCAGCACCGACCGGATCTCGTGCTGGCCGATATTCAGCTGGCGGATGGCAGTTCGGGGATCGATGCGGTCAACGAGATTCTGGGCAAGTTCTCGGTCCCGGTGATCTTCATCACCGCCTTCCCGGAACGCCTGCTCACCGGCGAACGCCCCGAGCCGACCTATCTGATCACCAAGCCGTTCAGCGACGACTTCGTTCGCGCGACGATCGGGCAGGTCGCGTTCTTCGGATCAACGGCGCCGCTGCGTTAAGCGGGGCCATCCTTCCTGCGCAACTGGAACGATTTCGGTTTGCGCAGGGGGATATCGAACGTGCACATGAGGCCGCTCGACAAAAAGTCGATGCGGATCGGCGTTCCCAGCTCGTGGGCCAAAGCCCGCTCGATCAGGTTCAGGCCAAAGCCGCGCTTGACCGGCTCCACAACCGGCGGGCCGCCGCGCTCTTCCCATGATACCGAGATCTTCTCGTCTCCCACCAACCAGTGCAGATGCACTTCGCCCTGATCGGCGGACAAGGCGCCATATCGTGTCGCGTTGGTGAGCAGCTCGTGCAGTGCCAAGCCGATGGACAGCGCATCGTTGGGCGAGATTAGCACATTGGGGCCATCGGACACGATGCGGCCGCGGGCGTGGCCATGCGATCCCAATTGCGTCTCAATCAACGCCTTGAGGTCCGTTGGCCCCCATTGCGCGCCATCCAGCAAAGAGTGGCTGGCGGCTAACGCGCGCACTCGCTCCATCAGATTGTCGGCAAAGCTGTTAATGTCGGTCGCGTTTCGACGGGTCAGGGCGATGATTGACGTGACGTTGGAGAGCGAGTTCTTCACCCGGTGATTGAGTTCGCGCACGAAGGCGGCGCGTTCCGCCTCGCGCTCGGCCTGCGCATTGACGAGCGCGACGAGATCCTCGTTGCGGCGCTGCACGAGCAGGATGTACGCGAGCAGCAGCATCGAAAAGGAGACGCCGCCGACCAGCACGACCAGTGTGAGGGGGTAGAGCCAGTGCTCACCGGCCGGATAGAAGCGCACGGACCATTGCTGATCGAACAGGGAGAAGCGCTGCTCCAGCGGCCTTTCCACCCTCTCGCTGTCGCCGGCTGCAAAGATGCGCTCCTGCCCGTCGGGGGTGGTATCGAAAATCTCGATCCGGCCGGTTTCCAACAAGGACGGTTTCACGGCAGCGCGAATGAATTCCTCGACCCGAATGGCGCCATAGATGAAGCCATTGACTGGTCCCTCATCATTCTGCGCGACCGGCAGCAGCACGACGATGCCGGTGTTGTGGTCCGCCTTCTCGTCGATCTTCAGCTTGACCGGGTCTGTCGCTGCCATGGAGCGGGTGCGCAGCGCGCGGTCGATCGCGGCGGCGCGCCGTGCGTCGCTATGGATGTCGAAGCCAAGAACGCGGCGATTGGCCAGGGAATTGGGCTCGACGATGGTGATGATATACATCGCCTGCTTCGACGGTGCGGGAGCAGGGTTGACGGCGAAGTTCTCATAACCCGCTTCTTGCATGCTTGACGTCAGGCCCGGAAGTTCCGCGGCCGTGGTGTGGCGCGCCCAGCCAATAGCCACGACACCCGTAAAATCATAATCCTGGCGCAGCCGGGTGATGAAGTCGCGAAAGAACTCGGGGCTGACCCCGTCTGCGCTGAGAAAGAGCGCGCTGGTGGCCTGGAAATAGGCGGAACTGGCGGCTGCCTGCCGCTGCAGAGCGGCTACGATCTCCCCGGCCTGCATGACGGCGGCCGCTCGCCGCGTCCGCTCGGACGCGACTTCGACAGACCACGCGCTGGCCCCAACAAGCGTAAGCGAAAACAGGAAGACCCCGATCGGCGTCGCCCGGGGATACTCTCTTAACCAGCTATCGAAGCGTCGCTTGGCACGTTTGCCAATATCCCAATTCACCATGAACCCAAATTACCAAAGAGGTGCCAAAGCGCCGTGATCCGTTAGATCGGAACTCTTTCCCCTTGGGATCGTTCCCCCACTCGTACGCCCCCAGCGGAGATCAGTGATGGCGAATAGCGCCCTGAATGCAAAGCCGAAAGATGCGGCCTTCAACACCGGGATCGATCGGCAGAATGTCGATGCGATTGCCGACAAGCTTGCCGATGCTCTGGCTGACAGTTTCTCGCTGTATCTCAAGACGCTGGGTGTGCATTGGAACATCGTCGGGCCGAGCTTCTTTGGTCTGCACAAGCTGACCGAAGCCCAATATGAGGATCTGGCGCTGGCCATCGACGCGCTGGCGGAGCGCATTCGGGCGCTTGGCCACATCGCTCCTGCAGCCTTTGGCGACTACGCCGAGCGCAGCGTGGTGGAGAGCAGCAAGACGGTCCAGTCCTCCGCCGAGATGATTGATGCGCTGATCAAGGATAACGAAGCGGTCGCCAGGCGTCTTCGCGAGGCTGTCGCGGTCGCCGAAGAAGGCGACGATGTCTTTAGTGCAGACATGTTGACAGCTCGCATCGGAAAGCATGAGGAAAATGTCTGGATGTTGCGCGCTGTCGCGGCGTGAGCTGCGCTCCGGAACGCACATCAGTCACTTTACGAGGGGGCGGGAATTGGATTTCAGAGGTTTTGGGAACGGTTGTGCAGTCACATCTCAACAATTCTATATTCTGCGAGGCAAGTAGGGGCATGTCCAGCACGCCTGAAAAGCCCGGAAAGAACTCCGTGCAGCGCAGTGGTCGCGCAAAACCCGTTTGGGCCGAAGGCTTGAGGCGGATGTACGATGAAGTCGTCGACGAGCAATTGCCGGACGATTTCGTGGCGCTCCTCAAGAAGCTGGATAAAAGCGGTGACAGCCAGTAACATCCCGAAAAATTATGATTTTCGTACGGAGATGACCGGCGTTCTTCCGCACCTTCGCGCTTTCGCGAGAGGTTTGTGCGGCCGCCCGGACTATGCCGACGACCTCGTTCAGGAGACGATGCTCAAGGCTTGGGCTGCACGGGATTCCTTCCAGCCCGGCACCAGCATGCGAAGCTGGACATTCGTCATCCTGCGCAACGTCTATCTGAGCGAAGCGCGACGCAACCGGTTCCGCGGCGATTATGATCCCGACCTCGCCGAAAAGCTGCTGAGCCAGCCCGCCGGGCAGGAAGACGGCCTGCACATGGGCGATCTTCGGGCCGCGATGATGCGCCTGTCGCCCGAACGTCGCGAGGCCTTGCTGCTCGTCGGGGCCGGTGGCTTCAGCTACGAGGAAGCGGCGGACATCGCCCAATGTGCGGTCGGCACGATGAAAAGCCGCGTCGCGCGCGCCCGCCGGAGCCTGGAAGACATGCTCGGCGACGAGGGTGAGAAGGGCGGGCGCTCGAAGAGCCGCGCCGTCTCTCACACGGAAATGCTGGCGGATCTCGACAAGGTCGCCAGCCTTTAATCTCGAAACAAGCGTAAAGACCCGCACTTGGTTCGGTCCATCGCAACGCTGTGGATCGCCTCGGGCGGGTGCGCATAGTCATCCCGTCAATCCTTGCTAACAGGCTCGCCCTTGTCGCCACGCCCCCACGCCGTTCTTCTGGTCGAAGATAATCCGATCATCGCGATGAATACCGAAGCCCTGCTCGAAGACCTGGGCATCACGGATGTGCGGGTGGCCGCCAACCTCGCCGAGGCGCTGGCATTCGTGAACGAGGTCGCGTTCGATTTCGGGCTGCTCGATCTCAAGCTTGGGGATGAGGAAGACAGCCTTCCCGTCGCGGCCCGTCTCGCGGACAAGGGCGTCCCGTTCGCCTTCGCAACCGGCGCGGGTGACGCGATGGACGGGGCGGAACGTCAGAACGCGGTGGCTATTCTCAAGAAGCCCTATCGCCTCGAAGACTTGCGGCGCGTGATCGAGGCGCAATTGGGACTGTAACTTGTGTAAAGTTACGGCCGCAAGATGGGCCCATGTCGCACCCTGCACTCCATCCAAGATGACGGCATTTGTCAACTATCCGTTCAGCAAGAACGGAACGAATTCCTCAGACAATTGTTTTGCCTTCAACATCACTGAGGGAGACGGAATATGGGCCTTATCATTCTTCTTATTGTCGGTGGCATTGTTGGTTGGCTTGCCAGTCTGATCATGCGCACCGATGCCCAGCAAGGCATTTTGCTGAATATCGTGGTGGGTATTGTCGGTGCGGTTCTCGCCGGCTTCCTGCTGTCCCCGATCCTCGGCGCCGCTCCGATCACGTCGGGTGCGATCAATCTGACCTCGATCATCGTTTCGCTGCTTGGCGCCATCGTGCTGCTCGCGATCGTCAATCTGGTTCGTCGCGGTTCGGTACGGTAAATAGACTGAGATAAGCGCTAAAAAGGCGCCGGGTCTTCGATCCGGCGCCTTTTTCGTTGCCTGTTATGCTGCGGAAAGGGCGCTCTTGCGAGCTCGGCTCGCAGCCTTGCGGTTCGCCGCTTGGAGATTGGCAAGAAAGTCGGGAAGCGCGACCGGTCGGCCGATATGATAGCCTTGGATGATGTCGCATTCCATGGCGGCCAGTGCCTGCAGGACATTCTCGTCCTCCACGCCCTCGGCAACCACCTGCATGTCCAGCTCATGCGCCAGCTTGATGGTGGAATTGATCAGCACCGCGTCGCTGCGGCTGGTGAGGATTTGCCGCACGAAGCTCTGGTCAATCTTGAGTTCGGACGCCGGCAAGCGCTTGAGATAGGATAGCGTTGATTGGCCGGTGCCATAATCATCGATGGAGATGTGCACGCCCATCGCCCGGAGCGACTCCAGTTCGGCGATGCCCTGTTCGTCCGCCATGCTGGCCGATTCTGTGATCTCCAACGTAAGATTTTCGGCGGGCATTCCGTAAGTGTCCAGCAGCAGGCGAAGTGGCGCCTCCAGCTTGTTCTTGCCGACCATGCGCATGGAGAGATTGACTGCGACCGAGAGATTGAGCGGCGCGAAGTCGGCAATGGCGCGTTCGAGCACATAGAGCGTCAGCCGCTCGATCCGCCCTGCATCCTCGATGGCGCGGACGAACCGGTCCGGCCGGATAAAGCCGCGCTCGGGGTGAATCCAGCGGATCAGCGCTTCGGCGCTGGTGATGCGATTGCCGTGCAGGTCCAGCTTGGGCTGGTAAGCGACCCACACATCGCCGCGGCGCAATGCCTGCTCGAACTCGTTGAGGATGGAGAGCTTCCAGAACAGCTCGTCCTCCTCGGTCTCGTAGCGCTCCCACAAGATGCCGCGATTGGTGGCGTTGGTCGCCGCGAGGACTGCCTTGGGAATGGCTTCGGACACGCTCATGTCCGGCTTGTCGCAAAAGCCGGCGTGCAGGGTGATGTCGACCGTGAGCTGTTCGACCTGAACCCCCGGCGCGAACAGCGCTTCCAGACCCTCGAGACTGTCGACCACCTGCGGCACATCCTCCCGGCTCCGCCAGGCAAAGCTGTGATTGTCGATCTGGTAGATCCGCTCGTGGCCTGCGGCGAGGATGAGGCGGTCGCGAATCTTGGCGAGCAGCGTGCCCTGCGCCGCGAGGCCAAGCAGCGCCGTCGTTTCCACATAATTGCGCAGGCTGACAACGATCGTCACGCCTTCTTCGCCCTCGTTGAGAACCATGGCGGCCAGATTTGGGAGCCCCGCTTCAGCCGACTTGGTGCTGCGATCCAGCAAGGCCTGCGCGACACTGAGGAGCGACTGTGCGACCAGCGCCGCGACCAGCGTAAGGATCGCCGGGCCGACATCCGGCCGCCAGAGGGTCAGATGTTCCGTGTAAATCTGCGCGGGCACCAGCCCTATGGTTCCGGCCAGATAGAGCGGATAACGAAAGCGGGGCTTGAGCAGGAAGGAGAGGCCGATCAGCGCCAGCGCGAGTAGCATGGCCGGCCACGGCCCCACCTCGACCGGCAGTCCGGCGATCAGCGTTTCCGCTGCGGCGGCAAAGACATAAAGGCTGGAGAGCTTCTCGTGATAGGGGACGTTGAACTGGTCGCCGAAGCCGAAGGCATCGATACCGACCAGAACTTTCTTGCCCTTGAAAAAGTCCTTGGGGAATTTGCCGGCCAGCACGTCCGAATAGGAAATATGGTCGATCTGGTTCCACCAATAGGACCAGTCGATGGGGAAGGAGCCTTCACCCGGATAGCTGGTGCCGGCAAGCGCCTGGGAGATATCGCGCAATTCCGTCCCGAGGACCGGGGCATTGAGCACCAATCGCCGATAATATTGGTCGGGGTCGCTATGCAGCCACACGTTGACGGGCGTGACGTAGGGCAGCAACGCCTCCGTCGGCAACGCCTCGTAGGTTGCCCGCCCATTGGAGCGATTTTCCAGCAGCGCGGCCAGATAGACATCGGCCTTCGAGGCTGCGAGCGCCTTGATGAGCCGGTCGTCCTGCGCCGGGTCCGCTGCGGGTTGGTCGAAAATGATATTGGAGACGATGCGCTCGGCGCCTGCGCGATTCAAGGCGTCGATCAGCTCGCCATGGCGCCCGCGCGGCCAGGGCCAAGTGCCCAGCGCCTTGATGCTGGGCGTGTCGATCTTAACGATAACCAGCTCGCCGCTCGGCTTCTTGGGGAAGTGCTGGTAGCGCTCGGTGCGGGTCAAATTGTCCAGCGACGTGCCGGCGCCACTCATCATCACGATCATGCCAATGAGGCATGCCGCGGCGAGGATGAGGCTGCGAGCCGACCGGGTCAGTCTCGCAAGGAGGCGCAATCGCAACATGGGTCCACACTCGGGCGGTTCAGTCGCCAGTGGACGTCAATGTCAGGAAACTATGAACAAGTTGTTCACAAGAGATGGAAAGGCTTGCGAGAGTGGACAGGCCGCGAGATTGTTGCGGCGGTCTTCGATAGCTTGGGCCGGCTGTCGTCGCGACGCGCTAGCGCACCGTCTGCGATATGAAACCTGCGTTATACTTGCTCTAGCCTGTCGTCGACCGCGGCTGACTATCGCTCGTAACCACCCCGTTCTCCACCCTGATCACCCTGTCGGCGGCGGCAATCGTCTCCGGCCGATGGGCGATAATGAGCCGGGTGATGCCCAATGCAGCCACGGCGCGATTAACCATGGCCTCATGCTCCAGGTCGAGATGGGCAGTGCCTTCATCGAGTAGCAGCAGCGCCGGCTGACGGTAGAGCGCGCGGGCAAGGAGGATGCGCTGTTTCTGTCCGCCAGACAGGGTTGAGCCCATATCCCCGACCAGCGTCTCGGTCCGCATCGGCATCGCCTCGATGTCCTCGAGAATGGCGGCGGCTTTGAGGCAATCCCGCAGGCGATCAGAGTCGATCTCCCCAAATGCCGCGACATTATTGGCGATGGACCCGGCATAGAGCACGTCGTCCTGCAGCACCGCAGCGACATGCTGGCGAAAGGCGCGGCGGCCGAACTGCGGCAGTGGCTGGCTGTCGATCAGCACCTCCCCCTTGGTCGGATCGATCAGCCCGAGGATGATCTTGGCGAGCGTCGTCTTGCCGCTGCCGGAAGCGCCGGTGATCGCGACATGATCGCCCGGCTCGATGACGAGATCGACGCCCCGCAGCACCGGCGGATCGTGCGGGCCATAGGAGAAATGCACATCCCGCAGCTCTACCCGGCCGGAGAAGTCGGCATGGTTGAGCGGTTCGGCAAAGCCTGCGTCCTCCTCGCACTGCACGATGTCCGCGAGCTGATCGAGGTGGAGTTCGAGCAAGCGGAGCTTGACGCCTTCATCCAGCAGAGACTGGCCGGCTTGCACAAATTGCGTGCGAAAGGCGAGATAGGCGAACAGGGTGCCGAGCGTGAGGGCGCCATCCATATTGGCGCGCACGGCGACGAAAATCACGATCACCAGCTCCAGCGCAGGGATCATCGTCTTGGCGGTCTCGTGCCAGGCCTTGACGCGCTCGTGCTGGTAGCGCGCGCCGAGCGCCTCGGTCAGGCGGTTCTGCCAGTAGCTGTGGCGCATCGCTTCGCGGCCGGCGAGGCGCAGCGTGACCATGCCTCGCAAGGTCTCGATGAGCGTCCCCTGTTCGCGGGCGAGGGCCTTCACATATTCCGCCTCACGCTGCTTCTCGCGCGCGAGCAAGGCCAGCCGAACGCCTGAATAAAGGATGAGGCCGACCAGCGTGATCGGCGCAAGGTCGGGCGCGATCAGGAACATCATCACCAGGGTGAGGACGGAGAGCGTGCCATCGATCAGCGCGAGCGGCGCGCTTTCGATCAGGAAGCGCTGGATCGGCAGCACCGATTGCACACGGGTGAGGATGTCTCCCACCTTGCGCTTCTCGAACCAGGCGATGGGCAGGCGGAAAAGATGGCGGACGATGTTGGACGTAATGCCGAAGGAGAGCAGGGCGCCCGAGGACAGCAGCACATATTTTCGCAGCAGCGCGGCGCCGGCGCCGATGAGGGCGAGCGCGCCGAACCCCAGCGCCAGCGTGAGCAGCAGGCCGCCATCCTGCGCCGGCAGAACCTCATCGACAGCGGTGCGCAGATAGAAGGGGCTGGCGAGAATGAAGACCTGCATGACGATGGAGAGGATGACCGTCTGCGCAAAGGTGCGGCGCGCGCCGGTCATGCCGCTCCACAGATCGCGAAACTGCAGGCGCCGCCTAGCCCGGACGGACTGGAAGTCCTGCGAGGGGCGCAGTTCCAGCGCGACACCGCTGAAATGGCGTCCAAGCTCGTCGAACTTGTACCAACGCGCGATGCCGACCGGGTCGACGACATAGGCACGGCCCGGCTCGACGCGTTCGAGCACGACAAAGTGGTTCAGATCCCAATGGAGGATGGCGGGCAGATGCAGAAGATGCAGTCCGGCCAGATCGAGCTTCAGCGGGCGCGGCAGTAGCTGCATGTCATCCGCAGTCTGCATCAATTGGCGCAGGGTCATGCCCCGCGCGCTCACGCCAAAGCGCTGGCGCAGGGCATTGAGATCAAGCTCATGCCCGTGCCAGTTGGCGACCATTGCCAGCGAGGCGAGGCCGCATTCCGCCGCCTCGGTCTGCAGGATCGGGCGAATGCGCCGCCGGCCCATGATTTTGGCAATCAGCGCGTTCATCTAGGACTCGCTGCGGGGAAGGACCGGCGCGAACAGCCAGCGCCACAGGCGGACACGTTCGATGAGGATGGTCGCGGTGACAGGCTGTCCGTCAATGGCCCTGACCCTGAGGTTGCCCGGCTCTGCGCCTGGCGCTGTCAGATGGATCTCGACCGGCACCGTTGTTTCGCCGGGGTCCATGCGCGTCGCGATTGCCATGATCGTGCCGGTCAGCGTCGTCGCGTCGGCAGCGCTGCCGCCAGCGAGCGAGACCCGGGCTTGTTGGCCTTGATGAACATCCTTGATCTGGGCGATCGGCACGGTGACGCGGGCCGTCCACTCCGGCGAGGGGCGCGCTGCGGGTTGGGAAGGGGAGGGCGACTGCATGTCTGACATGTGCAGGCTTCCCTCGGCCTTGATGGTCCGGCTGAAGCTGCCGAACGCGAGACAGGCTACACCGGCACAGACCAGGCCAAGCAACAGCCAGCCGATGGCCTGCCAGCGCAGTGGAGGGACGAGGAAAATGTCCCCGTGCAGCCGGTTGTGATGATCGAGTGCTTGTCGCCTGAAGAGTGGCATCCGGTCCCCCTGAGCGGCTTTCTAGGATGCTCTGCTGTCCCGAGGCGATGAAAAAATGCCGTGTCAGGTCATGGCAAATAAAAACCGGGCGGACGATCGCTTCTTCGCGCGCGCCCCCCCGGCCATAGGATCAATCTGATCGTGGTGACCAGAAGCGACTGACAAATCAGCCGCGAATGCCACCGCTCGATTCGTGGCTCGGACCACCGCCCGCAACCAGATCGACTTCCTGCTCGCTGAGTTCTTCAACGATCACTTCGTTTACCATCGACGACTCCTGTATTTGGTCGGATCACCCGACCTCGACGACAATAAACTATGGTTAACAAGACGTAAACCAAGTTTACCTTTTTGCACTTAAGGAGCCGCTTGCGTGGCAATTCCACTAAAAATCATAGAAATTTAGATACTTAACTGAATTTTGACGGGCCTCGCTAATCGACGGCCGTCTCACGGTGAAACAGAGGCAGCGCTCGCGGCCGATTTCATGATTCGTTCTATCGCCTTGGCCTATGCAGGGCGCCGCCGGGCGCTATGTTGTGGCTGCAAGAGGAGAGAGGCGGGATGACCCAAGCAACGCTGGACGAGCGCTTACAAAGCTTCGCAGACGAAGCTCAGCGTGGTGCCCATGTCATCGCGCGCCTCCGCCGAGCCTTGGGCGCTGATATCGTGAAGGATGGGACGGACGGCGATTTCGCGCGCCATGTCTCTGATTTCACGAATGTCATGCCGGCGGACATTCCGCTCCCCGGCATCGCCTATCCGCGCACGACCGAGCAGGTCTCGCAGATCATGGCGATCTGCAATGAGGAGCACTGGCCGGTCGTGCCACAGGGCGGCTTGACCAGCCTGTGCGCAGGCGGCCTCGCGGATCGCCCCTGCTTGTTGCTGTCGCTCGAACGAATGCGGGGCATCGAGGAACTGGACGAGGCTGGCCGCACGATGACCGTGCAGGCGGGAACGGTGCTGGAGACCGTTCAACGCGCCGCCGACGAGGCCGGCTTCCTGTTCCCGCTCGATCTTGGCGGACGCGGAACGGCGCAGGTCGGCGGCAATGCGGCCACCAATGCTGGCGGCAACCGCGTGCTGCGCTATGGCATGATGCGCGATCTCATTCTGGGCGTTGAAGCGGTGCTGCCGGATGGCACGATCATCTCGTCGCTCAATGTAATGATCAAGAACAACGCCGGTTACGATCTCAAGCATCTCTTCATCGGCAGCGAGGGCACGCTCGGTGTTATCACCCGGCTGGTGCTGCGGATGTTCCCCAAGCCACGCAGCGCCTGCACCGCCGTGGTGGCGGTCGAGGATTATGCGGCCACGCTGGAGTTGCTCAAACAATGCAATTCGGCATTCGCGAGCACCTTGTCCGCCTTTGAGGTGATGTGGCCGGACTTCTACCAGATCGGCACGACGGCGCTGGGTCGCCAGCCGCCCTTACCGCACGGTTACAGCGTCTATGCGCTAGTCGAAGTCCTTGGGACCGACCCGGAACGCGATCCCGAGCGGTTTGAGGAAGTGCTGGGCGGCATGATCGAATCTGGCCTGGTCAAGGATGCCGTCATCGCCCAGTCGGACAAGCAGCGGCAGGAGATCTGGGCGGTGCGCGATTGCCCCGGTGAGTGGCACAAGGGCGTGCATTGGCCGCAAGTGGCCTTCGATGTGAGCCTGCCGACGCGCAAGATCGGCGATTTCATCCCTTATGTACGCGACTTGCTGCTGGAGCGGTGGCCGGATTGCGTGACGGTCTTCTTCGGCCACCTCGCTGATTCCAACCTCCACCTCTCTGCGCGCGTCCCGCGCGACCCGATGCCCGAGCATGAGATGGAGGCGCTGGTTTACAAGGCGGTCGGCGAATGGGGCGGCTCGATCACCGCCGAGCATGGCATCGGCAGCATCAAGCGCGAATTTCTCCACCACTGCCGTACACCAGAGGAACTGGCGCTGATGCGCACGCTCAAGCGCGCGATGGACCCGAACAATATTCTCAACCCGGGCAAGGTGATCTGAAGCGCTGGCTCGGCTTTGCAATTCCTTAAAGGGAGAAGCCCAGTCTATAGGCCCGTTGAGGGCCGGAGCGAGTCGCGGCTGATCATCCATTATCCAGTCGAGAAGGACCGCAGCCGATGGTAAGCCCAACCCCCGCCGGTCGTGCTCTGCTCGATGCGTTCGATGCCATCCGGATCATCAATCTTCCTCACCGGGCCGACCGGCGCCGCGAGATGGCCGCGCAGTTCAAGCGTCTGGGGCTAGACCTCGATCATCCGAAAATCGCGTTCTTCACGGCGAAGCGCTTTTCGGATGCCGCAGGGTTTCCGACGCCGGGAACGCGAGGGTGCTTCGATAGCCATATGAGCGTGCTGCGGGAGGCGGCGGAGGCGGGGCATCGATCCGTCCTGGTGCTGGAGGATGACTTCGATTTCCATGACCGGATAGATACGGTTCTGCCGGCCGCTCTGGCCAAGCTGGGCGAGGTGGAATGGGACATCTTTTTCGGCAGCCTTCTGCCGGGGCAATATGAAGCGACCGAGCGCCCGCTTGAGCTGATCCCACCCGGCAAAGGGCTTGCCGGCTGCCATTTCTACGCCGTGCGCGGCGATACGATCGGCTTTGCCGCGCACTATTTAGCCGCGATGCTGAAGCGCCCCGCAGGCGGGCGGCATCCGGATGGCGAGCCGATGCATTATGATGGGGCGCTGTCTGTCCTGCGCAACCGCCATCCGGAACTGCGCAGCTATGTCGCCAATCCTGACCTTGGGCACCAGCGCCTCTCGCGCACGGACATCCACGATGTTCGCTTTTATGACCGCTTGCCGGTCTTGCGCACCTTTGCATCCTTGCTGCGCCGGGCGATCCGCCTGAGCGGGCGGACCCGGCAAATGGGGCGCAAGTCCGTTTAAACCGCAGGGGTAGGGCGATCCTCCCTGCAACACGCCTGATAGATGGCCTTGGCGAGCTGGTGCTCGCCAAACGGTTTGCTCAGGCGATGGATCTGTCCTTCGGGCAAAACCAGCCCCTCGCCATATCCGCTTGCGATGATGATCGGCATGTCGCTCTGCACGGCGGTGATGGCCGCGGCGAGGTCCGTCCCGGTCATGCCGGGCATGGCCTGATCGGTGATGACCAAGTCGAAGCCGCCATCCTTGAATTTTGAAAGGGCATGAGCGCCGTTGACTGCGCTGACGACCTCGTGCCCCAGATCCTCCAGCAGCGCGACCGTGTTCATCAACACCAGTGCATCGTCATCCACCGCTAGGACACGACATTTGGCTTGCGGCGGCAGCGGCGGTTCCTTCGCAGCGGGCGTGGTTGCCTGTGACTGCTCGGCGGCCTGCGGCAGCCACAATTGCGCAGATGTTCCCTTGCCCGGCGCGCTGGTGAGCGTGAACGCGCCGCCGATCTGGCGCGCAAAGCCATGGATCATGGGGAGGCCAAGGCCCGTGCCCTTGCCAACGCCCTTCGTCGTGAAAAAGGGTTCGGTCGCGCGCCTGAGCGTCTCGGCATCCATGCCGATGCCGCTGTCCACCACAGTCAGAACCACATAATGCCCCGCTTCCAGATCGGCGATCTCATTGCTCCGCACGGTCTGGCGGTTTGCCTTGATGATGATCGCGCCGCCATCCGGCATGGCATCGCGCGCATTCACGGCCAGGTTGAGGATCGCCATTTCGAGTTGATTGGCGTCGGCTTTCACCGCCTGCAGTCCGAGTGGAATGATCATGCTGACGGGCCATTCCGGCCCGATGGTGCGCTGGACGAGTTCGGTCATGCCGCGCAGCAATTCGGGAATATGCACGCGACCGATGGACAGCTCCTGCCGCCGCGCGAAGGCGAGCATGCGCTGGGTCAGCGTCGCGCCCCGATCGACGGCCTGCATGGCATTGTCGAGCAGGCGTTGCGTCTCGGCCTGTTCCGGGATCCGTCGGCGCAGCAGGATGAGGCTGCTGTTGATCGCCATCAGCAAATTGTTGAAGTCATGCGCCACGCCGCCGGTGAGCTGGCCGAGCGCTTCCATCTTCTGAGCCTGGCCTAGCGCCTCGCGCGCTTCGTCCAGCGCGCGCTGGGCTGCCTCCCGCTCCGTAACGTCGCGGGTGATCTTGGCGAAGCCCACCAGCGCGCCGGTCTCATCGCGCAGCGCCTCGATGACGACGCTCGCGCGGAAGCGCTCGCCGCCCTTGCGGACGCGCCAGCCCTCCGCCGTGAACCGACCTTCCGAACGCGCGGTCTCCAGGGCACGTTGCGGCTCGCCGGCTGTGCGATCTTCTTCTTGATAGAATTGCGAGAAATGCTGCCCGAGCACCTCGTCCTTGCGATAGCCCTTGATCCGCTCCGCACCGGCATTCCAGCTGGAAACCATGCCCTCAGGGTCCAGCATGTAGATGGCGTAATCGGTGACGGACTGGACGAGCAGGGCGAACTGTTCTTCGCTTTTACGCAGCGCCTGCTCTGCGAGTTTGCGTTCGGTGAGGTCACGAGTGATCCCGGCATAACCGATCAGCGCGCCGTGTGCGTCCCGAACCGGATCGATGACGACATGCGCCCAGAAGCGCGAGCCATCCTTGCGCAGTCGCCAGCCCTCGGATTCGTGCTTGCCCTGTGTCGCGGCGATCTCCAGCGCGCGCTCGGGCATGCCCTTTTCCACGTCTTCGGCTGTGTAGAAGCGCGAAAAATGCACGCCGATAATGTCTTCCGGCCGGAAGCCCTTGAGCTTTTGCGCGCCTGCGTTCCAGTTCGTGATATGGCCCGTGCGATCCAGCATGCACATGGCATAATCGGTGATGCTTTCGACCAACTGCCGATAGCTCTCCAACGATGCTGCCCTGAGGTCTTCGGATGCCTGCACGTCTCGAACCCGCCGTCTGTTCCCAGTTATGCGCCACAACGCGCGAGGATCGACCCCTGTTCCTTCATTTCTTGGCGCAAGTCGAGCGTGGGGCGCGCAAGACAATTGCATCCGGCGGTTCCGCAAGGCAGAGGGGAGCCGCGCCGCCGCACGCATTTGGTCTGATCATTGCCATCCGGCCTCATGCGAGTGCGCGACACTGGTCTTGAGAGAGAGAACTGGAGGAACGCCATGGAGTTTAGCCGCAACAATCCGATGACGGGCGAGGTCGCATCCTCGGCGACCGCGATGAAGGCCGCCGATATCGCGCCGATCGCCGCCAAGGCTGCGGAAGGGTTCCAGAGCTGGTCGGTCATGGGGCCGAATGCGCGACGCGCTGTGCTGATGAAAGCCGCCGCCGCGCTGGAATCCAAGAAGGATGCCTTCGTCGAAGCGATGATGGGCGAGATCGGTGCGACGGCGGGTTGGGCGATGTTCAACCTCGGCCTCGCTGCCAGCATGATCCGTGAAGCGGCCGCGCTCACCACCCAGATCAATGGTGAGGTCATCCCCTCGGACAAGCCCGGCTGCCTCTCCATGGCGCTGCGTGAGCCGGTTGGCGTCATCCTCGGCATCGCGCCGTGGAACGCGCCGATCATTCTCGGCGTGCGCGCCATCGCGGTGCCGCTCGCCTGCGGCAACAGCGTCATCCTCAAGGCGTCCGAATCCTGCCCGCGCACCCATGCGCTGATCATCGAGGCGTTTGCCGAGGCCGGCTTCCCCGAGGGTGTGGTGAACGTCGTCACCAACGCGCCAGAAGACGCGGCCGATGTCGTCGGTGCGCTCATCGATGCGCCGCAGGTCCGCCGCATCAACTTCACCGGCTCGACCGCCGTCGGCAAGATCATCGCCAAGCGCGCTGCCGAGCACTTGAAGCCCGTTCTGCTCGAGCTGGGCGGCAAGGCACCGCTGGTCATTCTGGAAGACGCCGATCTCGATGAAGCGGTGAAGGCCGCGGCCTTCGGCGCGTTCATGAATCAGGGCCAGATCTGCATGTCGACCGAGCGGATCATCGTGGTCGATGCTGTCGCTGATGCCTTCGCCGCCAAGTTCAAGGAGAAGGTCGCCTCCATGCCCGTGGGTGATCCCCGTCAGGGCAACACCCCGCTCGGCGCGGTGGTGGACGCCAAGACCGTGGCGCACTGCCAGAGCCTGATCGAGGACGCGCTGGCCAAGGGTGCGACGCAGCTCACCGGCGGCGAGACGACGCACAATGTGCTGATGCCCGCCCATGTCATCGACAAGGTGACGCAGGACATGAAGCTGTTCCGCGATGAGAGCTTCGGGCCGGTCGTCGGCATCATTCGCGCCCGCGACACCGAGCATGCGGTCGAACTGGCCAACGACACCGAGTATGGCCTCTCGGCGTCGGTGTTCACCAAGGATATCGCCAAGGGCCTCGGCATCGCGCGGCGCATTCAGTCCGGCATTTGCCATGTCAACGGCCCGACCGTGCATGACGAAGCCCAGATGCCCTTCGGCGGCGTCAAGGGTTCGGGCTATGGCCGCTTCGGCGGCAAGGCCGGCATCGACAGCTTCACCGAGCTGCGCTGGGTAACGGTGGAAACCCAGCCGGGCCATTTCCCGATCTGATCGGGGTGCGATCATAGCGCCAGGGAGCTCGCGCCTTCTGAAGGGAAGGGGCGGGCTTCCTTCGTTTTGGGCGCGCTGTTTGTCCATTCTTTCATTCCCGTTCGTGTCGAGCGAAGTCGAGACACGGCAAGCACAGGTCCTGAGTGCCTCGACTTCGCTCGACACGAAAGGCGCGCTTGGTGCTGCGGAACGTCGCGCCGGTCCTGCTTCCTTCAGTGCTCCTGCGCAGGCAGGAGCCTAGGGCCCAGCCGCAGTGCCCTTGCGCCCTGGGTTCCTGCCTCCGCAGGAACACGGCAGGGGTGCGCGACAAGTCAAAGCCAGTGCTCGTGAGAAGGCAGGAGCCCAGGGCTCAGCCGCCCGACCATCGTCCTACTTCTGACCGCCGCCACCCCGCAGCAGCCGGCATACGATTGATCCCACCACATTGCCACTGCGCCCCCACGACGGTACAGCGCTCCCTCGGGCAGATGAGGCGCCGGCGCGGGTCGGCTGGGTTAGGCCCGCACGGAAAGGGCAATATTCTCGATGACGCACGACCATGTCTTGATCGCCGGTGGCGGCATTGGCGGCCTCGTCCTGGCCCTCACGCTTCATCAGATCGGCGTGCCCTGCACGGTGTTCGAGAGCGTGCGCGAATTGAAGCCGCTCGGTGTGGGCATCAACATCCAGCCCAATGCCATTCGCGAACTGGAAGATCTCGGCATAAGCGAGGCGGATCTGGACGAGGTCGGCATTCCCGCGCGGGAATGGGCGCTGGTCGGGCTGAATGGCCGCGAGATTTATTCCGAGCCGCGCGGCAAGGTCGCCGGCTATGACTGGCATCAATATGCTGTCCACCGGGGTGCCTTCCACCTGATGCTCTGCCGCAAGGTGGTCGAGCGGCTCGGCCCGGAGGCTCTGAAGCTCGGCCATAAGGTGACCGGCTATCGCAAGCGGGCGGAGGGTGGCGTCACCGCGCTGGTCGATCTCGCCGGCGGCGGCAAGGTCGAGGTCGATGGCACCCTGCTGTTCGGAGCCGATGGCATCCATTCCAGCGTCCGCGCGCAGATGCACCCGGATCAGCCGCCGATCCACTGGGGCGGCACGATCATGTGGCGCGGCACCGCGCGCGGCGTGCCGATCCGCACCGGATCGTCCTTCGTGGGCCTAGGCACCAGCCGGCACCGCGTGGTGATCTACCCGATCTCGCATCCCGACGAGGAGGGGCTGGCCGATATCAACTGGATCGCCGAGAAGACCTACGATACCGATCATGACTGGCGCAAATCCGGTTGGTTCCGCCCGGTCGAACTCGCCGAATTCGCGCATGAGTTCGACGGGTTTGTCTATGACTGGCTGAATCTGCCGGAGCTGCTGGCCAAGTCGGATGTCGCCTATGAGAACCCGATGATCGACCGCGATCCGCTGCCGACCTGGGTCGATGGTCCGGTCGCGCTGATGGGCGATGCCGCGCATCCCATGTATCCGACCGGTTCGAACGGCGCATCGCAGGCTATCGTCGATGCGCGGGTGATCGGCCGTGAATTGCTGGCGCATGGCGTGACACCGGCCGCGCTGCGCGCCTTTGACGAGAAGCTCTGCGGTCCCATCGGGCAGGTCGCCATGCGCAATCGCGGCTCCGGCCCCTTCGGGCTGCTGGAACTGGTCGAGGAGCGCTGCGGCGGTGCGTTCGAGGACATTGAGGATGTGCTGCCCGCTGCCGAGCGCTCTGCCTTCATGCTGGCCTATCAGCAGGCGGCCGGCTTCGCACGCGATACGCTCAACGCCGCGCCGCCCACCATCGAGCCGGGCGCGCTGGTCGCAAAGGTCGCGGCATGACGCTGCCCGCGCCCGGCCTCTCGCACGTCTGCGATTTCGAGATCCGGCTCGATCCTCCGCATGAGATGGGCATTACACCGGCTGGCACACGGCGGATCATCCCGGTGGTCGGCGGCACGGTGACAGGGCCGTTGCTCAATGGCACGCTGCTGAACGTCGGCGCAGACTGGCAAACCGTGCAACCCGGCGGCGTGGCGCAGCTCGATGCCCGCTACGCTATGGAAACGCACGACGGCGCCGTCATCGAGATCGTGGGCCTCGGCATCCGCCATGCCTCGCCCGAGGTCGCGGCCCGCATCGCGTCCGGCGAACAGGTGCCGCCGTCCGACTATTACATGCGCTCTTTCATTCGACTGGAAACTGGCCATGCGGGGTACGACTGGGTAAACCGCGCCCTGTTTGTCGCCACGGGCGGCAAGGTCGGCCCGACGGTTCGGCTTTCGGTTTATAGGATCGATTGAGCGCCGTCGGGATCGACGCCGTTCATAAGAGCGATCAGGTGACTGGCATGGGCCGTTCCGGCCGCCTGCACTGCGGTTTCGAGCTGCCGATAGGCTTCCAGGACCGCCCGGCCGTGATCGGTGAGGCGCGATCCGCCCCCGCTGGCGCCGCCCTTGGCGGTTTCGATTAGCGGGGCGCCCCATCCCGTGTTGAGAATATCGACCATGTCGCGGGTGCGGCGATAGCTCGTGCCCACCGCGCGGCCTGCCGCCGCGATCGACCCCGTCCGCGCGATCTCCGCGAGCAACTGCGCCTTGCCCGGACCGATGGCGATCACGCCATCGGCGATGACCTGCGCCTTGATCTTCAGCGTTGTTCCGCCGTCCTCACTCACGCTCTGCCGACCTCCTCCGCGCGCCTCTTGCGCATTCAGGACACTTGACACAGCGCCCCGCAGACGTCGATGTGTGCAATGTCATACATCGATCGAAGGGCGGACCTCATGACTCATCTGCTGCGCCGTTGCGCCGTGCTGCTCGGCCTGCTGGCGCTGGTCGCGTGCGGCAAGCCCGAGCCGGCGCCGCAGATCGCGGCTGCTGCCGACCTGCGCCTCGCGCTGACCGATGCGGCGGCGGCGTTCGAGAAAGAGACCGGTGAGAAGGTGGTGCTCAACTTCGGTGCCTCGGGTAATCTCACGCGGCAATTACAGCAGGGCGCGCCGTTCGAGCTCTTCCTCTCCGCCGATGAAAGCTATGTGACGCAGCTCGCCAAGGCCGGCAAAACTCGCGACGAAGGCCGGCTCTACGCCATCGGGCGCCTGGCGCTGATCGCGCCTAAGGGCTCGCCACTTAGGCTCGATTCGCAGCTTGCCGGTCTGCGTGAGGCGCTGGCGCGCGGGGACATCAGCCGCTTTGCCATCGCCAATCCCGAACATGCGCCTTATGGTCGCCGCGCGCAGGAGGCGCTGGATCATGCTGGCCTGTGGAAGCCGCTTCAGGATAAGCTCGTGCTGGGGGAAAATGTGTCGCAGGCGCTGCAGTTCGCCACGGAAGGCGGGGCGCAGGGCGGCATCGTCGCGCATTCGCTGGTGCTCGATCCTGCTGTGAAGGGCAGGGCGGCCTATGTGCTGATCCCCGCCAACTGGCACACCCCGCTGCGCCAGCGCATGGTGCTGATGAAGACGGCGGGGCCGGTGGCCGAGCGCTTCTATGCCTATCTGGCCCAGCCTGCTGCCAAGGCGATCTTCGCCAAATACGGCTTCACCCTGCCGGCCGGAGCACTCTGACCGGCGATGGACTGGCAAGCGCTCAATCTCTCGCTCCTGCTCGGGGCGCTCACCGTCGCGATCCTGCTGCCGCTGGCTTTGGTGCTCGGGCGCTGGCTGGCGCTGGCGCGCTTTCGCGGCCGGGCGGTGATTGAGGCGCTGGTGACGCTGCCGCTGGTGCTGCCGCCGACGGTGATCGGCTTTTACCTGCTCTCCGCCATGGGGCCGCAAAGCTGGGCTGGGCGAGCATGGGCGGCGCTGTTCGGTAGCGGGCTGGCGTTCAGCTTCGAGGCGATCCTCGTCGCCTCGGTGCTGGTCAATCTCCCCTTTGCGGTTCAGCCGGTGCAGCGGGCTTTCGAGAGCATCGATGCCGATCTGCGCGATGCCGCGGCGACCTGCGGGCATTCGCTCTGGCGCAGCCTGTGGCGGATCGAACTGCCGCTCGCCTGGCCGGGCATTCTCACCGGGGCCGTGCTAACCTTCGCTCACACGCTGGGCGAGTTCGGCGTGGTGCTGATGGTGGGCGGGTCGATCCCGGGCAAGACGCGCACGCTGGCGCTCTCGCTCTATGATCGCGTGCAGGCGTTCGACATGGCGTCAGCCAATGAGATGGCGCTGCTGCTGATGGCGGTCTCGCTGGTGGCGGTCAGCCTTGTCTTCCTGCTGGGCCAGAGGGGGCGCCGACATGGCTGAGGCGAGCGGCGAGGGCGTGACCCTGCATCTGCGCCATCATGCGCCCATCGCGCTGGACGTGGAACTCACTCTGGCGCGTGGACGGACCTTGGCGCTCGTCGGTCCTTCGGGTGCGGGGAAAACCTCCATCTTGCGCGCGATTGCGGGGTTGTTGGCACCTGCCAGCGGGCGGATCAGCGTCAACGGCCAGTGTTGGCTGGACACGCAGGCCGGCGTGCAGATGGGCGCGCGGGACCGGCATGTCGGCTTCGTGTTCCAATCCTACGCCCTGTTCCCGCACATGAGCGCGCGGCAGAATGTGATGGAAGCGTTGCTGGACATTCCGGCGACGCAGCGACAGGGGCGGGCGGATGCGCTGCTGGCGCAGGTCCATCTCGAGGGGCTTGAGGAGCGGCGCCCCCGAGAACTCTCCGGCGGACAGCAACAGCGCGTCGCGCTGGCGCGGGCGCTCGCGCGCGATCCGCAGGTGCTGCTGCTCGATGAGCCATTCTCCGCCGTGGATCACCCGACCCGCCGGGCGCTCCATCGCCTGCTGGTCGAATTGCGCGCCCGCTCGGACATTCCCATCATTCTCGTGTCCCATGATGTGCGCGATGCCGCCGATGCCGCCGATGAGGTCGCGCTGGTGCTGGATGGCCGGATCGTGGAGCAGGGCGATCCGCATAGCCTCATGAGTGATCCGCAGAGCCGCTTGTCGCGCTGGCTTGCCGGCTAAGCCCGGCTGGCCGCTTCCGGAAAGCCCGCCACCAGCGCGTCCAGCCCGGGCTCGAAGCTCCCTTGAAAGTCCAATATGCGATCGAGGAAACTGTGCATCGGCCCGTTCGCCTCGAAGGCCGACCATCCCAGCACGAAGGAAATGACTGCGGCCTGCCGGGCAAGGGCGTCCTGCTGATGCAGTCCCAGCGCCAGCAGCGGTGCGGCGATGCGGTGCGCATGGACCGCTGGATCGGCCTCCGCCGGCGGGCGAGAAACTGCGCAGAGCAGCGCGCCATCGCGATGGGCAAGGAAGCTGCGCCGCAGTGCCCGCCCGAACTGCCGCAGCCAGTCGCGCCAATCCTCGGCGTCGGTAACGTCGGCATAAGCCCGGCCATGAATGCGGCGGGCCATCAGACCCAGCAACTCGGCCTTGTCCTTGACGTGCCAATAGATCGCCGGGGCTTGCACATTAAGGCGCGCGGCCAGCTTGCGCATGCTCAGCGCGTCCAGCCCGTCCGCCTCCAGCTGCGCGAATGCCGCCTGCAGCAAGCGCTCGATATCCAGCGGGACGGAGATGGGGGAAGCCATAGAGGATCATTGACTCCTTAACACCGTTAAGTCAATTTGCGTGCAGTGGATGAAGCTGGAGAGGCGCCTGTCATGGCCTATGTTCGCAATGCCTGGTATGTCGCGGGATGGTCGCATGAACTGGAGGTGGAGAAACCCTTTGCCATCTCGATCCTCGGCGAGCGGATCGTCATCTGGCGCACGGCGTCCGGCGCGCTCCACGCATTGGAAGATCGTTGTGTGCACCGCCTCGCGCCGCTTTCGCTGGGCCGCTGTGAAGGGGAGCGGCTGCGCTGCATGTATCATGGCCTGCTGTTCGATGCAGACGGGCAGGTCGTCGAGATCCCCGGCCAGGCGCAGATCCCGCCGCAGGCCCGCGTGCGCCGCTATGCCGTGGTGGATCGGCATAGCTGGCTGTGGGTCTGGATGGGCGATGTCGACGCGGCCGATGAGCGCCTGATTCCGCCCGCCGTGGGACTGGACCATCCCGATTACATCCTCGGCCACGGCCATCTCGATTATGCGGCGGAAGCGCGGCTCATCAACGACAATCTGCTCGATTTCAGCCATTTGACCTTCGTCCATGCAGAGAGCTTCGGCTCCGGGCCGCAATTTGCCGAGACGCCGGCGCGCATAACGCCGCTGGAGCGGGGAATCCGCTATGAGCGCCGGACGGAGAACGCCATCGGATCGGCCTCGCGCCGCAGCCCCGAACCGATGGACAGTTTCATGAGCTATGATTTCCTCATTCCCGGCATCCTGTTGATGACCGGCGGTGTCTTCCCGCTCGGCACCGCGAAGGCTTGCGACTATGGCCAGCCGGAGCTCTCTCAGGCGGTGAGCGGCGTCACCTTCACCAGCCAGGCGGTGACGCCCATGCGCGACAAGAGCGCGCGCTATTTCTTCTCCTGGGGGCCGCATCGCAGCCATGGGGATGAGGCGCTGCGCGATGTTCTGATGCGCATGGCCGATCAGGCCTTCGCCGAGGACAAGGTGATGATCGAGGCCCAGCAGCGCGTGATCGATGATACGGAAGAGGTGCAGGTGATGCCCACCGTGCACGATCGCGGCGTGACCCTGTTCAATCGTCTGGTCGAGAAGCTGGCGCGACAGGAGAGCGGGGCGGAGCGGGCGGCCGCCTGACCGGTACGTCTCACACGTTCTCACGCCGTTTCTCCAGGCCTGGTGCCCGTCCGGTCATCCGCTTGTAGAAGCGCGAGAAGTAGGATGGGTCGTCAAAACCAAGCTCCGCCGCCACCTCGTAGCAGCCGGCATTGGTGAAGCGCAGCAACCGCCGCGCCTCAAACAGCAGCCGGCGGTTGATGATCTGCAGCGGCGTCATGCCGAAGCTGGCCTGTGTCTGGCGCGAGAGCGTGCGGACCGTGCAATGCAGCCGCTGCGCATAATGCTCGATCGGTCGATGCTCGCGATAAGTCGCCTCGACCATCACGCGAAACCGCTCGGCTAGGGTAGACCGCGCGGCATCTAGCGGCGCGCCGGCAGCAAGGGTCGTGCGTAGCCAGGCTTCGGCAAGCGCATGATGCAGCCGCTGGCCATTGGGTGCGAACCGGTCCTGCTCGGCCTCGACCAGAGCGGTGCCCAAAGCTTCCAGACGCGCGGTCAGCGCTGCGTCCGGTCGCAGGATCGCCGACGTCCGGAGATGTTGCCCCAGCGCATCCTGCCGGGTGAGACTGTCCACAAAATCCTGTGAGGCCGTCACGACAAATCCCTCGACATCGGGCGAGAAGCCGAAGCCATGCACAATTCCGCTCGGCGCGCAGACCAGCAAAGGACCGGCCTCCCGCCGATCCTCCCCCGCAAGATGCAGCCGCACCTCGCCCCGTGCCACACACAGCATCTGCGTGAGCGACGCATGGGTGTGGGGCGCGATTTCCCAGTCATAGCGCCGGCTGCGCACGGCAATCGTCTCGGCGTGGAAAAAGTCCTCGCGCCGTGCCGCCTTGTCCTCGCCATAGAGATCGTAAGCTGGGATGATCGCTTCGCGGGAATGGTGTGGAGGATGGGGGAGGGAAGTCATGTCCGGAAAATACCAGAGCTTGTCGCAACTGTCCCTTCCCAAATGCGCGCCGTCATGCGGATATGCGGCCAAGAGTCTGCGAGGAGGATGGAATGACACAGGTGTGCATCATTGGCGCTGGGCCGGCGGGTCTGCTGCTAGGGCATCTGCTGCGGGCTGAGGGCATCGATTGTATCGTGCTGGAGCGCCAGACGCCCGATTATGTGCTCGGCCGCATCCGTGCCGGCGTGCTGGAGCGCGTCACCGTCGAGCTGATGGAACGCCTTGGCCTTGATGCGCGGCTGAAGGCCGAGGGTCTGGTGCACGATGGCTTCAACCTGGCCGATGGCGAGCGGCTGATTCGCATCGATATCGCCAAGCTCACCGGCGGCCATGTCGTCGTCTATGGCCAGACCGAACTGACCAAGGACCTCATGGATGCCTGTGATGAGCGGGGGCTGGAGGTCGTCTATGGTGCTGCCGATGTCGCCCTGCACGAGATCGAGAGCGACACGCCCTATGTCACCTACAGCAAGGATGGGCGCGAACACCGCGTGGATGCGCGCATCATCGTCGGTTGCGATGGCTATCATGGCCCCAGCCGTCAGGCGATCCCGGCCAGCGCGGGCCAGTCCTATGAGCGGGAATATCCCTTCGGCTGGCTCGGCATCCTCGCCGATGTGCCGCCCTGCAATCACGAGCTGATCTACGCCAATCACGAGCGTGGCTTCGCGCTGGCCTCCATGCGCAGCGAGACGCGCAGCCGCTATTATGTCGACGTGCCGCTGACCGAGAAGATCGAGGACTGGCCGGATGAGCGCGTGTGGGACGAACTGGCGATCCGCCTCGGGCCGGATGCCGCCGCGCACATCACCCGTGGCCCGGCGCTGGAGAAGTCCATCGCGCCGTTGCGCTCCTTCGTCTTCGCCCCGATGCGCCATGGCAGCCTGCTGCTCTGCGGCGACAGCGCCCATATCGTGCCGCCCACCGGCGCCAAGGGCCTCAACCTTGCCGCTAGCGACGTGCATTATGCTGCCGCGGCGCTCACCGCCTTCTTCAAGCGGGGCGATGCCGATGCCGTCGTCGGCTATTCGGACAAGGCCCTGGCCCGCGTCTGGAAGGCCGAGCGGTTCAGCTGGTCGCTGACGCGCCTCATGCACCGCTTCCCCGAAGACGGCCCCTTCGAGCGCGCCATGCAGGTTGCCGAACTGGACTATATCGCCGGCAGCGTCGCCGCGCAGACCAGCATCGCCGAGAATTATGTGGGGCTGCCGGTTTAATCGGTAACGGCATCGTTCATGGGGGAACCACGTGGCCGCATCAGCGCACGCTCCACCGCAATCATATTGTCAACTTAAACGTTAGACATTATACCGCGAGACGATCGGGACGTAGACCGAGCCGACTGATCTGCCCTGAGAACAGGAGTTTTGATCATGGATCATGTCACATCCACATTGTCGCCCCCGCTGGTCCTCACCGTGCCGGGATTGGACGGCAGCGGCCCCGCCCATTGGCAGAGCATTTGGGAGCGTGAGATTGACGATTGCGTCCGTGCCGACCTCGGCAATTGGGCGCGGCCCAACCGCACGCATTGGGTGAGCAAGCTCAATCTGGCGATCCGCAGCGCGGGCCGGCCGGTCATTCTGACGGCGCACAGTCTGGGGTGCCACGCCGTCGCTGCCTGGGCTGCGATGGAGCGGCCGGACTTCGGTTATCCGGTTGTCGGCGCGCTGCTTGTTGCGCCGCCCGAACTGGATTTGGCACCGCTGGATGAGCGGCTGGAGCCGTTCGCCCCAGCCTCGCGCGCTCCATTGCCTTTCCCCTCGATTTTGGTGGCGAGCCGTGATGATCCGTACATCCAATACCACCGGGCAAGGCGTCTCGCCCAGTTCTGGGGCAGCCGTTTTGCCGATGCCGGCGCAGTCGGCCATATCAACGCGGCGTCGGGCCTGGGCAGTTGGGGGTTCGGGCGTTTTCTTCTCGCCCGGCTCCACGGGGCAGGGCGCAAAGATAGGCAGGGAACAGCCGCTTCAGTCTGGCCGATGGAAAGCGCAAGCGTCGATCTCTCGGCCTGATCCTGCTCGAAGGCCCGACTCCCGAGGCTAAAGCTCGACGCAGCCGCCGTCCACATACAGGTCGATGCCGGTGATGAAGCTGGCTTCGTCCGAGGCGAGGAACAGCACCGGGCGCGCAATCTCCTCTGGCGTGCCCATACGCTTCATCGGGATGGCGTCGGTCATCATCGCGCGCATGCCCGCCACGGCCTCGGGTGGCAGGCCGGAGCGGTTGATGATCGGCGTTTCGGTGGGACCGGGGCTGACCATGTTGACGCGAATGCCCCGCCCGATCAGCTCAGCAGCGAGCGTACGCGCCACCGCGCGCAGCCCCGCCTTCGCCGCCGCATACATGGCGTTGCCGGGCACTGCTGCAACCGATCCGATCGAGCCGGTGATGACGATGGCGCCGCCGGGTGTCTGCCCCATCAGTGGCAGGGCCTTCTGAACGGCAAAGAAGCAACCGCGCAGATTGACGTCATGCACCTCGTCCCACTGCGCTGGGGTCACCTCCTCCACGGGAGCGAAAGCGCCGATCCCGGCATTCACGAACAATATGTTGATCCGCCCATGCGCTGCGCGGATGGCATCCAGCACGGCATCGTTGCTGTCGATCTGCGCGATATCCGCCTGGAAGCCCTGCGCGCCGGGAATCGCCGCCACGGTCTCATCGATGGTCGCCTGCGACCGCCCAGTGAGGAACACACGCGCGCCCTCGGCAGCAAATCCTTGCGCGGCGGCACGCCCGATCCCGCTGTTGCCGCCAATGACGAGCACAACCTTGTCCTGAAACCGCATCGCTCTCTCCCGTTGATTTTGTCCGGAGCCTAAACGGATGAGGGCGAAAGGCAAATGAGGGATTTGAGGCTATTCCTCAGCGAGCACTGACCGCCTTCATTCGACCACTTTCAGCACCTGCATCCCCTTGGTCCGGCTGGTGAGGTGATATTGGCGGCAGAGAGCGCAGCGATAGGGGCGGAGCGTAATCGTTGCGCGGAGCGCCACCGCGCGGGCGTCCGCTTCGGTGGCATAGCGCTTCTTTTTGGCGCAAATCCCAGCTCTTGTTCGCATTCGTCCCTCGTTCCGGGTGGCTTGCAGGCTGACGGCTATCCGACGCAATTGCCAGCGCACGACTTCCCATGCAGTTTGGCGCGGATGAGCGAGAATCACCAGCCTGCCGCCACCAGCCTTCCCGTCAGCCAGCGCGATCCCGAGACGCTGCCCTGGTGGCAGGGCGCGGCTATCTACCAGATCTATCCACGCAGCTTTGCTGATTCCAACGATGACGGCGTCGGTGATCTACCGGGGATCACGGCGCATCTGGATCATGTCGCCAGCCTGGGCGTGGACGCCATCTGGCTCTCGCCCTTCTTCACCTCGCCGATGCGGGACTTCGGGTACGACGTTGCCGATTATTGCGATGTCGACCCGATCTTCGGCACGCTCGCCGATTTTGACGCGCTGCTGGCCCGCGCGCATGAATTGGGGCTGCGGGTGATCATCGATCAGGTCTTTGCTCATACCTCCGATCGGCACCCTTGGTTCCAGGCCAGCCGATCCGACCGGCAGGGCGACCATGCCGGGTGGTACGTCTGGGCGGACCCTAAGGCGGACGGCTCGCCGCCATCGAACTGGCAGAGCGTGTTCGGCGGGCCGGCCTGGACGTGGGATGCCCGCCGGCGGCAATATTATTTCCACAATTTCCTGCGCGAGCAGCCGCAGCTCAACGGGCATCATCCGCAGGTCCAGCAGGCCTTGCTCGATGTTTCGCGCTTCTGGCTGGACCGCGGCGTCGATGGCTTCCGGCTGGATGCGCTCAACTTCCTGATGCACGATCCGCGCCTGCGTCCCAATCCGCCGCACCCGAACCAGGCGGGGCAGCGCACGCGGCCGTTCGACTATCAGCAGCGGCGCTACAATCAGGGGCACCGGCATATTCCGCGCTTCATCGAGCGGGTCCGCGCGCAGATGGACAGCTATGATGATCGGTTCACGGTCGCCGAGATCGGCGGGGACGAGGCCCTGCGCGAGATGAAGCTCTACACCAGCGGCGAGAACCGGCTGAACACCAGCTACGGCTTCGATTTTCTCTACGCCGACGCGCTGACCCCGCGCGTGGTGGCGGATGCGATCGGCCAGTGGCCGGACCGCGCCGGCATGGGCTGGCCGAGCTGGGCATTCGAGAACCATGATGCGCCCCGCGCCGTCACCCGCTGGCTACCGGACGAGGCGGGCGCCGAGACGCGGGCGCGGTTCGCGGCGATGAAGATGCTGCTGCTCACCTGCTTGCGCGGCAACATCTTCCTCTATCAGGGCGAGGAACTCGGGCTGACGCAGGTGGATGTGGCGTTCGAGGATTTGCAGGATCCCGAGGCCATCGCCAACTGGCCGCTGACCCTCAGCCGCGACGGCGCCCGCACGCCGATGCCTTGGAAGGGTGACGCGCCTCATGCCGGCTTTTCGAGCGGGAAACCGTGGCTACCGGTGGGGGCTGACCATCCGGCCCTGGCTGTCGACAAGCAGGAGGCAGAGGAGGGATCGTTGCTCCATCTCACCCGCGCGCTGCTCGCCTTCCGCAAGGATCAACCCGCTTTGCGCTGGGGCGCCATCCGCTTTCTGCAGGTCGATGAGCAGGTGCTGCTGTTCGAGCGGCGCTTTGGCGAGCAGCGCCGGCTTTGCCTGTTCAATCTGGGGACTGAGCCTGCGCCTTGGCCCAAGCGGCTCGGTCGGGCGGCGCCATTGAAGCAGGTCGGCGGCGCAGGGCAGGGCGATCTGCCGGGCTATTCGGGCTGCGTTCTGGAGCCCTGATCGCCTGCGCTTCGGTTGGTCAGGGGGAGATCGCTTGTCCGTCAGCCGGGGCAATCCGGTATCGCTGCAGCACGAAAACGGCCGGGAAGGCCGGGCTGACGGACAAGGCCAGCGCTCTCATGCATGAATTAGCTTAACCGGAGCCTAACGGGAACTTTCGCGATAGAAAAATGTGCAAAAAGGCACCGTGACTCGTAGCGACAGAGGCGGCGGCGTGCCTTCAATCCTTGCGGGAGACCATGCCGGTGTGGTCCGGCATCGCAAGCGCTGCTGCCACGCCCGGGCGGGCCTTCATCCGCGCCATCCACGCCATGGCCTGCGGCGTGTGGGTCTCGTTCCACAGGTCGGGGTAGCTGCGCGGCATGGAGACGGCCATGGCGAAGACGGCGATGTCGGCCAGCGTGAACATGCCGCCGACCAGCCAGTCATGGCCCGCGAGCGCGCTTTCCACCCGGTCGCTCACGTCCTCCAGATTGGCGCGCCAGCCCTCAAGCTCCCGCTCGGAAAAGCCGCCCTTGGCCGCCAGCTCCCATTTGTCGCGCTTTTCCTTGAGCGGGATGCGCTTGAGTCGCGCCTCGAACTCGCCCTCGGGCAGCGCCTTGGCCATGCCGGGGATCACCCGATGCCAGGCGAGGAAGGAGAGGGACGGGCGGAACACCTCATCGACATATTTGGTCCAGATGCGCATCTGCCCCTGCAGATAGGGATCGGCCGGCTTGAGCGGCGGGCCATCGAAGGCGTCGTCAATATATTCGTTGATGACCGTTGATTCCGTCAGCACCCGGCCGTCGTGCACAAGCGTCGGCACCTGTCCGGCTGGGTTGATCGCGACATAGGCCGGCGCATGCTGCTCGAACTTCATAAGGTTGATGTAGTGGCTGGTGAAGGGCACGCCTTTCTCATGAATGGCCTGCAAGACCTTCAGGCTGTTGGAAGCCGGCTCGCCATGATAGAGGTCCACGGTCATTGGTTGTAAATCCCCATAATAAGAGTGGTAGCCATGAGGCGAGGAGAGGAATGAAGACAGTAGCAGGCACGATGGCCTTCATCACCGGCGGTGCGAGCGGCATCGGCCTTGGCATGGCGCGCGCGCTGGCGGCGCAGGGCGCCAGGATCGCGGTCTGCGATGTGCGCGCCGACCATCTGGCGCAGGCGGCGCAGGTCGCGGCGGACGAAGGCTGGGCGGACCGCTTCCGCGCGCTCCAACTCGATGTCCGCGACCGCGACGCCTTTGCCGCCGCGCTGGACGAGGCCGAGGCCGCGCTCGGCCCGCTGCAGATCCTCATCAACAATGCCGGCATCGGCATCCAGGGCCCGGTCGATGAAGCGACCTATGCGGATTGGGATTGGGCAATCGGCGTCAATCTGATGGGCGTGGTCAACGGCCTCGTCTCGGGCCTGCCACGCATAAAGGCGCATGGGCTGGGCGGGCATGTCGTCAACACCGCCTCGCAGGGTGCGATCATGCAGGCGCGCGCCACGCGCGGCGTCTACGCGCCGACCAAGGCGGCGGTCATTTCCATGACCGAGCATCTCAAGCTGGAACTGGATGCCAAGGGCAGCAGCATGGGAGGCGGCGCCATCGGCGCCACGGTGGTGTGCCCCGGCCCAGTGCGAACCAATATCGAGGAGACCGAGCAGCACCGCCCGGCGGAGTTTCAGGTGGATACACCCTTCCGCCACCGGGACGAAACGCCGCCCCCCGGCGCCCTGCCGCCAACGGCGCCGGGTTTCTGGCTCGACCCGTTGACCGTCGGGCAGATGACCGTGGACGCGATCCTCACCGGCAAGCTCTATGTCATCACCCACCCGGCCTTCATCGGTTCGGTGAAGGCCCGTCATGCCGGCATCGAAGCGGCGATGGCGGAGGATTATCTGCCGCGCTGAACCCCCGGCGCGCGCCGGGACGCCAAGCCGGTCGTTACCGGGCATGGCGCCAGTCAGCGCGCGGTTGAGAACCGCACAGGCGCTCAGTGCGCCGCCTCGGCCTCACGCCGGCGGAACTCGTAGGTGTCGCCTTCCTCGCCGCTCTCATTGAGCGTCGCGCGGCGCATGTCGCGGCGATACTGGTCCGTCTCCAGCGGCGTCGCGGCATGCAGGGCATAGCGATTGTCCCAGATCACGATGTCGCCTTCGGTCCACTGATGGCGGTGGATATATTTGGGCTGGGTGACATGCGCGTACAGCTCTTCAACAAAGGCATGGCCCTCATCGTCGCTCATGCCGACCACGCCCACGCAATGCCCGCCGACGAACAGTGCCTTGCGCCCGAGCGGCGCCTCACGCACCAGCGGATGGTGCACCGGCGGCATCGGCATCGCCGCCTTCATTTCCTCGGTGACCGCAAGCCCGGCATACTGGCGGCCGCGCCAGAAATCGTGGATGCCAGTCATGCCATCCACCTTGTCCTTCATTGCCTGCGGCAGATCGTCATAAGCCGCGCGCAGATCGAGGAACAGCGTGTCGCCGCCGACCTCCGAGGGCGGGCACTCCACGCCGCGCAGCATCGACCATTTGGAGGGCAGCGGGTTGAACGAGCTGTCCGCATGAAAGCGCTCGGCGCCCTTGGCGATGTTCGCATTGGCCGGGGTCAGCGGCTTGATATTGCCATCAGGATCGAGATTGCCGGCAGAAAACAGCTCCGGCGCGATCCGGCCCGCCGGGCGCTTGCCATAATTGGGCGGATATTCCAGCGGCCCGAACAGCCGGGCGAAGCGGATATGCTCCTCATCCGTGATCGGCGCGTGCCGCACGACGCAGACGATGTGCTTGTCCATCGCATCCTGCACAGCCTGGCGCAAATCCTCGGTCGGCTCGGCCTTGAGGTCGGTCCCGACGATCTCGCCGAAGAACAGGGGATGAAGCTGATTGACGGTAATCATGGGCGTCCTCTCTCGTCTCTCCCGCCTGTGCTTGCTTGAGTCTGCGGCGGTTATCGGCAGGGAGTGTGAGCCGGTTACAGGATCGAGTCAATATGGTTGGATTTTTCAATCATTGGGGTGCTTGGTGTTTGCGAGCGATGCGCAAAAAGACTGCCCACGATAGTCGCGAACGGCCGTCGGAAATTCGTCCGCACTAAGTTTGACGGCCCGGCACCGAAAGCGCCGGCGCCGAGTTGCCATCGGGCGAAGATTTCTGTCAGACAAAGTCAACATTAGCACAACGGCGGCGGCGCTTTCCCCTTGCACCCGCGTCCGCAATCCTTAGCATCCGCGCCATCGAATCCGGCGGCGTGCAGGTCGTCAGCATCCGGGCAGTCCGCTCCCCAGAAGGCGGCGGCGCCGGGCATAAATTGAAGGAGAGAGAGCGTGGCAGGACATAATCCCGAAGGCGTGTTCGTGAAGGAGCCGGGCAAGGTCTGGATCAACGGGCAATGGCGTGCGCCCAATAGCGGGCGGTTCATCGAGCTGGTTTCGCCCAATACCGAGCAGGTCGTCGGTGCCGTGGCGGAAGCCGATGAGGCGGACATGGACGCTGCCGTTTCCGCCGCCCGCGCTGCCTTCGACCACGGTCCGTGGCCGCGCATGAGCGTTGCTGAGCGCAACGAGATCATGAAGAAGATCACCGCACATCTGCAGAGCCGCGCGAGCGAGCTGGCCAAGGCGTGGACCGCGCAGATGGGCGGCCTCGCGAGCTTCGCGCCCGGCATGGTCGCCGGCGCAACCATGCAGTTCGATCAGACCCGCGAGGTGGGTGCCAACTTCCAATATGTCCAGCAGCGCGAGACGCAGGCCGCAGCCGCTGCCTATCTCGTCTATGAGCCGGTCGGCGTGGTCGCATCCATCGCGCCGTGGAACGGGCCTTATGGCATCATGGCCTCCAAGGTCGCCAATGCGCTCATCACGGGCTGCACGGTCATCATGAAGCCTTCGCCGGAGACCCCCCTGGAGGCCTATATCATCGCCGAGGCGTGCGAGGCCGCGGGCGTGCCGGCGGGCGTCGTCAATCTCGTTTGCGGCCATCGCGAGGCGAGCGATCACCTCGTCTGCAATCCCGCCGTGGACAAGGTGAGCTTCACCGGCTCCACCGTGGCCGGCAAGCGCATCGCGAGCGTGTGTGGCGAGCGGATCGCGCGCTGCACGCTGGAGCTGGGCGGCAAGTCCGCTGCCATCGTGCGCGACGATTTTTCCGCCGAGGAGACCGCTAAGCTGATGACACAGACGATCAGCCTGCTCTCCGGGCAGGTCTGCGCGATGCTCAGCCGGCTGATCGTCCCGCGCGTCCGGCAGGACGAGATTGCCGATGCCATCGCGGCGGAAATGCAGAAGGTGAAGATCGGCTATTCGGACGATCCGACGACGCAGCTCGGTCCGCTTGCCATGAAGCGACAGCTCGAGCGCGTGGAAAGCTACATCGAGGAGGGCAAGAAGACAGCCGATCTGGTGACCGGCGGCAACCGCCCCAAGCATCTCAACCAGGGCTATTTCATCGAGCCGACGCTGTTCAAGAATGTCGATAACAAGTCGAAGATCGCCCAGGAGGAAATCTTCGGCCCGGTCCTCAGCATCATCCCGGTGGACGATGAGGAGGAGGCCATCGCCGTCGCCAATGACAGCAATTATGGCCTCTCCGGCTCCGTGCTGACCAAGGATGCGCAGGCCGCGTTCGACGTCGCCCGGCGCATCCGCACCGGCGGCATCGGCCAGAACGGGCTCAAGGTCGATTGGGGCCTGCCTTTCGGTGGCTATAAGCAGTCCGGCATCGGCCGCGAGGGCGGCGTGGACGGGCTGATGGCCTATCTGGAGATCAAGGCCATGTACATGGACGCGCCGGTCAACGCGGCGTGAGCCAAAAGGGGATGAGCCGCGCGGCGCTCTATGATGCGCTGGAGGCCTATCTCGCGGCGCTGGGGCGCAAAGACCCCGGCGCCGTGAACTGGGCGCCCGACCCGTTCATCACCGAGAACAATGTCCGCCTCCAGCCGGACGATGGCCTGTGGGGTACCATCGAGCGGCTGGGCGACTATCGCCTCATGTTCGCCGATGAGAAGACGCGACAGGTCGGCTATTTCGGTACGGCAGTCGAGCCGCTGGATGAGAGCGCATACACCATGCGCCTCGGGCTGGACGAGGCGGGCCGGGTAGCGGAGGCCGAGACCATCGTGGTGCGGCAGGTGGACAGCTCGCCGGTGTTCGAGAACCAGCGATTTGACGACAAGCCGATCCTCAACGCCACCGTTGAGGCGCCCGTCTCCCGCGCAGAAATGATCGCCTTGTCAGACGGTTATTTCGAGACCTTACAACTGAATGACGGCACGATCCGCACGAAATTCCATCCCGATTGCAACCGCGTCGAAAATGGCGTGCAGACCACCAACAACCCCGAGTTCGCCAAGCTGGTGCCGGTCGCCGGCCTGCCGTGCGAGGCGCAGTTCCGCACCGGCAATTACCGCTATGACGATCGCCTGCGCGGCCGCCGCTTTCCGCTGGTGGACGAGGAGCGGGGGCTGGTGCTGGCCTATGGTTTCATCGATCATTGCGGGCGGCTGGATCATTACACGCTGACCGACGGCACGCAGGTCCGCTCGCACATCCGCCGGCCGCATAGCTATTATCTCGCTGAGCTGTTCAAGATCGATCACGGCATGATCTGCCAGATCGAGGCCAATTTCATCACCGTGCCCTATCATATGCCCAGCCCGTGGGATGCTCGCCCGGACGCGGGCGCCCGCGCCGCCTGATCGTCCAAGGAGCCGCCATGTCCTTCTCGACCCTCGACCAGCCCGTGCTTGAGTTCGCCTTCGAGTGCCGCCTCATGTTCACGCGGGTCTTCGGCGTGCCCAATGTCCATAATGGCGGCTTCCGCTCGGCGGTGCTCGTGGATGAAGGGCATTTCGAGGGGCCGCGGCTGCGGGGGCGGGCGGTGCCCAATTCCGGCGGCGATTACGCCCATTTCCGCGATGACGATACCGCCGTGTTCGATGCCCGCTATCTGCTTGAAACCGACGATGGCGAGATCATCTACATGCAGAACAAGGGCTATCTCTGGGGTCGCAAGCCGGACTCCATGGCCAGGCTACGCGCCTGGGCCTTCGAGGGCGGCGAGCCGGTCACACATGAGGATTATTATCTGCGCGCGCAGCCGACCTTCGAGACGAGCAAGGGCAAATATGACTGGATGACCCGCCATGTCTTCGTGGGCGTGGGCGAGCGCAAGCCGGATGGCAATCTGGTGCGCTATTATGCGCTGACCTGATCCGCGCGCGGTGCGCTGGGCTGTTGCCGAGGCGATTGCGTGCGACAGATGACACATTAGCTGCTAGGGCGACGCCATTAGCGCGAACCCTGCTCGCAAGCTGTCGCGATAACTGAGAGACCGTCGTGCTCCCGCTTGCCGTGTCGGGAGACGCTCATGGAAGATTTCAATCGCCTTTTGCACGATCAGCAGCGCGCGCTGATCGACGCCCAGTTCGCCGGGTGCAGCCAGCGCCATCATGCCGCGCGGGAAGCTGCCTGCTCTGTGTCCGCCCGCATCAAGGCGCATCCCTATCCCTACCGTCTGCGCTCGGCCACGGCCATGCGCGCGGTGTTCGCGCAGCAGGGGAGCCTCGCCGCATGAGCCGCGTCGTCATCCTCGCCGCCCCGGAAGCGGATGTGCTGGCTTATTGTGCCAAGGCTGGCATCGGTCTTTCTGTGGTCGAGCCACTGCCGAGCGGCCAGACCCGCGCCGTTCTCAACAATGTCATCGATGCCGACAAGGTGCGCAAGGGCATGAAGGCGATGGTCGTCAGCGGCCCGGTCGCACGCTCGCCGCTTTATGTGAGCCGCACGCAGTCGCCCTATCGCTAAAGCAGCTCGCCGCGCCGGTCAGCCGGGCGGCGGCGCCAGCGCGCAGGCGACGTCCACAATCAGCCCGTCGCGCAGGGTGTAGAAGATGAACTGTCGCATCTCCTGCACCTCGCCGGCCTTGATCGGGAACAACCCGCCCGCGCCATTGGCATCGAGCGTCGCCCGGTCGAGGTCGCGATAGGCCTCGATGCGCACGATGGCGTCGACGGCCGTCAGGGTGTCGCTCGACGCGAAATTGAGCACCCGCACGCTCTCATGAACATGGGCGTGGAGAAAGCTGTAGAAGCGCTTCATGTCCTCGCGGGATTGCAGCGCGACGCCGAAGAAGCGCATGTCCATCGGCTCTGCGTAAAAGTCGCAGACCGCGTCATAATCCTTGGCATTGAACGCCGCGAGATACCGCTCGTAATCGGCGCGGTTCATGCCGGTTGCGCCGCTGCCTCGCCACGGGCGGCCTCGACCAGCATCGCGCGATTTTCCTCGATCATCTGGCGGACGGAGCGGGCCGGGCGGCCGGTCAACGTCTGCACGTCATCGGTGCGCAATTCCAGATAGCCTTCGCGGATCGCGCGGCCGAAGGTGACCATATCATCGCTGTTCCAGGGAATGCCGCTCACATATTGGTCATCGACTGGGCGCCGCGGAATCCCCATGCTGTCGAAGATGGCATATTGCTGCGCGTCGTCGACGGGAATGTGCTCCACCGGGCAGCCCGTGATCTGCGTGATGAGCGCGGCAACCTCGCCAAAGGTCTGCAACTCCGGCCCGGTGATGTTGTAGATCTTGTTCTCATGGCCGGGCGTCGTCATCGCGGCGACCGCGCAGTCCACGCAATCGTCGCGCCACACCATCGCTTCGCGCCCCTCACCGGCATTGCTGAACCATTTGCCGGTCGCCAGCACATTGGGCCCGGCCATCAGGATCATGGCGTCCGCATAATGTGCGTCGCGCAGCGCCGTCCAGGCCATGCCGGAGGCGCGCATCGCCTGTTCCGTCTCGATATGGTCGTGGCGCACTTCCGCCGGGTTGTTCGGGTCATCGATGCCGATGAAGCTGGTGTAGAGAATGTGGCGGACGCCGGCGGCCGCGGCCGCATTGATCGCCGCCTTGTGCTGGACGACGCGGGCCCCGACCCGCGTGCCGGAGATGAGCAGCATTTTTTCCGCGCCCTGCACGGCGGCGGCCAGCGTTTCGGGCTTGTCATAATCGCCATAGCGCACGTCGCAGCCCTGCGCGGTGCGGTCCGCCAGTCTGTCCGGCGAGCGGCTGATGAGGATGAGCTGGTCTGCCAGCCCTTTCTCGATCAGCCGGTCCGTGGCGGCCCGGCCATATTGGCCTGAGGCACCGGTAATGACGATCTTGCCTGACATGCGTAGCCTCTCCTTATCCGGTCATGCTTGTTGCGACCGATTCAGGCCAGTCTAGCGATCCTGCGGGGCAGGGCAACGGCTTGCCGGGCCGGGATCGAGATCGAGGCAGCGGCCATCGATCCGGTCGGCCGGCACGGTGACGCCGATCTGCGCGGCCAGCGTGGGCAGGATATCCACCGTCTCCACCGCTTGCGGCTGCTCCATGTGCATCAGGCCCTTGCGCCAGAACAGCATCGGCACCCGGCGATCATAGCCCCACGGGCTGCCGTGGGTCGAAACATAGCCGGGCGCGGGCGTCGCGATGGGCATGATGCGCGGCTTGAGCAGAAGGACGAGATCGCCCGAGCGCTCGGGGTCGTAGCTCGCCTTGGCGATCGTCGCGAGCGACCAGCTTTCCGGCGATCCGGCGGGGGCCGGCGCGGCCTCGATATCCTTGCGGGTGAAGACGGCCTCGACTTGCCGGTGAGCGGCGTAGAACGCCTTGGCCTCGGCAATGACGCGGGTACGCTGGGCGGCGGTGAGGGCGGCATTCACATAGATGTCGCCAAAGGGATTGGTGCCGAGCAGCAGCGTGCCGTGCGCGACCGTAATGCCGGTGCGCGCGCTGATCGCGGCGCTGACGGCACTCGGGTACAGGGCCGGGTCCGCGCGCTCGGCATCCGCGATGGCCTGCTCGCGCAGGCGCTCGGGGATGTCCGGCCCACCATGGTCGGCAGTGAGCATCACCATATAATCGAGGCCGGTCGCATCCAGCCGGTCCAGGAAGCTGGCGAGGGCATCGTCCAGCGCGAACATCTGGATGCACATTTCTGCGCCGCGATTGCCGTAGCTATGGCCGATATAGTCGGTGGCCGAGAGGCCGACGATCAGCAGGTCGGTGGTGTCGCCGCGTCCGAGCTGCTGCGCCTCCAACTGCTTGACGGCGAGCGCCAGAACGGCGGCATCGGCTTCCGGCGAGGTGCGGAAGGCGCGAACATCGCCGCCGGCACGGGCGAAATGCCCGTCACCGACGCTGAGTGTATCGGTCAGGCGGACGGCGCGGTCGTTGGCCTTGCAGAAGGCGGGCACGTCCATTGCCGCGCGAGGCTGGTCGAAGGTCTTGCGCACGCCGGCGTTCACCTGCTCGATCAAAGGGGTGAGCGGCGTCCCCCGATAGCTGGTGAAGCCATTGCCGCCCCACCACCAGATTTGGTCGACCACCGGCCCGCCCATCATGATCGCCGAGCGATCCTTGCCGGAGACGGACACCACCTTGGCCGCCGGATTCTGCGCCTTCATATAGCCGCCCAGCGTCGGCACGCGCAGCATCTTCACGGACGGCGCATAATCGCGCGAACTGGTGCCCGGCACCTCCGGGTCTTCGGCGCAGTAGACGGTCTTGTCGGCGCGGGCGATTTTCTGGTCGATCCAGTCATTGCCGATGATCCCGGTGCGCGCGGGGCGGCTGCCGGTCAGGATCGTCGAATGACCGGGGCAGGTCTCCGTGGCGGCGTGGCCCTGATAGCCATTGGGAAAGACGACGCCCTGCTGCAGGCGGGCCAAGCCGCCGGTGAAGGCGCTGCGATAGGCGCCGAACAGGTCGGTCGAGAACTGATCGACGGAGATGACGACGAGCAGCTTGGGTGGGCTCTGCGGCGCCTCGGATGCGGGAGCAGCGGGCGCGGCTGGAGTCTGCGCGGGCTGGGCCAGCGCCGGGCCACTCAGGGCCAGCGTTGCGGCAAGGCACAGGCAAGCAGGGAAACGCATAGATTCTCCTTGGGGTCGGGGCGGCGCGCGCTTACAGAACGGCCAATGATCCGTTTCATGGCTTTTCCTGTGCGCCGGCTCAATGGCGTTTTGATGACCGCGTGGGTTCTACTGGCGGCGCTGCTGGTCGGGACAGGGGCTTTTGCGCAATCTGCGGCGCCATCGGCCGGCGGCGCGTTCGCGCAGCGCGGGGCGCCGAATATCACGGCCAGCCTGGTTGCCGAGACGGATAGGCCGGCTGCCGGGAGCACGGTCACGCTCGCTATCGTGATGAAACCCAAAGCCGGCTGGCATGGCTATTGGGGCAATCCGGGCGATGCCGGGCAGGGCATGCAGGTCGCCTGGGATTTGCCGGCGGGCAGTGGCGTCAAGATAGGCGATTTCCGCTATCCCGTGCCGGACCGACTGCTGATCGCCGGGCTGATGAACCATGTCTACGAGCATGACTATGCGGTGCTGGTCGATCTGGCGGTTCCCGCTGGGTTGGCGCCAGGGACGGTACTTCCGGTGCGCGGCAAGGCGCGGTGGCTGGCCTGCACGGACGCGATCTGCGTGCCGGAGCAGGGCGAGATCGCGACCACGCTGACCATTGGCGATGGCGCTACGACGGCAGCCTCCCGCAAGATCTTCGACGGATTTCGCGCGGCTCTCCCCCGTCCGCTCGATCAGCCTGCGCGATATGCTGTGGCCGGCGGGACGCTGAGCATCGCGGTGCCCTATCCGCAGGCGGCGCCAATGGGCGCGCCATGGTTCTTTGCGACGACACAGGACGTCGTGCGCTACGCCCAGCCGCAGGCCGTCCGCCGAGCGGGCGACTGGCTGGTGGTCGAGGTGGGGCTGGCCGAGGACGCGTCCGTGCCCGCTGCGGTCGAGGGCGTGCTGGCGGTTTCGCCGGGCGTCGCGCTCGCGATCAGGGCCACGCCCGGCGCGGTGCCCGAAGGGGGCGAGCGGCTGACCGTGGCACCCGATGGAGGAACGACGGCCGCGCCGGCCGAGAAAACCGGGCTTGGCGCGGTCCTGCTGATCCTCGGTGGTGCTATTCTGGGCGGGCTGATCCTCAATGTCATGCCGTGCGTCTTCCCGATCCTCAGCCTCAAGGCGATCAGCCTTGCCAAGGCAGGCGGGGATGAGCGGCAGGCCAGGCGTGATGCGCTGGCCTACACCGCCGGCATTCTCGTCACCTGCCTCGCGCTCGGCGCGCTGATGCTGGCGATCCGGGCCGGCGGCACGGAGGTCGGCTGGGCCTTCCAGTTGCAAGACCCGCGCGTGATCGCGGTGCTGCTGATGCTGATGGTGGCGATCACGCTCAATCTTCTCGGCGGGTTCGAGATCGCCTCGCTCTCGGTCGGGCAGGGGCGGGCTAGGCAAGGCGGGCAGGCGGGCGCGTTCTGGACCGGCGCGCTGGCCGCCTTCGTCGCGACGCCCTGCACCGGGCCGTTCATGGGCGCCGCCATGGGCGCGGCGCTGGTGCTGCCCTGGCCGCTGGCGCTGGCGGTGTTCGCAGGGCTCGGCCTTGGTTTGGCTTCGCCGTTCATCGCCATTGCCTGGGTTCCGGCACTGCGCCGACTGATGCCCCGCCCGGGCGCGTGGATGACGCGCTTTCGGCGCATCATGGCAATGCCGATGGGGCTGACGGCGCTGGCACTGCTCTGGCTGCTCTCGCGGCAACTGGGTGCGGGTGGCGTGGTGCTGGGCGTGCTGCTGGCGGGGGGCGTGATCCTGGCCCTCCTGCTGCTGGGGCGGCGCCAGCGCGCCGGCGCTGGCGTCAACTGGGCCTTGGGTGGACTCGTAGCCCTGCTGCTGAGCGGCGCTGCAATCGCCGCGCCTGCGCTGGTCCGTGGGGATCGCCCGGTTGCGGGCGAGGGGCTAGTGGGCCAGCCGTTCAGCGAGGCCCGGCTGGCCGCGCTGCGGGCGCAGAACAAGCCGGTCTTCCTCTATTTCACAGCCGACTGGTGCCTGACCTGCAAGGTCAATGAGGCCAATGCCATCGATACGCAGGCGGTGCGTGATGCCTTCGAGGCGGGCGGGGTCGCCGCGATGGTGGGCGACTGGACCAATGCCGATCCGGCGATCAGTCGCTTCCTCGAAGCACATGGCCGCTCCGGCGTGCCCCTGTACCTCTTCTATGCGCCCGGCGCCGCGACGCCACAGGTTCTCCCGCAAGTGCTGACATCCGGCACGCTCACCGCTTTGGCGAAACGCTGAGGATGGCCAAGAAGCGCCTCGATCAATTGCTCGTCGAGCGCGGCCTTGCCGAGAGCCGCACCCGCGCGCAGGCGCTCATCATGAGCGGCAATGTGCTGGTCGGCGACAAGCCGGTCGACAAGGCGGGGCAGGCGGTGCCGGAGGAGGCGGAGATCGTCCTCAAGGGGCGCGATCATCCCTGGGTCTCGCGTGGCGGACTCAAGCTGGCGCACGCGCTGGAGGCGTTCGCCATCGATGTGACCGGACTGGTGGCGATGGACGTCGGCAGCTCCACGGGCGGCTTTACGGACGTGCTACTGACCAACGGCGCAGCGCGGGTCTATGCGATCGACAGCGGTACCAACCAGCTTGCGTGGAAGCTGCGGCAAGACCCCCGCGTCATCGTTCGCGAGCAGACCAGCGCGCGTATTTTGACGGTCGCGCATGTGCCGGAGCCGGTGGACATCATCGTCTGCGATGCAAGTTTCATCAGCCTTGCCAAGGTGCTGGAGCGCCCGCTGACCTTCGCGGCGCCAGCCGCCCGGCTCGTCGCGCTCATCAAACCGCAGTTCGAGGCGGGGCGCGAAGAGGTCGGCAAGGGCGGTGTGGTGCGCGATCCCGCGGTTCACGCCCGCGTCTGCGCGGAGGTGGAGGCCTGGCTGGCGGCGCAACCTGAGTGGCAGGTCACTGGCCTCACTACCAGCCCGATCACCGGGCCGGAGGGCAATGTGGAGTTCCTGATTGCCGGCGCACGCGTGCCAGGATGAAGCAGGCGCGATCCTCTCCCGTGCAATCGGCATGCGGGAAGGGCTGGCGCGGCGCAACGCCATCGTTAAAGTCATGTCAACGCTGTGGGGATTCGGCATGAAGTGGGAGTGCGCGTGAACCAGATTGCATCGCGAAGTCAGTTGCGGATGTCCTTCCTCCGCTGGGCGCTTGTCACCATCCCTGCCATCGAGTTTCTCGGCTTTGTGTCGGGCTATGTGTCCAACAGCGGTTATGACAATCGCTGGTTCGATGCGCTGAGCAAGCCGGCATTGGTGCCGCCCGGCTGGGTGTTCGGCACGGTGTGGCCGACCCTCTATCTGCTCATGGCCCTGGCGCTGGCGATGATCCTGCACGCGCGCGGCGCGAGGGGGCGGGGGCTCGCCATCACGCTCTTCATCGTCCAGCTCTGCATCAACCTCGTCTGGTCGCCCTTGTTCTTCGGCGCGCATCAGGCTACGCTGGCTTTCTATCTGATCCTTGTCATTCTGGTGCTGGCCACGATCACCACCATCCTCTTCGGGCGAATTAGGTCCTTCGCGGCGTGGCTGATGGTGCCTTATCTTTGCTGGTTGGGCTTTGCGAGCGGGCTCGCCTTCGATATCGACCGGATGAACCCGGATGCCGAAACCCTTGTTCCTGCAGCCGTGCGTACCCAAATCTAGTCGATGGCCGCCATCGGTGGCGGCGAAGGATCAGACCCATGCAAAGTGAAAACCGCTTTTTCGACGACCTGTCCAAGATCATCAACGGCGCGGCCGGGACCGTGGCCGGGGTGGGGCGCGAGTTTGAGAGCAACGCCCGGGAGCGCGCGCGCGAGTGGATCGGCGGGCTCGATTTCGTAAGCCGCGAGGAGTTCGAGGCGGTCAAGGCCATGGCGGCGCAGGCGCGCGAGCAGGTCGAAGCACTCGAGGCGCGGCTGGCTGCGCTGGAGGGCGGTGCGTCCAAGGCCGGCAAGCCGTCGGACAAGGCCGCAAGCTGAGTTTTCGACCGGCTATCCCGCATTTATCCACAACTTATTCACAGCAACATATCGCATTCCGGACAGGTTGGGCGCGGCTTCGCCGCCGCCTGCCTTTCCGGTTGCGCTGTGTCGTGCTACGAAGGGCTGTCCAGCAGGGGCAGGACGGCGCTGGCCGCTACAGGAAGTGGACTGACGGTTTTTGAGTATGATCGACCGGGATGAATTTACAGGCGGCGAGCAGGAAGCCGAGCCGATCGACATGCTGGCGGCCTATTTCGAGGCCCATGACTGGCCCTTCGAGCATGTCGGCGAGGACGAGCTGGTCGCGCGCCATCGTGGCAGCTGGACCGAATATGAGGTCCGGGCGATCTGGCGTGACGATGACATGGTGCTGCAGCTTCTCGTGCTGCCGGACATTCGCGTCGCCGATGATAAGCGTCTGGCGATCTGCGAAACCATCGCCCTTATCAACGAGCAGCTTTGGCTGGGCCATTTCGAGCTGTGGTCGGCGAGTAGCACGCTGCTGTTCCGTCATGGCGCCTTGCTCGGCCCTAGCGGATCGCTGACGCTCGATCAGGCGCAGTTGCTGGTGGAAAGCGCAATCGACGAGTGCGAGCGCTTCTACCCCGTCTTCCAGTTCGTGCTGTGGGGCGGCAAGAATCCCGCTGAAGCCATGGCCGCCAGCCTGATCGAGACGCATGGCGAAGCCTGAGGCTGGCCCGATGTGGCCTTCGCACCTTCTTCTGCTGGGTTGCGGTAACATGGCCGGGGCCATGCTGCTGCGCTGGCTCGACGAGGGCCTGCCCGCCGAGCGGGTGACGGTGGTGCGCCCCAGCGGCAAGGCGGTCGCGCCGGGCGTGCGGGTGCTGACAGTGCTCGAAGGGCCGGTAGAGGGTGACACGCTGGTGATGCTCGGCTGCAAGCCTCAGCAGCTGGCGGACGTTGCCGGGACAACGGCGGCGCTTCTCGGCCCCGGGGCGACCCTGCTTTCGATCCTCGCGGGCGTACCGATCGCGCGCATTCGGGATGCGCTCCCGGCCATACAGTCGATTGTCCGCTGCATGCCCAATCTGCCCGTTCGGGTCGGCAAGGGTGTCAGCATTCTCAAGGTGGAAGACGCGGCTGACGAACGCGCGCGCGATCTGGTCGACGCCATGTGCAGCCGCCTTGGTCTGGTCGAATGGCTGGGCGATGAGCAACTGTTCGATGCCGCGACGGCGCTCGCAGGATGCGGCCCGGCCTTCGTCTATCGCTTCATCGATGCCTTGGCTGCCGCCGGCGCCGAACTCGGCCTTGCGCCGGATGCCGCCGCGCGCATGGCCCTCAAGACCGTGGAAGGCGCCGCATTGAGCGCAGCGGCGGCGGATCGCCCGCCCGCCGATCTGGCGGATGCAGTCGCCAGCAAGGGCGGCATGACCCGCGAAGGGCTGGACGTGCTGGACCGGTCTGACGGCCTCGCCCCGCTCGTCATGGAGACGCTGAAGGCTGCGCGGGACCGGGGTGCAGTTCTCGCTGCCTTGTCCACCAAGGCCAGCTGAACCGTCAGCGCGCGATTTGCAGGGCGGCGACCAGTCGCTGCGTTTCCGGATCGAGCAGGCTCTCCAGCACCCGCCAGAAGCCCGTGACGGAGGATTGCCCCGCTGCCGAATAGGCCGCCGCGAACCGCTCACGCACGGCATCGAACAATGCCTGCTCGATGGCCTGCCCGGCAGGCGTCAGCCTCAGCAGCTTCTGCCGACGGTCGCGGTCGCCTTTGTTGACGACGAGCAACTCGCGCTCGATCAGCTCATCGAGCACGCGCCCCAGCGACTGCTTGGTCACGCCGAGCAGCGCGATGAGCGCCGACACGCTGAGATTGGGCCGCCGCGCGATGAAGTAGAGCGCCCGTTGATGCGCGCGGCCGAGCCGGTGCTGATCCAGAATCGGGTCCATGGCCTGCGCGAACGCCATATGACCAAATTGCAGCAGCTCGATCCCGCGACGAATCTCCTCCTCGCGCAGGAACAGGGGAGAGGCTGCGGGACTGGATGGGGCGTTGCTCATGCGCCGTTTCATAAGGCCTGTGGGCAGGCGATGGAACTTCGTTCCGCAGCCCGATTACCCCTTTCGCAAGCAAGGCGCACAGGGGGAGCATATTCGCCTAAAGAGATCGCCAAACCACCGTTTCTCCGGCTTGGCATTTGCGCCCGGCCCTGTATATGGGCCGCTCGCAGCGCGCGATGCTGGGGCGTAGCCAAGCGGTAAGGCAGCGGTTTTTGGTACCGCCATGCGGAGGTTCGAATCCTCCCGCCCCAGCCAGAATCAAATTCGCGAATAAAATCAATTACATAAATGAGAAAATTGATAATTGTGGGGTCCGTTTGTGGGGTCCATTTGAGGGGCTATTCCCGCTTCTCTGGAGCATTCTCAAAATGGCACGGCTCACCCTGTTCAGGTGGACACCTCCGACGCCCTCATCTCCTTTTTCTCGTCCCGTTTTTTCGGGGGCACCTTAGGTAAGGTGGCCGCATAGAGGCTGAACAGCATAGCGAGCGTGGAAGCCGGGCGGGCCAGTTGAGCCTCTCCAGCAGCTACCGTGGGCAACTCCAGAGCTAGCGAAATCCAGAAGACCGCGCGGGCCAGCCCGCTTTGGCCGTAGGGCGCATCTTTTCGTAGCCCGACCGATACCGTCTCTCCGATGGCAATCAGTGCAATGAAGATGCTCCAGAACCACGTCCATTCTTTCGTGGTGAGGATCACGCCGCAAATCCAGATAAACGCGCAGAGGCGCCCGAAGGCCCATTTGGAGCAGCCGGTCTCCTGGCAAACTTTTATGATGATCGGCCAGAAGACGGTCTTAGCCAGCCCAGCGTCAAGGCTTTGCACGTCGCAATCTCCGAAGGGTGGGATTTCAGGGCACCGGATGACAGATAGTGGATAGGATCGGGTCGGCCAACGACAGCTAGGCTGCGTGGCCGCATTGAGTGACCAAGTCAGCGGCTTCTGGCATCTTTTCCCCACTAAACCCCTTGGGGGCACCACGCCAGAGCTTATCCTCCGCGTGCATTCTTGGTTCAGCCAATGCAGAAGTTATGCGCGGGTTAGTCTTAGCCAGTGATGGTCCATGAGCTCTCGACAGGTCCCACGCTCAACGAAGGCTTGGAAGCGATTGTCACGACCTGCCCGTTCACTAGTGGGCTTCCGTTGAAGCACATGCCTTAATTCGTTGATGACAATTTCCACATCGTCATCGCCTATGCCTTTGGTAGTAAGAAACACGCGCTTAGTGGCTGCTGGGTTGGCGACGGTCAATAGCTCCATGTTCTGCGGCAGAAAACCAAATCCCATAAATACGAGGGTTTCGGCGCCAGCCACCAGCGCTCGGGTTTGTATAACCACGCCTTCTTCGGCGGATTCAGTGAAGGTAAGTAGCTGGTCTGCAATCTCTATCAACTTCCCCTCAGCGTTTCCGAAGGACGAGGTGACGCTGTCTCTGGCACCCTCCTGCCAAGCGAAATGGCCCACTTGGCCATAAGGATGAAGGATGGTGATCCTATTGACCGTCGCGATTGCAGTTCTTGGATCAACATTGAAATAGTTGATGACCGCATTCACCAAAAAATGTTCTAAACACCGATCATAGTTGAAGACGACGAACGCAACGTTTTCGAATATTCTCTCTAGCTCCTCCAATGTCCGACCGGTAACCAACAGCCTCATTAAAGGTAAATACCAGCTTTTTGCTATTCTTTCAGTGTTGGTAACGGCGACGTCGACACCTTCTCGTTTCCGTGGTTCTTCCGGGCACAGGTAACTATGAGCCTCTTTCTCTAAAATAGTAGTAGCAATTGCCAGTTTACCCATCCGAATCATGAGCTTGTCATTACGGTGAGTGTGAAGAAGGTTATCAATCGAGATGGCCATAGGCAGTGCAAATCGTATTCGCACCGCGGCATCTAAATAGAGCTGGAAAGGAACCGACCAGTTGACGCCTTCTTTTTGACAGAGGTTCATGACCGACCGATTTAACTGCTCATTGCTGAAGCGATGGTTCTGGCCGTCACGTTCAAGAACGCTCATCAAATCTGCCCGAAGCTCATCTCCGGTTGGAAGTTTGAGGTCGTGACTGGCTCCTGCACCAAGTACGAACACAGTTTTCGGACTAAACACTTGCGTTCCATTCCATGGGCTTTCTCCTTTGCAAATGTTTTCCGATATCGCCGCCCGGCGCTCTTACTGGCCCCAAGGCTATTTTCCGTCTCACATTTTCAGAAAGCCTAACGCCAGTCCGCCACGGCTTTCCAGACGTTAGCCTTCTGTCCGCGAGAAATAGAAGCGGATAATCGTGCTTGTCTGAATTTTAGTTGGTCAGCAATCATGCGCTTGGGCGCCCCGACTTGACGGACTTGCTTTTTCCGGAGCATCTCAGCACGATAGGAGGTGTGCAATCTCTACAATCTCCGGGCCTCCCGTGAGGAGGTAAATCGGCACTTCAAAGCGCCGGATGACCCTCGTTTCGCTGCCCGGATTGAGAAGGACTATGTCGCCCCCGGCAAACCCGGCTTAGCTGTTCGAGAGAAAGAGGGAGCACGGGTCACATCCACGATGCTCTGGGGCTTCCCCTTCCACGGCAAGCCGGTCACGAACGTCCGCAACTACACCAGCCCATTTTGGAAGTCCGCGCTTGTCAATGCCGAGCAGCGCTGTCTGGTGCCCGTTACAGAGTTTCAGGAATGGTCAGACGCTCCGATGCCTGAAACGGGAAAAAGGCGCGCCTTCTGGTTTCGAGTACCTTCTGAACCCATCTTTGCCTTCGCCGGTATCTGGCGGCCCACCGAAGGCGACCCGGTGTTTTCCTTCCTCACTTGTGGATACGACGGAGACCCTTCCGCTCACATTGTCGGAGCAGTCCACCCCAAAGCCTGCCCGGTCATTCTTCACCCGGAAGACTATGACCGGTGGCTTAGGGCGGATTTGGACGATGCACTCTCTCTCGCCGTGACGTTTCCCAGCCAGCTAATGGCGATGAGTTGAGCGCGACGTGGCGTGACGATGTTCATTATTTGTTCTATTCTCTTCCGACTCAGGAGGAGCCCGCCATGACTCTCACTATCGCACTCTCGCCCGCTTCCGACGCCCTCACATTCGCAGGTGATGTAAGCCGCTCCGTCAAGGTGTCTCAGTGGCCCGCCGCCGTTGCTCTAAGCGACGGAACGCTGCTTGAGGTCTCCCCCGGACCTCCTTCGCCAACTCAATTCAAGGTTGCGACGGCGGGCGCCGGCCTCGTGGTGGCCCAAGGCCAAGGCGTCGAAGTCCAATGGCCCGTTGAATGGTTCACTGTGTCCGGGATCGATCAGGCCGTGACAGTTCCCCGCACGCTGGAGCCCCTACCGTTGTTCCCCGAGACGCTGTGAGCCCCTCCAAGCGTGAACAACCGATTGTTCATCTGCCGCTTGTCTGGTCTGAAAACTGCACCGTAGCGCGCATGATCCGCACGGGCTCCGGCTGGCTCGATGCTTGGATGATGCAGCAATGCGTCACGATGGAGAAGTTGAGCAAACGGTCGGGGGTGTCGAGGGAGAGGCTGCGGGAGTTGCTTGAGGGAGCTGAGGTGGCTGAAGGGGAGCTTGAGAGAATGGCAGGGGTTCTCAGGACTGATCCGTGGAGCCTCCGCACCTCAATTTGTCTTGCGCACGAAGCGGGTGCCTAGCCTGCCGTGTCCGCCTTAGATTTGCGCTCCAAGCGTCTCAATTTCGATGCTTCTAGCCGGGCCGGTAAAGTGTAAATTCGTTCGAGGAGCATGAAGGCGAACTCATGGATGTCTTGCGCATCCTCCTCCGTCAACGCTCCCTCATGGACGCCATCGTCCCCGTTGTCCTTCACCGCTTGCGACAGGCCCTCCAGTTCAGCCGGAAGACGACCGTGATGGAATAGCCAACGCAAGCGAGGAGCGAGGTTTCGCCTCTCTTGTTTAGAGGGTCCTTCTCCCTCGGTTTCTTTGGGTAAGAGCTCCTTCGTCGCCAAGTCCAAACACAGGCGGAACATGGCGCTCGCTGCGTTGGGGCATCGCACTGCGAGGCATCGTGCACCTTCCTCGAAAGCTGCCCGGACGCTATCCGGTAGTTCATCCGGGGCGGGTGGAGCGTTGACGGACGCCCAGTCCAAAAATCCCCAAGAGTTAACGAAGTTGCTCAAATCTCCTGTGATTTTGGGCAATGAGCCCGCTTGCTCGATCATGTAGCTGATCTCAGAGTTCTTTATAGCGACCTCCAGGAGGGAGGGCTTTTTGCACTTACGGCAAACTACACAAGTCTCGAATGACATGGCGCTATGCATTTGCGAGTTCGGAACACTCGCTATCATGTCAAAGGTCATGTTCTCCGCACCGCAGCGTGGACATGTCTCTACGATTGTTGCCATTTGCCCCGCCCTCAATCTGCCTGTCCGGGATAAGTCTAAACCAGCTTAGGCGCTAGGCCGGTGCGCTATTCTTCAAAGAAAAAAAGCAGGGCATCAGGCGAGCACGCGCGAGCGGGGCAATCTACTCTCCCGGAAGTGCGCAATACCGCTTCACCGTCGCCAGACTTAGCCCGAAGTGCTCCGCAGTCCCCTTAATGGACGCCCCGCGCTCCTGCCGCCACCTGCGCACTTCTGCCGCATCCTTCGCAAACGGCCTCCCGAGGCTCTCTTTGCCCCGATGCGTCCTGCCGGTTTCCTGAAGAGCCCTCCGCGCTGCCTTCCGGCCTGCCTCGGTCCTCTCTGCGATCCTGCGGCGTTCCATCTCTGCCACCTGCGCCAGCACGGCTAGGATGAGTTCCCCGACCCCTCTGCCAATCGGGCCGATGCCGTGAACGTCCACAGTCACGCCAGCGTCCAGCAGGCGCCGAACAGTGGCTTGAACGTCAATAGCGTCACGCCCGAGCCGGTCCACCGCGTAGACATGCAGGGTGTCTCCGGTCCTCACGCTCTTGAGCATGGCAGCGAAGCCGGGACGGTCTGCGGCCATGATGCCGCCGCTCACGCCCTCGTCTGTGAACTCCTGATCGAAGCCACCGCCCATTGCGGCGCGTTGGGCTTCAATCGACTGGTCTGCGGTCGAGACACGATAGTAAGCGATCCGGTGTGACATGTCTGGCTCACAAGTTAGAGGTCCTGTTAAGCTGGCTCATATGGCCGGCTCAATGGGTCTGTCAACTTATGTTGTGAGCCTAGCGCCTAACTTACACCTTATGAGCCAAACCGTGTTTGGGCATTGGGGCGTTTCGTCGTAAACGGGACTCGGTTGGACTCATCACTTCATAAGAGAATGGAGGGTTTCCGCTAATTCCATTCGACCTTCAGGCTAACGGAATTTCAATTCTGGTGACGAGCACTGATCTAGCCTCTAACTGAAAGCCCCTCACCAACTGAGGGGGATACCGATGGATCGGGAATTTGAGGTAGATAGAGACCTAGAGGAATATGCCGAACATTGCCGGCGCGTCGTGTCCGAGTCACGTCGCCGCGTTAGGGGGCAAAAGGCCTGTCCGCTGAGAACGTGGTGGTCTCAGGACCCAGAGCAGGTTCTGCCCATATTGGAACAGAGGGTGCGTGACCTTTACGCAGAGCGACAGAAGGCCCTCCGGAGCATCCGCGACCTGAGACGATATTTGAAAGAGAAACAGCGGAGGAGGGGAGAGGATAGCCCCTGCGGGAGCCTCCAGAGCTCATAAGGATACCTAAGTATCCTAATACAATCTCCCACCCTTTTGTCCGAGAGTGCGGCCTAATCGATTGTCCCGGTTTCCTCTGGAGGCTGGGGCATTCCTTTTGCTCGGGAGGCGCCGCAGCTGTGTAGAGAAAAGGCACTCATCCGGGCACCAAAACTCACTCGGGTCTCCGCCGGTCCCTCAGGTTACCGGAGGGGCCTTTCGCTGCTGTAGGGGCCGCGATGGGGCAGTTTTTGGGGTATCTCAGACTGTCTCGTGGACATGGGGGGTGCCCCATCTCAAAAGCCCACCCCCAATTGTTTTCCTAGGGGGCCTCACGAGTGGCAAAGGCGCTAGGCGCTGCGCGCACGGAAAAGCAGAGGCCCCACACCCCCCTACGGGGGGAACGGCGCGGAACGCTGTAGCGTATACCCCTTCGGAAATGTGCGGTGAAAGTAACCGGGTCTGTCCGCGCCAAGGGAAGATCAAAAAGTGGGGCATTTCGGACGAAATCTGGCCGTCCTATTCTCCCGGCTATCCTAGGACTCCTCAGCCCTCTTTCGCTCTCCCACGATCCAGAACAGGGCATTTTGCCCCATCCTAGACCCTGTGCCCTGCCAGCCTCGATAGCGCTTGCCGAGCCATGATCCTGTGGGCGGCATCCCGAACAATCCCCCGACGCTCCTGCGCCAACCTCCGCTGCTCTTTTAGGCACGGATTGCACCTCGCCTCGTGGCCGTCTGGTCTCCGCGGGTTTACCGAAAAGACCATGAGCGGGAGCGCCGCTTGGCACCCTAGGCACCATTTGCGTCCCGCAGGGACCGGCGGGGTCTTTCGTTTCGACATAGAGAATTCTCCGGTCCCTGCCGGTCCTTGGTCAGTTGTTGAGCTAGATCGATGAAGATGGCTCGGTTAGAGCCCGTACTTCCTCACGAGTGCGCCGGCCGCTGCTCTACCCATCGTATCGATATAGGCCGCCGGGTCTCGGCCCTCTCGGGACGCCTTAAGAGCTCTTTCGAGCATCCGCTTGGCGGCGTCGTCCGCTTCGATGTTCGCCAGCCGGCGGCGCTTTGGATCACGAATGGAACTCGCCGCCCGCTTCGCTTGGTTGAGCCAATCTTGCACAGGGAGGGAAAGCGCATTGCGCACGCCGCTTTCCAGCGTTCGAACCGCATTGAGGTTCTTATTAAGGTTAGCCAGAACCTTATACTTGTCCGGACCCTCACCGAAGTAGCCTTGCCCGAGGAGCCGGAGCGCAGCGACACTGGCTTGGTTCGCCGTCATTCGACCGCTGAAGACCTCGCTGACGAGCGCTTGTGCGGTCGGGTGTTCGTCAGGATCGAAGCCGGCGGGGCGTCCGCCCCCTGCACGGTTCACGACGCCAGCGCCATTAGCCTCCCGGTCGGCGCGGAGTGCCGTAAGCATACTGCTCGTGAACTGTGCGCTGATTTGGCCTTCGGAGCGGAGCCGTAGGAGTTCCGAGGTGGTGGGATAGCCACCCGAACCGGGAACGCGATTGAACCTGTCCAGCAGAGTCTCCGCGTTGGTTTCGTGACGCTTTGCCTCCGCGCGCTCTGCGTTTCGTTCGGCCTCTTCCCCCATCTTGAGGCGCTCAGCCCGGAGCTTTTCCCTCTCGTTAGCAGAGAGGGATGGGGTGCCGTCCTCGCGCTTGGAGGTGAGCAAGGCGTCTAGTGCGGCAAGAGCCTTCTGAGGCTCGGTCTCAAGTGTCCGCATCGCAAACTCCTGAACTGAATCGATCAGAGCGGCCTTCGCCTCAGACTTGTCGACGCCCGGCGAGACCTGTCGTAGCGCGTCCTCAAGATCAACCCTGCCTTCCGCTGCGGCGTCGGCGAGGTTGGCGGCTGCGAACTGAAGAGAGCGTTCATCCACCTGCTTTGTGATGGTGGCGCGGGCTTCTTCTATCCATTTTGGCTTTGCTTCTATGAGCGCGCTACCCACCGCACGATTGGCAGAAACTGAGCCGAAGTCTCTGAGCGTCCCGTCGACCGTCGCAAAAGCGCGAAGCTCTTCATCAATGATGCCGTCGATGTCTTCCAAGTCCGGCAAACTGTTAGGGTCGGCAAACCGCTGCTGAACGCGTTCCGCAATTCGCGCCTTGGTATCGTTCAGTCCCCGCATGGCCTGACCAGTAGTGACAGAGTCTCTGTAGGCGCTGCTCCGCTCCATAAGTGCGGGGTCAACGGTGCCGGTTGCGAAAGCTGTGGCACCGTCGCCGGCAAGCTGTGCCTCCCGGTTCCGGTGGGCCGCTTCGGCATATTCCTGAAACGACTGCGCCGCGTTCGATACCAGCCCAAAGACCCGGCGGAGTTCATCAGCCTCCGCAGAACTCCTGCGGGCCGCTCGCATGTCAGCGTTGATTTCTAGGCGGGGGGCGTCAGTGTTGGCCTGCCTCGGCAGCACAGACGACTGCCCGGTCGTCAATCGACGCTGTGCTCCCGCCCGGACTTCCAAACGCGAGAGATCACCAGCCATCGAACGCGGTCTCCTCAAGGTATCCGGTCACGGCGCGAACGGTATCGCGGAGCCGCTCAAACATGTCCGGGTCCTCAATCTCAAGGGCGCCGGGGTATTTGTAATCGAGGAAGGCCAGCATCGTGACAGCCTCCCCAATACGAACAGGGGCTGATGCCCCGCATTTAGGCATGAACTGCGGCCTTTTGAGGGTTGCCGTGCGGCCAGCGGATAGCGGTGCTGGCGGGCGCGGATTGTGTGGAGATTCCCCTTGTTTGGGGACGACATCGTAGAGTGAAGGCGAGGATCACGCCTTCTTGGGCTTCTTGCTGCTAGGCTTCGCAGATGCTGATCCAGCAGCGACCCTCGCTTTGCTGATGTCCACCCAAGCACTCGACGCGGCTGCGCCGATCTGCAAACCCGCGCCGAGCGCCGTAGGCTTTTGGACGTAGGACATTTGAGATGTTGCCTCCGCAACGGCGGCAGCGTCACGGCTCTCTCGATTGGCGATTGAACGCTGATTGGAGAGATCGGCCTGCATAGCGCTATCAACGAGAAGTTGGCCGATTGAACCGGAGGTCAAGCCGAGTCCTGCCTCTCCCGCCGCCACTCGGATGCGAGCTTGCTCACGCCGCGCAGCCCGCATTCGGTCGAACATCTCAGCCGAGGCTGTCAGCCGGTTCTCTTCCTGAACGATTTCAAGCTGCGCGTTGATTGCACGGGCTTGAGCGTTCGCGGCATTAGCTTGGCCGATCACAGTCGCGGCAGTGCCAACGACGCTTACAACACCCGCAATTAGTGCGGGTGCAACGGGCGCACACATCTAGAGTGCAGCCCATGCTGACATACGCGGCTCAGGCATAGCGCGCTGCCCGGTGGATCGCGTCTGCCGCTACACGGTCGATTTCGGAAAGTGGCGGCCTGTTCTGGCTGTTGCTGAAAGCCGCTTCGTAGTGAACGCGGGCTTCAGGGGGCAACTTTGCCGCCGCCATAGCGAATGGAAAACGCATGGGATGGCCTTTGGCTCGTGTGGAAGAAAGGGGCTGTCTGAGCCCAAAAGATGGCTTCGGTGGGCCGGGTGATACTTGAGCGCCTGAAGATGCCGACGGCACCGCTACGCTCTGATACGAGGCATTTTTTGCCCTGTTTGAGCCCCTCCGGCCCCTGCGGGTCCGCTTCATCTTAGCGGAGTTCACGGTCGGTGCCCTCAATGCGCTGCCGGAGTGCCTTCAGGGCATCCGGATTGCCTGTGCAGGAGACCGGGAGAGGCCGGAAAGGGTGCAGCGGGCAATTGGCGCTTGCGCAGCAAGCCACCTGCTCCCGCCAAGTTCCGGCGGCGAGAGGGTCATGAATGCAGTCCTGGCACTTGGCTGCGATAGCGGCGGCACGGGAATGGGTAGGGATCGACATAGTAGGTTCGGACCCGTGCCTGGTGAGGTGCGAGGGTCCGCTTTCATTCTTGAGAAGATGGAGCCGCGCGTGGCCTTTGCGGCGCTTTCGGCGCGGCGGCGTGGCGCTTCGGTGGAGAGGCGGTAGGACCGGCGGCGTTCGGCATCGCAGGACCGGCAGACGTGTTTGAGACGGTCGCAAGCGCGGCGGTCGGTTGCGAAGTCTGCGCACGGCTTGGCAGTGCGGCAGTGGAAACAGAACTTGAAGCCTGCCCGAACAGGGATCGGCGGGGCTTTGGGTTTGGGGCCGGGTTTGGCCATGGGCTCCTCCAAGAGCGCTGTGGGGCACCGGGGACAGCCGAAGCTGCCCCACGGGCCTTGTGTATGAAGGCGGCTAGCCTTCGCGGGCTAAGCCGCAGCCGTCGCGCCAGTTGCGTTCGAGCTTGGGCTTGGCGGTCTGGGCATGTGGGGGCGTAGCCTCCGGGGCGACCTCCTCTTGCCCAGGGGCAAGCGGGGGATAGCCTTGGGGTTTGTAGGTGGCCCCGTAGGATTCCACGGTTATGCCGTTGGCCAGGACAATGCTGCTGGTTACGACGCCGCTGGTGCCCTCGTAGGGGTCCGGGGAGGGGCCGGAAGATTGCCGGAAGAAGCTCTCTCGCCCCGAATAAATTCGCCCGACACCGGGGCGATAGATGACCATGGATTAGACCGCAGAGCGTCCGAGATTTGCGCGGCTCGATGCGAGGCTTTCGATACGCTCGTCGATCAGCTTGGCTTCGGCTCGCCGGGTCGCCTCCTGAGCAATATATGCCTCGGTGAGACGGGCCTTGCGGCGCTCAAGCTCAACCTGACGGGCCTTGCCAATGCGGCGCTGTGCCTCATCTCCGCCGCTGAGACTGTCGATTTTCGACAGGGCAAGCTGGAGCGCATTGTCCAAGTCGTTGTAGGTCTTGCTGCCCTTCGGATGCTTCAGGGTTGCCGCGCCGGTCTGAAGATCGCGCTTGGCCACAACGGCGAGCTCTTCCATAATCCTTTGCGTCTCTCGCTGAAGCTGCCGGACCTCAGCCGCTAAGCTGGACTGCTCCTCAAAGACAGCATTGTGGCCAGCGGCGGGACCACGACGAATGCGGGCAGCGCGGGCAAGTTCAAGGTGACGGCCCTGCACGAGCTCGGCTTCCTTTTCGTCCCGGATGGACTCGGGAAGCTGATTAACTTGAGCCATGATGGGGTCACGGTCTTCCGGTGGGAGAGCATCCACCTTCGTGGGCAGAGCGCGGAAGCGAGACAGGAAGAAGGGATCCCCGATCACAGTGCCGGAGCTCGGGATGCTCATGAAGTCCTCAGAGTCGATTTGGGACAGGATGTCCTCATCGCTGGGGAGAAAATTGGAGGGATCGGAGTTAGGGTCTGTCATTCAATTGACCTTATGCGGGTTGATGAAATGAGGCGGGGCGCCCCGGCTGTCTCGGCACTGGTGCCGGGATGGGGTTGCGTCTGACCGGCTCCCGCCCCGCAACCCGGAGCAAAGACAGACGCGCAGCACTGAACAGCCGCCAAGTGAGGAAAGCGGCTGGCCGATGCTGTAAGATTTGGGAGGTGGACTTGAGGGGCCGGGTGGGGGACCTATCGCCGGGGATGCTGGCAAGGTTACCGCTCCACGAGTGCGGCCCAATTTATGCCGCCGAGGCAGCGCTCAATTCAGTTAGAGTGTCCTCAGGTTACTCTAGAGAACTATAACGATGTGAACCGGAAAGAGCTTATTAGTCCGAAAGTGCGGCCTAATTGAGAGGGACTGAGAGGCGCTGCAGAAAAGCCCCCTTGCTGCTAATGGACCTCTACTTGGACACAGCGGAAAGCCGCCGGGTCTCGCGGCCCCGCTCGTCCTCTCGATCATTGCCAACTCCTTCGCCCTGTCGACTGTGATGAGGTAGTCCTTCCGGGGGCATCCTCGGTTTTGGACAAATTTGTCCGAACGTCGTCCGGCTCATCGAAGCCATATTCCTCGACAGGCCGGGCCATCCATTTGTGCAGAGGCATAGTGGCCCTCGGCCCAGCTTGAAGAGCCCGAGCGTCGACATCTGGTGTCCTTCGTGTTCTGGTGCGGGAGCACAAAATGTCATGTCCGTAGGCCTCCACAGCCCGACGTTCCTGCAATCTGGACAGCGTCCGCAGAATGCAGGTATGTCCGAAGGACACACACCTCCCAACTTTTTCCGTTGGTGAGGAATCCGATGAAAACTGGGAAGCGGCGGGTCGGATCGTTCAAGCCTTCGTGGCGGGAAGGCATCCTGCCGTGGGCTCCTCACTCACCGTTTCCTCGCTGTGCGGCGTTATGTCTTTGACGACCAAAATTTCCAGAATCTCATTTACTCGTGTAGGAGGCGATATGGAAAGTGCAGACGAGGACGTCTTTGATATTACTCAACTCATAAGTGACGAAAATGTTATTCAGAGACATGCTGAACTGATTTCTCTCATTGTTGATTTAACGGCCGTCAGATCGGCAAAGGCCGATTTGGGATTGAGTGTAAATATATGCCACATAATAAACAGTACGACTAACAATATTAGATCAACATTCAGTTCTACAAATATTTATGACAAAGAGTCTTCTGATATTTGTAGGGATCAAATGATTTCTGCAATTATACATTATATGAGGGCAACGTCTACAAAGTCTAAACTGAGGAATCCATTATTTGATTACGAATGGTTTTCAGATTCTGAAAAGGAAAAGCATCGTATAATAAAAAAGGTTCGTGACAATGCCGTTGCGCATTATGGCATTGGCCACGAAGAGCTATGGAATCCATGGAATCGCGAAAGACTTTTATTTAATATTAAAGAAGGTAAATATCGTATCGAATATGAAAGAATATTTTACAATGCAAGTTCTCAAATAATCAATCCGATATTAGAATTATCTTCAATTGTAATTAGTAAGTACGATGAGGTCGGCCATACCATTCAAGAACAAATTGGAAACTATATTTTCTCTGAACCAGAAATTATGAACTTAATTGAAAATTACCGTACTAGGAGGGGGCCAAAAACCGGCTTTATTGTGCCGGGGCCCGGGATGAACTAACCTGAGGGGTGTCTCACGTTTGTTACGGCTGCTGTTCGTGGCGGGCAGTTCTCAAACAGCTTGATAGCCCCTTGTAATCGATGAGTTTCACAATTTCGGCCTTTCGCTCCAGAGACATGACCCGGTCGCCATAGACCTTGAACGTTATGCCCTTCTTTTCATGCCCTACGATCTGCGCAACCTCGTGCTCAGGCACGCGCGCCCGCTCTAGCTGACCAACGAAATTCTTGCGGAACGAGTGAAACACCTTCGCTCGACGGGTGAAGCCACGAGACGCTTTGAAGCGGGAGAACTCCTTGCCGGCATCTGCGCCGGGCTTCTTGCCGGGACCTTCTGCATTGAATGCAGGCCAAATCCGGCCCTTCGGGTTCTCTTTTGCTCTGTCGATGAGCCAAGACAGGGCAGGGTGCAGCGGCACATCCCGGTTCCCCGCTATTGTCTTGGCATCGGTCACGCGCACGAACGGCACGGGGCCGGAGTGATGCACGTCTGCGCCTGTCAGGGAAGCAATCTCGTCCAGTCTCATTCCCGAAAACATCGCGACAAGCATGAGCTCCGTGAGGTCCTCCCGCTTGGGGGGAGGGGTGAAGAGCGCTGTGAGTTCCTCTGGCTCCCACGCTACATAGCCTTGCGTATTTCGACCCTCCCTGAGTTTCCGCTGGAAGCCGGAGAAGGGATTGCGGCCTTCGCAGTGCTCACGATCTAACGCCCAGTCCCAAAGCGCCTGTAGCGTCGCCATGTGTCGATTGACCGTGGCGTCGCTCAATCCCTTCGGACGCCCGCCGAACTTCTGCTGTAGCTGCGCCCAGGACATGCCCTTTGCAGCAGGCGACCGCGCCCAATTCGGGTCCATCTGGCGGAGGGCGTCCACGAACCTGGCGGCGTCCGCCTTCCTGACGGCCCGGAGCGGCTTGTCTCCTAAGAAGCCAGCGAACAGGTCGAACGTGGCAATCTTCTGCTGCTCGGTATTGGTTTCCTTTAAGCCGTGCTGCGTCTTCCAGAGTGTGAGATAGTCGTTCGCGACCTCCCGCATGGTGGGCTCAAGAATTGCTCGCCGGGGTATAGAACGACCCGCGCGAGCCCGTTGGGCATCTTGAAGGGCTGCTAGACGGTATTCGGCCTCTGCGGGAATGTCCCGCGCTTCATACTGCTCCGACAGCCTCTCAAGTTCATGCTCAATGCCAAGCTCAATGGGGTCAGCGTCGCCGCTCTCGACAACAAATTCCCCGGCCTCGGCTCTCTGCCGTAGCTGCTGATAAAGGCTACGCAGCGCTGAAGTGGAAACGGCCTCGCCGCGCGCCGCCGCCCACTCCAGTCGCAACCCTGCCTCCCATGCATCGGCCTCAAGTTTCGCCTTGCGACGGTCGGAGGTCGATAGGTGGCGATAGATGAACTCCCGGCCCTCGTATCGCGACCGCAGTTCTTTGGGGATGCGGACCTTGGCCTGCCAGCATTGGCGGTGGAGTTTGAGCGATGCCATGAGCGATCGTTAGGACGTTTCGTTGGGTCCCGCAAGACTGTGTGGGGTCCGTTTGTGGGGTCCATCTGTGGGGTTTTAACCCTTGAAAATGCTGCAATTATAGCAATTGTGCGGGCTTGCGGACCTTCTGCCTCCGTCTCCTCCCGCCCCAGCCATATTTTCCAGATCAGTTCATATGTGAAGCGCCGAAGTGGCAGGCGAACGCTGCGCCAGCGTCGTCACGCCGCGCAAACGCTCCGCCGAAAGCTCAGCCCTGCAGCGCGGCCATGGCGAGCGCGATGGCGCCCATCGGGCCGGCTTCGTCGCCGAGGCCTGCGAGGCACAGACGTTGCTCGACCGTCTCCTGCGTGAGAAAGGGCAGATAGCCGCCCAGATCCCGCAGCAACGTGGCGCGCACGGTGGGCAGGAGCGCAGCGCGGCTGGTGGCCACAGTGCCACCCAGCAGGATTCGCTCGGCCGCCGTGGTGAGGAACAGCGTGGCGACGAGTTGCGCCAGGTCGGAGCCCACGAAATCCCAGCGCGGATCGTCATCGGCGACATGCTCGGGGCTGGTGCCGAAGCGGGCGGCGAGGGCGGGGCCGCTCACCAGTCCTTCGATGCAGTCGCCATGGAACGGGCAGGCCCCGGCAAAGCTGTCGCTTGCCGCGCGCCGCACATGGATGTGGCCGATTTCCGGGTGCATGGCGCCGTGCACCGGCTTGCCGTCAACGAGCAGGCCGCCGCCGAGCCCGGTGCCGATGGTGATATACCAGAAGCAATCGAGATCGCGACCGGCACCCCAGCGATGCTCGGCCAGGGCCGCGCCGTTGACATCCGTGTCGATGGCCATCGGGCAATCGAGGCCGCGCGTCAGCCCGCCGGCAATGTCGGCGCCCGCCCAGCCGGGCTTGGGGGTGGGCAGCATATGACCGAAATTATCGGATTTGCGGGACAGAGCGATGGGGCCGAAAGATGCGATGCCAATCGCGGCAATCGGCGCATCCGCGTGCCAAGCGCGCAATTGTGCGTTGGCGGCGGCCAGCGTCTCGTCGGGCTGGGTGGTCGGAATGCGAACCCGCTCGACGATGCGATCACCTTGAGCAAGCAGGACGAAGGTCTTCGTCCCACCCAGCTCGACTCCGGCAAGGCGCGCGCTCGACATCGCTCAGTCGATAATCCGCGTCGTCTCGCCATCCAAGGCGAGGCGAAGGAACGGCGCGAAGGTGCCGGCAAAGCGCTTAGCACCCTCGGCAGCCTCGCCACGGCCCCAATCGTCCGCGAAGGCCGTGACGGAGAGATCCGGCAGCACCAGCCAGCTATAAGCCTGACGCGGCGCTTCCGGCGGGTTGGCGATGACGAGGCCGGAACCGTTCAAGGGTTTCCACCCGTGCGTGATCTGCTCGGACACCATGCCGTAGAGGCCCGTCGGGGCACGGGGGGCTTCCGGGTTGAACACATGGGTCTGTGTGGACCAGAACAGATAATAGAGTCCATTGGCCAGCACGATGTGCGGCCGCTCCAACTCATTGTTGAGGCCATCGGCGCTGATGATCGGCGCGGTCACCTCCCACTGGCCGAGGGCGTCGGGCTTGGCGCGCGCCGCGCCGATCACGCCATTATAGGCAGATTGCGAGGTGGCCAGCGATCCGGTGAACAGCAGCCAATGCTCGCCGGTCGCCGGATCGAGCAGATAGCCGGGATCGCGAAAGGCCTTGATGGTGCCGAGGCCGCCACCGGCCGACAGCGGATCGGCATAAAAGCGCGGGTCGCGCGGGAAGGATTCGCGCAGATTGCGGCAGTTCTCGACGGACCAGCCGCCATCCTTGCCGACCAGATCGGCCTCGACCTCGAACAGGCGTTGCTCGAAGCTGAGTTCGCTCTCGCCGCGAAAGCCGGCGGCAGTGAAATAGAGCGTCAACCGGCGCCCGTCATTCTCCAGATAGGCCGAGCCGGACCATTCCCGGCTGCCGGGCGAGAAGCCATCGGGCATCACCGGGCCATAATGCCGCCAATCATCCCCCCGCCGCTCGAACAAATGAATGCGGGCATGACCGTGACGGTCATCCGGGTCGGCAAACCAGGGGGAGGCGAGCGCCATCCACCAATCGGCCGGCGCCGGCGAACCGTCGCGCTGCAGGATGGGCCAGGCATCCCACACGCACACATCCTCACTGATCCGTTCCACATCGGCCTCGCCGATGAGCGGCGCCACGCAGGATAGGGTCAGTTTGAGGTGATTAAGCTGTTCGATCGCCCAGCGGGTCGTGCTGATATCGTTCATGGAGAGCCAGTTAGGTCAGAGAAAGGAGAGGGCGCGAGTGCGCAGGAGGCCGGGGCAGGCGATGTCCGGAAAGGAGGCGTTCGCAACTGTGTTGCAAGGCCATGGGCTCCTCGCGCCATGCTGCAAATATGCGCGCGATTGCGCCTGAATTTCGATCATTGTTCCCGTTCCTCAAGTCCTCGCAACCAATACGCCATTGGCAATCGATTACAACCATTTTGGAACAGGGCTGTCGCAGCGGAAAATCGGTCCGTCAGGTGGAGCCGCGCACCACCAGAGCGGGGTTGAGAATGATCGAACCGGTCTGTCGGCCCTCGATGCGCTTGAGCAGGCAATCGACCATCTGCGTGGCGCCGCTGGCGATATCCTGGTGGATCGTGGTCAGCGGCGGCACGATGCTTTGCGCAATCGGGAGGTCATCGAAGCCGACGATTCGCACATCGTCGGGGATCGACATGCCCCGGCTGATGACGGTCTGGACGGCGGCGAGGGCAATCATGTCCGAGGCCGCAAAAATGCCGTCGGGCAATTGATCCACCTGGTCGAGATAGGCGTTGATGTCCGGCGCGCTGAGTTCCGGCGCGAGATGGGTCGGCACTTCGGTCAGCATCACGTCTGCCGCGTGATCCTGCTGCACCGCGCGTGCGCCCTGTAAGCGCTGGGCGATCTCGATGGCGCGGGGATTGCCGAGGAACGCCACGCGCTTGCAACCGCGCTCGATCAGGTGGCGCATCGCCATCTGGCCGCCGAGGAAATTGTCGGTGCCGACCGAGCAATGGCTCTGCCCTTGGGTGAAGGCGCCCCAGGCGACCATCGGCAGATAATGGCCGGCGGCCGCGTTGAGCACGGCGGACTGGTCGGACTGGCCGATGATGATCAGGCCATCCACCCGCGCGGTCTTGATGATGCCCTCCAGCCAGTCGTCCCGGTCCGGAATGACGCGCGAGAGCATCAGGTCGAAACCGCGCTCGGTGAGTTCATCGGCCAGGAAACCGATGATCGTCATGAAGAAGGGGTCGGAGATATGCTGGGCGCGCTCATGGCCGAGCGGGATGACCACGCCGATGGCCCCGGTCTTGCGCGTGCGCAGGTTGCGGGCCAGTGGGCTCGGCTGAAAACCATGCTGTTGCGCCAGCTTGCGGATGCGCTCGGCAGTCTCGGAATTGACCACGGCCTTGCCGGCCAGCGCGCGGGAGACGGTCGCGGCGGAGACACCGGCGAGCTCTGCCAGATCGTAGATTGTCCGAACCTGCTTGGGTTTCAACGCTCCTGTGTCCTCTCGCATCCAAAGGCCAAACAAATGGCATCTCTAGGGCGCAGGTGGGTTTTGCCAAAGCATTTTTCCGGCGCGGGCCGCAGCGTCCGCGCCGGGAGCGCCCGTCAGGCGGTCGGGCCGGTGTCGCCGATGATGACTTCCTTGCGGTAATCGGCGCTGTTGCGCTCGGCCAGCCGGCTCGCAAACGGCTGCTTGCGCCAGTTCCAGATGCACTGGATGGCAAGGCCCGTCGCCATCAGCGCGCCAAGCGCGATGCTGTAGCGCGCGTCACCCAGCCCGTCGCCGATCAGCGCCATCGCAAGCGGCGCGATGACCGCGCTGAGGCAGGTGAAGAACAGCAGCAGCCCCGCAACCGAGCCGTGGCGCGCTTTCTCGAAGCAACTGATGCCGGTCGAGTTGATCGTGGGGTAAAGCACGGACATGAACAGGCCGGTGGCGGGCAGGGCGTAGATGGCGACGCCCCTATCCCCCAGCACGGCGATCCAGAACAGGATCGTCATTGCGACGGTGCACACGGCGAGCACAGCGGTCCAGTCATAACGGGCCAGCAGCCACACGCCGAGGAAGCGACCGGCAGCGCGAAGCACGAAGAAGATCGAGACGGCATAGACCGCGAGCCACGCGTTCGAGCCCTCGTAACTGGCGAGGAATGTCGGCGTCCACACGTAGATCGCGGCTTCCGCGCCGACATACAGCATCAGAGCGGTGGCGAAGAACATGGCGGTGGGATCGGTCATCATTCGGGCAGCGTCGCGCGGATCGGCAGGCTTTTCATCCGCCCGCACCGGGGTCGGGAAGCGCGCGCCGAATGCGCCTAGCACGAGCAGGGCACAGATGCCGGCGGCGAGGAAATAGACCCACTTCCAGCTCAACCCTTCCTGTAGCGACCAGGCAACGACGGCCGGGCCGACGATCGCGCCGGCGCCGAAGAAGCCTTCGACCAGATTCATGATCGTCGAATGCTCGCGCGTCGACCGGGAGATGTCCCCGATCAGCGCGAGCGCCCCGGCCTTGAAGATGCCGATGCCGATGCCAGAGATGAACAGCAAGGCGACGAAGAACAGGAAGTCGTGTCCGGCTGCGAAGGCGACAGAACTGAGGCCAAAGAGCGTGAGGCCGATCAGGATCGTCGCCTTACGGCCGATGCGGTCTGCCAGAAAGCCGAGCGAGATGGCCGAAATGGCGATGCCGGACATCGTCGCATATTGGAACGATCCCGCCGCCGTCATGCCCAGATTGAACTCGCGGATGATCTGCGGAATCACTGTACCGACCGAATCGGTGGTCATCGCGAACATCGCGAACATCAGGAAGACCAGCCATTTCAGCAGGGCCGATGCGTTGCTCGGCTGGATGTGGGGGCGTTCCGTCACTTTGCGATCCTCTCGGCCTTATCGTTCCATGGCAGCATCGGTCGAACCAGGCTGCCTGCAGATGATCATTCCGCAGCAAGGCGCGGCGGATGAGGGCATGGCTGTAATCGATTGCTTTCGCAATGTCGATTGGCTCAATATCGGCAGATTGAGGGGGCGGCCGCCACCAGCCGGACGGCTTGCAATGCAATCGATTACCGCTAGTGTCTGCGGCGTTGTGAACATAAGCCGGCTCAGCTGGCGACGATGATGGGACAGGACTGATGGCAAAGGAAGACGGCGCACTCGATCGCAGGGGCTTTCTGGCGGCAGCGGGCATCGCGGCCGCTGTGGTCGGCGTAGCAAGCGCGCCGATGGCCGCTGCCCAGCCGCCGGCCGGGATGCCGCCTCGCGTCATTCCGCCTTCCTGGACTGCCGCGCCGACCATCGACCTGTGGGTGGGCGCGCCGCCCGAAAGCGGCTTTTCGGCGCGTCCTCTGCCGATGGACAAGGCGCCGCCGGTCTTCATGCACAATGTCGACAAGCCCTATCTGCGCGTCTTCCGACCGGCCAAGTCCAATGGCCGCGCGGTGCTGGTCATTCCCGGCGGTGCCTACATCTTCATTTCCATCGACAATGAAGGGGCGGAGGTCGGGCAGGCGCTTGCAGCGCGGGGCTATACGGTCTTCGTCCTCGTCCACCGGCTGCCGGGGGAGGGCTGGACCAACCGGTCCGACGTGCCGCTGCAGGATGCGCAACGCGCCATGCGCCTCATCAAGTCGATGGCCGGGACCTATGGCATCGATCCTGATCAGGTGTCGGTGCTCGGCTTCTCGGCCGGCGGACATCTGGCGGCGACCCTGATCACCGATTTCGCGCAGCCGGTTTACGCCCCGCGCGATGCCATCGACCGGCTCGACGCGAGGCCGCGCACTGCCGGGCTGATCTATCCGGTCATCAGCATGCGCATGCCGGATACCCACGCGGATTCGCGCAAATATCTGCTGGGCGAGAAGCCCGATCCCGCATTGGTCGCCCGGCGCTCGCCGGCCGCCCATGTCGGGCCGCAGACGCCGCCCACGTTCTTGATGCACGCGCTCGACGATCCGGCGGTGCCGCCGTCGAACAGTCTGGAGATGCTGCAGGCGCTGCGTGTCGCGGGGCGGCCGGTGGAGGCGCATTTCTTCGAGGAAGGCGGCCACGGTTTCGGGCTGGGCTGGCCGCAACTGCCGGTCCGCCAGTGGCTGGGGCTTTTCGTGGCCTTTCTGGACCGGCACGCCCGGCCGGAGGGCTGAGGAAGGCTCACAGCTTACTCCCTCTTCTTCAGAGGAGGGGCCGGGGCGAGGGGGCTGGAGGGCTAAGGCTGCCATGCAGCCGCGCAATAAAACGCGTCCGGACACCACCATTCTCCCGCCAGACCTTGGCGGTGCGTACCGCTTTTGATATCGCTGCCGGCATGGCCATAAGCGACATCATCGATGCCAGTTCGACCGCAGCGGTGATCAGCAATCCCCGGCTGCCCGATAATCCCATCATCGCCTGCAATGAGGCGTTTCTGCGTCTTACCGGCTATAGCCGCGCGGAAATTCTCGGACGCAATTGCCGCTTCCTACACGGGGCCGAAACGGAAGCCGCATCAAGCGAATTGCTGCGCTCGGCTATCCGGCAGAAGAAGCCGGCTATTGTGGAGATCACCAATTATCGCAAGGATGGCTCGCCGTTCCGCAATGCGGTGATGATCGCGCCGATGTTCGACACCGATGGCGGGCTGGAATATTTTCTGGGGTCTCAGGTCGAGGTTGCGGCCGTGGCATCCGCCGGGCCGGACAGCCGCAAGGGCATGGCCACCGCACGCGTCTCGGCACTCACCGAACGGCAAAGGCGAATCCTGGTGCTGATGTCGGCGGGCAAGCTCAACAAGCAGATCGCGTTCGACCTGGGGCTCAGCGAGCGGACCGTGAAAATGCACCGCGCCGCGCTGTTTCAGGCGCTGGGCGTCCGAACCGGGGCGGATGCCATCCGGCTGGCTGTCGAAGCCGGTTACTGACCTCGCGATCAGCCCCGGCTTCGAGAAAATTCAGCCAAAGCGCGCGGTCAGGCGCCCGCTTGGAAGACGCCGCACGCAATGCGCCCGCCGCTATCGCCAGACGGATCGGTGCGCTGGTCGTCCGTGCCTTCATGCACGACGATCGCCGAGCCATCGGTGTCCATCAAGCCGGCCATCGTGGCGCCCTTGAGCGTGTATTCGAGCGTACCCCGGCCATCCTCGCCAATGTCGATGTTCGGCATGTCGCCGGCATGCTGACCCTGCGGGTTTTCCAGACCATGTTTGGTGCTGGCAGGATTCCAGTGACCGCCCGCAGTGGTGAAGTCGGGCGCATCGCACTTGCCGGTCATATGCACATGGACACCCTTGCTCCCTGAAGGCAGGCCCTGCAGGGCGAGCATGATCTGCAAGCCGCCATCCATGGCGCGGATGGTCGCGGTGCCGGCCGGCGCGCCCTGCGCCGTCTGCAGGGTCGCGGTGGCGCTTTCGCCGCTCGCCATATTGCCCGTGGCATTGCCCATCATGGCATTGTCGGCAACATTATCGGCCGGCACGGCGTTGTTCTGCGTGTGATCGGGGCTGCTACAGGCTGCCAAACCCAGCGTGGCGATTGCGGCCACGGCGTAAATCCTTGCAGTCACGGCATTACTCCCATTGCTTACGGATATAGAGCGAACACGAGAGGGAAGCGGATCGTTCCCGAAAAGATTGGCAGCGTCCCCGGCGACCCCGCTCAATGCGCCTTGTTGGCAGCCCGATCGGCGTCGCGCCGGCGCTTCTTTTCGAGCAATATGCGGCTGGCATCATTCACCGCCAGATTGTCCGCCATCACCGCGCCGCGATGGCCGATCGGGCGATCCGGCCCGATGGTGGAATCGACCATCGTCTGCCGCTCCATCTCGCTGTTGACCTCAGCGCCGATCAGCACCGCAAAGGCGGAGAGGAACAGCCACATGAGGAAGATGACGACGGCGGCAAGCGAGCCATAGGTCGCGTTATAATTGGTCAGATTGGCGACGTAGAAGCCGAAGCCCAGCGTGATCCCCACCCACAGCAGGGTGGAGAGCACCGACCCCACAGAGAGCCAGCGCCATTTCGCGGCTCTGCGGTCTGGCGCATAGCGATAGAACACGGCGAAGGTGAGGCTGATGAGCACGCCCGCGAAAATCCAGGTCGCCAACTGGATGATCAGCGCCGAACCGCTGCCGATATAATCGGAGAGCACGCGCCCGGCATAAGTGAACAGCGAGATCGCCAAGGTGCCGATCACGCCCACCGCGACCATGCCGACGGTGATGCCGGCGGCCACGCCGGTGGTGCGGAAGAAATTGCGCGTCTCATGCTCTTCATAGATGATGTTGAGGGCCGCGATCATCGCCGTCGCCGAGCGCATGGCACCATAGATCGAAAAGGCGAGGGCCAGCACCAGACCGAAGCCCTGCGCTGCCTTGCTGGTCGTCACGATAGCGAGAAGCTGCTCTTCCAGGATGGTGAGCACCTCCGGCGGCACGAAGCCGCGCAGCAAATTGACATTGCTCGCGACGATCTGCGGATCGCCAATGAGGCCGTACAGCAGCACGATCGAGGCGATGAGCGGCACGAAAGCCAGGAAGGAGAAGAAAGCGACCCCGGCGGCGAGCAGGCTGAGATTATGGAAGCCAATCATCACGTAGATGCGCTTGAGGATCGCCCACCACGCTTTGGGCGGCAGAGAGAGCGGCGAATCGCCCTTAGCGCCGGGGATTTCTTCGGCAAGCACTTCGAGTTCCTGGGCAGAGATCGGGCGGTCCTCCTTGTCTTGGTCGGTATTGGTCATGGTTGGGCCGTGGCGTTGTCGGCCACATCATTTTCATCGATGGGGAGGGCGAGGCGGCCGGCCGCGGCAGAGGCATTGAGTTGCTCGTCGAGCTGCGCCTGCATATTGGCCGCCATGCCCTCGATCCGGTTGGATTCGGTAGCATAGCGCTCATCGAAGCTCGGCTCCGTGCTGCACCCCGCCAGCCCGAGCGCTGCCAGCATCGACAAAATCGTCACCGCGCGCATCAATAATCCTTCCGGTAGCGCAGGTTCACGCCGGACCCGCCGAAGTTGCTGACCGAACTCAACACTGAGAGCGCTTTCGAGAGGCTGATTTCCAGCTGCGTGGCGGTATGGCCGCGCGCATCGGTGATGATCTCCACATAGACATCATTGCTGATATACTGACCCACGGCGAGCGAAGTGCCCCGGCCTGTTTCCTCGTCGGCACCCAGCAGACGCAGCCGGTCGATGCCACCGGCCGATTGCAGCACGCCCAGCGGATTGAGGCCGCCCGAGCCGCCACGCAGCGAGTTGAGCGAGGCGGCCAGCTGCACGGCCTGGATGGCGCTCAGCTCGCCCACCGAATTGCCGAACAGGATGCGCGCCATCAGTTCGTCCTGCGGCAGGCTGGGCGTGGAGGTGAACGCGATCTGCGGATCCTGAGCATTGCCGGTGATCGTGATGGTGATCGTCACGTCCTCGACCTCGCCGCTCGCGACGATGCGCAGCTGCGGGTTGGTCATCTCGGGTCCGCTGAAGGTGATCCGGCCCTGCTGAAGCTCGAACGAGCGCCCGGCAAAGCCCAGCGTGCCGCGCACGAGGTTGACGCCGCCGGTGATCTGCGGCGCTGCGCTGGTGCCAGCGACGCGCAAATCCGCCGCCCATTCGGACTCAAGGCCCATGCCGCTCACATAGATTTGGTTATCCGCCTGCACGCGCAGGTCCAGCCGCCAGTCAGAGGGGATGGTCTTCATTGGCTCAGGCGCGCCGGAGATGCGCTCGCGCTTGAGCGTCGGCTTGCGCCGCACGCCGGTCAGCGTCGGGACTTCCGCGCTGCCCTGGAAGACGATGCGATAGCGCGTCTCGGGCAGGGTGAGGCGCCCCGTGATCGTCGGTGGCTGGTTGGGGCCGTTGACCACCTGGATCTGGCCGGTCGCCCGCGCCTGCAGGCCATCGCTGCGCGCCAGCTGCGCATTGTTCATGTCGATGCCGAGCTGGATGGGGAAACCCTGATCGGAATTGAGCGAGACCGATCCGCTGGCGCTGACCGTGCCATTGCCGGCATTGGCGGTGAGGCTCTCGACCTCCAGCCGGTCGTTGGTGAAGCGTCCGCGCACGGCCATGTTGGTGAGGCGGGTGCCGTAGCTGGTGTTCTCATAGGTGAGGTTGCTGGCCCGCACGACACCCGTGAGTTGCGGCGACCGGACCCGTCCGCTGAAATCGGCGGCGACCCCGACTGGGCCCTTGAGGCTCTGGTCCGGCAGCGCGGCGAGTGAGAAGAGCACGTCGGCCGGGCCGTTGTAGCGCAAGCCGCCGGAAAGAGGCGCGGCGAGCAGGCGAGTCGACCAGCTGCCGGCGCCCGGCCCGAGGGGCTGGAGGTTGACCTTCATCCGGCCGATCGCGGCGCCGCGCCGGCGGATGAGCGCATTCGCCTCGCCACCTTGCGGGATCAGCCGGCCGGCGAACTGGATATCGACCGGTTCGGAGACGGCCGCGAGGCTGGTGCGGGTGAAATCGTCGATCGTCAGGCGGGCGTCGGCGGCAGGGAAGGCCGTCTCGCTGGCTTGGGTGAAATCGAGACTTCCGGTGGCCTTTCCGCCGAGGCCAAGGCCGGGCATGAAGGGATTGGCGATGGCGAGGTTGAGATCCTGCATTCTGGCCTGCACGGCCATGCCGTCGCCATAATGGCCGGCAAGGTGCAAGGTGCCTCCGCCGACCGTGAGCCGCGTCGGGGCGAGCGTATAGCGTCCGTTCGATGGCACGATGCGCATCGGCGAGCTTGTCTTGACGTCGACGCCGTTGAATCGCCCGTCCAGCGCGAGCTGCCACAGGTCTCGCGCCATGCGGGCGTTGGCGGCCAGGCGGAACGGATAGCGCGTGCGGCCCTCGACCAGCAGTTTCGCCTGACCGCCCCCGTCGCGATAGTTCAGCGTGCCGCGCGCGACCGCGATTGTGAGATCGCCCATCCGCGTGCCGGCAAGCTGCGCATCGGCAACGACCTGCGGCTGCTCTGTCAGCAGAATGTCCGCCTTGATGAGTGCCTGCTCCACGGTAAGGCCGGCCTTGCCGGGCAGGCTGGCATTGCGCGCGGTGGCATCCACCAGCGCGCGCTGCACGGGGCCCTGCGCGGAAAGCGCAACCCGCCCGTTGATGCCGGACCCATCGGCCAGCAACGTGCCCTCGAACGGGCCGGCGCGGCTTTGCGAGACGCGCCCGGAGAGGCCGACGCCGCCGAAGCTCGTGCCTTGGCGCACATCAACGGTCAAAGGCCCGCGCGCAGTCATTACAGCCAGATTGAGGTCCAGCGGTCCGTAGTCGGAGGCGCCTTCGCCCTGCACCAGATAGGTGCCGTTGTCGCCCCGCACGGTCGCCGTCACATTGGCGAGGCCAATGCCAAGCCCCGGCCGCTCGGCTGCCAGCCGGACCAGCGGGCGATTGACCGTGCCTGTGACCTCGACGCCCAGCGGGCCATATTGATCCGAGCTTCCGCGCCCGGAGAAGCGCACGCTGCCATCAGCGCCGTAGCGACCGCGCGCGCCGGTCATGCGGAATTGTGGCGCCGAGACGTTCAGCCGCTCGACGCTGGCCACGCCGTTGCTGTCATAGCCGACATCCGCGACGATCAGTGCATTGCCGCCAAGAAAGCTTTGCAGCCCGTCGTTCAGCAGGCGTGTCGAGCGCGCGGTGACGCGGCCGCCGAGGCGGAAAGAACCGTTCTGGCCGGTTTTGAGGTCCATGTCGGTTTGGAGGTTGAAGATGCCCACGCTCTCGACCTGATAGCCATTCACCCGGCCATTCAGGGCGCCTGTGTAGAGCGCGGTGTTGAGGTCGGCCACGATCACGGCGGTGGCGTCGATCCGGTCGGACCGCAGCCGCATATTGTCCGAGAGGATGCGGCCATTGGCATAAGCCAGGTCGCCGTCCAGGCTGACATTGGTGAGCAGTGGCTCGATGCTGGCATTGACGCCGCTGATCCGCCGGGCCCGTCCCTCGACGGGGATCATCCAGCGATCCTTGTCCAGCGTCGCGCTGCCGGAGACGGCGAGGCCTTCGATCAGCGTGGCGCCGAAGCCAATCTGGCGGGCGTTCACGCCATAGCGGATCGTGGGGGCAACGAAGGCGCCGTTGAGCGTGGCGTTCATGGCGATGTCCGCGCCGCGCAGGTTTTCGGCGATCACGCTGGGCTTGGTGAGCCGGAAGGCGAGATCGAGATTCTCCATGCGGCTGGCACCCAGATCGATGAGGCCTTGGGCGCCGAAGGTGAAGTTGTCGCTGGCCAGGCCGCCACGAATCTGGGCGCGGCGGTCTGCGAGGGCAGCGGTCATGTCGATTTGCGTCACCGGCTCGAGCATGGCGCGAGCCGGGCCGGTGAGGAAAAGCCCGGGCCGCAAGGGGCCACGCACCGTGAAGGTGCCGTCGCGGCCCGTGATCGCGACATTGGCAAGGCTTTCGCTGCCCATCCGGCCCGTCAGCTTGCCGGTCCAGCTCTGCCAGTCACCCTTGCCGGCCAGCGCGATGGCTGTCGGCTGGGCGATGCCGGTGTAGCTTGCCAGCAAGCCCTGCGCCGGCGCCGTTACGCGCAGATCGACCGCCAGGCGATTGAATTCCGGTACCGCGTCGAGCAGCAGCGCCAGCCTGTCACCACCCGCAACGCCCGGCGCCACAATGGCGCGCCCGTCTGCCTTGATCCGCGCGCGGCGGTCCGCAATGTGGACCGTCCCGGCGAGGCCGAGCAGGTGCTTGCGGCCGGTCACCGGGGTGTCGATCTGCAGGCGGCCAATGTCGAGCCGGTTCACGTCAATGTCGAGATCGGGCAGCAGCGGCCCATCGCTGGATGGCGTCGGCTTGAATTCCGGCGAGCGATCCAGCCGGGCGGCGGGGATCAACAGGGAGCGGATGTCGACATGGCTGCGCGCATAGGCGAGCGGCCGCCAGTCCATCTCGATGAGCGGCGCGCTCAGGAATACGCCCTTTGTATCCCGCACCTCTACGTTGCGCAGACGCATGGCGCCGAAGATCGAGCCATCGATCCGCCCAATGCCGATCGACATGCCGTTCTCGAATTTGAGCCCGGTGATCTGCCGGGTGACGAACCCCCGCCCACTGTCACTGTTCAGCCAGGCATAGCCGCCAATGATGACGGCCAGCAGCAAGGCGAGCAGCGCGCCGATGCCGATCAGCACGCGGCGCGGCCAATTCCGGCGGCGGACGATCACGGTTTCGGCAGTCGTCTCTTCCGGCATATCCGGGGCGATCGGCGCGGGGGGCGGGGTCGGATCAGCCATCAGAAAGCCTGCCCGATGGAGACGTAGACGGAGATACGGGATTCTCCCGGCTGGCGGTTGATCGGTGTGGCGACATCGAGCCGCATCGGGCCGAAATTGGTGTAGAAGCGCCCGCCTATGCCGACGCCGAAGCGCCAATCGTCAAAGCGTGGCACCTGGCTGGTATAGACCTGCCCGCCATCGATGAAGCCGACGATGCCATAATCGCCGAAGCGATAGCGCACTTCCGCTGCGGCCTCGACGAGGCTGCGGCCGCCGATCGGCCGGGCATCGGGATCCTTGGGGCCGAGTTCCTGATAGCCAAAGCCGCGCACCGATCCGCCGCCGCCGCCGTAGAAGCGCCGCGAGGGTGCGATCTGCTCACGCGCCGCGCCGCCGATCATACCGACGCGCGCGCGGCCGGCCAGCACGAAGCCGTCCGAGACGGGATAGTAGCCCGTGCCTTCCAGCAGGGCGCGGGCGTAGGTCTGCGCGCCGCTGCCGAGCGATGCCTCCGGCGAGAGCCAGGCGGAGATCCGGAAGCCACGGGTCGGGTCGAGCAGGGAGTTGGATGTGTCTAACGTCACCTGACCGGGCAGCGCCGCGACATAATAGGTCCGCCGGCGCAGCTCACCGGCGTCGAAATTATAATCCTGCTCGTTCGAGCCGAGCAGCTCGAAGCCGAAATTGTAGGTCAGCCGCTTCTGCCAGATGGGCGTGCTTTCGTAGGCGATGCGGCCATACAGACGGCCCGTGAACGCCTCGAACGCGTCGAAATTGCTGTGGCGCGCATCGATGCCCAGTTCCACGCTGCGGTCCCGCTTGCCGGCATTCGAGCGACGGAAGGAGACGCCGAGGCCTTGCTCCAATGTGCCGGCCGTGCCCTGAACAATGAGCGCGCCCTCGGGTGGGAACATGTTCCGGTGCGTCCAGCTCCCCTCGACCTTGACGCCCTGGCCCGTGCCATATCCGGCTTGGGCGGCGAGGGTGCGGGCGGGGCCGGCCTCCTGATTGACGATGAGGGTCGCATAGTCGGTGCCGTCGCCGGCGGGCTCGCCGCTCGGGCGGGGCGTCACGGATCCCACGGAGAGCAGGCCGGTAGCGATCAGCGCCTGACGCAGATCATCGATCTTGCGGCTGTCATACAACTCCCCTTTGCGGAAGCGGGCGATCTTCTGGATATGGTCCGCCTCGAACACCGGCTTCTCGCCCTCGACCACGATGTCGCCGAAGCTGCTGCGGGGACCGGGGGTGATCGGCAGCGTGTAGTCGCCGGCCTCCGTCTCCGGATCGAGCACGATATCGCGCTGGCCGACATTCACGAACGGATAGCCGTTCTCGGGCAAGGTCACGGCGATATTGGCTTCCGCGCCGAGAATGCGTTCGGCCACGATGGGGTCGCCGCTGCGGGGCCGGAAGGCGCGCGTAATGAGGTCCTCGGGCTGTACTGGCGTCGCATCGAAACGGATCTCGCCAAGATGATAGCGCGGGCCGGGGGTGGCCTGCAGGATGACCGTGATCGGTCCCTTGCTGTCCTGCTCGGGAAGCTCTAGCGAACCCCGCACCGTGGCATCGAAAAAGCCCTGCGAGGAGAGGATATCGACCAGCAATTTCTGGTCTTCCTCCAGCCGGGCATTGATCATGGCGCCATTGTCGGCCTTGCCATCGCCATCTTCGAGGGCGGAGAGCGACTTGAACTGGCTGACAATGTCCCCGCCATCGACGGGCAGCACCGGGCCGGCACCGTCCAGCGCGGAGAGACCCTCGATCTTGTAGCTGTAGCGCAGCGAAGGGGCGGGCCCCTCGTCAGCCTCGGTATACTGGCTCTCATCGAAGGTTTCGACATCGAAGGCGTTAAGCGGGGTGAGGGGCCGGTCGAGTTCCTTGTCCAGTTCGGGCGGAGCAGGCAGGCCATTATCCTCCGATTGTTCGGTGGTGGTCGGCTCGGCGCTCACGCTGGCATCTCGGCCGGTGCTGGCCGCGCGCCGGTCTGCGTCGGCTTCCCATGCCTGGACGCTGCCGAGCGGGGCGCTTTCATCGATCGGCGGAATACTGGCGTCGAACTCTTCGTCAGAAATAATCGGTTCGACAGGAGCCGCGTCTGGATTCTGCGTCGGCCGCGTCTGATCGGTCGCGGTGGGCTGGGCCTGTGCGGGATAGGCGAGCAGGCACAGCATCCCGGCACTCGCCAGCAAGCTTCCACGCCAGGCTTTTCCAAAGTTCTGCGTGCTTGGCTTCAAGCCTGCCTTCGGTAATCTTAGTCGCAACGACGGCTCCCCTGTCGCGATTGACGCGACGTCCGCGAGCCTTGAGGCTCCCCGTCATGATAATGCTGCGGCGGCGATATGGTTTCTGGCCTCGAACGCGGAACGCGAAATTCCGCCCCGCTTATCGGCAGGTTATCTATCGGACCGCGCGCGCCTTGGCTCGTCGTCAGGTTCGGCGTGCACGACCTGGGCCGTGAGGCGCGAGAAGCGCTCGATCTCGCAGGCAGAGCCATTGCGAGCATGCAGCATGTCCCGCCCGGCGCACAGCACCCCATCCTTGTCGGGCGAGATGTAGAAGCCCGAATAGAAGTCCGCTGCCCGGCAGGCCCGCCCCAGATGGGCGCGGTAGCGCTCGGTGTTGCTCACCACCATCGTCACGCCATCGGCATGCGTCACCACCGCCGCGCGGATCAGGTTGAGGGGGAGGCAACGCGGGCCGCGCCCTTCCTTCCACTGGATGACCGGGGGCGCCGGTGCGGCTGTTCGGGGTTGCGCCGGCATGGTCGGGATGCGGATGATCACTCGCTGTTCGATGGAGAGCTGGGCGAGCTGGACCTGTCCCATGCGGGCCATCGGGCTCATCTCTGGGCTCGCCACGCGCTGCTCGGCCTCTACGGCCTGCGATGCTCCCAAAAGCAGGAGCGGCAGCAAAATGGTTGGCGACGATGCTGGCAATGAACTGACCCCAGGGGAGGAAAATGCCCTAACCCTTACCGCTTGAACAGCCGATTAATTGTATGATCAACAACGAAGGCGCGCGCTTCGCAAGCATTTTTGCGCGCAGATGGTGGTCATGCGGCGGCGCAGAGGGCATATAGGCGGGCATGATCTCCGAGACAGTTCTGGACGCCTTTCGTGCGATTGCTGGTCCCCGTGGCCTGATAGAGGATCGCGATCTCATCGTGCCTTGGCTGGGTGACTGGCGTGGCAAATATCATGGCGAGACGGCGGCCATTTTGACGCCCCGCTCTACGCAGGAGGTGGCCGCGATGGTCCGCTGCGCGCACGATCATGGCGTCGCTTTGGTGCCGCAGGGCGGGAATACCTCCATGGTCGGCGGCGCGACGCCCCCGGGCGATGGCAGCGCCCTCATCCTCTCGCTCCGCGCGATGAACCGGATTCGCGCGATCGATCCTGCCGCCAATCTCGCCGTGTGTGAGGCAGGCGTCATTCTCTCGACGCTGCATGAGGCGGCAGCGGCGGTCGGTCGGCGGTTTCCGCTGAGCCTGGGCGCCAAGGGATCGGCAACAGTGGGTGGGCTGGTCTCCACCAATGCCGGCGGGACGCAGGTGCTGCGGCACGGGACGATGCGCGCGCTGGTGGAGGGCATCGAGGCGGTGCTGCCGGATGGCTCGATCCACGATGGGATTGCCGCGCTCAAGAAGGACAATCGGGGTTACGATCTCAAGCAGCTGCTTATCGGGGCGGAAGGAACGCTGGGGATCGTGACGGCCGCGAGCCTTCGCCTGGTGCCCGCGATTGCCGATCGGGCCGTGGCTTGGGCCGGCGTGGAAGACCCCGCGCAGGCGCTGGCGCTGCTGCGGTTTCTCGAGCGGCGCCTCGGGTCCGTCGTGGAGGGATTCGAGGTGATGGCGCGCGATACGCTCGGCCATGTGCTCGATGTGATCCCCGACACTCGCGCGCCGATCGAGACCAGGACGCCGTGGAATGCGCTGATCGAGGTGGATCTGGACGCGGCCGACGAGCAAGAGAGCGCGGCTGCCCGGCTGGAGGCCGCTCTGGCCGAGGCCTTCGAACAAGGTCTGGTCGTCGATGCGGCCATCGCCGCCAGCGAGGCGCAGGCTGAGGCATTCTGGAAGCTGCGGGAAAGCGGATCGGAGGCGGAGCGGGCGCAAGGCCCCGCGCTGCAGTTCGATGTGAGCGTGCCGATTGCGGACATGCCCCGCTTCATGATCGAGGCGGCAGCGGCGTGCGAGGCGCGGTTCCCGGGGGCGACGGCTTCGTCCTTCGGACATCTTGGCGATGGCAATGTGCACTTCCATGTTCGCGCGCCGGCCGGCACCGGCCCAGGGCAGGGGGCGGACTGGCTCGCCTCGCACGGAGAAGAGGCAACGCGCTTCGTCAACGACATTGTCGTGGCGATGCACGGATCGATCTCGGCCGAGCACGGGATCGGCCAGATGAAGATCGCGGAGTTTGCGCGTCTTACGCCACCCGCCCAGCTGAATGCGGTGCGGGCGATCAAGCGGGCGTTCGATCCACAGGGCCTATTCAATCCCGGCAAGCTTGTGCCCCTTGCCTAGGCCCGAGCGGCCCTTTATGGCCGGGCGTCATTCAGCCGGCCCATCGGGAACGGGCTGATCCATGTCCGTTTCAGGAGACCGATGTCATGGCCAGCGCGCCACAAGCCCAGAATTTGCCTCTGCTTTATAACGATCTGGTGCCGCTCAATGTGGAGCAGCACGGCAAGTACACGCTGCGCAACTATGACACCGCGCCGCATATCGTGGGCGTCCACGCCGTCCCGCTGACGCTCGACGAGTTCGCGCAGGCCCAGCGTTTCCTGCCGATCGTCTTCTCCAGCGGCCCCAATCCCGTGCCGCTGGCGCTGATGGGCCTCAACGAGGGCGTCAACACGCTGGTCGACAGCGAGGGCAAGCTGCGCCGCGAGGACGGCTATGTTCCGGCCTATATCCGTCGCTACCCCTGGATGCTGGTGCGCCTGCGTCCGGATTCCGACGAGCTGTCGCTGTGCTTCGATCCGACCAGCGAGATCGTCGGTGAGTATGAGGACGGACGTCCGCTCATCGAAAATGGCGAGGCCAGCGAGCTGACCAAGGAACTGCTCGCCTTCTGCCAGCAGTTCGAGGAAGCGGCGATGCGCACCGGCCAGTTCGTCAAGGAACTGCAGGAGCAGGAGCTTCTGATGGACGGCGAGCTGAGCATCCAGATTCCCGATCAGGAGCAGCCCTTCGTTTATCGCGGCTTCCAGATGGTCAACGAGGAAAAGCTGCGCGAGCTGCGTGGCGATCAGTTGCGCAAGTTCAACCAGAGCGGTGCGCTTCCGCTCATTCATGCGCATCTGTTCTCGCTGCAGGGCATGCGTGAGCTGTTCTTCGCTCAGCGCGCCCTCGGCCTCGGCCCGGTGCCGGCTTACCAGATCAGCTAAATCGCGCCCCTCGCTCAGCCGCTCGATTTTTTCGGCGGGGCGAGGCGATAAGTTGAAAAAATCATCTACCTCTTGCGGCCCGGGCTTGAAAAGGCTCGGGCCGTGCCTTAACTTCGGAATACGTAATGGCTTGTTCCCCCTTTCGAGCCGTTGCGTGGGCGTCCCGCCCTTTCGGGACGTCTCCTCCCTGAACCTGGGCCACCCTGTGCATCGCACGGGGTGGTTTTTTATGGTTAAACGGAGATGGCTCGGTCTGCGCTATTCGGCCGCCAGCGGCCGGGCAAAGTCAATCAGCTCGCGCGAGAGATGCTCGGCCAGTGTCACCAGCAGGCCCTGCACATTGGCAAGGCCAGGCCCCGGTTCGGTCATTGCCGCGTCCAGATAAAGCGACCGATCGAATTCGATCTGAATAGCGTGAACGTCCCGCTCGGGCCCGCCATGTCGCTCGAGAATATGGTTACCCGCATAGGGCGCGTTGATCGCCACCGGCAGGCGGTGCCGGCGGATGACGTCTGCACACAGGTCGGTCAGCCGATCCGTCGCGCTCCGCCCGAATCGGTCGCCGATCACCACGCGCGGAGTCGGTATGTCGGTCGTCGTGGCCTTGAGCGGTGGCATGGAATGAATGTCGAGCAGCAGCGCGATGCCATAGCGCCGGCGCGTCACGTCTAGCGCAGCCGCCAGCGCGGCGTGGTAGGGGCGATGGACCTGCTCGATATGCTGGCACAAGGCAGCGTAGGGCAGAGGATCGCGCCAGAGACCGCCCGTCGTCGCCAGCCGCTCCGGGATCAGCCCCAGGCCACCGCGCAATTTTGCGCTGCTCTGGCCACGAAAGCTCCATGGCGCCCCCTGGATGCCACGCAGATCGACCTCCCGCTCGTCGCGATTGAGATCGATCAGGGCGCGGGGCTGGCGCGCGATCAGCACATGATGGCCTTGCTCGATGAGCCTTTCCACCAGCAGATCGGCATAGCGGTCCTCCAGCCCTTGCAACGCCTTTTGCGAAACGCGGGCCCGCGCAAGCAGGGCGGGGGAATAATCCCGCCCCGCGTGAGGGACGGCGAACACCAGAGGGCCGCGATCACCGGCCACGCCGTAGTGATGAAACGCGTCATGACTCCGGGCAGGCTTGGGTCGCAATGGTCCTCCACAGGGCCGCTTGCGGCTGCGAAATTTTCCGCAATTGGCCGCAACTGATGGAAATTCTTAATCGCTTTTCGCATAAAGCAAGGGGTGACGCCAAGGCCTATCAGGCTTTATGGCGGTGTGATCGACGAGTATCCCGGAGGCTTCGGCACGCGCATGTTTCGCATTTTGTTGGCGGAAGACGATGACTCGATGCGGCAGTATCTCGTTCGTGCGCTCGAACGCTCCGGCTATGAGGTCGTGGCGGTGGACCGGGGCACGGCGGCGGTGCCGATCATCGAGGCCGAGCATTTCGATCTGCTGCTGACCGATATCGTGATGCCGGAAATGGACGGCATTGAGTTGGCCCAGCATGTCGCGTCCGTCTCGCCGCATACGCGCGTGATGTTCATCACAGGCTTTGCAGCGGTGACCCTGCGCGCGGGGCGCGTCGCGCCGGAAGCCAAGGTTCTCTCCAAGCCGTTTCACTTGCGCGATCTGGTGATGGAGGTCGACCGAATGTTCAATCGCACCAGCGCGGAGAACCTTCTCTGATATTTGCGCTTGCGCCGCCCTCGCGCGTTGCGTAAGGGCCTCTCCTCTCAAGTGGGCGTGTAGCTCAGTGGTAGAGCACTGTGTTGACATCGCAGGGGTCGCAAGTTCAATCCTTGCCACGCCCACCATGGAAAACCCCGCCAGGTTCAACGACTTGGCGGGGTTTTTCTATGCTTGTCGCGCCGCTCCGAGAGGCGCTGCGACAGGAATGCTCCTTCGCTAAATGGTGACTCCGGCAACGGGCGCGGAATTGATCTCACCCACATCATTCGGCTCTGCGCCCTCGGTCGGCAGACGGTCTCCCAGGATCGCCTGCGGGGTGCCGATCCACAGCGCGTCCTCCAGATGATCGCGCCGCTGGTTCAGCGTATTGGGATGAATGAGGATGCTCAGTCCGCCGTGGTTGAGCATCAGCCAGGGCACCAGCGTGTCGAACAGGCTGCAGGCGAAGGCGATCTGGAACATGGATTGCGTGTGCGGCCCGACCAGCCGATCGTGCCAACGCCCCAGCCGAACGGAAAATCGATCGGACACGCCCGCGCGCAGGCGCTCCGCCACCGGGCGCGTCGCGGCATCATAATAAATATGCGCATGATAGCTGCCGATCTCGGCGATCTGGCGGGGGCGGGGCGTGGGGTCCTGGATGTGCATGGCGTGTCCTGTCTGTGGTGCCTAGTTGGCGATCGGGAGCCATCTCCGCAAGCAGATGGACGATCATCGGTCTGCAGGCACGCGCTGGCGGTAGGCTTTGCGTTGGCGAGACGCTAAGGAGCCTTCTGTATGGCGGTCCGTGCCGCTGTCGGTCACGCTTCGCGCAACACAAAGGAGAGCAGCCCCGTGAGCCAGAAGATCGATACCCTCGCTGTCCATGCCGGAACCGAGCCCGACCCGACGACCAAGGCGCGGATCACGCCGATCTATCAAACGGCATCCTATGTGTTCGATGATGCCGATCACGCCGCGCGCCTCTTCGCGCTGCAGGAGTTCGGCAACATCTACACGCGAATCATGAACCCCACCAATGGCGTGCTGGAAGGCAAGATTGCGGCGCTTGAGGGCGGTGCTGCCGCGCTGGCCGTGGCCTCGGGTCATGCCGCGCAGTTCCTGGCGTTCCACACGTTGCTGGAAGCCGGCGATCACATCGTCGCGGCCAAGAAACTCTATGGAGGCTCGCTCAACCAGATCGGCCACAGCTTCAAGAAGATGAGCTGGGGCTCGACCTTCGTGGATGCGGACGATCCGGCCAATATCGCCGCGGCGATCACGGACCGCACGCGCGCCGTGTTCATCGAGAGCCTCGCCAATCCCGGCGGCGTGGTGCAGGATATCGAGGCGATCGCGAAGATCGCGCATGATGCCGGCATTCCGCTGATCGTGGATAACACGCTGGCGACGCCGGTGCTGTGCCGCCCGATCGAGCATGGCGCGGACATCGTGGTGCATTCGGTCACCAAGTTCCTTAACGGCCATGGCAATTCCATCGGCGGCGTGATCGTGGATGCCGGCAAGTTCGATTGGGTGAAGTCCGGCAAGTTTCCTGCGCTGACCCAGCCCAACGACTCCTATCACGGCGCCGTGCTGAGCGACGCGGTAGGGCCGATTGCCTTCATCATCGCCTGCCGGGTGCTGGGCCTGCGCGATCTGGGGCCTGCGTTGGCGCCGATGAACGCGTTTCTCGCGCTCACGGGCATGGAGACACTCTCGCTGCGCATGGAGCGGCATTGCGACAACGCGCTGGCGCTGGCGCAGTGGCTGCAGAAGCATCCCAAGGTGGAGTGGGTGCGCTATGCGGGTCTGCCGGACGATCCCTATCATGCGCTCGCGCAGCGTTATCTGGGCGGCAAGGGCGGCGCCGTGTTCACCTTCGGCGTGAAGGGTGGGCGTGAGGCTGGCATCAAGCTCGTCTCGGGCGTCAAGCTGTTTAGCCATCTGGCCAACATCGGCGATACCCGTTCGCTGATCATCCACCCTGCTTCGACCACCCATAGCCAGCTGTCAGAGGCGGAACTGGTCGCAGCTGGTGCCGGGCCGGACGTGGTGCGCGTGTCGGTTGGTATCGAGCATATCGACGACATTATCGCCGACATGGCGCAGGCGCTGGACGCGCTCTGAGGATGGCAGCCGGGCACGGAGGCGGGGCAGCATGACGCTTGGCTTCTCCGTGCCCGATCTGCTGGGCGCAGCGCGGATGGGCCGTGCGATGACCATGGGCCTGCGCCGCGTGCCGGAGGAGGACTGGCTCTGGCCGGACTTCGACCGCGCCGCCCGCGCCGCCGTGTTCGATGCGCACCCGGCGGCGGTGCAGACGCTGCCCGGTGCCTATGGCGCCATCCGCGAACTCGGCGCGATGGTCGGCATTTCAGGAGAGCTGGTCGATATCGCGCGCGGCTGCTGGGAAGACCTGTGCATCATGCAGCAGGCGGAGCCTGGCGGGCCGTGGCAGCTTACCGCCGCTGCGGTGGGCTTCCCGACCGACTGGCGCATTGCGGACAAGATCCGCCGACCGATGGCGCAGATCCATGCGCCCATCCATGGCTATGCCGAGCAATTGGCGCCCGGTGTCGATCATTTCATGAATGGGCTGAAAGCGGGGCCAATTTTCGCGCGGGCCAACTGGTTCATCGTGCCGTCCATGGAGTGGCGCTATCTCCCGACCGTCGATGAGGCCGCCGCGTTTGCGCATGTCACGCCGGACAATGCCGGGCAGACGCTGATCGTCCGCTGCGAACGGCAAACGCTGAGGCGCCTGCCGGAGAGCCGTGCCATCCTCTTCACCATTGGCATCGCTCGAGAGCGGCTGGGCGATCTGCCGGGAGAATGGCCTGTGCGGCTGAGCGCGGCGCTTGCTGCGATGCCCGCCGATGAACAGGCGCGGCGGCTGGTCGGGCGTTATGCGGATGCGCTCAGGCGTTATGCTGATGCCGCCAATGGCAAGAGTAGCTTTTCAAGCGCCTCGGCCTGAGGCAGAGGGGCAGGCTATGACACAGCTTTCATCCGCAGCCGCGCCGGTGACAACCGCCCCCCGAACCGACTGGACGCGCGAGGAAATCGCCGCGCTGTTCGATCTGCCGTTCATGGATCTGCTCTATGAGGCGCAGGGCGTGCATCGGGCCAATCATCCGCGCAACGAGGTGCAGCTCTCGACGCTGCTCTCGATCAAGACCGGCGGCTGCCCGGAGGATTGCGGCTATTGTAACCAGTCCGTCCATGCAGAGACCGGCCTCAAGGCCACCAAGCTGATGGACGTGCGCGCCGTGCTGCAATCCGCCGCCCAGGCCAAGGATGCCGGTTCGGGCCGCTTCTGCATGGGCGCGGCCTGGCGCAACCCCAAGGACCGCGACATGCCCGCGCTCATCGAGATGGTGAAGGGCGTGCGCGAAATGGGCATGGAAACCTGCATGACGCTGGGGATGCTGACGCCGGGTCAGGCCCAGATGCTCGCCGAAGCCGGACTGGATTATTATAATCACAACATCGACACCGCGCCGGAGAAATATGGCGAGGTGATCACGACGCGCAGCTTCGCCGATCGCATCGAGACCCTGGAGGCCGTGCGCTCCGCTGGGATCAACGTCTGTTGCGGTGGCATTGTGGGCATGGGCGAGACGCGGGAGGATCGCATCGGCTTCATCCACGCGCTGGCGACGATGCCGCATCCGGAGAGCGTGCCGATCAACGCGCTGGTGCCGGTGAAGGGCACCGTGCTTGGCGACATGCTCGCCGATACGCCGCTCGCCAAGATCGACGAGATCGAGTTCGTCCGCACGGTGGCGGTGGCGCGGCTCGCCATGCCGCAGGCGATGGTCCGCCTTTCAGCGGGGCGGGAGAGCATGAGCGAGGCCTGTCAGGCGCTCTGCTTCATGGCTGGGGCCAACAGTATCTTTACCGGCGACAAGCTGCTCACCACACCCAATGCCGGCGACGACAAGGATGGCGCGCTGCTCGCCAAGCTCGGCATCGCGGCGATGCAGGCTGCGCCGCATGGTCATCTGGAAGAGGCCGCCGAATAAGGCAGGCCCCGTTCGGCGCGGCGGCGTTTAGCCGCGCCGGGCGTTGTCCGACCGGGACAGTTGACGGCCCGCAACGAGCGTCTGGCTGACGAACAGCACCACGAAGATCACGCCCACGCCGCCGACGATCATGTCGAACGGCGAGATGGCCGGTGCCCGGGTGGGGTCGGTGAGCATCATCCCAATGGTCATACCGATCAGCACGAAGCGCAGCTCCGTCGGCCCGGCAATGCCGTAGGAGAGCTTGAATTCGCCCATCACCCGAGCCGCGAGATAGGCGTGGATGGAGAGCAGCAGATAGCCGACGACCGCGAACATCGCGACGTCCACCCGGACATAGGGACTGAAGCCCATGCCGCCCAGAATGAGCAGGGTCACGATCCCGTCGCAGCTATGGTCGATGAAGTAACCGTAGGACGGCCGCTCGATGTGGCGATAGCGGGCGAGGCTGCCATCCAGCGAGTCGCCGAACCACTGCATCACATAGCCGGCCATCGCCAGCCACAGCCATTGGTCGCCAAAGCTGCTGCCGGCATAGCCGACGAAGGTGGCAAGCCCGCCCACCACGCCCAGCGTCGTGAGCATATCGGGCGTGACCCAGCGGGGCATGATGCTGCACAGCCAGTTCAGCAGACGTCTCTCCGGCGCCGCAAGCAGGTTGTTTTGAATCCTGTTCACGGCTGGCGCTGGTCTGTTGGGGCTATGCTGCATCATCTCTCCGCGGCGTTCTGGGGCGGCCGTCATAAAAGGGTCATACACGATATTCCAGCGATGATCCCGAATTCCTGCCCCGGCGCGGGACATATGTTGCTGGAACTGCGACGGATGCCACCGCGCCGCCCACGCACAATCTCGTTGACGGCCCCCGCGCAGGGGCATAGCGCGCGGCCATGGCAGCCAAACCAGCGCAGTCGAAGGAAGCAGCACGCCTGCGCCTCTATCTGCTGAGCATCATGCTCGACATGCTGGTGCTCGGGCTGGCCTTTGCCTTAGCCAATCTGCTGGTACTGGGGTCCCTCATCGGCGAGCCGGGCAAGCCGCATGGCTTGGTGATGGCCGCGATGATCGTGCCGGTCTACGTGCTCATTGCCGTGCATGGCGGCGTCTACGGGATAAGGATGATCGGCAATCGTCGGGCGAGCGCCGCCAAGGCGGTATGGTCGCTGGCGCAAGCGGTGATGCTGACCCTGTTCATTATCTATCTCGGCAAGATCGCCGAGCAATTGTCGCGTCTCACCTTCATGGTCGGCCTCGCCTTGTCGGCCGGCGGGCTGATCGCGGTGCGTCCGCTGATCGACAGGCTGGCAATCTGGCTGGTCGGCACGGTGCCGCACATCACGGTGCTGCTGGTCGATGGCGTCGAGATCGAAACGCCGCGCGATGCGTGGCGGGTGGATGCGCAGGCGATCGGCTTCGACCCCACCGCGCGGGATGCCAAGATGGCCGAGCGCCTCGCCGATGGTGTCGGCGGCGCCGAGCGCGTGGTCGTCGCGTGCCCGGCCGAACGGATCGCGGACTGGCGCATCGCGCTTACCTCCCTGTCCGCCAAGGGGGAAATTCTGGTGCCGGAGATGCGCCAGTTCGTGCCCGCGAAAGTGAGCGCCTTTGCCGATCATCCGACGCTGGTGGTGGCCGGCGGGCCATTGCTGTTCCGCGACCGGCTGTTGAAGCGGCTGTTCGATCTGGCGATCTGCGTGCCGGCGATCCTGGCGCTCTCGCCGATCCTCATTTTCGGCGCGCTGGCGGTGAAGCTCTCGGGGCCGGGGCCGGTGTTCTTCCGCCAGCAGCGGCTGGGGCGCGATGCGCGGCCGTTCATGATCCTCAAATTCCGCACTATGCATATGGCGCTGAGCGACCTCAAGGCGGACAAGCTCACCGAAAAGGACGATCCGCGCGTGACCCGCATCGGCGCCTTTCTGCGGCGCACGAGTATCGATGAACTGCCGCAGCTTTTCAATGTGTTGAAAGGCGATATGAGCATCGTCGGTCCCCGCCCGCATGCTCCGGCGGCGAAGGCGGCGCAGAGCCTCTATTGGGAGGTCGATGAGCGCTATTGGGCGCGCCATTGCATCAAACCGGGCATGACCGGTCTGGCGCAGGTGCGTGGCCATCGCGGCCCGACCGACCGGCACGAGGATCTCATCAATCGGCTCCAGTCCGATCTTGAATATGTGACCAACTGGTCGATCTGGCGGGATTTGCGGATAATTGTCGCGACGCTGCGGGTGCTGGCGCATGACAATGCATTCTGAGGATGGGCGTTTTGCAGAGAGGCGTTGTACTCCTGCGAAAGCAGGAGCCCAGGGCGGCAAAGTTCATCTGCTGCGCCCTGGACTCCTGCTTTCGCAGGAGAACAGGGAAGCCCGGAGGGGACACATACGATGACGCCCGTCGATGTGATCCTCGCCCTCATCATCGTGCTATGTGCGGTGCTGTTGGTCTGGCCGTTCCTCATCTATCCGCTCATCCTGCGGCTGCTGCCGACCAAGCCGGTCGAGCACGCGGGCGGCGCGGCCCCACCCACCGTCTCGCTGCTCTTCTGCGCTTATAACGAGGCCGCATCGCTGCCCGCGAAGATCGAGAATTTGCGCCTGCTGAAGGCGCGGCATCCGGGTTTGCAGGTTCTCGCCTTCGACGATGGCTCAAGCGATGGGACGGGCGACCTGCTGGCACTGGCTCAGGACGTCCTCACCCTGCTGCGTGGGCCGGGTCGCAGCGGCAAGGCGCACGGGATGAAGCAGCTGGCGGCCATGGCCACGGGCGACATCCTCGTCTTCACCGACGCCAATGTGCTGCTCGATGCGGACGCCATCGATGCGCTGCTGCCTTATTATGCCGATCCGCAGGTCGGCGGCGTGCTCGGCTCGCTGCATTATGATGGCGCGGATCGCAGCGCTTCGGCGTCTGTGGGCGCGCTCTACTGGCGGCTTGAGGAGCATCTCAAGGATCTCGAGTCGCGCACCGGCAATGTGATGGGGGCGGACGGATCGATCTTCTCTATCCGGCGCGCGCTCTATCCTGATTTCCCCGACAGCGTGCTGGACGATCTCACCGTCTCCATGGCCGTGGTCTTCGCCGGCCGCCGACTCATCAAGGCCAAGGACGTGATCGCCCGCGAGGCGATGGTGGCCCAGCGCGCGGACGAATATCGCCGCAAGGTGCGCATCGCCGCCCGCAGTTGGCACACGCACCGGCATTTGCGGCCGGGATTGCGGCGGATGAGCCGGCTCGACCGGTTCAAATATGGCTCGCGCAAGATTGTGCGCTGGTTCGGTGGCCTGTGGATCGCTCTGGCGGTGCTGGCGGCGCTGGCACTGGCCTGGCGGATCACGCCCGTTGCCGCAGTCGCGCTGGTCGCGGCCGGGCTGGTGCTGGCGATGCTGGGCGCGATGGCAAGACGCGGGCCGCTCGCGGCGATCTTCGATCTTTTGCTGGCCTATATGGCGACTTTGAAGGGCGTGCTGCTCGCCATGCGCGGGCAGACCTTCACGCTGTGGACGCCCGCCAAGTCCCGCGACTGAGGCCGTGCACGCAAAGATGTGCGGTTCCTCTCGCTTTCGGGGTGCAGCATTGTATAGGCTCGCGCCATGATCACCATGCAACGCGTGCGCAAGGCCGCAGGTAAGCATTTCTCGAGAGCCGAACTGGCCGTGCGGTCAGCCTTCGGTGCTGCGCGTGACCGGCACTGCCCGGCGTGCCGGCGCGATGTGGTGGGCTTCTTCCGCTATGGCGATGAAGCGGAATGGGGATGCCTCGATTGCGGCGCATCGCCGCGCGAACGGCTGATGCACCATCTCCTCGATGAAGGTGTCATCACCTTGCCGGCCTGGAGCGCGGTGCTGCATTGCGCGCCGGGCGAGGCGAGCCTGATCGAGCGGTTCCGTGCCCATGCCGGCGATTATGTGCCCGCCGATATCGACCCCTCACGCTATGCCGTCCCCGGTGTCCAGCACCTGGACCTGATGGCGATGACCGACGACTCGCGATACGACCGCATTTATGCCAGCCATGTGATGGAGCATGTGCCTGACGACGCGGTGGTGCTGCGCAATCTGCTGCGGGCGCTCAAGCCCGGCGGCGAGGCCTGGCTGCTCGTGCCGCTGTGGGATCGTCCCAGCGAGGATGGCCCGCCCGATCTCTCCGGCCGTGAGCGGGAGCGGCGCTTCGGCCAATGGGACCATGTCCGCCAATATGGCCGTGACTTTGCCGAGCGCATCCGCGCGGCCGGGTTCGAGGTGGACCTGATCGATGCCGCGTCCCGGCCGCCCGAAGCGGTGAGGCGGGAGGCCCTGGCCGACACGCTGTTCCGCGCCCGTCGACCGGCATGATGAGCCTGCGGGGGTGATGGCCGGCCTGATTGCGCTGGCGGGGCGTCTTGAGCGTCATTCCGGGCTGCTCGGGCTGGTGAAGCTGGGCAATGTGGCCCTTGCCATGCTGTGGGGCTTCGTCGTCACCTTCGTCTTCGTGCGCATCCTCCCCATTGAGGAATTTCGCGGCTTTCTGGTGTTGGTCGCGTTCGCCAACTTCACCGTGTCCGCCGAGCTTGGCCTGAGCGCCATCGCCTATGCCCGGTTGCGGCGCTTACGAGTGAGCGGGGAGGGCGCATTCGATCCTGCCGAACTGGTCGCCCTGCTGTGGATTCTTGCTGGCCTCGTGGCCTTGGGCGCCGTGCTGATCGGTGGCGCCATCGCGACGGGCTGGCTCAAGACCGACTATCCGGCGCTGTTCATCACCTTCTATCTTGTCGCCGCCTTCAATCTGCTCACCCTGCTGGCGCGGCGGGCGCTGGCCGCGGTCGATCACAATCTCTGGTGGGAAGCGCTGGACAGCATCCGCCGTATCTCCGGCCTCGCGCTGCTGCTGGCGGCGCTAGGGCCGCTGCCCATTCTCGCCTCGGTGCTCATTCAACTGGTCGTCGCGCTCGGGGTGCTGTGCGCCGGGCTTGCGACCTTCCACGCGACATTGGCGATGCGGCGGCGCGACTGGATTGTGCTGGGGCCGGGGCTGGCGGCGGTGCGGGTGCATTATCTCTCCGATTTCGGCCACACCGGCCTTCTCACGCTGTGTGATGTCGGCGCCTATAACGCGCCCTATTTCACCATCGTCGCGGTGACGCCGGACCCACGGCCGCTGCTGCTCTTCGATCTGGTGTTTAAGCTGTCCCGCTCGCTGTCCGCCGTCATTCGCGCTCTTGCGGAGACGGTTCTGCCCGGCCTGACGCGCGCGGCCTATCAGGGCGATGGGGCCGGCGTGCGGCGCGCTGTCCTGCGCTGCCTTGGCTGGTCGCTGGGTGCCACGATGGCAGGCGGCGCCGCGCTGCTAATTGCGGGAAAGCTGGTCGCCCACATCATATTCGACGGCAATCTCGACCTGCAATATTCTGAAATTGCGATGATGATTGCGCTGCTCTTTGGCCTCAGCCTCATTTGCGTCTCGGTCTATCTGCAGTGGGGATTGGGGCGGTTCGGGGCCTTGCTGCGGCCTTCGATGCTGCTGTTGCTCGGCAGTGTGCTGGCGGTTCCGCTCGCCATGCCCATGCATGAGAGCCTCGGCTGGACTCTCTCCGCCGGGTTTCTGGCTCTCTACGCCGCTGTTCATGTTTCGCTGGGGCTGGTTCATGGGCGTATGCTGATGCATCTGACAGGAGCGCGGGGCGCAGAGGCGCAGGCAAGGGGCAGCGTGTGAAGATTTCGATGATCGATCCCTCGCTGTTTACGCCGCGCTATGACGATGGGCTGTGCGAGGCGCTGGCCGCGCGCGGCAATGACGTGACATTGATTGGCCGGCCGATGCGCGAAACCGATGCCATCGTGCCCAGGCGCTACCGCTATGAGCCCCGCTTCTTCAGGATTGGCGAGCGGCTGCGACCGGTTTTGGGGGATGGTCGCGTCGGGCAGATCGCCAAGGCCGCGGATTATGCACTGGATGCCCGGCTCGGCCGCCTCGGCTCGCTGGCAGGCGATGTGGCCCATTTCCAGTGGCTGCCGCTTGCCATGGTGGACAAGATCCTGCTCGATCGGCTGGCGGGGCGGACAGCGCTGGTCCACACCGTTCACAATGCCCGGCCGTTCCATGGCGAGGATCGCTCGGGCGTGCAGGGGCGCGGCTATGAGGCGTTGCTGCGGCAGTTTGATCTGCTGATCGTCCATGGCGATCAGACGCGCGAGACGCTGCTCAAGCAGGGGATCGACCCTGCCGACATCGCGCTGGTGCCGCATCCGCCGATGACCTTGCGGGAGGCAACGGCGGAGGATTTGGCCGCCGTCCCGCGCGGAACTGTGCCACGCATTCTCTTCTTCGGCACGATTCGGCCCTATAAGGGGCTGGATCTGCTGGTGCAGGCCTGTCTCGACCTCTGGCGCGACGGGCTCGACTTTGAGCTGGCCATTGCCGGCAAGCCGTTCATGCCGGTCGAGGCGTTTCTGCAGGCCATTCATGGGGGCGGCTTTAGCGAGCGGCTGGTGACCGATCTCGGCTTCCTCACGGAGCATCGCCTCGATGCGCATCTGCGCGCGGCGGACATTCTGGCGTTTCCCTATCGCGAGATCGATTCGAGCGGTGCCTTCCTCTCCGCGCTGCGCTATGGCGCCGCCATGGTAACCAGCGATGCCGGCATGTTCGGCGACCTTCCCGATGCCGTGGCGACGCGCTTTCCGGCGGGCAATGCCCCGGCGCTGGCGGTGGCCCTGCGCCAACTCATCGTCGATGCGCGCCGCCGGCAGGAGGCGGGGGAGGCCGCGCGCGCTCATGGTCAGGTGATGACCGGATGGGATGTCGCCGCCGCGCAGACGCAAGAGGCCTACCAGATCGCGCGTGAGCGTTTCGCTGGCAGAACGGGGCATACAGCTGGGGAGAGCGCGGCATGATCGACCTGCGCCGCTACCGCCGCGAACTGCGCGACCGCTGGCTGGCCGTGCGGCTGGGCCTTGTCGGCCGCCAGCATCAATATGGCGAGATTGTCTCGCTGCGCCGGCTGATCGGGCATTTCGGCATCGATTGCGTGATCGATGTCGGCGCCAATGCCGGGCAATATGCCACGATGTTGCGCAAGGATGTCGGCTTTCGCGGCACGATCCTCTCGTTCGAGCCGCACCCCGAGGTCTGCGCGAAGCTGGTGGAGATCGCCGGCAAGGATGCACGGTGGCACGTCCACAATATTGCCCTCTCGGATCGGGATGGCGAGGCGACCTTCCACCTGATGGCGGCCGACCAGTTCAGCTCGCTCAATGCCCCTCAGGATGGCCTTGAGCAGATTTTCGCCGAGCGCAACAAGGTCACGCGCACCGTGCATGTGCCCTGCGCCCGGCTCGATACGCTGCTGCCCGATCTGGAGCCGGCGCGCGATGCTAACGCGATTCTGCTCAAGATGGATACGCAGGGGCATGACGCGCAGGTCTGGTCCGGGGCCAGCGCGGTCGCCGGGCGGATCACCGCCGCGCAGACCGAACTGTCGGTGCGCCCGCTCTACGATGGCGCGACGGACTATCGCACGATGATCGCGCTTCTGGAGCGCGGCGGCTTCGTGCCCAATGCGGTGTTCGCCAACAACAAGGGCCATTTCCCGCTGCTGGTGGAAATGGACGGCCTGTTCATTCGCGCAGATCTGGCGCGTGAGGGCAATGTCCCGATCGTCTGATCCGGCGCACGGGCGCCCGCTGGCTCTCGCAACGGCGCTGGTGGCGGGCGGTGTGCTGTGCCTCGCGCTGAGCTGGGGCACCTGGATGTGGCATTTGCGCGGCCAGTATGGCCGGAGCATTTCCGAATATCTGTTCGCCCGGCAGGATATGTGGATGCTGGACGCGCAGGCGTTTGGCCTTTTGGTCGCGGGTTTTATCGTTGGCCTCCGGGCGCGGGGCGGTCGGCTGGCTGACCAGCACGCAAGTGGCGGCACCTTCGCCGGGAGGGCGCTGGTTCCCGTCGGCATCCTCATCATTGTCCTGCTCGCCTGGCTAGGGCGAACCTGGGTCTTCCATGGCTACAGCGTTTCGCGCGATGAGGTGATGGTCGAGCTGACGGCGGGCGCGCTCGCCCATGGCATGATCGGCTGGCCGATTCCCGAAGCCTGGAACGCCGTCCGCCATGCGATGCAGCCGGAATTCTACAGTCCCTACGGTTCGGATACGCATTGGACCTCGATCTATCTGCCGGTCCATGCCGCAATCCGCAGCCTGTTTCAGCGGGTCGGGCTGGCTGATCTCGCCGCCCCGCTGACCCTCGGCGCGGGCCTCGTCGCGCTCTGGCATATCACGCGGCACCTCAACCCGGATCGGCGCGATGCTGCGCTGGTGACGATGGTTATGGCGCTCACCTCCGCGCAATTGCTCGTCACCGCCATGACGCCTTATGCGATGACGAGCCATTTCGCGTTCAACATGATCTGGCTGGCGCTGGTGTTGCGTGGCGGGGCGCTGGGGCATGGACTGGCGGCATTGGTCGCAGTTCTGGCCGCGGGGCTGCATCAGTGGCACTTCCCGCTGCTGTTTATCGCGCCGTTCATCCTGTGGATGGCGGCCAATCGCCGCTGGCGTCCGGCGCTGTTCCATATCTGTGTCGCGCTCGCTCTGATGGTGATCTGGGCCCGGCTCTGGCCGATGGCGCTGGCCGAGCTGGTCGGCCCGGCACCGCCAAGCGATGTCCACCGCACCAACAGCATCGTCGACAAGCTGATCAGCCTCTTCGGTCGGCTCGATAATCTCCAGCCGCTGCTGAACATTTCGCGGCTGATGGCCTGGAACAATCTGCTGCTCCTGCCGCTCGCCGGCCTGGCAGTGTTGGGCGTGCGCTGGCGGAGTGTGTGGCGTGACGTGCCGGTGACTGTACCGCTGCTGCTGGGCGTGATCGCCGGTCTCTGCCTTGCGCTCTATCAGGGCTATGGCTGGGGCTTCCGATACATGCACGGCCAGATCGGGGCGCTCTGCCTCCTCGCCGGGCTGGGCTGGCGCGCGGTCGTGCCGCGCGATGCGCGCTATGGCCGGGTGCTGCTGGTGGCCGGTGCTCTGTTCGCGCTGCTGGGTACGCTCTGGCAGGCGCGCGATACCGAGCACTATGTGCGGGGCTATGCTAAGACGATGGCGGCCATTCGCGCGTCCGATGCCGATGTGGTGCTGGTCGATATTCGCGGCGGCTATTTCATGACCGACCTTGTGCGCTTCGATGCCGATGGTGCGCCCGGCAAACCGGCAGTGATGGCGCTGCAAATGCTCAAGGCCACCGATCTGGCGGCCCTGTGCGCACGCTATGATGTGGCGGTGATGGATTTTCGGCAGTTCCAACCGCTCGGCGTCTATCCGCTCTCGCCAATCTTCAAGGGGGATGACGGGATCGTCGCGCGGCGCGCCCATCTTGCGCGCATGGGCTGTGACCGGCCGGTGATCGCCTCACCGGCCGGATAGTCTCAGCGCTTACTTGGTGAAGCCGGCGACGATCTCGAGCTTAACCTCGTCACCCACCATCGGCAGGCCGTAAGCAACGCCAAAGTCGCTGCGCTTGATCGAGCCGGTGGCGGTGAAGCCGACATTTTCCTTGTTACCCATGCCCATGCCGGCGCCATAGAAGCGCGCGTCCAGCGTCACCGGCTTGGTCACGCCGTTCAGCGTGAAGTTGCCGGTGATCTTGGCAGCCTGACCGTCCACGACGACGCTGGTCGAGACGAAGCGGGCGTCGGCGGGCGTCGGGCCGAAGAAGTCGGCGGCCTTGCCATCCTTGCCGGCGCGCAGCAGGTGAGCCGTCAGACCCGCGCTGGCGGTGGTGACCTTGGAGACGGGGATGGTTACATCGACCTTGGCCGCCGAAGGGTTTTTGGGGTCGAGCTGGAGCGTGCCGGTGATGTCACCGAAAATGCCGAAATAGGGCGTGAAGCCCAAATGATCGACTTCCCACTTCACCAGCGTGTGGCCGGGATCGGCGGTATAGGTGCCGCCGGAAATCGCGGCGGGGTCCGGCTTGCCAGGCTGTGCGACCAGCCCGCCGGTGATGCCGGCAAGAAGAAGAGCGGGAAGGGCAGCGTGAATGAGGCGCATATCTGTGTCTCCTGATCGTCTGCGAGGGGGATTGAGAACGATACGCCTTAGCATAGCGTGCCACTCGCCGCTGTCATCAGGGGATTATCGGGTGCGGATCGAAGGGCGCCGGCTTTACATCAGCGCATCGGCGAGCAGTTTCACGCCGAGCAGGATCATCAGGACATAGATCAGCACATAGAAGCGCTCCGGCTCGACCTTGCGGACCAGCTTCACGCCCAGCATCGTGGAGATGAGGGCGAGGGGGATCAGCGCAGCGGTTGCGAGCAGATTGGCGTGGGTGAACTGGCCGAGCGCGGCATAGGCCGGCACCTTGATCCAGTTCATCACCGCAAAGGCGATGGCGGTGGTGCCGACGAGCGTATCGCGCGGAAGCTTGCGGGGCAGCACCCACATCTGGAAGGGCGGCGAACCGGCATGGGCGACGTGGCTGGTGAAGCCCGATGCGACGCCGAACAGCACGCCCAGCCATGCCGGGGAATTGGAGGGCAGGGTGATCGCATGGCCCCGCTCAACCCACAGGCGCTGCAGGCCGAAGAGGATCGAGATCGCGCCGAGCACGCCCAGCACGACATCCGCCGAGACCTGCGCGGAGAAGAAATAGCCCAGCGCCACGCCAATGGTCATGCCGGGGATCATCACCGCGAGCACATGCCCATCCCAGGTGCGGCGGAACGCCCAGACGCCCACCACATCCTGCACGATCAGGATCGGTAGCAGGATAGCCGCGGCCCGCACCGGGTCGATCGCAAGGGCGAGGATAGGCATGGCCAGCGAGCCCGCGCCGGAGAAGCCACCCTTGGCGAGGCCGGAAATCACCACGGCGACCACCGCGCACAGAATGTAGAAGGGATCGAGTGGCATGGGGATCGAGACCTCGGGCTTCGCGGCCCGGCAGGCGCGATGTCATCTGGCATAGCGCCTCGGTCACGGCCCGACGCAAGTTTTTTCGCATCGCCCTCTTGAAACCTGCCGCGCTATCTCCAAAATGCCGCCTGCGGACCGGGCCCCTCTGGCGCAGCGCTCAAACATGAGCGCCTCGCGATGTCGGACCGCATCGGGTGATACCGGTGCAGGTTCGGTTTTTCAGGCTCAGGCATCCAGTCATCCGATCACGTGCAACGCACTTTGGAGGATGACGTTCATGAATATCTTCACGTTCAATCTGATGGTCCTGCTGCAACGCGTCGACGATGCGCTGTCCAGCGAACGGGGCAAGGCGCGGCCCGATGGTCATCTCGTCGCGCGCTTGCGTCTGCGCCGCGATGTGCTGATGAGCCGCCTGCGGCGCTCGCTGGCCGGCCCCCGGGTACTGGGGGCCTGACGCATGGAATTTCTGGATATTCTCTGGCTCGGCAAGCCGGCCTGGATGTGGCTCATGTTCATGGGCCTCGTGCTGGCGCTGCTGGTCTTCGATCTGGGCGTGCTGCACAAGGAGGAGAAGGAAATCGGCGTGCGCGAGAGCCTCGCCATGTCCGCCTTCTACATCACGCTCGGTCTGGCCTTTGGTGGCTGGATCTGGTGGCAGCTTGGGCCGACGGCGGGCCTGAATTACGTCACGGGCTTCGTGGTCGAGAAGAGCCTGGCGATGGACAATGTCTTCGTCATTGCGATGATCTTCACCTATTTCGGCATCCCGCGCCTGTACCAGCACCGCGTGCTGTTCTGGGGCATTCTCGGCGTCATCATCCTGCGCGCGATCATGATCGGCTTCGGTGCCGCCGCCGTGCAGCGCTGGGATTGGGTGCTGTATGTCTTTGCGGCCTTCCTCATCTTCACCGGCATCAAGATGTGGCGCAATGCAGAAGCCGAGTATGAGGTCGGCAACTCGCCCGTGCTGCGGTGGATCAAGCGCCGCTTCCGGGTGACGGAGGAGCTGCACGGCCATCACTTCTGGGTGAAGCTGCCCGATGGCGCGACCGGGCGGACGGTGCGCTACATGACGCCGCTGTTCCTGGCGCTGCTGATGGTCGAGTTCGTCGACGTGGTTTTCGCAGTGGATTCGGTGCCGGCGATCTTCGCCATCACCACCGATCCGTTCATCGTCTACACCTCGAACATCTTCGCCATTCTGGGCCTGCGCGCGCTGTATTTCGCCCTGGCGGCGATGGTGCATCGCTTCCATTACCTCAAATATGCGCTCAGCCTGTTGCTGGTGTTCATCGGCTCCAAGATCGTCCTGGCCGATGCGCTCGGCATCGCCAAGATCCCGCCGGTGGTGTCGCTCAGCGTCACCTTCGTCATTCTGGCAGGCGGCGTGTTCTACTCCTTGTGGAAGACGCGGGGCGAGCCGGTGGTGGTGCTGCCTGCCGAGGCCAACAACGTCTGACGCGATCCCGAAACGCCTCTCCGCACGATGGGGAGGCGTTTTCATCTCATCCCCTTACCGAGCGGCCCTCTGCGGCCTACATGAGGGGCATGATGGTTTTGCCCAGATCAGGTCCGTTGCCAGATGACTTCACCGTGCCGGACCTGTTGGCGCCGGGCTTGCGGCTGGTCTTCTGCGGAACGGCGCTCGGGCGCCAGTCGGCGCAGGCGCGGGCTTATTATGCCAATCCGGCCAATTTGTTCTGGCGCACGCTGCATCAGGTCGGGCTGACGCCGGAGCGGTTCTCGCCGTGCGATTATCCGCGGTTGCTGGATCTGGGCATCGGCCTCACCGATCTTTCCAAAGGTCATTTCGGCAATGATGCCGAGCTGCCGGCCGACGCGCTGGATGGGGCGGTGCTGCGCGAAAAAATGCTGCGTTACCAGCCTGCTATCCTCGCCTTCACCAGCAAGACCGGCGCGAGCCGATTGCTCGATCGGCCGACCGGCCGGATCGTGCTGGGCGAACAGGTTGAGCGGATCGGGATAACCCGCCTGTTCGTGCTGCCGTCGCCATCCGGCTCCGGGCGGCGCTATTGGGATATCGCGCCATGGCAGGCGCTGGCCGATCTGGTGAATGGCAGCGCGTAAGAGAAAGGGCGGCGAACCAACGGTCCGCCGCCCCATATCTAGGCGATGCCGGTAAGGCTTAGTTCTTAGCCTGATCCACCAGCTTGTTGGCGCCGATCCAGGGCATCATGGCGCGCAGCTGGGCGCCGGTCTGCTCGATCGGGTGGGCGGCAGCGGCCTTGCGGCTGGCCTTCAGCTCCGGCTGGCCGGCGCGGTTGTCGAGCACGAAGTTTTTGACGAAGCGGCCGGACTGGATGTCCTCGAGCACCTTCTTCATCTCCCACTTGGTCTCTTCGGTGATGATGCGCGGACCGGTGGTGATGTCGCCATATTCGGCGGTGTTCGAGATCGAGTAGCGCATGTTGGCGATGCCGCCCTCATACATCAGGTCAACGATCAGTTTCACCTCGTGGAGGCACTCGAAATAGGCCATCTCCGGCGCGTAACCGGCTTCCACCAGCGTTTCGAAACCAGCCTGGATGAGGTGGGTCAAGCCACCGCACAGCACAGCCTGCTCGCCGAAAAGGTCGGTCTCGCACTCTTCCTTGAAGTTGGTCTCGATGATGCCCGAGCGACCGCCGCCGACGCCCGAGGCGTAGGAGAGGGCGATGTCATGGGCATTGCCGGTCGCGTCCTGATGGACGGCGATGAGGCACGGCACGCCGCCGCCCTTCACATATTCGCCGCGCACGGTGTGACCCGGGCCCTTGGGCGCGATCATGATCACGTCGACATCTGCCGGCGGCTCGATGAGGCCGAAGTGGACGTTGAGGCCGTGCGCGAACGCCAGCGCGGCGCCGGGGCGCAGATTGCCCTTGATGTCGTTCTCGTAGATCGCGGCCTGATGTTCGTCGGGCGCGAGGATCATCAGCACGTCGGCCCACTTGGCAGCATCCGCATTCGCGAGCACCTTGAAGCCGGCGCCTTCTGCCTTGGTAGCCGAGGGCGAGCCGGGACGCAGCGCGATCGCGACTTCAGCAACGCCCGAATCGCGCAGGTTTTGCGCATGGGCATGGCCCTGGCTGCCATAGCCGAGGATGGCGACCTTCTTGCCCTTGATGAGGCCGATATCGGCATCGCGATCGTAATAAACACGCATTTCCCAGAACCCTTCTCTTTCAGTTCGTCGGGCCGACCTGTGTCGGCATCCATGTAAAAATCTCGTGTCGGCCCCCGCCGGCGGACCGCTCCTGCACCTTTCAGCCGGCAAAGCCAAGCCGGTGTCGCGGTTTTCTGCGGGGTGGACTGGCTAAATTCAGGCGGCGGCGCCCCGCAGCATCCCGACAACGCCAGTGCGGCCCACTTCAACGAGCCCCAGTTCGCGCATCAGGCCGACGAACGTATCGACCTTGTTGCTCGGCCCGGTGATCTCGAAGACGAAGCTCTCCAGCGTGGTGTCGACCACCTTGGCGCGGAACACGTCCGCCAGCCGCAGCGCCTCGATGCGCGCCTCGCCAGTGCCGGCGACCTTCACCAGCGCCAGTTCGCGCTCCACGAAGGGGCCGATCTCGGTCAGGTCGGTCACCTTGTGTACGGGCACGAGTCGCTCCAGCTGGGCAATGATCTGGTCGATCACGCGCGGGGGGCCATTGGTCACGATGGTGATGCGGCTGACCTTATGGTCCGCGCTCACGTCCGCGACGGTCAGGCTCTCGATATTATAGCCGCGTGCCGAAAACAGGCCCGCGATCCGCGCGAGAATGCCTGCCTCGTTGGTGACCGTGACGGACAGCACATGGCGTTCGCTGTCCTCCTGGCGGATGTGCATCACTCTTCGTCCTCGTCAAGAAATCGCAATGGGTTCAAAATCGGGTCGGTCAGAGACCGGTTGGATCGTCTGGCGTCCCGGCCGGGCCGTCACTGGCTGGCGGCGCCACCGAGAGCATGCCGGTCATGGCATAATGCCAACCCTCGGGCGTGCGGTGGGCGATGCGCACCGGTTCGCCCAGCATCGCATCGAACACCCGGCGCAGCGGCTCTCCAACATAGCGGGGCGACACCAGAACGCTGTCATAATCCCGCTCGTTGAATTGAAACCGGCTTTCCAATTCGATCACCCACTCGCCAGCATCCTCGTCGCCATGGTCGCGCGTCGTGCCGAACAGGTCGGCACTCTCATTGTGCCGCTCGAAATCGAACGGTTCGCTGACATGGAGGCGAAGGCGGACGGGCTGGGTCATCAGACCAGCGCCCTGGCCTCGTCGTCCATCGTCCCGGAGACCTGGCTGGGGTCGAGCAGCATATCGGTATGCGCCGCACCAGACGGGATCATCGGGAAGCAGTTGGAGAGCTTGGCCACCCGGCAATCGACAATGACCGGGCCCGGCGTGTCGATCATCCGGCGGATGCCGGGGATCAGTTCGTCCATAGTCTCGATGCGAATGCCGGTCGCGCCATAAGCTTCGGCCAGCTTCACGAAATCGGGCAGGCTGTCCGAATAGCTGTGCGAATAGCGGCTCTCATAGGTCAGTTCCTGCCACTGGCGGACCATGCCCATATATTCGTTGTTCAGGATGAAGATCTTGACCGGCAGGCGATACTGGATCGCCGTGCCAAGCTCCTGGATGTTCATCTGGATCGAGGCATCGCCGGCCACGTCGATCACCAGCGAATCGGGATTGCCGAGCTGGGCGCCGATCGCGGCCGGGAAGCCATAACCCATGGTGCCGAGCCCGCCCGAGGTGAGCCACTTGTTCGGTTCCTCGAAATGATAGTGCTGGGCCGCCCACATCTGGTGCTGGCCCACTTCGGTCGTGATGATCGTGTCGCGGTCGCGGGTCGCATTATAGAGCTCGGCGATGGCCCGCTGCGGCATGATTTCCTCGCCGGTCTCGACATAATCGAGGCTCTTGCGTGCGCGCCACTCGTCGATCTGCGACCACCAGCCGCTATAATCGGGCTTCTTGAACCCGCGCGCCTTGAGGCCGGCGATGATCGCCTCGATCGCGCGGCCGACATCGGCAACGGCGGGCACGTCCACCGGCACGATCTTGTTGATCGAGCCGCGGTCGATATCGACATGGATTTTCTTGCTGAGCGGGGCGAACGCATCCAGCCGGCCGGTCACGCGGTCATCGAACCGCGAACCCAGCGCCAGAATGAGATCGGCCTTGTTCATCGCGAAATTGGCTTCGTAGGTGCCATGCATCCCCAGCATGCCCAGCCATTGCGACGAGGAGGCGGGGTAGGCGCCCAGGCCCATGAGCGTCGAGGTGACCGGCGCGCCGAGCATATCGGCCAGCGCCCGCAGCGCTTCGCTGGCGGCGGGGCCGGAATTGATGACGCCGCCGCCCGTGTAGAGGACTGGCTGCTTGGCATCGAGAATGAGCGCAATGGCCTTGTCGATCATCTCCGCATCCGGCTCGGTTTGCGGCCGGTAGCTGGGATGGGCATTAAGCGAGGGCTTCTCATAGGCGGCGGTGGCAACCTGCACGTCCTTGGGAATATCGATCACGACCGGGCCGGGGCGGCCGGAGGTCGCGATGTGGAACGCCTCGTGCACCGTCGCGGCCAGATCGGCCGGGCTTTTCACCAGATAATTATGCTTGGTGCAGTGGCGGGTAAGGCCGACGGTATCGGCTTCCTGGAACGCGTCCGTGCCGATCAGTGTCGTCGGCACCTGCCCGGTGATGACGACCATCGGGATGGAATCCATCAGCGCGTCGGTGATGCCGGTGATCGCGTTGGTCGCGCCGGGGCCGGATGTGACGAGCACGACGCCGGGCTTGCCGGTCGAACGGGCATAGCCCTCGGCGGCGTGGGCCGCAGCCTGCTCGTGGCGGACGAGAATGTGCTGGATCTTCGGGTGATCGTAGATCGTATCATAGATCGGCAGCACCGCGCCGCCGGGATAGCCGAACACGGTGTCGACCCCCAGATCGAGCAGGCATTGAACCAGAATGTCGGCGCCGCTTCTCTCGGCCACGGGAAACTCCTTGAAAACCATTAGCAGCGCCCTTGGTCGAAAGGAGCTGCCCTGACAAGGTTGGTGCCTCTATGGATTATAAAATGCCGTGTCAAATCAATATTGAGTAATAAAATTACAATAACGGAAAAATTTGCAACATTTTATTGGACGGGCATGTTCTCGCCAGCGGCCCAAATGGAAACGGCGCCGACCGAAGTCAGCGCCGTTCCAGCTTTTCAAGGATGATGAAGATCGTGGCCGTCAGGCGAAGGCGACGGTCTTCGCGCGGCGACGCATCGCCAGACCGGTCAGGCCCAGGCCCATGATCATCATCGCCCAGGTGGAAGGCTCGGGCACGGGCACCAGATTGAGGTTGCCGTTGAAGGTGCCGAGGTGGATCTCGCCGCCATTGCCATCAGTATAGCGCCCGACCACGACCGAACCTTCGATCGGGGTGTGGATCAGCAGGCTGGCGCTGGGCGCCAGGACCGAGCCATAAAAAATGTTGCCGGAGAAGTTGAGCGTCTCCGCGTTCACGAAGTTCCAGATGACCTGCTGGTTGTTCGCCTGATTTGCGCCGTTGGAGTTGAAGCCCAGGTTCACATCGGTGCCGAACACATTGATGATGACCGGCGTCGTGCCCGAGAAGTTGTACTTCAGGCTGTTGATCGATGCGAAGTCGGCCGCATTGAAGGAGAACAGCGCATAGCCGGCGCCATTGTCCACGGCGTTCAGCGTCATGGCCGTGCCGGTGATGTCGAAGCCGCTCGGGTTGCTCGCCATGTTGAGCGAGGCGAGTGCGCTCGAGAGCGCGCGCACATCGTCGGAGACCTTGGTCACCGTCGCCGTGATGGGTGCCGAGACCGAGGCCGCATAGCCGGAATTGCCGGAGGCGAGATTGAAGTTGCGCGTGCCGCCGTTGAAGTTGCCAGACGCGGTGCCGCCGACATTCAGCGAGCCGCCACTCTGGTTGATCGTCCCGCCGGAGAAGCTGCCGCCGATCGTATAGACGTCGCCATTGCCGATGTTGGGGTTGCTGCCGGTGAAGTTGCCGCCAACCGTCACGGTGCGGGGCGTCGAGTTCATCGTCAGCCAGCTGTTGCTGACATTGCCGGCGACCGAGGCACTGCCGCCGCTGGCGATGGTGCCGACGCCGCCATTGGATCCGTTATGCACCTTGATATCAGCATTTGAGATATTGCCGCCTACCGTCAGAACGGGAATACCGGCATTCTTTGTCTGGCCCTGGCTCGAATTGCCGATGCCGACTTGGCTCGCGCCGGTCAGGTTGCCGCCGACCAGCATCTTGCCCTCGACATCATGCTTCAGGTTCACGTCACCCAGCACGATGAGATTATAGTTCTTGAGCGCTTCAAGGCCCGCAGCGGCATCGCCGGATGCGAGGGCGGGGGCGCTGGCAAACGCGGCGAGGCCGAGCGCGATGGCAAGGGACGAACGCTTGAGCATGAAACAGGTCTCCGTCGGTGCGGGATGGCGAAAGATGAACGGCCTTTATACCATTTGTCAGAGCGTTGAAGCGTTCATCTTGCACGTCGAAAGCCATGTCCGGTTTTGGTACAGACGAGCAGGTGGCCGTTAATGGCCCTCCGGCGCGATGCTGTTGAAGTCTTCAATGATCACCGCAGCCTGCGGATCGATGGTCGTCCAGCCGGCTTGCCGGCCCCGAGCCCATGTCCGCTGCCGCTTCTGATAGGCGATGGTCTGCTGGAGGATGGCTGCCCGTGCTGTCGCCCGGTCGATTTCGCCCGCCAGCATCGCGGCGAGTTCGCGAACGCCGAGTGCGCGCAGCACCGGTCGATCAGGCGGAATGTCCCGGCGAACGAGCGCTTCGACCTCCTCGATGGCGCCGTGCGCCAGCATGAGATCCAGCCGTTGCTCGGCGCGTTCGGCGAGCACCTCGCGCGGGAGCATCACCACCGCACCGTGAATGCGCATGTGTCCCGCAAGGCCGCCTTCGCGCCGGGCCTGCCATTGGGGGAGCGGCGTCCCGGTCGAGCGGACGACCTCCAGCGCGCGCGCGACGCGCGAGGTATCCGCCGGGTTGAGCCGCCCTGCACTGACTGGGTCTTCCCGTTCCAGCGCGGCATAGCTCTGCGTCACCGGCAGCGCGCGCACGGCCTCGCGGATCGCCGGATCGATGGCCGGGACCGGCGCGATGCCGTGCAGCAGCGTGTGCAGATAAAGCCCGGTGCCGCCCACGAGAATAGCCGGAACGCCTTGCGCATGGGCGGCATCGATTTCTGCCTTGGCGTCCTGCGCCCAGCGCGCGGCCGAGCAATCTTCCATGCCGTCGATATGGCCGAAGAGGCGGTGCGGGGCCTGCGCGAGGTCCTCCTCGGGCGGGCGGGCAGTCAGCACATTCAGGTCCGCATAGACCTGGCTGGCATCGGCATTGATGATGATGCCGCCCGTCGCCCGCGCGAGCCGCATCGCGACTGCGCTCTTGCCGCTGGCGGTCGGCCCGGCAATAAGCGCCACCGGCGGCCGCTCCCGGTCGCGCATTTCGGGCAGGGAATCAGGATCAGGCATGGCTGGCGGCATTTCGAACGGACGGGACATGGTTGCGACCTTAGTCGCGCATGACGGACTTGGGCAGGGGGACGTGACCGCCGCGCGCGATGCGCTGGCGCAGGCGGGTCTCGATGTCGCCGCGCCGGTCTGGATCGAGGCGGGTGAGGCTGTCGACCTGCCCTTCGCCGGTGGCCGGGCCGTTGCGCGCGCGGCGCTGGAAGCGCTGGCGCCGCCCGCCGACCTGTTCGTGCTCGCGGGGGCGAACCGCGATTGCCGTCTGTTCGTGGCGGATATGGATTCGACGATGATCACCGTCGAGTGCATCGACGAGCTGGCCGATTATGCCGGCCTCAAGGAAGAAATCGCGGCGGTGACCGAGCGAGCAATGCGCGGGGAACTGGATTTCGCGCAGGCGCTGACCGGGCGGGTCGCGCTGCTCAAGGGTCTGGACGCGACCATGATCGATCGCTGCCGCGCCGAGCGGGTGCGGCTGATGCCCGGCGCCCGGGCGCTGGTGCAGACCCTGCGGGCACGCGGCGCGCGCACGATCCTGGTGTCCGGCGGGTTCGTGCCGTTCGCGCAGCCGGTCGCGCAGGAGATCGGGTTCGATGTCGCCATTGCCAACACCCTGCACATCGCCGACGGCAAGCTTGCCGGCACGGTCGGCGAACCGATTGTCGATGCCGCACGCAAGCGTGCCGAACTGCTCGGGGCGGCGGAGCAGGGCAGATTGTCGCCCGCGCAATCCATCGCCATCGGTGACGGGGCGAACGATATTCCGATGATCGAGGCGGCCGGGCTAGGCGTTGCCTATCATGCCAAGCCCAAGACACGCGCCGCTGCCGATGCCGCCATCGAGCGGGGTGACCTCAGCGTCCTGCTGCATGCCCTGGGCATCGCTCGGGCGCAGTGGGTGACGGGCTAGCCGGGTCGCGGCCTATGCAGGCCGGGCAGCGCACTTAACCGAATCTTAGAAGGAAGCGTGAGATTTCCTTGCCCGATCCATGATCGAGCGGGGGAATGTCGTGCGGATATTGGCGCTAGCATCTCAGAAGGGCGGTTCGGGAAAGACCACGCTGTCTGGCCATCTTGCGGTTCAGGCGCAGCGCGCTGGCGCGGGGCCGGTCGTCCTTATCGATATCGATCCTCAGGGTTCGCTCTCCGATTGGTGGAACGAGCGCAGCGACGATTATCCCGCCTTTGCCCAGACGAGCGTCGCGCGTCTTGCCGGCGATCTTGAGGCGCTGCGTCAGCAGGGGTTCAAGCTGGCGGTCATCGATACGCCGCCGGCGATCACCATGGCCATTCAGAGCGTCATCGGCGTCGCCGAGCTGATCGTGGTGCCGACCCGGCCCAGCCCCCACGATCTGCGTGCCGTGGGCGCGACGGTCGACCTGTGCGAACGCGCCGGCAAGCCGCTTATCTTCGTGGTCAATGCGGCAACGCCGCGGGCGCGCATCACCTCGGAAGCCGCGATTGCACTTTCGCAGCACGGCACGGTGGCACCGGTCACCATTCACCAGCGCACCGATTTTGCGTCCTCGATGATCGATGGGCGCACGGTGATGGACTTCGATCCCAAGGGGCGCTCGGCGCAGGAAGTCGAGCAGCTCTGGAGCTATGTGGCCGATCGGCTCGAGCGGAATTTCCGGCGGACGGTGTTCTCGCCCACGCATGTCGCAGCGGCGATGTCGCGCCAGACGGGCTTCGGTCGTCGGGTGGTGCAGGGATGAATCGCGATAATTCCATGACCGAGCCGCGCCCTGCGGCATCGCTGACGGCGAGCCTGCTCGCGCGGCGGGGCACTGCGCGCCCGGCCATGCGTCGCCCGGCGCTGCCGGGTCTCTCGACCGCCCCGACCCTCCATGATGACCTTGGCTGGAATGACATGGGGGAGGGCGCTGTCCCCCACATGCCAGCGCTGGCCACCGGGACGGACGCTGCGGTGCCCATCAACGCCAATGTGTCCGTGGCTGCTGAGAGCGACCCGGCGCCGGTCTCCCCGGCCAAGCAGCAGATGCTGGCTCTCGCCGAGCAAATCAGCCTGCGCGTCACGCCGCCGAAAGTCACTTCCAAGCGCCCGGCCAGTCTGGCGGGCGTCGGCCGCAAGGCCGCGTTCACGCTGCGGATCGATAGCGAGAGGCACCTGCGTCTGCGCTTGCTGAGCGCGGTCTCGAAGCGCTCCGCCCAGCAGCTTCTCATCGAGGCGCTGGATCAGATGATTGCCGCCGACGCGCAAGTGCAGGCGCTCGCCGAAGAGATTGAATCCAGTTCGGGCCTGGAGGCGTGAGGCATATGGCGCTCTCCGTAAAAATGCCTTTGCTGCTGGTGACGGTGGCGCTCTCCAGCGTGACGCTGGGCGGCTGCGCACAGCTGGGTCTCCAGTCCCATAGCGCGCGCGCGACGCCCTCGGTTGCGCAACTTTCGCCCAAGATCGAGTCAGCGCTCGCGGATCGCAAGTTCGCCCATGCGCTCAACCTGGCCGAGGCGCTGGTCGCCGCCGACCCGGCTACTGCAGACCATCGCGTCTTGCTGGGCCGTGCCTATCTTGCCAATGGCCGCTATCGCTCTGCGCAGGCGGCGTTCACGGACGCCATGGCGCTGGGCAACAGCGATGTCCGCACGATCATCAGCCTGGCCCTGTGCGAGACCGCGCTGGGCAATGACAGCACGGCCCAGGCTTTGCTCGCCGACAACGCTGCCACGCTGCCCGCCTCGGACTATGGTCTCGCCATGGCCATGGCTGGCGACGTGCAGGAAGGCGTGCGCGCGCTCGTTTACGCCGCGCGCCAACCTGACGCCTCGGCACAGACACGGCAGAACCTCGCCTTTGCCTTGGCGCTGGGTGGCGCCTGGGGGCAGGCACGGCTGATCGCCGGGCAGGATCTGTCCGCCAAAGAGGCCGAGCAGCGCATCGGGCGCTGGTCTCAGGCCGTGGCGCAGGCTGAACCCGGCGCGCGGGTGGCTGCCCTGACTGGGGTTGCGCCCCGTGCCGACGATGCCGGGATGCCGTCTCGCCTCGCGCTGCGCAGCTTCGAGCTTCCCGCCGTTGCGGAACTAGCACCGCCAAAGGCTGTCGTCCCGTCGTCAGCGAAGGTGGCTGAAGCGGCTGAACCTGCGGCAGCGGCCGATGCTGAGCACACAGTACCCGCCGTTCAATCGGTCGCGATCCCGCCTTCGAGCCGGTCCTTAGACCCGGCTGCCCCGCCCAAAGCCAATCCTCCCGCCGCGTCCTCGGCGAACGCGACCATTAGCGCGCCGTCCGCCGAAATTCTCTCAGCAGCGCCTTTGCTGGTTCTGCAGCCAGCGCCAAGGGCGCCGAGCATCGCTCAGATGGCCGTTGCGCCTGCTGCATCCAGCCCGTCGTTGGGAGTGAAGATTGCCGCCGCCTCTCGCGCGGTGCCGGTCCTGTCGGCCAGGCCAGGTCGCGCTTCGGGCGACTGGGTGATCCAACTCGGCGCCTTCGACAGCGCAACGATGGCGCGGGTGAAATGGCAGGATATGCGCCGCAACCCGCGTCTGGCTGGCTATCGCGAGATCGTCACCGCCGCGAGCGTCAATGGACGCACCTTCCATCGCGTGGCGGTGGGTGGCTTTGCGAGCCGGGGCGCTGCCGGCTCGCTCTGCCAGACTCTGCGCGGCGAAGGGCAGGCCTGTTACGTGCGCCGCGATGACAGCAATGCATCGCGCATGGCGCGCGCTGGCGCCTCGGCCGGCGGGTCGCAATTCGCATCGCGGTGATGGGGCCGGTGGGCGATCCGCTCAGCGGATCACGCCGCCTTTCATGATCATCCGCGCCCGGCCCTGAACCGGCAGCTTGTCGAACGGCGTATTGCCGGCCGCGGCTGCCATTTTGGCCGAATCGACGATCCAGGGTGTGTCAGGTGCGATGAGGATGAGGTCCGCCGGCGCGCCCGGCGCCAGCCGTCCCGCGTCGAGGCCGAGGATTGCGGCGGGATTGGCCGCGAGCAGGGCCATCATCCGCGTCTCAGTGATCTTGCCTTCACGCACCAGATTGAGGGCAAGCGGCAGCAGCGTCTCGGCGCCGGCGATGCCGGGCAGGGCGTCCGCAAAGGGCAGGCGCTTGTCTTCCGGGCCGCGCGGATCGTGGCCCGAGCATAGCACGTCGACGGTGCCATCCGCGACCGCCTCGATCGTGGCAAGCCGGTCCCGCTCATCGCGCAGAGGCGGGGAGAGGCGTGCGAAGGTGCGGAAATCGCTCACTGCCGCATCGTTGAGGAAGAGGTAGGAGGGGCTGGTGCCGCAGGTCACCTTCAACCCTTCGGCCTTGGCCGCGCGAATGAGGGCAAAGCCCGCCGCAGTGGTGACGAGGCGGACATGCAGGCGTGCGCCCGTCTCCCGCGCCAGCGCGATGTCCCGCGCGATAGCCATCGCTTCGGCACTGGCCGGGGCACTGGGCAGGCCGAGGCGCGAGGCCGTTTCGCCATCCGTCGCCACGGCATTGGCCGTCAGCCCGCCATCCTCAGCATGGGTAATGACCACCAGGTCGAGCGCGGCAGCATAGTGCAGCACGCGCAGCATCACGCCCGAGTCGGCAATCCAGCGCCGGCCGGTCGCGATGGCGCGGGCGCCAGCGGACTTCATCAGCGCCATTTCCGCCAGTTCGCGCCCCTCCAGGCCGCGCGTCGCGGCGCCGAGCGGATGCACCCAGAAGTCCGGCTTGCCGGCCCGAGCGGCGTGCTGGATCAGCCCCGGTTCGTCGAGAACGGGCGACTGGTCCGGCATCAGCGCGGCGCGGGTGATGCCGGCGAAGTGGAAGGCCGGCTTGTCGGTGCGGAACACGCCCAGATCGATGATGCCCGGCGCGAGGATCATGCCCTTGGCATCGACGATTTCGGCGCCATCCGGCACCTTTGTGGCGTCAACAGCAGCGATTGCCGCGCCTTCAACGAGCAGCGTGCCTTCGGAGAGGGCGCTGGCGGTCGGATCGCACAGGCGTGCGTTGACGATAGCGGTCAGGCCCATCCTTCGACTCCCCGGGCTGTGCGGGTGAGGACATCGAGGCAGGCCATGCGCATAGCGACCCCCATCTCGACCTGCTCGGTGATCGCCGAGCGATCCGGATCGTCCGCTACGCTGCTGACGATTTCCACGCCCCGGTTCATCGGGCCGGGGTGCATGATGATCGCGTCTGGCTTGGCGCGCTTCAGCCGCTCGGGCGTGAGGCCATAGAGCGCGTGAAATTCGCGGGCCGAGGGGATGAAGGCCCCGTCCATCCGCTCATTCTGAATGCGCAGCATCATCACCACATCCGCGCCCTCCAGTGCGGCGTTGAAATCATGGAACGGCGTGACCCGATAGCGCTCCACCGCCGGGGGCATCAGCGTCGGCGGCGCGCAGACACGCACCTGCGCGCCCAAAGCCGTGAGGCAGAGCATGTTGGAGCGGGCGACGCGGCTGTGGAGAATATCGCCGCAGATGGTGACGATCAGCCCCTCGAAGCTGCCCTTGCGCCGCCTTATGGTCAGTGCGTCGAGCAGCGCCTGCGTCGGGTGCTCGTGGCGGCCATCGCCGGCATTGAGCACGGGGCAATCCACCATGTCGGCGATCAACTGCACGGCGCCCGAACTCATATGGCGGATCACCATCACGTCGGCGCGCATCGAGTTGAGCGTCACGGCGGTGTCGATCAGCGTCTCGCCCTTTTTCACGCTCGATTGGGCGGCGTGCATGTTCACCACGTCCGCCCCCAGCCGCTTGCCCGCCACCTCGAAGGAGAGCAGCGTGCGCGTGCTGTTCTCGAAAAAGGCGTTCATCTGCGTGAGGCCGGCGAGGCGCCCGTCATGCTTGCGGCTGCCGGCACGGTTGAGCGAGGCCCATTGCTCGGCTTCATCCAGTAAGAAGCGGATTTCATGCGGCGCCAGATTGGCGATTCCCACCAGATGCCGGTGCGGAAAATTGTCCCGGCCGATGAGGCCGGTGGCGGGAGAGGGCGATATTGTCATTAAAGCGCCTCGTTAGTGGAGCGGCGGGGCGGACTCAAGCGCTGATGTATCAGGCGGACGGCGTCCAGACGTTGAGATCGAGCAGGATGATCAGCGCGCACTGCGCGGCGGCGATGAGGAACAGCGCGCGGGAGAAGTCCCGCTTGCGGGTCTTGTGCCGGAAGAGCCGCATGGCGAGCCAGGCGCCAATCGTCCCGCCGATCGCCGCCAGGGTCAGCAGATCGCGCTCGCGCATGCGCGGTCCCCCGGCAATGGCGCGCTGCTTGTCATGGCGGAAGGCGGCGAGGGTGATGAGGTTGATCAGCACCAGCCAGCCCCAGATGATGTGCGTTTCCGTCATGCGCAGGTCAGCCCATCGTCAGGCCGTCAATGGCCCCCTGCAGGATGAGGGCGGCGGCGTGGGCGTCGATCTTTTCAGCGCGCTTGGCCCGGCTCATGTCCTGCGCGATCATCGCCCGCTCGGCAGCGACGGTCGACCAGCGCTCGTCCCACAGCAGCACGGGCAGGCCGAGTACGGCGATGTTGCGGGCAAAGGCGCGTGCAGCCTGGCTGCGCGGGCTCTCGCTGCCATCCATATTGAGCGGCAGGCCGATGACGAGTCCCTTGACCGACTGCTGGGCGATGAACTGGGCGAGCACGTCCCGGTCCTTGCTGAACTTGCCGCGCTTGTGCGTATGGGCGGGGCTGGCGATGCTCCAGCCGGCATCGCACAGGGCAAGGCCGATGGTCTGGGTGCCAAGGTCCATGCCGAGCAGGCGTCCGCCAGCCGGTAGCGCCTGCGCGAAGGACGCCTTGTCGAGCGTAATCAGCGTTTCCCCGACCATCAGCGCTGCCACGCCGCCAATCGGCCAAGCGCATCGGCACGAATGTTCGCCCAGAACAGGGGATAGTCATAAACGTGGTAATTATTGCCCGGGAGCACGAAGGTGCCGAGCTTGGGCGCGCTGTCCAGCATCAGGAAGCCACGGCCGGCGCAGCGCGCGCCGATCTCGCCGGGCGTGAGCAGCACGGTCGACGCCGCCTCGCCATCACCGCGCAGCACGCCCAGATTCGCATCGCCCGGCGCATCGGGCGCCGCGCCGCCATTGAGCGGATTGGTGCACAGCATGGCCGACCCGGCGCGCGATTGGCCGTCCAATCCACGCTCGCGGTCGAACGTTGCTTCCACCGCGGAGGTGTCTGCGGGCGCGGCAAAGCTCTGCCAGCTCAGCACGCAGCCGGTCGTGCCCGGCCCCGTGCAGGCGGGCAGGCCGAGAGCGGGCAGATCATGCTCCACGGAGACTGGCCAGCCGACGACATAGGCCGCGACCAGCCGGGCCTTGAGCGCACTGTTGCCCGCTTCCTCATGCAGCAGCCGCAGCAGGTGGCGACTGCCCTGACTGTGCGCGGCGAGAATGATCGGCCCTTGCGGATTGGCAGCGAGGAACTGTGCGAAGGCGGCCTTCACGTCCGCATAGGCTCGCTCAAGCGCCAACGCGGCGTCTGCCTTTTCGGTAAGGAAGGCACCGAACACGGCCTGCCGGTAGCGCGGCGCCCAGATGTTTCCGGCTGCCGCGAAGGCGCTGGCTTGAATGCGCACGAACCGCCCGGCCTGCGCCTTTGCGATGCGGTCGTTGATCGGGGCGTTCCAGTGGAGCGTCTCGAACGAGCTGGTGGGGTGGACGAAGAAGATCGCCGCTTTCTGCGCTGGCGCCGCCTCGGCAAGCTTCTTGGCCGGTTGCCAGCGAGCGGGATCGTCGCGGCGCCCGTCCGGCCGGCTGATCCATCCATCGCCACCTGAATAGAAATTCGCGGGCAGGGCAGGCGGTTCGCTGAACCCGACATGCGGCACCAGTGCGCTCTGCATCAGCCGGGGGCCGAAGAAGGAGAAGGCGATCATTCCCGCGATCGCCAGGGCTGTGAAAAACGCGACGACATACAGGAACTTCCGGGCCAAAGGGGCACGACTCCATCTCTGTGGCAAGCTGGGCAGTGGCATGGCTCATGCCCGCTTGGGTTCCGCGAGGCAAGCGAAGGCAGCAGGCGAAGGTCCAACAGGCGAAGGTCCAATTTGCCTTGCGAGCGGATCGTGATAGGTCGGACGCGTTCAGGAACGGACGCGGCGGGGAGCAGGATGATGGCCAGCAACGCATCGACGGCGCAGACGGTATGGCCGCTGCGCACTTGGGTGCTGTGTGTGCTCGGCGCGCTTGTCGGTCTGGCGATCGACCGGTTTTCCGATCCCGCGCCCATCGAGCCCGAGTTTCTGCGGCGGGTGATCGCCGCGCTGCCCATGTTCCTTTCGACCGCCGCTCTCGCCTTTGGCCTCGGTTGGCGCCGGCGGCGACCGGTCGCGGCTCTTGTCGTGGCGCTGATCTGCGGCCTCCTCGGCGGCGGCGTCTTTCTGTGGAACGGGGTGCCCGGCCATGGATCGAGCGTCGATCTCTGGCATCTCGTCTGCGGCGCCATCGCCGCGGCTGCGCTGCTGGTGCTGTTTCAGGCAGCGCAGGATCGCAGTCTGGCCGGCGGCGCGCCCTCCGCGCCGGCCGGTGTGTTGCCGCGCGCCGTACGGGCCTGGTCGCGCCAGGCCATCCATTATGAGGATGTTCACGGCCATTTGTGGACGAATGCGCTGCTGATCGGCGCAAGCGCGCTGTTCATGCTGCTCAGCTTCGGCATCGCCCATTTGCTGGCGCAGATGTTCATGCTGGTGAAGCTCCCGTTCCTCCGCGATGCCTTGCGCGAGTCTGTTGTGGTCGCCATGCTGTGCGGCGCCGCGTTCGGCGCGGCGCTTGGGCTGTTGCAGGATCGCGGGGCGATCATCGCCGCCCTGCAGCGCGTCGCCATGCTGGTGCTGCGCGTGCTGGCGCCGGTGGTGGCGCTGGCGATCGGCATCTTCCTGGCGGCCTTGCCTGTCACCGGCCTGGCGCCGCTCTGGGCGACGGGCGGCACGACGCCGATCATGCTGGCCGGAGCGGTGCTGGCGCTGTTTCTCGCCAATGCCGTGGTGGGCGATACGGCGGTTGAGGAAACCCGCTCAGTCTTGCTGGGTGCCAGCGCGGCGGCGCTCGGCCTCTTCCTGCTCCCGATGGTGGGTATTGCAGTCTTCTCCTCGGGCCTGCGCATCCATCAACATGGCCTGACGCCCGAGCGGCTGTGGGCGCTGGCCTTTCTGATCGTGGCGAGCATCACCGCCATTGCCTATGCCGTCGCCATCCTCGGCGCACGCGGCTGGTTCGCCCGGCTGCGGCGGACCAATCGCATGCTCGTATTCGTGATCGCCGGCATCGCGCTGCTGCTCTCCACGCCGATCTTCGGCTTCGAGCGGATCGCGACTGCGCACCAGCTCCAGCGCCTCGCGGGCGGGCAGGTGGCGCCGGACAAGTTCGATTACCGTGCCTTGTGGTTCGATTTCGGGCCGGAGGGGCGGGCTGCGATTCGACGGCTGGCGAGCGGCTCGGCGGACGCGACGATCCGCCGTCATGCCGCCGAGACGATGAAGCTGACCGACCGCTGGGCCGTGCCGCCTATGGTCGTCGCCGCGCGCAGTGGCGAATTGCTGGACGAGCGGCTGACGATCCTGCCCATCCCGGTCGAATTGCCGGCAGCACTGCGCAAGCGGCTGGTGCAATATGATGCCTGCGAGGAGACCGGCCCGTGCCTGCTGCACTATGTGCCCGGCGAGGATCTGGCGATTGTTGTGAAGCTGCCCGCTCCGGAATGCGGCGATTGTGCCCCAACCGTGCGCCTCATCCGGCAGGAGAATGGCCAATGGACCAATGAGAGCCGCTATCTTGCCCAAGGCGATGCCGCTCGCCGGCTGGTCGCGCAGATCCGCGCCGGCGCCGTTGACCTCCGCCCGGTGATGGCGCGACAGCTCTACATCGGTGGCGAACCGGTCGGCGAACCGCTGTCAACGGCCGCCAATGGGGCCGAAACGGCGGAAGCGCCTTGATGACCGCCAGAGCCAGTGCTAGCGCGCGCTCCCATGAGCGTAGACCTGACAACCGTAAAAAAGATCGCCAGCCTCGCGCGCCTCGCTGTCAGCGAGGATGAAGCGCAGGCGTTGGTGCCCGAACTCAACGGCATTCTCCACTGGGTGGAGCAGCTGGGCGAAGTGGACGTGACCGGCGTCGAGCCGATGACCGCCGTCATCCCCAACACGCTGCGCCTGCGCGAGGACGCCGTGACCGATGGCAATGTCCGCGACAAGGTGCTGGCCAATGCGCCTCAGGCCGAACATGGCTTTTTCGCCGTGCCTAAGGTGATCGAATGATGACGGGACGGCATCATTCGATCATCCCGGACAGCCGCGTAGCGGCGACCGATCCGGGATCCAGAAACGAGAGACTCAACAAGCAGCCCTTCGACAAGCTCAGGGCGAACGGAGCGGGATCGTGACCGATCTGACCAACCTCACTGTCGCGCAGATCCGCGATGGCTTCCGTGCTGGTGACTTCTCCGCGCGGGAAGTCGCCGAGGCCTTCAACGCCAATGTCGCCGCCGCCAAGGCGCTCAACGCTTTCATCGTCGAGACGCCCGAGCATGCGCTGGCTGCTGCCGATCAGGCGGACAAGGACCGCGCCGCCGGCACGCTCAAGCCGCTTTCCGGCGTGCCCATCGGCATGAAGGACCTGTTCTGCACCGAGGGCGTGCAGACGACCGCCGCCAGCCACATGCTGGAAGGCTTCACGCCGACCTATGAGTCCACCGTCTCGCAGAAGCTGTGGGATGCCGGCGCAGGCATGCTCGGCAAGCTCAATCTCGATCAGTTCGCCATGGGATCGTCCAACGAGACGAGCTATTTCGGCAATGTGATCTCGCCCTGGCGCCGCAATGACGGCAGCAATGCCGCGCTGGCGCCGGGCGGTTCCTCGGGTGGCAGCTCGGCGGCGATCGCCGCGCGGCTCTGCCCGGCGGCGACGGGTACGGATACCGGCGGGTCGATCCGCCAGCCGGCGGCCTTCACCGGCATTTCCGGCATCAAGCCGACCTATGGCCGCTGCTCACGCTGGGGCATCATCGCCTTTGCCAGCTCACTCGATCAGGCCGGGCCGATGGCGCAGGACGTGCGCGACTGCGCGATCCTGCTGGAGAATATGGCGGGCTTTGACGCGAAGGATTCGACCTCGCTCAACCTGCCGGTGCCGCAGTGGGAAGCTGGATTATCCAGCGATCTCAAGGGCAAGCGCATCGGCATTCCCAAGGAATATCGCGTCGAGGGTCTCGATGCCGATGTCGCGCGGGTGTGGGACGATGGCATTGCCTGGCTGAAGGATGCCGGCGCCGAGATCGTCGAGGTCTCGCTGCCGCACAGCAAATATGCCCTGCCGGCTTATTACATCATCGCCCCGGCGGAAGCCTCGTCCAATCTCGCGCGCTATGACGGCGTGCGCTACGGCCTGCGTGATCTGCCCGATGGCGCGAACCTGCAGGATATGTATGCTGCGACGCGCGCCGCCGGCTTCGGCCCGGAGGTCAAGCGCCGCATCATCATCGGCACCTATGTGCTCTCGGCGGGCTTCTACGATGCCTATTACACCCAGGCGCAGAAGGTGCGGGCGCTGATCGCGCAGGATTTCGCCAAGGCTTTCGAGGCATGCGACGTCATCCTCGCACCCACCGCGCCCAGCGCGGCCTTCGGCCTCGGTGAGAATGTCGACGATCCGCTGAAAATGTATCTGAACGACGTGTTCGCGGTGCCGGCCTCGCTGGCGGGTCTCCCCGCCATGTCCGTGCCCGGCGGGCTCAGCAAGGACGGGCTGCCGCTCGGCCTGCAGATCATCGGTCCGGCCTTCGATGAGCAAGCGGTGCTGAACGCGGGTTTCGCCATTGAGCAACGGGCGGGCTTCACCGCCCGGCCTGAGGCGTGGTGGTAGATGTTTCGTGCTCCTGCGCAGGCAGGAGCCCAGGGCAGCCAAGGGCTGCACTCCCCTGGATTCCTGCCTTCGCGGGAATACTGTAAGGACTGAAGAATGACTGAGACGAGCTATCGCATTCGTGGCGCCACCGGGGACTGGGAGGTCGTGATCGGCCTCGAGGTTCACGCGCAGGTGGTGAGCCAGGCCAAGCTGTTTTCCGGCGCGGCGACGGCCTTCGGCGCGGAGCCGAACACGCAGGTGAGCCTTGTCGATGCCTCGATGCCCGGCATGCTGCCGGTGCCCAATCGCGAGTGCATCCGTCAGGCGGTCCGCACCGGCCTTGCGATCAATGCGCAGATCAACAAGTGGAGCCGGTTCGACCGCAAAAACTATTTCTACGCGGACTTGCCGCAGGGTTACCAGATTTCCCAGCTTTATCATCCGCTTGTGGGTGAAGGTTCGCTGACGATCGAAGCCGATGAGAAGGCCGGCATTCCCGCCGACAAGGCCATCGGGATCGAGCGCATCCATGTGGAGCAGGATGCCGGCAAGCTGATGCACGATCAGCACCCGACCCGCTCCTATGTCGATCTCAATCGCTCGGGCGTGGCGCTGATGGAAATCGTCAGCCGCCCGGACATGCGCTCGCCTGCCGAGGCCGGGGCCTATCTGCGCAAGCTGCGCGCGATCCTGCGCTATGTCGGCTCGTGCGATGGCAATATGGAGGAAGGCTCCATGCGCGCGGACGTGAACGTCTCCGTGCGCAAGCCCGGCGAGGAATTCGGGACGCGGACCGAGACGAAGAACGTCAATTCCGTGCGCTTCGTCATGCAGGCCATCGAATATGAAGCCCAGCGCCAGGTCGATGTGATCGAGGGCGGTGGACGGATCGTGCAGGAAACGCGGCTGTTCAACCCGGATACCGGCACAACGCGCTCGATGCGCTCCAAGGAAGACGCGCATGATTATCGCTACTTCCCGGACCCGGACCTGCTGCCGCTGGTGCTGGAGGACAGCTTCATCGAGGATTGCCTGCACTCGCTGCCCGAACTGCCGGATGCCAAACGCACCCGCTATGTCGAGGTGCTGGGGCTCTCCGATTACAACGCCCGCGTGCTGACCGCCGAGGCGGAAACGGCCCGCTGGTTCGAGGCTCTGCTCGCGGAAAGCGCGCGCATCCAGAAGAAGAGCGAAGGTGAGGTGGCCAAGGCCAGCGCCAACTGGCTGCTCTCGGAGCTTTACGGTGCGCTCAATCGCCTCGGCAAGACGCTTGAGGACAGCCCGGTCAACCCCGAGCGCGGCGCGGAATTGCTTGCACTGGTGGCCGATGGCACGATTTCGGGCAGCATCGCCAAGCAGGTGTTCGAGATCATGCTGGAGACCGGCGAAGCGCCTGCCGAGATTGTCGAGAAGCGCGGCCTCAAGCAGACCACGGATACCGGCGCGATCGAGGCGGTCGTTGCGAAGATTCTCGCCGACAATGCGGACAAGGTCGAGCAGTACAAGGGTGGAAAGGAAGCTTTGTTCGGCTTCTTCGTCGGTCAGACGATGAAGGCCATGCAGGGCAAGGCCAATCCGCAGATGGTCAACGAGTTGATCAAGAAGGCATTGGCCTGATCGCATCCCGGCCGCGCCTCCACGAGGTGGGCCGGGAAGCTGAGATCAGTAGCTCAGATCAGTCTGGCGGCGGCGCGATGGACGGCAGTTCGTCGGGGCCGCGGCCGGGTTCATCGATATTGGGCGTTTCCGGCGCGATTTCCGGCGGTTCGCGAAACGGCGTCTCGTCCGGCGATTCCATGGGCGGAAGCTCGTCAGGTGACTGCGGGGTGATGGTATCGGGGGGCGGAATTTCCGGCTGGCTGGCCATGGCTTTGCGTCCTTTCGTTGCTCTTTTCAACGGGCGGGGTGAGGGATCGTTCCGGATCGACACGGCAAGGCGCGCACAGCCTTGCCCTTTCCCAGGCTTTGCACTATGGCCCGCCGACCGGCGACCGATGCGGGCGTGGCGAAACTGGTAGACGCGCCAGATTTAGGTTCTGGTATCGCAAGATGTGGGGGTTCGAGTCCCTTCGCCCGCACCAGTTGCGCAGCCTGGCCCCGGTCGTTCCAAAAGATTTCATCCTAGCCTGGAAAGCGTCGAGTTAGAGATATGCAGATTGTCGAGACATTGAATGAGGGCCTCAAGCGCGCCTATACGCTGACCGTCACGGCCAAGGACATCGACGCCCGCGTCGAAGAGGAAGTGAAGTCGATTGCGCCGCAGGTGCGGATGCCCGGTTTCCGGCCCGGCAAGGTGCCTGCCAACCTCGTCCGCAAGATGCACGGCCCGGCCCTGCAGCGCGAGGCGCTGGACAAGTCCATCCGTGAGGGCGTCGAGAAGGTCATCGCCGAGAACAAGCTGCGTCCCGCGATGCAGCCGAGCGTCGAGCTGACCGCCGATTATGAGGACGGCAAGGATGCCGAGGTCAAGGTCGCTCTGGAAATCCTGCCGGAGGTTCCCGCGCCCAAGATCGAGGGCATCAAGCTAGAGCGGCTCGTCGTCGATGTGACCGACGAGCAGATCGACGAGGCGGTTGGCCGTCTCGCCGCGCAGAGCCAGCGTTATGAGGACGCCCCCAAGACCGCCAAGGCGAAGGAAGGCGACCAGGTCGTCATGGATTTCGTCGGCAAGGTCGACGGCGTGGCGTTCGAGGGCGGCACCGGTTCGGACATGGCGATCGCCATCGGCTCGGGCAATCTGATCCCCGGCTTCGAGGATCAGCTGGTTGGCGTGAAGACCGGCGACGAGAAGACCATCAACGTGACCTTCCCCGCCGAATATGGCTCCAAGGAGCTGGCCGGCAAGGATGCGACGTTCGATCTCGTCATCAAGGCGGTCAAGAACCCCGTCGAGAAGCCCGCTGACGACGAATTTGCCAAGCAGCTCGGTCTCGAGAGCCTCGAGAAGCTGCGCGAGCTGTTCAAGGCGCAGATCGAGCAGGAGCACGGCAATCTGACGCGCACCTACATGAAGCGCCAGTTGCTCGATCAGCTGGCTGCCGGCCATGATTTCGAGGTGCCCCCGGGCATGGTCGAGGCCGAGTTCGGCCAGATCTGGCAGCAGCTTGAGCATGAAGCCGGTCACGAGGAAGATCCCGAGGCGGCGCTCAAGGAAATGGAAGCCGACCGCGACGATTATCGCAAGATCGCCGAGCGTCGCGTCCGTCTGGGCCTGCTCCTCTCGGAAATCGGCCAGGCCAATGGCGTGGAGATCACGCAGGCGGAAATGAACCGCCTCGTTGCTCAGGCCGCGCAGCAGTACGCCCCGCAGGACCGCGAGCGGTTCGTCGAATATGTCCGCAACGAGCCGATGGCAGCCGCGCAGCTGCGTGCCCCGCTCTATGAGGACAAGGTCGTCGATTATCTCTTCGAGAAGGCCGATGTGAGCGAGCGTACCGTTGCGCGCGCCGATCTGGAGGCGGCGATCGAGAGCGAAGAGGGCGGTCACGTCCACGGACCGGATTGCGGCCACGATCACAGCCACGACGCCAAGCCGGCCAAGAAGGCTGCCGCCAAGAAGCCGGCTGCCAAGAAGGCTGATGTCGAGGCAGAGGCCGCTCCGGCTGAAGAGGCCAAGGCGCCTGCCAAGAAGGCTCCGGCCAAGAAGGCCGCGGCTGCCAAGGCTGACGAGGGCGACGCGGCAGAGAAGCCGGCCAAGAAGCCCGCTGCCAAAAAGGCCAAGACTGCCGAGGCCTGAGGCCTCACTGCAGATCGCATGAACTGATCAGAAGCGAGCCGGAGCGGGATGCCGTTCCGGCTCGCTTTTTCTTTGGATGCATGGCGGCGGGCTCGTGCAGCAGGTGCCGCCGGGCGCTGGGGTCGCAAAAGACCATTGCAACCATGCGATCTGTTGCCATAAGCCCGCAGTCCCATGCATCCAGACCCGTCCAGCCCGATGACAGGCGTGCGCATCGCCGTCCTGCTGCCTTGTTATAACGAGGCGGTCGCCATCGGGCAGACCGTCACCGCGTTCGCGCAGGCCTTGCCGCAGGCGGCCATCTACGTGTTCGACAATAACAGTTCCGATGACAGCGTCGCCGTCGCGCGCGCCGCCGGGGCGATCGTCTACAGCGTGCGGCAGCAGGGGAAGGGCCATGTCGTGCGGCGGATGTTCGCGGACGTGGATGCGGACATCTACGTGCTTGCCGATGGCGATGCGACCTATGATGCGAGCGCGGCGCCGGCGCTGGTCAGCGCGATGCTGGGCGGGCCGCTCGACATGGTCGTCGGCGCCCGCAAGTCTGAGGTAGAGGCGGCTTACCGTCCGGGGCACCGGCTCGGCAATCTGTTGCTCACCGGGCTGCTGAGGCAGCTTTTCGGGCGCAGTTTCACCGATATTCTCTCAGGCTATCGGGTGTTCTCCCGGCGGTTCGTCAAGAGCTTCCCGATCCTCTCGGAGGGCTTCGAGATCGAGACGGAGATGTCCGTCCACGCCCTCGAGCTGCGCATGCCGGTGGGCGAGGTGATGACCGCCTATGCGGCGCGGGCGGAGGGCTCGCTCTCCAAGCTCAACACCTTCCGCGACGGCTGGCGCATCCTGCGCACGATGATCCAGCTCTATCGCGTGGAGCGGCCCTTGTGGTTCTTCGGTTTCATTGCGCTGGTGATCGCGCTGGTTGCCGGACTGATGGGCGTGCCGGTCATCCTGACCTATCTGGAGACGGGGCTTGTGCCCCGCTTCCCGACCCTCATCACCATCGTGGGGATGGGCGTTCTGTCCGCCCTGTGTCTGCTTACCGGCCTCATCCTCGATACGGTGACGCGCGGCCGGCAGGAAATGAAGCGCCTTGCCTATCTGGCGCATACCGCGCCGGGGATGGCGCGTTAAATTTCATTAACCCAGTTGATCATGAATAATTGAGTCCATAAACTTTCCCGACAGGCTCGGGGGGGCAGGTATGGAGGGGGTCGGTTCATCGCGGCACCATTATAAGGTGCTTGATAGCTTGCGCGGCATTTGCGCGTGCATGGTGGTCCTGCTGCATGTGAAGACGCAGGGAGGAATATCGAACGCAGCGCTGGTTGAGCATGCGTCCCTTTTCGTCGATTTCTTTTTCGTGCTGTCCGGCTTTGTCATCGGCGCGAGCTACGGGAAGAGACTCGTGGACGGCTATTCCGTCGGCCATTTCATGCGCAAGCGGATCGCCCGCGTCTATCCACTGCATTTTGCCATGCTGGTCTGCTTCGTCCTGTTCGAGCTGTGTCTCCTCATTTTCGGTGGGGATAGGTTAGGCAGGCCGGCCTTTGAGGGCCTGCAATCGCCCAAGAATCTGATCGACGCCCTGCTGTTAATCCAGATTTTCCCGGGCGGCGATCCGACAGCGTGGAATTTCCCCAGCTGGTCGATCGCGGCGGAAGTCTGGATTTATCTGGCCTTTGCATTGGTGCTGCGAACCGCTGGGCGTCACTTGGTGCCAATTTGTCTCGGCGTTGCGGTCGCCGTTCCGTTGCTGCTCCTTAGCCAGCCGGATTTCAGTCCGATCATGTACCAGAACGCGCTGCTGCGCTGCGCGATGGGCTTCGCGCTCGGCCTGGTCGGTTGGCGCTGCATGGATCGGATCAGGGCGATGCAGCTTCCTGGTTGGGCTGATCAGGGGCTGGAACTGGTGACGGTGATTGCGCTGCTTGCCTTCATATCCTGCCTGGGAGGGGGGAGGCTGTCCGTTCTGTCACCCTTTCTCTTTTTGATCGCGGTACTCGTGTTTGCGCGTGAAAAAGGGGTGGTGAGCGAGTGCTTGAAAAGGCCTAAGGTCGTGGAAATCGGAGCGCTCTCCTATTCGATCTACCTTATCCACATCTTTCTATATTACCGCCTGCTCAACTTGTTATCGGTCATCGAGCGTCATGCCGGTGTCGATCTGGTGGTCGGTACGCAGGCGGGGAAAGCCATCGGCGGCGGGGTCTGGATCGGCGATGCGATCAGTATCCTCTTTCTGATCTTCGTCATGGGTTGTGCCTCTCTGAGCCGGCGACTGATCGAAGGGCCTGGGCGCGCGCTTTTCGAAACGCACCTGTCTGCACCCGTTGCCCACCCTGCGCATCTTGAAGTCAGTGCCCAAACGTCCGATGTAGTGGCCGCAGACGGCCAGTAAGAAAGAGAATCATGACCGATAATTTTGATCCGCTCGGGGCACTTGTTCCTATCGTTATCGAACAGTCCAATCGCGGCGAGCGCAGCTTCGATATCTACTCGCGCCTGTTGCGGGAGCGGATCATTTTCGTGACCGGCCAGGTCGAGGATCACATGGCCTCGCTGATCGTCGCCCAGCTGCTCTTTCTGGAATCGGAGAATCCGAAGAAGGACATCTGGATGTACATCAACTCGCCGGGCGGCGTGGTGACCAGCGGTATGGCGATCCATGACACCATGCAGTATATCCGCCCGAAGGTCGGCACGGTGTGCATCGGTCAGGCCGCATCGATGGGCAGCTTCCTGCTCGCGGCCGGCGAACCGGGCATGCGCTTTGCGCTCAGCAACGCGCGGATCATGATCCACCAGCCGTCTGGCGGCGCGCAGGGCATGGCGTCGGATATCGAGATCCAGGCCAAGGAAATCCTCCGGATCCGTCGTCGCCTGAACGATCTGTACGTCAAGTACACCGGCCAGCCGCTGGAGAAGATCGAGGCCGCCATGGATCGCGACACCTTCCTGGAAGCGGAAGAAGCGCTCGCGTTCGGCCTTGTGGACAAGGTGTACGACAAGCGTCCCGGCACCAGCGAAGAAACGCCGGCTTGATAGGGTCGGGCCGGCCGCTCACGCGGTCGGCCTTTGCATCCCGGCGGCGCCGTGCATCGTCGCCGGACTTTGGGCTGTGCCGTGGTCGAGTGAGCGGCCAGCTTGTTTCCGCCGCTAAAATCTCTCTGTTCGCAGCCTGGCCGGGGGCGGCCAGCATCTCCCATTGCAAAGCCGGGCCAGCCCTCCCATCTTCTTTCCATTATGGCTTTTGAGCCGGCAATGTCTGGTTTACGCTATTTGGCGACATTTTCGGCACTTGTGATGCTGCAAGAAGGCGGTCTAGGATGACCGACGGAAAGAGCATCTGGGCAATTGGCGCGAGACGGCGCCAGACCAAGGAAGAGATTGAATGACAAAGCTCACAGGATCGGATTCGAAGAGCACGCTCTACTGCTCGTTCTGCGGAAAGTCGCAGCACGAAGTGCGTAAGCTCATCGCCGGCCCAACCGTGTTCATCTGCGATGAATGCGTCGAATTGTGCAACGATATCATTCGTGAAGAGACCAAAGGTGGTCTGGTCGGCCGCAAGGAAGGCGGCGTGCCGACGCCCCAGCAGATTTGCGATGTGCTGAGCGATTATGTGATCGGCCAGCAGCGCGCCAAGCGCGTGCTCTCGGTGGCTGTGCACAATCACTACAAGCGGCTGGAGCATGGCGGCAAGGCGGGCGATGTCGAGCTGGCCAAGTCCAACATCCTGCTGATCGGCCCGACGGGTTGCGGTAAGACGCTGCTCGCGCAGACGCTGGCCAAGACGTTCGACGTGCCGTTCACCATGGCGGATGCGACGACGCTGACCGAAGCCGGCTATGTCGGTGAGGATGTCGAGAACATCATCCTCAAGCTGCTCCAGGCGTCGGACTATAATGTCGAGAAGGCGCAGCGCGGCATCGTGTATATCGACGAGATCGACAAGATCAGCCGCAAGGCGGAGAATCCCTCCATCACCCGCGACGTGTCGGGCGAGGGCGTGCAGCAGGCGCTGCTCAAGCTGATGGAAGGCACGACCGCGTCGGTGCCGCCGCAGGGCGGCCGCAAGCATCCGCAGCAGGAATTCCTGCAGGTGGACACGACGAACATCCTGTTCATCGCGGGCGGTGCCTTTGCGGGGCTGGAAAAGATCATCGGCGACCGGCTTGAGGGCAAGTCGATCGGCTTCGGCGCGCATGTCGCGGCACCGGATGAACGGCGTACCGGTCAGCTGCTGAAGCAGACCGAGCCGGAAGATCTGCTCAAATTCGGCCTTATCCCCGAGTTTGTCGGTCGTCTGCCGGTCATCGCGACGCTGGAAGATCTCGACATCGCCGCGCTGGTGCAGATCCTCACCGAGCCCAAGAACGCGCTGGTGAAGCAGTATCGCAAGCTGTTCGAGCTGGAAGACGTGGAGCTGACGTTCACGGACGAAGCGCTGACGGCGATTGCTCAGCGCGCCATCGAGCGCAAGACCGGCGCGCGTGGTCTGCGGTCGATCATCGAGGCGATCCTGCTCGACACCATGTTCGATCTGCCGACGATGGAAGGCGTGACCGAAGTCGTGGTGGACAAGGATGTGGTGGAGGGCCGTAAGGACCCCGTCCGCGTCTTCGGTGCGGAAAAGCGCCAGGCGGGTGACGCGGCCTGATCGGATAATCTGACCGGCATGAAAAACGCCGCCGCCGGGGCCTGAGGGCTCCAGCGGCGGCGTTTTCGCTTGTTTAGTCAAATGCTCAGTCGAGTGTCTGCTTCACCGCATAATATGTGAAGATGGAGTGATCGGGATTGGACCGGCGGCTGCCGGTGCCGATGATCAGCGTTTTGCCCATCCAGTCATGCGGGCCCTCGGGCACCACGAATGTGGGCGAGAAGCAGAAATAGGCCGGTTGCGGCGTGCCGTCATCCAGTCGCGCCTCGCCCGGCTTGGCCGGGATGAGATAGCCATTGTTGTTGATGTAAATCTTGGTGCCGTCATCGGCCTGCAGCATATAGTGCGACTTGATGACGATGGTGCCGTCGCCCCGCACGGTGGCGTAATCGGCACCGCTGTCCGGGATGATGATGCCGGACAGGCGCGGGCCGTAGATCGTGCCGCTAGCGCAGGGCGTGTAGCCCTGATAGCCGCCACCCGGCAGCGGGCCGACAGTGCAGCGTTCGGGGCGGAAATTCACCCGCATCTCGAACGCATATTCGAGATGGGCGGGGACTTGCGGATCGTTCATCGCATGCTCTCCTCTTGGCTGGATAAGGCACTGCCGCCGCCCTGCGGAAAGTGCAAGGCGGCGGCAGCTGGATTTCTTTGGAAGGCGTCAGCCGTCAGAGCAGCATGAAATAGTGGATGCGGTTGGCCTTCGGGATCTTCTCGGCAACGCCGACGAAGATGTGCTTGCCCAGCCATTCGTGCGGGCCTTCCGGCACGTCGAACTTGGGGCTCACCCGCATATAATATTCTTCCGGTCCCACATCTTCGTTGCGGGCCATGCGCTCCATCGCGTCACCTTCGGCCCAGCGATAGCCGCGGCTCTGCAGATAGATCGGCGTGCCGTCATCGGCTTCCAGCATGTAGCGCGCGTCGAAATCGATCACGCCGTTGGGGCGGGACAGCGGATAGTCGCCGCCGCTCATCGGGATGACCCGGCCGCGAATGCGGGGGCCTTCGAAGATGCCTTGGGCTGCCCACACGGCAGCGCGGGTCGCGCCCATGCTGGTGGGGGAAATCCACACCGCCGGTGTCAGGTCGATCGACACCGTGAAGGCGAATTCGAACTTCGGCGCGAAGGGATGGGGGGCAATTTCGGGCGTTACCATGAAGTGCAATCTCCTTTTTCGATGACTATCAAACAGCAGCTGTGGCGGGCAGCGTCTTGTACCGCGCGCCGAGAATCTGCGCGAACTTGCCGTCGCGCAGATAATAGAAACCAAGGCTCTCGATGTTGAGGGTCTGCCCCTTCATCAAGGGGCCGGCGATGAAGTCTGGCCAGTCTTCCAGGCCATAGAATTCGGTGCGAACATGGCAGGCGAGGGTGTCCGGACCGGCCGCGACGGCGAGAATGTCGAGCGTTTCGCGAACCTTCGACTTCACGTCGCGGTAGAAATCCAGAATGGCGGAACGACCGATAATCTGACGCTTTTCGCCCAGGTTGAACACCACGTCATCGCAATAATATCGGCCGAAACCTTCGAAATCGTTCGCATTGAAGCGGGCGATGTAGTCGGCATAGTCGTCCTCGGTCATCCTGCGCTCCAATAAAATTCTTGTTGTTGATTCTTCAACAGCTAAGCGGGTGGCCGTTTGGGTTCAACTGAAAAACGTCGATCCGCTCGACCGATATGCTTGCCAAGCCCCGGAATCTGGCCGATTGTTGCGCATGATAACATTGCCCATCACGGGGTCCGCCTGTTTGTGACCATGCCTGCAAAACAAATTGCCATTGCTGCACCTGAGATTGATTGGGCCGTAGAAAGACCGCGTGTTCCGCTCGATCAGGTCATGCGGGTGTTCCTGCGCAAGCCGGGGTTTCTGCTCAACCGCATCGATCAGATCGCCAATGCCCTGTACGGATCGGTGGCCTGCGGGGGCGAGACCTTGTCGCAGGCGGAAATGATGCTCGCGATTGCTGAGCGTCCGGGGAGCGATCAGGTCCGCCTCGCGCGGGCCTGCGGCAGCGACACGTCGACCACGGCGATCGTGCTGCAGAACCTCGAATTGACCGGCCTTATCGCCCGCCAGCAGGATGAGCGGGATCGGCGGCGCAGTCTGCCGGTGCTGACGGCGGCCGGGGAAGCCCGCATGGACGAAATCCGGTCGTCTTTCGCCCAGCTTCAGGCGTTGCTGCTCGATCCGCTGAGCGATGACGAACGCGCGGTGGCCATGGCGCAGCTCTCCAGCCTGGTGGAGGCCGGCAATGACGGCGCGCCGCGATGGGACAGGCAGGACTCCTATCTGGCCAATGTGCCCAGCATGTTGTTCCGCCGCGCGCTGCAGATCCTCCATGCGCATTTCAGTGAGCAGGTCGCGCCGATGGCGGTGACCCTGCGCCAGTTCTCCGCGATGGTGATACTCGATCTGCATGGCGGCCTGAGTCAGGTCGAGTTCGCGCGTGTCTATGGCCTGGATCCCTCCACCTGCGCGATCGTTCTCAAGAAGCTGGCCCAGCGGGGGTGGTTGCAGGCTGTGCCCTCGCCGCAGGATCGTCGCAAGACGCTCTATTTCGTCACCGATGATGGCCGGCACCAGATCGACCGTCTCCAGACCAGCGCGGATGCGACCGAAGATGCGGTGCGATCCAACATATCCGCGCGCGCCTTCGAAGCGCTGCTCCCGCCATTGCAATCCGTGGTGCGCGCGCACTCGGCGATCCTGCGCTATCCGGGCTTTTTCCCTTGGGACAATGAAACGCCGCAATCCTGTTGATTGCCCGTCTAACATCGATATACAACGACGTCTGACTAATTGAGGCGAGTCTCTCGCCTTCGGGGAGGACGTTCATGGCGGATATCGAACGGCGCAGCGTGCCCGTGCGCAACCCACGCAGCGGCGCGATCGACTTTATGATGGAAATTGCGACGGCGGAGGACGTGGCGGCGAAGGCTGACCGTCTCCGGCGCAACCAGCAGGCTTGGGGTGCCAAGCCGCTCGCAGAGCGCATCGGCGTCATGCAGCGCTGGCTGGGCGAGGTCGCCAAGCGCGCCAGCGCCATCGCCGAGGCTGATGCGGTCGATACCGGAGGGTGCCATACCTCCTATCTCCAGGGCTTCATCACCATGGGCAATATCGGCGGCTGGATCGAGGACGCGCAGGCCGCGCTCGATGCGGCGAGCTATACCGGCCCCTCCAAGGCCATGCCGCAGGTGGAGGTGCGCACGCAGTTCGTGCCCTATCCGCTGGTCGGCGTGATCGGCCCCTGGAACGCGCCGATGATGCTGGTGCTGCTCGATGCCATTCCCGCCCTGTTCGCGGGTTGCGCCGTGCTTATCAAGCCCTCGGAAGTGACGCCGCGCTGGGTGCAGCCGCTGTTCGAGGCTGTGGCCCAGGTGCCGGAGCTGGCCGGCGTGTTCGATTATGTTCAGGGCGATGGCGAGACGGGCCGGGCGATCATCGACACCGTCGATCTCGTTTGCTTCACAGGCAGCGTGCCCACCGGCCGCAAGATCGCCGTGCAGTGCGCCGAGCGCCTGATTCCCTGCTATCTGGAACTGGGCGGCAAGGACCCGGTGATCGTCACTGAAACCGCCGATTTGGAGCGGGCGACCACCGCCGTCCTGCGCGGCGCGGTTCATGCCAATGGCATGGTCTGCTTCTCGGTCGAGCGCATCTACGTCGCCGAGGCCATCCACGATGCCTTCGTCGCGCTTCTCGTTGAGAAGGCGCAGAAGGTTCGCCTCAACAGCGACGATCCGCGCGCCGGGCATCTCCATCCCTTCACCTTCGCGCCACAGGCGCAGATCGTCGAGCGGCATATCGCCGACGCGGTCGAGAAAGGGGCGAAGGTCCTCACCGGTGGGGCCGTCGAGCAGATCGACGGCGGCCTTTACATGCGCCCGACCGTGCTGACCGGCGTGACCCACGACATGCTGGTCATGCGGGACGAAACCTTCGGGCCGATCCTGCCGGTCATGCCGTTCAAGACGGTTGAGGAGGCGATTGCCCTCGCCAACGACACCATTTTCGGCCTTACGGCGAACGTCGTTGCGGGCAGCGCGGAAGAAGCGATGGCGATCGGCCTGCAGATCAATGCCGGCTCCGTGTTCATGCAGGATACCTTCCTGACCTTCGCCAAGAACCGCACGGTCGGCAGCAATGCCTTTGGCGCGTCCGGCGTGGGCGGGGGCTCGCGCACCGGCCCGGAGGCGATCCTGCGCTATGTGCGCCGCAAGGCTCTGCTCACCAATCATGGCGAGCCGGCCGATATCCAGAACGATCACCATCTTGGAAAACCGGGAGGACACTGACATGGCATGGGAACTGAGCGCACTCGACCGGCTCGAAATTCAGGAGCTTTATTCGCGCTACGCCTGGGGCATCGACCTCGCCGATGAAGAGACGGCGATGTCGACCTTCGCGCAGGACGCCTGGTTCGATCATCTCTGGCAGGGCCGGGTGCAGGGCCATGAGGCCATCCTGGAGAATCTGCGCTCGCTGTGGAACGACCGGCAGAGCTGGTGGTACGGGCGCCAGCACATCATGAACACGCTGATCATGGACCCACGCCCGGAGCAGGGCGAAGTGGACGTGCGCTGCTTCTTCCAGATCCTCCAGTTTCAAACCGATTACCACACCAACTTCGTGTTCGGCATCGGCACCCGGCAGGACCATGTGACCAAGAAGGAAGGCGTGTGGCGCTTCCAGTCACTGCACGTCAACGCCTGGACGGCGGCCGATCAGGTGCCGTGGAAAGGTGAGATCCTGCTCAAAAAAAAGCCGAGCCATCAGGCTCCGCCGGTCGCGGGGAAGAAGTGATGCAGATCACCGCTGCCGTCAGTCGCGGCAATCAGCCGGCGCCGGTGCTTGAGACGCTGGAGCTGGAAGCGCCACGCGCAGGCGAGATGCTCGTGCGCATGGTCGCGGTCGGCATCTGCCATACCGATCTGCATGAGCATCCCGGCCGTCACGCGCCGCATCCCATCGTGCTCGGCCATGAGGGCGCGGGCGTGGTCGAGGCGCTGGGCGAGGGCGTGCGCGGGTTCGCGGTGGGCGACCATGTGCTCCTCTCGGGCAGCAGCTGCGGCGTGTGCCCCAGTTGCGTGGCCGGACGTCCGACCTATTGCGATCTCGCGATGCCGATGAACTTCGGCGGCAAGCGCCTCGATGGCTCGACGGCGCTGGCGTGCGGGGATGAGCGCATCCACTCGCATTTCTTCGGCCAGTCTTCGTTCGCGACGCACAGCATCGTGCCGGAGCGCACGGCGGTGAAGGTGGACAAGGATATTCCGCTGGAACTACTCGCCCCGCTCGGCTGCGGCGTCATCACTGGCGCCGGAGCGGTGATCGAGGCGCTGAAGGTGGGGGCAGGGGACACCATCGCCATCTTCGGGGTCGGTGGTGTCGGCCTCTCGGCGGTGATGGCCGCCAAGCTGGTGGGCGCGAAGCGGATCGTCGCGGTGGACATTAACCCAGGCCGGCTTGAGCTTGCGCGCGAACTGGGCGCGACCGATGCGATCCGCTCGGACGGCGAGGACGTCGCGAAGCAGATTCGCGCGGTTACCGGTCGCGGCGTGGACTTCACCTTCAACACGACCACCGTGCCAGCCGTCCACACCATGGCGCTGGAATGCCTCGCCATGAACGGCACTGCCGGCTTCGTCGCGGCGCCTCGGGGGGAATGGGCGCCCGCCATGTTCCCCATGCTGGCCGGTGGCAAGCAGCTGCGCGGCATCCTCGGCGGCGACGCCAATCCGCGCACCTTCCTGCCAATGCTGATCGATTACTGGCGGCAAGGGCGCTTCCCGTTCGATCGGCTGATCGAGACCTACGCCTTCGATGAGATCGGCAAGGCGTTTCATGATTGTGAGGCGGGCACGGTGATCAAGCCGGTGCTCAAGGTTGGAGATGCTGCATGACCCCCGAAATCCGCAAACAGCTTGAAGCGTTCGGCACGGAACTGACCCCGGACATGATGGGCGGCACGCAGGGGATTTACCGTGCCCTGCAGCCCGGCATTCCGGCTGGCGCCAGAGTGACGCGCGACCATCAATATGGTTCCGATGCACGCAATCGGCTGGATATCTTCACGCGGGACGGGCTTTCCGGCGCGCCGGTGCTGGTGTTCGTCCATGGCGGCGGCTTCGTGATGGGTGACAAGACCACCGAAGGCTCGCCCTTTTACGACAATATCGGCAGCTTTGCCGTGGATGAGGGCTATGTCGGCGTCACCATGACGTACCGGCTCGCGCCTGCCGCCACTTGGCCGGCCGGCGGTGAGGACGTCGCCAATGCCGTCATCTGGCTGCGCGAGAATGTGGCACAGTTCGGCGGCGATCCGGATCGCATCTTCGTGATGGGCCAGTCGGCCGGCGCGGTGCACGTGGCCGATTGCGTCGCGCGCTTCTCGCCAAAGATTGCCGGCGCGCTGATGTGCTCAGGGATTTACGACGTGGCCGCGGCCGAGCCGAATCAGTTCCAGAAATCCTATTATGGCGAGGACCCGGCAGGCTGGGCGCAGGCGTCCACCGTGGCCGGGCTGCTCACCAGCAAGATCCCGCTGTTCTTCTCGGTCTGCGAGTTCGATCCGGTGCCGTTCCAGCAGCAGGCCGCGAGCCTGGCTGCCCGCTACGCCATAACCAACAAGGCCTTTCCAAGGCTGCATTGGCTGGGAGGCCACAACCATCTGTCACCTGTGCTCGAGATCGGGACGCCAGACAGCGACCTTGAGCATCACATCATGAACTTCATCGCCACCGTCTGAGGCAGATTCTTCAGGAGGACCCCATGGTCGAACCCATTCAATTTCCCGATGTCGAGTTGTATCGCGGCTGGGGCGAGCCGATGCGCGCCAATATCGAGCTGCGTGGGCTGGAGCTGATTTCCGGCGCCATCCCCGATGGGCTGGAAGGCGGCCTGTATCGCGTCGGCGCCGACCGGCAATATCCCTCCGGCCGCACCGATGACATATTCATCGATGGCGAAGGCCAGATGCACATGATCCGCTTCAAGGACAATCAAGCGGACTATGTGGTCAAATGGGTCGAGACGGATCGCTACAAGGCGCAGAAGGCCGCCCGTCGCGGGCTCTTCGGCAGCTATCGCAACCGCTATACGGTTGATGAAAGCGCGAAGGAAATCCATCTCGGCACGGCCAACACCACGGCGATGTTCCATGCCGGCCATCTCTATGCGTTGAAGGAAGATGACCTCCCTTATGAGATCGACCCCGACACGCTGGAAACAAAGGGCCGCGTGGATTTCGACGGACAGATATTGTCCGAGACGTTTACGGCGCACCCCAAGGTGGACCCGATCACCAACGAGCTGCTGGCGTTCGGCTATCAGGCCAAGGGCGATGCGACCAAGGATTTCGTGTTCTACGTTTTCGGGCCGGATCGCAAGATCAAGACCGAGATCTGGTTCGAGATGCCCTATGCAGCCTGCGTCCATGATTTCGCGATCACCGATGAATGGGTGGTCGTGCCGTTCTTCCCGCTGATCACCGATCTCGACGTGGTGAAGCAGGGCGGGCCTTATTATCAGTGGCACCCCGATCAGCCTGTGCATGTCGCGCTGGTGCCGCGTTATGGCAAGGCGGAGGATATTCGCTGGTTCAAGGGGCCGACCGGCAGCGCCGGTCACATGATGAATGCCTATCGCGAAGGCACGAAGGTCCACCTCGATCTGTGCTATTATGATGGCAACTGCTTCCCCTTCTTTACCACGCCGCAGGGCGAGGAGACGGCGCCGGTTCCGCCATTCCTGACGCGCATGACGTTCGATCTTGCCAGCAATGAGGACAGCTTCACCACGCAGCGTCTGCTGAACATTCCGGGCGAGATGCCGCGCACGGACGATCGCTATCAGGGGCGGCCCTATCGCTATGGCTTCCTGCTCGCACGCGCGCAGGATGGATCGAGCGGCACGGCGCGGTTCGACAACCAGACCGGCGAGTTCCAGATCTGGAAGCCTGGCCCGGGCGATAGCGTGCAGGAGGCGCAGTTCGTGCCGCGCACGCCGGACGCGCCGGAAGGCGATGGGTGGCTGCTCGTGCTGGTCGCACGCGGTGCTAAGAACCGCAGCGATCTGGCCATTCTGGACGCGCAAAACCTGGCGGCCGGGCCGGTTGCGCTGCTCAAGCTGCCCGTCCGCGTCCGCTCGACCTTCCACGGCACCTGGGTGCCGGAGGAGACGCTCAAGAGCGGCCAGTATAATATGAAGCTCAGCTCGGCGGCCTGATCGCTTACACCTATCGGCCGACCGGTTCCCTGTAGACCGGGCGGGCCTCAAACAGAAAGGGCGGCCCTCGCATCATCGCGAGGCCGCCCTTTTCCTTTCGCCCGGCAACCGTCGAGCGCGCATATCAATGCGCGAGGGTGACGGGCTCTCTATCCTTCGCCTCTTCCTGGCGGCGGATATAGGCGAGGGCGAACATCAAGATCGCGGTGCCAAGCGGCAGCGCTGCCGTCAGCGCGAGGGTGAGTTGCAGCGAGTAGTGCTGGGCGAGCGCGAAGCCGCCCGCAATCGGCGCCACGATGCCGCCAATGCGCCCGGCGCCACCGGCCCAGCCCAATGCCGTGCTGCGCATCCGGGGCGGATAGACCTGGGCGATCATCGTGTTGAGGCCGGACTGTCCGCCGGTCTGGAAGAACTGCCAGGTGAGCAGCGCGACCACGAAGAAGGCGGAGTAGAAGGGCACCCAGCCCAGCAGGTTGATGGTCACGGCCAGCATCACATAGAAGCAGGCGATGAGCAGGGCGGGGCGCATCCGGTCCATCAGCCAGCCGATGGAGAGCGTGCCCGCGACCCCGCCGAGATAGCCGATCATGGCGACCTTCGCGAAATCCTGGATGGGGACGCCCGCCATTTCGAGGAAGAAGGTCGGCATCCAGGCGCTAAGCAGGGCCGTGTTGGTCATGCTGAGGGTGCAGGCAGCCCAGACCAGTGCCGTCATGGTCAGGCGACCCTCGGAGAACACGTCGGACAGCTTGGCCTTGCGCCCCTTGGCGCCACCGCTCTCGATCACGAACAGTTCGTCGCCCCGCAGGTCGACATTGCGGTCGATCTTGCGGATCGTGGTCGCGATCCGCTGATCGGATGGGTTGCGCTCGGCCCGGAACTTAAGCGATTCCGGCACGATCAGGAAGAGCAGCACCGCGCAGGTAATCGGCACGAGGCCGCCGATCCAGAAGCCGCTTTCCCAGCCATAGCTGTCCAGCAGCCACGCCGCGACGACGCCGCTGGCGGCACTGCCGGTCGAGAAGCCGACAAGCGCCAGAGAGATCAGCGTCGAGCGTTTGCGTTTGGGGGTCAGCTCGGAGATCAGCGCCATGGCCATGGGCAGGCCCGCCGCCATGAACACGCCGGCAATGCCGCGCAGAACAGCCAGCTGCGTGAGCGTCTGGGCATGGATGCTGCCGATGGTGATCGTGCCGAAGATGAGGCAGGAGACCATGAGCATGAACCGCCGTCCGAACCGGTCCGCCAGCGGGGCGATGCTGAAGGCACCAATGGCGAGGCCGATCTGCTGATAGACGAACACCTTGGTCATGGCCTCGGAGGTCTCTCCGAAATCTGCAGCGATGGCCGGCGCGATCTTGCCGATCATGAAGATATCGAACCCGTCGATGAAGCAGACCAGAACGCAGACGAGCAGCGCCATGATCTGGGTGGCGCTGATCCGCGACCGATCGATGAAGTCTTCGACGTCAAACCTGTTCATATTCAGCCATCCCGCATCCATCCGGCCGACCAGCCGGGCTTTTTATCGGATTGCACCAAAACACGGTGTTGATGGGGAATCAACATCCTTATAAAGCAAAGCTGCAGATTAGCGGTTGTGATGGGCGGCAATGTCGCCCATGGGCGCCGCGTAAGAGCGGGCGCGACGCGGCTTCGACGTGATCGGAACAAGAGGCGCCACCGGCCCGCAGGCCAGGGTCCATCGTGGCATGCATGCGACACTTTCTGACAAAGTCATCAATATTTCCTGCTCGATGAGAAATTTTCTTGTTTTCTCATCGGTGCTCTTCCAATGGCGCAGGCTGGAGTATCGGGCAAAGTCAATATCTCGGAGTATTGGCGATGCTCGGCTGGTCTTATGCCAGCGGGAGAAGGATGCAGTACAGGCGAAGCCCGTGGCTTCGATCAGGCCCTCATCGTGCCTGATCGCCTCACAGGCAAAGGCGATCTCGTTCGTCTTGGCGCATAAGTCCAATCCCTGCTGATCACTCCACTAACGCGGTGAAGCTGCGTGGTGTCCTGGCCCGTTTGCGGGCGGCGCTGTCTCCGGGCGGCGCGGGGATGCGGCGCGGCATTCACCCATCGATCAATGGGCCTGCGCCCGCGTTTTGGGAGATTTGGAATGTCGTTTTCGTTGAGGAACAAGCTTCTGGGCATGGCGGGTGCGTCCGTCTTTGCCATGAGCATCGCAGCGCCCGCACAGGCGCAGGACGATGCCGCTGCCCAGGCGCAGCCCCAGCGCGCCGGTGTCGAAGAGATCGTCGTGACCGCGACGCGCTCGGCCACCAACCTGCAGGAAACGCCGCTGGCCATCACCGCCGTGACCGCTAATGCGCTGACCGATCGGGCGATCAACAACATTCAGGACGTTGCGGCCATCGTGCCGAACGCCAGCTTTGCGGCAGCGAACGCCTCTTTTGGCCGCGCCGTGCAGGCCTATATCCGCGGCATCGGCCAGTATGACTTCAACTTGGCGTTCGAGCCGGGCGTGGCCTTCTATGTTGATGACCAATATTATGCGCTGCTCGCCGGCTCGACCTTCGATCTGCTCGACCTTGAGCGCGTCGAAGTGCTGCGCGGTCCGCAGGGCACGGTGTTCGGCCGCAACGCCATTGGTGGCGCCGTCAACCTGATTTCCAAAGCACCCGATGCCACGCCTTCGGCCTATGTCGAAGCGACCGTGGGCAGCTACAACCGCACCGACCTGCGCGCCGGCTTCAATGTGCCGCTCTCGGAGAACCTCTTCTTCCGCGTTTCGGGCGTGTCGAAGAAGCGCAAGGGCTACCAGAAGCTGCTCGACTTTCGTTGTGACATGGTGCGTCAGGGCACGCCTGGCCTCGCCGGCAGGTTCCCCTCGCTCGATCCCTCGGACGGCTTCCTCTCCGGCGCCTCGCAGACCGATTGCGAACTGGGCCGTTATGGCGGTGAAAGCGTCGTCGCCCTGCGCGGCGCGCTGCGTTACGCCGGCACCGGCATCGACCTGACGCTCTCGGCGGACTACACCAACGATGATTCCCCGGCGGTGGCGAACAAGCAGCTCCGCATCGTGCCGAGCGCAGCCACGCAGGCGCTTGATGCGGCCGTTTATCAGCCGCTTTGGGGGGTCAGCTATGACAGCCGCTTCCTCACGAACAGCCCTTACACCACCTATGCCACCTATTGCGATCCGATCCCGGCTGGTACCAACATCGCCGGCACTTATTATAACGGTGGGTCGGACCGTGGCGGCCAGTGCTTCGATCGCAAGGCTGTGATCGAGAATTACGGCTTCAGCGGCAAGGCCGTGGTCGATCTGACGCAGGACCTGACGCTCACCGTGCTGGGTAGCTATCGCAATGTCTTCACGACGGCCATCAACGATACCGACGGGTCGCCGCTGAGCCTGCAGACCACCAAGTCCATCATCACGCATGAGCAGTGGACGGTCGAACCGCGCCTCAACTACACCAGCCCGTTGTTCGATGTGACCGCCGGTCTGTTCTACTACAAGGGCAAGGGCCTCACGACGTCCAACGTCTCGATTCCGTTCCTCAACTTCCAGCAGAACGCCCGCATCAGCGTGGATAGCGAAGCCAAGGCGGCTTATGCCCAGGCGCAGGTTCGTCCGCTCGATCGCCTGCAGCTCACCGCTGGCCTGCGCTACTCGGAAGATACCAAGGACACGCTTTTCAACAACGGCCAGGGCGGCATCATTCGCCCCGTGCTCGTCAAGGACGACCGCATCGATTACCGCTTCGGCGCGGACTACAAGCTGACCGATTCCGTGATGGTCTATGGCTCGATCGCTTCGGGCTATCGTCCCGGTGCGTTCAACCCGCGTCCGTTCCAGGCCTCGCAGCTCGTGCCCGTCGCGGCCGAGGAAATGGTCGCCTATGAACTCGGCTTCAAGGGTGACTTCTTCGACCGTCGCCTGCGCCTGAACGTGGCCGGCTTCTATTCGGACTACTCCTCGCGCATCGTCTCGCAGAGCGGTTCTGAGTGCATCAACAACGGCACGACCGGTGTCTGCACGCTCGCCGGGACGCAGGTCGATCCGGCTGTGACCGGCGGCAGCGAGCTGTGCCGCGCCTATAATCCGGCGACGGACGGTGCGGTCAACCTCGCGCAGGGCATTGGCGTGGCTTGCATCTCCAAGACCAACTACGTCAATTCGCCGGGCAAGGTGAAGGGCTTCGAGGTCGAGCTGGAGGCCCGTCCGGTCGATGGCCTGACGTTCAACCTCGCGGGCGGTTACACGCATTTCGATGCGCCGGAACTGCGCAACGATCCGCTCGTAGTGAACCAGACGCCGGTTTACGTGCCGCAGTGGACGGGTTCGGCTGGTATCCAGTACGAGATCCCGGTCGAGCAGCTGGGTGGCTCCATCACGCCGCGGATCGACGGCTTCTACCAGTCGAAGATCTCGTTCAACTCGCGCAGCCCGATCGCCCAGATCCCCGGCCGCGCCGTGTTCAACGGGCGGATCAGCTACCAGAACGATGCGGGCGACCTGACCGTGGCGGTCGGTGCGACCAACTTGTTCAACAAGCAATATTACTACAACATCTTCGATCTGGTGCCCTTCGGCCAGCCCACCACGGAAGCCCAGCCGGGCCGTCCCCGCGAGTGGTATCTCTCGGTGCGCAAGAGCTTCTGACGCGCCTGACAGCGTCAGGCTGACATAAGGAAAGGCCGCCCCGGAGACATCCGGAGCGGCCTTTCTCTTTTGGTGCGTGTGGGGACAGGGGGGCAGGGCGGCCGCGCCGCCCCATCCTTCCGCCTCAGCGGCTGGCGACGGGCGTGACGCCCATTTCCTTGAGCAGCCGCTGCGCGCCGTCGACCTTGTCCATCGTCCAGAGCATGAAGCGGCTGTCGACATGGATCGTGCGGTTGCGCTCGGCCACATAGGCCCAGTCGGAGATCACGCCTTCCAGCGTGCCGTCGAAGGCCAGGCCGACGAATTCGCCGCGCGCGTTCAGCGTCGAGGAACCCGAGTTGCCATTGGTGATGTCGACATTGGACATGAAGTCGACCGGCAGCGTGCCCAGCTCTGTCGCGGCATAGGGGCCGTAGTCCTTGGCCTTGATCGCATCGATTGCGCCCTGCGGGGCATTGAACTCGCCCTTGCCGGTCTGCTTGGCGAGAAGGCCCTCGGCGGTGGTGAAGGCGGTCCAGATCTGGCCGTCCTTTTCCTTGCCCATGACCTTGCCCCAGGTCAGGCGCAGCGAGCTGTTGGCATCGGGATAGAGGGGCAGGCCGGCCGCTTGCTTATAGGCCATCAGACCCTTCATATAGCCAGCCCGCGCTGCCTGCGTGCGACCCGAGCGGGCCTTGGCGGCCTGCTCGCTCTCCATGTCGCCGGCATAGAGCGCGATGGCGAGCTTGATGAACGGATCGTCCGAAGTCTCGAAGGCGGAGGCGGGCTTGTCCAGCCAGCCCAGCCGGGTCGGCGTGTCGCCCAGCTTGGTCTCGCCATAGAGCCGGTCGAAGCCGATCTGCGTCAGCGCGGCCTCAAACTTGGCATCGCGATCCGCCACGTCGAGCTGGCGATATTCGACGAGCGCAGCCTCGAACAATTGACGATCGATCTTGGGCAGAAAGCGGCGCTCGACCTGACGGAGCCGGTCGACAATGCTCTCGCGGTCACGCTGCTGGAATCCGCTCTCGCGCTGGGCGTCGGGCTTTTCCTGCTCCTTGGCCCAGCGATACAGGGTGCGGGCTGCGCCGAGCAGTTGCGCGCGGTTGAGCAGGGACGTGCGCAGGCCGGTGAGGGAAGCCTTGTTATTCTCGATGACCACCGCATCCAGCGCCGCAATGTCCGCCCCGTAGCGCGTCTGACGGGCCGCGTCGGCAGCGACCCAGTCGCGGAAGGCCTTTTCCTCGGCCGGCTTGCGCTCATCAAGGCGGATGGCGTCGGCACCGACGAGGTCGCCGGCGAGCTTCTTCTCGTAATTCTCGGCCCCCGCGAGGATGGAGGCGTAGCGGATCTGCGCCTCGCGATCGCCTGCCGTGACCTTGTCGATCTGCGTTGCATAGTCGCTCAGCAGACGCTGCCAGAGCGGCTCATATTCCGCGAAGTTGAACAGCACTTCATCGCTGGTGCGCAGGCGGTTGGTGGTGCCGGGGAAACCGGCGACCATCACGAAATCGCCTTCCTTCACACCCTGCGAGGCAATGCGCAGCCAGGATTTCGGGCGGTAGGGGACGTTCTCCTTCGCGAAAGGCTTTGAGCTGCCGTCCGGCCCGACATAGGCGCGATAAAAGCCGAAGTCGCCGGTGTGGCGCGGCCACATCCAATTGTCCGTCTCGCCGCCAAAATTGCCGAGCCCTTCGGCCGGCGCGTAGACGAGGCGCACGTCCTGAATCTCAAGCTGCTGCTGGAGATAATAAGCCGCGCCGCCATAATAAGGCCGCACGTCGCAGCGGCGGTTGGCCTGCTTCTCGCACGCCGAGATCAACGCCTTGCGATTGGCGTCCAGCTTCTCGTAGCGGGCGAGGCCATCCAGGCGGGGCGTTACGCCGCGCATCATCGCGCTGGTCACGTCGCGCAGATCCTCGATCACATAGATGCGCGATCCGGGCGCGGCGGGCAGTTCCTCGCCCAGCTCCTTGGCGAGAAAGCCATTGGTCAGATAATCCCGGCCTTCGCCGCTATTATACTGGATCGACCCCTGCACGCAGTGATGGTTGGTCGCGACCAGCCCTTCGGGGCTGAGGAATGCAGCCGAGCAGCCGCCGAGCGAAACGATGGCGTTCAGCGGCGCGGCATCCAGCCGTCCCAGCTGATCGGGTGAGAGCGCCAGGCCGTCGGCCTTGAGCGCGGCGCCAATGTCCTTGATCTGGCCCGGCATCCACATGCCTTCATTGGCAGCGGCCGGTGCGGCGAGGGCGAGGAGGGCGGTGCAGCCCGCGAGAGAAACGATATGATGGACACGCCGAGGCATGAGGCAAGGCTCCTGCAAATTTTGAGGTTGCCCTGCCTATCGCGCCATGAATGGGCGAACGCAAGCCGGGGCAGCCCGTTCGACCGGGCCGCCCTGAGCTGACGTTACGTCACCGGCAAGGTCGCCTCAGGCCTGCAGGCCGTTGTCCGCCTTGATCATGTCCGCAGCCTTCTCGCCGATCATGATGCTTGCGGCATTGGTGTTGCCACCCACGATTCGCGGCATGATGGCGGCATCGGCCACGCGCAGGCCCTGGAGGCCGTGGACGCGCAGGCGCGGATCGACCACCGCCATGTCATCCTGCCCCATGGCGCAGGTGCCGACCGGGTGCAGGGCGGTGTTGATTGCGCTGCGCACCCAGGCATCGATCTCCGCATCGCTCTTCACATTCGGGCCGGGCATCACCTCCCCGCGCAAAACGTCGCTCAACGGTGCGGTGGAGAATATCTCGCGCAGTTGCGGCACGAGGCGGCGGAAGAAGGCCCGGTCTATCTCGGTGGAGAGCACGTTGGAGAGGATGCGCGGCTTTTCCGTCGGGTTTGCCGAGCGCAGCTTCACCCAGCCGCGACCCTCGGGCCTTAGCAGCACGCAGGCCATTGCCACTACGTCCGCCTTGGGCTTGCGCCAGCCGGGGAACCAGGTCTGCGCGCCGATCATCGTCGGCTGGAACAGGCACTGCGCATCCGGCCGCTCAAGCTCGGGCCGGGTCTTGATGAAGCCGTTGGCGGTCACCGGCATATCCGCGATCATGCCGCCGCGCGTCAGCAGCCATTGCAGCGCGGCAAGGGCGGAACGGTCGATGCGCAGGCTGTCGGTCAGCGTCACGCTGCGCGCCGCTGCATTGACCATCGCGACGGAAGGGTGGTCCTGCAGGTTCATGCCGACGCCGGGAAGGTGATGCACCACATCGATGCCTTGCTCGGCGAGATGCTCGGCCGGGCCGATGCCGGAGAGCAGCAGCACCTGGGGCGAATTATAGGCACCGCCCGAAAGGATGATTTCCTGTCCGGCGACGACCCGTTTGTCCCGGCCTTCGCTGTCGCGATAATGGACCGCGACCGCGCGGCCGTTGGCGACCTCGATGCGGGTGACCAGCGCGCCGGTCTCAACCGTCAGATTGGGCCGCGACATCGCCGGAATGAGGAAGCGCGCGGCGGTGCTGGCGCGCGTGCCCTCATGGATGTTGAGCGGCGGCGGTCCCCAGCCTTCCTGCTCGGCGCGGTGGAAACTGTCGCGCTCGTCATAGCCGAGCGATTTCACCGTGCTGATGAACCGCTGGTAGAGATCGTTGGTCTTGGGCTGCTGCTTGACGCTGAGCGGTCCGCCCTTGCCATGCCAATGGTCCTCAGGGCCCCAATGATTTTCCGATTTCTTGAAGTAGGGCAGCACATCGTCATAGCTCCAGCCCTCGTTGCCGAGCTGGCGCCACTCGTCATAATCCCGCGCATGGCCGCGCGCGTAGAGCATGCCGTTGATCATCGAGGAGCCGCCCAGCGCCTTGCCGCGCGGCTGGCGGATCTGGCGGTTATCTGCGAACGGTTCCGGCTCGCCCATATAGCTCCAGTTGAACTTGGGATCGGCCATGACGAACGGGAAGAGGATCGGCATGGTCAGGCGGATGTCGCGCTCGCGGCGTCCGGCCTCCAGCACGAGGACCTTGGCATTGGGATCTTCCGACAGGCGGGCGGCGATGACTGCGCCGGCCGAGCCGGATCCGATGACGATGAAGTCGGGCGTGGAGCTGTTGGCCAAGACTCAGAGTTCCTTGAAGCGGGCGGATTTGATGTGGGTGAACTTGCCGTTCGCGATACGGTACAGGATGATGCTCTCGATCTCGCGCACATCGCCCTTCTTGGTCGGCCACATTTCGAACTCGGGCCAGTCCTTGATCGTCTCGAAGCGGGTGTGGACCCGCAGCGCTGCGCCGTCATCGGCGAGAATGAGATCGAGGATGGTCAGCGTCTCCTCGAAATGCGCCTTCACGCCGCGATAGAACTCGCCGATCTTCTCCCGGCCGACGATGTGCATCCGGTCCCCAAGCTGAAAATCCACGTCATCTGCGTAGAAGCTGGTGAAGCCATCGAAATCATTGGCGTTGAAGGCGCCGATATAGCGCTCGAAATCCTCGCGGGTCATGCGGCATACTCTCCTGTGTGAACCAGTTCGTCAGCGGGCAGAACCTTGCCCTTGAGGATGTCCGCCGCCCGCTCGGCGAGCATGATGGTGGGCGCATTGATGTTGCCGCCGGTCTCGTCCGGCATCACCGAGGCATCGATGACCCGCAGGCCCTCCATGCCGATCACCCGCAGCTGCGGATCGACCACCGCCATCGGGCCTGTGCCCATCCGGCAGGTGCCGAGCGGATGCTGCGTGGTCGTCGTGGTGGCGCGGATATGCTCATCCAGCGCTTCATCGCTCACCACCTCGGCGCCGGGCGAGATTTCCTTGCCGGTGATCTCGGCTTGCGGCGAAGTGGCATAGATATTCCGCGCAATGCGGATGCCCGCCCGCGCCGTCGCGAAATCGGCCGGCGCGCTGAACAGGTTGAGGAAAATGCCGACATGATCGTCGGCCTTGGGCGATTTGAGGAATACCCGGCCCCGGCTTTCCGGGTGGAGCAGGATGACGTCGGCGGTCAGCTTGTGCGGCGGACGCTTCTTGATGCCGGGGAACCACAAATGCGCATCCAGCGTCACCGGGTTGCACCAGAGTTGAATGTCCGGCTGGGCGAGGCGCGGGTCGGTGCGCAGCACCGGGTTGGCGCTGTTCACCTGCCGCGCAAAGGGGCCGGTGCCCATGAAGTACCAGCGCAGCACGGAGAGCGTCGCCTTGTCGAAGCGCAACTCGTTGACGAAGGTGACCGGCGAGGCCTCGAACAGCACCGGTGTGCGGGGGTGCTCCGAGAGATTCTCGCCGACGCCGGGCAGATCATGCACGACCGGGATATCCATCTCGCGCAGATGCTGCGCCGGGCCAATGCCGGAGAGCATGAGCAACTGCGGCGAATTGTAGCTGCCGCCCGAAAGGATGACCTCGCGTCGGGCAAGGGCGGTCTTGAGAATGCCGTCGTGGCGATACTCCACGCCCGTCGCCCGCTTGCCTTCGGTCAGCACGCGCTGGGTCATCGCGTTGGTCAGAACCGTCAGATTGGGCCGATCCATAGCGGGCTTGAGATAGGCGGCATAGGTCGAGGCCCGGCGGCCATTCTTGTCGATGGTCAGCTCGACGCGGCCTACGCCTTCCTCATCGCCATCGTGAATGTCGTCGGTGATCGGGAAGCCGGCGTTCTTCGCGGCGGCCATCAGTTCGTCATGCAGCAGCCATTTCGTCGCGTTCGGCGTGACGCTCAGCGGGCCGTCGGCGCCGTGCAGATCGGACGCGCCGCGCCAGCTGCGCTCCATCTTGCGGAAATAGGGGAGCACATCGGCATAACTCCAGCCCTTGCAGCCCATCTGCGCCCAGCGATCGAAATCGGCGCTGTGACCGCGCATGAACACCATGCCGTTGATCGAGCTGGAGCCGCCGAGCAACCGTCCACGCGGCAGGATCAGCTTGCGGTTGTTCATGTGCGGCTCCGGCTCGGTCCAATAGGGCCAGGTGTAGCCGGGCTTGAACAGCGCCTTGAGGAAGCCGAGCGGCATCCGAATCAGCCAGTCATCGCCACCGCCGCCTGCCTCCAGCAGCAGGACGCGCACATTCGGGTCCTCGGTGAGTCGCGCCGCGAGCACCGACCCGGCGGACCCCGCGCCGACAATCACATAATCAAAGGAATTTTCGGACAAAGTCACTCTCCATGGACTTCCGGCGCGCTAGAGTTGGCGTGGACGCATGTCTGCTGTTATTGAGGAGATCATGATGATTCAACATGATCTCTGCCGTCAGGGTACCGACGGCTGCTGGAAAGGATGTCTGTTTCGATGAATGCGCCTTACAATCCCGGTCTGCTTGAGCAACTGCGTATGCGCTACGCCAACGGCCCGGTCAAAATGTTGATCGGCGGGCAGTGGGTCGAGGCCGCATCCGGCGAAACCTTCGAAACGCTCAATCCCTCGACCGGCGAACTCATCGCAAATGTCGCCAGCGCCGGCGAGGTCGATGTGGACCGGGCCGTTGCCGCCGCGCGCAAGGCGTTCGAGGGTGCCTGGTCGGGCGTGAAGCCCACCGAGCGGACCAATCTGCTGCTCAAGCTCGCCGATCTGCTTGAAGCCAATGCCGAGGAACTGGCTCTGCTGGAGACGCTGGACGTAGGGCGGCCCATCCAGTTCTCGCGGATGATCGACGTCGCGGGCGCCGTTGGCCAGCTGCGCTACAATGCCGGCTGGGCGACCAAGATTTTCGGCGAGACCGCAGAGATCAGCGCACCGGGCGAATGGCTCTCCTATGTGCTGCGCGAGCCGGTCGGCGTGTGCGCGCAGATCGTGCCGTGGAATTTCCCGCTGGTCATGGCCATGGGTAAGCTGGCGCCGGCGATCGCGGCGGGCTGCACCGTGGTGCTCAAGCCAGCCGAACAGACTCCGCTCAGCACGCTGCGGCTGGGTGAGCTGTTGCTTGAGGCGGGTTTCCCCGAAGGCGTAATCAACATCGTCTCGGGCTTCGGCCGGACCGCTGGCGCGGCGCTGGCTGCGCACCGCGATGTCGACAAGGTCTCGTTCACCGGTTCGACGGTGACCGGCAAGGCGATTATCGAAGCCTCCAAGACGAACTTCAAGCGCGTGCAGCTCGAACTGGGCGGCAAGTCGCCGACCTATATTTTTGCAGATGCGGATCTTTCCAAAGCCATTCCGGCAGCGGCGATGGGTATCTTCTTCAATGCCGGTCAGGTCTGCGCGGCGGGATCGCGCCTGTTCGTGCATGAGAAGGTGGCTGATGCCGTGCTGGAAGGCGTGGTGAACATGGCGCGGGGCATGAAGGTCGGCCAGACCCTCGATGCCTTGACCATGATCGGCCCGCTGGTCAGCGCGGCGCAGCTTGACCGCGTGACCGGTTACATCGAGTCCGGCCGCCAGGAAGGCGCCAGCGTGCTCGCCGGCGGCGATCGCCTCTCCGGTGAGGGCTATGAGGGCGGCTATTTCGTCCAGCCCACCGTGCTGGTGGATACCAAGCCCGACATGCGCGTGCGCGCCGAGGAAATCTTCGGCCCGGTGCTCTGCGCGATGCGATTCACCGACGAGGACGACGTCGCGGCGCTGGCGGCGCGGGGCAATGAGACGGAGTTCGGCCTGTCCGCATCCATCTACACCCAGAATATCTCCACCGCGCACAAGCTGGCCCGGCGCCTCAAATCCGGCACCATCCGCATCAACGGTTCGGGCGGCGTCGATCCCGCGCTTCCGCTCGGCGGCTACAAGGCCTCCGGCTGGGGCCGCGAGAATGGCAAGGCCGGCGTCGAGGCCTATACCGAGCTCAAGGCGGTCAGCGTCGCCCTCTAAGGGCGCGCAGCGAATTATAGTGCCGCCTCGGGTCCACCGGGGCGGCTCGAGGAGAGGGGGAGCGCAATTGAGCGCAAAGGATAACAACAATGGGGTGGCGGGCCCTCTCGAAGAAGCCTGGCGCATCTTCGATTCCCGCCACCTTCCTTATCGTCTGCTGATGCTTGGCAAGATGCTGGACCGGCTTTCGGTCCAGCACATCCGGGACAATGCGGGTGTCTCGCTGGCGGAGTGGCGCGTGTTGGCTCATCTCGCGGTGATGGGCACCAAAAGTGCCAGCGAAGTGTCGGCCGCAGCGCTGGTGGACCGGGCGGAAGTCAGCCGCGCGGTGCGGGTTCTGGAAGAAGAAGGCTTCCTGCGGCGCGAGGAAAACCCCCGAAACCGCAAGAGCAGCCTGCTGGTGCTGACCGAAAAGGGGCAGGACAGCTACAAGCGGGTCCATATGGATCGGCGCAAGTTCTTCAGCATGTTGACGGCCGATTTCAGCGAGTCCGAACTGTCGGACCTGGATGGAATGTTGCTGCGCATGGCCAAAAGGGCCGACCAAATGGGGCGTGAAGGCGTTCCTTCAGCGAGGAAAAAGCCTTGAATTACGACGATTATGTCGCCGACTTCAACGAGGGGCAGGATGATCGCCTCGTCGAGCGGTGGTTTGCACCGGATTGCGTGATGTACAGCAGCACCCGCGTCTGCCGTGGGCGCGATGGCTTGCTGGATTTCCTCGACTGGGCCCATGACGGCGTACGCGAGGTCATCCGGCCCCGGCTGGTACTGCAGGAGGGCAACCGGCTGTTCGTCGATGTGGACATGGACTTCATCTGCCACGCGCTGCGCCCCGATTTCCCCTTCGCGCCCTTGCTGCCGGGCGATATTCTGACGGTGCGGTTCTTCGTGACCTATCTGTTGAACGAGGCCGGGCAAATCCAGGAACTGTGCTCCATGACCTGGCCGGCGGAGCAGGGCGTCACCAAGGCGCCGATGCTCTCATCCCATGCGGGCGGGCGGGCGGCCTATCATGCTTATGCGGCGGCGTTCAGTGCTGGCGATATGGAGCGGGCAGGGCGTTACTACACAGAGGACTGTGTGCTGCGGCTACCCTCAGTGCCTGTCATCAACGGACGCGATGGCATCTGCGACTTCTATCGCACCATGTTCCAGACGGTACGCGAAGATCTCACCATCCATGGGCTGGTGATCGACGACAACGGGATTGCGGTGGACTGCACCAGCACGTTCACGGCGCAGCAGGACGCGCCCGATTTCGTGGTCGCGCCGCTCAAGCAAGGCGAGAGCGTTCAGGTGCGCGTGTTCGTCGTCTACGGATTGCGCAATGGGCAGATCGCGACGATCGACGTGGCGCGGGCAGGCGCCGTGGCACCGCCCGCGTCCGCCTGATCGTCAGGTTATCGACGGCTGGAATGCCGGCGGATCGCTGGCGGGAAAGGACTCGTCCGAGGCTTCGTCAATCTCGTCCCATTTGCCCGGGGCGGGCTTGTGCTTCATCGCATCCGGCCCGGCATCGCGGACCTCGGGGTTTTCGTCCGTCTCGGTTTTCGTCTTGGGGTCTTCGGGCATCGACATCTCAAATCCTTTCGTGATTTCCTTGTCGTCTGATCGATCAACGCCTGCATGCGCCAGCAGTTGCATGGCCCTGTCGGAAGCGGAACGCGTCCTGCCGCGTTAGGCAGCTATGAAGGCATCCGGTTTTTATCGCGCGATCCGCTGGCTCGTCTGGGCGGGCATTCTGGTTCTGGCAGCGTTGCTGGCGTTCGCGCTGTTCCGTCCGGCCCCGCAGGATCTTCCATGGACGCCGCTTTCGCTCGATCAGCCCATCGGCCTGTTCACGCGGCACAAGCTCTCGGGATTGCGGGATGATGCGCCACAATGTCGCGCCTTGCTGCATCGCGCCGGGTTGGAGACGACGGCGGTCCCGGCTTTCGGCAGTGACCAGTGCCGGGTCACGACCGCCACGCGCCTTGCGGCTAGGCAGGACATGCTCGCCCTTTCGCCGACGGACGTGGCCCCGGCCTGTACCGTTATGGCCGCCACCGCGCTCTGGACCTGGCAGGTTGTCCAGCCTGCCGCGCAGCAAATCCTCGGGGCGTCTGTGGTGCGCATCGAGCATCTGGGCAGCTATAGTTGCCGGCGGATGTACGGGAGCGGCGAAGGTGCGTGGAGCGAACATGCTACCGCCAATGCGTTGGACATCGCCGGCTTCGTGCTGAGTGACGGTCGCCGGATCTCGGTGCTGCGGGATTGGGACGGGGAGGGCGAAGAGGCCGCGTTCCTGCGAACCGTGCGCGATGGCGCATGCCGCCTGTTCTCTACCGTGCTCTCGCCGAATTATAACCGCCAGCATGCCGATCACTTCCACTTCGATCAGGCGGATCGGGGCGGGGTCAGCTGGGGCGTTTGCCGCTGATCAGCCGGCCTCGACCTGCTGCTCTTCCAGCCATGCGATCAGGCCGCGTTCGGGGCGGCTGAGCCATTTGGTCTGGCGCGGCAGGCGCGTCTGCTTGCGGAATTCGCTCGGCCCCTCGCGCGCCAAGGCGACGAGATTGGGGTGGATGTAGGATTTGCGGGCGATGGCCGGCGTATTGCCGAGATGTTCCGAGACATGGGTCAGCATCGCCGTGAGGGTCGAGACCTCCTGCTCGTGCAGCAGCCAGTCGAACGCGAGCACGCTCGCCCGCCATGTCCGGAAGTGCTTGGCGGTGAAGTCCGCGCCCATCGTCTCGCGCAGATAGAAGTTCACATCCGACGAGGAGACCGGTGAGGCGGTGCCGTCGTCGCGCAGATACTGGAAGAGGTGCTGGCCCGGCAGATCCTGCATCTGGCGAACGAAGCGAATGAGGCGGCGGTCCGTCATGCTGACTTCGCTCAGCTTGCCCGACTTGGCCTTGAACCGCAAGGTGAGCCGGTTGCCGACGACCTTGGCATGGCGCCGTCGCAGGGTGGTCGCCCCGAAGCTGCGATTGCTCTTGGCATAGGCTTCGTTCCCCACGCGAATGCGGCCGCTGTCGAGCAGTTGTACGACCGAGGCGATGGCGCGCTCGGCGGTCAGGCCGCGCCCGGCCAGATCATCCTCCACCCGGCGGCGCAGCAGCGGCAACAGCGCGCCGAAAGCGGCGCAGCCCTCATATTTGCGCGCGTCCCGCTCGGCGGTAAAATCGGGATGGTAACGATATTGCTTGCGCCCGCGCGCATCGATGCCCGTCGCCAAAATATGGGCATGGGCATTGGGCGCGAACCAGGCATCGGTATAAGCCGGCGGCAGGCCGATGCGGTTGAGCCGGTCGATCTCCGCCCGTTCGGTGATGCGCGCGCCTTCCGCATCGAAATAGGCCCAGCCGCGTTTTCCACTCGGTCGACGGCGAATGCCCGGCATGCTGTCGTCGACGAAAATCAGCGCGTGTGTCATGCTCAGGGTCCGCTCCTTGCCTATCCACGGGGCCTATCCACGGGACTTGTCCATGGGCATGGACGAGCGCACAACGCGCAAGCTGTGGGTTTGGAGCCCGCCGGTGGCGCACACGGACCGGCACGGCAGATGACAGTGGAGAAACCGGTGACGAAGATGCGGGAAGAACGCGACAGCCTGGGGCCTATCGACGTGCCTGACGCGGTCTATTGGGGCGCTCAGACGCAGCGCAGCATCGAGAATTTTCCGTTCGGCCCGGCCGAGCGAATGCCGACCGGCATCGTCCATGCGCTGGCCATCGTGAAAAGCGCCGCCGCGCATGTGAACCGCGCGCATGGACTGGCCCCGGACATCGCCGATGCCATCGAGACGGCGGCGGCCGAGATCGTGGCCGGCAAGCTGAACGATCAGTTTCCGCTGGTCATCTGGCAGACCGGCAGCGGCACCCAGACCAACATGAATGTGAACGAGGTGATCGCGGGCCGCGCCAACGAGGCGCTGACCGGTAAGCGTGGCGGCAAGGCGCCGGTCCATCCCAACGACCATGTCAATATGAGCCAGTCGTCCAACGACAGCTTCCCGACGGCGCTGCACATCGCAGCGGCCCGCGCGCTGGTCGATCGGCTGCTGCCGGCGCTCGATCATCTTGCCGATCTGCTCGGCGCGATGGCGAAGGCTTGGTCCGGCATCGTCAAGATCGGCCGGACGCATCTGCAGGACGCGACGCCGCTCACGCTGGGGCAGGAGTTCTCCGGCTATGCTCAGCAACTGCTCAACTGCCGCAGCCGTCTCTCCCGCGCCCTGGAAGACGAGCTGATGCCGCTGGCGCAGGGCGGCACGGCGGTCGGCACGGGCCTGAATGCGCCGCAAGGGTTCGGCGAGGCGGTGGCCAAGCAGATTGCGGCGTTGACCGATCTTCCGTTCAGGACCGCGCCCAACAAGTTCGAGGCCTTGGCCTCCAACGATCCGCTGGTCCAGCTCTCCGGGGCGCTGGCAACGCTCGCCGTCGCGCTGACCAAGATCGCCAATGATATTCGCCTGCTGGGTTCAGGGCCGCGTTCGGGGCTGGGCGAACTGGAATTGCCGGCCAATGAGCCAGGCAGCTCGATCATGCCCGGCAAGGTCAACCCCACCCAGTGCGAGATGCTGACGATGGTTGCCGCGCAGGTGATCGGCAATCATCAGGCCGTGACGGTCGGTGGTTTGCAGGGGCATCTCGAACTCAACGTCTTCAAGCCGATGATCGGTGCGGCGATCCTGCGTTCCATCGATCTGCTGAGCACGGGAATGGAGAGCTTTGCCGAGCGCTGCGTGGAAGGCATTATCCCCAATGAGGCGCGCATCGCGGACCTGGTCGAGCGCTCGCTGATGCTGGTCACCGCGCTCGCGCCTGAGGTCGGCTATGACAATGCCGCCAAGATTGCCAAATATGCCCATGAGCAGGGGCTGAGCCTGCGCGAGGCGGCTTCTGCGCTCGGCCTTGTCGATGCGGCGACCTTCGATCGTCTCGTGCAGCCGCAGTCCATGATCTGACCGGACCGGCCTTCTGGACGCCGATGTGACACGGCGTGACTCGCTGTCGATCGGTTTGCCGCTTTACCCGGAACTCCTGCGCTATCTGGCCGTTGGTTTGGCAGATGGCGTCGCGCTGATGCGCGGCCTCAAGACCCAAGGGCCGGCATAGGCCGGCATTGGCACCTTGGTCCCGGTTGGATCGGCAAACCCCTTCCGTGGATCGAGGCCCACCTTCAACAGGAAGAGGACCAGGCTCATGGCTACCGAAATCGCAATTGACGAAACTCAGCGCCTCATCTCCTCAGACAAGGTCGAGGGCACGACGGTGTACAACCGGCAAGGCGAGAAGCTCGGGACGGTGCGCAACTTCATGGTCGATAAGCGGAGCGGCAAGGCTGAATATGCCGTGATGTCGTTCGGTGGCCTGTTCGGCCTCGGCAGCGATTATTATCCGCTGCCGTGGGACATGCTCGATTATGATACCGAATATGGCGGCTATGTCGTCGATATCGAGAAATCCCGTCTCGAAGGCGCGCCGCGATATGCGCAGGAAGACCCCGTCTACGACCATGGCTACGGCCGGCAGGTCTACGGATATTGGGGCATCCCTTATCCCTTCGTCTGATCGACAGGCACAGGCCGCCCGGAACGAACGGGCGGCCTTTTAATTTGGAGGCTTACTCATGCCAGCCAAATCCAAAGCGCAGCAGAAAGCCGCCGGGGCAGCCTTGTCTGCCAAACGCGGTGACAGCGCCAAATCCGATCTCAAGGGCGCCTCACGCGAGATGTATGACTCGATGAGCAAGAGTCAGCTTGAGGATTTTGCCTCCGGCAGCCGCAAGGGCAAGCCGGACCACGTCAAGTGACGTGCTGAACGGAAGAATGATCCATGACTGACACAATCGAGATGATCCACGAAGACAATTTGCCTGGTGACGAGCATAAGCTCGATCCCCAGCCGGAGTTCATGCCGCGCTACCCCGGATCGGGCCGACTGAAAGGCAAGGTCGCGGTTGTGACCGGGGCGGATAGCGGGATCGGCCGCGCGGTCGCGGTGCTGTTCGCGCGTGAAGGCGCCGATGTCGCCATCGCCTATTTGTGCGAGCATGAAGACGCCGCCAAGACGCAAAAGCTGGTCGAGCAGGAAGGCGCTCGCGCGCTGGTATTCGCTGGCGATCTGGGTGACAAGGCTGTCTGTCAGGACCTGATCGATCGCACAGTGGGCGCGTTCGGGCGTCTCGACATCATCGTCAACAATGCCGGCGAGCAGCACCCGGACAAGGCGATCGAGGACATCACCGAGGAACAGCTCAAGCGGACCTTCCAGACGAACATCTACTCGATGTTCTTCGTCGTGCAGGCGGCGATGCCGCATCTTCGCGAGGGCGCTGCAATCGTTAATTGCACGTCCGTCACGATGTATCAGGGCTCCAAGGAACTGCTCGATTATTCGAGCACCAAGGGCGCCATCACGGCGTTTACCCGCTCGCTCAGCGAAAACCTCATCGAGAAGGGCATTCGCGTCAACGCGGTGGCGCCGGGGCCGATCTGGACGCCGCTCAACCCGTTCGGCGGTGCCACCAAGGAGAAGCTCGCGCATTTCGGCGAGAGCACGCCCATGGGTCGCCCGGGCCAGCCCAACGAAGTCGCGCCGTGCTTCCTGTTCCTCGCCTGCGAGGATTCCAGCTATATGAGCGGGCAGGTGCTCCACCCCAATGGTGGGATGGTCGTCGGCTCCTGAGTTCAGCGCCTCTGCCTGTCCGTTCGCGCCGCTGTGAGCAAAGCCTTGTCCACAGCGTCGTGACGGCCGGCAGCGTCCTGCTCAAGGGCAGCGCAGATGGCGCTGCTCGCCATCGGCGCTGCTTCCATCAACTTGCCCATCCGGGCCGGCAATCTGGCCGCGGTGATGCCGGCATACCAACAGGTCTGGGCAAGACTGACATGACCCATCAAATCCGGCTTGGCATCATAGAGCGCCATCTCATGAAAGCGAGGCGCGATATCCAGCGTGTCGGCATAGACCGCCATGGTCGCGGCGCTGGCGAGCGCGACCTGATCCCCGATCATGAGTGAGCCATATTGATGGCCCATCGCCGCATCGGCAAGCAGCGTGGGCGTCGCCCGGCAAGCGGCCAAGGCGTCGCCCCAGCGGAACGCTTTCGCGCCGATAACCTTATCCGGGCGGATGCGCAGGATGAGATCGAATTCGTCGCCTCGGGCCGTCGCCATGTCCGACGCGGCCTTGAGCTTGTAGTGCATCTTGCGGGGGTTGGACCAACCCGCAAAATCCGGGTCGCTATCGTCCTCCAGCACCACATGCTCGGTGCTATAAAAGGCTTCGAGTTCAGCCTTGCTGACGACCCCGCCATCCGCCAGCGCGGCGAACAGCGCGGGGTAGCGCTCGGCCATGCCGGGCATGCCGATGCGCCCGGCGTGCAGGCGCCACGCTTCGCAAAAGGCTTCGCCGGCGAAGGGCAGATAAGCGCGGAACGGCTCTGCGCCCGAGCGCCCGATCTTGCTCCAGCTATGGATGAAGAATTGGCAGTCCGCGTCCCGCAGCAAGCTGGCCTGCCAGGTCGGGAAGGCCGCGCGGTAGCCACGCAGCTGGCCCGAAACGCACACGGCAATGCGCGGACGGCGCCGCCCGCGCTTGAGGAAAGGCGCCTTGCCCGTGACCTTGTCCTCCACGAAAGCGGCCGCCTGCCATGGCCTGGAGTCCAGCCGGGCAAGCGCTGCGTTCGACCGAGCGCGATCAGCAGTCGAGCGCAGCTTGAGGCCCGGCTGCGCCAGCGCGGCCAGGTCCGGACCGAGGGCCGTCGTGACTGCCGCTGCGCTCGCGGGACCATCCGGCGAAACCGCCCATCGCAGCGCCAGAGAGCGCGCCGCCGCGCCATCGTCCTCATCGGTTGCACCACCCGGATATGCGCTGCGATAGGCCGCCAGCCATGCGGCAAGTTGCGCGTCTGCACGGCGTGATCCCGTGATCCACAGGAAGAGCAGCAACTGCCAGGCGGGGAAACGGCGCACCAGCGCATCGGGCGGTGTGTTCTCGGCGAGACCGGCCAGATCGGCGATGTTGCCCTGAAAATGCACCGCATCGAAAATGCCATTATAGGGAAGGCTGAGTTCGTGTCGGTCCAGTTGCGGCAGCAGGTCGAGATGCCAGCGCGAGATCGGGGCTTCGTCCTGCCAGCCCTGCAGGGGGTGGCGCAGCAGCAGTACGGCGATCAAAAAGCCGCGGTCGCGCGCGCCCTCATCCCACAAAGCTGTCAGAACGGGCCGAAGAAGCTCGGCCGCCTTCTGGAGGACGCCCTGATTGCCGCCGGCATGGGCTGCTGCGATCCGCGCGCACAGGGCAGGGGGCGTGCCGTCGCGATCGCGCTCAAGGACGAGGATGCGGAGGAGATCGTCCAGCCGCTCCCGACCCCAGTCCGTCGGCAAAGCCCCGTCCATCAGCGCGCCGGTCACCGCGCGTCCGGCGCCCTCAAAGGCGCGGTGGGCCGTTATGCCCTCCTTAAATATTGCCTCGTAAATCTCCAAGGCAGGGGTATAGTTTGAGGCCTCGGTCAATTCTTTGGCTGCGGCAAGCCGATTGTCGAGGAACTCGCTTGCAGGTTTTCCATTTACAGACTTCACGGGTTTTCCTCGATGGCCAATGGCGCGCGCGTTCAACCTAGCAAGATTTCGGATTAAGAATTCAACCCATTTCCACATTCGCATGACGGCCAGCTGAGAGAATGCTCGCCAGCGCGATAGATGTGCGTCGATTGCAGGGGGTTATTTGAAGGTCGATGGTCGTTTTAGTTAAGTCGCGGGGCGGGAAATGACGCCAGACGTGTCCGTGGAGCCATGGCCGCTCGGCGTGGACCTCTCCGCCTATGACGCCCTGCTATTCGATCTGGATGGCACGCTGGTCGATACCATGCCGCTCCACGGCCTCGCCTACGCAGCCGTGTTCGATGCGCGCGGCTATCGCTTCACCATGGATGATTATCTTGCAAATGTCGGTCCGCCCGCCCGGATCGCGATCCCGGCTTTTGCGGCAGCGGCGGGCATGGGTGAGATCGACGATGCGATGATCGCCGCCCTCCATGCCGAGAAGAAGGCGCATTTCAAGACCGTGCTACGGCAGGAGAAGGCGCCGGCACTGACCGCGTCACACTTGCTGACGCGTCATGCCGGCACGATCCCCATGGCGTTGGTGTCGTCGGGCAACCGGGACGGCGTGGAAGCGATCTTGGAAACGATGGCGTGGCGCCCCCATTTCGGCGCCGTGGTGAGCGGCGATGATGTGGCGCAAGGCAAGCCGCATGCCGAACCTTATCTCACCGGCGCGGCGTTACTGGGCGTGGCGCCCGCACGCTGCCTCGTGTTCGAGGATACGCCGGTCGGGATCGCGTCCGGCCTTGCCGCGGGCATGACTGTCATCGACGTGACCCAAGCCGGCGTCATCCATCGGCCGGGCAAATCATGACAGGACCAGAGTTGACCCTCGACAGCCACCCGGCTTTGCGGATGTTTCGCGAGGTCATTCCGCTCTCCGGCTTTTCCGGCGCGACCGTCGCGTTGGTCCGTGATAGCGGACAGCCCTTCGTGCGCAAGGCGGCCAATCTTGTCGATGCCAACGGGTCGTTGCGCGATCAGGCGGTGCGGCAGCAGGCGCTGGCTGGGCTGGTGGAAGGCTGTGCCGGGATGCCTGAGGTGCTCGACATGGGCGAGCAGGACGGGCTTTTCTATTTCGACATGGCGTTCATCCCGTCGCGCGATGCGGTCAATTTCCTTTCCAATGGCACCTTTGATAATGTCGCCGATTTCGCCGACCGCGTGGAGCGGCTGATGAGCCGCCTGGCGGTTTCGGTGCCGGTCAGCCAGCCGCCACTCGCCCCGCGCAAGAGCCTGCTGGTGGACAAGCTGCAGCAGATCGCCGACAAGACTGGCGCGATGCACGAGCAAGCACTCGCCCCTCTGGTGGAGGCGGTACAGCGCATGGATGTGCTGGTGGCGGACGAAAAGCCCACCGCAGCGCATGGCGATCTAACCTTCGAGAACATCCTCGTCGACCGGCGCGGCGCCTTGTGGCTGATCGATACGATCACATCGCCCTTCGATCACGTCTGGATCGACTGGTCCAAGCTGTTTCAGGAATGCGAGGGGCTTTGGCACGCCCATCGCGGCCGGCCGCTGGCACGGGGCGTGACATGGTGGCTGCGGCAGCGCTTCCATGCTGCCGCGACAGCGCTGGACCCGGCGTATCCCGCACGCCATTACATCCTGCTCGGCCTCACCTTCGCGCGCATCCTGCCTTATGCGAAGACCGACGAGGACCGGGCCTTCGTTGCCCGGCGGGTGGCCGAATGCGGCCGTGCTGCCCTGGACAATCTTTGACGCGAGAGAGAAGACCCATGAAGATCATCGTACCCTGCGCCGGCCGCTCCTCCCGCTTCCCCAACATGGCGCCTAAGTGGATGCTGCCCGACAATGATGGCCTGCCCATGGTCTTCAAGGCAGTACAGGGCCTTGGCGCCAATGTGGATGATTTCATCTTCACGATCCTGCGCGAGCATGAAGAGCGCTTCCAGGCTCAGGAAGGTCTGCGCGCCGCCTTTGGGCAGAAGGTCAATTGCGTCATTCTGGACGAGCCGACACGCAGCCAGTCCGAGACGGTTGCCCAGACGCTGCTCAAGAGCGGCATCGACGAGCCCTTCATGGTGAAGGACAGCGACAATTATTTTGAGGTGCCGCACCTCTATCAGACATACAATTATGTCTGCGTCGCCTCGCTCAGCAGCTTCAGCCAGGTCAATCCGCAGAACAAGAGCTATGTTCAGGTCGATCAGGAAGATGTGATCGTCAATTTCCGCGAAAAGCAGGTCATCTCCGATCTGTTCAGCGTCGGCGGCTATTATTTCTCTAGCCCGCGCGAGTTTTTGACGGCCTATGACGAGCTGATGGGCCAGCCGCGCCTGTCCGCCGGCGAGCTCTATCTCTCCGAGATTATCGGCTATCTGGCGATGCAGGGCTCGGTGTTCCGCATCCAGCGGATCAAGCAGTATCAGGACTGGGGGACGGTCCACGAGTGGCGCGAATATCTGCAGGGCCACCGGGTGTTCTTCATCAGCGTCGATGGCTTCCTGTTCGAGCAGGGGTCGCTGTTTTTCAAGCCCGGCTTCGAGGAAGTGAAGCCCAACCCGGTGGCGATCGAGACGGTGCAGAAACTGGCGGCGGAGGGGCAGAAGATCTTCTATCTCTCCATCCGTCCGCAGGAGCTGGAAGCGCTGACCAAGAGCCAGCTTGCCGCCGCTGGCTTGCCGGAGCGGCCGCTGCTGCTCGGCTGCGATCTCGCGCAGTGGACGCTGCTGACTGCGCCGCATTCCAATCAGCCGTTCCGCACCTCGCATGCTGTCGAGATCGCTGCGGATGACCCGAACATGGCGGAAAAGCTGGCCGTTGATCGCTGACGTCGGGAAACGCGGCGCTGGTCTCTTGCCTTTGTCCGGCTTGACCCTAAGAACAGGCCCTTAGAATAGGCAAAGTCAATTTGGGTGTCGCGGGCTAGGCGCGCGATGTGCCCGATAAGAGAGGAATGCAGGCATGAAGATCGCAATCATGGGTGCCACTGGCAATGCAGGCCAGCGTCTGGTCGATGAGGCCGTGAGTCGCGGGCACAATGTCACAGGCATTTCGCGCAGCGCAGACACCCAAGCCCCGCGCGAGGGCGTGACGTGGGTGAAGGCCGACATCAATGATGTCGACGACATGGCGAGCAAGATCGCCGGCCACGATGCGGTCATTCTCTCCATGCCGTTCAAGTCGCTGGATGCGGACAATGTGTTTGCCGTGGCCCGCAAGGCCGGGTGCTGGCTGCTGGTCGTCGGTGGCGCGGCGAGCCTGCAGACCGAGGATGGCGTGGTGCTGCTCGATACGCCGGGTTTCCCGGACTTCATCAAGGTCGAGGCCGCGCCGGCGCGAGATTTCCTTAACCAGCTGAAGGCGGGGCCGGGCTTTGATTGGACGTTCCTGTCGCCGGCCATGATGTTCGGACCGGGCGAGCGCACCGGCACCTTTCGCCTCGGCACCGAAACGCTGCTGACGGCGCCGGATGGCAAAAGCTCGATCAGCTATGAGGATTTCGCCGTCGCGATGATCGACGAGATCGAGACGCCCAAGCACAAGAACATGCGGTTCACCGTCGGCTACTGACGACGGTGTCTTCCGTGAAGGGTGAGGGGCGGGACTGCCAATGTGTCTTTGGCACAGATGGCCTGCTTAGGCCGTTGGAAAGTCTCGACGACTGCTGTAAAGAGTCGCGGTGACTAGCTGCCAACAGTGTGTCGTGCGGAACCGCGCGATCTGTTCATCTTTGGATACCTCCGAGCTGGAGGTGCTCAACAAGATCGGTCGTCGCGTGCCCGTGCATCGCGGGCAGACGCTGATGTGGGAAGGCGATGACAGCTTGCTGGTCGCCAATGTGATTGACGGCGTGCTCAAACTGTCGACCTCGACGGCGGATGGCCGCGAGCAGATTGTTGGCGTCGTCTATCCCTCCGATTTCATCGGGCGACCGTTTGGCAGCACGACTCAGCACAGCGTCACCGCGCTGTGCGATGCGCAGGTGTGCCTGTTCACGCGCTCCTCGTTCGACGATTTTGCCCGCACGCATCCGGAGCTGGAGCACAAGCTGCTCCAACGGACCCTCACCGAATTGGATCGCGCGCGTCACTGGATGCTGCTGCTGGGACGCAAGAGCGCCGGAGAGCGTGTCGCGACCTTCCTGCTCGAAATGGCGCAGCGGCTTGCGGATGCAAGCTGTAGCGGCAGCGATCTTGTCGAGCGCTTCGAACTGCCGCTCACCCGCCAGCAGATGGCCGATCTGCTGGGCCTGACCATCGAGACTGTGAGTCGCCAGCTCACCCGGCTCCGCCAGGCCGGGATCATCGATCTGCCGGATCGGCGGACTGTCGTCATCCTAGATCATGACGCCATGGAGGCCGAAGCCGGCAACGGCTGAGCACCGCGCTCCTCGTCGGCGCGCATCGTGGCGCGCCGGCCACCCCGCAGACCGCATTCTTCCCGTTGACCCATGTCAATGATGCCGAGCCCCCGCTGATCCACAGCGACAGCACAGTCCCAGGACTGTGCTGCTCAAGGGGTTTCTATGACCGGTCTAACAATGAAGGCGGGAGGCTGGCTTCTGCTCGCCATTCTCGCGATGCTCGCCTCCGCGCTCGCCGTGGATTCCGGATTTGCCATCCACATGGTCATTGCGTCGCTTGCGGCGCTGCTCGCCATGATGGGGACGCTTCGCTCCGCCGATTGGGGCGGTATGGCGCGCGGCATTCTGCGCATGCCCGATCAGGGGCATTATGATGACGATCCGGTGCGCTGGGGCGTTATCGCCACGGTGTTCTGGGGCATGGCCGGTTTTCTCGCCGGGCTCTACATTGCCTTGCAGCTTGCCTTCCCGGCGCTGAACCTGGGGCTGGAATATACCAGCTTCGGGCGCCTGCGGCCGCTGCACACCTCAGCAGTGATTTTTGCCTTCGGTGGCAATGCCCTGATCGCAACGAGCTTCTATGTCGTGCAGCGCACCTGCCGCGCCCGGCTTGCCTTCCCCTCGCTCGCGCGCTTCGTCTTCTGGGGCTACCAGCTGTTCATCGTGCTCGCCGCGACCGGCTATCTCCTCGGCATCACCGAGGCGAAGGAATATGCCGAGCCCGAATGGTATGTCGACCTGTGGCTCACCATCGTCTGGGTCGCCTATCTCGCGGTCTTCGTTGGCACGATCGTCAAGCGCAGCGAGCCGCATATCTATGTGGCGAACTGGTTTTACCTGAGCTTCATCCTCACCATCGCGATGCTCCACATCGTCAACAACCTGTCGATGCCGGTCAGCCTGCTGGGCTCCAAGAGCTATAGCGCCTTTGCGGGCGTGCAGGATGCGCTGACCCAGTGGTGGTACGGCCATAACGCGGTAGGCTTCTTCCTCACCGCCGGCTTCCTGGCGATGATGTACTATTTCGTGCCCAAGCAGGCCGAGCGGCCGATCTACAGCTATCGCCTGTCGATCATCCACTTCTGGTCGCTGATCTTCCTCTACATCTGGGCCGGTCCGCATCACCTCCACTACACTGCGTTGCCCGACTGGGCGCAGACGCTGGGCATGGTCTTCTCGGTCATGCTGTGGATGCCGAGCTGGGGCGGCATGATCAATGGCCTGATGACGCTGAACGGCGCCTGGGACAAGGTCCGCACCGATCCGATCATCCGCATGATGGTGATGGCGCTCGCCTTCTACGGCATGAGCACCTTCGAAGGGCCGATGCTCTCGATCAAGAGCGTCAACAGCCTCTCGCACTATACGGACTGGACCATCGGCCACGTTCACTCGGGCGCGCTCGGCTGGAACGGCATGATCACCTTCGCGGCGATCTACTATCTTACGCCGCGCCTGTGGGGCCGCAACCGGCTCTACTCGCTGCGCATGGTCAACTGGCACTTCTGGCTCGCGACCGTCGGCATCGTCTTCTACGCCTCGGCCATGTGGGTCGCTGGCATCATGCAGGGCCTGATGTGGCGGGAATATGGGGCGGACGGCTACCTCGTCTACGCCTTCTCTGACACCGTCCGTGCGATGTTCCCGATGTACGTACTGCGCGCCTTCGGCGGACTGCTCTACCTCTCGGGCGCCGTGTGCATGACCATCAATGTGTGGCGCACCATCCTCGGCCACCAGCGCGTCGAAGCGCCGATGAGCGACGCTGCCTACGACGCCGCCAAGGACCGGCCGATCACCCACAAACCTGCTGCGGTTCCCGCGGAATAAGGACGGAAAACCATGTCGAGCTTTGCACAGAAGCACAAGAAGCTGGAGCGGAACGTCACGCTCCTTGCCGTCGCTGCCTTCGCCGCGGTTACCGTCGGCGGCATCGTGGAGATCGCACCCCTCTTCTGGATCGACAACACGATCGAGAAGGTGGAGGGAATGCGTCCCTACACGCCACTGGAGCTGGCGGGCCGGAACATCTACATGCGGGAGGGCTGCTACAACTGCCACTCGCAGATGATCCGCCCGTTCCGCGACGAGGTGGAGCGCTACGGCCATTACAGCCTCGCCGCCGAAAGCATGTATGACCACCCCTTCCAGTGGGGCTCCAAGCGGACTGGGCCGGACCTGGCCCGCGTCGGCAAGCGCTACTCGGATGAGTGGCACGTCCAGCACCTCATCGATCCGCGCAGCGTGGTGCCGGAATCGATCATGCCGACCTATGCCTTCCTCACCAAGCGTGAGCTGAAAGCGGGCGACATGACGGCCCATCTCACGGCGCAGCGCCGGGTTGGCGTGCCCTATAGCGATGAGGACATCGAGAAGGCGAATGCCGATCTCCTGGCGCAGGCCGATCCCGAGGCCGACACCGCCGATCTCCTCAAGCGCTACCCCAAGGCGCAGGCCCGCGATTTCGACGGCAACCCGGCCAAGCTGACCGAGATGGATGCCCTCGTCGCCTATCTCCAGATGCTCGGCACGCTTGTCGATCTGGATAGCGCCGCGCCGCAGGAGGTGGAGCGATGAGCTATAATGATCTGCGCCACTTCGCGGACAGCTACGGGCTTTCGGCAATGGTGGTGCTCTATTTCGGCCTGTGCGCATGGGCGTTCCGTCCCGGCTCGCGCCGGAGCAACCAGGACGCCGCGCACCTGATCTTCGCCGAAGATGGCGAGGCCGCAGCCCATGACAGGAAGAACAACCATGGCTGAGAAGAAACGCATCGACGCGCCGACCGGTACCCAGACCGTCGGCCATGAATGGGACGGGATCGAGGAGCTCGACACCCCCATGCCGCGCTGGTGGGTCTGGACTTTCTACGCAACGATCGTGTTCGCGATCGGCTATGTGGTGGTTTATCCCGCTATTCCCTTCGCGCATGAAGCCAGCAAGGGGCTGTTCGGCTGGTCCAGCCGTGGGCAGCTCCAGCAGGTGATGGACGCCGAGACCGCGCGCCGCACGCCGATCCTCTCGGCCATCGCTGCCACGCCCATCGAGAAGCTGGTCGCCCAGCCAAAGCTGATGGAAGCGGCGATGCAGGGGGGGGCAGCCGCGTTCAAGGTGCATTGCGTGCAGTGCCATGGCTCGGGCGCTGCAGGCGCCAAGGGCTATCCGAATCTGGTGGATGACGACTGGCTGTGGGGTGGCGACCTGCAATCGATCGAATATACGATCACTCATGGCGCTCGGAACCCGGATGAAGCGCAGACCCGCATGAGCCTGATGCCCGCCTTCGGCAAGGACGGCATTCTCACCGGCACGCAGGTTCAGGATGTAGTGAGCCATGTCCGCGTGATCAGCGGGCAGGAGAAGGCCAGCGCTTCCTCACGGCGTGGCGACGTGCTGTTCCAACAGAATTGCGCGGTTTGCCACGGCCCGGCCGGCAAGGGACTGCGTGAATTCGGTGCGCCGAACCTGACCGACCCGATCTGGCTCTATGGCGGCGATCGCGAGACGCTGACCCAGACGGTGACGAACAGCCGTCGGGGTGTGATGCCCGCCTGGGGCCATGCGCTCGACAAGGCGACGATCCGCATGCTGGCCGTCTACGTCCACGGCCTTGGCGGCGGCGAGGCGACGCCCGTCGCAGCGCAGATTGCCGCTCAGGCTGCCGGGGCACCGGAGGCGCAGGCCAACGCCGCAACACCATAAGGCGGAGCCGGCCCTTCCTTCGCGCGTCGGGGGAGGGGCCGGCTGCCGCTCATTTCGTTGATCCTGCTCAATGTCGTTTGAGCCGACTGCGCCTAAGCGAAGATCGATCGGAGGCAATCTGATGCCGAAGACGCCAACAACGGACGCTGCCATGTCCCCCGTGAATGATGTTACCGCGCCAGCGGAAAGCCTCTACGCCAAGCGCAAGTCGGTCTTCCCCAAGCAGGTCGATGGGCCGTTCCGCCGCTTCAAGTGGCTGGTGATGGCCGTCACCCTGACGATCTATTGGGCCACGCCCTGGATCCGCTGGGACCGCGGGCCGCACGCGCCCAATCAGGCGGTGCTGGTCGACCTCGCCAATCGCCGCTTCTTCATGTTCGGCATCGAGATCTGGCCGCACGAATTCTATTACGTCGCCGGGCTGCTCATCATGGCGGGCGTCGGCCTGTTTCTGGTGACCTCGGCCGTCGGCCGCGCCTGGTGCGGCTATGCCTGCCCGCAAACGGTCTGGACCGATCTGTTCCAGCATGTCGAGCGCTTCCTCGATGGGGATCGCAACGCGCAGATCAGGCTGGAGAAAGCGCCCTGGACTCCGATGAAGGTCTGGAAGCGGCTGCGCAAATGGGCGGTCTGGCTCGTCATCTCATTCCTGACCGGTGGCGCGTGGATATTCTACTTTGCCGATGCGCCGACGCTGCAACACCAGTTCTGGACCGGGCAGGCGCCGTTCGTTGCCTATGGCACCACCTTCGTGCTGACCATGACGACCTTCATCTTCGGCGGCTTCATGCGCGAGCAGGTGTGCATCTACATGTGCCCCTGGCCGCGCATCCAGACCGCGATGACGGATGAGAAATCGCTCATCGTGACCTACAAGCACTGGCGCGGCGAGCCCCGCACCAAGGGGCTGAAGAAGGCGCAGGATGAAGGGCTGCCGACCGGCGACTGCATCGACTGTCTGCAATGTGTGCAGGTCTGCCCGACCGGGATCGACATTCGCGAGGGGCCGCAGATCGGGTGCATCACCTGCGCTTTGTGCATCGATGCCTGTGACAAGGTGATGGCGCAGATCGGCCGTCCGCGCGGCCTGATCGATTATGCGACAGAGATCGACTGCGAGGCCGAGATGAAGGGCGAGGCGCCGGCGCCCGTGCGCAAGCGCCTCTTCCGTCCGCGCACAATTGCCTATTTCGCGATCTGGGCGAGCATTGGCCTTGCCATGCTGTTCGCGCTGGGCGTGCGTTCGCGCATCGACATCGCGGCCAATGCGGAGCGCAATCCGGTCTATGTCCGCCTGTCCGACGGGTCGATCCGCAACAGCTATCTGATCAAGGTGCGCAACATGCAGAGCCGCGCGCGCCCTATGGCCATCGGCCTCGATGGGCTGGACGGCGCGCTGATGTGGCGTGAGGGCCAGACCCGCGATCAGGCGAGCCGGACCCTGCAAATCGACGTGCCGCCCGATCAGGTGCTCAAGGAACGCGTGCATGTGGTTGCGCCGGCGCAGGGCGTTGCCCGCCAGGATTTCGCCTTCACGTTGCGCACGCTCGACGAGCAGAAAGAGGCAGCGCAGGATGATGAGAGCTTTGTTCGCCCGGAGGTAGGCCAATGACCCGCAAGTTCACCGGACGGCATATCACCGTCATTCTCGTCAGCTTTTTCGGCGTGGTCATGGCCGTCAATTTCACCATGGCCTTCCTCGCAAGCTCCACATTCGGCGGGCTGGTGGTGCAGAACAGTTACGTCGCCAGCCAGGAGTTCAACAAATGGCTGGCGCAGGCCCGCGCCGAAAACGCGCTGGGCTGGGCGCTCACGCTGAATCGGACTGCGGAGACACGGCTGAGCGCGACGCTGCGCAGTGCGAATGCGCCGATGAACGATGTGGCGCTGACCGCCACCGCCCGCCACCCGCTCGGCCGCAAGCCCGATATCGCGCTGCAATTCCGGGCGCTCGGCGATGGCGTGTATGAGAGCCTCCAGCCCCTGCCGCAGGGCCGCTGGATCGTCCATGTGCGGGCCCGCGCCCATGGGCGGGAGATCAACCGGGTGGTCGATCTGTCATGACCTATGTGGCGCCAAGGCCCGATTGGTCGGCGGATGCGGTGGAAACCCGCCTCGCCGTGCCGGACATGCATTGCGCCGGCTGCATTTCCAAGATCGAGCGGCTGTTACCATTGCAGCCGGGGGTCCACGCGGCCCGCGTGAATTTCTCGGCCAAGACCGTGATCGTCTCGCATGCCGCCGATCTGGCCGAGCCGGACCTGCTGCGCGCCTTCGATGCGATCGGGTTCGAGGCGCAACCGCTGCACAGCGCGGCGGCGCATGAGCGCAGCCAGGCGCTGCGTAAGTTGATCCGCGCTCTTGCCGTGTCAGCCTTTGCGGCGATGAACGTCATGCTGCTCTCGGTCTCGGTCTGGTCCGGGGCGGATGGCAGCGCGCGCGAATTGTTCCACTGGATTTCCGCGCTGATCGCCATCCCGGCGGTGGCCTATGCGGGACAGCCCTTCTTCCGCTCGGCCTTCAAGGCGCTGCGGGCGGGCACGACCAATATGGATGTGCCGATCTCCATCGGCGTCATTCTGGCGACCTCGATGAGCCTCTACGAGACGATCATCGGCGGTCGCCATGCCTGGTTCGATGGCGCGTTGATGCTGCTCACCTTCCTGCTCGCCGGCCGGGTGCTGGATGAAATGATGCGCGCGCGCGCCGCCAGCGGAGCTGAAGCGCTGGTACGCCGCACCGCGCCCGGTGCCATGCGGCTGGCCGAGGATGGCGCGAGCCAGTGGGTTGCCGCCGATGCGCTGGCCGTAGGCGACCGCGTTCTGGTTGCCGCCGGCGAGCGGCTCGCGGCAGATGGCATAATCGAGCAGGGCAGCAGCCGGTTCGATCTCTCCTTGCTGACCGGCGAAAGTGCGCCTGTCACGCTGCGCGCGGGCGACATGGCGACCGCCGGCACGCTCAATCTCGACGGCCCGGTGACGCTGCGCGTGACGGCCGTAGGCGAGGGGCGGGCGATTGCCGAGATTGCCCGGCTGATGGAAAGCGCCGGCCAGGCCAAGTCCCGCTATGTCCGCCTCGCCGACAAATGCTCGCGGCTTTACGCGCCGGTGGTGCATCTGCTCGCTGCCATCACCTTTGCCGGCTGGATGATCGCCGGGGCGGGCTGGCACCAATCGCTGCTGGTCGCCATCGCCGTGCTGATCATCACCTGCCCCTGCGCGCTGGGCCTCGCCGTGCCGGTGGCGCAGGTGGTGGTCTGCGGCGCGATGATGCGCGCCGGGCTGCTGGTGAAGGATGGCAGCGCGCTGGAACGCCTCGCGCAGGCCGATCAGGCCCTGTTCGACAAGACCGGCACCCTCACGCTCGGTCGCCCGCGTGCCTCTGGCGTCGAGGCGCTGGACGAGGAGGAGCGGAGCATCGCCCGCGCGCTGGCCATGACCAGCCGCCACCCCCTCGCGGTGGCGCTCCGGCAAGCGCTGGGCGGCGAGCATGTCAGCCCGGCGGTTCTTGCTGACGTCGAGGATATTCCCGGCGAGGGCGTGCGCGCGCGTTGGCAGGGCCAGCCCGTTGCGATGGGCAAGCCGACACCGCAGGATCTGAGCGATCAGGCTGGCGCAAGTGACGATCCGACCATGGCGGTCGCGCTGGAGCTGGCGCACGGGCGCCGTCACATCACCCGCTTCGCCGATGCGCTGCGCCCGGATGCCGCGCGGGCGCTGGCGGACCTGCGCGGCCTTGGTCTGCCGCCGGCGATCATGTCGGGCGATCGGGAGGAGGCGGTCCAATCGCTAGCCGATCAGCTCGGCGTGCCGGCCGAGGGCGGGATGCGCCCGGCCGACAAGCTGGCGCGGCTGCAGGCGCTGGCCGAGGCCGGACACAAGCCTTTGATGGTAGGCGACGGACTGAACGACGGCCCGGCACTTGCCGCGGCCCATGTCTCCATGGCGCCCGGCTCGGCGAGCGATGTCGGCCAGCAGGCGGCGGACATCGTGTTTCTGGGTGACAGCCTCTCGGGTATCCCCAAGTCGGTGCGGGCCTCGCGCGCCACCATGCGCATCGTGCGGCAGAATATCGGTCTGGCGATCGGCTATAATGCGCTGGCTGTGCCGCTGGCGATTGCCGGCTATGTCACGCCGCTGATTGCTGCCGTCGCGATGTCGAGCAGTTCGCTCATCGTGGTGGCCAATTCCCTCCGTCTGCGCTGGGCTGTCAAATGAACGGATTGATCTTCCTCATCCCCGTCGCCCTGCTGCTCGGCCTGACCGGCTTGGTCGCGTTCATGTGGTCGCTGCGCAATGGCCAGTTCGACGACCCGGATGGCGCTGCCTTGCGCATTCTGATCGAGGATCAGGATAAGCCGTCGGACTGACGCGACTTGAGAATACCGCGAAGATGCTCCCCTCCTCTTCAGAGGAGGGGCGAGCCCCAATGAGCTGCCGATCCTGCACTAGGGGTACGAGCACAAAAAAACGGGCCTGCTCCGGGAGAGGGAGGAGCAGACCCGCCTTGCCGGCGCGTGCCGGGAACTGGGCTTAGAAGCGGTAGCTGACGCCGCCGCTGACGACCCAGGGATCGAGTTCGTGCCGCGTCGCCAGGACGGTGGCGCCGGAGGCATTGTAGAATTCTGCGGTGGGCCGGACGAAGTAGCGCTTGGCGTCGAACGAGATGCCAAGGCCGGTATCATTCACCGGAATGTCGACGCCGGCCTGCAGCGCGAAGCCCACCTTGCTCTTGAGCTTGGCGCTCGCGGCGCCCAGCGCGGCAGTGCCGCCCGCGCCCACCTTGGAGTCCACCACCCAAAAGTAGCTCGGCCCGGCGCCGATATAGGGTTTGATGGGGCCGGCGTTGAGGTGATATTTGAGCGTCACCGTCGCCGGCACGATCTTGATGTCATCGAGCAGCCGGTTGACGCCCTTGATCGCGCCCGCGCCATCCACATGGTGCGCGGTCATGCAGCAGATCGTCTCCACCGAGACGGCATCGCTCAGGAAATATTCGATTGCGGCGGTCGGCACCCAATTGTCGCTAGCGGCGGTGTCCGTGCCGGCGGGCAGCGTCACCGTGGCGGATTTGACCGTATCGATCTTGCCATTGGGCAGCACGCCGGTTGCCATCAGCTTGACCTGCACCTTGCCTTGTTGCGCCTGCGCGACCCCGGGGGCAGCGAGCATCGCAAGACCGGCGACACAGCTGAATAAACGAGCATTCATGGGTTCTTTCCTTTCTTTCCCTGAACCTGCATCGCTCATTAGGATTGGGTTGGGCGCCGCTCATTGACCCAGCGCAAGACTTGGCTTGATCGAGGTCAAGGGCAGCCAAGGCTCGACAAAGTAGAGCCATTTCCATGTGGTCCTATTATCCCGATCTGCTCGCCCGGCCGGTGCCGCGCTACACCAGCTATCCGACGGCGGCCGAATTCACGGACCGGGTGGGGGAGGCATATCTCGGCCATGCGCTGGATGCGGTGCAGCCGGGGCAACCCGTCTCGCTTTATGTGCACATCCCCTTTTGTGAGGAGATATGCTGGTATTGCGGGTGCAACACCGGGCGCTCCAACAAGGCGCAGCGGCTGACCAGCTATCTCGATGCGCTTCATGCCGAAATTCGCACTGTCGCCCAGCGCCTCGGCGGACGCGCCCGCGTCGAGCGCATCGCCTTTGGCGGCGGCAGCCCCAATGCCATCCCGCCGCTGGAGTTTGCCCGGCTGGTCGATGAGATGATGCTGGCCTTCAACTGTGGCGCGCCGGTGCTCTCGGTCGAGATCGATCCGCGCGGATTCGACCAGCGCTGGGCGATGACGCTGGGCGTCTCCGGCACCAAACGCGCCAGCCTTGGCGTGCAGACCTTCGATCCCGCCATTCAGGCCGCAATCGGGCGGGTCCAGCCGCGCGACCTCATCGTCAGCGCGGTTGATCGCCTGCGCAGCAACGGCGTGCGGTCCATCAATTTCGATCTGATGTACGGTCTGCCGGGGCAGGATCGCGCGTTGCTCGAGCAGACGCTGGACGAGGCCATCGCTATGCGGCCAGACCGGATCGCCCTGTTCGGCTATGCGCATGTGCCGCATATGCTGCCCCGCCAGAAGCGGATCGATGCCACCCATCTGCCTGATCAGGCCGAGCGCTTCGCCATGGCGGCGCTGGGGCATGATCGCCTGGTTAGCGCGGGTTATGTCCCGGTCGGCTTCGATCACTTCGCGCTGCCCCATGACGATCTCGCCAAGGCACAGCTGCAGGGCAGGTTGCGGCGCAATTTTCAGGGCTTTACCGAGGATCGAGCTGATGTGCTGATCGGCATCGGCGCGACGGCCATCGGCCAGTTTCCGCATCTCGTCGTGCAGAATGACAAGAATAGCGGCCGCTACCGGATGCGCGCTGGCGCCGGTCGCCTGACCGGCGAGCGCGGCATCCTGCGTGACGCGGATGACCAGCGGCGTGGCGCGATCATCGAGGATATGCTGTGTGGCCGCGCTGCCGATGTCGGGACCGATCTGCACCTGACGGACCTGCGTGCCCGGCTCGCGCCCTTCCTGGAGCGGGGCCTCGCTACGCTGGAGGGCAATAGCCTGCGCATCGCCGAACAGGGCCGGCCTTATGGGCGCGCCGTCGCAGTGCTGTTCGACCGCCATCGCGCCCTGTCCCAGCAGCGGTTCAGCAGCGCGATCTGAGCGATGGCCGATCCGTGGACCTTTGGCGGCGGATTTCTGCTCGGCTTTGCCTCCAGCCTGCATTGCGTGGGCATGTGCGGCGGCATCGCGCTGCTGCTCGACCAGGCGCGGGGAGAGGGGGACCATCCCGCAGCCTTTGCGGCGCGGCTCCATGCCGGTCGTATCGGGGCCTATATGGTGATGGGTGGCGCGGCGGGGGCGCTGGGCGCACTGGCGCTGGGCGGGCTGGATGCGAGACTCGGCCATCTGCTCCTGCGCTGGGCCGCGGCGATGAGTCTCGCCTGGGTCGGCTTCTCGATGCTGGGCCTTATGCCGAGCCCCGCTGTGGTCGGTCACGCGATCCGGGGGCAGGTGCATGTGCCGGCTTACGTCGCAGGCGCGGCGCGATCGATGCTGCCGCCGCGCCTGCGCATGGTCGCCACCGGCTTTGGCTGGGGCATGATGCCGTGCGGAATGGTCTACGGTGCGTTGCTATATGCGGCCTTTGCCGGGTCGCTCACCGGCGGACTGCTGGTCATGGCGGGCTTTGGCATCGGCACGCTGCCGGCGTTGCTTGCGGTACAGGTCGGCGCCACGATGCTGGCCGGGCTGGCCCGTAAGCCCGGCGTGCGGACGCTCGCTGCCCTCGCGATCCTGCTCTGCGCGCTGCTCAGCCTCGGCGCCGGGGAGGCCGGCCTGCTGGCCCTGTGCCGCGCGAAATAAGCGTTCGACCGGCTTGGGCGGGGTTGCAAGAATCAGTCTCAGGTTCCAACAAGCGGCAACTGGCGCGCGAGCGCCGTTCCTTGCTGGAGAGATGGGGCATGAAAACGCGGGCTGCGGTAGCATTTGAGGCAAAGAAGCCGCTGGAGATCGTCGAGCTGGATCTGGAAGGGCCCAAGGCGGGCGAAGTTCTGGTCGAGATCATGGCGACGGGCATCTGCCATACCGATGCGTACACGCTCGACGGCCTCGACAGCGAAGGCATCTTCCCCAGCGTGCTCGGCCATGAAGGCGCGGGCATCGTGCGCGAGGTCGGCGCGGGCGTCACCTCCGTGGTGCCGGGGGACCATGTCATCCCGCTCTACACGCCGGAATGCCGCCAGTGTAAGTCCTGCCTCTCGGGCAAGACCAACCTGTGCACCGCGATCCGCGCGACGCAGGGCAAGGGCCTGATGCCAGACGGCACGACGCGCTTTTCCTACAAAGGCCAGCCGATCTACCATTATATGGGCTGCTCGACCTTCTCGAACTTCACCGTGCTGCCCGAGATCGCAGTTGCCAAGATCCGCGAGGACGCGCCGTTCAAGACGAGCTGCTACATCGGCTGCGGCGTGACGACGGGTGTGGGCGCGGTCATCAACACCGCCAAGGTTCAGGTCGGCGACAATGTCGTGATCTTTGGCCTCGGCGGCATCGGCCTCAACGTCATCCAGGGCGCGCGCCTGGCTGGCGCCAACAAGATCATCGGCGTCGACATCAACCCGGATCGCGAGGAATGGGGCCGCAAGTTCGGCATGACCGACTTCCTCAATTCCAAGGGCATGAGCCGCGAGGATGTGGTAGCGAAGATCGTGGCGATGACCGACGGCGGCGCGGACTATACCTTCGACGCGACCGGTAACACCGAAGTGATGCGCACGGCGCTGGAAGCCTGCCATCGTGGCTGGGGCACCAGCATCATCATCGGCGTAGCGGAAGCGGGCAAGGAGATCGCCACGCGGCCATTCCAACTCGTTACCGGGCGCAACTGGCGCGGCACGGCGTTCGGCGGTGCCAAGGGCCGCACGGACGTGCCCAAGATCGTCGACATGTACATGACCGGCAAGATCGAGATCGATCCCATGATCACCCACGTCATGGGCTTGGAAGAGATCAACACCGCCTTCGACCTGATGCATGCCGGCAAGAGCATCCGCTCCGTGGTGGTGTTCTAAGGTCCGCAGGGCGGCGGTTGCGCTCGGGAGCGGCACCCATGTTCAGGCATCTGGTCCTCGGCACCGACGACATCGAGCGCGCGCGCATCTTCTATGATGCAACGTTCGCGGCGATGGGCATCGCGCCGGCACAGGCCGATGCGAAGGGGCGGTTGCTCTATCGGAATGGCGGCGGTCTGTTCATCGTTGGCCACCCCATCGATGGTCAGCCGGCTTCCCATGCCAATGGCGGGACGGTCGGCTTTCTGGCCCCATCACCGGAGGCGGTGAAGGCCTGGCATGCAGCCGGCCTGGCGCATGGCGGCCAGGCGTGCGAGGGAGAGCCGGAGAACCGGATTTCGCCCGCCACCGGGCGGGGTATCTGGGTCGCGTATCTGCGCGATCCGGATGGCAACAAGCTTTGCGCGGCTTGGGATGAACCCCAGTGATGCTCCGGCGCGCGCAGGATTTTGAGTAACCAAGAGGAGAGTTACAATGTTTACGCATATCATGGTTGGCGCGAAGGACCTCGCGCAGAGCGCGAAATTCTATGACGCCGTGCTCGGCGCACTGGGCGCTGGCGCCGGCCACAACATCGGCGATCGCGCTTTCTATTCGCACAATGGCGGCACCTTCGGCATCATTTCGCCGATCAACGGCGAGCCGGCGACCCATGCCAATGGCGGCACGATCGGCTTTGCCGCTGCCGACAAGGATCAGGTCGATGCGTTCCACGCTGCCGGTTTGGCCAATGGCGGCACCAGCGAAGGCGAGCCGGGCAAGCGCCCGCAGGCGCCGGGCAATGCCTATGGCGCCTATCTGCGCGATCCGACCGGCAACAAGATCTGCGTCTTCTGCCAGCTGCCTGAAGGCGCCTGATCGATGACGTTGGAGACGCTCTCGACGAACAAGGCCTATGGCGGCGTCCAGGGCGTCTACCGGCACACATCTTCGGAGACGGGGACGGCGATGACATTCGCCGTCTTCGTCCCCGAGCATGAGCCGGGCGAAACATTGCCCGTGCTCTTCTACCTCTCCGGCCTCACCTGCACCCATGCGAACGTCATGGAAAAGGGCGAGTATCGCGCGGCCTGCGCGGCGGAGAAAGTCGTCTTCGTGGCGCCCGATACCAGTCCGCGCGGCGAGGATGTGCCCGACGATGCGGAAGGCAAATATGATTTCGGCCTAGGCGCCGGCTTCTATGTCGATGCGACCCAGGCACCCTTCGCGACCCATTATCGCATGAAAAGCTATATCGAGCAGGAACTGCCGGCGCTGATCGCCGCAAATTTCCCTGTCGATATGGCGCGGCAGGGCATCACCGGGCACAGCATGGGCGGCCATGGTGCGCTGACCATCGCGCTGCACAATCCTGAGCGCTTCCGGTCCGTCTCCGCCTTCGCGCCCATCGTCGCGCCGAGCCAGGTGCCGTGGGGCCAGAAGGCGCTCGGCGGCTATCTGGGGGACGATGCATCGGCCTGGGCGCAGCATGATGCCGTGGCGCTGATCGAAAGCGGTGCGCGACTGCCCGACCTGCTGGTCGATCAGGGCGGTGCGGACAATTTCCTCGAGCAGGAGCTGCGTACGCATCTGCTGGAAGCGGCCTGCGCCAAGGCCGGTCAGCCCGCAACAATCCGCATGCAGCCCGGCTATGACCACAGCTATTATTTCATCTCGACCTTCATGGCCGAGCATATCCGCTGGCACGCCGAGCGCCTCAAGGCCTGATCTTCGCGGCCTCTTCGGCGCGCAGGCTTAGACGGAGCGTGCGCGCCCCTGGGTGAGGGCGGCCTCTTGCCGCTTGAGATAGGGATCGTTGAGAAAGGTGCCGAACGGGAAGAACGCCGCCAGCGTCGTCCGCAGCCAGCCCATGACACCAAAGCCCTTGCCCGGCAGCACGAACAGCATCGCGCCGATGTAGAGCAGGAACGCGATGCCGTGGGTCATCCCGACCGGACGGATCAGCGCGGGATTGTCGAAGCCATATTTGAGCGGCATCGCGATCAGGAACAGCGCGAGGGTCGTGATGCCTTCCACCAGGGCGATATAACGGAAAATCCTGAGCATGGTGTCTCCTGAGCGGTCGATGACCTGTCGCGTCGCGATCACAGCTCTGTCGCAAGACTCACACTATATCGTCGCGCCGGTTGCCTGATCGGGTTCGATGGGCTTTATCATGCAGATGACAGCATGCCAGGGGCGAGGAGCAAAAATATCGTGACGCAAGAGGCGGATATCGGTCCCGCCCAGCTCGATGCCGGGCTTCTGGGGATGCGCCTCATGCTGCTCATGCGCGCGATCCGCGAGGGCGGCCTGCCGCTGTTCGAGGCGGAGGTGGGTTACAAAGAAATCCATCGCCATCTACTGCTGCTGCTCGGGCTCTCCGGCGGCATGACCTCTCAGGACATCGTCGGCTTTGCCGGCTACGAAAAGGCGCAGGTCAGTCGCGCGATCAAGCCGCTGGAGCGGGACGGATTGATCGTGCGTGAGAAGCTGCGCGCCAAACTCACCCTCTCCCCGTCGGGGCGGGTGCTCTTTGAAAAGATTCGCGCCATCGTCCGCGCCCGTGACGGCCAGTTGGTAGGCGGTCTGGGGCGCGACGAACTGGAGCGCTTCGGCCTGCTCACCGACCAGTTGGCGCAGAAGGCCGCCCGCATCTACAATCACGAGCGCTGCCTGAGTGTCGAGGCGGGGATCATTGGTGCGGCACCGGGCGGGGCCGGCACGCCTTCATGGCCTGTCGGACCGGAGGGCAAGAAGATCGAGCCGCCGCCGGACCTCATCGCGCCCAAGCTGGTCGGACTGGTCGCCTATCTCAAGCGTAGCGCCATGCTTTCCTGCCAGCGGATGCACGGCCTGTCGAACTTTCAGGGTCAGGTTCTCGCGCTGATTGGCCTGTACGCGCCGCTGCCAATGGCGCAGCTGATCAAGGCGATGGGCCGGGACAAGAGCCAGATCGGCCGGACGGTCTCGGCGCTGGAGGAGAGCGGGCTGATCGAGCGATTCAGGCCGACCCGCCGCCGCGATATCGTCCTGCAACCGACCGAGGCCGGTGCCGTGGTGTACAAGGCGCTCCACCACGAGGCCTCCGTGCGCGATGCCAGCCTCTGGAGCGAGGCGAGCGCCGAGGATCGAGCATTTTATCAGGCCATTGTGAGCCGTCTCATGGTTCGCGCCCGGGCCTTGAGCGGTGAAGGTTCTGCGGCGGCGTGAACGCCGGTCTGCTATCCCAAAATCTCGAGTGAGGCCTGTTCCTGATCGAGATATAATCCGAACGGGTCGAGGCACGGGACGCCGAGCGCGGCCTCAAACTCATCCTGCGATGAGGCGCCTGCGCGGGATCCAGTCTCTGCATCGGCGAGATTGGAGCGAAAGATGCCGGCGGCACTGACCGGCAGGAAGTCCTCATAGGTGATCGGGCTCGCTTCCAGCCAGCCATCTGCAACCAGCTCGTCCGGTGCGCCGGATGGCAGCTGGCGTCCCGCAGGAAGCATAGCGGCCTTGGGCGTCGGCGCATAAGTGAAATAGGCCAGCCCCTGTTCGCGGATCGCATCCAGATCGTCGGGAAAGCGCTGGAAGATCTCTGCCAGGCGCGCTTCATAGCCTTTTTCGCCCAGGCCGCGGGCCTGCTCGGCTTCCGCGAGGATCGCATCGTAAAGCGCGCGGCCATGTGGCGTCAGCGCAATCCCGCGCTGCTCGATCTCGCCGAACCGTGCGGTGTGGACGCCGGCCACGCTCTCATCGCCATCGCGGAACAGGATGGCCTCCTCCAGCGCCTGAAAACTCGTCTGGCGCAGCAGGATCGGGACAGACCGGCGGGGCGGGCCTTCGATCACGGCCTTGGCCTTGATGCCGCGCGCGATCATCTCGGCCTGAACCGCATCGATGTCGAGCGCGCGGGGCGTCAGGTGATTGATGTGCGGACCGCGGAAGCACACAATGTCGGCGATCAGCCGGTGCGCGCGACTGAAGGCTTCATAGGTTGCATGGTCCACCAGCGCTTCGCCATGCCAGCGGAAGGTTTCCAACGCCTCCAGCACGAAGGCTTCTGCCTCTTCGGTGCCCAGACCGCCCTCCCGCTCGAAGCGGTCGATCAGCGCCAGCGCGCCATCTGTGACGATGCTGCGTCGGGCGAGCAGCGCCTGGGCCTGTTCGCGCAACGCAACATCCTCGATCAGCTCGAGCCGCAGCAGCGAGCAGAAGATACGGAAGGCGCAGCGGTTCAGCGATGCCGTGTCAATCGGCCGAAACGCTGTCGAATGCACCGGCAGACCGGCCACGCCGAGATCATAATAGCCGACCGGCACCATGCCCATCACGGCGAACAGCCGCCGCATGAGGTGCAGTTCTTCTGGCGTGCCGACCCGGATGGCGCCGTGGCGCTCGGCACTGAGCCGGTCGAGTTCGCCCTGCGCCGCCAGCCGTTCGTTCAGCGCGGGATCGTCCCGCAGCAGGCGGGCATTGCTCGTGGCGACGATCTCCAGCAGCGTGCCGTAAAGCGGCACCTCGGCCCGGTACATCGCGGACATCGCCTCCGAAAAGGCGAGGCGAATGTCAGCAGGATCGACGAAGCGGGTCATGGCAGGGCTTGCTCCAATGCATGGCGCAAGGCCGTCCGCGCCGCCTGTGCCTGCGCCCAGAGGTCGGGCAGGCCGAGATCGGACGGGGCGAGGCGCTCGGGCCAGTGATTGCCGACGATCGTCTCCAGGCGGTCCAGTCCGCGCTCGTCGAGCAGATGGGCAGGGTGAACCGCCTGTTCCGCCTCACGTGAGAGCAGCACGCGCAGGCGCAGGCAGGCAGGGCCGCCGCCATTATGCATGGATTCGCGCACATCGACGAAATGGGAGGTGTGGATCGGGCCGTTGGCGCCGACATTGCTGTCCAGCCAGGCTTTGACGGCGGGGGTTTCCTGGCACTCCATCGGGAGAATCAGCGCTCGCTGCCCGTCCGGCAGTGTCACCAATTGGGAATTGAACAAATAGGAGGCGATGGCGGCTTCCAGCGAGACTTCGCTGGCCGGCACCTCTAGGATGATCAGGTCCGGGCAGCGCTGCGACAGCGCGGCATAAAAGGCCGCCTTGTCCGCAAAGGCTTGTTCATGCGCGAAGAGGATGTTTTCGTGCGCGACGGCCACGACATCATTGTGGAACGCGCCCGCTGCGATGGCGTCGGCGGATTGCTGTACGGTCAGGCCGTCCTCAATGCCGTGCCGACGGAAGATCGCGCGGCAGGCTTCGGCCGATTGGCGGGCAGGAAAGCGCCCGCCCGGTTCGCCATAGACCATGACCTCGACGCCGGGGCCGTTCACGGGGGAGGCCAGCCGCATGAAGTTCGCGGCGCCCTCATCGCCGAAGCGAGCGGGGACCGGATCATGGACCGCGAAATAGCGTTCGTCCGCGAAGATGTGCCGCAACTGCCGCAGCGTTTCGGGCCATTCATGGCTGCGGTGCGCCATGGTCGCGAGATTGGCGACGGTGAAGTGCGTCCGCCCGTCCGCCGTATCCGGGGCAGGGGAGACCGTCGCCGCATTGGCTGCCCACATCGCCGATGCGCTGGTGGCTTGAGCGAACAGCAGCGGTTCTTCCGCCCATGCGAGGGCATAGACCTGCGCATCCGAACCGTCGAAGCCGAATTGACGCAGCCAGCCCGCGTTCGGGCGATCGTGCGGCAGGAAGAAGCCCTGTCCCAGTCCCAGCCCGTGCAGCGTGCGCATCTTGGCGATGCCTTGCAGGGCTGCCTTGCGGGGCTGGGAGACCTCGCCGGCATGGAGCGTGGCGGCCAGATTGCCGAGGCTGAGGCCCGCATAATTGTGGGTCGGGCCGATCAGCCCATCGAAATTGACCTCGCGAAAGACGGGCGCGGTGCTCATGCGCGCAGCCCGGTGGAAAGCGCGCCGTCCAGTGCCGGGGCCTCCAGGCCCGCGACGGGGAAGGCGCAATAATCTGCGGCATAATAAGCGCTGGGGCGCAGATTTCCGCTGTCGCCGATGCCGCCAAATGGCATGGCGGAACTGGCGCCGTTGGTGGGCCGGTTCCAGTTGACGACGCCGGCGCGCGTGGCGGCGCGAAACTGCTCGAACTGCGCTCGGCTTCCGCCCAGCATGGCCGCAGATAGCCCAAAGCGCGTGGCATTGGCGCGGGCGATGGCGCGCTCGAAATGCGTCTCGCGCCAGAGCTGGACCACCGGGCCGAAAATCTCCTCGTCAGGGGCAATCTCGATGCCGGTCATGTCGATCAGCGCCGGGGAGAGGAAGGGCAAGCCGGAGTCCCTCCGGACCAGCGGACGGATCGGGCGCCCGCCCAACGCAAGCAGATCCGCAACGCGCGCCTCCACCAGATCGGCGGCGCGATTATCCACCACCGGCCCCATGAAGGGCTGCGGATCGTCGAAGGGCGCGCCGACGATCAGCCTGTCCAGTGTTGCCGTGACCCGCTCGATGAGCGCGTCGGCGATCTCGTCCTGCACGATCAGTCGGCGCGCGCAGGTGCAGCGTTGCCCGGCGGAAAGCCAGCCGGACTGGACGATGAGCGCAACGGCAGCGTCCATGTCGGCCTCGCCGATCTCCCAGGCGAGCAGCGGATTGTTGCCGCCCATCTCCAGCGCGAGAATGCGGCCCGGCGCGTCGGCGAATGCGCGGGCGAGGAGCTTCCCGGTGCTCGAACTGCCGGTGAACAGCAGACCATCCGTGCCCGGATGCGCGGCCACTGCCTTGCCGGTCTCACCGCCGCCCTGCACGATCTGCAGCACGCCGTCGGGCAGGCCAGCCTGTCGCCAAAGCTGGCCCATCAGTTCCGCCGTCGCAGGCGCCAGTTCGCTGGGCTTGAAGACCACGGCATTGCCTGCCAGCAGGGCCGGGACAATGTGCCCGTTGGGCAGATGCGCCGGGAAATTATAAGGCCCGAGCACCGCCAGCACGCCATGGGGCCGGTGACGCAGCGCCAGCGCGAATCCGTCTCCATCCCGCAGCGTCTCGCCCGCCCGCTCCGCCTGCGCAACGATGGAAATCTCCACCTTGGCAGCGACGCTGGCCGCCTCGGTCCTGGTTTCCCAGAAGGGCTTGCCCGTCTCGCGCGAGATTACCCGGGCGACGTCGTCTGCATGGGCCTTCACCGCGCTGGCATAGGCGCGCAGGATGGCGATGCGCTCTTCCAGCGCCGTGCGCTCCCAGCCGGGCTGGGCGGACCGGGCCTGCGCGACGGCGGCATCGACGGTAGCTGCATCCGCAGCAACGCCCCGCCAGACGACGTCTCCCGTGCACGGGTCGGTGGAAATCAGGTCGTTCATGGCTCTTCCGCTCGTTTCGTCTCTGGTCTGTTCGGTCAGTCGGTCGTCAGATAACGGGCCGTTGCGCCCTCGCTCAGGCGGCCGAGCGCCATCGCATCCGCTGGCAGGGTCAGGCGCTCTCCTTCGGTATCGATCTGCCCGGCGGCGCGCCAGGCGCGGAAATCCAGCAAATCTCCGGCGGCCAGCAACATCGGGCGGGCCTGGGTCTGAGATGCAGGTGCATCGCTGAAGGCAGCCGCCTCGCGGCTTTCCTTCACTGCCCGCAAATCATCGACATCGGCCTGCATGGTTGGCCCGGCGTCGAACAGATCGACATAGCCATCATAGCGGAAGCCCTCGGCCGCGAGCAGCTTCATGGCCGCAGCGCCGCTGGCGTGCGGCTTGCCGATAGCTGCCTGCGCCTCGGGTGGCAGCAGGGTGGTGTAGATCGGGTGCTTGGGCATGAGATCGGCGATGAACTGGTTGCCGTTGAGGGCGTGAAAGCGGTCGGCATCGGCGAATTCCAGGTCGAAGAAGCGCCGGGTCAGCCCTTCCCAAAATGGCGAGACGCCTTCGGGTTCCTGCCAGCCCCGCAATTCGGTGAGCACCTGCTGGCCGAAGCGCACACGGTGCATGGCCATGAACAGATAGCGGCTGCGCGCGAGCAGCACGCCCAGCCCGCTGCGCCGCAGCTCGGGCACCAGAAACAGGCCGCCGACCTCGCTCGCGCCGGCAAAGTCGTTGACCAGATTGAGCACGCTCGTCGTGACGATGCGGTCGAGCTGGCGCGAGTGCTGCGAGAGCCGGGTGAGCTTGTAGGAATAAAAGGGCTTCTTGGTGCCGACGCTGGAGAAGATGAGCGCCGTTCCGCCGATCCGCCCGGTGCCGGCTTCTTCCAGCGCGAACATGTACAGCTCGTCATCGGGCTGGCTCAGCCGCGCCTCAAAGCTGCGCTGGGATCGTTCGAGGCGTGCGAACAGGGCCTCACGATCATGGGGCAGATTGGTGAAGCCCGGCCCGGTCTGGCCGGCGAGCGTGTAGATGGCGTCGATATCCGCCGTTGTCGCAGGGCGGACGAACCAGTCGTTGAAAGAGCCGTCAGTCATGGGCGACCCCTGCCATATCCGGCGCGGAATTGAGGGCGTGGTCGAGCCGTCCTTGCGCGATCCGCAGCATGGTGATGGCAGCCAGCGCGGCGCGTTCGCTCAGTGAACTCAGAATCATGAACTCCTCATCGGTATGGATGGCGCCCCCGCGCACGCCCATCGTGTCCACCACCGCGACATTCTGGGCGGCGATGTTGTTGCCATCGCAAACGCCGCCGCTTGGCTGCCAGTCGATGGCAAGGCCGAGGTCCGCGCCGGTTTCCCGGACCAGCCCGAACAGCGCCTGATGCTTCGCGTCGAAGGGCTTGGGCGGTCGCGCAAAGCTGCCTGCGAGCGCGATCGTCACGCCATGATCCGCACTGACCTGCGCAATGATCCGGGCGATGGCCTGCTCGGCGGCCTGCTGGCCGGCCAGGTCCACGGGCCGCATGTTCCAGCTCAGCAGCGCCCGATCGGGCACAACATTGTTGGCGCCGCCGCCGGACAGGCGCGCGACATTGACGGAAAGCCCCTCGATCTCGTGCTTGAGCGCATCCAGCCGCACCGCGAGATCGGCTGCGGCCACCACGGCATTGCGGCCATCCAGCGGATTGCGGCCAGCATGGGCGGATCGGCCAGTCATAGCGACGGTGAAATTGCCGCTGCCTCGCCGGGCACTCGCCAGCGTGCCATCCACCGTGACGGAAGGCTCGAAGGTCATGCCGGTCTGGCAGCGCCGCGCCGTCTCGCGCAGCAGCGCTGCCGACCCTAGCGAGGAAACTTCCTCATCGGCATTGACCACCACATCCCAGCCGAAATCGGGAATGGCATGCGCCGCCTCCAGCGCAGCCAGCGCCTCGATCATCACGATGAGCCCGCCTTTCATATCGGCGGTGCCGGGGCCGTTGAGGCGGTCGTCATCGATCAGGCGACAGGTCTGGAACGGGTGATCGGGCGGGAAGACCGTATCCATATGCCCGGTGAGGATCATGCGGCGGGCGCAGGCGACACGCTTGCGGGCGAGCAGATTGGCGCCATGAGCGAGCGCAACGGTGCGGCCTGCCTCATCCAGCGTTTCAGCGGGCTCTGGCGCAACGGTTGCGACCGTATCGGCAATCTCCGTCAGTCGGGCCGCGATATGCTGGCGCATCTGTTCCAGCCCGGCGAGATTGCGGCTGCCTGAGTTGACCTGCGCCCAGTCGACGACTTGCGCGGCCATGTCCGCCTGTCGTCTCCTAAGATGCTCCACGATCCCGATTTCGGTCGGTGAGAGTCCTGTCATGGCCCGATGCTAGACCAACTGGCCGCCCGGGGCTAGGGGCGCGCCCGATTGAGGGTTAAAGGACGTCGCCGAACATCAGCCACAGCATGACCAGCCAGGCGATCAGACCGCCCGTGCCGATGACGATATGCAGCCGTTCGCGTAGCCAGTGGAGAAGGCCGCCGGGCGTCTCGTCGTCCGGATTCATGCAGCGAAACCCATAGCTCAGCGCCCCTCCGGCCGATCGACGCCGAACGTCGCCCATTCGGTGTCGCCGCCCGGCTCAGGCAAGGCATCCCGTACACCGTCCATTGGCTCCACGTCGGTATTGGTGCGCTGCCGGTGCAGATGCGCCTTGGCAATGAGGTTGGCGGACACCGGCGCCGTGATGAACAGGAACAGAGTGATGAGCAGTTCGTGGGCGGACCAAGTGCCGTCCTGGAACGGAAAGTAGATCATGGATGCCACGAGGCAGCTTCCGACGCCGAGGGTGGTTGCCTTGGTCGGGCCGTGCAGCCGCGTCATCAGGCTGGGCAACCGGGCAAGGCCCCAGCTGCCGATCAGCGCGAAGGCGCCACCGAGGACGATGAGAGCGGCGATCAGGATTTCTGCGATCACTGCCATGGCCTACTCCACAATGTCGCCGCGCAGGAGGAACTTGCAGTAAGCCACCGTGCCGACGAAGCCGACCATTGCGAGGAGCAGCGCCGCCTCGAAATAGGTTGTGCTGGTTTCGTAGATGCCGAACAGCACGATCAGCGCGATGGCGTTAATCACCATGGTATCCAGCGCCAATATCCGGTCGCACCGCGTCGGGCCGCGCAGCAGCCGGTAGAGGTTGAGCAGCACGGCCAGCGCGATGCAGGCGAAGGCGAAGGTCAGCGCGAGCGCGATCATCGGAAAATCCTCTGCAGCCGGGCCTCATAGCGCGCCTTGATATGAGCAATCTCGTGCGCGACATCGCCCGTGTCGAGCGTGTGGACGAGCAGATAGCGCCCGTCCGCCGACACGTCTGCAGAGACGGTGCCGGGCGTGAGGCTGATGGTGCCGGCCAGCACGGTGATGGCTTCGGCCGAACGCAGGTCCAGCGGGATGGTCATCCAGCGGGAATTGAGGTCGCGGTTGCGCCGGAACAGGATGAGCTTGGCGACATGGAAGTTCGCCACGACAATATCGTAGAGCACGATCCCGAGATAACCGAGCATCGCCCAGCCAAAGCGCAGGCGCGGGCGATCGGGCCAGAACGGTGCGGTAAACACCGGGATGACGGTCGCCAGCAAGAGGCCGAGAAGGAAGCCACCGGCCGTCAGGCTGTTCTGGATCAGGATCCAGACGATGAGCAGCATCACCGTTAGGCCGGGATGGGGGAAGAGTTTGGTCAGCATTGCTTCACCCTCCCGTCGCCGGGCCGAGCACGGCCTCGATCGTGTGCGTCGGCGCGAAAAGCTGCTGGGCCGTTGCGTCCATGTAGCGCGTGACCGGCCCCGCCGCGACGGTGAGCACGACCAGCGTCGCGAGCAAGGCGGTGGCGGGCAACATCTCCACCAGACGGGCATCGGGCTTTGCCGTCGCGGCATCTTCGTGTGGATTGTCGGGGTGCGCTGCGCTCTTCCAGAAGATGGCGCTGCCGGCGCGGGCGAGGCCGAGAATGGCGAGGAGCGTGGTGCCGAGAATGACCGCCCAGATCCACGCCGCCCAAGGGTCCGCCAATGTCGCCTGCAGGATCAGCAATTTGCCGATGAAGCCAGAGAGCGGCGGGAGGCCCGCGAGGGCCATGGCCGCCAGCAGGTAGAGCGCGGACAGTGGCTCGATGCCGGCAAAGCGTGGGGAGGGGACGATCGTGTCGCCGTAACGACCGCGCCGCAGCCGGATGAGATCGACGACGAGGAACAGCAAGGCCGCAGCCAACGTCGTGTGCGCGAGATAATAAAGCCCGGCCGTCAGCACCATGGGGTCGAACGCCGCAATGGCGACCAGCAATGTGGCGGTGGAACCAAGCAAGCCGAATGCAGCCAGATCGCGCAGGGAGCGCGCCGCCAGCAGGCCCGCAAAGCCGATGACCATCGTCCCCAGCGCGGCCGGCATCATCCAGACCTCCGGCGCCCAAGCTGCCGCGCCGGCCTGATCGCCGAAGATCAGCGATGATGTGCGGATGATCGCATAAGCGCCGACCTTGGTCATGATGGCGAACAAGGCCGCCACAGGCGCGGACGTACCGGCATAAGTGCGCGGCAGCCAGAGTTGCAGTGGGAGCAATGCGGCCTTGAGCGCAAAGACCAGCGTCAGCAGATGCGCGCCGGCGCGCAGCAGGCCCTGATCGGCCGCCGGCAGCGCCGGGATGCGCGCGGCCATGTCTGCCATGTTGAGCGTGCCGGTGATCCCGTAGAGCAGCCCGATCGCGAAGAGGAACAGCGTCGAGCCGATGAGGTTGACGATCACATATTGCACGCCGGCCTTCAGGCGCTCGGCGCCCTGGCCGTGGAGCATCAGGCCGTAGGAGGCGATCAGCAAGACCTCGAAAAAGACGAAGAGGTTGAACAGGTCGCCCGTCAGAAACGCGCCGTTGATGCCCAGCAACTGGAACTGAAAGAGCGGATGGAAATGCCAGCCCTTGCGGTCCAGCCCGGTCAGCACGGCATGGCACAGCACGGGCAGGGCGAGCAGGGCGGTAATCAGCAGCATCATCGCCGAGAGCCGGTCCAGCACCAGAACGATGCCGAAGGGCGCTGCCCAGTCACCCAGCGCGTAGACGGAGATCGTGCCGCTGCTGGCGACGCCCAGCAGATAGATGGCGAGGGCGAGGAGGCCCGTCGCGCCGGCAATGGAAATGGCGGCGCCGATCCAGCGGTGGCGGCGCATGAAGATCAGCGTGGCTGCGGCCATGAGCGCGGGCAACAGCAGGGGAGCGGCGACAAGGGCGGTCATGGCGCGATGTCCTCCGGCTCGTCATCCGGTTTGCCGTCGACCTGGTCCGTGCCCGTCTCGAGGAAGCTGCGCAGGGAAAGGACCACCACCAGCGCCGTCATGCCGAACGCGATGACGATGGCGGTGAGGACCAGCGCCTGTGGCAGCGGGTCCGTATAATCCGTAATGCCTTTCTCATAGATTGGCGGGCGATCCACGACCAGCCGCCCCATCGCAAAGAGAAACACGTTGATGGCGTAGGACAGCATGGCGAGGCCCAGCACCACCGGGAAGGTGCGGCCGCGCAGGCACAGATAGATGCCGGCCGCCGTAAGGATGCCGATGGCGCTGGCGACGAGCATTTCCATGCTTATCATGCCTTGGCCTCCCGGTTGCGCGCGGGGTCGACATCCATGGGCGCGTCGTCGCTATGGTCTTCCTTGTCGGCGCGCTGGGCGATGTGGCTGAGTTCGGCCAGCGCGAGCATGACCGCGCCGATCACGGTCATCGCCACGCCGATGTCGAACAGCATGGCCGTCGCCAGCTCGAACGTGCCGATGACCGGCAGGGTGACATAGCCAAAGGCGCTGGTGAACAACGGGGCGCCGAAGACGAGCGAGCCGATGCCCGTAAGCGCGGCGATGATGACCCCGAGGCCGATCATCAGATGCTCGTCGAACTTGCGGCGCTGTTCGGCCCACTCGAAGCCCGACGCCATATATTGCATCAGCACGGCGATGGAGACGATGAGCCCGGCGATGAAACCGCCGCCCGGCAGATTATGCCCGCGCAGGAAGATGTAGATGCCGACCATCATCGCAAGTGGCAGCAGCAGCCGCGTGGCGACGACGAACATCATCGGATGCCGTTCGGGCGAGCGAATGAGGTCCGGGAGCCAGGCCCGCAACCGCGCGCCGGCCGCGCCGCGCGTCGCGGGCTGCAGCAGGGCGAAGATGGTCAGCGCGGCAATGCCGAGCACGATGATCTCGCCGAAGGTGTCGAAGGCGCGGAAATCCACCAGCGTCACGTTCACGACATTGGTGCCGCCACCGCCCGAATAGCTGTTCTCCCAGTGGAAGGTCGAGATGGGCTGATTGGGCTCGCGGGTGAGCACGGCCCACGCCCCGAGCCCGGCCACGGTGCCCCCCACCAGGCCGAGCAAGCCGTCCCGCAGCCGCAGTCCATTGCTGGAGAGCCGGGCGGGCTTTTTGGGCAGCAGGTTGAGCGCCAGCAGCAGCAGCAGAATCGTGACCGTCTCGACGGAAATCTGCGTCAGGGCGAGATCAGGCGCGGAGAGATAGACAAAGCCCAGCGAGACAATGAGGCCGATGACGCTGATGAACACGAGCGTGAGGTAACGCTCGCGCTGGGAGATGACGACCGCCACCGTCGCGCCGACCAGCAGCAGCCAGCCGATAATGGCGAGCGGCGAGGCAGGCAGCGTTGCGCGCGGACCGGTGCCGCTGCCGCCGCCGACCAGCACCCCCTCAATCGCCAGCGCAATGGCAAGCACGAAGATCAGCGCAAGCTGCCGCTGCAGCGAACCGTTGTGCACGGCATGGATGAAGCCGCGGGCGGCGTCCACCAGCGTCGCAATCCCGCTGTCGAACAGGCGCTTGGCTTCCGGCAGCGGGAGCGCTTGCCAGATGCGCTCGGCGAGGCCGAACCGCCAGAGCATCAGCGCGCCCACCGCCACGGCAAACAGGCTCATCAGCAGAGCGGCATTCACGCCATGCCAGAGGGCGGGCGCGAATGTCCCGGCGCTGCCTGCGGTGACGGTATCGGCCACCGGTTGCACAAGCCATGTCGTCAGCGTCGCGGGGAACAGGCCGACAAGGATGACCAGAAGGACAAGCAGCCCAGAGGGCGCCCAAAGCCCGAAGGGCGGATCGTGCGGCGCGTGGGGATAGTCATCGCGCCGGCGGCCCAGATAGACCTGGAAAGCGTAGCGCAGCGCATAAGCGACCGAGAGAGTCGCGGCGATCACCGCGATGGCCGGCACCAGCCAGCCCATCCCCAGCCAGGCGGTATGCGCCGCCTCGTCGAGCATCATTTCCTTGGAGAGGAAGCCGTTGAAAGGGGGCAGGCCGGCCATCGATCCCGCCGCGATCATGCCCAGCGTCGCGGTGATCGGCATCAGCGTGGCGAGACCGCCCAGCCGGCGGATATCCCGCGTGCCAGCCTCATGGTCGACAATGCCGGCATTCATGAACAGCGCCGCCTTGAAGATGGCGTGGTTCAGGATGTGGAAGACGCCGACCATCGCCGCCGTGCCGGTACCAAAGCCGAAGAGCATGGTCAGCAGCCCGAGATGGCTGACGGTCGAATAAGCGAGGATGGCCTTGAGGTCGGTCTTGAACAGCGCGATGGCGGCGCCGATCAGCATGGTGACGAGGCCGGTCGTCGCGACGAGATAGAACCACAGATCCGTACCCGCCAGCGCCGGCCACAGGCGCGCGATCAGGAAGATGCCGGCCTTCACCATCGTCGCGGAATGGAGATAGGCGCTGACCGGTGTCGGTGCCGCCATGGCGTGCGGCAGCCAGAAGTGGAAAGGGAATTGCGCCGACTTAGTGAAGCAACCGAGCAGGATGAGCACCAGCGCGACCGGATAGAGCGGCGAGGCCTGAATCAGGTCACTGCTGGCGAGTATGGTGCGGATATCGGTGGAGCCGGCAATGCTGCTCAGCAGCAACAGCCCGGCGATGAGCGCCAGCCCGCCGCCGCCCGTCACCACCAGCGCCATGCGGGCGCCCTGCCGGGCCTCGGCTCTATCGCGCCAGAAGCCAATCAGCAGGAAGGAGGAGAGGCTCGTCATTTCCCAGAAGACGAGCAGCAGCAGCACATTGTCGGAGAGGGCGATGCCCAGCATGGCGCCCTGGAACAGCAGCAGAAAGGCCAGAAAGCGCCCCATCGGGTCTTTCGCTGCCAGATAGAAACGGGCGTAGACGATGATGAGCAGGCCGATGCCGAGGATCAGCCCCGCGAACATCGCGCCCAACGGATCGAGGAAGAACCCCAAGGATAGGCCGAGGGCCGGCACCCAGTCGATCTGCATCGTCGGCGTCTGCCCGGCGAGAGCGGCCGGCATGAGCGCGATGAGGATAGCGAGCGCCGCGCCGGTCGTGCCGGCAGCAATCCACGCCTGAAGGTTTCGGCTGGTGCCGCTGAGTATCGCCAACAGCAACGCGCCAAGAAATGGCAGCAAGGCGAGTATCAGCAACAAAAATCCGCAGCTCCCGTGGTCCGTCGGCAGGTGATTGACGATCCGATGGCGATCAGGATCTGGCGATCCTCAAAAGGTCTGTCCACCTTATCCAGACATTGCGGCAGGAGGACAACCCGAAAGCGCCTAATTTTCGGCCTTCGCTGCCGATTTATAGCTGTCGGGGCGCGGGGCTGACGGTCTGTCAGAGCAATCTTCAGTCAGGCGCCGTGGCCATTAAAAAGGCGCCAGCCCGTGCGAGAGCTGGCGCCTGTGATGAGGGTCCGTGATGAGGATATGTGTGGCTTAGCGCTCGACGCACAGGGCGATGCCCATGCCGCCCCCGATGCAGAGCGTCGCCAGACCCTTCTTGCCGTCGCGGCGGGCGAGTTCGTAAAGCAGCGTGGTGAGCACCCGCGCGCCCGAGGCGCCGATGGGGTGGCCGAGCGCGATCGCGCCGCCGTTCACGTTCACGATATCCGGGTTCCAGCCCAGTTCCTTGCCGACCGAGAGGGCCTGTGCCGCGAAGGCCTCGTTCGCCTCGATCAGGTCGAGGTCAGCGAGCGACCAGCCGGCCTTGTCCAGCGCGATGCGGCTGGCCGGGGCCGGGCCGATGCCCATGATCGAGGGGTCGACCCCGCAGGTCGCCCAGCTGGCGATGCGCGCCAGCACCGGCGCGCCGCGACGGGCGGCCTCTTCGGCGGTCATCAGTACCAGCGCCGCGGCGCCATCGTTCACGCCGCTGGCATTACCGGCGGTGACTGTGCCGTCTTTCTTGAACGCAGCGCGCAGTCCCGCCATCGCCTCAACGGTGGCGCCGGCGCGGATATACTCGTCGGCATCGACGATCGTGTCGCCCTTGCGGCCCTTGACCGTGACAGGCGCGACCTCATCGGCAAAGCGGCCGGCGGCGCGGGCAGCTTCCGCCTTGTTCTGGCTGGCCGCTGCGAAGGCGTCCTGCTCTTCGCGGGTGATGCCGTATTTCTCGGCGAGATTTTCCGCCGTGATGCCCATGTGGTAGCCATTGAAGGCATCGGTCAGGCCGTCATTCACCATGGTGTCGACCAGCGTGATCGGTCCCATCTTGGTGCCCGCGCGCATCATCTGGGCGTGGGGCGAGAGGGACATATTCTCCTGACCGCCGGCCACCATGATGCTGGCATCGCCGCAGCGGATCGCCTGCGCGGCGAGCGCGACGGCGCGCAGGCCCGAGCCGCAGACCTGATTGATGGTGATCGCCGTGCGGTCGATCGGGATGCCGGCGTTCACGGCCGCCTGCCGCGCGGGGTTCTGGCCCTGGGCGGTAGTGAGCACCTGGCCGAAGATCAGCTCGTTCACCTCATCGGGCGAGACGCCGGCCTGCTCTAGTGCTGCGACGATGGCGACGCGACCGAGTTCATGCGCGGGGGTGTTGGCGAAGCTGCCCAGAAAGCTGCCGACCGGCGTGCGCTTGGCGGCGGTGATGACGATATCGGTCATGGATTGGCAAGTCCCTCGATTGCGGCGCCAGGGGCGCAGGTTGCTCTCTCGTGCCGGGCCTCTAGCATCAGCCGCCACAGCGCGAAAGCCAGTCGCTCAATCCTCTCCAAAGTTGCGCTTCCGCACGGCTGCCGATCATCATGCCGACATGGCCGAGCGCAAGGTCGATCCGTTCCGCCGCAGGTGGCACGGCAGCGGCGGGCACGATCCGGTCCGTGGTCGAGGCGATGGCGAGCGTCGGACAATCGAGCGCTCGCGGGTCCGCGACGGTGCCATGGATGGACCATTGGCCGCTCGCTGTCATATTGGCGCCATAGCACCGCTCGGCAAGGTCTCGTCCGCTTGCTAGCGTGAGCGGCGCGCCTTCATTGGCCCAGTCCTCCAGCGCGATGAAGGCCTCAAAGGCCGGGCTGTCAGCCTCCATCTCGGCGAAGGCGGCATATTTGCGAACGGTGCGGTCGGGATCGAGCGACCAGAAGCCGGTCTGGAAGACTTCCATGGGAACAAGTCCCAGCGCCTCGCATCCGGGCTTGGCCTTGGCCCAGATTTCCGCAAGCTGGGACTGAAAGGGGGCGTCATAGGCCGAGAAGTCCCAGGGCGCGGCGATGGTCGCGACGCCGGCGACGGACTTGTCCAGCGCGTGCAGCCGCGCCGCCGCGCCGATGGCGAGCGTCCCGCCCAGGCAATAGCCGATGAGCAGGGGCGGGCGATCCAGTTGCTGCAACAGGGGTAGCAGCAGGCGCTCGACATGATCGGCCAGATCGACGTCGCGCTCGCCTTCATCCGGCGTCCCCCAGTCCAGCAGCAGGGCATCATGGCCCTGCTGTCCAAGATGGCGCAGCAAGGAGCGCTGTTCTGCGAGATCGAGGACGTGGGGCGGGTTGATGAGTGACGGGATGAGGATGACCGGCACCCGGTCTCCGCCGGTGCCCCTCATGCTACGTTGTGCATTGCCGTTTCGCGTGAGCAAAGCCGCGCGGCTATTTTGCGCAGCAATTTCCGGCAGGGGACTCCCCGCAGGTCGCTGCGCCGTCTGAAAACGGCGCAATCCTGCCAATGCCTTGCGGCGTAATTGGGCATCCTGTGCCGTAACCTGCCACAATATGGAAAGAAACAGCGGCAGCGGGCGCGGCCCATGTTGCGGTGCAGAAAGAAACGATGCTATGTTGCGCCCAACGGAGGGTGGAGCATCATCTATGGCACGATCGAAATCAGGTGGCGAATCAGGGACCATTGTCATCAAGAAGTACGCCAATCGGCGTCTCTATGACACGGAAACCTCCAGCTATATCACACTTGAATTGCTCTCGCAGATGACGCGCGAGGGGCGCGATTTCGTGGTGGTCGATGCCAAGTCCGGCGAAGACATCACGCACAATGTCCTCACCCAGATCATCATGGAAGAAGAGCAGCGCGGCGAGAACATGCTGCCGGTCAGCTTCCTCCGCCAGCTCATTTCGCTCTACGGCGACTCGATGCAGTCCATGGTGCCGCAATATCTTGAGGCGAGCATGGAAGCGTTCCGCAAGAACCAGCAGCAATTCCAGGAAGCCATGCAGGGCGCATTCGCCGGCGGACCCTTTGCCGAGATCGCCAAGCGCAACATGGAAATGCTCAACGCCGCAGCAAACGCCTTCAAGCCCGCTGCACCTGCCGCACCCGCGAAGGCTGGCGACTCTGCCGATGAAGTGTCCGAGCTCAAGGCACAACTCGCCGCGCTCAACGCCAAGATTGACAAGCTGGGCGGCTGACCAATCTGGCGCGGTCGGGATGGCTGCGCCTTAACGGCCCACGGTCCGAGCGATCAGCGCCGCGCAATTGGCATCCGGTGCGGTTTCCGCGCGACCACCGATCGCTCGACCGACTGCCTTCAGGATGTTGCCTACCGAGCGCGTGTTTTCCGGCACGACCAGATCGGGATTGCGCAATGTGCCCCGCAGATGGGCATTGCCGGGCAGCTGCAGCGCATGTTCGTTCTTGGCGAGGCCCTTGAGGGTCAGTTCGAGACGTTCGGCGGGGAAGCTGACTGTGCCGGTGCCACGTGACTGGCTGACCGGCGTGTCGACGACCAAGGTGCGCACAACGCCGCGCCCGCCCCGCATATCGAGCAGGACCACACCGCAGCGCAGCGCTTCCCGCCCGTCCTCGTCCGCAAACAGGCCCTTGCCTATGTCGAAGCCGAGCAGGCCGGCCAACCGCGCCGGCATCGATCCGCCGCGGGTGACCGCGCCTACGGTTCCGTTCGATTGCCCGACCGCCTCGCGGATCGTGTCGCCCACGCCGGTCAGGCGCGCGCGGGCATCCACGCGGCCCTGCACGTCGCCCTCGCTGTTGCCGTCCCCGCCCGCAAGCGCTGCGATGCTGCTGTTGCGCATGTCGAGCGCCAGCGTGACCGTCGGCTTGGGCTGGCCTCCCCGCTGATTGACTACGGCCCGCCCGGTCATCACGCCTTGCGTCAGGCCGATGCGCAGCGGATCGACGGTGAGGATGCGGTTATCAAGATTCAGCACCGCGCTGGCATTGGTGAGGGAGGAGGGGCGCCGCCCGCCCAAAATCCGGTCGACGCGCACCGATATGCGCCCGTCCGTCTTGTCGATCTTGCGGATATTGATCCGCGTGTTGGGTACCAGCCGCTGCCCCTGTGCCCGCTCCAGCGCGACCGCCTGCGCATTGCCCTTGTCGTCGGCCAGATCCTCGAAATCGAGCTGGCTGAATCGCGCCTCGCCATCCAGCTTGGTGCGGCCATCCACCTTGCGAACCGTGAGCGCGCCCGTGAACCGGCTACGGCCGACGGTGCCGCCCAGATCGGCCACGCTCCACACGCCATCGCGCCGCTGGACATTGGCGGCGATATCGACCGGCTGGGTACCGAACAGCCCCGCCTCGATGATGCGGTCCACCAGTTTGAGCGTGCTGGCGCGAGCGGAGACCTTGAACGTCATGTCGTCCGTGCGCATCGGGCCCGCCATCGTGCCGCGCGCGTGCATGGTGAGGGCGTCACCCATGATGCGCGCATCGAAGGGCCAGCTCTGGCCGGCGCGCATCGGCGCGGCGGTGAGGCGCAGCGTGACCGGTTCCCCTTCGACAGTGCCGGTCCCCGTGCCGCGCAAGCCCTGCTGCGGATCGACCGACAGCTTGACCGTGAACCGCCGTTTCTGGAAGGCATCGCGATAATCGATCACAGCATCATCGACACGGACCAAAGGCGTTTCCGAGCTGCCCTGGTCATCCTTATTCGATTTGCTGCCGAGCGCGTCCCAGCTCTTGCGGCGATTCTCGTCGCGCACCAGCGTCAGCCGCACGCCACGGGCGGAGAGCAACTGCGGCCCGCCGCGCCCGAGCAGCAGTCCGAGTACCGGGAGACGCAACCGCAACGCCTCGATCCGCGCCAGGTCGCCTTCGCCGGCCCAGGCCGGCTGGGGCACACGGATATCCCGCACCTGAATCACGGGGCTGAACGAAAATGCGCTTTCCCGCGTCATCGATCCGATGGTGGCTTTGGTGCCGATCTGGTCCGACAGGCGCCGCTCGGCGGCATCCTTGAACCAGGAAGCGGGGAAGGTGGCAGCCAGCACCAGCAGGGCCAGAAGCAGAAACAGCAGCCCGGCCGCGATCATCGCGATGATCCGAGTGCGGCGGGGCGTAGTGCGAATCATCGACGAGAAGTGGGCCATTGGAGACGGGACGAGTGAGGTCAGGGAAAGTTCCCGTTCGTCTCCCAGCGTCAGCGCGCGAACGTCTTGGTATTTTTCCGCGCGGCCACTAAAGACCGCTGCAATCCCCAATCCAGCTCCCGGAAGCCAGACATTGTCCAACATCAAGCACGCGTTGCCCGTCACCCGAGCCAAGGATTTCGCTGCCTGGTATCAGGCCGTGATCAGCGAGGCCGATCTGGCCGAGGAAAGCGGCGTGCGCGGGTGCATGGTCATCCGTCCGTGGGGCTATGGCATCTGGGAGCGCATCCAGAAGCTGATGGATGCGCGCATCAAGGCAGCTGGGGTGGAGAACTGCTATTTCCCGCTGTTCATCCCGCTCTCCTTCTTCGCCGAGGAAGCGGACCATGTCGAAGGCTTCGCCAAGGAAATGGCGGTGGTCACCCATCATCGCCTCAAGAATATCGACGGGAAGCTGCAGACCGATCCGGATAGCAAGCTGGAGGAGCCCCTAGTCGTGCGCCCCACGTCCGAGACGGTGATCGGTAAGGCGATGGCGCGTTGGGTGCAGAGCTGGCGCGATCTGCCGCTGCTCACCAACCAGTGGGCCAATGTCGTGCGCTGGGAGATGCGCACGCGCATGTTCCTGCGCACCAGCGAGTTTCTCTGGCAGGAAGGGCATACCGCCCATGCCGACGAAGCCGATGCACGGACCGAGACGATGCGCGCGCTCGAAATGTACCGTGACTTTGCGGAAACCGAGCTGGCCATGCCGGTGGTCGCGGGCGAAAAGCCGGAGAATGAGCGCTTCCCCGGCGCGGTCGCCACCTATTCCATCGAGGCGATGATGCAGGATGGCAAGGCGCTACAGGCAGGCACCTCGCACTATCTGGGCACGGGCTTCGCCAAGGCGGCCGGCATCCAGTACCAGAATCAGGATGGCCAGCAGGCCCTGTGCCACACCACGAGTTGGGGCGTTTCGACCCGCATGATCGGCGGCGTCATCATGGTTCATGGCGATGACGACGGACTGCGCTGCCCGCCGATGATCGCCCCGCATCAGGTGGTGATCGTGCCGATGCTGCGCGATACGGACGAGGATGCGGCGGTCATCGATTATTGCGACGCGCTGGCCAAGGATCTGGGCGCGGTCGACGTGTTCCGCGAGCCGCTGCGGGTGCTGTTCGACAAGAAGCCGATCAAGGCCGCCCCCAAGCGCTGGGGCTGGGTGAAGAAGGGCGCGCCGATCATCGTCGAGGTCGGCGGGCGCGATGTGGCGGGCGGCAATGTTTCGGTCGTGCGGCGGGACCGGCTCTATAATGAGGCGGGCAAGCTGGCGAGCGAGGTCATGGCGCGGGATGCTTTCGTGGCGGCGGTCGCGGATATGCTGCGCGGGGTTCAGGACACGCTGCACAGTGAGGCGCGCGCGCGTCTGGATGCGAACATCCGCCGCGACGTGAGCGAACTGACCGCGCTGGCCGGCGCGTTCGGCGGCGACAAGCCCGGCTGGGTCGAAGTCGAATGGAGCAAGCCCACGGGACCCGCGCTGGACAAGGTGGTCGCTTGGCTGAAGGGCGAGAAGCTGACGCTGCGCAACGTGCCGATGGATGCGACGCCGGCGAGCGGGACGTGCATCTTCACCGGCGAGAAGGCTGTGCAGCGGGTTCTGGTCGGCCGCGCTTATTGAGGCGTAGGGGCGGTGGCACTTGAGCGCCCCTAAGTTCCCCCGTTCGTGTCGAGCGAAGTCGAGACACGGCCAGCACTGTCCTCGCGTGTCTCGACTTCAGCCTTTGGCTGAAGTTTATCCTGAGCGCCCGCCCTGCGGGCAGTCGAAGGGCTCGACACGAACGGTTCTGTGGATTTCCTGAGCCTACTTCTCCAACAGCCGCGGCATCAATTCCACGAAGTTGCACGGCCGAAAGCGGCTATCGAGCTGGTGGACCAGAATCTGATCCCACCCATCCTTCACCGCGCCGGTCGAGCCGGGCAGGGCGAAGATATAAGTCCCTCGCGCCACGCAGGCGCAGGCGCGGGATTGGATGGTCGAGGTGCCGATCGACTGGAAGCTGAGCCAGCGGAATAGCTCGCCAAAGCCCGGAATGGCCTTGTCCTGCACCTTTTCGAGCGCTTCAGGTGTCACGTCCCGCCCCGTCACCCCGGTGCCGCCTGTGGTGAGGATGACATCGATCTGCGGGTCGTCGATCCAGCGGTGCAGATGGCCAAGGATGGTCTCGACCGAATCCTTGCTGATCTCGCGGGCCTTCAGCACATGGCGGGCAGCGGTCACCCGCTCGGCCATTGTATCGCCGGATCGGTCGTCCGCCAGCGTCCGCGTGTCGGAGATTGTGAGCAGGGCGATCTGAACCGGGATGAAGACGCGGCTCTCGTCAATAGGCACCGGCAGCGGTCCCATGCGGGGTGACACGGACGGCGACGTCCTTGCTGCCATCCGGGAAACGGACCCACAGGCCCTGCGCCATGGCCGAGAGTGCCGGGGAGCGGCCGCCTTGCTCGTTCATCTGGTAGATCCAGTAATTGCGCAGCACGGCGTTCAGATAGGCGCGGGTCTCGTAATAAGGCACGGATTCGATGAAGAGCAGCGGATCGCCCTCATCGCGGATCTGCACGTTCCAGCGCTCGATGGGGGTTGGGCCGGCATTATAGGCCGCGACGACCTTGGGCAGCAGTCCGCCCGTGGCCGGCATCTGGCTGAGCTTGCGCAGATAGGCCTGGCCGAGCGCGAGGCTGACGGCCGGATCGTAAAGCTGATCGGGCGTAACGGCCATGCCGCTGGAGCGGGCAAGCTGCGCACCGGTGCCCGGGAGCACCTGCATCAGGCCGCGTGCATCGGCCGGGCTGCGTGCATCGGTCTGGAAGCGGGATTCCTGCAGGGCATGGGCGAAGACCAGCGCGCGCTCGACTTGCCAGCCATTGCTCGGCGACCATTCCGGGCGGGGATAGCGCGCATAGGCCGCCGACTTGCGCCCGCTTGGCGAGCGTTGCGCCAGCCAGAGCTGGGTGGTCGGCAGCGAAAGGTCGCTGGCGAGATGCACGAGGGCGCTATAGCGCGTGTCGTCGCTCAGCGCCGCTTCGTGGCGCAGCACCGCATCGGCCTGCGCGCTCCGGCCCAGCGTGGCGAGGATCACGGCGTTGCGGACATTGCCGCTGCCCGCGAGCAGTGACCAATCCTGCGACGACACATTCTCCCGCTTGAGCGCGGTGCTGAAGCCGAGGCCGAGCGTTTCGCGGGCCAGCAGGCCGTAGAAGCTCTCTTCATCGCGCGCCGCGCTGCGCAGCAGGGCATTGACTCGCTCGGGCTTCCGGTCGGCCATCATGGCGCGCGCGGCCCAGAAATAGCTGCGGCTGCGCAGGTCCGCATCGGACGTGCTCATCGCGGCATGATAGAAAGAGTCGGCGGCGGCGGCCCATTGCTTCTCGCGCCAGGCGGCGAGGCCCATCACCCAGTAAGACGGTGCCACGAACTCGCCGGTGCCGCCATCGACGGCCAGCGCGCCCATGCGGCGGGCATTGGCGGTATCGCCGCAGATGAAATAGGACCAGGCGAGGCGCTGACGCAATTCGGTGCGGCCATCCATGCCGAGCCCGGCCTCGGCGGAGGCGAGCAGAGCCTCGCCCTGATTGGGCTGATCGTCCTTGATATACTGGAGCAGCGTGCCGCGCAGCTGATCAGCCGCGGCATCGCCCTTCACGGAGCGGAGCATCTGCCGCTGGGGAGACGTGCCGGTCCACATGAGCTGGCGCGTAGCCGGCCGGTCCGGCAGCGTCTGCGCGCCCCGCTTGCGGGCCAGCGAGGCGATGCGGTCGTTCTGCGGAAGGTTGGGCGTCTTGTGCAGCAGGTCGAGCAGGTCGAACAGCTCGACGCGGGGGCTATCCTTGGCGAGATACAACTCGGCTAGCAGATGCGGGCGCATGCTGTCCGCCTCGGAGAGGCCGAGAATGGCACTGCGCGCCTCGTCCCAGCGCTTGCCCTCCAGCATGGCGAGAATGGCGCCATATCGGCCTTGCTCATCCTGGCTCGGCGTCGGGATGGCGGAGGCTGCCGCCGCCGGCTGGGCTACCGCCAGTGGGCCAGCGAGCGCGCACAGCGACAGGGCCATGAGCAGCGACCGGCGCACACGGGATCGGGAAGGGGACCTGTTCATTGCGTCAACAATCCATGGAGCATACGCACGCTTTGCCAGCTTCTGGCCTTGGCAAGCGGCCGGTTCATCAGCAGATCAGGCCCCGCGAGGGCGACCGTATCCACGCTGCCATGCGGCAGGTCAATCTTTTCGAGCCCCACTAGGCCGGGCCGCCAGCGCTCGCCGAGCATGGCGCGGCCAATCCGGTCACCCAGCAGGATGATCGCGCCCGGCTGGACCAGATCGAGATAGCGACTCATCCGCGCGGCAAGCTGGGGGAGCAAGGCGGCATCGAGATGACCGCCCGGCGGACGGCGCAGAGCCAGCGGCAGGCACGGCGCCTGTGCAGGCTCAAGGCCGAGCGTGCCGAGCATCGCGGCGATGAACCGCTGCTGTTGCGGCTCGAGAAGCTGGGCTAGATCGGTTGCACCGGCGGCCGGCATCTCGACGAGGAGAACGAGGCGCGGCACGTGCAGGGCGGGGAGGGCGATCCGCTCGCCATGCCAGTCGGCTTCCGGCTGGCCGGCATCCTGCGCAATCCAGTCGAGGAAGCCCGGTAAATCTCCCGGCATCCTCTTGGGCGCCTGATCCGGCGTGCGGGCCTGTACGGGGGCGGGCTGCGGCGCCGGCCCGGGGGCTTCAGCAGGCGCATCAATGGCCGGCCGCGCGGCAACGTCTGCTGCGCCACTGGCTGTGTTGGAAGAGCGTCGCCAGAATGGAACGGGTTCGCCATCTCGCCAGCGCCGGGGCGCCTCGTCGGTGGCGCAGTCCAGCCCCGCTTCCCGCCACCAATGCGCATAGGCATAGGCCGCCTGCTCCGGCGTCATCATGTCCTGCTCACCCATGGGTTTACAGAGACAGAGGTTGACGGCGCGGTCAACTCTGCCGCATCGCTGGCGACTGTAAAGCGTGAAAATATTGCGGCGACCGGACGGAACTCCAGAGCGTCCGCCGCATAGGGAGGTAGACATGTCCGAACGGGAATCCATGCCCTATGATGTGGTGATCGTAGGCGGAGGCCCTGCAGGCTTGAGCGCGGCGATCCGCCTCAAGCAGCGCGCCCAGGCGGCGGGCAGCGAGATCAGCGTCTGCGTGCTGGAAAAAGGCTCGGAGATCGGCGCGCATATTCTCTCCGGCGCGGTGATCGATCCCCGGGCGCTCGATGAGCTGCTGCCGGAGTGGCGGACCAGCGACTGCCCGCTGGCGCAGGTGCCGGTCACCGAGAACCATCACTGGATGCTGAGCCGCTCGGGCAAATTCGCGTTGCCGCATATGCTGACGCCGGGTTTCATGCACAATAAGGGCACATATACCGGCTCGCTGGGCTCGCTGTGCCGCTGGCTCGCCGAACAGGCGGAGGGGCTGGGCGTGGAAATCTTCCCCGGCTTCCCCGCCGCGGAAATCCTGCACGATGAACATGGCGCCGTGAAGGGCGTCGCGACCGGCGACATGGGCGTGGCCCGCGATGGCAGTCGCAAGCCGGATTATCAGCCCGGGCTGGAGCTTCATGCCCGCTACACGCTGTTCGCAGAAGGCGCGCGCGGCCACCTCACCAAGCAGCTCAAGGCCCGCTTCGATCTGGAAGCGGACAGCGATCCGCAGACCTATGGCCTGGGCTGCAAGGAATTGTGGGATATCGATCCGGCCAAGCATGTGCCCGGCCGGGTGATCCACACGCAAGGCTGGCCGCTGACCGATGCCTATGGGGGCGGCTTCCTGTATCATCAGGCGAATGGTCAGGTGGCGCTCGGCTTCGTGGTCGGGCTGGGCTACAAGAACCCGTATCTGAGCCCGTTCGAGGAATTTCAGCGCTGGAAGCAGCATCCGGACATCCGCGCGGTGCTGGAAGGCGGCAAGCGCGTCTCCTATGGCGCCCGGGTTATCAATGAGGGCGGCTGGCAATCCATCCCAAAGCTGGTGATGCCTGGTGCGGCGCTGATCGGCTGCTCGGCCGGCTTTGTGAATGTGCCGCGCATCAAGGGCACGCATACAGCGATGAAATCCGCGATGCTGGCGGCCGACGCCGTGGCGGATGCGGTCGCCGCGGATCGTTCCGGCGATGTACTGGATGCCTACCCAGCCGCGCTGGACGAAAGCTGGATCGTCAAGGAGCTGAAGCTGGTGCGCAATGCCGGCCCGGCGCTTGCCAAGTTCGGCAATATCTTAGGCACGCTGTTCGCCGGCATCGATATGTGGATGCGCACACTTGGCATCGGGCTGCCGTTCACGCTGCGCAACAAGGCCGATCATACCAAGCTCTGGCGCAAGGATGCCGTCCGCAAGATCGCCTATCCCAAGCCGGATGGGGTGATCAGTTTCGACCGCCTCTCGTCCGTCTTCCTCTCGGGCACCAATCATGAGGAGGACCAGCCGGTCCATCTGCAGCTCAAGGACCCGGAAGTGCCGATCCGCTACAATCTGCCGCTCTATGACGAGCCGGCCCGGCTCTACTGCCCTGCGGGCGTCTATGAGGTGGTGGAGGATGGCGCCGGAAATCCGCGCTTCCAGATCAACGCGCAGAACTGCGTCCACTGCAAGACCTGCGACATCAAGGACCCGACCCAGAATATCAACTGGGTGGCGCCCGAGGGCGGCGGCGGGCCGACTTATCCGAACATGTAGCTGCGCCTATACCCTCGCTGACGGGTAGAAAAACGGGGCCGATCAAGGCCCCGTTTGTTCATCGATCATTGGCGCGATCAGAGAGATCGGCGACCGGTGATGAGCTGGAATACGAACACCACGCCCGCGATGAGCAGAAGGATGTGGATCAGGCCGCCACCGACGTGAAGGACGAACCCAAGCAGCCACAGAACGATCAGAATACCGATGATGGTCCAGAGCATATAAGTCCCTTTCAAATTCTTTTCCCGACAATGGGGAGACGGTCGCTGCGGCGAAAAGTTCCCGTCTCGGTGTCTGGCAGGCCGACGGACACCGGCTCAGGCTGCAACCCTATCCCAGTTGGCGGGTTGGTTGGCAGACCCGCAGAGGAGGCCTGGATGAGCTACGCGCGCTTCGCGGCCATGATCGCCACGTCGACGGTCGTGATGTTCGGACTGATGTATCTGAACACCTACGCCCTCGATCATGTCACGTACAGCCAGACCCGCACCTGGATGGCGCTGCTGATGGGGGCTGTGATGGCCATCATCATGCTAGTTTTCATGTGGGGGATGTACCCGCGCAAGGGCGTGAAGATCGGGATTATCGCAGGCGCAACTCTCGTCTTCGGTCTCTCGCTCTGGCTGGTGCGCAGTCAGGCCACGGTCGACGATGTCAGCTACATGAAGGCGATGATCCCGCACCATTCCATCGCGATTATGACCAGCGAGCGCGCCCATATTCGTGACCCGCAGGTGCGTGCGCTGGCCGACGGCATCATCGAAGCGCAGGTGCGGGAGATCGCTGAAATGAAGGCGCTGATCGCCAAGTTGGAGGCGCAGCCGGTGCCACAGAATGCGCCTGATCTTCCCGACTATCGCGAGGCAGGGAAGGCCGCGCCATCAGATTGACGCATGATGGCTCGGCGACCGAGCTTGCAGAGGGACAAGACAAGCGGCCGCGGCCCCGCTATGGAGCCGCCCGTGCTCACAGAAACCGCCTACGCCAAGCTCAACCTCGCTCTTCATGTCCGCGCGCGCCGCGCCGATGGATATCATGAACTGGAGAGCCTGTTCGCCTTTTGCGCAGATGGCGACGGTTTGAGCGGCACCCTTCGCGAGGACGGCGAGATCGCGCTGCGGGTCGAGGGGCCGTTCGCGGATGGCTTGCCGACTGATGAGCGCAATTTGGTGATGCGCGCGGCGCACGCCCTGCAAGCCGCGACTGGCGGCCATCTGGGCGCCGATCTGCTGCTCGAGAAGCACCTGCCGGTTGCTTCCGGCATCGGAGGCGGCTCGGCCGATGCCGCCGCTGCGCTTCGGCTGCTGGTGCGGCTGTGGGACGTGCGGCCGATGGAGATCGATTTCCCGGCCATCGCCTCGGCGCTGGGCGCCGATGTGCCCGCCTGCCTCGGCTCGGCCACCGTTTTCGGGTCGGGCGTCGGGGACCGGCTGGAGACGATCGATCTCGATCTGGCGGAGACGCCCGTACTGCTGGTCAATCCGCTGATCGCCTGCCCGACCGGGCCCGTGTTCGGCGGATGGGACGGCATCGACCGGGGCGCGCTCGACCCGCTGGGATGGGCGCGGGGCCGCAACGATCTGGCGGCGAGCGCGATGGCGCTGGTGCCAGAAATCGAGGAAGTGCTGGCGGTGCTGCGCGCGCAACTCCCCCAAGTTGCCCGCATGTCCGGCTCCGGGGCGACCTGCTTTGCCGTCTTCGCGAGTGAGGCCGAGCGGGATGCTGCCGCAGACCGCATCATCGCCGACCATCCCGACTGGTGGGTGATGACCAGCCTGCTGCGCTGAACGCGCGGCCTTTTGGCCGGCCGCAAACTGCGCTAGGCCTTGGACATGACTGTTGCGTTTCAAATCCTGGGCGATCCGAGCTCGCCGATTCTGATCATCGCTGATCATGCCTCCAATCATGTGCCGGAGGATATCGATCTCGGTCTGCCCGCTGCCGTGCTGGAGGAGCATGTCGCGATCGACATCGGCGTGGCGCAGGTTGCGCGGCTGTTGGTGGATCAGGGCGGGTGCTGCTCCATCCTGGGCGGCGTTTCGCGCCTCGTGATCGATTATAATCGCGAGGCGGATTCGGCCGGGCTGGTGCCGGTGCATAGCGATAGCCACCATATCGAGGGCAACAGCACCGCCGAGGTCGCCGACCGCCTCGCGCGCTTCTACGATCCCTATCATGCCGAGGTCGCCGTGCTGGCCGGGCAGGGGCATCGGCCGTTCCTGCTCTCGTTGCACAGTTTTACGCCGCAATTGCGCAGCCGGCCCGAGGAGGCGCGCCCATGGGACATCGGCGTGCTCTACAATCAGGACGATCGCGGCGCGCGGATCGCCATCCCACTGCTGGCCGCCGCCGGGCTGGTGGTGGGCGATCAGGAGCCCTATTCGGGCAAGCTGCTCAATGCGACGATGAACCGCCATGCCGAGGCCCATGGGCGGCCCTATCTTGGCATCGAGATGCGGCAGGATCTGGTGAGCGACGGCGCCGGTCAGGCGCGGCTGGCGGGCATCATCGGCCCGGTGCTGCGCGCCTGCCGTGCGGCCTTTTCCTGAGAGCGGCTCGCAACAGGCGTGTTTTGCGCCCTCCATGCTTGCAAGCCGCCCCGCAACGGGCCTAGAGCGCTGCCCGCAGGAAGGTGAATGAAATGACCCACAGCTTCGACAAATCCAAACTCCCCAGCCGCTACGTCTCCGTTGGCGTCGAGAGCGCCCCCCACCGCAGCTATTATTACGCGATGGGCTGGAAAGAAGAGGATATTGCCAAGCCGTTCGTAGGTCTCGCCTCCGCCGGCAATGACAGCGCGCCGTGCAACACCACGCTCGATACCCAGGCCAATTGGGCGCGCGAGGGTGTGATGGCCGCAGGCGGCACGCCGTTCCGGTTCAACACCATCACCGTGACCGACGGCATCGCCATGGGCCATCAGGGCATGAAGAGCAGCCTCGTCAGCCGCGAGGTCATCGCGGACTCGGTCGAGCTCTCCGTGCGCGGTCACTGCTATGACGCGCTGGTGACCTTCGCCGGTTGCGACAAGTCGCTCCCCGGCATGATGATGGCGATGCTGCGCCTCAATGTGCCCAGCATCTTCGTCTATGGCGGCTCCATCCTCCCCGGCCAGTATAAGGATCGCGAGGACCTGACCGTCATCGACGTGTTCGAGGCTGTTGGGCGGTTCGCTGCCGGCAATTGCCCGCTCTCGGAAGTGACGGCCATCGAGAAGGCGGCCTGCCCGGGTCACGGCGCATGCGGCGGCCAGTATACTGCCAACACCATGGCCTGCGTCGGCGAGGCCATCGGCCTGTCGCTGCCGAACAGCAACATGGTGCCGGCGCCCTATAAGAGCCGTCAGGAAATCGCTGTCGCGGCGGGCAAGCAGATCATGGAGCTGCTCAAGATCAACCTGCGCCCGCGTGACATCTGCACGCGCGAAGCTTTTGAGAACGCGGCCCGCATCGTCGCGGCGACCGGCGGTTCCACCAATGGCGCGCTGCACCTGCCGGCCATGGCGAATGAATGCGGCATCGACTTCTCGCTGTTCGACGTGGCCGAAATCTTCAAGACGACGCCGTACATGGCTGACCTCAAGCCGGGCGGCAAATATGTCGCCAAGGACATGCATGCCGCCGGCGGCATCTACATGCTCATGAAGTCGTTGGCCCAGACCGGCCTGCTGCACCTCGATTGCATGACGGTGACCGGCAAGACGCTGGGCGAGAACATCGACGAAGTGACGTGGAACCCTGACCAGAAGGTCATCTACGACGCCAAGACCCCGATCACGCCGACCGGCGGTGTCGTCGGCCTCAAGGGCAGCCTTGCGCCGGACGGGGCGATCGTGAAGGTCGCGGGCATGAAGCGCCTGCAGTTCACCGGCATCGCCAAGGTGTTCGAGCGCGAGGAAGAGGCCTTCGCCGCCGTTGAGGCGCAGCAGATCGTGGACGGCGATGTCGTCGTGATCCGCTACGAAGGCCCCAAGGGCGGCCCCGGCATGCGCGAGATGCTCTCGACCACCGCTGCGCTTTACGGCCAGGGTCTGGGCGAGAAGGTGGCGCTCATCACGGACGGGCGCTTCTCGGGCGGCACGCGCGGCTTCTGCATCGGCCATGTCGGCCCGGAAGCAGCGGACGGCGGCCCCATCGCGCTGGTCGAGAATGGCGATACGATCAGCATCGATGCCGAGGCCGGCACGATCGACCTGTTGGTCGACGAAGCCGTACTGGCCGAGCGCCGGGCGAAGTGGCAGCCGCGCCAGAATGACTATCAGGCGGGTGCCCTGTGGCGCTACGCGCAGAATGTCGGTCCGGCTTGGCAGGGCGCGGTGACGCATCCGGGCGCCAAAGCGGAGAAGCATGTCTTCGTTGATATCTGACGTATACGCCCCCTTCCTGTTCAGAGGAGGGGTGGCTTGCGCTTTGGCGCGCCTCTTGGGGCAACCGCACCGCCGTGCTCCTGCGAAGGCAGGAGCCCAGGGCGCATGCGACTGTTCTGACCGCCCTAGGCTCCTGCCTTCGCAGGAGCACAGTGGTGGATCAGGAAACCTACGCTCTTCGCGGTGCAGCCGCCAATGACCGCCGCGCCCATCCTTACCGTCGCCCAGATGCGCGCCGCCGAGCAGGCGCTGTTCGATGCCGGCATCGATCCCTACGCCCTGATGTGCACGGCCGGCGAGGGCGCGGCGGAGGTGATCTTCCGCGCGGGCGCGATGCGCGATGTGCTGGTGCTCTGCGGCCCCGGCAACAATGGCGGGGACGGCTTCGTCATCGCCCGTACCCTGCGCGATCTGGGCGTGCCCGTCCGCGTGGCGGCGTTGGGCGAGAGCGGCACGGGCAGCAGCCGCAAGGCGCGCGCCGATTGGGGCGGCCCGGTCGAGGATATCATGCTTGCCGAACCGGCGACGCAGTTGGTGGATGCGCTGTTCGGCATCGGCCTCACGCGCGGCCTGTCGCCGGAACTGGCGGCCCGGCTTGGCGCCCTGGTGGAGGCCGCGCAACTGAGCTACGCCATCGACGTCCCGAGCGGCGTGGAGAGCGATGCCGCGCTCGCGCTCTCCCCAGTGCCGGTCTTCACCCATTGCCTCTCGCTCGGCGCCTGGAAGCCCGCGCATATGCTGATGCCGGCGCTTGGCTTTGCGCAGCAGCACTGGATGGTCGATATCGGCATCGACGTGCCGGCGGATGCTGCGTGGGTTCTTCAACCGCCATCGATCCGTCCCCCGGCCCGTGATGCCCACAAATATCTGCGCGGTCTGGTCTGCGTCGTGGCCGGTGCGATGCCGGGCGCGGCCGCGCTGGCGGCGGAGGCGGCGGCGCACAGTGGGTCCGGCTATGTACGGCTGATCGGGCAGGCCGCGCCGGCCGGCTCTCACAGCCACGCCATTGTGTGCAGCGAGCATTTCGAGGTGGATCGGGCCAAGGCGCTGCTTGTCGGCCCTGGCCTCGGGCGCGATGATGCGGCCTGGCGCACGCTCCTCATAGCCTTGAATGGAGGCGTTCCGACCGTCGCCGATGCAGATGCCTTGTGGCTGATGGGCACGCGCGGTCCCCCGGAAGCGCCACCTCCTGCCGTCGTCACTCCGCATGAAGGCGAGTTCCGCCAGCTTTTCGGCGCACGACCAGGCAACAAGATCGATCGCACTCGCGCGGCGGCGGCCGATATCGGGGCCGTCGTCGTCCACAAAGGCGCGGACAGCGTGATCGCCGCGCCCGATGGACGCTGCGTCGTCGCCCCGCCGGCTTCGTCATGGCTCTCCACCGCCGGCACGGGCGATGTGCTGGCCGGCTTGTGCGCGGGCCGTCTGGCGGTTACGGGCGATGCCTTCACCGCTGCCTGTGAGGCCGTCTGGCTGCATGGCGAGGCTGGCCGCCGTGCCGGCGCGGCCTTCATTGCCGACGATCTCGTCGGTTGCCTTCCTGCTGCCCTTGCGAGTGCCTCATGACCAGCCCCGATCCCGATCTTATCGTCCGCATTGCCGCGCGAGGCGATGGCGTGACGGCGGATGGCCGCCATGTGGCGCTGAGCGCGCCGGGCGACCGTCTACGCACCGATGGCAGCATCGAGGCCGGGCCGCATCACGTCACGCCGCCATGCCGCCATTTCCCGCAATGCGGGGGCTGCCAGCTCCAGCATTTATCGGATGAGGCCTTCACCGACTATGTGCGCGATCGCGTGGCCGGCGCGCTGGCCGGGCAGGGACTGAGCGCGCAGGAGGTCGCCGCGCCTTATGTCTCGCCGCCACATAGCCGTCGTCGAGCCGGCCTGCGCGCGCTGCGGCTCGGCAAGCGCATCCAGTTCGGCTTCTCGGAGCAGGGCAGTCATAAGCTTATCGATCTGCGCGAATGCCCGGTACTGGACCCGCGCCTTTTCGCGCTCGTCGCGCCGTTGCGTGCGCTCTTTGCGACGATGCTGCCGGATCGCCAGCCAGGCGAGGCGGATCTGACGTTGGTCGATCAGGGCGTGGATGTCGTCCTTTCAGGCCTGCGGGTCGATGGCCTTGCCCAAACCGAGGCGCTGCTCGACTTTGCCCGTGAGAACCAACTCGCCCGGCTCATCCTGATCGATGATGATGCCCCCATGACCATCTGGGAGCCGGAGCCGGTGACGGTGCGCTTCGCCGATGTCCTCACTGGCTACCCGCCACGCGCCTTCCTGCAGGCGACGGAGGACGGGGAGGCGGCTCTGGTCGCCGAGGTGCGTCAGGCATTGGGGGGCGCAGCCATGGTGGCTGACCTGTTCGCGGGGCTCGGCACCTTCGCCCTGTCCGTCGCCAATGATGTGCCGGGGCGCAAGGTCTATGCGGCGGAGGCCGCCCGCGATCTGGTGATGGCCCTGCGCGCCGGTGGCAATCGCCTGCCCGGCCGCATCTTCCCGGAGCATCGCGACCTGTTCCGCCGTCCGCTTACGCCAGCGGAACTCAACCGCTTCGATGCCGTCGTGCTCGATCCGCCCCGCGCCGGCGCGCGCGAGCAGGTGGCGCAGATCGCGGCCTCACAGGTGCCGCTGATCGTCTATGTCTCCTGCAATCCGGCCAGCTTCGCGCGGGATGCGGTGATGTTGGCCGAGGCAGGCTACCGCATCGAGCGGGTGAAGCCCGTCGGCCAGTTCCGCTGGTCGACCCATGTCGAGCTGGTCGCGACCTTCAGGCGCTGAGCCGTAGCGCGGCGAGCAGGCCGTTGACGGCCAGCACCGCCAGCAGGATCGACGAGAGGAAAAACAGGCTGGCGCGCACCGGAATGGTGTTCACCTTCGCTTGCCACACGCTGTGGACGATGCGGATGCCCACATAGGCCCAGGCGAGGGCGATGTTGGCCGTCGTGCCCTGGCCGAGTAGCGCCAGGCCGATCGCCGTCGCGTAGAAGATCGTCGGCTGCTCCATCAGATGCGCATAATTGTGCGCGGGCCAGTTGATCTCGCGCGGGAGCATCCGGTCGAGATCCTGCCCGCGTCCGCCGCGTGCCTGCTCCGGCGAGATTTTGAGCTTGCTCAGCGCCGGTAGCCGCAGTGCGACCATCCAGATGAGCATCACGATGGACCAGAGCACCAGCGCAAACACCGGCAGCAGCAGATTGACCGACATGAAAAAGCCTCCCCGAAACTTGTCCGGGGAGGCTGTCTCATTCTTTTATGCTTGGCAATCCGCTTTAGCGGCGCAGTTGCACCACGTTGGACTGCTGCGGGACGGGCTCTTCCTCACGGTAGAGGCTCGCCATCGGCTCGTCGGCGACCTGTGCGACGCTCTCCGCGCCGAAGCCGTTGAAGTCGGTGCGCATGGCATTGCCATAGGCGCCGAGCATCCCGATCTCGATATAGTCGCCCGCCCGCACGTCCGCAGGGAGCATGAACGGGCCGGCCATATGGTCCATGTCGTCGCAGGTCGGGCCATAGAAGCTGAAAGCTTCCTGATCCGCCTCATTGGCCTCCGCGCGCAGCAACTGCACCGGAAAGCGCCAGCCGAGATGTGCTGCATCGAACAGTGCGCCATAGGCGCCGTCGTTGATGAACAGCTCATTACCGCGGCGCTTTTCCACGCGCACGAGCAGCGAGCTATATTCTGCGCACAATGCCCGGCCCGGCTCGCACCACAGTTCCGCCGAATAGGAAATCGGCAGGCTCTCGAAGGCGCGGTGAATGGCCGAGAAATAATGGCCGAGCGGCGGCGGCTCCATGCCGGGATAGGTGGAGGGGAAACCGCCACCCACATCCACGATGTCCACCGTCACCGATGCATCGACAATCGCGGCGCGCACGCGCTCGATAGCCTGCACATAGGCGTGGGGCGACATCGCCTGGCTGCCGACGTGGAAACAGATGCCGAGCGCATCCGCAGCCTGACGGGTGGCCTGCAGCAGCTCGCGCGCATCGGCGAGATCGCAACCGAACTTGGAAGCAAGGCTCAGCTTGCTGTGCTCGGAGGAGACGCGCAGGCGCACGCACAGCTCAAGGTCCGGCGCGCCACGGGTGGCCCGCACGATCTTCTCCAGCTCCTCGAGCGAATCCAGCGAGAAGGTCCGCACGCCATGCTTGAAATAGGCCTCGCGAATGGCTTCCTCGGCTTTCACCGGATGCATGAAGCAGAGCTTGGCCTGCGGCAGCGTCCGCGCGACCAGCCGAACCTCGGCAATGGACGCGACATCGAAATGCGTGATTCCAGCTGCCCACAGCGTTTCCAGCAACGCGGGCGAGGGATTGGCCTTGACGGCATAGAGCGAGCGCCCCGGGAACTTCGTCGAGAAGTATCGAGCGGCGCGGGCAGCTGCCTGCGGGCGAATAAGCGTTACCGGTGCTGCCGGTTTGAGGGAGAGAGCTACCCCCAGCGCGCTATGATGCTTGTACAACTCAAGGGACCTCCAGTGGATTACAGTCGAAAAGAGCTGCCTTGCGGTGGAAGTCCCATGGGGCAGCAGGGGTGCGCATATATGACCTGCGGACCCCCCTGTAAAGATCGGGGGGCAAAATTGAGTCACGCGCTGCGGCGCTGGAAAGTGCCGGAAAGTCTGGCTTTTTCGTAATCGCGCTGCAGCGATGGCGCAATTTCGGTGCAGGATCGGACGTGTCGCAAACCCGCCGGATCTGGTCGCGCGGTTGCGGCGAGTCGAATCCGCGCGCGAATGCGCTTCAATCAGCGGCGCCGTCGCCCATCGCGATGTCGCTCAGGAACCGCTCCACCCGCCGCGAGAGGCTGCTCGATGAGTCGCTCAGATCATGAGCCGTCCGTGCCAGATCCTGCGCGCCTTCAGCAGCGGATCGCGCATTGCCGGAGATGCGCACGATATGCGCCTCGATGTCCTTGCTGGCCGAGGCCGCCTGTTCGGTGCCGGCGGCGAGATGGAGGGAGAGGGCTCGCTGCGCGCTGACCGTCCCGGTGACGCCATCTGCGATCTGCTTGACGCTGGCGATGACGCGCTCGAGGCCCGCTTGTGCCCCGGTCACCGCCGCGACCGTGCCTCGAACCGTCAGCGCATGGGTGCGAATATCCTGCGCAGCGGCGCCCGTCTTCTGGGCAAGGGCGCGCACTTCATTGGCGACGACGGCAAAGCCGCGCCCGGCTTCTCCAGCCCGCGCCGCTTCGATCGAGGCGTTGAGCGCGAGCAGCTTGACCGATCGGGCCAGCGTTTCGATCGTGACGGTGATCGTTTCGATGGATTGCGTGGCCTGATCGAGCGCCTGCGCTTGCGCGGCGCTGGCGTCCACTCGGGAAACGGCTTCGGCGGCGACAGCCCGCGCCTGCTCCGTTTCCCGGTCGAGCCGCCCGAGCGATTGCACCAATGCGGCGCTGGAGCGCGCCACCTCGTCCATCATCGCGCCGGTCTGGCCGGCGGCGGTGAGCACGTGCAAGGCGTGGTCGGTATTGTCCTGGCTGCGGGTGGCGGTGCCGGTGGCCGTATCCTGCAGCAGCGAAGCCATATCGCCAAGCGCCGTAGAGAGGCTCTGGATGTCCTGCTCGAAGGCCGTACTCACCGCGCGCAGTCGTGCCAGTTCGGCGTCGCGGGCGCGGCGCTGCCGCACCTCCTGGGCGTTGATCGCCCCGAGAATGGCGGCATTCGGGACGAAGCCGGCATAGCGGCCCCCGCGCGTCACGATAATCGCTTCCTTGCCACCGTCGCGCGCATGAACGGCGAGGAGGCCGGCAAGGCCTTTGTCCATCTCGACCACCGGGCAGTGCTGCATCCGCTCGCCAAAGGCGATGGTGATGCCGGGATTGCTCAGCAGGGCATAGCCATAGGGGTTGAAGAGAATATTGCGGACATCCTCCTCATAGATGGCGCCAATTGGGCGATCCGCCTGATCGACCAGCGGGAGAAGCCGCAAGCCCATGTGCTGGCGAAACAGCGCGACAATCTCCATGGACGAGGCGCCTTGCCGCGCCTTGATCTGTTCGCTGCCCGGCATCCGCAGCCGGGCGACAGCGTCCTCGTCATCCTGTCCGTCGATCTGGAAAGAGGCCGCATGCATCATGCCACGCCTCTAGAAGCCGGACGGTAAACTTTTGGTTATCCAGTTCGAATGAGGCGAGGGAATTCAAGGGCTTATTGTGACAGTTTTATGTCATTTCCATGTCAGCTCAGCCGGCCCTTGAAGTCCTCATAGCTGAACTGGCGGATTTCTTGCAGTTCGTCCGTCTCGCTGTCCCACAGCCAGATGAAGGGCAGCGGCACGCCGTTGAAGGTGTTGGTCTTCACCATCGAATAATGCGCCTGATCGAGGAAGGCGATGCGACGGCCCGGCTCGGCGGGGACGGGCAGGCCATAGTCGCCGATGATGTCCCCTGCGAGGCAGGAGGGGCCACCCAGCCGCACCAGATCGCCACCGGGTTGCTCGCCGAGCATGGCGGGGCGATAGGGCGCCTCGATCACGTCCGGCATGTGGCAGGTGGCGGAAATATCCACGATGGCCACCGGCATGCCGTTGTCGATCACGTCGAGAATCTCGCCCACGAGGATGCCCGCATCCAGCGCTACGGCCTCGCCCGGCTCCAGATACACGTCGAGCCCGGTCTCACGGCGGACCTGCTGGAGGAAGGCGACCAACTCATCGCGCTGATAGTCGGCGCGGGTGATATGATGGCCACCACCGAAGTTCAGCCATTTGAGCTGAGGAAAGAAGCGCTTGAGGCTAGGCTCGACCGAGGCCCATGTCCGGCCAAGCGGCACGAAATCCTGCTCGCACAGCGTATGGAAATGAATGCCGTCCACGCCCTCAAGATGCTCAGGGAGTAGCTGGTCGATGGGGAAGCCGAGCCGGCTGTTGGGCTGGCAGGGATCATATTTCGCCACCTCGCCCTCGGCATGGAGCGGATTGATCCGCAGCCCCACGTCAAAGCTCATGCCCTGCGCGCGCTGCGCGTCGAGAATGGGCCGGAAGCGCGCGTGCTGGCCGGGCGAATTGAAGATGATATGGTCAGAAAGCACGCAGATCTCGGGCAGGTCCGCCGCCTTGTAGCCAGCGCAATAGGTCGCGACCTCGCCCTTCTCATCCAGCCCGGTATATTCTTCGCGGCCCAGTCGGGCCTCGTAGAGGCCGGAGGCGCAGATGCCGTCGAGATAGGCCGAAACAGTCGGCCCGAGCGACCACATCGAGAAGGCCTTGAGCGCGGCCAGCATCTTGATGCCACCCCGGTCCCGCACGTCCTTGAGGATCGTCAGGTTGCGGCGGATGGCGGCGGCATCGACCACAAAGGCGGGCGAGGGCACGCGATTGAGGTCGAAGCGCGCAAAGGCGCCGGGGTCGCCGGCTCGGGTTTCCATGGGGTCAGCTCCGCTCAAATCATGTCATGGCGCGGCTGCAACCGCCGCGCCTTCATCGATGCACCGATCAGTCGATGCACATAGACCGAACGACCTTGCCGCCATCGAGTTCGGCAAAGCATCCGAATAATTTGTTGTCGGCCTGGCAGCGGCCGGGCGCCTTCTGCTCATCGAGCGGCAGCGCGCCGTTCTTGCCGGGCTGGGCGAGACAGCGGCCCTGACAGTCCTTCTTCGAGGCGCAGCTCTTACCCGCATCGGCATAGGGCACGACGCACATGACTGTCTGCGCGCGTCCCCGTGCCTGCAGCGAGCCGCCCTGGCGCGCGCAACTGTTCAGCTCGGAAGACGGCACGCCATCGACCAGGCCGATCTGCGGCGCGCAGCCTCCCAGAGCGAGCGTCAGGACGGCGCTCGCCAGCCCGATGCGGATGCGCAGGGCGCCCATCAGAAAGGCAGCGGTCCGTCGAGTTCCTTCACCTGCCACGGCAGGCCATGCTTGTTCAGCATGTCCATGAACGGGTCGGGATCGAGCTGCTCGATGTTGAACACACCAGCGCCGGACCACAGGCCCTGCAGCATCAGCGCCGCCCCGATCATCGCCGGCACGCCCGTGGTGTAGCTCACCGCCTGGTTGCCGGTCTCGGCATAGGCATCCTCATGGTCGCAGATGTTGTAGACGTAGAGGGTCTTGTCCTTGCCGTCCTTGCCAAGGCCGGTGGCAATATCGCCAATGTTGGTCTTGCCCTTGGTCGTCGGGCCAAGGCTGGCGGGCTCGGGCAGCACGGCCTTGAGGAACTGCAGCGGGATGATCTCCACGCCATTGTAGATCACCGGGTCGATCCGCGTCATGCCAACATTCTGCAGCACTTCGAGATGCTTGAGATAAGCATCGCCGAAGGTCATCCAGAAGCGGATGCGCTTGATCTCGGGCAGATGCTTGGCAAGGCTCTCCAGCTCCTCATGATACATGAGGTACATGTTCTTGGGCCCGACCTGCTCGAAGTCGAAGCTCTGCTTGTAGGAGAGGGCGGGGGTCGTGACCCACGCACCATTCTCCCAGTGCCGTGCGGGCGCGGTCACTTCACGAATGTTGATCTCGGGATTGAAGTTGGTGGCGAAGTGCTGGCCATGATCGCCCCCATTGCAGTCCAGAATATCGAGCGTGTCGATCCGCTCGAAATGATGCTTCTTGAGCCAGCTCGCGAAGACGCTGGTGACGCCGGGATCGAAGCCAGAGCCGAGCAGCGCCATGAGGCCGGCATCCTTGAACCGGTCCTGATAGGCCCACTGCCAGCTATATTCGAAATGCGCCTCATCGCGCGGCTCGTAATTCGCCGTGTCCATATAATTGACGCCCGCAGCAAGGCAGGCATCCATGATCGCGAGATCCTGATAGGGCAGGGCCAGGTTTACGACCAGCTTGGGGCCGATCTGCTTGATGAGCGCGGTCGTTGCGGCCACGTCGTCGGCGTCCAGCGCATAGGTGCTGATGGCAACGCCCGTGCGCTCTTTCACGGAGGCGGCAATCGCATCGCATTTGGAGACCGTGCGGCTGGCGAGGTGAATGTCGCTGAAGATGTCCACATTCATCGCCATCTTGTGGACCGCGACCGATCCGACGCCACCTGCGCCGATGACCAGCACCTTGCTCATCTGTTAGTCTCCATGAAGTCGAATCGACAAGCGCCTGCATATAGGGGGGCTCTGTGACAGAACAAGAATTGCTCGATCCGCTTCGTGCGCCGAGCCGCGAAGGCGTGTTGCGCGCGGCGGACAAGATTGCCGCGCTGCTGCCGCCCACGCCGCTTTTGCCTCTGGAGGTCCAGGGGCGGACGATCTGGTGCAAGGCGGACATGCTCCAGCCCATCGGTGCCTTCAAGATCCGGGGCGCCTGGCATCGGCTCAGCGATCTGACGGCGGAGCAGCGGGCGCGCGGGGTGGTCGGCGTCTCCAGCGGCAATCACGCGCAGGGCGTGGCTTGGGCCGCCCGGCGGCTCGGCATCGCCGCGACCATCGTGATGCCGAGCAATGCGCCCCGCGCCAAGCTGGCGGCGACCCTGGCGCTGGGCGCCAAGGTCCATCTCTATGATCGCGCGAGCGAGGATCGCGACAGCATCGCTGCCGATCTGGTCGCGACGACCGGCGCGACCCTCGTTCATGCCTATGGCGATCCGTGGATCATCGAGGGGCAGGGCACGCTCGGGATTGAAGCGACGGCGCAAATGAAGTCGCAACTCGGGCGCGGACCCGATCGCATCGTTGCCTGCTGCGGGGGCGGGGGCCTCTCTGCCGGTCTCGCGCTGGCCTGCCCGGATGCGGAGCTCTATCTCGCCGAGCCGGAAGGCTATGACGATCTGCTTCGCTCGCTCGCCGTCGGCAGCATCCAGTCGGTGGACGACCTGGCCTTACCTACCGATTGCGACGCGCTCCAGACGCCGCGCACCTTCCCGATCAATTTCGCGGTGTTGCAAGGCCGGGCCAGCGGCGGTGCCGCCGTGACGCCGATGGAGGTCGCGCAGGCCATGCGGGTGGTCTTCGAGAAGCTCCATCTGGTCGTTGAGCCCGGCGGCGCTGCGGCGCTGGCTGCCGTGCTCGCGGGCAAGGTGCTGGTGACCGATGCGACGCTCGTTACCCTCTCGGGCGGCAATGTCGACCGGGAGACGTTCACCCGCCTGCTGGAGCTCGCCGACCGGGCGGGCTGAGGCTCACAGCAGCGAATCCACCAGCCGGGCGATGTTCTCGGCGAGCCGCCGGGTGCGCGAGCGCGCGCGCCATGCTGCCGGCGTCAGCGTCGTGGAGGCGGCGAGATAGCCGTCATGAATTGCCAGCACCTGCGCAATCGAGGTGGCGTCATAGATCAGCAGGCTCGCCTCTTGGTTGAGCTGGAACGAGCGCAGGTCGACATTGCTCGATCCCACCACGGCCAGCTGGTCATCGATGCTGAGCGTCTTGGCGTGGAGCAGTTCGTTGGGGAACAGGTGGATCGAGACGCCGGCGTCCAGCAGCTCCTGATAGAAGGAGCTTTGCGAGAGGCGAACGAGCGGCTGATCCGCCACGCGCGAGAGAATGAGGTCGACCTTGACCCCGCGCGCCACCGCTGCGCCCATGGCGCCGAGCACGTCCTCGCCCGGCACGAAATAAGGGCTGACCATGACGACGTGCTGGCGCGCCTGATGCAATTGCCAGACCAGCAGCGTCTCGAACCCGGCGAGCGGATAATCCGCGCCGCTCGGCAGCAATTGCAGGCATGCGGTCCCGGCGGTGTCCGTCGGGGCAGGGGAGGCGCCGGGCGGATCGCCAGACTCCAGCGACCAGTCGGCACGCACCAGCGCCGCCATGCTGGCGACGACTGGCCCCGTCACCCGCGCGACCAGTTCGCGATTGACCACGCCGGGCCGGAAATCGCGCGCGACGATGTTCTGGGAGCCGGCATAGCCGATCCTGTCGTCGATCACGAAGAGCTTGCGATGATTGCGCATATCGCGCCGGGTTCGCGCCCGGATCAACCGCAACGGCAGCGTTTCGCACACGCGCACCCCCTTGGCGCGTAGCAGCGCCTGCGTCCCGCGCCGCCATGGGCGCGAGCCGACCGGATCGAACAGCACCCGCACGTCCAGACCGCGCTGGACGGCCCGGCCGAGCGCGGCGGCCACGCGCTGGCCCACGGCATCGTCGGCGAAGATGTAGACGAGCAGGTGGACGGACTGTTCGGCGGCATCGATATCCGCGACGAGCCGGTCCACCACCGCATCATAAGCGTCGATAAGCGTGATGGCATTGCCGTCAGTGGCGGGCATATGGCCCAAAGTGCGTGCGAGCGCCGCGATGGGCTCCGCATCGGCAAGCGCGGGCTGATGCCGCTGCTGCGCTTGCGCGGTCGCGGCGAAGAAGGGCTGCAAGGCGCCGAACCGCTCGCGCCGCCACGCCGGGAAGCGCGGACTGCCGATGGCGAGAAACAAGAGCAGGCCGGGCACCGGCAGGAAGAAGATCAGCAGCAGCCACGCCCGCGCCGCCGCAGGTGTCCGCCGCAAGGGCACGACGGCAAGCGCGCCGAGGCGGATGAGCCATTCCAGCGCGTACCAGATCTGATCGAGATGGGGTGATGACCCTGCCATGCCCGATCCTAGCGTGAGCGCTCCGCCAGAGCCAAGACCATTGCACGCAGCCTCGTCACCAATCTGCCATCGCGCGGTCACGGGCCTGACATGCATGGCGCCTAGCGGGGCGTCAGGTGGACCAACAGGGGAGCCGTTCATGCCGCATGTCATCGATCGCGCCGTCATCAATCATGAGGCGACCACGCGCGAAGGCCTTCTCGAACGCGCCTTCGCCTTCGCGTTTCGGGGCCTGGTCTATGCGCAGATCTGGGAAGACCCGGTGGTGGACATGGCGGCGCTGGCGATCACGCCGGAGAGCCATGTCGTGACCATCGCCAGCGGCGGCTGCAATGTGCTCTCCTATCTGACCGCCGATCCTGCGCGCATCACGGCGGTCGATCTCAACACGGCGCATATTGCGCTCAATCGGCTGAAGCAGGTCGCGGCGCAGCAATTGCCCGATTATGCGAGCTTTCACCGCTTCTTTGCCGAGGCCGACAGCGCGGAGAATCTTCGGGCCTATAAGGCCTATATCCGCCCGCATCTGGACGAGACCGCGCGCCGCTATTGGGAAGGGCGCGATCTGGTGGGGCGCCGCCGCATCGGCATGTTCCGCTCCGGCGCATACAAGCGCGGGCTGCTCGGCGGCTTCATCGGTGCGGCGCATCTGGTGGCGCGGCTGTACCGCATTGATCCGCGCGAACTGCTGGCCGCCCGGGACATGGATGAGCAGCGCCGCATCTTCGAGGCGCGACTGGCGCCGATCTTCGAGCGCAAATTCATCCGCTGGCTGACCGACCAGCCCGCCTCGCTCTTCGGCCTCGGCATTCCTCCGGCGCAATATGATGCGCTTGCCGGCGATGAGAAAATGGCCGCCGTGCTGCGCAAGCGGCTTGAGCGGCTCGCCTGCGACTATGATCTCAAGGCCAATTATTTCGCCTGGCAGGCCTTCGGGCGCGGCTATGGCCGCCATGCGGATGCGCCGCTGCCGCCCTATCTCCAGCAGGATCATTATGAGGCGGTGAAGGCGCGCGCCGACCGGGTCGATATCCGTCACGCCAATATGACTGACTGGCTCGCCCAGCAGCCGGATGCCAGCGTGGATCGTTATGTGCTGCTGGATGCGCAGGACTGGATGAACGACGCGCAGTTGATTGCGCTCTGGTACGAGATCACCCGCACAGCCCGCCCCGGTGCGCGGGTGCTCTTCCGCACGGCGGCCGAGCCAAGCCTGCTGCCGGGGCGCGTGCCTGATCAGATTCTGGAGCGATGGCATTATCATGGCGAAGACTCGCTGCGCTTCACCCGCGCCGACCGCTCGTCCATTTATGGCGGCGTGCATCTCTACAGTTTGAAGGGCTAGGCTGTGTCGCACATGGACCGCATCGGCGCGGCAAGCGAGCGCCATGCCGGCGCGATGGATGCGCAATATGCGCTGCAGCGGCATGTCTACGACATCACCCGCAAATATTATCTGCTGGGGCGGGATCGGCTAATCCGCGATCTGGCCGTGCCCGCTGGCGGATCGGTGCTGGAGATCGGTGTGGGCACCGGGCGCAATCTCGCGCTGGTCGCCCGGCATTATCCGCAGGCGCGGCTCTTCGGGCTCGATATCTCGGCGGAAATGCTCAAGTCCGCGCAGCGCAATATTGCGCATGCGGGGGCGCACTCGCGCACGCTGCTGGAGCGCGCCGATGCCGCCCGGTTCGACCCGCAGGCCTTGTTCGGCGAGCCGGGCTTTGACCGGGTCTATATCAGCTACAGCCTCTCGATGATCCCGCAATGGGAGGCCGCGCTGGCGCAGGCGCTCTCGGTCGTCGAACCGGGCGGGTCGCTCCATATCGTCGATTTCGGCCAGCAGGAGCGGTTGCCCGCCTGGTTCCGGGCGGCGTTGCGGGGCTGGCTCGATCGCTTTCACGTCACGCCGCGCGAGCCGCTCTTCGCCGTGGCCCACGGCCTTGCCGCGACCTATGGCGCGGACCTGTCCTGCCGTGCCCTGTATCGCGGCTACGCCTGGAGCGTGACGATCCGGCGGTGAGCGCCGTCGATTTCGGCTGCGTCCGGGCCGTGCCTGCCTTATGCTGGCGGCCATGGATTTTCATGACCTGATGCTGCGCTATTTCGGCAAGACCGAACTGGAAGAGGTGCCTCCCGAGGCGATGGGCGCCGGAATCGAGCGGATGCGCGTCGATTTCGGGCTGGAGAAGGATCCGGGCCGGCGCTTCGGCCTATGGGCGCTGATGCACATGCTCGGTGGCGCGCCGGACCTGGACGTGGCCTTCAAGGACCCCGCCGAGCGCGCGGCCGCCCGCAATTTCATGGATATGGCCGCGCGGCTCACTGACGCCGACGAAACGGGCTGATGAATTAGCCGAAGCGGCGAAGGGCGGCGAGGAAGGCCTCGCCATAGGCCTCCAGCTTGCGCTCGCCGACACCGCTGACCAGCGCCATGTCCCGCAGCGACTTGGGGCGGATCGCGGCCATGTCGCGCAAGGTGCTGTCATGGAAGATGACATAAGGCGGCACCCCGGCCTCCTGCGCCAGCGTGCGGCGGCACTCGCGTAGGGCCTCGAAAACCGGGTCGTTGACGGGGTTCTCCCCCTTGTCGCGGCCACGCCGGCGTTCCTTCTTCGGCTGGATCACCAGCTCGACGCGCTTCTCGCCCTTGAGATAGCCGCGCGCCGCTGGGCCGAGCGCCAGCCCGCCATGGTCGGTGGTGGTCAGCGCATCATGCACCTGCAGGGCGCGGGCGACCGGCTTGATGAGCGCGGCCTCGTCGCCCTCGATAATGCCGAAGACGGACAGGCGATCATGCCCGCGCTGGGAAATCCGGTCATTACCCCGCCCGGTCAGCACGGCTTCGAGGTGACCGAGGCCAAAGCTCTGGCCGGTGCGGTGGACGGCCGAGAGTAGCTTCTGCGCCGTTAGCGTCGCATCGATGCTGGCGGGCGGCGAGAGGCAATTGTCGCAATTGCCGCAGGTGGGTGGCGGGTTCTCGCCGAAATGGCGTAGCAACACCGCGCGGCGGCAACGTGCCGTCTCGACCAGCGCGCCCAACGCAGCGATCCGCGTGCGCTCGCCGGCCTGACGTTCCGGCTCCACCTCGCTGATCCGCTGGCGTGCGCGCATGAAATCCTCTGCGCCCCACAGCAGCGTCGCCGTCGCCGGATCGCCATCGCGGCCGGCACGTCCGCTCTCCTGATAGTAGCTCTCGATGGACTTGGGCAGGCCGGCATGGACGACGAAGCGCACGTCCGGCTTGTCGATGCCCATGCCGAAGGCCACAGTGGCGACCATCACCATCTCTTCGCTGGCGAGGAACGCGGCCTGATTGGCGGCGCGCAACTCGCCGGGCAGTCCCGCATGATAAGCCAGCACCGGGCGCCCCTTGGCACCGAGCGCCTCGGCAAGCTGCTCGGTCGAGGCGCGGGTTGGTGCATAGATAATGCCGGGGCCGGGATTGGCCGCCAGAATATCGGTGAGCTGACGACGCAGGCCATCGCGCGGCTGCACGAGGTAACGGATATTGGGCCGGTCGAAGCCGGAGATAATCAGCCCATCGGCTGGAATGCCGAGCTGGGTGAGAATATCCTCGCGGGTATGGGCATCCGCTGTGGCGGTGAGCGCGAGCCGGGGGACATCGGGGAAGGCGTCGAGCAGCGGACGCAGCAGGCGGTAGTCGGGGCGAAAATCATGGCCCCATTCCGAGACGCAATGTGCCTCATCGATCGCGAAGAGGCTGAGGCGAGACCGCTCCAGCAGCGCGCGGAATCCGTCGCCCGAGGCGCGCTCCGGCGCCACATAGAGCAGGTCCAGCTCGCCAGCGACCAGCCTGTCCTGCGTCTCGCGCCAGTCGGCATCCACCGACGTGAGGCTCGCCGCGCGAATGCCGAGCGCTCGCGCCGCACGCAACTGGTCGTGCATCAGCGCGATCAGCGGCGAGACCACAACGCAGCAGCCGGGCAAGGCGAGCGCAGGCAATTGGTAGCAGAGCGATTTCCCCGCGCCGGTGGGCATGATCGCGAGCGTCGGTCGGCCCGCCAGCACCCGGTCCACCACTTGCGCCTGCACGCCCCGAAAGGCCTCGAAGCCAAAGACGCTTCGGAGCAGGGCGGCGGGATCGGCAAGCATCGGGCGGCTATAGGGTGGGGAGGGGTGAGGGGGAAGGGCAGAATGGCCCTGCCGACCGTTCATCATCTGTCAGTGCGGCAGAACAGGTGGTTCCTGCCAACGAAAAGCCGCAAAACGGCCGCATCTCATTCGCTTATGTTTCCTCTGCGCCCTCGCGGCTCAGCGCATACTCCACATGGCTCTCGGCCTCGTGAACGCCAATCGTCCAGCCATTGGATTGCGCCAAGGCCGGTACGTCAATTTTCGCCACCGGATCATCGGCCAGCAGCAATACGGAATCATGGTCGCGCATCGCGCGAGCGGCGCGCAGGACGGGCCACGGGCATTTCAGCCCCCGGGCGTCGATGCGCGCCGGATCACTTCTTTTTGTCAAATGGGTTCCGTGCGCTACGCAGGTTTAGCCGGATTGGCACGCCCGAAAAGTCGAGCGCCTTGCGGATGCCATTCACGAGATAGCGGCTGTAGCTCTCCGGCACCTCATCAAGACGCGACCCGAACACCACGAACGTTGGTGGCCGGCTGCGCGCCTGGGTGATGTAGCGCATCTTGATCCGCTTGCCGCCCGGTGCCGGCGGCGGATTGGCTTCCAGCGCCTCATCGAACCAGCGGTTAAGCAGGCTCGTCGGCACGCGCTGCGACCAGCGGCGGCGGGTATCGAATGCCGCTTGCAGCAGATCGTCAATGCCCTTGCCGGTGGCGCCGGATACAGTGAGCAGCGGCACGCCGCGCACCTGCGCAAGCCCGTCTTCCAGCGCCTTGCGGACGCCCTGATACAGCGACGAGCCATTCTCGGCCACGTCCCACTTGTTGAGCGCGATCACGAGCGCACGGCCCTCGCTCAGCACCTTATCGGCAATGCGCAGATCCTGCGCCTCAAGCCCAAGCGTGGCGTCGAGCATCAGCACCACGACTTCCGCGAAATCCACGGCATGAAGCGCATCGGCGACAGAGAGCTTCTCCAGCTTCTCCTGCACTTTTGCGCGCTTGCGCATGCCGGCGGTGTCGATCAGCCGCACCGCGCGCGCCACGCCGTCGGGCGCGTGCCAGGTCCAGTCCACGGCGATGCTGTCGCGCGTGATGCCGGCTTCCGGCCCGGTGATCAACCGCTCTTCGCCCAATATTCGATTGATGATCGTGGACTTGCCGGCATTGGGCCGCCCCACGATGGCGAGCTTGAGCGGCGCGCTGTCGTCCAGCTCGTCCTCGTCCCCCCCATCATCGTCGTCGCCCTCGACGGGTAGGTCCGGCTCGTCCGCCTCGACATGCGGGCGGATCGCCTGGAACAGGTCGGCAAGGCCCTGGCCATGCTCGGCGGAAAAGGCCACCGGCTCATCAAAGCCGAGCGAAAAAGCCTCCATGATGCCGGGGTCGGCAGCGCGGCCCTCGGCCTTGTTGGCGAGCAGCACCACCGGCGTGTTCCCGGCGCGCAGCCAGCGGGCGATATGCTCGTCGAGCGGCGTGATGCCCGCGCGCGCGTCGATCATGAACAAGGCGACCGAGGCACCCTGAACCGCCATTTCGGTCTGCGCGCGCATTCGGCCCGGCAGGGTCTGCGCGTCGTCTTCCTCGAAACCGGCGGTATCCACGATGCGGAACTTGAGGCCAAGCAGTTCGGCATCGCCCTCGCGCCGGTCGCGCGTGACGCCGGGCTGGTCATCGACAAGCGCGAGCTTCTTGCCCACCAGCCGGTTGAACAGCGTGGACTTGCCCACATTCGGGCGGCCGACGATGGCGACGACCGGAAGGCTTCCGGGCGGCGTGTCGCGGTCTGGGCGTTGCCTTTTTGCCATCAGCGAAACGCGAGGATGCGTCCCTCGTCCGTCAGCACGTAAAGCATGTTGTCCGCGACGATGGGCGGCAGGGTGAGGCCCTGCTTGAGGTCGCGCTCCTGCAGCACCTTGCCGCTCGTCGGATCGACGAACGCCATCGCACCTTCGGTGGAGACGAGGATGAGCTTGCCGCCCGCGAGGATCGGGCCGCGCCAACGGATTGGGCCGGTCTTCTTCTTCGGCTTGCGCCAGGCCGGCAGATCGCTGATCCACCGGATCTTGCCGGTGGCGCGGGTGATGGCGAGCAGCTGGGACTTGTCGGTCACCACGAACACCCAGTCGCTCACCACCAGCGGGGTGGCGATGCCGCCGATGTTCAGCTCCCACAGGCGCTGCCCGCTCACCAGCTCATAAGCTGCCATGCGGCCGCCTTCGCCGATGGCGAACACCTGGCCCCGGTCGACCACCGGATCGGCGTCGATATCGGTCAGCATGGCGACTGAGGTGGAGATGCTGGTGCGGCTGAGCGCATCGCCCCACAAAGCGCGGCCATTCTCGTAGCGATAGGCCGTCAGTTCGCCCGAGCTATAGCCGGCGATCACCGAACCCTGCGCCGCCGCCGGAGCGCCGACGCCGAACACGCCCGTCGCTTCCAGCGTGCCGCTGTCCGTCCACACGACCGCACCGTCTGCCTGCGAGAGCGCGAAGAGCTGGTTGTCCTGGCTCATCACATAGGCATTGCCGTTGGAGAGCGTGGGCGCACCGCGCAGCGGGCCGCCTGGCTGCACCTTCCAGATCTCGGCCCCGTCCGCAACGTTCAGCGCCGCGACAGACCCGGCGCCGGACGTGGCGAACAAACGGTCGCCCTCGACACTGACGCCGCCACCGAACTGCACCTGCGAAGGCTGGTTGGGCGAGCGAATGCTCTTCGACCAGAGCCGCGCGCCGGTCTTGGCGTCGAAGGCGGAGACGGTCGCATCGGTGTCGATCACGAACAGCTTGCCGCCTGCGACGACCGGCGCTGCGGCCAACCGGCTGCGCGAGCCGCCGCCGGTCACCGACGCCGACCAAACCTGCTGGATATTGTCGCCGAGCGCGACATGGCCGATGGCCTTGGCGGCATTGCCACCGGATTGCGCCCAAGCCGGGTTCACGACCGGCGGCGGCAGCGTCACCACCTGCGATGCCACGGCGTCGTCCACGGCCAGCACATTGTTGCTGCCCAGAATGGAGGTGCGGTCGCCATGCACGGGGGTCTTGGGGCCGCTCTTCCCGCCGCATCCGGTCAGGAGCAGAAGGGCCGCAGGAATGCCGATCCAGGCGGCGCGATATGATGTGGGATTACGCATCCTCGTGGGTTTCTCTTTCAATGGAATCAGGAGGCAGGCGTGTCAGCGGTCGGCCCGGCTTGCTTGGGCGTCGTCGCCGATCCAAGCATGCTGGCCATTTGTCCGGCGCGCAGCTTGATGGATTCAGGCACCAGCGGATCGTTAGCCATCTCTTTGAAGATCTTGCCGGCCTGATCGCGCTGGCCAGCTTTGAGGTGAGCGATGGCAGTGAGTTCGCCGGCGCTGCCGAACCAGCTATTGCCCGGCATCGCCAGGGGCTTGAGCGCGGCGATCACGTCCTGCGGCTTCATGCTGTCGAAGGCGAGGGCGGTGCGGCGCATCAGCGCGGCGTCCTTGGTCGCGGCGGGCGCCTGCGCGTCGGCCAGAATGGCGTCATAGGCGGCAAGCGCGGTCTTGGCGTCATTGCGTCCGCCTGCCAGTGCGGCCCTGAGCATTTCCGCCTGCGCCCGATAGCCCGGGCCACCTTCGGCCATGATCTGCTTGTACACCCCATCGTCCAGCGTGGCCCGCTGGGCTGCGCTCATCAGCCGGGCGAACTGCTCGCCATTGGCCTCGGCCTTCTGGGTCTGGTGGTGCTGCCAGTAGAGCCAGCCGCCAAAGGCAGCGAGGCCGAGCACGACGACAGCGATGACCAGACGGCCGTAATTCTTCCAGAAGGACAGCAGATCGTCCTGCCGCACGGCATCGTCGATCTCGCGGAGCAGGGCCTCGTTCTGATGTGGCGTCAGGGCCAAGTCTCTATCTCCAGTCGGCTGAAAAAGCGCAGGGGCGCATGAAGGGATTTTGTGGCCGCGGACCTTAGCGGCGGATGAACTCCGCGCAAATCACTTTTTGGCGCCATAAAGCTGGGCCTCGCCGGGGAAGCTGCGTGCGCGCACCTCCTGCGCATATCGGGCCGCCGCATCGCTGATCGTCCCGGCAAGATCGGCATAGCGCTTCACGAAGCGCGGCGTGCGCTCGAACATGCCGAGGAGGTCTTCAGTCACCAGCACTTGCCCGTCGCAGGCTGCCGAGGCGCCGATGCCGATGGTGGGGCAGGGCACGTCTCCCGTGATCTCGATAGCCAGTTCCTCGATCACGCCCTCGATCACCATCGCAAAGCAGCCGGCGGCGGCGACGGCGCGGGCATCGTTGCGGATTTTGGCGGCTTCGGCAGCATCGCGGCCGCGCGGCCCATAGCCGCCGAGCGCGTTCACCGCCTGCGGCGTAAGGCCGACATGGGCGCAGACCGGGATGCCCCGCTCGCTCAGAAAGGCGATGGTCGGTGCCATGGCCTCGCCGCCTTCCAGCTTCACGCCGGCAGCGCCGGTTCCCTTCATCAGGCGGGCGGCGCTTGCGAAGGCTTGCTCCGGCGAAGCCTCATAGCTCCCGAACGGCATGTCGATGATGACGGCGCTGTGATAGCTGCCGCGCACGACCGCAGCGCCATGGGCGGCCATCATCTCGAGCGTGACGGGCACGGAGGACGGCAGGCCGTAGATCACCTGCCCGAGCGAGTCGCCCACCAGCAGCAGGTCGCAATGGGGGTCGAGCAACTGCGCCTGCCGTGCCGTGTAGGCGGTCAGCATCACGATTGGCGAGTCGGTCACCCCATCGACCTTGCGCGCGCGGATGGCGGGAATGGTCAGCCGACGCATCGGCGCCGGCGTGGGGTTCGCCCGGCTGGTCGCCGTATCGAGGGTGTAAGTGGCGGACATGGCCACGCTTTAGCGCAACCGCAGCGGTTCGCCTAGGCTGCGCGGGTGAAACCCACAAACATGCTCGCCTCAGAGGAGGGGCTGGGGGTGGTGGCGATGCGCCAGCATCGCAAACTTAGAGAGTGGCCGCGCGGGCGCGACACCACCCCAACCCAACCCCTCCTCTGAAGAGGAGGGGCTAAATCTGCTCGATTTCAACGACGTTTGAATTGAGGCGGCGCACTGTCCGCAAACGCTCACTTCTTATCGACAGCACCTTGGGCCGCATCGCCCACATCCTGCGCTGCATCGCCGACTTGCTGCGCCGCCGTGGACACGGCGTCGTTCTTGTTATCCTGGCTCTGCAGCAGGAAGTAACCGCCCACCGCGAGGATCAGCAGTGCCACGATCGCAATGATCGCGGTTGCGCTGCCGCCGCTCGAGCGCTCGACGATTACCGTTTTGGGTTCTTCGGCCATGTCATCCTCCACCTGATTGATGGCGGAGAAACGATCATCCCGCAGCGCGGTTCCGATCAGAGGAAGGCGCTGAGGCGTCCCCGCAGCTTGTCGAGCGCAGATTTCTTGATTTGGCACACCCGGGCCGCACCGATGTCGAGCGTCAGTCCGATTTCCTCAAGGTTCATTTCCTCGACGAAGTAGAGCTGCAGAACCATCGCCTCGCGCTCGGGCAGTTCCTTGATGCAGGCGGAAACCGCGCGCTTGAGGGATTCCCGCTCCAGCACTTCCTCGGCGCCCTCGGTTGCATCGGCGAACCACATCGACTGGTCCGAATAGACCTCGTCCATGCTCTGGTGTTGGGCCATATCCGTCCCGTCGGCAAGCTCGCGCCAGCCAGCGGCATCAAGACCCAGATGCGCGGCCACTTCGCTATCCGCGGGCGGACGACCGAAACGTTGCTCCAGCGCGCGACGGGCATCCTGAATGGTCTTGCGGCGCGCCATCGCCGAGCGACACAGGGTCGCATGGCGGCGCAGATGGTCGATCATCGCGCCGCGCACGCGCATCTGCGCATAGGTCGCAAAGCCGAAGCCGCGATCCTCGAAGCTGTTGGCCGCCTCGACCAGCGCGACCATGCCGATCTGCAGCAGATCCTCGATCTCGATGGCGCTGGAGACGCGGCCATGGACATGCCAGGCGATCTTGCGCACCAGCGGCATATATTGCTGCGCCAGCTGATCCGGTGAGACACCGGGCCGGCGACCGTAAGTCAGGGCTGCAACCTCAAGCTGTGCGCTGTGCATGGGTCTCATCTACGCTGAAAGGTTTAACCGGGAATTTCCGAGCAGGGCGGAGGCGTGTGCGGATTATGCTGCGCAATATCGTCATGCCGCCTGCAGCCGCTCGACCTGATGGATGCGTGTCTCGTTTCCGACCACTGCGACGACTTCCACAGCCTTGCCATCCGGGATTTCCAGGAATGAGAGCACCGGAACGTCGGGCAGATGCGGGCGGAACAGGCGGGATAGGGCGCGGCGCGCCACCGGCGAGGTCACGATCGCAAAGCTGCGGGCCTGTGCCATCAGCGGACGGGCCGCCTCGCTGACCTGTTCGATGAGGCGTTGGGCCAGCGCCGGCTCGATGGGATGATGGGCATCCGCGCCGACGCGCATGGCCTGGGCGAGGAGGCTTTCCAGCTCGCCATCGAGCGTGAGCACTGGCAGCGGCGCCTTCACCGGCACGATGCTCTGGATGATGAGCGAGCCGATCCGCTGGCGCACTGCCTCGATGAGCGCGTCGGTAGACATGTCCCCGCGCGCAACGATCACCATGGCTTCGGCGATACGGCGAAAGTCCTTGAGCGGAATGCCCTCGATGAGCAGCCCGCGGCACAGCGCGGCGATCTGCGCGAGGCTCAGCGGATTGGGCGTCAGGCCATCGACAAGTTGCGGCGTGACTTCGCGCAGCGTGTCGAGCAGCTTCTTGGCCTCGTCCATGCCGAACAGCTCAGCGGCGTTCTGCAGGATGAGATGATTGATATGCGTCGCGATCACCGTCGAGGGGTCGACGACGGTATAGCCGGAGACGACCGCTTCGCTGCGCCGCTCCATCGGAATCCACACCGCGTCGAGCCCGAACGTCGGGTCCTGCGCAGCGCGACCCTCGATCCGCTGGGTGATGTCGCCGCTATCGAGCGCCAGCAGGCTGTCCGGGAAGATCTCATCCTCGCCAACCACGACGCCGGCGATGGTGATGCGATATTGGTTCGGGCCGAGCGCGAGATTGTCCTTCACCCGGATCATCGGCACCACAAAGCCCAGTTCGCGCGAGAGCTGGCGGCGAATGCCGGTGATCCGGCCGATCAGCGGCGCCTCCTTGCGCTCATCGACAAGGCTGATGAGGCCATAGCCGATCTCCAGGCCGAGCGCGGCGCCGTCGGAAACGTCGCTCCACTCGATGTGGGCAGGATTTTCGACCACCGCCGGTTCCGCCGGCGCCTCGCTGCGGGCCTTGGCGGCCTTGCGCAGCTTCCACGCGATGAACCAGGCGAGGCCGGCAGCAGGAAGGATGATGAGGTGCGGCATGCCCGGTACGATGCCGAGCACGGTGAGAATGCCGGCAACCGGAACCCAGGCGCGGCTGTGGCCGAACTGGCTGGAGATCTGGCCGGAGAGGTCATGCTCGGACGTGACACGGGTCACGATCGCGGCTGCGGCAATGGAGAGCAGCAGCGCCGGCACCTGCGCCACGAGCGCGTCGCCGATGGCCAGCAGGATGTAGGTCTGCGCGGCTTGCCCGATGGAGAGATCATGGCTGACCAGACCCAGGGTGATGCCGCCTAGGATATTGATGACGAGGATCAGCACACCGGCGACGGCGTCGCCCTTCACGAACTTGGAGGCACCGTCCATCGAGCCGTAAAAGTCAGCTTCGGTCGCGACTTCCTGCCGGCGGACCTTGGCCTGCTCGGCGGTCAGCAGGCCGGCGTTGAGATCGGCATCGATGGCCATCTGCTTGCCGGGCAGGGCATCGAGGGTGAAGCGGGCAGACACTTCCGACACGCGGCCCGCGCCCTTGGTGATCACCACAAGGTTGATGATCATCAGGATCGCGAACACGAAGATGCCGACGACATAATCGCCGCCGATCATGAAATTGCCGAATGCCTCGATCACATGGCCGGCCGCATCCGATCCGTTGTGACCGTTAACCAGCACAATGCGCGTCGAGGCGACGTTGAGCGCCAGGCGAAGCAGCGTGGCGAGCAGCAACACGGTCGGAAAGCTGGAGAAATCGAGCGGTTTGGCGGCGTTCAGCGCGATCATCAGCACCGCAAGGCTGATCATGATGTTGCCGACGAAGCCGATATCCAGCAGGAGCACCGGCACCGGCACCACCATGAACATGACGAGCAGCAGGATGGCGAAGGGCAGGGCTGCCCCGCGCGCCGAGTTCTTCCAGATGCTGCCGTTGATGTCGTTGCGCGTCATGGCTGGCGATTACCTTCCGAGGGTGGCGAGCATGAGGTAGGCAAGCCGCGCAGTTTCAGCGCGCGGCGCGAATTCGGGATAGGGCTGCTTTTCGCTCAATGTCTGGTTCATCGTCAGCCGCTCCTGCGCGATGCGGACATAGTCGGCGGGCATCACGGTCTGCGCGCCGTCCATCGCCATATCGCTCGCCACACTGCCGGCGGCCTGACCGCCCGCCGCCAGCTTCTGCGCGAAGCTCGCGCGGATGTCCGTCAGGCTGCGGGCATTGCCCTGCCGGTCGAAGAAAACCGAGGCATTGGCCCGAGCAGCGGCGGGAAACAGAGCCGCTCCGGACGCATCGGGTGCCTGCGCCATGGTCGTGAGGAATTTCGCGGCGCCGCCTGCACCGAGGAAATGGGCGAGGTAGAGATCGACCGCCTCGGCCGGTCGGCCGATCCGCTCTTCAAGATAGGCGCGATTGTCGGTGGCCAGCTCGGCCGCCATGATCGAGGCCGTCTCGGGATGATTGCGCAGGTCGAGGATTTGCTGTCGCAGCGTCGGGTCCGAAACCACGTACCGCCCGGTCGCCGTGCGCTCGATGGCGTTGGACGCCCAGTCCATGCCATATTTCGCGCCATGGTCGTTGACGATGGAAAGCCAGCTCTGGTCGATAAACTGGTAGAGGCCGGTCGCACTGGAGGTGCGCGCGCGCGCCGTCGGGTTCAGCGCGCTTTCCACATGCGCCTGGCTCATCAGATAATTGAAATCCACACCGGTGCGACTGCTGGCCTTGGCAATGGCCTGCGTCACCCTGGCGGCATTGCTGCTCTGGGCCGAGTTGGTGGTCAGTCCATTCACGGACATGGCGACTAATGATCTCCCGTTGGTACCGAGGATCAAAAAGCAAGATGCGTGCCAGAATTGGTTAACGGCGGATCGGGATTTTTGGGGCGATCAGACGCGCGGCGACACGCCCACAGGGCGCAGCGGGCTTAGCGTGAAAGTCGGGATATCCGGGTCGAGCCGAAGCTCAGCCGGCGCGCTGGTACAGCGGCTGCGGCACGTCCAGATCGCGATCGGCGATCGCGCCGTGCATCTGCGTGGTCATATCGCCGAGCAGGCAGGCGAGCATCCGCGAGGAATCCAGCTCCTCGATCAGGTCGCTAAACCGCGCCTTGATCGCAGGATCACGCTCCCAGGTCTCGATGGATTTGATCGCATCGAGCGAGATGCGGAACAGGTCCATTGCCGTTTCGATGGCCTGCGGGTCGGCACTTTGCATGGCGACCCGGAGCGAACCGGTCGCGGCCGCGAAATTCTCGATGATGGACAGGTTCATTTGGGGCACGTTCAGGCGCGCAGATGAGGAAGATCGAGGTCGATCATGCGATCGGCGATCTTGTCGGCATCGACCGGATATTGGCCCGAAGCAATGGCCTGCTTGACGCGGTTGATCCGGTCCATGTCCACCGGGGCGCCCTGCGCGGCCATGCGCGCGGCGGGGGTGGCTGCCGTTTCCGCCGCTTTCGCAGGCGCAGGCTCGGCGCTGACTGGCGCAGCGGAGCGGGCTTGTGCAGCGTCGCGCAGCTTGGCTGCCTCTACTGCGGCGCTCGTCGCCTGGCCAACAGACTTGATCATTCCAACGTCCTTTCTGTCCAATCCGTACTATAAACGGATCAGTTCAGGAAAGTTTAAATGCCGGGAATACGAACAACGCCCGTCCGCTCGACACGGGCCATGACAGGCGTGGCGCGCGGTTCTTCGCGCACGCGGATCAGCGCACCGGGCGCGCCGTCTTCATCCGCGACCATCATGCGGGAAATGCTGAAGCTCTCATTGCCCGCGACCAGCTGAACCGGATCGCCCTTCTTGACGACCGGCGCGCTGTTTGTGGCCTCGGAAAAGCGCCCGTTTTGCTGAGGATTGCCGGCCTGCCGGTTGACCAGCAGCGGCACGCGGATGCGCCAGCCCAGACTAGGGCAGGCGACCGTCGCGGCGTTCATCTGCGGGGTTTCGACCGTCGGCGTCTGCGGGCAGGGTGCCAGCTTCAGGCGGCGATCGATGGGCGCCAGTGGGCCGCCAGGCTGGCCGAGATTGGCGCCCAGGCTGGCCGCAACCAAGCTGTCCAGCCGGTCCAGATTCTCGAAACTCTGCGCCTTTGCCGGCGCGTGGATGCTGGTAAGCGCGATCGCGCCGAGCAGCAGGGCTACGATGAGGGCAGCGCGCTTGGGGAAGGTCAGGCGTTCAATCGTCACGTCACTTGCTCCGATGCATGGTCGGAACAAACACAGCAAGGTCCGTGCCAGACGCATGTTACCGGTCGGTTTCGGCCAGTTCGGTGATCCTGATAGTCTGCTTGCCGGGTGCGCTGTCATCAGCGCGTTCGGCGAGGCCTGCGATCCGCAGGCGCTTTTCCGGCACTCCGGCGGCGACCAGGGTTCGGGCGACGGCGCCGAGGCGCGCTGCCGCCAGATCCCAGGCGTCGAAGCGATGATCGCCGGAGTCGAGGTCAATTGACTGAATCCGCACGATCTTGTTCTCACGCATGATGGGTTCTGCGGCTTTCAGCAAGGCGGCGCGACCGGCGGGGTTGAGCAGAGCCTCGCCAGGCTCGAACAGCTCTTGCGCGACGAGATCGGCCTGGCGCGGCGCCTCGAACGCGCCGAAATAGCTGCCAATCCCCGCCAGCGCCGTCTCACGCGTGGTCTGGTTGGACTGCAGCAGGGCGAAAAAGGCGAGCAGCAGCAGGCACAAATCGGCGAAGCTCAGCGCCCAGCGCGCGCGGTTTTGGCGCGGCTGCACCGACATCAGGCGACCTCGCGAATGCTGGCACGCTGGAACGGATTGGCTTCCCGACGGGCGATGGCGATCATCCGGTCGGCCATGGCCTGCTGCCAGCCAATCTCTCGCTCGGACTGCGCCGAGAGGCGGTTGGCGATGGGCCCGGCGATGGCGTTGGCGAGGATCAGGCCGTGCAATGTGGTCATCAGCGCCAGCGCCATGAAGGGGCCGATGGCCGCCGGGTCGCTCATCTGCGCAAACATACCGATCAGGCCGACGATCGTGCCTGCCATGCCGACGGCCGGCGCGGCATCGGCCAGCGCATTCCAGAAGGCGATGACCCGCCCGTGACGGGCACGGCGATCATGGATCGCCTGATGGACCCAGAGCGCGAAATGCTCGGCATCTGCGGCATTGGCAAGCGTGGTGAGGGTCTGGCTGACGAAGGGATGGGTGCTTTCCAGCCGGTCGGCGCGGGCCAGGCCCTTGAGCTGCGCGACAGCCTCGACCTTGAACAGCAGGGCGCGGGCATTGTCGCGTTCATCATCCGGGCGCGCGGTCAGCAGCGGGCGCAGGGAAGCCAGGGCGCGAAAACCCGTGCCGAACCCGACCTGCGCCAGTGCGATCATGATCGCGCCGCCCAGCACCATCAGCAGGGGCAGCGGCGCGAAGACGTGGCCGAGAATATCCAACCCCACAACATCCGACATGGTCCCGCTCATCCCCCGATGCTGCCGGGCGCACGTGCGCACCGGCAAAACTCTGCCGCCAACCGGCAAAACATTGCCACCCTTGCCGCCCGCCTGCGCAAAAGGCGCGGAAATCCTCATGTCCGCGCGGCCTCAGCCGGCGGAAATTTGGTTTGGCACGGCATTTGCAATCCATACCCGTGGGCATGGGTCGTGCCGGAACCGGACCAGTTTCAACCGGTCAGAACGGATGCGGCTCACGGACTTTTAGGGAAGGCACGAAAAAATGTCGTTCGACGACGCATTGTTCGGCATCCATGGCAAGGCACTGGCGCTGCGCTCGCAGCGGCTGGAGTTGCTTGCCTCCAATATCGCGAACGCCTCGACCCCCGGGTACAAGGCGCGCGACATCGATTTCGAGAAGGCGCTCGCTAGCGCCACCAGCCAGCAGGGCTCGGTGACCGGCGCGCTGGAAACGGCGATGGGCTATCGCGTGCCGCTGCAGGCGAGCAGCGATGGCAACACCGTCGAGATGTCGACCGAGCAGACGCTCTTCGCGGAGAATGCGGTGAAGTACCGCACCACGCTCTCCTTCCTCGAGGGCCGTCTCAACACCATCACGCGCGCGCTGCGGGGAGAATGAGCATGGACAAGCCCATGAACGTTTTCGACATCGCCGGGCGCGCCATGTCCGCGCAGCTCGTGCGTCTCAACGCCACCGCCTCCAACCTCGCCAATGCCGGGTCGGTCACGGGCAGCGAGGACAAGGCCTATCGCGCGATCCGCCCGGTCTTCTCCACCGTGGTCGAGAAGCCCGGCGTCGCCACGGTCAAGGTCGATAACGTCGTGACTTCGGACACGCCCGCGACCAAGCGGCACGAGCCCGGCCATCCGCTGGCCGATGCCAATGGCGATGTATGGGAAGCCGGTGTCGATACCAGTGCCGAACTCGTCGAAATGGTCGAGAGCGCGCGCATGTACCAGAACAATGTGCAGGTCCTTCAGACGGCCAAATCCCTCATCCTCGAAACAATCAGGCTCGGCAAATGACAGCAGTGACGACGACCAGCAGTCCCTGGGCGGTGGATAGCAACACGGCGTTCACCAACCGGAACCTTGCCGAGACGAGCGCGAAGTCCAACGCCTCGATCGACATGAACGGCTTCCTGCGCCTGCTCACCACGCAGATGCAGCATCAGGACCCGTTCCAGCCGATGGACAACAATCAGATGGTCACGCAGATGGCGCAAATGTCGTCGCTGGCGTCGCAGTCGCAATCGACATCCCTGCTCAGCCGGATCGCGGACTCCGTGTCCGGCGCGCGCCTCTCCGACGCGGCGGGCTGGATCGGCAAGTCGATGCTGGTCGAGAGCAACATCGCCACGCCCGACCGCACCGGCGCTTATGCCGGCGAGATCGCGCTGGGCGCCGACGCCTCGAACGTGTCGATCGATCTGGTCGATGCCAGCGGCAAGGTCGTCCAGAGCTTCGATCTCGGCGCCCAATCCAAGGGCAATGTGCCCTTCTTCTGGGACGGCCGGGATGACGCCGGCAATGTGATTGGCGGGCAGGCGCTGCAGGTCAAGGTGCGCGGCGCGACGCCGGCCGGCATCGCAACCTGGGCCAGCATCGCAGCCGTCCAGTCCCCCGCGAGTGGCGGCAACGCCCAGCTCATGACCGCCCTCGGCAATTTCTCGCCCGAAGACGCGCTGCGTCTCGGCTGATCCCTGAACTTCACAAGGAGCATCGACCATGTCCTTCTACATTTCGCTTTCCGGCCTCAAGGGCGCCCAGACCGACCTCGGTGTCGTCGCCAACAACGTCGCCAACGTCTCCTCGCTCGCCTTCAAGAAGAGCAAGGCAACCTTCGGCGACATTTATGCGAGCGGCGGCGTCGGCGCGGGCGGCAATGGCGTCCGTCTCGTCGACGTGAAACAGCAGTTCACGCAGGGCACGCTGGAGACGACCGACAAGACGCTGGATCTGGCCGTCACCGGCGAAGGCTTCTTCACCGTCAAGAGCGCCTCGCCCGACCAGACGATCAGCTACACCCGCGCCGGCGCCTTCACGATGGACAAGAACCGCTTCATCGTCGATTCCACCGGTGCCCGCCTTCAGGTGCTGCCGACCAACGCGACCGGCGATGGCACGCCGACCAGTACGGCGGCAGGCGATCTCTCCGATCTGGAAATCCCCAGCGCCCATCCCGACGATGCCAGCATTCCGCTCACCGCCATCGCGATCTCGGCCACCGGCGTCGTCAGCGCGACCTTTGGCGATGGCTCGGTGCGCAACCTCGGCGTCGTCGCCATGGCGTCGTTCCCGGCACAGGAAGAGCTGCGGCAGATGGGGGATTCGCACTGGATTTCCTCCGGCGACAGCGGCGAGGCGAGCTACAGCGCCGGCAATAGCGGCATGGTCGGCGCTGTCCGCTCGGGCACGCTGGAGCGCTCGAACGTGGACATCACCGAGGAGCTGGTCGCGCTGATCTCCGCGCAGCGCAATTTCCAGGCGAACTCCAAGGCGATCGAGACCGCCACCGCCATGACCCAGACCATCATCAACATGCGGACCTGATCGCGAAGATCGACCGGACCCGGAGCTGAACCATGGATCGTCTCACCACCATTGCCCGCACCGCGATGCGCGGCACGATGGCTCGCCAGGCGGCGGTCGCGAACAATCTCGCGAACGTCAACACCAGCGGCTTTCGCGCCGAGATCGCCAACGCCTCGACCCGCTGGGTCGGCGGCGGCGCGTTCCAGAGCCGCGCGGAGCAGGTGGGGCAGGTCATCGCGGCGGACATGAAGGCCGGCACGGCGGTGCAGACCGGCAACACGCTCGACATCGCGGTGGATGGCGACGCGCTCATCGCGGTGCAGGCCAATGACGGGTCCGAAGCCTATACGCGGCGCGGCGATCTCAAGCTGAACGAGAGCGGCCTGCTGACGACGGGCGATGGCTATCCGGTGCTGGGGGAGGGCGGTCCGATCACCCTGCCACCCGCCGATAGCGTCAACATCGCCAAGGATGGCAGCATCTGGATCGTCCCGCAGGGCGGCCAGATCGATCAGCCGCAGCAGGTCGATGTCATCAAGCTGGTGAACGCCAAGGGGTCGACGATCGCCAAGTCCACCGACACGCTGTTCCGCGAAGTGAATGGCGGCGCCTTGCCGCAGGACCCGATGGCGACCGTGACCAGCGGCGCCCTCGAAGGCTCGAACGTGAATGCCACCACGGCGCTTGTCCAGATGATCGAGGCAAGCCGCGCGTGGGAAAATCAGATCAAAATGATCGACACCGCCAAGGAGATCGACTCCGGCGGCGCGAGCCTCATGCGGCTCGACTGACGGATAGATAGGGGACCAGACCAATGACCAGCAGCGCACTTCATGTCGCCCGCACCGGCCTTGACGCACAGGACGTCAAGATGCGCGTCATCGCCAACAACCTGGCGAACGTGAACACGGTCGGCTTCAAGCGCGACCGCGCCAATTTCGAGACGCTGGCCTATCAGCAGGTGATTGCGGCGGGCACGCAGGCGGATAGCCAGAACCGCCTCGCCATCGGCCTCAACCTCGGCACCGGCGTGCAGCTCACCGGCACCGAGCGGATCGATACCCAAGGCACGATGAACACCACCGGCAACACCTATGATCTCGCGATCGAGGGGGCCGGCTTCTTCCAACTCCAGCAGCCCGACGGCACGATCGCCTATACCCGGGCGGGCAATTTCAAGACCAATGCGGAAGGCTTGCTGGTCTCCCCGGATGGCCTGCCGCTGGTGCCGCAGATTCAGCTTCCCGAGGGCGTGAGTGCCGTCACCATCGGCAATGACGGGACCGTCTCGGCGACCGTCGCCGGTCAAAAGGAGCCGGTCGAACTTGGCGCGATCGAAACCGCACGGTTCGTTAATCCCGCTGGCCTGCAGGCTGTCGGTGGCAACCTCCTACTGGAGACGGCGGCATCCGGCGCGCCGCAGGTGGGCGCTGCAGGCCTCGAAGGCCGCGGCACCATCCGCCAGGGCGCGCTCGAGCAGTCAAACGTCAACACCGTGGAGGAACTGGTCACGATGATCGAGACCCAGCGCGCCTATGAGATCGCCTCCAAGATGATCAAGGCGACCGACGAAATGCTCCAATACGTCAATCAGCAGCTTTGAGCCTGACCATGCAGTATCGCCGTTCCGCCATCCTGATCCTCGCCCTCACGGCGACCAGCCTCGCCGCACCGGCCTCTGCCGGTCTGTTCGGCAAGAAGCAGGAGCCGCTCGAAAACCCGGCCTATCAGGTCACCTATCCGGGCGATGCTGGCAGCGCCGCGCCGGTGCGGCCCAATGGCGGCATCTTTCAGGCCTCGGCCGGCTATTCCGCGCTGACCAATGGCGCGCGGGCCGCGAGCGTGGGCGATGTCATCACCATCCTCCTCGTCGAGCGGACGCAGGCCAGCAAGAGCACCAGTGCCAACACCAACCGCGCCGGCAGCATCGGCCTCACGCCGCCCACCACGGGGCCGTTCAGCAAGCTGTTCAGCGGCAGCGACATCGCCTCGGGCGGCACGCAAGGCTTCACCGGCAAGGGCGACGCCGCGCAGTCGAACGCGCTCTCCGGCGAGATCACTGTCACCATCGCGCGGGTCTATCCCAATGGCACGATGCTGGTGCGCGGGCAGAAGGCCCTCACGCTCAATCGTGGTGACGAATATGTCCAGATCTCCGGCCTCGTCCGGCAGGCGGACATCGGGCCCGATAACCGCATTCTCTCAACGCGCGTCGCCGATGCGCGGATCACCTACACCGGCAAGGGAGAAATCGCCCGCGCCAGCCGCCAGGGCTGGCTGCAGCGTTTCTTCTCCATGATCAGCCCGTTCTGATGGAGCTTTCAGCCATGATCAGGCCTTATCCTTCCTTGCTCCGTCGGCTGGTCGTTTCCCTCGCCCTGCTCGCGTTCGGGCTCTGCCTCATGATCGCCACCTCGGCCCATGCCCAGCGCATCAAGGACATCGGTACCTTCGAGGGCCTGCGGTCCAACCAGCTTGTCGGCTATGGCGTTGTGGTCGGCCTTGCCGGCACGGGCGATGACAGCCTCGATTATGCGACGCAGGGCGTGAAAGGCGTGATCTCGCGCTTCGGCCTTACTTTGCCGCCGGGCGTCAATCCCTCGCTCAAGAATGCCGCAGCCGTGCTGGTCACGGCAGAATTGCCGGCCTTCGCCAAGCCTGGCCAGCGGCTGGACGTGACCGTCTCCGCGCTCGGCAAGGCCAAGTCGCTGCGCGGCGGCACGCTGGTGCTGACCCCGATGCGCGGCGCCGATGGCGAAATCTACGCGATGGCGCAGGGCAATATGGCCGTCGGCGGCTTCGGCGTCTCCGGTGCCGATGGCTCGCAGCTTTCCGTCAACGTGCCTTCAGCCGGCCGCATCCCCTCGGGGGCCTCCGTCGAGCGCGCCGTGGCCACCGGGTTCGAGACTAGCCCGACGATCAATTTCAACCTCGCGGAGGCGGACGTGACGACCGCGCTGCGGGTGGCCGACGCGATCAACCTCGCGTTCGGCGATCAGCGCGCCCGCGCGGTGGATGGCGTTTCCATCGCCATCGATGCCCCGCCGGGTGCCGAGAGCCGCGTCATGATGATGGGCCTCATCGAAAACATCCAGGTCAAGCCCGCCGATCCGCCCGCAAAAGTGATCGTCAACGCGCGCAGCGGCACGGTGGTCATCAACGGCAATGTGCAGATCACCCCGGCCGCCGTGAGCCATGGCAAGCTGACCGTGACCGTGACCGAAGCGCCGCGCATCGTGCAGCCTGCGCCGCTCTCGCGGGGGGTGACGGCGGTGGAGGAATCCAGCCAGCTTTCCGCCCATGAGGAAAAGAATCCGATGTTCCTGTTTAAAGGTGGCGCGTCTCTGGCCGATATAGTCAAGGCGGTGAATGCCGTGGGTGCCTCCCCCTCGGACCTTCTCGAGATCCTGAGCGCGCTCAAGCAAGCCGGCGCCATGCGGGCGGAGCTGGAGGTGATATGACGCAGGTCTCAGGGATCGGCTCCGGTCAGGCGGCCTTTGCCGCCGCCATGCAGGGCGCGCAGGCGCAAGCCCCGACGTCGCCAAGGGCCAACGACGATCACGCCGCATTGCAGAAGGCCGCCAAGGCATTCGAGGCCGTGTTCACCCGCCAGCTCCTGTCTTCCATGCGCCAGGCGAGCCTGGGCGAAGAGATTGGCGGCGGCAGCGGGCTCGACCAGTTCCGCGAGATGCAGGACGCGCATATGGCCGAAGGGCTCGCCACCAAGGGCGGGCTCGGCATTGCCGAACTGATCCTCCAGCAACTTGACCACAAGCCGTGAGCAGCGATCTTCTCCAGATCGGCGCTTCCGGCACGCGCGCCTATCAGGCGGCGATGGGAGCGATTGCCGATAATATCGCGAACGCGGAGACGCCCGGCTACAGTCGCCGGACGATTGCGCTCAGCGAGTCCGCCGCCGGCAATTCGCCGATGCTGCTCTACAAATCGAGCGCCTCTTTCTACGGCGTGCAGATCGGCGGCGTGGTGCGCGCATCCGACCAATATCTGGAAGCGGCAGCGCGTCAGACGACCAATGCGCTGGGCAGCGTCAATCAGCGCGCCCGCTGGATGTCGGACATCCAGACCGCCCTCAACGATGGCGAACTGGGCGTCGGCCAGCGCTTCACCGGCATGTTCGCAGCGGTGGAGCGGCTCGCCTCCAACCCCACAGACACGACGCTGCAGGCGGACGTGCTGTTCTCGTTCGAGCAGATCAATGCTGCGTTTCAGCAGAGCCACAATGATCTGGTCTCGATCCGCAGTTCGATCGGCAACACGGCCACCAATGAGGTGGATTCGCTCAATGATGCATTGCGCCAGCTCGGCAATGCCAATGAAGGCCTGCGCCGCGTGCCCGAAGGCACTGCCAGCCATGCCAGCCTGCTGGATTCACGCGATCAGGCCCTGAGCGAGATTGCCGAGCGGCTGAACGTGACGGTGACCTTCGGCGCCAATGGCGTCGCCAACATCAGTTACGGCAGCGACATGCTGGTCGAGAACAATCAGGTGAAGACCCTGACGGTCAGTCAGGCCGCCGACGGCATTTTGAGCTTCGGGCTGGCGGACGGCACGGCGATTGCCACCCCGACAGGCGGCGCGCTGGGCGGCATCGCCACCAGTGCCGAGGTCGTGCGGGACAGGATCGACGCGCTGAACGACCTCGCGAGCCGCTATGTGAGTGAAATGAATGATTGGCACACCAGCGGTTATTCGTCGCCCGGTGTCGCCGGCCAGACACTGCTAAGCATGGGGGCGGATGCCAGCTCGCTTTCGGTGCTGGTCAGTTCGCCGGCTCTGGTCGCGCGCTTCTCCGCCGATGGCACGGCGAACGGCAATCTGTTGGCCATGACCGCGCTGCGCGGCAGCGGGTCCATCGAGGATGAATGGACCGGCATCATTGCGACCCATGGCAGCATCGCCAACAGCACGACCAAAGAGCAGACCGCGGCCGAGAGCCGCAACACCATGGCGCAGCAGGCGCGCGCCGATGTGGCCGGCATCAATCTCGACCGGGAAGCGGCCGAATTGATCCGGCTCCAGCAGGCCTACCAGGCATCGTCCCGCGTGATCCAGGTCGCGCGAGAGATGTTCCAGACACTGATTTCCGCATTCTGACGCAATAAGGGCAATCCATCATGGTTTTCATCACCACGCAGTCCATCACTGCCGAGATTACCCGCCAGCAGCGGCTCGCTGCGGATATTGCGGGGGAACAGACCAAGATTTCGACGACCAAGAAGATCAACCAGCCTTCGGACAATCCGCATGACTGGGTGCAGATCTCGCAGGTGGGGCGGCGCCAGTCGATAAACGCGGCGTGGAAGGGCAATCTGACCTTCGCCGAATCCCGCGCGACGCAGGCCAGCACCAATCTCAATGAGGTCAACAATCTCATGACGCGCGTGACCGAGCTGATCGTTACGTCCACTTCGACTGCCGACGGATCGACCGGGCGCGAGGCGGTGGCCAAGGAACTGGAAGGCATTCGCGCCACGATCAACGATCTCCTCAATCAGACCGATTATCAGGGCACGCCGGTCTTCGATCATCCCAGCGCCGTGCTGATTCCTCTGGGCGCAGGGCTGAACGTGGAAGCCGTGCCGACCCGCGCGAGCATCATGGAGAATGCGGTGGGCAGCCGGTCGATCGATCAGGTGATCTCCGACATCATCAATGTGGTGCGCACCGGCACAGAGGCAGACCGCTCCGCTGCCCTGCAGGATGCCCGCACCGCGCTCGACCATGTCATTGTCGCCCAGTCCGTACAGGGCGTTCGCTCGCAGCGGCTGGAAGACATTGGTGGCCGGCTCACCAATTCCGATCTGGCGCTGACTGAGCGTCGCTCGGCGCTGGAAGATACGGACATCACCGAGACCAGCGTGAAGCTGCAAAGCAAATTGCTGACGCTGGAAGCCGCTCAACTGGCGTTTGCGCGGATCAATCAGAAGTCGCTATTCGATCTTTTCTGATCCTGTTCGAAGAGAGGCAAATCTGGCGGTCCGCAGGCTTTTGGCTGCGGGTCGTTTTTCTTGTTCGCGCCGGCAGAAATTTCGAAAAATCGTAATCGTCATCTTTCGCTAACCCTGTCGCTAAACCCTGTTTCAGCAGAGCCGTTCTAGGAAGGGATGAAGGGACCAAAAGCAGCTGTGCGCGGTCCCGTTTTATGAACATGCGGGGATCAGAATGTTCGCTGGTATCGGTCTTGTCGTTCTGCTGGTCATGGTCTTCGGGGGCTTCATGCTCACCGGCGGCGCCATTGGTCCGGTGCTTCATGCGCTTCCGCACGAAATGCTCATCATCGGCGGCGCCGCGGCAGGCGCGCTGATCATCGGCAACAGCGGCGCGGATTTGAAGGCGCTGGCCGGCGGCGTGATGACCGTCTTCAAAGGCCCCAAGTTCAAGAAGCAGGATTATCTCGACTGCATCTTTCTCGTCAGCAAGCTGATGAAGACGCTGCGGGTCGAAGGCCCGGTCGCGCTCGAACCGCATATCGAAGACCCCAAATCCTCTGCGATCTTCGCCGAATATCCCCGGCTGATGGCGGACAGCGCGCTCATCCACCTCATCTGCGATACGCTGCGGCTGGTGGTCGTCTCATCCGGCACGCTCGATCCGCATGCGGTCGAGGACGTCATGGATAATGCGCTCAAGACCCACCACCATGAGGCAGTTCGTCCTGCCGACAATCTCCAGGGCCTGGCGGACGCGCTGCCGGCCCTCGGCATCGTCGCCGCCGTGCTCGGCGTGGTCAAGACCATGGGCTCGATCGACAAGCCGCCGGAAATTCTGGGCGGCATGATCGGCTCGGCGCTCGTCGGTACCTTCCTCGGCGTGTTGCTGGCCTATGGTATGGTCGGGCCGTTCGCCAGCCGCGCCAAGCAGGTGATCGAGGCGGATGGCGCCATGTATCATGTCGTCAAGCAGATCATCATCGCCTCGCTCCACGGCCACCCGCAGCCGCTGGTCATCGAGGCCGCGCGCTCCAACCTCATCCACGCGAACCAGCCGGCCTTTGCCGAAGTGTTCGACGGCATGCGCGGGCGTTGAGGGCTAAGCCATGGCATCGGCCGCAAAGAAACCGGTGAACGAGCCTGAACCCAGGCCAATCATCGTCAAGAAGATCATCGATGGCGGCCATGGCGGCCATCATGGCGGCGCCTGGAAGGTGGCCTATGCCGACTTCGTGACGGCGATGATGGCCTTCTTCCTGCTCATGTGGCTGCTCGGCGCGACAACCGAAAAGCAGCGCAAGGGGCTGGCCGACTATTTCACGCCTACACTCGTCCAGATGAAGATGGATAGCGCCGGCTCCAGTGGCCTGTTCGGTGGCGACAGCCTCGTCAGCAAGGAAAATTATCCGACGACGGGCGGGCAGGGCAATCTCGCCATCACCATCCCGCGCGATGCCACGGGCACCAAGGATGTCGGCGGCGAGGATCTCAAGAACCAGGATCGCCAGAAGTTCGAGAAGCTCAAGCAGGAGCTGGAGCAGAAGCTCGAGCGCACCGAAGCGCTCCGCAAGCTCCGCAAGCATGTGCGCTTTACCGAGACGCTGGAGGGCCTGCGCATCGATCTGGTGGATGAAGCCGATTTCGCGATGTTCGCCATCGGCACGGACAGGCTCGTGCCGGAAGCCCGCGCGTTGCTCTCGCAGGTTGCCGAGGCGGTGTCCGAAGTGCCGAACGATGTGATCGTGCGCGGTCACACCGATGCACTGCCATATGCCGCAGGGCGCAACATGAATAACTGGCTGCTCTCGTCATCCCGTGCCGAAGCCACTCGCGCCGTGCTCGCACAGGGCGGCATCGGAGCGGATCGCTTCGCGCGCATCGAAGGCGTGGCGGATCGCGAGCCCTTCGTCGCTGACAACCGCTACGATCCGCGCAACCGGCGCATGTCGGTGATCCTGGCGTGGAGCAAGGACTCTCCCGCCGGGGGGGCGGTCGCCAATGCCGCAGACGCGCAGCCCGCGGCGCCGGCTCCCAAAGGCCCCGAGCAGGCCAAGATCGACCGCCGCATCCTCGTGCGCGACCAGCGTGTCGCCATGGCGGAATCCGAAGTGCGCAAGCTGGACCTCGGCCGAACCGCGCTCCCCCAGGGCGCGACGGTGATCAATGCAGACTCGATTCCCAAGCGCAGCTCCAACACCCCTCCGGGCAAGACCGATCTTACAGCCCGCACGACGGGACTGATGGACCAGCATTGATGCGGTGATGGGCCTGCCATGCGAGGCGACATGGTGCATCTAGGAGAGGAAAGGGCCACTATTGGGACCGTGGCGAAAAAAGCGGACTGACCGGATATGATGTCATTGCGGACATTCGCTTTATATCCTTTATTCGGGCGATGGAGACACTTCCCGAACCGCCGCCCTCACACGAGCAGATCATAATTCAGAAGCTCGTGGCGTGCGGTCTTTCCCCGCACGGCCTCGAGGTATCATACGAGGACGATCTACAGTCCTATGAGATCATCATCAGGGCTTCGGCGAATGTCGCGCCGGAAATGTTCGCGTGCATACGCGAGGCTTCGGCAGGCGAGATCGTGACGTTCGATGACCTAGAGCAGATCAACAGCTATCATGCTTTTGTGGAAGAAGCGTTAGCCCCCGAAATGGTGGCAAGCGCAGAAGCCGAGCTTTCCAAGCTTGGCTTGCTTGACGGGTTCCCCCGCCGTCCAGACTTCGCGAACGATGCTCTCTTCGTAGAAGCATTGGAAACGCACTGCGGTTTTCAGAAGGGAGAAGCAATCCGTCCATTTGGCGATGCGTTTGCCATTCACTGCCGCCCGAGATAGCAGGCGATTTCCAAGCTTTTATTGATCGTTCCTCTCGCCTACTTGCCGCTATCAAGTTGGCGAGCGCAAGGGGGGAAGGAAAGTTTGGCTTCGTTGGGAACGGCCCCGCGCCTTCATCTGAATGACAAAGGGCGACGTGCGCATCCCACGCCAAACTTGTCGAGGGCCTGTCGTCGGTTCGTCAAAAGCGAGCCTAACAGATGTATTGAATTTTGTTTATTATAACAGTGGGTTGACCGGGCGATGACATTTCAGGCGGTCTCTCCGTTCGATTTGATTAGCTGCTGAGCCTTTTGAAGCAGTGGCCAGTGCGATGATTCGATAGGCTCTTGCAGCGCACCTCAGACACTGGTCGGCACCAACGGCAAAATCGGGGGCAGTTGATCACCGAGGCTTAGCGACGTTCGCCCATTTTAGGCATTCCGTCCCACCGACGCGACTCCATCCTCACGCCAGCGGAAAGCTCAACTCCGCGACCAGCCCGCCCTCAGGCCGATTGCGCAGTTCCAGTCGGCCCGATTCCGCCGACGCGACCGCGCGAACGATGGCCAGGCCAAGGCCGGTACCGCCGGTGTCGCGGCTGCGTGAGGCTTCCATGCGGGTGAAGGGTTGCAGCATGTCCTCGATGCGGTCCTCCGGGATGCCGGGGCCTTCGTCGGTGACGCAGAGCGTGGCGCGTTGGCCTTCGATCCGCAGCGAGACGTGCGCGCGTGCGCCATATTTGACGGCATTCTCGATCAGGTTGGTGAGCGCTCGCCGCACGGCGCGGGGATGGACGTTGACGATGGCGCGCGGCATGTCGCTTCGCTCTACCGGCACGCCCATATCCTCGAAATCGTCGATGGTCGCATCGGCCAGCGCGGCCAGGTCCATGCGCTGCGGTGGTTCGCGGTCCCGGCCGACACGCGCCAGCGAGAGGATGTCGTCGAGCATCTTCTGCATGTCTTCGATGGTCGCGACCATGCGCTCGCGATCCGCCCCCTCGGCGACCGATTCCACCCGCACCCGCAGCGCCGTGAGGGGTGTGCGCAGATCATGGCCGATGGCGCCGAGCATATGGTCCTTCTCCTCCAGCATGGAGCGGATACGGTCCTGCATGGCGTTGAAGGACGCCGCGAGGCGCCGCAAATCCTCCGGCCCGGTTTCGATGACCGGGGCGGCGCCCTCCGGTGTGCCGACCCGGGCGGTGGCCTGGGTGAGCGCGTGAAGCGGGCGAGCAAGGCGTCGGGTGAACCAGACGAGCGGCATCAGCACGATGCCATAGAGGAACAGCGACTGCATCACGATCTGACGCAGGATCGGCTGGGCGACCGGCGCTGCGCGTGTGTAGACGGTGATCCAGCGGTCGGGCCGGAGTTGCACGCTCAATTGCACCTGCAGCCGTGGTGCGCGCCGGTTGGGCGGCTGGAGCAGATCGCGCGCGCGCTCGCGCCCATCCGCGCCGGGCCGGGCTTCCGCAATGGCGACCCGGACCGCGAGCGGCACCAGCCCGGCCGAGCGAAACAGCTCGTTGGCACGCACGGCCACACGCGGCGAGTCGGCACCCTCACGGCGCGGCGGTGCATCGGTGACGACGATGCCGCGGGCAGCCCGTGCGCGATGCCAGGGGGATGGCGCGTCCCGTTGATCGAGCGCCTCAAGGATGCGGATGACGCCCGGGGCGGCGGCAATCGTCACCCACTGATTGCGCTGCATCATGTAATAGAAGCTGAACCCGATGAGCTGCACGGCAAACAGGGAGGCCGCGACGACGAGGATTGTCTGCCCCGCCAGCGTTCTGGGCCGCAGCCAGCCGGTAAAGGTGCGCAGGCTGAGGGTCATTCGCGCGCCACATCGGCGGCGAACATGTAACCGCCGCCCCACACGGTCTTGATGAGCGTTGGCGAGCGGGCGTCATCTTCCAGCTTGCGGCGCAGGCGGCTGATCTGGTTGTCGATGGAACGGTCGAAGGCGTGGGCTTCCCGGCCTTGCGTGAGATCGAGCAACTGATCGCGGCTGAGCACCTGGCGCGGATGCGTGACGAAGGCATGGAGCAGCCGGTAATCGGCCGTGCTGAGCGGGATCGCGACTTCGTCTGGGCCGGTCAGCGTCCAGTCGTCAGCGCTGAGCGTCCAGCCCTCGAAGCGGTAGAGGGATGCGCTTGCCTGCGGTTCGCGGGCGGTGCCGTTGCCGGTGCGGCGCAGGATCGTCTTGATCCGCGCCACAAGCTCGCGTGGAGAGAAGGGCTTGAGCACATAATCGTCCGCGCCCATTTCCAGCCCGACGATGCGGTCGGTCTCTTCAGTGCGGGCGGTGAGCAGGATCACCGGCAGCTCGCCCTGTTCGCGGATCGAGCGGCAAAGGCTGAGGCCATCCTCACCCGGCATCATGATATCCAGCACCACCAGTTCGATGGCGCTGCCGGCGAGGATCTTGCGCGCGTCGGCCGCATTCCCGGCATCGGAGACGCGAAAGCCGGCCCGCTGGAGATATTGCCCCAGCGGCTCGCGAATGGCCGCTTCATCGTCGACGAGGAGGAGATGGGGCCGTGCGGACATCAAAGCGCTTTCGCAAAATCGGTGGGATGCAATTCTCTGCCCTGCTTGGGTCTTGAGGTCCATCCCTCAGCCGCCTGAAAGGGGCAGGCGACCGAGGGCAGTAGGGATGGCCGACCCGGCGGCATGGGAGTTGTCTCCGCCGGATCGGCCAAGTGGGCTCAGCGCACCGGGGGCGTTTGCGCAGGCCGTTGATCGGTATTGCGGCGCTCCATCATGGCTTTCCGGCCGGCCTGCCGTTCCTCGGGCGAAATCTTGCCGTCGCGGTTGGTGTCCATTCGGTCGAAGCCGGCAAGGCCTGCCTGGATGAAGGTGGCGCGGGGGATCGGCTTGTCACGATAGGCAGCGAGCTCGCGTCCCATCATCATCATGCCGCCACCCATGCCGGGGCCGCCATGGCCACGCCGTTTGCCTTCATGGCCGCGTCGCTGATGGCCGCCGGCCATCGCGCCGGCTTCCGCAAATTCGGCTTTCGAGATTGAGCCGTCCTTATTGGCATCGAGGCGGGCGAACATCGCATCGCGCATCTTGTCGCGATTCTGCGCCTGATGGGCCTTACGCTCCTCAACCGAGAGCACGCCGTCCCGATTCGTGTCGGCGGCATCGAACATGGTCGCGAGGCGCTTTTCAAGAGACGCGCGATCCATCGGGGGACGGGCTTCGCCGCGCTGGGGCGGCTGCGGTGCCGATTGAGCGATTGCCATGGTCCCGATGGACAGCAGGCCGACGCTGGAGAGCGCGATTGCGGTGAGACGTTTCATAGACTTGAATTCCTGGTCTGCCGGCGCCGGGGGGTAGCGCCATGACCATGATATAGCGGGGACTTGTCGCGAGACTTTGTCGCGGGCAGGCGCAAATGTCACAAAATGTCGCCAATCCGCGACCGACCTTGCGGATCAGGCAGCGACCACCCGATTGCGACCGCCGCGCTTCGCCTGGTAGAGCGCGATGTCCGCCTCATGGATGAAATCCTCGGCGCTTTGTCCCTGCCGGTAGCGCACGACGCCGCAACTGATCGCAGCCCGCAGGCTGTTGCCCGAGGGCAGGGCAATGGGCTCGCTGCTGACCGCAGACACGATCCGGCCGCAGATTTCCTGCACACGATCCCAATTCGAGGTGGCGAGGAGCACCACGAACTCGTCGCCGCCCATGCGCCCGACCGCATCGCTCGCCCGGACCTGGCTCGAGATGCGACATGCGATTTCCCGCAGCACGGTGTCGCCCATCTGGTGCCCGCTATTGTCGTTGATCAGCTTGAACCGGTCGATGTCGATCACGGCTAGGCTGAGGGTGCCTGGTGTCGCCTTCACCAGCGCCTGCTCCAGCCGCTGATGAAAGCCGGCCCGGTTGAGCAGACCGGTCAGGCTGTCCGTCGTGGCGGTGCGGGAGAGCCACAGTTCCTGCTTCTTGCGCTGCGTGATGTCCTGCACAGTGGCGATCGTCCCGATGCACCGGCCGCGCTCATCGAAATGGGCGCGGAATGTCGCCTCCATCCAGGCGTCACGCAGCTTGAGGGTGCGAAACTCGGCAATCTGGCTGGTGCTCACATCCTCAAGCGCCGCGCTATGCGCGCGGGTCAGATCATATTGGCCTTCCTCCGAAATGTCGGAGAGCCCTGCGCCGACGAGCGCGTCGAACGGGCGGTCGAGCAGCAGCTCGCGCGTGCCCACGACCCGTGTGCAGACGCCTTCGAGGTTGAAGGCCAGCAGCAGCACCGGAGAGGCTGAGGCGAGCAGGTTCAGCGACTGTTCGTTCTGGCGCATTCGCTCGATCGTCGCCTGGCGGCTGGCGAGCATGGCCGAGATCGGCACCTGCACCACGATGAGCAGGGCGATGAACATCTGGATGCCGTAGAGGTGATGGGCCGCATGATGGCTGTGCATCACGGGCGGCCCATAGCCACCCATCATCGCTCCGCCGCCGATGACGGTGACGATGGCGAGGGCGATCTTCGTCGCCATCCACCCGCTGCGCAGTAGAACGAGCAGCATGGGCGGAACGACGAGCAGCAGATGCGATGATTCCGTCGAGAAGAAGGCGACCCCCGCCGCGCCGGCGGTGAGAGCGAGCAGCGCCGCGACTTCCAGCCTGCGTTGCCGGGTCTGGCTGGCGAGGCTGCGCTTCATCTCGCCGTTGAACATGGCAAGGAAGACCGGCGTGAAGATCAACAGGCCCAGAGCATCCGCCAGGAACCAGCGCGCATAGGCTTCGCTGAGCGGATGGGCATTGTTGGCCCAGGCGCCGAGCCCGCCGAGAAAAGCGCCGCAAGCCGGGCCGACCAGCCCGGCCCAGATCAGGACATGAGGGAGAGCCTCCGGGTCCGAAAAGGCGTGGGCGCCATTCCTGTGCAGCTTGAGCCCGGCCACCGCGACGGCGATTTCCAGCCCATTGGCGAACCCGTAGACCAAAGCCGTCTGGAGATTATTGCCAGCCGGCAGGCCAGACAGCACATTGGCGACCATGCCCGCAATGATGAGGACAGGGGCCTGCCGCGCGGGCCGGGTGAGCACGAGCGCCAGCAGGAAGGCGTTGGCGATCCAGACGGGCGCGACCATGCCGTTCGTGGACTTGAGCGAGATTGTCGCGTAGGAAATCACGAAATAGCCCAGGCCCGCCAGCACCGGCAGACCGGCATGGCGGATGAAGGCGTAAAGGATTTGGCGCTGGCTTTGCCCCATGGCCCATCATGGCCCGGCGCAGGTTGTTACCTGGTTAACGCAGCGGGAACAATCTGGCGACGTTAACCTCGGGCGCCTCAGGCGCCAGCGGCATCAGCCTCGTCGGCGCGCATCTGCTCGTGATGCCGGATGACTTCATCAATGATGAACCGCAGGAACTTCTCGGTGAAATCCGGGTCGAGATTGGCGTCGACTGCCAATGTGCGCAGGCGGGCGATCTGCCGGGCTTCGCGGTCCGGGTCAGCGGGGGGCAGGGCGGACTGAGCCTTGTGCTCACCGACCGCCTTGGTGATCTTGAAGCGCTCTGCCAGCATGAAGACCAGCGCCGCGTCGATATTGTCGATGCTTTCGCGGTAGCGCCTGAGCGTTTCGTCCATTCCGGGTCGTCTCCCTGAGCCTCTGGGGCATTGTTCCTGTGGCCTGATCTCGCTGGGGCGAACCAGGCTGATGAGGGGCCGGGCAGCGCCCGCAACGGCGCATCACTTGCCGCTCCGGGCGCACAAGGCAAGCCAATTTGCTTGCCAAAGCGCGGTCATCTGGTCAGAGCACCGCGCATGAGCGCCACGATCCACCACCTGCCCCGCCAGGGCGCGCCATCCCTCCAGCCGATGCTGAGCCTCGTTGCGGAGGATATGAACCGCGTCAACGAAGTCATCCTCGCCCGAATGCAGTCGCGCATTCCGCTGATCCCGGAGCTGGCCGGGCACCTCATCGCCGGCGGTGGCAAGCGGCTGCGGCCCATGCTCACGCTCGCCTGCGCCCGGCTGCTCGATTATGCCGGCACGCGGCACCACAAGCTGGCGGCGACGGTGGAGTTCATCCACACCGCCACGCTGCTGCACGATGATGTGGTGGACGGCAGCGCCATGCGCCGCGGCAAGCAGACCGCCAACATGATATGGGGCAACAATGCCTCGGTTCTGGTCGGTGATTTCCTGTTCAGCCGGTCCTTCGAGTTGATGGTCGAGGATGGCAGCCTCAAGGTTCTCAAGATCCTTTCTAACGCATCTGCGGTGATCGCCGAGGGGGAGGTCAATCAGCTGACCGCCCAGCGTCGTGTGGAGACCGACGAGGACCAGTATCTCGACATCATCGGTGCCAAGACCGCGGCCCTGTTCGCTGCGGCCTGCCGCATCGCCGCCGTGGTTGCGGAGCGCCCCGAGGCGGAGGAACTCGCGCTGGATGCCTATGGTCGCAATCTCGGCATTGCCTTCCAGCTCGTCGACGATGCGATCGACTATGTCTCGGACGGCGCGACGATGGGCAAGGATACCGGCGATGACTTCCGCGATGGCAAGATCACGCTGCCGGTAATCCTGGCTTATGCGCGCGGCGGCGAGGCGGATCGCAAATTCTGGAAAGAGGCGATGTCCGGCCTCCATGGCGATAATGCCGATCTCGCCCATGCCCAGCATTTGCTGCGCGAAACCGGCGCGATTGACGACACTATGGCGCGGGCGCGCCATTATGGCCAGCGCGCCATCGACGCCATCGGCATGTACGGCAAGGGTGCCGCCAAGTCTGCGCTGGTCGAAGCCGTCGAATTCGCCATCGCGCGGGCTTACTGATCCGGCTTTTCAGCGGGCGCCAGCGCCTTCCACGTTGCACCGACAACCATAGCGAGATGACGCGCCGCGCTGCCCGATTGGGCGGGGCGGCCGCCTCGCCTAGCCGGTCTCGAATCGGGGCTTGTCGGTGCGGCAGGCCGCCACTTCCCCTATTCTCGCCAGTCCCTTCCCGTCCATTTTCGGGACACGGGGTATATCGGCCACGACCCAAATAATTTTGCACTGCACGGGAACGATGCTGCGTTGCGATGAAGCGACCGCACTGCCCGCCATAGCGTGGTAAATCTGCGGTTAACGGTTGGGAACTTTGGGAACCCGGCAAATTGGTTGGCCGGATTAAGTATCTGAAATACAGCAATAAAATATGAGGAATCCGTTGATAATCCGTTAACCGACCAGTATTTCTCTGCTCGAGCGGTCGCCTCATTATCTACTCGGAATGTTCGCCTTTCAGGCGGTGTGGGAGAAGCATGATGAGCCAGCTCAAAAACCGAACAAACAAAGGAGCTATCCATGAGGAAACTGGTATCTTTGGCCGCGCTGGCCACTGCGGCAGCATTTGCGCCGGGTGCGGCCAACGCCGCTACCTGCGTCGCCATGAACTGCACGTTCACGCCTGGCGATGACGAGTTCACCACGTCTGGCGACACCATCCCCCCCATCACCGAAGCCGTTTCGGCCACCATCGGCCGCACCGACATCGGTTCGGGCATCTTCACCGACATTTACCGCTTCATCGTTGACGTTGATGGCGTCGGCAGCGGCGGCATCATCACGACGCTGTCGGGCCTGTCGACCAACATCGACCTGCTGACTGTCACGATCAACGGCAAGGACGTCCCGATCTTCGGTCAGGGCACCGACGTTGAATCCGCTGGCATTTCGGGCTTCCCGATCATGGCCGGCATGCTGAACGAGCTGGTAATCAGCGGCACGTCCGCGGGTCTTGGCTCCTATGGCGGCAACCTGACCTTCACGCCGTCGCCGGTGAGCGCGCCGGTTCCGGAGCCGGCCACCTGGGCCCTGATGCTGCTCGGCTTCGGCAGCCTTGGCTACACGATGCGCCGCGCACGTCGCACCAGCGCACGGGTCCAGTTCGCCTGATCATCCTGGCCGTCTCCCACGGGACGGCCTCGATAAAGAATGGGGATCAACGGGTGCAGCCGTTGATCCCCATTTTTGTGCGATGAGACAAACGATCCTGTTCAGGCGGCGCTGCGCCAGAACGTGCCGCTCATGCCATTGCGGCTGCGCGGTTCTGCGCAACCCGCATCCCTGTCCCACAAGCGCGCGACGCGCCGTGCGATGTCCTGCTCCTCATCGCGCGAGAAGAAATAGGGGTAGAGCGAGCGGCCGATCTTGTCGGCGCGGCCGGCAAAGCGATTGATCTGGTCGGCGACATCGCAGACCTTGAGGCGCATGAGCTGTACCGGCGTATCCTTGGGCCACCAGGAGACGGACTCATCCATCTTCGGCGGGCCAAGCCGATCGAAACCGAGCATGGCCTCATAATAGCGCACATGGCGTGGATGCACCTCGATCACCAGATCCGTGCAATCGAAGCGCTGCATACCGTAAATGAAGATGACATGAAAAAGCCCCGCGAGGACGGAGGGGGACTTGGTTATCGGGTCGACCGCGAACTTGGTGAGTTCGCACAGGCGGGCACCGGGCGCCTCGCGCAAGGCATCCAGTTCCATGCGGAACGTCTGATCGGTCGAAAGGCCGGCTGGTGAGTCCACCGTCAAGGTGAGCGTGGCGATTACGGCATCTTCCAGCGCTGCCGTGAAGACGGCTTGGTGATCGCCATTGTCGGGGAGCAGATGCGCCATTCCATAACCGCGCGATCCATACATGCGGTTCAGGAGATCATGCGCCTGCTCGCGCAGGTCGGGCCGATCAGCCAGCCGGACATCGATGGTGCGCAGCCGCTGGCCACAGGCAGACGGGATACGGCGCACGGACAGCAGCCCGCCGTGCGGTTCCGCCAAAGAGGCGGACACAACATGATCATGCACTTGGACGACCCCCAAAAGGCCCAACCGGGCCAGACGAGCTTTCTATTTTTACGAAGCCTTGCGCCTCAGCGAGACCATGGATGGGTTCGAACGGTTAACAGAGCAATACCTCTTCGCGGCAAAGAGGCGGAGCGTTCGGGCGTTGCGGCAAAAGGTAGGTAGTTCCATGACTTAAGTGAACAAGTGCACGGAACTCTAGCCGCGCGGGTGTAGTCGCAGGAGCGCATTGCTCCGATGACGGTGGCTAAGCATTAACCATGTTCGCCATCGGATGACGCTGCGGCGGTCAGGATTTGCTCTTATCCCTTACGCCGCCAGCTTGGCTTTGGCGGCGTCGGCGCATAAGCGGATGATGTGACCGCTACGCTCCCCATCCATGAGGTTCTGCCCGACCTGCTCGCCGCCTTGCGAGCAGGATCGAACGCCGTGCTCGTGGCACCGCCGGGGGCGGGCAAGACGACGAGCGTTGCGCCCGCTTTGCTGGGCGAGCCGTGGGTGGCGGGCGGGCAGATATGGCTGCTCTCGCCGCGCCGGCTTGCCGCGCGCGCCGCTGCCGAGCGCATGGCGGATCTGGCTGGCGAGAAGCCCGGCGACACCATCGGCTATGCCACCCGCCTTGAGAGCCGCCAATCCGTCCGCACCCGCATCCTCGTCGTGACCGAAGGGATTTTCCGGCGCCGCATTCAGGCCGATCCGGAGTTGACCGGCGTCGCCGCCGTGCTGTTCGACGAGGTCCATGAACGCAGCCTGGAAGGCGATTTCGGGCTGGCCCTCGCGCTCGATGCGCAATCCGGCCTGCGCGAGGATTTGCGCCTGCTCGCCATGTCCGCGACGCTGGATGGTGCGCGCTTCGCCACGCTCATGGCGGTGGAGGGCAAGCCGGCCCCCGTGATCGAGAGCGCGGGCCGATCTTTCCCCATCGATCTGCGGCATATTGGCCGCGCGGCAGAGCAGCGCATCGAGGATGGCATGGCGGCGGCGATCCGTCGCGCGCTGGCCGAAGAGTCGCAGGGCGATGTTCTGGCCTTCCTCCCCGGCGTCGGCGAGATCGAGCGCACGGCCGAGCGGCTGATGGGACTGTCCGAGAGCATCGCCCTCCATCGCCTGCATGGCTCGCTCGAGCCGGGAGCCCAGCGCGCGGCCCTGCGACCGGCGGCGGCAGGCACGCGCAAGCTGATATTGGCGACCAGCATCGCTGAGACCAGCCTCACCATCGACGGCGTGCGCATCGTGGTCGATTCAGGGCTTGCCCGCCGGCCCCGGCATGATCTCGCCGCCGGTGTTACGCGGCTGGTGACGGAGCGCGCCAGTCAGGCCGCCGTAACCCAGCGTGCCGGCCGCGCGGGTCGTCAGGCGCCGGGCGTGGCCTACCGCTTGTGGGAAGCAGCGGCGACCGCCGGGCTGCCGCCGTTCGATCCGCCCGAAATTCTGGAAAGCGACCTGACCGGCCTGCTGCTCGATTGCGCGGTGTGGGGCGTGACCGACCCGACCACGCTGCGCTGGCTCGATCCGCCACCGGCGGCGGCCTTGGCCGAGGCGCGGCGCCGGCTCGAGGCGCTGGGCGCGCTGGATGGGGAGGGGCGGGCGACTCCGCATGGCCGCGCGGTCGCCGATCTGCCGCTGGAGCCACGTCTCGCGCATATGCTCATTGCCTCGGCTGAGGCGGGGGAGGGCGCTGCGGCGGCTGACGTGGCGGTGCTGCTCACCGAGCGCGGGCTGGGCGGGCCATCGGCGGACCTCGCCCGGCGTCATGCGCTCTGGCAGCGCGAGCGGGGGCAGCGGGCCGAAGCAGCGCGCGGCCTTGCGCGGCGCTGGTTGGGGTTAGTCGCGTCCGGCTCGTCGCGAGGCATCATCGACGATGCCACGCTTACCCGTTGCCTGATGCGAGCCTTCCCGGACCGCATCGCCCGGCGGCGGGATGCCAGCGGAGAACATTGGATCAGCGCGGGCGGGCGCGGCTTCCGGCTCGATCCCGCCGATCCGATGGCACGTACAGACTGGCTGGCGGTGGGCGATATTCAGGGCAGCGCCGCCGGCGCGCGCATCCTCTCCGCACTGGCCGTGCAGGAGGAGGATGTGATGGTCGCTGCGGGGCATCGCGTCATGGACCGTCGCACGGTGCGCTGGCGCAAGGATCTGGCAGGCGTTGAGGCACTGCGCGAGCGGCATCTGGGCGCCATCCGCCTCACCAGCGGGCCGGATGACGCACCCGAACGGGCCGCCATCATTGCCGCACTGGCGCAGGCGCTGCGCAGCGAGGGACTGGGGCTGCTGCCATGGGGCAAGGCGGCGCGCGCGTTGCGGACCCGGGCTGCCTTTGCGGGCGTGGGCGATGAGATCGGCGATGCGGCGCTGCTTGCCGATGCCGAGGAGTGGCTGGAGATGCTGCTCCCGGCCAATGCCCGGCGCTTTTCCGCGATCGACGGTGGCGCGCTGCATGGCCTGCTGAGTCAGCGCCTGGGATGGGATGCCACGCAGCGGATCGAGGCGCTGGTGCCCGCCGAGTTCCGTAGCCCGGCCGGCAGCACCCACGCCATCGACTATGAGGCGCCGGCCGGCCCGACCGTCGAATTGCGGGTGCAGGCGCTCTTTGGCCTATCGGAGCATCCGGTCATCGGGCGCGAGCGCATCCCGCTCGTCTTGTCCCTGACATCGCCGGCGGGTCGCCCCATCCAGACGACGCGGGATCTGCCGGCCTTCTGGAAAGGCAGCTGGGCGGACGTCGCCAAAGAGATGCGCGGGCGCTATCCGCGGCATCCGTGGCCGGATGATCCCGCCGCGGCCAGCGCGACGCTGCGGACCAAGAAGGCTGATGCCCGTCGGTGATCCTGTTCCGGATGACTTTCCGTTCGTGTCGAGCGAAGTCGAGACACCGCAGCACCATCATCCCGTGTCTCGATTTCGCTCGACACGAACAGGTCGCCTCAGTCCTCCAATCATCTTGACAGGGCCACCCGCTTTGCGCGACGGCAAAAGAGCTCACATGTTGGGCATATGCACGATGGGGAAAGCACCGATGTCCGCCCGGATCTACCAGATACCCAAGAACGCCATGCAGTCCGGTCGGGCGCGCACCGGCACCTGGATGCTGGAGTTCGCCCCGGCAGAGGCCAAGAAGCCCGATCCGCTGATGGGCTGGGCCGGCTCTGGCGACACGCAGGAGCAGGTCAAGCTGAGCTTCCCCGACGAGGACGCCGCCCGTGCTTATGCCGAGCGCTATGGCATCGCCTATCACGTCGTGAGAACGCCACCCAAGACGTTGAAAATTCAGGCTTACGCCGATAATTTCCGCTAAGGTCTCGGGCCGTCCTGACGGGCGGGACGGCTACCGCACTTCGATCGTGAGATGCGCGAGCGTGCAGCGTCCGGCCATGCGGGCGCGGATCGTGTCGCTGCTGACATCCGGTTGCGCGATGACGCTCACGATCGCAGCATGGGCCTGCGGACCCACGCGCCAGACGTGAAGATCGGCCACGCGCGTATCGCCTTGTTCCTCAACGACGGCGCGCACCTTGCCGGCCAGCGCCTCGTCGCTGCGGTCGAGCAGCATGGCCGAGGTGTCCCGCATCAGCCCCCAGGCCCAGCGGGCGATGACCAGCGCGCCGACGATGCCCATCAGCGGGTCCATCCACACCCAGCCCAGATAGCGCCCGGCCAGCAGGGCACCGATGGCGAGGACAGAGGTCAGCGCGTCCGCCAGCACGTGGAAATAGGCTGAGCGCAGATTATTGTCATGGCCGTGGCTATGCCCATGCTCATGGCCATCATGGTGATGCGCGGCATGGTCATTGCCAGCGTGATGATGGTGCGCGTGACCGTGATCATGCCCATGCCCATGCGCGCCGCCCATCAGCACCAGCGCGCTGGCGATGTTCACCAGCAGGCCGATCACCGCCACGAAGGTCGCCTCGCCGAAAGCGACTCTCGTCGGTTCAAACAGGCGCACCGCCGACTCGCTGGCAATCGCCAGCGCGACGAGACCCAGCGCCATGGCGGAGGCGAAGCCTGCCAGATCGCCGACCTTGCCGGTCCCGAAGCTGTAGGCGGGGTCCTGCGCATGTTTGCGCGCATAGCCATAAGCGAATGCGGCGATGGACAGCGCGCCGGCGTGGGTCGCCATGTGGAAGCCATCCGCTAGCAGCGCCATTGATCCGGTCCAGTAGCCAGCGATGATCTCGCCGACCATCGTCACGACGGTCAGCAGAATGACCCAATAGGTGCGCCGGGCATTCTGGTCGTGCGAGGCGCCGAGGAAGTCGTGGCTCGGCGTCAGGCCTTCAATATCGAGTGTCCGCATCACGGGGTCCTACTTCGCGTAGCGGCGGATGACCGCCAGCAGTTCGTCCGCCCCTATCTGGCGTTCGGCATCGCTCAGGCCAGGCCGCGCGACATGCGCCTCCAGATGCTCGGCAATGATTTCATCGAGCAGCCCGTTCACCGCGCCACGCACGGCCGCCACCAGATGCAGGATATCGGTGCAGCTTTTGTCCGATTCGAGCGCGCGCTCGATGGCGTTGACCTGCCCCCCGATCCGCCGGACGCGGGCGAGCAGCTGTGGATTAATCTGGAGAAGATGCGACATAGGGATACCCCCTATACCTATTTTTGCGTAGGTTCAATGGATGGGGCGCTCCGGGCGTTCAGGACGAGAATTCCATCAGGTTTGAAGGTAGCCGTACCCAACCTTCTTCGTCATTCCCGCGCACGCGGGAATCCAGGCCAGCGCCTACGAAAGACGCACGGTCCCGGCTAGATTCCCGCGTTCGCGGGAATGATGAGTGGATGGTGTGTTGGGCACTATCGCTAAGGCGGGCAGTGGTCCCGCGCCCTAAAACTGGCCCGCGATCTCGAGCATTTTTGTCAGCCGCTTGGGCGCCACGGCTCGCCAGCTCTTTTCCAGCCAGCCGCGCACATGCTCCCAGTCGATGCCCGGGCGGTCGAGGCGGATCGCGATCCAGCCGCTCGCGCCATAATAAGCCGGGCGATAATAGATGTCGGGGTCGGCCTCGATCAGCGCGGCCATTTCGTCAGCGCCGGAGGTCTTGACCAGTAGCGCCACCGCATCCTCGCCATGGTGGCGCACCGAGACATAAGCGAAGAACTTGCCCGACGTTTCGCTGCCCACGCGCCAACCCGCCGCCCCATGCGAGTCGCGGGCATGTGTCTCCGGCAAGGCGAGAGCGAGTTGGCCCACGCGTCCGACCAGCCAGTCCGGGTCCATCTCCCGCCCCACATAGCTGGCCAGCATCCGGGGGTAGAGTTGATATTCGGCATAGAGGACGCGCTGGGCGAGCGTGTCGGCAGTGTCCTCGGGCAGGATCGCGACCGGGATCTGCCCCAATACCGGGCCGTCATCCAGCGCCGGTGTGACGAGGTGGACGGTACAGCCGCCATGGCTGTCGCCAGCATGGATGGCCCGCTGGTGCGTGTCGAGCCCCTTGAACTTGGGCAGCAGGGACGGATGGGTGTTGAGCATCCGCCCGGCCCATTGGCCCACGAAATCGGCGGTGAGGATGCGCATATAGCCGCACAGCGCGACATAATCGGCCCCGGATGCCCGCAGCGCGTCGAGCATGATCGCCTCATGGGCCTCGCGGCTCATGCCCTTGTGGCTGTGGGCAAAGGTCGCCACGCCCTCGGCCGCCGCGACGGTCAGTCCGCGCGCTTCCGGCTTGTTTGAGGCGACGAGCACGATCTCATAGGGGCAGTCCGGCAGGCGCGAGGCATAGAGGAGCGACGTCATCGTCGTCCCCGTGCCGGAGAGCATTACCGCGACTTTGGCCTTGGACACGTCAGTTCCCCCAATCCGTTCGAGCTTATTACCCCAGATGGACCGCGTTCCAGTCTGCCATGGCGCACCACGTCTCTTGCGATCCGCGCACGGTGCAGCCCTTCTCGCCAGCGCTAATCTCGCCGATGCGGTGGACGGTCTCACCCGCCTCACGCAACGCCGCACTCACCGCGTCCACATCGGCGGGCGCCACGACGACGGCCATGCCGATCCCGCAATTGAATGTGCGCGCCATCTCGCCCGGCTCGATATTGCCCTGTGCTTGCAGGAACGCCATCAGCCGCGGCTGCGCCCAAAGGTCCGCATCGATATGCGCGTGCAGGCCAGCCGGCAGAATCCGGGGGATATTCTCCAACAGGCCGCCACCGGTGATGTGCGCCATCGCATGGACGAGGCCCTGGCGGACCAGCGGCAGCAGCGGCTTCACATAAATCCGGGTCGGCGCCATCAGCGCATCGATGAGCAGCACCTCCTGATCGAACAGCGCAGGGCGGTCCAGCTTCCAGCCCTTGTCCGCCGCCAGGCGTCGCACCAGCGAATAGCCGTTGGAGTGGACGCCCGAGGAGGCGAGGCCCAGAATCACGTCGCCCTCGGCCACCTTGTCGGCGGTCAGCACTTCGTTGCGCTCGACCGCGCCGACGCAGAAACCGGCGAGGTCATAATCGCCATCGGCATACATGCCAGGCATTTCCGCCGTCTCGCCGCCGATCAGCGCGCAGCCGGCCTGCTTGCAGCCCTCTGCGATGCCCGCGATCACCCGCTCGGCCACGCCATTGTCGAGGCGGCCGGTCGCGAAATAATCGAGGAAGAAGAGCGGCTCGGCGCCCTGCACGATGAGGTCGTTGGCGCACATGGCCACCAGATCGATGCCCACCGTATCGTGCTTGCCGCTGTCGATAGCGAGCTTGAGCTTGGTGCCGACGCCGTCATTCGCCGCAACGAGCAGCGGATCGGTAAAGCCCGCCGCCTTCAGGTCGAAGAAGCCGCCGAATCCGCCCAGATCGGCATCGGCCCCCGGTCGCCGCGTCGCGCGGGCGAGCGGAGCAATGGCGCGAACGAGCGCATTTCCGGCGGCGATATCCACGCCGGCCTGCGCATAGGTGTAGCCCTCGGGCTGGTTGTGCTTGGAGTCCATGGCCCGCCCTTACCAAATCGGGCTTGGTTTTCCAGAACAATGCCGCCAAAAGGGCGCCGTGACGCTCTCTCTGCCATCCTTGCGCCCCATTCACGTCGTGTTCGCGCTGGTTCTGGCGGCCTTTGCGGCTGTGCTGGTCGCGCAGATCGAGGGTGAGCGGGGCATTGCGCCGCTGGCCTCGCAGGGCGATTTCGAGGTGAAGGATATCCGCGTCGATGTCGCCGGGCCCAATGCCGATGCGGCGCGGGCGACCGGCTGGCGGCTGGCCCAGCGCCTCGCCTGGCAATCGCTGTGGAAGCGCACGCATGGCGGCAACGGTCCTGCGCTTGGGGACAGCGTGCTCGATGGGTTGGTGTCTGGCATCGAAGTGCAGCAGGAGCAGATCGGCCCCAACCGCTACATCGCCACGCTCTCGGTGATGTTCGATCGCGCCCGGGCCGGGCAGGCGCTTGGCGTTTCCGGGCAGATTCGCCGCTCCCCGCCGCTGCTGGTGATCCCCGTTCTCTGGGATTCGGGCACGCCGATGACGTTCGAGCGGGTGACGCCCTGGCAGAAGGCGTGGGCCGAATTCCGCATTTCCGACAGCCCGATCGATTATGTGCGCACCGCCGGCGATGGCCCCGATTCCCTGCTGCTCAATCCCGGTCAGATCGGCCGGCGCGGGCGCAACTGGTGGCGTATCCTCCTCGATCTTTATGGCGCGGCGGATGTGATCATGCCGATCGCGCGGATCGAGCGCAGCTTTCCCGGCGGGCCGATCACCGGCCATTTCAGTGCGCGCTACGGGCCGGACAATAATTTCATCGGGGATTTCACCCTGCGCGCCGCCACGCCTGCCGATCTGCCCAAGATGATGAGCGACGCCGTCGCGCGCATCGACCAGCTTTACGCGGGCGCCCTGGCGGACGGCACGTTGCGGCTCGACCCCTCGCTGGTGATCGAGGAGCCGGTCAACGCGGTCGAGATCGAGAATGCGGTTGGGCTGGAGGCGATCCTCGGTGTCCTGCCGGCTGATACGCCCGGTGCCGCCTCGTTCAGCGTTCAGATCGAGACGCCTACCACGGCCTCGGTCGGGGAAGCGCAGGCGATGCTGCGGGGTATTCCGGGGGTCAGCGCGGCCTCGACCTCAAGCCTGGCACTCGGCGGCACGTCGGTCATGCAGGTCGGCTTCAGCGGCACGATCGAGCAATTGCGCGCGCAGCTTGAAGGACGGGGATATTCGGTCGCCGTATCTGGCAACACGCTGCGGATCGCCCGTCGGAGCGCAAGTCCACCAGCCGGCGGAGGCGGGGGCGGGCAATGACCCAGTTGCCGCTGCCCATCGGCTGGTCGCGGCATGGCGGAGCGGAAAGTCTGCTGGTCCACGCTGCCAATGCCGACGCGCTCGCGCTGGTGCGCGACTGGCAGCGCTGGCCCTCGCCCTGCACATTGCTCGTCGGCCCATCCCGGTCCGGCCGTTCGCTCATTGCCGAGGTGTTTCTGCGCGAAAGCGGTGGCGTGCTGGTCGATGATGCCGACCGCGCCGATGAGACCCACCTGTTCCACCTCTGGAACGAGGCACGCGATTCGGGCCGGCCGCTGTTGATGGTCGCCAGCGAGGCGCCGCCTACATGGACGATTGCATTGCCCGATCTGCGCACGCGCCTCGCGACCGCCGCCGTCGCGCGTATTCTCCCGCCGGACGAAGCGGTTACCGCAGCGCTGATCGCCCATGGACTGGAGCGGGCAGGCTCGGCCTTCGCTCCGGACCTCCCGGATTTTCTCGCCCGCCGCACCGCGCGCTGTTATGCCGCGATCGACGGCGTCGTGGCCGAGCTGAACGCGCTGTCGCTGGCGCGGGGGCAGAAACTCTCGGTTGCGTTGGCGCGGCAAGCGCTCCGTAACAATGCGCTGCTAGACGGAGCGGATGAGACCGCACCGCATGAGGGAACCCACTGACCGTGTCTGAAGCCGATCCCACTTCTTCGATCACGGGCGCGGGCGCCGCAGACGGAGCGCGCTACTTCAATCGAGAGTTGTCTTGGCTCAATTTCAACCAGCGCGTGCTGGAGGAAGCCTGCAATCCTGCGCATCCGCTGCTGGAGCGGCTGCGCTTTCTCTCCATCTCCGGCAGCAACCTCGATGAGTTTTTCATGGTCCGGGTGGCCGGTCTCAAGGGCCAGCAGCTCCAAGGCGTCGAAATGCGCTCGGTCGATGGGCTGACCCCGGCCCAGCAGTTGGAGGCGATCGGCGACCGGGCCGAGGCGCTCATGTCTGCCCAGCAGGTCGTCTGGCATGATCTTCATGCGGCGCTCCGCAGCGCGCATATCAGCGTCATCGGCCCAGAACCGGTGGATGCCCGCGCGGACAGCTGGATGCGCCAGCATTTCCTCGAGCAGATCTTCCCGATCCTCACGCCTCAGGCGCTCGATCCTGCCCACCCGTTCCCGTTCATTCCCAATAAGGGCCTCAGCCTGTTCTTCGACCTGTTGCGCGAATCGGATAAGGAGGTGGTGCAGGAGCTGGTGATTCTGCCGGCTACGCTGCCGCGCTTCATCCGGGTGCCGGGCAAGAATGCGCGATACATCGCCATTGAGGCACTGGTACGGCGTTATTCGGCCTTGCTCTTCCCCGGCTTCATCGTGCGGGACAGCGGCCTGTTCCGCATCCTGCGCGATAGCGACATCGAGATCGAGGAAGAGGCCGAGGATCTCGTCCGCTATTATCGAAGCGCCATCAAGCAGCGCCGGCGCGGCCGGATCATCCGCGTGGAAATCGAAAGCGGCGTGGCCGAGCCGGTCGAAACCAAGCTGCAGACGATGATGCAGGGCCATGAGGCCATGGTCGTGGATATCGATGGCTTCATGGGCATCGCCGACCTGGCCGAGGTGGTCGAGGAAGATCGGCCGGATCTCAAATTCCCGGCCTACGCCCCGCGCTTCCCCGAGCGCATCCGCGAATATGGCGGCGATTGTTTCGCCGCGATTCGCGCCAAGGACATCGTCGTCCACCACCCCTATGAGAGCTTCGATGTCGTCATCGCCTTCCTCAAGCAGGCGGCGGACGATCCCGATGTGGTGGCGATCAAGCAGACCCTCTACCGCGCTGGCAAGCAGAGCGCGATCATCCGCGCGCTGATCGACGCGGCCGAGGCGGGCAAGTCCGTCACGGCGGTGGTCGAGCTGAAGGCGCGGTTCGATGAGGAGCAGAACCTGCTCTGGGCCGCGCAACTGGAGCGCGCCGGTGTGCAGGTCGTCTACGGTTTCATCGACTGGAAGACCCACGCCAAGATTTCCATGGTCGTGCGGCGCGAGGGCAACGGCTTTCGCACCTACTGCCATTTCGGTACCGGCAATTACCACCCGATCACCGCGCGGATTTATACGGACCTATCCTTTTTCACCGCCGATCCCCGGGCCGGGCGCGATGCCGCCGCCGTGTTCAATTACATCACCGGCTATGTCGAGCCGCAGCATATGGAGATGATCACGCTCTCGCCGCTGCACATGCGCGACAAGCTCGCGGCGCTGATCGAAGCGGAAATTGAGCATGCCCGCGCTGGCCGCCCCGCGACCATCTGGGCGAAGATGAACAGCCTGGTGGACCCCGCGATCATCGAGCAGCTTTATGCCGCCAGCAATGCGGGCGTGAAGGTGGAACTGATCGTGCGCGGCATCTGTTGCCTGCGGCCCGGCGTGCCCGGCATGTCGGAGAATATCTCGGTCAAATCGGTGATCGGGCGCTTCCTCGAACACAGCCGCATCTGGGCCTTTGGCAATGGCAAGTCCCTGCCCAACAATGGCGCCAGGCTGTTCATCAGCTCGGCGGACTGGATGCCGCGCAATTTCGACCGGCGGGTTGAGTATATGCTGCCGATCGAGAACCCGACCGTCCATGATCAGGTGCTCGATCAAGTGCTGGTCGCCAATCTGCTTGATGATGAGCAGAGCTGGGCGCTGGGCAGCGATGGCAGCTACACACGCCTCAAACCGGGGAAGAAGCCGTTCAACCTGCATCATTATTTCATGACCAATCCGTCCCTCTCCGGTCGCGGTGCCTCGCGGCGCTCCGCCCGCGCGGTGCCAAAGCTCTCGCTCTCCGAGCGTGGCTGAGGGGAGGGGTTCGGCCATGACCCTGCTGGATCGCACGACGCGCCGCTCGATGAAGGCGACGCTCAACGGGCCGCATTTCCGCCGCACGGCGATTATCGACATCGGCTCCAACAGCGTCCGCCTCGTCGTTTATGATGGGCCTCGGCGCATTCCTTTCGTGCTGTTCAACGAGAAGGTGCTGGCGGGCCTGGGCGCTGAGATCGGCACGTCCGGGCGGATCGGCGCGGCGGCGATGGAGCGCGGGCTGGTGGCGCTGGAGCGCTTTGCCCGGCTGTGCGTGGAGATGGAGGTGGACCAGATCACCTGCGTTGCCACCGCTGCCGTGCGCGATGCGTCCAACCGCGACATCTTCATCGACCGCGCGGCGGAGATTGGCCTGGAAGTCCGCGTGCTGAGCGGTCAGGAGGAGGGGCTGGCCTCTGCGCACGGGCTGCTCTCCGGCATGCCGCGTGCGGATGGGATCATGGGCGATCTGGGCGGCGGCAGCCTCGAACTGGTGCGCGTGCGGCCTGATGGCGTCGAGATGCCCGTGTCGCTACCGCTCGGCATTTTTCGGATTGGCGACGTCCGCGCGCGGGGACGCAAGGGGCTGGTCCAGCATCTCGATGGGCTGCTCAAGGCGCAGGGCCTTGGCGACATCGAGCAGGGCCTGCCCTTCTATCTGATCGGCGGCAGCTGGCGCGCGCTGGCGCGGCTGGACATGCACCTCACCAATTATTCGCTGCCGATCCTGCATCATTACGAAATGACGCCGGATCGCCCGGCCGAGCTGCTCAAATGGCTGGAAAGCGCGCAGAAGGCGGACCTCAAGGCGGTCGGCGTCTCCAGCGCGCGTTTTCCCACGCTGCCGGATGCCGCGCATCTGCTGTGCGCGGTGGTGGAACGGCTGCGCTCTGCCCATCTCACCGTCTCAGCCTTCGGGCTGCGTGAAGGGCTGCTATACGAGAGTTTGCCGCGCGATATGGCGAATCAGGACCCGCTTCTGGTCGCCGCCCGCATCGAGGGTGAGGCGCAGGGGCGCTTTGTCGGCCATGGCGACACGATCAGTGGCTGGATCGCGCCGTTGTTCCACGATGATCCGCCGGAATGGGCGCGCATCCGCTTTGCGGCCTGTCTGCTGGCGGATGTCGGCTGGCGTGCCAATCCGGAGTTTCGCGCCGAACGCGGCATGGAATTCGCCCTGCAGGGTAATTGGGTCGGCGTGGATGCCGCCGAGCGCGCCGCGCTGGGGCAGGCGCTTCATGCGAATTTCGGCGGCGGCACCAACATTCCCGCGCTGCTGGCGGGTCTCGCTCCCGAGCCGCTGCTGCGCCGCGCGATCCAATGGGGCCTTGCCATCCGCCTGTGCCAGCGCCTCTCCGGCGGCGCGGAAGGCCCGCTGGACGGCTGCTCGCTCGACGTGCGCGACGGCACGGTCATCCTGCGCCTCGACCCGGAACATGCGGCACTTGCCGGCGAATCCATCGACCGCCGCCTGCGCCAGCTCGGCCAGGCCATGGGCATGGGCTATCTGCTCGATGCGTGACGTGGGCGGTTTGGGGTGGGGAGTGGACGTCTTCCAAGCCCTCTCCCCTTGAGGGAGAGGGATGCGCAGGCTTGGCAGCTTGCTGCCTAGCCGAAGCTGGGAGAGGGGTGTCGATCCGCAGGATCGAGCGGATCAGAGATCCGTACCCCTCATCCAACTGCGCCTAGCCGCCTCACGGCGACAAGGCTCCGTATCCTTCTCCCTCAAGGGGAGAAGGAGGGCTCGCACGACGTCGCGTCCGGACAGTCAGCCATCAGCACGGCTGTACACTGTCGTACCCCCTAATTGCCGGCGCAGCCCAACCGCCCGTCACCCGCAGTTCACCCGCTCAATCATCATCGCATCATCATAGCTGATGTTCAGCCGGTCCTCGCGATAGTCCATCGTCATGGCGGAGCGCGGCGGGGCCCAGCGTAGGGTGCGGGCGCCGGATTTGGCGAGCAGATCAGCGCCCAGCGTTGCGGTTGCGCGCTGGCCGATGGCGCTTTGCAGCCCGTCCGCCGAACAGGCGCCGTTGCCGGCCATTGGCGGTTCGCCCACGCTGGTCGTGGCGGTAGCGCAGGCCGTCAGCGGGGCAAGAGCGAGAAGGGGAGCGATCATGCGCATGGTGCGGGGCCTTTCCTCAAAAGGCCAGCCTAGCATGCGGGCGTCCACCGGTCATCCGGCAGGCGATCAGTCGTTGGGCTCGGCCAGCTTTTCCGTGCGGGTCATCAGCAGCTTGCCGTCGCGCACCGCGAAGGCCATGCGGCCTTCCACCAGATCCAGCGCGTCGCGGCCGAATTGCTCGAACCGCCAGCCTTCGAGAATCGGCAGATTGGTGCGCACGCCGGCCGCCAGCATCTCCAGATCGTCAGCGCGGGCGAGCAGCCGCGAGGCGACGTTGATCTCTCGCGAGCGGATCTTGAGCAGCAGCTTGAGCAGATCGGCGACCAGCGCGCCTTCCTTGCCAAGACCGGGCCGACCCGGATCGCGCTCGGGCATTTCGTCGCGGGGCAGGGGGCCGGCATTTTCTACCGCAGCCATCAGCCGCGCGCCGATGTCATTGCCCTTCCAGCTTGCCGAAAGCCCGCGCACCTTGCCCAGATCCTCCTGCTTGCGCGGCGGATGGGAGGCGATGTCGGCCAGCGTCTCGTCCTTTACGATGCGTCCGCGCGGCAGGTTTTTGTCCTTCGCCTCGGTCTCGCGCCAGGCGGCCAGCGCCTTCAGGCGGCCGAGAACATCGGCCTTGCGGCTGGAAATGCGCACGCGCTTCCACGCCTCGGCCGGATTGACTTCATAATTGCCGGGATCGGCGAGCCGCTCCATTTCCTGATTGAGCCACACGCCGCGCCCCGTCTTGCGCAGTTCCTCCAGCATCATCGGGAAGATTGCGGCGAGATGGGTGACGTCGCCGATCGCATAATCGATCTGCCGCTTGTCCAGCGGGCGGCGCGCCCAGTCGGTGAACCGCGCGCCCTTGTCCAGATGGATGCCCAGCCAGCTGTCGACCAGATTGCTGTAGCCGATCTGCTCGCCCTGGCTCAGTGCCATGCTGGCAATCTGCGTGTCGAACAGCGGGTGCGGCGTCTTGCCGGTGAGGTTGAAAACGATCTCGATATCCTGCCCGCCGGCGTGGAAGACCTTGAGCACATCCTCATTGTTCACCAGCAGGTCGAGCAAAGGCCCCATGTCCAGCCCGGGCGCCTTGGGGTCGATCGCCGCGGCTTCCTTCCCGTCGGAGATCTGGAAAAGGCACAGTTCCGGCCAATAGGTGTTCTCGCGCATGAACTCGGTATCCACGGCGACAAAGTCGGCCTTGGACAACCGCTCGCACAGCGCGGCGAGGGAAGAGCTGTCAGTGATTAATGGATGGATTTGCATATGGCAGGTGATCTTATTATTGGCCGGTCCTCGGATTGGGGGCCGGCGGCACGCTTGAGCGTATCACCATATCCCCCACAAGTCGTCTTTGTCATCCAATTGGCGCCCTCGCAATGAGGCGCGTGAAAATAAAAGGCCGTTAGACCATGCACGCCTATCGCACGCACACCTGCGGGGAGCTCCGCGCCGCCAATGCCGGCGAGACTGTTCGGCTGTCCGGCTGGGTCCACCGCAAGCGCGATCATGGCGATCTGGTGTTCATCGACCTGCGCGATCATTATGGCATGGTGCAGATCGTCACCGAAGTCAGCGGCCCGGTGTTCGATGTGATCGAGAGCCTGAAGGCCGAGAGCGTCGTCACCATCACCGGCACGGTCGTGGCGCGCGCCAAGGAAGCCGTGAACCCGAACTTGCCGACCGGCGAGGTCGAGGTGCGTGCGGCTGAGGCCGTCGTACTCTCCGCCGCGCAGGAGCTTCCGCTCCCGGTCGCTGGTGAGCAGGAATATCCCGAGGATATCCGCCTGCGCTATCGCTTCCTCGATCTGCGCCGCGAGACGCTGCACGCCAACATCGTCAAGCGCACAAAGATCATCTCGGACATGCGCCGCCGTATGGAAGGCGCGGGCTTCACCGAATATTCGACGCCCATCCTCACCGCCTCCTCGCCGGAGGGCGCGCGCGACTTCCTCGTGCCCAGCCGCATTCATGCCGGCAAGTTCTACGCGCTGCCGCAGGCGCCGCAGCAGTATAAGCAGTTGCTGATGGTCGCCGGCTTCGATCGCTATTTCCAGATCGCGCCCTGCTTCCGCGATGAAGATCCGCGCGCCGACCGCCTGCCGGGCGAGTTCTACCAGCTCGATCTGGAAATGAGCTTCGTCACGCAGGAAGATGTGTGGAACACCATGGAGCCGGTGATCGCGCAGGTGTTCGAGACCTTTGCCGATGGCAAACCGGTCACCCCGGCTGGCAGCTTCCCGCGCATTCCCTATGTCGAAGCCATGCTGAAATATGGCAGCGACAAGCCGGACCTGCGTAACCCGATCATCATCACAGATGTGACCGATCATTTCGTCGGCTCGGGCTTTGGCATCTTCGCGAGCATCGTCGAGAGCGGCGGCGTCATCCGCGCCATTCCGGCGCCGGGGGCTGGCGCGGGCAGCCGCAAGTTCTTCGATGAGATGAACAACTGGTCGCGCTCGGAAGGCTTCTCGGGCCTTGGCTATATCAACATCAAGGATGGCGAGCCTGGTGGTCCCATCGCCAAGAATCACGGCCCGGAGGCCACCGCCAAGCTGATCGAAGCGCTCGGCCTTGGTCCCAATGATGGCATGTTCTTCGCTGCCGGCAAGGAGGCGCAGGCCGCCAAGCTGGCCGGTCTTGCCCGCATCCGCACAGGCGAGCAGCTTGACCTGATCGACAAGGACCGCTTCGACCTGTGCTGGATCGTGGACTTCCCCTTTTACGAATATGACGAGGACTCCAAGAGCCTCGACTTCGCGCACAACCCCTTCTCCATGCCGCAGGGCGGGATGGAGGCGCTGGACGGGCCCGATCCGCTGTCGATCAAGGCCTTCCAGTATGACATGGTGTGCAACGGCTTCGAGATCGCGTCCGGCTCGATCCGCAACCAGTCGCCCGAGCTGATGGTCAAGGCCTTCGAGAAGGTGGGCCTGAGCAAGCAGGATGTGGAGGACCGTTTCGGCGGGCTCTACCGCGCTTTCCAATATGGCGCGCCGCCGCACGGTGGCATGGCTGCCGGTGTGGACCGCATCGTGATGCTGCTGTGTGGCGCTGTGAACCTGCGCGAGATCACGCTGTTCCCGATGAACCAGCGCGCCGAGGATCTGCTGATGGGCGCGCCCTCCAACGCGGAGCTCAAGCAGCTGCGCGAACTGCACATCCGCGTCGTCGAGCCGCAAAAGAGCTAAACTCTCGACAATGGCTGGCCGCACGATAGGGTGCGGCCATGACCATCAAGCTCTCCGATTATGAGAAGGGCGCCGATTTCGACGGCGACTTCGACAAGGCGCTGCTCAAGCTCCAGAAGCGGCTGGAGAAGATCCAGGTCGCCCACATCATCCACAAGCGCCGCAGCGTGGTGATGCTGGAAGGATGGGATGCCGCGGGCAAGGGCGGCATCATCAAGCGAATGACGTCGCTGCTCGATCCGCGCTATTTCCGGGTCTGGCCCATCGGCGCGCCGACCCCGGAGGAACTGGGGCGCCACTTCCTCTGGCGCTTCTGGACGAAACTGCCGGAAGACAGGCACATCGCGATCTTCGATCGAAGCTGGTACGGGCGCGTGCTGGTCGAGCGGGTGGAGGGCTTCTGCACAAAAGCCGAGTGGAAGCGCGGCTATGACGAGATCAATGCGTTCGAGGCGCAGCAGATCGATAGCGGCACCGCGATCGTGAAGCTGTTCGTCCACATCACGCAGAAGGAGCAGGACAAACAGCTTGCCCAGCGGCTGGACGATCCCTTCAAGCGCTGGAAGACGGGCACGGAGGATTATCGCAATCGCGACAAGCGGGCAGATTATCTAGATGCCATCAAGGACATGTTCGCCAAGACCGACACCAAGCAAGCGCCCTGGCACGTGATCGATGGCAATGATCGCAAGGCTGCGCGGATCGCGGCGCTCACCTGCATCGCCGACCGGCTGGAAAAGCATGTCTCGATGGAGATGCCGGACGTCGATCCCGCCGTCGTGAAACTGGCGCATGAGGCATTCGGCTATCAGCCCGAGGACTGAGGCGGCTCAGTCCTGATCCATGAGGCTGCGATACATGACGAGCGCATCGACATAACCATGGACCGGGTGGTGAAACGCGCCGGGGAGCGCCCCAACCACGCTAAACCCCATATGCTGCCATAGGCGCACGGCGCGGATGTTCGTGGAAATCACCAGGTTAAACTGCATTGCGCGGAAGCCCTGCGCGGCGGCCGTCTGCAGCGAGTGGCGGCACAGCGCCTGTGCAATGCCTTTCCCACGCTGGTCGGCCCGGACGATATATCCGGCATTGGCAACATGGGCGGCCGGGCCGGTCGAATTTGCGCGCAAGGTGTAGCTGCCGACGATGCCGGTGTCGGATGTCGCGACGAACACCTGCTTGTCCGGAGCGGTCCAGTAGGCGTGGGCACCCGCCTCATCCAGATCGCGGGCGAGGGGAAAGGTCGCACCCTCGCGGATGACCGGCTCGAAAACGGTCCAGATGCCCGGCCAATCGGCAGCCGCGGCGGGGCGGATGTCCATCATGGCGAGGCGCTCAGTCCTGCGCGGCCGGGGCGTAGCGCATCGTGCCGTCGCGCCAGTGGAGAACCAGCTTGTCGTCTTCGCGAGTCACCAACGTATCGCGGAAAGCGGCAACGTCCATGTCATTGGGGGTAAGGATGATGTGGACGCGAAGATGCTCCTGCGCGGGCAGAGGGATCACCTCGGATTTGGTGCCGAAAAACACTTCTGAGACCTGAATCGAGCGCGGACGGCGCTCGCCCAGATCGCGGGTCCAGCCGTCGCTCTGGGTATAGTCGGCGATGGTGTCGCCATCCTCGAGGGTGAGCTTAAAGTCGACGGCGGGTACGCCCGCGCCATTGGGCCAGGTGACCAGCAGGGTGAACGGCTCTTTCCCGTTGCTGGCTACATCGGCGAGCGAGAACGCTGCCGGCTTGGGGGTCGGCTCGGTGGTGAGGCGCAGGGTGCCGTCATCCCCACATTCCCAGCGGCCGGCCGCCGATTCATCGACAGCGCCTGCGGTGAACATGTAGCGGAAGCGACCATCCGGGCCGATCTCCAGCGCCGAGGCTGCATCCGGCCCGGCATCGGCCATAAACAGCCCGGTCGGGCAGTCTTCGGCCATCGTCGGCACAGTGCCGGCCAACAGCGCAATCCCCAGCAAGGCCGTCCGCGCGATCATTGCGGATAGCTGATGGCGAGGATTTCCCATTCCTTGCTGCCGCCCGGCAGGTCGACGCGGCGCAGGTCGCCCACGGCAGCTCCTCTCAGGGCGCGCGCCAGCGGCGTATCCCAGCCGATCCGAGCGGCGCCGGCATCCGCCTCGTCATTGCCGACGATGGTAACACTGCGCTGATTGTCCTCCTCATCGGCGAGCGTGACCGTCGCGCCGAAGAAGATGCGGCTCTTGTCCGGCTGCTGCGCGGGCTCGACGATCTTGGCGAGCTTCATCCGCTGCGCCAGCCATTTCAGGCGTCGGTCGATTTCCCGCATCCGCTTGCGGCCATAGAGATAGTCGCCATTCTCGCTGCGATCGCCATTGCCGGCGGCCCAGCTGACGATCTCCACGATCTTGGGCCCGTTCTTCCCCGAGAAGCTGGTCATATTCGGCGCGCAGCGCGGCAAAACCGCCCGGCGTGATGTAGTTCGGCCGAGGAAGCGCGCTCATTTGCCCCGGCGTTTCGGCCGCTTGCTGGCGTACATCAGGGCCGCCGCGAGCGCTGCCGATCCGATGCCGACGCCGGCCCAGAAGGCCTTGGTCCCGCGCTTCTCGTCGGTCTCGGCGGCGTCGGCAGGCCCGGCGATGGGCGTCGATGCGGGCGCGGAACTCGTCTCTCTTTCAGTCATGATCTCTATTCTGTTCTGGGTCGAAAGGTCGGATTAGCTGGATGCGGACGGTCCTCAGCCGGGCAGGGACTTGCCCAGGAACCGGCTGAGCGGCGCCAAGTCAGCGGTGCTCTGCACGGGGCTCAGCATGTCATAGATCACCGCATTCTCCAGCACGCGCTGCACATAATTGCGCGTTTCGAAAATGGGAATGTCCTCGATCCACTGGACCATGTCCACGCCGGGCAGGCGCGGGTCGCCGTTGGATTGCAGCCAGCGGTTCACCCGGCCCATGCCGCCATTATAGGCGGCGATGGCGAGCGGGTAGCTGCCGTTGTAATAGCGCAGCAGCTGCTGGAAATAGGCACTGCCGAGCTGCACGTTATAGTTCGGGTCGTAGAGCGAGCTCTGGTTGAAGCTCATGCCGATCTTACCCGCGACTTCTCGCGCCGTGGAGGGCAGCAGCTGCATCAGTCCATGCGCATTGGCGTGGGACACGATGGCCCGGTCGAACTGGCTTTCCTGCCGGGTGATCGCGTGAATCATCGTCCAGTTGGAGCGGTCGCTCAGCGGCACGTTCATGCGGGGGAAGCTGTAGTCGGGCGCGGCGCTCAGGCCATTGCGGCCGGCGCTGCGTGCGGCCATGACGCCCAAATCCGGGCGGCCGAGGACTTGCGCCAGTTCGCCGGCAAGCGCCAGCTCCGTGTCCGTCTGCGCATTGTCAGCAATGGCGCGGATGAACAGCGACTGGTCGCGGGTCTGCCCGTTGCGGCCGAGCAGGCTGGCGGCGCGCACCACCGGTCGCGCCATGAATGCGGCCCGCTCGCTGGCGCTGGGGCGCACGGCACTGGCGAGCGCATCGGGATTGACGCGGCGTTTGAGACGCTCGAGCGCGAGCTGGCCATAATATTGATCGGGATAGCTGCCGGCCTTCTCGAAATGCGCAGTCGCCTGCGCCTGCCGGCCAGCAGCCAGCGCGGCGCGTCCGGCCCAATAATGGCCCTTGGAGCTGGTCTGGCCCGATTTGGCGCCATTGGCATAGCGGTCGAACATCGCTTCGGCGTCGGCGGGGCGGTTCAGCTTGTTGAGCGCGATCATGCCCGCCAGCCATGTGAGGCTGGTATAATCATCGCGCACGCCCAGCGATTGCGCACTGATGTCTGTCCCACGGGGGAAGGCATCATCGACCTTGGAAGCAATGGCAAAGGCGGTACTGAACTGATTATCATTGTTCGCCGCACGGGCTTGCGCCAGCAGCACCTCATACCATTTTTCCGGGTCGGTCGGGCGCTGCATCAGCGCCGTGCGGTTGCCGAGCAGGCCGCGGGCCGCAGCAAGGTCGCCATTGTCGGTCAGCCAGCGCGCCTTGTCGGCCAGATAGCCGGCGTCCATCATCCCGACCGGATCGGCCGGACCCATGAGGGCCGCAGCATTGGGCGATTTGCGCTGGAAGGCGATCCGCGCCGCGACCACCGCCTGACGGGTCACCGGCACGGAGGCGAGCAGGCGTTCGGCGATGTCTGGCCGGCGCTGCCACAACGCTGAATCCGCGCGCTGCAAATGGTCCTCCGGCGTGAGGGTGGACGCGAACTGCATCCGCAGCCGGTCCTCCCATTTGGCGTCCATGGCGCCAGACGCCCAGGCGTCCCGCGCCATTTTCTGCGCCTCGCTCTGCTTGCCCATCCGCGCCAGTGTCAGCGCATGAATGGCCTTGGCCTGAGCGGAGCGTGCCGGATATTTCGCGAAGAAGGCGAGAATGACCGACGGCTCGTTGACGTCCGCATCCACCCGGCGCTCGGCATAGGAGCGCAGCTTGGATTCCTCGGGCCAGCCGGGATTGGCGAGCAGGAAGTTGGCGTAGACCGAGAAATCGTGGCTGTCGCTGGAGGCAATGCGGCGCCAGTTCTCAATCGCATCGCGGGTGCGCGCTTCGTCATTGGCACCAGCGGCAAGGCGCTCCTGAACGGCCTGCCAGGTGACGGTCGGCGTGCTTTGCGAGGACGAAGCGGTCGTCGCTGCCGAGGCCATGGCCGCAACAAGAACGACAGCAGATAAGCGAAGGTCTTTTCCCATGGGAAGCATTATGGCAGAGCCTCGATGATCGAACGGTGAACGGGCGCGTGCATTTGCCCCACTATGCCTGTCCGAGCGCGCGCTTTGAAGGAGTTTTTTCATATGTTTTCCGGCTCGATTCCGGCGCTGATCACCCCGTTTCGCAATGATCGGCTGGATGAGGACGCTTTCCGCAGCTTTGTGGACTGGCAAATCGAGGAGGGATCGAGCGCCCTCGTGCCGTGCGGAACGACCGGTGAGAGCGCCACGATGACCATCGAGGAGCATAATCGCGTCGTGCGGATCTGCGTCGAGCAGGCGGCCGGGCGGGTGCCGGTGATTGCCGGCGCTGGCTCCAACGATACCCGGATCGCGCTGGAACATATGTTCGCCGCGCAGGCCGCCGGTGCCGATGCCGCGCTGGTCGTCGCGCCCTATTACAACAAGCCGAGCCAGGAGGGGTTGTACCAGCATTTCGCCTATCTGGCCTCGCGCTGCGATCTGCCCATCGTGCTCTACAATATTCCGGGCCGCTCCATCGTGGATATCGGCGTGCCGGTGCTGCACCGGCTGGTCGAGGAATTTCCGAGCATCGTGGGCCTTAAGGATGCGACCGGGAATATCGGCCGCGTGACCGCCCAGCGCCTCGCCTGCGGGGCGGACTGGTGCCAGCTTTCCGGCAATGACGAAACGGCGCTGGCGTTCAACGCCATGGGTGGCCGGGGCTGCATCTCAGTCACGGCCAACGTCGCGCCGCGTTTGTGCGCCGATTTCCAGAATGCCTGCCTTGAGGATCGCTGGAAGGATGCGCTGGCGCTGCAGGACCGGCTCTACCCACTTCACGATGCGCTCTTCACCGATTCTTCACCGGGGCCCATCAAATATGCGCTTTCGCGGGTACGACCGGAGATGCCCTGCGAGCTGCGGCTGCCGATAACATGGCCATCAGGTGCCTCGCGTGCGACGGTAGACCGCGCTCTTGAGATCGCGGGGCTGGTTTAGGCCGGTCACATCGCCTAAATCTGGCGCTCATTACAGAAAGATTCCAATGGCTCGCCCGCGCCCTGCGACATTCAACAAGGTCAAGACCGTGGCCGAGAACCGGCGCGCCCGTTTCGATTACGCGATTGAGGACGTTTACGAAGCGGGCATCATGCTGCGCGGGACCGAGGTCAAATCGCTGCGCTTTGGCGATGGCTCGATCACCGAGAGCTATGCCGAGGTGAAAGACGACGAGATCTGGCTGATCAACAGCAACATCCCCGAGTTCAGCCACGGCAACCGCTTCAATCATGAGCCCAAGCGCCCCCGCAAGCTGCTGCTGCGCGAGCGGGAGATCGCCAAGCTGCACGGCGCCGTCGCCCGGCAGGGCATGACGCTGGTGCCGTTGAGCGTCTATTTCAACGAGCGCGGCAAGGCCAAGGTCGAGCTGGCGCTGGCCAAGGGCAAGAACGTCCGCGACAAGCGCGAGACCGCCAAGGAGCGCGACTGGAAGCGCGAGCAGGGCCGCATCATGCGGGAGCGGGGCTGATGCCCAAGCGCCGGCTGATCAAGGCGTTTCGCGCGTCCATGCCCAGCCGGGAGAGCCTGGCGGAAAACCGGTTCGTCAAGCCGGTGGCGCATCGCGTGCTGGCCCCCGAGCTGTGGCGCTTCACCCGCAGGTCCGTGCCGCGTGGCGTGGCCCTGGGTTTGCTCGTCGGCATCTTCCTGCTGATCCCCGGGCTGCAGATTGCCGGCGCGGCGCTGCTGGCGCTGCCATTCCGCGCGAATGTGCCGCTGGCCGCCGCGATGACCTTCCTGTCCAATCCCGCGACGACGCCCTTCATCCTCGCCGCATCCTATTATGTCGGCGCGACCATGTTGGGGCGCTCCGGCGATGTCAGTCAGGTGATGGCACTTATTCATCACGAGGCCGGGTTGGCGGAATGGACGGCTTGGCTGCTGTCCTCGACGGCGCCGGTGCTGCTGTTCGGCCTTTTCGTCGTGTCGGTCGTCTCGGCCGCAATCGGCTATTTCGTCTCCTCCTGGCTGTGGAAGAGCCGCATCGGGCGGAAATGGCGCGGGCGTCAGGCGGGCCGATCCGACATCGCTGAGACCGGAGGCGACGGAATTTTGCCGCTGGGAGGGCAGACTTCGTGAGCGATGGGGGAGCGAATGCGCGCAATGGCGATTTGCTCAATCTGACGGCAAATCAACCGCGCTTCCCCATGCTGCTGCTCGTCGCTCTGGTCGCGCTGCTGGCGGGCGCGCCGCTGTTATGGCTGTTTGGCGATCCTGCCGTGGGCGCCGCGTTCGGGGCGTCCGTGCTCGCGGTGTCAGCGCTGCTCTGGGTGACGCAGCGCAGCCTCGCGCCGGTCGTGCCGGCTACGCCTGCAGACCCGGACTGGACGCTGATCCGCGCGGCGGCAAATGCAGCCGGCTGCGCCATCGCCCTGACCGACCGGATGGGCCGCATGGTGTGCGCTAACGATCATTATGGCGACTGGTTCGGTGGCTATCCCGCGCCTGCCGAGATCGACATTTCCCCGAGCGATCTGAACCGCGTGGCGCAAGCGGGGCAGGCGGCCTGGCGCGAGGGGGAAATCACCCTGCGCGGCATTTTGCGCGGCAGCCTCCATCTCGATCTGCAGGTCACGCGCACGGGCCGGGCGGATGACTATCTGCTGTGGCGGTTCGAGAGTGTCCAGCAGGCCAGCATTGTCGATGATTTCGGCCGCATCATGGCTGGCGAGGCGGGCGAGCGCCTGTCCGATTCCGGCGTGATGTGCGTGATGATCGGTGGGGAAGGGCGCATCCGTGCGGCCAATCCCGCCTTCATCCTGCGCGCGACCGGCCGCGCCGACAGCATCATCGAAGGTCGCGACTTCGCCGGCTATATGCGCGTGGACGCCGAGGGCCGCATTTTCTTCGCGCAGGAAGAAAAGCAGGCGGTGCCCATCCGCATGATCCAGGTGCCGCTGCGCCCGGATGACCCCTCCGGCCAGATCGTGCTGGTCATGGTGGATGAGAGCGTCTCGGCGGTGGAGGGCATTTCCAGCCTCGCTTATGTCGAAGCCCTGCTCTCGCTGCTGCCCTTCGGCCTCGGCATGGCCGACCGGGAAGGGCGGCTGCTGTTCTTCAACAAGGCTTTCGGTCGCGCTGCCGGCATCCCTCCCGGCGAAAAGCCGAGCTATCCGGGCGATATCGTGGTGGTGGAGGATCGCGCCGCCGTGGCCGACACCATCCGCCGCTTTGCCAATGGCCCGCAAATGTCCGGCGATATGCAGGTCGGCCTGCTCGGTGCGCCGGACGAGCCGGTGTCCCTGAGCCTTGCCGGGGTGAGGGGGCTGGGCGAGGCCGCCGTGCTGCTGAGCCTCAAGGACAATAGCGAGGAATCGCGCCTCAAGCGTCAGGTCGCCCAGCAGACCAAGATGCAGGCGGTCGGCCAGCTTGCCGGCGGCGTGGCGCATGATTTCAACAATATCCTGACCGCGATCATCGGCCATTGTGATCTGATGTTGATGCGCCACACGCCCGGCGATAGCGACTATGACGACATCCAGCAGGTCAAGGCCAATTCCAACCGCGCAGCCTCGCTGACGCGCCAGCTTCTCGCCTTCTCGCGCCAGCAGACTTTGCGTCCGCAAGTGCTGCAATTGCCCGATGTCGTGTCCGAGGTCTCCAGCCTGCTCAAGCGGCTGCTCGGCGAGAATATCCGGCTGGAGGTCTTCCACGGCCGCAATCTCGGCCATGTTCGTGCCGACCCCGGCCAGCTCGAGCAGGTCATCGTTAATCTGGTGGTGAACGCGCGCGATGCGATGCCGGAGGGCGGCACGGTGACCGTCCGCACCTTCCCCGTCTCTGCCGCCGATGTGCGCGAGATGAAGAACGAGATCATGCCCATCGGCGACTATACGGGCCTCAGCATCTCGGACACCGGCACCGGCATCCCGCCCGAGGTGCTGGGCAAGATTTTCGAGCCCTTCTTCACCACGAAGTCGGTCGGCAAGGGCACCGGGCTCGGGCTCTCGACCGTCTACGGCATCGTCAAGCAGTCCAACGGGTTCATCTTCTCCGATTCGACCGTGGGGCAGGGCACAACGTTCAACATCTATCTGCCGGTGCACGCGGTCGCTTCGGAAGGCATGTCTTCCCCCGTGGCCCCGCGCAAGGCGGCGGTCAGCGAGACATGGGGCACCGGCACCATCCTGCTGGTCGAGGATGAGGACATGGTGCGCAACGTCGCTGAGCGTGCGCTGGCCCGGCAGGGTTACACGGTCGTCACCGCGTCCGATGGCGAGCAGGGTCTGGCGCGGCTTGCCGAAGCCGAGCGGATCGATCTGCTGATTTCCGACGTGGTGATGCCGGGGATGGATGGCCCGACCATGGTCCGCCATGTCCGGGAGAGCCATCCCGCTATCCCGGTGCTGTTCATGTCCGGCTATGCCGAGGAGCAGCTTCGCAAGTCCATCGACATCGAGAATGTGGCTTTCCTGCCCAAGCCCTTCTCGGTCTCCCAACTCGCCGAGGCCGCGCGCGATGTGCTGGCGAGCGCCCGCCAGGGCGATCCGCAGGATGATGCGACCGCCCGCGCATAACACGGCCCAGCCGTGCTTCGGCTAACGATATCGTAACCACGCCACTGCTAGTCCCGCTCGGTGGGCGCCGGGCAGACGCCCGGTATCTTTCAGGGGTGGTGGTATTCATGAGTCGCGTTGAAACGATCCTGCGGGCGCGCAGCACGCGCATTGCGCTGGCGGTAGCCTTGCTGAGTACGGGCGCCATTGGCTTTGCGCCTTATGTGTTCAACGATGTGTCGACGCAGGCGGCGGTGAACGCGCCGATCATCCGCCTGACCGCGGCGGCTGACGGAACAGTGGCGGCGCTGCCCGCCGATGGCCAGTATTTCATGAAGCCGACGCCCGTGCATCTGCTCGATCTCTCGCAGGACACCGGCGAGGTCGCGGAACTCAAGGCCCGGGCCGAAATTGCCCTCGCGCAGATCGATCTCGCCAAGCGCCAGCTCGGGGAGCTGACCGCGCAGGAGGTCCGGCTGGGGCGCCGTGCCACGGTGTTCTCCAACGCCACGACGGCGCGCCTATCCGAGGATCAATCTGCCGCTGGCGCTGCTTTGTCCGGTTGCCAGGCCGAGCGGACGGAGCTTCGCGCGAGCTTGGCCCGCGCCCGCCAGCTCTCCGAGCAGGGCTTCATGTCTGCCTCTGGCGTGGAAAAGGCCAGCGCCTTGCTCGCCGCCAAGGACAGCGAGTGCAGCGGCCTTGGGGCCAAGATCCAGTCCATCGGCATTGCCCGCAACGCCGCGCGCGCCGGGGTGTTTCTGGGCGACAGCTATAATGATGCGCCCTATGCCGTGCAGCAGGCCGATCGCGTGGTGCTCCAGCGCCAGACCATCGAGAAGATGCTCACCGACGCCAATGCCGAATATACCCAAACTCAGCTCCGGTTGAAGGATGCGCAGGCCCGCGCCAATTATGTGGCCCCGGCTGGCACGCTGGTCTGGGCGACCACCGCCAGTTCCGGCACCTCCATTCGAGCCGGTGAGCCGGTTGTCGATCTGGTCGATTGCCGCCGACGCTTCGTGCAGGTGGCCTTGCCCGAGCGCAAGGCGGAGGTGATCCACGCCGGCTCGCCCGCGAACATCCGCATGATTGGCGCGAGCGAGTGGATGAAGGGCCGGGTCATCGCGATCACCGGCGCCGCCGGTCGCCGGCAGGAAGGCCTGCTCGCCGCATCGACCTATTCCCTGCCGGAAGCGCGCGAGATCATCGTCGATGTTGCGCTGCCCGAGCAGGTGCCGGCCAAGGCCGATGCCGCGCGCAAATGCGATGTGGGGCGTCTGGCCGAGGTGCGGTTCAGCCGCAGCCTCTAAGCCCTATGACCGACGTCGCTTTCACGGCGCCCTGGGCCTCGCTGGCGCTGGTGCTGGGCGCCTTCGTCATATTTGGCGGGCTATGGCCGTCGCGCGTTGGCATCGTGGCGACGATTGCCGCGGCTATCGTCAATTATCTGCACTGGCGGATTTTCTATACGATCCCCTGGGGCGGCAGCTTCAGCGAGCTTTGGTGGCCGGTCTCCTGCCTGATCGTGGAGGTGCTGGCGCTGTTCGACGCCGGCATTCTTCTGGCGATTCTCTCGCGCCCGACGGACCGCTCGGCTGAAGCCGATGCGGGGGAAGCCCGCCTGCGGGCTTTATGGGCGGAGAACGCCGATCTTCTGCCCCCCGTGGACGTGTTCATCGCGACCTATAATGAACCGCGCGAGGTGCTAGAGAAGACGATTCTCGGCTGCCTCGCGATGGATTGGCCGGAGGCGCGCGTCTGGGTGCTGGATGACGGGCGGCGTCCCTGGGTGCAGGATATGTGCCTCGCCAAGGGCGCCGGGTACATCACCCGGCCTGACAACAAGGGCGCCAAGGCTGGCAATATCAACCATGGCCTCACCCAGACGAATGCGCCGTTCGTCGCCGTGTTCGATGCCGACTTCGTGCCTCAGCGCGATTTCCTCATCCGTACCATGGGCTTTTTCGAGAATGAGAAGATCGGAATCGTCCAGATTCCGCACAGCTTCTACAATCACGATCCCATGCAGACCAATCTTGGCCTGCAGCAGGCTATGCCGGATGATCAACGCTTCTTCTTCGAGGCGATCATGCCGGGCCGCGATGGCTGGGATGCCTCCTTCTGCTGCGGCTCCAACTCGGTGACGCGCCGGGCGATCTTCGACGAGATCGGCGGCGGCCTGCCCGAGGGCTCGATCACCGAGGATATGCTGCTGACCCTCGCCAGCCTGCGCAAGGGGTACATCACGCGCTATCTCAACGAGCCGCTGGCTTATGGCCTCGCGCCGGAGAGCACCGCTGCCTTCTTCGTCCAGCGCCAGCGCTGGGCGCAGGGCGCGATCCAGATTCTCTATCTCAACCATGGCCCGCTGGGGGGCACGCTGAAGCTCCGCTATCGGCTGCTGTTCCTTCCCTCCGCGTGGGTGACGCAGGGCCTGCAATCGGTCTTCACAATCCTCGCGCCGATTCTGTTCGCGCTGTTCAATCTGGCGCCGATGGTCGGAGTCGATTTGCCGGGCATTATCTTCTTCCTTCTGCCGATGATCGTCGCGCTGCTCGGTGGCATCAGCATGCTGGCCCCGGGCCGCTATTATCCGCTCGCGGCGCAGATCCTGTCCGTTTTCCAGACCTTCCGCATCCTGCCTGCCGCGCTCAAGACGCTGATCGCGCCGAAGGGGCTGACCTTCAAGGTGACGCCCAAGGGCTCCGGCTCCAAGGGCGGCAAGCGCGGGCCGGGCGATTATGTGCTGTTCGCGTCGCTCACCCTCATGGCGGCGAGTCTGGCCAGCCTCGCCATCAACATGCTGCCCGATTATCGCATTGTCACGCAGGATGGCCTGCTGCCGGTCGTGGCCTTCTGGCTGGCGTTCAACATGGTGATGCTGCTGCTGGTGGCGATGATGTGCCTAGAGAAGCCGCGCGTGCGGGGCGAGGAGCGCTTCGACCTGCGCCAGACGGTGACGCTGATCGGCGATAACGGACAGATGCTCAGCGCCTCGAGGGGGGATATCTCCATCTCGGGCATCGGCCTGCATCTCGATGCACCGAGCGGCTTCGCGGTGGGTGAAAGGGTGCAGATCGTGCTGCCGGATGTCGGGATATTGCGCGGCGAGGTGCGCTATTCGGCGCGCCGGATCGGCATCCTGTTCGACTTTCATTCCGAGGAAATCCGCGACCGGCTGATCGTCTCGCTGTTCACCAATGGTATGAACGTAAATGCGCAACGCCCCTCTGCGCTGGCCGTGGCCGGCGCGATCGTTCGGCGGCTCTGGTCGGCGGATCTCAGCATCCGCGCCCAGGCCGCATCCGCGCCGGAAGCTCCGGAGGTGCCGGTCGAGAAGCTCAGCGCCGCAACGCGCTGCATCGCGCCCGGCAAGCGTCCGGACTTGCGCAGTCCGGCGCTGCTGACGGCGGAGGAGGGGGTTCCCCTCGCCGCTGCCAAGGTTGCGGTCGTGCCGGTCTCGGCGGCAAGTCCGCGCCGGGTCGCCTGACCTGCGATCCCTAAATTTCGTTCCCCTCTTGTTCCATAAGAACAAATAGGATACATGCCCCTTGTGACTTTCGGTTCACGAGGATTTGACTTCCATGGGGAGCAGGCACATGACGGCGAGCTTGAAGCTTATCGACGGCGAGAAGAACGTGGGAACCATGGAACGGCAGAAAGCACTCGAAGCAGCACTGGCGCAGATCGATCGCGCCTTCGGCAAGGGCTCGGCGATGAAGCTGGGCTCCAAGGAGGCGATGCAGGTCGAGGCGATTTCCACCGGCAGTCTGGGCCTTGATATCGCGCTCGGCGTCGGCGGCCTGCCGCGCGGTCGCGTGATCGAGGTCTATGGCCCGGAAAGCTCGGGCAAGACCACGCTGGCGCTCCATGTGATCGCCGAGGCGCAGAAGACGGGCGGCACGGCGGCCTTTATCGACGCCGAACATGCACTCGATCCGGTCTATGCCCGCAAGCTGGGAGTGAACATCGATGAATTGATCGTCTCGCAGCCGGATACCGGCGAGCAGGCCCTGGAGATCACCGACACGCTGGTGCGCTCCAACGCCATCGATGTGCTGGTCGTCGATTCGGTCGCGGCGCTGGTGCCCCGCGCCGAGATCGAGGGTGAGATGGGCGATAGCCATGTCGGCCTGCAGGCGCGGCTCATGTCGCAATCGCTGCGCAAGCTGACCGGCTCGATCAGCCGCTCGCGCTGCATGGTGATCTTCATCAACCAGCTGCGCATGAAGATCGGCGTGATGTACGGCAATCCGGAGACGACCACGGGCGGCAATGCCCTGAAGTTCTACGCCTCTGTTCGTCTCGACATTCGCCGGACCGGCCAGATCAAGGATCGTGACGATATCGTCGGCAACGCTACGCGCGTGAAGGTGGTCAAGAACAAGGTCGCGCCGCCGTTCAAGCAGGTCGAGTTCGACATCATGTATGGCGAAGGCATTTCCAAGGTCGGCGAGATTCTGGACCTGGGCGTCAAGGCCGGTGTGGTCGAGAAGTCGGGCGCGTGGTTCTCCTATGATTCCGTGCGGATCGGGCAGGGACGTGAGAACGCCAAGAACTTCCTGCGCGAAAATCCCGAGATGATGGACAAGCTGGAGCGCACCATCCGCGCGCGCACCGAGGCTGTGGCCGAGGGCATGATGACCGGGCCGGACAGTGACGAGGCAAGCGAGGATTGATCTTTTCGGGGACCTGATCGTGCACAAGCGCGGTCAGGTCGTCGTCTGCGGTGGGGTCGCATGAGTAGCGCGCTGCGTAGTTCAAGCGATCATGAAGCTGCGCTTGCGACTGACGATCGGATTTTGGTCGCGATTTTCCGTTCACTCACCGCTTGTCGGCGGCTGCGGCTTCCCCTAATCGCTCGTCCATGACGTCGACCAACGATATCCGCCGCGCGTTCCTCGATTATTTCGGGGCCAATGGTCATGAGATCGTGCCTTCCGCGCCGCTCGTGCCCAATAACGATCCCACGCTCATGTTCGTGAACGCCGGCATGGTGCCGTTCAAGAATGTGTTCACGGGACTTGAGAGCCGCCCCTACAAGACGGCGACCTCGTCTCAGAAATGCGTGCGGGCGGGCGGCAAGCACAACGATCTCGATAATGTCGGCTACACCGCGCGGCACCTCACCTTCTTCGAGATGCTCGGCAATTTCTCGTTCGGCGATTATTTCAAGGAACGCGCCATCGAGTTGGCGTGGACGTTCGTCACGCGCGAACTCGGCCTGCCCAAGGACCGGCTGCTGGTCACGGTCTATCACACCGATGACGAGGCTTTTGGTTACTGGAAGAAGATCGGCCTGCCGGACGAGCGCATCATCCGCATCGCGACCAAAGACAATTTCTGGTCGATGGGCGATGATGGCCCATGCGGCCCCTGTTCCGAGATCTTCTACGATCATGGTCCGGATGTGCCCGGTGGGCCTCCGGGTTCGCCCGATGAGGATGGCGATCGGTTCGTCGAGATCTGGAATCTCGTCTTCATGCAGTTCGAGCAGCTGGGCGGCGAAATCGTCGGCGATCTGCCGCGTCCCTCCATCGACACCGGCATGGGCCTCGAACGCGCGGCCACGGTTATCCAGGGCGTCCACAGCGTCTTCGATACCGACCAGTTCCGGGCGCTGATCGATCTGTCCGCCGCGCTGACCAAGACGTCGGCAAAAGGCGAGCAGGCCGCCAGCCACCGCGTCATCGCCGACCATCTGCGTTCGGCGGGCTTCCTGATTGCCGATGGCGTGCTGCCGGCCAATGAGGGGCGCGGCTATGTGCTGCGGCGGATCATGCGCCGCGCCATGCGTCATGCGCATCTGCTCGGTGCCGCCGAGCCGCTGATGCACCGCCTGGTTGGCGGCCTGAGCGCGGAAATGGGCGCGGCTTTCCCCGAATTGATCCGCGCGCAGCCGCTGATCGAGGAAACGCTGCTGCGCGAGGAAACCCGCTTCCGGCAGACGCTCGACAAGGGTCTCAAGCTGCTGGACGAAGCCGTGGCCGGTCTGCCGACGGGCGCGACGCTGCCCGGCGACACGGCGTTCAAGCTCTATGACACCTACGGCTTCCCTTACGATCTGACCGAAGACGCGCTGCGCGCCCAGGGCCTCACCGTCGACCGCTCCGGGTTCGATGCGGCCATGGCGGCTCAGAAGGCCGCCGCGCGCGCCGCTTGGAAAGGCTCTGGCCAGAAGGCATCGGAAGACGTCTGGTTCGATATTGCCGAGAGCGAGGGATCGACCGAGTTTACCGGTTATCTGAGCGAAGCGGGTGAGGGTCGCGTGGTCGCGCTGGTCAAGGATGGTGCTCGCGTCGAGCAGGCGCAGGCCGGCGAGAGCGTGACCATCGTCACCAATCAGACGCCCTTTTATGGGGAGAGCGGCGGCCAGGCAGGCGATACCGGTCGGATCAGCAAGTCAGATGGGCTGTCGGCAACCGTCTCGGACACCGCCAAGCCCCTGGGCCGTCTTCACGCCCATCAGGCGAGCATTGAGGCCGGGCGAATCGCGATTGGCGATATCGTCCATATGGAGGTCGATGCCGCCCGCCGCGCGCGCGTGCGCGCCAATCACAGCGCCACGCACCTGTTGCACGCCGCGCTCCGCAAGACGCTCGGCCCGCATGTGACCCAGAAGGGCAGCCTCGTCGCGGAAGACCGGCTGCGTTTCGACTTCTCGCATCCCGAGGCGCTCACCCCGGCGCAGATCGCGCGGGTCGAGGCCGATGTGAATGCGCAGATTCGCGGCAATGCCGAGGTCAGCACGCGCCTCATGTCGCCGGACGACGCGATTGCCGCTGGCGCCATGGCGCTGTTCGGCGAGAAATATGGCGACGAAGTGCGCGTGCTCTCCATGGGCACGGGCGACGAGGGCACCTATTCGGTCGAGCTGTGCGGCGGCACCCATGTGCGCGCGCTGGGCGACATCGCGCTGTTCAAGATCGTCGGCGAAAGCGCGGTTGCCAGTGGTGTCCGCCGGATCGAGGCGCTGACCGGGGAAGCCGCCCGCCTGTGGCTCACGCAGCGCGACGAGCAATTGCGCGCCATCGCCACGACCTTGCGGACGACGCCCGAGGACACGACGACCCGCGTGGCCGCGCTGGCCGAACAGAGCCGCAAGCTGGAGCGCGAGTTGGCGGAGGCCAAGAAGGCGCTCGCGCTGGCTGGCGCATCGGGCGGCGGCGCTTCGGCTGAGGCTGCGCCCGAGATCGTCAATGGCTACAAGGTGCTCGCCCAGCAGTTCGATGGACTCGACCCCAAGGGACTGCGCGGTCTGGTGGATGACGCCAAGGGCCGGCTTGCCAGCGGCATCGCCGTCGTCATCGCGGTGAATGACGGGCGCGCGAGCATCGCGGCCGGCGTGACCGACGATCTGACCGGCACGTTCAGCGCTGTCGATCTGGTCCGGCTCGGCGTGGCTGCGCTGGGCGGGCAGGGTGGCGGCGGTCGCCCGGATATGGCGCAGGGTGGCGGTCCGGACGGTTCGGCTGCACCGGCGGCGATCGAGGCGATCAAGGCGCGCATCGCGCAGGGCTAACGGGGCGCTGAACGGGGGAGGGCAGACCTCTCGGTCCGGCCGGCTCCTGTGTGGGAGACGATCCATGACGCCGAAGTCGCTCAGCATCTATCCCATCCACCTCGCGCGGGGCGGTAAGGCCGTGGCACAGCCGGCCATGACCTCCGATCCGGCATGGTATGCCGCCTATGATGCCCGCCATGGCGGAGATGGCGCAGATGGCCGCTTGGTCAGCGCCTATCGTTTCAGCAGCAATTGGTCGATGTGGGAGCGGCATCCGCTCGGCGACGAAATCGTCTATTGCATCGCCGGCGCCGTGACGCTGCGGCAGCGCGGCGAGGATGGGACGGAAACCCATGTTGCGCTCTCCGCCGGTGACTATGCGATCAACCCCGCCAATGTCTGGCACACGGCGGATGCGGCCGGAGAGGTGGAACTGCTGTTCATCACCCCGGGGAGCGGAACCGAGCACGAGCCGCGCTAGCGGCGACTTGCGCTCAGGCGGGGCCGTTCGCTTCCCCCAGTCGCCGACTCCGCAGCCGCGGCGCGACGTCGAGTTCCGCCGCCGCCTTGATCTCATTCTGCAGGTCTTCGCGCTTTTGGTGCACGGACGCGATCACGGGCCCCATGGGCAGGCCGAGGTCCACCAGCGCGGTCTCGGCCAGGTGCAGTGAGCTTTCCAGCGTCTCGGGCACCGCGTCGCTTGCGCCGGCCCGATAGAGTTGCGCGGCGTGGGTGGTGTCCCGCGCCCGCACGATGATTGGCAGATCGTCCAGCCAGCCCCGCACGCGATTGGTGACGCGCATCGCCAGCACCGGGTCGTCCATGGTGATGATGAGCGCCTGCGCGCGCCCGAGTCTCAGGCGATCGAGCGTGTCCGGGCGCGACACATCGCCGAACTGGACGGTGTAGCCCTCCGCCCGGGCCTGCGCGACGATATCGATGTCGTTCTCCACTGCCACATAGGGCACCTCATGCACCCGCAGGAGATCAGCGACGGTGCGGCCGACGCGGCCGAAGCCGAGGATGATGGCGGCGCGCGCATTGTCGTCGGTCTCGTTGGTGTCCGGCTCCAGCGCATCCCGTTCGACCCGCCGGGCCATGCGATGCCCGAATTTGGCGAGGATGGGGGTGAGGGTGAGGCCGATGGCGGTGGCCATTTGCCAGAACGCCGCCGTGCCGGGGCTGATGAGATTGGCCGTCACGGCGCTCGCCAGCACGATGAGTGTCGTTTCCGAGGGGCTGCCCATCAGGATGCCGGTTTCCAGCGCCACCCCACGCCGCGCGCCCGCAAGCCGCAGCAGCAGGCTGGTCACCGCCACCTTCGCGAGAACCACGCCGGTGATCGCGAGCAGCAACCCATCCCATTGCGCGACCAGAGCCACGGGATCGATCGCCATGCCCACGGTGATCAGGAAGACGCCCAGCGCCAGGCCCTTGAACGGCTCGGTCATGCCCTCGACCTGGCCGTGATAGTCGGTTTCGGCAATCAGAATGCCCGCGACCAGCGCGCCGACGATGGGCGAGAGGCCCGCAGCGGTGGTGAGCAGGCTGGAGACCATTACGACGAGCAGGCTTGCCGCCAGAAAGACCTCGGGCCGCTTGGCGCGCGCCGCCTGTGCGAAGAGGCGGGGGAGCATGAAGCGCCCGCCGATCAGCAAGGCGAGGACGGCGAGACCGCCGGTCAGCAGGACGGTAGCAAGATTTTCCCAACCATCGTCCGCGACATTGGGGGCCATGGCACCAAGCGCGAAGACGATCGGTACGAGCGCCAGATCCTCGAAGAGCAACATGCCGAACGCGGATTTGCCAACCGCCGAGTGCGTGCCGGCGATCGGCATGACGAGCGCCGTTGACGAGAGGGAGAGGGCAAGACCCAGGCCGATGGCGGCATACAGGCTGCTGCCCAGCAGCAGCATCCCGCCGCCGATCAGCGTGGCGCTGCCGAGCAGTTCCGCCGCACCGATGCCGAAGACGAATTTGCGCATCGACCACAAGCGTTTGAACGACAGTTCCAGGCCGATGGAGAAAAGCAGCATGACGATGCCGAGTTCGGCAAAGGCGGTGATCGCCGATTCCCGCGAAATCGTCACATGGGCGAGCGCCGGATAGGCGCTGACGAACCGGCCGAGACCAAAGGGGCCCACCAGCAGGCCGACGAGGATGAAGCCGATGATCGGGCTGATGCGGAAGCGTGCGAAGGCAGGGATCACGAGGCCTGCCGCGCCGAGAATGACCAGCGCCTCGTTGAACGTCTGGCTGCCGAACGTGCCGTGGATCATCGGATCAGTCCGCTCGGACGAGTGGGCGGGAGGCCAGGGTGCGGGCGTGCCGCAGGGAGGGAGGAGGGCGCTTCGAGCGTGGTTGACCCCATCGAAGCGCCCCCTTCAGGTCTTTAGGACCAGTTGCTCATTTCAGCTTCGAGGTTCCGGCGGATCGCCTCGAAGAACTGCTCGGTGGTCATCCAGGCCTGATTCGGGCCGATGAGGATCGCGAGATCCTTGGTCATCTCGCCATTTTCCACCGTCTGCACGCAGACGCGCTCCAGCGTCTCGGCAAAGCGGACGACGTCCGGCGTCTCGTCGAACTTGCCGCGGAACTTGAGGCCACCGGTCCACGCGAAGATCGAGGCGATCGGATTGGTGGAGGTCGCCTTGCCCTGCTGGTGCTGGCGATAGTGACGGGTCACGGTGCCATGCGCGGCTTCGGCCTCGACCGTCTTGCCGTCGGGCGACATGAGGACGGAGGTCATCAGGCCGAGCGAGCCGAAGCCCTGCGCCACGGTGTCCGACTGGACGTCGCCGTCATAATTCTTGCACGCCCATACGAACTTGCCGCTCCACTTGAGTGCGGCCGCGACCATGTCGTCGATCAGGCGGTGCTGATATTCGATGCCAGCAGCCGCGTACTTGTCCTTGAATTCACGGTCGAAAACGTCCTGGAACAGATCCTTGAAGCGACCGTCATAGGCCTTGATGATCGTGTTCTTGGTGGAGAGGTACAGCGGCCACTTGCGGTCGAGCGCATAGTTCATGGATGCGCGGGCGAAATCGATGATCGACTGGTCAAGATTGTACATCGACATGGCTACGCCCGAGCCGGGGAACTGGAAGACTTCGCGGTCAATCACCTTGCCATCGTCGCCTTCGAACACCAGACGCAGCTTGCCGGGGCCGGGCACGAGGAAGTCGGTGGCGCGATACTGATCGCCAAAGGCATGACGGCCGATCACGATCGGGTCGGTCCAGCCCGGCACCAGGCGGGGCACGTTCTTGATGACGATTGGCTCGCGGAACACGACGCCGCCCAGAATGTTGCGGATCGTGCCGTTCGGCGACTTCCACATCTGCTTGAGGTTGAACTCCTCGACGCGCGCCTCATCCGGCGTGATCGTGGCGCACTTCACGCCGACGCCGTACTTCTTGATTGCCTCGGCGGAATCGATGGTGATCTGGTCGTTGGTGCGGTCACGCTCTTCGACGCTCAGATCATAATAGTGAAGGTCGACGTCGACATAAGGCTTGATGAGCCGCTCGCGGATCCATTCCCAGATGATCCGGGTCATCTCATCGCCGTCGATCTCGACGATCGGATTTTTCACCTTGATCTTGCTCATGCGTGCCATGTTCCCTGTTCGATGTCGCTGGGGCCGCCGCGACCGCGCGCGGCAGGGCCTTTCAGCATGCCTCTAGGGAAGGTCGCGGCGATGATCAACTGCCCTGGCCATGCATGAGAGGCTGATGTCGGGCGATTTATGCCGCGTGGCAGGCCTGTTTGGGCCGGCGGGGATTGTGCCGGGCGGCGGCTCACCCTAAACAGAGCCCATGACAACAGAATTTTCGGGCACGCAGCCGGTCGCGCCTTCACGGACAAGCGTCAAGTGGAGTTTCCCATCGGTTCACCCGGAGGGGCGGCGCTTTGGGGCGATTGCCGCTGCGATTACCCTCATTTTCGCCTTGATGGGCTGGTCGATCCTGGCCTGGCTGATGGTTGGCGTGACGCTCTGGGTGTTCGCGTTCTTCCGTGATCCCGTCCGCGCCGTGCCGCAGGACGAGCGCGCGATCATCGCGCCGGCGGATGGCCTGGTGACCCTGATCCAGGTCGTTCCGCCCCCGCCGGAGATGCTCGGACCAGACAAGCTTGGAACCGAACCCATGACACGGGTTTCTATCTTCATGAGCGTGTTCGACGTCCACATCAATCGCACCCCGATCAGCGGCACCATCAAGGATGTTGTCTATATCAGCGGCAAATTCGTCAATGCGGACCTGGACAAGGCCAGCGAGGACAATGAGCGCCAGCATATTCTGGTCGAGCGTAGCGATGGCGTGCGGGTGGGCTTCACGCAGATCGCAGGGCTGGTCGCGCGGCGGATCGTTCCGTTCGTCAAGCGCGGCGATATCGTCGCGGCAGGCCAGCGCGTCGGGTTGATCCGCTTTGGCAGCCGCGTGGACGTGTATCTCCCTGCCGGTACGGCGCCGCAGGTGGCGCTGGGCACGCATACGGTGGCCGGCGAAACGATCCTTGCGCATCTGGGCGAGAATCAGTCCGCTACGGCTGTGCTACAATGAGGCCTCGCTCGCTCGGCGCACCCATTTGCGGACCCGCGCCTGTGTCGGATTTGATATAATGGCGCGACCGCGTCCCATCGCCCGGATGAGCCGCGGCATCACGCTGCGTCAGGTCGCACCGAACGCCATTACGGCGATGGCGCTCTGCTTTGGTCTCACCGCCATTCGCTATGGCATTTCCGGTGAATGGCAGCTTGCCGTCGCGGCGATCATCTTTGCCGGCGTGCTCGATGGGGTCGACGGACGTGTCGCGCGCCTGCTGCGGGCGGACAGTCGCTTCGGCGCGGAACTCGATTCGCTCTCGGATGCGATTGCTTTTGGCGTCTCGCCGGCACTGCTCGTCTATCTCTGGTCTTTGCAATCCATGCCGCGCTTTGGCTGGATCGTCGCATTGGTGCTGGCGCTCAGCTGCGCGTTGCGCCTCGCGCGCTTCAATGCCAGCCTCGATGTGATCGATCAGCCGCGCAAGGCTGCGGGCTTTCTCACCGGCGTGCCTGCTCCGGCCGGCGCCGGCATCGCCCTGTTGCCGCTCTATGCATGGTTCATCACCGGACTGGACGTGTTCCGCGACTGGCGGCTTGTCGCCCCGTGGATCGTCATCTCGGCGTTCCTGATGATCTCCAGCCTGCCGACGCTGGGCTGGAAAGGACTGCGCGTACCGCCGGCCTGGCGCCTGTTCGCCATTCTACTCGCCGGCATCTTTGCCGCGAGCCTGATGGTTGCGCCGTGGCACGCTTTGCTTCTGCTGTCGCTGGCATACATCGCGCTGCTGCCGGTCGGGCTGGTCAGCTACGCTCGGTTCAAGCGGCGGCTCGTGGCGGCATCGCTATCGCAAGGCTGAGGCCTGTCGCGGCGACGGGCTGTGCAGTGTGCCGCTGGCCGGCCCGCTCGGGCGTCCAACCTTCCAGATCCAGCGTCCGCAGGGCGCGCATCATCGCGCCATGGCGCAGGCGCAGTTCATGGACCATGATCGTCGCCGCCAAAGTCGCCGCAACCGCAAACAAGGCACATCCCAGAATATAGAACATCGTCGTCCCTTTCCTGTGTCCACAGCATCGCCATGGCTTCATGTTCACCATTTGTTCTTCTTCTCGCCGCCTGTCAAGCATGATGTGCAGGCTTGTGCTCCTGTCGGGCTTGGTCTAAGGGCGCGCGTCTAACCCACATGGGATTCGCCACATACCGGTGCCGCTTCGCGGTCACTGAATCCCAGAGGCTCAACCGGAAGGAGATATATTATGGCGGCACCCGTCGTCACCCTGCACCAATTGATCGAGGCCGGCGCGCACTTCGGCCACCAGACGCACCGCTGGAATCCCCGCATGAAGCCGTATATCTTCGGCGAGCGGAACGGCATCCACATTCTCGATCTCTCGCAGACCGTTCCCCTCTTCGCCCGCGCGCTGGACTTCGTGTCCGCGACGGTCGCCGCTGGCGGCAAGGTGCTGTTCGTCGGCACCAAGCGCCAGGCGCAGGAGCCGATTGCCGAGGCTGCCCGTCGTTCGGGTCAGCACTTCGTCAATCACCGCTGGCTGGGCGGCATGCTCACCAACTGGAAGACCATTTCCGGCTCGATCAAGCGTCTCAAGACGCTTGAGGAGAAGCTGTCGGGTGACACCCACGGCCTCACCAAGAAGGAAGTGCTCCAGATGACGCGCGAGCGCGACAAGCTCGAGCTGTCGCTCGGCGGCATCCGCGACATGGGCGGCATTCCGGACGTGATGTTCGTCATCGACGTCAACAAGGAAGAGCTGGCGATCAAGGAAGCCAACACGCTGGGTATCCCGGTGGTCGCGGTTCTCGACTCGAACGTCGATCCGTCGGGCATCGCCTTCCCGGTTCCGGCCAATGACGACGCCAGCCGCGCCATCCGCCTCTATTGCGAGGCTCTGGCCCAGGCTGCGACCCGCGGCAACCAGAACGCCGCCGCGGCATCCGGCATGGACCTTGGCGCCATGGACGAGCCGCCGGCTGAGGAAGCGCTCGCGCAGGCCTGATCGGCGCCGTCAAACGCACGCAACAATGTGCGGGCAGGGCGCCGGATCGGGAACGATCCTGGCGCCCGCCTGACATCTGGCAACATTGAATTCGAGATTTGAGGAACAAGAGACATGGCAGAGATTACCGCAGCCGCCGTCAAGGAACTGCGCGAGCGCTCGGGCGCTGGCATGATGGACTGCAAGAAGGCGCTTGCCGAAACCAATGGTGACGTGGAAGCCGCAGTCGACTGGCTGCGCGCCAAGGGCCTTGCCGCCGCGCAGAAGAAGTCGAGCCGCACCGCAGCCGAGGGCCTCGTGGTCGTGGCTGTCGATGGCACGCGCGGCGTTGCCGTCGAAGTGAACAGCGAGACGGACTTCGTCGCCAAGAACGATCAGTTCCAGGGCTTCGTCCGCACGGCGGGCGACGTGGCGCTCAAGAACGCCATCGGCGATGCCGAGGCCCTGCTGGCCGCGCCCCACCCGGCCGGCGGCACGATCAACGATGCGCTGGTGACCAATGTTGCCACCATCGGCGAGAACCAGCAGCTGCGTCGCGTGAAGGCGGTGTCGGTCGACCAAGGTCTGGTCATCGATTACATGCACAACGCCGTGGCGCCCTCGCTCGGCAAGATCGGTGTGCTCGTCGCGCTGGAGAGCCCGGCCGGTGCCGACGTGCTCGCCCCGCTCGGCAAGCAGATCGCCATGCACATCGCGGCGGCTTTCCCGGTCGCGCTCAAGGCTGAGGACATTCCGTCCGAGATCCTCGACCGCGAGCGCAAGATCGCGGCGGAGAAGGCTGCCGAGTCGGGCAAGCCCGCCGACATCGTCGCCAAGATGGTCGACGGCGCCGTGGCGAAGTTCGCCAAGGAGCAGGCGCTGCTCTCGCAGATCTTCGTGATGGACAACAAGACGCCGATAGCGGACGTCGTGGCCAAGGCCGCGAAGGATGCGGGCACGACCATCGTCCTCAAGGACTATGTGCGCTTCCAGCTCGGCGAAGGCATCGAGAAGGAAGAGAAGGATTTCGCGGCGGAAGTCGCGGCCGCCGTCGGCGCCTGATCCTTTCCTTCATTTATTACGCACCGGGCGCGCTCGGTGCTTGGCATGGCGGCGCGGGCTTACTAAGGTCCGCGCCGCTCCCGTCTCTGGAATTTGTTAGGCATTCATGACCACCACCGCCCCCAAGCGCATTCTCATCAAGCTCTCGGGCGAGGCCGCGATGGGGGCTCAGAGCTTCGGTATCGATCCCGCGACGGTCGCGCGCGTGGCCGGGGAAGTGAAGGAAGCCAAGGAATTCGGCTTCGAGATCTGTCTGGTGATCGGCGGCGGTAACATCTTCCGGGGCATGGCCGGCGCAGCGCAGGGCATGGACCGCGCCAATGCCGATTACATGGGGATGCTGGCGACCGTGATGAACGCGCTCGCTATGCAGGATGCCCTTGAGCATCTGGGCGTCGCGACGCGCGTGCAATCCGCCATTCCCATGGCCAGCGTCTGCGAGCCCTATATTCGTCGCCGCGCGCAGCGGCATCTGGAGAAGGGGCGGGTGGTGATCTTCGCCGCTGGAACCGGCAATCCCTATTTCACGACGGACAGCGGCGCGGCGCTACGGGCGGCCGAAATGAGCTGCGACGCGCTCTACAAGGGTACGTCGGTGGATGGCGTCTATGATGCCGATCCCAAGCTCGTCGATTCTGCAAAGCGTTTCGATCGCGTGAGTTACGATCAGGTGCTCACACAAAATCTCAAGGTGATGGATGCCAGCGCCGTGGCGCTGTGCCGCGATAACGCCATTCCCATCATCGTGTTCAACATTCGCGAGCAGGGCAACCTTGCCCGCGTGCTGCGCGGCGAGGGCGTTTCGACCCTGGTCGACAGCGGTCGCTAGGTTCATCGGAGAGGCAAGATGGCAAAATATGACAAGGCTGATCTGGAGCGCCGCATGGCAGGCGCCGTCGACGCGCTCCAGCACGATCTGAACGGGCTGCGTACGGGCCGGGCCAATGTGGGCCTGCTCGATCCCATCACCGTAGAGGTGTACGGCGCCAAGATGCCGCTCAATCAGGTCGCGACCGTTTCCGCGCCGGAGCCGCGCCTGCTCTCCGTGCAGGTATGGGACAAGTCCAATGTCGGCCCGGTCGACAAGGCGATCCGCTCGGCGGGGCTTGGCCTCAACCCGATCGTCGACGGGCAGAACGTCCGCCTGCCGATTCCGGACCTGACCGAAGAGCGCCGCAAGGAACTGGCCAAGCTGGCCGGCCAATATGCCGAGAAGGCGCGCGTCGCCGCCCGCAACGTCCGCCGCGATGGCATGGACAATCTGAAGACCGACGAGAAGAAGGGCGAGATCAGCGAGGACGAGCGCAAGCGCGCTGAAGCCGACGTGCAGAAGCTCACCGATTCGACCATAGCGGATATCGATGCGGCAGCGCAGGCGAAGGAAAAGGAAATCCTTGGCAAATAATCCGTCCTTCGACTGCCGAGGGAGAGGCCAGGGCCATTTATGAGCCTTTTGAGGTCCAGGATGACGCGCAAGGCCGCGCCGACCCCCGCCCAGACCGGCGGGGAAGGGGCGGTGCCGCGCCATGTCGCGATCATCATGGATGGCAATGGCCGCTGGGCGAAGGCGCGCCGCTTGCCGCGCGTCGCCGGCCATCGCGCTGGCGCCGAGGCCGTGCGCCGCACTCTGCGCGCTGCGTCCAAGCTCGGCATCGAATGCGTGACGCTCTATGCCTTTTCGTCTGAGAACTGGAAGCGGCCCGAGGACGAGATTGCCGACCTGACCGGCCTGATGAAGCAGTTTCTCCGCTCGGAAGTAGACGATCTGCACGAGGCTGGCATCCGGCTGAAGATCATCGGCAATCACCATGCCTTCGAGCCGGAAGCGGCAGCGATGGTCGATGCCGCCGTGGCGCGCACCGCCGCCAACACCGCGTCCACGCTGGTGGTCGCGCTCAATTACGGGTCGCAGGACGAACTGGCCCGCGCCATGCGCACGCTTGCCCAACAGGTGCAGGCCGGCACGCTGGCGCCAGAGGCGATCACGCCCGCGGTCATCGCGGCCCAACTCGATACTGCTGACCTGCCGCCGCTCGATCTGTTGATCCGCACCTCGGGCGAAGTGCGCCTTTCCAACTTCCTGCTCTGGCAGGCGGCCTATGCCGAGCTGTATTTCACCGAGACGCTCTGGCCGGACTTCGACGAGGCGGCGCTGGCAGCGGCGGTGGAAAGCTACGCCTGCCGCGAACGCCGGTACGGAGGCCGATGATGGCGGAACGCGCGCCTCGCTCCGATCTGGCGGTTCGCACCGGCTCGGCGATCGTGCTGCTGGTCGGCGCCGGGCTCGCGCTATGGGCCGATGGCGCGGTGCTGATCCTGCTGGTGGCGCTGGTGAGCGCCCTCGTTTTCTGGGAATGGCGCGGCCTCGTCCGGCGCTTTCCCGATGGCACGCTCGCCCGGATGCTCTGGCTGCTCTTCGGGCTGATCTATATCGGCGGTGCGGCGCTAGCGCTGCTGTCTCTGGGCGCGGCGACGCGCTGGCTGCTGATCGGCATCGTCATCGCGACGGATGTGGGCGCCTATTTCGCCGGGCGGACGATTGGCGGGCCGAAGATCGCACCGGCGATCAGTCCGTCCAAGACCTGGGCGGGTCTTGGCGGCGGCATGACCGCCTCGGGGCTGCTGGTGGCGGTTGTCGCCAGTGTGAGCCTGCAGCCCGGCTTCGTGCTGGTCAGCGCGCTACTCGGCGCAGCCATCGCTGTGGTGGCCCAGGTGGGCGACTTCTTCGAAAGCTGGATGAAGCGGCGGGCGGGCGTGAAGGATAGCGGCAATCTCATCCCCGGCCATGGCGGCATGTTCGACCGGGTGGACGGCCTGCTGCTGGCCGCCATTCTGGCTGCTCTGGCCAGCGCAGGAGGAATGCTGGGATGATCGTGCCGCGCACCGTTTCCGTCTTCGGCGCGACCGGGTCGGTTGGCACCTCCACGCTCGATCTCATTGCGCGCGAGCCGGAGGCGTTCGAGGTTCTGGCCGTGACCGCCGGGGACGATGTCGACAAGCTCGCCGCGATCGCCATCACGCACCGCGCCCGCCGCGCGGTCATCGCCAATGAGAGCCGTTATGGCGCGCTCAAGGCTGCGCTGGCCGGTAGCGGCATCGAGGCCGCCGCCGGCGGCGAGGCACTGATCGAGGCGGCCCAAATGGGCGCGGACTGGACCATGGCCGCCATTGTCGGCTGCGCGGGACTGGCTCCCACGCTTGCTGCGGTCGCCGGGGGCAAGACCGTGGCGCTGGCCAACAAGGAGGCCTTGGTTTCGGCCGGTGACGTCATGATGGCGGCGGTCGCCCGCAGTGGCGCCGCGCTGCTGCCGGTCGACAGTGAGCACAACGCAATCTTCCAGTGCCTCGCAAGCGGCGGCCTCGACGCCGTGCGCAAGATCACGCTCACCGCCAGCGGCGGCCCGTTCCGCACGCTCAGCCGCGAGGCCATGCGCACGGTGACGCCGGCGCAGGCGGTCAAGCATCCCAACTGGTCGATGGGCCGCAAGATCAGCATCGACAGCGCGACGATGATGAACAAGGGGCTGGAGCTGATCGAGGCCTACCACCTCTTCCCCATCGGGCTTGAGCGCTTCTCGATCCTCGTTCACCCGCAATCGGTCATCCATTCGATGGTCGAATATCGCGATCGCTCGACGATTGCGCAGCTCGGTTGCCCGGATATGCGCATCCCCATCGCCTGCGCGCTGGCCTGGCCGCAGCGCATGGAGACGCCCTGCGAGGCGCTCGATCTCGCCACGCTCGGCCGGCTCGATTTCGAGGCACCCGATGAGGAGCGCTTCCCCGCGCTGCGCCTTGCGCGTGAGGCGATCCAGACCGGCGGCGGCGCACCGGCCATTCTCAATGCCGCCAACGAGATCGCCGTCGGGGCGTTCCTCGATGGGCGGATCGGCTTTCTTGATATTGGCCGGATCGTCGAAGACGTGCTAGCCCGCAGCGATGCAGGCCGCATCGCCACGCTCGAGGATGTTCAGGCCATCGACAGGTCGGCGCGTGCAATGGCCGAGCGGCTGACGGCGGAGCTCATCAATTGACCGATAACCCCGGTTTCTTCTTCACAATTCTTGCGTTCCTGCTGGTCATCGGCCCGCTCGTGTTCGTTCATGAGCTGGGACATTATCTCGTCGGCCGCTGGTTCGGCGTTCATGCCGAGACCTTTTCCATCGGCTTCGGCAAGGAAGTCTTCGCCTGGCATGACAAGCGCGGCACGCGCTGGCGCGTCGCGGCGCTGCCGCTTGGCGGCTACGTCAAATTCGCCGGAGACATGAACGCGGCCAGCCAGTCCGACCCGAGCTGGTTGCAACTCCCGCCGGATGAGCGCAACCGCACGTTCCAGTCCAAGTCGGTCGGCAAGCGCGCGCTCATCGTGCTGGCCGGGCCGCTTATCAACCTGCTGTTCGCCGCGATCATTCTGGGCGGCTTCGCTTATGCCTATGGCGAGAATGTCACCCCGGCCGATGTGACGGCGGTGGAAGCCAATTCCGCGGCGGACCGCGCCGGCATCCTGCCCGGGGACAAGATTCGCGGCGTGGATGGCAAGCCGGTGGAGCTGTTTGGCGAACTGCGCCAGATCATCGTGACCAAGCTACCCGGCGAGGAGGTGACTCTCACCGTCGAGCGTGGCGGGGCGGCGCGCCAGATCCCGGTGAAGATCGGCGAGGTCGTTCAGGTCGATCGATTCGGCAATGAGTTCCGTTATGGCGCGCTGGGCGTGCGCAGCCTTGAATCTGTTTCGCGCCCCGTCGGGTTGCTTGAGGCACCCTGGGTCGGCGTGCGCCGCACGGGCGAGCTGATTGGCATGATGGCAAGTGGCCTTGGCGACATAATCACCGGGCGACGCTCTGTCGATGAACTGGGCGGGCCGCTCAAGATCGCGCAGATTTCCGGTGAGCAGGCGGCCTTGGGGCCGGAGGCGCTGATTGCCTTCGTGGCGCTGGTTTCCATTAACTTGGGGTTCATCAATCTCTTGCCAATTCCCATGCTCGACGGGGGTCATTTGTTCTTCTACGGAATAGAAGCTATTCAGCGCAGGCCAGTCAGTCCACGCTTTCAGGAAATGGCGTTTCGGTCGGGCCTCGCGCTTTTGCTGGGGCTGATGATCTTCGTGACTTTGAACGATCTGGCGTCGTTTGGCGTCTGGCGAGGGCTGAGCGGCTTGATTGGCTGATCGGGTTGGGGCAGGGGAGGCAGCGCGGATGCGGCTTCCCCGGATGAAGTGCATTCAGGACATGTCGAGGAATCTGAGTTTGAGCGAAGCAGCACGCATTTCATCGACACAGGGCCGCCTCGCGCCGTTGCTCCTGTGTGGCACCATCCTGGCGGGCTTCGGGTCCGTGCCGGCGATGGCACAGGCCACCGGAAGCGCCGCCGCGCAGCCGGCCCCCGCGCTGCCCTCCGCGCCTGCGGTTCAGCCGGTGACGGCCGAAGAGCGCACCATCTCCGCCATCACGGTGGAAGGTGCCCAGCGCCTCGAGGGGGACACGGTCCTCTCCTATACCAAGCTGCGGATCGGCAACAAATACACCCGCGAGACGCTCGACGAGGCGCTGCGCGAGCTTTACGCCAGCGAGTTGTTCTCGGATGTGCAGATCCGCGACAATCAGGGCGCGCTCACCATCCAGGTGACCGAGAACCCGGTCATCAACCGCATCGTGCTGGAGGGCAACAAGCGCCTCAAGGACGACAAGATCCTCCCCGAAATCCGCATGGCGCCGCGGCAGATCTACACGCGCTCCAAGGTGCGTGCGGACGTCGCCCGGATCATCGAGCTGTATCGTCGCCAGGGCCGGTTTGCAGCGGTTGTCGATCCCAAGCTGGTCCAGCTGGACCAGAACCGCGTCGACATCGTCTACGAAATCACGGAAGGGCCAAAATCCAAGGTCCGCCAGATCAACATCATCGGCAACGACAAATTCTCCGATGGGCAGCTGCGCAGCGAGATGGCGACCAAGCAGTCGCGCTGGTTCCGCGTCTTCTCGTCCGGCACCACCTACGATCCCGATCGCCTGGCCTATGACCAGCAGAAGGTCCGTCAGTTTTACCTGACGCAGGGCTATGCCGATTTCCGCGTCGTGTCGGCGGTGGCCGAGCTGACCTCGAACAAGCAGGACTTCATCATCACCTATGTGGTGGAGGAAGGCGACCGCTACAAGTTCGGCGACGTGACCGTGCAGAGCGATATTCGCGATCTCAGCTCCGAGGGACTGTCCCGCTCGCTGCGGATGAAGAAGGGCGACTGGTACAACGCCAAGGCCGTGGAAGACACGGTCGAGCAGCTCAACCAGACGGCCGGTCTGTTCGGCTACGCTTTCGCTGACGTGCAGCCCGAGTTCAATCGCAGCCGCGAAGACCTCACCATGGGCATCACCTTCCGTATCGCCAACGCGCCGCGCGTCTATGTCGAGCGGATCGATATCAACGGCAACACGCTGACGCAGGACAAGGTGGTCCGCCGCGAGTTCCGTCTGCATGAGGGCGACGCGTTCAACACCTTCCAGGTCCGCCGCTCGCAGGATCGGATCAACTCGCTGGGCTTCTTCCAGGAGCGTCTGGAGATTGACCAGAAGCCTGGTTCCGCGCCCGACCGCATCGTGCTGGAAACCAATGTCGAGGAAAAGGCGACCGGCGAGCTTCAGCTTTCCGCTGGTTTCTCCAGCCTTGAGCGCTTCATCCTCTCGGCGTCGGTCACGCAGCGCAACTTCCGCGGCATGGGCCAGGAACTGCGAACCTCGGTCAATTATTCGAGCTACTCGAAGTCCGTGAACGTCGGCTTCACCGAGCCTTACTTCCTGGACAAGAACATCGCGATCGGCGGCGATATCTTCCGGCAGGATACGAACTCGTTCAATTACGCCACAGGCAATGAGCGTAACACCCTCTACAGCCAAGTGCGCACCGGCTTCCAGCTGCGCGCCGGTTTGCCGATTACCGAATATCTCTCGCTGGCGCTGCGCTACGGCCTCTCATTCGAGGACGTGACGCTGGACAAGGCGAACTATTATTCCGACCGTGAGCAGGCCGGCAACTTCCAGTGCGACCCTCTGCGCGCAAGCCAGTATCTGTGCGATGCCATCGGCAAGCGCACCACGTCATCGATCGGCTATTCGTTAATCTACGACATGCGGGACAACCGCATCCGTCCAACGCGCGGGCACAGCATCACGTTCAGTCAGGACTTTGCCGGTCTGGGCGGTAACGTCCGTTACCTGCGCAACCGCCTCTCGGCCGATAAATACTGGCCGCTCGGCGGCGGTTTCATCTTCTCGATCAAGGGCGAAGCTGGCTACATCCATTCGTTCGAGGATGGCGCTGGGCCGAATTCCGACCCCGTCCGGCTCGTGGACCGCTTCTTCCTGGGCGAGCCGCAATTGCGTGGCTTCGATATTCGCGGCGTGGGGCCGCGGATCGTGCGCAAGCCTTACCTGTACGACGAGAATAACAATGTCATCGGGCTCAGCGAGGACCGCGACCAATGGTCCGACGACGCTCTGGGTGGCCGCGCTTACTATCTCACGCACTTTGAGATCGAGATTCCGCTTGGTGCCGGCGCGCGTGACATGGGCCTGCGTCCATCTGTCTTCGTTGATGCCGGTGCCGTCTTCGGGGTTCGTCGTCCGAACTTGATCGACCTGCCGCAAAACATCGATTTTCCTATCCGGGATTCTAACGGCTTGAGGCAGTGCATTACGCCTGCAACCGACACGACGGCCAGCACGCTTTCTTCCGTCGCGGAAGGCGCTGACTGCCCGTCTGGCACAACGCTTTATGCGACATCTGTCGGCGGCTTCAAAGAAGTCTTCCTCGGCGACAGCCCCAAACCGCGCGTGTCGGTCGGTTTCGGCGTGAACTGGAATTCGCCCTTCGGTCCGTTCCGGATCGATATCGCCAAGGCCCTGGTGAAGGTCGAAGGCGATGATACCAAGCTTGTAACCTTCAACATAGGGACACAATTCTGATGCGTAACTCCATCTTTTCCGCTGTTGCGCTCGCAACGGCATCGGTCGCGGCCCTCAGCGTTTCCGCGCCGGTTTCCGCACAGGTCAAGCAGGCGATTGCCGTTGTCAACATCGACGAGGCGATTGGCCAGTCCAGCGCGGCCACCACGGCCAGCCAGCAGATGCAGGTGACCTACAAGTCGAATATCGACCAGATCAACACGCGTCGCACCGCGCTGCAGACCGAGATCCAGCAGAAGCAGACGGCGCTGCAGACCGCGGCGCAGGCCGCCGGCCAGAACCCGCCCGCTGCCACGCAGACCACCCTGCAGAACCAGTATAACGAGTTGCAGCGTCGCGCGCAGGAAGCGCAGGCCGAGCTGCAGCGTCTCGAGCAGCCGCTCCAGCTCGCCCGTGCCTATGTGCTCGAGCAGATCGGCGCCAAGCTGCCCGAAGCCATGCGCAACGTGATGACCAAGAACAAGATCGACCTGCTGGTGAAGGCGGAAGCCGCAGAAGCCTTCCAGCCCACGGCGGACGTCACCCGTCTGCTCGTGCAGGAAATCAACGCACTGGTCCCGTCCGTCAGCATCACGCCGCCGCAGGGTTGGCAGCCCGGTGGTCAGCAGCAGCAGCCTGCCGCTGCAGCGCCGGCTGCGCGCACGCCGACAGCTGGCGAAGGGCGCTAATCACCGATGAGCGAAGCGGAAAGCACAGGGGCTGAACAGAGCGGCGGACTCGATATCCGTGGCGTGCTGGCAGCCTTGCCGCATCGTTACCCGTTGCTGCTGGTCGACCGTGTGGTCTCGATGGTTCCCAAGACCTCGATCCATGCGGTCAAGGCGGTGTCGATGAACGAGCAGTTCTTCCAGGGGCATTTCCCCGGCCGGCCGATCATGCCGGGCGTGCTCATCGTCGAGGCGATTGCCCAGGCTGCCGGTATCCTCGCCGTCGAATCCCTCGGGCTCGCCGGCACGGGCAAGCTCGTTTATTTCATGACCATCGAGGGCGCTAAGTTCCGTGCGCCTGTCGAGCCGGGGCATCTGCTGGACCTCCATGTCGAGTTCACGCAGCTGCGCGGTTCGGTCTGCAAATTCTCCGGCAAGGCCAGCATCGACGGCAAATTGTGCGCAGAAACAAACTGCGTCGCGATGATCGCCGATCCGCCGAAGGACTGAGCGGGACACAAGCCCCGCAGAGCCTTGCCAAGCCGGCCCTTTCCCGCTAAGGGCCGCGCTTCCCTAACGCCCCGGACCGGTCGGAAACCGGTCATTTCAGGAGCCGACACATGAAAAAAGACACGCATCCCGAATATCACCTCATCACCGTGCAGATGACGGACGGGACCAGCTTCCAGACCCGCTCGACCTGGGGCAAGGAAGGCGACACGATGACGCTGGAAATCGATCCGACGTCGCACCCGGCATGGACCGGCGGTCAGCGCCAGCTCGATCAGGGCGGCCGCGTTGCCCAGTTCAACAAGCGCTTCGGTGGCCTCACGCTCAAGAAGAACTGAGCGGGCTCCACCCAAGGTTTCAGAGGAAGGCTCCGGTTTTCGGGGCCTTTTTCTTTGTCAGGAACGCCGACGGAGGCCTGGCCGCGCCCCCATCATGCTGACCGTCAGCGCGCTGTATCCATCGGGACCGGCTCGGGCTGGAACGCTTCCCTTGGCGTCCCATCGACAGCGTACAGCCGCTCGGTCGGCAATTTGATGATCACGCCGGATTTGGGCAACGCATGATCGTAGATCGCGCCCAGGAGCCCCGCCATCCTGCTGCCTTGCACGCGCGCGCCTGTGGCATGCAGGCCAATCGCCAGGCCTTCGCCCATGCTCCCGGTCCAGCGTGACACCCGCACACTGAGGGGGCCGGCATGGTGCTTCCCCGCCCGTGGCAGCACCTGCTCGATCCACTGCCGCGCAATGCCTGTCTCGCGCTGTTCGACGGGCAGGTTGTGAATTTGATAGGCGGTGGGCTGGGTGACGAACCAGCCCATGATCGCCCGCGCGACCGTCGTATTGCCGCCGCTGGCTGTGTCCGTCAGGTCGAGGATGATCGGCTTGCCCTGCGTCAGCGCTGCCATGGCCGCATCGAAGGCTGGGATCGTGTCATCGCGACCGAGGGAATCGTGGAAACGGATGATCGCCGCGCCGCGGGCGTCCTCCGCGACCGAAAGCGGCGGCCTATCCGGATGATTGAGGGCGTACAGATTGGGCAGTTCGACCGTGCGCGGTGACCTGCCGCCGGCCTTCACGGTCAGCTGTCGCGGCCGGTCGCGACGGCCCGCCGCGAGTACGCGCGCGGCATAGCCGGCATCGCCTTCGCCCGGCGCGATGCCGAGGTCAGTCCAGAACGCGTCGACCGCTGCCTGTACAGGCGTCCCGGCAATGGCGATCAGCTCGTCGCCGGCTTGCACACCGGCCTGTTCCGCCGGGCTGCCGGCCCGGACCTGCTCAATACGATAGCCAGCGCCGCGCCGCTCGATCCACAGGTCGCCATAGCTTGGGAAAACCGCCCAGCTGTTGGAGAAGGAGGCCCCCGTGATTGCATGATGGTCGGCGAGAACCATGAGGGCGCGTTCTGCAAGCCGGATGAGGCCATCCTCATCGCGCACCGCCTCGGCTTCCGCCTGGAGCCGGGAGGGCAGGCGATATTCGCCGCCTGCAAGGCGCTCGGGATAGGCATAGGTTTCCGCGATGATGCCCGGAAGTGCACGGGCATCCTCCTGATAGGGATTGGTCTGTCCCAGCGCGCCACTGGCAGAGAGGGCGAGGGCGCCCAAAGTCAGGGCAAGGCGGCAGAACCTCAGTTTCAGCATCATATGTCCTGCGGCCAGGGGAGTCGATGCCACAGGATATCGCGCCTGACATCCAAGCAAAAGGCCCGCCGGATCGCTCCGGCGGGCCTCTCTATTTTCTTCCGAAAAGGACCTGATGCTTAGTTCATGTCCTCGGTGGTGAAGTCCTCACCCTGCACCTTGCCGAGCGGATCGTCGCCGATGGCGGCTTCCACGGGCTGGCGCAGCTCGGCCTCATGCTCTTCGGCGGCGGTCTGCGGGGCTACGAGGTGAACCTCGTTGGCGGCCCGCATGGCGGCGCGGAGCGCAGCATCGCGGCTGTTCGCGGCGATCCGCATCCGGTTCATCGAGGAGCCGGTGCCGGCCGGGATCAGACGCCCGACGATCACATTCTCCTTGAGGCCGATCAGCGTGTCCTTCTTGCCCTGAACGGCCGCCTCGGTGAGGACGCGGGTCGTTTCCTGGAAGGAGGCAGCCGAAATGAAGCTGCGGGTCTGCAGCGACGCCTTGGTGATGCCGAGGAGCACGGGCTTGCCGAACGCCGGCTGCTGGCCGGGCGCGAGGCGGGCGTTCACTTCGTCCATTTCCTCGCGATCGACCTGCTCGCCTGCCAGCAGCGTGGTGTCGCCGCCGTCGGTGATCTCGACCTTCTGCAGCATCTGGCGAACGATCACCTCGATGTGCTTGTCGTTGATCTTCACGCCCTGCAGTCGATAGACCTCCTGGATCTCCGCGACCATATATTCCGAAAGCGGCTCGATGCCGAGCACTTCGAGAATGTCGTGGGGATCGGGCGAACCGCCGATCAGGTTGTCGCCACGCTTCACGTAGTCGCCTTCCTGAACGTCGATCACCTTGCTCTTGGGGATCAGATACTCGACCGGCTCGCCGCCATCCTCGGGGAGGATCGCGATCTTGCGCTTGGCCTTATAGTCCTTGAGGAACTGAACGCGGCCCGAGACCCGTGCGATGATCGCATTGTCCTTGGGCTTGCGCGCCTCGAACAGCTCCGCCACGCGCGGCAGACCGCCCGTGATGTCGCGGGTCTTGGCAGCCTCGCGGGAGACACGGGCCAGCACGTCACCAGCCTGCACCTGCGCACCATCCTCGACCGAGAGCGTCGCGCCCGGCGCCAGAAGGTAACGCGCTGCTTCGCCGGAGGCATCGTCCAGCAGGGTCAGGCGCGGACGCAGATCGTCCTTGGAGCGGGACGGGGCACGATATTCGGTCACCACGCGCTGCGTGATGCCGGTGGCCTCGTCCGCCTGTTCGGTCAGCGTCTTGCCGTCGATCAGGTCCTGATACTTCACGATACCCGGCTTCTCGGTGATCACCGGCTGCGTGAACGGATCCCACTCGGCGATGCGGTCGCCCTGCTTCACCTTGGCGCCATGCTTGAACAGGATGGCGGCACCATAAGGCAGGCGATGGACCGCGCGCTCGCGGCCTTCATCGTCGATGATCGCCAGTTCGCCATTGCGGGCCAGCGACAGGTTACGGCCATGCTTGTCCGTGATGGTCGGCATGTCGCGCAGCTCGATCGAACCGTCGGAGACGGCCTCGAGGTTGGACTGCTCGTTGAGCTGGGCGGCACCGCCGATGTGGAAGGTCCGCATCGTCAACTGCGTGCCCGGCTCACCGATCGACTGGGCGGCGATCACGCCGACAGCCTCACCGATGTTCACGGGCGTACCGCGGGCGAGATCACGCCCGTAGCACTTGGCGCACACGCCCATCTTAGATTCGCAGATCAGCGGCGAACGGATCTTGACCGCCTGAACGCCGATGGCCTCGATCTTCGCGACCATCGCCTCGTCCAGCAGCTCGCCCTCGGGGACGATGACCGAGCCATCCTTGCTGTCCACAATGTCCTCGGCCGTGGTGCGACCGAGCACGCGCTCGCCGAGCGATGCGATCACGCTGCCGCCCTGGATGATGGCCTTCATCTCCAGCGCCTTCTGCGTGCCGCAATCCACCTCGACGATGGTGCAGTCCTGGCTCACGTCGACCAGACGGCGGGTCAAGTAACCCGAGTTCGCCGTCTTGAGCGCCGTGTCGGCCAGACCCTTACGGGCGCCGTGCGTCGAGTTGAAATATTCAAGAACGGTCAGGCCTTCCTTGAAGTTCGAGATGATCGGCGTCTCGATGATCTCGCCCGACGGCTTGGCCATCAGGCCGCGCATACCGGCCAGCTGCTTCATCTGCGCCGGGGAACCACGGGCACCCGAGTGGCTCATCATGTAGATCGAGTTGATCGGCTTCAGGCGGCCCGTATCGGGGTCCTGCGGCATCGAGCGAATCTCGTCCATCATGGCGTTGGCCACGCGGTCACCGCAGCCCGACCAGGCGTCGATCACCTTGTTGTACTTTTCCTGCTGGGTGATCAGGCCGTCCTGATACTGCTGCTCATAGTCGGCAACCAGCGCCTTGGTCTCATCGACCAGAGCCACCTTGCTGTCCGGAATGATCATGTCGTCCTTGCCGAACGAGATGCCGGCCTGGAACGCGTGGCGGAAGCCCAGCGCCATGATGGCGTCGGCAAACAGCACCGTGTCCTTCTGGCCGGTGTGACGATAGACCTCGTCGATCACGTCGCCCACGTCCTTCTTGGTGAGCAGGCGGTTGACGGCGTCGAACGGCACCTTGTGGCTCTTGGGCAGGCACTCGCCGATCAGCATACGACCCGGCGTGGTTTCCACGCGGCGCATGTAGGTCTCGCCATTCTCGTCCGTCTGCGGCACGCGGCTGATGATCTTGCTGTGCAGCGTCACCGCCTTGGCGAAGAGGGCCTGGTGGACCTCCTGCATGTCGGCGAGGATCATGCCTTCGCCCGGCTCGCCGGCCAGCTCCATCGACAGATAATAGATACCCAGCACCATGTCCTGCGAGGGCACGATGATCGGCTTGCCGTTGGCGGGCGAGAGAATGTTGTTGGTGGACATCATCAGCACGCGCGCTTCCAGCTGGGCCTCAAGGCTCAGCGGAACGTGAACGGCCATCTGGTCACCGTCGAAGTCGGCGTTGAACGCGGCGCAGACCAGCGGGTGAAGCTGGATGGCCTTGCCCTCGATCAGCACGGGCTCGAACGCCTGAATGCCGAGGCGGTGGAGCGTCGGGGCGCGGTTCAGCAGCACAGGGTGCTCGCGGATCACCTCATCGAGGATGTCCCAGACTTCCTTGCGCTCCTTCTCGACCCACTTCTTCGCCTGCTTGAGGGTCATGGAGAGACCCTTGGCGTCGAGGCGGGCGTAGATGAACGGCTTGAACAGCTCGAGCGCCATCTTCTTGGGCAGGCCGCACTGGTGCAGCTTGAGCTCCGGACCGGTCACGATGACCGAACGGCCGGAATAGTCGACGCGCTTGCCGAGCAGGTTCTGACGGAAGCGGCCCTGCTTGCCCTTGAGCATGTCGGAGAGCGACTTGAGCGGACGCTTGTTGGCACCGGTGATGACACGGCCGCGACGGCCGTTGTCGAACAGCGCGTCAACGGCTTCCTGCAGCATGCGCTTTTCGTTGCGGACGATGATGTCCGGCGCGCGCAGCTCCATCAGGCGCTTCAAGCGGTTGTTGCGGTTGATGACGCGACGATAGAGATCGTTGAGGTCCGAGGTCGCGAAGCGGCCGCCGTCCAGCGGCACTAGCGGGCGCAGTTCGGGCGGAATGACCGGCACCACGTCGAGGATCATCCATTCCGGGCGGTTGCCGGAATCGATGAAGCTTTCCACAACCTTGAGGCGCTTGATGATCTTCTTGGGCTTCAGCTCCGACTTGGTCGTCGCCAGCTCTTCCATCAGCGCCTTCTGCTCGCCCTCGAGATCGAGGTCCATGAGCATCTGCTTGACCGCCTCGGCGCCGATACCGGCGGAGAAGGCGTCTTCGCCATATTCGTCCTGCGCCTCGACCAGCTCGTCCTCGTTGAGAAGCTGATACTTCTCCAGCGGGGTGAGGCCCGGCTCGATGACGATGTAGCTCTCGAAGTAGAGGACGCGCTCAAGCTGCTTGAGCTGCATGTCGAGCAGCAGGCCGATGCGCGAAGGCAGCGACTTTAGGAACCAGATGTGGGCAACCGGCGCGGCCAGCTCGATATGGCCCATGCGCTCGCGGCGGACCTTGGAAACGGTCACTTCCACGCCGCACTTTTCGCAGACGATGCCCTTGTACTTCATGCGCTTGTACTTGCCGCACAGGCACTCATAGTCCTTGATCGGGCCGAAGATGCGGGCGCAGAACAGGCCGTCACGCTCGGGCTTGAACGTGCGATAGTTGATCGTCTCCGGCTTCTTGATCTCGCCGAAGGACCAGCTGCGGATGCGCTCGGGCGACGCAATGCCGATCTGGATCTGGTCGAAGGTTTCCGGCTTGGCCATCGGATTGGCGAAGGTGGTCAGTTCGTTCATGTCTCAATTCCCTGCAGAGGGCTGAAGTTCGTAAAGGGGCGAAGGGGAGGGGCGCCGCGCGAGCAGCGCCCCTTTTCCCATTATTCCGCCGCCTCGGGCAGTTCGTCGTCGCCATCGCTGTCGGAGAGGTCTTCCAGCGCCGCCAGCTCCACATTGAGGCCGAGCGAGCGCATTTCCTTCACGAGCACGTTGAAGCTTTCCGGAATGCCGGCCTCGAAGGTGTCGTCACCCTTGACGATCGCCTCATAGACCTTGGTACGGCCGACCACGTCGTCGGACTTGACCGTGAGCATTTCCTGCAGCGTGTAAGCTGCACCATAAGCCTGCAGTGCCCAGACCTCCATCTCACCGAAGCGCTGACCACCGAACTGGGCCTTACCGCCCAGCGGCTGCTGGGTGACGAGGCTGTAGGGGCCGATGGAACGGGCGTGGATCTTGTCGTCCACAAGGTGGTGCAGCTTGAGCATGTAGATGATGCCCACCGTCACCTTGCGGTCGAACGCGTCACCGGTCCGGCCGTCATAGAGCGTGGACTGGCCCGACGTATCGAGCCCTGCCAGCTGCAGCATAGCGGAAACGTCGGCTTCACGCGCACCGTCGAACACCGGTGTCGCGATCGGAACGCCGGTCACGAGGTTGGAAGCGAGCTCGATGACCTGCTCAGCCGAGCGGGACTTGATCTCGTCCGCATAATCCTCGCCATAGACGGTCAGCAGACGCTCCTTCACCGCTTCCGGCATTTCACCGCCGGTTGCGTTCGGGTTGGCCTCGCGCCAGTCGCGCAGGGCATGCTTGATCTGCTGGCCAAGGCCACGGGCGGCCCAACCAAGGTGCGTCTCGAAGATCTGCCCGACGTTCATGCGCGACGGCACGCCCAGCGGGTTGAGCACGATGTCGACCGGGGTGCCATCCTCCAGGAACGGCATGTCCTCAACCGGCAGGATGCGCGAGATGACGCCCTTGTTGCCGTGACGGCCGGCCATCTTATCGCCCGGTTGCAGCTTGCGCTTCACCGCGACGAAGACTTTGACCATCTTGAGCACGCCCGGGGGCAGCTCGTCGCCGCGCTGCAGCTTCTCGACGCGGTCCTCGAACTTCTCGACGATGACCTTCACGGCCTCGTCATACTGCGTCTTGACCGCTTCGAGCTGCGTCTGGCGGGCATCGTCCGCAACCGCGAACTTCCACCATTCGTGACGCTCGACCTCGGTGAGCAGCTCCTCGTTGATCTCGATGCCCTTCTTGACGCCCTTGGGCGCTGCCGTGGCCGTCTGGCCGATCAGCATTTCCCGCAGGCGGTTGAAGGTGGCGCGATTGAGAATGGCGCGTTCGTCTTCGCGGTCCTTGGCGAGACGGTCGATTTCCTCCCGCTCGATGGCCATGGCGCGCTCGTCCTTGTCGATGCCGTGGCGGTTGAACACGCGGACCTCGACGATCGTGCCGGCAACGCCCGGTGGAAGACGCAGCGAGGTGTCGCGCACGTCGCTGGCCTTCTCACCGAAGATGGCGCGGAGGAGCTTCTCTTCCGGCGTCATCGGGCTTTCACCCTTGGGCGTGATCTTGCCGACGAGAATATCGCCCGGCTCCACCTCGGCGCCGATGTAGACAATGCCTGCCTCGTCGAGGTTGCGCAGGGCTTCCTCGCCGACGTTCGGGATGTCGCGGGTGATGTCTTCCGGCCCGAGCTTGGTGTCGCGGGCCATCACCTCGAACTCCTCGATGTGGATCGAGGTGAAGACGTCGTCCTTCACGATCCGCTCGGAGATCAGGATGGAGTCCTCGTAGTTGTAGCCGTTCCAGGGCATGAACGCGACGAGGCTGTTGCGGCCCAAGGCCAGTTCGCCCAGCTCGGTCGAGGGACCGTCGGCGATCACGTCGCCGGCCTTCACATGCTCGCCCACCTTCACCAGCGGACGCTGGTTGATGCAAGTATCCTGGTTGGAGCGCTGGAACTTCATCAGCGTGTAGATGTCGACGCCCGACTTGCCGGCCTCGATCTCTTCGGTGGCGCGGATCACGATGCGGGTGGCGTCCACCTGATCGACGATGCCCGAGCGCTTGGCCGCGATAGCGGCGCCGGAGTCGCGCGCAACCGTCTCTTCCATGCCGGTGCCGACGAACGGCGCCTCGGCCTGAACGAGCGGCACGGCCTGACGCTGCATGTTCGATCCCATGAGCGCGCGGTTGGCGTCATCGTTTTCCAGGAAAGGAATGAGCGATGCGGCAACCGAAACGAGCTGCTTGGGGCTGACGTCCATCAGCGTGATGTGGTCGCGCGGCGCCATCAGGAACTCGCCGGCCTCACGGGCGGAGATGAGATCCTCGGCGAAGGTGCCGTCCGGGTTTACTTCGGCGTTGGCCTGCGCGATCGTGTGCTTGGCCTCTTCCATGGCGGAGAGGTACACGACCTCGTCCGTCACCTTGTTATCGATGACCTTGCGGTAAGGCGTCTCGATGAAGCCATACTTGTTGACGCGCGAGAAGCTTGCCAGCGAGTTGATCAGACCGATGTTCGGGCCTTCCGGCGTCTCAATCGGGCAGATGCGGCCATAATGGGTCGGGTGAACGTCGCGGACCTCGAAGCCGGCGCGCTCACGGGTGAGACCACCCGGGCCCAAGGCCGAAACGCGGCGCTTGTGCGTGATTTCGGAGAGCGGGTTGGTCTGGTCCATGAACTGCGAGAGCTGCGAGGAGCCGAAGAACTCGCGCACTGCGGCCACGGCGGGCTTGGCGTTGATGAGGTCGTTCGGCATCACCGTCGAGACGTCGACGCTGGACATGCGCTCCTTCACGGCGCGCTCCATGCGGAGCAGGCCGACGCGATACTGGTTCTCCAGCAACTCGCCCACCGAACGCACGCGGCGGTTGCCGAGATTGTCGATGTCGTCGATCTCGCCCTTGCCGTCCTTGAGGTTCACCAGCTCCTTGACCACGGCGAGGATGTCCTCGCGGCGCAGCGTCGTGATGGTGTCCTCGGCGTCGAGGCCAAGGCGCATGTTCAGCTTCACGCGGCCCACGGCCGAGAGGTCATAGCGCTCGCCGTCGAAGAACAGGCCTTCGAACAGGGCTTCGGCGGTCTCGCGCGTCGGCGGCTCGCCGGGGCGCATGACGCGGTAGATGTCCGAAAGCGCGTGGTCGCGGTCCTCGGCCTTGTCGACCTTGAGCGTGTTGCGGATCCACGGACCCGTGTTCACATGGTCGATGTCGAGCAGTTCGAGGCGGTCGATACCGGCCGCATCCAGCTTGGCGAGGTTCTCGGGCGAGACCTCGTCGCCGGCTTCGATGTAGATCTCGCCGGTGCTCTCGTTGATGAGGTCATAGGCGCTGTAGCGACCATAGACTTCTTCGGTCGGAATCACGAGCGCTTCCAAGCCGTCCTTCGCGGCCTTGAGCGCCGCACGCGGGCTAATCTTCTGCCCGGCTGCGAACACCACTTCGCCGGTCTTGGCGTCGATGATGTCGAAGGTGGGCTTGAGGCCGCGCCAGGCGTCCGCCGTATAGGGAATCTGCCAGCCATTCTCGCCACGCACATAGGTGACCTTGTTGTAGAACTCGCCGAGGATTTCCTCGCTGTTCAGGCCAAGCGCGAAGAGCAGGGCAGTGACCGGCAGCTTGCGCTTGCGGTCGATACGCACGTTCACGATATCCTTGGCGTCGAACTCGAAGTCCAGCCAGGAACCGCGATACGGGATCACGCGAGCGGCGAAGAGATACTTGCCGGAGGAGTGGGTCTTGCCACGGTCATGGTCGAACAGGACGCCCGGCGAGCGGTGCATCTGGGACACGATGACGCGCTCTGTACCATTGACGATGAAGGTGCCGTTGCCGGTCATGAGCGGCATGTCGCCCATGTAGACATCCTGCTCCTTGATATCGAGAACCGAGCGGGTCTCGGTGTCCTGATCGACTTCGAAGACAATCAGGCGGAGGGTGACGCGCATCGGCGCGGCGTAGGTGATGCCGCGCTGACGGCATTCCTCGGTGTCGTACTTGGGATCTTCCAGCTCATAGTGGACGAAGTCCAGCTCGGCCGTGCCGGCAAAGTCACGGATCGGGAAGACGCTGCGCAGCGTCTTCTCAAGGCCGGACACATAGCCGATTGCGGGATTGGACCGCAGGAACTGCTCATAGCTTTCGCGCTGAACCTCGATGAGGTTCGGCATTTCCACGACCTCGTGGATGTTGCCGAACACCTTGCGGATGCGCTTGGTGGCGCTTTCGCCGGGCTTGATGGGGAGAGCCTTGGTTGCCATGCCAGAGATACCTGACCTTCCTGCGTGTTGTGGTCCCGATAATATTTTTCGCATTGCAGCGAAAATTCAGCCTTTTGCTGCGTCTGCGCACCTCGATTCGAGGGCTGCGAGCACGCAAAAAAGTGCGGGCCGGGGCTGTCCGATCCGCACTTGAGCGTCATATGAACCTCGCCGTCACCCCATATGTGATGCATGTCGTGCGCAACGCGTCATGCTTGCCCGGGTAGCGGAAGGCGACTGGCGGGCAGATACCCGACCAATCCGAATGACCAGCGATATAAGGCCATCGCGCGGCATTGCAAGGGGCTTACGGCCCGCTGCAATGCCTTTGCGGCGCCGGTCGGAGACGAACCCAGATCTGCGATCAGGATTCCTTGCGGTAGAACACGCCGCACATCACCCGGCCGCCGCTGTTACCGGTGGGATCGGTGCGCATATCGTCGGCGTCTGCGTGGATCACCAGCGCCGCGCCATCGTCGTCCAGTAGGGTTGCCATGTTGGTGTGCGCCATGAACGTCACCTTGGCCGCGCCGCGTGCGTCAGCCGTGACCATCGGCAGGTCGCCGGCATGGGGGCCTTGCGGGTTCTCGGTGCCGTGCTGCTTGCTTTCGGGGTTGAGATGACCGCCGGCCGATACGAAATCGGGCAGGGTGCATTTGCCGATGGCGTGAATGTGCATCCCGTGCGCGCCCGGCGTCAGCCCGCGTGTCACCTCGACGCTGCCGCGCATATGGCCGTCTTCCGGCACCAGCGTCGCGACACCGGTGCGGTTGCCCTGGCCATCATAGAGGATCGCTTCAGCGAACGGCTCGGGCGTGGGCATCGGCCCCGCCGGGGCCTTGGCGCCGCAGCCCTGCAAGGCCAGGCAGAAGCCGGTGGCGGTGAGGAGGAGGGGGGAAGCAGCAAAATGAGCCATCATGTCTCTCTGTGTTGGGGCGATGCAGTCGGCGTAATCTAGCGTGTTGTCCGGCGAGGTCAAAGCAGGTCAAGCGCCCGTTCCATGGCAAGCGCCGCCCGGCGGGAAGCGGCGCGGAAGTTGGCGTGGAAATCCCCCGCGCTGTCGGGATTGGCGTCGTCCGTCGTCGCCTTGATGCCGCCCCAGGGGAGGCCGCACAGGGCGGCATATTGGGCGAGCGCGCCGGTTTCCATGTCGACGATGTCGGCATCCAGCGCAGCCACGAGATGGGCGGCATAGGCGCCATCCTCGATGAATGCGTCACCGCTGGCGATGCAAGCATGGGGCAGGGCGCTCCCGGGATCGGGCATGGCCGCATAAGGCGTGACATTTGCAGGCCCCATCGGCCAGGCGCCAGCGGGATAGTGCACGAAGGCATCCGGGCGACGCGCGCCATAATCATGCTGGACGGCGCGGGCGAGCCAGAAGCAATCGCCGGCGAGGGCGCTCAGCTTGCCGGCCGTCCCGAGGATCATCAGCATATCCGCTGCGTGGAGCGCGTGCAGCCGCGCGGCGGCGGCGGCGATGTTGACCTTGCCGATCCCGGTCGTCGCGATGTGCACCAGATGGCGCCCGGTGTCGACGCGGCGCACCAGCGGCCAGTCGCCGTCCAGCCTGTCCCCCGCATCCGGCAGGAAGGCATCGGCCTCTTCGGGCAGGGCGGCGAGCATCAGGATGCGCATGCGTCTCAATGCCCTTCAAAGGTGATGAGGGAGAGGGGCGTGATGCCCACGTCCCTGAGGCGTTCCGCGCCGCCCAACTCTGGCAGGTCGATCACGAACGCCGCCTGATCGACAATGGCACCTTCGCCCCGCAGCAAGGCGGCGCCGGCGAGCGCGGTCCCGCCGGTCGCCAGCAGGTCGTCCACCAGCAGCACCCGTTGCCCCGGCCGCACGGCGCCCTGATGCATTTCGATCCGGTCGGTGCCATATTCGAGCGCATAATCGATGCCGACCGTCGCGCCGGGCAGCTTGCCGGACTTGCGCAGCATCAGCTTGCCCTTGCCGAGCTTGTAGGAGAGCCCGGCTGCAACGATGAACCCGCGCGCCTCGATGCCGGCGATGAGGTCGACCTGGGCCGGATCGACCATTGCCGCGATCCGGTCAATCGTCGCCCGGAAGCCTTCGCCATCCAACAACAGGGTCGAAACGTCGCGAAACTGGATGCCGGGAATCGGATAGTCCGGGACGGTCCGCACCAGCGCTTTGAGGTCGTCATTGTTCGTCGTGGTGAGAGAAGATGTCTCGGCCATGAGGATGGGTCCCTTCGATAATCGGCTGGCGCAGGCCGCACGTGTCGGCGCAAGGATCGGGCGGCACAGGGCGCCTTTTGACCCTCACGCTTTACATTGGCGCGACGATATGCTGATCGCAGTCTGTCCCGAAATGGGTCGGTGGGGTCATAATGAGATTGCCTGTTGTCTTTCCAGGGATGGCGTCGCTCGCCTGCCTTCTCGCCGTGAGTCCGGCGGCAGGGCAAGCGGAAACTGCGTTTGCCCGGGCCAGCTCCAGCCTTCTCGATCTCCAGAAGCTCACCAGCCTGCTGCTCCCGCCCGCCTTCGGGCAGGATAATCAGGTGCGGGCGCCGATGCTGATCGCCAATGAGGTGCGGCCCGAGAGCCGGGACCGTCTGGCCCAACCCTCCGCGCGGCCGGAGTCGCGCGACCGCCTCGCGCGGCCGGTGAGCGAATTGCCAGCCTATCGTCCGGAGAGCCGCGATCCCTTGGCGCGCTCCTATGAGGATGTGCGCAAGGCGCGGCCCGAGTTGCTGGACTCTGGTTCAAAGGCGGTGGCTCTGGCACAGGATGTCGCGGCGGCCAATGAGAGCGTGGCCGGGGCGCCTGCCATGAATAGTGCGGATGGGCCACCCGTGCCGATCGCGCTGTCAGCAGTGCCGATGGGCGCCGGGCCGGCTGGGCCGACCTTGCAGCGCACGCAGGGCAAAGCCGAGGGCCTCGGTCTGGCGCAATATCTTTCCGCGCCGTGGCAGCAGATCGGCTTCATTGCCGGCTTGGTGCTGCTCGCCAGTCTGCTCTTCTGGCGGCTGGGCATGCGCGGGCGGCAGGGGCCGCTGGCCCTGACCGACTATGGACGGGCCGAGCGCTCCGCTGCCCGAGAGGAAGCTGACAGAGCACGCTACCCGACGCTGCGCGAAGCCATCGAGGCGATGAAGGCCGAGGCTGCCACACGCCGTTGATCGGCCTCCGGGCGCGCATTGATCACGCCTGATCCACGCAACGATCCCTCAAACGCAAAAAAGAAGCGCGCCCGGATCTCTCCGGACGCGCTTCTTTTGGTCGGGCGGGAACGGTCGGGCCGCTCCCCTCCCATCAAGCTTACTTGATCTCGACGGTCGCGCCGGCTTCCTCGAGCTTCTTCTTCAGCTCTTCGGATTCCGCCTTGTTCACGCCTTCCTTCACAGCCTTCGGCGCGCCTTCGACGAGCGCCTTGGCTTCCGTCAGGCCGAGACCGGTGATGGCGCGGACTTCCTTGATGACGTTGATCTTCTTGCCACCGTCGTTGACGAGGATCACGTCGAACTCGGTCTTCTCTTCAGCAGCGGGGGCATCGCCACCGGCGCCGCCGGCGGGCGCAGCAACCGCGACTGCGGCAGCAGCGGAAACGCCCCACTTCTCTTCGAGAGCCTTCGACAGCTCAGCAGCTTCGAGAACGGTCAGCGCGGAGAGCTGGTCGACGAGCGAGTTGATATCAGCCATGTAATTCACTCCATTTTCTAGCGGGGCCGGGTCTGGCCCAAGTCAATTGATTGCAACTGTCTGCCGGGGAGGCGGCCTGAAGATCAGGCAGCGTCCTTGGTGGCATAAGCGTTGAAGACGCGCGCGAGCTGCGCGGCCGGTTCCTTGGTGACGACTGCGAGCTTGGTCGCCGGGGCCTGAATGAGGCCGATCAGCGTTGCGCGCATCTGGTCGAGCGACGGCATCGAAGCCAGCGCCTTGATGCCATTGGCGTCCAGGAGCGTAGTGCCCATGGCGCCGCCGACGATCTCCAGCTTGTCGTTCGTCTTGGCGAAATCGATCGCGACCTTTGCAGCCGCAACCGGATCGGAAGACGTCGCCAGGCCCACCGGTCCAACCAGCATCTCTTCGATGCTGGCATAATCGGTGTCCTTGATGGCGATCTTGGCAAGGCGGTTCTTCGTTACCTTGTAGGTCGCACCCGCATCGCGCATCTTCTGACGGAGCTGGGTCGACTGGGCCACGCTAAGGCCCAGATTGCGGGTCACGACGACCACGCCCATTTCCTTCAGAGATTCGTGAAGCGCGGAAACGACCTCGGTCTTTTCATTGCGATCCATGCCATTCTCCTCTGCGGCAAGGCCCGGAAGGCCCGGCCGCGTTCACACATGTGCCGCGCACGACCCGAGAGGGGCCGCAAGCGGCGAAGCAGTCCGAGGGGAAGGGTTGACTGGTCCGGCACGAGAGTGCGGACAGACCCGGATTGAGCTGCGCATCGAAGCGGAGCGCCGTCCGGCAAGAACTTTTCCCCGTCTCGGCTGGGCATTAAGATGGGCAGATCCCATCACCAGCTGTCTCGGACGGTGCACCGGGACGGGCCCGATGAGCGAAGGCCCGATAGGCGGGGCGGCGGTGAAAAGCAAGCCGTTTCCAATTCTGGCCACGGCGAGGGAGCCGGGGAGGGCGGTGGACGCCTAATTTGTGACCCTTTGGCAACGTCTGTCGGCCATCTGCGCAAAGGTGGTTAAGACGTGGGAAAAGAAGGTTAAAGCGCTTTAATTCTTTCCACGGCAGGTTTAGCACGGGTTCATGGAAAGCTTATCGACAGACTCGCTCCGTTGGGCGCGCCGTGAAATTGAACGGCACCGGGCTTTGATCGGTCTGGCCGTGGTGGCCAGCGCCTTGATCGCAGCCGCGCCGCACAATGAGCGCCGGATGTTCACCATCCCTGAATTCGCCTCCGCGTTCGTCGCCGTGCCCGCGCCGGAAGAGACGTCGCTGCGCTCCGCGATCATGGGCTATCTTCGCGATGGCTGCGCGCCCGAATTCGTCAATTCAAAGGGTGACCTGACCCAGCTGGTCAATCGCGCCGATTGCGGTCCTGGCCGTTCGCGCAACCAGGGCAGCAGCCCCTTCGCACAGAAGCCGACCGCGACGCCGAACAAGTCGCCGGTCGCGCCGACCGCCTTCTTCGCCGAGCCGGAAGCTGCCGATTTCGTATCGAACCTCAACAGCCCGCTGATCGTGACGCAGCCGACGCTGGAGCCCTCCATGGCCTCCTTCACGCCGCCGACAGGTGGTACGGGCGGTGGCGGCGGGTTCATCCCTGGCATTCCCATTCCCTTGCCCGATTTTGTGCCGCCGGTGTTCGGTTCGGTTCCCGAACCGTCGACCTGGGCGCTGATGATCGCGGGCTTCGGTCTGGCCGGCACGATGATGCGCCGCCGCAATCCGGTGAAGGTTACCTTCGCCGCCAGCTGATGGCCGGCTTTACACGCGTTTCCCGCTGAAAAGGCCAGTCCGGGGGGACTGGCCTTTTCTTTGCCGATTGCGCGGCGGGATCGGTCTGGCTGGGAAGCCCGGTTCAGTGGATCGTCAAGGTGTCGCCGCTCAGGGTGACGGTGCCGAGTTGCTGGAGCGCATTCTGGCCCATCAGCGAAACCGGCAGGGCGCCATCGACCACGGCGGCGCTGATCTGCTCGATGCGCTTGCCGGCCATTTCCATCCGCTCGATCCTCGCCCAGCGCATCGCGGACGATCCGTTGACGGTGCGCATCTGCGCGCGACCGGGCAGGCTCTCATAAGTCAGGCCGAGCTTGGCCGCGTCGGCGCGATTGAGCACGACGACCGTCGCGCCGGTATCCACCACGAAGCGGATCGAATGGCCATTGGCCTTCGCCTCGACATAGAAGAGGCCGTCGGCATGGCGCTGCACGGTGTTGGCAGGCAGTTGGATGGCCGAGGCATCCAGAACTGCGGCCTCCGGCACGGCGATGTTTGCGGCGGCTTCCTTCTGGATGTTCTGGTGATCCGTGAACGGGTTGCTCAGCGCGACGGCAATGGATGCCATTGCCGCCATGATGCTACCGAATTCGAGATGGATGCCGATCATGCCGCATTATCACCCCGACTCACCCAAGAAGCGGTTTCGAGATTGAGTTAGCGCGGCATTAAGAAAGGGCGGTCAGGCGGGTGCCTGTGCCGTACGGGAGGCCTCGATTTCGTCCTCCATCCGCTGCTTCACCCGGCGCCGCCGGCGGCCAAAGATGAACGCGGCAAGGCCGGAGATGAGCGCCGAAATCCCGAATTCGGCGGCAAGGACGTTGTAGCGCCAGGTCAGCTTGTCGAGGCCGCTAAACAGCACGAAATTATCATCCTCGACGTCATAGCCGGCGTGGCGATACAGGTTGACGATCTCGCCCGGCAGGGCCTCGCGCCGCAGAACGCCGTCGAGATAGGGCGTGAAGACGAGGTGCGAGAGGCGGAACCGCCAGACGCGCACCAGATCCTCATCCTTGGGGAAGGTGATGGGATGATAGCCTTCCGGCACATCGTTGCGCCGCACCTCGACGAAGTAGCGCAGCGGCGAGCGATCGTCCGGCCCGGAGCGAACCGGCGCGAAATAGAGCGAGCGCTTGACCAGCAGCAGATCCTCATTGAACTGCGCCGTCTCGCGCAGATCGATGCTGCCGGTAATGACGGCGCGGCCTTCCACCGGCGCGATCGCATCGGGCGACCCAACGACGATGCTGCGCGGGGTTCCCTCATCGGATGGCAATTGCAGCCGCAGGATCAGCACAATGACCGCCGCAAGCAGACTGCCAACGCAAACGCCTGCAAAAAAGCCCTGGAGGCGGGCAAGGCGGCCCTTCACGATGCGCAGATCGTCCTGCCGGGCAGGGCCGAAGGATTCGGTGCGGCGCTGGCGGGTACGCAGCAGCCACACGGCAGCGATCAGCGGCGCAGAGAACAATGCGGTCACCGCGACGAAGGTCAGGGTGGGCCAGTAACGATCGAAATGAAGAAACTGCCATTCGGCCAGTCGCGCGATCAACCCGCGATAATCGAGCGCCTGAAAGAGAAAGAACAGGCTGACAAGAGCGATCCAGAAGCCGAGAAGGCGAACCGCCAGATTGAGCTGTTTCGACACCCGGTCATAGGCATCCTGTCCAGCAGTTGGATGTCGCTTCTTCACCCCAATTTCCCTGTTTTTCATCTGAGTTCTATCGTCGCGTGCCTCGCCAAGCAATGCCATCGCAGGGTTAACAGGCGCTTTACGAACAAACGCCTAATCAGACCGCCGACTCAGATCACAACATCGGGCAATAAAAAAGCCCCGCCGCGGTGGATACCGGGCGGGGCGTTTTTAGAATTGGGTGAGATCAGGCCGAGGCGACCTGAGCCACGTCCACCTTCACGCCCGGGCCCATCGAGGACGACAGAGCGATCTTGCGGACATACTTGCCCTTCGAGCCCGAGGGCTTGGCCTTCACAATGGCATCGACGAAGGCGTCGAAGTTCTTGCGCAGGTCGGCTTCGGTGAAGCTGGCCTTGCCGAGACCGGCGTGAATGATGCCGGCCTTCTCGACGCGGAACTCGATCTGGCCGCCCTTGGCAGCCTTCACGGCTTCAGCGACGTTCGGCGTGACGGTGCCGAGCTTCGGGTTCGGCATCAGGCCCTTGGGACCCAGCACCTTGCCGAGGCGACCGACCAGACCCATCATGTCGGGCGTCGCGATCACGCGGTCGAAGTCAAAATTGCCGTTCTGGATGTGCTCGAGCAGATCCTCGGCACCCACGATCTCGGCGCCGGCTGCCTTGGCGGCATCAGCCTTGTCGGCGCGGGCGAAGACGGCAACGCGCACATCCTTGCCGGTGCCGGCGGGCAGGGTGACGACGCCACGGACCATCTGGTCGGCGTGACGCGGGTCGACGCCCAGGTTCATCGCGACTTCGACGGTCTCGTCGAACTTGGCGGTGGCGTTCTTCTTGATGAGCGCGATGGCTTCATCGACGCCGTGCAGCTTGTTCGCATCGACTGCGGCGGCCATCGCCTTGGCCTTCTTGGTCAGCTTTGCCATGTTCTTAGCCCTCCACCACGGTCAGGCCCATCGCGCGGGCGCTGCCTTCGATGATCTTCGTCGCGGCCTCGATGTCGTTGGCATTGAGGTCGACCATCTTCGCTTCGGCGATCTCGGCGAGCTGGGCACGCGTGATCTTGCCGGCGGAGACCTTGCCGGGCTCCTTGGAGCCGGACTTGAGGTTCACGGCCTGCTTGATGAGATAGGTTGCCGGCGGCTTCTTGGTGACGAAGGAGAAGCTGCGGTCAGCGTAGACGGTGATGATCGTGGGCAGGGGCGTACCCTTCTGCTCCTTTTCGGTCGCCGCGTTGAACGCCTTGCAGAATTCCATGATGTTCACGCCGCGCTGACCCAGGGCAGGGCCGATCGGCGGCGAGGGGTTGGCGGCTCCAGCGGGCACCTGGAGCTTGATATAGCCCGTGATTTTCTTGGCCATTACACTCACTCTGTAGAAGGCGGGGCCAATGGCGCCGCCCGGTTCAAGCTTAGCGGTCAAACGGCTGACCCTAAGGGGTCGTCCTCCCGCAATGGGCTTCCATCAGGCCTGCAAGACCGTCCGGAAGCCGGCGCCTATAGCGGTGACCGGTACAAAAGGAAAGAGCGGTCTTCTCGATTCACTTTTGCCCGGCAGTACGCCGCGCCAGCGCATGAAGCTCCGCCTGGGAGAGCAGCAGGGCGAGATCGTCCCGGCTGATGTCGAAACTCTCGTCCATATCCTCCAGCGCCTTGTCGATATCCTCGCTGTGCAGCCCTGAAGCCTCCCGCATTTGGTCGCTATGGATTGTGGGCGCAGCCGGCTGATGCGGGTAGCTGTGCCCGGTCATGCGATGGAAGAACATGGCAAGCGACACCAGCGCGATGGAATTGAGCCCAACGGGCGCGAAGGCGAAGGCATAGCCGGCATCGTGAATGCCCTGGCTGCCGATCACGGCGGTCAGCGCCGCCGCCCCGCCGGGCGGGTGTAGGCAGCGGCAGAGCGACATCACGAGGATCGCGCCGCCGACAGCCACCCCGGCGGCCAGCGCCATTGGCGGAATCCAGCGGGCCGCCGCCACGCCCACCAGTGCCGAGAGGATGTTACCGCCCACCACCGACCAGGGCTGGGCGAGCGGACTGGTCGGCACGGCAAAGACCAGCACTGCCGAAGCGCCAATGGGCGCGACGATGATCGGCAGATCAGCATAAGCGATCGGGAATTGCAGGCAGAGCACGATCGTCAGCCCGATCCCCGCCGTCGCGCCGATCACGGCCAGCAGGCGCGGCATCAGCCGGGCGCCGGCGAGGATCGGTTTGAAGAGGCGCTCTGTGGTCATGGGTTTCGTCGCACTGGCTTGGAAGAGAGGCGCGCTATTGGCGCGGCTTCACCCAGAAGACCAGCGAGCATTTCCGCTTGCCGATCAAGCGGGGCTTTCAGTCCGTTGCGCCGCCACTCATTCGGCCGCCGCAGGTTGTGCCGTGTTGAGCACGTCTGCTGGTGCTTTGCGGCGCTTCACGATCATGCCGATGCCGAGCGCGCACAGTGCCAGAACGGCAGGGCACAGCGCCAGAATGGCAAAGCTGCGCACGATCGGCAGGCCGCTCGCCAGCACGAACGCGCCGATGATCGGCCCTGCAATGCCGCCGATCTTGGCTACGGATGTTGCCCAGCCGGCGCCGTTCGCCCGGATTGCGGAGGGATAGAAGACGCCGGCAATCGACAGAATACCGAAATGCGCGCCGCCCACGAAGCTGGTTGCGGCGACCGAGACGATCAGGAAGAGCGTCGGTTCCATCGGCACCAGGCCGACCAGCAGCAGGAGCGGGAAGGCGACGGCGGGATAGACCGCGACCGCGAGCGGCCCCTTGCCATCGGTAAAGCGCATCAGCAGCAGGCCCAGCACCGCGCCAGCAATGCCCCCGATGGACGAGACATAGGCTGCCGTCTCCCGCGAGAATTTGAGATCCTCATAGACGATCGGGCCCCAATTGGCCTTGAAATAGACGGCCAGCGTGCTGGCGATATAGGCCAGCCAGAGCAGCGGCGTCAGCCATTTAAGGTCGCCCTTGAACAGCTTGGCGGCGGTGAAGTTGCTGGTGTCCTGCTTCTCGTCGCTGAGCACGAAGCGGTCCTGCGCGGTCGCGCCGAGCGTGGGATCGACCTTGTTCAGCGTCTTGGCGATGAGGTCCGGCTTGAGGTTCTTGCTGGCGAGGAAGCGTACCGATTCCGGCAACCAGAACAGCAGGGCAAAGGCGCAGACGATTGTACCGAGGCCGCCGAAAACGAACACGCCCTCCCAGCCATAGGTGGGGGCAAGCCACACGGTCACCGGCCCGGCCAGCGAGGAGCCGAGGCTGTAGCCGACCATGATCACCGTCACCACGGTCGAGCGGTATTTGGTGGGCACATATTCGATGTTGAGCGCCCAGGCGAGCGGCAGCATGCCACCAATGGCAAAGCCATCGAGGAAGCGCAGGATGAGAAGGGCTTCATAGCTCTGCGCCAGCGCGGTGGCGGTCGTCAAAATGCCGAATGCGAAGGCGGCGCCGATGATCGTCTGTCGCCGCCCGATCCTGTCGCCAATGTATGCGAAGGCAAAACCGCCGACCATCATGCCGAACAGGCCGGCGGAAAACACGTTGCCCAGCTGGTGGGTGGAAAGGCTCAACTCATCGCGCATCCAGGGCGCGGTGAAGCTGATCAGCATCATGTCGAACCCGTCGAACACCGTGATCAGCCAGGAGAGAACGATCAGCCGGAAATTGAACGGGCCGAGCTTCCGCTCATTGATGAACGTGGCGATATCGATCGAGCGGCGCGCGCTGGCCATGCTGGCTGTCCTCTCCGGCTGTGCCTCGAATCGTTCGTAAGGCAACTATTCTTTTGATGGTTAGCAATCTATCGGGCGGCGGCAAGCGATACCTGCTGCGCCGCCCGGTTCAGATATCGGTCGAAAGCACGAAACCCCGCAAGGCGCGAGCGTCGTGCAGCGCATTGTGCGGCACCTGGCTGTTGCGCGCGCTGCTGAACCCGGCGGCATTGACCAGCTCGAAGCGGAGGCCGCGCACATCGATCATCTCGCCGGGGCCGGTCATCAGCAGCGTCGCGAAATGGGCGATGTCCTCGGGCCAGTCTGCGACGATCATCGGCTCATTGTCCCCGGCGAGATAAGTGGCGACCAGCTCGGACGCATTGGCCCGCTCCACGGCATAATCCAGCCCGGTCGGCACATGGCGCAGATAAGGGATCACATTATGCTCGACCCAAGGGTGGAGCGGTTCGGGAAGCGGCAGAAGCGAGAGATACAGCTCCTGATCGCCATATTCGGGCACGAGGGCCAGGCTGATCAGGGCGCCGCCAAAACCATTATATTCGGTATCGAGAAAGTAACGCATGAAGCTCCGGGGATTGGATTGGGGGGAGAGTCGCGCGGAGGCATACAGTGCCGGGACCGTTTGCGCGATGCCTCCGGGTCTGCCAGAGGGACGGCTCGGTTGAAAGGAACGATATGAAGCCCCGCGAACATCTCGGCACGGCAAAGGTGCCCGGCGGCGAGGATCTGCGCCTGTTCCGGCGCGGCGACGATTTCATGATCGTACTGGACCGCAACGAACTGATGAACAGCCGGATGAGCGGATCAGAAAAGGCGCTGGCGCTGATGACGCTGGAGCGGCTGCCGACCCGCGCGGGACGGCATCTGCTGATCGGCGGCTATGGCATGGGTTTCACGCTGCGCGCGGCGCTGGGCGCGCTCGATGCGCAGGCGAAGGTCACGGTGGCCGAGCTGGTGCCGGAGATTATCGAATGGGCGCGGGGGCCGATGGCCGAATTGGCGGCCGGCTGCCTGGATGATTCCCGCGTCGATCTCGTCCACAGCGACGTCGCCGAGCTGATCGAGGACGGGCAGGGGCGCTACGATGCCATCTTGCTCGACGTCGATAACGGCCCCGACGGCCTCACCGTGCCGGCCAATGACCGGCTCTATTCCGCGCGCGGCCTCTCCCAGGCGATGCGGGCACTCAAGCCGGGCGGCATTCTCGCCGTCTGGTCCGCCGGCTCGGACGAAGCCTTCACCCGCCGGCTGAAGAGCGCCGGGTTCATCGTCGACGAGGTGGCGGTGAAGGCGCGGGAGAACGGCAAGGGGCCGCGCCACGTCATCTGGTTTGCCCAGCGACGGGGCTAGGCCGCACGCAGCGACCCGTCATTGTCGCACGGCATCGTCCTGCCAGTCCTCATTGCCGCGCGCGATGAGGTAGGCGTGGATCGCCTCCGCCTGTGCCTTATCCAGCACGCCCTTGAAGCTGGCCATGCCCAGATCGGCCTTGGTGCCTTCCAGCACGATATCGAGGAAATGCGCGCGGGTGTCAGGCGTCATGTAGCGCAGATCCTTGAGGCCACCGCGCGCATTCTCGCCATGGCAGCGGGCGCAGGTGTCGCCATAAAGCTGGGCGCCCTGCCGCACCTGCGCTTCGGTGGCGCGGAGGAAGGGCGGGCGGGGCAGGGCCGTCGGCGGCGGTAGGGGCGGCAGCGTCACGCCTTTGGCATCCAGCCTGAACACCAGCAACCGCGCCGGTGACACCCGGAAGCCGCCGGGAATCTTGCTCAGCCCCGCGACGATCGATCCGCCCCAGCCGACATTCACTGCGACATATTGCACGCCGTCGATGGCGTAAGTGACTGGACCGCCGATGGCGACATTGTCGACATTCATGTCCCAGAGCTTCTGCCCGGTGTCGGCGCGATACGCGGTGAAGGTCTTCTCGATGGTGCCCTGAAAGACGAGATTGCCCGCCGTCGCCAGCGTGCCGCCCGAGCCGGGGAGTGAATAGGGCACGCGCCAGGCTTCCTTCTGTGTGACCGGATTCCAGGCGAGCAGATAGCCTTTCTCCATGGCATCCGCCTCTGCCTGCAAGGCCTTGCGCTGCGCAGCCCATTCCGGCGTTGCGCCGGCATAATCGAAGCCTGCATTGTTGCGGAACGGCACGAAGGCGAAATCCTCGTCCCGCTGCCGGGCATAGACGATGGATTGTTCCATGGCCGGGAAATAGACCAGCCCGGTCTTCGGGCTGAACGACATGGGGTGCCAGCTATGCGCGGCGAGCAGGCTCGGCGTGATCCGCTGGGGCGCCGTCGTCAGGTGCACGCCCGGATACAGCACCGGCCGCCCGGTCTTCATGTCGATATGGCTGGCCCAGTTGCTCGGCACGAATTTTTCGGCCGAGAGCAATTCCCCGGTCTTGCGGTCGAGCACGTAGAAAAAGCCGTTCTTGGGCGCCTGCATGATGACCGGGCGGGTCTTGCCCTTGATCTTCAGGTCCGCGAGCATCATCGGCTGGGTGCAGGTAAAGTCCCAGTCTTCTTCCGGCACCGCCTGATAATGCCAGCGATAGGCGCCAGTGTCGGCATCCACCGCCACGATGGAGCACAGGAACAGATTGTCACCCTTGCCCGCGCTGCGGAAATGCCAGCTGATCGGCGATCCGTTGCCGGTGCCGATATAGACGAGGTTGAGCGCCGGATCGTAGACGAAGCTGTCCCACGCAGTCCCGCCACCGCCATATTTCCACCACTCCCCGTGCCAGGTCGGCAGCGCGATCTTCATCGCCGCGTCCGAGGCTTCGCCGTCGGGGCCATCGGCGGGGTTGTCGGGCACGGTGTAGAACTTCCATAGCCGTTTTCCGGTCTCCGCATCCCAGGCGCTGACGAAACCGCGCACGCCATAGTCGGCGCCGCCATGGCCGATCACCACCTTGCCATCGAACACGCGCGGCGCGCCGGTGATGGAATAGGGATGCGCGCGGTCGAAGGTCTGCACCGTCCAGACCTCCTTGCCGGTCTGCGCATCCACGGCGATCAGCCGGCCGTCGAGCGCGGCGACGTAGATCTTGCCGTTCCACGCCGCAATGCCACGGGTCGAGGGGCCGCAACAGGCCAGCCGGGCCCACTGCCGCTCGACCTGCGGATCATAGGTCCACAGCTTGCGGCCGGTCCGTCCATCATAGGCGGTCACGATGTTGAAGGCGGAGGCGTTGTAGATCACGCCATCGACCACCAGCGGTGTCGCCTGCACGCCGCGATAGGTGTTCAAATCATCGTACCAGGCCAGTCCCAGCCGCTGGACGGTCTTGTCGTTGATCTGGGTGAGCGGCGAATAACGCTGCTCGTCATAGCTGCGCCCATAGGCCATCCAGCTGCCGGCGCTGGCGGGTGCGTCCGGCGCCCGCATCCGCTCGCTGGTGACATGGGCTGGCTGCATGTCGCCAGATCGGGCGCCCTGTCCCGCAAGGAGCAGCGGCGCCGTTATCAGCGCCATGCCTGCGATCCACGATCTCCTGGTCCCTGCCACGCCCACTCCCTCCCGATGCGGCACCGTTGCGGTGCTTGCGCAATCAAGGGATCATTCGCCGCGCCAACGCAATCGCCCTGCGCGATAGTCAGGTTGGATGAGGTGGAAGAACGGCTGAAGATCGGCGCGGCGCGTTGTGCCTTTTCGGCGTTCCCTGCTCGTCATTCCCGCGTTCGCGGGAATGACGAGCGAGTTGTCGGGGCCGACACAAGAAAAGAGCCGCCGATCAGGGACCGGCGGCTCGAAAAATTGGCTGTCGAAGGCCTTATTTGGAAAGCTCGACTTCCTCGAAGTCCAGTTCCACCGGCGTCGCGCGGCCGAAGATCGAAACCGAGACCTTCACGCGGCTCTTCTCGAAGTCCAGTTCCTCGACGGTGCCGATGAAGCTGGCGAACGGACCGCTCATCACCTTCACGCTGTCGCCGATCTCGTAATCGACATTGACCTTGTGACGCGGCTGGGCGGCGGCTTCCTCGCGCGCGCCGAAGAAGCGGGCGGCTTCCGCCTCGCTGATCGGCTGCGGCTTGCCGGAATTGCCGAGGAAGCCGGTGACCTTGGGGGTGTTCTTGATGAGGTGGTAGATATCATCGTTCATGCTGAGCTTGGCGAGCACATAGCCCGGCATGTTCTTGCGCTCGACCTGAACCTTCTTGCCGCGCTTCACTTCGGTCACGGTCTCGGTCGGCACCTCGACCTGCTCGATGAGCTGGGCCAGACCCATGCGCTCGGCTTCGGACAGGATGGACTCGCGGACCTTGTTCTCGAAGCCCGAATAAGCGTGGATGATGTACCAGCGCGCCATAATTTTATCGTTTCCTCAATTCGTCTTGGTCGGGAGAGCGGCGATCAGCTCTGGCCCGCGGCCAAACCCAGCAGCGTGCGAACGATCCAGCCAAAGAACGTGTCGATGCCAAAGAAGAAAAGTCCGAGCACCGTAGTCAGGATCACCACCATGATCGTGGTCATCACCGTCTCGCGCGAGGTCGGCCAGGTGACTTTGTTCCACTCGGCCTTGACCTGGTTCACGAATTCGATGGGGGAGGTTTTCGCCACGCTCAGCCTGCTCTTTCAGATGAAACCAGAACTCTTCGAAACACAAGAAAGCGGACCGCACCCGGAGCTTTCTCCGGCCGGCCCGCCGCCTGCATTTCGCAACCGTCCTTGCCTCTACGCGCTCGGGCGCCTCGGGGCAAGTTTTGGCAGGGGCGATAGGATTCGAACCTACGACATTCGGTTTTGGAGACCGACGCTCTACCAGCTGAGCTACACCCCTGTGCCGGTGAAGGCGCTGCCCTTAACGCGACCCGAAGGCGGGCGCAAGCGGTCAACGGCGCTTTCCGCAACTTGTCGTCATTCGTCCTTCGCCGCGTCATCGAGGAGGATGCGTGTAGTGCCGGGGAGATCATCGTCCCACATCATGTGGCTGGTGGGGAGTTCGTGGACATCCCAGGCCGGGTCTGCGGTGCAACGCGCGCGGAACAGCGCGAACGAGCCGAGCGGGCTGGCGGACGCAAAGACGTAGGTCCGCCGGGCGACCGCGTCCTCCTCGCCACCAAGCTTGACCGGTTCGAGCAGGGTGAGGAGCGGGTGGCCCGAGACGCGCCCGGCCCGCCCCGGCGGAATCGGGAAGATCGGCTGGACGAGGCCCGGCGACTGCCGCTGATTCTCGATATACATCGCCCGTGTCCCGTCATCGACGATGTCCCAGAGCATTTCGCCATCCTTCGGCAGGAAGGCGTCGAGATAGATGAGGCTGCGGATGCGGCTGCCGCGCAGGGCCGAGACGCCGGTGATGACCATGCCGCCATAGCTATGGCCGACGAGGATGATGTCGCGCAGGCCCTCGCAATCGATGAGGCCGACAACATCGGCGATATGATCGCTGAGCGTAATGCCGCCATGAGCCAGATGAGCACGCTCGCCCAGCCCAGTGAGCGACGGGACGTGTACCTCATGGCCGGCCGACCGCAATTCACGGGCAAGGGGGCCATAACCCCAGCTGCCACCCCAGGCGCCATGAACCAGCACGAAAATTGCCACAGGCTTGCTCCTCTCCAGACTGTGCCGGATCGCTATCGCCTCCTGGTGGCGCCTGCCAGCCCTTTTTGCCCCAAGGGACGGGCGCGACAAAGGTCGGTGGGGATGCTAAAGGCCGGGAATGGCGATCGATTTACCGATCCTGTTGCGCGCTTATGCGGTCGGGCTGTTCCCTATGGCCGACGACCGTGCCGCCAATTCTGTCTTCTGGGTGGAGCCTGAGCGGCGGGCAATCCTGCCACTCGATGGCTTTCACCTCTCCAAATCCCTGCGCAAGACCGTGCGCGCCGACCGGTTCGAGGTCACTGCGGATACCGCGTTCGAGCAGGTCATCGCCCTGTGTGCGCAGAGCGCCACAGATCGCCCGACGACGTGGATCAATCGGGACATTGAGGAAGCCTTTGTGCGCCTGCACCACGGCAAGCTGGCGCACAGCGTGGAAGTGTGGAGCCACGAGGATGGCGAGCGCCATCTCGTCGGCGGGCTCTACGGTCTGGCGCTGGGGCGGGCCTTCTTTGGCGAGAGCATGTTCAGCCGCCGGCGTGATGCCTCAAAGGTGGCGATGGCCTGGCTGGTCGCCCGGCTGCGGGTCGGCGGGTTCACGCTGCTCGATTGCCAGTTCATGACCCCGCACCTTGCCTCTCTAGGCGCGGTGGAGATCGACGCGCAGGCCTATTCGGGATTGCTAGGCGCAGCGCTTTCGGCGGGAGCGGATGGCGTTGCGGGTGCTTCTGCCGCGTTCGATGCGCTCGATTCGTTGCCGGATGCGCCGGCCGACCGTGCGCTGCGATCCGCCACGCGCACCGTATCCGGCCCGGTCTCCGGCCAGCTCATCGCGCAGCTGATCACCCAGACGTCGTAGATCGGGTGTAGCACCACATTACGGTCGGGCCGTTCCTTGAACAGCCAGCCGGAGAAGGTGCGGTGCCATTTATTGTCGCGGCTTTCCAGCACGTCGAGCTGCACGAATGCGCCGGTTTCCTTGTCCATTTCCCACGGCGCGGTGGTTTCGCAGGCGCGCAGGCGGATGATGGCATTGCCCGAGCGCAACGCCACGCCCGGCTTCATCGTGAATTTCTGGGTGATCCCGTTGCGCTTGTTGAGCAGGCCGATCTCCGCGACGCGCTCTGCCATCGGCGTTCCGGGCAAGCCGGTCTCGACCTTCACGGGGCGCTCGTCCTGCGTGCGCTCTTCCGGCACGACCGCGACATTGCGGGCTGCCTCGGGGTCTCCGCAGGCCGTCAGCGGTCCAATGATGCCGAGCGCGAGCAACCATCGGCCCGGCCGCGCGGACCGGAGAATCATCACGTATTCGGCGTCCAGGCTTCGTAATCGCCCGTGGCCATCTGGCGGCGACCGCCGGCAGCGATGGCGCCGGAAGGCAGATGGGCCTGCGGCGTGCCCGTCTGGTTGGGCGTGAATTCGGTTTCCCAGATGCGGGGCGGCGGCAAATGGCTCTCGGGCGTGCCGTCGATGCTGTGATGCAGCCAGCCATGCCATTCTGCCGGCACGCGGCTGGCATCATTAGCGCCCTTGTAGATCACCCAGCGGCGCGTGAGGCCGTTGGGGTCGGTGCCGCCTTCATAATAGACATTGCCCTGATGGTCCTCGCCCACTTTCGTGCCTTTGCGCGAAGTGAACAGCGAGGTGCCGATGGTGGCGCCGTCCCACCAGGTGAAGATCTTGCCGAGCAGTCCCATGGCCAGAGCGCTTAGCCGCACTCACGGGGGATTGGCAACGTGGAATCGAATGAAGTGCGCTCAGCGCTGCGACGAGGGGCAGAAGCGATCCGCTCGCCACACGGGCGCGCGACCGGCACCGGCGCCTGCATCCGTGGCGCAATCGCCCCATTCGATCCGGTCACCCTTGGCGATGCCGAGCGCCTCTGCACGTCCCTGCCGGATTTCCAGCACCGCCGTCACCGGCTCATTGGCCGCGATCGGGCGCAGGCTGTTCGGCTCGCCCTGCAGGATGTCGGCAATCGTGCCGTCGGTGCGGATGAATAACAGGTCCAACGGGACGCGCGTGTCCTTCATCCAGAAGGATGCCATGTTGGGATAGGCGAACGGAAAGATCATGCCGGCATCGTCGGCCAGCGTCTCGCGGCCCATCAGGCCGTGCTGCTGGGCCTCCTTGTCCACCGCCAGTTCCGCGACGAAGCGATGGGTCTGGCCGCTGGACGTGTGAATGCGAACTTCGGTGCTGCCAGCGGGCAGGGCCGCGCTATTGGCAACCGCTGAGGTGTTAGCGCTGTCCTCCGGCGCCGCATGGCAGGCGGCCAGCGCGAGCGCTGTCGCCAGCGCGCCGATGTTCAGACCACGCCCGATCCGCCGCCTCTTCGTCATTCCCAATCCTCTGTTGACAGGGTCTCTGGTCGCTCGGGCAACTCGCCCGGCGCGCTTTCGATCCAGTTGCGGGCGGTCTGCATGCTGTGGCCTGCTCGCAAAAAGGTCGCGATCTGCTTTTCCCGCAGCGGCCGGTCGGCCTGCTCGGCCGCGAACGGCCCGATTCGCTTGCGGCGGGCGAGGCGCTCGGCCGCATCCCATTGCGCGGCAGCGTCGGGCGCGGCGTGCTCGGATGTCGTCTCGTCGATCCCGTCATGCCGCAGCGTCTGCGCGATGCGGCGTTGCCCGAGGCCCCGCCGCTGCATCGCCCCGGATTTCATCTCGGCATAGGCTCGGTCGTCCACATAGCCGAGATCGACCAGCTTTTGCGTGATCCGCTCGGTCGGGGGCGGGGAATCGCCGGCCCAGCCACGCTCGCGCAGCTTGCGCGTAAGATAGGCGGCGAGTCGGCCCCGGCTGGTGGCGAAGCGCCCGACATAGTGGAGAGCCAGCGCCTCAAGGCTCGCTTCGACAAGCGGTTTTGGCGGTGATTTTTGCGGGCGCGGCGTCATGCGCCATTTTTGTGCCACACTCCCTGTCTTAAAGTAAACGCGCCTAACTCGCGCAAGAACGGGGTAGGGCCAGGCATAGAATGCGGCTTTTCGGTTCAGACAAGCGCAAGCCAGCCAGGCGTAGACGCAAGAGAACAGCCGCCATGCCTTGACTTAAGGGGATGATATCTGGCGGAAAAAGAAGGGTCATTTAAGATGCAGCCAACACCGACGGAAGATCGGCTTGAGCGGCGCTTTGCCGATTTCGATACTTTGGGTGCCGCGCTTGATTATGCGGCGCAGGGTGTTCGTGGAGTTAACTTTCACGATGCCCGCGGCAATCTTGCGCGTCCTTATCCCTTTTCGGAAATGCGCGACGATGCACTGGCCTGCGCCTATCGGTTGATTACGCGGGGTGTTCAGCCCCAGCAGCGGATCGCCCTGATTGCCGAGACTGGCCCCGAGTTCGCCCAGTTGTTCTTCGGCATCGTCTATGCCGGTGCCTGGCCTGTGCCGCTGCCCTTGCCGACCAGCTTCGGCGGCAAGGAAAGCTATATCGACCAGCTTTGCGTCCAGCTCGACAGCTGCGACCCGATCATGCTGCTCTTCCCCGCCGAGCTGAGCGAGATGGCCGGCGAGGCCGCGCGCCGCAAGGGCGTGGAACCGCTCAGTTTCGATGACTTTCTCGCGGCACCCCCCGTTGCAGCCTGTGCGCTGCCGCAGGCGGGTCCGGATGACATCTGCTATCTGCAATATTCTAGCGGATCGACACGGTTTCCGCATGGCGTGGCGGTGACCCACAAGGCACTGCTCAGCAATCTCGCGGCCCATAGCCACGGCATGGAGCTGATCGCGAGTGACCGCTGCATCAGCTGGCTGCCCTGGTATCATGACATGGGTCTGGTCGGCTGCTTCCTGTCGGTCGTCGCCAATCAGGTCTCAACCGATTACCTCAAGACCGAGGATTTCGCGCGCCGCCCGCTGGCGTGGCTGGATATGATCTCGCGCCATCAGGGCACCGCGATCAGCTATTCGCCTACGTTCGGTTACGATATCTGCGCCCGTCGCATGTCCAGCCAGACGCGGGCATCCGAGCGCTTCGACCTGTCGCGCTGGCGATTGGCCGGTAACGGCGCGGACATGATCCGCCCGGATGTGATGCAGCAGTTCGTTGATGCCTTTGCGGAAGCCGGCTTCTCGCCCAAGGCCTTCCTACCAAGCTATGGCCTGGCTGAAGCGACGCTGGCCGTGACCATCATGCCGCCGGGTGAAGGCATCATGGTGGAGCTGGTCGAGGAAACCGAACTGTCCGGCGGTCATGCCGTGGAGGATCGCCCGCAGCGCTTCCGCGCGATCGTCAATTGCGGCAAGCCCGTGATGGGCATGACTGTCGAAATCCGCGACGAATTCGGCGGCCCGCTGGCCGAGCGGACCATCGGCAAGGTGTGGACGACCGGTCCCTCGCTCATGGTCGGCTATTTCCGCGATCAGGAATCGACCGATGCCTGCATGGCCGATGGCTGGCTGGACACCGGCGACATGGGCTATCTCTCGGATGGCTATCTGTACATCGTCGGCCGCGCCAAGGACATGATCATCATCAACGGCAAGAATCACTGGCCGCAGGATATCGAGTGGGCGGTAGAGCAGCTTCCGGGCTTCAAGCAGGGGGACATTGCCGCCTTCGCCATCACCACCGCTGGAGGCGAGGAAGCACCCGCCGTCCTCGTGCATTGCCGCGTCTCCGACAATGTCGAGCGCGCACGGCTGCGGGAAGAGATTCGCGAGCGCGTCCGTTCGATCACCGGCATGAACTGCGTGGTTGAACTGGTACCGCCGCGCTCGCTGCCGCGCACCAGCTCGGGCAAACTCAGCCGCTCGAAGGCGCGGACCCTGTATTTGACCGGGGAAATCGTGCCCTATGACATCGCGGCCTGATCGGGGCGGTTGACGCGGTAAAAGACTGCGAGCGCTTGCTTACGGGTTGATAACCTGCGCGCGATATGACCGCGCCGTGACCAAGCGTTCAACCGTCCCAGACCAGCGCGCAGCGCCCGCCACGGAAGTCGTTTCGCTCGGCTTGTTGTGCGGATTCCGCCCGCTTCCCGGGGCGCAGGGGCGCCTTGTATGCGGGAGCCAGATGCGCTCCGCAGACCGGATGCTGGGGCTCTTCACCACGATCACGGCCATCTCTGCCATGCTCGTGGGCGCGCGGTTTTACAACCATATCAATATCTGGATGTTCGTTGTCTGGATGTTGGTGCTCGGTATTTCACAAGCGCAGTTGCTGCGGTTACGCCGGGTCAATGTGGCGTCGGATTATGCCGATGCGACGCGGGCCGCATTGTTGCGACATGGCGCGATCTGCTGGCTGCAGGGCGCCATATGGGTCGCCGCAATGGTGCTCTTCACCGGTGAGGCCAGGCCGGAAGAAGTGGTCACATTCTGGACCATCGCCTGCTGCCTGATGGCGTCGGTGGCCATTTCGTTCCAGTCGACTCCCTTGTCCGCCAGTGGCTTCATCCTCTCGATCGGCACGGGCACCGTCTGGATGATGCTCCGCCATGCCGATCCCTTTCTGGCGGGCGTAGTGGCGATCTATGCTCTGCTCGCTTTGGCGACAAGCCTCTGGCAGGCGCACCAGTTCGGCGTGCAGGTCTCGACCAGCAAGGCGCTGGCCGAAAAGCGGGAGGTCGTCAGTCTCCTGCTGCGCGAGCATGATCGCGACGGGGCCGATGTGCTGTGGCAGACCGACCCCGCCCGGCGTCTGACCGGGGTTTCCCCGGCCTTTGCGCGGATGCTCGGCAAGACGGTGGAAGAGGTGGACGGCCAGTCCATCCTTCAGGTGCTGGCGGGATCGACCTGGACGAATGGGGACTTCGACCCGGCCCTTCATGTGCTGGCGGAGAAGCTCAAGGACCGCGTGTCCTTTTCCGACCTGTGCCTGTCCGGCACAGTCGATGGTGCGCGACGCTGGTGGTCATTGTCCGCATCTCCCCGGCTGGATGAGGCCGGCAATTTCCTGGGCTTTCGCGGGGTCGGCTCAGACATCACGGTGCAGAAGGAGACGAACGAGCGCATTTCGCAGCTTGCCCGGCTGGATACGCTCACCAATCTTCCCAACCGCCTCAATCTGGGCGAGGAACTGGCTAAATCCGTCGAAGACACGCAGACGTGGCAGACGCGGTGTGCCTTCATGATGATCGATCTCGATCGGTTCAAATCGGTGAACGACACGTTGGGTCACCACGTCGGCGACCAGCTTCTGGCCCAAGTTGCCGAACGTTTGCGCGGCGTCTGCTCGCTCAACGAAGTTTGCGGACGGCTCGGCGGCGATGAGTTCGCGGTGGTCGTCCGTGAGGTGGCCGACCCCATCTATGTCGACCGGCTGGCGAGCGCGATCATCGAGGTCGTGTCCAGACCCTATGTGCTCGATGGGCAGACGCTGTTCATCGGCGCCAGCATCGGCTCGGCCATGGCACCGCAGGACGGCACGGATGCGGATATGCTGATGCGCAGCGCCGATCTGGCCATGTATCGCGCCAAGGAGGCCGGGCGCGGCAAGCATCTGCGCTTTACGGCATCGATGCACGCCGATGCAGAGGAGCGTCGCAATCTCGAACTGGCGTTGCGCAACGCAATCGAGGCCGGCGAATTTCACTTGGTCTACCAGCCCATCGTCAACGCGCGGTCCCGCCATGTCATCGGCTTCGAAGCGCTCTGCCGGTGGACGCACCCCCAGCTTGGTCCGATTCCGCCCAGCCGCTTCATTCCTATCGCCGAAGATACAAGGCTCATCTCCCGCCTCGGGGCTTGGGTGCTGGAGACGGCGTGCAAGACAGCCTGTCACTGGCCCGACGCGGTGAGCCTCTCGGTCAATGTGTCGGCCCAGCAACTATGCGATCCCGAGATCGTCCCACAGATCAGCGCAGCTCTGGCGCAGTCCGGGCTTCCCGCCAGCCGGTTGGAGCTGGAGGTGACCGAGAGCGTATTCATGCAGGAGGAGACGGGCGCGTCGCAGGCGCTCGATCGGTTGGCGAAAATGGGCATCCGGCTTTCGCTGGACGATTTCGGGACGGGCTACTCGTCGCTCGGCTACCTTTCCCGTGCACGGTTCGACACCATCAAGGTCGATCAAAGCTTCATTCACGGCGCCGCTCGCGGCCAGCGTGAGAGCCTCGCCATCATCAACGCGGTGGTGGCCATGGCCACCAGCCTTGGGCTGGAGACCACCGCCGAGGGTGTAGAAACCGAAGGGGAATATGACATCATCCGGGCGCTGGGATGCTCGAAGATTCAGGGCTATTATTTCGGCCGGCCCATGTCGCGAGACGAGAGCATCGGCCTGTTCGGGCGCTCGGCGACGCAGGTCGCCTAATCCTTTCGCCTCACCCTTTGGCGAGACGGCGCTCGATGGCTTGCCAGATCGTCGCAAATTGCTCGGCCGGCTGGCTCTGGGCGGCATAAGTGGCGAGCGGCGCACGCCGGAAGCCCATCTGCTCGACAAGGCTGGAGTAGCTGACGATCGGCCAGTCTGGATGGGCTTCGAGCGCCTCGGCATGGAGCTTGCGCCGCCGGTCCACCATCGAGAACACCGGCAGGATCGGGGGATGCCATCCGCCGCGCCGGATCAGGATGCTGGCCAGATCATCGAGCGATTTGCGGGCGAGCGGTGAGGGGATCACCGGCGCCACGACAAGATCTGCGCCCCGCAGCACCTGCTCGGCTGTCTCGGTGAGCCCGGGCGGGCAATCCAGGATGACGCGGTCATAACGCGGCGCGAGGCCCGAGAGGAGCTTCGCCAACCGGCGCTTTTTACCCAGATCGAAGAGCAGCCGCTCCAGACCGTGAAGGGACATGTCTGCGGCCAAGAGATCGAGGCCGGGGATGGCGGTGGGTTGGCAGATGTCTTCCGGTTCCAGCTGCCGCGCGAAGACCGCTCGGGCGGCGTCGCGCGTTTCTGTTTGCGCGGCCAGGAGCCAGGTCGCTGCGCCCTGCGGGTCGAGATCCCACAGCAACGTTCGCCGCGCAGAGAGGCTTGCCGAGGCCCATGCCAGATTAACGGCAAAGGTGGATTTGCCGACGCCTCCCTTGAGGCTGAACACCGCGATTGTCTTCATCTCGGGTTGCGCTGCCATGATCCTGTGATGGATCGATGACAGAAATGTTGCAAATTAAAGTCATGCGATGGGCCCGTCCGCGCCACCCGCCGGGCACCCGCACGCGATCCCTGCTTGCAAGATCGCCCGCTGCTGCGCAAAGGTCACCGGCGAAACAGGAGCAGAATTCCCATGCAATGGCAGTTGCCGGCCCTTGTCGCGCTTGTCGGCTATCTTCTGGGGTCCATCCCCTTCGGCATCATCCTTACGCGGCTGGCTGGGGCAGGGGACCTGCGCGCGATCGGCTCCGGCAATATCGGCGCGACCAATGTGCTGCGCACCGGGCGCAAGGGCCTCGCGGCTGCGACGCTCCTGCTGGATGGCGCGAAAGGCGCCGTCGCGGCGATGGTCGGCGCATGGCTGATGCCGGTCGGTGATATGGCCCTCAGCGGCGCCACTATTGGCGGCGTCATGGCCTTTGTGGGGCATTGCTATCCGGTCTGGCTGAGTTTTCGCGGCGGCAAGGGCGTGGCGACGATGCTGGGCGTATGTCTTGCACTGTCCTGGATCGCCGGACTGGTCTTTGCGGCGGTCTGGCTGGCCGCGCTTGCCCTGTTTCGGATCAGTTCGGTGGGCGGCATGAGCGCGGCCATCAGCGCGCCGGTGGCAGCGTTGCTGATTGGCCGGCCCGATCTGGCGGCGCCCATCGCCGGCATGGCGCTCGTGGTGCTGTGGCGGCATCGGTTGAACATCGCGCGCCTGCTGCGCGGGGAAGAACCGCGCGTGGGAAGCTCCCGCGCCGCATGACGACGCTCAACGCAGATCGGTACGATCGCCTGCGGCTCATCCGGACGCCGAATATCGGCCCGGTCGCCTATCGGCAACTGCTAGCCCGCTTCGGCACGGCGGGACGCGCTCTGGAGGCGCTGCCCGATCTCGCCTCGCGCGGCGGAAACCGGCGCTTCAAGCCCTGTGATCGCCACAGCGTCGATGCCGAAATCGCGCAGGTCGAGCGGCTGGGCGCGCATTATCTGTTTCTGGGCGAGGCGGATTACCCGGCTCTGCTCGGCCAGGCCGAAGGTGCCCCGCCGGTGCTCATCGCCCGGGGCAACGTGGGGCTGGGCGTTGAGCGCTGTGTCGCCATCGTCGGTGCGCGCAATGCCTCCGCCGCAGCCTGCCGATTTGCGCGAGAACTGGCCCATGCCCTGCAAGAGGCCGGCATCGTCGTGGTCTCCGGTCTCGCGCGCGGCATCGACACCGCCGCGCATCAGGGGGCCGGGATCGCGCGGACCGTTGCGGTGATCGGGTCCGGCATCGACGTCAATTTCCCGGCGGAAAATGCCGATCTGCAGGAGCGGGTTGCGCGCGAGGGCTTGCTGCTCACCGAACTGCCGCCCGGCGCTGAGCCGCTTGCCCGCCACTTTCCCGCCCGCAACCGGATCATCGCCTGGATGAGCCTGGGTACGGTGGTGGTGGAGGCTGCGCCGCGCTCGGGCTCGCTGCTGACTGCGCGGCTGGCGGGCGAGGAGGGGCGGGAGGTGATGGCCGTGCCCGGCTTTCCGGCCGATCCGCGCGCCCATGGCTGTAATGCCCTCATTCGCGACGGCGCCACGCTGGTGCAAAGCGCGCAGGATGTCGTGGAGGCGATCGCGTCGCTCGATCCGCGCGCGCTGCGCTCGGGGCAGCGCGACTTCCTGTCGCAGCCGCCATCTGACGATCTGGGGGAGGCGGAACGGCAGCGCGTGACGGGCTTGCTCAGCCTCAGCCCGGTGGCGGTTGACGAACTGATCCGGCAGAGCGGCTTAGCACCGGCGAGCGTGCAGACGGCGCTGCTGGAGCTTGAGATTGCCGGTCGTCTGCAGCGCCATGCCGGGGGACGGGTGAGCTTTGCCTGAGGTGGCATCGCCTGACACGCCGCCCGCCTGGCAGGGGCGAGGACTGCCCGGCGCGATGATGCGCCGGCTGCTATCCTTGTTGCTCCTTGCGCTCATCGCGGTGCAGGCATGGCCCGACGGTGCCGCGACATTCCAGCCGCGCAACGGCTCGGCTTTCAGCGCTTCGACGGTGGAAGTTGCGCTGGTCCCGCCGGGGCGGAGCGAGTTTACCAAGGCGGAGTTGCATCAGGCGCTGCCGCCGCTCCCCTATGCGCCCGATGTCGTGGCGGCAGGGCACACAGAGGCTTTCCCCCAATTCTTGCCGCGGCTGGACCGCACTGACCCAACCCACGATCAGGCGGCGCGCCGCAATCGAGGCCCACGCCCACCTCCCTCTGTCTGAAGCTCGGTAATCGCGCCTTCTCGGCGCCCTATCTCACCCGAACTTCGGACAATTATCATGAAACAACTGACGACCCCCGACTCCGGGGCTGTCGCTGCGCAGGCGCGCATCGACGCCTTGATCGCCGCATATCCTGACCTGAACGAGGACGATTTGCGCCGCCTTCTCCACTGGTATCGCAAGGAGGCCTCCTCCTATGATGTCGCGATGCTGTCCGCTCGCGATGACCTGCGGCCCGGCTATGAGCGCTTCTACAAGGATCATATCGAGCGGATTTCGCCCTTCGGCTATACGGCGATATCGATAATTGTTCTGCTCTGCGCCATCGGCGTTTATGCGATCATCAACTATTTGCGCTGATGGGTGTTGAGGCAGGGCGGGTCTGCGTGTTGCAGATCCGCCCGTCTCCTAACGCTAACGCGCGCTGGACTGGAGTTTTCAATGCAGGATTGGGTGTTTGATATCGTGGAGAGCACCGGCCTGTTCGGCGTGTTCCTGCTCATGCTTCTGGAGACCGTGTTCCCCCCAATCCCATCGGAAGTGATCATGCCGGTCGCGGGCGTGCTCGCCGCGCGGGGTGGCATGGGGCTGGGCGGCGTGATCCTGGCCGGTACTGCGGGCGCGATGGCCGGCAATCTGTTCTGGTATGCGCTGGCGCGGATGATCGGCCTGCATCGCTTCCGCCCGCTCATCGAGCGATATGGCCGCTGGCTGACGCTCGACTGGCCAGAGGTGGAGCGCGCGCAGGGCCTGTTTCGGCGCTTCGGCGGGCCGATCGTGATGATCGGCCGGGTCCTCCCGACCATTCGCTCGGTCATTTCCATTCCCGCCGGCGTTCTGCGGATGCGGCTGATCCGCTTTTTTGTGTGGTCGGCGGTCGGCACTGCGGCATGGAGCTCCGGCCTGGCGATTGCCGGTTGGGTGCTCGGGCGGCGATTCAGCAATATCGAGCAGTTCCTCGGGCCGCTGTCGACGGGCATCATCCTGTTGATCGTGCTGATCTATATCTGGCGGCAGGCGACGTGGCACCGCCGGCATGTGGCAGCCGACAAGCCCGATGTCGGCGAGTAAGCATTTCGCTTGACGTTGCGGCCGAGCCGTTTCCAGACTCGCGCGTACACGTAAGGATCGTTAGCGGAACTCTATGCAACTCGTCATCGTCGAATCACCGGCCAAGGCCAAGACCATCGAAAAATATCTGGGAGGCGACTTCCGGGTGTTGGCGTCCTACGGCCATGTTCGAGATTTGCCTGCCAAGGATGGCTCGGTCGATCCGGACGATGGTTTCTCGATGGCCTGGGAAAATTACGGCGACAAGGCCCGTCAGCTCAAGGCGATTACCGACGAGGCCAAGAAGGCCGACCGTCTGATCCTCGCGACTGACCCTGATCGCGAGGGGGAGGCGATCAGCTGGCATGTGCAGGAGGTGCTGCGCAATAAGAAGGCGCTGCCCAAGCTGGTCGATCGCGTGACGTTCAATGCCATCACCAAGGCCGCCGTGACGGAGGCGATGAAGGCGCCGCGCGCCCTCGATGAAGATTTGATCGATGCCTATCGCGCCCGCCGCGCGCTGGATTATCTGGTCGGCTTCACGCTCTCGCCGGTGCTGTGGCGCAAGCTGCCCGGCGCCAAGTCCGCCGGGCGCGTTCAATCGGTTGCGTTGCGCATCATCGTCGAGCGTGAGCGCGAGATCGAGGCGTTCACGCCGCAGGAATATTGGTCGGTCACCGCCGATCTGGAGCAGGCCGGGCAGAGCTTCGAGGCGCGGCTGGTGCGCTGGCGTGGCGACAAGATCGACCGGCTGACCATCGGCAAGGAAGGCGATGCCAAGGCTGCCAAGGCTGATGTGGAGGCCGGCCGCTTCACCGTCTCCTCTGTCGAGACCAAGCCGGCCACCCGCAATCCGCCGCCGCCCTTCACCACCTCGACGCTGCAGCAGGAGGCCGCGCGCAAGCTCGGTCTTTCAGCCAACGAAACCATGCGCGTCGCCCAACAGCTCTACGAAGATGGCGCGATCACCTATATGCGGACCGACGGCGTGCAGATGGATGGCAGCGCCATTTCCGCCGCGCGCAAGGCCATCGCGGACCGCTATGACGGTGGCTATCTGCCGGACAAGCCGCGCATGTACCAGACCAAGGCCAAGAACGCGCAGGAAGCGCACGAGGCGATCCGCCCAACCGAGTTCACGCGCGAGAGCGTGGGTTCGGGCGTTCATGCCAAGCTGTACGATCTGATCTTCAAGCGCGCGCTGGCGAGCCAGATGGCCTCGGCGCGGCTGGAGCGCACGGCGGTCGAGTTCACCGACGGCACCGGACAGCACGCGCTGCGGGCGACCGGGCAGGTCGTGCTGTTCCCCGGCTTCCTGGCCCTGTATGAGGAAGGTCGCGACGACGTGGCCGATGAGGACAGCAAGCTGCTGCCCGCGATGTCCGCAGGTGACCAACCGGCCAAGCGCGATGTGCGCGCGGAGCAGCACTTCACCCAGCCGCCGCCGCGCTACAGCGAGGCGAGCCTCGTCAAGCGGCTGGAGGAACTGGGCATCGGGCGCCCGTCCACCTACGCCTCGACGATCCAGACACTCAAGGATCGCGATTATGTCCGTGTCGAGAAGAACCGGTTCTTCGCTGAAGAGAGCGGGCGGCTGCTGACGGCCTTCCTCGAGCGCTTCTTCGAGCGCTACGTGGCCTATGAGTTCACTGCCGGCCTTGAAGATGAGCTGGACGAGATTTCCGGCGGCCGCGCCCAGTGGCAGGCGGTGCTGGAAGCCTTCTGGCGCGACTTCAAGCCCAAGACGGTCGAGATCATGGATCGCAAGCCGTCCGAGATCACCGCGGAGCTGGACGAATTTCTCGCGCCGATGCTCTTCCCGGACAGGGCCGACGGCAGCGATCCGCGAGCCTGTCCGCTGTGCGCGGACGGGCGCCTGTCGCTACGCGGCGGGCGCTTCGGCGCATTCATCGCCTGCTCCAATTATCCCGAGTGCAAGTTCACCCGCAAATTCGGCCAGCCTGGGGGCAGTGGCGAGGCGGATACCGGGCCCGAGGAGCTTGGCAAGCATCCCGAGACCGGGGAGCCTATCCTGCGCAAGTCGGGTCGCTTCGGGCCTTATGTCGAAATGGGCAATGGTAAGGAGGCCAAGCGCGCCTCGATCCCCAAGGATCTGCCGGATGGCGAACTGACGCTCGACTGGGCGGTCAAGCTGCTCTCGCTGCCGCGCACGATCGGCGACCATCCCGAAACCGGCAAGCCGATCGTGGCCAGCCTCGGGCGCTATGGCCCCTATCTAGCGCATGAGGGCAAATATGCCCGGCTGGGCTCTACCGTGGAGATTTTCGAGACGGGCATGAATGCCGCCGTCGCGAAGCTAGCCGATGCCGCCAATCGCGGCGGCCCCCGCAAGGCCGCCGAGCCGCTCAAGGTTTTAGGCGCCCATCCCCGCACCGAGGCCGAGATCAAGCTGATGGAAGGCCGCTATGGCCCCTATGTCACCGATGGCACCACCAATGCGACTCTGCCCAAGAGCGTGGCGCCGGACGCGCTGACGCTGGAGGAAGCGGCTCAGCTTATCGATGCGCGCGCGGCCGCCGCGCCGGCCAAGAAGAAGGGCAAGAAGGCACCGGCCAAGAAGAAGGCCGCGACCGCCAAGGCGCCTGCCAAAAAGGCCGCCGCCAAGAAGCCTGCCGCGAAGAAAGCGCCGGCAAAGAAGAAGGCGGCAGAAGAGGCTTAAGGGCCCGCTTCTCACGGGGCAGTCGCAAACTCAGGCGCGACTGCCCAAGCCAAACTGTGGCGGATCGTAGGAAAAGCTTGCTGCACCGCCTCTGGTGCTGGGCTAGCAGCGTGGCCAGATTAATCGGCCACGATTAATCGACATGCCACCGGCCCATCCAGTCCAGGACTTTCCATGACCCGTACGCTCACGCATCTCGAACGCCTCGAAGCCGAGAGCATCCACATCATGCGTGAGGTGGCGGCCGAGGCGGAAAAGCCGGTGATGCTCTACTCGGTGGGCAAGGACAGCGCGGTGATGCTGCATCTGGCGCGCAAGGCCTTCTATCCCTCACCGCCGCCCTTTCCGCTGCTCCATGTCGATACGACATGGAAGTTCAAGGCGATGTACGAGCTGCGCAACCGCATGGCGGAAGAAAGCGGGATGGAACTGCTCGTCTACCAGAATCCCGAGGCCAAGGAGCGGGGCATCAACCCGTTCGATCATGGCCCGCTCCACACGGACATGTGGAAGACCGAGGGTCTCAAGCAGGCGCTCAATCTCTACGGCTTCGACGTCGCCTTCGGCGGCGCGCGCCGCGATGAGGAGAAGAGCCGCGCCAAGGAGCGCATCTTCTCCTTCCGCACCGCAAGCCATGGCTGGGACCCCAAGAACCAGCGGCCCGAGCTGTGGAACCTCTACAATGCGAAGAAGGCCAAGGGCGAGAGCATCCGTGTCTTCCCGATCAGCAACTGGACTGAGCTGGACATCTGGCAATATATCCAGCTCAATCGCATCCCCATCGTGCCGCTCTACTTCGCGCAGCCGCGCCCGACGGTGGAGCGCGACGGGATGCTGCTGATGGTCGATGACGAGCGCTTCCCGCTGCGCCCCGGCGAGGAGCCGGTGATGCGTTCGATCCGCTTTCGCACGCTGGGCTGCTATCCGCTCACCGGCGCGGTCGAAAGCGAGGCGAGCACGCTGTCCGAGGTTATTCAGGAAATGCTGCTCACCACCACCAGCGAGCGGCAGGGGCGCATCATCGACAAGGATGGTGGTGCCGCCAGCATGGAGAAGAAGAAGCAGGAGGGCTATTTCTGATGGCCGACGCCACCCTCGAGACGCCGGTCTACCAGACCGATGCCCTCATCGCGCAGGATATCGATGCCTATCTGGAGCAGCATCAGCACAAGTCGCTACTGCGCTTCATCACCTGTGGCAGCGTGGACGACGGCAAGTCGACCCTGATCGGGCGGCTGCTCTACGACAGCAAGATGATCTTCGAGGATCAGCTTGCCGCGCTGGAGGCCGACAGCAAGCGCGTCGGCACGCAGGGGCAGGAGATCGACTTCGCGCTGCTGGTGGATGGTCTCGCCGCCGAGCGCGAGCAGGGCATCACCATCGATGTCGCCTACCGCTTCTTCACGACGGAAAAGCGCAAGTTCATCGTCGCCGACACGCCGGGCCATGAGCAATATACCCGCAACATGGTGACGGGTGCTTCCACGGCCGACCTCGCCGTGATCCTCATCGACGCGCGCAAGGGCGTGCTGACCCAGACGCGGCGGCATAGCTATCTCGCGCAGCTTGTCGGCATCCGCCACATCGTGCTTGCCGTGAACAAAATGGATCTGGTCGGTTACGACCGCGCCCTGTTCGACAAGATCGTCGCGGATTATGGTGCTTTCGCCAAGGAAATCGGCATCGAGCAGTTCGTGCCCATGCCGATCTCCGGCTTCAAGGGCGACAACATCACGACCCTCTCGGCCAACACGCCCTGGTATCAGGGGCCGACGCTGGTCGATTATCTGGAAACGGTCGAGGTTGATAACAGCGCCGATCAGGCCCGTCCGTTCCGCATGCCGGTGCAATGGGTCAATCGGCCGAACCTGGATTTCCGCGGTTTCTCGGGCCTGGTCGCCAGCGGCGCGATCAAGCCGGGTGATGCCATCCGCGTGCTCCCCTCGGGCAAGACCAGCACGGTCACGCGCATCGTGACGCTGGATAGCGATCTGGACGAAGCCGTTGCCGGCCAGTCGGTCACGCTCTGCCTTGCCGATGAGGTCGACTGCTCGCGTGGCGATGTGATCGCGTCCGCCGAAAACCCGCCGCAGGCGGCCGATCAGTTCGAATCCACCGTCGTGTGGATGTCCGACGATGCCCTGATTCCCGGCCGGGCCTATTGGCTCAAGATCGGCACGCAGACTGTCTCCGCGACGGTCCAGCCGCCCAAATATGTCGTCAACGTCAACACCATGGAGCATCTCGCAGCCAAGACGCTGGAGCTGAATGCCATCGGCGTCGCCGAGCTGACGACCGACAAGGCCATCGTGTTCGAGCCTTATGCCGAGAACCGCACGCTGGGCGGCTTCATCCTCATCGACAAGATCACCAATTCCACCGTTGCGGCCGGCATGCTGAACTTCTCGCTGCGGCGGGCGCAGAATGTTCACTGGCAGGCGATGGATGTCAGCCGTGAAGCTCATGCGGCGCAGAAGGGCCAGCAGCCTGCAGTGCTTTGGTTCACCGGCCTGTCCGGCTCCGGCAAGTCGACCATCGCCAACATCGTCGAGAAGAAGCTGTTCGCGCTGGGCCGCCACAGCTTCCTGCTCGACGGCGACAATGTCCGCCATGGCCTGAACAAGGATCTGGGCTTTACCGAGGCCGACCGGATCGAGAATATCCGCCGCGTCGGCGAGGTGACCAAGCTGATGGCAGATGCCGGGCTGATCGTGATCACCGCCTTCATCTCACCCTTCCGTGCCGAGCGGGACATGGTCCGCGCGATGTTGCCGGCGGGCGAGTTCATCGAGGTGTTCGTCGACACCCCGCTGGCCGAGGCGGAGCGCCGGGACGTCAAGGGCCTCTACAAGAAGGCCCGCGCCGGGGAGCTCAAGAACTTCACCGGGATCGACAGCCCCTATGAGGCGCCCGAGAAGCCGGAAATCCGCATCGATACCCAAGCCCTCACGCCCGAGCAGGCGGCGGACCTCATCGTGGAGCGTATCGTGGGCGTGTGGAGCCCGGATCTGTGACGGACGCAGAGCTGGCCGCGCACCTCGCGGAGGAAGCGGGCCGGCGGCTGCTCGCCTTGCGGGATGAAGCGCGCTTCGACGGAAAGGCGCTGGGCAATGAGGGCGATGCCCTCGCCAATGCCTATCTGTGCGAGGCGCTCGGACGCGAGAGACCCGACGACGGCCTGCTCTCCGAAGAGAGCCGCGACACAAAGGATCGGCTCGCCAAGTCCCGCGTCTGGATCGTCGATCCGGTCGATGGCACGCGCGAATATGGCGAGGCGCGAGCGGACTGGGCGGTCCATGTCGCGCTCGCCGTGGATGGCGTGGCCACCCTTGGCGCCGTCGCCCTGCCGGACATGGGGCTGGTGATGCGCTCGGACCGGCCGATTGCCGTGCCGCCGGCACCTGCGACGCCCCGCATGGTCGTCAGCCGCACTCGCCCGGCGCCCGAGGCGCTGTCGGTCGCGCAGGCGCTGGGTGCCGAACTGGTCCCGATGGGCTCGGCCGGCGCCAAGGCGATGGCGGTCGTGCGCGGCGCGGCGGATATCTACCTGCACAGCGGCGGCCAATATGAGTGGGACAGTTGCGCACCCGTCGCCGTCGCGCTGGCTCATGGTTTGCATTGCTCGCGCATCGACGGCACGCCGCTGCGCTACAATCAGGCCGATGTCTACATGCCCGATTTGCTGATCTGCCGCCCCGACTATGCCGACCGGGTGCTGGACCTGGTCGGCGCGAAGGCGGGGTGACGGGCGGGCTTACCGCTTGATGATCAGCGATTCCGGGCGCTTGCGGGGCACCCATTCGCCCTTGCCGGGGAAGTTCTTCAGCACTTCGCCATCCCAAAGGCGCACGGTGCGGCGATGGAACAGCCAGCCCCCGTCCGCGCCCTTCACGGCATGGTCGTCATACCAGCCGGCAAAGCGCAGCAGATAGGGCGGCTCGCCCTCGCATTCGGTCACGAAGGCGAAGGAGCGCATCTTCACCGATCCGTCCGGCTGCGGCATGAACTGCGTCTGGGTGACATGATGCTGCCGGCCCGGAAAGCCCGGCGCATTGCGATAATGCTCGGCAATGCCGCGAATGCCCTCATGGCCTTCCCAGATGTCTGGATCCTCGAAGACCTCCTCCACCATGCGCGCATCGGGGGTGAAGCAGGCGACCAGCCCATCGACATCGCCGGTATCCAGCGCCCAGCTATAATTGGCGATAAGATCCTGCAGGCCGAGCCTGTCTTCGATCGGCAAAGTCATTGCGCGCCTCTCCTCTTATGTGTGCCATCCCCGCCACGGACGGGGTGACATTTTAGTACAAATTGCAGGATTGAAGGCGGCGGCGGCATTTTGCAATGCGGTCTTGGCGGACAGGCCAGAAATGAACCCGTTTCGCTGTTTGCCATCCCCATCCGGTCGAGCCTCGGCTCTCCCTCGTTCTGAAGGTTTCTATGCCAGCCAAACGACGCACTGCCGCCGCTCTGTTCCTGGCGACCTCTTCCTTTCCCCTGATCCCAGCAATGGGCCAGGCGCAGGAAGCGGATACCCATCTCGATGAGGGCGTGGGGACGGATATCGAGGAGATCGTGGTCAGCGGTCAGCGCGAGCGGGGCGCGGTCATCGGCAATGCCACCCCTGAGTTGCAGCTGCGCCCAGCGGACATCCGGGCCCTGGGCGTCAGCACGATCAGCGACCTGCTGACCGAACTCGGTCCTGAGCTGCAGAGCGCGAGCGGAAAGCCGCCGGTGACATTGCTCGAAGGGCACCGCATTTCCGGCTTCCGCGAGATCGCCCGCCTCCCGGCCGAGGCCATCGCGCGGATCGACATCCTGCCGGAAGAGGTTGGGCTTCGCTATGGTTACGGCGCCGACCAGAAGGTAATGAACATCGTCCTGCGCCAGCGCTTCCGCGCGGTCACGGCCGAGGTCGATGGCCGGGTGCCGACCGCTGGCGATGGCGCTTCGCTGGAGCTGCAGGGCGGGCTCTTCCTGATCCGCAACAGCCAGCGGGTGAACATCAGCGCCGAGCATGAGAGCGTCGATCCGATTCTGGAGAGCGATCGCGGGCTGGACCGTGCAGAGAGCCCGGCGCGCAGTCTGCAGGCCGCGCAGGAGACGCTGACGCTCAATGCCAGCTATAGCCGCCCTTTGGGCGAACGCACCAAGGCGACGTTGAGCGGCGAGCTGGTAACCAATCGGCGGGACAGCCTCGTTGGCCTTACCCTGCCGGGCGTGACGATTCCCGCCGGAACGCCTTATGCGCGGGGCGCCGACGATCTGCTCTTCTACCCGCAACTGGCGGGCGCCAGCGCTCTGGGGCGCGCCTCCAAGAGCCAGACGGGCACGGTCGGCCTCACCGTCAATGCCGAGCGCAGCACGGGGCAATGGACGCTGACCGCCAATTATGCGCGCGCCGAGAGCCGCGTCATCACCGGCCGCCCGTTCGATCTGTCAGATTATGCCGACGCGCTGGCGGCCGGCGATCCGGCGGCCGACCCTAGCCTGCCGATCGATGCCGCCTTTCTCAACGCGCGCGCTGCGGACCTCACACGCAGCACCTCGGATACGGCGGACATCACCTTCATCCATAACCGGCCGCTGTTCAGGCTGCCGGCCGGTGAGGTCATGGCCACGATGAAGCTGGGCGGCGCGCTCACGCGGATCGAGAATATGCGCGAGCGCGATCTGGTCCCTTCGGTTCGCGACCTTGGGCGGGACAGCGCGACCGGGTCGCTCACCGTGGACATCCCCCTCGTGCCCGCCTCCTCGGGCATCGGGCGCATGTCCGCCAACGCTACGCTCGGGCTCGATCATTATTCGGATGCCGGCACGTTGCGGAACTTCGGGCTGGGTCTCAACTGGTCGCCGCTTGGCTTCCTGTCCCTCTCGGCCGGTTACAGCGATGAAGACTCCGCCGCGACGGTGGCTCAGATCGGCGACGCGCAGACCTTTACGCCCTTCGTACCGATCTTCGATTTCGCGCGCGGCGAATCCGTGCTGGTGACAACAATCACCGGCGGCAATCCCGATCTCGACAAGGCGCGGGTGAAGACGTTCCGGCTCGGGGCGGACATCTCGGTTCTGCGCGAGCCGCGCCTGCGGTTCGACATATCCTACAATCACCGCGCGACCGAGGGTGGCGTGTCGGCCTTTCCGGGCGTGACGGCGGACACCATCGGCGCTTTCCCGGAGCGGTTCCTGCGCGATGAAAGCGGCCGCCTCACGCAGGTAGACCTGCGCCCGATCAACATCGCCGAGCAGACGCGGGAAGTGCTCCGCTGGGGTTTCAGCTTCAGCAAACGCCTTGCCACCCCGCAGAGCCAGATCGATGCCATGCGGGCTGCGTTCCAGCGGCGGCAGGCCGAGCGGGCCGCGCGCGGGGAAACGGGCGGTGCGGATCGGCCGGGCAGGGGCGGACAGGCCGGAGCCCAGACGCCACCCGGCGCGGATGGACCCCCTCCGGGCGATGCACCCGGCCCCCGGCCGGGCGGCTTTGGTCCCGGTGGTCCCGGTGGACGGGGCGGTGCAGGCGGTGGCGGCGGCGGACGCGTCGACTTCTCCATCCATCACGAGTGGGCGCTGACCAACACCACGCAATTGGCCCCGAGCCTGCCCGTGCTCGATCTGCTAGATGGCGATACGCTGGGCGACACCAGCGGGCCGTCGCGGCATCTGATCGAGCTGCGCACCGGCGTTTCGCAGAGCGGCTATGGTCTGCGGCTGACCGGCAGCTGGCGCAGCCCCTCGCGCGTTAATGGCACGGCAGGGCTGCCGGCCAGCCAGCTGCGCTTCGGTGCGCTGGCCAAGGTGGACGTGCGGGCGTTCGTGAACTTCAATCAGATGCCCGGCCTGATCGAGAAAGCCTCGTTCCTGCGCGGCGCGCGGCTCCAGCTTGGGGTCGATAACGTCTTCGATGCGCGCCAGCGCGTCACGGATGGCAATGGCGCAGTGCCCTTCGCCTATCAGCCTGCCTTCATCGATCCTCTGGGCCGCACCGTCCGGTTGAGCTTCCGCAAGCTGTTCTAGGGTTACAGGTCGCGGGACCAGAACTGCATCGGGTGGCTGGTCTCGTCCGTCTGGTCGATGTCCTTCCAGCGATATTCCGCCATGATGCGCTCCAGCAGCTGATAGCCCCGCTTGCGCCAGAATGGGCCAAGGTCGCGGGCCTCAGCGGGGCGGAGCGGATGATCGGCAGGGCGAATGACGCCGCAAAAGCAGGTCGCCGTCGCGCCGGCCTCGCGTGCGGCGGCTTCGCGCGCATCGAAAAAGGCGTGGCCAAGGCCGTGGCCACGATAGGCATCGAGCAGCACGGACTCGCCGAAGTAGAAGAGCCGATCCACCTCGATGCCCTGCGCGCGGAATGGCGCCTGCAGCGGTTCGTCCTGCCCGCTCATGGGCGAGGCGGTGGCTGCGCCGATGATGGCGCTGCCATCCCGTGCGATGACCAACGCCGCATCGGCGCCGTCGAGAAACGCGCTCAGATAGCGCTGCTCGTAATCGACCGAGCCGTCATAGAGATAGGGCCATTCACGAAAGACGGTGATGCGCAGGCGGGCGAGATCGTCGATGGCGGCATGGCGCGCCTCGCGGTCCCGCAGCGTCTCGACGGTCAGGTTGCTCACGCTGGCGCGTCTTCCCGGCTGACCTGCGCGATCCAGTCGGCAAGATTGTAGTACACCGTGACACGGCGGATCAGCTCGTCCCGCACCTCGAAGAAGGCCGCGGCCGGCAGCACATAGCTTTGGCCATGCGCGGGAGGCAGGCCGGCCTCGCCGACGAGATATTCGCCATGGACGATGAATTCCGCCGCGGCGCGACTGCCGTCCTCATTCACCATCAGCGCGATGTCGGCGAGGCGCTCGCGATAGGCGCGGTCCATCCGGCCCAGAAAGGCGCGGAAGGCGTCCTTGCCGGATTCCCGTTCGCCCTGATTGATATCATGCACCACATCGTCGGCGAGGCAGGCCAGCATGGTCTCGGCATCGCCGACATTGAAGGCGTCATAATATCGCGCGAGGAGGGCGCGGGTCTGGCTTGCTGAGGTCATCGCAGGTCTTTCCTGATCCATGGGAGGCGGATCGCAAACCTATTCACGGTTCAACAATCGAGCGCAAGACATGGCCGAACTGGGTGCGCCTTGGCGTCAGTGGCAGTAGGTCTGCTTGAGGGTCACCCCATCGATCATCAGGCCGCCCACGATCATCACCGCGCCGCAGCAGCTGGCGTAGAGCAGATAGCCCGGAAAGCCGGGATAGATCTCAAGATAATGGGCCCCCCGCGCGGTCGCGCCCATCGCGACGCCGAAGATCGCGAGATAGGCCTCGAACTTGGTGCGAATGGTGAAGAGGCGGGCGATCTTGCGCATCTCTGGTCCTGTGCATCGCGAGTCCGAAGGGCGAGATGCAAAGGTAAGGATCGCGTTAACCATGCGCAATCGCAGGCGGCGGGCGCGTGCTGCAGTTGTTTCAGGATGGGACGGTGCCGGCGTGCCTGCCGGCCCCGATTTTTAGAGCAGGTGCGCAAATTCCTGCACGACGGCGCGATAGACCGGGCGCTTGAACGGCACGATCAGATCCACCAGCCGGTCGGACGTGACCCACTGCCACGCCATGAACTCCTGATGCTCGGTGGCAATGTCGATATCGCTGTCCTCGCCCTTGAAGCGTAGCAGGAACCAGCGTTGCGTCTGGCCGCGATATTTGCCGCCCCACAGCCGGCCCATCAGCTCTTCGGGCAGATCGTAAAGATGCTCTTCGGTCGAGCGGGCGATGATGTCGACGAGATCGGCCGCAATGCCGGTTTCCTCGCCCAGTTCGCGCAGCAGTGCCTGCTCTGCCGTCTCGCCCTTGTCGATGCCGCCCTGCGGCATCTGCCAGGCGTCGCCTTCCTTGGAATCGAGTCGCTGACCTACGAACACCTCGCCCTGACGGTTGGCCAGCATGATGCCGACGCAGGGGCGATAGGGGAGAGAGGCGGGGTCGATCTTGGTCATGACGAGGTCGCGATTTCATCCGTTAAAATATGTTCACGGCCGCGATGGCAAGCCGGAGAGAAAAAGGCAATGCTCTGTCGCGCGCAGCTTTTCTACTTTGCTCGGCTGGGCTCGACGGACTAGGGGCGATGCAACCACTGCATTACTAGAGTCTGAGCATGGCATCTGCCGCACCCACATCGACCATAATTCACAGCAGCGAAGAGGCTGCGCCCGAAGCCGTTGTCGTCCGTTTTGCCGGAGACAGTGGCGATGGCATGCAGCTCACCGGCGGGCAGTTCACCCTGTCTACCGCGCTGGCAGGCAATGACCTTGCGACCTTCCCCGATTTTCCGGCGGAAATCCGCGCGCCGCAGGGCACGTTGTTCGGCGTTTCGGCGTTCCAGATCAATTTCGGCTCGTCCGAGATCACGACGGCGGGCGATGCGCCCGATATCCTGATCGCGATGAACCCGGCTGCGCTCAAGACCAACGTCGTTGATTTGAAGCCCGGAGGACTCATCATCGCCGACACCGGCGAGTTCAACGAGCGCAATCTCGCCAAGGCGAAATATGAGAGCAATCCGCTGGAGGATGGCTCGCTGGCGCGCTGGCAGGTGCTGGCGTTCGATATTTCCGCGCTGACGCTGGAAAGCGTGAAGCCCTTCGGCCTTGGCAACAAGGAAGCGCTGCGCTCCAAGAATATGTGGACGCTCGGTCTGGCGTTGTGGATGTTCGACCGCAGCCGCCAGCCGATCATCGACTGGCTGAAGGCCAAGTTCGCCAAGGCGCCGGAAATCGCTGATGCCAACATCGCCGCGCTCAATGCCGGCCATGCCTATGGCGAGACCGCCGAGCTGGCCGCGCCGCTCAAGCAACTCCATGTCGCGCCGGCGCCGGCCCCCGAGGGCCTGTATCGCACGGTGACGGGCGCCGAAGCGATCTCGCTCGGTCTCGTCGCGGGCGCACAGTTGGCCAGCCTGCCGATGTTCTTCGGCGGCTATCCCATCACGCCGGCCAGCTCGATCCTGCATCATCTCTCGCGCCTCAAGGAATATGGCGTGACGACGTTCCAGGCCGAGGACGAGATTGCCGCGATCGCCAGCGCGATTGGCGCGAGCTATGCCGGTTCGCTGGGCGTCACCAGCTCGTCCGGCCCCGGCATCGCGCTCAAGGGCGAGGCGATGGGCCTTGCGATCATGACCGAGCTGCCGCTGGTGATCGTGAACTCACAGCGTGGCGGTCCGTCCACGGGCCTGCCGACCAAGACCGAGCAATCCGACCTCTATCAGGCCGTCTACGGCCGCAATGGCGACGCGCCGATGCCGGTCATTGCCGCGCGCTCGCCCGCCGATGCGTTCGATTGCGCCATCGAGGCCTGCCGGATCGCCATCGAATATATGACGCCGGTGATGCTGCTGACCGACGGCTATATCGCCAATGCCGCCGAGCCGTGGAAGGTGCCGGATATGAGCGGCTACACGCCGTTCCCGGTGAAGTTTCAGGATGCGGTGCCGGAAGGCGGCCTCAAGCCTTATGCCCGCAATGAGAAGCTTGCGCGGCCGTGGATCAAGCCGGGCACGCCCGATCTCATGCACCGCATCGGCGGCATCGAGAAGGAAGTGAACACCGGCCACATCAATTATGCGCCGGCCAATCACCAGGCGATGACCGAACTGCGCCGCGACAAGGTGCTGGGCATCGCCAAGGGCGTGCGGCAAGATGTGTCGCTGGGCGAGGAGAGCGGCAAGCTCGTCGTCGTCGGCTGGGGCTCGACCTACGGCCCGATCCATCAGGCGGTCCGGCGCGCCCGGCGCAAGGGGCTGGATGTCTCGCACATCCACATCCGCCATATCTGGCCGCTGCCGGAAAATCTGGGTGAGCTGCTCGCCGGCTATGAGAAGATTCTCGTGCCGGAGATGAACACCGGTCAGCTCAAGACCGTGCTGCGCGACCAGTATCTGCTGGATGCCCGCCCGCTCAACAAGATCTCGGGTCAGCCCTTCCGCATCGCGGAAATCGAGGCGGCCATCGAGGGGATGCTCGCATGAACGACATGACCACATTGACCAAGCCGCGCGTCGAGACCAGCCTCAAGGACTGGGAGACCGATCAGGAGGTGCGCTGGTGCCCCGGCTGCGGTGACTATGCCATCCTCAAGGCCGTGCAGCGCACGCTGCCGCAATTGGGCGCGGACCCGAAGAACACCGTGTTCGTTTCGGGCATCGGCTGCTCATCGCGCTTTCCTTATTATGTCGAGAGCTACGGCTTCCACACCATCCACGGCCGCGCGCCGGCGGTGGCGACTGGCGTGAAGCTGGCCAATCCGGAGCTGGACGTGTGGATCGTTACTGGCGACGGCGACGGCCTCTCCATCGGCGGCAACCACACGATGCATATCCTGCGTCGCAACCTCGATTGCCAGATCCTGCTGTTCAACAACGAGATCTACGGCCTCACCAAGGGGCAGTACTCGCCGACCAGCCGGGAGGGAACCAAGAGCCCGTCGACGCCATTCGGTTCGGTGGACCATCCGGCCCGGCCCTGCGCCTTCGCGCTCGGCTCTGGTGCCCGCTTCATTGCGCGGGCCTATGACGTGTCCAAGCAGCTGCCGGACGTGCTCAAGGCCGCCTATGAGCACAAGGGTGCGGCGTTCGTGGAAATTTTCCAGAACTGCATCGTCTACAACAAGGATGTGTTCGCCGACTTCACCGAGAAGAAGAATGCCGATGTCGGCCAGCTCTGGGTAGAGCATGGCAAGCCGCTGCTCTTCGATAAGGGCGCTAAAGGCATCGCGCTCGACCGCGAGGCGCTGACGCTCAAGGTCGTGGATGTGGTCGATGGTGATTGGCAGGCAGCCGGCGTGATCGTCCATGACGTCACCAACCGCGCCGTTGCGCACATGCTGGTGGAAATGCCCTTCGGCCTGTTCCCGATGGCGCTGGGCGTGCTCTACGATGCCCCCAAGGCGAGCTTCGAGCAGGCCGTGGTGGAGCAGAATGCCCTGCTGGCCAAGGGCAAGACGCCGGACCTGCAGAAGCTGGTGAGCCAGGGCCAGACCTGGACGGTGACGAAGGACGGCCCGGCGCTCTGAGGGCGCCGGTTCCTTTTCTTATCCGGCCCACGCCAAAGAAGGCGCAAGCCGACCTTGTCTCAGGGTGGATTGGCCCGTAATCCACTCCCGTGATTGCCAATGTCCCATTCTTTCCGCTGATCGTGGGTGCCGTGCTGGCCGTGTGGCTGGTGCTGGCGGTCTGGGCGCTGTTCACCGGCCTCTCGATGCGGCGCAAGGCGGCGCTGGCGCGCACGCACGCCGCGCAACTGGTCGATCTGCTCAACTCTGCTCCCGCCGTCCCCCTGCTCATTCGCCCCGATGGCAAGCTGGATGCGCCGGACAGGCTGGCCGCATGGCTCGGCCGTGAGACGGCGCCCACCGACCTTGATGCGCTACTGGATGCAGATGGCGGCCTGGAGCCGGATCATGCCCGCGCGCTCGCGGCGGAGATCGCAGCAGCGCAGCAGGGCGGCCGACCCTTTACGCTACCGGTGCGGGTCAACGGGTCGGACCGGATGCTGCTCGTGCGTGGCGGTCCGGTGGGCACGCGGCTCGGCAAGGCCGGCACGGTGGTGCTTTGGGTCTTCGACACGACTGACAGCTTCGCGCAGATCCAGGAGCTGCGCGGGCAGGTCGGGCAGTATCGCCAGGCCCTCGATGCGCTATCGGGTGTGATCGAGGCGGCGCCCATGCCGGTCTGGCATCGCGGCGCCGATCATCAGATCAGTTTGGTCAACAGCGCCTATGTGAAGGCGGTGGACGGAAAGTCCGCGCAGGATGTCATCGAGCAGGGCATTGAGCTTGTCGAAGCGGTCGACGGCATTTCCCCGCGCGCATCCGCTGCCAATGCCGCCGCGCGCAAGGCCCCAACCGCCCGGATGCTGCCGGTCACCATCGATGGCAAGCGCCGGTTGATGAAGGTCGTCGATGTCCCGCTCGGCCCCTCGGGCGTTGCAGGTTACGCGATCGACATGCAGGAGCTGGAGGAGGTGCGGGCCGAACTGCGCCACCTCTCGCAGGCCAACCGGGACATGCTGGACAGGCTGTCGGCCGGCGTCGTCCAGTTCGGTGCCAATCAACTGCTGCAGTTCTGCAATCAGCCCTTCCTCAGCCTGTTCGGCCTGACGCCGGAGACAGCGGCGTTCGATACCCATTTTGACCGCGTGCTGGATGCCATGCGGGACAGCGGGCAGGTGCCCGACACACCGGATTTCCGCGCGTGGCGGCAGGAGCGCCGCAACTGGTTCCTCTCGCCCTCCGCGCATGAGGAGCAGTGGCGCCTGCGCGATGGCGTGCATCTGCGCGTCTACGCCCAGCCGCTGCCCGATGGCGGCCTGCTGGTCATCTTCGAGGACCGTACCGAGCATGTCCAGTTGGCCTCGGCGCGCGATACCCTGCTGCGGGTGCGCACGGCCACGCTCGACAATCTGTTCGAGGCGATTGCCGTGTTCGCCTCCGACGGTCGTCTGCATCTGTGGAACAGCCGCTTCACTAAGATCTGGTCGGTGCCCGACACAACCATGGCGGCGCATCCGCGCGTCGATGAACTCATGTCGGCGCTGGCGGATCGCCTCGCGCGCCCCGAACAGGCAGGCCTTGTCCACCAACTCATCCGCGCGGCGACGATGGAGCGCCGCCAGCGGGGTGGGCGCATCGCCTTCGCCGACGGGCGCTTCTTCGAGTTTGCGGCCATCCCGCTGCCGGACGGCAACGCGCTGTTCACCATGCTCGACACCACCGATAGCCGCCACATCGAACAGGCCCTGCGGGATCGTAACGAGGCGCTGGAGGATGCCGACCGGGTGAAGACCGCGTTCGTCTCCAACATGAGCTACGAGTTGCGCACGCCGCTCACCTCCATCGTTGGCTTCGCCGAGATGATGGAAGCCGGCTATGCGGGCGAATTGAGCGCCCAGTCGCGTGATTATGTGAATGCCATCATGACGGCGACGACGCGGCTGACGCGGCTGATCGATAATGTGCTGGACCTGACGCAGGGCGCAGCGGGCGGCCTGCCCATCGAGAGGCGCGACATCGATGTGGCCGCGATGGTGCGGCAGGTGGTCGAGGGCTTGAGCGACAAGGCAGATTCGCGCGACGTGACGGTGGACATGTCGTTCGAGCAGGAGCCGGGCACCGTGTCAGGCGATGAGCGGCGACTGCGGCAGGCTCTCGCCCATGTGGTGGATAATGGAGTGAGTTTCGTGAGCCGGGGCGGGCGGGTGCTTGTGCATGTGCAGCCCGCGCCGGACGTGGTGCGGATCATCGTGTCCGATGACGGCCCGGGTATCGACGCCAAGACACAGGCGCATCTGTTCGACGTTTTCGTGCGGTTCGGGCGCCATGGCGATGGTGCCAATCAGGGGCTCGGATTGCCCTTGGTGCGCCAGTTCGTGGAAGCGCATGGCGGCAGCGTCGACCTCGTCTCCGAGCCGGGGCAGGGGACCAGCGTTACCCTCACTCTTCCGCGTGGAGAATGATGGCGTGTCCGATCATGCCCTTTTCTTCTCCTCAGCAGACGCGCTCGCCGATTTCGGGGCAGCTTTGGGCGCAAAGTTGCGGCCCGGCGATGTGATCACGCTCACCGGCGGGCTGGGCGCCGGCAAGACGACGCTCGCCCGCGGCCTGCTCAGGGGCCTTGGGCATGAAGGCGATGTGCCGAGCCCGACCTTCGCCATCCTGCAGGGCTATGAGCCGCCCGAGACGCGTCTGCCTGTGGGCCATGTCGATCTCTATCGCATCGAGGACACGGGCGATCTCAGCGAACTCGGGCTGGACGAATGGCTCGAAGATGGCGCGCTGGCGATCGAATGGCCCGACCGGCTGGCGGGGCGCTACAATGCCATTGCCCTTGCCCTGCAGATCGACATTTTGGCGGACGGCACGCGCCGCTTGACAGCGCGGGTGCCGCGCGTTTGGGAGAGCCGATGGCCAGTCACATGATCCCGCCGCCAAGCGCGCGCCCGTTTCTCGATCAAGCCGGATGGGGAGGGGCCGAGATCCTGCCGCTTGCCGGTGACGCTTCGTTCCGGCGCTATTTTCGCGTGGTCGAGGGTGATCGTCGCGCCATTTTGATGGACGCCCCGCCGCCGCATGAAGATCCGCGCCCGTTCATCAGCGTGGACGAGTGGCTGTGCGAAAGCGGATTCGCGGCGCCCGCCATATTGGCGCGGGATCTGACGCAGGGCCTCGTTCTGCTCGAGGATTTCGGCGATGCGCGGGTGCGCGAGCATCTGGATGCCGCGCCGGCCGAGGAAATGGCAATCTACACGCGGGCAGTCGACCTTCTCGTCGATCTTCATGAGCAGCCGGCCCAGAGTGGCCTCGCGCCTTATGACCGCGCCGTCTACCAGCGCGAGGCAGCGCTGCTCCCCGAGTGGTTCGCTCCGGCGGCAGGGCTTGCGGTCGACGCGGCGGGCTATACCGCCGCATGGGACAAGGTGCTGCCGATTGCCGAGCAGGATACAGCGCCGGTGGTGACCGTGCTGCGCGATTATCATGCTGAGAACATCATGCTGCTGCCGGACCATGCGCGCTCGCACGGGCTTGGGCTGCTGGACTTTCAGGACGCGCTGGCCGGCCACCCGGCCTATGATCTCGTCTCGCTCCTGCAGGATGCCCGGCGCGATGTGAGCCCGGCCGTCGAGCAGGTAATGCTGGCGCATTATCAGGCGCGCGCGAAAGCTTCGCCCGATTTCGAGGCGGCTTATGCGGTGTTGGGCGCCCAGCGCAATGCCAAGATCATCGGCATTTTCACGCGCCTGTGGAAGCGCGACGGAAAGCCGCGCTATCTCGATTTCCTGCCGCGCATGTGGGGGCTGCTGGAGCGCGATCTCGCCCATCCCGCGCTCGCGCCGGTGGCTGACTGGTTCGCGCAGAATGTGCCTGCCTCGGCGCGCGGTGGACTGAACGTGGGGCAATCCGCGGAATGAGCACGACGCTTGAGACGGCGATGCTGATGGCCGCTGGCCTCGGCAAGCGGATGCGTCCGCTCACGGCCACACGGCCCAAGCCGCTGATCCGCGTGGCCGGCCAGCCGCTCATGGATCACGCGCTGGACCGCATCGAGGATGCCGGCATCCGTAGCACTGTGGTGAACGTCCATTATCTCGCCGCGCCCATCGAGGCGCATCTGGATTCGCGCGCCCGCCGGACGGGTGCGAGCTATCCGGTCTCCGATGAGCGCGCCCGGCTGCTGGAAACCGGCGGCGGCCTCGTCAAAGCGCTGCCGCTGCTCGGCAACAAGCCGTTTCTCTGCGCCAACAGCGACAATCTGTGGGTGAACGGGCCGTTCGATTCCATCCGCGCGCTGGCGGACCGCTGGGATGACGATGCGATGGATGCGCTGCTGCTGCTCGTCCCGCATGCCCGCGCCACCGGTCATCGTGGCCTTGGCGATTTCCACATGGAGGCCAATGGCCGCCTGAGCCGCCGCAAGCCCGGTCGCGTGGCGCCCTTCGTCTTTACCGGGGTGCAAATCCTCTCGCCGCGGCTGGTGCGCGATCCGCCAGGCGAGGTCTTCTCGACCAATATTTTCTGGGACCGTGCGATCGAACAGGGCCGCGCCTTTGGCCTCAGCCATGGCGGCCAATGGTTCGATGTCGGCACCCCGCAGGCGATTCCGCTGGTCGAGGCAGGATTGGCCGATGGCTGAGCGCCGCGCGCCGGCCCTCTTTACCATCCCCGCTCACCGGGCATTTTCGGATGCGCTCGCCGCCGGGCTGCTCGCCCAGCATGGTGGGCGTGATGGCGGGCTGGCGCTGGCGCGCGGGATCATATTGCTGCCGAACAATCGTGCGGTGCGGGCGGTGCGCGATGCGTTCGTGCGCGCGTCCGGCAACGGGCTGCTGCTGCCGAGGCTGGTGCCCATCGGCGATATCGATTTGGACGAAGCGCTGAGCAGCGCGCTCAGCCCGATCGGGGCGGAAGCGGATATTCCGCAAGCCATCGCGCCGGCCGAGCGGCTGATGATCCTGACCCGGCTGGTGATCGATCAGCGCGCGCGTCGCGGCGAGCGGCTGGAAACGGGCGAGGGCTGGCGGCTGGCGACGGCGCTGGCGGCCGCTTTCGATCAGCTCACCGTCGAGCGCAAGGCGCTGGCCGATCTCAAGGCGCTGCAGCCCGATGACCTCTCGCACCACTGGCAAGCCGCGTTCAGCGATTTCGATGCATTGGCGGCCCAGTGGCAGCAGGAACTGGCCGCGCGCGGGCTGATCGACATGGCCGAGCGGCGCAATCGCCTGCTCGATCATGTTGCGGCCCGCTGGCGCGAGATGCCGCCGGAGCGCTTCGTGGTTGCCGCGGGTGTCGTCACCAATGCGCCAGCCGTGGCGGGACTGCTCAAGACGGTCGCCGGCCTGCCGCGTGGTGCGGTGGTGCTGCCCGATCTCGACCAGAATCTCTCGGATGAGCAATGGGATGCGATCGGCCCCGTCGCGCGGCCCGAGCCGGGGCGCGATCTACCGCCCCCCGCCAATGAATCGCACCCGCAATTCGCGCTCAAGCTGCTGCTGGAGCGGATGGATGCCCACCGGGCCGAGGTGGCGCTCTGGCGCTGGGGCAGCGAGCATGATGCCCGCGCCGCGCGCGGCAAGGCGATCAGCAACGCGCTGCTCCCGGCTTTGCTGACCGGCGGCTGGCCGGATGTGCCGACCGCGCAACGTTCGCTCAAGGATGTCCGCGCCATCGAGGCGGCGAACCCGGCGGAGGAGGCGCAGGCCATCGCCATCGCCCTGCGCGAGGCGGTGGAGACGGAAGGGCGCACGGCCGCGCTCGTGACGCCGGATCGTGCGCTCGCGACGCGCGTGTCCGCACATCTGCGCCGCTGGGGGATCGAGGCGGATGACAGCGCCGGCCGCCCGCTCTCCCAGCTTCCGCCCGGCACGCTGCTGCTGGCGCTGGTGCAGGCCGGGGCGGAACAGTTCGCGCCGGTGCCGCTGCTCGCCCTGCTCAAGCATCCGCTGGTGATGGCCGGCGACGAGCGGCTGGCGTGGCTGGAATCGGTGCGCCGCCTCGATCTGGTGCTGCGCGGCCCCCGGCCGGCGGCGGGATTGGCCGGTGTCACCGCCTTGCTCGCGGAGAAGGGCGGCCGGCAGCAGGCGATGAGGGAATCGCTGCGTCCCTGGTGGGCGCAGGTCGTGGCACTGCTGGCGCCTCTGGAGGTCGCCTTTGCCGGTGAGCAGAGCCTGCCCGCCTTGTTCGCCGCCGTTCGCGAGGCAGCCTCGGCCCTGACGGAGGAGCGCGTCTGGGCCGGTCATCAGGGTCATGCCGCCGCGCAATGCCTGGGCGATGCGGAAGCCGCAGCACCGCAAGGGCCGGCGCGCGCGGATGGCGCCGGCTTCGTGGGGATGCTCGCGCAGATCCTCGGCGGGCAGGCCGTGCGCCCGCCGCAGGGCGGTCACCCGCGCCTGCAAATTCTGGGCTTGCTGGAAGCGCGGCTGCAACAGGCCGACCTGATGATCCTTGCCGGCCTCAACGAAGGCGTCTGGCCCGGCCTGCCATCGCCTGACCCATGGCTCGCCCCGCGCATCCGCCGCGCGCTTGGCCTACCAGGGCTGGATTATCGCATCGGCCTCTCCGCGCATGATTTCGCCAATGGGCTAGGCGCGCCGCAGGTGATCCTCTCCCGTGCCCGGCGGGATGCCTCTGCGCCAACCGTCGCCTCGCGCTTCTGGCTGCGGCTCAAGGCCATGACCGGCGCGCGCTGGGTGGAGGATGACAGGCTGATCGCGCTCGCGCGGGCCATCGACCGGCCCGATGCTCCTGCGCCGGCCTATCGCGCACCGGCGCCTCGCCCACGCGCCGACCTGCGCCCGCGCGAGATCGCCGTCACCGATGTCGATCGCCTGCGGGCCGATCCCTATGCCTTCTACGCGGCTCGCATTCTGCGTCTGGCGCCGCTGGACGTCGTGGATGCCGACCCCGGCCCGGCCTGGCGCGGGACCCGCGCGCATGATGTCCTCCAGCGATGGATGGAAGAAGGCGGGCACCATCCCGCGCGGCTCTCCGCTCTGGCGCAAGAGATGATCGCGCAGGCGCAAGCCCATCCCCTGCTCAAGACGCTCTGGCAGCCGCGTTTGCTGGCCGCGCTCGACTGGGTGGCGAACGCCGTGCGCGATCAGGCCGGGCAGGGGCGCGAGGTGCTGTTCGGCGAGAAATGGGGCCGCATCGAGCGGGCAGGCGTGACCCTGCGCGGCAAGCCCGACCGGATCGACAGGTTTGCGGACGGCACGCTGGCCATTGTCGATTACAAGAGCGGCGCGACCGCCTCGGTCAAGCAGGTGAAGGCCGGCTTCTCGCTCCAGCTCGGTTTGCTCGGCCTGATCGCGCAGGCAGGCGGGTTCGCCAAGGAAGCGGAGCTGGCTGCCGGATCGGATGTGAGCGCCTTTGAATATTGGAAGCTCGGCAAGGGCACGGATGGCAATTTCGGGTTCAAGCGTCCGTTGACCGACCCCAAGGGCAGCTACAAGCGGATCATGACGGCAGATTTCCTCGCAATGGTCGCCGGCTTCTTCGATGATGCCGTGGCGCGCTGGCTGACAGGCGACGAGCCGTTCGCCGCACGCCCGCACAGCGATGCACCCGTGTTCACCGACTATGACCAACTCATGCGGCTGGATGAGTGGTTCGCGCGGGATCGGCGGGCTGAGCCGCAGCCGGAGGTGAGCCATGGCTGAGGCAGGTGAACTCAACCGGCTGACGCACGAGCAGGCCAGCGCCTCGGACCCCGCTGCCCACCGTTGGGTGCGCGCCTCTGCCGGCACCGGCAAGACCGCCGTGCTGTCGGCCCGCGTGCTGCGGCTGCTGCTGAGCGGTGTCGCGCCCGAGCGCATCTTGTGCCTGACCTTCACCAAGGCGGGCGCGGCGGAAATGGCCGAGCGCGTCCACAGCCGGCTTGCCCGCTGGGTGCAGGGGCAGTCCGTGGACGTCGCGCGCGATCTCGTGGCGCTCGGCGAGGATCCGGGGCCGGAGGCGATCGCCCGCGCCCGCCTGCTGTTCGCGCGCGTGCTGGATGCGACCGGCGGCGGGCTGCGCATCCAGACCATCCACAGCTTCTGTCAGGCGCTGCTGGCTGCCTTCCCGCTGGAGGCCGGACTGGTCCCCGGGTTCCGCCCGCTCGACGAGCGCGGGCAGGGCGAGCTGGCCCGGCGTGCGTTGATCGCGATGATCGAGGAGGCCGGGCAGGCGCAGGACGATCCGGTGCTGGCGGCGCTGGAGATGCTGGCCCTGCGGCTGGGCGAGGAAGGCACGCAGGCCTATCTCGCGCGCTGCGTGCCCGCGGCGCAACTGCTGGAGATGTTGCCGGAAGATCTGGCGGGCTTCCTCCTTGCCTTCCTCGACCTGCCGGATGGCGACATCGATGCGCATCTGGCGGATCGCTGCGCCGAGGGCGTGTTTCCGGTGGCCGCGTTGCAGGCCGTCGCGCGGGCCAATGGTGCATGGGGTGCCAAATCCGGCCTAGCGTGCGCTGATATGATCGCGGCTTGGCTAAGCGGCTCCGAGGTCCAGCGCGCCGAGGGACTGGCGGACCTGCTCGGCGTGCTGCTCACCAAGGAAGGCGAGGTCAAGAACCGCGCCAACAAGAACCTGCTGGAAGCCGAGCCGGATTATGTCGATCTCGCCAGCGCGTGCGGCGCGGCGATCAAGGCTCTGCTCGATCTGCGCAAGCAAGCCGCCTTCGCGCGCACGGCGGCGCAGGGACTGACGGCGGGCCGTGCTTATGCGCGGGCCTATGCCAAGGCCAAGCGACAGGCTGGCGCTGTCGATTTCGATGATCTGATCGGCCGCGCGAGCGCGCTGCTCATCCAGCCCGGCATGGCGGACTGGATCCGCTACAAGCTCGATCAGCAGGTCGACCATATCCTGGTGGACGAGGCGCAGGACACCAATGACGCGCAGTGGGACATCGTCTGGTCCATCGTCGAGGAGTTCCTCGAGGTTGAGCCCGACGAGCAGGCGCGGCTGCGCACCCTGTTCGTGGTGGGCGATACCAAGCAGGCGATCTTCGGCTTTCAGGGCACCAGTCCCGAGGCCTTTTCCAGCGCCCTGCAGCGCTTCCGCGAGGCAACCGAGCGCGTCGGCCACCCCTTCGCCGAATTGCCTTTGGCCCGCAGCTTCCGCTCCATGCCGGCCGTGCTCGATGTCGTCGACGCGGTGCTGGACGCGGTGGGGCATGATCGCCTGGGGCTGGAGTCGCCGTCCGCCCCCCATCAGGCCGCCCGCCAGCATCCCGGCGAGGTGCTGCTGCTTCCGCCGACCTCATTGCTGCCGAGCGAGAGCGATGAGGACGGCGAGGCTGACGAGACTGCCGGCGAGGGAGAGGAAGACTGGCTGGCCGATCACCAGCGCCGCCATGCCGAGAAGATCGCGCGGCTGGTCAAGGGCATGATCGGCACGCCGCTGGCCACGCAAGGTCGCCCGGCGCGCGCCGGCGATGTGCTGATCCTGCTCCGTAGCCGCAGCGCGCTCTCCCGGCTGATCGTCGCGCGGCTGTATGAGGCGGGGGTGCCGGTGGCGGGTGTGGACCGGCTGCGGCTTCAGGCCCCGCTCGCCGTGCGCGATCTGTTGGCGGCCCTGCGCTTTGCGGTGCAGCCCGAAGACGATCTCAATCTCGCCAACCTGCTGGTCTCGCCGCTGATCGGCTGGACGCAGGATGAATTGCTGGCGCGCGCCGTCCCGCGCGATGGCTCGCTGTGGAGCCATGTCCGGGCCACGTTGGCGGCGGAGCTTCAGGCCCCGCTGCGCACGCTGCTGGGGCAGGCCGATTTCACGACGCCCTATCGCTATCTCGAGGCCATTCTCTCCGGCGCCATGGACGGTCGGCGCAAGCTGATCGCCCGGCTCGGCGAGGAAGCGCGCGATGCCATTGACGAGCTGCTCAATGTCGCTCTGGGCTTCGAGGCCGACGATCATCCCTCGCTGCAGCGGTTCATCGACTGGTTCGACCGTGGCGACGCGGACATCAAGCGCGAACTGGGCGAGGGCGGTGACATGGTGCGGGTGATGACCGTGCATGGAGCCAAGGGGCTGGAGGCGCCCATCGTCATTCTGGCCGATGCCGCCTTTGATCCCAGCCAGCGCCCCCGCGCCGACGCCGTGAGCCTGCCGGTGACCGAGGCCGCCCGCTTGCCGCTCATCCGCCCCGCCAAGGGCGAAGCCGCGCCGGCGATCGAACAAGCCATGCAGTCCGCCGAGCGGCTCGACATGGAGGAACATTGGCGCTTGCTCTATGTCGGCCTCACGCGCGCAGAAGAGCGGCTGATCGTCACCGGATCGCTCGGTAGCCGCGCCAAGGGTGAGCCGCCCAGGGAAAGCTGGTATCAGGCTGTCGATCTCGCGATGCGGACGCTCGGGGCTGCCGAGGCGGACGTGCCCGACTGGGGCAAATCCCTGCGCTGGTCCGGCCCGGCGGGTCTTGCGCCAGCCAAGCCGAAGAAGGCCCGCGAGGCAGATGCCAGCGCCGCAGAACCCGCGCTGCCCGCCTGGCTGCGCGCGCCGGCGCCGCAGGAAGCACGGCCGCCGCGTCCGTTGTCTCCCTCCGCGCTGGTCGAGGATGACGTGCCCAATCCGCCGCCGGATGCCGCCATGCGTGCCGCCGCAGAGCGGGGCCGGCTGCTCCACGCGCTGTTCGAGCGTCTGCCGGATCTGCCTGCCGCCGAGCGCTCTGCTGCCGCCTCGCGCTGGCTGCAGCGGGCCGGCGTGGCCGATGCCGGGATGCGCACCGACCTGCTCGCGCATGTCCGCGCCGTACTCGATGACCCCGACCATGCCGCGCTGTTCGGCCCGGATGCGCTGGCAGAAGCGCCCATCGCGGCCGTCGTAGCCGGGCAGGTGATCGCGGGAACGGTGGACCGGCTGCTGGTGACGGATGATCTCGTCCATATTGTCGATTTCAAGACTGGGCGGCATGTCCCTGACAATCCAGTGAATTTGCCCGTAACCCATGTCCGTCAGATGGCGGCCTATGCCGCTGCGCTGGCCGAAATTTTCCCGGGCCGTCCGCAACGGGTCAGCCTGCTTTACACGGCGGCCCCCCGCCTCATCGATCTGCCGCAGGCCTTGCTCGCTGCGCACAAGCCCGGCTTGCTGGCACAGGAGCACAAGTTGGGCAGCACCGACCTTGAGGCGGACGCCTCGGCAACCTAGATAGACGTTCGACAGAAGGAGTTTCGACGATGGCTACCAAGGCAATTTCCGACGCCAGCTTCCATGAGGACGTGATTGCGTCCGACAAGCCCGTTCTGGTCGATTTCTGGGCGGAATGGTGCGGCCCGTGCAAAATGATCGGACCCGCTCTGGAGGAAATCAGCGAGGAATTGGGCGAGAAGGTGACCATCGCCAAGCTCAATATCGATGATCATCCCGACGCGCCGACTCGCTATGGCGTGCGCGGTATCCCCACGATGATCCTGTTCAAGAATGGCGCGCCGGCCGCGACCAAGGTCGGTGCCGCCCCCAAGAGCGCGCTCAAGGGCTGGATCGAAGGCGAGCTTTAAGGCAATCGGCCACCACTGGCATTGAGCCGAAGAAAAGGGCGCCAAATGGCGCCCTTTTTGTTATCAGTTATCGTTACAAAACAGCCCGTTATGTCGGTTATTGATTAACCGTACAGAACCGCCACCGCACGATCCCACAGGGCAGGGGACGCCGCCGCGAGTAGGCCGCGCCCCGGATCTGCCGCCAGCCGATAGGGCGAGCCATCCGGGCGCGCGACACGACCGCCCGCCTCGTTGACGAAGAGCGCGCCGGGGGCATGATCCCATGGCAAGGTGCGCTCGAATGCCGCGAGATCATGCACGCCCAGCACGATGCGGGGATATTGCTCCCCGGCACAGCGCGGAATGTCGGCAATGGCGAACTGGCCTTCGACGCGGTCGATCATCGCCTGCCGGTCTGCGGGGTTCAGGAACAGCACGGACAGTCCGGCAACCGGGATATCCGCGCCGCTCGTCCGGGCCTCGACCCGTTCGCCATCGATCCACGCCCCCTGTCCGAGCGACGCCTCGCACAGGCGCCCGGTGAGCGGATCGAGGATCCAGCCCGCCTGGATCACGCCGGCATCGGCCAGCGCGACCATGATGGCAAAGGGCGGCTTTCCGGAAGCGAAATTCGCTGTGCCATCAATGGGATCGATCACCCAGTTGAGACCCGTTTCGAGCTTGCCAGTAAGGCCGGGGTCGGTCGCGCAGGCTTCCTCGCCGACAAGGCCCGCCTCTGGCAGGATGCGGCTCAGCCCTTCATTGAGGCGCAACTCGGCTTCGCGGTCGGCAATGGTCACCAGCTCGCCGACCGTCTTTTCCTCCACCTCATGATTGGCGAGGTTCTGGTAGCGCGGCAGGACGACATCGCGCGCGACATCACGCAGGAGCGCGCTCACGGCGCTGCTGAGGCTGTTCATGAGGCTTAGCTCCGGTAATCGGCGTTGATCGAGATGTAGCCATGGGTGAGATCGCAGGTCCACACGGTCGCGCGGCCTGTGCCCAGCCCAAGGTCGACACCGATGCGGACATCCTGCCCCTTGAGATGCGCTGCCACCGGGGCCTCGTCATAACTGTCCACGGCAAGCCCATCCTGCGCCACCCATTTGTCGGCGAAGCGGATGGCCAGCTTGTCCCGATCCGCCGGCTCGCCGGCCTTGCCGACCGCCATGACGACGCGGCCCCAATTGGCGTCTTCTCCGGCGATTGCCGTCTTCACGAGCGGGGAGTTGGCGATCGAGAGGCCGATGCGCCGGGCGCTCTCGTCGCTGACGGCACCGGTCACCTCGACCTCGATGAACTTTTGCGCGCCTTCGCCATCACGCACCACGAGCTGGGCGAGCTGGGTGCAGATGTCATTGAGCGCTGCCTGAAACGCGTCGGCGCCGGCATCGTCCATGCTCGTGAGCGGGGCATTGCCGGCCTTGCCGGTCGCGAAGAGCAGCACGGTGTCGCTGGTGGAGGTGTCGCCATCCACGGTGATGCACGAGAAGCTGCGCCGGTTGGCGGCGCTTAGCATCTGCTGGAGCAAATCGGGCGCGATGGCAGCATCGGTGAAGATATAGCCGAGCATCGTCGCCATATCCGGCGCGATCATGCCTGAGCCCTTGATGATGCCGGAGAGGCGGACGGTCTTGTCGCCGATGACGGCGCTGGTTGTGGCGCCCTTAGCGAAGGTGTCCGTGGTGCCGATGGTCTCGGCGGCCTGCTCCCAAGTGCAGGGCGCAGCGGCCAGTGCTGCCTCGACGCCGGCGCGGGCCTTGTCGCGGGGCAGCGGCACGCCGATCACCCCGGTCGAGCTCACAAACACGTCGCTGGCGGCGCAACCCAAGTGCCCGGCGACCTGATCGCGAATCTGGTCCACGGCTTCGCGCCCCCGAAAACCGGTGAAGGCGTTGCTGTTTCCGGCATTGACGATCAATGCGCGCGCCTTGCCCTGCGCGGCGCTTTCGCGGCCAAGCTCGACCTCGGTCGAGCAGCAGACGTTCCGGGTGAAGACGCCGGCCACAGCGGTGCCTTCCCCCAGTTCCACATAAGTGAGGTCGCAGCGATCCCATTGCTTGTATCGGGCGCGGGCGACGCGCGGCGTCACGCCGGCAATATCCGGGAGGGCGGGGAAGGGGCGAGCGAGAGGCGATCGATCAGTCATGCCGCGCGATTAGCGCAAGATGGGGCAGGGGCCAATGCTTCTGGTGCGGCGATCGATATGGTCAGGGTGAGCGGTTGCGCCTTGGCGGGCTGCTCGGGCATGATGCGGGAACGGAGATGGGGGTATGAACCGCAAATCACAGGATTTTCTGTTGGCGCTCGTCGGTGTGGCTGGGCTCGGGGCCTTGCTGCTATGGGCTGGGAAAGCCGTGCAGATCGACGTTGATTATGCAGGGCATTTCGAGCGAGCCGAGGCGGCATTCGGCACCTTGGCGGAAGCGGTGGTCCTCGGCGCGCCCGAAGCGATCGAGGACGACTATGCACATGTCGCGGTTCCGCCGCCTTATGATCCGGCAAAAGATGCCCTGAAAGCGCCAGCAACGCGGGCGAGGCTGCAGGGAGCCGTGCCAGCCGTCGACTATCCTCTGCTCGCCCGGCGTAACGGCTGGGAAGGCGCGACCATCATCCATTTCACCGTCGATGAGACCGGCCAGCCTTTCGATTGCAGACTGGGGGAAAGCAGCGGTCATGATGTGCTGGACAAGGCTTCATGCGTTATGATCACGACGCGTGCGCGGTACACACCGGCGCGCGAAGCGCTGGGCCAGCCAGTGATAAGCGGCTTTAACCAGCGTATTCACTGGCGGCTGGAGGAGTGATGCGGCGCGGGGGGGCGGGCGGCCAAAAAAAAGCGCCCGGGTCTCCCCGGGCGCTCATCTCTCCGACTGGTGAGAGAGGGGTGGAACGGATCAGGCGGCGTTCTTGTCGCTTGAGAGGTCGATGACCTCGCCCTTGCCGTTAATGGCGATCTTGCGCGGCTTCATCGCGTCCGGCACCTCGCGGACCAGCTCTACGATGAGCAGGCCGTCGGCGAGGTCGGCGCGCTCGACGCGCACGAAGTCGGCCAGCTCGAACCGGCGCTCGAAGCTGCGGTTCGCGATGCCGAGGTGAAGATAATTGGCGCGCTCGCTCTCCGCGACCTCGGCTTTGCGGCCAGTGATCTGGAGCAGGTTCTGCTGCGCCGTGATGTCGATTTCTTCCGCCTTGAAACCGGCGACGGCGACCGTCACGCGATAGCGATCCTCATCAAGGCGCTCGATGTTATAGGGCGGATAATTGTCCGTCTGCTGCAGGCGCGCGCTGTTCTCGATAAGGTCGAACAGGCGATCGAAGCCGACAGTGGAGCGGCGATAGGGAGTCAAATCAAAGCCACGCATAATCAAATCCTCCATTGGAGCGTGTTTGAACTGCGATGCCAGGCCCGAAGTCGGCGCCCGGTGCATCAGCCGATCCCCATCATGGGCGACCGGACAGGGCAGAGATATGCGCGCGCCATGCCCTTTCAAGAGGTGCAGGTGAGGCGACTGATCATGATTTTTGCACAGCCAAGCGGTGCCGCTCGCGCTGACATCATCCGGCAACAATCGGGTGCTAGGCGTGCGGGGAAGATCGCCACAAAGACTAAGCGCCCAGATCGTTGCCGATCCGGGCGCCCGTGGACGATTAATCGTCTCCCCCTTTGGCGTCGCTTCCGCTCACCTGTCCGGCCCCCTCAAGCGAGTCAGGCGGGATGCGACATCCCTGAACCACGGCCTGCTATGATTGCCTGTGTTTCGCCGCTGACGCTAGGATGACGCACGGCGGCTGTCATCAGGCAAGTTGCGACGCTACGAAATTGTTAAGCACCCTGTGCCATATCCGCAACAGGCGCGCCATGCCCCCGGTCAGGCCGCAGGGCCTTGCCACTCCCTCCCCCGCACCATAGAGGTGCGCAGACTGTCCCCCCGCGAGGCTTCTGCCCCTGCCATGATCCTCAATCGTTACGAACGCATGATCGCCCGGCGCTACTTGCTGCCTGGCAAGGGCGAGGGATTCATCTTCCTCGTCGCCTCCATCAGCCTCGTCGCGGTGATGCTGGGCGTGGGCGCGCTGATCGTGGTGATGAGCGTGATGAACGGCTTCCGCGCCGAGCTGTTCGACAAGATCGTGGGTTTGAACGGCCATGCGGTGGTGCAGGGCTATGGCGGGCGGCTGGACAACTGGGAAGAGATCGCGCGGCAGTCGCGAGCCACCCCGGGCGTGACCAGCGCGACGCCCCTAATCGAGCAGCCGCTGCTGGCGACGTTCAACGGCCGGGTTGAAGCGGCCCTGATTCGCGGCATGACGGAAGCCGATATTCACGACAATGCATCGCTCTCCGGCAAGGTGCTGGCAGGCTCGCTCAAGGATGTGCGGGCCGGCAGCGGCAAGGTGGCGATCGGCTCCCGCCTGGCCGAGGCGCTTGGCGTGGGCGTTGGCCAGTCCATCAGCGTCATCAATCCGGCCGGGCGCTCGACGCCCTTCGGCACGGTGCCGCGCCAGCTCCCCTATGAGATCGGCGCCATCTTCGAGATCGGCATCTACGATTATGACAAGGCGTTCGTGATCATGCCGATGCAGGACGCACAGACGCTGTTGCTGATGGGCGACAAGGTCGGCATGGTCGAGTTGCAGACGGAAGATCCGGACCGGGTCGGCGAGATCCTAGCGCCGCTGGCCAAGCAGGTAGCGACCCAAGGCCAGGTGATCGACTGGCGGCAGATGAATGCCAGCCTGTTCGAGGCCTTGCAGGTGGACCGCGTGGTCTCCTTCGTCATCCTCTCGCTGATCATTCTGGTCGCGGTGTTCAACATCCTTTCCTCCCTGATCATGCTGGTCCGCGCCAAGACGCGGGACATCGCGATCCTGCGCACGATGGGCGCGACTCGCGCCAGCCTGTTGCGGATTTTCGTGACAGTGGGCGTGACCATCGGCACGCTCGGCACCGGCGCGGGGCTTGTCCTTGGCTCGGTGATCCTGTTCTTCCGTCAGGGCATTGTCGATGGCGTGCAGATGCTCACCGGCCAGCAGCTCTGGGACCCGTCGATCCGCTTCCTGACCTCGCTGCCGTCCAAGCCCGATCCGGTCGAGATCGGCGCGATCTGCATCATGGCGGTGGGCTTCAGCTTCCTCGCCACGCTTTATCCGGCCTTCAAGGCTGCCAATACCGACCCCGTACAGGTGCTGCGCTATGAGTGAGGTGCTCTCCGTTCACAGCCTGTCGCGCAGCTTCACGCAGGGCGGCGCCAAGATCGACGTGCTGCGCGGCGTGGACCTGAACGTTCAGGCCGGCGAGATCGTGGCGCTGCTCGGCCCGTCCGGCTCCGGCAAGTCGACCATGTTGCAGGCGATCGGGCTGCTGGAGGGCGGCTTTGGCGGCTCGATCCGCCTCTGCGGCGTTGAAGTTGCAAGCGAGGGCAATGATGGCCGCACGACGCTGCGGCGGGAGAAGCTCGGCTTCGTCTATCAGTTCCATCATCTGCTGCCGGATTTCAGCGCGGTCGAGAATGTCATCCTCCCGCAGCTGATCCTCGGCAAGAGCAAGGCTGAGGCGCGGGCGCGTGCGGAAAGCCTGCTCACCAGCCTTGGTCTCGGGCATCGGCTCGAGCACAAGCCCAGCCAGCTTTCCGGCGGCGAGCAACAGCGCGTCGCGGTGGCCCGGGCCCTTGCCAATCGACCGGCGCTGGTGCTGGCAGATGAGCCGACCGGCAATCTGGATGAGCGCACGGCCGATGTGGTGCTGGACGAATTCATCCGGCTGGTCCGCGAGCAGGGCTCAGCCGCGCTCATCGCAACGCATAATGAGCGGCTGGCGGCACGGATGGACCGGATCGTTCGGCTGCATGACGGGTTTCTCGATTAGCGATTTGTGCCGGCGCGCCATGGTGGCCGACGGCACGCGACAGGAGACGACTCATGGCAACCATCGTGATCGCCGGCGCCAATCGGGGCATCGGCCTGGAACTGGCCCGGCAATATGCGCAGGACGGGCATGATGTGATCCGGGCCATGCGTGGTGAAGACAGAGCCGACCCCATCTTCGGCACCACCATGGCGCTGGATGTGGCGGATGCGCAATCGGTCAGCAAGTTTGCGGCGGCGCTGGACGGCAGGCCGGTCGACCTGCTGCTTGCCAATGCCGGAGTGATCGGCCCCGAGCGTCAGAGCAGCACGGACATGGACTTCGATGGCTTCCTGCGCACGCTCGATGTGAACGTGCTCGGCCCGCTGCGGGTGATCCAGGCACTGCTGCCCAATTTGCGCAGGGCGGCTCATCCCCGCGTGGCGGTGACCTCCAGCCGCATGGGGTCGATGGCCGCGCCGCAGTCGGGCCATCTCGCCTATCGTGCCTCCAAGGCGGCGGTCAACAAGATCGTCCAGTGCCTCGCCGCCGATCTGGCAGGCGAGGGGATTGCGGTGGCCTCCCTCCACCCCGGCTGGGTGCGCACCGATATGGGTGGCCCCGGCGCGGACATCGACGTCGAGACCAGCGCGGCGGGGCTGCGGCAGGTGCTCGATGGCCTGAGCATGGCGAACACGGGCCGCTTCTGGGCCTATGATGGCGAAGTGCTGGACTGGTAATCGCCGACGCTTTCAGCCTCGCGCCTGAACCGCTCAGGCGCAGCCTATTTTTGAACGGATCGGCGCCTGATTAGCGCCCCAGGCCTTTCAGCTTGGCCATGTCGATGGCAGCGACGGCGGCCTTCAATTCGTCGATGCTGCCCGCGTCGCCCTCTGCCTCGACCATGAAGCGCTTGTCGACCGTGGTTGCGAACGATCCGTTGCCGGCGCCGCGGTCCCACCGCTCGATGACCATATTGTCGTCCACCGTCGTGGTGCGCTCGTAGCTGTCGCCATCCTCACGGTTGGATTCAACGCCCATGGCGCTCGCCATGCCGGCAATCGCGCCCATCGCCGCCATATCGGAGACCTTGAGGGTGAAGCGCTTGCCACCTGCCTCATAGCTTGCCTCGGCCTGGCTGGTGGGGCCGGCCTTGACGCTGCTGATCGCCGTGCGCTGATAGACACCGATGCTGGCAGGCAGGAGCGCCTGCAATTGCGCCGGCGCGACGGCTTCACGGGTCTGCGCGGCTTCCATGTCGCGCGCTGCCTGCTCGATCTTGCCGGTATCGATGTTGCCGACGCCGGGCAGGGTAATCGTATCGCCATCTTCGGTCGTCACCGTGCCGCCGCCCAGGCTTCCCGAGGGCGAGAAGCCGAAGGTGCGGCCCACCGTGGCGGTGATCGCGCCGATGACGATATAGATCACCAGCACGCACAGCACCGTCACGATCGTGTAGGTCAGCGCCTTCTCGGGCAGCACTTTCATCAGCGGGGCCGCGCCGACATAGAAGAGATAGAAAGAATAGAGGCCGAGAATTCCAAGGAAGCTGAGCGACGGCATGATACTGAAGATGCCGGCTAGCCAACTGGCCGTCATCGAATAGGCGACGAGCTTGAAGGCGTTGCGAGAACTGCCGACGCCGCCGAATTTGGGCGCGAGCTTGTTGGCGATGAAGCTGATGAGGAACAGGCTGACCAGCGCCAGAATGAAGCTCGTCACCGCCATGGAGAGGCCGCCCATCAGCGACGGGCGATAGCTGAAGCCGAACGCGCCGAAGCCGAAGAGCTGGCCGCCGACGAAGGCCGCGATCGGGCTGATCCCCGCCAGTGGCAGGGCGTAGTTGGTGAAGATGTCACCGCTCGGCGTCGTCTCCGCCGCAATCACCGGCCACTCCGCCTTGGGCTTGAGAATGATCGCCTTCGCGCGTTCCATGAGCGATGGCGCCCTGCCACCCGTCGGTTCGATGTCCATAATCCCGTCCCCTGTTTCTGCGACTCATTGAACCATCTTGGGTCCGGGGCGCAAGTCCTTGCAAGATCGGGCGTTCAGGGGGATTGCGGGAATGACCCAGTGCCGGCGGTCTCAGTGGTGCAAAGCCTGTGGGTAACTTGCGCGCGGCCCTTTCCAGATGGGCGCCAAGGCCCCATAACAGCGGTCATGCCGCACCAGCCCTATGTTCCGCTCCGTAACCTGTCGGCCTACACCCTGCTGGAAGGCGCGATTGCGCCCAAGCAGCTTGCCGCGCGGGCCAAGGAGCTGGGCTTTCCTGCCGCCGCGCTAACCGATCGGAACGGCCTCTATGCGGCCATGGCCTTCTCGGATGCGGCGGCGAAGGCCGGCGTGCAGCCGATCATCGGCACGACGCTTGCGGTGGCGCGCCCCGGCCGGCCGGACAATGCGCCGGTGCAGATCGACTGGCTGGTCCTGCTGGCGCAGGATGATGTCGGCTATGGCAATCTTTGCGCGCTGGCGAGCCGCGCCCATGTCGAGCGGCCGGAAATGGAGGAGGCGCATGTCTCCTTCGAGGCGCTGGAGCGCCATGCCGACGGTCTTATCTGCCTGACGGCCAGCGGCGAAGGTGCACTCGCCCGGTTGCTGGCGGAGGGCCTGCCGGAGGAAGCCGGTCGCTATCTGGGCCGTCTCTCCGCGCTGTTCGGCGATCGCCTCTATATCGAGCTGTCCCGCACGGACGATGCGATCATGGCGGCGGCGGAAGACGCGCTGATCGACCTCGCTTATGCGCGCAACCTGCCGCTCGTGGCTACCAATCCCGCCTGTTATGCCGATGCCGGCTTCCATCCGGCCCATGACGTGCTGCTCTGCATCGCCAACAGCAGCTATGTGGAGAGCGAGGACCGCCCGAAAAGTTCGCCGCAAAGCTGGATGAAGCCGGCCGATGCGATGCAGCAATTGTTCGCCGATCTGCCGGAGGCCATCGCCAACACCCTTGTCGTTGCGCAGCGCTGCGCGGTGATGGCGCCCAAGCGCAAGCCGATCCTGCCCAGCCTCGCCGGCGACCGCGACGGTGAGGAGGCGCAGTTGCGCGTCGATGCGACGGCGGGTCTGGTCGGGCGCCTGCGCAAGATCCACCAGCAGACGCATGGCGAGGCCGCGGCCGAGCTTGACGAAGCTGCGCTGCGGGCGCGCTATCCGGATTATTTCACCCGGCTCGATTTCGAGCTGGATATCATCATCCAGATGGGCTTCCCCGGCTACTTCCTGATCGTGGCCGACTTTATCAAATGGGCCAAGGCGCAAGATATTCCGGTGGGGCCGGGGCGTGGTTCGGGCGCTGGCTCGGTCGTCGCCTGGGCGCTGACGATCACCGATCTTGATCCGCTGGCGCTGGGCTTGCTGTTCGAGCGCTTCCTCAATCCCGAGCGCGTCTCGATGCCGGACTTCGACATCGACTTCTGCGAAACCCGGCGTGGCGAAGTCATTCGCTATGTGCAGGGCAAATATGGCCATGATCAGGTCGCGCAGATCATTACCTTCGGTACATTGAAGGCGCGCGCGGCGCTCAAGGATACCGGCCGCGTGCTGCAGATGGGCTATAATCAGGTCGACCGGCTGGCCAAGCTGGTTCCCAATCACCCCACCGACCCATGGACGCTGGAGCGAACGATGAACGGCTCCGCCGAGTTCGTGGCCGAATATAAGGCGGACGGGCAGATTAAGCGGCTGGTCGATCAGGCGATGATGCTGGAAGGCCTGCCGCGCAACAGCTCCACCCACGCCGCCGGCGTCGTGATCGGCGATCGTCCGTTGTCGGAGCTGATCCCGCTCTATCGCGATCCCAAGTCCGACATGCCGGTGACCCAGTTCGACATGAAATATGTCGAGAGCGCCGGACTGGTGAAGTTCGACTTTCTGGGCCTTAAGACCCTCTCGGTGCTGCAACGCGCGGTCAAGCTGCTCGCCAAGCGCGGTGTTAGCGTCGATCTGGAAGGACTGAGCTGGGACGACGCGAAAGTCTACGATCTGCTCAAGCGCGGCGACACGGTCGGCGTGTTCCAGCTGGAATCCGAGGGCATGCGCAAGACGCTCGCCGCCGTGAAGCCGACCAATTTCGGTGACATCATCGCGCTCGTCTCGCTCTACCGGCCCGGCCCGATGGACAATATCCCGCTCTTCGGCCGCCGCAAGAATGGCGAGGAGGCGATTGAATATCCGCACGATCTGCTCGAGCCGATCCTAAACGAGACCTACGGCATCTTCGTCTATCAGGAACAGGTGATGCAGGCCGCGCAGATCCTCGCCGGCTACTCGCTCGGCGGCGCCGACCTGCTGCGCCGCGCGATGGGCAAGAAGGTTAAGGCGGAGATGGACGCGCAACGCGCGACGTTCGTCGAAGGCTGCAAGGCGCACAACCAGATCGACAAGAAGAAGGCCAATGAGCTGTTCGACTTGATCGACAAGTTCGCCGGCTATGGCTTCAACAAGAGCCACGCGGCCGCTTATGCGCTGCTCGCCTATCAGACCGCGTGGCTCAAGGCGCATTATCCGGCCGAATTCTACGCCGCCTCCATGGCCTTCGATATCCACCAGACGGACAAGCTGACCGTCTTCGTGGATGATATGCGCCGCATGGGGCTGACCTGCCTGCCGCCCGACATCAACGTGAGCGAAGCCGATTTCTCGGTGGAGCCGGACCCGGATGACGCCAGCCGCCATGCCGTCCGTTATGCGCTCGGTGGCCTCAAGGGCGTGGGTGAAAAGGCGATGGAAACGCTGGTCGAGGAGCGGGTCCGAGGCGGCGCGTTTCGCGATCTCGATGATCTGGCCGGGCGGATCGAACCGCGCCTGCTCAATCGCCGGCAGCTTGAGAGTCTGGCGGCGGCGGGCGCCTTCGACAGCCTGGGTCTGGACCGCGCGGTGGTCCATGCCGCGGCCGAGGCGCTGCTGGCGGTTGCCGCCAAAGCCGCCGAGCAGCGCGAGAGCGGGCAGGGCGGTTTGTTCGGCGGGGAGGATGTTTCCCATGCGGATGTGCCGCTGCCGGATGTGAAATGGGCCGCCGTCGAGCGCATGGCGCAGGAGAAGGAGGCGTTCGGCTTCTATTTCTCGGCGCACCCCGTGGACCGCTATCGCATTCTCGCGCGCGGCAAGGGCGTGCGCAGCTATGCGGAGCTGTGCGGCCAGTCGGATGGCATTGGCGGCGGCGACCGAACCGGCGCGATGATGGCGGGGCTGATCGAGGATATACGCTGGCGCGAGACCAAGCGCGGCGCTCGCTATGCCTCGGCGACCTTCTCGGATTCCAGCGGGCAGTTCCAGGCCAGTTGCTTCGATGAGGAAAGCTGCAAGCTGCTCGCCACCCTGCACGAGAGTAACGAATGCGCCCTGCTGACCGTGGAGCTGGATCGCCAGCCCGGTGAGGAGACCCCGCGCGTCACCGTGCGCAACGTCCAGTCCTTTGCGCGCCTCGCTGGCACGGCGCGAATGCGGATGGTCATTTCCGTCGAGGAGCCCGGCGCTATTCCTTCGCTCCGGCAGATGCTGGGCGAACGGCGCGGCGCGCGCTCGACGGTGGAGCTGGACGCGGCGCTGCCCGATGGCGGGCGGGCGCGGGTCATCCTCGGCGAGGATTTTCAGCTCGATGCAGAGCTTGGCGAGCGCGTGGAAACGGTGCGCGGTGTGACCAAGGTGGTGCTCGCTCAGCACGGCCCACAGCTGGCGTTGGTCGCCTCCCGCTAAACCGTGCCTGACGCGCGACGTGTTGCACTGCACCGCGCCGGAGCGCGAGCCGAGGCGGCTTTCCTCGCCTCGTGAGCACAATTGAACGCAGCGCTATTGTGCGTTTGCGAAATGTTAACCATCGCAGCGGCGGGGGTGCCATCCCGTTCCATCGGGTGGCGCCGGGGGTGACTCTTAGGACTTGGGAGTTACCGATGAAAACTATGTACAAACTGCCGCTTGTCACAGCGGCGCTCATGGCCGGAGCCGCCTTGGCGGCACCCTCACAGGCCGCAATCATCAGCTTCGATGGTCTCTCCGGATCGGGTGATCCGTTCACCAGCTACACGCAGGATGGGTTTACCTTCGCCAATGTGCTGGGGTCTTCCGTGGTCGATACCGGCTCGGGCAATAGCGCGCCCAGCGTCGGCTTTGGCGGCGGGACGGCGCTCAGCCTGTTCGATCTGACGGCGGGCGGCGCGAGCTTCACGCTGGACAGCTTCGATCTGGCGACCGTGGACAGCAACCTGCTCTACAGCGTGACCGGCTTTGCGGGTCAGGTGCCGGTGTTCAGCCTGCTCTCGACCTTCTCCGGGGATTTCTCCACCATCGCCGGCGCCAGTAATTTGGTTGACCGGGTCGTCTTCGGCTTCGTCGTCGGTGGCGCTTCGGCGAACATCGACAATATTGCCGTAAACGGAACCAACGCTCCGCCGGTGCCCGAGCCGGCTGTCTGGGCCATGCTGGTCATCGGCTTCGGCGCGGTTGGCTACACGTTGAGGGGGCGCAAGGCGACGATGCGCGTGTCCTTCAACTGATCTGACATAGCCGAAGGGCGGTCTGTTCATCGCAGCATGCTGAACAGATCGCCCTGATCGGATGGCGGCACGAACAGGTCATGCCGCAGCGCAAGGCGGCCCTTGCCAAGGCCATGGCGTGCCTGAGCGACGCGGAAGCGGGTGCCGATCAGCTCCGCATAAGCCCCGGACCCGCGCATGCGCGTGCCGAAATTGGGATCATTGTCGCGCCCGCCCCGCATCGACTGAATGAGGCTCATCACCTTGGCGGCCCGGTCCGGATAATGCGCATCGAGCCAATCCCGGAACAGCGGCGCGACCTCGAAGGGCAGCCGCACCGGAATGAACGAGACCGATTGCGCGCCCGCCTCTGCGGCCGCCGCGACAAGCGCCTCGATCTCATGATCGTTGATCGCCGGGATCATTGGCGACAGGCTGGCATGGGCCGGCACCCCCGCCTGTGAGAGCCCGCGGATCGCCGCGAGCCGGCTGGCCGGCGAGGGCGCGCGCGGCTCCAGCTTGCGGTGCAGCCCGGCATCCAGCGTCGTGAGGGAAATTGCAACCGCGACCAGCCCCTGCGCTGCCATCGGCCCCAGCAGATCGAGATCCCGCAGCACCCGGTTGGATTTGGTAGTGATCATCAGCGGATGGCGGCAGTCGGCCAGCACCTCGATGCACGCCCGCGTGATGCAATACCGCGCGTCGATAGGCTGATAGGGGTCGGTGTTCGTCCCCATCGCAATGGTCTTCACCACATATGCGCGCCTGGCGAGTTCCTGCCGCAGCAGCCTGGCCGCGTCCGGCTTGGCGAACAACCGGCTCTCGAAGTCCAGCCCCGGCGAGAGATCGAACCGGGCATGGCTCGGCCGCGCAAAGCAATAAATGCACCCATGTTCGCAGCCCCGATAGGCATTCACCGATTGCTCAAAGCCAATGTCGGGGGAATTGTTGCGGGTGATGATCGTGCGCGCCTGCTCCAGCGTCACGGTGGTGCGCAGGGGTGGCGGCTGGTCCTCCTCGTCCGCCAGTCGCGCATCCAGCCAGTCGCCATCGACCTCGCGCGCGGGCAGGTGGAAGCGGCTCGATACCTCATTGGCCGGGGCGCCGCGCCCCTTGATCGCAGTCATGTGTCAATAGAACATATGAAGAACATATCTGCAATAGGCTTTGCGGTGTGGCGATGTCCGCTTCATCGCGATAAGGCCGTGGCGGTAACGAGCAATGGGGACAACGATGAAGACGACCGCTTGGATTTCGGCTGCAGCATGTGCGCTTGTGATGATGACAGCGCCCGCTCATGCGGCCGATGAGGAACCGTGCGATAAGGGGCTTGTCTGCGCGAATGCGCCCGAGACGGTCGTGAAGGCGATCCAGGACGCCGGCTACAAGGCCAGCCTGAGCAAGAGTGAGTCGAGCGGCAACCCGATGATCACCAGCGCGGCGAGCGGCTACAACTTCAACATCTATTTCTATGAATGCGAGGACGGAAAGAACTGCGCCTCGCTACATTTCTCGACCAGCTTCGTGGATGACGGCAAGAACACGCCAGAGCTCGCCAATTTGTGGAACCGCAAGAACCGGTTCAGCCAGATGGCGGTGGACGAGGATGGCTCGCTCGACCTGACCTATGACGTGACAACCTATGGTGGCCTGACCCAGCGCAATTTCGCCGATGTCGTCGACTGGTGGCAGACGATGCTCGGCGCCCTCAACAGCTTCTTCCGCGAGCAGGGCCATATCGAGTGACGGGCTTGCGCTTGTGAGGCAGGGGCGATAGGTTCTCATTTCGTTCCTGTTTTGCCGCGAGTTGCCGTGACCGTTGAAAGCCTTGTTCTTAGTCTGCTTCTTCTGCTGGTCGGGCTTGTCGCCGGCTGGCTGATGCGCGCCCGCATGGCTGCGCCGGTCGAGGCTGAGCGCAAGGCTCTCGCCGACCGACTCGCCACCCTTGAGGATATGCGCAACGCCGCGCTGCGCGATCTCGCGGTGGCGGCGAGCCGGGCGGAAGAAACGGACCTGTTGCGCGGGAAACTGGACGAGACCGATCGCGCGCGGGACGAGGCCGAACGGATGCTCGCGGCGGTGCAGGCTGATCAGAAGGCGCGGATGGAGGGCTTCGAGGCTCAGATTCGCGCCCTGGGTGAGGCGCGCGAGCAATTGTCTGCGCAGTTCAGTGAGACCGCGGGCAAGTTGCTGAACGAGGCGCAGCGCATGCTCATCGAGCGCGCTGACCAGCGCTTCCATCAGGCCCATGAGAAGAGCGAGGCGAGCCTCAAGGCGCTGTTGCAACCGGTCGAGACGACGCTGAAGCGCTATGAGGAAGGCCTGGGCAAGGTCGAGAAAGAGCGGGTGGATAGCTACGCCGCGCTGCGCGAGGCCGTCGAGCAGGTGCGGTTGGGCAGTGCAGAGGCGCGGGTCGAGACGGCGCGACTGGTGAATGCGCTGCGCTCCAGCCCCAAGGCGCGCGGGCGCTGGGGCGAGCAGCAATTGCGTAATGTGTTGGAAATGGCCGGCCTCAGCCAGTTCGCCGATTTCCGCTCGGAGGTCTCCGTCGATACCGCCGATGGCCGGCTGCGCCCGGACGTGATCGTGCGTCTGCCCGGCGGACGGCAACTCATCATAGACGCCAAATGCTCGCTCAACGCCTATCTGGAAGCGGTCGACGCCGTGGACGAGGTGGTGCGGGCCGGGCATCTCAAGGCCCATGCCGGCGCGATCCGCAACCACGCGCAGCAGCTTGGCGCGAAGGATTACTGGACGCGCTTCGGCGATGCGGCGGACTATGTCGTCATGTTCATCCCCGGCGAGCACTTCCTCGCGGCCGCGCTGGAGCAGGATGACGGCCTGTGGGAATGGGCCTTCGAGAAGCGTGTGCTGCTCGCCACGCCGACCAATCTGGTCGCCATCGCGCGGACCGTTGCGAGTGTCTGGCGGCAGGAGAAAATGGCCGAACAGACCCAGCAGATCGCGGCGCTCGGCAAGGAGATGTATGAGCGGCTGGCGGTGGCCGCCGGGCATCTCTCTTCGCTCGGCCGCAGCCTCAACGGCTCGGTCTCCAGCTACAACAAGTTCGTCTCCAGCTTCGAGAACCGCGTGCTGGTCACCGGGCGCCGTTTCAAGGATCTGAGCGTCGAAACCGGATCGCGGGAGATCGACGCGATCGAGCCGGTCGAGGCGCTTGGGCGGTTACCTGCACCGGCACCGCGCGAGAGTGCCCCTCAGGAGGCCGATGCGATGGCCGAAGAGCGAGTCACAGGGCGCGCGGACTAACGCCGTTCGACCAGGTGGCCTTCTGCAAGCGACGCCAGCACGATGTCGCGCACGGCATGCAGATCCTCGACGATGTGGGCGCATAGGCCCTGCATTTCTGATGTGGGCGCCATCAGATCCGGCACCATCACCGTCATCAGGCCTGCCGCGGCTGCCGAGCGCACGCCATTGTGCGAATCCTCAAGGGCAAGGCAGTCCGCTGGCGAGACGCGCAGCCGCTCGGCGGCGAGGAGATAGGGATCGGGCGCCGGTTTTCCCGCCTGATAATCGCCAAACGCCACGACATGCATGAACCGATCCGCCAAATCATGATGCGCCAGATGATGCCGGACCTGCTCATGGCCGGAGGATGTCGCGATCGCGCGGGGCAAACCCGCCGCATCAAGCACATCGAGCAGCGCTTCCACACCGGGCTTGAGCGGCAAATCCCGCGCCACGAACTGGTCGAAATGCGCCCGCACGCGATGCCGAAAATCATCGGCCGGAAAATCGCCGCCGAAATGGTCGAGCAATTGCTGGCGCGCCGTCGGCCATGGGCATCCCAATGTGGCATTGAACAGCGCTTCGGTGATCGCATGGCCGCCCTCATCGCCGGCGGCAAACATCGCCGCGCGATAGAGCGTCTCGGTGTCGAACAGCACGCCGTCCATATCGAACACCACGGCTTTTGGGGGTCGGTCCAGCTTCATGCCCGCCTCATAGGCACAGAGCAGGCGGGTTGGAAGCGCTTCGGCTCACTGCCCTTCCAAGGCGCGCAAAAGCGCCTATGATCGTGGCCGTCACGGGGCAGAAGGAACGGGCATGTCTTTCAATGAAGCGTCGAACGAAGCTATTGCGGCCTCCCATATAGACGCGACCATCGATGCGGCGCTGCCTGAACTGCTGGAGATCTACCGCGACCTGCACGCCAATCCGGAGCTGAGCTTTCAGGAGGTGCGCACCGCGGCGACGCTGGCGGCGCGAATGCGCGCCCTTGGCTTTGCCGTCACCGAGCAGGTCGGGCAAACGGGCGTGGTGGCTGTGCTGGAGAATGGCCCCGGCCCGGTGGTAACGATCCGCGCCGACATGGATGCGCTTCCGCTCGAGGAAAAGACCGGTCTGCCCTACGCCTCAACGGTCCGGGCGACGACACGCGACGGCATCGAAAGCCCGGTGATGCACGCCTGCGGCCACGATACGCACATGACGGCCTGGACCGGCGCGGCGCAGGCGCTGATGGCGCTGCGGGCGCGATGGTCGGGGACGCTGGTGATGATCCTGCAGCCGGCCGAGGAGATCGGTCTGGGTGCCAAGGCAATGCTGGACGATGGGCTGTTCACGCGCTTCCCTAAGCCAAGCCATGTCCTTGCCTTCCATGACAGCGCGGAGCTTGCGGCCGGCACCATCGGCTACACGCCGGGCTGGATATTGGCGAATGTGGACAGTGTGGACCTCACCGTGCGCGGTCAGGGCGGTCACGGTGCCTATCCGCACAAGACCATCGACCCGATCGTGATCGCTGCGCGCATCGTCACCAGCCTGCAAACGCTGGTCAGCCGCGAATGCGATCCGCAGGAGGCGGCCGTGGTCACGGTCGGCAGCTTCGTCGCCGGCGCCAAGCACAATGTCATACCGGACGAGGCAAAGCTGCTGATCACCGTGCGCAGCTATTCCGATGAGACGCGCGGGCGCCTGCTGGGCGGCATCGAGCGGATCGCGCGGGGCGAGGCGATGGCGGCCGGCGTGCCTGAGGACCGGATGCCGATCATGGCGGTGGAGCAGGATTATACGCCGGCCACCTACAACACCCCTCAGTTCAGCGATCATGTCGCTGGCGTGCTGCGCGCCCATTTCGGTGCCGATCGGGTGCGCCAGGTGCCCTCGGTGATGGGCGGCGAAGATTTCGGCCAGTATCACCGCGCTGACAACAGCATCGAGAGCATGATCTTCTGGGTCGGCGGGGTGGACCCTGGCAAGGTGGCCGCGGCGCGGCGCGGAGAGATCAGCCTGCCGTCGCTCCACAGCCCGCTCTGGGCGCCCGATCCCCATGCGGTGATCGGCACGGCCGCAAAGGCGCTGACGGTGGCGGCGCTGGATATTTTTGGGAAGTCGTAGCCTGACTTTGCGGGGGCGTGGCTTATGCTTTTCGGTTCGAAACACGTTGGTCCGAAACAGCAAAATGTGGGCCTCTAGGTCAGACATCAAAATGTTGACCAACAAGCTCCTCGTCCCCCTGTTGATCATGTACACCACGGCTTGCTCTAACGCGCCGCCAGCCGACCAATCCACGAGGGATGCGCCGTCTCACGCCGCCCAAACGCAGGCGGCGGTCGCACCTATTGGCCGCGTCAATGACTTCGCCAACATCATTCCGGACAAGCAAGAAGCGGCACTTTCAAAGCGTCTTGCGCGGTTTGAGGAGACCACCCGTCACCAGATGGTTGTGGTGACTGTCAAATCTCTGGGCGGGCGGGATGTTTCAGAGTTTACCCGCGACCTTGCCAATGCCTGGGGGATCGGCCGCAAGGATTATAATGACGGCGTGGTTCTTCTTGTCGCGCCTCACGAGCGGCAGGTGCGGATCGCGGTTGGCTATGGGTTGGAACAAGCGTTGCCCAACTCACTTTGCAAAAAGATCATCGCCGAACGGATATTGCCGCGCTTCCGAGCGGGGCAGATGAGCATCGGGATTGACGCCGGGGTGAGTGCCCTGATTGACATTTTGACAACGCCGCGCTGAGCGGCCGGCCTTACGCTCGTCTGTCAAGATCACGCGCGCCTCAATAATGTGGTTTGCCGTCGTCGCCGCCAAAACCGGACTGCGGCGAGAAGTTTTCCGTGTGGGCCGGGGGCGGCGGTGCGGGGACATCCTCGGTGACCGGCTCGGGAAGCGAGACGCGGGCGGACTCCACATCCAGCGTCGGGTTGGCATCGAAGAGGGGATCGGTCGATCCGGGCGCCTGTTCTACCACCGGCGGGGGCGGTGCCTCCGCGACCGGTTCGGACTGCGCCTGTTCCACCGACGGTTCTAGGGCCTGCCCGCCGTTTGCCGCCACCTCTACCGCCGGGTCCGAAGGGAGGACATTGCTGATGCCCATCACAAGCATCGGGCCACCGATGATGAAGGCGAGGGCGATCAGCAGATAGATGCGGTTGGGCATGAATGGCTCCGGCTCGTCCGGTCTTCGCGGACGCGTGCATGATAAGCAGACAGCCTTAGCATCCGGTAAAAATCGGCATCGCGCGCCGGCAATCTGCGGCGTTCAGCATATTTTTGCTATTTCATCGTAAGTCGGCCGGGTGTCGGATCATCTTACACTGACCTGTAAAGCGGGATGGCGGCGCTGCGACGTGGGCGGCGTGATCTTCACGGCCGGGCGGTCGCTTAGCCGGGGGAGATGCGCATGACTGTCTGGCTGATTGCCGGCCATCTGGGTCACGCGCTCGCGGCGATCCTGTTCGCCACGCTCGCAATCTTGATTTCGCGACAACCCCACCGCATCGCCGCGCCGCAGTTCGTCATCGTGGCGCTGGCGCTGACGGCGCTATGGTCGCTGCGTCATGCCTTTGTTGGCTTCAGCCCACTCGGGCAATTGAGCGATGGCGTCACCGAGACCATGCGCAACGCGGCCTGGCTGGCAGCACTGGCCAGCCTCTCGCGGGTCTGGCGACCGGGCGGGCGGACTGGCCCCAAGGTTGTGGTGCTGGCTTTGGCGCTTGTGCTCGCGGTTCAGCTCATTTTCGATCTGCAAATGGGCGAGGGTATTCGGGTCGATCGCCGCATCCTCGTCTATTTCGAGATGACCTGGATGTTGCGCGCTGCCTTCGCTCTGGGCGCGCTGCTGCTGCTCTTCCGCTGGAGCACCGGGCGCGGTGACCCGGAATCGGCCCGCCGCGAGGGTTGGCTGGCCGCCGCGCTGGCCTGCATGTGGGCCTATGATTTCAATCATTATCTGCTGGTCTGGTTCGCCGAAGGGAGCATGACCCCGCTCGCGCCGATGCGCGGGTTCGTGATGGCGGTGCTGGCGATCATGCTCGCATTGGGCTTGCGCAGCGATGGCACGCGCGCCTTCGCGCTCTCGCGCACACTGACGACCCGGCTCGTCTCGGCCGGTCTCGCGCTGTTCTACATTTGCGTCATCCTGCTGCTGGTCGGCTTGCTGAGCGGCATGAGCGCTCCCATGGCGCGCATCGTCCAGTTCGCGCTGCTGTTCACCCTTGCCGTCGCGGTGCTGGCCTTTCTGCCGTCGGCCTCGATGCGCTCGTGGCTGCGGGGCGAAATCTCCAAGCATGTGTTCGCGCATCGATATGACTATCGCAGCCTCTGGCTCCGCTTCTCCGCCACGATGGATGGCGGAGATACGGATGACACCAGCCTCGATTGCCGGATCGCGCGGGCGATTGCCCAGGCGGTCGATGCGCCGGCCGGTGCGCTGTATCTGAGGCAGGATGAGCGTCTGGTCCGCGTCTGCGCCTATGCGTGGCCAGAGGCTAGCGCCCCGCCGCTGACCCTGCCACTCGCCGTCACCGACCGGATGGTTCCGGCCGGAAAAATCCTCGACATCGCACGCGAGGGACATGATCTGGGCGACCTTCTCCCGGCCTTGATGTTGGAGAGCCGTGCCGCTTGGGCACTCGCGCCGCTCATCTGCCGCGATGAGATCATCGGCGTGATGCTGATCGCGGCACCGCCACGCTCTCGCGCGCTCGACTGGGAGGATTTTGACGTTCTGCGCGTCGTCTGCGGTGAAGCTGCCGCTCGTGTCGCGGAGGAGCGCCACCGCGAGGCTTTGGCTGAAGCGCAGCGGTTCGAAGAGTTCAACCGCCGCTTCGCCTTCATCCTGCACGATCTCAAGAATCTCGTGAGCCAGATGACGCTGCTGGCCGGCAACGCCCGCCGCCACGCGGACAATCCGGCGTTCAGGGAGGATATGATCCTGACGCTGGAAGAGACCTCGTCGCGGATGAACGACCTCATCCAGCGCCTTGGGCGCGGCGGGCAGGCGCGCCCCTCCGAGCGCGAGGAACTGCTGCTGGGGCCATGGCTCGGCGATCTCGCCCGCGCCTGGGCCGGCGGCACGCGCAATGTCGTCGTGGAGGGCGCGCTCGAACAGCAGGTGATCGTCGACGCCGATAATCTGCAGCGCGCGCTCACCCATCTGGTGCGCAACGCTATCGAGGCCAGCCCGGATGGCGCCTTGGTGTGGATCGTCGTGGAGCAGGGCTCCGCCTGGCTCGATCTTCACGTTATCGACCGGGGTAAGGGGATGAGCGCCGCCTTCATGCGCGACCGTCTGTTCCGCCCCTTCAGCTCCACCAAAGCCAGTGGATTTGGCCTTGGCGCGCATGAGACGCGCGCGCTGGTCGAGGCAATGGGCGGCCGGCTTCTCGTCCAGAGTGTCGAAGGAGAAGGCAGCCAGTTCACGATCCGGCTGCCAGTCACCAGCCCAAGTGAGAACGCAACAGACATGCCGATGCGGAGTGCGATGTGATGGGGGATAGTCGCCCGAAATTGCTGATCGTCGAAGATGATCCAGGTCTGCAGCGCCAGTTGCGCTGGTCCTATGACGGTTATCACATTCTGATCGCGGGGGACCGGGAGGAGGCGATGGACATCCTGCGCGCAGAAGCGCCGCCGGTGGTCACGCTCGACCTGGGGTTGCCGCCGGACCCGGATGGAATCACCGAAGGCATGGCCGCGCTGGCGCAGATCCTCGCCGAAGCCCCGGCGACCAAAGTGATCGTGGCGTCCGGCCAGGGCGACCGCGCAAGTGCCCGGCGTGCGATCGCGCAGGGGGCGTGGGACTTCTACCAGAAGCCGCTCGACATCGACTCGCTGGGGCACATCGTCGCGCGCGCCTTCCACGTCCACACGCTGGAGCAGGAGAACCGGCGGCTTGCCGAGGCGGTCCCCGCCGATGCGCGGGTGCTCGGGCATATGATCACGGCATCGCCCGAAATGCTCAAGGTCGCGCGCATGATCGAACGGGTGGCGAGCGCCAGCGTGTCCGTGATGCTGCTTGGCGCCAGCGGCACTGGCAAGGAGTTGCTCGCGCGCGGCCTGCACGAAAAGAGCGACCGCGCCGCCGGGCCGTTCGTCGCGATCAACTGCGCGGCGATCCCCGAGACGCTGCTGGAGAGCGAGCTGTTCGGGCACGAGAAGGGCGCCTTTACAGGTGCGGTCAAGACCACGCCCGGCAAGATCGAGCAGGCGCAGGGCGGCACGCTGTTCCTCGATGAGGTCGGGGATATTCCGTTGGCGTTGCAGGTGAAGCTGCTGCGCTTCTTGCAGGAGCGGACCATCGAGCGGATCGGCGGGCGCCAGCAGATCGCGGTCGATTGCCGGATCGTTTGCGCGACCCACCAGAATCTGGAGGAGATGATCGCCCAGAGCCGCTTCCGCGAGGATCTCTATTACCGCCTGGCAGAGATCATCGTGCGCATCCCGGCTCTGGCGGAGCGAACCGGTGATGCCGTGCTGCTGGCGCGCCATTTCGTCGCCCGCTTCGCGCCGGAACTGAATGCACAGGTGCGCGGCCTGGCCAGCGATGCCATTGCCGCCATCGATGCCTGGCACTGGCCGGGTAATGTGCGAGAGCTGGAAAACCGCGTCAAACGTGCGGTCATCCTGGCCGAGGGCAAGATGGTCACCGCAGGCGATCTCGATCTGGATGGAGCAGCTGGCGAGGATGGCCCGGTGGTCAATCTGCGCGCGGTCCGCGAGGCGGCCGATCAGGCGGCGATCCGGCGGGCGATCTCCCGGTCCGAGGGCAATATCTCAGGCGCGGCCCGAATGCTGGGGGTGAGCCGGCCGACGCTCTACGATCTCATGAAAAGCTATAATCTCCAGAGTTGAGCGGCCCGTGCCGCAGCGACCTTGTGGCCGCTCCGGCGCGTCCAAACTCAAGCGCCGATCAGCGGCAGCGCGCGCCGCTGCGCTCGATTTCCCGACCGAGCAAGGCGCCACCGGCCGCTCCAAGCACGGTGCCGAGCGTGCGGTCGCCGCGCGTATCGATGGTCCGGCCGAGCAATGCGCCACCGGCCGCGCCGATGATCAGGCCCGTCGTACCGTTCGCGCGCTTGCAATAATAGCGGCCATCATCGCCGCGCCATGTGCGCGTGTCGCGAGTGATCGGGCGGGGCTCGCGATAATAGCCGCGGTCGTCATACATACGGCTGGCGCCGTGCCCGTGCCGATGCTTGCTCTTATGGGCTTCCGCAGGGGCTGCGCTCATCATCACGCCGACGGCGGCGAGGGTAGCAAGGGCGGTCTTGATCATGTCTTGTCTCCGTTCAACCTGATGCGACAAGTCTGGCGAGGCCAACCGCAACGGCAGATGAACGAGAGATCAGACGCGATAGATCGATGGGTTGGGGCGACGGGCCGTGATCAGCCGGTGGTCACGCGATCTCGCTCGATCAGCTCTTCCAGCGTGATTCCAATGCGATGCATCTGCTCGGAGACGCCCGGCCAGACCGCGCTGAAGAAGCGTTCGCGCTCCATCGCCCGCAAGCGCCGCGATGCGCCCGGCGCGACAAACATGCCAACGCCGCGGCGGACCTGCACCAGCCCTTCATCCTGAAAGCTCTGATAGGCTTTGGCGACGGTCAGGGGATTCGCGCCTTGCTGGGCCGCAAAGGCCCGCACCGATGGCAAGACATCGCCATCGGCAAAGCGTCCATCCAGAATGGCAGCGGCGATTTGGTCGCGCAGGCGCAGATAGACAGGCCGGCTCTCATCGATCATGCTGCATCAGTGACATAATACAGTGGATCGGTCAAGGCGCCGGCCAGGAAGCGTGCGGTCAGCCGCCCGACCAGATCGACAACACGTCGTCCAGCTCCGGCCGGGGGCGCTCGTCCAGATCCCGCGAGGGCGTGCCGATGAACACGAAGCCAGCGATCCGCTCCTCGCTCGTGGCAAACGCATCGCGCACGGCCTCGTTGTAGGACGGCCAGCCGGTCAGCCATCCTCCCGCAAAACCCATCGCATGGGCGGCGTGCAGCAGGTTCATGGTTGCCGCACCGACGGAGAGCTCCTGCTCCCACACCGGAATCTTGGAAGGCTTGGGCGAGGACAGCACGACGATCAGCGCCGGCGCCTGATGCGCGAACTGATGCATCGCCTCGATTTCCAGCCGACCGGCGTCGGGCTTTTCGGCCAAATAGGCGCGCTCGAGCAGGGCCGCCAGCGCCGCGCGCTGGTCGTCGGCCACGATCACGAACCGCCAGGGGGCGAGCTTGCCATGATCGGGGGTCCGCGTCGCGATCCGCACCATCTCGCGTTGCTCATCGAGCGAGGGGCCAGGCGCCGCGAGGTCGCGCGGTTTGCCGGACCGGCGGGATGCGAGATAGGCGGGGAGGGAAGAGCGGTCGTTGAACATGCCGCATCGCTAGACAAATCCGGTCGATCCGCCAAGCGCCTTTGCGAATTGATCGCAATGTCGGTGCGGTAGCGGCGGTTTTCGCTACGGCAGGGCCGATGGAACGGCTCCCATCGAGGCCGGCGGAAAAAAGCGCTTTTCTCAAATGTCAGACTCTCTAAGTCTCATGGGCATATTGTCGCGGCCGGCGTCTCGCCGTTGCCCGGACCAGGAGACTTTATGGCGACCATTCCAGCCATCGCCCTCATCGCGCTCGTCGTGCTTCTTGCCGGCGGCGCGGTCGGGCTTGTGAGCAAGAAGCAGGAGTTTATCGGCCATCCCAAGGGCCTCTACATCCTGTTCTTTGCCGAGATGTGGGAGCGCTTTTCCTATTATGGCATGCGCGCCCTGCTGATTTTCTACCTCACCAAGCATTGGCTGTTCAGCGATGGGCAGGCGAACCTCGTCTACGGGGCCTATACCAGCCTCGTCTACGTCACACCGGTGCTGGGCGGCTATCTCGCCGACCGCTATCTCGGCCAGCGCAAGGCCGTGCTGTTCGGCGCGCTGATCCTCACCGCCGGCCACTGCCTGATGGCATTTGAAGGCTCGGGCGGACAGGATGATCCCACGATCAACATCTTCTGGCTGGCGCTGAGCTGCATCGTTGTCGGCTCGGGCTTCCTCAAGGCCAATATCTCGGTGATCGTCGGCCAGCTCTATGGCCTTACCGATCCCCGCCGCGACGGCGCCTACACGATCTTCTATGTCGGCGTGAATGTGGGCGCGGCCATTGGCACCATCATGGCCGGCTGGCTCGGCGAGACCTACGGCTGGAAATACGGCTTCGGCGCGGCGGGCGTTGGCATGTTGCTGGGCGCGGCGGTGTTCGTCATCGGCAAGCCGTTCCTCATGGGCAAGGGGGAGCCGCCCAAGCCGCTCACCCTGCGCACCGAATGGCTGCTCTACGCGATCGGCGTTGCCTCCATCGGCGTGATCTGGTTCCTCGTCCAGTATCAGGATATCATCGAGACGCTGCTTATCGTCGCGGGCGTCGCCCTGCTCGGCTATGTGCTCTACGCCGCGATGAAGCTGCAACCCGATGCCCGCGATCGCATCTTCGCGATCGTTTTCCTTGTCGCCCTCAACCCAGTCTTCTGGGGCCTGTTCGAGCAGGCGGGCGGCAGCCTCAATCTGTACACGGATCGCTATGTCGACCGTGGCGGTTTCCAGACCACCTTCTTCCAGTCGCTCAACCCCATCTACATCGTGCTGCTCGGGCCAGTCTTCGCCTGGCTGTGGCTGTGGCTGGGCAAGCGCGGCTGGGAACCGTCCGCACCGGCCAAATTCGGTCTGGCGCTGGCGCAGGTCGGCTTCTCCTTCTTGATCTTCGTATGGGGCGCCCAGTCCGCGGGCATGGCGGCGCTGACGCCGGTGCTGTTCGTGTTCCTGGTGTATCTGTTCCAGACCACCGGTGAGCTGTGCCTCTCGCCTGTCGGGCTTTCCGCGATGAACCGCCTGGCCCCCAAGCATCTCGCCAGCCTCATCATGGGCGCCTGGTTCTACATGTCGGCAGTCGGCAATTTCGTCGCTGGCAAGATCGGTGAGGCGACCGGCGGTCATGATGGCGAGATGACCAAGGAGGCGACGCTTTCCGTCTACAACACCATCGGCTGGTGGACGATTGGTATCGCCGTCGCGGTGTTGGCGGTCTCCCCGTTGGTCAAGCGCCTGATGCATCTCGACACGCTGAAGGAAGAGGATGAACCGGTCGATGACCGCCCGGAGGAAGGCCTGCGGGACCAGACGGCGCCGGTGCGGTGAGCCTTCAAGGGGCTGGCGTTGCCGGCCCCCGATCCGCTAAGCACTGGCGATGACCAGACGCTTCTTCGGCACGGATGGCATCCGGGGCCGCACCAACCAGTCCACGATGACGGCCGAAATGGCCATGCGAGTGGGCATGGCCGCCGGCCGCCACTTCATGCGCGGCAGCCATCGCCACCGCGTGGTGATCGGCAAAGATACGCGCCTTTCCGGCTATATGATCGAGAATGCGCTGGTCGCGGGCTTTACCAGTGTCGGCATGGACGTGGTGCAATTCGGCCCGATCCCGACCCCCGCCGTGGCGATGCTGGCCGCATCGATGCGCGCCGATCTCGGCGTGATGATCTCCGCCAGCCACAATCCTTATTATGACAATGGCATCAAGCTGTTCGGGCCGGATGGATACAAGCTCTCCGACGCCGATCAACTGAAGATCGAGGCGCTGATCGAGGGCGGCGAGATACCGCTGGCTCCGTCCGAAGGCATCGGGCGCGCGCGGCGGGTCGAGGATGGGCGGGGGCGCTACATCCACTTCGTCAAATCGACCTTCCCGCAGCATCTGCGGCTCGATGGGCTCAAGGTCGCGCTCGATTGTGCCAATGGCGCCGCCTACAACACCGCGCCCTACACCTTCTGGGAGCTGGGTGCTGAGCTAGTCCAGATCGGCGTGACGCCCAACGGCACCAACATCAACGATGGTTGCGGCTCGACCGCGCCGCTGCTGCTGCAGGAGACGGTCGTGGCATCCGGCGCCGACATCGGCATCGCGCTCGATGGCGATGCCGACCGGCTGATCGTGGTGGATGAGACCGGCACCATCGTGGATGGCGACCAGATCATGGCGCTGATCGGCACGAGCTGGGCGCGGCAGGGCATGTTGAAGGGCGAGGGGGTCGTCGCCACGGTGATGTCCAACCTGGGGCTGGAGCGAAAGCTCGCTAGCGAGGGCATTCCCCTCATCCGCACCAAGGTCGGTGACCGTTATGTGCTGGAGGAGATGAAGGCGTGCGGGTGCAATGTCGGGGGCGAGCAGTCCGGCCACATGATCCTCTCCGATTATGCGACGACGGGCGACGGCACCATTGCCGCGCTCCAGGTGCTCGCCGCGCTCGTGCAGAGCGGCAAGCCGGCGAGCGCGCTGCTGCGCCAGTTCGAGCCGGTCCCGCAATTGCTCAAGAATGTCCGTTTCGCCGGCGGCAAGCCGCTGGAGGCGCAGAGCGTCCAGGCCGTGATCGCGCAGGCCGAAGCGGAGCTGGAAGGGGTGGGGCGCCTCCTCATTCGGCCGTCCGGCACCGAGCCGGTGATCCGCGTGATGGCCGAAGGGGACGATGGCGATCAGGTCGTCCGCGTGGTGGACCGCATCTGCGATGCCGTGGCAAGCGCGGCAGCCGCCCATGCTTGAGATGCGCCCGGACTGCGAGCGCTGCGGCGCCGATCTCCCCGCCGATGCCGGCGGCGCCTTCATCTGCTCGTTCGAATGCACCTTCTGCGCCGAGTGCGCCGAGGACATGGATGATCGCTGCCCCAATTGCGGGGGCGAGTTGCTGGATCGGCCAAGCCGGACTGGCGACGCGCTCCAGCGGAACCCGGCTTCGACGGAGCGCCGCTTCAAGGGCTGAGCGTCCGCGCGACCTGTTTGATCTGGCGCATGGATTGGCGCGCATCACCGCCTAGATTGGCATCAAGCAGTCGGACGGAGAGGGGGTTGCCATGGACATGATGGACGCAAAAGCACGGCTTCTGGCCATGCGCGATGATCTGAAAGCTCGGCAAAAGCGGCTTGCGGTCGATCTGGACGAACCACTGAATGCCGATTCAGCTGAACAGGCAAGCGAAGTGCAGGATGATCGCGCGCTGGAGCAGCAATCTGCACTGGTGGCGCGCGAGATCGGTTCGGTCAATCGTGCGCTCGCGCGGATCGAGGCGGGCGTTTACGGCGCCTGCCTGCTGTGCGGCGAGCCCATTGCCCCGGCGCGTCTGGCGGCCCGGCCTGAGGCATCGCTGTGCATCGCCTGCGCCCGCAAGGAACAGTGAGGCGCAGCGCCAGCGGCTCGACTTCCGCGCTGGCAAGGGGCAAAAGCGCCTCATGAGCTATCCTCGAATCCTGATCATCGCCGGCTCGGACTCCGGCGGCGGCGCCGGCATCCCGGCGGACGTCAAGACCGTCACCATGCTGGGTGGCCACGCCATGACGGCGATCACCGCGATCACCGCGCAGAATACGCTGGGCGTGCAGGCCGTACATCCCGTGCCGACGGACATGGTGCTCGCGCAGATCGACAGCGTGGTCAGCGACATCGGCGTGGACGCCGTGAAGATCGGCATGATCGGCTCTGCGGAGACGGCGCTGGCGGTCGCCGACCGGCTTGAGAGCATTGGCGCGCCGGTGGTGCTCGATCCGGTGATGGTCGCGACGAGCGGCGGCGTGCTGGCGGACGCAGCCACCATCGAGAGCTTGCACGAGCTGATGGGCTGGGCGTTCGTCACGACGCCGAACCTGCCGGAGCTGGCGGCGCTTGGCGGCGAAGCAGAACTGACCGCGCGCGGCGAGATGCTGCTCATTAAGGGCGGCCACGCCCCCGGCGAGATCATCACCGACCGGCTGGTCGGATCGGAAGGCGAAATCGCCCGTTGGGAAGGGGCACGCATCCATACCGAGGATACCCATGGCACGGGCTGCACCCTGGCCAGCGCCATCGCGACCGGGCTGGGGCAGGGGCTGGACCTGCCGGAAGCGATCGCTCGGGCGCGCCTGTTCGTACGGCTGGCTTTGCGTACTGCGCCCGGCCTCGGTCGCGGGCATGGTCCGATGGCGCATGGCGCGGTGCGGCTCGATATGGGACCGAGCGGCCGGCTCAATCAGATATCCGTGCCGGTCAGCGACTATGCCGCCTCCCGCGATTTCTACGAGGATCTGGGCCTGACCCTGATCGTGGACAGCCCGGACCAGCCCTATGCCCGGTTCGAGGCGCCGGGCGGCGCAACGCTGTCTCTCCATGGCCAGCAGCATGGCGTCTATCTGGAATGCGATGATCTCGATGCCCGGGTGACGGCGTTGATCTCGGCGGGCCTCGTCTTCGATAATGAGCCGGTGGATCAGGCATGGGGCTGGCGCGAGGCCTGGCTGGTCGATCCCGCCGGTAACCGCGTCTGCCTCTATTCGGCGGGCGAGAACCGGCGCTATCCGCCCTGGCGGGTCGAGGGATGATCGCGGGGGTCGACGAGGCCGGGCGCGGGCCGCTGGCCGGGCCGGTCGTCGCGGCGGCGGTGGTGCTCTGCAAGCCGCGCCCGTCCGGCTTGGATGACAGCAAGAAGCTGAGCGCCGCCAAGCGCGCGGGTCTGGAAGCGACGATCAAGCGCCGCTGCCACTGGGCGGTCGGCGTGGTGGACGTCGCCGAGATCGACCGGCTCAACATCTTTGGCGCGACGATGCTGGCGATGACGCTCGCGGTCGAGGGGCTGTGCGCCCGCCTAGGATGCGATCCGCGCGAGGTGCTGGTGGACGGCAATCTCACGCCCCATGGCCGGCGCCCCGAGTGGCGCTGGTCGGCGCGGGCGATCGTCGGGGGGGACGCATTGGAGCCCTGCATTTCCGCCGCGTCGATCATCGCCAAGCAGCATCGCGACGCGCTGATGCGGGAAGCCGCGCGCGACCATCCGCATTATGGCTGGGAGCGGAACAAGGGGTACGGCACCGCCGATCATCTCGCCGCGCTGCGCCAGCACGGCCCGAGCCCGCTTCACCGCCGCAGCTTCGCGCCAGTCGCGCAACTGGCCTTTCTGTAGGGCGCCCGTTGACGGGAGACGGCCGAAGGCCTAAGGCGCTGGGGTCATCTGGGGAGTAGCCAGCTGCCGGTTTCCGGCAGGCCTGCCCGTCAACATACTCGGTCGAGAGGCCGTGGCGGCAGGGAATCCAAGCATTCCGGCGAGACCAATGACATCGAGCTTCCGTCCAGGCCGGGCGGGAGGCGCGGTGTCATTGTTTGTCTTGTTGCCCGGCTGAGGATTTTTCATGGAAGCCCTGTTCACCTCCACCGCCGTCGTTGCGCTCGCCGAAATCGGTGACAAGACGCAGTTGCTGGCCATCCTGCTCGCCACCCGGTTCAAGAAGCCGGTGCCGATCATCCTCGGCATTCTCGCGGCGACGCTGGCCAACCACTTTCTGGCGGCTCTGCTCGGCGCGAGCGTGGCGTCCATCTTTCAGCAAAATTGGTTCCACTATCTGGTCGCAGCCGGCTTTCTCGCCATGGCGATCTGGACGCTGATCCCCGACAAGATCGACGATCTGGAGGACAAGCCGGCCCGCTTCGGCGCGTTCGTCACCACTACGATCGCCTTCTTCCTCGTGGAGATGGGAGACAAGACACAGATCGCGACGGTCGCGCTTGGCGCGCAGTTCCATCAGGTCGGTCTGGTGACGATGGGGACGACCCTGGGCATGCTGATCGCCAATGTCCCGGCAGTGTTCCTCGGGCATGAACTGCTCCGCCGCGTGCCGCTCAAGGTGGTGCGCATCGTGGCGGCCAGCCTGTTCGCGGTCATCGGCCTGTGGTTGCTGATCCAGGGACCGGGCAGCCTCTGAAAATCGATAATGCCGGAGGCTCGGTTAAAATATTTTTCGGCCCATCGCGCCCCTGAGTCTTCGGCGCAACACCACAACATGTTGAGTCCTGCCTGAATCGCAGGACTCCATCCCTCGTGTGGGACTCGTTTCGTTCTCATTTCCGGCGCGGATTCTTCGCGTGACTCCAGTCCGTTACCGCTCTTGACGGTGGACTCGTCGTGACTCACACCGGGCGCACAAACGGGGGTGAGACGACATGAGCGTGATGGAAAAACTGACGAAGCGACCGGTGCGCGCAAAGGTCCTGCCGGCCAACACGCCGCCGATCCTGCCACTCGACACGCTGCTGCAGGGCGACTGCATCGCCATCATGCGCACGCTGCCGACGGCAAGCGTGGACATGATCTTCGCTGATCCGCCATATAATCTCCAGCTCGGCGGCGATCTGTTCCGGCCCGAGGGCGGCCGGGTCGATGCCGTGGACGATGCCTGGGACCAGTTCGACAGCTATGCCGCCTATGATGCCTTCTGCCGCGAGTGGCTGGCCGAAGCGCGCCGCATCCTCAAGCCCGATGGTACGATCTGGGTGATCGGCAGCTATCACAATATCTTCCGCGTCGGCGCGCTGATGCAGGATCACGGCTTCTGGATCCTCAACGATATCGTCTGGCGCAAGGCCAATCCCATGCCCAACTTCAAGGGCACGCGCTTTACCAATGCGCATGAGACGATGATCTGGGCCAGCCAGGGCGAGAAGGCGAAATACACCTTCAATTATCGCGCCATGAAGACCCTGAACGACGAGCTGCAGATGCGCTCGGACTGGGTGCTGCCGATCTGCGCCGGGCAGGAACGCCTCAAGCGCGGCGGCACCAAGGCGCATCCCACCCAAAAGCCGGAGGCGCTGTTGTACCGCGTGCTGCTCTCCTGCACCAACAAGGGCGATGTGGTGCTCGATCCCTTCTTCGGCACCGGCACAACCGGCGCCGTGGCCCGCCGCCTGGGGCGCCGCTGGATCGGCATCGAGCGGGAAGACAGTTATTGCGAGGTCGCGCGGGAGCGTATTGCTGCAGCGCTCCCGCTGGATGAGAGCGCGCTGACCATCATGCAATCTCCCAAGAGCCAGCCGCGCGTGGCGTTCGGCACGCTGGTCGAGACCGGCATGATCGCACCCGGGACGGTGCTCACCGCCAGCAAGGGGCGCTTCAAGGCGCATGTCCGCGCCGATGGCTCGCTGGAGTGCAAGGGCCAGACCGGCTCGATCCACAAGATGGGCGCCACGCTGCAGGGCGCGCCCAGCTGCAATGGCTGGACCTTCTGGCAAATCGAGCACGAAGGCGCCGTGAAGCCGCTCGATGCCATGCGCCAGCTTTACCTGCTCGCGACGGAGCCATAAGGCACCGTCGTTGGGGCCCGGACGGCGCGCTCCCACCGCGGGTCCGGGCTCCTGCTTCCGCTTTTGTGCCGGGCAAGCTAAGGCGCGCGGGATGCACAAGGATATCGCCCGATGATGATGGAAACCCCGCCGCCGGACGCCCGCCTCTATCTGCGCCCGATCTGGTTCATCGACACGCCTGTCGGGCTGGACACGCATGAATTCCGCAGGCTCGCCGGTGGATTGATCTGGTTCCAGGGCCTCGAGGTCCGTTGGGCGGGCGCGGAAGGCACCGCCGGCAAGGCCATCGTCCCCGTTGCCATGTTTGATGACTGGCAAAGCCGCCTGAGCGACGCGCAGGCTGAGCGGGTCGCAGCGCAAATGGAGGGGCTGACGGCGCCGCGCGCACCGTTGACGCTGGGCGAGCGCGTCATTCGCTTCGATACGCCGCAGGTCATGGGCATCCTCAACATGACGCCGGACAGTTTCTCGGATGGCGGCAAGCTCATCGGCGATGCCGAGCGCGCCGCCGATGCCGGCTTTGCGATGCAGCTGGCCGGCGCCTCGATCATCGACGTCGGCGGCGAGTCCACCCGGCCCGGCGCCGCCACCGTGTGGGAGGGCGACGAGATCGCCCGGACCGTGCCGGTGATCGAGCGACTGGCCAGGAACGGCATCGTGGTCTCCATCGATACGCGCAAGGCAGCGGTGATGGAGGCCGCGCTCGCGGCCGGCGCCGGCATCGTTAATGATGTGACCGGCCTCACCCACGATCCGCGCGGGCTGGAGGTGGTAGCGAAGGCGGGGTGCCCCGTCATCCTGATGCACAGCCCGTCCGCTGGCGACGATCCGCATGGTGGGGCGGTCAAGTACAAGGCCGGCGCCGTGGCAGGGCCGACGGCGGACATGGCCGTGTTCGACTGGCTGGAGGCGCGGATCGCCGCCTGCCTCGATGCCGGTATTGCGCGGAGCAAGATCATCCTCGATCCCGGTGTCGGCTTCGGCAAGGCGTTGCAGGATGATACGCGCATCATCAACAATCTGGCCATGTATCAGGCGCTGGGCGTGCCGCTGCTGTTCGGGGCCAGCCGCAAGCGCATTGTCGGCGCGCTGACCGATGGTGCGCTGGTCGAGCAGCGCCTCGGCGGCTCGGTCGCCTTGGCGCAGGTCGCGATCGGGCTGGGCGCGCAGATCGTGCGGGTGCACGATGTGCAGGAAAGCGTGCAGGCCGCCCGGGTGTGGCGCGGCTTGCGCGACGCCGCCTTGGTTGCTGCCTGATCGCTGGGGAAGCGGAGGCGCCCGTCATGTTGAACATGGCCATGATCGGCGGAGGCGGGCTCCTGTCCATCGGCCAGACCCACCGCATCGCGGCGGAGGCGACCGGGCAGATCAGGCTGGTTGCGGGCGTGTTTTCCTCCGACCCGGCGCGATCCCGGCAGGCGGGCCTGGCTTATGGCATCGATCCCGCCCGTGCCTATGCCGATGTGCCCGCTCTGCTGGCGGGCGAGCGGGACCGGGTGGATGGCGCCGACTTCGTGACCATCGTTACGCCCAATCATCTCCATTATCCGGCGGCCGTGGCCGCCCTCGAGGCCGGCCTTGCCGTGATGAGCGACAAGCCCATGACCGCGCGGCTCGATGAAGCCCGCAGGCTCGCCGCGCTTGTGAACGAGACGGGCCGCCCCATTGCGGTCAGCTATCCTTATGGTGGCTTTGCCGCCGTGCGCGCAGCCCGCGCGATGATCTCTGCCGGAGAACTAGGCGCGATCCGCAAGGTCAGCGCAACCTATGCGCAGGGCTGGCTGGCGAGCGCAGCCGGCCATGCGCAGGCGGCATGGCGGGTAGATCCCGCGCGCTCCGGCGCAGGCGGCTGCATCGCGGACATCGGCGTCCACGCCTTCCAGCTCGCCGAGTTCGTCTCCGGCCTGCATGTGAACCGGATCATGGCCGACCTTGGCAGCGTCGTGCCGGGGCGCACGCTGGACGACGACTGCGCCGTGCTCCTGCGGTTCGACAATGGCGCGCGTGGGATCATAATGGCGTCGCAGATCGAGGCGGGGGAGGGCAACCGGCTCCGCCTGCGCTGCGATGGGGAGGCCGCCAGTCTGGTCTGGACGCTTGCTGATCCCCATGCCCTTACGCTGCATCCAATCGACGGTGCCAGTCTTCGGCTCTCATTCGAAGAGGCCGAGCCGGCGATCGCCTGTCCGCCGGGCGTCCACCATGCCGAAGGTTATATGGCGGCCTTCGCCACCCTCTATCGCGATTTCGCGGCGGTTCTTCAGGGCAATGCGGCGCCTTTGCTCCCCGGCGTGCAGGAGGGGTTGCGCGGCATGGCGTTTATCGAGACAGCCGTTGCCGCCTCTCGGGCCCAAAGCGGGTGGGTCGATCTGGCGCTCTAGGCCCGCGCTATCGCCTCAGCTGCTGCAGGTCGAAGCGGTGACGCCTTCATTATTGTAGACGCCCGTGCCGCCATTGCCATTATAGTCGCGGTCGTCGCGCACGGTCATGGCGGCAGTATCGACGATGACGGTCGTCGGCACGATGCTCGCCGAAATGAGCGGTGTATAATCATAGGCCACTTCAACGAAAATGACCGCGCCGCCATCGGGCGCCGTCACCTGCTTGCCGGTTTCGCCCATCGCCGGCAGATCGGTGTCGCCCTGCACGCCATGGGTCGAAGCCCAGCTTTTGGCGCCGAAGCAACGCTGCCAGTGAATGTGGAATTTCTTGGGTTCGGGATTGGGATTGGCGACCGGCTCAAGGCTCGAGATGATGATCCGCCCATTGGTAGCAAGATCGAGCGAGCCGGACTGCATATTAGCGCCGATCAGCAGATCGTTGATCTGCGCTTCGCTGATCTGCGGTGCGGTGAGCAGACTGTTGGTGCCGATGCGGGAGGCGTTATCGGCAACATGCAGGGCGATCTGGCTCACCTGCATTCGCGTGATCGCGAAATTGGTGAGTTCCGCGCCCGCGAGGAACATGCCGAGGATGAGCGGGGCCGTGAGTGCGAATTCCACGGCAGCCACCCCGCTCTGGGCGCCCCCCAGACGTGCGACCTTGCCAAGCCGCACACGGCAGAGCGCGCCTTTGCGCTTGAGGAGCCTCACCGCACTCATGAGCAATACCGCACGGTGGGCGTGCCATCGGTGCCCTGGTCGCCATAGGGCTGGTTTGAGAGCACGGTTCTGGCCACGACATGCGTGGTCCCATGCCCGCCGATCAGTCTGTCGATCGGAAAAAGGCGCGGATAGGAGACCGTCACCGTGAACACGACATTGTCACGCGCGCCCGCGGCGTTGATGGCATTGCCACCGTCGGCATCCCAAACGCCGTTGTTATTGTTGTCTACAAACGGCTCCCCGCCGTCGCAAACGCCATTCTTGTTGGGGCCGCTCGCACTGTCCGTAAAGGGCTCGGCCTGAGCAGCAGCGGCTTGCGAGAAGCTGCGATAAAAGCGCCGCTGGACCGAAACCTCCGCGTCATTATGCAATTGCTTGATCTGGCTTTCCACGACTGCGTCGATCGCATCGCGCGAGGTCGCGTTGGTGCCGGCGGATGTCTCCAGCGTGCCGTCCCGCGCGGCCTTCTGCACGGCGCCCTGCACGACGCTCTGCATGTAGAGCGTGTGCCCAACATCCAGCGCGCCCAGCAGCATGATGAGGAAGCCCGGCAGAATGAGCGCGAACTCGATGATCGTCACGCCGTCCTGCGCCCGCGCGAAACGGCGCAGGACAGGCAAGGCGCGTGCGCCGAACAGATGAGGCGCGCGCCTCATCTCAGTTGGTCAGCCTCAAATCGGCGATTTCGGACGCGATTTGCTTGAAGTTGCTGATCAGCGTCGGTGTATCATCGGCCTTGAAATATTTGCCCGGCGTTGCGCAGTTCTGCAGCCGCGCTTCGGTCGTACTGTCGACGCCGCCGCCATAGGAGACCACCCACAAGGTGATATTGCGGTTGCGGATCGCGGTACACAGCGCAACGAGCCGGCTGTTGAGAACGCTATCGAGCTGGCTATCGCTGGGCGCGTAGGTCGTCTGGCGGCGGTCCCACCACGGAATGCCATAGGCGGTATAGTTTGTGTTGCTCGTCATCGTCGCCCCATCGGTCATGAAGATGATGTGACGCTGTATGGCACCGCCGGTCGGAGTCTCTCTGTTCTCGTCGGCAAAGATTCCGGTCGGCGAAATGAATCGGGCACCCCAGATCATCCCGATGTCATGATAGGTGTTACCGATGGCGCGCAATGAATTGACATAGTTCACAAAGCTGCCCGGTGTGTACCAGGTCTGCAGTTTCTTGGCTTCCGTCGAACAGTAGTAAGTGAATCTGTCTTTGCGAGGGTGAGAAGGGTCGACACCGGAAGCGTCGACATTGTTCAGGGTCCAGTTATTGTTATAGTTTGTCCCCGTATACCGCGACCACGCCGCGCCGGGCAACATTGGCTTCCACTGCGTGTCCGGGTTGGACGGATCAGGCACGGCGTCGATGTTCATGTCGCGAGCGCCGGTGGGAATGGAGTTCCACTCGTCGCTGGGGTCGCCGTCACTGTTTTTGACTGTGGCCCGCTCCTCGATACAGCCGTCCCAGCCCACATCGGCATTTGCCGGGAAATAGAGCGTCGTGTCGCTGGTGGAGCCGGACAATTTGACCGTCGGCCCTGTGGTCGTGGTCAAGGGTAGTGCGACGCTATTGTTCCAGCTGGAACCGCCAGCCTTCAGCCCGGAGACGTCGAACGAGACCTGCTTGTATCGCCATCCAAAAACGCGTTCGTAATCCGTCCAGCTGATCTGGCGCGTGCCAGTTGTCGTCCTCGACCGGGTGTAGGTGCGCGCACTGCTGCTCTGCAGGCGGCAACTGCTGTTTGACCACGCATAGCGATACGCGACGACGGTGTGATTATCATTCTGCTGGTACGTCCGCGTCTGTTGAGTGGCCGGATATGTGGGCGCGGCATAGTCAGAGACCGTCGCGGCTTGCAGGCTGCCGTTGTCCGTGTAAGTTAAAATGGTGCCGTTGGTGTTAAGGTTCGTGCAGTTTGAAGAGGTCCGGTCTGTTCGATTGTTGCTGTAGGACGTGCCGTTAATTGTGGTTGAGCCATTATTGCCGAGGTTAGTCCCCCAGGAATAGCTGCTGGCAGTGTTCAGATTGGTTGGCGCGCTCGACCAGTTGCTCCAGTTGCCCATGGCCTCCCCGCTTGCCTGCCATGCATAGACCGTTTCCATCCGGGGTTCGCGTGACTGATAGGACCAGTTGTTGGCGATCCAGTCATTGTTCAGTAGCTTGCCCACATTCACGTTCACCGAATAGGGCATGAACCCAAGGCGGATCTGCGCTGTGCCGGTGTAAGTGGTGGCCGTAGGGTCGCTGCCGCAGACCTCGGCTGTGTTGACCCGCAGCAATGCTTCATAAAAGCACTTTACTGCGCTCTTCAGGCCGACAAGGCGAGCATTGGTGGCTGGAACATTATTGTTGTTGCCGCTCGGGCAGTAGCTACCATCGGCCGGGCAATTCATCGATCCCGTAACGTCCAGCACGAACATCACGTCGGTGTTCGGGATTTCCATCTTGGCGGTGCAGGTTACGTGCATGGTCCGCTCGGTGATGCCGAAGATGCGCATGATGGTCATGGGCACGGAGACGTCCGCAAAGCCGGTGACCTCGCCGTCATCCTCCGAGAAATCGTGGTCGAGCAAGGTCGTGCCGTAGGCGCCATCCGTGAAATTGGCGTTGAACAGTTCGAGCGCGCGGCTGCGGGTGCTGGTGCTGCCCTCTTCGGTCCAGCTTCCCGATCCCATCGCGCGGCGACCGGCCAGCACGCCGGCGTCACAAGCCTGTTGCAGTCGCGTCTTTGTGAGGTAGAGACGGCTCATGTCCACGCCGCCGCCAATCAGCCCCGCCAGCGGAATGAGCGCCGCTGCCGAAATGGCGATGACGTTGCCGCGCACGTCGCGGCCAAGCCTGGTCATGAAGCTTGCGCCTGCCCGGTTGCGCATTCCTGTCCTCACTGCCCTTGAAGCCACCCATCCGGCGAACGATTGCACCGCCACCGGCCCGATCCTCGCCTTATTCAGAAGTGGTGGACAAATGCCTAATTCGGTTGGTTGATCGTTGGTGAATGCGCCGCCTACCGCGCTCGGTGCCGATCACGAGCCCGCCCCGTTGCAGCGCCTGTTGCTCGCACACACGCCTGCGGCGGAACGCTCATGGCATGCGCTGTGCTGGCAATTGGATGCCCGGTTGGCGGAACTGATCCGTCGACGGGCCGATCCGACCATCGCCGCCATTCGCTTCGCCTGGTGGGATGCCGTGCTGGTGGAACGGGATGATGCCAAGGGGCGCGGCGAGCCTCTGGTCGATGCCTGGCGCCAGCAAGCGGACGCCGGTGCCAGCACCGCGGCCGAACGGCTGATCGACGGATGGCGCGTGCTTGCCTCGCCCGATCCTCTCAGCGACGAGGATTTGCTGGACTATGCGCTGGCTCGTGGCGGGGGGCTGTTTGCGCTGCTGGCCGGAGGAGAGAGCGAGGCGGCCAATCGGCTCGGCGCGCTCTGGGCCTTGTGGGATCTGGCCGGTCACGCCAGCGAGGAGGCTCTTGGGCGCCGGAGCCTCACGCTTGCCTCGGATTTTCTGCCTGGGGATGCACGATCAGCCCGCAGTCTGCCGCGCCCCCTGCGTTTGCTCGCCGCTGTTGCCATGCCGGACGTCCGCGCCGCCCGGCTGCCATCGCGCGGCTTCACGCCCCGCCAGTACAGCCGCTTGCTGATCGCCGCCCTGCGCGGTTAATCTCCCTGCGGGGGGCCTGCGATGGGGCGATTCTTTGCCGGTGTACTTTCCGCGCTGCTGTTCGTCGCGGCGGGGCTGTTCTGGTGGCAGTCCGCCGTGGATGCGGACATGCAGCCGCGCGTCGCCAATGGTGGCCTGCGCGCAGAAGCGCCGCCCTTGCCCGGGCCGGGCGATCCCAATGCACGCGGGGCGCCGCCGCCCGACGTCCCGGAAGCCACAGAGCGCACCCGCGAGCAGAAGCGCTTCGACCGCTATGATCGCAATCGCGATGGCGTGGTGACGCGTCTGGAAATGATGGCGAGCCGAACGAGCGCGTTCCGCAAGCTGGATAAGGACGGCAACAACCTCCTCTCGTTCGAGGAGTGGGCCGTGGCGACATCGACCCGTTTTGCCGGAGCGGATGCAAACCGCGATGGGCGTCTGGTCCCAGTCGAATTCGCGACGACCGCACCCCGGCCCAGCGCGACGCGCGCGGGGCCGGTCTGCAAGTGCGAAGAGGATTGAGCCGAAGCGGATTGGGCCGGAGGCGGGAAGGGGGCCGTAGCCCCCTTGGCCTTACTTGGCGGCGTCAGTCTGCTCGACCAGATCGAGCAGACCATTGACAATGCCGCTTTCCGCGCAGCCGGGCTTCAGGCGCGAGGACACCACCTCGAAGGTATATTGGCCAAAAGCCGCATCGTTCGGGATGTAGCCCGATGGGCCAAAGCCGTTCGTCAGCGTCGCCATCATCGTGCGGCGCGAGGGCGCCTGCGCCTTGAAGCTGGTCGCGATGGGATTGAACACCTCGCCATTCACGCCGCCGATGAAGACATCGCCGATCTTCAGCATGCTGAGGTGAATGGGGATATCTGCCGCGTCGACATAGGTGCCGGCATAGCCTGCGCGGCCCTTGTCGGTGCGCTCGCGACCGGGGCACACCAACGTCTTGCTGGCGCCGGCGATGCCGTTCACCTTCTCGGGCCGTTCGAGGCGCAGGCGCATGGTCTGCAGCACTTCCTCACCCAGCATCTGGCCCATGGACTGGGCCATCTGCTTTTGCTGTTCCATCAGTTTGGCGACTTGCGGGTTCTTGCGGTCCATGCCGACGCCGCCGGGCGGCATGGCATTGCTGATGTCTTCGCCGCGCTTGGCATAATCGGCGATGCGGATCGCGCGCAGATCGTAGGTCTGCTGGAAGAAGATCGGGTTTTGGTCGCCCGCAGCACCCTCGGACCATACGGCCACCACATCATCGCCCATCGCATTTTCGATATAGCGGGAGGCGGCGCCGGGCAGATCGCCGCTCACCAGATCGAGATTGCCGGTCAGCACGGCATGGACGGCGTAGTTATAATAGATGGCGACCGGCTTTCCGGCCGCATTCTCGAAGCGCAGCACGGCCACGGTCTTGTCGGACGGGCCATCGACATTGGGGCCTTCCCACCAACGACGGTTGTCCGGGTCGATGATGTTGCGGTTCACGTTGATGTAGGACTTGCCTTCGCCGAAGGCGACCTTGCCCGGCTGCATCTTGCCGACCGCTTCGCGCACGGCCTGGACGATCTGGTCCTCCAGCTTGGGGTGCGGACCCCAGGGCACGCTGTGGGTGTGGGTCGCGGTGAGCATGACGCGCTCCGGCGCGATGCCGAGATCGCTGCTCAGGCGAGCGGTGACGCCGCTCCACAGGTCCGTCGGGATTGCACCCACATCCACCGTCACGAGCGCGGCGCGCTCGCCATTGCTCTCCAGCGCGATGGCGCGGACGTAAATGGGGTCCAGAACGCCGGTATAGGGCTCTTTCAGGCTCTTGGCGGCCGGGGTCCAATCGACCTTGGCGGCGCCGACTTTCAGTTCTGCCTGAGCAGGCGCGGCGATCGCGGTCCCCATGGCCAGCATGGCGGCGCCGGCGATCAAAAATCTCTTCATTTCAAAGCCTCCTCATCCTCGTGCGGCTGCGGCGAGTCTCGCATCCAGCGGGCCGATGGGTGGGAGGGGTAGCGAAGCGAGGCGGGAAGGGCCAGCAAAAATGCAATCGATTGCCGCGGGAGTGTCCCCCTTCAGCCGGACTGCGGCGGGACGACGCCCAGAATCAGGTCGGCGGCCTTTTCCGCGATCATGATCACCGGCGCATTGGTATTGCCGCCCACAATGCGAGGCATGACAGAGGCGTCGGCCACGCGCAGGCCCTCAATGCCACGGACCCGCAAGGCCGGGTCGACCACAGCCTGCTCATCGGTGCCCATGGCGCAAGTCGAGGAGGCATGATGGGCGAGCACGCTGCTGCGGCGATTATAGGCGTCGATCTCCGCATCGCTCTGCACGCGATCGCCGGGCATGATCTCGCCTCCGGCAAGGTCGCGCAGCGGCGCGGTGGCAAAGAACTCCCGCAACATGCGCACCGCCCGGCGCATCGTCACCAGATCCCGTTCGTCCTCATACATGTTGATTCGGATCTCGGGCGCGTCCGCCGGGTTGCGCGAGCGCAGGCGCACGCTGCCCCGGCTTTCGGGCCTCAGCAACACGGCGAACGCGCTCATGGCATGACCGGCGCCCTTGCGGATGCCGGGGAACCAGACGCGGGCATCGAGCCGGGTGGGGTAGATATTGGCCTTGATATCCGGCCGCGCCAGCCCGGGCCTGGTCGGCATGAAGCCAAAGGCGGTGACCGGCAATTGAGTCGCCCGGTCCCCCCGGCCGAGGAAGAAGCGTCCCACATTCAACAGAAGCCGGTCGAAGCGCAGATTGCTTTCGAAGCCGATGGGCTCGGTCAGCGTGTAGCCAAGGCCGGTGAGGGGATGCTCCTGAAGATTGCGGCCAACCCCGGGCAAATCGGTCACGACATCGATACCGAGCGCGCGCAAGTCGTCCGCCGGGCCGATCCCGGAAAGCATCAGCAACTGCGGCGAGTTGTAGGTGCCCGCGCACAATATGACCTCGCGACGTGCGCGCAGCAAAGTCGGCCGGCCTTTATCGATGATCTCGACGCCCACCGCGCGCCCGGCCTCGATGACGATCCGGGTGACCGTGCAGCCGGTCCGAATGGCCAGATTGGGTCGATGCGCGACGGGATGCAGGAACTGCCGCGCACTGCTGGCGCGGCGGCCTTTGTCCACCGTCACTTCGGGCGGTGCAAAGCCGTGCCCGCTATTTGGCCCATGCTGATCGTCGAGAATTGGATGGCCAAGGGCGCGCGCGGTCTGCATCACCGCATCATGCAAAGGCCCAGTCGTCTCGACCGGGCTGACCGTCAGCGGCCCGTCGACGCCATGATCTGCGCTGTCGCCGCGCCAGCTCCGTTCGGAGCGGCGGAAATAGGGGAGCACCTCGTCCCAACTCCAGCCGGTGGCGCCGAGTGCCGACCATTCATCATAGTCTGCTGGATGGCCGCGCGCGTAGACCATGCCGTTGATCGAGGAGGTGCCGCCCAAAACCTTGCCCCGTGGCAGCCACAGGCGCCGGCCATCCAGCCCCGGCTCGGGCTCGCTCCAATAGGGCCAGGTCAGGAACGGCATGGTTTGCAGCTTCATGAAGGCAAAGGGCATGCGGATCAGCGGGTGGCGATCGTGCCCGCCTGCCTCCAGCAACAAGACCCGGTTTTCCGGCGCGGCCGACAGGCGGCTGGCGAGGACGCATCCCGCCGACCCCGCGCCGATGATGATATAATCTGCGCTTTCCGATTGCGGCACCGGCGCCTCTCTGAAATAGTATATTCTCGTGCTATACAATTCTCACGCCAAGGTGTCACGACTTTGAATGCTCCGCTGTATCAGGATCGTCTCTTCATCGGCGGCGCATGGGTCGAGCCGCATGGCCGGGACATCGTCGAGGTCCGGTCTCCCGCAGATGGAAGGCTGCTCGGGCGCGCGGTCCTCGGCGATGCGGTCGACGCAGATCGAGCCGTCGCAGCAGCCCGGCAGGCGTTCACCTCATGGTCGCAGAGCAGCATCGCGGAAACGCTGGACGTGCTCGCCCGGATGCGCGCCGCCTTCGAGACGCTGGCACCCGCGCTGGAGGATCACCTCATGCGGGAGATCGGCCTGACGCGCATGGTCGCGCAGGGGCAGAGCATGATGTGCCGAGCGCATTTCGACAGCATGGCCGAGATCCTCGCGCGCTATCCCTTCGCCCAGAAGATGCCCGGCGGGTTCGAGATCGTGCGGGAGCCGATTGGCGTGGTGGTGGCGATCACCAGCTGGAATGCCCCGGTCAATCAGATGCTGTGCAAAGCCGTACCGGCGATCGCTGCGGGCTGCACGGTAATCGTCAAGCCGAGCGAACATGCGCCATTGTGCGGCGGGCTGCTCGCGGAGGCGATGGCACAGGCGGACCTGCCGCCCGGCCTGTTCAATCTCGTCAATGGTCGCGGCGCGGATTGCGGGCAGCGCCTCGCCGCGCATCCCGATGTAGACATGATCTCGATCACCGGATCGGTGGCGGGCGGCGCGGCGGTCGCGGCAGCGGCGGCACCGACGATCAAGCGAGTGCATCAGGAACTGGGCGGGAAGGGCGCCAACATCCTGCTGCCGGATGCCGATTTCGCGGCGGTCGTCCCCCGCAGCGTGGCGGCATGCATGATGGTGGCAGGGCAAGTCTGCGCCGCGCCGACCCGGCTGATCGTCCCGGCCGACCGGTTCGAGGAGGTTGCCGCGCTTGCCGTGGCCGCCGCGCAGGGCCTCGTCGTGGGGCCGCCTGATGATCCCGCGACAAGCTTCGGCCCGCTGATGAACGCGGCGCAGTTCGATCGCGTTCAGGGCCTGATCCAGCAGGCGATCGATGAAGGCCAGTCCCTATTGACCGGGGGTCTCGGACGACCCGCCCATCTACCGACCGGCTATTACGCCAGGCCAACCATCTTCGGTCCGGTCGCACCGGATGCCGCCATCGCCACGCAGGAGGTCTTCGGCCCGGTCCTGTGCATCCTCACCTATCGCAATGTTGACGAGGCCATCGAAATCGCCAATGCCACCGACTTCGGCCTCGCCGCCTATGTGCAGTCGGCCGATCCCGCGTCGGCGCGGGCCGTCGCAGCCCGTGTGCGGGCCGGTTATGTGTCGATCAACTTTCCGCCATGGACGGCGGCGGCGCCGTTCGGGGGATACAGAAGGTCGGGCAATGGCCGGCAATATGGTGTCTGGGGACTGGAAGAGTTTCTGGAGACCAAGACAATCATCGCAAGCTAAAAGGGGCAGGAGCAATCATGGGTGTGGTCGTACAGAATATCGAGCGTGCTGATCCTGAGGTGATTGACGGTCTGGCGGCGTGCGGTGTTGCGACGGTTCATGAGGCGCAGGGGCGCACGGGTTTGCTGGCGAGCTACATGCGGCCGATCTATGCCGGTGCGCGGATCGCGGGCAGCGCGGTAACGATCAGCGCGCCTCCGGGCGACAATTGGATGGTGCATGTCGCCATCGAGCAGTTGAAGGCCGGCGACGTGCTGCTGCTGGCGCCGACCAGCCCGTGCGGGGATGGCTATTTCGGCGATCTGCTGGCGACCTCGGCGCAAGCCCGCGGCTGTCGCGGCCTGATCATCGATGCCGGCGTGCGCGATGTGCGCGACCTCACCGAGATGAACTTCCCGGTCTGGTCCAAGGCCATTTACGCGCAGGGCACGGTCAAGAACACGCTGGGCAGCATCAACATTCCGGTGGTCTGCGCCAATGCCCTGGTCAATCCGGGCGATGTGATCGTGGCCGATGATGATGGCGTGTGCGTCGTCCCCCGCGCCAATGCGGCTAAAGTGCTGGAAGCATCGCGGGCACGGGAGGCGAACGAGGCTGGCAAGCGCACGCGCCTTGCAGCCGGAGAGTTCAGCCTCGACGTGTTCGATCTGCGCCAGCGGATCATGGACGCCGGGTTGCGCTACGTCTGAGCCAAAGATTCGCTCGGATCGCGCTGCATCCAATATCGGCCTTGCGCGTTAGGCTATCGGGTTCCCGATTAAGCGTGGAGGCAATTGTGGCCGATCTCAGCAACGTCAAAGAGCATATGTCCATCATCGGCGCCGATGGCGTGCATATCGGCACGGTCGACCATGTCGAGGGCGACCGCATCAAGATGACGCGCGCGGACAGCGGCTCGCATGGCAAGCACCACCATTATTTGTCTGGCGGCCTCGTCGCAGAGGTGGAAGGCGACAAGGTGCGCTTGTCCGCAACCGGAGCAGCGGCCCTGCTGTTCGAAGAGGAGCAGGACGGGAAGCCGATCGCGGACATGAATCCCTGAGATGGCCAGCCGCGCGCAGGTCGCCGAGGCATGTTCTGCAGACCTGGCTGACCGTTTCCAATCTGTCCGCTCGCTTTCTGTCGATCTGGCGGTGCCGCTGAGCGACGCCGACGCGACGGTGCAGTCGATGCCCGACGCCTCGCCGGCCAAGTGGCACCTCGCCCATACGACCTGGTTTTTCGAAACCTTCCTGCTGCGCGACCATGCGCCGGGCTATGTCGCGCATGACGATCGCTGGGCCTATCTTTTCAACAGCTATTATGAAGCGGAGGGGCCGCGACACCCGCGTCCACACCGTGGCCTGCTCACCCGACCGACACTCGCGGAGGTCCGCGACTATCGGGGGCGGGTCGATGAGGCGGTCCTGAATGCGATGCCTCTGCTTGCGAAGGCCTGCCCGGACTTGCTAACCCTCGGCCTCCATCATGAGCAACAGCATCAGGAACTGATGCTGACCGATCTCAAGCATCTGTTTTCCTGCAACCCGCTGGATGTCGCTTTGTGGCCCGCGCAACCGCGAGGACATACCGAAGCGCCCGCCCTGCGCTGGATCGAGCGGCCAAGCGGCCTTGTCGAGGTTGGTCATGCAGATGGCGCTGGCACCTTCGCCTTCGACAATGAGCAGCCGCGTCATCCTCATTATCTCGCGCCCCATGCGCTCGCCAATCGGCCGATCAGCAATGGCGAGTGGCGCGCGTTCATCGAGGATGGTGGCTATCGCATGGCATCCCTGTGGCTGTCCGACGGATGGGATTGGTGCAATCGGGAAGGGATCGGCCACCCGCTTTACTGGCGGGAGTCGGATGGCGCCTGGGAGCAGTTCAGTCTTTCGGGCTGGCAGGCCGTGGATGATGCCGATCCTGTCACGCATATCAGCTTCTACGAGGCCGATGCCTTTGCGAGCTGGTCCGGCGCGCGCTTGCCCACCGAGCAGGAACTGGAAGCGGCGGCACAGGGTGCCGATCCTCACGGCGGCATCCAGCTTGACGGGCCGGGACCGGTCACGCCGCGATGCCCGGAAGACGGGTCAGGCCTTCTCTCGCTGTTCGGCAATGTCTGGGAATGGACCGGTTCGGCCTATCGACCCTATCCCGGCTTTCGCACCGCCGAGGGCGCGGTCGGCGAGTATAATGGCAAGTTCATGAGCAGCCAGCTCGTTCTGAAGGGCGGGAGTTGCGCCACGCCGCGCGGGCACATGCGCGCCTCGTACCGGAATTTCTTTCACCCCCATCAGCGCTGGCAGTTCACCGGACTGCGGCTCGCAAAGGACTGCTAACCATGGCGACGATGCCCAAACTCGATCTGCTGGACCGCTGCGCACCGGATGAAGGCACCAGTGCATTTTGCGAGGACGTCCTGTCGGGGCTTTCGCAACGGCAAAAGGCCATCCCCGCGCGCTGGTTTTACGATCTTGTCGGCTCGGAACTGTTCGAGGATATCACGCGGCTGCCCGAATATTACCCGACCCGCACGGAAGTCGGCTTGCTCAAGGCCCATTGCGGCGATGTCGCAGACGTGATCGGTGAGGGGCGGGTCGTTGTGGAGTTCGGCTCCGGGAGTTCGCTCAAGACCCCGCATCTGCTGCGGCAGGTCAATCCTTCGGCTTATGTGCCCATCGATATTTCCGGGGAATTCCTCCTCCAGTCCAATGCCGATCTCGCGCAATTGCTGCCGGATCTACCAATCTATCCGGTCGAAGCCGACTTCACCAAAGCCGTGGCGCTGCCCTCCGCGCTGCGGGGCAGTGCGATGCTCGGCTTCTTTCCCGGCTCCACCATCGGCAATCTCGCGCCCTTCGCCGCGACGGACCTCTTACGCTCGATGCGCGACACGCTCGGCCATGGCTCGTGGCTGCTCATCGGCATCGACCGGGTGAAGCCAATCGATCGCCTGATCGCCGCTTATGACGACGCGCAAGGCGTGACCGCTCAATTCAACCTCAATCTCCTGCACCGGATTAACCGGGAGCTGGGCGCGGACATTCCCGTGGACGATTTCCACCATGTCGCCCGTTGGAACCCCTCCGCGAGCCGGATCGAAATGCATCTTGAGGCGCATCGGGACGTCGCGTTCCAGGTCGAGGACCGCCTGTTCTTCATGCGCGATGGGGAAACCATCCATACTGAGAACAGCCACAAATATACTGAACAGTCCGCCCGCGCTCTGCTTTCGGCCGGTGGCTGGACCCACCGGCAGGTTTGGACCGACGCCCGGGAGGACTTTCTCCTGATCCTCGCCGAGGCTGAGACTATTCCCCTCGCTCCCTGACCTCTTTGGGGGTTTTGGTGCTCAGAAACCCCCATCCGAGTGGACTTTTTCAACGCAAAGCCCCGGTTTTGTGACGGATATGTCACACCTCGCCAATGAGGCAGTTAACTCGCGCTAAAGGTGTTGAGGGATCAATTCTCCCTTGATAGTCCGTCATCGTTGTTTTTCCAGCATGTCGAACGGGGGCGGGCATTGTCTTTGCGCGCGCGTCGTTCGGCAAAGCTTGTGCCTAGTGCCTGATCAGGAGAGGAGATTGTCCATGTCCCCATTCATTACCCGTTCGCGCGTTTTGAGGGCCGGTGCCGGTGCCAGCCTGAGCGCTCTCGCGCTCGGCATGGCTTTTGTCGCCACGCCCGCTTTCGCCCAGGACGCCGCGCAGCCGCAGGATGATGAGGCTGGTGAGGCGATCATCGTCACCGGCTCGCGCATCGCCCGCACCGGCTTCGATCAGCCCACCCCCGTCTCCGTCGTTGGCGGTGAGCAGATCGCGCGCCAAGCCGCCGTCAACGTCGCGCAGGTGCTGAACGAGCTGCCGTCCTTCCGTCCGCAGGCGACGCCGAGCACCAACGCGATCTTCGCCAACAACATCGGCGCCTCCACCGCCGACTTGCGCGGCCTCGGCGCCAACCGCACGCTCGTGCTCATCAATGGCCGCCGCGTGGTGGCTTCGACCGTGCAGGGCAGTTCCTTCGCCAATGCCGGCGCGGTTGACCTCAACATCATCCCGACCTCGCTGGTTGAGCGCGTCGACGTGGTGACCGGCGGTGCCTCGGCCGCTTACGGCTCGGATGCCGTCGCGGGCGTCGTCAACGTCATTCTCGACACCAACCTGACCGGCCTCAAGGGCTCGGCGCAGTACGGCATCAACGATGCAGGCGATGGCAAGGAATATCAGTTCGCGCTCGCCGGCGGCATGGGCTTTGCCGGTGGCCGTGGTCACATCGTCGCGGGCGTCGAATATTCCGATAATAAGGGCACGGGCGATTGCTACACCCGCGACTGGTGCGCGCTGGGCTACAACACGGTTGCCAATCCCTATCGTGTCGCGACCAATCCCTCGCTAGGCCGGGTGGCGCCGGGTCTGCCGGCAACATTGATCCTGCCGAACACGACCACCGGTTCTTCATCCTATAATGGTTTGATCCCGCTGGTTCCCAACACGCCGGCAAACGCTGCGCTGATTGCCTCGGGACTTCCGGGTCTGGAGTTCCGGTCCAATGGCACGACGGGTCGTCACGACTTTGGAACCTACTACGGCTCCGGCCTCTTTCAGAGCGGCGGCGGCGACGGGCGTCAGCCTTTTTACGATAACTTCCCCATCGCCGCGCCTGTCGAGCGTCTGAACGCCTTTGCTCATGCAAAGTTCGAGGTCGCAGACGGCATCGAGCTGTTCACCGAAGGCTCGTACAGCCGGGTGAACGGTTCCACCATCGGCGCTCAGCGCCGTGACCTCGGCAATCTGACGATCCGTCAGGACAATGCCTATCTCCCTGATTCCGTCGCGAATACCATGGCAACGTTCGGCCTCGCATCCATTCCCTTCGGGCGCGTGTGGGAGGATCTTGGACCGCAGCGTTCGACGGTGAAGCGTGACACCTACCGCGCGGTCGTGGGTATCAATGCTGAAATGTGGGGCGACTGGAAATTCGATGCTTATTACCAGTTCGGTCGCACCGATTACTGGCAGCGTGGTTACAACACCTCGATCACGCCGCGCATTCAGCTGGCGATCGATGCCGTCGATCAAGGTGAATTCACCACCGGCGTTGCGAATGGCAACATTGTCTGCCGCGGCACCCTACAGGGCGTTGCCGCTGCTGCAGGCTGTGTGCCTCTGAACCCGTTCGGCGAGGGTAATGTCTCGGCTGCGGCCAAGGCTTGGACGCACGGCACGGTTGAACAGGACACCCGCCTGACCCAGAACGTTGTGGCAGCCTCGATGAACGGTACGCTCTTCCAAGGTTGGGCTGGCCCGATCAAGGCGGCGACTGGCGTGGAATTGCGCCAGGACATCGCACGCGGCCGTGCCGACGCGATTTCCCGCGCGCTCCAGTTCTACACCGGTCCGGGTGCGCCGATCGATGGTAAGGTCGACATTTTCGAAGCATTCGGCGAGCTCGATGTGCCGCTCGCGCCAGGTGTGTTCTTTAACGGTGCCGTTCGCTACACCGATTATTCCACCAGTGGCGATGTGATTACCTGGAAGGCCGGCCTGGAAGCCGCGCCGCTCGACTGGCTGCGCTTGCGCGGTACGCGGTCGCGCGACATTCGTGCGCCCAATCTGTTCGAGCTGTTCGGCCCGACGCAGACTAGCTTCCAGAGCGTCAACCCGGCAGCCGGTGGCCAGGTGCTCGCCTCGGTACTGCTGGGCGGCAATCCCAATCTCGTCCCTGAAGAAGCGGATACCCTGACCTTTGGCGTGGTGCTCCAGCCCGACCTCGGCAGTGCTGGGCGCCTTCGGTTCTCGGTTGACTACTTCGACATCAAACTCAAGAACGCCGTTTCTCAACTTGGGGCGCAGGTGATCGTCACGGGTTGCGAGGTGAGCAATATCGCGACACTCTGCGATCTTATCACACGCGCTCCGCTGCAGTCCGGTCAGACGCTGGGTACGATCCAGTCGATCACCAACCGCAACATCAATCTGGGTAGCCTCATAACGCGGGGCTGGGATATCGAGGCGGCCTACACGTTGCCGATCAACGTGTTGGGCGGTAGCGTTTCGCTGCGCGGCATGGCCACGATCATCGACGATCTGATCACCGACTCGGCAAGTGGCGTCATCGACCGTGCGGGCATGAATGGCTCGCCCGTGTCCCAGCCCTCGGGCATGCCGCGTTACATCATCAATGGTTATGTGACGTTCAACGCTGATCCTGCGACCCTGCAGGTTCAGGTGCGGCACATCTCCGGCGGTACCTATAACAATGCGCTCGTGGGGCCGGGGCAGTACGGCTACGATCCGAACCGTACGGACAGCATCAACGACAACTACATCGCGCCCTGGACCTATGTGAACCTGAACGGCAGCGTCGCGGTCTGGAACCGTGGCGACCAGAAGATGGAGATCTTCGGCGCGATCAATAATTTGTTCGACAAGGATCCGCCGGTGGACGCACCGTCCAGCTTCGGTCCGACCAACAACGTGCTGTATGACGTGGTTGGCCGTTCCTACCGCATCGGTGCCCGGTTCAAGTTCTGATCCGTTAATGATGTGCCCGGCGGTCGAACCGATCGCCGGGCATTTTTAATTTCCAGACGAGAGGATAGTCGATGAGCGATACGGCCGGCTTCACGCTGATCATGCAGGATAGCATTGATCCCACGACAGCACCGGGCAAGCCGCCGCTACCGCCGATTGCCCATGAGCAGTGGGAAGAGGACGGCCTCCTCATCGATCGCAATATCCAGGTGACGCTGCGCGACGGCGTTCACATCTATGTCGATCTTTATCGTCCCGCCGATGCCGCCGCTGGCCCGCTGCCCGTGCTTCTCGGCTGGAGCCCTTATGGCAAGCACGGCCTGTCCGATAAACTCTTCCCGCCGCATTCAGGCGTGGAGGCCGGTTGGATGTCCCGCTTCACCGCCTTCGAGGCGCCCGATCCTGCCTTCTGGTGCGCGCATGGCTATGCCGTGTGCAATGCGGACTCGCGCGGCATGTGGCAGTCCGAGGGCGAGGTGCGCCACAACGGCCTGGGCGAGGGGGAAGATTGCTACGATCTCATCGAATGGCTCGGCGTGCAGGATTGGAGCAATGGCAAGGTCGGCATGACCGGCGTCTCCTATCTCGCGGCGATCCAGTATCTCGTCGGTCAGCTCAAGCCGCCGCATCTGGCCGCCATCAACCCGTGGGAAGGCTTCTCGGACTGGTATCGCGAGTTTGCCTATCATGGCGGCATTCGCGAGACGGGCTTCCTGCCGCGCGGCAGCAGCAATCTGCGCTTTGGCCATCAGCGCTACGAGGATACCAACGCCAATGTGCAGTCGCACCCTTTGTACGATGCCTATTGGGCAAGCAAGGAAGTCGACCTGTCGGCCATCGACATTCCGGCGCTGGTCGTCGGCAGCTGGGCGGATCAGGCGCTGCATACCCGTGGCACCTTCGAGGCCTTCCGGCAATTCTCTTCGCCGGACAAATGGCTGATCGGCCATGGCCGCAAGAAATGGGCACATTATTATATGCCCGAGAGCAAGGAGCTGGCCCGCGTCTTCTTCGATCGCTATCTCAAGGGCGTCGAGAGCGGCCTTGCCGACTGGCCTAAGGTGATGCTCGAAGTCCGCGAAAGCGCGCAGACATGGACCATGCGCGGCGAGCAGGAATGGCCGCTGGCACGCACGGTCTACACGCCGCTCTATCTCGATGCCGCGACCGGCACGATGCAGGGCGAGCCCGTGGGCAATGCAGCCAGCGCCTCCTACGATCCGCTCGATGAAGCCGGCGAGGCCCGCTTCGATATCCGCTTCGACACGGACACCGAGCTCACCGGCTACATGAAGCTGCGCCTATGGGTGGAAGCGCAGGGTGCCGACGACATGGACCTGTTCCTCGCGCTGCAGAAGCTCGATGCCGATGGCAATCCGGTGGGCATGACCTTCTACGCCTTTTTCGAAAATGGTCCGGTGGCACTGGGTTGGCTGCGGGCCAGCCATCGCGCGCTGGATGAAGCACGCTCGACGCCGTTCCAGCCGGTCCACAGCCATCTGGTCGAGGAGCCGCTGGAGCCGGGCGTTCCGGTGCCGGTCGATATCGAGATCTGGCCGTCCTCCACGCTGTTCCGGGCGGGCGAGCAATTGCGCGTGGTCGTGAAGGGCATGGATATCTATCGCGAGGGCCTGCCGATGCTGCCCTTCGCGCGCCACGAAGAACTGCGCAACGCCGGCACGCATGTCATCCACACCGGTGGTCAGTATGACAGCCATCTGCTGGTACCGGTCATCCCCAAGGCGTGAATTCGAACGCCCGCGACGTGGAGTTTTCCACGTTGCGGGCGCGCTCGCGCACCTAAATTCTGTCGGAACTGAGAGGGTAGGCGGCCGCGCGCTGTTCAGGCGTTCGCTCCCTGATTGGCGGCGCGTAGCGTTTAAATAGCGGGCTGCTTCAGAGGTAGCGTTCCCACCAATTAAATGCCTCCATGCCTTGAAAGGAATGATATACCATATCATAATAGCGGTATGGAATTGAATCACACAGCCGCCGCATCTCCCCTCACGCAAACCCGGAGCAGAAACGACTGGCTGGACGGCTTCGCCGTCTGCGCCTCCGTCGCCTGCATGATCCACTGTCTGGGACTGCCGCTGCTGCTGGCAGCCCTCCCGGCCTTCGCCGATCAGATCGATCCGGGCGAGAGCTTCCACGCCGTCGTCCTCGCGCTCGCGGTGCCGACCAGCGCCTTGGCGCTGGTGAGTGGTTGGCGCAGGCATCGCGCGCCCGTGCCTTTGGCGATCGGCGCGGTCGGCCTGGCGCTGATGGCGGTTGGCATCCTGTTTGCCAGCCGGGAGATTCTGGAAACGGCGATCACGGTCTCGGGCAGCCTGCTGCTCGCGGGGGCGCACATCGCCAACTGGAGGCTACGGCGTGCGCGGAACCGGTGATGTCCTTCACGACACCGGCAGTGGCTCCCGCCCGACATGCACGAGGTCGAACGCGGTGGTTTGATAGGCCTCGTTGATCCAGTTGGCGAACAGCAGATGGGCGTGGCTCCGCCAGCTGTTCAGCGGTGGACGCGTTGGGTCATTCTGCGGGAAATAGTCGACAGGCAAACAGGCCCCGCCATCGCGGGCATATTCGCGCGCGAGCGTCTCCGTATCATATTCCAGATGGTTGAACATGTGGAGCATGTGCCGGGCCTCGTCATAAACCAGGCCCGCGCCTGTTCCGGCCGCATCGGCAAGGATCTGCAGATGCGGCGCCGTTTCCAGCTCCATCTGCGGCACCTCGGTCCAGCGCGACACCGGCACGTCGAACACGTCGGATATGCCCCGCAGATATGGCGAGGTCGGCACGCGATTGCGATGCGGGAAGATCCCGAACGCCTTCTGCTCCAGGGCGCGCTTGCGCAGGCCATGGAAGTGATAAAGCGCCGCCTGCGCCGCCCAGCAGATCGTCAGGCTGCGGTGAACATGCGTCTGCGTCCAGTCGAAGATGTCGGTCAGCTCCGGCCAGTAGCGTACATCCTCATAATCGAGCCGCTCCACTGGCGCCCCGGTGATGATGAAGCCATCGAACCGCTCATGCCGCACCGCGCTCCACGGGCGATAGAAGGCGGCCATATGATCGGCGGACGTATTGCGGGTGGCGTGATCCGTAATCCGCACAAGCGTCAGCTCGATCTGGAGCGGCGTGGCGCCGAGCAGCCGGGCGATCTGTGTCTCGGTGCTGATCTTGTCCGGCATCAGGTTCAGCAGGCCGATCCGCAATGGCCGGATGTCCTGCCGCGTTGCGGTGCCTTCGTCCATGACGAGGACGCCTTCCGCTTCCAGGGTACGGCGGGCGGGGAGGTGGTCTGGTATCTTGATCGGCACAGTGCGTCGGTCCTTGTCCGGGTCGACGCTGAGTGGCTTGATCCGCATAATTGCCGTTCGGCCACATCCTCCTTGCGGAGTGCCACCTTGCCCGGATTGGCAGGTTGGCGTTGGGCGTCGCCCCAACTCTTGATGTACCGAGCCTGCTAGACGCTCGCGCGGGCTTTGGCAACCGCGCCTGCTATCAGTCTGTGAGATCGATGCCGAAAAAGGCCTCGCCTTCCACCTGCTTGCCATCGACGAACCGCATCGTCTCCAGCGCGCGCCGGGATCGGCCGTTCCGCTGCGCGAGATAATGCACGTCCAGCACCTGTGCCTCGATGTCGCACACCGCCGCGATCAGGGTGAAGTGCATGTCCGTCGTGGCCGCAAGCGCATCGCACCAATAAGCGCGCAACGCGGCCTTGCCCTCGATAATGCGCGAACCGGTAACCTCCCTGGCCAAGGGACTGATGAAGCGCGCGTCCTCGGCGAAGTGCGAAAGCACCGCCTCCAGATCGCGCGCGTTCCAGTTGGCGATCCACCGGGCCGCAAAGCGCATCATCTCGTCGCGGGTCATGCGCCTATCTCCCTAGATCAGAAACAGCAGGGCGGTGAGCGCCGTCATGATGGCCATGGTACGCACGAAAAGTGTCATGGCCTTGCGACTCTCGAGCAATTCGCGCGCGCCGGCGCCCATGGCCGCCCAGCCCGCGATGGAGGGCAGGCCGACCAGCGAGAAAGCCGCGATGATCACCGCAAGCTGCAGACCCAGCGGACGGTCCGGCACGGTAAAGGTGGCGATGGCAGGCACGGTGATGGCCCATGCCTTGGGATTGATGAACTGGAAGGCCGCCGCCTGCCAGAAAGTCATCGGATGCGCGCCTTCACGCCGGGCCATGCCTTCGGATTGCCAGAGTTTCACTGCAAGCCAGGCCAGATAGGCTGCGCCCACGATGCGCAGCACCCAGCGCAGGATCGGCCAGGCTTCGAAGATCGCGCCAAGGCCCAACCCGCTCAAGGCCAGCATCGCCGCACAACCGAAGTTGATGCCGAAAATATGGGGCAGCGTCCGCCGGAATCCGAACACCAGCCCGGATGAGGCGAGCATGATGTTATTGGGGCCAGGCGTGGCCGTGCAGACGAAACTGTAGAGCGCCAAAGGCGCGAGCAGGCTGGTATCCATTATGATCTCCCGCTTGCGGAAATGATCGCGATTGACCCATGTGTCAAATGTGATATTGAACCGGTTCAATCTTATTGAGGATGGCAAATGAAGGGCTGGCGGCCGGAAGTGTCGGGCGACGATGCGCCGATGTACGAGCGTCTCGTCGCCGCGCTGGAGCGCGACGTGCGCGAGGGGCGGCTCGTCCCCGGTGATCGCCTCCCGCCGCAGCGGGACCTTGCCCATCGCCTGGCGCTGAGTGTCGGGACGGTCAGCCGCGCTTATGTCGAGGCGGAACGGCGGGGCTTTATCTCCAGCCATGTCGGGCGCGGTTCCTTCGTCGCGGACCGAGCGCGGCCGCAATCGCCGGCCGAGGCGGGCGGGCCATTGGACATGGCGCGCAACATTCCGCCGCTCGCGCCTGCCGAGCGCTGGATCGGTGAAGGGTTGAGCCGTGTGCGACAGCGCGCGGATCTGGCGACAGCCGTCAATTATGCCCCGCCCGAGGGGCTTGAATCCATCCGGGAGGCCGGAGCCTCCTGGCTCCACCGTCGCCATGGCGTTCAGCGCGCCACGCGGGATCGCGTGATCCAGTGCAATGGCGGCCAACACGGCCTTGCGCTGGCCTTCTCGGCGCTGGCGCGGCCCGGCGATACGATCTTGTGCGAGGCGGCCACTTATCCCGGCATCCGGACGCTGGCCGATCATGCCGGCTATCGCCTGGGCGGTGTCGCCATGGATCAACGCGGGCTCGAACCCGAGGCACTGGCTCGGGCCGCCCGCGAGACCGGTGCGCGCGTGGTGGTGTTGATCCCGACTCTGCAGAACCCCACCACCATCACGCTCGATGCCGCGCGACGCGCAGAGATCATCGAGGTGGCGCGCGCGCAGGATCTGATGATCGTCGAGGACGATGCCTATCGCGTGTTCGCGGATCGCGACGCCCCGGAGAGTTTCGCCGATCTGGCGCCCGAGCGCACGCTGATGGTGGCCGCCGTGTCCAAGGCCGTCGCGCCGGGGCTTCGCCTCGGCTTTCTGCTGCCGCCGGAGGATGCCGGGGTTCGCGACCGATTGCTGCTCGGTGTCCGCGCCTTTGGTTATACGCCGCCGTCCTTGGGCGGTCTGGTGTTCAGCCAGTGGGAGCAGGATGGCACGGCCGATCGCATCGCCGACGAGCTGGTCGCCGAGACGGAGATGCGGACACAGCTTGCCCGCGACATTCTCGGCAAGGCCATGGCCGTGCCCGGCGCGTCGCGCAGCCTGCATGTGTGGATGCCGATGCCGATGCTCGATGCCGAGCGCCTGAGCGCCCGCGCCCTGCGTGCCGGCATTGCGCTCACCCCGCCCGATGCGCCGGCCGTCGACCCCTGTGCGCCCTCGGGCGTGCGGCTGTGCCTCGGCGCAATCCGGTCACGGGATCGTCTGGAACAGGCGCTTCACGAGGTGGTGGAGATGCTGACGCCGGCGGGCGACAGCGCCGCGCGAGGGCTGGTGTAAAGCGCGGTCGTCGGTCAGGCTGAGGCGTTGGCGCTGATCCTGCGCAGCACGAAATCCGCGCGCTCGTCCGGAGTCGTAAACGGTAGCGGCACGAGATTATATCCAAGGTCGGAATAAACCCGGGCCATGACCTCATGGGTTGCCAAGGCTTCCGACCAGTCCTGTTTGCGCTCGGTATCCTGCGCGTAAATGTCCGCCCAGGGCGGGGCGATGAAAACGTCCTTATTGTAGCGGCGCGCGCTAGCGGTTCGGTGCAAATTGTCGGGAATGGGAAGGCCGCACAGAGCACGATAACCGATGACATCCGGGATGCCTCGGTCGAAGAGGATCGGGCCCGATCGTCCCTTTGCGGCTTCATAGGACTTCACGTCGAACGCAAGCATCTTCTCCGCGAACGCCTCCCGGTCGGCCCAGGGCACGGCGCTGCCGCCTGCGGCCATCTGTTGCTGGATGATCGTGCGCCCGGCCTCGGCCATGGTCGCGATGCCGTGCCGGGCCAGCGCATCGAGCAGTGTGGTCTTGCCCGATCCGGGGCCGCCGGTGACGATGAAGAAGCGATCCACGCCGGCCGCTCAGCGCCCCGCCGCATTCGCGAAGGTCAGGACCAGCGTATCTCGCCAAGCCGGCAGATCCCCGGCCTCCGACTGGATCGGCGTGGTTCCGTGGCGCACCTGTCCATCATTGAGGAGCAGCGCCTCGCCGGCGTGCGCGAGCCGGTGTTCGATCAGGCACGCGCCTGAAACAGTTTCGACGCGGGTCTCACCGCCCGAATAATTGTTGCCGCCGACCAGCAGGATCAACACCCAGTCGCGTCCATCCTGATGCATCCCCTCAGGCGTCGGAAGGCCGGGGAGGTCGGGCAGGGCCTCAATGCGAAACTGATGGGCTTCGACCATCCATGCGTGCTCTTCGCAACCGCTGGCCTGCGAAATGCGCGCCGCAGTATTCCGCATCAGATCGCGCAATAGCGCGCTCTCGGCCTGTTCGTCCGCCACTGGTGCAAACCAGCGTTCGACGCCGCCATTCAAGGGATTGTGATCGCGATCCTGATAATGGGCGCGATGCGGCAGGCGCGCGCAGGCGTCGCCATCGATCTCAAAGGCAGCGTAGCGGCGGCGGCGATAGGTTCCGCCATCGGCCATCCACATGTCGCGGGGCAGGTCGTCCCAACTCTGCGCGAACGAGCGCCATTCGGGCCGGGCAGGGAGCGCCAAGTCGCCGGGCTGCAGCAGCAGGGCTGTGGGACGAGTCAGGGTCTCGATGCGTGGCCTCATAGTGTGAGGCCGGCGTTTGTCGCGAATGCGCATGATTGAACCAATACATTAGTTCGTTTGGTCGGCGGACCTGCTGATACAATGACGCCGGCCTGTGGGCAACCCTGCCGCGCTCGTTCAGCTTGAAAGATCGTGCGCGCAGTCAGCGGAACCGGTCAAACGGCCTTGTCATCATCATCTTCCTGCTTGGCCGGCCCATCGTCCTTCTTTGCGATGAAGCTCATTTTGCCATTGGGTTCGAGGATTGCCCAGGCGACCTCGGATATGTTGGCGATGCCCGCCAGCCGCATCTCGATTTCAACCTCGGCCCGGGTCACGCGATCGCGGCGCATGTTGGGGGTAATCAGTTCCCCATCCTTGATCAGCACGCGCGGTACGCCTTCCAGCAGCCGTTCGGCGCGTGGGGAAAGATAGGTGATCCAGCTCAGCGCCAGCGCCCAGAAGGCAATGGTGCCAATGGCGAGCGCGGCGCCGGTCATGCTGAGATCATTATGGGTGATGCCCTGCTGGACGAGATCGCCCATCACCACCAGAAGCACCAGTTCGAACGGTGTGACTTGGCTGAGCTCGCGTTTGCCCAGCAGCCGGAGCAGCATGTACATGATGAAGAACATCACGCTGGCGCGCAGGATGATATCCATCAGGGCAAGACCTTGATGTGGACGGGCAGGGCAGCGAGTTCGCGCTCCCCGTCGAGGGCGGCGATCCTGCCGCGCGTGCCGGCGAACAGCGGCGGGTTGATTTGCCCGTCGATCTTGAAGCGGAACGTCTCGCCGGGCTTTGCCTCGCCGAATGAGAACTGCCGAGAGCCGTCTTTATAGCGTTCCTCGCTTGCAGCCGGGATCATCGTGTTGATGGTCATCTCCCGCCAGAGGTCATCCGACACGGCAATAACCAGATCACCGATCGGTTTGCGCGGCGTCACCTCGACGATGGTCTCGAAGACCATGCCGTTGCGCAGCGTTTTCGGGGTTTGCACGAGGAGGGTGATGCGGTCGTTCGAGCTTTTGCGCACGGCAGGGGCCTGCCCCGCAAACAGACCGGTCAGACCGGCGCCCAAGATCACCGTGAGCAGGACCAGCGGCCAGGGATTGGCCCGCCGGCTGTTGCTCTCATGCTCTTGCGTGATGCCATCGGGTGCCGGTGTCGCCATGGGCGGCCTCACGCGGCCCGCTGCGGATCGGCGGCCACCTCGGCGAGCATCTCGCTCAACATGGCAAGCGCAACGCGCAGGCATTCGATCCTGGTCGCGCCGCGCCCGATGTCGCCGAAGTGATGGACGCTGTGGCGCGTCTCCGCCCGATGCGCGGCGCAGGCGAAATGGACCAGCCCCGGCTCATCGTCGGAGGAACCGGGGCCGGCAAAGCCGGTGATCGCAATCGCCAGTCGCGCTTTGGATCGGCGCAAGGCCCCTTCAGCCATCGCGCGCGCGACGGGTTCGCTCACCGCGCCGTAATCCTCGACAAGCTTATGGCTGAGCCCGAGCAGATCGCATTTGGCATCCTTGCTGTAGACGACGAAGCCCCGGTCAAAGGCGTTGCTGGTCCCCTCGATATCGGTCAGCAGCGATGCGAGCAGGCCCCCGGTGCAACTTTCTGCGGTGGCGATCCCGATCGCCGCCTGCCTGGCGGTTTCGAGCACGGCCATGGCTGCCGCAATGATGTCATCGGGTAGTGCCGGGGATAGGGTCTCGGCATAAGCTTCTGAGGGTTTCTCCTGCGGAAACATCATCTCTCGACCTGTTATCCTCATCGCTGGAGAGAAACTTCCATCCGTTCGACATCGTTCCCGGCGCCGGGGGGCTCCGCGAAGAGGCGACCGGCGGTCGCCCCGTCCCTTGACCGTTCCAGTCCAAGCTTGCGTTGCATCTGAGACCGCGCAGTTATTTGGTCTTCTGATGCCTTTGCGCTTCCTCGCCGGCTTCGATCAGGCTCTCGCCCGTGGCAACGGCTGCGTCCGCCGTCATGGTTACAGCGATCCCGCCCGGGCCCTCGAGGATGACATGATCCTCCTCAGCCGTGGCGACGCCGGGTTCGGCATAGGGCTCGATTGGGGAGTGGACAGTCATGCTGGTCCTCCTTGCTGGATATCTGCGCAGGGGGCGAGATACAGATAATCTGATGAAAAATTGCCCCGGCGGGCCAGACCGGCATAATCGTTGATCTGGACCAGTGAGGCGTGCCTCTCGCACAGTCCGGCTTCTCTTAATTGGCGGAGCACCCGATTGGTGTGAACGGTGGTCAGGCCGCAAATCTCGGCAATGTCGCCCTGCGTCAGGGTCAGCACGAAGCGATGTCCGTCCGATAATCCCACTGCATAGAGTCGGGCATTCATCTCGCACAGGAAATGGGCGACACGCCCGACCGCGTCGAGCCTCCCGACCCGGAACAACCAAGCACGATGAAGGGCGGCATCGATCAGCGTCGAAAACCACAGCTTGCGCGCCAGATCGGGCCGGGGGTCGAGTACTTCCCTCAAGGCTTTGTGCGGCACGATGGCGATGCTCGCGGTTGTGAGCGTGCCGATAGCATGGTCCAGCTCCCGCATGGGATAAGCATGGAGATCAACGAATTCGCCAGGCACATGGATGGCGACGAGTTGCCGCAAGCCTTTGCGATCATCGATATAGCGCGACATGATCCCTTCGACCAGGAAGCTGCTGACATCCACAATCTGACCCGCGTCGACAATCGTCGTGCGGGGCTCAAAGGTGCGAACCTCGAGAATCGTGTCTTCGAGCGCGGCTCGTTCTTCCGGCGTCAGGGCCACGCCGCGGCGGTTTGCAAGGAGGCGATCCATCAACATCGAGTGGCTAACGGATAAGCCGCGCTGGCGATCCAGCCCCGATCGGCTTTCACTATGATCAATGTTAATTCCTAGCCTTAACAGGCAACTGTCATCCGGACGGCGTGTTGGTGAAGCACGAGACGAACTCGTTCACATCCCAGCAATGACAAGGAACCGCGATGGCGAAACAGGCAACGCGTGCGGCGAAAGGCCGTGCGCCTATGAAATCCGATCAGCAGCGGTCATCGGCAAACAGCCCTTCTGCAGATGCCGCCTTTGAGGACATGCCTGTTTTTGAAGGTCCGATGGGCGAGGGTGGCGAAACGCGGCAGACCGCTGGCGGTGATGTCGCGACGCTGACGACCGCGCAGGGCGTTCCCGTTTCCGATGACCAGAACAGCCTCAAGCAGGGCGCGCGCGGCCCCGCGCTGCTGGAAGACTTCCATTTTCGCGAGAAGATGTTCCACTTCGATCATGAGCGTATCCCGGAGCGCGTGGTTCATGCGCGCGGTTATGGCGCCCATGGCTTTTTCGAGCTGACAGACAGCCTGTCCGACATCACCCGTGCCGATCTCTTCCAGCGGGTAGGCGAGCGGACCGAGGCCTTCGTTCGCTTCTCGACCGTGGCCGGGTCCAAGGGCTCGTTCGATCTCGCGCGCGATGTGCGCGGCTTTGCGGTGAAGCTCTACACCAAGGAGGGCAATTGGGACCTCGTTGGCAACAATATCCCGGTCTTCTTCATCCAGGACGCGATGAAGTTTCCCGACCTGATCCATGCCGCCAAGCCCGAGCCGGATCGCGCCTTTCCGCAGGCCCAGACGGCGCATGACAACTTCTGGGACTTCATCAGCCTGACGCCGGAATCGATGCACATGGTCATGTGGATCATGTCCGACCGGACGATCCCGCGCTCCTTCCGCTTTATGGAGGGCTTTGGCGTCCATACCTTCCGGCTGGTCGACGCAGACGGAAAGTCGACGTTCGTCAAGTTCCACTGGAAGCCCAAGCTGGGCCTTCAGTCGGTGGCCTGGAACGAAGCGGTCAAGATCAACGGCGCCGACCCCGACTTCCACCGGCGGGACCTCTGGGCCGCCATTGAAGCCGGCGATTTTCCCGAATGGGAACTGGGTCTCCAGCTCTTCGATCAGGAATTCGCCGACAGCTTCGATTTTGATGTGCTCGATGCCACCAAGATCATTCCCGAGGAACTGGTGCCGATCCGCGTCGTGGGTCGTCTGGTGCTCGATCGTCTGGTCGATAATTTCTTCGCCGAGACCGAGCAGGTCGCCTTCTGCACCCAAAATGTCGTGCCGGGCATCGACTTCAGCAACGACCCGCTGTTGCAGGGGCGCAATTTCTCCTATCTGGATACGCAGCTCAAGCGCCTCGGCTCGCCCAATTTCACGCATCTGCCGATTAATGCACCGCGCTGCCCGTTCGCGCATTTCCAGCAGGATGGGCATATGGCGATGCGCAATCCCGTCGGTCGCGCCAATTATGAGCCCAATAGCTGGGGCGCGGAAATCGGCGGTCCGCGTGAGGACCCGCAGCGCGGCTTCAAGAGCTTCGCGGAGCCGGCCGACGGCGACAAGTTGCGCATCCGGCCGGAAAGCTTTGCCGATCATTATAGCCAGGCCACGCAGTTCTACGCGAGCCAGACGTTGATCGAGCAAAAGCATATCGGCGATGCTTTGGTGTTCGAGCTCTCCCGCGTGGAGCGGCCGGACATCCGGTCGCGCATGGTTTCGCATCTGCTGAACATCGATGCGGACCTCGCGGCGACCGTCGCAAACGGGCTGGGGCTGGCCATGCCGCAGGCGGCGACCACGGCGGTACAGCCGCGGACCGATCTGGCGCCGTCCGATGCGCTGAGCATCATCAAGCGTGGGCCGCAGAGCTTTGCCGGCCGCAAGCTCGGCCTGTTGGTGACCGACGGCGCCGATGCGACGCTTGTCCAGGCGATCATCAATGCGGTCGATGAAGCCGGTGCGATGATCGAGTTCATTGCCCCCAAGATCGGCGGGGTCACATTGTCAGACGGTAAGATCCTTGGCGCCCACTACAAGGTGGATGGCGGGCCTTCGGTCCTGTTCGATGCCGTCGCGGTCGTCGCCTCGGCGGAGGGCGGGCAGTTGCTCGCGCTCGATGCCACGGCGAAGGACTTCGTGACGGACGCTTTTGCCCACTGCAAGTTCATGGGCCTGAGCAAGGAAGCAGAGCCGCTGCTGACCAAGGCCGGTCTGATGCCCGACCTCGATGAAGGCTGCTTCGCCCTCAAGAGCAAATCCGATGCGACGGCATTCGTCGCGGCGCTGGCGCCGCTGCGGTTCTGGGCACGCGAGCCGCTCGTCGATCTCGATGCCGTTGCCTGAGTTCCTTCGAAAAGGAGATTAATCATGTCCATCATCGATAAGGTCATCGCCGCTGTCACCCCGCCCGAAAGCGAGGAGGCGCGGGCCGAGGCCCGGGCCAAGGCCGAGGAGCTTGCGACGCGCGGCAGCTGGCTCGCGCATATTCTCGATCATCATCGGCAGATCGAGGCTCTGTTCGCAGCCGTGAAGGCCGCAACCACGGCCGAGACGCGTCGCGATGCGCAGGAGCGGTTGGCGCTGCTCCTCACGGGCCATTCCATCGCGGAGGAAGCGGCGATCTATCCCGCGCTGGCCGCGGACAAGCAGGTCGGCCATGCCGAGCTTGCCTATCAGGAACAATCCGCCGCCAAGATGGAGATGGGTCTGCTGGAACGGCTGGACCCGATGAGCCAGGATTATCTCGACAAGCTCGAGCATATCCGCGGCGCGGTTGCCCATCACATCTATTCCGAGGAGGGAACCTGGTTCCCAAAGCTGATGGAGGACGTCTCGTCCAGCGAGCAGGCGATGATCACCCGCCGCTATTCTGAGGAGTTCGTCCGATATGTGGGCAACGGTCCCAGCTGAGACGCGTTGACTGATCATACGCTCACTGAGCCAACCCGCGACAGGAGAAGTAGAATGCCCGATGCGCGCGACGACGCACCGCTGACGACCTCCAAAGATCGCCACGTGGTCGATGAGGCCGCGGCGACCCTGGTCGAACCCAAAGGCGACAGTCTGGTCGGCCGCTCCGTGACGATCAATCGCCCCCGTGCGGAGCTTTACGCCTATTGGCGCGACTTCACCCGGCTGCCGACCTTCATGGACAATGTCGTGCGGGTCGACATGATCGATGATGTGACCAGCCATTGGGTGGTGAAGGCGCCTGGCGGCCGGACCGTCGAGTGGGATGCAGTGATCACCGAGGAACAGCCGGACGCGTTCATCGCATGGGCCTCGACCGAGGGTGCCGACGTGCCGAACAGCGGTCGAATCGATTTTCGCGATGCAGGCGCGCGCGGCACCGTGGTCACGGCGACGATCCTCTACGATCCGCCCGCAGGATTCATCGGCAAGGTCATCGCCAAGATGTTCCAGCGCGAGCCGGCCATTCAGGCCCGGCGCGACCTGCGGCGCTTCAAGCAACTCATGGAAACCGGCGAGATCGCCACGTCGGCGTGGACGCACAAGCAACTGGAAGAGGAGACGGCCTGATGCGCGCGCTCACCTGGCACGGCAAGCATGATGTCCGCGTGGACACCGTGGACGATCCGGAAATCATCAATCCGCGCGATGCGATCATCAAGGTCACATCCACCGCAATCTGCGGTTCGGACCTGCACCTTTATGATGGCTACATCCCCACGATGAAGTCCGGTGACATTCTCGGCCATGAGTTCATGGGTGAGGTGGTCGAGACTGGCCCCGGCTCGACGCTCCAAAAGGGGCAGCGGGTGGTGGTGCCGTTCACCATTGCCTGCGGGAGCTGCTACCATTGCGGCAAGCACCAATATTCCGCCTGCGACAATTCCAACCCGGCCGACAATCAGGATATCGCCCAGACGCTCTACGGCCAGCCGATGAGCGGTCTGTTCGGCTATAGCCACATGACGGGGGGCTATGCCGGCGGGCAGGCGGAATATGTCCGCGTGCCGTTCAGCGACGTTGGCCCGATCGTCATTCCCGACGGGATCGACGACGACAAGGTGCTGTTCCTGTCCGACATTCTGCCGACAGGCTGGCAAGCCGCAGAGTTCGCGCAGATCGAGCCCGGCGATACGGTCGCGGTCTGGGGTTGCGGGCCGGTCGGGCTATTCTGCGTGCAGGCGGCCTTCCTGATGGGCGCCGAGCGGGTGATCGCCATCGACCATTTCCCCCGCCGCCTTGAGCTGGCGGCGAAGTTCGGCGCGGAAACCATCAACTTCGAAGAGAGCAAGACCTACGAGGCGCTGATGGAGATGACCGGCGGCATTGGCCCCGACGCCTGTATCGACGCAGTCGGCCTGGAGGCGCACGGTCTTTTCGCCGACAATGTCTGGGACCAGATCAAGGTCTCCACCTTCACCGGCACTGACCGCACCCATTCGATCCGTCAGGCGATCATTGCCTGCCGCAAGGGTGGCCGCGTGTCGATGCCGGCGGTTTATGGCGGCTTCGTCGACAAGTTTCCGCTCGGCGCCTTCATGGAGAAGGGGCTGACGCTCAAGACCGGCCAGACCCATGTGCAGCATTATCTGCCGGGCCTGTTGAATGCGATCATGGAGGGGAAGATCGATACCACCTTCCTCATCAGCCACCGCATGCCGCTGAGCGAAGCCCCGCAGGGCTACAAGATGTTCCACGATCACCAGAACGAAGTGACCAAGGTGGTGCTGAAACCGGGGCTCGACCGGGTCGCCGCATGACTCATGCAAGGAGACGGATGATGAAACTCTATTTTGCGATACCGTTGGCGGCCAGTGTACTGGCTGGGTGCAGCCAGGGCGGCACACCGGCGAATGATACAGCCATGACCAACAACGACATGGCCATGACGGGCAATGCCACGAACATGTCCGTGGGCGCGCCGCCACCGGGCGAGATGTCCGCCACGCCCACCGATGCGACGGGCTACCTCGCCAAGGCAGGCGCTGGCGACCTGTTCGAGATCGAATCGTCCCGCGCCATCCTCGCGAAAAATCCGGACAAGCCGATTGCCGATTTCGCAAACATGATGGTCGATGCGCATGGCCAATCCACCGCCAAGCTCAAGGCAGCGGCTGAGAAGGCCGGACTCACCGCCACGCCGCCGGCGCTTGACGCCAACCAGCAAGCCAAGCTGGATGCCATCAAGGCTGCAGAGGGCACCGCCGCCACCACGGCCTATCTGACGGCCCAACGCGAAGCCCATGCAGCGGCGCTTGCGCTCCATCAGGGTTACGCCGCCAACGGCGACACGCCGGCGCTCAAGGCAGCTGCGGGCGAGATCGCTCCGGTCGTCCAGAAGCATATCGACATGCTGGCAAAGATGCCGGGCGCATAAGGAGGCATGGGATGGGCGAGAAATTCGCAATCGTCACGGGCGCGTCTACCGGCATCGGTTTCGAACTCGCCCATCTCATCGCGCAGGATGGCTATGACCTGCTCGTCGTCGCTGACGAGCCGCTGATCGACGCGGCCGCGCAGGACTTCAGGCGCCATGGCGGCGACGTGCGATCGCTTGAGGCCGATCTCTCCACGCTCGACGGCGTGGATCGGCTTCTGGCCGCAGCGGAAGGCCGGAGGATCGAAGTGCTTTGCGCCAATGCCGGGGTCGGCACGGGCGGACCCTTTCTGGAGCAGGATGTCGCCATGTGGCGACGGTCTGTCGACACCAATGTCACCGGCACCGTCTATCTTCTGCAGAAGGTGCTGGCCGACATGGTCGCGCGCAATGACGGCAAGATTCTCGTCACCGGCTCCATCGCGGGCTACATCCCGGGCACCTTCAATGCCGTGTACAACGCGACCAAGGCGTTCATCGACAATTTCACCGAAGCGCTGCGCAACGAGATCAAGGAGGCCGAGGGCGTTACCCTCACCACATTGATGCCCGGCCCCACGGACACCGAGTTCTTCGAGCGCGCCGGTCTGCTGGATACGCAGGTGGGCCAGCAGGACAAGGCCGATCCCGCCAAAGTCGCACGCGATGGCTGGAAGGCGCTGCTGGATGGCAAGGGGCATATCGTCTCGGGCCTCTCCAACAAGCTGCAGGTCGCCGCCGCCGGCGTCGTGCCACAGGCGATGCTCGCCGAGCAGCATCGCAAGCTGGCTGAGCCCGGCAGCGGAAAGGACTGAGCCATGGCCGACAAGAAATGGTCTCAGGATGTGACCGAACATTCGGACGCGCTCGATCTGGACGAGGGCGTCTTCAAGCAGGACGATCCGGCGAAGATCGCAGCCTCGCTCAAGCGCTCGGCGGAGCATAGCAAGCGGCGCAAGGGCACCGCGCTCCAGTCCGCGATGAGCATGCTCACCTTTTACATCAACCGCGCAGGCGACAATCTCGGCAAGGAGCAACGCCAGATCCTTGAGAAAGCCAAGGATGAGCTGCGCGAGGCTTTTGGCAAGGAGCCAAAGACTGCTGGAAAGGAGCAAGCCCATGGATAAGGATCGCGAGGCGAAGGCCAATCCTCCCAAGGACAAGGGCGAGAAGGGCAATCCAACCGAGATGCCCCGTGGTCCCATGGGCGATGCCCGGCCGGACGCTGCCGAGAATGACAATCGCACCGGCGGTGGTCAGTCTCAGGAGAAGGTGGAAGACCGCCCGATGGTCGGCTCGGTCAAGCCAGAGGATTATCCCGAGCAGCAATAGTATGTTGCGGGAGGGCGAATACATCGCCTGACTTGGCATGCTGAAGCATTTGCGTCATCATCGCGGGATGAAGATCGCACCGTGTACCATCTGCATCGTGCTTCCGCGTCACTGACGTGAGAAGCTGATGGCGGGCGATCCAGTGATTGCCCGAGCACGTTGTCTTGCGCCAGCGGCCGTCTCAAGGCCCCGAAGCTGGCGATCAAATCTTCAGGCCAGACCAACCATGCACAATGTTTTTGAAAGCCCCTTCAAGGGCATCACGCTCGATCGTCTTGTCACGCATCCCAACATCCGAGTCGGACGCTACAGCTATTATTCCGGCTATTATCATGGCCATGGTTTCCACGATTGCGCCCGCTACCTGTTGCCCGATGAAGGCGCAGACAAACTCATCATGGGCTCGTTCTGCTCTATCGGGTCGGGCGCTTCCTTCATCATGGCGGGCAATCAGGGCCATCGCAGCGACTGGATCAGCACCTTCCCCTTCTTCTGGATGCCGGACGTGCCGGCATTTGCCGGTGCGGACAATGGCTATCGGCCGGCAGGCGATACGGTCATCGGTCATGACGTGTGGATCGGGTCGGAAGCGGTGATCCTGCCCGGCATCAGGATCGGGCATGGCGCGATCATCGGCACGCGCAGCGTCGTGAGGAAGGACGTCGCCCCCTATGCCATCGTCGGCGGCAACCCCGCCAAGCTGATCCGGCAGCGCTTCGCCGACGCGGACGTCGCCCGGCTGCTTGAGCTGTGCTGGTGGGATTGGAGCGATGACGACTTGCAACGCGCCATGCCCATCCTGACCAGCGGCGATATCCCGGCTCTCTACGAACATTGGCGAACGAACATCGCTGCCGACAGATAAGGGAGAAGCCTCGAGGCCGCGCTGGCGTCAGGGAAGGCGGCAGGCTAGATCACAGCTTGCCGGTGCCCTGGCGCCGCGCTGTCCGCTCGGATGATGGGGGAAGGAACATGGCGGGGCTTTTTACGGCATCCGATGGCGTGGCCCGTTGCGGCTGGTGCGCAGCGTCGGAAGATTACATCGCCTATCATGACGATGAATGGGGCTATCCCCTGTCCGACGATCGGCGTCTGTTCGAGAAGCTGAGCCTGGAAGGCTTTCAGTCGGGGCTGAGCTGGCGAACGATCCTGACCAAGCGCGAGAATTTTCGGGCCGCGTTTCACGGCTTCGATTTTCATCGCGTCGCGGCCTTTGATGAGACGGATGTCGAGCGCCTGTTGCAGGATGCCGGCATCGTCCGCCACCGCGGCAAGATCGAGGCGGTCATCAACAACGCGCAGCGCGTGCAGGATCTCGTGCGCGAAAGCGGCTCCTTCGCAGCCTATGTCTGGAGCTTCGAACCCCGAGACGAGGTTCCGCATCTCGCCCCAACGTCGCCTGCGTCCATCGCCATGTCCAAGGACCTCAAGAAGCGCGGCTGGAAGTTCGTTGGCCCGACCACGGTCCATGCCTTCATGCAGGCCATGGGGCTGATCAACGACCATGCCGAAGGCTGCGCGATCCGGGCACGGGTCGCCAAAGCTCGTGCCGGGTTCCAACCCCCGCAGGGCTGAGCGGCCGTGCGGGCGGCGATCAATCCGGCGCGCGCCTGTTGGCCTCGATCGCCGAGACCTCCGGGCCAAATTCGTTAATCGTCGCACGGCGCATATCCCGCTTATAGCGATAGCGCTCGAAAGACGTCGCGCTGTGCATCGTGCAGCGATTGTCCCACACGACCATGTCGCCCGGCCCCCATTTATGCGCGTAGACATAGCGCTCCTGCGTGGCGAAGCGGTAGAGCTCGTCCAGGAAGGTGCGGGCCTCGTCTTCCGGCCACCCTTCGATGCCCACGCCGTGCCAGCCCATGTACAACGCCTTGCGCCCGCTGGCCGAGGTGCGGACCAGTGGATGAGCCATGCGCGGATAATTTTTGCGCATCTCCTCGTCCTCGAACTTGACGCCGTTCAGCTGCAGCGCGCGGAAGAGGTCGTGGTCGACCTTGAGGTCGGCGACCTTTCCCTTCATGTCCTCCGGCAGATCATCATAGACGGCGCGGGTGTCGATGAACTCCGTATCGGCACCCTCCGGCGGCGTCACATAGGCCAGCAACATCGACCATTTCGTGGGCCAGGAATTGAACGGGCTGTCGGTATGGAACAGCTCGAAATCGGCCGGTTGGGCGCCATCCGGCTTGGGCTGGATGATCTCGCCCTCGGCGGTAAGATTGCTGATGTCGTAAAGCTCCGGCGCGATCCGCTTGCGCCCGGGCGGTGCCAGTTCCAGCGGGCCGAAGGACCGGGCGAAGGCGATATGGTCCTCGTCCGACAGGCTGGCATTGCGGATCACGCAGACGGCATATTGCGCCATCGCCGCCTCGAAGAATTCGACGGTCTCGGGCGAGAGGGGTGCGGAGGTGTCCAGATCGGTGATCTCGCCCACGAACCGGGGGTGCAGTTGGTTGATCTTCATCGCTCCGCTCATTCCTCATCCCACTCTTTATCTCAGCCCGGCGCGCGCAGGTGCTGCCGACGCGCAAAGCCATTCTTCCTCGATCTGGCATGAGCGCCGGCCCTCAAAATAGTGTGTTCTTTTGGGGCGGTCGCTTCATGCCTGTCGCCAGGCTGCTTTCATGATGCTTTGAGACCGCAACCAATTCACAGCACTATTTTCGTCCTGCGTGCTTAGCCCAAAGGCAGGTGGACAAGAGAGGATGTCATCGACCGGACCTCGTCTGCGACACGCGAGCAATGCGGCGCAGTACCGGATCGTGCATCCCGAAACAGCCGCAAGGCCGGGAGGGTGAACATGACTGCAGGCCATCGTCTTTCATTCACGTCGCGCGCGCAATTCGCGCTTCTGCTGCTCAGCAGCGCCTCGATGCTGGGGCTGGCCCAGCCGGTCAGCGCGCAAACCGGCTCGGCGGGCGCGGATGTCGGAGCGCAGGATAGCAATGGCGATAATGAGCGCGCAATCATCGTCACCGGCACCCGCATCGGCGGCGAAGCACCGGTGGGCACGGCGCTCGTCCAGTTGGGCAAGGAGGAGATCAGGGCCACCGGCCTCTCCAGCACCGCCGACATTCTGGGCACGGTGCCCTCCATCCTGCGCCTGGGCGGCGGCGATAATTATGCCGGTGGGCAGGCGCAGCAGGCGAACACGATCAACTCCTTCAACTTCAACAAGTCGCCCAATGTTCGCGGCCTGGGCGTGGGCGCAACGCTCAGCCTCGTGAACGGGCACCGCGTGCCGTATGAAGGCGGCAACATGAACTCGTTCGACGGGGATAATTACCCCGCGCAGATGATCCAGCGGATCGACGTGGTGCAGGACGGCGGCTCGGCCCTCTACGGCGCGGACGCGATCGCGGGGACGGTCAACTATATCCTGCGACGGCCGGAGGACACGCTTGAAGTCCACGGCGGCTATCGCAAGAATGACGGTCAGGATGGCTGGTATGTGACCGGCATCGGCGGGGTGCGCTGGGGCGAGGGCAGCGTGGGTGAGGGCGGCATTATCCTCTCCTACCAGCACTCCTATCAGACCGCCTTCGCGGCCTCGGCACGCCCGGATCTCTATAATGACGATCTCTCGCCTTATGGCGGGGCGCCCTCATCGCTTTACTCGGCGCCGGGCAATGTCGTCATCAACGGCATCTATTACGGCATCCCGGCGGGTCAGGACGGGTCGAAGCTGACTCTCGCAGATCTCAAATCCACGCCCAACTATTTCAATACCTGGAGTGGCATCGAGGTTATTCCGCAGGTTGAGGCAGACCGCTTTGCGATGAACTTCGAGCAGAATGTTACCGATTGGCTCCGTGTGTTCGCGGACGCGCTCTATGTACGGCGCGACTTCACCATTAACGGTCCCAACTCGTCGACCAGCAACCGCGTCACCAATCTTGGCCAGTTGCCGCGCATTCCCAACAGCAATCCGTTCAGCCCGTGCAACCCCAGCCATTATGCGGGCGGCGTCGTCACCGGTCCCGCCAACCTCCTCGCCGCCTGCGCGACGGGCGCGCTCTCCGTGGCCTACAGCACCGTCTACGACATCGGGTCGCCGCGCCGCTTCGGCCAAACCGAAACCTGGACCTATGGCGGCGGTGTCGACATCAAGCTGCCCTATGACTGGTCGGTAACCCTGTCGGCCTTCGCCGGCACGCATGATGCGCCCTCGACCACCACGCAGACGGGCGGCGCGCCGGCGCCGGTCTTCGCGACGTTCAACTTCTTCTGCGATCCCACCGCCTTCCAGTGCACCGATCAGGCGACGGCCGATTCCATCAACGCGCGCGGCACCTCGCTCATCAACCGGACCAAATATGACATGCAGGTCTATTCGGCGACTGCGGACGGCCCGCTCTTCTCTCTCCCGGCCGGACAGGTGAAGCTGGCCGTGGGTGTCGAGCGCTATGAAGGCTCGCTGCTCAACGAGAATAATTTCGGCGGCAACAACTTCAATCCGCGCAGCGTCTCTTCGGTGTTCGGCGAATTGTTCGTGCCGGTCGTGAGCCCGGATGCGGGGAGCGGCCTCATCTACAAGCTCGAGCTCAATGGCTCGATCCGCTACGATGATTATAGCGACGCCGGCACCACGACCAATCCGCGTCTGGGCTTCAACTTCTGGCCGACGCGCGGCCTCAAGATTTTCGGCAGCTGGGGCACGTCCTTCCGGGCGCCGGGCCTTGCCGATAATGATCCCTTCTCGCAGACCGGCGTTATCCCGCTGGTGACGGCGGGCAACCAGCTCTCGCCGGCGATCTGCGCAGCGTGCCAGGGCGTGCCGATGGGCGCGATCTATCAGTCGATCGGCGGCGCCAATCGCGATCTCGCGCCCGAGACCTCCGAGACCTATGCCATCGGCGTCGACTGGACACCGCCCTCGCTGCCGGGCCTCACCATGTCCGCCAAATATTGGTGGCTGAGCTATGAGGGCCAGATCACCACGCCGGCCTTCAACGTCGGCAGCGTGCCGGCGATCAACCAGCAGATCTACAACTCGCAGATCATCTACAACCCGGCCTATTTCCCGACACTGGCCGCGAACAACCCGACTGCCTTCTTTGGCGATTTCCCGACCATCAATCAGGCAAACCCTTCCTGCGCCGCAGCCTTCGGGAAGAATGTGACCACGCAGGCGGTCTACGATGCGATGATCAGCTGCTACAACACCGGCGGGGAGCGGGGCGGTCTGTTCGGTCCGCCGACGGCGCCGGGCAATGTGTTCGCGCTGGTGAGCGGCCGCCGGATCAACGCGGGCAAGACGGTCGGCCGGGGCATCGATTTCAACATCGATTACGCCTTCGATAGCAGCATGGGCCGGTTCAACCTCGGTGCGGTTGCCTCCTACACGATGAGCTGGAAAGTGTCCCCGCTGCCCGGCGCTGAGCTCGTGCAGGAAGTGAACCAGCTCGGCTTCCCGCTCACCTTCCAGGCGCGCGGCCAGCTTGGTTGGCGGCGCGATATCGGGATGGGCGATCTGTTCGCCAGCACCTTCGTCAACTTCCGCAATTCCTATGAGATCGATCAGGCACAACTACCAGTCGGCGTCGACCCGTCCTATGCCAAGATTGGCTCCTACACGACGTTCGACCTGACCATCGGCTTCGACACCGGCGACCGGGGCGGCTCATGGCTGACGGACAATTTCAGCATCGTCCTCAGCATGCAGAACGTCTTCGACAAGGATCCGCCACTGGTCGTCAATCAGGCAGGCCTTGCCGGCAGCGCGATCCGCTTCGACCCGACTTATGGCAGCGCGCTGGGCCGTGTGATGCAGATCCAGGTCGGCAAACGCTTTTGACGCGGGGTTCGCTGGGCGGGGTGGCGGCCTGCATGCTGCTTGCGGCATGCACGGCCTCCTCGGGTGACGGGTCGCCCTCGCTCGCACCGCCCGTGGCTGCCGCGAGGGAGGGAAGCGTCGTGCCGGTCATGGGTCACCCTGCGCCACTGTCTCTGCTGGAGGACAAGGACCCGCGCCTGGCCCGGAACAAACGCCTGGCGTTCGACATGTGGCGCAGCATCGTCAATGCCGGCCATGTCGAGCTGGCCGACGATTTGCTGACAGAAGACTATATCCAGCATAGCCCTGTGCTGCCGAGCGGGCGCGCGGCCTTCAAGCAGATTTTCTCGGCCGTCCCACGGCGCGACATCCCGGCGCTGGTCTCCCCGCCGCTCGTTACCATGGTTGCAGAAGGCGATCTGGTGGTGATGGCCTTGCGGGAAGAGCTGCGCGAGCCGGAGGGGGCCGGGCGCTATACCAGCACGCACTTCAACCTGTTCCGGGTGGAAGGGGATCGTCTGGCCGAGCATTGGCACTCGGTCGAAGCCCCGCCCGGACCAGATCTGCCTTCGCCGGAGGAGGGTGGTCCGCAGCCGGTGACGGGCGCGACTGGGCCGGCCCAACAAGCGCGGCTCCAATCGGACGATCCCGCACTGGCAGCCAACAAGCGGCTCGTGTTCGATGCCTGGCGCCATCTGGTTGATGCGGGTGGCGCGGCCGCCGCTAAGAAATATCTGGCCGGCGACTTCATCGAACATGATCCACGCGCCACGCACGGCGCGCCCGCGATCATCGCCGCAGCCAAGGGTCGCACTGCGGTACCGCTTGCGCAGGCCATGCAGGCCACACTGGTCGCCATGGTCGCGCAGGGCGATCTCGTGATCGTCGTCACCGGCCATGAGCATCCGCATCCGAGCCGGGTAGGGGCCAGCTACACGACAACCCAGTTCAACATGTTCCGCATCGAGAAGGGGCGCCTTGCGGAGCATTGGACCGGCGCGATGAAGCCGGGAACCGTGCCCGGCCCCTATACCGATTGATGACATGCTGCGTGGAGAGACAATTTGACTGACATCGCCGCCGCGCAGCCTGATCCGGATCGCGCCGCCAGCCCCGTTTATCGCCCCCATTATTCGGACGAAGCCTGGCCCGCCGCGCGTCAGGCCTATCATGTCGCTTGGGTGCTGGCCGCCGTGCAGATGTGCGCCCAGCTCAATAACGGCGTCATGACGCTGCTCGTCGAGCCGATCAAGCGCGACCTGCAATTGACCGATATGGAGATGAGCTATCTGCTCGGCTTCTCGGTCAGTCTCTTCTACGTGCTGATCGGCATTCCCGCCGCCCGACTGGTGGACCGGCATAATCGCAAGCATCTGCTCGCGGTATCCGTTTTCCTGTGGAGCCTTGCCAGCGCGGCATGCGGCCTTGCCCAGAATTTCTGGCAGTTCTTCGCGGCGCGCTTTGGCATCGGCGCCGGTGAATCGATCAGCGGCCCGCTCTCTTATTCGTTGATGGCCGACTATTTCCCCCCGGAAAAGCTGCCGCGCGCCATTGCGATCTACAATGTCGGCTTTCAGGGTGGCACGGCGCTCTCGCTGCTGCTTGGCGCGGTGATGATCCACCTGCTCTCAGGGATGCCGGCCATTCACCTGCCGCTGCTTGGCGCCGTGCGCGAGTGGCAGGTCGTGTGGGTGGTGACCGGCCTTATGGGCATCCCGATCCTGCTGCTGGTCGCCACGATCGTCGAACCCAAGCGTCGCGGATTCAGCGCCGCAGCGGTCGTCGGGATGCAACCGCGCAAGGTCGGCCTGCGCGAGACCTTGCGCTATCTGCTCGCCCATTGGCGGCTTTACGGCCCGATGTTCCTCGGCCTGTGCTTCACCGCCATGCATATGTTCGGCACGGCGGCGTGGAGCGCGGCCTTTTATGCACGGACCTATGGATGGGCGCCGGCCAGCACGGGCCTCTACACCGGGCTTCTCAGCCTCGTCCTGGCGGTTCCAGCCCTGTTCGGTGCGGTCTGGCTCAACGATCATTTCCGCAATCGCGGCCATCCCGATGCGAACATGCGGGTGCTGGCCATCGGCTTCACCGCATCGGCCCCGTTCATGATCGCCGCGCCACTCATGCCCAGCCCCTGGCTGGCGCTCGGCATGGGCGGCATCGGCACGGCCTTGATGCTGATGGCGGCGCCATCGCTCAACTCGGCCTTGCAGGTGGTGACGCCCAACGAGATTCGGGGGCAGATCACCGCGCTCTATCTGTTCACCATGACGGCGGTGGGCGGCGGGCTCGGACCGACCTACTTCGCCTTCCTCACCCAATATGTGTGGGGAGACGAGGCGCTGTTGCGATATGCCATCGCAACTTCTGCGGCGATTTCCTTCCCGCTGGCGGCCGTCACTTATTGGGCGGGGGTGAAGCCCTATCGCCGGCGCATCCTGGAGATGCGGGCCGATGGCGCGCCACTCTGAACCGCCCACCGCATCCGCCTATTGTCGCCACTATTTTCTCGCCCGGCGCAGCGGCACTCGCTGGGGAAATCAATGGCATGCCTCTTCGGAGAGGCCGCGCCGGCCAAGCTGACACATATCAAGGGAGAGAATGATGGCGGACAAGCGTGGAACGATCGTGATCGTGCATGGTGCGTGGGTTGGCGGGTGGCGCTGGCGCAAGGTGGCCGATCTGCTGCGCGAGCGCGGCCATTATGTGTTCACGCCCACGCTGACCGGTCTGGGTGAGCGCGCCCACCTCACCAGTCGCGACGTCAATCTGGCGCTGCACGCGCAGGATATCGCCAATGTCATCCGCTATGAGGAACTGGAGAATGTGCTGCTGGTCGGCCACTCCTATGGCGGCATGCCGATCTCGCAGGCGACCGAACTGATCCCCGAGGGGGTGATCCAGTCGATCCTCTATATGGACGCTTTCATGCCGGAGAACGGCCAGTCGCTGAACGATCTGGTGCCCGGCGAGCCGCACCTCCCGCCCGAGGAAGGGGATTATCTCGTGCCGCCGCCCCGGCTGGTGCTGCAGGGCTTCAATGCGCATATGGACCCCGCCTCGCGCGCCTCCTACGAGGATCGGCGCACGGCGCAGTCCGTCTACTGCTTCTCGCAGAAGGCGGAGCTGACGGGTGCACGCGACCGCATCCCGCAAAAGACCTATGTGATCGCCACCGGCTACAAGAACGATACGTTCGCCCCCGTGGCCGAACGGTTGCGCACTCAGCCGGACTGGCGCGTGGAGGAAATGCCCTTCACGCACGATCTCCAGCATGTCGCCGTGACGGAATCTGCCGACATGATCGAATCCGCGCTGCCCTGAGGCCACTCTGCTCGGCTCAGCCTTGCAATGTAGGCACTATTTTCAAGCCGGCCCGTCCGCACACTGGCGCGAATTGAACGAAAGGCGGCCGCAGCGGCATCGCCAGATCGGTCGGATAGCCCGTCGACTGCGATACCCCGGCCGCCATGAGGAGAGAGAATCGTGAAGAATCAGGCTGCCGCAGTCGCCTCGCGCCCGACCTCGGTCGAGAGCTTCATTCGCTATTCGGAGCGTGCGGCCGATGGGGGCTGGATCGAGAAGAACGGCTCCTATTCCTTCTCGATGGAAGACCATGACGTGACCGTGCACAACGCCCGGCTGGCGGACACCTCGTTCGATGCGCAGGGCTTCACCCTGGTGAAGCACGCCACGGATGTCGATTTTACGGACAAGGATGATTTCGAGCGCCGCTATTATCCCGAGGTGGCGCGTCTGGTGAAAGAGCTGACGGGCGCCAGTGATGTGTTCGCCTTCATGGGAATTTTAAGGGGCGGGGAGGATGCCAAGGGCGGCGGTCCGGCGCTGAGTGCTCATGTGGATTTCAACGGGCCCGCGCTGCAGCAGTGGATCGCGCGGCTCGCGCCCGATCGGGCCGAGGAACTGGCGGCGAAGCGGCTCGTCAACATCAATGTCTGGCGTGGCACCAAGCCGGTCGAGAATTATCCGCTGGCGGTCTGCGACAGCCGCAGCGTCGAGAAGCGCGACTTCTTGAGCGTATCGCTGGGCAAGCCAGAAGGCGGCTTCCGCCAGGGCATGCCGGCCGGCCTCAACATGGCCTACAATCCCCGGCATCAATGGTATTATTATCCGGATATGCAGCCCGATGAGGCGCTGATCTTTCGCCTGTACGATACCGGCAATCCCGATTGGCAGATGACCGGCCATACAGCGTTCGAGGATCCGACGAGCAAAGCGGATTCCCCGCGCCGGGAGAGCTTCGAGGTCAGGACCATCGCGGTGTTCGACGCATGATGGCGCAGCGCTCTCCTGCCCGCTCCGCCATCCTGCGCGTCGGATCAGCCCGAGGCTGCGCCGGCCGGCGCGCCGATGCGGAAATGGCCTTCCTCCAGCCGGGTCAGCTTCGCCTGTCCGCTCTGCTGCCAGGGGTCCTTCGCCAGTCGATCGAGCACTTCTTCGCGGCTGTCGGCCAGAAACACGAACAGCACGTCCTCGGACTCGGCCAGCAGGCCCGCCATGGCGATGAAGCCCTCCTTTTCGAGCGCGCCCATATAGCCGGCGTGGTCCGCAAAGCCGGGCTGCTCATGCGCTTCCTTGCTGGGGTCCCAAAGGTCTGTTCGCTCGACCAGAGCGACGAAGGTCTTTTTCATAAGAACGCCTTTCAAGATTTTCAGACTGCATCAGTATAAGTTCAGTCTAACAATATATTCAAGCGTTACGTTGGAGAATAAATCATGAAGGTCTTTGTATTCGACTGGACCGCTTATCAAGATAATGTTGATAAGTATCGCGAGGATGGTGTTATTCCGCGCTTGGGTGCAAGTCATTTTGATCCACAGGTCGCCGCAAAGACTTATAAGAACCATCTCGAAGCATGGGCGGAGATGGACAAACAGGGTTTTGATGGCATTGCGATCAACGAGCATCATGGCACGCCATTCGGTCTGGGCAATTCGCCCAATCTGATGGCGGCGGCGCTGTCTCAGGTGACTGAGCGCCTGAAGATCCTCGTTTACGCCAATCTCCTGCCCATCCACGAGCCGCTGCGTCTGGCCGAAGAGATCGCCATGCTCGATTGCATGAGCAACGGACGGCTGATCTGTGGCGTGGGTCGGGGCGCACCCCGCGAATACAGGATTTTCAACGTGCCCATGGGTGAATCACGCGGTCGCTTCAATGAGGGCTTCGAGGTGATGCGGCGCGCCTGGACGCAGGACAGCTTCTCCTTCGACGGGGAGTTCTACAAGTTCGAGGACGTCTCGCTGTGGCCGCGCACCTTCCAGCAACCCCACCCGCCCATCTGGGTGCCGCTCACCGGGTCGAAGGAGTCCATCGAATGGGCTGCCGAGCATGATGCGACCATCACGCCGGGTATCTTCCGTGGGTCCATGCGCGAGGATACCATCCGCTATTTCGCCGAATGCCAGGCCCGCCATGGACGCGAGGTCCAGTCGGACAAGATCAGCATCATGGTCGACTGCTACGTAGCCGATTCCAAGGAGCAGGCCATCGAGGAATATGGCAGCCATCTGATGTATCTGTTCAACACGCTGCTGCGCTACGATCAGGTCTGGCAGTCGGATGTGCGCAAGACGAAATACTATAGCTCCACCGCGTTCGAACATCTGCGCGAAGGCGCGAAAGGCACGCTGGCCGAGGATGACACGGTGTTCAACGAGTGGACGATGGACACGGTCCGGGGCGCAGCCCAGCACATGCCGATCGGCACCGCCGACGAGATCGTCGCGCGCATCATCGATGAGTGCAACGATGCCGGCGCCAACAATGTGCTGCTGGTATGCAACCGCGGCGACATGCCCCACGACATGTACATGAATCAGGTGCGCCGTATCGGCAAGGAGGTCTTGCCACGCCTGCAGGCGCACAATGTCACCTTCGTTCCCCATGCCGAGCGGCAGCAGGCAGCGGAATAGCAGTCGGTCAAAAATACAGTAGAACCGACCGACGAAATGGGGGGTGACGATGGCGACGACGACACAGCATAATCCGGCAGAGCCGGTCGCAGACGAAACGCATCCGCTGTTGCGGCCCGGCTACAAGAAATGGGCCGTGTTCGTGCTGCTGCTCGTCAGCATCTTCAACTTCGCCGATCGCGCGATCCTCGCGGTGCTCGCCCAGCCGATCAAGGAAGACCTCGGGCTCACCGATACCGACCTTGGCATTTTGCAGGGACTGGGCTTTGCGATCATGTATTCCGTGCTGGGGGTGCCGCTCGGTATGTTGGCCGAGCGCGTCAACCGGACGCGGCTGATCGCCATCTGCGTCGCCGCCTGGTCTGCCATGACGGCGGTCTGTGGCCTCGCGACGGGTTTCACGACCTTGCTTTTGGGGCGGATCGGCGTGGGCATCGGCGAGGCGGGGGTGCAACCGCCGACATCATCGCTCCTGTCCGATCATTACAGGGCCAATCGTCGCGCCTCGGTGCTGGCCGTCATCTCGCTCGGCTCACCGTTCGGCTTTCTGCTCGGCCAGTCGCTGGGTGGTTGGGTGGCGACGCAATGGGACTGGCGCACGGCCTTTTTCGTCATGGCCGCACCGGGCATCATGGTCTCCCTGCTGGTCTGGTTCACCCTGCGAGAGCCGCCGCGTGGATTGGCTGATGGCCGCATCACCCGCGCACCCGTGCCCTCGCTGGGGACGGTTCTGCGCTTCCTCCTGGCCAAGAAGACCTACATCCACTTGCTGGTGGGGGTGACCATTGCCGGTTTCACCCTCAACGCCATCGCCAACTTCGTGCTGCCCTTCTATCTGCGCAGCTTTGAGATCAACCTAGCGACGCTCGGGGTGATCTTCGGCATCGTCACCTTCACCTCCAACGGCATTGGCATGCTGCTGGGCGGGTTCGGCTTCGACTGGCTGTCGCGTCGAGACATGCGCTGGGTGCTCTGGGGGCCGGCGCTGTGCATGGCGCTGTGCGTGCCCATCTATTTCGGCGCCTTCATGAGCCGGGAACTGTACGTCTCGCTCGCCTGCATCTTCTTCGGCAATATGGCGCTGATCACCTTCATGGCCCCCACGATGGGCACGATGCAGAACCTTGCCGGGCCGCAGATGCGCGCCATGACCGCCGCGATCACCGCGCTGGTTGGTGGCCTGCTGGGTGCCGGCCTCGGGCCGACTGTCACCGGCGTGCTCAGCGATTTTTACGCAAGGCGCGCTTATGGCGCGGCTGATTTCGCGACATCTTGTCCGGGGGGCAGGGGGCCAGATGGCATCGGAACGGCTCTCGATGCCGCCTGCCTCACGGCGTCATCGACCGGTTTGCGGTACGCGCTGCTCACTGTGCTGGTGCTGTTTTTCTGGGCCGCGCTGCACTATGTTCTCGCCGCGCGGGATCTGCGCAAGGATGTCTACCGGCCGGAAGACGAGGCAGGGGTGGCATAAGAGCTATCCCCTTTGCACCCGCTCAGATCGGGCGCGTCGAACTCATGGAGAGCATGACGCGCGAGGCTTCTGCCTTGGCCCAGCCCAATTGCGCATCGCCCCCCATCGGCAGCCGGTCGAGCAGCATGCGCAGCAGCGCGAAATATTCGGCCTGCTTGTGCGCCGGCAGGCGCTCCAGCAAGAAGGGATGGAACCGCGCCTCATAAGCCGCGAGGCAGCGCGAGAAGAGATCGATGATCGGGCTTCTGGCCAGCTTGGAGACATATTGGACCAGCGCCAGCAGATCATAGCGATCGATGGGGTCGCTGCGCTGTGCCCGGTCGAGAAGTTCCTGCAGCCGTGCTCGCTCCGCCGCACTGGCGCGGCTCACGGCCAGCGCCGGTACGAAGCGATTCAATTGGAACAGCGTCGTGCCGGCGGTCTGGGGATCGACCTGCCGGCTGATCAGGAAGGCAAGGACAAGCCGGATGCTGCCGGTGCCGCGCAGATCCCGCACGATGAGGCCATTGCCCCGGCCCCGGCGGCACTCGACGAGCCCGCTGTCCTGCAACTGCCGGATCGCCTGGCGCAAGGTAACGCGGCTGACGCTGAAGCGCTCGCACAAATCCCATTCGGAGCCGAGGCGCTGGCCGGCATTGCCGCTCGGCAGGATTTCGGCCGCCAGCCGGCGGGCGACGAGGAGGGCGAGCGTCCGGTCGGCATCCTGACGGGATGCCTCGATGGTCGGCGGCGAAAGCGGCGCATCGCGCGCGGCCAGCCAGTCGCCGAGGCGCCGGTGAAGTGTGTCGGCCTCTTGCTGTGCGGCCGCCACGTCACGGTGAGCGACGGCCTGGTTGATCGCTTCGGCCTGCTGCTTGGCTTGCCCAAGCCAATCGCCGTCATGCGATTCAACGCCGGCAAACAGCATCGTCAGTTCGTTGAGGCATTGCACGAACAGCGGCAGGACGGGGTCTCCACTCATCGCCGCCAGGTGGGAGCGCACCCGCAAATGCCAGGCAAGGCCGCCCTCGCGTTCGTCCGGCGCGTCCAGTCGCATCCCATGGTCTGAACGATCGGCTGTGGCCGCAAGCGTTGCGAGCAGCGGGTCGACAGCTTCGCGCGCATCCAGCACCTGCTCGCACGTCACGCCAGCCAGCTGGAAGTAATTGGCGAGCTCAAGCCCGATCCGGCCCACGTCGGGCTGCGCCACCATGAAGCCACCGCTCCGTCCGGGACGTAGCCGGCCCAATCCGCGGCGCTCGAGCAGGGCGACCGCTTCGCGCATAGCTGCGCGCCCCACGGCATAATGCTCGCACAGACCCCGCAGTGACCCCATCACGCCACCGACGGGCAAAGGGCTGGAGGCGATATCGTCCTCGATCCTGCGGGCCAGCCGCTCGGCCAGGCGGGCCGTGCCGGCGTCCTCGCTGGTGGACGCGCTATATATCTTTTCCGCTGTGTTCATGCGATCCTCTACGGACCGATTGAAACTGTCTGATCCTTGTTATGCAAGCGAAATTCAGCCAGCGACAACTATATTTTCGCTCGGAATTGTTGCCACTATTTTAGTCTGCCCAAGTCCGCCAAGCTCTGGCACACTCGTATCTGTCATACGCATGATGGAACTCAGGAAGATATCTTGAAAAGGCAGCTGCTCGGCGACCTAAGCGCCAAGGTCGTGATCTCTCCATTTCGTCGCAAGCTGCCCCCGCCGCCGGTGATGACGGTCCAAGGTCGCCTCGCGTGACCATTTCCATGCCTGCCCCGGACCCACACATTCTGGGTCGTCGCGCGGATATCGTGCGGGCGATGCAGGCGATCGTGCCCGGGGGAGGGCGTCGTCTCCCATCCCGATGGCCTGCGCCCGTTCGAGACCGATGCGCTCACCGCCTATCGGCAGATGCCGCTGGCCGCTGTGCTGCCTGAGACGGTCGCGCAAGTCTCGCAGGTGCTGGCCTGGTGCCACACCCATGATGTGAAAGTCGTCCCGCGTGGGGCAGGGACGTCGCTTTCGGGCGGCGCGCTGCCACTGGCCGATGGCATCCTGCTCGGCCTCTCCCGCATGAACCGCATCATCGAGATCGATTATGCCAACCGGGTCGCCGTCGTGCAGCCCGGCGTCACCAACCTCGCGATCACCAAGGCGGTAGAAGCGCAGGGCTTCTATTATGCGCCGGACCCCTCCAGCCAGATCGCCTGCTCCATCGGCGGCAATGTCGCCGAGAATAGCGGCGGCGTGCATTGCCTCAAATATGGGCTCACGACCAACAATGTGCTCGGCGTCGAGCTGGTGCTGATGACCGGCGAGATCATCCGCCTCGGCGGGCGCCATCTCGATGCGGCTGATCTGGATCTGCTGGGTGTGGTGACCGGATCGGAAGGGCTGCTAGGTGTCGTGACGGAAGTCACCGTGCGCATTCTCCCCAAGCCGCTGCAGGCACGAGCAATGCTGATCGGCTTCCCGAGCATCGAGACGGCGGGGCGCTGCGTGGTGGATGTGATCGGCGCCGGCATTATTCCGGCCGGCATGGAGATGATGGACCGCGCCGCCGTCGGCGCTGCCGAAGCCTTCGTGAAGGTCGGCTATCCGCTCGATGTCGAGGCCTTGCTGATCGTCGAGATCGATGGCGTCGATGCTGAATGCGATCATCTCGCGGCGGAGATCAGCGCCATTGCGACGGCGAATTGCGCCGTGAGCCTTCAGGTCTCGCAGGATGAGACGCAGCGCCTCGCCTTCTGGGCGGGGCGCAAGGCCGCTTTTCCCGCCGTGGGCCGCCTCGCGCCGGACTATTATTGCATGGACGGCACCATTCCCCGCCGCCACCTGCCGCATGTGCTGCGACGCATCTCCGAGCTGGCCGCAGCGCATGGCCTTGCCGTCGCCAATGTCTTTCATGCCGGCGATGGCAATCTCCATCCGTTGATCCTCTACGATGCCAACCAGCCCGGCGAGCTCGACCGCGCGGAAAAGCTCGGCAATGAGATCCTTCGCCTGTGCGTCGAGGTGGGCGGCGTGCTCACAGGCGAACATGGCGTCGGAATCGAGAAGCGTGATCTGATGCCGGAGATGTTCAGCGAGACCGATCTCGCGCATCAACAGCGGGTGAAATGCGCGTTCGATCCGGCCTTGCGCCTCAACCCCGGAAAGGTCTTCCCCACCTTGCATCGCTGCGCCGAGCTGGGCCGCATGCATGTGCACAAGGGGCAGGTGCCTTTCCCCGAGCTGCCGAGATTTTGATGACCACCAATATGGTCACGCCGACCGACATCGCTGAGCTCTGCGCGATCATTCGCGATGCGGGTCGCGACGGCATGCCTGCGGAACTGCGCGGCGGCGGGACAAAGGCGGATATCGGCCAGCCGGACCGGCAGGCGTTGATCGTGGATATGTCCGCTTTTGCAGGGATCATCGATTATGATCCCGCCGAACTTGTGCTCACGGTAGGGGCTGGCACCCGCTTGTCCGAGATCGAGCTACTTCTGGCGGAGCAGGGCCAGATGCTGGCGTTCGACCCGTTCGATTACGGCCCGGTCTTCGCGCGCTCATCCGGCGCCTCGACCATCGGGGGTATCATCGCGGCCGGCGTCTCAGGCTCGCGCCGCCTCTCGGCCGGGGCGGCGCGCGATCACATGCTGGGCTTCGAGGCCGTCTCGGGGCGGGGCGAGGCCTTTATCGGCGGCGGCAAGGTGATGAAGAACGTCACTGGCTACGACCTGCCCAAGCTGATGACTGGCAACTGGGGCAGGCTGGCCGCGCTCACCAGCCTCACTGTGAAGGTCATGCCCCGCCCGCAGACATGCGCGACGCTGCTGTTGCGCGGACTGGACGACGAAGCGGCCATCGCCGCAATGGCCCGCGCCATGGGCTCCCCGGCCGAGGTCGCCTGCGCCGCGCATCTGCCCGAAGCGGGGATCACGCTGCTGCGCGTCGAAGGCTTTGCGCCATCGGTGGCAGCGCGCAGCGACATGTTGCGGGCGCTGCTCGGGCAGGCGGATCTGCTCGCTGACGGTGCCGACGAGCCTTTGTGGGCAACGGTGAGGGGTGGAGGCGCCCTGCAGGGCGAGGCCGTGTTGTGGCGGATCAGCACCGCGCCGTCCCGTGGGCCGGAGGTCTTCCGGGCGCTCCAGCATCTGGGTGCGCGACGCTGCTATGACTGGGCGGGCGGCCTCGTCTGGCTGAGTTTGCCGCAAGATGCCGATCAGCACCGCGTGCGCCAGGTCATCGCGCAGACGGGCGGGCACGCGACGCTGATCCGCGCGCCAGCCGCGCTGCGCACCAGCATGTCGGCCCTCCATGTCGAAGAGCCCGGCGTCGCCGCACTCTCGGCGCGGGTGCGGGCGGCGTTTGATCCGCTGGGCATCCTGTCACCCGATCGCTTTGGAGCCGCCCATGCGCACTGATTTCACGGCCGAGCAACTGGCCGATCCGGCGATGGCAAGCAGTGAGCGCGCGATCCGCAAATGCGTCCATTGCGGCTTCTGCACCGCGACATGCCCGACCTATGTGCTGCTCGGCGATGAGCGGGATTCGCCGCGCGGGCGCATCTACATGATGCAGGATATGCTCCAGAACGAGCGCGTGCCCTCCGGCGAGACCGTGCGCCATATCGATCGCTGCCTGTCCTGCCTCTCCTGCATGACGACCTGCCCCTCGGGCGTGAACTACATGCACCTTGTCGATCATGCGCGCAGCTGGATCGCGACGCATTACAGGCGCCCCTGGCACGAGCGGCTGATGCGGCGGCTGCTGGGCGCGGTCTTGCCGCACCCGCGCCGCCTTGCCCTGGCCCTGCGCCTCGCACCGTTCGGTCGCCCCTTCGCACCGCTGCTGGCGCGCTGGCCCGTGACGCGCCCGCTGGCTGCCATGTTGCGACTGGCGCCGTCCGAACGCCCAACGGCTGCTGGGGTGCCGCCACCCGCCATCGGCAATCTGGGCCGCGTCATTCTCCTGCAAGGCTGTGCAGAGCCGGTCCTGAAGCCCAACATCCGCGCTGCCACGCACCGACTGCTATCGCGCGCCGGCTATGATGTCCTGTTCGCCAAAGGCGAGGTTTGCTGCGGCGCGCTGGTCCGGCACATGGGGCAGGACGCCGAGAGCCTGAACGCCGCGCGTCGGAATGTCGATGCCTGGACTCCTCATATGGACGCCGGCCTGAAAGCCATCATCATCACCGCCTCGGGCTGCGGCACGACGATCAAGGATTATGGCTTCATGCTGCGCGACGACCCGCTTTATGCGGAGAGGGCCGCCCGCCTATCGGCGCTGGCCTGCGATATCAGCGAGTTTCTCGCGAAAATCACGCTTCCGCGGGGACGTCCGCAGGGCATCCGCGTCGCCTATCAATCGGCCTGTTCGCTCCTGCACGGGCAGTCGGTCGACCATGAGCCGCGCGCGCTGCTGGAGCGTGCTGGTTATGAGGTCGCGACCCCCGCCGAGCCCCATTTGTGCTGCGGCTCTGCCGGCACCTACAATATCCTGCAGCCGGAAATCTCCGCACAACTGCGCGATCGCAAGGTCGCGAATCTGCGAGCCTTGCGGCCCGATGTCATCGCCACGGGCAATATCGGCTGCGCGATGCAGATCGGCAGCGCCACGAACATTCCCGTTCTGCACGTCGTTGAACTGCTGGATCGGGCGTGGGGCGGAGTGGACGCCCGCTAGAGTCCCAGACGCCCAAGCCCTTCATTCGCCGCAGCTTCGATCAGTGCGGCGCAAGCCCCATTTCTACGCCGGTTTTGTCGTGCAACGCGAAGCGGTCGACAATGTCGGCGCTGGCGCGGTTGTAGCCCACGACCTCGACCTCGCGTCCATCGCGGCGGAGTCGCGCGACGATCTTGTCGAGCGCCCCGACAGCCGAGATGTCCCAGAAATGCGCGCCGGTCACGTCGATGACGACGCGCGTCGCTGTGCCTTCCGATTGGAACGCGCGGGTGAAGCGGTCGACCGACGCGAAGAAAATCTCGCCAGTCACGCGGTAGATGGCCTGCGCGCCGTCCGCAGTTTCGTCACGCTCGACGGCGAACATGCGCTGGACCTTACCGGCGAAGAAGATGCCGGAGAGCAGCACGCCCGCCAGCACGCCAAGCGAGAGGTCATGCGTGGCGACGACCACGATGACCGTGGTCAGCATCACCACTGACGAGGTTGCAGGATGGCGGCGCAGATTGGGGATGGAGTTCCAGCTGAACGTACCAATCGAGACCATGATCATCACCGCGACCAGCGCCGGCATCGGCACCCGGCCTACGAACGGCCCGAGCACGGCCAGAAGGAAGAGGAGGAAGGCACCGGCGACGAAGGTCGAGAGGCGTCCACGGCCGCCCGACGTGACGTTGATCACCGACTGGCCGATCATCGCGCACCCGCCCATGCCGCCAAACAGCGCGGCGACGATGTTGGAGCCGCCCTGGCCGGCGCATTCGACCCGCTTGTTACTGTCCGTATCGGTCATGTCGTCGACGATCTGCGCGGTAAGCAGGGATTCCAGCAGGCCGACCGCAGCCATCGTCAGGGAATAGGGTAGGATGATCCGCAGGGTATCGAGGGTCAAGGGCACGTTGGGCAGCGCCAGGCTGGGCAGTCCCTCGGGCAGCTTGCCCATATCGCCTACCGTGTTGACCGGCAGGCCCATGCCGATGCTGATTGCGCTGAGCACGAGGATGGCGACGAGCGGCGAGGGGATGGCCTTCGTGATGCGCGGGAAGCCATAGATGATGACCAGGCCGCCGGCGACCATGGCATATGTCTGCCACCCGACATTGGTCAGCTGGGGCAACTGAGCCAGGAAGATGAGGACCGCCAGCGCGTTGACGAAGCCCGTGATGACCGAGCGGGACACGAACTGCATCACCAGATCGAGGCGCAGCAGACCCGCGATCATCTGGATAAGGCCCATCAGGATGGTGGCCGCGAAGAGATAGTCGACCCCATGCTCGCGGACGAGCGGCACGACGAGGACGGCGACAGCCGCCGTGGCCGCAGAGATCATGCCCGGGCGGCCGCCGATCAGGGCGATGGTCATGGCAATCGCGACGGACGCATAAAGGCCAACGCGCGGATCGACGCCGGCGATGATCGAAAAGCCGATCGCCTCCGGAATGAGGGCGAGAGCGACGACGACGCCCGCCAAGATGTCGCGACGGGCGGTCGGTCCGTCAGTGAACCACTGGCGGCGGTAAGATGTCAGATGAGAGGTCATGCGGATTCCACAACAAGGCACATGGCGCACATTGGGCGCGGGGGGAGTTGCATGTGTGATGTTGTCCGGCGGATCGGCGGCCGGAATAGCCACCCGGGGTTTCACCGGGTCCTTGCGATTGCCCGCCTGCTACACGGCAGAACGCGGTCGGGCAAGGGACTGTTGGGTATCAGCAAGAACCACCGCTTGGCATCGCCTTGGGGTCGGCCGCATAGTCCTGACCGCCCTATCGGCGCTCATCGCCCATCGGTCAGCGCCGCCGCCGCGCGGTCCGCGGAAGGATCCACGCTGACACCCCGCGCTTTCCGTTCGGAATAGCGGTCGACCAGTTGCGCCGCATGCGGCCGCATGAGCACGGTGATCCGCACCAGCTCCTCCATCACATCGACGATGCGGTCATAATAGCTGGAGGGCTTCATGCGGCCGGCCTCATCGAACTCCTTATAGGCCATGGCCACCGACGACTGGTTGGGGATGGTGAACATCCGCATCCAGCGGCCCAGCAGGCGGAGCGTGTTGACCGCGTTGAAGGACTGCGATCCGCCCGACACCTGCATGACCGCGAGCGTCCGGCCCTGTGTCGGGCGCAGGCCTTTCATCTCCAGCGGCAGATGATCGATCTGCGCTTTCATGATGCCGGTGATCTGCCCATGCCGCTCCGGGCTGCACCAGACCTGTCCCTCCGACCACAGCGACAGCGCGCGCAGCTCATGCACGGCCGGGTGATCGTCGCCGGGCACCTGATCGGGCAGCGGCAGGTCCGAGGGATCGAAGATGCGGGGCTCCGCGCCGAAGAACCGCAGCAGGCGCGCGGCTTCCTCGACCGCAAGGCGCGAGAAGGACCGCTCCCGGAGCGACCCGTAGAGCAGCAGGATGCGGGGCGGCGGCTGATCCTCGCCAATCCCGAGGGCGGGCCTGGGTATCGCATAGGAACGGTCGAGCGCCGGAAGATGATCAGGATCGGGCAGGATGCGCACACGGCTCACGAAACGAGGTTCCTTTCATACCAGGGCCGGCTGCGCTTCACGATTGCGACAACGGAGAGCATCACCCGCACTTCGACCAGCACGATCATCAGCCAGATCAGGGCGGCGACGATGAGGTTCACTTGCGCCACTTCGGCCGATGCGATCGCGGCGAAGACACCGGGCACGGCCTGCCCAAGCAGAATGCCGACGACGATGCACAGGGCCACCCAGAGCGAGAGATAGCGCTCGAACGTGCCCATCAGCTCACCCGCTGCCCGGCGGCATCGACGACCGGCTCGCCATCCTCCTTGGTGAAGGCGCCGCGCTGCGCATCGGGCAGGATATCGAGGACAAGCTCGGACGGGCGACAAAGCCGCACGCCCAGCGGCGTGACCACCAGCGGGCGATTGATGAGGATCGGGTGCGCCATCATGACATCAAGCAGCGCGTCATCGCTCAGGCTCTCATCATCCAGTCCGAGTTCGGCAAACGGCGTGCCCTTTTCCCGCAGCAGTGCGCGCGGCGTCAGCCCGGCCCGCGCGATCATCTGGGCGAGCAGCGCTCGCGTCGGCGGGCATTTCAGATATTCAATGACATGCGGCTCGACCCCGGAATTGCGGATGAGCGCCAGCGTGTTGCGCGAGGTTCCGCAATCGGGGTTATGATAGATGACGATGGTGGTCATGATCCCGTCCTTCAGCAGCAGGAGAGTTCGGCAAGCAGCGGCGCACACAAATCCGCGCGGCCCTGGCAGCAATCCTTGGCGAGGAAGAGCATCAGATCGCGTAAAGCTGCGATATTGGCGCGCTGGATTTGCTGGCGCCCCCGCTTTTCCGAGATCACCAGCCCTGCCTTCGCCATGACTGCCAGATGGGTCGAGAATGTGCTCTGCGTCAGCCCGCTCGCCGCGACAAGCTGACCCGTCGAAAGGCCCTCCGGCTCATGCCGCACGAGCAACTGGAAGGTCGTCAGCCGGATCGGGTGGGAGAGGGCCGCCAGAATGCCGAGGGCGTTATCGGTGTTCATCCATCGGAAATATCCGATAGGACGGGCGCGCGTCAATATCGAACGGGAAAACCCGATGCTACTTTCCAGATGACGAACGGCGGCTGCCGCTGGACGCCTGGAACCTAAAGCGGAAGCAATGTCTCGCTTCGCTCTAGAGATTGAAATTTAGGAGAAAAGTGGTGGACGCACTTGGGCTCGAACCAAGGACCCGCTGATTAAGAGTCAGCTGCTCTACCAACTGAGCTATGCGTCCACTTCGGCGGCTCGTTGATCGTTTGATCAACATCCCGTCGGGAGGTGGGCCGTTAACATGGTGTTTTCAGGATGCCAACAAAAAATCCGAGGCGCGGCGAAAAAAGATGCTGCTTTGCGAGAAAACCGCGTGCGGTTCAGTCGGTGTCGCGGGTGCCGGGGCCGACGGGGGCATCGATGTCACCATCCTCGCTTGTATTGGCGCCGTCTTCGCTCCCGGTCTGCGCCGGGGTGGCGGGAGTCGGGGCGGCCGGGGAGGCCGCATTGCCGGGCTCGGGCATGAGGGGCGCAGACTCAAGGCCGCGCGCAATGCGGAAGGCGTTGAGCTGGCGTTCCATGCGCATCTGCGGCGTGCCGCCCCAGGTCGCTTCGAAGCGCTGCAGCTTCTCCATCGCCTTGGCGGGATCGTAGAGATAGGTGATGCAATCGCCCGAGATCATCGGCGCGTCCTGCACCCGGTCCATGTGCCCGCCATGTTCGATGATCGTGGCGATGGCGTAGCGCGGATTGTCATGCGGCGCGAAGCCCTGGAACAGGGCGTGATCGCGCAGGCGGAAGGGCTGGCTTGCCGCGCGCTGGCCGCGGGTGCTGATCGCCCCGACCTGCGCCGTGCCGGTCTTGGCGGCGAGCATCACGCCGGGAACGTCCAGCCGCGCTGCACGGCCGGTGCCGCCGCCGTTGACCACATCCTTCATGGCATTGCGGATGACCGTAAGATGCTCGAGCGACACGCCCAGCGGCTCGCCCTGATGGCGCTTGCCATCGACGATGAAGTGCGGATCGAGATCGAGCCCGGTGGCGAGGCGCGCGGCCATCACGCACATCTGTGTCGGGTTCACCAGCATATAGCCCTGGCCGATGGTCGCGTTGACCGTGTCATAGGTCTGCCAGGGCTGGTTGTATTTCTTCATCTTCCAGGCCGGGTCCGGCACGGTGCCATAGCTCTGGTTGGGGAAGGGCAGGTCGAAGCGCTGGCCGAGGCCCAGCCGCCGCGCCATCATGGCGATGGCGTCCATGCCGATCTTCTGGGCGAAGTAATAGAAATAGATGTTGCAGCTCTGCTCGATGGCGCGGTGCATGTTCGTCGTGCCATGGCCCCGGCGCGCATGGCAGTGGAACAGGCGATTGCCCACCCGCAGCGCCCCGGTGCAGTTCACCGTCGCATCCGCTGGCAACCCGGCTTCGAGGAAGGAGAGGGCGATCATCGGCTTGACGGTCGATCCGGGCGGATACAGCCCGCCCAGCGTCTTGTTGCGCAGCGGCACATGGTCGTCTTGCGAGAGCATCTGCCATTCGTGATGCGAAATGCCCTCGGAGAAGCTGTTGGGGTCGAAGCTCGGCATCGAGGTCGAGCAGAGAATGTCCCCGGTGTGGCAATCCATGATCACCACGGCGCCGCTTTGCGTGCCCAGCCGCCGGCCGGCAAATTCCTGCAGGCCAGCATCGATGGTCAGCTTGATCGAGCGGCCCGGCGTATCGGGCCGGGTTTCGAGGTCGCGCACCATCGCCCCGCGCGCCGTCACTTCCACGCGGCGGGCACCGGGCTTGCCGGTGAGAACGGAATTGAGCGACTTCTCCAGACCCTGCTTGCCGAGCTTGAAGCCTGGCGTGATCAGCAAGGGGTCGCGCGATGCGTTATATTCTTCGGCTGACGGCGTGCCGACATAACCGAGTAGATGGCCGACTGGCGGGCCAGCAGGATAGTAACGCGAAAAGCCTTGCGAGGGCACGACGCCGGGAAAATCGGGCAACCGCACCGAGAGCGCCGCATATTGCTCGTAGCTCAGGTCGTCGGCCACCTGAACGGGCTGATAGCCCGCCGCGCGGTCAAGATGCTCGTTTATGCGGTCCACATCATTGGGCGTCAGGGCCAGCAGCGTGGCCAACTCGCGCACCACCCGCTCCCGGTCGCGCAGGCGATCGGGAATGATGTCGACACGGAAATTGGTGCGGTTCGAGGCCAGCGCCTGCCCGCGCCGATCCAGAATCCAGCCGCGCCGTGGCGGGGTGATGGTCAGGTTGATGCGGTTGCTGTCGGAAAGGAGCTGGTACTTCTCATTCTCTGCAATGGCGATCCACCCCATGCGCCCCACCAGCAGGCCGCCCACCGCCAGTTGCGCCCCACCGAGCACGAAGGTGCGGCGGTTGAAGCTGTAGGCCTGGCTGGCGGGGGTGACGACTTTGTTGGGGAACAGGATCTTGCGGAAGGAAATCACGGAAGCCGCCATTTGTCCAACGCGGCACAGATGCGCACGATGAAGGGGAACAAGGCGACACTATAGAGGAACTGCGGGAGGATTTGAATGATTTCCCCGCCATGGCCGGAGAGATGTACGGCAAGCCAGCCACCGGCCAGCGCAAAGCCGATTGCCAGCGAGCCGAGTAGCCAGCCATGCCAGTAATCGCGCCACAGGTTCCGCTGCCCCTCAAAGTCGAAAGCGAGCAGCAGGATCGTCCACAGAAATACGGCGCTGCCGACCGGCTGCCCGTTCATAAGATCATCGGCCAGCCCCAGCGGCACGCCGATCCACAGCGGCCAGATGTCCGGACGCAGCACCCGCCAGGCGATCAGCATCATCAGGCCGAACGGCGGGAGCAGGGGGGTCTGCGCGATGACCGGCATGAGCGGCGCCAGCATCGATCCCAGAATGACGGACGCGACCGGCACGCCGCGCAGGTGCAGCCAGGTCCGCTTGCGGCCGATCCGGTTGCTGTAGCGGCTGTTCATGGCGCGGCGGGCGGCTGCGCGGCATTGCCGGCACGCTCGGCTTCTTCCGGCCGGAACGGAGCCTGCACGACCACCAGCTCAACGCGCGAGGGATTGGCGAGCGGAATGGCGATGGCCTTCTCGCCTTCGCGCCGCGCGACGATCGCCACGGGGATATTAGAGCGATACAGGCCGCCAATGCCGGACGTGACCAGCACATCACCGGGCTTGAAGGGATTGCGCTCGGCATTGAGGGCGCGGATCTCGACCGTGCCGTCGCCCCGGCCGGAGCTAATGCCCGGAATATTGTCGCTCGTGCGTCGTACCGGCACGATATTGCCTTCATCGATGAGCAGTAGGACGTCGGCGGTGTTCGGCCCGGCACGCAGCACGCGGCCAACCAGGCCCTCCGGCGCGCGCACCGGCATGCCCGCGCTCACGCCCTCGCTGCGGCCCATGTCGAGGCGCGCCAGGCGGGCGGCGCTCGCCGGTGTAGAGGAAATCAGATGGCCGGCAGCAACGACGCCCTGATCGGTTTCGGTCAGCTTGAGCAGGTCGCGCAGGCGGATATTCTCCTGGCGGATCGCTTCGGCCTCGATGAGGCGCGTGCGGTTCGCTTCCACCTGCCGGCGCAGGGCGGCGTTCTGCGAGCCTGCGTTGATATAGGCGGCAAACTCTTCCTCGATATTGCCGACGCCGACGACGACCGAGCGCAGATTGCTGGAGATGGGGCGCGTGACTTCCGCCGCCGCCGACCGCAGGCCAGCAAAGCCAGCGGGATCGGCAATGGAGACGATCAGCATCAGCAGGCCAGTGACCGCGCCGAGCAGCGCGATCACATAGCTGGCGAACAGTCCATATTGCGCTTTCCGGTTGAAGCCGGGGCGCCTGTTGCCGGGTGGCGCCATGCGAACAACCTCGGGCTTAGGCGGTCTGGAGCACGCCGCGGAAGACCGGGTCCTCCATCGCGCGCCCCGTGCCGATGGCGACGCAGGTCAGCGGGTCTTCCGCAACGGTCACGGGAAGCCCCGTCTCGTCGCGCAGTTCCTCGTCCAGCCCCTTGAGCAGCGCGCCGCCGCCGGTGAGGACGATGCCCTGATCGACGATATCGGCGGCCAGCTCCGGCGCGGTGTTTTCAAGCGCGATGCGCACGCCTTCCACGATGGTGCCAATGGGCTCGGCCAGCGCATCGGCGATCTGGCCCTGATTGATCGCGATTTCCTTCGGCACGCCGTTCACGAGGTCGCGGCCCTTGATGTGGATCGTCGCGCCCACGCCGTCGGCCGGCTTCTGGGCGATGCCATATTCCTTCTTGATCCGCTCGGCCGTGGCCTCGCCGATCAGCAGATTGTGGTGGCGACGGACATAGGAGACGATGGCTTCATCCATCTTGTCACCGCCCACGCGCACGCTGGTGGTGTAGGCCAGGCCGCGCAGCGAGAGCACGGCGACCTCGGTCGTGCCGCCGCCAATGTCAACGACCATTGAGCCGATGGGCTCGGTCACGGGCATATCGGCGCCGATCGCAGCGGCCATTGGCTCCTCGATCAGGAAGACCTGGCTCGCGCCGGCATTGCTGGCGGCATCACGGATCGCGCGGCGCTCGACGCTGGTCGAGCCGGACGGCACGCAGATCACGATCTCGGGGAAGCGGGGGAAGCGGCGGTGGCCATGGACCTTGCTGATGAACCATTTGATCATCTGCTCGGCAATGTCGATGTCGGCGATCACGCCGTCGCGCAGCGGGCGGATGGCCTCGATGGATTCCGGCGTCTTGCCCATCATCAGCTTGGCGTCTTCGCCGACGGCCTTGACGCGCTTCACGCCGTTGATCGTCTCCACCGCAACCACGGATGGTTCATTGAGGACAATGCCGTGACCGCGCACATAGACCACTGTGTTGGCCGTGCCGAGGTCGATCGCCATGTCCCTGGAAGTGAACTTGAACCAATTGGAGAAGAACGCCATTGACTGTCCTGTTCATGCCGGTCGCGCCGGTGAGGACGCGGCTTTCAGATGCTCCGGGGAATGCCCGCCCTGCCGACTCCAGCCACCGGAAAAAGGGGTGGCTTTCGCTCGCGTAGGAGGCTCGCTTGGTCTAGTCGCAATCCAATGTCAATACGCCGCCTCCCCGAGTCCCTCGTTAATCGAATTGCCGCCGGAGAGGTGGTCGAGCGCCCTGCGAGCGCGCTCAAGGAGTTGCTGGAAAACGCGCTGGATGCGCAGGCCCGCTCCGTTGCGATCTCGCTGCAGCAGGGCGGCCTCGGTGGCCTGAGCGTCACCGATGATGGCCATGGCATGAGCCGCGACGATCTGCCCCTCGCGCTGGAGCGCCACGCCACATCCAAGCTGCCGGACGAGGCCATTGAGGCGGTCAGGACGCTCGGTTTTCGGGGTGAGGCGCTGCCCTCCATCGGCAGCGTCTCGCGCCTCAGCATCGCCAGCCGCCAGCGCGATGCGGATGGCTGGCGCGTGGTGTGCGACAATGGCGTGCTGGCCACCGCTGCCCCCTGCGCGATGGCGCCCGGCACGAGGGTGGAGATGAATGGGCTGTTCGAGCGCGTTCCGGCGCGCCGCAAGTTCCTGCGCTCGGCCCGGTCGGAATATGCCGCCTGCCTCGACATCGTCCGGCGCCTCGCCATGGCGCGCAACGATGTCGCCTTCGTGCTGGAGCATGACGGACGCCGGGTGTTCTCGCTGCCGGGCGGGCAGACCCGCGAGGATCGCGTCGCCCAGCTCATCGATCGCGAGCTGGCCGACAATCACGTCATCGTGTCGCTGGAACGGGAGGCGGTGACGATCAGCGGCGTCGCCTCGTTGCCCACCTATCATCGCGGCTCGGCCGATCATCAGTATCTCTTCGTCAACGGCCGCCCGGTGCGCGACCGCCTGCTGGTGGGCGCTGTGCGCGGCGCCTATGCCGATTTCATCGCGCGGGACCGGCATCCGGTGCTGGCCTTGTTCCTGAATGTGCCGATGCCGGACGTGGACGTGAACGTGCACCCTGCCAAGACAGAAGTACGCTTCCGCGATCCCGCCTTCATGCGCGGGATGATCGTCAGCGGCCTGCGCCGGGCGCTCGATGATGCCGGGATGCGCGTCGCCAACCGGCCCGAGGCCAGCGCCGCCGATCTGTGGCAGCGCGAAGAGGCGCCGGCACCCGAGGCTCCCACAACTTGGCGGGCGCCGTCATCCGGCGGTGCTTATAGCGCCGCGCCGCTGTTCGCGGACCGCCAAGCCCGTTTCACCGGTTTCGCACCGTCTGGCCGGGCGGAAGCGCCGGTCGCGCAGCCGCCGGCCGAGCATCGCGAGTTTCCGTTGGGCGTGGCGCGCGGGCAGGTGGCGCGAACCTATATCGTCGCCGAAGCCGAGGATGGGCTGGTGCTGGTCGATCAGCATGCCGCGCACGAACGCCTCGTGCTGGAGCGGATGCGGCGGGCTTTGGCCGACGGCGCGGTCGCGCGGCAGGCGCTGCTGTTGCCGGAAGTGGTCGAGCTGGATGAGCCGGCCTGCGACCGGATCGAGGCGCGCGCCGCCGAGCTGGCCGAACTCGGTTTGGAGGTCGAGCGCTTCGGCCCGGCCGCAATTCTCGTCCGCGCTGCACCGGCCCTACTTGGCACCAGCGACGTGCCCGGCCTCGTCCGCGATCTCGCCGACGATCTGGCCGCGCTTGGCGATGCCGCCTCGCTCAAGGCCCGGCTCGATCTTGTCGCGGCGACCATGGCCTGCCACGGCTCGGTTCGGGCAGGGCGGGTGCTCTCCGTGGCAGAAATGAACGCGCTGCTCCGCGAGATGGAGGTCACCCCCCATAGCGGGCAATGCAACCATGGCCGGCCGACCTGGATCAAGCTGGCGCATGGCGACATCGAGAAGCTGTTCGGCCGGCATTGAGCCGGCGCGGCCTGTTCGCTCTGCTTATTCGCTCTTGCCGGCCGGGATGAATTCCCGCCGGAACACCGCCGAGCGGATGTTGGTGAAGACGTCGCCCACATATTCATACAGCGCGAAGCTATTGATGTGGATGCGGTCGCCCTTCTTGAGCGGGCCGGAGGTGAAATCGGGCGCATCGACCGTGGCCAGAAACTCCGATTCCAGCTCGGCGACCAGCCGCTTGCCGTCGGTGAAGACATTGCGGACCTGGATGATCCGCCGCGTCTGCTGGTTCACCTTCTTGTAGAAGGCGACAATGGCATCGTGCCCGATCAGCTCTGTGCCATTGCCGATGACCAGATGCACGTCCGGCGCGTAATTCTTCACCAGCGCGGGCCAGTCCTGCGCGTTGAACGAGGCGATATAGGCCCGGAAGCGCTCTTCCTGTGTCATGCGCTGCGCCCCTTCTGCGGACTGAACCGGGCCGAGCGGACCCGCGTGAACCGACCATCCTTGATGTCGTACATGACGAAGTTGACGCTCGAGCGCGTGTCGCCCGCCTTGAGCGCACCGGTGGGCATGTCGGGCCAGTCGGTATGGGCCACCAGCGTCGTGCGCAGCACCGCGAGGATATGCGCGCCGGACGGATCGCCCACATAGGTCAGCAGATCGACCTTCTCGTGCAGATGCTTGCGCACACCGCGATAGAAATCGATCACCGCCTGTCGGCCGGTTACCTGCGCGGCCTGGCCGAAGAACTGCACGTCATCGGCATAATAAGCGCTGAAAACCGCTTCGTCGGCGCGGTTGAACGCGGCTAGATACGCCTCGAACCAGGGCTGCGACGGCACGGTGCCCTCCTGCGTTGCGGCCCTTGCAAGCGCGCTGGTGCTGCCGATGCCGAGCGCTGCCGCCCCGGCGATGAACGTCCGCCGCGATGGTGCGAGCGCACCCGGCACAGCCTTGTCGTCCTTCATGATCCTCTCCTTGCCGCCCCCATGGCCGACGCGCACAGGGTGCAGCAAGGATGTTGAGAGATCAATACATCTTGTGCAGCATTCGTCGCATCAGGCCTTCGGGCGGCGACGATGGAGCACGACGGAGACGAGGCTGAGCACTTCCTGATCGTCCTGATTGAGCAGGCGGGTGCGCCATTTGAGGATGCCCGTCTCCGGACGGCTGCGCGATTCCAGCTTCTCGACCAACTCGCTCGATCCGCGTAGCACGTCACCCGGGAAAACCGGCCGGCGCCAGCGCAGTTCGTCCAGACCCATCGCGCCCAGCGCATTGGCCTGCCAGCCGCCGCTATTCTGCCGCGCCCGCACCATCGCGCCCATCATCATCGCGCAGGTCTGCCAGCCGCTCGCCGCGAGACGGCCGAAATGCGTCTTGGCGGCGGCTTCTTCATCGAGGTGGAAGGGCTGCGGATCATAGCGCTCGGCAAAGGCGATCACTTCATCGCGATCCACTTCGAACGGGCCGAAATGCTCGGTGAGGCCGAGTTCCAGGTCTTCCCAATAATAGTCCATGTCTGTGCCTTCGGTTCCGGGATCGGATGACCGTTTGCCTAAGCGGCGAGGGCAAGAAGGGCAAGCGGCGCTCATTTGGCTTGAACAGGGCGCGAATATGTAACATGATATGTTGCATGAGTCGCAACAGCAGCAAATTGTCCGGCGTCCTTCACGTCCTCCTCCACATGGCCGAGCAGCAGCGTCCGGTTACATCGGAGATGCTGGCCAGGATCATGCAGACCAACCCGGTGGTGATCCGGCGCGTCATGGGCGGGCTGCGGGATGCCGGTTATGTCCGCTCGGAAAAGGGGCATGGCGGGGGCTGGTCGGTCGCTTGCGATCCGGCGGCTGTCACGCTGCTCGATATTTATCGGGCCATCGGGGCGCCGCCGCTCTTCGCCATCGGCAATCGCAGCGACAACCCCGGCTGCGCGGTCGAGCGAGCCGTTAACGCCGCGCTCGATGCACCGCTGCGGCAGGCCGAGTCGTTGCTGCTCGACTCCTACGCCACCGTCACGCTCGCCAGTCTCAGCGCCGGCTTCCACCGTCTCTTGCCGCCCGATTATCCGGGCCAACATAGGATCGAAAATCCATGACCACGCACGACACCGCACCGGACGAGACAGTGGACCCGGACATGTTCATCAAGGCCTTCGATGATCCGGCGGCCACGGCGCGCTACTGGGATAGCCCGCGCCGCTTCGTGCCGGGGCTGGATGCGCTGCACCGGATGACCGGACTGCTGCTCGCCGAGCGCGCCCCATCGGAGGCTAGGGTGCTCGTGCTCGGCGCGGGCGGCGGCATGGAATTGAAGGCGCTCGCGGAGGCACAACCAAACTGGCGCTTCGTGGGCGTGGACCCGGCCGGCGAAATGCTGAAACTGGCCGAACGGCAGCTCGGTCCGCTGATGGAGCGCGTCGAGCTGGTGCAGGGGCTGATCGATGACGCACCGGACGGGCCATTTGACGCGGCGGTCTGCCTCCTGACCCTTCATTTTCTCGATCCCACAGAGCGGACGCGCACCGTGCAGCAAATCCACCGCCGCCTGCGCGCAGGCGCGCCCTTCGTCGCTGCCCATAGCAGCTTCCCGCAGGATGCCGAGACCCGCGATGTCTGGCTGGACCGCTATGCGGCTTACCCCAAGGCGATGGGCGCGGACCCGGCGGACACCGCCAAGGCCCGTGCCGCCGTCGCCGCCAGCCTCCACTGCCTCTCGCCTGAAGAAGACGAAGCCATCTTGAGAGCCGGCGGCTTTGCGGACGTGGCGCTGTTCTACGCCGCCTTCACATGGCGGGGCTGGGTCGGCCACGCCTGACAGCTCAATTAGCCCCTCCTGTTGAGCTTCGCTCGCCTGCGGCTCAGAGAAGGGGTTGGGGTGGTGCAGCAACCTCGCGGTCAAACACTGACTGTGCGATGCTGGCGCCACCACCCCCGGCCCCTCCTTGCAGGAGGAGGGGAGGCTGATGTCAGCGCCCCAAGGAAAGCCGCGCGAACAGCGTGTAGCCCCAGGGATTATCCCCATAGACCGCATCCAGCGCCGCGGGCTTGGCGTAGAGATTGACGCTGCCGCCAAGCGCGAGGTGGACCGGGCCGTCACCGATCGGGGTGTTCCACGCATAGCCAGCCTGCATCTTGGTGATGCGGAACGGCACGTCGTGGAGCGGATCGTCATGATCGGGGATCAGCTCATCATTGGCGACATTCTCGACCCGGCCGAACAGGCTGTGTCGCGGCGTCAGGTCGTAAGTGATCTCGCCGAGCCAGGCGGTCAGCGTATCGCCGGGGTCGCGGTTCTTGGCGGAGAAGGCCGCGGTCGCCGAGAGGGCGCCGTCCGCATAATGGACGCTCGCCGTGGTACGATGCTCGTTCTGGTCGCCATGAAGCGTCTCGGGATTTTTGAGGAAGCCATGGCTGACCTGCGCGGCCCAGTTTGGCGTCGGCGTCCAGCTCAGCCGCACCGACCAGCTATCGAGCTTGGGCGTCTCGATGCCCCAGCGCTCCTCATCCGGCTCACGCCCCCGGAAGGCCGAGCCTTCGAGCTGCCATTGCGGCAAGGCGACGCCCGCAGTCACCACGCCATAAGTGATATGGGTGGAATCGAACCAGTGGTGCGTGATCGGCGGCTCGGGATTATAATGCGCGCTCGCCCGATGCATGAAGGCCGATGGCCCCAGCGCCGGCTCGCCGACCGGTCCGCCATAGAGGAAGACGCTTGCGCCGGGCGCGATGTCCACGTCCAGGCGCGCGGCCAGCTCCATGAAGAGATCGTGCGGATGCTGGCGGTCGACCAGCGCCGCGCCGCCCGCCGTCTCGCCCGTGGCAAAGAGATTGGGGTAGCCCCGCGCTGACATGGTCGGTTCAAGGCTGAGCATCGAGCGGAGCGTGAGCCGCGCGCCGCCGAGATCCCGCTCCGCCGCCAGCATCAGCATGGAGGTGGCGTAGACCAGATCGTCGCCGCGCGGCCCCTTGTGGTCGGTGTAATTGAGCTGGACATTGCCGTGCGCCATCAACATCCAGTCGCCGCTCATCGCATGAAGGCCGCTCATCGGGCCTTGCGCCGCCGGGAGCCGCGCCGTGCCGGAGCCATCGACATAAGGTTGGGCGGTGTCGGTGGGGTGGATGTGGTTCGGCGCCGAGGCGGGCGCTTCGGCATTGTGCTGGGCGTGATCCATCCCCGAATGATCCATGCCAGAGTGGTTCATGCCGGCATGGTCCATCGCGCCATGATCCATGGTCGAATGGTCCATCGTCTCGCCAGCATTTTCGGCGGACGGCGTCACCGGGCTGGCGCTCTGGTGTCCGGCATGTTCACGCCCGGCCATCGGCGCCTGCGCGAAGAGGGCAACGGGCGAGGCTGCCGCGAGCAGGCTCGCAGCCACGTTCAATCGAAAACTCATGATATAAAAGTCCTGTCTGAGGCTGTGTGGGAAAAGCGTTCAGAGGACCTGTCGGGGAGGGGGCGTGTCGGGCGAACCCAGCCAGTCGGTCAGCCGGGCAGGGTTGGGGGACCAGTTCGCCTTGCCCGGCAGCAAGGACAGTCGATCGACCGGGCGATAGGTCCGGCTGTCGATCGGCGCTACGCAGCCAATGCAATCGTGATGTGCCACCGCCGGCTTGGACCCATCCGGCACGGACGGCGCATGGCCGCTATGGGCAGCGTGGTCGCCATGCGGCACGGCAGTCTCGGCGCTCGCTTGGTGCGCGACGCCCGTCCCCTCGCTCCCCGGCGCGCATGCGCTGGCCTGCATCGCCGGCAAGGCCAGCAGCAGCGTCAGCAGCGCGCAGAGGAGTCGGCGGGGGAACGACATGATGGCGAGGTTATCGCACCGATCTAGCTGTGAAGGAAGTGCATCACGTCGCCGTCCTGCACCACATAGGCCTTGCCTTCGGCGCGCAGCTTGCCGGCCTCACGCGCCTTCGCTTCGCCGCCGAGTGAGATGAAATCGTCGAAGGCGACGGTTTCGGCGCGGATGAAGCCCTTCTGGAAATCGCTGTGGATTTCGCCCGCCGCTTCCGGTGCGCTGGCGCCGCGATGGACCGTCCAGGCGCGCGCTTCCTTGGGGCCGACAGTGAAGAAGGTGATGAGGTGCAGCAGGTCGTAGCCGGCGCGGATCACGCGCGCCAGACCGGCTTCCTCCAGACCCATGGCCTCGAGGAATTCGGCGCGGTCCTCGATTGGCATCGTGACGAGATCGGCCTCGATCGCGGCGGAGACCACCACGGCTTGCGCGCCCTCGGCCTTGGCCTTCTCGAACACGCGGGCGCTGAAGGCATTGCCCTCGGCCGCGCTCTCTTCCTCGACATTGCACACATAGAGCACGGGCTTGGAGGTCAGTAGCTGCGCCTGCTGGAAGATGCGCGCTTCCTCCTCATCGTTGATCTCGACGAGCCGCGCCGGCTTGCCCTCACGCAGCAGATCGAGCGCACGGCCGAGCACGGCTGCGGCGATCTTGGCTTCCTTGTCGCCGCCGGTCGCCTTCTTGGCGAACGCCGGCACGCGCTTTTCGAGGCTTTCAAGGTCGGAGAGCATCAGCTCGGTCTCGACGGTCTCGGCATCGGCAATGGGGTCCACGCGGTTGTCGACATGCTGGATGTCGTCATTCTCGAAGCAGCGCAGCACATGCACGATCGCGTCGACTTCGCGGATGTTGCCGAGGAACTGGTTGCCCAAGCCCTCGCCCTTGGAGGCGCCGCGCACCAGGCCCGCGATATCCACAAAGGCCAGCTGGGTCGGAATGATCTTCTGGCTGCCGGCAATCGCCGCGAGCTTGTCGAGCCGCGCATCCGGCACCGAGACCTGGCCGACATTCGGCTCGATGGTGCAGAAGGGATAGTTGGCAGCCTGCGCGGCCTGCGTCTCGGTCAGCGCATTGAAGAGAGTCGACTTGCCGACATTGGGCAGGCCGACGATCCCGCATTTGAAACCCATGGAAATCTGTCCGTTCGATCTGGAAGCACGTGATGTGGCCCCTTAGCGCCGTGTCGCTGCCATGGCCAGCCGTCTCGACCGTAGCGCCCAACAAGAAACCGCCGCGCCGGGGTGGGCGCGGCGGTGATGCTGTGTCGGATCGTGAACCGATCAGGCGCCGACAGGCTTGCCGTCCGTCCGGGTGATGACGACGGTCGAGGAGCGCGGCTGCTCCCCGGCGATCGGCCAGTTGCCGGTCGGGTGCTGGATGTTCACGAAGAAGGTCTTGAGGTCCGGCGTATAGGCAAGGCCGGTGATCTCGCAGCCCGTCGGGCCGACGAGGAAGCGTTTGCTCTTCTTGCTCGTCTGGTCGATGTAGAACATCGCATTGTGCCCGACGACCTGCTCGATGGTGACGCCGCTCGCGCCCGATGTGCCCGGCACGCTATGGTCGGTCTGCACCCACAGGCGCCCCTGCGGATCGATGCGGATGCCATCCGGGCTGGAGAAGGTGTCGCCATTGATGTTGCCGACCAGATTGGTGCCGCCGGCTGCATAACCGGGGTCGCCGGCCAGCAGGAACAGTTCCCAGGTGAAGCCGGTCGCCAGCGGAGAATCGCCACTCTCGCGGAACTTGAGGATATGGCCGTGGCGGTTGGTGACGCGCGGGTTCGCCGCATCCGTCACCTTGCGGCCGCTGTTGTTGGTCAGCGTCACGAAGATCGCCTTGCCGTCCGGCGAAACCGTGATCCACTCCGGCCGATCCATCACGGTGCCACCAGCAACGCGCGCGGCCGAGGCGCAATTGATCAGCACGTCGGCCTGGCTGTTGAAGCTCACCGGCGTCGGCGCAGGGGCCGTCGTGAATTGGCTGACATCGCCCGGATCGGACGCATTGGCGACGAGGCCGTTCTGGCCCTGCACCAGCGCTTTCCACTCGCCCGAGCCGTCCGCATTGAACTTGGCGACATAGAGCGTGCCATAGTCGAGCAGGTTGCTGTTCGCCGCCCGGTTGGTGGTGCTGTAGGCCTGATCCGGCACGAACTTGTAGATGCAGCCCGGCGTCGAATCGTCGCCCATGTAGAAGGCCACGCGGCGATCGCTGTTGGTGAGGTGAGCGACATTCTCGTGGCTGAACCGGCCCATGGCGGTCCGCTTAGTCGCCGGAGCCAGCTCCTGCAGCGGGTCGATCTCGACCACCCAGCCATAATCCCGCTCGGGGCGCGTGGGGTCGAGATAATTGTCCGTCGTTTCCTCGCAGGTGAGGTAGGTGCCCCACGGCGTGCGGCCGCTCGAACAATTGTTGAGCATGCCCTTGATCGTGCCGGAGAGCAGCCCGGCGGCCGGCCCACCCGCGCGGTAATTGGAGTTGCCGGTATAGCGCTTGTTATATTGCGAGCCGGCCTTCACCGCCCAGTTGCCATCGCTGCCCTTGGCGACTTCCACCACGCCAATGCCTACGGCCGAGAGCGCAAGCGCCTTCTGGTCCGTGGTGGCGGTGGCGGCATCGTAATTGCCGTTCATCAGAATGTTGAAATCGGGATATTCGAAATTGATCGCCAGCAGGCCGCCCTTGTTGGGGTCGACGCCCGACAGCTCGAAATATTCCATGCCGTCATGATTGCCGCCGGCCCATTTCTCCGCCGTCGCAGGCGTCGGGAAGCTGCCGGCATAGCCGGTGACGCCGGTCTCGATGGCATCGCCCGCCTTCAGCAGGACTTTCACGTCATAGCCGGCCGGCACGGTGACCTTGTCGTCCTGGTTGGCGGCCACCGACGTGAACTCGATGGCGTAGCTGACCGCCGGCGTGGGCGTGGGGGTCGGCGTCGGGCTGGGTGTCGGCGTGGGATTGGGAATGGTCACCATCCCATCCTTGTCCTCCCCGCAGGCCGAGAGCATCGCCGCGACCGGGAAGATCGACAGGCCGAACAGGCCGTTCTTGATGATCGTGCGGCGCGAAGGATTGGCCTCGACAATCGCTTCCAGACTGTTGGGATTGGCCTCGTTAGACATCGCGGTCCGGTAGGGCGCGCGGGCTTCGTCGGTAAGATGTGACATGATTTCCCCTGAATTGGTTCCGCCACGGCTCGCGGAAGGTGCATTTGCCGCTCAGGCGGGGCCTGATCGCAGAGGTGCATGACATGATGATTGCGAGGCGATGTCACGGGGATGAAGATTGCAAGTCAGTTCCGTGACTTAGGTGAGGTGAGGGATGGGGCTGACCGGGAAGTCGATAGCTCAGGGGCACAAAACGCCGTCATTCCCGCGCACGCGGGAATCCAGATCGACGCTTACATTCGGGACCAACGCTCCAGCTGGATTCCCGCGCGCGCGGGAATAACGAAGGGTGAGCGGCTTGGATAAAATTCAGGGGCATGCGACGTCCGATTTCAGACACAGCCCAGGAGGTCTGTACGGCTGACTTGGCGTAGAAAGCGGCCGTTGCAACAAGCGCCAACTCCTGTAGTCTGTAGGCGTGGAAATGGACGAGCTACGCAGCCGCTTAGCGGCCATTCTGGCTGTCGAACAACGAGAGCCAACAGATTGGCTTGAGGTGGATCGGCTAGCAAGCGAGCTTCAGGAGGAACTGCCAATCGACGCGACGCCGGAGGCCGTTCACCACTATCTTAATGATGCTGACATTCGATCCCGCGACGGCGCATACGGGGCGCGTCAAAGGCAAGCGGTGCAACGGTATGTCGACTTGGGAGATTATGACGATGGCACCCTCATCCCGTGGTGGGGATGCGGTCTGGTCCTCTTGGCTGGCGCGTGCGTCGTGAAGTGGCTGCTGCTATAGTGAGCGAATTTCGGCAATGTTGTCGTGTCGGGAATATCTGCATCGCGACGACAATGCAGGATAGCCGACATTACCGGAAGCAGCCAGCTTGTGCCCGCACCCTAGCTGACGACTCATCTCTTCACCGTGGCGGCGCAGTGGGTTAGGGGTAAGCCGATGCTTGCGATCCGCTCTTCCATGCCGCGCGCCTTGCCGGGGCGTTCTTTCTGGCTCGCACTGCTCGCGGCGCCGGCCCTCGCCGGGTGCGCCGGCAGCACCAAGTTCCGTCCGGTCAGCGATACACCAGTGCGCATCGGCCCGCCTTATGTGGTGCGCGGCGTCACCTACACGCCGACCGATGATCGCACGCTGGACATGCTGGGCGATGCGAGCTGGTACGGCAGCGAGTCCGGCAACCAGACCGCTAATGGCGAGCGCTTTGCAAAGCACGGCATTTCCGCCGCGCACACCACCTTGCCGTTGCCCAGCTATGTCGAGGTGACGGCGCTGGACACGGGCCGGACGATCCTGGTGCGCGTCAACGATCGCGGACCGTTCGCCAGGAATCGGATCATCGACCTGTCGCAAGGCGCGGCGGAATTGCTCGGGATCAGGCAGCAGGGCACGGTGCAGGTGCGGGTGCGCCGCGTCGATCCGCCCGAGGAAGATCGGGCACGGTTGCGGGCGGGCAAACCGGCCATGGCCCGGCCGGACGTGCCGCAACAGACGCTGGCGCCTTGGCGTGCCCGTCTCGCGGCCTATCGCGCCGCGCAGGCGCAGAATGGCGGCAGCCGCTAACGGCGCTCGTGCCCGCCCTCAGTCCTGCAGGCGGCGCGCGACCTCGTTCATGAAGCGCACATCGTCGCCCGCAGCCAGCCATTCCGCCTCGCGCGACATGGCGCCGAGCAGGTCGGCCAGCGGATCGATCTCGATCTTTGCATAATTGCCGAGCACATGGCCGGTCACGCGGTCCTTGTCACCGGGATGGCCGATGCCGATGCGCACGCGGCGAAACTCCTTGCCCAGATGCGCGTCGGTGGAGCGCAGGCCGTTGTGGCCGGCAGCGCCGCCGCCGCGCTTCACCTTCATCTTCATCGGCGCAAGATCCAGCTCGTCGTGGAAGACAGTCACGTCCTCGACACCGAGCTTGTAGAAATCACAGGCGGCGCGGATGGCGCGGCCGCTCTGGTTCATGAATGTCTGGGGTTTGAGCAGCAACACCTTGTGCGGGCCGATGCGGCCTTCGGAAACGAGGCCCTGAAACTGCTTCTTCCACGGCGAAAAGCCGTAATCCGCAGCGATGACGTCCAGCGCCATGAAGCCGACATTGTGGCGGTGGAGCGCATATTGCGATCCGGGATTGCCGAGGCCAACCCAGAGTTGCACAGATGCGCTCCCCCCGCGCGGAGAGGCTTACGCCTCGCCGGCCTCTTCGCCGTCCTTCGTCGTGTCGCCTTCGCTCGACTTGAGCGCGGACGGTGCAACGATGGTGGCAATGGTGAAATCGCGATCGGTGATTGCCGGCTCGGCGCCCTTGGGCAGCTTCACCGCGCTGATGTGGATCGAATCGCCCACATCGAAGCCGGTAAGGTCAACCGTGATGCTGTCCGGAATCTCGGCGGCATCCACGATCATTTCCAGCTCGTGACGGACGACATTGAGCACGCCACCGCGCTTGAGACCGGGAGCGGCCTCTTCGTTCTCGAACACCACGGGCACATTCACATGCACCTGGGCGTGTTCGGAAACACGCAGGAAGTCGGCATGGAGCGGACGATCCGTCACCGGATGGAACGCCACGTCCTTGGGGAGCGTGCGGACCTTCTTGCCGCCCACTTCGACCATGACGACCGAATTGAAGAAATGGCCCGTGCCGAGCAGCTTGTTGAGGATCTTTTCCTCAACGTGAATCGACTGCGGCTCTTCATTATTGCCATAAATGACGGCGGGAACGCGGCCCTCACGGCGGAGAGCGCGGGAGGCTCCCTTGCCTGCCCGATCGCGTGCCTCAGCCGACAGCGTAAGCGTATCGCTCATGTGCGTGTCTCCAGAAGCTTAGTGCTAGAACCTCCGCCACGCCTCCAGGGATGACCATGACGGAAGCCGGGGCGCTTAGCGGCAAATTGCGGGGAAAGCAAGCGAAGCGACCGAGCGCTCGTTCATTGCACCCGATCGATCCGCCATCCGCGCGCGGCAAGGCGGGCCTGCAGGCTGGCATCGCCGACCAGATGCCCGGCGCCGACCGCGACGAAGGCGGTGCCGGGTTGGGCCGTCATGGCCGCATCGAGATGCCGCGCCCAGCGCTCATTGCGCCCATCGATCAGTCTTACGCGCAGGGCCGGCGCGCGGGCGAACGGGGCGATGAACTCGCGCTCCAGCCGGGCCACGTCGCCGCCCGCCCAGGCGGCGAACAGGCTGCGGTAGAGGGCAGGGGCCTGCGCGGCATCGGTGAGGGACTGGCTAAGCAGCAGCCGTTGCTCGCTCTCCGGCATCCTGTCGAACAGGCCGAGTTGCTGGTCGATGGTCTCCAGTCCGAGAACCGGCCGCGAGGCCTTGTCGAAGCGCTGTTCCAGCACCGCTTCGCCCGCCTCTGCGGCGGTGAGCGAGAGTCCGGAGGCAGCCGCAGCGTTGAGGAGCAGGGCGGCGGCCCAGCTCTCATAGCCGTCCAACTGATCGAGCGCGGCGCCATGGTTCGCCTGCAGCGCCCGATAGCGCTCGGCATCCTCAGGCGAGAGGCGTGCGGCGATAGGCGGCAGGCCGGCGCGGCGCCCCATCCGCTCGAACACCGCCCGGCTCTTGCGCTCGCCTTCAAGCCCGGTGACCTCAAGATACAAGCGGTCGCTTTCGTCCGCCGCCTTGGCGATGGCCGGCGAAAGCCAGGCCTCGCCACGCGGCACGGCGTGGATGGTGCCGAACAGCCAGAGCCGCGCCTCACCTTTGCTGGCCTGCCACAGCGCCGGGCGCGCCGTGACGGTGGCGGGATCGGGCTGCGTCGGCGCGCCGATCCGCCAGCCCAGCCACAGAAGGGCGGCCAGCGAGGCCAGCGCGAGCAGCAGCAGCGGCGCAAAGCGGCGCTTGTTCAAGTCTGGGTGCGGCCCGCTCATCGATCAGCGCTTATGCTACCCCACCCATCACCGCGGCCATTTCACCCGCTTGGCCGACAGCCCGTGCTTTTCGAGCATCGCCTGTACGCTCCTGTCCCCCGCCAGATGACCCGCTCCCACTGCCATGAAGACCGTGCCGGGCTGCTTCATCCGCGCGGCGATCCACTCGGCCCAGCGGCCATTGCGGTCGGTGAGCAGGATGCGCTCGATTTCTTCGCTGCTCTCAGTCGTCTCGTTCATCAGCGCCGCGAGCCGCTCTTCGTCGCCAGCGCTCCACGCGGCGACCATGCCGTCGATGGTTTCGGCCAGCGTCGGCAGCTCCGCCAGCGTCTCCTTGAGCAGCGTCAGTTGCACGCCCTCGGGCATCTGGTCGAAAAAGCCGATCTGCTCGCTGGAGGTCTCCAGCCCGACCAGGGACTTGCCCGCGCTGGCCGCCGCAGCCTTCACCGCCTTGTCGACGCCGCTTTCGGGCGAATAGCCGAGGGCATCCAGGGGCAGCACGGTCAGGGTCGTGGCCGCGAACCAGGGCTTCACATGGTCGAACAGCAGGGTCGAGACGCCATATTTCTCCAGCGCGGCGAAATAGGCGGTGCGGGTCGCCTCATCGAGCTTGTTGGAGAGCGGCAGGCCCGGCGCCACCGCCCGCTGCATGATTGCCTCCCGCGTGGCGCCCTGATCCTGATCGATGACCTCCAGCACGACGGTATCCGCCTTGTCGAACGCCTTGCGCACCGGTCCCTCGAACCAGCTGATGCCCGGCTTGAGCAGATGAATGGTACCGAACAGATAGATCGTCGTGTCCCTGTCCCGCACCACCCACAGGGCCGGCCGCGCGTGAACGGTGGGCGCCTCCGCAGCGGGTGCCGGTGTGGCCGGCGCCTTGGGTTGCTGGGCGAGCGCGGGCCCGGTGAGGGCCGGGGGCAGCAGCAGTGCCCAACCGAGGATCAATGTTTTCCAGTTCATGCACGCGCTCCTCAAATCACCGCCTGCATTGGGCAAGTTGGCGCGCGGACGCAACCCCGCCCGGCGGCCTGCCACCGCGCGGCTTGACCGCGTTAGTCCCATGGGCCAAAGCGCGCCCGTTCAGACAGGCGGCGCACAGCCGCTCAAGCTTAGACGTGAAACGGTTGAACCATGCAGGATAAGGCCTCCAAACCGCTGAGCTTTCAGCAACTCATCCTGACGCTGCATGACTATTGGGCAGCGCAGGGGTGCGTGATCCTCCAGCCCTTCGACATGCGGGTCGGGGCGGGCACCTTCCACCCCGCGACCACGCTGCGCAGCCTGGGGCCGAACCCGTGGAACTGTGCCTATGTGCAGCCCTCGCGCCGGCCGACGGACGGCCGCTACGGCGAGAACCCCAACCGGCTGCAGCATTATTACCAATATCAGGTGATCATGAAGCCGAGCCCGCCGGATCTGCAGGATCTGTATCTCGGCTCGCTCAAGGCCATCGGCATCGATCCGCTGCTGCACGACATCCGCTTCGTCGAGGACGATTGGGAGAGCCCGACGCTCGGTGCCTGGGGCCTGGGCTGGGAAGTCTGGTGCGATGGCATGGAGGTGACGCAGTTCACCTATTTCCAGCAGATGGGCGGGTTCGACTGCAAGCCGGTGGCGGGCGAGCTCACCTACGGGCTGGAGCGCCTCGCCATGTATATCCAGGGCGTCGACAGCGTTTACGACCTTGTGTTCAACGAGGCCGTGGGGGACCGGCCCGCCGTCACTTATGGCGACGTGTTCCTCGAAAATGAGCGCCAGCTCTCCAAGTGGAACTTCGAGGTGGCGGATACGGACAAGCTGTTCCGCTGGTTCAAGGATTGCGAGGAAGAGTGCAAGGCGAGTATCGCGGCCGGCGTTCCCCTCGCGGCCTATGAGCAGGCCATCGAGGCGAGCCATGTCTTCAATCTGCTGCAGGCGCGCGGCGTGATCAGCGTGCAGGAGCGCGCCAGCTACATGGGCCGCGTGCGCGATCTCGCGAAGGGGAGCTGCGAGGCCTGGATGACGCATAATGGGTGGGTGGAATGATGAGCGCTGACTTCCTTCTCGAGCTGCGGTGCGAGGAAATCCCGGCGCGCATGCAGGCCAAGGCCAGCGAGGATTTCGCCCGGCTGTTCAGCGACGCGCTGGCACAGGCCGGCCTCAAGCCCGAGGGCCTGACCGTTCATGTGACCCCGCGCCGTCTCGCCCTCATCGCGCGCGCTCTGCCGCTCTCCACGCAGGCCGTCAGCGAGGAATTCAAAGGCCCGCGCACCTCGGCCCCGCCGCAGGCGCTGGAGGGCTTCCTGCGCAAGACCGGCCTGACGCACGACCAGCTTGAGGACCGCGACGGCGTGTGGTTCGCCACGGTCGAGAAGCCCGGCCGCGCGACGGCCGATGTGCTGGCCGAGGCGATCCCGCAGGTGGTGCGCGCCTTCCCCTGGCCCAAGTCGATGCGCTGGGGCGATGCCAGCCTCTCCACCGAGAGCCTGCGCTGGGTGCGTCCGCTGCAGGGCATCATCGCGCTGCTCGGCAATGATGTGGTGCCCTTCGCCATTGAAGGGATTGCGACCGGGCGGACGACGCGCGGCCACCGCTTCCATTCGAGCGGCGAGATCACCATCGAGAGCGCCGCGACCTATGCCGAGCAATTGCGTGCGGCCTATGTCATCGTCGATCAAGAGGAGCGCAAGGCGATCATCGACCGGCGCGCCAACGAGCTGGCGACGCAGGCCGGACTGGAACTGATCCCCGATGCCGGCCTCGTCGCCGAGAATGCCGGGCTGACCGAATGGCCGGTGCCGCTGCTCGGCCGCTTCGATGCCGCGTTTCTGGAGGTGCCGCCCGAGGTCATCCAGCTCACGCTGCGCATCAACCAGAAATATTTCGTGCTGCGGGACAGTGCTGGCAAGCTCGCCAACGCCTTCATCTGCACGGCGAACATCGAGGCTAGCGATGGCGGCACCGCGATTGTCGAAGGCAATGGCAAGGTGCTCGCCGCGCGCCTCTCCGATGCCCGCTTCTTCTGGGAGCAGGACAAGAAGACGAAGCTTGAGGATCACGCGAAGAAGCTCTCGCGCATCACGTTCCACGAGAAGCTGGGCACCGTCGCGGACAAGGTGGACCGCGTCGCGAAGCTCGCCCGCTGGCTGGTGGAAGAAGGCATCGTTGGCGCCGATCAACAAGCCAGTGTTCCTGCGCAGGCAGGAACCCAGGGCGATGTCGCCCAAGCCGGCCCTGGGCTCCTGCCTTCGCAGGAGCACAGCAAAGCGCAACTGGCCGACCTCGCCGAACAGGCCGCCCGCCTGTGCAAGGCCGATCTCGTCACCGAAATGGTCGGCGAATTCCCCGAGCTGCAGGGCCTGATGGGCGGCTATTACGCCCGCGCGGAAGGTCTGCCGGATGCGGTCGCCGATGCCATCCGCGATCATTACAAGCCGGTCGGGCAGGGGGATGAGGTTCCGACTGCGCCGGTGACGGTGGCGGTGTCGCTGGCGGATAAGCTGGATACGCTTGCTCTCTTCTTCATGGAGGACATGCCTCCAACCGGGTCAAAGGATCCCTTCGCTCTGCGAAGGGCCGCCCTTGGGATTGTGCAATTGGTCGTGGGCAATGGCTTGCGAGTTTCAGTTGATCGCGCCGTGCTCGCGCCGATGGTGATGAAGCACCACCACGATCAACATGGATCGATACATCATATCGGTTCTCATCCGGAATTCGCCGATCAGCGAAGCTCGGTCAGGGCTTTCTTCGCCGACCGCCTCAAGGTCCAGCAGCGGGAAGCCGGCGTCCGCCACGACCTCATCGACGCCGTGTTCGCGCTCGGCGGAGAGGACGATCTCGTTCGCCTGCTCGCCCGCGTTCATGCGCTCCAATCCTTCGTCAGTACCGAGGACGGCAAGAACCTCCTCGCCGGCTACAAGCGTGCCGCCAATATCCTCAAGAAGGAGAAGCCCGAGGTTGGTAAGCCCCAAAGCCAGCTTGGCGAGGAAGACCCCGGCGAAGCGCTGACCGATCCGGAGATGGCCGACGCCATGCGCGCGCATGAGGCACAGTTCGCGGTTGAACCCGGCTACGCGCTGGAGGCCGCCGAGGCGGCACTGGTCGGCGCACTCGACGAGGCCGAGCCGCGCGCGCAGTCCGCGATCGAGGCGGAGGATTTCGAGAGCGCCATGGCGGCGCTGGCCACGCTTCGCGCGCCGATCGATGCGTTCTTCGAGACGGTGACGGTGAACGATGCCGATCCGGTCAAGCGCCAATCACGGTTAAGTCTGTTGACCCGTATTCGCGCTGCGGTGCACAAAGTCGCCGACTTCTCGAAAATCGAAGGTTAGGTTCGCGAGCAATAATCGCGCGTCGGCGGCGAGATCGTAACGGCTGCTTGCGCGCGCATTCCAATGCAGGTGGAGTGTCTGAATGACGAAATATGTGTACCGTTTCGGTGGTGGCGTCGATGATGGCGGCAAGGGCGACAAGAACCTGCTTGGCGGCAAGGGCGCCAATCTGGATGGCATGGCCGCCATCGGCCTGCCGGTGCCGCCGGGCTTCACCATCACCACCGAGATGTGCACGCGCTATTATGAGGATGGCGAGACCTATCCCGAAAGCCTGAATGCGGAAGTCGCCGGCGGCATCGCGCATATCGAGGGCGTGACCGGCAAGCGCTTTGGCGACAAGGCCGATCCGCTGCTGGTCTCCGTCCGCTCCGGCGCCCGCGTCTCCATGCCGGGCATGATGGACACCGTGCTCAACCTCGGCCTCAACGACGAAACCGTCGCAGGCCTCGCTACCGTCTCCGGCGACGCGCGCTTTGCATGGGACAGCTATCGCCGCTTCATCCAGATGTATTCGGACGTGGTGCTCGGCCTCGATCACGGCAAGTTCGAGGAAGCGCTGGAGATCGCCAAGGAAGACAAGGGCGCCTTCCTGGATACGGAATTGAGCGCCGAGGACTGGCAGGCGCTGGTCGCCGAATATAAGGCGCTGGTGCAGCAGCTCTGGGGCAAGCCGTTCCCGCAGGATGTGCACGAGCAGCTCTGGGGTGCCGTCGGCGCCGTGTTCGGCAGCTGGCAGGCGGATCGCGCCAAGGTCTATCGTCGCCTCAACAATATTCCGGGCGATTGGGGCACGGCCGTCAACGTGCAGGCCATGGTGTTCGGCAATATGGGCGAGACGTCCGCCACCGGCGTCGCCTTCACCCGCGATCCCGCGACCGGCGAGAATGCTTATTATGGCGAATATCTCATCAATGCGCAGGGCGAGGACGTGGTCGCGGGCATCCGCACGCCGCAATATCTGACCAAGGCTGCGCGCGAGCGGGCCGGGGCCAAGCCGCTCAGCATGGAGGAATCCATGCCGGAGACCTATGCCGAGCTGGCCAAGGTCTTCCAGATCCTCGAGACGCATTATCGCGACATGCAGGATATCGAGTTCACCGTGCAGCAGGGCAAGCTGTGGATGCTGCAGACCCGCTCGGGCAAGCGCACCGCCAAGGCCGCGCTCAAGATCGCGGTGGACATGGCCCATGAAGGCCTGATCAGCAATGAGGAAGCCGTGGCCCGCGTCGATGCCGCCGCGCTCGACCAGCTGCTGCACCCGACGCTTGATCCGCAGGCGCCGCGCGATGTGCTGACCAAGGGCCTGCCGGCTTCGCCGGGCGCGGCCTCCGGTCAGGTGGTGTTCGATGCCGAGACCGCCGAGCGGCTCAATGAGCTGGGAGAGGCGGTGATCCTCGTGCGCATCGAGACCAGCCCCGAGGATATTCACGGCATGCACGCCGCCAAGGGCATCCTCACCGCGCGCGGTGGCATGACCAGCCACGCCGCCGTGGTGGCGCGCGGCATGGGGCGGCCTTGTGTGTCCGGCGCAGGCAGCATCTCCATCGACACCGCCGGCAAGCTGATGCGGATCGGCGACCGTCTGCTCAAGGAGCGCGAGATCATCACCATCGACGGCGCGACCGGCGAAGTGATGGCCGGCGAAGTGCCGACCGTGCAGCCCGAGCTGGCCGGCGATTTCGGCACGCTGATGGAATGGGCCGATCAGGTCCGCCGCCTCAAGGTGCGCGCCAATGCCGAGACGCCGCTCGATTGCCGCACCGCGCGCGAGTTCGGCGCGGAGGGCGTGGGCCTGTGCCGCACCGAGCATATGTTCTTCGATGCCGCGCGGATCACCGCCGTGCGCCAGATGATCCTCGCCGAGACCGAGGCGGGCCGTCGCGAGGCGCTGGCCAAGCTGCTCCCCGAGCAGCGCGCCGACTTCACCGAGATCTTCACCGAGATGGCCGGCCTGCCGGTCACGATTCGCCTGCTCGATCCGCCGCTGCACGAGTTCCTGCCGCATGAGGATGTCGATTTCGCCGATGTGGCCGAGGCCGCCGGGGTGAGCGTCGATCTGCTCAAGCGTCGCGCTGCCGAACTGCACGAGTTCAACCCGATGCTCGGCCATCGCGGCTGTCGTCTGGGCGTCACCTATCCCGAGATCTATGAGATGCAGGCTCGCGCCATCTTCGAGGCCGCGCTGGATGTCGCCAAGGCCAGCGGTGACGCGCCGATCCCCGAGGTCATGATTCCCCTCGTCGCCACCAAGCGCGAGCTGGAGCTGATGAAAGACATCGTCGACAAGACTGCCAAGGCCGTGTTCGCCGAGCGCGGTACCTCCGTCGAGTATCTTGTCGGCACCATGATCGAACTGCCGCGCGCCGCGCTCAAGGCCGGCGAGATTGCCGAGGCCGGCGAGTTCTTCTCCTTCGGCACCAACGATCTGACGCAGACGACCATCGGCATCAGCCGGGACGACGCCGGCCGCTTCCTTACCCAATATGTCGACAAGGGCATCTTCGCGCGCGACCCGTTCGTGAGCCTCGATGTCGAGGGCGTGGGTGAGCTGATCGAGATCGCCGTGGAGCGGGGCAGGGCGACGCGCCCGGCCATCAAGCTCGGCATTTGCGGCGAGCATGGCGGCGATCCCGCCTCGATTGCTTTCTGCGAGAAGGCCGGTCTCGATTATGTCAGCGCCTCGCCCTACCGCGTGCCGATCGCCCGTCTGGCGGCCGCACAGGCGGCGCTCGCCGCGCGCGGTTGAAAGGACAAAAAGAATGCAAAAAAGGGGGTTGCCACGGACGGCGCCCCCGACTATCTGCGCCTCTCCCACGGCGGCCAACCGGCACCGTGAGATTGGCAAGCGCCCGTAGCTCAGCTGGATAGAGCATCAGACTACGAATCTGAGGGTCGGACGTTCGAATCGTTCCGGGCGCGCCATTTCTCCCCATCGCAAGCATGATGACCCGCACGGCCCGGCGCCGGCGGATGGGGTTAGAGGGCGGTCCAGACTACATAGCCGCCGACGCCGATCACCAGCATCGCAAAGCCGCGTTCGAGCGGTGTCTTGTGCGCAGCAAGTGCTGACCCCGCGCGCATCCCCAGCACCGATCCCACGGCACCGCCGGCGATCAGCAGCGCCGTCAGCGGCCAGTCGACATAGCCGGACAGCGCATAGGATGTCGCCGTGGTCAGCCCCAATGCGGTCACCACCACCAGCGAGGTGCCGATCGCCGTAGCGAAGGGCATCGCCGTCGCCGCGATGAGCGCCGGGACGATCAGAAACCCGCCACCAATCCCGAAGAACCCCGCCGCCAGACCAACGCCGGCGCCCATGGGGATCAGCCGCGGCAGTAGCCGCCCGGCAGACTGGCGGGTGAGACGCACGTCGGGATCGTCGGCGCCCTTGCGCCGGCGCAGCATCGCGATACCGACGCCGATCATCAGCAGGCCGAACAGCGCGAGCAGCCGCCGGCCGTCCACCGCCTTGCCGATCTCCGCCCCCAGCGCTGCCGCCACGACGCCCGACGCCGCGAACACCAGCGCGCAAGGCCATTTGACCCGCCCCGCCCGCGCATGGCCCGCAAGCCCCGTTGCCGCATTGGCCGCGACCGCCACGGCTGCCGTCGCAATCGCGGCATGCGTCGATCCTACCCCGACAACATAGACGAGCAGCGGCACGGCAAGGATCGATCCGCCGCCGCCCACCATTCCGAGTACGATGCCGATAATGCCGCCCGAGAGGAGCGCGAGGAGGATCTGCGCGGTCGTCATGGCCTCAGGCCGCCTTGCGACGGTTCCAGGGCATGCGCTGGAGCAGCGTCGCCATGCCGCACCAACCGGTCGCCCCCGCGAACATCAAGCCCGCGCCGACAAAGGTGGAAAGGCCGAAGAACCCCGGCGCGACGAGGAAGCCGAGCAGCACACCGATGAGCACCAGCCCGCCGGCGGTCAGTTGCACCTGCCGCATGATCTCCAGCGGCTGCCCGCTGTCGATGTGCACATCCAGCCCGGCCTTGCGCCAGGCGTCGATGCCGCCCTCCAGAATGAAGCAGGGGGCATCGCTGGCTGCGGCCAGACGGTCGGCATTGGCCTGTGTCCGCATGCCCGAGCGGCAGTGAAACACGATGGCATTGTTGCCGGGGTCGACCGTGTCGATGCGCTCCAGCGGCACGTTAATGGCCCCCGGAATGCGCTCGCGGGCATGTTCGTCCGCCGCGCGGATATCGATGAGCTTGGCGCCACCCTCAATGAGGCGCTTGGCGTCGGCGGGGGAAAGTGTCTGGATCGTCATGGGGTCAGTCCCCTGTGCAATAGAGTTGATAGAGCGTGGCGAGCAGGGTCTCGATCCGCGGATCGGCGATCCTGTACCAGATGGTCTGGCTCTCGCGGCGGGAGGTCACGAGGCCTTCCTCGCGGAGCCGGGCGAGATGTTGCGAGAGGGCCGATTGAGAGAGGCCGACATCGTCCGCCAGATCGCCCACCATGCGCTCGCCATGTTCGACGAGCTTGCACAGCAGCATCAGGCGACGGCCGTTGCCCAACTCCTTCAGCACCTGCGCAACCTCTCCGGCGCGCGCCTCGAACGTGTCGAGATCCATGGCAGCTTTTAACATCAGTATCCTCTAAATTAGATATTGCTAATGTAGAAGACGCTTCTATATTGTCAAGCATCGAATGGAGGCACTTATGACCCAACCCATCATTGAGGCATTTTTTGACGAGCCCACCAACACGGTGAGCTATCTGGTGGTCGATCCGCAGACGCACATCGCGGCCGTGATCGATCCTGTGTTGGATTTCGATCCGGCCAGTGGCGAGGTCGATACCGGCTCAGCCGAGCGCATTCTTGCCCGCGCCCAGGCGCAGAACTGGTCGATTGCCATGGTGCTGGAAACCCATGCCCATGCCGATCATCTTTCCGCCGCGCCCTTCTTCAAAGCGAAGACGGGCGCGAAGATCGGCATTGGCGAGCACATCCGGGACGTTCAAAAGATCTTCCGCCCGGTCTTCGCGCTGGACGATTTGCAGACCAACGGCTCGGATTTCGATTGCCTGTTCGCCGATGGCGAGCGGTTCTCGATCGGGTCGCTGGAGGTCGAGGTGCTTCATCTTCCCGGTCACACCCCGGCGGACATCGCCTACCGGATCGGCGATGCAGTTTTCGTGGGTGATACGCTGTTCATGCCGGATTATGGCACCGCGCGGGCCGACTTCCCCGGCGGCGATGCGCGCACCCTCTACCGCTCGATCCGCCGCTTGCTGAGCCTGCCTGACGAGACCCGCCTGTTCATGTGCCATGATTACAAGGCGCCGGGGCGGGATGATTATCGCTGGGAGAGCACCGTCGGCCAGCAGCGGAAAAACAGCGTGCATGTGCGCGATGATGTCAGCGAGGAGGACTTTGTGGCGATGCGCACCAAGCGGGACGCCGGATTGTCCGCGCCGCGCCTGTTGCTGCCCTCGATCCAAGTCAACATCCGCGCTGGGCGCTTCCCGAAGGCGGAGGCCAATGGCGTGCGCTATCTGCGCATTCCGGTGACGGTGAAGGGCGAAGCCGCGATAGGTTGATGCCCGGGAGGGGAGGGGCCGTAGCCCCGCTCAGCCCAACGCTTCCAGCGCGGCGAGCAGCGCCTTTTCCTCGATGGTCAGGCGTTTTTGGAACTTGCGATTGCTCGCCTTCACCCGCTTCATCGCTTCGCGCTGCAGGGCTTCCCCCTGCGGCGTGAGCGTCAGGCTCAGGGATCGCCCGTCAATGGGCGCATCGCTGATGAGATCGCGAGCTTTGAGCCGGCCGATGAGTGGCGTCAGGTTGGCGCGCTTGATCGCCAGCGCCCGCCCGACATCGCTCTGCCGGCAACCCGGATTATGGCCGACGAGAATCAGCAAGGAGGCCTCGCCGACACTCAGGTCAATGGCGCGCAGCGCGGCGATGACATCGCCCATCATCGCCATGGAGGCGCGGCGCAGCCGATAGCCGAGCGTCCCGTCGAGCGGGCTGGCGAGCGTGGTGGCGACCGGGGGTTCAGCCGGTGAATCCAGCGCCTTGTCGCGTCCCTGCCTCTGGTCCCTTGCCATCATGCCCCCGGATGAAAACCAGTCGCCAGCCCCTTGTGAGCCATGGTCGATAATGCTATGGCGCATAGCATAAATTGCCTTGAAGGGAAATCAAATGGCTGAGGAAAATACGTCCGTCGAGCGGGAAGAGGATACCGTTCGGGTCGAGATCGAGAATAATATCGCATGGGTCTATTATAATCGCCCCGCCAAGCGGAACGCTCAGAGCCCCAAGCTCAACCGCCAGATGCTCAAGGTTCTGACGGATCTCGAATTCCGTGACGATGTCGGTGTCGTGGTTCTGGGTGGCGAAGGTCCCGCCTGGTGCGCCGGCATGGACCTCAAGGAATATTTCCGCGAGACTGAGGCGCAGGGCCTGGCCGGCACGCGCAAGGCACAGCGTGAGGCCTATACTTGGTGGGAGCGTCTGCGCTGGTTCCAGAAGCCGACCATCGCCATGGTGCATGGCTGGTGCTTCGGCGGCGCTTATGGCCCGCTGTTCGCCTGCGATCTCGCTTTTGCCGCTGACGAAGCGCAGTTCGGCCTGTCGGAAGTCAACTGGGGCATTCTCCCCGGCGGTGGCGCCACCAAGGTGGCCGTGGACCTGATGCCCATGCGCGTGGCCATGTATCACGCTATGATGGGCGAGAACCTCTCCGGTCAGGAAGCGGCCCGTTACAATCTCGTCAACGAGTCGATGCCGGTCGGCCAGCTCAAGGCCCGCGTGAAGCAGGTCGCCGAGACGCTGATCGCCAAGAACTGGGCGACGGTGAAGTACACCAAGGACGCAGTCCGTCGGGTGAAGGAAATGACCTACGACAATGCGGAGGATTATCTGATCCGCCTGCAAGAAGGCCTCAACTGGTTCGACAAGTCGGATGGCCGCCATGTCGCGATGAAGCAGTTCCTCGACGACAAGACCTTCAAGCCGGGCCTGGGTCACTACGACAAGACCAAGACCGACGTCTGAGTTGCCGAAAGGGTGGCCCAAGCAGGGCCGCCCTTTCCTGTGTGTTATCCTTCGCCCCGGCTGCATCCGCCTCCGGGGCGAAAGGTCTGATTGCCACGAGCTGGTTTCGCGAAGGAGAGTTGAGTTATGACGGTTGAGGCCGGAGAGCGCCCGCAGGCGGGAACGCGTGACATCAATCGGTTGCTGCGTCCGCGGTCCATCGCGATCGTCGGGGCGTCCGAAACGCCGGGTTCGCTCGGTGCCAGCGTTCTGGCCAATCTCGTTCGGAACGACTTTTCCGGTGACATCCATCTCGTCAATCCCAAGCGCGAAACGATCAGCGGTCGCCCTGCGGTGCCCAGCGTCGAGGCGCTGCCCGAGGGCGTGGACTGCGCGATCCTCGCCATTCCCCGCGTCGCCGTGCTGGATACGATGCGTCAGCTTGCTGCGCGCAAGGCCGGCGCCGCCATCATCTTTGCTGCAGGCTTTGCCGAGGGCGGCGAGCAGGGCATGGCCGACCAGCAGGAAATCGGGCGCATTGCGCGCGAGGCCGGCATCGTGGTCGAGGGGCCGAATTGCCTGGGTTCGGTGAACTATCTGGACCGCATTCCGCTCACCTTCATCGATACCGACATCAAGGCCCCGAGCCCCGGTGGCGTCGGCATCGTCTCGCAGAGCGGCGCCATGGCGGCCGTGCTCGCGGTGATGCTGGAGAGCCGCACGCTCGACCTCACTTACTCGGTCTCCACCGGCAATGAAGCTGGCAGCGGTGTCGAGGATTATGTCGAGTTCATGATCGCCGACGAGAAGACGCGCATCATTGCGATGATCGTCGAGCAGTTCCGCGATCCCGCCCGCTTCCTGGCGCTGATGGACAAGGCCCGCGCCGCCGGCAAGCTCGTTGCCTTGCTGCACCCCGGCAAGAGCAGCGCGGCGCGCGAATCCGCCGCCACGCACACCGGTGCCATGGCTGGCGACTACAAGCTGATGCGCGCCAAGGTGGAGCGGGCAGGGATCGTCGTCGCCGAGACACTAGAAGAGCTGGGCGACATCACCGAGATCGCGGCGCGTTGCCCGGCGCTGCCGAGCGGCGGCACCGCCGTGCTCGGCGAATCCGGCGCGCTCAAGGCACTGACGCTGGATCTGGCTGAAGAGCTGGACCTGGCGCTCCCGACCCTCGATGACAGCAATGCACCTGCCTTGCGCGCGGCGCTCCCCGAGTTCGTCCCGGTCAGCAATCCGCTCGATCTGACCGCACAGGGCCTTGTCGATCCGGACATGTATTACCGCACACTCGCGGCGCTGTTCGAGGATGATCGCGTCGGCACCATCTTCGCCGGGATCATCCAGACCAACCCGGCGACGATCGGCATCAAGCTGCCGCCGTTCCTCAAGGCCGTTCGTGAGCTCAAGGCGACCAAGCCGGTGATCTTCGGTGGCGTGGATGAGGGCGCGCACGTGCCGGCCGACTGGATCGAGCAGCTTCGCGCCGAGGGTATTCCCTATTTCCCGACCACCGAGCGGGCGTTGCGCGCCATCAAGCGGCTCTCGGCCGCCGGTCAGCGCGATGCGACCAAGACGGACGCAGCGCCGGCAAGCGTGCCTGCGCTCGCCAGCGAGAAGGGCGTCGTGCCGGAATATAAGGCCAAGGCCTTGCTCGCGCCGCTCGGCATTCCCTTCCCCAAGGGTCAGTTTGCCGCGACCGTCGAAGAGGCGATTGCCGCGGCCGACGCTATTGGTGGCCCAGTGGTGATGAAGGCGCAGGCTGCCGCGCTTAGTCACAAGAGCGATGCCGGCGGCGTGGCGCTCAATCTGGTCGGCGCCGACGCGATCCGCGCGGCGTGGGACAAGATGTTCGCGGACGTGAAGCGCTATGACGCATCCATCATTCTCGATGGCGTGCTGATCGAGGCGATGGGCGCGCGCGGCATGGAGCTGATCGTCGGCGCCAAGAACGATCCGCAATGGGGTCCGGTGATCCTCGCCGGCTTTGGCGGCGTGACGGCGGAAATCCTGCAGGACGTGCGCCTGCTCTCGCCGGACATGACCAAGGCGGCCATCGTGGGTGAACTCGGCAAGCTCAAGCAGGCCGCGTTGCTCAACGGCTATCGCGGTGCGCCCGCGCTGGACGTCGAGGCGGTGGCCGATCTTATCGGCGGCATCGGTCGTCTGCTGCGCGGTGAGCCGCGCATTCAGGAGCTCGATCTCAACCCGGTGGTCGTCTATCCCAAGGGCCAGGGCGTGGTCGCTCTCGACGCGCTGATGCTCGTCGACTGATACCAGCAGGTCAATTCGTCCCGCAAGGACACCGCCTTATATAGTAGACCCTCCCGCGCCCGGCGTGGGAGGGTTGCTTGCATTGGGTGCCTGTGCATTCCTGACGTGCAGCAAAATTGCAGTCTGAACTTCGAATTGGTCTGGCCTTGCGCGGCGTTTTCGGGTAGATGAAGTTTTCGTATATACGAACGATTGGAAGCGATGAACGACTCGCCCTCTCTGGCTGTGCCGGTCTTATTGTTGCCGGGCCTCATCTGCGATGCGCGCATCTGGGCGCCCCAGGTCGCCGCCTTGGGGCCGATCATGCCGATCACAGCCGTGGATGGATATGGCGAGGCGGACAGCCTCACCGCCATGGCCGATCAGGTGATCGAATCCGCCCCTGCGCGCTTTGCAGTCATCGGCCATTCGATGGGCGGCCGGGTCGCGCTCGAAATCTTCCGCAAAGTGCCCGAGCGGCTTGCCGGCATCGGCCTTATCAGCACCGGTGTTCATCTGCCCAAACCCAATGAGGCGGACGGGCGCTTCGCGCTGCTTAACCGCGGCGTGGAAGAGGGCATGGACGCCCTGATCGATTCCTGGCTGCCGCCGATGGTGTGGGAGCGCAACCGGCTCAAGCCGCAGCTGATGGACATGCTCTGGCAGATGTGCAGCGATGCCGGTATCGACATGTTCGAGCGGCAGATCCGCGCCCTGCTGGCACGCCCCGAAGTCGAGAGCCTGTTGCCGCAAATCCATTGCCCCGCGCTTGTCGCGACCGGCGCGCATGATGCCTGGGCGCCGCCGGTGCAGCATGAGCGAATTGCTGCAGCAATTGCGGGCGCGACTTATGCTGTGATCCCGGATTCAGGGCATATGCTCCCGGTCGAACAGCCCGATGCGATGTCCGCCCTGTTGCGCACCTGGCTCGACCGGGTCGCGCAGCAAGAGGCTGCGGCCACCGCGAACCCCTAACCAATTATAACTGCGTTTCTAACTTCAGTCCGAAGGAGAGTATCATGGCGAAGAATCTTCAAGACGTGCTGGATGGCGCCGGCAATGCCGTCGACTTCCTGCGCAACCAGCAGACCGGTCCGAACGTCTATCCGGGTGTGCCGGCGGAATATTCGAACTGGCGCAACGAGCAGCGCGCATGGGCCAAGACGGCCGTGCTGTTCAACCAGAGCTACCACATGGTCGAGCTGATGGTCGAAGGCCCCGACGCTTTCGAGTTCCTCAACTATCTCGGCATCAACAGCTTCAAGAACTTCAAGCCCGGCAAGGCCAAGCAGTGGGTCCCGGTGACGCCTGAGGGTTATGTCATTGGCGACGTGATCCTGTTCTATCTCGCCGAGAACCAGTTCAATCTCGTCGGCCGCGCGCCGGCCATCGAGTGGGCCGAGTTCCACGCCTCCACCGGCAAGTGGAACGTCACGCTGACCCGCGACGAGCGCACCGCGCTGCGCACGGACGGCAAGCGTCGCCACTATCGCTTCCAGCTGCAGGGCCCCAACGCCATGGCGATCCTGACGGACGCGATGGGCCAGGCCGCGCCGGACCTCAAGTTCTTCAACATGGCGGACGTCCAGATCGCCGGCAAGACTGTTGGCGCCCTGCGTCACGGCATGGCCGGTCAGCCGGGCTATGAGCTTTATGGTCCCTGGGCCGATTACGAAGCGGTGCACAGCGCGCTCGTCGCCGCCGGCAAGAAGCACGACCTCGCCCTCGTCGGCGGTCGCGCTTACTCGTCGAACACGCTGGAGTCGGGCTGGATCCCATCCCCGTTCCCGGGCTATCTGTTCGGCGAAGGCTCTGCGGACTTCCGCAAGTGGGCCGGCGAGAACAGCTATGGCGCCAAGTGCTCCGCGGGCGGTTCGTTCGTGCCCGAGACGCTCGAAGGCTACGGCCTGACGCCGTGGGATGTCGGCTATGGCATCATCGTCAAGTTCGACCATGACTTCATCGGCAAGGAAGCCCTTGAGAAGATGGCGAACGAGCCGCACCTGGAAAAGGTGACGCTGGCGCTCGACGACGAGGACATGCTGCGCGTGATGAGCAGCTACTTCGCCGAGTCCGGCCGCGCGAAGTATTTCGAGTTCCCGAGCGCAGTCTACTCGATGCACCCCTACGACTCGGTGATGGTCGACGGCAAGCACATCGGCGTCTCCACCTGGGTGGGTTACTCGTCGAACGAGGGCAAGATGCTCACGCTCGCCATGATCGACCCGAAGTACGCCAAGCCCGGCACGGAAGTCTCCCTGCTGTGGGGCGAGCCCAATGGCGGCACCTCCAAGCCGACCGTCGAGCCGCACGAGCAGACCGAGATCAAGGCGATCGTCGCACCGGTGCCTTACTCGGCCGTGGCCCGCACCGGCTATGCCGACAGCTGGCGCACCAAGAAGGCCTGATCGGTCTCAAGAGTTCAAGAGCGGGGCTGCCGAAAGGCGGCCCCGTTTTTTATGGGCTGGACGACAGCTCAGTGAATAGCGATGAGTTTTGTGCCAGTGCCGACCGCGGAATGACGCGGCGGACTGGGCAGGCAGCGCGCAGGGGGCAAAGATGGTCGAAGACGAGAAACTCCCGCCATTCGAGCAATCGCTGGCTGCGATCCTGTTGAGCGCCAAGGAAGCGGTGATCGCCCCGATGCGCACCAAGTTGCGCGACTTCGACATCACCGAGCCGCAGTGGCGCGTGCTGCGGGTGATCAACGACCGGGGCACCACCGATGCAACCGACCTGGCCGAAGTCGCGCTGCTCCATGCGCCAAGCGTCACCCGCATCTTGCGCGAGCTGGAAGGGCGCGCGCTGATCGTTCGCACGGCGGATCCCGACGATCGCAGGCGCTCCACCATCGCGCTCTCGCCGGCCGGCGCGCAGATCGTGACAGCGATTTCCGCCCATGTCGCGGCCATGATGCGGGTCTATTCAGCCCGTTTCGGCGCGACCCGCCTTGAGGGGCTGGCCGCTGAGTTGCGCGCATTGTGCGCAGCAATCGATGAGGAGTGAGCCCACGCGTCCCTCTTGCGGCAGTTGCGACGATATGCTTATCATGTTAAGTGATTTCGCATGATGCGCGCGATGGTCTTCCAGCATCTTGTCGCGCGACCAACATGACCCTTGGGAGATGAGTGAACGATGACCGGCTTTGCGCTTCGCGACCTGATCGACGACCGTCCGGAAGACGGCGTGTTCCGCGTCAACCGCGCCCTGTTCCGCGACCCCGATCTGTTCGATCTGGAGATGAAGCACATCTTCGAAGGCGGGTGGGTGTTCATCGGGCTCGCCACGCAAGCCGAGAATCCCCATGATTATTTCACCGGCTTCATCGGGCGAGTACCGATCATTGTCAGTCGTGATGGCGAAGGGGTGCTGCACTGTTTCGTCAATGCGTGTCCACACAAGGGCGTGCGCCTCATCCAGAAGCTGTGTGGCAATGCGCGCCGGCACGTTTGCCCCTATCACAGCTGGACGTTCGACAGCGCCGGCGCGAACAAGAACATCAAGTGGCAGAAGAGCGGCTGCTATGGCGCCGGGTTCGACGATGAGAACCACGATCTGGCACCCGTTGCAAAGTTCGGCGAGTATCGCGGCTTCCTGTTCGCCAGCCTGAATGCCGAAGTGCCCAGCCTAGACGAGCATCTTGGCGAGGCCCGCAAGTTGCTGGATCTGGTGGTCGACAAGAGCCCGGAAGGCGTGGAGCTGGTCCCCGGCCGCGTCACCTTCACTTATGCTGCGAACTGGAAGATGCAGCTCGAAAACTGCTCGGACCAGTATCACTTCACCTCCACCCACCCGAGCTACATCCGCATTCTCGATCAGCGCGCCAAGGAGCAGGCCGAAGATGTCGTGCAGTCCTCGCTGGGGGCCTCCGACTTCTGGCAGGAGGAAGCCAGCGGCACCAGCGGCGGCACGATGAGCTTCGATCATGGCCATGTGCTCAACTGGGGCATCATGCCCGTCTCCTCGGCCATTCCAGAGTTTGAGCGAGCCGAACAGCTCGCCCGCGATCACGGCGAGGCCAAGCGCAACTGGATGTTCAACATGCGCAACCTGACCATTTTCCCCAACCTGCAGATCGCCGAAAATGCGTCGAGCCAGATGCGCGTCATCCGCCCATTGGCTGCCGGCCTCACCGAGATGCAGACCTGGTGCATCGCGCCGCGCGGGGAGAGTGCGCAGGCGCGGACATTCCGCATCCGGCAATATGAGGATTTCTTCAATCCGACCGGCATGGCGACACCGGACGACACCGTCTGCTATGAGGAGGCCCAGCTGGGCATGGCCGAGCAGGACCGTCCCTGGCTGCAAGGCCACGCCCGCGGCCTGACCGCCTCGAAAGAGGGCGGGAACATGTATGCCGACATGATCGACCTCAAGCCCGCGCGCAACGTCGTCGCCGATGCGCAGCTGTGCGACGAGAGCCTTTTCGCGAGCTACTATCGCGCCTGGGCGCAGCGCATGGCGGAGGTGATCGCATGAGCCAGCTGAACCACGCCGACGCCGCGCAACTGCTTTATCGCGAGGCGCTGCTGCTCGACAGTCTCGATCTCGAGGCCTGGCTTGAGCTGTTCACCAAGGATTGCGTGTTCTGGATGCCCACCTGGCGCGACGACGGCACGCAGACCGAAGACCCTGAGGCTGAACTCTCGCTGATCTATTATCGCGGTCGCCGCAACCTGGCGGACCGGATCCAGCGCATCCGCTCCGGCTTTTCGGTGGCGTCTGCTGTCATGCCGCGCGTGTCGCACATGATCGGCAATGTCATCGCCGAGGCAGCGGGCGAGGGGCTGTCGCGCGTGAATTCGACCTTCATCGTGAATGTGCACGACGTGCGCAGCAACCGCTCGCACGCCTACTTCGGCCGATACGAGCATGAACTGCGCAACGAGGACGGCAGTTGGAAGATTGCCCGCAAGGTCATCCGCCTGCTGAACGACCGGGTGCCGACCATGCTGGACGTCTACGGCATCTGATCGTCCTGCAGACGCCCGCTTACATCGCCCGGTAGAAGCGGATGCGGACGGCGCTCACCTTGCCGTCCGCCATCACCGGCTCCAGCGTGCCGAGAAACGCGCTCTGCCCCAGCCACTCATATTTGCCGAGCGGTGCCTCGAACACCGGGTGGGTGCGCCCGGGCCGGGGCTTGCCGTCCTTGTCGGGCCCGCACAACGTGCCCTTGTTGACCACGTTGATGATCACGCCATCATCGGTGCGGATCATATAATCGGCCTTGATGTCCGTGCAGCCATCGCTGCGACGCAACTGCCAGTCCCATCCGCCGGGGATGATCGTGCCTTTGATGCCCGGTCCCTCAAACGTCCCGCCGGTGATCGGAATGATCAGCCGCTCGCCATAGGGCGTCTTCCCGGCCGGCATGGCCGGCGAGAGCGTGACCATCTCTTCAAAGGCGAACTCCAGGATGGGCTTGCTGGGGTCAGCGTCGGCGGCTTGAGCCGGGAGCGCCAACACGGATATCAGCGCGACTGCGCCGAGGCTGCGGCTCATGGCTTTTCCTCCACGTCAGGTTGGGTGCAGGTGAAGCTGCTGGCCTTGGCGGCATCGCCGCCGGTGTAGCGCGCGTAGCTGGGGAAGGGGCAGAGCGGGCGACTGGCCGATCCATCGCGCCGGCTCGCGGTCACGCCTTCCGGCACCTTGCCTTGCTCGACCCAGTCCACCACGGCGCCGAGCAGATCGAACTGATCGAAGGCATTGCCGCCACTGCAATGCGCCATGCCCGGGACCATGTAGAAGCGGCTTGCCGCGTCCCACGCCTCGCCATTGGTTTCGGACGCGCGCAGCCAGTAATCCCACGTATCCCAGGCCGAGAACCAGGGGTCGCTCACGCCGTGGAAGAAGAGGATCTTGCTGCCCTTGTCGAGGAAGGTGTTGAGGTTGGTCCAGTAGGATGTGTCGGTGAGCCGCTGCTGGGCGTTGTTGCGCACCTCGTTGATGCGCGCATCGAGATCGATCGTGAGGTCGCGCAGTGGCGGGCCGAACACGCCTGGCGCGCCGGTGGTGATGTAGCCGGATACCGGGCCGGAGGTATCGACGATGCCGGTATCAAAGGGCACCGGTGCATAGAGCGGATAACCGGACCTGTCGCGCGGCCCGGCAAAGGCGCGCTCAAGGGCCTCGACCTGCGCCTTGCTCAGGCACGAATCCGCCTTCGCGCCGGTGCATTGCAGCCGGGCAGGCTGGAAGCGGCATTGGCCGACATTCTCGATCATCCCGTCCTTGAGGCCATCGAGGCCGTCGCACTGGTTGAGCAGGCCCTTGAGGATGAGTTGGCGATCCGTCGGCGAGAAGGTCCGGTCGATCAGGGGCGTGCCCTTGTCATCCTTGGGCGCGGCCTGGTTGAACATCACCTGCGCATAGCTCATGCCGAGATTTGAGTTGCCGGTCCGCATGGCCGGCGCGCCGACCACGATTCCATCGAAAAGCTCCGGATAACGCTGTGCGGCGAGCATGCCCTCCCGACCGCCGGTCGAGCATCCGGTCATGTAGCTGCGCGTGGCCGATTTGCCGTAGAAGCCCTGTGCGATCGCCTTGCCGGCGAGCGTGACGGTGCGCACCGAACTCTCCGCAAAATCGAGCGTCGCGCGCTGATCGACCATGAAGGCGTTGTCGAACACCGCGCCTTTGTGGCCGCTGTCATGGCTGAGCACCGCAAAGCCGCGGGAGAGGGCAGGGCGGTTGCCGGCCGCGACCGGACCGATCGGTTCGCGAATGCTGCCATTCAGTCCGCCGCCGCCCATCAGAAGGAAGCGACCGCTCCAATCCTTCGGCAGCGCAAGGGCGAAGCCGATGCCATAGGTCTTGCCACCGGCGCCCGTGCGCTGGTTGATGACGCCATCCACGCGGCAATGTTCAGGAAGTACCAGCGTGGCGGGTGGCTCGCCCGGTGGCGGTGGCGCCTTGGAGGGGCCGGCCGGTACCAGCATGGCGCTGGTGATCTTCACCTCGGCGCCGAAATTCTGGCTGGTGAGGGCCGCACAGCGCTGGGCTGCGTCCTGTGCGGCTGCGGGCGTCGGCGCAAGGGCGGCGCCGGCCAGCAAGGCGGCCAGAGAGGCGATGGATTTGCCGTTCATATATTCTCCCCTGTCTTTGCATCTTATTGGATCGTCGCCGTCGCGCACGCAAGGCGCTCCGCCCTAGTTAGGTGAGGTCGCTCAAACCGATCTTCGCGCCTTCCAGCGCGGCCTTGTTAGCGGCCCGGCGCATCCGCTCGACCTCAAGGCGCTCCGGCGGCGCGACTTCATCCGGCAGGGCGGCGAGGCTGGTTTCGTAGATGTCCTTGAAGTCTTCCGCAAATTCGGGGTGGGTGAAGATCAGGCCCCGGTTCTCGACCATTCCCGCAAAAATCTTCTCACCGGCCTCCAGCGGGTCCATGCCATTCTCGAAAGCGGTCGCGAACTGGCGGATTTCCGCCTCGTCCACCGGTGCGAAACCGCTGCCCGAAAATTCGGCCGGGCGCTTGAGCGCGGAGAGCGCCGCATCCGTCGCGACCAGCGCCGGGCAGACCAGCGAGACGCCAATGCCATAGGGCACCAGATTATAGCGCAGGCACTCCGTCAGGCCGCGCACCGCGAATTTGCTGGCGGTATAGATCCCGGCTTGCGGCCCGGAGAGATAGGCCGCCATGCTTGCGACGTTAACCACATGGCCGCCTTCGCCGCTCGCCTTGATCTTGGGCAGGAAGGACGTGATGCCGTTCACCACCCCGCCAAAGTTGACGCCCATGATCCAGTCATAATCGGCGAAGCTGGCTTCATCGGTGGAGCCGAAAACGGAAACGCCGGCATTGTTCACCAGCACATGGCAGGCGCCGAAATGATCGACGACTTGCTCTGCAGCCTGTTGGAACGCCGCCCGATCGGTCACGTCCAGCTTGATCCAGAGCGGCGCTTCCCGCCCGCGCTCCTCGAACCATTGGGTGCAGCGCGCCCGCTGCTCTTCATTGCGGTAGGAGAGGGCGAGGCGCATGCCGGCGTTGCTGAAAGCCCGCGCAATCCCGAAGCCGATTCCGGTGCCCGCGCCCGTTATGAACGCGACTTTTCCGGACCAATCCGTGCTGCTCATGATGACTCTTTCCTCTCGCCGGCTATTTGTGCTTTGTTAGCAAAACATACAGTCAAAGAGAGAGGAGTCGATAATGTCTGAGGTGGAATCGCGCCTGGCCAAGCTGGAAAAGAAGGTCCAGGAACTCGAAGATATCAACGCGATCCGTCGGCTCCAATGGGCCTATGGCTACTATATCGACTATAACCGCCCCGAGGAGGTTGCCGGTCTCTTTGCCAAGGAGGGTGTGGTTGTGTTCCTCTCCGGCGAATATGTCGGATATGAGGGTGTGATGCGCCTTTATGGAACATGGTTCCAGAACCTCTTCACCGGCGGGCGGCGCGGCCCGGTCCATGGCCTGTTGCTCGACCATTTCCAGCTGCAGGATGTGATCACGATTGGCGAGGACGGCCAGACCGCCAAGGGGCGCTTCCGCGGCATTCTTGCGGGTGGCTGGCATGACGACGCGCTGCACGAAAAGCCCGAAGGCGTGCCGCAGCAATTCTGGGAGTCCGGCATCTACGAGAATGACTATGTCAAGGAAGACGGCGTCTGGAAGATCAAGCGCCTCGACTATATGATGCAGTGGCAGGGCGACTATGAGAAGGGCTGGGCGCACACCACCGCGCACCTGCAGCCGGCGCAGAAGCCTTATCCAGAAGATCCCAACGGCCCTGACCGCATCCTGCCCGAGAAGGAAGTGCGGCAGACCTGGCCGCACCGCTACGAAGTGCCGATGAGCTTCGCGCATCCGGTGCTGGGCCGCGCCTTCATCATCGAGAATTTCACACCGATGATGACCAAGCATCCGCGCGGCAACTGATCGGCTACGCTCCGCCCGGCAGTTCAGTCTGCCGGGCCATCCTGCGGGAAATGCACAGCCAGCCAGACGGTCGGCGGTGCCGCCTGCGTCCAGACGACCCGATGACGGACATGAGCCGGAATGAGCAGCGCATCCCCGGGTGACAGCGGGCACTCGCCACGGTCCTCCAGCCAGAGCCGGGCCGCGCCGGCCATCAGCATTACCCACTCGTCATGGGGTTGATCGTATGGCGCGACCTCGGGCGTGGTCTGACCCTGCGACACGATCCGCTCGATCCGGGCGCCTGCCTTTTCGAGGATCAGGTCGAAGACTTCCTCGACGCTGGCATCGGGAAGCGGTGCGAGGAGGTTGATGACCCCCTGCGCCTTGCCTTCATTCTCCGCCAAGCGCCTGGGCCGCCTGGGTGAGCAGGACGGCCGCGCGCTGCTCAAGCTCCGGCGTAGCCCGCGCGACCGGGATGGCGGCGCTGATCGCACCGACCAGGCTCCCGCCTACATGCACGGCATGGCCGATACCGATGATGCCGGGGGTAAACTCTTCGGCAGTGCGCGCAATACCGGTTTGCGCGATCTGTGCCAGTTCGCGGCGCAGCTCTGCCTCGGCAGTGCGTGTCTGCGGGGTGAACGCCGCGCGACTCGCCGCCGCGAAATAGGCGTCCAACTCCTGCGGATCGAGCGCGGCCAGAATGGCCTTGCCGGCGGCAAAGGCATGGAGCGGGACTAGGCGGCCAACCTCGATGGTATAGCGCAGGGCTTGCGGCGCCACTTCCCCCGCAATCGCCTCCATATTCTCACCATGGCGGACGAAGAAGGAGACGGTCTCGTTGAGTTGCCGCGAGACTGATCTCAGCACCGGATAGACCCGGTCCTTGAGCGGGATGGCCTCGGGCGCTGGGTTTAGACGGGCGAGCGCTGGCCCGGGCGAATGGAGCCGGCCGCTGCGTAACAGATAGCCGCGCTCGACCAGCGTCCCGAGCAGATAGGAGAGGCTGCTGACGGGAATCGCCAGGGAGAGCGCAATCTCGGCAGCACTGACCGGACGGCCACTGCTGACGACATATTCCAGAATGTCGAGCGTCCGCGTGGCCGATTTGACCGACGAGGACTCCGCCTTCGCTTCCATGCCGCGATCCCCCAATAGCCGTCGGCGGGCCTGCCCTATTGTGCCCGCCTCACTGCTTAAGCCCGAGCATCTGCCGGGTCTCACCCGGCGTGGCAAGCTCACCGCCGATCTTCTCAAGAATCTCGACGCCCTGCCGCACCAGATCGGCATTGCTCTGCGCCAGCACGCCCTTGCGCAGGTAGATGGTATCCTCGAACCCGACCCGCATATGCCCGCCCAGCAACACGGACTGCGCCGCCATGGGGAAGCTGTGGCGGGAAATGCCAAAGCCGGTGAAAGGCGCACCGCGCGGAATCTGGTTCTTGGAATACATCATCGCCTCCGGCGTCGCGGGCAGACCATATTTGGTGCCGAGGACGAAGGTGAACGGTGCGTTCTTTGGAATGAGGCCCTTGGCCATCAGATCGTCCGCGAAGACGAAATCGCCGGCCTCGAAGCATTCGATCTCGGTCAGCACGCCGGCATCCTGCAGCATGGTGCCCATCTTACCGACGATCATCTCCAGATTCATGGCGATGCCGCCCCACAGGTTCATGGTGCAGATGTCGAGCGTGCACATGTCGGGCTTGAGGTCGAGAATGTGCTCGATGCGCCGCTCCGCGGTGAACATCAGGGTCTTTTCGAGGTCCGGCATCGCCGGCTCCTCGGCGCTCTTGGGGAACCACATGCAGCCCGGGCCGGTCGTGACGTTGAGGATCACGTCGGTGTTCCTTTCCCGGATGAGGCTCACCACCTTGCGATAGTCGTCCATCTCCTGGCTCGGCGTGCCATCTTCGCCATTGCGGACATGGACATGGATGATCGACGCGCCGGCCTCGGCCGCGTCGAGCGCTTCCTGCGCCACATGCTCGGGGCGGAAGGGAAAGTTGGGATGCTTGGGCATCGGCGATGCGCCGGTGATCGCGCAGGTAATGAATGTCTTGCTCATCTTTTTCTCCTATCGGACACCGGCGCTCGCCGCTCATGCTGCGTGCAGCATAAGCCTCAGCGCGCCCGTTCCACCATGACTTCCAGCAAGCGGGGGCCGCTGCCGGCAAACAGATCCCGGATCGCATCGTCCAGCGCCGCAGGATCGGAAACGCGCGCGCCGGGCACGCCCATGCTCTCACCGAGCTTCACGAAATCGATGCCCGGGAGCTTGCTGCCAACCACCTCGATGTCGAACAGCGCGCCGAATTGATCGAGCGCTGCATAGCCACCGTTGTTGACGATGAGGAAACGCACGTCGAGCTTGAGGTCGCCCGCCGTCCAAAGGCCCTGGATCGAATACATGGACGACCCATCGCCTAGCAGGCAAAGCACCGTGCGGTTTGGCTGCGCGAGCGCTGCACCGACTGCCGCAGGCAGCGCAAAGCCCAGCCCGCCGCTGGCGGTGGCCATGAACTCATCCTCGAGCCGGATCGGGAAATGATCGTGTAGCGGTCCGCGCGTGCTCGGCGCTTCCTCGCTGATGATGATGCCCTTGGGACGCAGGGCATCAAGGCGCTGCATCAGATAGGGCTCGAAGATGGCGGCGCCATCGGGGCTTTCAGCTGCATGGCTCGCGGCCGGTGCGGGCGGCGTCCGGGGTGCAGCATTGGATGCAGCATTGAGGCGCGCAATCGCATCCGCGACATTGCCGACGATAGCGGTGCCGACCGGCGTGCGAGCGGCCGTGGCGGGATCATCGACAATCTGTATGATCTGCGCGCCCTCGGGCACATATGGGCCGAAGCCCTCGACATGATAAGTGAAGACCGGTGCACCGAGCACCAGCACGAGATCATGACCGTCCAGCGCGCCCACAATGGCTTCACGCGAAGCCGGAAGGAAGCCTGCGAACAGGGCATTGTCTTCCGGGAACACGGCGCGAGCAGCCATTGGCGCGACCCAGACGGGTGCCTGGTGCGCAGTCGCCAAGGCATGGAGCGCGGCGCGCGCATTTTCGCGACCCACGCCTGCGCCGGCAACGATCACCGGGGATTTCGCGGCGTTCAATGCATCCGCGGCGGCACCGATGAGGGCAGGGGACGCCATCGATTCCTGAGAGACAGTCGATACGCTGATCGGCTGACAGGCGCGATCCCAATCGTCGATGGGCACCGAGACGAACACCGGACCGCGCGGCGCCTGCATCGCCATATGATAAGCGCGCAGGATCGCCAGTGGCACATCCTCTGCGCGCGCCGGCTCGCACGTCCATTTGACGAAGGGTTGCGGAAACTCCGTGGCGCGCTCGGCATAGAGGAACGGGTCGTAGGGGAAGATGCTGCGGGCCTGCTGCCCTGCGGTGATCACCAGCGGCGTCTGGTTGCGGAACGCGGTGAAGATGTTGCCAAGCGCATGGCCCGTGCCGGCAGAGGAATGCAGGTTCACAAAGGCGGCATTGCCGCTCATTTGCGCGAAGCCGTCCGCCATGCCGACGACGACGCTTTCCTGCAGGCCCAGGACATATTGGAAGTCCTGCGGCATGTCGCGGAACAACGGCAGCTCAGTCGAGCCGGGATTGCCGAACAATGTCGTCATGCCTAGATCGCGCAGCAGGCTCATCACGGCATCACGCACCGTCGGTCCTTCGACTGCCTTGGGCTTCTCGACTGCCAGACCCCGCGCCGTCATGCCGCCGCTCCCATCATGTTTGTTGCTGCCGTCATCGTCATTCTCTCTATATATGAAATTATCACATACGCGAACGCATAATCGCTCCCGCGGCCGGGCCGTCAGCCCACGCAAAGTAATTAACATGTTCAGCAAAAGATGGAAGCGGCAACGCTCGCTGATCATCAGCGAGCGAGCCAAGCCGCACCCGAAGGAGAACGGGCGCGGCTTGTCGGAGATCAGGCTACCGGTCAGGCGTCCATCACAAGGACGGGCTTCACCACCGCGCCGCTCTCGCCGGCATGGAAGGCTTCATCGATCTGCGCGAAGGGGAACGTCTTGATCAACCGATCGTGCGGGAAACGACCCGCAAGATGATGGTCGATCAATTCGGGCAGAAAGCCGAACAGATCGGAATCGCCACCCAGGATGCCCATCAGCCGCTTGCCGCCGCCCATGAATGCCGACTCATTAAGCGTCAGATTGGCGGCGGGGTCGGATGCACCGACGATGCCGACGATACCCAGCGGTGCAATCAGTCCGGCGGCGCTCTCGATAATCGCCTTCAGGCCCGTCGTATCGAACGCGTAGCCCAGCCCCTGCGGGCAGAGTTTGCGGATTTCCTCCTCGGCATTGCTGGTCTTGCCGTTGATCGTGTGGGTCGCGCCCAGTTCGCGGGCCAGCGCCAGGCGGTTGTCGTGGATGTCGACGGCAATGATCGGATTCGCGCCAGCGATCTTGGCGGCCATGATCGCGCCGAGACCGACAGCACCCGTCCCGAAGACGGCGATGGGCATGCCGGCGCGCACCTTCATGCTGCGCAGCACGGCACCGGCGCCGGTCATGAAACCGCAGCCGAGCGGCGCGAGGGTCGAGAGCGGTATATGCGCGGCGCTTTCGGGCACCTTCACGACGTTGCGAGCATGGCCGATGGCGTGGGTGGCGAAGGAAGACTGGCCAAAGAAATTCGCATTCACGCCCTCGCCATCGCGATGCAGCGTGTGGCTGCCGTCCGGCCTGGTGCCGATCCAGTTCTCGGGCACGAAATTGTAGCAATAAGTGGGCTTGTCGACCTCGCAGCTCGGGCAGGTGCCGCAGCTGTTGAAGCTCATCAGCACCCGGTCGCCCGGCTTCACATGCGTCACCTCGGACCCGACCTTCTCGACCACGCCGGCCCCTTCATGGCCCAGCACCATGGGGAGCGGGGTCGGGAGCTGCCCATCGCGTGCGGCCATATCGGTGTGGCAGATGCCGCAGGCGTGGATGCGCACCAACACCTCGTCAGCGCGGGGCTCGTCCAGCGTCACGGCTTCGATTGCGAAAGGCGCTTCGCCGCCCTTGCAGATGGCGGCCTGTGCGGATGTGGTCATGCGTGTCACTCCTGTTCTGGTCTTGGCTTGAGGCGGCGCGATGTTGCTCAGCCGAGCCGGCCGAGCGACATGCCGCCATCGATCATCATCTGCGCCCCGGTTACATAGCTCGATGCGTCGGAGGCAAGGAACAACGCCAGCGGCTTGATCTGATATGTCTCGGCAATCCGCCCCATCAAGGTCGCATCGTCCCAGGCCTTGCGAACCACGGGGTCCTTGAGCGATCCATCCGCGATGTTTGTGACGAACGGCCCGGGCAAGATGGCGTTGACGCGGATCTGATAGGCCCCCAGCTCCAGCGCGAGGTGGCGGACCATATGGCTCACCCCGGCCTTGGACGGCATATAGGGCATCGGCACAATCGGCTCGCAGATCACGGCGGCGTTGGACGAGGTGGCGATGATCGAGCCGCCTTTGCCGCCCTTCTTCATCAGCCGCGCAGCATCGCGCATCGTATTGTAGGCGCCGGTCAGGTTGATCGCGATGATCCGGTCCCAGATGGCCGGATCGTAGGTGTCGATCTGGCCCTGCGGGTCGCGGCCGCCTTCCGGCTTCCAGAAGCCGGGGCCGATCCCAAGCCCGGCATTGGCAAAGGCGATGTCCAGTCCGCCATAAGCAGCCTCGTGCGCATCGAACACCTGGGTGGTGCGGGCGCGGTCGGAAACATCGAGCTGGTCGGCGCGCACCTCATAGCCTTGCGCCCGCAGGCGTGCTGCTTCCCGCTCGGCGGCGGCACCATCGACATCCGTCAGCGTGACCCGTGCTCCGGCTTCCGCCATCGCCTCGGCATAAGCGAGGCCGATGCCGGAGGCGGCGCCTGTCACGAGCGCGCTGCGCCCCGCGATGTCGAACTGCTCAAGTGCCTTGGGCGGCTGTCCCGTGCCGGCTTCGGTCATTCTGTGCGGTCCTCTCCGGTTAGGCGCGTTCAGGCCGGGTCTTCGTCGAACACATTCAGCTCGATCTGCACACCTGTTGGGTCGTGCAGGAAGACCTGCGTCATCTTGATCACCTCGACCCGATTCTCCCGCCAGGGCACGCCATGCGCCTCGAGCCGCTCGATCAGCGGACCGAGGCCGACGCACTGGAAGGCGACATGATCGAGGCCGCCCGTCGTCCCGGTGATATTGTCGTAAACCCCATGTTCGGACAGCGCGCCCGGCGTGCTGATGTGGACGATCGGATCGTCCTTGTGATCGTACATCCATCGCACCATCGTCCGGTCCAGATTGGACGGCGGATCGCGCTCCTCAAGCAGCAGAATGTCGCGGTAAAACGCCACCACCGGCGGCAGGTCACGGGTGCGGATGTTGACGTGGTCGAGCCGTTTGATGAGCATGTACGAGTCCTGTTCGTGGGAAGGCAGGCGGTCGGCTTATTGATAGTGTCCAAAGTATCTGCGGCGCAACCGCTTCCGACCTTTTTGTGCGGCGATTGTGCGCACAATAAGATCGGGAGAGGCGACGGCGCGCCACTCCCGATACATTGGCTTGACGAGGCGGTCAGAAACTGCGGCGCACGGAGACCGCCCAGGTCCGCAATGGCGCAGGTACGCCCGTCACGACGCCAAGCGACGCGCTGACATCGCTCTTGGTCAGGAAGTAATATTTGTTGAACATGTTCTGCACTTCCAGCGAGACGCGCCAGTCCTTGTCCGTCGTGGTGAAGGACAGGCGGCCGTTGGCGAGGAAGTTGCCCTCGACCCGGCTCCACTCAGAGTTGGATGTCTCGGTGAAGACATCGGACTGATAGGAGCCATCGAACCGCACGCTCACCGTGCCGGGCGTGATCTCATGATCATATTGCAGGCCGAAGCTGTAGGTCCATTCCGGCGTGTAAGGCGTCACCGCATCCAGTGAGATGCCGGACGTGCCGACTTCCTTATACTGGAAGTTGATGTAGCTAAGGCTCCCATCGACGGTGAATCCCGCGAACGGATGAATGGTCGTTTCCAGCTCGAAGCCCTTGACGTCCGCCTTGCCGACATTGGTCGGCTTGAGGCACGGCACGGATGGGCAGGCCGAGAGCGTGAGGATCATGTCATTATATTTGTTCAGGAACACCGCGCCGTTCAGCCGCACGCGCCGGTCGAACAGGTCGGACTTGAACCCCAGTTCATAGGTGGTGAGCGTTTCCGGGTTGAAACTGCCGAGCTGGTTGCAAGGCGCCGGAGCGACATAGCCCGGTGCCGTGCACGAACCCGCCGACGGCCCGAAGAACGGCCGAGGGTTGACGCCGCCACCTTTGAAGCCAGTAGCGACTGAGCCATAGACCAGCAATTCCGGTGAGAAACGGAAGTCGGTTGAAATCCGCCAGTCCCAGCGATCGCCCTTGAAGCTGTCGCTGACATTGTAGAGGCCGGAAAGCAGGCAGTTGGGCGTATTGCCGATGCCGGTCGGTCCTGCGGTCGGCGCGCCCTGGAAGAACTCGCAGATCGGCAGGGACGGCAATTGCGCCGGCGTCCAGTTGCCGAACGGAACCGTGCCGTCCGGGTTGCGGCGGAAGTAGGTGTAGGTCTTTTCATCCCGTGTGTAGCGCAGACCGCCAGAGATGCTCCATCCTTCCATCGGCCTGATCACGCCATTGGCAAACAGCGCTTTCGAGGTGGACGGCGTGGTGTCAGGACCATGCAGGAAATCGATGCCGGCATAGTTGAGGTCGACACGGGCGGAGTAGGTGCCTTTCTGATCGAAGTAGAAGCCGCCGAGGGTGAAGTCGGCGAACGTGCCGACCTTGCCATTCAGGCGGAGTTCCTGGCTCCAGGCATGATGGTTGAGCTGGTTATCCAGTTGCGCCACCGGAACCGGAGTCGCGTCCTGATCCTGCCCGAAGTTCGACTGATATTCTCGATAGGAGGAAATCCACACGACATTGAGGCTGTCGCTCAACGTCCACGTCACATTCCCGTGAATGCCCCAGCCCTTGAAGTCCTGGTTCTGCAAGGCCGTGTAGGGCTTGTAGGGGGATTGGGACGTGGGCAGCATTCCATCCACGAAATTGGCGTAGCTGATGAAGCGGCGGTCACCGCCATAGGCCGAGCTGGCCAGGGAATCGCAGCCATAGGCCCCATAAGGCACGAAGGCGCAGCCTACCGGCACGGGGCTGCCATTCTTGCCGGGCAGCCAGGCACCGCCATTGGCATTCGTGCCGGGGTTGGGGATGGCCGGGTTGAACGGATTGGGGTTGGTCGAGGTCGGCCCCGGCAGACCGGCCGCGATCAGCACGGTTGGCGCCGGCTCTGACTTATCCGACGTATAGTCCCCGGACAGGTTCACTTCGAGCGCATCGGACGGCAGCCAGCGCAGCGCGATCCGCCCGGCGACATAGGATTGGCCGCCCTGCGTCCCGACGACGGGGTCGGCGCCCCGGTTGTTGCTGGCCGGCACGTTGGAGCCGGGGTGGGTCGCGCCATAATCCAGAAGTTTGAGGTAGCCATCGCGGCTCTTCGCGGCGCCAGACAGGCGGACGAACAGATTGTCCGTCACAGCGAAGTCGGCCACGCCGCGCAGATCGAGACGGTTGTAGGAGCCGTAGGTGGCCTCGAGCGTGCCGCCGCCAGAACCATCGGGCTTGGCACTGAACAGCTTGATGGCGCCGCCGATCGAGTTCTTGCCCGCCAGCGTCCCCTGCGGGCCGCGAAGGATCTCCACCCGGTCCAGATCCATGAGGTCCAGCAGCGAGCTGGAGAGGGTCGGAATGTAGACATCATCAATATAAACGCCCACGCCGGGGTCGAGGGCATAGTTGAAGTCGGTCTGCCCCACGCCGCGGATGAAGGCGATGAGGCCGGCGCCGCCATTTTGCGGTTGTGGCCGCAAGGTCACGTTGGGTGACTGGTTGGCGATGTCGGCAATGCTGGTCTGCCCGCGCTGTTCCAGCAGGGCGGCGTTGACCGCCGTGATGGCGATCGGCGTATCCTGAAGCCGTGTCTCGCGAAACTGGGCAGTGACGATGATATCGCCGGTAACATCCGTATTCTGGGCACTTTGGGGCTGTTCGCCGCTCTGGGCATAAACCGGCGCGGCTAGCGCACAGGCCAGGGCATAGGACGCAACGGATCGCGCGCAAAATCTGCGCATGGGCAATCTCCTCTCCATGTTGCCGTTGCTGATTTTCATGTCTCGTAGCGGACATGCAACGGCGTGGCGGCGGCATAACATGAGGGTTTGGGGCCAGCAATATGTGCAATAGTGTGAACAGCGGCGGGCCGGGCGGCTGCCCGGGTGATGCTGAGACATCATTGGATATTGTCAACAATGGCCGTCTCCGCAAATGGCGGTAACCCTTGCGTTTTTGGCCCGGCCTCTCTCGGGCTTGCCTGATTGCATCGGTCGTGCGAGGGGCGGCGGCATAGCGTTGAATTGAAGAAAGGGTTGAGTACTGTGATCGCAACGACACATGTCGGAAGTCTGCCGCGCGGGCCGGAACTTGTTCCCTTGCTGCTCGCGAAGGATCATGGCGAGCCTTATGACGCCGCGCAGTTCGAGACGGTTGTGCAGCAAGCCATCGACGATGCCGTCGCCAAGCAGGTCGAGGCCGGAGTCAGCGTCGTGTCCGATGGCGAACTCGGCAAGGTCGGTTACTCAACCTATATCATCGAGCGTCTGGAGGGCTTTGGTGGCCACACCGATCGCAAGCCGGCGCTCGACCTCGCGCCCTTGCCGGAGCTGCGCAAGAAGTTGGCCGCGATCATGGGCGATCAGGAGTTCACCCGCGCCTCATGCATCGCACCGGTGAAGCTCAAGAACCTGCAGCCCTGCCATGACGACATTCGCCGGTTCGATCAGGCGCTCAAGGCGCAGGGTAGGGGTGCGCGGGGCTTTATGAATGCCGCGTCACCGGGTCTGATCACGGCCTTCCAGCCCAACGCCTACTATCCCAGCCACGAGGCCTATCTCGCGGATCTGGTGACGGCCATGCGCCCTGAATATCAGGCGATCATCGATGCGGGCTTCGACCTGCAGCTTGATTGCCCCGACCTCGCCATGTCCCGCCACACCGGCTATCAGGATGTGAGCGACGCAGAGTTCGTGAAGATTGCCGAGGCCAATGTCGAGGCACTGAACGCGGCCACCGAAGGCCTCCCGCGCGACCGGCTGCGGATGCACATCTGCTGGGGCAATTATGAAGGCCCGCATGATTGCGACATCGATCTTGCTAAGGTGCTGCCGACGATCCTGCGGGCCCGCCCCGGCGTGGTGCTGTTTGAATCGGCCAATCCGCGCCACGAGCATGAGTGGACCGTGTGGCGGGATGCGAAGTTGCCCGACGATCTCGTCTTGGCGCCCGGCCTCATCGACAGCTGCTCGAACTATGTCGAGCATCCGGAACTGGTCGCCCAGCGGATCGAGCGCTTTGCGGGCATCGTCGGCGCTGAGCGCGTGATCGGCAGCACGGATTGCGGCTTCGGCACCTTTGCCGGCTATGGCAAGATCGATCCCGCCGTCACGTGGAAGAAGCTGCAGGCCCTGCGGGAAGGCGCCGATATTGCAGCCAAACGCCTCGCGAGCGTGCCGGCCTAATCGCAAGAACTACGATGCCGGGCCGCGCTTTCCAGATGCGTGGCCCGGCATCGGATTCTGTCAGGCCGCGACTGCCGTCCTTGCGCGTTGCGAGGGGGCGGTTTCGGTGAGGAACATCGCCACGATCCCGCCGAGGATCGCCAGCACCACCATGATCCACAAGGGCGCGGCAAGGCTGGTCGCGTCCGCCGCTACACCGGCCAGCGAAGGCGCGAAGACCCCGCCCAGGATTTCCGCCGATCCCATGGTGAGCCCGAGCGCGGTCGCGGCTTGGCGCGGATCGACGCTTTCGGATGGGACGGTGGCCATAAACAATGGGAAGATCCCGTTCAGGCCCCAACCAAAGAAGAAGATCGGGACCAGCCCCCAGATCGACCCGCTCCAGTAGAGAGCGCCCAGCGGCAGGATGATGCCGAGCAGAGGCATGGCGATCATGACGGGCCGCCGCCCGATCCAGTCCGAAAGGCCGGAGATCGCGAAGCTGCCGATGGTGGCGGAAATGCCGAGCGTTGCAATCAGCCAACTCATTTCCGTCGGCGTGTAGCTTCTGACGCTGGTCAGGTAGATCGGCAGGAAGGTTAGGCAGATGACGAAATAGCTGACCATCAGCACGCCCAGCAGCACGCAGACCAGCACATTGCGGGTGCGCAACACACTGAGGACACCTTGGGCTTGGCCATCCTGTACCTGTGGCCGTGCCGGCGCTGCGGGCTCCTCCAGCGTGAACCAGATCAGCAGGGCACAGATGATGCCGGGAATGGACGCGAGGAAAAAGGCGTTGCGCCATCCGAATTCCAGGCCGAACCACACCAGCAAGACCGGCGCGAGAAAAGACCCAAGCAGGTTGGACCCGAAATTCTGGGCGATGCCCTGCGCAAGGCCGCGACGGCGCGGATCGACTTCGCTGGCGACCATGGCATGGCTGATGGGCATCACGCCGCCCTCCGCCGCGCCCATCAGCATCCGTGCGCACAGCATGAAGAGGAAGCTTGTCGCCATGCCGCTCAGAAAGCAACAGAGCGAGAAGCCGAGCGTCGCGCCGACGAGCAGCAGCTTGCGATTGCCGATCGTGTCCGACAGGCGCCCGATGGCGAAGGCGGCAATGGCCCAGGTAAAGGAGAGGCCGCCCGCGAGCAGGCCGATCTGAGCGTTGGACAATCCCAGCTCGGGCTGGACGAATGGCATCAGCACGTTAAGTGCCTGCCGATCGAAAAAGACGATGCCGAAATTCAGGCTGAGCAGTCCGACCAGCCACGCCTGATAGCCGCCGCTACGCAGACGCGGCGTGCCCGCATCCCCCATCACCATAAGCCCCTCCATGAGTCCTCTTGTTATGAGGGTATCATGGCGCAGGCTTTGGGAAATGAATAGCCCTCTATCGAATGGCGGTGCGCCCTCGATAGTTGGGCAGCCTTACGCTCCGGGCAGAGCGAACCGGGCCCGAATGTCATCGGGCACGCGCTCCGCGCGCATCCCGCCCGGGCGCTCGCTATCCCGCACGGTCCACACCCTCTTTTCCGTGCCGCTCACGCAGACATGCCCGTCCTTGAGCAGGCGATGCCGAATGGTGAAGCTGGAATTGCCGAAATCGGGCGCTTCCACCTCCAGCACCACATCATCGCCATAGGCGGCGGGGCGCTGGAACTTGGCCGACACATCGACCATCGGAAAGCCGACCACGCTCTGGGTTTTCAGCATGTCCCGCTTGCGCACGCCCAGCGCCTTCTCGAACAGCATGATCGTGCTCTCGCCGAACATCTCGAGGAAGCGCGGCGCATAGACGATGCCCGCGGGGTCGCAATGTCCCCATTCGATGCGATAGGGTCGGGAGAGGAACGCCTGGAAGTCATCCGGCTGTGATGCAGGGGCGCCGGTCATGCCGCGAAATCCAGACCGCCGCGCCGTTCTGCAAAGCGCCAACCCTCCGGTGTCTTGCGCAGGCGGTCCGCATAGGTACCGATCAGCGGCCCCTTGGGATCGCGCACGGGCAGCCCACCAGTGTCGCTCGCGACGCCCTGATACAGGACGATGACGGACAGCGCCGTCGCTTCGGTCTCGCTTACGACGTCCACGACCACGTTGGAAACCACATGGCGCGCCGCACGGGCCGGCCTGCTTTTGAAGGTCGCAAGAATGGCGTCACGTCCCTTGATGGGCTGATCCGGCGCGCTTGGCCGGGCCATCTGACCATCCTCGGTATAGAGGGCCGCGACGGCGTCCCAGTCGGCCGCATCGTTGAGCAGCGTGTAGCGATTGATGAGCGTGGTGCAGTCCCACTCGATCGCCCGCCGCGTCGCGTCGTCCAGTGTCACGCTCATGCCGCGTCCGCCTCTTCGGGCAGCAATTCGGTATCGATCTGCTTCTGCACCGGTGCGGGATAACGCGCGCCGGCAACCGCGCCAGGCGCGAAGATCTCGTCCACGGCTGCGATGGATTCCGGTGCGAGGGTCATGGAGGCCGCTTTCACATTCTCCTCGAGATGCGCGATGGAGCGCGTGCCGGGAATGGCGATGATCTCGGGTGCGCGCGCCAGCACCCAGGCCAGGCTGAGCTGGGCAGGCGTGATGCCGAGATCGGCCGCAACTACATTGAAACGCTCGGCGAGCTTGAGATTGTGGCTGAAATTGGGTTCCTGAAAGCGCGGCATCGGGATGCGGATGTCGCCGGCCTTGAAATCGATGCTGCTGATGGCGCCGGCGAGCATCCCGCGCGCGACCGGCGAGAAGGCGACGAAGGCGATGCCGAGTTCCCGGCAGGCATCCAGCACAGCGACTTCCGGATTGCGCACCCAGGGCGAATATTCGGACTGAATGGCCGCGACGGGATGCACGGCATGGGCGCGGCGGATGCTCGCTGCGGACATTTCGGAAAGGCCGATGGCGCCGATCTTCCCGGCTTCCTTCGCCCGCACCAAAGCGCCCATCGAGTCTTCGATGGGCACGTTCCGATCGAGCCGGTGCATATAATAGAGATCGATAAAATCGGTATCGAGCCGCTTGAGCGAGCGTTCCAGCGATCCAGTGATCGTCTCCGGTCGCCCGTCGAGCACACGCTCGCCGTCGATCAGATCGAGCACGCACTTGCTCGACAGTACGAAGTCCTTGCGGCGATGGCCGACAGCGCGGGCAATCAGGCCCTCATTCTTGCCACCGCCATACAGCGCTGCGCTGTCGAGATGCGTCACGCCGATGGCGAGCGCATGATTGAGCAGGCGCCCGCCTTCCTCCTCGCTCGGCGGGGCATCATAAGCGTGAGAGAGGTTCATGCAGCCCAGACTGATGGCGGAGACGGCCATGTCCGCGATGCGGCGGGTGGGGAGGGGTGTCGATGGCGAAGTCATGGCCCGGCTTGTGTCGCCCCGGGCATCAAAAATCAATCCTCGCGGCGCTTTTGGCGAGGATTGCGTGCCTATCGCCCAAAGCCGAGGGTGGTTTCGGTCCAGTCCCAGAAGTCCCAGGACGCATCCTTCACATGCTGGGATGCGTCGCGATAAGCGATGGGATCGTCCCGAACACGGATGACCGGCCAGTCCGCCTGATTGATGGCATTGCGTGAGCGGAAAGCCGCGAGCAGACGCATGGCCTGCGTCATCAGAGCTGGCGAGGCGAGCAAGAGGGGTTCGCGCTGGAGCGCGGCGCTTACCAGCCCGAATTGCTCGACGAACTGCCGACGGAGCTGGAGCAATTCATGCATCCGCGCCGCTTGCGCGATCGTGCCTAACTGCACGATTTCAGTTTCGGTGGCAGAAAACGCGCGCAGCAGGTCCGCGAGATCTGAACTTAGCCCGGTCGCCACTGACATGCATCTCTCCCGCCGCCTATGGTCTGACGGTAGAGCGGCGCCTTAAACGGCAAAGCTTGAGAAATGCCTACGGGCATGACGCCGATGATTGAGCGTCGCCGGAAATGAAGCGGTGTGCAGCCGCGAACAGGCCGCACACCGCCAGTCTTTATCAGCCGGCCTTGTTGAGCTGAACTTCCAGCTCGCCGAGCACGCGATAGCAATCGAGCACCTGTGCGACCGAGCTGTTGGGCTCGCGGCCCTCGCGGATCGCGGCGATGAACTCGCGGTCCTGCAACTCGATGCCGTTGCTGGAGACGGCGACGCCGCTCAGGTCCACAGGCTCTTCCTTGCCGGTGACGAGATCGTCATAGCGCGCGATCCAGGTGCCATTGTCGCAGATGTAGCGGAAGAAGGTGCCGAGCGGCCCATCATTGTTGAACGAGAGGGAGAGGGTGCAGATCGCGCCGCTCTCGCTCTTGAGCTGGATGGACATGTCCATCGCGATGCCCAGTTCCGGGTGCATCGGACCTTGCACGGCATTGGCCTGCACGATCTTGCCGGCCTGATAGGCGAACAGGTCGACCGTGTGCGCGGCGTGGTGCCACAGCAGATGGTCCGTCCAGGAGCGCGCTTCGCCCTTGGCATTCATGTTCTTGCGGCGGAAGAAATAGGTCTGCACATCCATCTGCTGGATTGCGAGTTCGCCCGCCGTAATCTTGTTATGGATATACTGGTGGCTCGGGTTGAAGCGGCGGGTGTGGCCGACCATGCAGACGAGGCCGGTTTCCTTCTGCGTGTCGATGACCGCCTGGGCGTCGGCCCAGCTGTCCGACAGCGGGATTTCCACCTGCACATGCTTGCCGGCCTTCATGCAGGCAATGGCCTGCTGGGCGTGCATCTGCGTGGGCGTGCAGAGGATCACCGCGTCCACGTCATCACGTGCAAGCGCTTCGTCCAGTTCGGTGCCGCTGTGCTTCGCGCGATATTTGGCGGCGACTTCGGCGGCCTGCTCGGCACGACGGCTGATGATCGAGACGATCTCCACGCCGTCGATGTTCTTGAGGCCGTCGAGATGCTTTTCGCCGAATGCGCCGGCGCCTGCGAGTGCTATTCTCATGAGGGGGAGTCCTTTCTCCAGCTAACCCCTCCCTTTCAAGGGAGGGGCAAGGGGTGGGTGAGAGGTATCTAAACGAACGGCGGGGGCTCAATGCCCCCGAAGTCACTTCAAATGGGGTGATGGCCAGCACCACCCCAACCCCTCCTCTGAAGAGGAGGGGTCTTTGCGCGTGTCAGGGCTTCGCCATGCTGTGGCCGCTCATGACCTTGCGCGGTTCCAGCGGCGCTCCGGCCGTTTCTTCCGGCTGCAGGATCATCGCGCCGAGCGCGGTGTTGGAGGCCGGGATGTGGTAGAAGGTGTAGAGGTCACGCACCTTCTCCGGCAGCGCGCCGCGCATGATCAGCCACATGACCAGCTCAATGCCTTCCGATCCGCTTTCGCGCAGATACTGGATGTGCGGCATCTTGCTCAGCTCTGCGGGGTCGCTGATCAGCTTGTCGATGAAGTTCAGGTCGAACTCCTTGTTGATCAGGCCAGCGCGCGGCCCCTGAAGCTGGTGGCTCATGCCGCCTGTGCCCCAGACGTGGACGTTGAGGTCTTCCGGGAAGCTCTCGACCGCGGCGCGGATGCTGTCGCCCAGGCTGAAGCAGCGCTTGCCCGACGGCGGCGGATAGGTGACCACGTTGACCGGGAAGGGAATGACCTTGCACGGCCACTCTTCCGGCTCGCCGAAGATCATCGAGAGCGGCACGGTGCAGCCATGGTCGACGTCCATCTGATTCATGATGGTCATGTCGAACTCGTCCAGGATCAGGCTCTGGGCGATGTGCCAGGCAAGGTCCGGATGGCCCTTCACGTCGGGCACGGGACGCGGGCCCCAGCCTTCGTCAGCCGGCTTGAAGCTCTCGGCGCAGCCGATCGCAAAGGTCGGGATGATGTTCATGTCGAACGCCGAGGCGTGGTCGTTATAGACCAGGATCACAACGTCGGGGGTGTTGCCCGGCTGCTTGATCCACTCCCGGATCGGCTCATAGCCCTTGAACACCGGACCCCAATAATCGTTGTCGCTGGTCTTGGTTTGCATCGCCGCGCCGAGCGCGGGAATGTGGCTGGACGTAATGCCCGTGGTAACGCGTGCCATGATCAAAATCCTCCCTTGATCGAGCGCACGCCCTCGGGCGAACGACCACCGTCGATCATCATCTGTGCATATTCTTCCTGCGTCATGCCGGTCATCGATCCGGCTGCGAACTGGAAGCTCTTGCCATCGGTCGAGAAAAGTTTGGAGAGGAAGTAAACATTCCCGCCCTCGTCGATCATGGCATTGTAGTCGCGGGCCAGCACGGCCGCTTTGGCGGCGGGCGTCAGGTTCCACTCGTCGAGATAGGCGCTCTCGTCCGCCTTGAACCGCTCGCGATTCTCGGCCTTCATCAGGCTCATCGCGAACTGGTTGAGGTTATAGCCCCGGCGCGCGCGCTGGGCCGTGAACACGCGGGTGCCGGGAATGTCGTCAAACTCGGCAAGATAGGCGTGAACGTCGATTCTCTCTTTCTTCTCGGTCATGATATCCTCTCTTAGAGCCCGCGGGCGTTCAGCTTGGCGTCGAGACGCGGGAAGACGCGGCGGGTATTGCCCTCAAAAATCGCGTGACGCTCCTCGTCAGAAATGTCGAGCGCATCGATATAGCGCTTCGTATCGTCGAAATAATGACCTGTGGTCGGGTCGATCCCACGCACGGCACCGACCATCTCGCTACCGAACAGGATGTTCTTGTTGTCGATCACGTCCGCCAGCAGGTTGATGCCGGGCTGGTGATACACGCAGGTGTCGAAGAACACGTTGTTCATCAGCAGCGTATCAAGGCTGGGCTGCTTGAGCATGTCCGCGAGGCCTCGGAACCGGCCCCAGTGATAGGGCACCGCGCCGCCGCCATGCGGGATGATGAAGCGCAGCGTCGGGAAATCGGCGAACAGATTGCCCTGCAGCAGCTGCATGAAGGCGATCGTATCGGCCGCCAGATAATAAGCACCCGTCGCGTGCATCGCGGGATTGCAGCTGCCCGAGACGTGGATCATCGCCGGGACGTCCAGTTCGACCATCTTCTCGTAGAAGGGATACCAGAATTTGTCGGTCAACGGCGGCTGCTTGAAGTGGCCACCGCTCGCATCCGGGTTCAGGTTGCAGCCGATGAAGCCCAGCTCGTTAACGCAGCGATCCAGCTCGGCGATCGAGCTGGTCATGTCCGCCTCTGGCGACTGCGGCAACATGCACACGCCAGCGAAGGTCTCGGGATAGAGGTCAACCACGCGGGCAATCAGGTTGTTGCAAGCCTGCGCCCACGGGACCGCCACCGACTGATCGCCGACATGCGGCGCCATGGCCGAGGCGCGGGGCGAGAAGATCGTCATGTCCGCGCCGCGCTCCTTGATGAGGCGCAACTGGTTCTGCTCGATGGTCTCGCGAATGTCGTCGTCAGAAATCTCGGGATAGGGCGGGCAGGGCGTGCCATTCTTGAACGCCGCCTTCTGCTGCTCGCGCCACTCATCATGCGCCTTGGGCAGCACGGTATAGTGGCCATGGCAGTCGATGATCATCGTCATTCCGTCACCTTCCAGACTTTTCTGTTTCTGTAATTTTGGGCTGCGCAGCGGACACGGGCTTCGCGATCATTTCGGGATGCATGGCATCCAGAAAGGCCAGCTTTGCCTCAAGCCCCTGCGGCATCTCGATCGAACCGAGCAAGGCGCCCATCGCCCGCTGGCGTGCCACTGTCCCGCGTGTCATGGCCGGTTCGATGCCCAGCTCGGTAAGCGTCACGACCACCTCGTCCATCTCGGCAGCGCGGCGCGTGCCATGGGCGAGCATGCGGTCGAGATTATAATCGATCTTTTCGGGCCAGTCTCCGCCGAGTGAGGCCAGCACGTTCTCGGTCACGCCCGCACGACGGGCCGCGAGGATCATCTCCGCCGTCAGCGCCTCGATGCCCTTGATCATGACAGAACGGACCATCTTCGTCGCGCTGGCGGCGCCGACCTGATCGCCCGCAATCGTAACCTTGCTGAAGCCGATCGCGCGCAGCGCCGCTTCGCCCTGCGCAGCGTGCGGGCCGCCGATCAGCAGCGGCACAGTCATCGCGGCGGGCTGCACGGGCGACATGACCGCTACATCGACGTAACGACCGCCAGCCTGCTCGATCGCTGCGGCATTGCGCATCTTGGCGCCCGGCGACACGGAATTCATGTCGAAGAACAGCGCGCCGGGGGACAGGTGCCGCGCGGCTGCGGACGCTGCCGCCTCGGTCTGATCGGCGGTGACGAGGCTCAGGATCATTTCCGCGCCGGCTAGCGCGTCCGCCAGAGACTCGCAGCCCGTGACGCCCGTTTCGGTGTAAGCGGCGCGGATTGGGGCGGCCGTCTGCGGTTCGATTGCCTTGAGGTCGAATGCGCGCGCGTCGCTGCGCCATCCGGCGGCACCGGCGAAGGTTCGGCCCGCTTCCCCGAAGCCGATAAGGGCAATTCTCCCGCTCATGATCGACGCTGTGCCGCCTATCGAGCAGAATCGCAAATTTGTTCCCGCTCCGTGCCATAAGCAGAAGCGAATGGTTCCGTCGCGGCCCGGTCCAGCTCGGCGATGAAGGCGGCTTGTGCCGGGGCCGGTCGCCACTGCGCCCGGGTGGTGAGCGCGACCGCGCGGGAGAAGCCCCCGGGCGGGGCGCCAAGCGAGACGAGCCAGCCCGCCTCCTGCTCGACCGAGACCTGATCGGGCGAGAGCAGGGTCAGAAAGTCGGTTTGCATCAGGATCTCGCGGATCATCATCACCGAACCGCATTCGATCGGAACGGGCGGCGGGGCAAGTCCGGCCGTGCGGAACATCTCGTCGAAGCGCGTCCGCAGGGGCGCGCCGGGCGACGGCAAGATCCAGGCATAGCCCGCGAGATCGCTCAACGGGCGATCCCGTGCTGGCCCTGCCTCGGGATGGCCCGCCCGCGCGATGATAATCACCTCATCCTCGAACAGGGGGCGCTGCATGAGGTCCGGGCCGGGCGGCGGATCGCGCATGGCGCCGACCATCATGTCGATGCTGCCGTCGCGCAGGGATTCCGCCAGTTCGCCATGCGATCCTTCCACGATCACGATTTCGATGGCCGGAAATGCGGTGTTGAACCTTGCCAGCGCGCGCGGCAGCACCCGAGCGCGGGAGAGCGGCATCGCCCCGATGGTGATCCGCGCGGGCACGCCGCCGGATTGGCCTAAGGCTTCGTCGAGGCCTGCTTCAAGCTCTGTTCGGGCAAGACGAAAGTTACGGGCGGTGCGCCGGCCCGCGTCGGTCAGCGCAATCCCCCGTCCGCGCCGTTCGACGAGCGAGCGCCGGAGGATCAGCGACAGATCGCCAATGGCGCGATGCAGGGTCGGCTGCGAAAGGCCGCTCTGTGCTGCTGCCGCCGCATAACTTCCGCTATCCGCGACTTCGAGGAAGGCCCGCAATTGCGCCATGGTCACCCGTCGCGAGCCGATCAGTTCGGCCGCTTGCTCGACGCGCTCCGCCAGCGCCATCGCGGGAGGGAGGGGCGTCATGCCGTCCGTGCGCCGCTCGAACAGTTGCACGTCCATGATGCTTTCCACGCGGGCAATGGCTTGGGTCACAGCAGGCTGCGTCAGGTGGAGCGTGCTCGCGGCGGCGGACACACTTCCCTTGTGCGTCACCGCCGCCACGGCGGCGAGGTGGCGCAGATTGAACGAAAAGGGTGAGAGGCCCGATGCCATGAGGGCCAGACTTAGCAGATGCTTATGATCTGCGCAAAGTTCGGGGTGGATTGACCGGACGCCGTTCCCCTATTCTATACGGGAGCAAGGCTGTTGCCAATTAATGTTGATCGAGAGGAGCAATCATGGGTGTGGTCGTACAGAATATCGAGCGTGCTGATCCTGAGGTGATTGACGGTCTGGCGGCGTGCGGTGTTGCGACGGTTCATGAGGCGCAGGGACGCACGGGCCTGCTGGCGAGCTATATGCGGCCGATCTATGCCGGTGCGCGGATCGCGGGCAGCGCGGTGACCATCAGCGCGCCTCCGGGCGACAACTGGATGGTGCATGTCGCCATCGAGCAGTTGAAGGCGGGCGACATCCTGCTACTGGCCCCGACCAGCCCGTGCGAGGATGGCTATTTCGGCGATCTGCTGGCCACCTCGGCGCAGGCGCGCGGCTGTCGCGGCCTGATCATCGATGCCGGCGTGCGCGATGTGCGCGATCTCACCGAGATGAACTTCCCGGTTTGGTCCAAGGCGGTTTATGCGCAAGGCACGGTCAAGAACACGCTGGGCAGCGTGAACATCCCAGTCGTCTGCGCCAATGCGCTGGTCAATCCGGGCGATGTGATTGTCGCTGATGATGACGGCGTGTGCGTCGTCCCCCGCGCCAATGCCGCCAAGGTGCTGGAAGCGGCCCGTGCGCGGGAAGCGAATGAAGGCGAGAAGCGCGAGAAGCTGGCCTCCGGCGTGCTCGGCCTCGACATGTACAAGATGCGTGAGCGTCTGGAGAAGGAAGGCCTGAAATATGTGTGAGGATTTTCAGTCCGAAACCATCCTTCCGTTCGCTTCGAGCGAAGTCGAGAAGCGTGCTCTCCGTGTCTCGACTTCGCTCGACACGAACGGGATCGTGAAATGAAGTCCGCACCCTGCATGTGGATGCGCGGCGGCACGTCCAAGGGCGGCTATTTCCTGGCGGACGATCTGCCCACGGATACCGCCGCCCGCGATGCCTTCCTGCTGCGCGTCATGGGCTCGCCAGACCCGCGCCAGATCGATGGCATGGGCGGTGCCGATCCGCTGACCAGCAAGGTTGGCGTTGTCAGGAAATCGAGCCGCGAAGGCGTCGATGTCGATTATCTCTTCCTGCAGGTGTTCGTCGATCAGGCGATCGTCACCGACGCGCAGAATTGCGGCAACATCCTTGCGGGCATCGGCCCGTTCGCCATTGAGCGCGGTCTCGTGCAGCCAACCGGCGATGAAACCCGCGTCGCCATCTTCATGGAGAATACCGGCCAGGTCGCCGTCGCCACCGTGCAGACGCCCGGCGGCCAGGTTCGCTATGATGGTGACGCCTCGATCAGTGGCGTGCCTGGTACATCGGCGCCCATTCCGCTGTTGTTCCGCGATACCGCTGGCTCATCCTGCGGGGCTCTGCTGCCGACCGGCAATGGCGTCGACGAGATCAATGGCATCAAGGTCACGATGATCGACAATGGCATGCCCTGCGTGGTCATGCTTGCCAGTGACGTCGGCGTGACCGGCTATGAGGATCGCGACACGCTCGACGCCAATGCGGAAATGAAGGCGAAGGTCGAGGCCATCCGCCTCAAGGTCGGCGAGATGATGAACCTTGGCGACGTGACCGAAAAGTCCGTCCCCAAGATGATGCTGGTGGCGCCCCCGCGCGAGGGCGGGGCGGTCACGGTGCGTTCGCTCATCCCGCATCGTGTTCACGCCTCCATCGGCGTGCTGGGCGCGGTGAGCGTGGCGACCGCGTGCCTCATCGAAGGCTCGCCCGCCGCCTCCGTCGCCAAGGTGCCCGGGGGCGCGACGAAGACGCTGGGGGTGGAGCATCCGACCGGCGTCACCGAATGCGTCGTGACCGTGGACGCCGATGGACAACCGGTGGAAGCCGGCATGTTGCGCACCGCCCGCAAGCTGATGGACGGGGTGGTGTTCGGCTGAACATCCCATGCGTCCATGGCAGGCTCCCTGCACCTCGGAGCAAGTCCGTTCGCCCTATACTTGTCAAAGGGCTGTTTCATCTGGAACAACCGAGCGGAAAGTGAGAACCGGGCTTCGACAGGCCCAGCCCGAACGGAACCAATGAGATGACCGAACGCATCCTTTCCTGGCATAGCAACCCGAGCAAGCCCGCCTACACGCCGCCGCCGGGCGCCGTGGATGCGCATTGCCACGTGTTCGGGCCGATGGCGCAGTTCCCGTTCAGCGCGAAGGCCAAATATCTGCCGAAGGATGCAGGCCCGGACATGCTCTTTGCCCTGCGCGATCATCTGGGCTTTTCCCGCAACGTGATCGTCCAGGCGAGTTGCCATGGCACCGACAATGCCGCGACCCTGAACGGCATTGCCGTTTCTGACGGGAAGGCGCGCGGTGTCGCCGTGGTCGATCCCGCGATCAGCGAGGCCGAGCTTGAGGCGCTGCACGCCGGCGGCATGCGCGGCATCCGCTTCAACTTCCTCAAGCGCCTGGTAGACGATGCTCCCAAGGACAAGTTCCTCGAGGTCGCGAGCCGACTGCCGGAGGGCTGGCATGTGGTCATCTATTTCGAGGCGGACATTCTCGAAGAACTGCGCCCGTTCATGGATGCGATCCCGGTGCCGCTGGTGATCGACCATATGGGCCGGCCCGATGTACGCCAGGGACCGGACGGTGCTGACATGAAGGCCTTCCGCAACCTGCTCGATAGTCGCGATGACATCTGGTTCAAGGCGACCTGCCCGGACCGGCTCGATCCCGCCGGTGCGCCTTGGAATGATTTTGCCAATGCCGTCGCGCCGCTTGTCGCCGATTATCAGGATCGGGTCATCTGGGGCACCGACTGGCCGCACCCCAACATGCAGGATGCCATCCCGGACGATGGCTTGCTTGTGGACATGATCCCACGCATCGCGCCGACGGAAGCGTTGCAGCGCAAGATGCTGGTGACCAACCCGATGCGTCTATACTGGCCTGAAGAACTTCGCGCTGGGTCATAGCCAGTTCGATAACGAGAGACCAAACAGGCCCGAAACCGCAAGCTGACTGGAGAGAAGAATGCCGTTTCCCGCAACGCCGGACTATATGGGCCTCAACACGCCAGTCCGTCAGGAAGTTTCGCTCAAGGGCCTCACGGCATCCGAGGGCACCATTCCGGCGGATGTGCGCGGCGCTTTCTTCCGGGCAGTGCCCGATCCGCAGTTCGAGCCGTTCTTCCAGCCCGATACCGCGCTCTCCGACGACGGCATGATCAGCCGCATCCTCTTCAATGAGGACGGCACGGTCGATTATGACATCAAATATGTCCAGACCCCGCGCTGGAAGGCCGAGAACGCCGCCGGCAAGCGTCTGTTCGGCCGCTATCGCAACCCCTTCACCAATGACGCGTCGGCCGAGGGCGTGGAGGGGACCGTCTCCAACACCACGCCGGTCTGGCATGCGGGCAAGCTCATCATGACCAAGGAGGATGGGCCGGGTCATCAGGTCGATCCGCACACGCTGGAGACCATCGGCGCCTATGATTTCGGTGGCGCGCTCAAGTCGCAGACGATGACGGCCCATGTCCGCATCGATCCCGAGACCAAGGAGATGTTCGTCTATGGCTATGAGGCGGATGGCCTCTGCTCTAAGACCATCGCTTATTGGTGGACCGACAAGGACGGCAAACTTGTCAAGGAACAGTCGTTCGAGGCTCCGTTCTGCAGCCTTGTCCATGACTTCGTGATCACCGAGAACTACGCGATCTTCCCGCTGCAGCCCACCACCGCCGATCTTGAACGCGTGAAGGCGAAGGGCGCGCACTGGGTTCACCAGCAAGATCTGGAATATCACATCGGGGTGATGCCGCGTTATGGCGATGTGTCCGAGATCCGTTGGTTCAAGGGACCGAAGGGCGCCTCCAGCTTCCATATGATGAATGCGTTCGAGACGCCGGACGGCAAGGTCCATATCGATCATCACATCACCGACACCATCGCCTTCCCGCACATCCGCGCGGACAGCGGTATCGATGTACAGCCTTGGGAGCTGGGCGGCGGCTTTCAGCGCTGGACGGTCGATATGAAAGGCGACGGCGATGGCGTGGAGGTCACGCCGCTCGGGCCTCCGGGAGACATGCCGCGCATTGCCGATGCCGATCAGGGGCGCCCGTACAAGCGGGGCTGGTATTGCAGCATGAACCCGCAGCCCATGGGGCCGCCGCTGATGGGCGGCGTCGTCGGCGCCATGTTCACCGCGCTCCTGCGGAAGGATTTCGAGACCGGCGCAATCATCGGCTATAATCTGCCGCCGGCGCATGGAATGAGCGAGACCGTGCATGTGCCGTCGAGCGAGCCCGGTCATGAAGGCTGGCTGGTCGGCGTCGTCGACCATGAGACCGCGCCGGACCAGTTCGAGCACGCGGTGTGGATCTGGAATGCGGGCGACCTGCCGGCGGGGCCGGTCGCCAAGGTGCCCGTGCCCACCCGCATGCGGCCGCAGGTTCATGGCTGGTGGGTGCCGATGGCGGCCTATCAGGCGGCCAAAGCGGCCTGATCCTTTCGCACGCCCAAGGGCGCAGGTGTTAGAGCCTGCCCCCTTGGACGGAGGTGATGTTTCGTCATACCACCTTGGCGATCAAAGCGTGCTGATCATCCGCACAGTCTCGTCAAACCGTCCCTCGCGCTCCGCCGAGCGAAGGAAGCGGACATTCTCGACGAGGATTTCCTCGGGCGTGGGCACTTGCTGAAAGAGCGCTATCACTTCCGAGGCATAATCCTCGAGCGGCATATAGTTTTCCCGGGTGGACTGGCCCGGGGTTAGCTCGGTGCGCACGGCTGGTGGAGCCAATTCGATCACCTCGACCTTGCCGCGCAGCTGTTCCCGCAGGGAGACCGTCCAGCTGTGCAGGGCCGCCTTGCTCGCGCTGTAGCTCGGCGTGCCGATCAGCGGCACGAAGGCGAGGCCGGAGGTCGTGTTGACGATCGCGGCGTCTTCCTGCGCCGTCAGATGCTCGATCAAGGCATTGGTGAGACGGATCGGCCCCAGCACATTGGTGATGAAGGTCTGCTCCGCCACAGTCGTGTCGCCGCGGCGCGTCAGATCCTCGCGCTGCATGATGCCGGCATTGTTGAATAGGATGTTGATGGCCGGAAAGCGCGTCACCGCTTCGGCCGCGAATGCCTCAATGCTTGCCGGATCGCTCGCATCAACTGTGAGCATGTGCATGCCCACGCGACCCTGGATGGTCTCAGCCAATGTCGCTGCTGTCCGCCCCGCGACGATCACCGTGTTGCCGAGCTCGTGGAAATGGCGCGCCAATGCGCGGCCAATACCGGAGCCGCCGCCGGTGATAAGAATGGTGTTGCCCGTGGTCTTCATGCCGTCTGCTCCAAATTCTGCTGGTGGACGACTGCTCATTTAAGTCCTAGCTTTCAGAACGAAAGAAGGCACCGGAAAGTTTGATACTCACCGGAAAGAGAGTGTAAATGACAGCCCAAGCGAAGCGCCCCAGCGTCCCAGCCAGCCCGGACCGCTACGACCAGATCGATCCGCGCGTGGAAGCGCTGGTCAATGACCTTATCGGCCAGGTCGCAGACAAATGGACCATGCTGCTGATCGAGGTGCTGCACGACCATGGCGAGCAGCGCTTCACACGGATCTTCGAGAAGATGCCCGGCATCAGCCAGAAGATGCTGACGCAGACCCTGCGGCAGATGGAGCGCAACGGTCTCGTCCACCGCACGGTGCATCCGGTCGTGCCTCCCCATGTGGATTACCGGCTGACGGAGCTGGGGGCCAGTCTGGGCGAAGCATTTTGTGGCGTGTGGACCTGGGCGGAAGATCATCTGCAAGACATCGACGCCGCTCGCCTGAGATTTGATGAGGCACGCGCTCGCTAAGTGAGCCGGGCAGGGCGACCGCTAACTCGCCGCATTCTGTTTTCCCGAACGCAGCGGCAACGATTCGCGCAGCCAAGTTGGGACGTTAGCCGGCCTCCGCCTCCATCGCGGCGGCTGTTCGCCTTTGCCGTGCTTCAAAGATGCACAACCAGACATGTTTCTGCGCTCTTGAACAAGCGCCCTGATGCATAAGTCCCACGCCGGGACCAAAAGTTCGGCCGTCGCGCCGCCGCCGTCTCCTTTAAGTTGATCCTGTCCGGAATTCCTGCCTATATCAACGAGCCTAAAAAACGGCTCCTGTATGCTCTGCGAGAGGTCGCAAAGACCCGCGCAATGTGAGGCTGCATCGAGCCGCACAGGTGAGGAGAAGATGTGATGAACAGGAAGTCCAGAATCCGCCCATTGCTGTGCGCCGGTTCGGTTACGGTGATGGCCATCGCGGCGGCGACGCCCGCTATCGCCCAGCAAGATGCCGCCCCGCAGGCCGACAGCACCCCCGATATCATTGTTACTGCACAATTTCGGTCTCAGCGCCTGCAGGATACGCCACTGGCGATCACGGCGGTGGATGCGGCGCTACTTGAAGCGCGCAATCAGGATGACATCGCCGCGGTCGCCCGGCAGGCGCCCAGCGTGACCCTCACCCCCATGGGCGGCGCGTTCGGCGATTCCATGGGCGCCTCCATCCGCGGCATTGGGCAGTTCGATTTCAACCCGGCTTATGAGCCGGGCGTCGGGCTTTATGTTGATGATGTCTATTATCCGACCCTCACCGGTGCCAATTTCGACCTGCTCGACCTGGAGCGCGTGGAAGTGCTGCGCGGCCCGCAGGGAACGCTCACGGGTCGCAATTCGATTGGCGGCGCGATCAAACTGTTCTCGAAGAAGCCTGAGGCCGATCCGAGCGGTTTTGCCGAAGTGAGCTACGGCTCGCGCAACCGCGTGGAAGTACGGGCCGGGGCGAATTTCCCCATTACGGACATGCTCTTTGCTCGCGTGTCCGGCGTCCACAAGAGCCAGCGCGGTTATGTCCAGCAGATCGACTATGGCTGCGCCAACCCCGGCAATCCCGAGGGCATCCTGCCGGCCGTGCCGACCAACACCGACTGCGTGGTCGAGGATCTGGGCGGCATCAATTATTCAGGCGTACGCGGCGCGCTGCGTTATGCCGGCGAGAAGCTCGATATCCAGATCATCGGCGACTATCAGTATTCCGACCGCCCGAGCGCTGCGGAAGTGCCGATCGTCGCGCAGGGCGATGCCTCGAACTTCCTGTGCGGACCGTGGTGCACCTATGCAAGCTGGGGGCTACCGGCCGGCGGTCAAGCCGGCAACTGGAATACGGGCAATCGCAACAAGTTCCGTGGCTGGGGCGTGTCTGGTCATATCGATTGGGACGTGACCGACAATCTCCAGGTCCAGTCGATCACGGCCTATCGCTCCTACAACAACCGCTGGGGCACGGACGATGATTTCACGCCGACGCTGACGCGGGCCGCCGGCGGCTTCAACGATCTTGATTTCTGGTTCGTGAGCCAGGAACTGCGGGTCAACGCCAAGCTTGGCGACATGGCCGATTTGACCGTGGGCGGATACTATTCCGACCAGCGTAGCACCTACTTCACCATTCAGGATATTCGCTACATCATCCCCGGCGTGCCGCTCCAGTTCCTCGGCAACGATCCGATCAATGCGGATAGCAAGGCCGTGTTCGGCACCGCGATCGTCCGTCCGGTTGATGGCATGACGATCACGGGCGGTATCCGCTACACTGAGGAGCATAAGGACTACACGTTCATCCGGCGGAACCTCGACAATACCGCGCCGCTCTTCCCCGATCCGTTCGGTCTCTCGGCTCTCAATAACCTGAAGGCCGTGTACGACGGCAGCCGGGTCGACTGGCGCTTGTCCGTCGATTACCGCTTCTCGCCGGAAGTGTTGCTCTATGGAACCGTGGGCACGGGCTTCAAGGGCGGCGGCGTCACCGCCCGCCCGTTCCTGCCGACGCACGCGACCCAAGGCACGTTCGGGCCGGAGACCGTCACAGCCTACGAGATCGGCCTGAAGACGGATCTGCTCGACCGTCGCCTGCGCGTGAACCTCGCGGGCTTCTACAACGACTATAAGGCGATCCAGCTGCCGCTCTCCGACTGTTCGGCTTATGGCGGCGGGCCCTGCGCGGTCATCGCCAATGCCGGCGACGGCAAGATGTGGGGCTTCGAAGCCGAGGTTTCGGCAACTCCGGTCGACAATCTGATGATCGACGCGTCGCTGAGCCTGATCGGTTCGGAATACAAGTCGATCTCGCCCGCCGTAGGCAGCACCATCACCGCCGGCAGCCCCATCGTTTCGCCCGAAACGCAGTGGAGCGCAGGCATTCAGTATGAGATCGACATGGGCGGGTCCGGCTCGATTACGCCAAGGCTGGACGTCGCCTATCGCGGCCGGCAGCTGGCCAGCAGAACGCTGAACGCGGTCAATCCGGACTTCGAATATTTTCCGTCCTACGTGCTCGGCAGCACCCGGCTGACCTGGCGCAATCAGGATCGCGACCTCGCCGTGTCGTTCGAAGTGACCAACCTCTTCGACGAATATTACTACACGTCGCGGTTTGACGCTGTCTACGGTTTCGCTGGCACGGCCTATGCCAATGTCGGCGCGCCGCGCGAATGGCGCGTGTCGATCAAGAAGGACTTCTGAGGCCCTAGGGCGAGATAAACTTGAGGAGGGCGGCCGCGTGGTCGCCCTCATTTCCTTTGACCGCCCCATGATCCCACAATAGCAATAGTCGCAAGAGCGAGAGGCCGCACAGGCCCGCAAGGAGAGGTGAGCGCATGAAGCTAGTTTTGCCGCCTGGAATGTCACCCCAACGCTTCGATGCCGCCGTCAAGGCGTTGCAGGCTGCGGTCGGTGCGGGCTGGGTGATGACCAGCGATGAAGATCGCGATGCCTATGCGGATATCTATGCGCCGGGTCCTGAGACACTCTGGACCGCATCGGGCGCGGTAGCCCCGAGCACGGTCGAGGAAGTGCAGGCGGTCGTGCGCATCGCCAATGAGCACAAGCTGCCCCTCTGGACGGTCGCGCGCGGCAAGAACCTTGGTTATGGCACGGCAGCGCCGCGGATGCCGGGCTGTATGGTGCTGGATCTCGGGCGGATGAACCGCATTCTCGAGGTCGATCCGGAACTGGGCTATTGCGTCATCGAGCCGGGCGTCGGCTTCATCGATCTTTATGAGCATATCCAGCGCGAGAAGCTGCCGCTGATGATGTCCGTGCCCGGCAATGGCTGGGGCTCGGTGCTTGGCAACGCGCTCGATCATGGCATCGGCTACACGCCTTATGGCGTCCACGCCAGCAACCTGTGCGGCATGGAAGTCGTGCTCGCCAGTGGCGATGTGGTGCGCACGGGCCTTGGTGCCATGGAGAACAACAAGGCCGCGCATCTTTTCCCGTTCAGCTATGGCCCGAGCTGGGACCAGATGTTCACCCAGTCCAACCTGGGCGTCGTGACCAAGGCCGGCATGTGGCTGATGCCCGAGCCGGAAACCTCCGTAGAGCTGAACCTTGAAATCCCACAGGCGGAAGACATCGCCTGGGTGATCGACACGCTCACGCCCCTGCGGCTCAATCGGATCATCGATCAGTCGATCTTCATTCCGAGTTGGCTTGGCAAGATGACGATCCTGGGGCAACGCAAGGACTTCTGGGACAAGCCCGGTGCCATTCCTGACTGGCGCGTGCAGGAGCTGCTCAAGGAGCACAAGCTCAGCTACTGGAACATGCAGTTGCGCCTCTATGGCGAGGAATCGGTGACCAAGGCCAAGGCGGCTGTCGTGAAGGCCGCCTTCGCGCCGCACCTCAAGACGCCGATCGGCGAGCGCTGGTGGCGCAAGGGCGATGCGACCAATGTGATGGACCTGACGCTCGGCGTACCATCGGCCGTTCCGCTGCAGATGGGCGATTGGGTTGGCGGGCGCAGTGCCCATATGGGTTTCTCGCCGGTCGTCCCGGCCACCGGCAAACATGTGCTCGACCAGATGCGCCGCAGCCGCAAGATCATCAACGACCATGATGTGGATTTCTACGCCAGCTTCACCATCGGCGGGCGGTTCTGCAACAATGTGAACATGCTGATGTACGACCGCGACAACGACAAGCAGGTCGAGACGATCAAGACGCTGTTCAACGCCCTGATCGCCGACGCTGCCGCCCACGGCTATGCCGAATATCGCACCCATCTCGGCTGGATGGACGCGATCTCCGATACCTTCGGGTTCAACAACCACGCCATGCGGCGGATGACCGAGCAGGTGAAGAACACGCTCGACCCGAACGGCATTCTCTCCCCCGGCAAGAACGGCATCTGGCCCAGCGCCTATGCCGACCAGCGTGGAAAGGCACTGGCATGAGGATAGGGCAGGTAACGAGCCTCATGACGCTGATGGCGGTCGGCGTGCTGATGACGACCTATGATCTGGGGACAAGGGATGCGCGGGCTGCCCAGCCCGGCGGTGCTCCGGCAGGCGGCCCGCCGCCACCCTCCGCTTACGGCATGCGGGCGCAGATGGCGCCAGGTGACCGGCAGCATAATGCCAATAGCGGTGAAGCCCTGTTCTCCAATCGGTGCGGCGCCTGCCATTTCGACTGGGGGATGGGCACCAATCTGATCACCAAGCAGCAGGTGATGATGGGCAACCCGCCCGCCATGGGGCTGATCGCCAACCGGGACGATTTGACCGCTGACTATGTCAAAGCGGTCGTGCGCATGGGCAAGGGCGCGATGCCGCGCCAGACGCGCGTGGACATCACCGATTCCGAACTGGAAGCCGTGGCGGCCTATCTGGGGAAGGGCAAATGAGCGGCGTCTCCCGGCGGCAATTGCTGGGCGGCGCGGCGGTGGCAGGGGCTGTCGGCTTATTCGGCGCCCGGGCCGTCGCTGGCCCGGAGAAGGCAGCCCGCATCGTCGTCTATGACAGCCGCAGAGCCGCAAGCCGGTCTTTCGCCGGGCAGTTCGTCGGCGTGCAGCAGATCGACCTTGCCGGAGAGCACAGCCGCAACTGGGCCGGCGTCCGCGCGATCCGTCGCAGCGGTGCGATGTCTGGTCCGGTGGCCGGTCTGACCGGCTGGAATGACTATGTCGCCGCCCGGACCTGGCTTGAGGACCGCGGCTTGCGTCTGCGCTCTGAACGGCGCGACGCGACGCATGACCTTATCGCCTGGACGATGGCCTGAAATTGATCGAGAGGAGAGGGCAGCGGCCCGCGTTACGATGAGCAGCAGCAACGACGTCACTTTGTACCATTGGGAGCCCAACGCCAATTCGGGCAAGCCCATGCTTACTCTCATCGAGAAAGGCGTGGCCTTCAACAGCCATTATCTCGACCTGCTCTCGTTCGATCAGCACAAGCCGGACTATCTGGCGATCAACCCGATGGGGACGATCCCGGCGATGACCCATAGCGGCCGGCTGCTCAATGAATCGACCGCCATGATGGAATATGTGGAGGAGGCCTTTCCCGGCCCCTCGATGATGCCTGAAGACCCGGTCGATCGCTGGCGCGTGCGCTGGTGGATGAAATATCTCGACCAGTGGCTCTGCCCGTCGTTCAGCATGATCGGCTGGAGCATCTTCATCGGCCCGCAGGTCCGGTCGCGCGACCCTGAAGAACTCAAAGCGGCGATCGACCGCATTCCCTTGCCGGAGCGCCGCACTGCCTGGCGCAAGGCGATCTACGGCTTGTTCAGCGAAGCCGAGCTGGCAGAGTCGACGCGGCGGGTGAAGCTGGGCATCACCAAGCTGGAGGGGGCGCTGGGGCAGCGCGAGTATCTCGGCTCGGATCAATACTCGCTGGCGGATATCAATTGCTTCAATTCGGCTTACGGGCTCCCCTCCATGCAGCCCGACGACGTGAACGACGCAAAAACCCCCAACATCATGCGCTGGCTGCGCGCCATTGCGCGGCGCCCGGCCGTGCGCGAAACCTGGGCCTATAGCCGCGTGCCCCGCTTTGCCGAGCGCATCATTCCCTTGATCGAGGAGGCAGCGTGATGGCGATGACCCTGTATCATGGCGAGCCGACCGGCCCGTCGCTCACAGTGCTCGCCGCGCTGTTCGAGAGCGGTCTGGACGCGGAGCTGCGCCCCATCGATCTTGGCATGGCAGAGCGCCATGGCGGGACCGTGCCGCGCGCATTCGAGGTGGATTACAGCGTCGAAGGGGAAGGCCCGGTGCTCGTCGTCGACGGGCAGGCGCTGTGCGATAGCGTGTTCATCGCCTGCTATCTGGATGACGCCGCGCCCGGTTGTGGCCTGCGCCCCACTGATCCCTATGCCCGGTGGGAAATGATGGCCTGGTGTCGCTGGATGATCGAGCGCGTCGCGCCCGGCGCGGCGGCCCTGGCCAACCTGGCGTGGACGACGCCGCGCTTGGCTGCGCTCGATGACGGGCGCTTCGATGCGCTGATTGCCCCCATTGCCTCGCAGGATCTGGCCGAGCGCTGGCGCGAGACGCGTAGCGGCCAGCTCTCGGCCGAGCATCGTGCTGCCAGCGAGGCACGGGTCCGTGAGGCCACGCAGAAGATCGAGGCCCGCCTTGAGGCGCGCGACTGGCTCATGGGCAGCTTCTCCATCGCCGATCTGGAAAGCTACGCCTGGGTGGCGCCGATGCGTGATCTGGTCCCTGATGCCTTCACCGACAAGCCGCGCCTGGCGGCGTGGCTGGCGCGGGTTGAGGCGCGGCCCAGCGTGCAGCAGGTGCTCGCGCAGGCGGGCAGCCCGCAGCCGGCTCACGCCTTTGCCCCCGGCCCGGAAATCAATCGCTGGGGCTAGGACGGAACGTCCACCGCGCTCTCTCGTTGGATGATCGGCGGCGCCTCTCGCGCCGCTGCATCATCGGAGAGGAGCAGCATGAGCACCCAAGCCCGCGACCTGACCAGCTTGCTGACCGTCTGTCTGGAAGACCTCTATGCAGGACGGGTTCTTGCCGCCGAGGCTTTGCCCTCGATCGCTGCTGCCGTCGGCCTGCCGGTCTCCCAGATTGTCGATGCCCTGGCGCGCAGCTGGGGGGATCAGGCCCGTGCGATCAACGCGCTCGAGCCGATCGACGATCCCGCTGAAAACCTCTGGATGGGCGGCATCGTCAAGGATGCCCACCGCGATACCGAGACGATCCCGCAGGGGTCGTTACGCGACATCGCCATCATTGGCGCCGTGCGAAAAGCCGTGGCGGCCGATGCCGTCTCCCTGGAGACCGCCATCGCTCTTGCGAACAGGCTATCCAATGATCGTGCGCAGGACGCTCTGACCGCGATGCGCACGCATGCCCACGCCACCGACGAGCAGTTCCGCACGCTGCTGCTCGATGTGACGCAAGCCGCCGGTTGAAGGCTCCCTTCTGCGGGCTAGAAGAGTCTGGAAGGCGGCGATGGCGCGAGCCTAGGCGGGAGGCGTTTTGCCGGTCTTACCATCGATGAGCACCGCCTGCTGCCATCGCCCGGGGGCCTTGTCCGTCCGGTGAATGCACCCGGCCCAACAGCAGGGCCGCTTCTTGCCTTCGCGCAGTTCTTCGCAAGTTCGCTGGATCCGCCTTTCGCGGGTCTTCGCCTGTTTGGCGTCCTCCACCCAGCAGATGAACTCGTTCCGGCCGAGTGGGGTCAGCTTTTCCCAGAGAGCGGGCAAATCGGCATCTGCGGTTAGCGCGTGCCGAAGATCGTCTGCGGCCCGATGGACGGTGCCATGCGGAAATGCGTCTGCCGTCTTGCCTACCAAATTACCCATGGCCGCATGGTGCCCGCGATGACCGGCCAATTCAATGGGAAGGAAGCGCTGACTGCGTAGGGCGGACCCGCATTTGCGCTGCCCCGGCGCGACCTCGCAATGCGTAGTTTGACGTATTCCCTCCGAGCCCCTGGCAGCGCTCAATCATGGCACTTTCCGGCCGGTGTCGGAGTGCCTTATGACCCAGACTTCCCCCTCACGCCGCCAGTTTCTCGCTGCCGTCGGCAATCTGGCCAGCGCGGCCTGGGTGACCTTGAACTGGCCACAGATCGCGTCCGCCGCAGAGCATGTCGGGCATGGTCATGGCGGCGCAGGAGCGGGCGAGGGGCATACGAGCTTTACGACGCTGAACCCTGCGGAAGCGGCCAATGTCGATGCGATCGCCAACCAGATCGTGCCGGGCGGCGCCATGCCGGGCGCGCGGGATGCGCATATCGTCTACTTCATCGACAATGCGATGGGCAGTTTCTTTGCTGAGCAATGGCCGTCCTTCAAGGCCGGCCTGACCGAGTTCAACGCTGGCTATGCCGCGAAATATGGAACGCAGGCGCCATTCTCCGCCGCGCCGGACGCCCAGCAGATCGCCTGGCTCAAGGAGGTCGACAAGACGCCCTTCTTCCTGGCGGTGCGTCGGCTCACGGTCCTCGGCCTCATCGCCATGCCCAAATATGGCGGCAATTTTGAGGGGGTTGGTACCAAGCTGATCGGCGTGGTCGACAGCCATTATTGGGAGCCGCCCTTCGGCTATTACGACAAGGATTATCCGGGGTTCGAGCCCTATCCCGGCACCAAGCCCTACATGGCCTGACGGAGGCGCCCCATGGATCGCAAGACATACAAGACCAGCGAAACAGTCGATTTCATTGTCGTCGGCTCGGGCGCTTCGGGCGGCATCATGGCGCGGGAACTGGCGCGCGCCGGCAACAGCGTCGTGGTGATGGAGCAGGGGCCTCGGCTGGAGGCCTACGAGTTCGAGCATGACGAACTGAAGTACCGGCACCTGTCCGGCATCACCAACAGCCCGACGGCCAATCCGCAAACCTTCCGTAGCGACCCGAGCAAGGCGGCGCAGCGCATGGAGCGGAATGCGCTGACCTATGCCCGCGTGGTCGGCGGCAGCAGCGCGCATTTCAACGCCAATTTCTGGCGACTGCACGAGATCGATTTTATCGAAGGCAGCCGGTGGGGCTCCATTCCCGGCGCCGATCTGGTCGACTGGCCGATCACCTATGCCGAACTCGAACCCTATTACACGATGGTGGAATGGGAAGTCGGGGTGTCCGGTCTCGCCGGTGCCAGCCCGTTCGACCCGCCGCGCAGCAAGCCTTATCCCATGCCGCCGCTGCCGGTGAAATCTTCCGGCGTGCTGTTCGAGCGCGGGGCGCGCAAGCTCGGCCTGCATCCGTTCCCGGCGCCGCTGGCGATCAATTCCGTGATCTACAAGGATCGGCCGCCTTGCGCGCAATGCGGTCTGTGCGGCGGCTTTGGCTGCGAGGTGATGGCCAAGTCCTCCTCGGTCTGGACGGTGATCCCCGAGGCCGAGGCAACCGGCAATTGCGAGATCCGCTCGGAGAGCTACGTGTTCCGCATCGGCATGAACGATGCCGGGCGCGCCACCGGCGTCCATTATTTCGACAAGGATCGTAAGGAGCAGTTCCAGAATGCCCGCGCCGTGGTGGTGTGCGCCAATGGTGCGGAGACGCCGCGGCTGCTGCTCAACTCCGCGACCAATGCCTTCCCGGATGGGCTGGCCAACTCCAGCGGCAAGGTCGGACGCTATCTAATGTGCAACAAGGGCGGCGGGGCGATGGCCCGGTTCGATCAGCCGCTCAACGAATATAAGGGCGCGAACGTCACCCGCATCTTGCACGATTTCTATGACGCCGACGAGAAGCGCGGTTTCTACGGTGGCGGCGGGTTCGACGCGCGCTCGGGCGGCCCGCTCACCTGGGGGCAGAGCGTTCCCAAGGGCACGCCGACATGGGGGCCGGGATTCAAGGAATATCTGGAATCCTATACCTATTGGATGAACTGCTCGGGCCACGGCACGTCGCTGGCGCAGGAGACCAACCGCGTCGATATCGACCCCGAACTCAAGGACGAGTGGGGCATTCCGGCGATCCGGGTGACGTACAAGGATCACCCTGACGACACCAAGCATGCGAACTGGCAGGCCGATCGGGCAGTGGAGATCATGGATGCCGCCGGCGCGACGCAGGTCGTCCGCAGTGAAGTGGGCGAAGGGCGCGGCGGCGTCCACCTGCTCGGCACCTGCCGCATGGGGAATAACCCGGAGACGTCGGTCATCGACAAATATCACCGGACCCATGACGTGCGGAACCTGTTCCTGTGCGATGGGTCGAGCATGGTGACGTCCGGGCGCGGTCAGCCCACGCAGACGATCGAGGCCCTGGCCTTCCGCGCGGCTGAACATATCGCCCGGTTCGCGCGGACCAATCAGATCTGATCGCAGCCACAGGGGCCGTCTGACACCAATCAGACGGCCGTGAGCTGACCTATTAGATGCGTTCGCCCGGCATGAATGGCGGCGATTACGGTTTTCGCCAGCCTCCCGCAATCACCCCATCGACTCTCATCATGACTTTGTCCTAAACCTGTCGTCGAGATCGATGATTTGGGTCATGCGCGTTCCTTCGCCGCCAAGAAGCGTCGGAGCGCTTTGGGCAGATGATATGCCCGGCACGCTGAGCCGGGTTCACAGAGGAGCTGGATGAATGAACCAGATGAGCAACGTGAAGCTCGAGCAATTCCCCTATTCGGAAGCGGCCAAGAAGGCGCTCGCCCGCAAGCCGCAGCTGTTTATTGACGGGCAGTGGGTGGATTCCACCGGCGGCGAGACGCTGGGCGTGATCGATCCCAGCTCCGGCAAGGAAATCAGCCGGTTTGTCGATGCGAGTGATGCCGACGTCGATCGCGCCGTGGCAGCCGCGCGCCGCGCTTTCGACGATGGCCGCTGGTCCGACCTGCCGCCCATCGTTCGCGAGACGATGATGCGTAAGCTCGCCGATATCCTGGGCGCCCATGCCGATGAACTGGCCGAGCTGGAAGCCATCGACAATGGCAAGCCAAAGGGCATGGCCGGTGCCATCGACGTGCCCGGCGCCATCGGCATGATGCATTATATGGCAGGCTGGGCAACCAAGCTGGGCGGCGAGATGATCGAGCCCATGTCGGCACCGCGGGGTGCCTTCCACAGCTATGTCCGCCGCGAGCCGATCGGCGTCGCTGCGCAGATCGTGCCGTGGAACTTCCCGCTGCTGATGGCTGTGCTGAAGATCAGCCCGGCGCTGGCCGCCGGCTGCACCGTGGTGCTCAAGCCCGCCGAGCAGACGTCGCTCACCGCGCTGCGCCTTGCGGACTTCATTGCCGAGGCCGGCATTCCGGCCGGCGTGGTGAACATCATCACCGGCAATGGCCACACCGCTGGCGATCGGCTCGTGCGGCACCCCGATGTCGACAAGGTCGCGTTCACCGGCTCGACGGAAGTGGGCAAGATCATCAACCGCACCGCGACGGACAGCCTCAAACGCGTCACGCTGGAGCTGGGCGGCAAGTCGCCGGTGATCGTGCTGCCGGACGTCGACCCCAAGGTTGTCGGCCCCGGCACGGCGCAGGCGATCTTTTTCAATTCCGGCCAGGTCTGCGTGGCCGGCTCACGGCTTTATGCGCACAAGAGCGTGTTTGACAGCGTGCTGGAGAACTTCGTGGAAGCCTCCGCATTCTGGCAGCCGCGCGCCAGCCTCGATCCCGATGCGCATATGGGGCCGCTGGTCAGCGACGAGCAGATGCAACGGGTGATGGGCTATATCGAGGACGGCAAGAAGGCGGGCGCCTCTGTCGCCGTCGGCGGCGATGCGCCGGCCAGCGAGGGTGGCTATTATGTCAACCCGACCGTGCTCGTCGACGTGAAGCCGGACATGCGGGTGGTGCGCGAGGAGATATTCGGCCCCGTCGTCGTGGCCCAGCGCTTCGATGATCTGGATGAAGTCGCGCGGCAGGCGAACGATACGAGCTTCGGCCTTGCGGCGGGCATCTGGACCAAGGATCTCTCAGCCATGCACAAGCTGGCCGCGAAGCTGAAGGCCGGCACGATCTGGGGCAATTGCCACTCGATGATCGACCCCGCGCTGCCGTTCGGTGGTTATAAGGAAAGCGGCCTTGGCCGCGAGCAGGGCCGTCAGGGCGTCGAGGCCTATACCGAGCTGAAGTCGGTCATCATCGCCCTCTAACTCACAAATGAGCGCCCCCTTCTCAGCCGGGGAGGGGGCGAGATCGGTCGAGGGACATGGCGGACCCGGACGACATCCGGAACTTTCTGCGCGTCGATGCGCGGATCACGACGTCCGGGCGACTTCAGTCGGGCGATCCTGCGCGCCTTGCCGAGATTGGCGTGCGCCATGTCATCAATCTCGCGCTGGATAGTCACCCGGAGGCCCTGCCGAATGAAGCCGCGGAGATGGCCGGGGCAGGGCTGCGTTACACGCATATCCCCATCCCCTTCGATGCACCGACCGAAGATCACTATCAGGCGTTCGTCGCGGCGCTGGAGGCCGATGACGCGCCGGTGCATATCCACTGCATCATGAACTGGCGCGTTTCGGCCTTCGTCTATCGCTACCGCCGGGATGTGCTGGGCGTCGCCGAGGAACAAGCGCGGGCGCTGATGACGCAGATATGGGATCCTGCCGACGCGGCGAAGGCCGGGAGCAGCCCGGGCCTGGGGCCGTGGATCGAGATCATCGCGCCGCGCTAGACGGTGCGCAGGGAGAGGAGAGAGGCCATGACAGACTTTGCGGGGCGGCATGTGATCGTCACGGGCGCATCCAGCGGCATAGGACTGGCGACGGCGCGGATGCTCGCCGCCCGTGGCGCGAGGGTTTCCATGCTCGCGCGGCGCAAGGACGCGCTGGCCGATCAGGCCCGGGCCATTGGCGATCATGCCGCTGCCTTCGCCGCCGATGTCGGTGACAAAGCCGCGCTTGAAGCCGCGCTGGCAGAGGCCGTGGGGCATTTCGGGCCGGCTTATGGGTTGTTCGCCAATGCCGGGCTCGCGGGCAACTTCGCGCCGGCGCTGGCCTATTCGCCCGAGCTGTTCGACGAGGTGATCCGTGTCAACCTCACCAGCGTCTTCTGGGCGATCCAGGCGCTCGCGCCGGGAATGGTGGAAGCGGGCGAGGGCAGCATCCTCGTCACCGGATCGATGGCCAGCAAGCGCGGCATGGCGATGAACCCGGCTTATGTCGCGTCCAAACATGGCGTACTTGGGCTCTCGCGCGCCATCGCCGTCGAACTGGCGCCGCAGGGTGTGCGGTGCAACTGCATCGTCCCCGGCTTCATCGAAACGCCGGCCTTTGACCTGATCCCGCCCGAGCAAGCCGCGCGCATCAATCAGCGCGTGCCCCAGCGCCGGATGGGCAGCGCCGATGAACTGGCGGAGGTCGCCTGCTTCCTCCTTTCACCGGCTGCCAGTCATGTGACGGCGCAGAACTGGGCAGTCGATGGCGGCGTGCTCGATACGCTCGAAGTTTAAGGAACCCTCAGGATGACGCTCAAATATTACCACGCCGAGCCACTGGCCAATTCCCTCAAGTCGATGATCCCCTTGAAGGAGAAGGGGCTGGCTTATGAGTCGATCTACGTCGATCTCCACAAGTTCGAGCAGCATTCGGACTGGTTCAAGGCGATCAACCCGGAAGGGCAGGTGCCGGTGCTGCTCCATAATGGCGCCGTGATCACCCACACGACCGTCATCAACGAGTATCTGGAAGACGTCTTTCCCGAAGTCCCGCTGATGCCCTACGATCCGCTCGGCAAGACCAAGGTGCGCTACTGGAACAAGTTTGTCGACGAGCATGTCATGAACTATGTCTCCATGCATGGCTGGCACCGGCTCGTCGGCGTGATTGCCCGCAACATCGAGAATGGCGAGTTCGAGAAGTTGCTCGAACATATTCCGCTGCCCGATCAACGCAAGAAATGGGCGACCGCGCGTTCTGGCTTTTCCGAGGCGGACCTCGCCAATGCGACCGACAAGATCATCTATGCGCTGCGCAAGATCGAGGCGCAGCTTGGTGAGACGCCCTGGCTGGCCGGCGAGATGTACACGACGGCGGACATCAATTTCTTCAGCCATTGTGGCGCGATGGTGGAGCGGATGTTCCCGGAGCTGGATGTTGCGACCAACTATCCGCGGATCGTCGATTGGCGCGAGCGGGTGAAGGCGCGCCCGGCCGTCGCCGAGGCGCTGGCCAGCGAAGACCGCACCGCGCCGGGCCTGCGGACCTGGTCTGGCGACCGCTAGGCGCTGTAGCCGGCGACACAGTGAATTGAGATGAGTGAAGGAGTTTGACGATGCGTGCATGGCAACTGGCGGCGGGGGCCACCTCGATCGACGATCTTCATCTGGTCGAGCGCGATCAGCCCGCGCCCGGCCCCGGCCAGGTGGCGATCCGGGTTCATGCCTGTTCGCTCAACTATCGCGATCAGGCGGTGGTGCTCGGGCGCTATCTCGGCGGTCCGGTGCCCAACCCCACCATTCCCTTGTCTGACGGGGCGGGCGAAGTCATTGCCGTGGGTGCGGGCGTGACGCAGTTCAAGCCTGGCGACCGGGTGGCCGGCACCTTCTTCCAGAGCTGGGACGATGGCCCGCCCAATCCGGCTGCTGGCCTTGCGCTCGGTGCCGCGGGCGCCGACGGGATGCTCGCCGAAGTGGTCGTTCTGCCGGAGCAGGGCGTGGTTCCCGTTGCCAAGTCGCTTAGCTATGCCGAGGCGGCTTGCCTGCCCTGCGCCGGTGTGACGGCCTGGAACGCGCTGTTCGAAGGCCCACGGCCGGTCAAACCCGGCGAACGCGTGCTGCTGCTTGGCACCGGCGGGGTTTCGATCCTCGCCTTGCAACTCGCCAAGGCAGCGGGCTGCGAGGTCATCATTACCTCCTCCAGCGACGCCAAGCTGGAGCGCGCCAAGGCGCTGGGGGCCGATCATCTCATCAACTATCGCGAGATCGAGGACTGGGGTCAGCATGTCTCCACCACGATGGGCGGCGTCGACAAGGTGGTCGAGGTCGGCGGTGCCGGCACGGTGCAGCAAAGCATGGCCGCACTGCGCCACAATGGCGAAGTTGCACTGATCGGCGTGCTCAATCCCGTTGGCGGGCCTAACCCATCAGGCCTGATGTTCGTCGGCGGCACGCTGCGGGGTATTTTCGTCGGCTCGCGCGGCATGGCGCGACGACTGGCTGCGGCAATTGACGTCAACGGCATCAAGCCGGTCATCGGCGCCCGTTATACGTTCGAGGATGCCAAGGCGGCCTTTGCGCATGGCAGCGGTTCGGAACATTTCAGCAAGGTGGTGATCGACGTTCGCTGAGATCGCGTGGCCCGCTTCATGTTCATACCCGGCGCCTGGCATGGCGGGTCGTGCTTCGAACGGCTGCGTGCGCCGCTGGAGCGGGCCGGACACAGCATGCTTACGCCCGACCTACCGGGTGCCGGTGGCGATGCGCGCGCCATGGCGCAGGTCTCGTTGGAGGGCTGGGCGCAGTTTATCGTTGGGGAGGCCCGCCGCCAGGCTGAGCCGGTGATCCTGTGCGCCCATAGCCGCGGCGGCATCATCGCAAGCCAGGCCGCCGAGCTGGCGCCGGAGGCGTTCGCGGCGCTGGTCTATATCAGCGGCGCGCTCATCCCAGACGGGCAAAGCCTTTATGACATGATCGGGCGCTCGATGGAGACGGGCCGCTTCGGCGCCGCGCTCAGCCCGGTCCATGGGGGTCTTGGCTTGCGGTTCGACCCAGCGGAGGCGGCGGAATTCTTCTATCAGCTTTGCAGTCCTGAGGACCAGCGGCAATCGGTCGCGCGGCTTATCGATGAGCCGGTCAGGCCATTCGGGACAGCGCTGCGCCTCACTGCGGCTCGCTTTGGCCGCGTACCGCGCCATTACATCGAGTGCGCGGAGGACCAGACCTTTCCATTGGACGTGCAACGCGCGATGCAGGCGGTGCTGCCTTGCCGCAGCGTCACCACGCTCGAGAGCGACCACAGCCCGTTCATTTCCATGCCGGAAACCCTCGCGGGTGCTCTGGCGACCATCGCAGAACAAGAATGAAGAGGAGAGACGGATGACCAGGAAATTTGGCTTCGGCGGCGACATCGGCACCATCTGCCAGATGGCCTATGTGGTCCGCGACATCCATCAGGCGATCGACTGGTGGATCGAGCGCACGGGCGTCGGTCCCTGGTTCGTCCTGCCGAGCTTCGGGGGGCCGGATCATGTCTATCGCGGCGAGACGTGCAAGAGCAGCAGCGCCATCGCGATGAGCTTTGCCGGCTCGACCAATATCGAGCTGATCCAGCCTTTGGACGACCATCCGTCGGTCTACAAGGAGACGATCGATCGCGTGGGCTATGGCTTCCATCACTTTGGCGTCGCGCGCGAGGACATCGAGGACGAGGTGGCGCGCCGGATCGCGCGTGGGGAAACATTGGTCCAGCGGGCGCCGGTTCCGACTGGTGGCTCTGTCGCGTTCTTCGAGGGCGGGCCGGGCGCGCCGGGCTTCGTCGAGCTGATTCCGGCAACGGGGGGCATGGATGCCGGCTTCACCACCTTTTGGGAGCAGACGCAGGATTGGGATGGCCGCGACCCCATCCGGCCCTTCCTGTGAGCCGGTTTAGGCCCCGCGCGACCTCAATCATATTGCGCAGCAACATGGCTAGACATGATACCCCACGCCGTGGAAATGGCATGAACCGGCGATCCGTGGGAACCCGCTACGATGGGGCCGGAAACTGGTTCGCTGGTGCAGCATGAACGTGCATTTTTTTGACGCCATTGCGAGGTGATAAATCCCTATCAATTCGCTAATTTCTGCGCCGGAGGGTCTGGGCGGCCTTCCAATTTTTCGTTTGTGTAACATACAAAATTTCGTATGTTCCGCCCGTCCATCGATTCGACGTTCTCGTCGAACGCAGACCCTTGTTTCTCGCGATCCAAATGGAGAGGCTCTCTGATGTCCAACCCTACCAATCTTGAGCAAGTGCTCAACGCCGCCGGCAATCCGGTGGAAATGCTGCGCAACAGCCAGATCGGCGCCTATGTGTATCCGGTCGTTGCTCCGGAATTCTCCAACTGGCGCTCCGAGCAGTGGGCCTGGCGCAACGCTGCCGTGCTGTTCGATCAGTCGCACCACATGGTCAACCTGTTCATCAAGGGTAAGGACGCGCTCAAGCTCCTGACCGACACGATGATCAACTCGCCCAAGGGCTGGGAAGTCAACAAGGCCAAGCAGTATGTGCCCGTGACGCCTTATGGCCACGTCATCGGCGACGGCATCATCTTCTGGGAAGAGCCCGAAGTGTTCTGCTATGTCGGCCGCGCGCCGGCTGCCAACTGGCTGCAGTACCATGCCGAGACCGGCGGCTACGACGTCGAGATCGTCTATGACGACCGGTCACCTTCGCGTCCGATGGGCAAGCCCGTCAACCGCAGCTACTGGCGCTTCCAGATCCAGGGTCCGAACGCCTGGGACGTGATCGAGAAGCTGCACGGCGGCAAGCTCGAGCAGCTCCGCTTCTTCAACATGTCCACGATGAACATCGCTGGCCGCTCGGTGCGCACGCTCCGTCACGGCATGGCCGGTGCGCCGGGTCTCGAAATCTGGGGTCCGTACGAAGAGATGGAAGACATCCGCGGCGCCATCGTCGAGGCTGGCAAGGATCTCGGCCTGGTGCAGGTCGGTTCGCGCGCTTATCCCTCGAACACGCTGGAATCCGGCTGGATCCCGAGCCCGCTGCCGGCCATCTACACCGGCGAGAAGCTGAAGGCCTATCGTGAGTGGCTGCCGGCCAAGAGCTACGAAGCCACCGGCGCGATCGGCGGTTCGTTCGTCTCGAACAACATCGAGGATTACTACACCAATCCTTATGAGATCGGTTACGGTCCGTTCGTGAAGTTCGACCACGACTTCATCGGCCGCGAAGCGCTCGAAGCCCTCGACGCTTCAACGCAGCGCAAGAAGGTCACGCTGGCCTGGAACGGCGACGACATGGCGAAGATCTATGGTTCGCTGTTCGATGCCGACGCCGACTCGCACTACAAGTTCTTCGACCTGCCGCTGGCCAACTATGCCAACACCAATGCCGACGCCGTCCTCGACGCCGCTGGCAACACGGTCGGCATCTCGATGTTCACCGGCTACTCGTACAACGAGAAGCGCGCGCTTTCGCTCGCGACGATCGACCACGAGATCCCCGTCGGCACCGAGCTGACGGTCCTGTGGGGCGAGGAAAATGGCGGCACGCGCAAGTCCACCGTCGAGCCGCACAAGCAGATCGCTGTTCGTGCCGTCGTGAGCCCGGTTCCCTATTCGGTGACCGCGCGCGAGACGTACGAAGGCGGCTGGCGCAGCGCTCGCGTCGACGCCTGATCCTGATCCGTTGCGGGCGGCCATCCTCCGGGGTGGTCGCCCCGACGACCTTCCGAAGACACTATAAGCCCCAATCGAGGCGAGGACTTTTCATGGCTACGGCAACCCTGGACAAGACCGCACTGGCGCGGCTGTTTGAAGACTACTCGCTCGAAATCACGCCCAAGGACGTGGAAGCGCTGCAGAATGCCGCGCACATGATCCCGCAGGGTACGCTCATTTCCTGCACCTTCTTGCCGGGTGCCGAGTTCGAGGATCGCGTCCGCGCGGCTCGGGCCATTCAGGATCTCGGTTTCAAGCCGGTTCCGCACATTTCCGCACGGCGCCTGCTGGTGAAGGAAGACCTCAACCGCTTCCTCGACATGCTCGCCGCGCAGATCGACCTCAAGCATGTGTTCGTGATCGCCGGCGATCCTTCCGAGCCGCTCGGGCCCTATGACGACGCGCTGGCCGTGATCTCCTCGGGCACGCTCAAGGAATATGGCATCCAGCATGTCGGCATTTCCGGCTATCCCGAAGGTCACCCGGACATCACCAACGAAAAGCTCGTCAAGGCGATGCATGACAAGGTCGCCTCGCTCAAGGAGCAGGGGATCGACTATTCGATCATGACCCAGTTCGGTTTCGATGCCGATCCGGTGCTCGACTGGCTCAAGCAGATCCGCGCCGAGGGCATTGACGGCCCCGTGCGCATCGGCCTTGCCGGCCCGGCCTCGATCAAGACGCTGCTCCGCTTTGCCGCGCGCTGCGGCGTTGGCACTTCCGCCAAGGTCGTCAAGAAATATGGCCTTTCGATCACCAGCCTGATCGGCAGCGCCGGTCCCGATCCGGTGATCGCCGATCTCGTCCCCGCGCTGGGCGAGGAGCATGGCAAGGTCCACCTGCATTTCTATCCGTTCGGCGGTCTGGTGAAGACCAATGAGTGGATCGTGAACTTCAAGGGCAAGCAGGGCATCTGACGCTCCGGCGTCCGCTGCCGCTCAATTAATTCCAGACAAAGACGGTCGGCCCGTTCCGGGCCGTATCATGGAAAGGCTAGGAGAATCATGGCTCAAGGCTCCGACATCGAAATCGCACGCGAAGCGAAGATGCAGAACATCGCCGAGGTCGGCGCAAAGGTCGGCATCCCGCAGGACGCGCTGCTGAACTACGGCCCTTACAAGGCGAAGCTGTCCTGGGACTTCATCAACAGCGTCCAGGGCAATCAGGATGGCAAGCTCATCCTCGTCACCGCGATCAACCCGACGCCAGCAGGCGAGGGCAAGACCACGACGACGGTCGGCCTTGCTGACGGCCTGAACGCCATCGGCAAGAAGACGGTTGCGGCGCTGCGTGAGCCGTCGCTCGGCCCGTGCTTCGGCGTCAAGGGCGGAGCCGCCGGCGGCGGTTATGCGCAGGTCGTGCCGATGGAGGACATCAACCTCCACTTCACCGGCGACTTCCATGCCATTACCTCGGCGAACAACCTGCTCGCCGCGCTGATCGACAACCACATCTACTGGGGCAACAAGCTCGGCCTCGATCCGCGTCGTATCGCATGGCGTCGCGTGCTGGACATGAACGACCGCGCGCTGCGTTCGATCGTCAACTCGCTCGGTGGCGTGTCCAATGGCTACCCCCGCGAGGACGGCTTCGACATCACCGTGGCGTCGGAAGTTATGGCGATCCTCTGCCTTGCTTCGGACCTCAAGGATCTGGAGCGTCGCCTCGGCAACATCCACGCCGGCTACACGCGCGACCGCAAGGCCGTGTTGGCCCGCGAGCTTAACGCCTCGGGCGCGATGACCGTTCTTCTCAAGGACGCGCTGCAGCCCAACATCGTGCAGACGCTCGAGAACAACCCCGTGCTGATCCACGGCGGTCCGTTCGCGAACATCGCGCATGGCTGCAACTCGGTGCTCGCCACCAAGACGGCGCTCAAGATCGCCGACTATGTGGTGACCGAAGCCGGCTTTGGTGCTGACCTTGGCGCCGAGAAATTCTTCGACATCAAGTGCCGCAAGGCCGGCCTGAAGCCCTCCGCGGCCGTCATCGTGGCCACTATCCGCGCGCTCAAGATGCACGGCGGCGTCGACAAGGCCGATCTTGGCACGGCGAACCCGGACGCGGTGCGCAAGGGCGGCGTCAATCTTGCCCGTCACATCGAGAACGTCCGTCAGTTCGGCGTGCCCGTGGTCGTGGCGATCAACCAGTTCGTCACCGACACGGCCGAGGAAATGGCTGTCGTTCAGGAGATCGCGGAAGCCGCTGGCGCCGAGGCGGTGGAGTGCAGCCACTGGGCCAATGGCTCCAAGGGCACCGAAGAGTTGGCCCGCAAGGTTGTCGCCCTGGCCGAGGGCGGTTCGTCCAACTTCGCACCGATCTACGAGGACGGCCTCTCGCTGTTCGACAAGATCGACACGATCGCTAAGCGCATCTACCGCGCCAGCGAAGTGACGGCCGACAGCAGCGTGCGCAACAAGCTCAAGGGCTGGGAAGCCGATGGCTATGGCCATCTGCCGGTCTGCATGGCCAAGACGCAGTACAGCTTCTCGACCGACCCGAGCCTGCGTGGTGCGCCGACCAACCATGTCGTGCCGGTGCGCGACGTGATCCTGTCGGCAGGCGCCGAGTTCATCGTCGCGGTGTGCGGCGACATCATGCGCATGCCCGGCCTGCCCAAGACACCGTCGGCGGACTTCATCCGTCTGGACGACAAGGGTCAGATCGAAGGTCTGTTCTGATCAATTAAGACAGAGGGGAGGCGCACGGCCTCCTATTTTGAGAGATTGGCCCGTCGGCGTTGCTGGCGGGCCATTTTCTTTTCCGGTTAACAAATGTTTGCCACGCATTAACCATCGGTTAAATGAGACTTGTCTGTGGGGGGCAAGCGAACGATGGTGATCGACCAGCAGAATCCGACCTAATCTAAAGCAGTTGCATTTGTCTGAGCAATCGATTGCAAAAATGTTTAGACAAAGTGTATTCATTTTCGTAAGCCGATATTGACGATCGACAGTAGGGCCGATCGCGCTGTCATATTGGGGAGGATCATGGCCAAAAATGGCTTCCGGCGCGCATCTGCGCTTGGCTTCGTGTCGTTTGCCGCGCTTGTTGCGTCGCAGAGTGTCAGCGCTCAGACGGGCACCGCGCAGACCAGTCAGTCCGAGGATGATGCCGCGAATACCGCCGACATTGTGGTGACCGGCACCCAGTTGCGCGGCGTTGCGCCGGTGGGTTCCTCGGTGATTGCGGTCGGCCAGCAAGAAATCCGCGACACGGGGCTGGCCACGACATCGGATATCCTCAAGACCATTCCGCAGGTCTCCGCCTTGGGGCCAGGCGAAGCCACGCTGGGCACCAACGTCAACAGCGCGACGCTCAATAGCACCCGCGCCAATGGCGTTAACCTGCGCGGCCTCGGCACGCAGGCGACGCTCACCTTGCTCGATGGGCGCCGCGCACCTCCGGGCGGTGTTGCCGGCCAGCTCTTCGATGCCTCGGTGATCCCGGCCATTGCGCTCGAACGGATCGACATCGTGGCGGACGGCGCTTCGGCCACTTACGGCTCGGATGCTGTCGCGGGCGTCGCCAACCTGATCCTGCGCCGCAACTTTGACGGGCTAGAGGCCAGCGCGCGTTACGGCTTCGCTGATGGCTATGACGAATGGCAGGGCAATGCCATTCTCGGTAAGAAGTGGGACACCGGCTCGGTGATGATTGCCGGCGACTATTATTACCACAGCCGCCTGCGCCAGGAAGATCGCGCGGAGCTGTTCCAGTGCGATCAGCGTGCTTTTGGCGGGTTGAACAACTGCGCCTTCACCAGCTCGCCGGGCAATGTGATCGATCCCGCGACCCTCACCCGCTACGGACTTCCGGGTGGCAGCGGTGAGAATCTGACGCCTGCCAACCTCTCGACCACGCCCAACTTCCAGCAAAGCTATGTGAACAATGATCTTCTGCCGCAGCTCAAGCGCTGGAGCGTCATTGGCCGCCTCGATCAGGAACTGACGCCTGCGCTCAAGATGTGGGCCAGCGGCTTTTACTCCAAGCGGACCCTGAACCAGCGCGCGGGGTCTCTGACGCTGGGCGCCGCGACGCCCGTACCGAGCAGCAATCCCTATTTCATCGAGTTCGCGCCGGGGCAGACCTCGCAGATCGTCGAATATGCCTTTAACGAATATGGGCCGATCCAGGGCAACATCTACGAAAGCTCCTACCAGCTGGCGACCGGGTTCGATTATTCGCTGGATGGCAACTGGCAGCTTTCCATTTACGGCTCCCATGGCGCCACGGAAGGCGGCGCCAAGACGGACGGTTTCCTGAACACGGCTTTGCTCTCCGCCGCGCTGGCCGATTCCAACCCCGCGACGGCCTTGAACGTCTACGGGACGGGTCAAAACAGTCGTGATCAGATCGACCGCCTTGTCGCCTTCTTCGACGTGACCGGCCTCTACACCGTCGACCTCGTCAACGTGAAGACGGACGGTGCGCTGTTCAACATCGGCGGCGGCGCGGTGCGCATGGCGGTGGGCGGCGAGTTCCACCATGATTATTACCGCAACACCGCCGCCGAGAATATCAACGGGCCGTCGCTCTCGCAGATCAACCTCTTTGGCGATACGGCCAGCTCTCGCGACGTCTGGTCGGCCTTTGCGGAGGTGAACGTGCCGCTGGTCGGTGCGGCCAATCCCATGCCGGGCATTGATCGGCTCGAACTCAACATTGCCGGCCGCTACGATCACTATAGTGATGTCGGCGGTACGACCAATCCGAAGTTCGGCATTCGCTACGATCCGGTGCCGGGCGTCTCGGCTCATGCCAGCTACGGCACCTCATTCCGGGCGCCGACGCTGTCCGATACCAACCCCGCCAGTACGGCGACGGTGTTTTCGATCCCCAATTTCGGGCCGTTCGGCAATGTGATCGAATATGTCGGCGGCAATGCCGATCTCAAGCCTGAGAAGGCCACGACCTGGTCGGTTGGCGTGAAGTTCACCCCGCCAAGCAGCGGCTTCACCGCGTCACTGGACTACTTCAACATCGATTATAAGGACGTCATCGAAACGGCGCCGGTGTTCAGCGTGCAGGTCTTCACTGACCCAGCCTATGCGCCGTTCGTGACCTTCAACCCGACCGTCGCGCAGGTGAACGCGATTTACGATCTGCCCTGGGCGCCGCCGGCGATCATTGCAGCCTCGGATGTCGATGCCATTGTCGACGCGCGCCGCAACAATGTCGGGCGCATCAAGATGGACGGGCTGGATTTCCTGGCCAACTATGCGTTCGATTTGGGTGGCGGATCGGCCAATATCGGGGTCTCGGGCACCTATCTGCTCAGCTATGGGCGAGCGACCGGCCCGACCTCACCGACGGTCGACCGACTGAACCTGGCCAACTTCCCGCTGCGGTTCCGGGGCCGCGCCAATCTCGGGTGGCGGGGCGAGAATTTCGGCGCCACGATGTTCGTGAACTATACCAATGCCTACACCAACACGGTGGGCACCATCGCGCCATCGCAGTCGGTCGACTCCTACACGACGGTCGATCTGACGCTGACCTACGACGTGCCCAAGGCGGATGGCGTGCTGAGCGGCCTGTCCTTCTCGCTGAGTGCGCTGAACCTGTTCGACGCCGCACCGCCCTTTGCGGCGATCGCCAACAACCAGGTCTATGACTCGACTGTGGCAAACCCGCTCGGCCGGTTTGTCTCGCTGACGGTCCGCAAGGCGTTCTGACCCGATGTCACTCGCGCCCTCCAGCAGGGCGCGGGTGGCCGGATTGCTCTCGACGGGCAGGGGCGAGCGCGCTACCCCGCCCACATGATCGACTGTCCCTCATCGCCGCTGGCCCTGCATCTGGATCGTGACGCGCTGATCGCCAATTGGCGCTGGCTGGCAGGGCAGAGTGGGGCGGCAGCCTGCGGGGCAGCCCTTAAGGCCAATGGCTACGGCTTGGGCGCGACCGAGGTTCTGCAGCATCTGCTGGCCGCCGGGTGCCGGGATTTTTTCGTCGCGACATGGCAGGAAGCGGCGGCTCTGCTGCCATTGCTGGAAGGCGCATCGCTCAGTGTGTTGCACGGGGTGCGCGCGGAAGATTTGGCTTTTGCGCTGACAGCACCGGCAAGACCGGTGCTGAACAGCGCCGCGCAAGTCGCCCGATGGAAAGCTGCAGGCGGCGGCCCGTGCGATGTCATGATCGATACCGGCATGAACAGGCTGGGCCTACGCCCCGATGAACTTGGCGCTGGCGTGCTGGATGGGCTGGAGATCGAGACACTCTGCAGCCACCTTGCCTGCGCCGATGAAATGTCCGATCTGAACGCGGTGCAGTGCGCGCGCTTCGAGGCCGTGCGGCAGCAGGTGCCGGCACGGCGCTACAGTCTGGCCAACAGCGCAGGCATTTTGCTTGGGAGCGATTACGCTTTCGATCTGACCAGGCCCGGGCTCGCGCTCTATGGCGGCCTGCCGACGCCAACTGCGACCGGCCATATCCGCCCGGTCGTGCGTCCCCATGCGCAGATCCTCCAGCGTCGCCGGGTCGAAGCTGGCGAAACAGTGGGCTATGGCGCGACCTTCACCGCGAAGGCGCCCGTTGAGGCGGCGATCGTCAATCTTGGCTATGCAGACGGCTATCTGCGCGCTTTTGCCGGGGGAGGGGCGATGCTCCATGGCGGAGAGCGGCTGCCGCTGCTGGGGCGCGTCTCCATGGATCTGATCGCCGTCGATGTCAGCGCGGCACCGGATCTGGAGGAAGGGGACTGGCTGGAGGTGGACTATGATCTGCCCACCGCCTCAGCGCACACCGGTCTGTCTCAATATGAGTTGTTGACCGGACTGGGCCAGCGGTTCGAGCGGCGCTGGGTCTGATCATGAACCGCCCGCCAGCGCGCTCAAGGCAACGCTGACGGGCCTGTTCCTCATTCCGCGGTGTCGGAGGCCTCGCCCTCGGCCGTCGGCATGTCCGCCTCGACCTCGTCCGTGCTTTCCTCAATCCGCGCGGCACTCACGACATGCTCGTTCTGCGCCACGTCGAACAGGCGCACGCCCGCAGAACCACGGCCGATCACGCGCAAGCTGCTGAGCCCCATGCGGATGAGCTTGGCCTGATCGGTCACCAGCATGAGCTGATGCTCGCGGGTCGCCGGGAAGCTCGCCACGACCGGGCCGTTACGCTCGATATTGTCGATGTTGGTGATGCCCTGGCCACCACGCCCGGTGCGGCGATACTCGAAGGCTGAGGAGAGCTTGCCATAGCCATTGGCGCAGACGGTCAGGATGAACTGCTCGCGGGCGCGCAGGGCCTCGAAACGGTCGGCGGCCATCTTCGGCTCGCCCTCCTTCTCGCCCTTCCATGGAGCGAAGCGCAGATACTCCTCGCGCTCTTCCATGTCCTGAATACCGGCACGCTGGAGCACGGAGAGCGAGATGACCTCGTCGCCTTCCTTCAGCGTCATGCCGCGCACACCGGTGGAGTTGCGGCTCTGGAACTCGCGCACATCATCGCCGCGGAAGCGGATCGCCTTGCCCTGGCGGGAGGCCAGTAGCACGTCATCTTCTTCGCTGAGGAGCGCGACGCCGATCAGGCGGTCGTCGGCGTCCTCACCCTCAAACTTCATCGCGATCTTGCCGTTCGAGGGGATATTCGCGAACGCATCCATGCTGTTGCGGCGCACACTACCCTTGGCGGTGGCGAACATGACATGGAGCTGCGCCCATTCATTCTCGTCTTCCGGCAGCGGCAGCACCGTCTGGATGGTCTCGCCCTCGGCCAGCGGCAGGAGGTTGACCATCGGACGTCCGCGTGTGGCCGGCCCGCCTTCCGGCAAGCGCCAGACCTTGAGGCGATAGACCTTGCCCAGCGTCGAGAAGAACAGCACCGGCGTGTGCGTGGAGGTCACGAACAGCTCGGTGACGACATCCTCTTCCTTCGTCGCCATGCCGGCGCGGCCCTTGCCGCCGCGGTTCTGGGCGCGGAAGGTATCGAGCGGCGTGCGCTTGATGTAACCGGACATGGTCACGGTCACGACCATGTCTTCGCGCTCGATCAAATCCTCATCCTCGATGCCGTCGGCAGCGGGGGCGAGGGTGGAGCGGCGCGGCGTGGCGAATTCAGCTTCGATCGCGTCGAACTCTGCGCGCATCACCTCGAACAGGCGAACGCGGCTGGCGAGGATCTCGAGATAGCCAGCAATCGCATCGGCCAGCCCCTTGAGCTCGTTGCCGATCTCGTCGCGGCCAAGCGCCGTCAGCCGGTGCAGGCGCAGATCGAGAATGGCGCGAACCTGCGCGTCCGACAGATGATAGACGCTGCCCGAGGGCTCATCATCCGCGGCCTCGACCAGCTTGAGATAGGGCGCGATGTCCCCGATCGGCCAAGCGCGCGCCAGCAGCGCCTCGCGGGCCGCCGCCGGGCTGCTCGCCCCGCGGATCATGCGCACGACTTCATCGAGATTGCTGACTGCAATGACGAGGCCGAGCAAGATGTGCGCGCGGTCCCGTGCCTTCGCCAGCTCGAACTTGGTCCGGCGGGTGATCACTTCCTCACGGAAGCGCACGAAGGCCTCGATGATGTCGCGCAGCGTCAGCAACTCGGGCCGCCCGCCACGGATGGCGAGCATATTGGCGGGGAAGCTCGACTGGGCGGGCGTGTGCCGCCACAGCTGATTGAGCACCACATCCGCCGTGGCATCGCGCTTCAGCTCGATGACGACGCGAACGCCCTCGCGGTTGGATTCATCGCGAATGTCCGAGATGCCCTCAATCCGCTTGTCCTTGGCCGCCTCGGCGATCTTTTCGACGAGACCGGCCTTGCCGACCTGGAACGGAATTTCGGTGAGGACGATCTGTTGGCGGTCCCCGCGCAGAGTCTCGATGATATGGCGCGAGCGCATGATGATCGATCCGCGCCCGGTCGTATAGGCCGAGCGGGCGCCAGACTGGCCCAGGATGAGCGCGCCGGTCGGGAAGTCCGGGCCCGGCACGATTTCCATCAGCTCCTCGGCAGAGATCGCCCCGTTATCCATGTACGCCTTGCAGGCGCGCAGCACTTCGCCGAGATTGTGCGGCGGAATATTGGTGGCCATGCCGACCGCGATGCCGCCGGCACCGTTGACCAGCAGGTTCGGGAAGCGGGCAGGAAGCACCTGCGGCTCGCTCTCGCTGCCATCATAGTTCGGCAGGAAATCGACCGTATTCTTGTCGAGATCGTCGAGCAGTGCGTTGGCGACCTTGGCGAGGCGCGCCTCGGTGTAGCGCATGGCCGCCGGCGAATCCGGGTCCATCGAGCCGAAGTTGCCCTGACCGTCGATGAGCGGCACGCGCATCGACCAGTCCTGCGTCATGCGCGCCAATGCGTCGTAGATCGAGCTGTCACCGTGCGGGTGATATTTACCCATCACGTCGCCGACGATGCGGGCCGATTTGCGGTAGGGCTTGTTATAAGTGAAGCCCATTTCGTGGGCGCCGAACAGGATGCGGCGATGCACGGGCTTCAGCCCGTCGCGCACATCCGGCAGCGCGCGGGACACGATCACCGACATGGCGTAGTCGAGATAGCTCGACTTCATCTCATCGACGATGTTGATCGGGCTGATATCCGAGGGTTCGGCGAGGATTGTCTCGTCGCTCAAGCGTTTTCTCTTATGATTACGTGGTGGGAACTCGAAGCGGTGTGACTAGCCCGCGACTGCAGAAAAGGCCAGAGAAAAGGGCAAAATTGCACGCTGTCTCGAACCGGTCGAAGCCGAATGGGGGCGGGAGCGCGACGGCTTGCGGATTTCCCGTGCCAACCGGCGTCGCGCCCTCATGACAAGCCCGGGAACGGTGGTTATAGCGACATTCAATTCCCGTTCACGCGTGATCCTGCAGTGCAGGGCCATGAAGTCAGCGGGATCCGCGACTTGGGGGCCGAGATCTTAGTTCTGGAGGAATATTTGATGCGTCTGTTCAATACCACTGCTCTTACGATCACCCTGGCCGCGTTTGCGGCGGGCGCCTTTGCAACGGCTCCCGCATCGGCGCAGAACCGGGATGGCAAGCAGGCCGAACAGAGTTCGGCACCCAAGATTTCGCTGAGCCGCGGCTTCCAGAAGGGAGCGGTCGAAGCCCAGGAGCTGGTCAAGAAGCAGGATTTTGCGGGCGCAAAGGCGAAACTGGACGAGATCCAGTCCACGGCGACCAAGCCCGACGATCGCTACTTCTTCGGCAGCCTGCTGCTACAGGTCGGCATCAACCAGAAGGATGAGGCCATCCAGCGCCAGGCTCTGGAGACGATGATCGACTCCGGCATGACGCCGGCGACCGAAGTGGCGAAGTTCCACTATTTCGTCGGCCAGTTCGCCTTCAACGCCAAGCAATATGATCAGGCCCGCACTCACTTCCAGTCGGCCATCGACGGCGGTTACGGCGGCCCCACGCCCGACGTGCTGATCGCCAACACCTATTTCAACGAGGCGCAGGACCAGATCGTCAACAACCAGTTCACCGATGCCGGCAAGGCGAAGGTGGAGCAGGGCCTGCCGCACCTCAAGCGCGCGATCGAACTGCAGAAGGCATCCGGCCAGCCTGTCGATGCAAGCTGGTACAACAAGGGCCTGAGCATGGCGGTGTTCGCCAAGTCGCCGACCCTCTCCGACTGGACCAAGCTGGCACTGCCGGTCAGCGGCACCCCGGACAACTGGGCGCTGGTGCTGCGGATGTTGCAGGACGAATATCCCAATGCGACCCGCGACGAGAGCATCGACATCATGCGTCTGATGGCGGCCACCAAGTCGCTCAAGAGCGCCTATAACTACAATGAATATGCAGAGGCGGCCAATCGCCTCGGCCTGCCCGGCGAGGTCAAGGCAGTGATCGATCAGGGTCGCTCCAGCGGCGTTCTGAGCGGCACCACGCTGTCCGACCTCTATCAGGTCGCGACCAGCGGGATCACGCAGGATCGCGCGTCGCTTGCAACCTCTGAGAAGAGCGCCGCGTCCGCCGCTACTGGCAAGCCCGCCGCCAACACCGCCAGCGCCTTCATGAGCTATGGCGACAATGCCAAGGCCGTGACCCTGTATCGCCTCGCGCTGCAGAAGGGCGGCGTGGACGCGGACGAGGTGAACACACGCCTCGGCATCGCGCTCGCTCGGTCGGGCGACAAGGCCGGTGCTCTGGAGGCATTCGGCAAGGTCAGCGGCACCGGCGTGCGCAAGCGGACCGCCGACCTCTGGACGGTTTGGCTGAACAGCTCCAACGCCTGAACCCCTGCGGTTCGATTGAAAAAAGTTAGAATGCCGGCGGCTCTGTCGCCGGCATTTTTATTGGGCGTTGGACGGACTGCCTCAGCCCTCAGCCACGCCCGGGCTCAGCGGCCGACCGGCACCCCTGGCAGGTTCTTGGACGTGCGGATCGTCAACGACGTCTTCACGCTGGCCACATTGGGCGCTTGCGTCAGCTGCGAGGTGAGGAACTGCTGAAAGCTGCGCAGGTCCTGCGCCACCACCTTGAGGATGAAATCGATCTCGCCGTTCAGCATGTGGCATTCGCGGACCTCCGGCAGCGCCGCGACATGGGCCTCGAATGCCTGCAAATCCTCTTCCGCCTGACTTTTCAGGCTGACCATGGCGAACACTGTCGTCGTGTAGCCCAAGGCGACCGGATCGAGATGGGCGTGGTAGGAGGCGATGAAGCCGCGATCCTCCAGGCTTTTCACCCGGCGCAGACAGGGCGGGGCGGTCAGACCGACGCGCCGTGCCAGCTCGACATTGGTCAGGCGGCCATCCTCCTGAAGCAGGTCGAGCAATTTGACGTCGGTCTCATCCAGCGAACTACCGGGCATAGAGGACATTTCCTTTCACGGTAGATGTTCTTGCAGACATATAATGTCGCTGCAACGTAATTGTCCCACAATGCAACGTCCCATTTTTTAACGCTAGGCGGGTCGGTTTACCATCAGTACACGCGGTTCCGTTACAGGGGCCAACTGAATGCGTTTCAACGATCTTCTGCGGACGGTGCTGGCCAATGGCGGCGAGGGCACAGGTGCCGCCGTGACGCGCTGGCGCCAGTGCATGGATCTGCTTGCCCAATATGATGTCTCCGGCGCGGAAACCCAGAAGCTTTCACCGGACGAGGCGCACACCATCCTGACCATCCTGCAGGAGGCCCGGCCGAAGGTGAGCCTGGAAGGCCGCATCGCGTCCGTCGTGGAGCTTGGGTCCAGACTCCGCTCGCCCACGCTGGTGCAATGGCTGGCGGGCGACCATCCTTCGGTTGTCGTGGCAATGATGAAGTCGGTCCGGCTAACCGGCGAAGACTGGGCCGCGATCATACCCCATCTGGGTCCGTTGGCGCGCAGCGTTCTGCGTCGCCGTCCGGATCTGCCGGATGCCGCAATGGCCGCGTTACGACGCTTCGGCGAAGTCGATCTGTCGCTGCCGGCGGCCGAGGTTCGGCAGGCGGAAGCAGAGACGTTGAGTGCGGACCGGGTCGCTGGGACCGACGAGCTTGATCGATCGGGCAGCACAGACGAGGCAAGCCAGATCGGCCGTCTCGTTGCGCAGATCGAGCGGTTTAAGAAGGCGAACCCGTTCAAGGCGGCCGGCGCCGCTGACCCGGTGCCGGATGCGGTCCAGGCAGAGTCTCGGGTCCAGAATACGCCGGACGCCGATGTCGACAGCTTTCAGTTCGAGACCGATGCTTCGGGCCTCGTCCGCCTGACCGACGGCGCATTTCCCGAGGCGATCATTGGCCTGAGCATTGCGACGCCGGGCGTGGATGTCAGCCATGGAGTGGATGGCGCCACGCTTGGGGCATTTCGGCACCGCGCCGCATTCGAGAATAGCCGCCTGACCTTGCAGGACGGTGCGCTGGCGGGCGAATGGCGCATCTCCGGCGAACCGCATTTTGACCGGCAGAGCGGTCGCTTCCGAGGCTATACCGGCATTGCCCGGCGTGAGCGGCGGTTCGAGGCGCCGGTGCGCCCCCTCGAGACGCAGTCGAGCGACGAGGGCACCACGCTCTCCGCCACCAGCACGCGGCAACTGATCCATGAGTTGCGCACGCCGTTGAACGCCGTGCAGGGCTATGGCGAAATGATCGAGGCGCAGATCCTCGGTCCGGTCCCCGAGGTCTATCGCGACATCGCCCGCGCCATCCTGGCGGATGCGCGCGCATTGTTGACGACCTTCGACGATCTCGACGCGGCGAGCCGACTGGAGCGGGGAGACCTCTCTGCCCAGCAGGATGATGTCGATCTGACCGCTGCCCTTCACAGGGTGGTGGACGCGGCCGGCTTTGGCCAGGCCGTCAATCTCTCGGTCGAGAGCGGTTCCAGCCTTGTGCATGGCGACCGCAACCAGATCGAACGCATGTTGAATCACCTGATCCGCATCGGCCATGCCGGACTGGCTGCGGGCGAACAGCTTGTCCTGTGCGTCTGCCCGGCGCCAGAGCGGGCCTCCGTGAGCCTGACGATGAGTCGCCCGACCGCTTTGCGCGGCATCGAGGCGCGCGCCTTTCTCGAACAGGGTTATGTGGTGGAGCAGCGCCTCTATGGCGACACGCCGCCACTCGGGCTTGCGTTCGCCCTCAAACTGGTGCGGGGAATCGTCCGCCATCTCGGCGGGGAGTTCGCCATCACGGCACAGGCGTTCGGCATCGTGCTGCCGACCGCGCCCGAGGCCTATCGCGAGCAGGGCCATAACGGTTGATCCGACTCCTGTTCGCTCCGCTCGCCACCATGCATCAAGACTTGCCAAGCGGGAGCGCCGCAAGCTAACGCGCCCAGAGCCGGCGCCATGCGCTGCGGTGGAGAATGGGGCCTGTAGCTCAATGGTTAGAGCTGGCCGCTCATAACGGCTAGGTTGCGGGTTCGAGTCCTGCCGGGCCCACCATCCATCGAAGAGCGGACGTTGCTGCGCCTTGCGCTTGCCGCAAAGGCAGAGCGACCGCCCGGCTCGGCCGTGGCAATGCCGATCACACTATTCAGAAAATAAGGGAAAAGTGGTCGGGGAGACAGGATTCGAACCTGCGACCCTCTGCTCCCAAAGCAGATGCGCTACCAGGCTGCGCTACTCCCCGATCCAGGGCGGGCCTTAGCTTTCGCTTTGCCCTTGATGCAAGCACAAAGGCCGCGCCGATCCCGGATGTGCCGGGTGGAGGCGCAAGGATGATCGAACGAAGATCACCGGTGCCTGTAACTGGCAGGCACGATCCAAACGGCAGAGCCGGCGACCGTACCACCAAATGTAAAGGCGGCGCCGATGATCGACGCCGCCCTTGAACAATGCGCAGAAGCGCAGTCGCAGATTACTCTGCTGCGTTCGCCGCGTTGTTCGAGACGTTGGCGAGGTTGTCCATCGCGTTCGCAGCATTGTCAGCAGCGTTGGCAGCGGCGTCCAGCTCGTTCACAACCAGCTCGTTGGAGACGTTGTTGGTCTCAGCAGCCGGCTTCTCGCCGCACGCTGCAAGGCTCATGAGCGCGATCGCGGCGCCGGCCACAGCAAACTTCTTCATATTATTAGGCTCCCATAGCAAAGGTCGTGCACAGCAAAGGGCACGAGCGGCCCAATTAACGCATGCCGCAGGGAAATCAATAGCCTTATCAACCAAAGTGCTTGGCAATAAGGGACGGTTTTTCGTGTGGGACAGCGCTTTGATAATGATGGCGCGAAGAGCGGCGGAGCGGGACAACCCGGGATTTGCCAATGGACCCGCCGTAAGCTAACCGGGCGCCAATTCAAAGACACTCCATTCCGCTCAAGAGGACCGTTTCCCGATGGCCGTCCAGTACAGCTTTGTCATGAAGGGTCTGACCAAGACCTTCCCCGGCGCAAACAAGCCGCTTTTCAATAACATCCACCTTCAGTTCCTGCCGGGAACGAAGATCGCGATCATCGGCGTCAACGGCGCCGGTAAATCGACGCTGATGAAGGTGATGGCCGGCATCGACAATGATTACACGGGCGAGGCGTGGGCCGCCGAGGGGATTCGCGTCGGCTATCTGCCGCAGGAGCCGCAGCTCGATCCCGACAAGACGGTGATCGAAAATGTGAAGGACGGCGTGCGGCCTGTCGCCGATCTAGTCGACCGGTTCAACGAGATCAGCGCGATCATGGGCGATCCGCCGGAAGACTGCGATTTCGACGCGCTGATGACGGAGATGGGCGAGCTTCAGGAAAAGATCGACGCGGTCGACGGCTGGACGCTCGACAATCAGCTGGAGATCGCCATGGAGGCGTTGCGCTGCCCGCCGGGCGACTGGAGCGTCGACAATCTCTCGGGCGGTGAAAAGCGCCGTATCGCTCTGTGCCGTCTGCTGCTGGAAAAGCCGGACATCCTGCTGCTCGACGAACCGACCAACCACCTCGATGCCGAGAGCGTCCAGTGGCTGGAGCAGCACCTGATCAATTACACCGGCAACGTGATTCTCGTTACCCACGACCGCTACTTCCTGGACAACGTCGTCGGCTGGGTGCTGGAGCTGGACCGCGGTCGGGGCATCCCGTTCGAGGGCAATTATTCGAGCTGGCTGGACGCCAAGGCAAAGCGCATGGCGCAGGAAGAGCGCGAGGATGCCGGTCGGCAGAAGGCGATCAAGGAGGAGCTGGAGTGGATCCGGCAGTCGCCCAAGGCGCGCCAGACCAAGAGCAAGGCGCGTATCCGGGCGTTCGACGAGCTGGTCGAGAAGCAGGAGAATCGCGCACCCGGCAAGGCCCAGATCGTCATCCAGACGCCCGAGCGCCTTGGCGGCAAGGTGATCGAGGCCAAGAACCTCACCAAATCCTATGGCGACAAGCTGCTGTTCGATGATCTCTCCTTCACGCTGCCGCCGGGCGGCATTGTGGGCGTGATCGGCCCGAACGGCGCGGGTAAATCTACGCTGTTCCGGCTCATCACCGGGCAGGAACAGCCCGATTCGGGCAGCATCGAAGTCGGGCCGACCGTGCGCCTGGGCTATGTCGACCAGAGCCGCGATGCGCTCGATCCGAATCATAACGTCTGGGAAGAAATCTCCGGTGGCCATGATCTGATGACCATCGGCAAGCATGAGTTGCAGACGCGCGCCTATGTCGGGGCCTTCAACTTCAAGGGCCCCGACCAGCAGAAGAAGGTCGGCCAGCTCTCAGGCGGTGAGCGCAACCGCGTCCACATGGCCAAGATGCTCAAGGAGGGTGGCAACGTCCTCCTGCTCGACGAACCGACCAACGATCTCGACGTCGAGACGCTGCGCGCTCTGGAAGACGCGCTTGAGAACTTCGCCGGCTGCGCCGTGGTCATCAGCCACGACCGCTTCTTCCTCGACCGCCTGGCGACTCACATCCTCGCTTTCGAGGGCAACAGCCATGTCGAATGGTTCGAAGGCAATTTCGAGGCCTATGAGGAAGACAAGCGCCGCCGCATGGGCGACGCGGCGGATCGGCCGACGCGCCTCGCTTACAAGAAGCTGACCCGCTAACGGAGGCTTGCAGGGAGGGCAGGGGCTCGGTGGGTCAAAGACTCATCGCCGCTCCCGTCAGGCCGCTCGGCTGCCCCTCACTGCAGAATCGGACCCGGTCTGGTGCTCCGGCGGATTGCTTTTGACGGACAAGGGGTCGCCACCATGCTGGCAATTTAGACCAACAGCTCCACCAGCGTCCGCCGACTCGGCGCGGATCGACCCAATGTGGCGAGGGCGCGGGATGTCAGCGCGACGCCGGGCTACGCGTTGCGCCACTGGCCGGTGGCAATCACCGGCAGACCCTCGACACTGCGATTATACTCATAGGTCCAGACCCGACGCCCGCTGTCCAGGAGGTCGACCTCGATGCGGCGATACTCTGACGCGCCGGGCTTATCGGGATCGTACAACTCGTAGACATCCATTTTCTCGAGCAGCAGCGGATCGCGGATGCCGATCAATTCGCCATGCACCACGCCGGACTCGCCCGTTACCAACCCGGGATAATCACCCAGATGATAGAGCCGGCCGACCACCCGGTCCGGCCCGAGGCGGCGAACGCCGCCCTCCATGCCGAGCGCCGCGAAGCCCGGTCCGCCTGTCATCAATAGTCCGTAGACGAAGAAGGCGAATTCTGTGTCCATTGCCTATTCGAACGGAGCGAAGTCGCCGCTCTGCTCATCGAGCACATGCAGGACGCCATCGGATATGGCGAAGAATGCGCCTCGCAGGGCCAGCGCACCGCTGGCTTCCTTTTCCGCGATCCACGGGAACGTGCGCAGATTAGCGAGGCTGACCTTGACGGCCGCCAGTTCCATCGCCCGGCCCGCCGCGCCGCCATGGTCGCTGCCATGCGTCGCGACGACCTCTGCCCGCGCATCATCGAGCAGGGATATCCAGTTCGCGATGAACCCGCCCTCGCCGGGCGCCGCATCGTGCATGGCCCGGGTGAGCGCCGCGTTGCAGCCGCCGCACATGCCGTGGCCCATCACAAGAATTTCCCCCACGCCGAGGAACTGCACGGCGAACTCGACGGCAGCGGAGACGCCGTGCCGCCCGGGATTGGTCTCGAACGGCGGGACTAGCGCCGCCACGTTGCGGACGACGAAGATTTCCCCGGGACTGGTGTCGAAAATCTGGGTCGGATCGACGCGGCTATCCGAACAGGCGATCACCATAACGCGCGGGCTCTGGCCCTCGCTCAGTTCCGCCCAGCGCGTGCGCTGTTCAGACCAGTCCTGACCGCGAAACCGGCGATATCCTTCGAGCATGTCTGAAAACTGTACCATGGCAATTTCTTTGCCGATGATCGTGGGGGCTGGCAAGCGGGCTTTGCGGTCGCTATCTGGGCGGCATGAACGATCTCTCGTCCGATCCCGCAGGCTTCCGCCCGCGCAAGCCCGACTGGATCCGCGTCAAGGCGCCGGTGAGCGCCGGTTACGAAGCCACACGCAAGCTGATGCGCGACAAGGGGCTGGCGACGGTCTGTGAAGAAGCGGCCTGCCCGAACATCGGTGAGTGCTGGACCAAGAAGCATGCCACGGTGATGATCCTGGGCGACACCTGCACGCGGGCCTGCGCCTTCTGCAATGTGAAGACCGGGATGCCCCGGCCCGTCGATCCGCGCGAGCCGCAGAATCTGGCCGATGCCTGCGCCGAAATGGGCCTTGAGCACATCGTCGTGACGTCGGTGGACCGCGATGATCTGGCCGATGGCGGGGCAGGGCAGTTCGTGAAGGTGATCGAGGCGTTGCGCCGCACCACGCCGGAAACGACGATCGAAATTCTGACGCCGGATTTCCGCAACAAGCATGAGGCCGCCGTGGAGGCCATCGTCGCGGCGCGGCCGGATGTGTATAATCACAATCTCGAGACGGTGCCCCGGCTGTATCCCACGATCCGCCCCGGCGCGCGCTACTATGCCTCGCTTCGGCTGCTGGAGACGGTGAAGCGCCTCGATCCCTCGATCTTCACAAAGTCCGGCATCATGCTCGGCCTTGGCGAGCAGCGGCTTGAGGTCCATCAGGTGATGGACGACATGCGTTCGGCGGATATCGATTTCCTGACCATGGGCCAGTATCTGCGCCCGACGCCAAAGCACGCTGCCGTCGCGGAGTTCGTGACCCCGCAGGCGTTCAAGGCTTATGCCGCCATCGCGCGTGCGAAGGGCTTCCTGCAGGTCGCTTCCAGCCCGCTGACCCGCTCAAGCTATCATGCCGGCGACGACTTTGCCCAGATGCGCGCCGCGCGCGAAACCGCGCTCGCCAAAGCCGCGATGAAAAGCAGCCTGTGAACCCCCATGCCCAAGCATAACGAAACCCGCCATCTGCCTTACTCGCCCGAACAGATGTTCGATCTGGTGGCTGACGTCGCGTCTTATCCGGAGTTCCTGCCCTGGGTCAGCGCCATGCGGGTCCGCTCGAACAGCGACACGGAGATGCTGGCGGACATGGTCGTGGGCTTCAAGGGGCTGCGGGAGACCTTCACCTCGCGCGTCGTGAAGGAGCGGCCGCACCATGTGCATGTCGATTATGTCGACGGGCCGTTGCGCCATCTCTCCAACGACTGGCGTTTCCGGCCGGACGGGGAGGGCGGGGTGCTGATCGACTTCGAAGTCGATTTCGCGTTCAAGAGCCGCATGTTCGAAATGCTGGCCGGCCAGGTGTTCGACCGGGCGCTGCGCAAGATGATCGGCGCTTTTGAAGAGCGGGCGGTGGCCCTTTACGGCGCCGATGCCTCGGGCAGCAGCAGTTCGAGCGCACATAGCGCCGCCTGAAGCCGCACTTTCGCGCGGCCTTCATCCTCAAATTTCCGCAAGTCAGCGACGGCATCGGCATCCTGCATGCCTTTTTCCGCGCGGGCGAACACGACCGTCCCCACCGGCTTCAGCTCCGTTCCCCCATCGGGACCGGCCACGCCGGTGATCGAGACGGCGACATCGGCGCCCGTCCGGTTGAGGGCACCATGCGCCATCGCCCAAGCGGTGGCGATGGAGACCGCCCCGAAGGCATCGATCACATCTTCGCTCACACCGAGCAGCTTGACCTTCTGCGCGTTGGAGTAGGTCACGAAGCCTGCCTCGAACACGGCGGACGAGCCCGGAATTTCGGTCAATGCAGCCGCGACGAGTCCCCCGGTGCAGCTCTCCGCTACCGCCACAGTGCGGCCAATGGCGCGATTTTCCGCGATAACGCGGCGGGCCAGAGCAACGAGTTCGGGCGGCAGCACGCCATCGGCTTTGTTCAGGGTCGACTCACTCATGATCGTCCACGCATGATCGCATCGAGTGGAAAAGCCAACGCCAATAATGATGGCCTCGATGAGCGGGAACGGTGGCGGGCCGCAGTTGGTTGCCTTGGGGCCGCGTCACGATGCCGCTTCAGCATCGTCGTCCGGCAGGCGCAGGGTGACCACCGCCTGCGCCGCGATGCCCTCGCCGCGGCCGGTCAGCCCCAGTCGCTCGGTCGTGGTGGCCTTCACGCTGATCCGCGCTTCCTGCAACATCATGATCTCCGCCAAGCGGGCGCGCATCGTCCCGCGACGCGGCCCGATCTTGGGTGCCTCGCAAATGATCGTCACGTCGACATGATCGATCCGACCGCCGCGCGCCGACACGCGATCGCAGGCGAAGGCCAGGAACCGATCCGAAGCCGCGCCCTTCCATTGCGGGTCGCTGGGTGGAAAATGGCTCCCGATATCCCCCTCCGCCAGCGCGCCAAGTATCGCATCGACCAGCGCATGGATCGCCACGTCGGCATCGCTATGGCCGGAGAGGCCATGACTGTGGGGGATCTGCACGCCGCACAGCCAGAGATCTTCGCCTTCCACAAGGCGATGCACATCGAAACCCATGCCCACGCGCGTGCTCATGCCGGCCGTCAATATTCGCTCCATCCGTTCGTGATCGCCCGGTCCCGTGATCTTCTCAAGCGCGCTGTCGCCTGGCACCAATGCCACGTCGATGCCCGCGCGCCGCAACATCTGCGCGTCGTCGGTCGGTTCTTCGGGGCCCGTCCACTGCTGATGGGCGGCCATGAGCGCAGCAAAATCGAAGCCCTGCGGAGTCTGCACGCGCGCGAGGGTCAACCGATCGACCACCTGGCCGGCCTCGTCGCCACCGGAGCGCACCAGCGTGTCGACCACCGGGAGTACCGGAACCACGCATCGCGCGCCATCGGCGAGTGCGCCGAGCACGCGGTCGATGACGGCAACCGGAAGCAGCGGTCGGGCGCTGTCATGAACGAGCACATGGGCTGCACCGGGCTCGCTGCCGGCCAACGCCTCAAGACCTGCGCGAACCGATAGGCGCCGGCTGCTGCCCCCTGCGACGATCGTCAGACCTTCCGCGCGGGGACCGAGCAGGCTGCGCATCGCATCCTCGCTGCCTGGCGGCACGACGAGCGCCATAGGGCCAACGCCGGGATGGGCGCGCAACGCATCCAGCGCATGGGCCACAACCGGCTTGCCGGCGAGCGTTCGCACCTGCTTGGGTGTCTCGTGACCGGTGCGCAAGCCGGCACCGGCAGCGAGCAAAATCGCGGCTGACAGGCCTGCGCGAGGGGCTTGATCGGGCATGGAGGCGCGCTTAGCGCACGGCTTGCTTGCCCGCCAGCGTCATTCGCGGTAAGGGCTGCCTGTTTTTTAGGCAACATTCCGGTCATGACGCTGCTCAAACCCATCCAGATCGGTCCCGTGCGGATCGAGACACCGGTCGTTCTTGCGCCCATGACGGGCGTGACTGACATGCCGTTCCGCACGCTCGTGCGGCGCTATGGATCGGGCCTTAACGTCACCGAAATGATCGCCTCGCCCGCGATGATCCGCGAGACGCGGCAATCGCTGCAGAAGGCCGCCTGGCACCCGGTCGAGGAACCGGTGTCGCTTCAGCTCGCCGGCTGCCAGCCCGCTGAAATGGCTGAGGCAGCCAAGCTCAATGCCGATCGAGGCGCGGCCATCATCGACATCAACATGGGTTGCCCGGTCAAGAAAGTGGTGAATGGCGATGCCGGCTCAGCGCTGATGCGCGACCTGCCGCTCGCTGCCCGACTGATCGAAGCGACCGTGAAGGCGGTCGATGTGCCGGTGACCGTCAAGATGCGGATGGGCTGGTGCCATGACAGCCTGAACGCGCCGGAGCTTGCGCACATCGCCGAGGATCTCGGGGCCAAGCTGATCACGGTTCACGGGCGGACCCGCAACCAGATGTACAAGGGCAGCGCGGACTGGGCGTTCGTGCGCCGCGTCAAGGATGCGGTGAGGTTGCCCGTCATCGTGAATGGCGACATCTGCTCGCTCGACGACGCGCGCACCGCGCTGGCGCAGAGCGGTGCCGATGGCGTGATGATCGGGCGCGGCGCCTATGGCAGGCCCTGGCTACTGGGGCAGGTTATGCAGGGGCTGGTGAGCGGCCGGACCGTTGAGAACCCCGACATTGCCGAGCAATATGCCGTGATCGTCGAGCATTATCGCGCGATGCTGGATCACTATGGTGAGACGACCGGCGTCAATATGGCCCGCAAGCATCTCGGCTGGTACACCAAGGGCCTGCCCGGCTCGGCCGAGTTCCGCAACATGGTCAATCAGGTGCCGGATGCGGCGACCGTGCTCGATATGCTGGAGCGCTTCTACGCCCCGTTCGTGACGCACCCTGAACGGCTCGATCAGGAACCGGAACAGGCCAGGAATGCAGCCTGAGGCCGATTTCAGGGCTGGGGCGGATGCGAATGCACCGACCCGATCCCTGCCTGCCGCTGCCGAAATCGTCTCCGCGCATCCCGTCGCGACATTGATGATCGATCCGGACGGCCGGATCGTCCTGGCTAATGCCCGCGCAGAGAATCTGCTCAATATGGCCCGCTCGGCACTGGTCGGCAGCGCCATCGGGCGTGTGCTGCGCATTGCCGATCCACGCGTCGATGCGGCGATCTGGATGACGGACAAGCCGCTGTCTGCCTATGATATTCAGGTCCATGCCGGGCGGAATGAAGCGCTGGAGATGGATATTCTCATTCATCCGCTGCTGGAGGACGATCGCTGGCGGATCGTCGCCCTGCATGTCCATGGCCAATCGCAGGCGCTCGGCACCCGCCGCACGTCGATGGGCGTGCGCTCGGCGACCGGCGCGGCAGCGATGCTCGCTCATGAGATCAAGAACCCGCTTTCGGGCATTCGCGGCGCGGCGCAATTGCTGGAGGGCGATGCCGGGGAGGCAACCCGGCCGCTCACCAAGCTGATCTGCGACGAGGTGGACAGGATCGCCGCCCTGATCGACCGGATGCAGCATTTCACCAGCAATCAGCCGCTCGAATGCCGACCGGAGAATATCTATCCGCTGCTCGACCGGGCCGTGGAACTGGCGTGCGCCGGGTTCGCCCGCAATTGCACGATCACCCGCACCTATGACCCGTCTCTCCCATTCGCACAGGTGAATGGCGACGCGCTGGTGCAGATCATGCTCAATCTGGTCAAGAATGCGGTGGAGGCCGTGGATGGCATGGCGGATGGCGCGGTTCAGGTCGCGACCGCTTATCGCCATGGCCTGTCGGTGATGGGCGCGCGCGGCAAGGGCGCCGCACCGCTGCAGATCGAGATTCAGGTGATCGACAATGGCCCCGGCGTGCCGGACAATATTCGCGATGTGCTGTTTAACCCCTTCATTTCCAACAAGCGCAGCGGACAGGGCCTTGGCCTAGCGCTGGTCGACAAGCTGGTGCGCGATATGAACGGCCTTGTGCAATATGAGCGCGACAAGGTGGCCGGGCGGTCGATCTTCCGGGTTCTCCTGCCCATGGGAGGGAGCCTATGACGCGCCTGACCGGCAAGGTTCTGGTGGTCGATGACGATCCGGCGATCTGCATGGTCGTCAGCGAGGCGCTCAAGCGGCAAGGCCACATCATCCGCACCGCCGGCTCGATAGCCGAGCGCCATGAGGCGCTGGCGAGCTTCACGCCCGATGTGCTGATTACCGACGTGATCCTGCCGGACGGCGATGGTCTCGATGATGTCGGCAATATTCTGGCTTCCGAGCCTGACCTCAAGGTCATCATCCTCTCGGCGCAGAACACGCTCAACACGGCCGTACGCGCCACGGGGCAGGGGGCATTTGAATATCTGCCCAAGCCGTTCGATCTGAATGAGCTTAGCCGCGCGGTAGCCGAAGCCCTCAGTGTTCGGGCCAAGGGCAAGCTGGCGGAACCCGCGGCTGGTGAGGGCACGGACGACGGCCTGCCCCTCATCGGGCGCTCGCCGCAGATGCAGGAGGTCTATCGCACGATCGCGCGGGTGGTGGGCAATGATCTCAACATTCTGGTTTTAGGCGAATCCGGCACCGGCAAAGAACTGGTGGCCGAGGCGATCCACAGCCTGGGGCCGCGCCGCAATGAACCCTTTGTGGCCATCAACATGGCTGCCATTCCCCGTGAGCTGATCGAGGCCGAACTGTTCGGATACGAAAAGGGCGCGTTTACGGGTGCCTTCGCCCGAACGGCGGGCCGGTTCGAGCAGGCCGAGCGCGGCACGCTGTTTCTCGACGAAATCGGCGACATGCCGATGGATGCGCAAACGCGGCTGCTGCGGGTGCTCCAGTCCGGCGAAATCACGACGGTGGGCGGCACGAGGCCGGTGCGGGTGAACGTGCGCATCATTGCCGCCACCAATCAGGATCTGCCAACCCTGATTAGCGAAGGCCGGTTCCGCGAAGACCTGTTCTACCGGCTCAACGTCGTGCCGATTCGCCTGCCGGCGCTGCGCGAGCGAACGGGTGATGTCGCAATCCTCGCGCGGCATTTCCTCGATCAGGCGGTCTTCGAGGGGTTGCCGAGCAAGCTGCTCTCCGAGCAAGCCGCCGCGCTGCTCGAGCGCTATGACTGGCCGGGCAATGTGCGCGAACTCCAGAACCTGATGAAGCGTCTGACCGTGCTCACGCGCGATCAGGAAATTCAGGTCCAGCATGTCCGCCAAGTGCTGCGCGTGCAGGACAGCGTGGGCGACCCGGCCGACAGCAGCGCCGCCGATCTGGCGGAAGCGGCGCGGCGCTGGGCGCGGGATCACCTCGCGGTCGGCGGCAATGCGAGTCCTTGCGAGCTTTACGACCGGCTGCTCGACGTCATCGAACCTGTGCTCCTGAGTGAAGTTCTCGCCGCAATGGATGGCAATCAAATCAGGGCGGCGGCCACACTGGGGCTCAATCGCAACACCTTGCGCAAGAAGCTTAACCACTATGATATCGACCCCACCATGCCGCTGCGCCATCGCTGATTGCGGTGCGATAGACCGGGGCCGGCCAGCGCCGTAACTTCCACCGTGGCGCGTTAAGCGTGTTTGCTCCGCCACGCTGATGTTGTATCGGTGCCACGATGGATCAAAGATCGACCGTGCTGGACAATGTAAGCGATCCGTCGCGGCCGTTGCGCATCTGGCAGCGGCTCAGTCGTCTGGCTGTTCCGCTCACAGCGGGGGTCTTTGTCGCCACGGCGGGGTTCACCTGGTGGTTGCTCACGCGTCCGCAGGATGATGATACATTGCTCAGCGCCGCCGTGGTGGCGCTGCTGCTGGTCCTCAATCTTCTCCCCGCTATTCTGCTGCTCGTTCTGCTTGGGCAAAGGATCGCCCGTCGGCGCGCCAATCGCAGTCTCGTGGGCGGCAACGGGCGTCTGCACGTCCGCCTCGTCGCCCTGTTCTCGGTGATCGCGAGCCTTCCGCTCCTGCTGGTGGTGATCTTTGCCTCGCTGCTCTTCCAATATGGTGTGCAGTTCTGGTTCTCGGCCGACGCGCGCGGCATGCTCCAGAACGCCTCTGATCTCGCGCGCGGCTATTATCAGTCCAACCTCAAGGAGTTGAGCGACGAGACCGTGACGATGGCGGGAGACCTGCGCAATTATCTCTCCCAATCAAGCATTTCCAGCCCGTCCTTCGCGGAGGGTTATATCTATCAGGTGGTCACGCGGAAACTGAACCGCTCAGCGATCATCGAGATCGGCAAGGACGGCGTCGCGCGGACGGCAGCGACGGTCGATCCGGAACGGCAGACGGCCACGGATATGCTGACGCCGGAGATCATCCGCGATCTGCGCAATGGCCAGCCCGTCGTGGTGCAGGCCAAGCCCAACCAGATCGAAGCCTTTGTGCTGCTCTATCCAGAGTCCAACACCTTCCTCTACGCCACCCGCGATTCGGCCGTTTCCGCTTTCAGCGAGATGGAGCGCGCACAGGCCGTGCTCGCCGATTATGATGAGTTTGCCGCGCGGTCCCGGCAGTTGCAGCTGCGCTTCAACATCGCGTTGTTCATCGGCACCTTGATGCTGGTGGGCACAGCAGTTTGGATTGCGCTGGCCGTGGCGGATCGACTCGTTAGACCGGTGGGAGAGCTGGTGGATGCTGCCCGGCGCGTGACGGCAGGCGATCTCTCCGCGCGGGTCACCGATTCCCACTCCCGCGATGAGCTGGGCACGCTGGCAAGCGCATTCAACCGGATGACCCAGCGGTTGGAGGCGCAGACCGGCGCGCTCGTTTCGGCCAATAATCAGCTCGCCGATCGGCGGGCGCTGATCGAGGCCGTGCTATCCGGTGTCAGCGCGGGCGTGGTGTCTGTCGACCGCGATGGCACCATCCAGATCCTGAACAGCTCGGCAGCGGGTCTGCTCGTGCGCCCCGGCGAACAGGCGGTCGGCCAAAGGCTTGCTGATGTGTCCGAAGAGCTAGCAGCGCTGATGGAGGCTGGCACCGGCGCCGACATTATCCAAATCCGCGCCCGGGGCGAAGTGCGGACCCTCGCGGTTCGGGTGGTCGTCGAGGACGGCAATCAGGTACTGACCTTCGATGATATCACCGAGCAACTGCTCGACCAGCGCCGCGCCGCCTGGTCGGATGTCGCCCGCCGCATCGCCCACGAAATCAAGAATCCGCTGACCCCGATCCAGCTCGCCGCCGAGCGGCTACAGCGGCGCTATGGCAAGGAGATCGAGTCCGACCCCAGCACCTTCCGCCGCCTGACCGAGACGATCGTGCGGCAGGTCGGCGATCTGCGCCGTATTGTCGATGAGTTTACCTCCTTCGCACGCATGCCCAAGCCCGTCTTCCGCGAGGAAGCGGTGATCGACATCGCTCGCCATGCGATGTTCCTGCATGAGGTCGCGCACCCCGAGATTACTTTCACCTTCGCTAGCGAGGAAGCCGATCCGGCCTTGGTCTGCGACCGCCGGCAGATCGGCCAGGCGCTGACCAATATCGTCAAGAACGCGGTCGAGGCCATCGAGCAGCGGCATCTTGCCGACACGCCGAAGGGGGAAGGCGATCAACCGCCCGCCAATGCCCCGCATGGCCATGTGACGATGCTCGTGCTGCGTGAGGAAGGGCAGCTCGCCATCTCCGTGACCGACGACGGCATCGGCCTGCCCGAGCAGCGCGAGCGGATCATCGAACCCTATATGACGACGCGCGCCAAGGGCACCGGCCTCGGGCTCGCGATCGTGAAGAAGATCGTCGAGGAGCATTTCGGCTCCATCACCTTCGGCGATGCCGAAAGCGGAGGCACGGTCGTGACTCTCCGCTTCGACGTGGAACGGCTGTCGCGCCTCGCAGAGGGCGACGAGAGGGCCGAGACAATATGAAAGAGACGTTGAATGGCGCTTGATGTTCTGATCGTCGATGACGAAGCCGATATCCGGGAACTGGTCGCGGGTGTCCTCGAGGATGAGGGGTTCGAGACGCGCCTAGCCGCCAATAGTGACGAGACGTTGGAAGCGCTTGCCGCGCGGCGCCCATCGCTGGTGTTGCTGGACGTGTGGCTGCAGGGGTCAAAGCTGGATGGCCTCGAACTGCTCGACATCATCAAGGAGCGAGACCCCAGCATTCCGGTGCTGATGATCTCGGGCCATGGCAATATCGATACGGCCGTCGCGGCGATCCGCCGCGGGGCGGTCGATTTCATCGAGAAGCCGTTTGAATCCGACCAGCTTCTTCACATCGTCAACCGGGCGACGGAAACCGAGCGCCTGCGCCGGGAAAATCAGGTGCTGCGCGCGCGCTTCGGACAGGAAGAGGAACTGACCGGCACCAGCAATGCGATCAACACGGTGCGTGCCACGATCAAGAAGGTCGCCGGCACCGGCAGCCGGGTGCTGATTACCGGACCGGCCGGCGTCGGCAAGGAAGTGGCGGCGCGGATGCTCCACAATTGGTCGACCCGGGCGAGCGGTCCGTTCGTGATCGTCACGGCGGCGCGGATCGAGCCGGAGCGCGCCGAAGAAGCGCTGTTCGGCGTTGAGGGTTCGGACGGGGTGATCCGGCCCGGCCTGCTGGAGCAGGCCCATGGCGGCACATTGTTCCTCGACGAAATCGCGGACATGCCCCTCACCACGCAGGGCAAGATCCTGCGGGTGCTGACCGACCAAAGCTTTACGCGCATCGGCGGCCAGCGGCAGGTGAAGGTCGACATCCGGGTCATCTCATCCACGGCCCGTGATCTCAAGGAAGAGATTGCCGAGCGGCGGTTCCGGGAAGATCTCTATTACCGGCTCAACGTCGTGCCGCTCACCCTGCCACCGCTGGCAGAACGGCGGGACGACATTCCTGGGCTGGTCGAGCATTATCTGGCGCGCTTTGCCGCCGAGCGCGGCATGGCCTCGCCGAACATGGCGCCCAATGCGATGGCCGCCCTGCAATCGGCTGATTGGCCGGGCAATGTCCGCCAGCTCCGCAATGTCGTGGAGCGCACCGTCATTCTGGCGCCGATGAATTCGGGCGGCGTCATCGAGCTGGAGATGCTGCCGGCGGAGGCCACTGGCGGCGGCGACGACAGCGGCATGTCCACCGCGATCATGGGGGCGCCGCTGCGGGAAGCGCGCGAGAATTTCGAGCGGGAGTATCTGCGCATCCAAATCAAGCGCTTTTCCGGCAACATTTCGCGGACCGCTGCGTTTATTGGCATGGAGCGGTCGGCCTTGCACCGCAAGCTGAAGTCGCTTGGCTTGGGAGATGAACGCGATAGTTGAGCACTCAGAACCTTTGTGCAGCGCAACAAACCGGGGCTGGATTTCTCCCTGGGAATCACATAGCGTGCACCAGTCACCCCACTCATGGGGCATATCGACGCTCTGACAGAGCGCGACGCGGACAGCGAGCCGCCAATAATGGAGTAGAAAATGGCCGAAAAACTCAATAACTTACAGGACATATTTCTCAACAGCCTTCGCAAGAGCAAGACCCCGGTGACCATGTTTCTGGTCAAGGGCGTCAAGCTTCAGGGCATCGTCACCTGGTTTGATAATTTCTCGGTCCTGCTTCGGCGCGACGGTCAAACCCAACTGGTCTACAAGCACGCCATTTCCACGGTCATGCCAGCGCATCCGATGGATCTCGCCAAGATTGAATCCGCTTTCTCATCAAATGAGCGCAAGCCGAAGCTTCTGCAGGAAATTTTCCTGTCGGCGGTCCATAAGTCCGGTGACCCGGTGACCATGTTCCTGGTCAACGGCGTGATGCTTCAGGGTGAGATCGCGGCTTATGACCTGTTCTGCATGTTGCTCCAGCGCGATGGCCTCGTGCAGCTCGTCTACAAGCATGCCATCTCGACCGTTCAGCCCACCCATCCGCTCGATCTCTCGGGCGAAAATGATGAAGATGAGGACTGAACAGATGGGGATGACCCATTAGTTTTCATCTCGATCAGGAAGAAGTGACGCGTGGAACGCGGGCCATCGTGGTCCACGCCGATCTCGGGCGACGCCAGCGGCGGGATGTGTCGGCCCGGCTGGAAGAAGCCAAAGGCCTCGCGCTCGCCATCGGACTGGACGTGTGCGGGACCGCGGCGTTCCGCGTGCGACAGTCCCGCCCTGCCACGCTGTTCGGCTCCGGGCAGGTGGAAGAAATCGCCGCACTGGCCGCGCGCGAGCAGGCCGAGCTCATCGTCGTCGATAATAATCTGACGCCGGTCCAGCAGAGCAATCTAGAGAAGAATTGCGCCGCCAAGGTCATCGACCGCACCGGCCTTATCCTCGAGATTTTCGGCGAGCGCGCCGCCACGGCCGAGGGACGGTTGCAGGTCGAGCTGGCGCATCTCGATTATCAGGCCGGCCGGCTGGTGCGCAGCTGGACGCACCTTGAACGGCAGCGGGGCGGCTTTGGCTTTCTTGGCGGCCCCGGCGAAACGCAGATCGAGGCCGACCGGCGGATGATCCGCGATCGCATGGCCCGCATCCGGCGCGAGCTTGAGCAGGTCACGCGAACCCGTGGGCTCCATCGTGCCCGGCGCCAGCGCGCGCCTTGGCCGGTGATCGCGCTCGCCGGCTATACCAATGCGGGCAAATCGACCTTGTTCAATCGCCTGACCGGATCGGCGGTGGTCGCGCAGGACATGCTTTTCGCCACGCTCGACCCCACGATGCGGCAGATTAGCCTGCCGGGCATCGACAAGGCTATTCTGTCGGATACGGTGGGCTTCGTGTCGGATCTGCCGCACCAGCTCGTCGCAGCGTTCCGCGCAACGCTGGAAGAGGTGCTGTCCGCCGATCTCATCCTCCATGTGCGTGATATCGCGCATCCCGACAGCGACGCGCAGAAAGCCGATGTGCTGGACGTGCTGGCCGATCTGGGCGCGGTCGCCGGTGAGGACGACGATGCGCCCGTGGATAGCGCCGTGCCGGTGCTGGAAGTCTGGAACAAGGTCGATCTGATCGACGATCCCGACCATCAGGCCGCGATCCGCAACCGGGCTGAGCATGAGCCCGATGTCGCCCTTGTTTCCGCGCTGACGGGCGAGGGGATCGAGGCGCTACGCCGACGCCTTTCCGATATCCTCGGCAAGAGTCACCGGCGCTACGAGTTCGATCTGAGCGGACGTGAAGGCGCGGCGCTTGCCTGGCTTCATGCCCATGGCGAAGTGCTGTCGGAAGCGGCGGAGGCCGACGGGGCCGAGGTCACCATCCACGTTTCTGTGCGAATGGAGCCGGCCGATTATGATCGCTTCGTGCGCGTGCATGGCGACCAGGCCGGGCTGATCGCCTGAGGGTCGCTTTCAACGCTCGGCGCGCTTGATCTTCTGCCAGAGCGCTTCCTTTTCATCCAGAGACAAGCCGGGAAATGCCTTGCCCGCATCGGCTTCCATGGCGCGGAACCGCCGCTCGAACTTCCCGCTCGCCCGGCGGAGCGCCGTCTCGGGATCGACATGATGATGCCGCGCGAGATTGACGGCGGCGAACAACAGGTCGCCGATCTCGTCATCTAACTCTGCCTGATCGGTGGCCTGTTCGACCTCCTCCAGCTCTTCCAGCACCTTGGCGCGCACATCTGCGATGTCATCCCAATCGAACCCGACGCGCGCGGCACGGTTCTGGATTTTCTCCGCCCGCGAGAGCGCGGGCAGGGAGAGGGCAACCCCTGACAAGGCCGAGCGGTCCTCCGAGGGCTTGCCGGCGCGCTCTGCAGCCTTGATCTCATCCCAACCGGGCGAGACCGACCCCGGCGCCGCAAAAACATGCGGATGGCGCCGCAACATCTTCTCGCAAATCGCGGAGATGACATCGGAAAGATCGAAGGCCTTTTGCTCCGAAGCCATCTGGCTGTGAAACACGACCTGAAACAGCAGATCGCCCAGCTCATCCTTGAGCGCCGCCATATCGCCGGACTCGATGGCGTCGGCGACCTCATAGGCCTCCTCGATCGTGTAAGGCGCGATGGTGGCGAAGGTCTGGGCGACATCCCACGGACAGCCATCATCCGGATTGCGAAGCCGAGCCATGATGTCCTGAAGCGGTGCGATGTCTGCGGGTGTCTTGCTCAATGAAGGTTCCGTCACGATAGGATAGCTCGCCAGACGGTAGACAGGTCGATGTCCAAACTCCAGAGTGGACCGGAAAGAGCCCCCATCGGGCAGGGAGCCACCTTAAAAGTGGACCCGATTTTTCTTTTTTTATGAATGCGCTGAGGAATTCCGGGTAACGACGCTCATAGAAAACAGAACAAATGGACCTCTCACGGAGATGGCATAGGTGCAGGATAAATCCGTGCCCGTTTTGGATGACGAACGCGTGTCGCTGCACCGGCGCGCTTTGCATCGCTATTTCAGCAAACGGGTGCCCATCGGCGAGGTTGAGGATCTCGTGCAGGAAGTGCTGGCCAATCTGCACAGCCGCCAGAAAAGCGCGGAAATCGAGAATGTGCAGGGCTATCTCTTCACCATCGCCTCCCATGTGCTGGCGCGGCGGCACCACAAAAATGCCCAGTTGCGCTATGCCGACGAAGAGGTGCCGGATCAGATCGATCCCTTCTCGCCAGAACGCATCCTGATCGGGCAGCAAAGCCTCACCGCCGCTCTGGAGGTGATCCGCACACTGCCTCCGCGCACCCAGCAGGTGTTCGTCCTTCATCGCTTCGAGGAGATGACCTACGCCCGGATCGCAGCGCATCTGGGCATCTCGGCGAGCGCGGTCGAAAAGCACATCATGCAGGCTTTGAAAGCATTGCACGACAATGCCAGGGGGACGGAATGAAGTTTCTGCCTCGCCTCGTGCGACCCGCCGACCGGCCGACGCCGGTGGATGCCCCCGGATGGGTCGCCCGTGTGCGCTCAGGGACATTGCCTCCGCAAGAGGTTCGCCAGTTCGAGCGCTGGCTGGCCGAACGCGACGAGAACCGACGCGACTATGACGCGCTGGTCGCCCAGTTTCTGGAACTCGACCGCCTCCGCTCCCATCCGGAAATTATGGCCTTGCGCGAAGAGGCGCGCCAGGCACAGCGCGGCAAGCGCCGGCTCGCCATTGCCGCGGCTCTTGGCCTGCTGCTCACTGGTGCCGTGACAGCAGTCGTTGCGCTCGATCTGCTCCCCACCAGCAGCGAACAGCGAGCGTCCGTCGTCACAGCCTATTACGAAACGCCGGAGGGCAAGACGTCGGCGATCGTCCTGCCCGATGGCAGCAAGGTCTTCCTCGATGCGAGCAGCGCGCTCAAGGCGAGCATGGGCGAAACGACCCGGCGCATCGAACTGCTCAGCGGCCGCGCCAATTTCGCGGTGGCGAAAGATCGCGAGCGGCCCTTCGTCGTGATGGCCGGTGGTGAGCGGATCAAGGCGCTCGGCACCCAGTTCGACGTCAATCTCGTCGAGCGCAGTGTCGAGCTGACGCTCATGGAGGGCCATGTCGTCGTGCAGGGCCTCAAGACAAAGTCGGACACGGCGTCGACCGTCTTTATGCGCCCGGGCTACCGCCTCGTCGCGGGGGACGGCAATTGGACACTCGCCCCGGTCGATCTGCGCAACGTCTCGCGCTGGCGGGAGGGTGTCCTGATTTTCGACGAGGCCCGGCTCGGCGACATCGTGGCCGAGATGAATCGCTATCTCCCGGCCAAGATCCTCATTGGCACGCCCGCCATTGCCGAGCGGCGGATGAGTGCCGTGCTCCGCGCCGGCGACGTCTCCACATTTCTTTCGGCCATCGATGCCATGGGCGTGGCCCGGTGGACGCGGGTTTCCGACGGGGAATATCGGTTGCTGGATATCGCCCGTGAAAGAAATCTGAACGCACGACTGAGGTAAATCGCGCGAACCGCCTCATCAGGTAGAGAAGTCTAAAAACAGGTGAGGGGATTTTCATGTTCATGTCTGGTTTCAACACGCGCGGCGCCTTGATGCTCGGCGCGGCGGCGACCGCGCTGGTCGCTTCGGCGGCGCAGGCCAAGCCGGTCGATTTCGATATTCCATCGCAGCCTCTGCCATCAGCCCTGCGGACGTTCGGGCTGCAGAGCGGCACGTCGATCGTCTTTTCCGCCTCGTCCACCGGCTATGGGCCGTCGGTGCCGATCAAGGGGCAGTATGAGCCCAAGGAAGCGCTGGCCCGGCTGCTAGGAAGCGCGCCACTGCAGCCGCTGGAGCGCGGCAGCGGCTTCACCGTCGTGCGCATGGAGCCGCGGCCTGCCGCCGCCATGGCCGCACCAGCGCCCGCTGCGCCTGCGCCGCAAGCCATGGCTCAGGCAGAGCCGGCGCCGGAGGCCGAGGAGGGCGATGCGATTGTCGTCACGGGCTCACGGATCGCCCGTTCCGGCTTCACCGCGCCGACGCCTGTCACGCAGCTCGGCAGCGAGCGTCTGGCGAATACCTCGGCGGCCAGCGTGGGTGAGGCGCTTGCCCAGCTTCCCGCCTTTCGCGCCACCACTTCGCCAACCACGTCCGGCGTGACCATCGGCGCCGGTGGTGCCCGCACGGTCGATCTTCGCGGTCTGGGCGCGCAGCGCTCGCTGGTTCTGGTCGACGGGCGCCGGTTCGTGCCCAGCACGATTGCCGGCGCTGTCGACACCAATCTCATTCCCGGCATCCTCATCAATCGCGTCGAGCTCGTGACGGGCGGTGCCTCGGCGGCCTATGGCTCGGATGCCGTCGCCGGCGTCGTGAACTTCATCCTCGACAAGAAGCTGCAGGGCTTCCGGGTCAATGTGCAGGCTGGCATCTCCGAGCGAGGCGAGGATAGCGATCAACTGATCGCCGCCGCAGCGGGCACCAGCTTTGCCGGTGGACGCGGCCACATCATCATCGGCGGCGAGTATAACAATAATCGCGGCATGGGCGGCTGCTACAGCTATGATCTGTGTGCGCAGGAATGGCAGGTTCTGACCAACACCGCCTACCGCACCAACGGCCAGGCGGCGCGGATCATCAGCCCGAACGTGCGCACGGCGACACAGACCTACGCCGGCAAGATCAACGCCCCGACCGCGCTCGCGACGATCCAGTTCGACGATGCAGGCAACCCGGTTCCGTTCGTGCGGGGCCAATATGCGACGCTGTTCATGCAGGGCGGGAGCGGGCAGGGGCAAAACGCCTTCCGGTCCGCCGGCGTGCTCAAAGTGCCTGTGGAGCGCTATGCCCTCTACGGACGCACCGAATATGAGCTGGGCGCGGTGACGCCCTTCATCGATGTGTCCTACGGCCGGGTGCGAGTCATCACGCCGGGCGCGCAGACCCGCGACACCAATCTGACCATCAATCGCGACAACCCCTATCTGCCGCGGTCGATCGTCAATCAGATGACAACGCTTGGCGCGCAGACGCTCACTTTCGGGCGCGTCGGGCAGGACCTTGGCGTGGCCGTCGGCGACAATGTCACCAAGACCTTCCGCATCGTCGGCGGTTTCGATGCCGATCTGGGCAATGGCTGGAAGGCGGATGCTTATTATCAATTCGGCCAGACCGACGCGAGCCAGATCGTCGAGAACAACCGCATCACCGCCAACTTCACGCGGGCGCTGGATGCCGTGGACGAAGGCCGGTTCCGCACCGGGGTGGACAATGGCAATATCGTGTGCCGTGCGACCCTCAGCCCCAATGCTGCGGTCCGGGCGGCCGCGACGGGCTGTCAGCCCCTCAACCTGTTCGGCCAGTATCGCTTCTCGGAGGCGGCGCGCGCCTACAGCTTCGGCACCTCCGAACAGCGCACGCGCTTTCAGCAGCATGTGGTCGCCGCCAACCTGCGGGGCGATCTGTTCGACTTCGGCTCCGGCCCCGTCTCCATCGCGGTGGGCGGCGAGTATCGCAGCGAGCGTGTGAGCGGCACGGCAGACCCGATCTCGCTGACCAACGGCTTCTACATCGCCAATGCCTCGTCCTTCGGGCCGGAAACGATCAACATCGTGGAAGGCTATGCGGAAACCGTCGTTCCGCTGCTCCGCGACATGTCCGGCATAGAACTGCTCGAGTTCAACGGCGCGATCCGCCGCACGAATTACAGCACCAGCGGTTCTGTGACGACGTGGAAGCTAGGCGGCATATATGAGCCGGTCGAGGGCGTGCGCTTTCGTGGCACGCGGTCGCGTGACATCCGGGCGCCCAACGCCGCCGAACTCTATACGCCGCTGGTCGCCTCCCAAGGCTCCATCTTCGACATATCCAACAGCAGTCAGGTGCTTGCCCGCGTGTTTCGCGGCGGCAACCAGGCACTGCGACCGGAAATTGCGGATACCACCACCGCCGGCGTCGTGCTTCAGCCGCGGATGATCCCGGGCCTGCGCTTCTCTGCGGATTATTACGACATCAAGATCCGCGACGCGATCGATCTCGTCGGCGCGCAGGTCATCACGGATCGCTGTAACGCGGGCGGGGCCAGCTATTGCGCGCTGATCACGCGCGACACCGGCCCCAGCGGCCTGATCACGGACGTGGTGGACCAGTATCTCAACGTCAACCAGATCAAGACGCGCGGAATCGACTTCGAGCTGGATTTCTCGAAGCGCTTCGGGGCCGACAATCGCATCGCCATCAACCTGCTGGCGACCCGCGTGTTCGATCTGATCCAGGTGGATGCCACCGGCTCTTTGGACCGCGCCGGGCAGACCGGCCGTCAGGTCGGCGGCCCGATCGGCGTGCCGAAATACACGCTGGATGGGACCTTCACCTTCGAGAAGGGACCGTTCGGTGCCACGGTGCAGGGGCACTACATTCCCAAGGGCAGCTACGACGCGAGCCTGATCGGTCCGGACGATCCCAATTACAGCAACACCCTGGCCAACAGCATCGACAATAATGTCGTGGACGACATGCTGACCTTCAATCTCTCGCTGCGCTACACCATCGGTGGGGCAGGGGATTCCACGATGCAGATCTATGCCGCGATCAATAATCTGTTCGATACGGACCCGCCCATCGCGCCGGGCAACTCGGTGACCAACCCTGTTTTCTTTGACCAGACCGGCCGCAGCTACCGCGCCGGCGTGCGTCTGAAATTTTAAGAGGAGAGAAAGAGATGACCCTGGAACGCAGAGATATTCTGACCGGCGCGGCGGGCCTCGGCCTTGCTGCTATGGCCGGCAGTGCCGGCGCGCAGCGACGCGGCGGCGCGAAAGTGCCTGTCATCGACGTTCACACCCACAATTTCACCCCGCGCTGGGTGGAAATGCTGCGCAAGCACCCGGATGCGGACACGAGCCTCCTCCCGACCAAGCCGGACGAAACGATCTCCTATCGTGGCGCGCCGATCGTGCGGCTGGCGCCGGATATGACCGATCTCGACATGCGCATTGCCGCCATGGACAAGGCAGGGGTCGATATCGCGATCATCAGCCTTACGGCGCCGAATGTGTTCTGGAGCACGCGCGAGGTTGCGATCCAGACCGCGCGCGAGGTGAATGACGACTTCGCGGCGGCGGAGAAGAAATATCCCGGCCGCATCAAATGGATGGCCTCGCTGCCCTGGCAATATCCCGATGCCGCCATCGAGGAACTCGCGCGCGTGCGCGGCATGGGAGCCGCTGGCCTCTGCCTGATCACCAACATGGTCGGCATGTTGCCGGACAATGAGCATTTCCATCCGGTCTGGAAGGCGGTGGAGGAATCCGGCCTGCCGGCGTTCATCCACCCGACTGTGCCGATGGTCGACATCAAGAAGTGGGGCGTCGAGTCCTTCGGCCTCGCCAACACCATCGGCTTCACCAGCGACACCGCGCTGGTGTATGCCCGCTTCATCCTCACAGGCTTCATGGACAAGTTCGAAGGGTTGAAGCTGATCGCCTGCCACGGCGGCGGCACGCTGCCCTATCTCATCGCGCGGATGGACAAGATGTGGGAGAACACCACCAGCCGCCGGCTCGTCAACAAGCCACCGAGCGCCTATTTCCGCAAGTTCTGGTATGACGCGATCGTCTACGACCAGCCCACGCTCGAATTTCTTGTGAAGCAAGTGGGCGAGGACCGGGTGCTCTACGGCTCGGACTATCCCTTCTCCATCCAGGACATGGTCGGCGTGAAGGCAAGGGTCAGCGCGCTGCCGCCGGTGCAGCGGGACAAGATCCTGGGCACCAACGCGCAGCAGCTTTTCAAGATCTGAGCCACCGCGGCGAAAGCAAAACAGCGCAGGCCGCACCATTGGGTTGGTGCGGCCTGTTTCTTTTGGGTTGAGGCGGGCCGGCCTGGCGGCGCCATATCGGCAACCTTGCTGAGCTTGTTCGTTCTGTCGACATTATACGCGCGCTACGGCGCACGGATGGCGTAGGCAGAGAATGCCCACAAGCTGGCGATGGAAGGAGTCCGACATGGCGCATGATCATCACGGTGGTGGGCACGCCCATGATCATACCGCAGGGGCCAGCGCCCGGATGCTGGTCCTGGCACTCATCCTCACCTCGATCTATCTCGTCGCGGAGGTGGTGGGCGCGTTCGTCTTCAACAGCCTCGCCCTGCTGTCCGACGCAGCGCACATGTTGACGGACGTGGCAGCGCTGGGGATCGCGCTGTTAGCCATCCGCATCGGCCGCAGGCCCGCCGATGACAGGCGGACGTTCGGCTATCGAAGGTTCGAGATTCTGGCGGCCGCCTTCAACGCGGTTCTGCTCTTCATGATCGCGATCTACGTCTTCGCCGAAGCGATCTCGCGCTTCAACGCGCCGCAGGAGACGCAGTCCCTGGGCATGATGATCGTGGCGGCGATCGGGCTGGTGGTGAACCTCGTCTCGATGCGGCTGCTCTCGGCCGGCAAGGACAAGAGCCTCAACGTGAAAGGGGCTTATCTGGAGGTCTGGGCCGACATGATCGGCTCGATCGGCGTGATCGCGGGTGCCATTGCCATTCGCCTCACCGGGGCGACATGGATTGACCCCGCCGTGGCGATCGCGATCGGCCTGTGGGTCCTGCCGCGGACCTGGGTCCTCCTGCGCGATACGACCAACATCCTACTGGAAGGCACGCCCCAAGGGCTCGATCTGGGCGAGGTCCGCCGCGTTATCGCTGATGTGCCCGGGGTTGCCGGTGTCCATGATCTCCATGTCTGGTCGATGTCGAACGATGACATCAGCTGTACCTGTCATGTCACCCTGAGCGGGGAGGGGCGGGCAGATGCCGTCCGCATGGCGGTGACAAACGCCATAGCATCGCGCTTCGCCATTCACCATGTGACGGTGCAGACCGAAGCGGCCGATCTCGCCTGTGCGGAAGAGCATCGGCACGGATGAGAAGGCGAAGCCCCGACCGACTTAGAACATCTCCTGATCAAAGACTTTCCTGATCGAGCTCAAAACTCTCTTTTGAATATCATCTGAGCTTTTCTTGCTGCAGACGAACGTAATCCAGAAGGTCGTTTCGTCATGAGATAATTTCACGATGTCACCACTCTCAACGGCAGAGCGGGCGTGATGATCGAGCAGGAACGTCTTGGCGCCCCTCTCAATGGCTTCCGCAATAATCTGATCTGAAAAAACCTGAGACTGGATTATGTTGTGATTAAATTCACGGGATTGAATTTCCTTGATGCAAATCTCGTTGACCCCATGATTGGAGCTCGGAGTCACATAAGGCAAATCGTCGATGTTTATTTTTCCATCTACGCACATTTTATAAACGTTCGTAGGAACATAGACCGAGGCCAGAGACTTTTTGAGATAATGAAAATTCACTTGATCATTCTGCTGCACATATAATCTCGCGATGCAGAATGCACTGTGATTTGTGGAAAGACGGCTCACGATCTCCGATGTTGATTCAAGGATCGTCAACCGCAATTTACTCGGATAAACGGCTTCATTTATAATTTTTATTTTAGGCTTCACGAATGTTTCGAAGAAATATGGCCTCGTTATAAACTCCAAATCCTCTTCGATACCTGCGTTCAATTTTGGCGATTGTATTTGCTTTTTAAGCTGAAGGGTTTCGTTCGCGAGTTTCAGCGTGCGCTGACCGCCGCTGGTTAGTTCCGGCGATTTTCCAGCCGCGCGGTCGAAGAGGGCGGTGCCGCACGCGCGTTCCAGAGCTTTTATCTGCTTGCTGACAGAGGCTTCACTGATGTCGAGCTTATCCGCAGCCCGGCGGAATCCGCCTGCTTCCACCACCGCCAGAAAAATCTCGAGTTGCCTCGTCGTCGCCATACCCACACCATACCGATAACCAATTGGTTATCACGGTGATAGCCCGCCGGTACATTGCTTCTCAAGCGCTTTCCTCCGAACTGACGATCAACCGGCCCGCGAGAGGGGACGGATCAATGTTTATAAGGGGGAGGAATCGTGTCCAAGATTCGCACTTTACTCGTACGGGCCAGCGTCGTGGCCGTCGCATTATCTGCCGTCACGCCTGTCATGGCACAAGGACAAGCCACAACCGACAATAGCGCGCAGGAGGCCGATGGGGGCGTCGGCGACATCGTGGTGACCGCCCAATTCCGCTCGCAGCGTCTTCAGGACACGCCGATCGCTATTACCGCGATGGATAGCGCGATGATGGAGTCGCGCAGCTACAATACCGTCACCGACCTCACGAACAGCGCACCCAACGTCGTCTTGAAGCCGACCACCTCGGCCTTCGGCCCTGGCGCGGCGATCTATGTGCGCGGTGTCGGACAGGCGGATACCAACTTCGCTTATGAGCCCGGCGTCGGCCTGTATGTCGACGATGTCTATCATGGCACGGTCTTTGGTTCTCAGCTGGACCTGCTCGATCTCGAGCGCGTGGAGATCCTGCGCGGGCCGCAGGGAACGCTGGCGGGCAAGAACTCCATCGGCGGCGCGGTCAAGCTCTTCACCAAGAAGCCCTCGGGCGAAGGCGGCTTCATCGAGGCCACGACGGGGAGCTTCGACCGCCTCGACTTGCGCGGTGCAGGCGATTTCGCGCTCGTGCCGGACCGGCTCTTCGTGCGTGTATCGGGCGCCACGCGCAGCAAGAAGGGTTATCTCGACCGGCTGGATTTCGGCTGCGTCTACCCGAATAACGGGGTATTCACGGCCTCTGCCGCGGTTGGCAAAGATTGCGTGATCGGACAGGAAGGCGGCACGAAGTACACCGCCGGGCGTGTCGCTATGCGCTGGATCGCCAGTGACGACATCGAGGTCAATGTGGCGGCCAGCCGTTTGGTGGACGATTCAGAGCCGAGCGCAACCAAGCTGCTCGCGATTACGGTTGCGCCGACGCTGACGCCCGGCATCACCAACCGCAACGTCTTCATCACCGGGCCGGAATCGTACACAAACTACGCCAATTACACGACGCCCGCGTTCACCGATGCTGGCGGTAGCCACAATACGATCGTGTGGCAGCCCAATACGCGTCTTCGCACTTGGGAAGTCTCTGGCTCGATTGACTGGAAGCTAGGCCCTGATCTGGCTCTGAAGTCGATCACCTCGTATCAAAGCATATCCGGCCGCTATGGCACGGATTTTGACACGACGCCCTATGGCATCAACACCAACAACATCACCAATACCCACCACCAGTTCACCCAGGAACTGCGCCTCAATGGCACGAGCATTTCCGGGCTGCTGGATTGGACGCTGGGCGGCTATTATTACAAGGCGACCAGCTATATTGAAGGCGGCAGCATCATCGCGCCGGGGGCTGCGACCTCTTCCGTTTTCTATTCGGATGACACCATTCCGGCCCGCAGCGTTTCCGGATTTGCCCATGTCACGGCGCACCTCACGGATCGCCTCAATCTGACCGGCGGCATTCGCTATACCGACGACAAGAAGGACTACAACTTCCGCCGCTTCAACCCGTTCAACACGAGCCAGGTGAGCTATACCGCACAGCGCCTCATTGACGGTGCGGTGGGCAATTACAGCGGGAAGCGCTGGGATTATCGCGCCAATATTGATTATCGCCTGACCGACGATCTGATGGTGTTCGCGCAATATTCCACGGGCTTCCGCGGTGGTGGCGTCAATCCGCGGCCGTTCGTCATCGAGCAAGTTGTGCCGTTCAATCCCGAATCGCTGGAAGCCTATGAAATCGGCTTCAAGAGCGATCTGCTCAATCGCGCTGTCCGGTTGAATGCGTCTGCCTTCATCAACAATTACAAGGACATCATCTTCTCGAACACGGCGCCAACCGTTGTGAACGGGGTTGTCCTGACACCGCAAAACGCGACCCCCACCAATGCCGGCGACGCCCGGTTCAAGGGGTTCGAGGCGGAACTGACCGTCAATCCGCTCCGTGGCCTGTCGTTCGACGGCAGTGTCAGCTACCTCGATTTCCAGCTCACGAAGCTGGGCGCGGCGGGCGCCACGATTGCTGGCATTACCCTCAATTCGATCGCGCCTTTCGTAACCGAGTGGAAAGTCAGCGCCGGTGCGCAATATGAGATCCTCGTCGGGAACGCGGGCACGCTGACCCCGCGCCTCGATCTCGCCTATCAGTCGTCCTTCTACACCAACTCGGACAATAACCCGGCGTCCCTGGTGCCGGCCTATACGATGCTGAATGGTCGACTGACCTGGCAGTCCGCCGATGAGGATTGGAAGGTCTCGCTCGCCGTGACCAATCTCACCGACAAGTTCTACTACCAGAACAAGACACGCCTGCCGATCGGCCTCGTCATCGGGACGCCCGGCGCGCCGCGTGAATGGTCGCTCATTGTCAGGCGGGCGTTCTGATCCGTTCCTGCCGCCCGGACACGCGCCGGGCGGCAGGGCATGTGAGGTTTTCTCTGATGCAACTGATCGCAGGCGGAACATTCACAATGGGGTCTGACGATCACGATCCGGAAGAAGCGCCGGCCCGGAAAGTGAGAGTTCGCTGCGCGCGGGATGTGTGAGCCAGAATAAGAGGACTGCCCCAATGTCACCCCGCTCTGCCAAGCTCCGCCTCTCTCTCCTTGTCGCCTCATTGCCGGTCCTGACCATGCAACCGGTGCCGGCCGTCGCGGCCGATGAGCCGGCGCAAACATGGCAGGCCTATCCCAAGGAGCCGGTCGCTCCCAAGGACGCACCCAATGTGCTGCTAATCATGACCGACGATGTCGGCTTCGGCGCAGCCTCGACCTTTGGCGGACCTGTCCCCACGCCGGCCTTCGATGCCCTGGCGCAGAGCGGACTGCGCTACAATGCCTTCCACACGACGGCGATGTGTTCCCCGACCCGCGCCGCACTGCTGACCGGGCGCAATCATCATGCGGTGGGGAGCGGATCGATTGCCGATGTGTCGCTCGATGCGCCCGGTTATACGTCCGTCATTCCGAAGAGCGCGGCGACCATCGCCCAGGTGCTCAAGATGAACGGGTATGACACCAGCTTCGTCGGCAAAAATCACAATACGCCCGTGTGGGAAAACACACCAGTCGGACCGTTCGACAACTGGCCGAACGGCATGGGCTTCGATTATTTCTACGGGTTTAACGCGCCCTATGCTGATCAGTTTAATCCCGCGCTGATCGAGAATCGCAACACCGTGCGGGCGCCAGAGGACCCCGATTACATTCTGGATCGGGATCTTGCCGACAAGCTGATCCACTGGATTGACGTGCAGCACAACCTGCGGCCGGAGCATCCCTTCTTCGCCTATTTCGCCTCTGGCTCGACGCATGCGCCGCATCAGGCGCCGCCCGAGTGGATCGCGCGCTTCAGAGGCCAGTTCGATCAGGGATGGGACGTGCTGCGCCAGCAGACCTTCGAGCGGCAGAAACGGCAAGGCATCATTCCGGCCAACGCCCAGCTCTCGCCGCGCCCGGAGCAGATTCCGGCGTGGGATCAGGTCAGCCCCGAGGTTCAGCGCGCTTACGCGAAGCAGATGGAAGTAGCGGCCGCGCAGCTCGCTTTCTTCGATTTCCAGATCGGGCGCGTGCTCGATACGCTGCGACGGAACGGCCAGCTCGACAATACCATGATCGTCTACATTCAGGGCGATAACGGCGCGAGCGAGGAAGACCTGCGCGGCAGCGCGGACCTGCTCCGGGTCATCGCCGGCAATCCGACAACGGACCAAGACCTGATTGCCGCGATGGGCGACTATGGCGGCCCCAAATCCTTCGGCACTTATCCGGCCGGCTGGGCCTGGGCGACCAACGCGCCGTTCCAGTGGGGCAAGCGCGTCGCATCGCATCTGGGCGGCCTGCGCGATGGGATGGTGGTCAGCTGGCCGGCGGGGATCAAGAAGGGCGGCGCGATCCGCCAGCAATTCACCCATGTCATCGATGTCGCGCCGACCATTTTCGAGGCCGCAGGCGTTTCCGCGCCCGACGTCGTGAACGGCGTGCAGCAGCAGCCGATCGATGGGACGAGCTTTCTCTACACGTTCCAGGATGCGGCGGCGCCAGAACGGCATCGCGAGCAATATTTCGAGATGCTGGGCAACCGGGCCTATTACAAGGATGGCTGGATGGCATCGACCCTGCCGGGCCGGGCCCCGTGGGATGGGGCAGCCAAGACGCAGCCGGCCGATTTCAAATGGGCGCTCTACAACCTTCGGAGGGACTGGTCTCAGACGGAGGATGTCTCCTCCCAACATCCCGCTAAACTGGAAGAGCTCAAAGCGGATTTCGACGCCGCCGCGCGTCGATACGCGGTCTACCCCCTGAACGCCGATCTTCATACGCGGATGGCGCCGCAGTTCCGGCCATCCTTGCTCGGGCAGCGGACCAGCTTCACTTACTACCCCGGCGATACGCGGTATACGAACTACGCCTTCCCGACGATCGCGGCCGGGTGGACCGTGACTGCCGACGTATCGACTGCGGGCCCAAGCTCCAGTGGGCCGATCTACGTGCAGGGGGACCATTTTGGCGGTATGGCGCTGGTGCTGAACGCAGGGCGCCCCACCTTCATCGTGAATCCCGGCAGTGCCGGGACGCCGGTGAAGATTTCTCCGCGAGATGCGCTGCCAGCGGGGCGTTACAAGATTGCGGTAGATTTCGAACCCGTTCCTGCGGGCGGGACCACCGTACGGCTTAGGGTCGACGGCGCCGAGGTCGCGTCCACGGCGGTAAGCCAAGCTCTCCGCGGCCGCGGCGACGCCTACATCGGGCGCGCCGGTACGGCGCCGCTCTCCTACACCCCGTCCGTGGCGCCAGTCGCAAGCCGCTGCACCTGCGACATCGCATCCGTCACGATCAGCAAGAACGCCCGGTAACCAGGAAAGACCGATCATGCCCATGAAATCCCGTATCGCCCGCATCGTTGGATCGACGGCGCTCTCGCTCCTGGTCCTGGCCCAGGCCGGCGCAGCGATGGCTAAAGAGCCGGCAGATCGCACGCAAGCGCCGGAATGGCGCTATTATCCCAAGGCACCGAGCGCCCCCAAGGGCGCGCCGAATGTGCTGCTGATCATGACCGACGATGTAGGCTTCGGGTCGGCGAGCACCTTCGGCGGCCTGATCCCGACGCCGACCTTCGACGCCCTTGCCAAGCGGGGCCTGCGGTACAATGAGTTCCACACGACCGCGATGTGCTCGCCCACCCGCGCGGCTCTCCTCACCGGCCGCAATGCCCATGCCGTCGCGTCGGGCTCGATCACCAATGTCGCCATCGATGAGCCGGGCTATACCTCTGTCATGCCCAAAAGTGCGGCGACGATCGCACGGGTGCTGCGTGACAACGGCTATGACACGGCGTTCTTCGGCAAGAACCACAATACGCCGGTCTGGGAAACCGGGCCCATGGGCCCCTTCGATCGCTGGCCCAATGGGATGGGCTTCGACTATTTCTACGGCTTCAATGCCGCCGCCAGCGACCAGTTTCGCCCTGAGCTGATCGAGAACCGCAACGCCATCGAACCTCCCAAGGATGGCGATTACATTTTCGACAAGGACATGACCAACCATCTGGTGGACTGGTTGCGGGTGAAGTGGAGCCAGAAGCCCGACAATCCTTTCTTCGTCTATCTTTCCCCCGGCACCATGCACTCGCCGCATCAGGCGCCGGCAGAATGGATCGCGCGTTTCAAGGGGCGGTTCGACATGGGCTGGGATGTCATGCGCCAGCAGATCTTCGACCGGCAGAAGCAGTCAGGCACGATCCCGGCCAATGCGGTTCTGACGCCTCGGCCCGATGCGGTGCCGGCCTGGGACAGCCTCAGTCCGGAAGCCAAGCGGACCTATGCCCATCAGATGGAGGTGGCGGCCGCGCAGCTCGCATATTTCGATGACCAGCTTGGCCGGGTGATCCGCGAGATCGAGGCTAATGGCCAGCTCGACAACACCATGATCATCTATCTGCAGGGCGACAATGGCGCCAGCATGGATAGCCGGCGTGGCGCGGTGCAGGAGTTGCAGAGCCTGATCGGGATCGAGCCGACCGAAGCGGAACTGATCGAAACATCGGACCAGAACGGAACCCCGCATAGCTACTCGAACTACAATGCCGGCTGGGCATGGGCGCAGAACGCCCCCTTTCCCTGGGGCAAGCAGATCGCCTCGCATCTCGGCGGCTTGCGCGATGGGCTGGTCATCAGCTGGCCCCAGCGCATCAAGGCGACCGGGCAGGTCCGTAGCCAGTTCCACCATGTGATCGATATCGCGCCGACGATCTATGAGGCAGCCGGCGTCGTGCCGCCGGCGGAGGTTGATGGCGTGCAGCAGCAGCCGATCGACGGCGTCAGCATGGTCTATAGCTTTGGCAATGCGACCGCGCCCTCCACCCGCCGCGCGCAATATTTCGAGATGCTGGGCAATCGCTCCTATTACAAGGATGGCTGGCTGGCCTCGACCACGCCGCCCCGCGCGCCCTTCGACCGGTCTACCACCCCGCTGGACCCGTCGACGTTCAAGTGGGAGCTCTACAACCTCACGCAGGATTACTCGCAGTCGCGCGATTTGGCCGCTCAGCATCCCCAGAAGCTGGCCGAATTGCAGAAGGATTTTGAGGAGGCAGCACGGCGCTATCAGGTCAATCCGATCCAGGCTGACCTGATCGGGCGTGTGGGGGCGGGGAAGCGGCCCTCGCTCGTCGATGGTCGCAACCAGTTCACTTATTATCCTGGGCCAACCCGTTATCCGCAGGGGACGTTCCCGGCCCTCGCCATGGACTGGACCATGCGCGCCGCGATCACCACCGCGAGCACGAACGCGAAAGGGCCGATCGTGATCATTGGCGATGAGGCCGGGGGCGGGGGCCTGATCATGCAGGATGGTCGCCCCACCTATCTCTACAACCCGAGCGGGCGGGAAGCCGAACGCGTGCGGCTAGAGGGCGAGCCAGTCTCCGTCGGGCGGCATGATGTCAGCATCTCCGTCACGGCCGCGCCCAAGGTCGGCCCGCGCGCTGCGACGATCGCCATGATCGTGGATGGCAAGGTGGTGCAGTCGCAGGATGTCGCAGTCTATTATCCGCTACGGGGCAGCGGTGTGATCGGCCGGTACAATGTCCGCACCCTGCTGGAGAACATGGCCGAGCCGGCTATGTCCGAACTCGCGATCGACCGAGTCACCTTCGAGAAATCAGCCAACTGAACTGAGAGGGAGGGGCGCGCAGCCAACTGCTGCGTCCTTCGTCCGGGCCGAACTTAGGGTAACAAGCGCATGAAAAAATTCGTCAAAGTCTCGGCAGCCGCTTTCAGGGCCACCACAAGCGCGCTGGGCCTCTCGCTGATGCTGTGGGCACAACCCGGCGTCGCGCGAACCGAAGATGCGCCTAAGGCTCGGCCGAACATCGTCCTCGTCATCCTGGACGATGTGGGCGTTGACGCGGTGTCCGACATGTATCCTGGCATGATCGATCGTCTCGTGGAGCAGTACGGACCCTTGGGGCTCAATCATCCGAATTACCGCGCGATCAAGGGGCGTCCGGCCTCCACCCCCGTAATGGATCGTCTGGCGGGGGAGGGGCGCACCTTCACCAACGCCTGGGCACAGCCCTTCTGCTCACCGACCCGCGCATCCATGCTCACCGGCCTGTACGCCCATAATACGGGACTGCGCGATTATGAGGATTGGCTGTCGCAAAAGCAGCATTCCTTCGTGGAGGATCTGCAGGCCGCCGGCTACACGTCCGCGGTGTTCGGCAAATGGCACATGGCTGGCCTTAACCAATATCCCGGCATGAAGCCCAAGGAAGCCGGTTTCGCGCTGTTCGAAGGCAATTTGAACGGGGCGATCACCGATTACTGGCATCATGATTATCAAGTGCAGGATTCTGCCAGCCCTGACTCGGAATGGCGAACCGAGCCGGCGCCGGTCCGCTCACTGCCAGGCATCGCGCCGACCAGTTTCGAGCCGGTCGTGCGGGCCGCCGATACGCTCAACTGGATCAGGCGCAACCAGGCTGAAGCGCCCGACAAGCCGTGGTTCGCCTGGCTCGCCTTCAACATGGTCCATATCACGGCAGGACCGCAGCCGTCCTTCGTGCCGAACGCAGATACGCTCGATGCGAAGTCCCGCGCCGAGATCGAGGCTTGTGGCGGAAAGTTCGGCACCACCGAGCTCGGCAACTGCTCCCCGCCGGCCCTGAACCGATCCTGGGTCAATTCGACCGATACGGTCCTCGGGATATTCCTCAAGGAGCTCAAGAAGCTCAGCCCGGACACCTATGTGATCATTCTGGGCGACAATGGCACGCCCATGTATGGCCGCCCGGCGGTCGATTTCATCGACAATATGTATCTGACGGCGAAGGGTAGGGCCAAGGGCACCGGCTATGAAAGTGGCATGCGGGTTCCGCTGGTGATGCTGGGGCCGGACATCAAGCCGGGCTATAGCGATGCGCTGACGCACGTTGTCGATATCTACTCGACCGTCCTCGATCTGGCGCATGTGGCCACGCCTCAGCAGGTTCCCAATCGCGCCGGAAACATGATCCCGCTGGATTCGGTGTCTCTCGCGCCTGTCCTCTTTGACGGAAAGGACAGCGTCCGTGACGAGGAGAAAGACTTCATCATATCCGAAACCGTAATCCCTCTGAAAGACAGGGAGCGGCAGGTCGCCATCCGCAACAAGCGCTATAAGCTGCTGTATATCAAGTCAGAAACGGGCAATCCCTCCTGCGCTTATTACGACCTCGCGAAAGACCCGCTGGAAGAGTTTCCGATATCCAAAGCCGAGGTCGGCAGCCTGTTCGACGGGAGCATGAAGGGACTGAACATATCCTGTGAGGGCGGATCTTGATAATTTTGGCAGGCGTGCAGGATGACAGAGTTTTTGTCCTGCACGTTACCGCACTTGTCCGAAACCGCTTTGAGCGAGCGGACGCCCGACACGCGGGCATGCCGGAATGGAGCGGATCGGTTCAAATCATCCCGGCGCGTGTGGGGGCAGAGCGTACCAGCTCGTGAAGCGAACCCCGCCGCCCTGACACAAGTTCGATAATATATATTATGTTAAATTAGGCCCTCAGACAGGGACGCGTGCGCTATCGAATTCCTTGATAAGCCCAACAGTCTGCTCGATGTTGGCGCGACTGGATGCCCCGAACAAAATCGATTCCACATGCGGCTCGGCACAAATCCACTCTATGGCCTCTCGCGGACGAATGGCGCCTGATCCCAACACGGACATCGCAATCATTCGGGCCGGATGCTTCTCCAGCACCTCACGATAGCCATCAATTCCGCCGGACATGCGGAATCCGATCTTGTTATAGTTCGCGCAGACAATCGGATTCTCAATGCCCACGCTTTTCAGCATCGGCAAAAGCTTCGGCACGTTCATGGTGATGAAGCCGGCCTCTGCATTGTAGCGGCTTTTGATGTGATCCGAGAAAACACGGAACGCATCGGCGAAGCCCAAGCCCTGGACGAGATCCGTGACAACGTTCTGGAGGAAAACGACCGGCGTGTGCAGACCACGGAACATCTTCATCTCGGCATCGACGAGCAATGTCATCATGCTCTCGATGTCCTTATTCAACACGGCCTTGGAGCCGCGCATGATCGTGTCGACCAGGCCTTCCTTGGGAAGAAATTTGCGCACGGCATCGAAATAACCAAGCTCGGTGACCGCATTGGCATATTTGTGAGCATAAGGCATGCCTGGGTAGAAAGTGAACCCGCTCCATTTCTCCGGATTGGCCCGGACGTCATCGGCGATCTTCTCGATCTTGTCATGGGTGGTGCACATGAAGCCCCCCGCCCCGGCATGCAGCGCAATCTGCAGAACATCTACGATAGCGTCGATACTCTGAAACCGCATGGCCTGCTGACGCGCTTTCTCCTCCGACATATGATTGATGCCGAAGAACTGATTATCGCCGAAAAGGATACGTTCCATAGTTTTGTAAAACCTCGATAATCTTCGTCAGGCCCGCTCAGGGGTAGAATCTGTTTGGGGACCGGAGCGCGGGGTCGCCGTCATTGGCGAGGGGAATCCAGGAGGGCGATACAGGCCCAGCCAATCGGCCAGAACCAGCCAGAAGAACTCCATCGTTCGTGCATAACGCCGCCAGTAGCGCCTGGGTTCGGTGACCATGCGATAGACCCATTCCAGTCCATTGCGGTTCATCCAAGCTGGCGCCCGCTTTACTGCGTCCGCTTCATAATCGATGACCGCGCCGACCCCCATATAGACCTTCACGCCGGGCATGAGGTGACGGTGCCGATGCATCCATACCTCTTGCTTGGGAGCGCCGAGCCCCACAATCAGACAGGTCGCGCCGGAAGCGTTGATCATATCGATCACCGCAGCGCTCTCCGCCTCGTCATTGACGAAATTGAACGAGGGGCCGTGAGCGCCGACAACAATATCTCGTCCCACGATTCCATTGACCCGTGTAAGTGCTTGCTGTGCAACCCCCGGCCGCGCGCCGAGAAAGAAGATGCGAACATCAGGATTATTGGCGTGGTGCTTGTAGTAAGCCGGAACGATATCGGAGCCTGAGGTCTTACATTTGATTTTCCGGCCAATAAGACCAAGCGCCCAGTAGACATATTTGCTGTCAGACGAGACCATCACAGCATCAGAATATGCCGCGGCAAATGCCGGATTGCGCTGAAGGTGATAGAGATGATCGGGATTGAGGGTGAAAAGCATGCCCTCATCCAGTCGATCGATGATCTCGGGGATCGTCAGGGAATCCACCCAGGCGTTGAGAAGGCGTGATTGTTGCCACGTCCCAAAGCCAGGGCGCGAGGCCAGCCGAATCTTATCGCTCATCGGCCGAGTAACCTGCCGAACACCCCGCTGGAGCGTTGCGGACGTGCCGACATCGATACGCCACTGCTGATCCCGCCGAGCGCGGCGGTGCGGATCATCTCGATCGTGGCATCCGTTTCAGCGGCGGCAGCGAGATCGTTCTGGACGTCGACGCCGCCAGCCTTGATCGCCTTGCCGAACGCTTCAAGTTGCGCGCTATACTCCTCGCCGCGCAGGTAGAAGCTGACCGGCGCCTGCAAATCGGTGATATATTTGACGGTCCATCCTTCCTGATAGCCGTCCGGAATGGGCGCGCCACCCGTGAGGAACACCTGGAGTTCCTGTCGGTCGGCATAGATCTTCCCACCCTCGCCCCAGATCGAGATGCGCGTCGTCATCTTGCGCACCGAGGGATCGGACCAATTGACGGAGAGCTGGGCGGTAGGGCCGTCGCCAAAGGTCAGGCCTGCATAGACTTCATCATCGACTTCCGCCGAAAAGCCACTCTTCAGCATGGCCCCCGTGCAGCCGGTTGGACGCCCAAAGTACCAGTTGACCAAATTGAGCGGATGCGCAGCATAATCATAGAGGCAGCCGCCGCCCTGCCCGGCCTTGCCACGCCAAGTCGGCTTTGACGGCTTGAGCACTACCGGGCCATAGGCCTCCGCTTGGACATGGCTCACGCGGCCCAAGGCCCCGGCTTCAAGCAGTGATTTGATCTGATTGAAAGTGCCGATGAAGCGATTGTGATAGCCGACCTGCGCGACGAGCCCGCGAGATTGAGCAAGCTGGGCGAGAGCTTCGCTCTCTACCGCAGAAAGCGTCAAAGGCTTCTCGCAAAAGACATGCAGCCCCTTCTCCAAGGCGGCCCGGACCATGGGGGCATGCGTGGTCGTGGGAGTGGCAATGATCACCGCGTCCAAGCCGGGTTGCGAAATCACGTCGTCATAACTGGCCACATAGGAGAGCTTGCCGTACTTCTCGATAACCTGCCCAACCAGAGCGGTGGAATCGCAGATTGCGGCGACCTCGAAATCCTCCAACGCATTGACGATGCCAAGATGCGATATGCCCATCTTGCCCAAACCAACGACCGCAACACGAATTGCCAAGACCTACCTCCGAACTGTGCGCCGGGCCTATGGCATCCGGGCATAACGCTAGTCAATTCAACAGCCCGGCAGGAGAAAACTGCAGCCGAAGGCTATAAACGCCCCGTTTTGCGCCGCTTTGGCGACACAAATGGAGCGCTGCTTGTCCTCTCCGATTAGTCGATGCGTGCTTACATCCAGTTAAAGCCGCTGCATTTCGCTCGTGAACGCGCGATAAAGATAACGGTGCCCACCACGACAAGAAGTTTTGTGCTGGGCGTGCGCGTCTGCCTGCCGTGATTGACCCATATGCTTCCGCGCAATAAAGCCATGCCTGCGCGCCCGTAGCTCAGCAGGATAGAGCATCAGATTCCTAATCTGGGGGCCACAGGTTCGAATCCTGTCGGGCGCACCACCCTCCAGCGCCGATCAGTTGACCTGATCGGGCGGGGCGATCGGAATCAGCAAGGGGGCGACGGGCAGCCCCTCTTCCAGCATCTCGCGGGTTTCCCTGACGTTGGCCGTCCCATGGATCAAGCGGCTCTCCGTTTCGCCATAATGCATCGCGCGGGCCTTGTCCGCAAAACGTTCGCCAACCCATTCAGATTGGCCGATCATTTCTGATTGAGCTTGAGCCAGCTCTGTCATCAACGCACCGATCCGCTCGGCATCCGCCTTGGACATAACTGGAATGGCACCCGCGCCCCCCGGCATGGCGAGATCGGTGCGACTCGATGTTCTCTGGTTACCCTTGGCCGCCACGGCGGGAGCCATCACCGCTTTTTCGATCCTGTCATCCCCGCAGGTGGGACACAGCAACAGCCCCCCTCCCCGCTGGGTTTCGTAGTCTGCGGATGACCGGAACCACACTTCGAAGACATGATGGTGGCCGCATTTGAGATCGAAGGAAATCACGACAAAACAACGTCCTGAATAGACTTTCTATGAGCCAGTACCGGGATTTTCGAGCGGACCTCGGCAATGCGATCAAGGTCAAGGTCCGCGAAATACAGCCCCGGCGCCTCCCCCGCATCGAGCAGTACTGTGCCCCAAGGGTCGATGACCAGACTGTGCCCGTAGGTCCGCCGACCATCCTCATGCAGCCCGCATTGGGCGCTCGCAATTACGAAGGCGGCGGATTCTATAGCGCGGGCACGCAGCAGCACATGCCAGTGCGCCTCGCCCGTCGGCACGGTGAAGGCGGCGGGCACGGAGATGATGTCCGCCCCGGCATTGCTCAGCGCACGGAAAAGGTCAGGAAAGCGCAGGTCGTAACAGATCGTGAGGCCGATCCCGCCCCACGGCGTTTGCACCAGAACCGCCTCGTGGCCGCTCTGGTACACTCTGGACTCGCGCCAGCGCTCGCCGCTCGGCAGATCAACGTCGAACAGGTGGATCTTGTCATAGCGCGCGCGGATCTCGCCGGCGGCGTCGATGACAAAGCCGCGGTTGAAACGTTTGCCGGTTTCCGGATCGCGCAGAGCCAGCGATCCGAGATGCACCCACAAGCCCGAAGCCTGCGCGGCCTCACGGACGGCGCGGAGCGTCTCATCCTCATCCTCAGTCGCCAGCGCGGCTTCTGATCGGGCGCGATCCTGATCAAGCAGGCCACTCATTTCAGGTGTGAAAAGCATCGCAGCGCCATCAGCCGCAGCGTCCTGCACCGCCGTGACCAGCGTCTCCCGATTGCGGACCGGATCGATGCCGGCATTCATCTGCAAAATGGCAACGCGCACGGCGATAGCCTGGGTCAGGCGTTCAGCAACGAGTCGAGCTTGCCGCTCCGTTCGAGCGCCATCAGATCGTCGCTGCCGCCAATATGCTGGCCGTCGATGAAGATTTGCGGAAAAGTGGCGCGGCCATTGGCGCGCTCGATCATCTCGGCGCGCTTCTCGCCGCCCATGGTCAGATCATATTCCTCGAAGTCGACGCCTTTCTCTCGCAGCAGCGCCGTGGCTCGTGCGCAATATCCGCAAAAGGCCCGCGTGTAGATCTCGACATGCGCCATGCGTGGCTGTTTCCCTTGTGATAAGTCTCAAGACCGGATGTCGTGCGCATGGAAACGAATGTCAATGTTCGCCCATGCCCACCCGGGTCCAGCACAGCACCTCAATCCGCCGCGCGCCCGCAGACCGCAGCACGCGCGCGCAGGCGCTCGCGGTGGCGCCGGTCGTCCAGATATCGTCGATCAGGATCACATGGCGGCCCGCCAAACGCGCGGCCGCTCCGGGGGCGAGCGCGAAGGCGCCCTTCACGATCTTTTGTCGCTCCCGCCGGCTCAGCATATGGAGTGGCGGCGTCGCCTTCACGCGGCGCAAAAGCTCCGGCTCCAGCACGCCGCCAGTCCGGCGGGCAATATGGCGGCCAATCAGCGCGGACTGATTGAACCCACGGGACCAGAGTCGCCAGCGATGCAGCGGGACCGGCAGGAAAAGAGGGGGATCGGCTGATCCTGCGGCTTCTTCCAGCACGACCAGTCGCGTCATATGCTCTGCCATGACCCGCGCGAGGCTGAGCCGCCGCCCGTATTTCAGGCGATGGGCCACGGTTCGTGCAATCTCGCCATAGGTCATGACGGCGCGCGCGCGATCATAGGGCGGCGGCTCGGATAGGCAGGCCCCGCACGTCATATCCCCGCCGAGCGGGCTTGGTAGGTCGACGCCGCATGTCGCGCAGATCGGCTCGCCGATAAAATCGATGGACAGCCAACAGTCCGTGCAGAACGTCCCCACCGCGCCGACCACGACGCCGCAGCCGGGGCATCGCGGCGGCAGCGCATAATCGAGCAGAGGCGCGAGTGCGGCCTGCAAAATCGTCCGAACGGCCATAAGCGGCTTGTTCCACGCAGCGGGAGTCGGCACAAGCCCGGCCATGACTGTCCCGGTGATCTTCAACGAGGCTTTGCGGGCCCAGCGCCGCGACCGCGCCGCTGGCAATTTCGCAGCGCATGACTTTTTGTACGCCGCGATGGCCGACGCCATGCTGGAACGACTGGATGACGTGACGCGTGCCTTTGGGGACGCACTCGTCATCGGATGCCCGGATCGCCGCCTGATCGATGCCCTCGCCGCCCGGGGTTGCTCGGTAACGGCGGCCGATCCCGGCGCGCGGTTCGCGCAGGCCTGCGGCGGCGACATTATTCGAGAGGATGCCCTCCCCTACCCGCCGGAAAGCTTCGACCTCATCCTGTGCTGCGGCACGCTCGATACGATCAACGACCTGCCGGGCGCCCTGATTGCCCTGCGCCGCGCGTTGCGGCCCGACGGTTTGCTCCTCCTGACGATGATCGGCGCGGGATCGCTGGCGCGGCTCAAGGCGGCCCTGCTGGCGGCCGACGGGGAGCGGCCCGCCCAGCGCATTCATCCGCAGATCGACGTCCGCGCGCTCGGCGATCTGCTCGCCCGTGCCGGCTTCACCATGCCGGTGGCGGATGGCGACAGTCTGGACGTGCGCTATGGCTCGATCTTCAGCCTTATGGCAGATCTGCGCGGCATGGGCGCGGCGCAGTGCCTCGCCTCGCCGCCGCCGCCGCTGACGCGCGCAGGGCTATCGCTGGCAGCGGCGCACTTCGCGCAGGCCGCTGACCCGGATGGGCGGACGCGGGAACGCTTCGTAGTCCTGCATGGCAGCGGATGGGCGCCCGATCCCGACCAGCCTCGCCCTGCAAGGCGTGGCAGCGCCACGGTGTCGCTGGCGGAGGCTTTGCGCCCCTCCCGCGCCACCGAGACTTAGGCGCTAGAGCAGCGCGTCCAGCATCGCTACGAGCGGGGCGTCGGCGGGGGGCATGTCGAGCGCGAACAACTGGTGGGTGTGGAGCCAGCGGCTGTCCGGCGCTTCTGTCGGCTGAACGACGCCCTGCCATTTGCGGCAGACGTACAGCAGAAGCAGTAGCGGTCGCTCCCCGATCATGCCTGTCGCGAAGCTCGCCGGCGCGAGGCAAGCGGTTTCGGTCTCGATCGTGAGTTCTTCGCGCAGCTCGCGGATCAGCGCTGCTTCGGGGGTTTCATCGGGCTCGACCTTGCCGCCGGGAAACTCCCACAAGCCGCCCATCGCCTTGTCGTGCGGACGCTGCTGCACGAACACCCGGCCTTGCGCATCCACCAGCGCCGCGGCGACGACGACCAGCGGCGGTTTGCTTTGGTTCATTCCGGTCATGCTCGGGCGATCATCCTGCAAATTGTTAACGGCTTGCGCTTTACACCGCGTTGGACCGACATCTGCTTCAGGAAACCCTCGTGCGGGCCTTCATCCACAGCCTTCTCGCATCCCAAAAAGGCGCCACCGCCGTCGAATATGGTTTGATCCTCTCCCTGATCGTGCTGGCGCTCGTCACAGGGGTATCGCACCTTGGTTCATCGACGACCCGCACCTGGAATGAAGTGTCGAACGAAGTGACCAGCCATTAACCACCATTTTTTTACAACTCGGCCCCAGATTAGGAATTTGGAAATCAATCGGCCGTATCGATAGCCTGCTTGCTGACCCCATTCAGTGGCCGGGTGTGATTGATACCAAGGAATTGAGGAGACATCCTATGAAGACCCTTCGCAAGTTGTTCAAGAACGACAAGGGCGCGACCGCCATCGAATATGGCCTGATCGCAGCCCTGATCGCCGTCGCCGCCATCGCCGGCATGAGCGCCATTGGCGGAAGCCTCGGCAACACGTTCAACAACGTGTCGGACGAGCTTGAGACGCCAGCCGCATCCTGACGAGTTATCAGTTTACTGAGGCTGTTTCGACGACTCCCTCATAAGAACGGGTGGCGACCTCGCGGTTGCCACCCGTTTTTGTTTATTCAAACGAGCGCTCAGTAGGTCACGATCTTGACCCGACTGCCTGCGGCCAAAGCGGTGTTGGACGACAATCCGTTCAGCACCAGGAACCGCTCGACCCTGTAATCGTCGAACTCCATGCGGCTGGAGAGTGCCTGGACGGTATCGCCCTGACGCACCGTCACCAGTTGCAAGCGACGCGGTTTGATCGCCGCCGCCTCCTTGTCCGTCATGCGCGTCACGGAGTTGATCAGCGTGGAGAGCGATCCAAGGCCGCGGCCGGCCGGCGTGACCGTGATGAAATGATAGGCCGTGGACGGGCCGAACTGATAGGCAACCACCGTCACGTCGAGCCGTGTCCCCTGGCTGTTGGCCATGCTGGCCGAGCCCGACGCGACCGGCAGGCCGTTGATGGTGGTGCGCTGGACGCGGATGTCCGGCGCCTGTCCCTGCCCTGCCAGCTGATTGAAGACCGACTGGACGTAGCCGTCGAGATTGCCATTGAACTGCACCATCGAGAATTGCGCCTGACCGGATTGGCCGACTACGGCCACGGCGCTGGCGCCGTTCTGGATCGAGAAGCCCTGCGGCGCCGTGAACTTGAGCTTCATCACCGGATGCAGGAACTGATTGCCCTGCACAATCCCATCCTTGGGATCGTCGCCGTAGATCATGCCGCCCAGCTGATTGAGGAATACGTCGCGGTTGCGCAGCGTGTTGGTGGAGCGGGTCGCCTGCGCATTGGTGAGCGCGCGGCGAACGCGGGAGGCGGGATCGGGGTGTGTGCTGGCCCATTCGGGCACCGCCGTGCCCTGACCGCGCACCTGCCCATCGAGCGTGTTCTGCGCGGCCAGCGAGGCGAGCATGGAGGACAGCGCCTTGGGGTCGTAGCCCGCGCTCGCGAGATATCGGATTCCCAGATCGTCCGCTTCATATTCCTGCGAGCGGGAGAATTTGAGGGTCAGCAATTGCGTGCCCGTACCGATGCCGCGTTGCAGGAGCTGGCCCAGCCCGGAGTCGCCCGCGACAGCGCCAACCAGCACCTGCCCCAGCACGCCGAGGATCGAGTTGCGGGTGGCTGCGCTTTGGCGGCGCTGGCCGTGCTGGGCTGCGACGTGGCCGACTTCGTGGCCAAGGACGCCCGCCAGCTCGGCTTCGTCATTCATGAGTGCCAGCAACTGGCGAGTTACATAGACATAGCCGCCGGGGATCGCGAACGCGTTGTTCACTGATGAATTGAGCAGGCTAATCGTGAAATCATTCTGCTGGTTCGACAGGCTCGACTGCACTGCGATGCGTTTGCCGACGCTGGTCACATAGGTGGCCTGCGGACCATTATAGACGCCGCCGAATTCCGCCAGAAGCTCCGGGTGTGCCTTGGCGCCCTGCTGGCGCTCGGACTGGCTCATCGAGGTCGCCGTGCGGATACCCCCCTGCTGTGCCTCGCTCGATTGCGTGGTTGCGCAGCCTGCCACGAGGGCGCCGCTCAACCACAGCATCAGATATTTGCGGCCCATGGCCTCCCCTTCTCATTCAGGTCTATTTTGCGACGAACCGAAAATAGACAGACGTTGAGGGAATGCAAATCGCCTTGGGCTGTTCCCGTTGTCAGGCACCCATGGCCAGAAACTTCTGCGCTCGCTGCGTGCGCAGCGCATTCGAATCTTCGCTGGCGAGGGCACCAAGCTCTTCCAGAATTGCGCCCTTGAGGCTCCCGATGGCCGAGTCGGGCGCCCGATGAGCACCGCCCACCGGCTCCGGAACGATCCGGTCGATCACCCCCAGGCTGGCGAGCTGCTGCGCGGTGACCTGCATGGCTTGCGCCGCGTCCGCCGCCTTGTCGGCAGTCCGCCAGAGGATGGAGGCACAACCCTCAGGCGAGATCACAGAATAGATCGCATGTTCGAACATCAGCACGCGATTGGCAGACGCCAGCGCCACGGCGCCGCCCGATCCGCCTTCGCCCACCACGGCCGCGACCAGCGGCACGCCGAGGGTGAGGCAAGCCTCGGTCGCACGCGCGATCGCCTCCGCCTGGCCCCGCTCTTCGGCCTGCACGCCGGGGAAGGCGCCTGAGGTGTCGACCAGCGTTACCACGGGCAGGCCAAAACGATCGGCCAGCTGCATCAGCCGGATCGCCTTGCGATAACCATCCGGCATGCCCATGCCGAAATTATGCTTTACCCGGCTAGCGGTATCATTGCCCTTCTCATGGCCGATCAGCATCACCTTGCGGCCCTCGATGGTCGCAAAGCCGCCCTGAATGGCCTGATCGTCGGCAAAGGCGCGGTCGCCAGCCAGCGGCATAAAGTCGCTGCACATGCCCTCGACGAAATCGCGGAAGTGCGGCCGCTGGGCATGGCGCGCGACCTGCGTCTTCTGCCAGGGCGTCAACCGCGCGTAGAGGTCCCCGAGCATCGCCGTCGAGCGCTGCTGCAGCTTTTCGACCTCCGCATCGATATCGATGGAATCATTGTCCGCCGTCTCGCGCAATTCGTCGATCCGGGCCTGGAGTGCCGCTACCGGCTTCTCAAAGTCGAGATAACTGATCATGCTCGCGCGCTATACGCCGCGTCGCTTGAGGTCAACGAGCGGATGGCGTGCGTTAACGAGGGCGACCAGTCGAGCCGCGTCGACATGGGTGTAAATCTGCGTCGTGGCGATGTCGGCATGGCCCAGCATCGCCTGCAATGCGCGCAGGTCCGCGCCTCCTTCCAGCAGATGGGTCGCGAAGGCATGACGCAGGACATGCGGGCTGACTCGCCCCGGATCGATGCCCGCCTCGGCGGCCAAAGCGCGCACCAGCTGGAAGAGGCGCACCCGGCTCAAATAGGATTTGCCTGATGGGAAGAGCCAGGCACTGTCCTCCGGCACATGCGCCCGCCAAGCGGCCACGGCCGCGCGCGCCCGGTCGGAGATCGGCACGAGCCGCTCGCGCCCGCCCTTACCCCGCAGGATGAGAAAGGGGCGATCGGTCGCCATGGCCTTGGCGGGCAACGAAACCAGTTCGGTCGCACGCAGCCCGGAACCGTAGAGCAACTCGATCAGCGCCGCGAGCCGTAGGTCGAGCGGATTGACCGGCACGCGCGCAATCCGTTCGGCGATGACCGCAAAAATCGCATCGACATCCTGATGAGACAGTATTTTGGGGAGCGGACGCTGCAGGCTGGGCCTTGCCAGACTCGCGGCGGGATTGTCAGCCCGGACCGCCTCTGCCTCCAGAAAAGCGAAGAAACCTCGTAGCGCCGAAAGTTTGCGCGCGACCGTCGATGTCGCGAGATCTCGCCATGATGCAGCCAGCGAGGTGAGCCGGGTAGCGTCCGCATGTGCCAACCCCTGGCAGCGCACCGCAGCGTCTTCGAGATCGGTTCGATAGGCAAGCAATGTGTTGCGCGAGGCGCCACGCTCGGCCGCCATCATGGTGAGATAGCGGCTGATCAGCGTGGCATCGCGCGAACCGACGATCGACTCGCGCTCGTCCGCACCGGTCATCAGAGCCGGGCCATCGCCTCGGCGCCGATCATCCGCGCATAAGCCTCAAGACCGACAGCGTTCAGGCTCGATATGATGTAATAGAGTTGCTCGGGCGTCATGTTGCGCCAGTTGAGGCTCTGCATCCCGACGCCCGCCAGCAGCGCTACCGTGCCCTGCTCCCGGCGTGCCGCCGCCGCAACGATTGCCCGGACCCATGGACGCCGCGAAGACAGGTTGACCCCGGCATCCTGCAAAAGCTGCGCCCGCTCGCCAGCAGGCAGACGATTGAGCCCGCCCAGCACGGCGACGAGACTATGACCACGCAACTTGTCTTCTGCCTCATCGGCGTCGACAAAAGCGGCGATACGATTTGCGGACAGGTCTACCGCCGCATTGGGCAGGCCGGTCGCCAACAGGGCCCAGCTGCGCTGCTGCGCATCGCCATCCAGCCCCTCGATCACGCTGCGCCAGCGCGCGGCACTCCGATCATAGCCGCCTGCGAGCATGGCAGCGATCAGCCAGGGCGTATCCTCGCCTGCTTCGGCGTAGACCGGCAGCGCCGCCGCCGCGCGCGCGACAGCGGGCAACGCGCCATAGTAAACGCCACCCGGCCCGGCACTCCAGCCACCTGACGGCTGGGCCTGCCAGAAATCGCGCATCGCGGAAATTCGCGTGCCAGTATCGCCCGAGCCATAGGCCGTCCGCAACCAGTCGACGCGATCATTCGCGGTAGCCTCGGCGGACTCGTCCTCTGCCAAGGCAGCGAAGAAGCCCAATGTTGCGGCGCCTGAGAAAACGCCCAGCTGTGAGGCGACTCCTACGCCGGCCAAACGATCCATCGGCGACAGATTGGCCGCGCGAGCCTGCCAGGCGAGCACCTGCGGCCCGGCTGTCTGGAACAGCGCTGGCGGAATGGCGACATTGGTTGCCGTGGCCAGACCATAGCGCCATGTCGTAAGCTGGCTCACGCCATCCCACTCGATCTTCACCGAGCGGCGGCTGTTCGGCCCGGCGCCGACCACCTTTTCGGCAAGCCGGTAATCGATGCCCCGGGCGATGCCGCGCCGCTGCGCCTGGCTGAGCAACGCGCTCGCCGTGCCCTGATCTGCCGAGAACGACGCGCAGATGGCCTGCGCCATGAACCAGCCCGGCTCGTCGCTCATATCCCGCGCGCGCGGTAGCAGCGGGCAGAAGCCGGCGGGATCAGCGGTAGCAAGTTGCACCTGCATCGCCACGGAATAGAGCCGGCGGCTATACTGATCGGCATCGACCTGCTGGATCAGCAGGCGCGCATTATCCGCCTCACCCATGCGCAGCAGCAGCCATGCGCGCTCGGCTGCCCAGTCCGCACCACCGATGTCTGACGGCGTGGAGACCTGAGAAAGCAACGCCCGGCGCATCAAAATGCTCGCCCAGCGAGACATGACCGGCGCGCGCATCGTGCGCATTACGCCGGCAAGGGCCTGCCCATTGCGTTGCCCGAAGGCACTCTCGCCAAGGCCGCCCTGCGCCACCTTGAGCGGGCCGATCCGGTCCAGAGACCGGCGTGCGGACGGCGGCAGGTCGTATTTCTCGGCGATTTCGTCGGCAGCTGTCTCGTTCACCGCCTCGTCGGCTGCCATGGCATTGGCGGCGCGGTCGATCACCGCGCCGGGCGGCAGCAGCGGCGTTGGCGCGGGCGCGGCCGGCCGCGCGGGCTGCGGTGTCGCCGGCTGCGGCCCGCTGGGCGACGGTGTCGGCGCGGCATCGCCAAATCCGGGCGGCAGCAGTGATTCAGGGCCGCTCTGCGCCAGCACGGGGATGCTGAGCGCCAGCGCGCTCATCCCCGCCAGCAAGCCAATCTGTCTGCCTCGCACTGCCCTGCCCTAACCGGCAAGTTGCTCGGCGGAAACCGGCAGCTCGATCTCGGTGACGGGTCGTTCGGCGCCGTTCCACCAGGAGAGCACGAGGAGCAGCACGATGACGACCAACAGAATGACGCCGATCAGCGACAGCGGATTACGCGGACGGCGTGAGCGATAGGACTGTTGATAAGGGTCGCGGCGGCTGAGTTTCATGATGGGGGATCGGGCCTTACCGTTGCAGTGACATATGCCTGATGGCGTTCGAACGCCGTTGCCTCAGACGTTGGCGGCTGTATAGCCGCGCAGATCATGGGGCGAAACGATAAATATCGCGAAGAGGCCATCGCAGGGTTATCCGCAGGACCTTCCATCGTCCTGGTGGGCCTGATGGGCGTGGGAAAGTCCACCATCGGCCGTCGCCTCGCAGCCCGACTCAACCTGCCTTTTGTCGATGCTGACGACGAGATCGAGCGGGCGGCCGGGATGACCATTCAGGAAATCTTCGACACCTATGGCGAGCCGGCCTTTCGCGATGGCGAACGGCGGGTGATCGCCCGGCTGATCGACGGCGTGCCCAAGGTTGTCGCCACCGGTGGCGGCGCTTTCGTCAATGACGAGACGCGGGCGCTGATCTTGGCGCACGCCACGGCCGTCTGGCTGGATGCGGATATCGACATTCTCGTCGACCGCGTTTCCCGGCGCGATGGCCGCCCACTGCTCAAGGGCCGTGAGCCGCGCGAAGTGCTCAAGAGCCTCGCTGCGGCGCGCACGCCCTTTTACCAGCAAGCGCCCATCCACATCAAAAGCTCGGACTCGCCGCATGAGGCGACCATCGACAAGATCGTGAAAGCGCTCAACCCATGACCACCGTCCCCGTTTCCCTTGGCGAGCGCAGCTATGATGTCCGCATCGAAGCCGGGCTGATGGAGCGCGCGGGCGAGGCGCTGGCGCCTTTTGCCAGCAGCCGACCCTTTCTGGTCGTGACGGACGCGCATGTCGCTTCGGCTCAATGGCCCCGCCTTGCCGCCGCGCTGGAGCGGGCTGGACTGGCGGCCGAGCTGGTGACGCTTCCGGCGGGCGAATCCACCAAGAGCTGGCAGCATCTCGAAGCCCTGACCGACCGGATGATCGCACACGGCATCGAACGGCGGGACCATGTAGTTGCACTGGGCGGCGGGGTGATCGGCGATCTGGTCGGCTTCGCGGCATCCATCGTCAAGCGCGGCTGCAACTTCGTGCAGATCCCGACGACATTGCTCTCCCAGGTGGATAGCTCGGTCGGCGGCAAGACCGCGATCAATAGCCGGGCAGGCAAGAACCTGCTGGGCGCCTTCCATCAGCCCTCACTGGTGCTGATCGACCCAGACACGCTCGACACGCTCGGCCCGCGAGAAGTGCGCGCCGGCTATGCCGAGGTGGTGAAATACGGCCTGATCGACGATGCCGAGTTTTTCGCATGGTGCGAGGCGAACGGCACGGCGCTGATGGCTGGCGACCCCGAGGCCCGCGCCCATGCCATTGCCCGCAGCGTCGCCGCCAAAGCCGCCATCGTCGCCGAGGATGAGCGCGAGACCAGCGGCCGCCGGGCGCTCCTCAACCTTGGCCACACGTTCGGCCATGCGCTGGAGGCGGAAACCGGCTTTTCGGATCGACTGCTGCATGGCGAGGGCGTCGCGGCGGGCATGGCCCTAGCGTTTGGATACTCCGTGCGGCGCGGCGAATGCCCGCCCGAGGATGCAGAGCGGGTCGTTGCGCATCTGCGCGCCGTCGGCCTGCCGGCGTCGCTGGCGGATGCGGGCGTGTCCGCGTCCGGCGCGCGGCTCGTCGAGCATATGCTGCATGACAAGAAGATGAGCAGCGGCACCCTGCCCTTCCTGCTCGCCCGTGGCATCGGCAAGACCTATCTCGCCAAGGATGTCGATCTGGCGGACGTTGCCGCCTATCTCGACGGCGCCTGAAACAGGCAGATCGCCTCAGTCAGCGCGCGCGAGTTGCCAGGCCAACCAGAGCCATCCCAGGATCATCACCACGCCGCCAATCGGTGTGACCGCGCCCAGCCAGCGGGGGGCACCCAGCGCCATGGCGTAGAGCGTGGCGGCGAACAGCGCGCTGCCGGTCAGCAATGTCCATGAAGGACCATTGCTGACCGGCAGGCGCAGCAACGCAAGCACCGCCACGGCATGGACAAGCTGATAGACGCCACCGGTCCGCAACCACTCCGCGGCCTGCGGGCTGCTGGCCGCATGAGCGCCGAATGCCGACGCACCAATGGACAAGGCGGCGCTCAGCGCGGCCAGTATGCCGATCATGACGACGTCTCCTTTTGCGCGTCCCCATTTGCGCGGGCGAGGGCGGCGGCCGTGGCCTCGAACGCCAGTCGCATCGACGGGTGCCGGGCGGGATAATCGCGACCGGCTGCGAGCAAGGCGAGATCCGGCCAGTCCGGCAGGGCATCCTGCTCCCCGGCCAGATAGCCCCGCCATGCCTCGCTCACCGAGTCGATGGTTGCGCGATCAGCGCCGACAGCTTGCGCAGCGAGGATCGCCGAGGCCGCCTGCCCCAGCGCGCAGGCCTTGGCATCGACCCCGAAGGCGGTGATGCGGCCGGCCTCATCCACCCGCAAGCTGACCGAGACACGACTGCCGCAGGTCGGCGAGCGCCGCTCTTCGACGAAATCAGCCTGATCGAGCGGCGGATAGGCCGAAATGCCGGCAGCGCGACGCAGCACATCCATGCTGTAGAGCGCGCTGCTCATGCGCCGGTGCCTTCACTGCGCGGCATTGCTGTCCTCGCCACTTGCGTTGCTACTCTCAGCGCCATCATCCTCAAGAATACCGAGCAGGCCACCGCGCCGGCTGTTCTCCGCCATCCAACCGCTCATCGCCGAGCCGCTCGCGCTTAGGAGCGGATAGGAACGGGACAGCCGCATCCAGTCCGGCCGATTGGTCTGCACGCCGTAGATGGCATCATAACCGATCGTGAACAGCACGAAGGCGATGGTCGCCACCAGCAGGCCCTTGATGGCGCCGAAGCCAAGGCCCAGCGTCCGGTCGAACAGGCCGAGCAGCGAGGTCTTGGTCTTGTCGCCGATCCAGCGCGCCAGCAGCGTGCCCAGCATGAAGACGACGCCGAACACCGCGACGAATGCCAGCAGCGCCGCCACATATTCCGCCCCCACGATGGTGTCGAGCAGAGCCGTGAATGGCGCGTGGAAAAGCCGCACCGCGACGATGGCGCCAATCAGTGCAGCAAGCGACAGCGATTCGGTCACGAAACCGCGCAGGAAGCCCCGCACGGCCAAGCCACCGATGAGCAGAAGAACGGCAAAATCCAGCACGGTCATGCCGGCTGGCTAGTCCCGCCCAAGCAGATGGTCAACAAGATCGCCGAGCCGGCGGAATCCGGTCGTCGAAATGCCACTGGCCTGCGCCGCGCTGGATGCCGGCAACAAGGCACGCCCGAAGCCGAGCTTGGCAGCTTCCCGCAGGCGCAGCGCACTATGGGCGACCGGGCGCAATTCGCCGGACAGCGCAATTTCTCCGAGCATCACCGCATCATGCGGCACGGGGTTTTCGGAAAGCGCCGAGATCAGGGCGGCAGCGACAGCAAGGTCTGCGGCAGGGTCCTGCAAGCGGTAACCGCCAGCGACATTGAGATAGACCTCGCAAGTCGCGAAGCTCAAGCCGCAGCGCGCTTCGAGCACGGCCAGCACCATGGCGAGCCGGCCGCTGTCCCAGCCGACCACGGCCCGGCGCGGGGTCGCGCCGCTGGCCAGCCGCACCGTCAGCGCCTGCACTTCGACCAACACCGGCCGCGTACCTTCAAGCGCGGGGAAGACGGCCGTGCCCGCCACGCGCTCCTCGCGGTCGGTCAGGAACAGCGCCGAGGGATTGCCGACTTCCTGCAGTCCCTCCTCGACCATTGCGAACACGCCGATCTCGTCGGTGCCGCCAAAGCGATTCTTGATCGCGCGCAGGATGCGATACTGATGGCTGCGTTCGCCCTCAAAGCTCAGGACGGTGTCCACCATATGCTCCAGCACGCGCGGGCCGGCAATGGTGCCATCCTTGGTGACGTGGCCGACAAGAATGAGAGCCGTTCCACCCCGCTTAGCAAAGCGGATCAACTCCTGAGCGCTCGCCCGCACCTGGCTGACCGTGCCCGGCGCACCTTCGATCAGGTCGCTGTGCATGGTCTGGATCGAATCGATGATGAGCAGATCGGGTTCTTCCCGCTGCCCCAATGTCGTCAGAATATCCCGCACCGACGTAGCGCTGGCGAGATGCACCGGGGCATCGCCCAGCCCCAGCCGCCGGGCGCGCAGCCTGACCTGATCCGCAGCTTCCTCGCCACTCACATAAACGACATGCCGCCCGGCCTTGGCCATCCGCGCCGCAGCTTGAAGCAGCAGGGTGGACTTGCCGATGCCCGGATCGCCGCCGATCAGACTGGCGGACCCGGCCACCAGCCCGCCGCCGACTGCGCGATCGAACTCCGGCAGGCCGGTGGTCATCCGCTCGGGCAGAGCGATATCCGCGTCCAAGCCAATCAGATTGATCGCCTGCCCGCCGGCCTGAAGATCGTGCTTGGCCGAGAACGCCGTGGGCGGCGCTTCCTCGATCAGGCTGTTCCATTCTCCGCAGTCGTCGCACTGCCCTTGCCAGCGGGACGCCACCGCCCCGCAGGCCTGGCACACATATCGACGTTTCACTTTCGCCATGCGCCCTCTTAGCAGAACGAAGAGGGAACGCCAGAGGCGAGATCAGCTCTTCATGAGGATCTGTTCGATCTCGTCGACCGGGTGGCTGGTGAGCGTCTTGCCGATTTCGCCGGCGAGCCGATCCTTGAGCGTCTTGTGATAATGGCGGCGCATCTCGCCCAGAGTGATCGGTGCCGCGACGATGACGACCTGGTCGAACGAGCCCTCCATGGCGCGCTTGTTGAGCAGCGCGACTGCATCCGCTGCGAAGCGGTCTTCCGCCTGCTGCTTGAAGTCGGTTTCTTCCATCGCACTGCGATCCTGGCTGTTGGGTGCCGAAGCGAAGCTGCGCCCGGGCCGATCGGTCGAAAGATCCTGATCCTGCTCGGATTTCTGCTCCACCGCCTCTTCGACCTGAAGGTTGAGAAACTCCTCGTCGCCAGCATTACGGAACAGCAGCATCTTGCTACCATCGACCACCATCACGAGCGCGTCATGAGCAACTTTCATCATCATCCTCCAAGATTGTGATATAAGTTGAATGGCTGAGCCGGCGCGGAGTTGCCTTTTTCTTGGCCATGGGGTTGCCTTGCGGCCGATAAGGCCAAATCTACGGCGCAATGATCAAGGTCGCTTCCTACAACATCCGCAAAGCCGTCGGCACCGATCGGCGCCGCATGCCAGAGCGCATCATTGATGTGCTGAACGAGCTGGATGCCGATCTGATTGCCCTGCAGGAAGCCGACCGCCGCTTCGGCATCCGTCATGCGGTGCTGCCCGATCGCCTGCTGGAGATGCATTCGGATTATCGCGCCATCGAGTTGCCGACGCGAGTCGAGAGCATGGGCTGGCACGGCAATGCGCTCCTGGTTCGGCGCAACCAGAGCCATGCCGATGCCAGCGTGATCCATCTCCCCTGCCTGGAGCCGCGCGGCGCTGTGATGGCCTGTATCGAGATCAAGGGCATCCGCTTGCGGACGGTTGGGATGCACCTCGACCTCTCCGGCCTCTGGCGGCGCCGGCAGGCTGCGGCGGTCCAGCATCATGTCGATATGGTGGATGTCCAGCATCCCGCCGATGCGACCATCCTGATGGGCGATACGAACGAGTGGACCGCCAATCGCGGGTGCCTGCAGGATTTCTCGCGCCACTATGACATCGCGCCATGCGGCCGCAGTTTCCACGCCCGCCGCCAGATTGCCGAACTCGACCGGATCATGTGGCGGGGCGGCCTGACGCTGACCGACAGCGGCGTCCATTCCTCCGTTCTGGCCCGGCGCGCGTCCGATCATCTGCCGGTCTGGGCCACGTTCGACCTTCGCTGATTTGCGGATAATCTGTGCAACGGCTCGACAAGCCGGCCGTAGCGCGCCAATCTGCGCTCATGCGGGAGAAGGAACTGAGGCTGGCGCTGGTCTGCTATGGTGGAGTCAGCCTCGCCGTCTACATGCACGGGGTCACCAAGGAAATCTGGCATCTGGCGCAGGCCAGCCGGGATTTCCGCAGCGGTCGACCGGGCAATCTCGTTTACCAGCGCATTCTGGAGACCTGCCTTGCGGAGACCGGCCTGCGGGTGCGGATTCTGCCGGACATCATTGCCGGGGCCAGCGCGGGCGGCATCAACGGGGTCTATCTGGCGCAGGCCATAGAAAGCGGTCAGTCGCTCGACCCGCTGACCGAACTGTGGTTGCGCTGCGCCGATGTCGACATCCTGCTCGACCCTGATGCGCGACCGCTCTCGCGCTTCACCAAATTCTGGGCCGCGCCACTGCTCTGGCTGCTGCTGCGCCGCCGCAACGACACGGTGTCCCGCACCGTGGCGCCGGAAACGCGCTCGGAGGTGCGGCGCAAACTGTCCAACTTCATCCGGGCGCGCTGGTTCGCGCCTCCCTTCGGCGGCAAGGGGTTTACCGAGCTGCTGCTCAACGCCTTCGATGCGATGGAAAAGGCGCGCGAGACGGAGCCAGAGAAGATCGGAGGATCGCTGCTGCCCCGTGGGCATCCGCTGGACCTGTTCGTCACCGCCACGGATTTTACCGGCCATGAGGAACGGCTGCGCCTCAATAGCCCGCCGGAAATCAGCGAGACCGAGCACCGGCTCACGATAGGCTTCCATGCCCGGGGCGGGCAACCGCGCACCCTCGCCGACCCTGCCGAACTCGCGTTTGCCGCCCGCGCGACGGCCAGCTTTCCGGGCGCCTTTCCGCCGTTCACGGCTCGGGAAATGGACAAGGTGCTTGCCGACCGCAGTCGCGCTTGGCCCGGTCGCGATGCGTTTTTGCGCCGTGTGCTCCCCGGTCACAGCGCCACCGGCGATGCGGAGGATGCCGTGCTGATCGACGGATCGGTGCTGGCCAATGCGCCCTTTGCGCAGGCAATCGATGCGCTCAAGAATCGCCCGGCGCGGCGGACGGTCGACCGGCGCTTCGTGTTCATCGAGCCGACGCCCAGCGCGCCCGGCTTTCGCCTCACCTCCCCTTCCCACCATGCCCAAAATGGTGAGCGCCCTGTCCCCGGCTTCTTCCGCACGATCTTCGGCGCGGTCAGCGATATTCCGCGCGAACAGCCGATCCGGGACAATCTGGAGGCGATAGGCGCCCGCTCCAGCCGCATTCACCGGATGCTGGAAATCACCGAGCGCTTGCGGCCGGACATCGAACGAACCGTGGACCAGACCGTCGGCCTCAGCCTACTGCTCAGCCGGCCCTCGCCGCGCCGTCTGGCGCATCTGCGCGCGAGGCTGCAGCAAAAGGCCTCGCGGGCGGCGGGCTTTGCCTATCCCGCTTATGGCTATCTCAAATATGCCGGCATCATCGATGAACTGGCCGATCTGCTCATTCAACTCCGCGATGCCCCTGGCATGGCCGCGCGCGACAGTCTGCGGGAGCCGCTGCGTGCGCAGCTCCATGCGGCGGGCGTGGACCAGATGGACCCCGGATCGGGCGATGGCGCAAGCGCGGCGCTCATTCTGTTCTATCGCAATCACGACATCGCGTTCCGCATCCGCCGACTGCGCTTCCTCGCCCGGCGCCTCGTCCAGCTCCGTGAGCAGGCTGTGGAAGGCGAGAGCGAGGAGGATGAGGGGAAAGGCGCCGCCCTCTCCGCCATGCAGGATATGCTCTACGAGGCCATCGGCCTTTATGCCGAACGTCAGACGCCGGCATGGTTTGGCGCGGGCACACGCGAAGCCCTGCGGCCGCACGGCGATAACCTGATGGCGTCCCTTGCGATCATCGCGGAGGCGCGGGGCTTGCGGGATCTGGACCAGCAGATCGACGCGCGCTTTGCGGCTGCGTGTGTGGCGCTCCCGGCCGAGGACCGGCGGACCTTGCTCAAGGCCTATCTCGGCTTCCCTTATTACGACATTGCGACCTTTCCGCTGCTGCAGGGAGAAGGTCTGGACGAGTACGACCCCATCAAGGTGGATCGCATATCTCCCGAAGATGCCGTGGCGATCCGCAAAGGCGGCGCACCGGCGACGCTGCGTGGCATCGAATTCAACTGCTTCGGTGCGTTCTTCAGCCGTGCCTATCGCGAAAATGATTATCTCTGGGGCCGGCTCCATGGGGCTGATCGACTGATCGACATCCTGCTCTCCACCATGCCGCCGGAAATCGCCGCCGATGACGCCCGCAAGGCGGCATGGAAGCGCGCGGCATTTGAAGCGATTCTGGATGAGGAAGAACCAAGACTGACCCTGATCCCGGGCCAGATTGAGGCCATCCGCGCCGAGATCGCGCTGATCGGCGCCTAGGCCGCGTGGGCACATTCGGTGCTTTTACGCAATGTAGGCTATCCGGCGTTGTCGTCTCGGAGCAGGCATTCAGGATACGACGACCTTGCAGACATTGAACAACCATCTGATACAGTCCTATGGATCGAATAGTGACTAAGATATGGGCGCATAACTTCGCGGCAGCTTGTGGCCTGATTTCTCTGACAGCTTGCTTTTCAGCATCAAAGCAAGATCAGAGTGCATCGGCAGAACAAAAATCTGTCATCCTTAGCATCACCGATCTAACAGGCGGCGCAATCGAGGGCGCTGCCGAATGCACGGACAAAGCAGGCAGGATGCTCATGAGGGACGAATGCTTGCCTTCGGAAAGAGCTTTGACAGACGCGGTTCTTGCCTGTGGCCCCTCGATAGCAACGATTGATGTCTCATGGACTCATGCAAGATATGTGGCGTTTCCGACCAACTGGCGGCCAGACAAACCATCGAGTCTGGAAGTCGTGCGGTGCGTGCAAAGTAAAGTAGGATTTGCATTTTCTGCTATGGTCGGCGACGGACCAAGGCCCGGCGAGAGTCCCCAAGGCGACGACACCGCATTCTTGAGCCTTCATTCACCACGGCCATGAACGTCAGCTAACCACCCCAAATCAGAGGTACAGACCTCTCGGGACTCTGTCTGAAACCGGACGCCACCTGCGCCCTGAATTTGTCCACGCCGCCGCCTAGCGCTTAATCAGCGTTACTTGCGATACGTCGATGCTCCGCCCTGCAAAACCGCCTTCGCAATACATGAGATAGTAGCGCCACATGTCCACGAACCGGGCATCGAACCGGGCAGGCAGACGACCTGCATCCACCACTGCGTCAAAGTGCGCGCGCCACTGCCGCAGCGTCCACGCATAATCGAGGCCGAAGCGCGTCTGGTCTGCCCATTCCAGCCCTTCGCGCTTGGCAAGATCGCGAAAGCGCCGCTCGGCGATCAGGCAACCGCCGGGGAAGATGTAGCGCTGGATGAAGTCGGCCCGTGCGGCATAGGCCGGGAAAATCTCGTCATCGATGCTGATATACTGGATGGCCGCGCGCCCACCGGGCTTGAGCAGCCGGGCAATGCAGGCGAGGTAAGTCGGCCAATAGCTTTCGCCGACGGCCTCCACCATCTCCACGCTGGCAATGGCATCGAACTGGCCCTCGCAATCGCGATAATCCTGCAGCAGCACATGGGCACGGTCCTGCGCGCCCAACCCCTCGATCCGCCCCTGCACGATCTGCTGCTGCTCGGTGGAGAGTGTAAGGCCGGTATAGTCGACATCGCACCGCTCCAGCACGCGCTCGGCCAATCCTCCCCAGCCGCATCCGATTTCAAGCAGTTGCCGGCCATCGTCGAGATCGATTCGCGCCAAAAGCTCATCGATCTTGCGGATCTGCGCGGCTTCTAACGCTTCCTGGGGATGCGCCGGTCGGGCGCTGGAATAAGTCAGCGTCTCGTCCAGCCACAGCCGATAGAAATCATTGCCCAGATCATAATGCTCGGCGATGTTCCGCCGCGCGCCCCGCCGGCTGTTATGCCGCCGCGCCAGCTTCCAGCGGCCCATCAGGCGCGGCAGGCCAGTCGAGCGCGCGGACTTCCCCAGCGAACGGGCGTTGGCACCAAAGAGGGCGAACAGCGCCACCGGATCGGGGCTCGACCAGTCGCCATCCGCCCAGGCGCGATACCAGCCGGTTGAGCCGGAGGCCGCCAGCCGGATCAAGGCCCGCCAGTTGGCAAGGTGCACGATCGCCGAAAAGCCCTGCTTGCGCCCGCCTAGCAAGCGCACCGATCCATCCGGCAGATGCAGTTCGAGTGATCCCCGCATCAGACCCCGGTCGACCCGCACGAGCATCGGCTCGAACAGCCGGGTCGGCAAAGCCCGCCAGAAACGCCCACCCACCTGCGCGCCGGCCCGGCGCATCATGGCGCGCTGGCGGCTGGCTTTGGGATTGTGAATGGTCATGCGCCCATATGAACGCATTCCTCACGCAAAGACAACCGGGGCCCGCTCAGCCTTTCGCGCGGGCATAGGCGGCGAGCGCCCGCTCTCGCGCGGCGCGATGCTCGATTAACTTGGCCGGATATTGCGCTGGCCTAACACCCGCGGACTCGGGATCGTGGATTGCGGCGTCCTTCACATGCGCCAGCTCCGGCACCCAGCGCCGGATATAGGCGGCCGCGTCGAACTTCTCGGACTGGGTGAGCGGCGCCATGATCCGCACGAACATGTTGGAATCGATCCCGGTGCCCGCGACCCACTGCCAGTTGACTGCATTGTTGCCATAATCGGCATCGACCAGCGTATCCCAGAACCAGCGCTCCCCTGCCCGCCAGTCAATGAGCAGATGCTTGATGAGGAAGCTCGCCGCGATCATCCGCACCCGGTTATGCATCCATCCGGTCTGCCAGAGCTGGCGCATCCCCGCATCGACAATCGGGTAGCCGGTGCAGCCCTCCTGCCAGGCCTTGAGGTCGTCCCGCGCCTCATGGCCCGAGCGCCAGGGAAAGGCATCGAACTGCGCGCGACCGTTCCGACTCCCATAATCACTTATCTGCGCGATCACATTCTGGGCATAATCACGCCAGCCCAGTTCACGCAGATAGACCTCGCTGGCGCCATCCTCCCGGTCGAGTGCGTGCCACAGTGTTGCCGGCGAAATCTCGCCGAAATGGAGATGCGGCGACAAGCGCGAGGAGCCTTCGATGGAAGGCAGATTGCGGCCTTCGTCATAGCCATCGACATGGTCGATAAAGGCATCGAGCCGATCGTGGGCGCCCGCCTCGCCAGGCGACCAATCATGCGCGAACCCGTCCGCCCAGTCGGGCGAGGTCGGCAGCAAGGCCCAGTTTTCGAGTTGATCGCTCACCGGCCATTTTTGGGGAGCAGGAACGGTATCAGGCGCCGGCACGGGCCGACCCGGCGGCATGACCTCTCGCAGCGCACGCCAGAAGGGCGTGAAGATCTTGTACGGGCCACCGCTGCCCGTGGTCAGGGCGCCCGGCGGCAGGAGATAATTGCCATCGTGCAGTATCAGTTCGTGGGAGCGCGCAACCGCCTTCTCTGCCTGGCGCCACCAGGGCTCATAATGATGCAAGGCATGGATGCGGGTGGCGCCGGTCTCCGTGGCCAACGCGGCGAGAACCGCCTCGGACTTGCCGCGGCGCAGGATCAGCCGCGAACCGCGCGCGCGAAGGGCGGCGTCAAGGCTCTCGAGACTATGATGCAGCCACCAGCGCGATGCGCCGCCCATCGCCCGGTGCCGCGCCGTCTCATCATCGAGAATATAGACCGGGATCACCTGCCCTTCCGCACACGCCTGTATGAGCGCGGCCTGATCGGCCAAGCGAAGATCCCGCCGGAACCACAAGATGCTCGCTGCCGACATCGCCCTACCGCACTGCTTGCGCAGGCACCTGCACGGAAAAGCTCGCGCTGGCGCCACGCCCCGCAAAGCGCTGGTCGGAGATCAGCAGGTCGCCATTCTCCGCCCGCTGCGCGAGGGGCATCCGCGACCAGAACAGGAACGCCCGTGCATCAGCATCCCGCTGCCGCGCGCGCTCGACGCCGGGATCGTCCATCCCGGTCGGCATCCCTTCCGCTGCGCCTGCATCGGCTTCAAGCCCGCTGGCGAGGCTGTAGGGAAAGCCGCCGAAGCGCCCGTCCCCACGCCAGAGCATTTCGCGTGACCAGGGTGCGAACGGACGCGGATTGGCGACCACCAGGTCCGGCTCGCGGCCTTGGGCGCGCAGCCATGCGGCGGCTTTCGCCTCCGCCGATCCGGTGATCAGTCCGTTGACGAAGATATAGGCGCAGGCGGCCGTCGCGATGATCCGCGCGCGCTGCATCATCGGCGCGGGCCCGGTGCGTTCGCCGCGCCGTGCCCAGAGATAGCCGCCGATCAGCAGCGCCCAGAGCCAGATATCGATGATGAACAGCGTATCGCCATGGAACCACTGGTCGCTGAACGGCGAGAGCAATCGGATGCCATAGCTGTTGAGCCAGTCGAACGCGGGGTGGCTGAGCGTCCCGATCTGCGCGACGACCCACAGCCAGACTATGTTCACCGGCGGCCGCGTCTCTGGCCGTGTCCCACGCTTCGCCTGCCACCGGTCGAATGCGACCATGATCGCGGTGAGGATCAATGGCAGCACGATCATCGCGATCGGGCCGTGCGTCAGCCCGCGTCGCAGTGCCAGCGCCTGTGTCCCCAGCAGCGTACAGGTCGCGTCGATATCCGGGATGTTCGCCGCGATGATAATCGTCGGCATGGCAAGGCCGGAGGTGCGCTTGAGCCCGATCTGGCCCAGCACGGCGCCCACCATGCTGTGTGTGAGATTATCCATGCCCCCTGTCTTCACGACCCCACCGCTGCAGGTCAAGTTGCCCGAGAGGGCGGGAACGGATCAGGGGCGCGACCGGGATCACGAAAAAAGGCGCGGACTTAGCCCGCGCCTTCTCACGTCTTCTCAGCCTTATGCGGCTTAGTAGCGGTAGTGATCCGGTTTGAACGGACCCTCGGGCGTCACGCCGATGTAAGCGGCCTGCTTGTCGGTCAGCTTGGAGAGCTTCACGCCCAGCTTCTCGAGGTGAAGCGCTGCGACCTTCTCATCGAGATGCTTGGGCAGAACATAGACCTCGTTCTTATAGGCATCGCTCTTGGTCCACAGCTCGATCTGCGCCAGCACCTGGTTGGTGAAGCTAGAGGACATGACGAAGCTCGGGTGGCCGGTCGCGCAGCCCAGGTTCACCAGACGGCCCTTGGCGAGCATGATGATCTTCTTGCCATCGGGAAACTCGACCTCGTCGACCTGCGGCTTGATCTCGGTCCACTTCATGTTGCTGAGCGCCGCGATCTGGATCTCGCTGTCGAAGTGGCCGATGTTGCAGACGATGGCCATGTTCTTCATCGCGCGCATGTGGTCGAGCGTGATGATGTCTTCATTGCCCGTCGCCGTCACGAAGATGTCGGCACGGGTGGCCGCTTCTTCCATGGTCACGACTTCATAGCCTTCCATCGCCGCCTGCAGGGCGCAGATCGGGTCGATCTCGGTCACCAGCACACGGGCGCCGCCATTGCGGAGCGAGGCAGCCGAGCCCTTGCCGACATCGCCGAAGCCGGCGACGCACGCGACCTTGCCGGCCAGCATCACGTCCGTGGCGCGACGGATGGCATCGACCAGCGATTCCTTGCAGCCATAGAGATTGTCGAACTTGGACTTGGTGACGCTATCGTTCACGTTGATCGCCGGGAAGGGCAGTTTGCCCTTCTTGGCCAGCTCGTAGAGCCGGTGGACGCCGGTGGTCGTCTCTTCGGACACGCCCTTGATCGCCGCGACGGTCTTGGTGAGATAGCCGGGACGCTCGGCGAGGAAGCGCTTGAGGGTTGCGACGAAGATCGTCTCTTCCTCGTTGGACGGCGCGAACAGCTCTTCACCGGCCTCGACACGGGCGCCCCACAGCGCGAACATTGTGGCGTCGCCGCCATCGTCCAGGATCATGTTGCAGGTCGTGTCCTGACCCCAATCGAAGATCTTGATGACATAATCCCAATATTCCTCGAGCGTCTCGCCCTTGATGGCGAACACGGGGATGCCCCGCTCGGCGATCGCGGCGGCGGCATGGTCCTGGGTCGAGAAGATGTTGCAGGTGGCCCAGCGCAACTCTGCGCCCAGCTCAGCCAGCGTCTCGATGAGCACAGCGGTCTGGATCGTCATGTGCAGCGAGCCGGTGATCCGCGCGCCCTTGAGCGGCTTGGATGCGCCGAATTCCTCGCGCAGCGCCATCAGGCCCGGCATTTCGGTCTCGGCGATCTCGATCTCCTTGCGGCCGAAGCCAGCGAGGGAGATGTCCTTTACGATATAGTCCTGGGCCACGGTCGCCACTGATGATTCTCCTGATTGCCTGAGCCGGGGCCGCTACGCACGCCACCGGCAACACCGCGGCGCCTTACCAAGGCTGTCGCCCCGTCGCAAATATAAAGATATCTTTATGTGATTGGGGTCGGGCGAGAGGGATGAAGGAAACCAGCCTGCCGCGTCAGGCGTGCCCCATATTGCCGGTCAGCATCGCGGGATCGATGCCTTCGAGCGAAAACGCACCGGCCCAGCGGTTCTCTGGCGCCATCGAGAACAGCCGATAAGGCTGCGCCTTGCTGAGATACCAGCCCGGCGCGGCCAGCTCCGTTTCCAGCTGTCCCGCGCTCCACCCGGCATAGCCCAAGGCGACCAGCCAGCGCGCCGGCCCGCCGCCCGAAGCAACGGCGTGCAGCACCTCCATCGACCCGGTGAGCGCAATCTCGTCATCAATGGGGTGGCTGTCCGCCGTCATCCAGTCCCGACTGTGCAGCACAAAGCCGCGGCGCGGTTCGACGGGTCCGCCTTGCAGCACCGGCTCATCGCCGACCGACTGCGCGTCGATGCTCAATGACCCAAGCAGAGCGTGCAGCCCCATGCCCTCCATCGGCTCGTGCAGCGCGATGCCCAGGGCGCCGCCCTCGTCATGCACGCACAGGAGAATGACTGCGCGCTCGAACCGCGCGTCCGGCATATCCGGCATGGCCAGCAACAATTTGCCGGCGAGGGAGAGTCTCGGTTGCGCGGGCGCGCTCATGCGATGGGCCTCCTGATCGCGACCATGCCTTGTTGGGGACAATGCGTCCACCCCGCAGGCGCTTGACCCGTCCGGCTGAGCGGCCATCGTACCGCAGAGCCGCCCGGCCCCGCACAGCATCGACCTTGACAGGCGCAAGCCGAACCCCGACTTGCTCGCTACGCGCTGGTTCACCAGCCGAGCCCTTTCCCCCAGAACAGGAGACACCGATGACGATCAAAGTTGGCGACACGCTGCCCGAAACGACCTTCGTCAAGATGACCGAAAACGGCCCCGAACCGGTTGACAGCAAGAATTATTTTGCTGGCCGCAAGGTCGCGCTCTTCTCCGTTCCGGGCGCCTTCACGCCCACCTGCTCGGCCAAGCACCTGCCGGGCTATATCGAGAAGGAAAGCGAATTGAAGGCCAAGGGCGTCGACGAGATCGCCTGCACCGCCGTCAACGATCCGTTCGTCATGGGCGCGTGGGGCAAGGCCTCGTCGGCTGATGGCAAGGTGACGATGCTCGCAGATGGCAATGGCAGCTTCGCCGAAGCCGTCGGCCTCACCATGGACGGCAGCAAGTTCGGTCTCGGCACGCGCGGCCAGCGCTTCTCGATGCTGGTCAATGATGGCGTGGTCGAGCAGCTCCATGTCGAAGCGCCGGGCGAATTCCGCGTCTCCAGCGCAGATTTCATGCTCGAGCAGCTCTAAGACCATTGCGAGCGGGGCGGTGGCACAGGTCGCTGCTGCCCCGCCCCGCGCCCCCTCTTCCGCCTGTCATACAGGCCAGCTATGAAGGGGCATGAACCAAGCTTCCAGCACCCACATCGTCGAAGCGCTGATCGCGGGCTATGAAACAGCGACCGCCAATCTGCGCGAGGCCATTTTCGCTTATGCCAAGGATGGCACCGTGCCTTCCGCCCGCTCGGTGGCGGACCGGGATTTCTGCTATCCCTCGCTGATCATCGATTATCATCAGACCAATGACGGCGTGCCGAGCCGCCGCTCCTTCGCGCGCCTCTCTCGCCCCGGCCATTATGTGACGACGATCACCCGGCCGCAGATGTTCGCGCGCTATCTGACCGAACAGCTCGATCTGCTGATGGCCGATTATGAGGTGGAAGTCAGCGTCGGCCGTAGCGATCAGGCGATCCCGTTCCCCTATGTGCTGGATTCGCTGCCCGCCGGTACACTTGCTGCGATCCCGCCCAGCGAACTGGCGCGCCATTTCCCGTCGACGGAGCTCGCGCAGATCGGCGATGAGGTGGCGGACGGGCTGCTGCTGCCGGGCCCATCAGGCGAGCGACCGCTGGCGCTGTTCGATGCGCTGCGCACGGATTTCAGTCTGGCGCGTCTGCGGCATTATACCGGCACGCCGCCCGAGCACGTCCAGCGCTACATCCTGTTCACCAACTATCACCGCTATGTCGATGAATTCGTGCGTTGGGGCTGCACCGAACTCAAGCGACCCGGTACGCGCTTCACGGCGCTTTCCGGCGCGGGGGGAGTCGAGGTCACCGCCGACACCGCCAATCCGGAAAGCGCGATCGCTGACAGCGCCTGGCGGCGTCACCAGATGCCGGCCTATCATCTGATCGCCCCGGATGGCACGGGCATCACGCTGGTCAACATCGGCGTCGGCCCCGCCAACGCGAAGACCATCTGCGATCATCTCGCCGTGTTGCGGCCCGAGGCATGGCTGATGATCGGCCACTGCGGCGGCCTGCGCCCCAGCCAGCGGATCGGCGACTATGTGCTGGCCCATGCCTATCTACGCGACGACCATGTGCTCGACGAAATGCTACCGCCGGAAATTCCGGTGCCCGCAATTGCCGAGGTGCAGGTGGCCATGGCCGAGGCGTGCGAGCATATTCTGGGCGCCAGCGGCGACATGAAGCGCCGCCTGCGCACCGGCACCATCGTGACGACGGACGACCGCAACTGGGAACTGCGCTATTCCCGCTCAGCCCTGCGCTTCTCCCTATCCCGCGCGGTCGGCGTGGATATGGAGAGCGCGACCATCGCTGCCCAGGGATATCGCTTCCGGGTGCCCTATGGCACGTTGCTGTGCGTCTCCGACAAGCCGATCCATGGCGAGCTCAAGCTGCCGGGCCAGGCCAATCGTTTCTACGAGGAGGCCATTGCCGGGCACCTCGCCATCGGCATCGAGACCTGCGAACGCCTGCGCCAGCAGGGCGACCGCCTGCACAGCCGCAAGCTGCGCGCGTTCAACGAGCCGCCCTTTCGCTGACGGCGCGAAGGGACGTCAGGCCGGGCTCTCCTCCGCCAGCCGGCCGGCAACGCAAAGCCGATCGCGGCCCCCGCGCTTGGCCTCATACAGCGCATCGTCCGCCCGGCGCAGGAAGGTCGTGCGCCCCTCCGCCTCCGCAAGCGTGGCCGCGCCGATGCTGGCGGTGACCGCCAGCGTGTCGCCATTGGGCAAATCGATGCTGTGGTCGCGCAACTGTCGCAGCAGCCGGTGCCCCAGCCGCGCCGCATCTTCCAGGCTGCTGTCCGGCGTGATGACGACGAACTCTTCGCCGCCATAGCGCACCACGATGTCGTTCAGACGCACCTGGCTCTGGATCAACGAACTGACATGCCGCAGCACCTGATCACCGACCAGATGCCCATAGAAATCATTGACGCCTTTGAAATGGTCGAGATCGATCATCAGCGTCGAGAGGGGGAGTCCCGAGCGGCGGGAGCGGCTGATCTCTTCGTCCAGCCGTGTGTCGAGATAGCGTCGGTTGAAAGTGCCGGTGAGCGGATCGCGCACCACATCGCGCTCCAGTATGGCGATGCGCACGAGATCCTGCGTGGTCAGCGCGGAGAGCCGGGCCACGGCGAGCACGAAGAACCCGCCCGCCAGAAGAATCAGACTGCCAAGCAAATCCGTTGGCTCCGACACCGTGGCAAAGCGGGTGCTGCCGTACACGGCATAGGCCATGATGAAGCCGACGACCAACCAGCGAAGGCGATTCCAGCGGCGGTACAAATCGCCACCTTTGAGGGCCTTGAGGATCGAATGGATCGAGGGAAGGGACGATGCGAGCAAGCCAATGCCGGCCGAGACGATTAACAGGAGAAGCCAGACCATATGCCCACCAGACCATCTAACATGCTGTCAAATAGCATGTTTATCTAAGCATTGCGCGCATTCCCTGCTGCGTTAACCATCATTCGCACGTCCACTCGCCTCGCCCGCGCCTAGCGCATCAGCGGACGATCAAGGCTTCGGTGTAGGACGGGGCAGAGCGGCTCGCCCTGCCCCGCTGGCGGCTCACCAGCCGCAGCTCTTTCCCTTGTTCTGCCGGTCAAGCCAGGTCTTCAGCGGCGAGAAATAGGCGGCTAGCGCCTTGCCGCTCATCTCGCGCGAGCCGGTGAAGGCCTGCAGCGCGTCCGGCCACGGGCGGGAGGCGCCCATTTCCAGCATGGCGTTCAGCTTTTCACCAACGGCCTTGTTGCCGTAGAAGGAACAGCGGTGGAGCGGCCCCTTCCAGCCCGATTGCTTGCACGCAGCCTCATAGAATTGGAACTGCAGCAGCCGCGCCAGGAAGTAGCGGGTATAGGGCACGCTCGCCGGAATGTGATATTTCGCCCCGGCGTCGAACGCGTCATCCGGACGGTCCGTCGGCGGAACGATGCCCTGATATTGCAGCCGCATGGCATTCCACGCCTTATTGTAGTCCGCGGATTGGATGGAGCCGTCGAACACGCCCCAGCGCCAGCGATCGATCAGCAGACCGAAGGGCAGGAAGGCGATCTTGTCCATCGCCTGCCGCAGCAGCAGGCCGATGTCCTTGTCCGTGCCTGGCACCTTGGACGGATCGAGCAGGCCGATGTCGACCAGATATTGCGGCGTAATCGACAGCGCGATGGTGTCGCCAATGGCCTCATGGAAGCCGTCATTGGCGCCGTTCAGATAGAGGAAGCTCTTGTCCTTATAGGCGCGCTGATAATAATTGTGCCCCAGCTCATGGTGGATGGTGACGAAGTCACCGCTGTCCACCTTGGTGCACATCTTGATGCGGATATCGTTTTTGTTGTCGATATCCCAGGCGGAAGCGTGGCAGACCACTTCCCGGTCGAGCGGCTTGATGAATTGGGTGCGCGTCCAGAAGGTTTCCGGTAGCGGATCGAAGCCAAGCGAGGAGAAGAAGCCCTCGCCGAACTTGAACATCTGCGTTTCCCACTTGCCACGCTTGGCGGGGTCCGCCTCGGTCGGGCTGGTTTCCACGTAGCCCTTGGCCTTGAGCAGGGCACCGATGTCATAGCCCAGATCCCCAGCCCCGGCCGGCGCGACCAGCGGGTAGATATTGCCCCACTCCTGCGCCCACATGTTGCCGAGCAGATCGGCGCGGATCGGCCCGGTCTTTGGCTGGACGGCATCGCCATATTTGGCGTTCAGCTTGTCCCGGACATAACAGTGCAGCGAATCGTAGAGCGGTTTCACATCCTGCCAGAGCTTCTCGGTCAGCTTGGCGAAGTCGTCCGGCGGCATATCGTAATTGGAGCGCCACATCGCGCCTGCATCCGCAAAGCCCAGCTCCTTGGCGCCTTCATTGGCGATGGTTACCAGCCGCTCGAACTCGCCGCGCATCGGTTTGCCGACATTGTCGTGCCAGCTCGTCCACATCTCCCGATACTCGTTCGGCGTGTGGTCGAGATTGCCCATCTCCGCTTCGATATCGCTGCCATTGATCGGCTTGCCGTCCAGCGTACCGCGGCCCTTGCCATAATCGGACTGCAGCTTGGTCGCGATGGCATTCAGCTCGGCGGCAGCGCCGGGCGTGGTCGGCGCCGGCAGCACGATGCCTGCCCGCAAGATGTCGAGCTTGCGCTTGGTGTCATAGGAGAGGCCCGGCACCTTCTCGAACTTGGCGGCCTCCAGCGCATAGTGGACCGACATCTCGGTGCCCTTGGCGCCGACGCGGGCGGCAAGCGCATCGGTATCCTCGGTCAGATAGGTCGCGTTGACCCAATAGACCTGATTGGCCTCCAGCGAATAATCGAAGAATTCCTTCTCGGCTTGCGCGACGAGCGCATCGGCCTGCGCCGCCGTGGGGGTTGCCTGCCCCGGAGCCGAATCGGCCTGGGCCAAAGCCGGCGCGCCGCAAACGGCCAATGAGAGCGCTGCCGCTACGGCAAGGCGCGAAACGGGGTTGAGCATGATTGGTGTCCCTGAACCTGTGGCCTGAGCCTGTGGATTGCGGCCAAGCTGGCCTGTCAGGGCTAGGTTCGTCAACCCGCGAGATAATCGGCGATGGCCTGTCCGAATTCCGGCTTGGTGATCGCTGTCATATGCGTGCCGGGGCATGTGCCGCGTTGCGCATTGGGCAGAGCCCCGACCAGCGCATCGGCCGAGCCGTTATCGTCATCATCCTCGCCGCACAGCACCAGGGTCGGCATCGTCACCTTGGCCAGCACCGCGTGATCCATATCGCTCATGCTCATCAGCAGCAGGCGCAAGGCGACCGGATCGATCTTCATGGTCTTCATGAACTGGATCGCCATATAGTCGCGGTCGCCCGGCCGTACCGTCTCGAAATGATCGAGTGCATTGAGGAAGAACTGCCGACGGCGCGCCCACTCCAGCAGGCCTTCCAGCCCCATGCCACCCAGCACCAGTCGCCGTGGTGCCATGCCACGGTCGATCAGTCCCAGGCACAGCCGCGCGCCCATTGAATAGCCGACTAGATCGAACTGCGTGACGCCCAGCGCCCCGATCACCGCTTCCATGTCGAGCAGCATCACGTCCTGCGGATAGGCATCGGCATCCGTCGGCGCATCGCTGCAGCCATGCACGCGCTGATCGATCATGATCGCCTCGAAACCGGCATCAGCGATTTTCTGGGCCGTGCCATATCGCTGCCAGTTGATTTGCGCGCTGGAACTGAGGCCATGCAGCATGATGACCGCCGGCCCATCGCCGAGCCGATGGACGGCGATGCGCGTGCCGTCATGGCCCTGAAGATGCTCGAGGCGGATCGTCGATGTCTCTGTCATCGCCCGATTGTGGCGGAGATCGGGTCCGAAAGGCAAGGCCAATGCGCGGGAGATGAGCGCCCTGTCCCGCCATTGGGTGACAGAGTCTGGACTTGCTTTTAATAAGCCCGCTTACTAAATGCGCCGGCATCATGGACGGCAATCATCTCGCCTTTGCGATCGGCGACCTCGGGCGCCTGTATCGTCGCCGGTTCGACGAGCGCACCCGCAGCCTTGGCATCACCGGGCCGCAGATGCGCGCGCTCGCGCAGATCATGCGCTTTCCCGGCATCAACCAAGGCGCGCTTGCCGAGCGGTTGGATGTCGAGCCGATCACGACCTGCCGGATGGTGGACCGCCTCGAGCAGGCCGACATGGTCGAGCGCCGCCGCGATCCGCAGGACCGCCGCGCCTGGCAGCTGTTCCTGACCGAGGCGGCCAAGCCGCTCGCCGCCGAATTGCAGCAGATCGGCCAGCGGGTGCTCAATGAATCACTCGCCGGCATTTCAGCGGAGGAGCAGGACACCGTGCTTTCCGTGCTCTTCCGCATCCGTGACAATCTGTCCGGTGATAGCCAGCCTGCCACTGACGAGGCCGCAAAGGAGGCGGCAGTCCATGTCTGAAGCCGATCCTGCCCTGCGTCCGACCGCTCAGGCGCCTGCGCCTGCCGAGACCGTGGCCGCACCCGATGAATCAGCCGCAGCGGAGCCGCGCGGCAAGCGTTTGCGCAACCGCCTGCTCATGATTTCGGTACCGTTGATCATTCTGGCGGTGGGCGCGTGGTTCTGGGCGACGAGCGGGCGCACCGTCTCCACCGACAATGCCTATGTGAAGCAGGACATCGTGGCGGTCGGCAGCGATGTCGCCGGGCGGATCATCGAGGTGAAGGTTCGCGAGAACCAGATGGTGAAGGCCGGAGACGTGCTGTTCGTCGTCGACCAGCAGCCCTACAAGGTCGCGCTCCAGCAGGCCAACGCCCAGATCGCCAACGCGCAGGTCGCGGTCGGGCGCCTCCGCACGGATTTTCAGGCAACGAACGTCGACATCACCGGTGCGCGTGAGGATGTCTATTACGCCCAGCAGGATCTCGACCGGCAGCAGGCGCTGATGAAGGACGGGTTCACCACCCGCGCCCGTCTCCAGCAATCCCAGCAGGCGCTCGACAATGCCCGCACGCGGCTGCGCACGGCGGAGGCCGATGCCGCCAAGGCCAAGGCGGCGCTCGCCAACGGCGCGCAGGTGCCGGGCGTCAATCCTGAAATCGCCGCGGCCCAAGCCCAGCGCGATCAGGCCGCCCTTAACCTCGATCGCACCGTGGTCCACGCCCCAGTCTCCGGCCGGATCAGCCAGGCCAGTCGCCTGCAGGTGGGCCAGATGGCCGTGCAGGGTCTGCCGCTGGTCAGCATCGTCGCCAGCGACCGGATCTGGGTGACCGCGAATTTCAAGGAAACCGATCTCGACAGGATGCGCCCGGGCCAGAGCGCGGATATCAAGATCGATGCCTATCCCGGCTCGCATATCCGTGGCCATGTCGATAGCATCGGCGCGGGCACAGGCTCGGAATTCTCCGTGCTCCCGGCCCAGAATGCCAATGGCAACTGGGTGAAAGTGACGCAGCGCGTGCCGGTGCGCATCGCTATCGACGGCCATCCGCAGCGGCCGATGATCGCTGGCCTGAGCGCGAAGGTGACGGTGGACATTCACGCGACCAAAGCTGGCGCCGCAGTCGCCTCCGCCCGCTGACGCAAACCGGCATCATGGCCCCTACGTCGGATCTTCCGCAACTGCAGGTGCGCCACAAGGCGCTGCTGACCATGGCGATCATGTCGGCCATGATCATGCAGGTGCTCGATACGACGATCACCAACGTGGCGCTGCCGCACATGCGCGCTTCGCTCGGTGCCAGTGACGAGACAATCAGCTGGGTACTCACCAGCTACATCCTCGCCGCCGCCATCGCCATTCCCATCACCGGCTGGCTTGCGGACCGGATCGGGACGCGGCGCCTGCTGCTGATTTCCGTCTTCGTCTTCGTGGTGGCCTCCGTGCTCTGCGGCATTGCGCAGAGCCTGACGGAGATGGTGCTGTTCCGCGCGCTGCAGGGTGTTGGCGGCGCCTTTGTCGGCCCGCTGGCGCAAAGCCTGATGCTCGACATCAATCGCCCGTCCCAGCACGCCAAGGCGATGTCCGTCTATGGCATGGGCGTCATGATCGGCCCGATCATGGGTCCGGTAGTCGGCGGGTGGCTCACTGAGTGGATCGACTGGCGCTGGTGCTTCTTCGTCAACGTCCCTTTCGGCATCGTCTGCCTGGTCGGACTTTACGCTCTTCTCCCCGAGAAGCCGCTCCAGCGGCGGAACTTCGACCTGTTCGGTTTCGCGCTGATCGCCTTGGGTCTGGCGAGCCTCCAGCTCATGCTCGATCGCGGGCAACATGCCGACTGGTTCTCCTCGACGGAGATCTGGGTCGAGGCCGCTCTGGCCGTCAGCGGCCTGTGGATGTTCGCAGTCCACACGCTCACCGCCCGCAAACCGCTCTTCGCCCCTGCCCTCTTCGCAGATCGCAATTTCCTGAGCGCCGCTGCGTTCATGTTCATCATCGGGCTGGTGATGTTCGCCGCCATGGCGCTGCTCCCGCCGCTGCTCCAGGGCCTCTATGGCTATTCAGTGGTCGACACCGGCTGGATCCTGGCGACGCGCGGTGCCGGTCTGCTGGTCGCCATGGCCCTTTCCAGCCGCCTCACCAGCCTCATCGATCCGCGCGTGCTGATTGCCGGCGGCTTCTCGGTCACGGCCAGTTCTTTGTGGATGATGACCGGCTGGTCACTGGAGCAGAATTGGGTGCCGTTCGTGGTCACCGGCGTGGTTCAGGGGGCCGGCATCGGCATCGTATTCGTGCCCCTGCAGATGCTCGCCTTCGGCACCCTGCCACCCGGCGCCCGCACCGAGGGCGCCGCCGTGCTCAACCTTACCCGGAACATCGGCTCGTCGATCGGCATCGCAGTGGTTATGGCGCTGCTAGCGCGCAACAGTCAGGTCAGCCATGCCGATCTCACGCAGCATATCTCGTCGGCCAATCTGCCGGTGGACCCGAGCGAGTTGCAGCGCTTCGGCAGCTTCGGCACGACCGTGCTCGCGACAATCGATGGGATCGTGAACCAGCAGGCGACGATGATCGCCTTCCTCGACGATTTCTACGCCATGGCCATCGTCAGCACGCTGATCATCCCGGCCGCCTTCTTCCTGCGCAAGCCCAAACGAGGGCCAGGATCGCCCCCGCCACCGCCGATCAGCGAGTGAGGGGACTCCAACGACCAATCGCAGCGCGTGAGATCAGACACGCGAAGCCGCTGCCGATCTGCGCAAGTGCCATGTCCTTCTGCGGGTCCCACATGTCGCCTTGCTGGCCGTTATAATAATCGGCGGTATCGCCGGCGAGCATCAGCGTCAGTAGCCACTCGAACACTTCGTAGAGCGCACTAGCCAGACCTACCAACGCGAAGGCGAGCAGCCACGCCGTCCCGCGCCGCAACGCGCCATGCCGCTGGCCGATCTCGGCGAACACTGGCGTGAGGAGTAACCCGAACATAAGGTGGATGAACCGGTCATAGCCATTGCGCGCCGATCCCAGGAGAGCCGCTGCGGCATCGCCAGTGACCCCGGCGATCCAACCTCCGTAAGGCACGTAGGAATAGATATAACGTCCGCCAACCGTGTGCAGCAGCAGGAACAGCCAGATCAGTCCCACGCTGCGCACGGTGAGCGGCCAGCGGCGCAGCAGCCAGGGCGCCACAATCACCAGCAACACCGTCGGCGCATGTTGAAGCGGCGCCAGCGCCGGAAAGGGCTGATCGATATTGGCGAGCCCGATGGCAGAGAGCAGCGATCCGAGTAGCCCCCATTGCAATGCGGGCAAGGCTTCGCGCGCTCGAGCCCGGCCCATTACGGTCAGCCCTTCTGCAGGTGCTTGCGGCCGAGCAGTTCGGCGATCTGCACCGCATTCAGCGCTGCGCCCTTGCGCAGATTATCCGAGACGCACCAGAGCGACAGGCCGTTCTCGACGGTCGAATCCTCGCGTACGCGGCTGACGAAGGTTGCATAGTCGCCCACGCACTCGACCGGGGTGACGTATCCGCCGTCCTCATGCTTGTCGACGAGCATCACGCCCGGCGCCTCACGCAGGATCTTCTGCGCTTCCTTCGCGCTGATCTCATCCTCGAACTCGATGTTCACGGCCTCGCTGTGGCCGACGAATACCGGAACGCGCACGCAGGTCGCCGTGACCTTGATCTTGGGATCGAGGATCTTCTTGGTCTCAACGACCATCTTCCACTCTTCCTTGGTGGAGCCATCGTCGAGAAACACGTCAATGTGGGGAATGACGTTGAAGGCGATCTGCTTGGTGAACTTCTTCGGCTCGGCAGAATCGCCGACGAAGATGTTACGGCTCTGCTCGAACAGCTCGTCCATCCCCTCCTTGCCGGCGCCGGAGACGGACTGATAAGTCGCCACCACCACGCGCTTGATCTTGGCGGCATCGTGCAGTGGCTTGAGCGCCACGACGAGCTGGGCTGTCGAGCAATTGGGGTTGGCGATGATGTTCTTGCGCTTGTAGCCCTCGATGGCCTCGGGATTCACCTCCGGCACGATGAGCGGAACATCGGGGTCCATGCGGTAGAGCGAGCTGTTGTCGATCACCACGCAGCCGGCCGCAGCAGCCTTGGGGGCATATTCCTTGGTCGGTCCGGAGCCGGCGGCGAACAGGGCCATATCCCAGCCCGTAAAATCGAAATGCTCGATATTCTTGACCTTGAGCATCTTGCCGGTCTCGCCGAACTCGATCTCGTCGCCCGTCGACCGCGCGCTGGCAACGGCCGCGATCTCGTCGATGGGGAACTCCCGCTCGGCAAGGATGTTGAGCATTTCGCGACCGACGTTGCCGGTGGCGCCTACGACGACGACACGATATCCCACAGGGGCTTCTCCAGCGGTTGAATGAGGGGAACTGCGGGCCGGATACCGCAAAAGAGCCGCAGAGGCAAAAGCGCAATCTTGGTGGCGGGTACTTGTACCCCGCCGGTGAAGCGTCAGGGCTTTTCGGGTGGCGGCGCGCCGGTCAGCGCGCGCATATCCTCGTCTTTCCACGGTGCCGGCAGGCTGCTCTGCGGGCAGTAGCGCGCCTTGTTGGCCCAGCCGCTGTCCGATTGGGCGGCGTAATTTTCCGCATCGGTCACGTCATAGGTCCGGGTGCTGGTGCGCACCTCCTGCCGGTTCGCGATGGCATCGCCTTCGCGGCATGTCTCGGTCACCCGATAGGTGGTGGGTCCGGTTTTCTCGATGGTGCCGAAGGTGCAACTGTAGCGCGCGCCGCTATAGCCATTCCGGCCGATCAGCGTGACCGTGGCTTTAGAGGCTGACTCACACGCCGTTTCATTGGAAACATAATAGCCCAGCCGCAAAGGCAGGCCACCGACGAGCACTTTGCCGGGTTCTGCGCTATTCGCTGCGCTATTGCCGGCGCCGTTCATCGCATTGGCTGCCTTGGCTTGCGATCCGACATCGCCTTCCAGCACGTTGAGGCTGTTCGAGACGTCCTCCGACAGATTTGACCCGGATTGGCCGCAGGCAGAAAGAAGCGCCAGTGCCGCCATCAGGGTCAATCGTCTCATCATGCCTCCTCCATCTCATCAGCTTCGATAGAGAATGGGCGTTGGGGGCCGCAGTGACAACCCCGCGCGGCTGCATTTTTCCGCGAAACATGGACTTCGCCGCCTCGCGCGCCTAAATGCGCCGCATGTCTGCCAACCCCGCCCTTTTCTCTTTCGCCAAGATGCATGGCCTCGGAAATGACTTCGTGGTCATCGATGCCCGCGAGCGACCGGTCGTCATGACCGAGCAGCTGGCGCGGGCCATTGCCGACCGTCGGACCGGGGTGGGATGCGATCAGCTGATCGTCGTCGGCGCCTCCGAGCGCGCCGATGTCTCCATGCGCATCTTCAACCAGGATGGCAGCGAGGTCGATGCGTGCGGCAATGCCACCCGCTGCGTGCCGCTGTTCGTGGGACGGGACGTGACCATCGAGACCAATGCCGGACTGCTGGAGGCCCATCGCCAGGGCGATCTGGTCAGCGTCGACATGGGCGAGGCGCGGACGGATTGGGAGCAGGTGCCGCTGGCTTATGCCATGGACACGCTCACCATGCCGGTGAGCTGGGACGATCTGCCGGCGCCGTCCGCGGTGAGCATTGGCAACCCGCATGTGGTGTTCTTCGTCGATGCGCTGGATGATGTGGACATGGCGCGCCTCGGGCCGCTGATCGAGCATGATCCGCTGTTCCCAGCCCGCGTGAACGTGAATTTCGCGCAGATGCTCGCGCCCGATCATATTCGGTTGGTGGTCTGGGAACGCGGAGCTGGCTTCACCCAGGCCTGCGGGACCGGCGCCTGCGCGACGGCAGTCAGCGCGCTTCGCCGGCGGATCGCGCAAGGGCCGGTGCGGGTTAGCCTGCCGGGCGGCGATCTTCTCATCGATTGGGCGCCCGGCGGCCATATCAGCATGACCGGCCCGGCTGCCCATGTGTTCGACGGCACGCTCGATCCGGCAGAGTTCGCACCCGCCGCATGACCGGCCCCGAGGTCATCACGCTCGGCTGCCGGCTCAACATCGCCGAGAGTGAGGCCATTCGCCAGCAGCTGGGGGGGCGGGATGATCTTGTCGTGGTGAACAGCTGCGCGGTCACCGGCGAGGCCGTTCGCCAGACCCGCCAGGCCATTCGCCGCGCCCACCGCACCCGGCCGGAAGCGCGCATCGTGGTCACGGGCTGCGCGGCGCAGACCGACCCCGGAATGTTCGCTGCTATGCCGGAGGTGACTGCCGTCATCGGCAATGGCGAGAAAGCAGCCTTTGCAGAGCATCTCCGGACCTCTCCGTTCGTATCGAGCGAAGTCGAGATACGGCCAGGCTCGTCCTCTGGTGTCTCGACTTCGCTCGACACGAACGGAGGAGAGATTCCATCGCCCGAGCGGGTCCGTGTCGCCGATATCATGACGCTGGAACATCAGGCGCCGCACATGCTGGCTGCCTTTGCCGAGCGGGTTCGCGCCTTCGTCGTGGTGCAGAATGGCTGCGATCATCGCTGCACCTTCTGCATCATCCCCTTCGGGCGTGGGCCGAGCCGGTCGGTGCCGGCCGGCGCCGTCGTGGATCAGGTTCGCGCGCTGGTCGATGAGGGCGTGCAGGAAATCGTGCTCACCGGCGTCGACGTGACGAGCTATGGCCCGGACCTGCCCGGCACGCCCAGTCTCGGGCTGCTGGTCGAGCGCATCCTGCGCCATGTGCCCGATCTGCCCCGCCTGCGCCTCTCCTCGCTCGACGGCATCGAGATCGACGACCGGCTGTTCGACCTCATCTCCGGCGAACCGCGGCTCATGCCGCATGTCCATCTCTCGCTGCAGGCAGGCGACGACATGATCCTCAAGCGGATGAAGCGTCGGCATAGCCGTGCCCAAGCCGTCGATCTGGTCGAGCGCTTGCACGCGCGGCGCCCGGAGATCGCCATCGGCGCGGACATCATCGCCGGCTTCCCGACCGAGGATGACGCGATGTTCGAGAACAGCTTGGCGCTGGTCCGCGATTGCCGCATCGTTCACGGCCATATTTTCCCTTATTCTCCGCGTGACGCCACCCCGGCAGCGCGGATGCCCCAGCTCGACCGGGCCGTAATCCGTGAGCGCGCCGCGCGGCTTCGGGCCGCCTGTGAAGCGGAACGGACGGTATGGCTTCGCGCCCTCGTCGGCTCCACCCAGAGCGTGCTGATCGAGACCAGCGGCCTCATAGGCCATGGCGAGAGCTTCGCATCGGTCCGCTTTGCTACCCCACAAAAGCCCGGCGAGATTGTCCGCGCCCGCATCACGGGGCTTGAGGGAAACACGCTCATCGCGCATGGAGCCGAGCATGGCTGAACTTTCCTGGCGCGACCGTCTTTTCGGCGGCTTCAAACGCACTTCCGACCGGCTCGGTGAGAGCATTTCCGGCGTCTTTGCCAAGGCCGCTCTGGATGAGCAGACGCTCGATGAACTCGAGGAAGCGCTCTACACCACCGATCTCGGGCCGGCGATGGCCGCGCGCATCCGTGACCGGCTGGCCGAGGGGCGCTTCAACAAGGAACTGACCGAGGAATATCTGCGCGAGATCCTCGCCGAGGAAATCGAGAAGGTGCTGACCCCGGTAGCCAAGCCCATCGAGATCGAGGCTTTCCCGCGCCCGCAGGTCATCCTAGTCATCGGCGTCAACGGCTCGGGCAAGACGACGACCATCGCCAAGCTCGCGCATCTGTTCCAGGAGCAGGACTACAGCGTGATGCTGGCGGCCGGCGACACCTTCCGCGCCGCGGCCATCGGCCAGTTGCGCATCTGGGCCGAGCGGTTGGGCGTGCCCATCGTCACCGGGCCCGAAGGCGGCGATGCGGCAGGCGTGGTGTTCGACGCGGTCAAGCAGGCGACCGCGCAGGGCACGGACATCCTTATCGTCGATACCGCCGGGCGGTTGCAGAACCGCACCGAGTTGATGGACGAGCTGGCCAAGATCCGCCGCGTGCTGGGGCGCCTCAATCCCGCCGCGCCGCACGATGTCGTGCTCGTGCTCGACGCGACGACCGGCCAGAATGCGCTGTCGCAGATCGAGATTTTCCAGAATGTCGCTAACGTCACCGGGCTGGTGATGACCAAGCTGGATGGCACGGCGCGGGGCGGCGTTCTGGTCGCGGCGGCCGAGAAATTCGGCCTGCCCATTCACGCCATCGGCGTAGGCGAGAAGATCGACGATCTGCGCCCCTTCGACCCCGGCGAACTCGCCCACGCCATTGCAGGAGCGGCTTATGCACGCTGACGACAAAGCCCCGCCCCGCGTCGATGCGACCATCGATTCCGCGCCGATCGCGCCCGGCCCCAAGGGCGAAAGCTGGCTGCCGATGGCGCTCGATTTCGGGCCGTTGCTCGTCTTCTTCCTCGCCACCAAGGTCATCGGGATGTTTGCCGGCACCGCCGCCTTCATGGCCGCGATTGCGGTGGCCGTCGTGGTCAGCAAATGGCGGCTGGGCAAAGTGTCGCCGATGCTCTGGCTCTCGGCGATCCTCGTCCTCTTCTTCGGCGCCCTGACGCTGTATTTCCATGATCCGGCCTTCATCCAGCTCAAGCCGACGATCATTTACGGCTTCTTCGCGCTGATGCTGATCGGCGGCTGGATGGGCGGCCGCCCGTTGCTGCGCTACCTGCTGCAGTCGGCCTATAGCGGGCTGGATGAAACGGGCTGGCTCAAGCTCTCGCGCAACTGGGGCTTCTTCTTCGCGGCGCTGGGCGTGGCGAATGAACTGATGCGGATGTCGCTCGATTTCGATACCTGGCTGCTGGTCAAGGTTTGGGGCGTCACCGCTGCCTCGATGCTGTTCGCCATGGCCAATGTCCCCATGCTCATGAAGCACGGTCTGGAGCTGGGCGACAAGCAGAGCGGCCCAACAGCCTAAGACAAGCGCGCGATAAGAATTGGTGTCGACCGAAGAATTTTAGCAATATTCTTCAAGGCTTAAGAAACGACCTTGCGCGTCGCGCGTTAATTTGTCACGTCAAAGAGAGGGAAGCCCGGAAAGTGACCGCAACGACGTTGGCAATGTCTCCCAAATTTTTGTTCCTTCAACAGTTCATCCGCCATCCGCGGATGGTAGGATCGGTGATCCCCACATCCGACATCGCGATCCACGCCCTGCTTGATCCAGTCGACTGGCAGGATGTGCCTTGCGTCGTCGAATATGGGCCGGGCACCGGAGTGTTCACCCGGCGTATTCTTGAGCGGCTTGGGCCGGACGCGCGGCTGATCGCCATCGACACCAATCCCATGTTCGTGAACCATCTGCGCCAGCATATTGCGGATCCGAGGCTCATCTGCGTGGAAGGATCGGCCGCCGATGTGGAAGCCATTCTTGCGCGCGAGGGCTTCGAGGCGGCGGACTACATCATCTCCGGCCTGCCCTTTTCCACCCTGCCCCCCGCCGTCGCCGACGACATCGCGGCCGCGACGGCGCGTGCGATCCGTCCGGGCGGCCAGTTTCTCGTCTATCAATATTCGCGCTTCGTGCTCTCGCGCCTTGAAGCCAATTTCGCGAATGTGGCGCAGGGCATGGTGTGGCGGTGCATCCCCCCTGCCCGCCTTTTCTGGGCCCGCAAGGGAACCGAAGCGAGTGCCGCGCTCAGCGACGCCGAAAGTTTAGCCGTCGCGTAACGGTATAGTCGGCCACGCCGACCAGAAGATAATCAATCCACCAGCGAAACCGACTGAATGGACTGGCGAGCGCCGCATAAGTGCGGCCGTCGATGACCGTGCTGTCCTTCGCCATCGTGTCGACCAGCGCGCGCGCGGCGCGGGCAAATTCGGCATCCTCGATGCGCAGCATCAGCTCCAGATTGAGGAACAGGCTGCGCATGTCAAAATTGGCGGAACCGACGTAGACGATATCGTCGATGACGATCAGCTTCATGTGCAGCTTCTGCGGTTGATATTCCAGGATTTGCACCCCGGCCCGCAGCAGCCGCCGATAAAGGTGCCGGGCAGCACCGACCGTGGTGGTGTTGTCGGATCGCTCCGGCGTGATGAGCTGGGCGCTCCCGCGCTGAGCGATTCCGGCTATGCGGCGCATGATGCCGGGGCTCGGGGAGAAATAGGCCGCGACCAGATCGAGCGTGCGGCCATGGTGCAAATCTGTCTTCACGCACTTTGCCCAGCTGTTGAGAAAGCGCGTCGGACCCCCGATCAGCCAGCGCGCCTTTCCTTCTCCGGGCTGCCAGGTGCGGACCAGCCGCCGCAACTGGCTGAACCGCTGTCGGCTCTCCAGGCTCCATTTCGCCAATCCCTCATACCACCGGGCGAGATCTGCGACGAGCGGTCCCTCCAGCGCGAGGCCAAGGTCGCACCAGCCGTCCGCGTCCTCGGGGCCGGCGAAGTAGCTGTTCTCGCAATTGAACCCGCCGATCATCGCCCGGCGGCCGTCGCAGATCACGATCTTCTGATGATTGCGGATCAGGTAGCGCATCGATCGGCGTGCACCAAACCGCGCGAAACGCCCGCCAGCACCGATGAAGGCATCGAAGAACCCATCGGGCGTCCGCGCCGATCCGAACGCGTCGATCATCAGTGTGACGGCGGCGCCGCGCTTGCAGGCCTCGACCAGAGCATCGCGGATCAGCCTGCTGCAGTCGTCCGACGCGAAAATATAAAAATAGAGGTCGAGTGTCTTGCGCGCGTTGCCAATCAGATCGAGCAGCGTATCGAGCCGATCCTGCCCGCCGGGCAGCAACCTGAGCTTGTTACCGGCCACCTCGTGCAGGCGATCATCGTGCACGCGCGGTGCCAACGTAGAGACGTTGCCTGTCATGCCCCCCCTCATGCGTCAACCACTCTGCCTTGCCAACCATCACGCGCGCATTCCACATCCTTCAATGCCGGATAGGCGCTATTGTTTCCATGATCGCAGCGCCGCGAGCCTCCCATCGCCCCTGCGATTTTCTTGACTTTCGCTCCCTCGACTGTTAGCCGACAGCCTTTCCCGCATTCTCCTTAATCTGTTCAGGAGCCAAGCATGGCGCGCGTTACTGTCGAAGATTGCATCGACAAGGTTCCCAACCGGTTCGACCTCGTTCTCCTGGCGGCGCAGCGCGCCCGGACCATCTCCGGTGGCGCCGAGCTGACCGTTGATCGGGATCGCGACAAGAACCCGGTCGTCGCTCTGCGTGAGATCGCCGAAGAGACGATCATGCCGGACGACCTCAAGCACGACCTCGTCGGCTCGATGCAGAAGATGCAGATCGACGACGACGATACGCCGGACGAAATCGGCTCGATCGCACGCTCTGCCGAGGCGCTGCGCCTCACCGCTGCGACGCCCCCGCGCTCGCACAGCCTGGGCGCCGATTACGACGGCTAAGCCCCCAGAACATCAGATTGAAAGGCGGTTTCGGCACAGTCGAAGCCGCCTTTTTTGATGCGGCTAGGGACTGAATTCGATGTCAATCGTGCCTTGCCGCGACCGGATGCGGCGCGCGGGGTCCCGGCCTGTGGCGCAAATCGCTGGTTTGCAGCACGCCGCCTGTAAGAAAGGGCTCGACGATGGTCTCGATCCGCCCGGAGCGGCCGGACCGGATCGCGATATTGTAGAAACTGTTGGCGACCACATCAGCAATCTGCACCCCGGCCGAGCGCCTGCTGTCTATCATCTGCGCGCTGCCGCATCGCGCGAGCCTTTTGGCGATATCTTGCCGCACGGATTCCAGCACCAGCGTGTCGTATCGACCCGCATCGATGAAGACCTGCAGACAATCCTCCTCCGCATCCGGTCGCCACTCATCTACCAGTTGGGTGAGTAGAGCGACATAGACGTCGAGGTCTTCGGGACGGCGTCCGGCGTCTTGCGGGTCGGCGCGGATGATGCAAATCTTGGCCCGGGCATCGAACCGGTCGAGCAGTTCGAAGAAGAAGGCGCGTTCGACAAGGCCGATCCGGCTGCCCTTGAGTTCACCGCGCAAACCCACAACTGCCCGAAACCGCGCCAGCAACCGGTCGGCGGCATCAGCCTCGATCTCGACCCCGGCCATGATCATGGCACCCGCGGGCAGGCTGCCGCTTTCGTCAATATAGATGGGCATCCGTCCTCCCATGCCGCTTCTTATAATAGCCGCCTGTTGAAATGAATGTCGCCGCAAAGCCGTTGGGGCTCGCGGCGACAGTCAGTCTTTCGTGTCCACCCTCACCGGGTCAGACGTTTTGCGGCGTCGGATCGCTGATCGGGCCTTTGCGCTTGCCCGTCTTGGGGATCGACGTGCCGGTCACCGGGACGGGAGAGGGCCGGATCTTCTCACCACTCGGACGCACGAGCTCGCCCTTGTCGATCAAAGTCTTGATCTCGTCGCCCGAGAGTGTTTCGAACTCCAGCAGCGCATTGGCCAGCAGGTGAAGCTGATCGAGATGATCGCTCAGCACCGTCTTGGCCCGATCATAACCGGATTCGACAACCTTGCGGATCTCCGCGTCGATCTTCTGCGCGGTCTCATTGGACATGTGGACGCGCTGGCTTTGTGAGTAGCCGAGGAAGGTCTCGCCCTGCGGCTCCTCATATTGCAGCGGCCCCAGCTCGTCGGACATGCCCCACTGGGTGACCATGTCGCGCGCGAGCCGCGTGGCGTACTGGATATCGCCGGAAGCGCCGGACGACACCTTCTCGTGGCCGAAGATCACTTCCTCAGCGACGCGCCCGCCCATGGCGACGGCCAGATTGGCATGCATCTTGTCGCGGTGATAGCTGTAGCTGTCCCGCTCGGGCAGACGCATCACCATGCCCAGCGCGCGACCGCGCGGGATGATGGTCGCCTTGTGGATCGGATCGGACGCCGGCTCGTGAATCGCGACGATGGCGTGACCAGCCTCATGATAGGCGGTCATCTTCTTCTCGTCCTCGGTCATGACCATGGAGCGCCGCTCGGAGCCCATCATCACCTTGTCCTTGGCCGCCTCGAACTCGGCGCTGGCGACAAGACGCTTGCCGCGCCGTGCCGCCATCAGCGCCGCCTCGTTGACGAGATTGGCAAGGTCGGCACCGGAGAAGCCGGGCGTACCACGCGCGATCGTGCGCGCATCGACGTCGGGCGCCAGCGGCACCTTGGCCATATGGACTTCGAGGATCTTGATGCGCCCCTCGATATCCGGGCGCGGTACGACGACCTGACGGTCGAAACGACCCGGACGCAGCAGCGCCGGATCGAGCACGTCAGGCCGGTTGGTCGCGGCGATGATGATGATGCCTTCGTTCGATTCAAAGCCATCCATCTCGACCAGCAGCTGGTTCAGCGTCTGCTCGCGCTCGTCATTGCCATTGCCCAGGCCCGCGCCACGATGGCGACCGACCGCGTCGATTTCGTCGATGAAGACGATGCAGGGTGCGTTCTTCTTGGCCTGCTCGAACATGTCGCGCACGCGGCTTGCGCCGACGCCCACAAACATCTCGACGAAGTCAGAGCCGGAAATGGTGAAGAACGGCACGCCGGCCTCGCCAGCGATCGCGCGGGCGAGCAGCGTCTTACCGGTGCCCGGCGAGCCGACCAGCAGCGCGCCCTTGGGGATCTTGCCGCCCAGTCGCGCAAACTTGCTCGGGTCCTTGAGGAACTCGACGATCTCCTGAAGCTCCTCACGGGCTTCATCGATGCCGGCCACGTCGTCGAACGTCACCCGACCCTGCTTCTCGGTGAGCAGTTTGGCCTTGGACTTGCCAAAGCCCATCGCGCCCCCGGCGCCGCCACCTTTCTGCATCTGGCGCAGAACGAAAAAGGCGATGCCGAGGATCAGGATGAACGGCAGCGACTGGTACAGCAGGATCATCCAGAAGTTTGGCTGCTCTTCGGGCTGGCCGCTATATTTGACCTTATGCTCGTCCAGCAGCGCCGTGAGCTGCGGGTCCGGCACGGCGTAGGTGACGAAACGCTGATCGTTCTTGAGCACGCCACTGATCCGGTCCGGACCGATCGCCACTTCCTTCACCGCATCGGCGGAAACCCGGTCGCGGAAATCGGAATAGGCAATCGCGGTGCCGTTGTTGCTCATGCCCTTGCTGTCGAACACCGTCACGAACATCAGCAGCGCAAGAAACACGCCCGCCAATATGAGGGCGCTCTTGATCCATGGATTGCCTTGCGGCTCTTTGTTATCGTTCATCAACCACTCGCTTTCGCGGTCCAAAATAGGACTTCCTGCCCGGAACACAATGCCCGGAACGGCTTTGGGCTCAGCACGACCTGCGCGGCGGTGCCCGCCGCATCGTCCATCGCGCCCCTCCGGTGACTAGGCAGTCTGCCAAGGTGACGGTCTTACCATCGAAAAGTTGAACAAGCGCTTGATCCAGCGATGGCCCGCGCGGTTTTTCTGCCTGCGGATTGAGATGGGCAACCATGCGCAAGATCAGGCGGCGAAGGAGCTCCGGCGGCAGGTCCGTTCGGGTGAGGTCGGCGCGATCCTCGGCCAGCACAAGGTGCTCGGCGGCGAGCCGGTCCAGCATCCACGCGATGGCGTCCTCCGCTTCGCCCAGCGCTTCCAGCGCGCGGTTCATGCCACTGGGGTCGATGAGATCGCAGCCAGCCAGCGCCTGCCGAACCCTTACGCGGTCGAACCGCTGGTTCTCGTTGCTCGGATCGTCGATGAACGGGACGTTTTCGCTCTGGCACCACGCGCGCAGATCAGCGCGGCGCTCATTGAGCAGCGGCCGCAGCAATGTCCCGCGCCGGGCCCGGATGGCTGACAGTCCCGCCACCCCTGCCCCGCGATTGAGCCGCAGGACGAGCGTTTCAAGCTGATCGTCCGCCTGATGCGCCGTCATCAGCCAGTCGAGGCCCCGCGCCTGCTGCCAATCCTCCAGCAACGCATAGCGCGCCGCGCGTGCCGCCGCCTGAAGATTGCCCTCAAGGGGCTGCGCGACCGTGAAAATGGCGTGGGGGACGCCCTCGCATTGGCACCAGCGGGCCACCATGGCTGCTTCCGCGGCGGAATCGGCTCGCAATCGGTGATCGACTGTCGCCGCCTCAACCTGCCCGGGCCAGCAACGCGCCGCCAGCGCGAGCAGCGCCATGCTGTCCGCCCCGCCCGAGACCGCGATGCCGATGCGCTCGGACGCTTGCAAGTCGCGCCCAAGCAGGTGCTGAACCGCCTCGGGCAATCGCTGCGCGAGCGTGTCAGCCACTACATTTGGCGCGGGTCCGGCCCTTGGTCATCATGTCGCGCACACTGCCCGGCATGTTGGCGCCGAACACCTCGTTCAGCTCGTCATAGGCGAGGCACGCGTCCTTCAGCCGGTTGAGCTGAATGAGCGACTCACCGACCCAGGCAAGGCTCTCGGCCGCGCGGTCGCCAGCCGGGCGTTGCCGGTAGTTTTCGTAGAAAATCTTGGCTGCAGCCGCCGGCTTCTTGTCATCGAGAAACGCACGGCCGAGCAGATTGTGGGCACGGCTGGCGACCGGGTCCTTGCCATATTTGTCGACGGTCTGCTGCAGCTGCACCTGCGCCTCGGGATAGAATTTCGCGGTCCAGAGGCGGAAGCCATAGGTGTAGCTATCCAGCGCGGCGTTGCCGGTGCTGGGGCGCTCGACCGCCGCCACCGCTTCGGTGCGGGCCACGAGGGACGGCTGCGCTGCTGGGCGTGGGGTCGCCGCAGGAGCAGTCTGCGCCGCGCGGTCGGGCAGCGGCGCGCTGGGTGGGCCAAAGGGACTGGCCGGATCGACGGCCGGAGCAGCCTGCGCGGCGCTCATCGCCTTGAAATTCTCTTCCAGCTGACGGAGCCGGTGCTCATTCTCCTCGACCTGACCGGTGAGGCGAGCGAGCTGCGCCTCGACGGCGTTGATTCGCGCCGTCAGATCGGCAATCGGCGTCGTCGCGGGCGCGCCGGCTGCGACACCGGGCGTCGGCGCAGGCGGCGTGACTTCCGGCGCCATGATCTGGCCCGCCCCGCCGGGGAACACCTTGCGCTGCACGGCCCGCATTTCCTGCTCGAGGCGGTCCACACGCCCTTCCACCGTGCGCTGGGCGCTCGCCGGGGCACTGAACAGCAGCGGCAGGCCGGCGCCGGCAAGGAGCAGGGCGCGGACAATCCCGCCGCCGGTCCGTTTGCTGGTCATCTCGTGGGGGGAAAGCTCTGCTGCCATGGTGAAATTCCTGATATGTTCAAATCATGTTGGCCGGTGGCCGAGGCGCAATGAGCGCTGCGCCATCCGTTGACGAGGCCCTGCCTGCTAGCATCAACCCGCCGGCGGTGCATCACCATTGCTGGTCTGCGATGCCGCCGGATCGGTGTCTGTGGGCTGAACGCGGCGTTCAAGCAAAGCCGCAGCCGTCAGCGGAACGTCCGATATCGTCCGCTCGGCAGTCCCGAGTGGCGGGATGGCCTGCCCGCCAACGGTCACCGCCAGCGCGTCCGGACGTCCGGTGAGGATCATCGGGTCCTGCGCCTCGGCCGGGACGGTGAAGCTCTTGTCCTTCTCCAGCGTCCCTTCGAAGAGACGCTTTCCGTCCGGCTGATAGATGCGCAGCCAAACCTCGTTCACCGCAGTCAGGACCACCGGACCATTGGGGCGCGCCTGTGCCGGGCTCTGCGCGGGCGCCGCCGATTTGTTGCGCGGATCGGCGATACGCGGCTCGGTCCGCTGTTCGATCGCAAGCTGGTCGTCGGTCGGCGGCGTGATGTACTGCGTCCGCCAGATCGCGTAACCGCCCGCAAACAGCAGCGCGATGACGGCGGCGGCGATCACCAGATAGCGCGGTGGAACGCTGCTGGGATCGACCGGCTCCTCAATCTCATAAGGGTCCTGCTCGACGCCCATTTCCGCGATTTCTTCACGCACCTTGCTGACAAGGGCATGTTCGTCGATGCCGACCGCGCGGGCATAAGCGCGCGAGAAGCCCGCGCAATAGGTCGTTCCGGGAAGGGCCTGATAGTCACCGGCTTCCAGCGCGGTGAGATGGCGCAAGGTGATCCGCGTGCGGTTCGCAACATCATCAAGTGACATGCCCGCAGCCTCACGCGCCTGCCGCATCTGCGCCGATGCACTCAGTCCGCTGCGCGCGACCGTCTCTTTTTCGTTCGCATCTTCGCGCATTGAGGCCTTTTTCCGTCTATTTTCGGTCTTTTTGCCAGTTCCTTTGTTTCATCAGTCGCTATGCGGTGTCAACGCGCGAATTCGCTGGCGCAGCACCGCACAGGCTCTCAGCCGAGATCGACGCCGTTATCGTCGGCCCATTGCGACAGCGGCTCGCGAAGGTTGGCAACCCCGCCTTTTAGCAAATCGACCGTGACCTGCGACAAGGCCGTGAGGTCCACCGAGCGCACCATTGCCTTGACCGGGCCTATCGAGGCTGGCGTGATCGAAAGGCGGCGGATGCCAAGGCCGAGCAGGGCCATGGCTTCCAGCGTGCGTCCGCCCATTTCGCCACAGACCCCCACCGGCACCCCATGTTCGGAGCAGGTCCGCGTGACGCGTGCGAGAAAGCGAAGGATCGCAACGCTCAGCCAATCGTAACGCTCAGCCAGTTTGGGGTTGGCGCGGTCGGCAGCGAACAGGAACTGGGTGAGATCGTTGGTGCCGATGGAGAGAAAGTCCAGGTCCGGCAGCACGAAGTCGAGCGCTTCGGCGAGCGCCGGCACTTCCAGCATCGCGCCATATTTTACGCTCTTGGGAAGCTTTCGGCCTCGCTTTGCGAGCCAGTCCTTCTGTTCGCGAAACAGCGTCATCGCTTGCGTCAGTTCCCAAGGTTCGGAGATCATCGGGAACATGACATGCAAGGTCCGTCCGGCTGCGGCCTCCAGCAATGCCCGGGCCTGCGCCTTCATCAGGCCGTCTCGCTCAAGGGCGAGGCGCACCGCGCGCCAGCCCATGGCGGGGTTTTCCTCATCGTCGGAATCGCTCTTGCGCAGATAAGGCAGCGCCTTGTCCCCACCGATATCGACCGTGCGGAAAATGACCGGACGGTTGCCCGCTGCGTCGAGCACTTCCTTGTACAGCCGCTGCTGGCGCTCGCGCTGCGGCAGGGTGGCCGAGACGAGGAACTGGAACTCGGTGCGGAACAGGCCGATCCCATCGGCGCCCGTCACATCCAGCGCGGCGACATCGTCGCGCAGGCCGGCATTCACCATCAGCTCGATGCGCTGGCCATCCTTTGTCTCCGCCGGCAGATCGCGCTGCCCAGCATAGGCCGCGCGCCGCTTCTGCGTGAGCGCCAGGCCGCTCTCGAACGCCTCGTCCATCGGCTCGGAGGGGCGGATGTAAAGGCGGTTCTGATTGACATCGAGCAGCAGCAGATCGCCCTCGTTGATCAGCGCCCGGGTATTCTTGACCCGGCCCAACACCGGCACGCCCATCGCCCGCGCCACGATGGTGACGTGCGCGGTCAGCGAGCCTTCTTCCAGCACGACGCCCTTCAACCGCCGCCGGTCATATTCCAGCAATTCCGCCGGCCCGAGATTGCGCGCGATCAGGATCGTGTCCTGTCGCAGGCCAAGCTGTGCTGCCGTGCCGAGCTGCCCGGCCACGATCCGCAGCAGGCGATTGGAAAGATCCTCCAGATCGTGCATCCGGTCCTGCAGCAGCGGATCGTCGATCTGCCGCATCCGCATCCGGGTGCGTTGCTGCACCCGCTCGATTGCCGCCTCGGCCGTGAGGCCGGAGTCGATCGCTTCGTTGATCCGCCGCGACCAGCCTTCATCATAGGCGAACATCTTGTAGGTCTCGAGCACCTCCTTGTGCTCGCCGTCCATGCCGAACTCGGCCTGCCCCGCCATGCGCTCGATCTGCTCGCGCATCTTGGCGAATGCCGAATACACGCGCTGCCGCTCGACCTCGACATCCTCGGCGACGGTATGCTCGATGGTCACGCGCGGCTGATGGAACACCGCGTGACCGCGCGCCATGCCCATCACGAGTTGCAAGCCCGAGAGGATGCTCGCGCCCGTCTCGAGCGGGCGATCTTCGCCGGGATTTTCATCGACCAGATTGGCGTTGTTGATCAGCTCGGCGAGCACCATCGCCACCGTCTGCAGCGCCTCGATCTCGACTTCCTCATAACCGCGCGGGTCGAGATGCTGGACGCACAGCGCGCCAATCGCATTCTCACGACGAACGATCGGCACACCGGCGAAGCTGTGGAAGCGCTCCTCACCCGTTTCCGGCCGATAGGCGAAGTCGGGATGGCCGGAGGCTTCCTCGAGATTGAGCGTTTCGACATTCTGGGCGATCGTGCCAACAAGGCCCTCGCCCGGCGCCAGGCGCGTGACGTGAACGGCCTCCTGCTTGAGGCCGCGCGTCGCGAACAGCTCCAGCATGCCATCGCGCAGCAGGTAGATCGAGCAAACCTCGCTGGAAAGCTCCTGACCGACGATCTCGACGACCTTGTTGAGCTTCACCTGGGTTTGCGTGCGCGCCGCCATCACCTCGTGGAGGCGAGAGAGAATTCTGCGCGCGGCCGTGGCCGCACTGCTCGATGGGGATTCCGGGCGCCGCGTTTGATCCATGCGTTCCTGCTATCAGAAACTGCCGCCGGGAACCAACCTCGTCTCGATCTTTCCGGGCGAGAAACCCGGCAAAAACGATGTTGGAATGGCGAGCAGCAGAGGAAGAAAGCCAGTCGGAAAAGAAGGAGACGCGGCAGACACGCAAGCAGGCGTTGAAACGCGCAACAACGCGCCCCTTATGCACCTGTCATTTGACCGGCCCTTCAGCACGGCACCTCTCCCGACGTCTTGTTCTTTTCGGCGGTCGCACCAGTCGGCGCGTTCGCACCGCTGTAAACGGAACGCCGTGATATCGCTACCCGTTAACCAATGACCGACAGGCTGGCTGCGAGAGCAGCGCCGCGGTCAGCCGACCCGGCGGGTCAACGCGGCCCTCGCCTCGGCCATCAGGGTCGTGATGATCTCGGCGACGGGTTCTTCCTTCGTCACCATGCCCACGGACTGGCCGGCCATCAGCGAGCCATTTTCGATGTCGCCATCGATCACCGCCCGCCGCAGGGCACCGGCCCAATAATGCTCGATCTGCAGCTGCGCTTCACCCATGTCGACCTTGCCGTCGTCGAGCAGTTGCGCGACTTCACGCTGCTTGGCGGTGAAGGCGTCGGTTCCGGCGTTGCGCAGGGCGCGCACGGGGATCACCGGCAGCCGCGAGTCGATCTGCACGCTGGCAATCGCATCGCGCGCCGAAGCCCGGAAGAATGCCTTCTTGAAATTGGCGTGGGCGATGCTCTCGCTGGCGCAGGCAAAGCGAGTGCCGAGTTGCACGCCGGCCGCGCCCATGTCGAGATAAGCAGCGATCGCCTCGCCATGGCCGATGCCGCCGGCCACGAAGACCGGCAGCTCGCTTGCCATCACCGGGAGGATTTCCTGCGCGAGCACGCTGGTCGCCACGGGGCCGATATGGCCGCCCGCTTCCATGCCTTCGATGACCAGCGCATCGACGCCCGACCGGTGCAGCTTCTTGGCCAAGGACAAGGCTGGGGCGAAGCAGATCACCTTAGCGCCGCTCGCCTTGATCGCCTCGATGCTGCCCTTGGGCGGGAGGCCGCCGGCCAGCACGATATGCGTCACCGAATGGCGCGCGCAGACTGCGATCAAATCGAACAGCTGCGGGTGCATGGTGATGAGGTTTACGCCAAAGGGCTTGTCCGTCATCGCCTTGGTCGCCGCGATCTCGGTATCGAGCAGGTCTGGGGTCATGGCGCCGCACGCGATCAGGCCGAAGCCGCCGGCATTGCTGACAGCGGACACCAGATGCCGCTCGGACACCCAGCTCATCGCGCCACAGATGATCGCGGTCTCGCTGCCGAGAAATGCGGTGCCGCGGGCCATGAGGGAAGAAAGACGGTCGGTCATCACGATACCCAATCTGACCCTTCCCACCGGGAAGCGACGGCAAAGAGGAGATCAGCGGCCGACCGGATGCCGGCACGCTGCCTCGGAGCCTCTCCCGAACGGAAGCGGCTCCAAATAGATCAAGCGGGCGCCTGCTCCGCGTCGAGACCGTAGGCGGTGTGGAGCACGCGAACGGCCAGTTCGGTCTCGTCCTCGTCGATCAACACCGAGACCTTGATCTCGCTGGTGGAGATCGCCTCGATATTGATGCCGCGCTCGGCCAGCGTCTTGAACATCGTCGCCGCAACGCCGGCATGGCTGCGCATGCCAACACCCACGACGCTGATCTTGGCGACCTGATCGTCGGTGATGATGCGACGAAAGCCGATCTCGTTCTGCAGCTTCTCCAGAATGTCGACGCTGCGCGCGAGGTCGGTACGGGGGACGGTGAAAGTCACGTCCGTCTCCGCATTATCCTTGCTGTCATTCTGGATGATCATGTCGACATTGATGCTCGCATCGGCCAGAGGGCCGAAGATGCTGGCAACCGCACCGGGCTTGTCCGGCACGCGCGTGACGATGATCTTGGCTTCGTTCTTGTCATGAGCGATGCCGGTGATGAGCTGCCGTTCCATGTCGCTTTCCTCAATTTCTGCTTCGCTGACGATCATCGTGCCGGGTTCGGGATCGTCCCCTGGCGCGTCGAAGGAGGAGAGCACCTGCACGCGCACCTTCTCCTTCATCGCCAGCGCGACGGACCGCGTCTGCAGCACTTTCGAGCCGACACTGGCCAGCTCCAGCATTTCCTCATAGGTAACCTTGTCGAGCTTGCGCGCCCGGCTGACGATGCGCGGATCGGTCGTGTAGACGCCATCGACATCGGTATAGATATCGCACCGATCGGCCTGCACGGCGGCCGCGACCGCCACGGCGGAGGTATCCGACCCGCCACGACCCAGGGTCGAGACCCGGCCGCTCTCCATCTGCCCCTGAAAGCCCGGAATGACCGCGACCTGCCCGGCGGTCATCGCCGCCAGCAGGCCTTCGATCTCGACCGTGTCGATCCGCGCCTTGCTATGTGCCTCGCTCGTGCGGATCGGCAACTGCCAGCCCAGCCAGCTGCGCGCATCGACGCCCAGCGCCTTGAGCGTCATCGCCAGCAACCCGGACGTCACCTGCTCGCCGGCCGCGACAACCACGTCATATTCGGCGGGGTCGTAAAGTGGGCTGGCTTCCTTGCAAAAGTTGACCAGGCGATCGGTCTCGCCGGCCATCGCGGAGACGACGACCGCGACCTCGTTGCCCAGGCCAACCTCATGCTTCACCCGAAGCGCAACGTTGCGGATTCGCTCCATGCCGGCCATCGACGTGCCGCCAAATTTCATCACAATACGCGCCATGGACTTGCCGCGGACCTTTCTTGGACTATCAAGGGGGCATGAAATGCCGACGGATCGGTATTCACCGGCCTTCGAGCCGGCGCCCTATTAGTCAGCAGGATCGGCAATGGCAAGCGAACCGCACAGCAGCACCATCGACCCCAAAGAAGCCGCGCATTTCGGCGCGCACGCGGCCGATTGGTGGGACCCCAATGGCTCCAGCGCCATGCTCCATAAGCTGGGACCGGTGCGCCTTGGCTTCATCCGCGCCGCCATCGACGCGCACTGGGGTGGATCGGCCCAGGATCTGCGCCCGCTGGCCGGCAAGAGCGTTCTCGATGTCGGCTGCGGGGCCGGGCTCGTCGCCGAGCCGCTCGCCCGCATGGGCGGCGCCGTGACGGCCGTGGATGCGGCGCCCGAGAATATCGCCATCGCCCGTGACCATGCCGCCGCAATGGGCCTGCCCATCGATTATCGCAATTGCGGGGTGGAGACGCTGAGCGATCCCCAATTCGACCTGATCACGGCCCTGGAAGTCATCGAGCATGTCACCGATCCGGCGATGTTTCTCTCCGCCGTCGCGCGGCTGCTCAAGCCGGATGGGCTATTGATTATCTCGACCCCAAACCGGACGCCGCTCTCCAAACTGATGGTGGTGACGCTGGCCGAAGGCTTCGGCCGCATCGCGAAGGGGACGCATGACGCCGCCCGCTTCATCACCCCGGAGGAGATGGAAGCCCTGCTGTCCGACCGCGGCCTGCGCGTCACGACGACCAAAGGCCTGATGGCCGACCCTCGATATGGCTTCGTGCTCAGTGACAATCTGTCCGTGAACTACATTCTCTCTGCATCGTTCTCATCGGACGACATCCTCCAATCTGCGAGCACGCCAGCCTGATGACTGCTGCCCCGACGACAACTTCGTCTCACGCCAATCCCCTCCGCAGTCTCGAACATGCCATGACATGGCTGGGCGAGAACTGGATCGAGGTGGCCATCGCCGTGGCCATCGGCATCGCCATCTATTTTGCGCTGGGGCTGCTCAAGCGGATCGTGCAGCGCCTGCTGCTCAGGGCGGCACACAGCGCCCCGATCATGGGCGTCGCCGCCAGCACCGTCGGGAAAACCGGGCATCTGTTCATGATGCTCATCGCGGCGCGCCTCGTCGTCAATTATTTCCCGGTGCCGCCGGCATTGTTCAATGCGATCAACTTCCTGTTCATCGTGGTGACGGCCTGGCAGATCGCGGCCTGGGTGCGCCACATGGCGCTCGGCTTCATCCAGATGCGCTCGGACCCGGAGCTGGGCGGCAGCGAAGCCCTGGCCAACGCCAGCGGTCTTATCAAAGTCCTCCTCTCCATCGCGATCTTCGCCGTTGCGGCCATCGTCGTGCTGGACAATCTGGGCGTCAACGTCACCGGTCTTGTGGCCGGTCTCGGCATAGGCGGCATCGCCATTGGTCTTGCCGCCCAAGGCATTTTCTCGGACCTGTTTGCGTCGCTCTCGATCATTTTCGACAAGCCGTTCAAGGTCGGCGATGCGATCAATTTCGGTACGCAGACCGGCGTCGTGGAGCGCATTGGCCTCAAATCCACGCGCCTGCGCGTGGTGACGGGCGAACGCATGATCGTCTCCAATGCGCAATTGCTGAACAAGGAGATCACGAGCTACACCGGCCTCGATCGCCGGCGGGTCAAGTTCGCCATCGGCGTCATCTACCAGACCCCGCCGGCCGAAGCGGCGAAAATACCCGATCTGCTACGAGAGATCGTCAACGCGCATGGCGGCGACTTCGTGCGCTCGGGCTTCATTGGGTTCGGGGCGAGTTCACTGGACTTCGAGCTGGAGTTCGATGTGCACTCGCATGATTGGGATCAGGTTTACATGATCCGCCACGCGATCGGCCTCGATATTCTCGGCCGCTTCAACGATCTCGGGCTGGAATTTGCCTATCCCACGCAGACCACGTTTACCGCCGATCCGGCCGGCAAGATGATCATGCCCTACCCTGTTCTTCACGAACTGCCGGGCGCTCTGGCCCCGCGCAGTATCGGGAGCGCCGATCAGGCCACGTCGGAATAATAGCCGGCCCACACATGGTTCTGTTTGCGCTCGATCCGCATGAGCGCAAGCACGGCAACCATCATCGCGAGCAGCGCCAGCGCGGTGAACACCGGCCAGACCGATTCCGGCGACACCATCAGGCTGAGCACGGCGCTCGCCATCAGCAGCGGCACGAACAGAACCGTCGCGAGCGCGGCGCGCTTGCGGGCTTTCTTACGCTTGGGGGCCGTACGCCAGAACCAGAGGCACAGGCCAACGCCAATCGCCGCAGGGACGATCTGCAGCCAGGCAAAGGGCATGCGATAGAGGAAATAGGCCGACACGCCGACAGTCGCGAGTACCACCAATAATGCGAGAATTCGTGCTAGGCGCACGTACAGCCTCCTCCAATCGCGACCCGGCAATTGCCGGTCCTCGGCCTTTACGACCGCTTCAAAACCCTATTGTCGTTCAACTTCGTTGAGCATCCGTTATAATCGCCTCGCCCCATAAAGTTCCGGGCGAAAGATATCCGCTGGCGACATTCATGGCGCCCTCGCGATCATGAGCTAGCAGCAAGGCGCCATCGAGGTCCACCCAATCGGCGAACTGTGCAAGCAGAAAGGCAGGCGCAATGCCGAGCGAGCTTGCGAGCATGCAGCCGACCATGATGCGCTTCCCCGCGGCCCTTGCCGCATGGGCCATGGCGAGCGCCTCGGTGAGTCCACCGGCCTTGTCGAGCTTGATATTGATTGCTTGATAGGCCCCAAGCCGCGCGAGATCATCCAGCGACTGGCAGCTCTCGTCCGCGCAGATCGGCACCGGCAGAGCCAGCCCGGCCAGCGCCGCATCAGCCTGTGCCGGCAAGGGCTGCTCGATCAATGCGACGCCCAGATCGGCCAATGCACGGGCTTGCGCCTGCACGTCCAGATCGGCCCAGCTCTCATTGGCATCCACGATCAGGTCGACATCCGGCGCACCTTGGCGCACCGCTTCGATGCGGGCCTGATCGCCGTCGCCGGTGAGCTTGCACTTGAGCAGCGTGAACCCCCGCGCCCGCGCGTCTGCGGCCGCCTGCGCCATCTTCTCCGGCGTATCGAGGCTGATCGTATAGGCCGTCCGGACCGGCTGGGGCGCCTTCAGTCCGGCCAGCGCCCAAACCGGCTTGCCGGTCCGCGCTGCCTCCAGATCCCACAGTGCGCAATCGAGCGCATTGCGTGCGGCGCCCGGTGGCATCAGGGTGCGCAACGTCTCGCGGTCCGGCACGCCGCCCTGCGCCTGCACGAGCGCCTCGATCGCAGCCGCACACCCTTCGGCCGTCTCGCCATGATAATAGATCGGCGTGCCCTCGCCTCGGCCGATGAATATGCCATCCGTGACCACGCACATGACCACATCGACAAACGTCTTGGCGCCACGGCTGATGGTGAAAGCGTCGCGCACGGCGAAGCGCTCGACCGCGACTTGCTGCAGGCCAATGTCGATCACTGCCAATCCGACCTCATGAGAACGGGCGATCAGCCGCGCGGCAGATCATCGTGGCGGGCAATCCATGCCTCGACCACTGGCGCAATGCGGTTCCGCCATTTCGAGCCATTGAAGATGCCGTAATGGCCGACCGTCTCGGCGAGATAATATTGCTTCATCTCGTCCGGCAGGTTCGGGGAAATCTTGAGCGCCGCCCTCGTCTGGCCGATGCCCGAAATATCGTCATTCTCGCCTTCGACCGCGAGCAGCGCGACATCCGTGATCGCTGCCGTGTCGATGCGGACGCCACGATGCATGAACTCGCCCTTGGGCAGGCTGTGCTTCTTGAACACCTCATTGACGGTCTGCAGGTAGAATTCGGCGGTCATGTCGCAGACCGAGCGATATTCCTCGTAGAACTTCTTGGTCGCGTCCGCGCTCTCATCATCGCCCTGAACGAGGTGACGGAACATCTGCCAATGGCTCATCAGGTGGTTGCCGAGGTTCATGGTCATGAAGCCGGCCAGTTGCATGAAGCCGGGGTAGACCTTCCGCCCGGCGCCGGGATAATTGAACGGAACCGAGGTCACGACATTCTGGCTGAACCAGCTCAGCGGCCGCTCCTGCGCCAGCTGATTGACGGCCGTCGGCCCCTCGCGAGTATCGATCGGGCCGCCCATCATCGTCAATGTGCGCGGACGGCACGGATGCTTGGAGGCGGACATGAGGCTCGCGGCAGCCAGACAGGGCACCGACGGCTGGCAGACCGCCAGCATATGTGCGCCCGGTCCGATATGCTCGAGCCACCCGACGAGATAATCGACATAATCATCCAGATCGAACGACCCGTCGGAAAGCGGCACATCGCGGGCATCGCGCCAGTCGGTGATATAGACGTCATGCCCCGGCAGCATCCGGGCCACCGTGCCGCGCAGGAGCGTCGCGAAATGGCCGGACATCGGCGCGACGATCAGCAGCTTGGGGTGCCGGCCCTCCTGCCCTTCCCGCACGAAATGACGCAGCTGGCCGAAGACCTGGCGCGCCTCGATGACTTCGTGCACCGCTACGGTCTGCCCGTCCACCTCGGTAGTCGGCAGGTCGAAGGCGGGCTTGCCGCGCGGCGCCGCGGCATGCGCGAACACATCCAGCGCGGAGGCGAGCATCGGACCGCCACCGAAATAAGCAAAGGGATTTGCGGGATTTTGGAGCAGTTCCACGCTCGCGGTCGCCATGGCACTGGCGCTTGCCAGAAAGCTGCGCTGAATTTCATAGGCACTATAGAGCATGTGTTTCCTTACTCGGGGCCATCTGTCTAAACCAGCACATCCAACGCCCTGACGCCAGCGCCGATAACGGGCTTAGAAGCACTAAATAGTGCCGACGCGTCTCCTTTGCCACACCAGAAGGCACAGCGCAGGTGCAAAAGCCCTCCCCTTGGTTGCAAAGTTGGTCTAGGGCGCGGCCATGGCTACCTCGGCGTCCACCCCAGACAATGACGATCGGCGCAAAGCGGGCGATCTTGGCAATCTGCGACTGATCTGGCGCGCCGCGCTCCGCTACCCCGGCCGCATAGCCGGCGCCGGCTTCGCCCTGGTTCTCGCCTCTGCAGCAACGCTTGCCATCCCCAGTGGTTTCAAGCTGGTCATCGATCGCGGTTTTGCTTCGGGGCTCGATGGGGACATCAGCCGCTGGTTCCAGTATCTGCTGCTCATCGTGGTCATCCTGGCCTTTGCGACCGCCATGCGCTTCTACTTCGTCGCCTGGCTGGGCGAGCGCGTGGTGGCCGATCTGCGGATCGCCGCGCAGGCCAATCTGCTGCGGCAGGAGCCGGCCTTTTTCGAGCATAACCGCCCCTCCGAGATCGCCTCTCGGATGACGGCGGATACGGCGATCATCGAGCAGGTCGTCGGCTCGACGGTCTCGGTGGCGATGCGCAATCTGCTCACCGGTTTTGGCGGCATCGTCTATCTGTTCATGCTCGCGCCGCGCCTTACGGCGATGCTGCTGTTCGGCATTCCCATCGTGCTCGGGCCGATCATTCTGGTCGGTCGGCGCCTGCGCGCGCTCTCGCGCAACAGTCAGGATCGGCTGGCTGCGGTCGGCAGCATCACCAACGAAGTGCTGAGCGCCATGAAGATCGTCCAGGCCTTCGGTCAGGAAGAGCGTGAAGCCGGGCGGTTCCGGCGCGCGGTCGAGGACAGCTTCCGCACGGCCCGCCAGCGCATCACCCTGCGAGCGGCCATGACCGCGACGATCATTCTGGTGATCTTCGGCTCCATCACCCTCATCATGTGGCAGGGCGCGCTTGACGTCGCGGCGGGCCGGATGTCCGGCGGCAGCATCGCGGCCTTCGTCATGACGGGTGGTCTTGTCGCGGGTGCCTTCGGCGCGCTGACGGAGGTCTATGGCGATCTGCTGCGCGGGGCCGGGGCCGCCACACGACTGAGCGAACTGACCAGCGCCGTCTCCGAAATCCGCCAACCGGCCCGGCCGGTCGCTATCCCGCAGCCCGGCCAGGCGCGACTGACGTTCGAGAACGTGGCCTTCCGCTATCCGACGCGGCCGGATTTGCCGGCCCTCATGGATTTCTCGCTGGATGTCGCACCGGGCGAGACCGTGGCCATCGTCGGCCCATCCGGCGCGGGCAAATCCACGCTCCTTCAGCTTGCCGAGCGGTTTTACGATCCGTCCCACGGGCGGGTCCTCCTCAACGGCGTCGACCTGCGCGAGGCAGACCTGCTGAGCCTGCGCAGCATGATCGCCCTGGTGCCGCAAGAAACCGTGATCTTCGCCGCCAGTGCGCGCGACAATCTGCGTTACGGACGCTGGGATGCCACCGACGAGCAGTTGATGGAGGCCGCGCGCGCAGCCAATGCTGACGGTTTTCTCAAGGCGCTGCCGCAGGGCTTGGACACCGAACTCGGCGAGAGCGGCGCCCGCCTCTCCGGCGGCCAGCGCCAACGCGTCGCGATCGCCCGCGCGCTGCTCAAGGATGCGCCGCTGCTGCTGCTCGATGAAGCAACCTCGGCGCTGGACGCAGAATCCGAGAGCCTGGTGCAGGATGCGCTCGCTCGCCTGATGAAGGATCGCACAACCATCGTCATCGCCCACCGCCTGGCGACCGTCCGCGCCGCCGACCGCATCGTCGTCCTCGATCAGGGCCGGATCGCCGACATCGGCACCCACGCGGACCTGATTGCCCGCGGTGGCCTCTATGCGCGGCTCGCATCGCTGCAGTTCGACGAACCGACCTGATCGGAGATTACCGGACGTTGGCACGGCGATCAGCTGTTGCTGATGCGGCGCCGGCTCTTAGCTGCTTAGCTCGCGCAGGGGCCGCATGTTTGGCCCGGTAGCCGCGTTGGCCAAGTGGGCGACCGTCACATAAGTCGGCTGCGTCGGTGTTCAGGATCTCACGTGGAAGCACCGAGACCGGCAATGCGCCCATGCACTTCCAGGTCTAAGAACGGGTTCAGAATCGCATCGCAGCATCAAACACGTCCTTAGCAGGTTCACGAGCGACACCGGTCAATCTCGAACCGAGGGCCCTTTCGGCACCGCCTGTCGTGTGCAGTAAACCGGCAATGAATCTGCAGCGCGGCACGGAATTGACCGAGCGTGTTCCCGCGATCAGCGTACGCAAGCCTCAGCTCACCCCCCAGCCCTTTTCGGGGAGGCGGACCATTTGCCGAGCCCGCGCCCTTGATTGGCCCGATGTCGTCAGTCCGCCTCAGCGCCGCGAACGATGTGATCGAAAATCGCCGGATGCATCGGTGTCTCGAACTCGCACCCCGCTTCATGGTCGCATACCCAGGTGACGAACGCCTTGCGCCCTTCAAAGCCGGCAAACATCACCCACACTTCCATACCGACCTGAAGCTTCACATAGCTCATCAGGCGGAAGCCGGTGAGCGACATGTCCGAGATCCGGCTTTTGAACCAGCTCTCGCCCTTGCGGCGCACACGGACGCCAATCAAGACCGACTGCCGCGCTGACGAACGAGCGGACGGCTCATTCATTTTGTCTGGAACTGCGCCCATATCGACCTGCCTGCCTGGAACATCGCACGATACGAAAGGGAACCTTACCATCGTCTTAATCATAGGAAGTCCTTCCGGCCCAGCATATGAGGACCCGAAATCGTACATGGGCCTCGACGGGCGACCACCTGCCTATCATCGCTCAAAAATCAGCAGCGCCGGGTTCAGTGTCAGAGCGACGGCTAATTCCCAAATGGTGTCACTGGCGCCGTCGAAGGCCTAAAACCGTTATGCTGATCTGGCGTGTGTGTTTCTGCCACTCGCGCGTGCTGGCCTCACCAGACAAACAACGGTGTTCGTACGCGGTGCGCAGGATCAATGTTTGAAGGCCGACTGGCCACGCCAACGCGGGGGGCGAAGCCCCCTCCGAGGCCGGTCACCACGCCTGGGCACGCCACCCCGGAAGCCCAACAAAAAAAGGGGGCCGAAGCCCCCTTTTCCAAATGCATCCAGATCCGCGACGAAGCGCGTTTCCGCTATGATCAGAACACGCCGCCGTAACGGTCGTTGCCGACGAAGCCGAGCTTGGTCACGCCAGCGCGCTTGATGATGGCGAGCACCTCATCAACCACCACATAACGAGCCGACTGGTCAGGCTCGAACTGCAGTTCAGGCTCCGGGGCCATACGGCTGGTCTGATCGAGATACTGGCGCAGCGTCACCCGGTCGACCGGGGCACCATTCCAGTAGATCGTGCCTGCCGGATCGATGGTCAGGCGATTCTTGACCGGGTCGATCGTGTTCTGCGGCGCGTCCGCATTCTGCGGAAGGTCGATCTTCACCGCGTGGGTCTGGATCGGGATCGTGATAATGAACATGATGAGGAGCACGAGCATGACGTCGATCAACGGCGTCGTGTTCATTTCCATCATCGGCTCGCCGTCGTCGCGGCCACCACTCATTGCCATGGGACTGGTCTCCTAAACTTGGGCGTCAGAGGCGACGGACGGAAATCGAAGCCGGGTCAGGCTCAGAAATGAAGCCAACCTTCGGATAGCCGGCGCGCTGCATCGTGAAGATCGTGCCACCGATGCACCGGTACGGCGTATCGATGTCTGCACGGATGTGCGCTTCGGGCAGATCGTCGGGGTTCATGTTCTCCACGCCACCGGCCTTCTCGATATCCGCTTCCAGCTTCTTGACAGCGCGGTTGAGAAGATCGCCGGCCGTGACCTTGGTCACGTTCCAGTACACTTCGCACTGCCCATCCACTGCGCGAACCGTAAGGCTCACATTTTCCGGCTTCGTGGTCGTTGGCTCGAAGGCGATCTTCGGCAGCTTCACGTCCACTGTCTGGATCACCACCGGAATTGCGATGAGGAAGATGATGAGAAGCACCAGCATGACGTCCACGAGAGGCGTCGTGTTGATGTCCGACATCGGGGTGTCATCACCACCACCCCCAGAGCTAATTGCCATCGATCAAAATCCTAACTCTTGGCTTTGGAAGCACGCACGTCCTTGCGGAGGCTTGATGTGGCGACCGCTCGAGGATCGCCACACCTGCTTCATTTGATAGCTCAGGCCTTGGCGGCAGCCGGCTTGGCAGCGGGCGCGGCCGGTGCAGCAACCACGGTCGGACGGACCGCACCGTTGGACACCATGTAGCCAAGCAGGTCGTTGTTGAAGCCGCTCAGGTCTTCAGCAATCGACTTGTTACGACGCTGCAGCCAGTTGTAGGCAAGCACCGCCGGAACGGCCACGGCCAGACCCAGCGCGGTCATGATCAGAGCTTCACCGACCGGGCCGGCAACGGCGTCGATCGAGGCCTGACCGGACGCACCGATCTTGATGAGCGCGCGGTAAATACCGATAACCGTACCGAACAGACCGATGAACGGCGCGGTCGCACCGACGGTCGCGAGGAACGCGAGGCCACCGCCGAGCTTGGAGTTGATGGCAGCTTCCGAACGCGCGAGCGAAGCGTGCATCCAGTCATGCGCCTCGACCGGATCGGTCAGCTTGGCATGCTGTTCCTGCGCCATGATGCCGTCGTCGACCAGCTGCTTGTAGGCGCTGTTCTTCTCGAGCTTGGCCGAACCCTCCTTGAGGGTCGCCGAACGCCAGAACGTGGTACGGACCTTCTTGGCCTGGCCGATCACCTTCTGCTGCTCGATGAGCTTCGAGAACAGAATGAAGAACGAGAACACGGACATGCCGCAAAGAATGATGAAAACGGTCCAGGCGATCACGCCGCCCTGCTCGAGGGCTTCCATGAGACCGTAAGGGTTATCGGCCGGCGCAGCGGCTGCGGACAAATAAATCAACATTCGTGTATTCCTCTCAAACCAGTCGGTGAATGGGCCGTCCCTCGCCCCGGTTCGGGACGGCCGAAATCAGGATTAACGTTCAAGCTTCCAGACCACGCGGCGCGAGCTGCTCGACTTGATCGGATTGCCGGCTTGATCGAGCGCGGGAGAATAACGTCCCCGGCGCGTGATCAGGCTGCAAGCGGTTTCGTCGAGGTCCTTGCGGCCGCTCGATGCGGTCACCCGGCAATTTTCGACGCGCCCCTGGGCATTGATATCCCAAGCGATCGTCACCGAACCCTCGGCCTCGTCACGACGAGCACCGGCAGGATAGTCGTCAGACGTAATCCAACTCGCAGGGTTACCCCTGGCACCAGCGGCCTTGCTGACAACCGGCGCAGGCGGCGGCGGTGGTGCAGGCGGAGCCGGCGGCGGCGGCGTGGGAGGCGGCGGCGGCGCCAGAACCGGAGCCGTGCTCGGCAGCGAAATCATCGGCGGCGGCGCTGTGGGCGGCGGCGGCGGTGGCGGCGGCATGTCTGGCGGAGGCGGAGGCGGTGGCGGCGGCTCCTCCTCTGGCGGCGGCGGCTCCTCTGCCACGTCGATGACGTTCAGCTGTTCTGCAGCCTGCTTGACATACTTGATGCCAAGCCCCGTCACAAACGCATAACCGAGGATCGCGTGAATGATTGCCACGATGATAAGAGAAACCGTCCTACCGGACGATTGTGACTGGTCAGCATAGGCCATTCAGCAATGACACTCCCTAGCTCGATACAGCGCTGACAATCAGACCACGAATCGACGAAATGCCGTAAAGCACGACGTCTTCCGTGCGATACTGATCGCTCGGGCTCCTAAATTCCGAGGCATGTCCTATCGTGGCAAAACGTGTGAAGCAAACGCTTTGTTGACGGTGGTCACCTCTGCTTAACCCCCTATGTTAGAGGCTGAGGAAGGCCTATCAGGAGAATTGCGTATGACCGACACAATCCGACGCCCAAAGGCCCGATCCAAACTGTTGGCAATCGGTTGCAGCGCCCTGTTGACAGCCGCTTTCCCCTTTATTTCCACTTCCGCTACGGCACAGGTGGCAGAATCGCCAGAGCCGGCAAGCTTGAGTTACGCGAGGATGGCCGAACTGGTATCGTCATCCCCCACGGTGGCGCGCATTACCGTGCGTTCTATCGTCGTCCTCAAGCGCGAGCGCGCGCCCGATCTGCCGGAAACGCGGAGCCGTTTTTACGTCCAGGCTGAAACGCTCGGCTTGATTCGCAGCGATGGCGTGATGTCCAAGCGAATCTCTTTCCTCGTGGACGGCTCAGCGGAAAATGCCCGACGCCCCAACCTCAAGAACAAGATTTTTCTCGCTTTCGGCAAAGTCGGCCAGCAGGTGAGCGAGTTCCAGTTGAGCGCGAGCACAGCGCTCGTGCCCTGGACCCCCGCCAACGAGGCGCTGGCGCGGAAAGTGATCGCGGATCTTTCCGCCCCCGGCGCACCAGCGCCGGTCACAGGGGTCACCTCCGCCTTCCATGTGCCGGGCGCGATTGTGGGCGAAGGTGAGACTCAGATCTTCCTCGGCACGGCGGACGGCTCGCCGATTTCACTGTCGGTGATCCGCAGACCGCAGGAGCAACCGCATTTCAGCGTGTCGCTGGGCGAGGTTGTGGATGATTCGGCGAAGCTCCCCGAGCGGGACACCTTGCTGTGGTATCGCCTCGCGTGCAGCCTGCCCGACCAGCTCCCGCCCTTGTCCCTCACCGAACTGGCGCGCAACGATGCGGAAGCCGCCAGTCGCGATTACAGCGCATTCCGGGCCGCACTGGGACCATGCGACCGCACGCAAACGCCGGTCATTTAGGCAGAGGGCTCTTTCCTGTACGGGATTACCCGCTATGAGCGGCGGCGGACCTCCGTGCGACCGCCGCTCACACCTTTTTGCAGGACATGATTATGACCGACGCCTCTTCCCGCCCCCTTCGCCTCGCCATCGTCGGCTTGGGAACCGTGGGCGCCGGTGTCATTCGCCTGCTGGAGACCAATCGGGATCTGATTGCCCGGCGTGCAGGCCGCCCGATCGAGGTGGTCGCCATTTCCGCGCGGGACCGCAGCAAGGATCGCGGACTTGATCTCTCCGCCTATGAATGGGTCGACGACATGGCGACCCTCGCGCAGCGCGAGGACATCGACACGGTCGTTGAACTGATCGGCGGCGCGGATGGCCCGGCCCTGACGCTGGCCCGCCAATGCCTGAGCCAGGGCAAGCCTTTCGTTACCGCCAACAAGGCAATGATCGCCCATCACGGTCTCGATTTGGCACATGAGGCCGAGCGGAGCGGCGTTGCGCTGAAATATGAAGCGGCCGTCGCGGGCGGCGTGCCAGTCATCAAGGGCCTGCGTGAGGGCGCCGCTGCCAATCGCATCATGCGGGTCTATGGCATCCTCAACGGCACCTGCAATTACATCCTCTCCACCATGGAACAGCATGGCAGCCCGTTCGACCAGGTGCTGGAGGAAGCGCAGGCCAAGGGCTATGCCGAGGCTGACCCTACCTTCGACATTGACGGTATCGACGCCGCCCACAAGCTGTCGATCCTCGCCAGCCTCGCCTTCGGCACGGAGATCGATTTCGGCTCGGTGGATATCACCGGCATTCGCAATGTCATGGCAGCCGATATCCGCGAGGCCGCCTCGCTCGGGTTCAAGATCAGGCTGGTCGGCATGGCGGAATGCGAGGCGGACGGCAGCGAGAATGTCGGCCTCTTCCAGCGCGTCCACCCCATGCTGGTGCCGCTCGACCACCCGCTTTCCCATGTCGATGGCGCGCTCAACGCTGTCGTGGCGGAGGGCAATTTCGTCGGACGTCTGTTCTTCCAGGGCGCCGGTGCCGGTGAAGGCCCCACCGCCTCCGCCGTGGTCGCAGACGTTATCGACGTGGCGCGCGATGAATATGGTCCTGCCTTCGCCATGCCGGCCGAATGGCTGCAGCGCCAGGTCAAGGCCGATGCCGGGCAGCGCACCGGCCGCGCCTATCTGCGCTTCCAGGTTCAAGATCGCCCCGGCGTGCTGGCGGAAATCACGGCGTCGATGCGGGATTCGGGCGTGTCGATCGAAAGCGTGATCCAGCGGGCCGCCACCGCGGACGAGGGCGTTCTTGTCGCCATCGTCACTCACCCGGGCGCCCTCTCCGCCATCGATGATCTGCTGCGCAGGCTCGGCGGATCGGACAGCCTGTTGGGCGCGCCGATGTTGATGCACATCCTCGACTGACAGGCGGCGACCCCGCGCTTACAGGCCGGGATGCGATATGCGCCCGGCCGCACCGGTAAGACGCTGGCTCATTATCGACATTGCAACAATCCTCGCCTATCGCGTCCCATCAATTCAGCAAAGGATGCCGCAGGATGGGGAAGTCGAATACCGTCGAAGCCAGTTCCGTACTCGATCGGGTACTTGTTCTTGAGATGGTGCGCGTCACCGAGGCCGCCGCGATCGCCGCGTCCAAGCTCGTGGGGCGCGGCGACGAGAAGGCCGCTGACGCTGCTGCCGTCGAAGCGATGCGCAAGGCCTTCGATGGCCTGTACATGGATGGCACGGTGGTGATCGGCGAAGGTGAGCGCGACGAAGCCCCCATGCTGTACATCGGGGAGAAGGTCGGTGGCGCGCCCGGCCGTGGCCCCAAGATCGACATCGCGCTCGATCCGCTGGAGGGCACGACCATCACCGCCAAGGCCGGCCCCAATGCGCTTGCGGTTCTCGCTGCCGCCGAGGAAGGCAATCTGCTCAACGCGCCGGATGTGTACATGGAGAAGCTGGCGGTTGGCCCCGGCTATCCGCCGGATATCATCGACATGCGCAAGAGCGCGACGGAGAATGTCGAGGCCGTGGCCAAGGCCAAGGGCGTGAAGCCCTCCGAGATCATCGTGTGCGTGCTGGATCGCCCCCGCCATGAGAAGCTGATTGCCGAACTGCGCGGCATCGGCTGCGGCGTGGTGCTGATCGGCGACGGCGACGTGGCCGGCGTGATCGCCACGACGGACCCGGACACCACGATCGACATGTACATGGGCTCTGGCGGCGCGCCTGAAGGCGTGCTCGCCTGTGCGGCGCTGCGCTGCGTCGGCGGCCAGTTCAACGGCAAGCTCCTGTTCCGCAACGAGGACGAGAAGGCCCGCGCCCGCAAGTGGGGCATCACCGACCTCGACCGCATCTACAAGCTGGAGGACCTCGCCAAGGGCGACTGCATCTTCGCTGCAACCGGCGTCACCGATGGCTCGCTGCTCGAGGGCGTCAAGCTCCTGCGCGGCGGTAAGATGACCACGAACAGCGTCGTGATGCGCGCCTCGTCCGGCACGGTCCGCTGGGTCAAGGGCGAGCACCGCGCCCGCGACTGACGCACCGAGTATTCAGAGACTGAACCGCCTGCCTGCGTTCGCGCATGACGGGCGTTTTGGTATCTGACGCCCGTTCGCTCTACTTCTTGAGGCGATATCCGGTCTTGAACATCCAGGCGATTACCGCGAGGCAGATGACCAGCATCGCGCTGACGAACGCCACGGAGACGCCCATCGCGACATCGCCCTTCCCGAAGAAGGTCCAGCGGAACCCGCTGATCAGATAGACCACCGGATTGAACATGGTGATCGTCCGCCAGGGCTCGGGCAGCATATGGATCGAGTAAAACGCGCCGCCCAGAAAGGTCATCGGCATGACGACGATCAGCGGGATGACCTGCAACTGCTCGAAACTCTGCGCCCAGATGCCCAGGATGAACCCGAACAGGCAAAAGCTGATCGCGATCACCATCATGAACAGGAGCATCGCGGCAGGGTGCGCGATGGGCAGATCGACGAACAGATGCGCCGTCGCGAGAATCACCAGCCCGATGATCATCGACTTGGTCGCCGCCGCGCCCACATAGGCGATGATCGTCTCCAGCGCGGAAATGGGCGCGGAGAGCAGCTCGTAGATCGTGCCGCTATATTTGGGCATGTAGATGCCGAAGCTGGCATTGAAGATGCTCTCCGTGAACATCGACAGCATGATGAGGCCCGGCACAATGAACGCGCCATAGGGAATCCCGTCGACCTCAGTCATCCGCGAGCCGATGGCGCTGCCGAACACCACGAAATAGAGCGTGGTGGTCAACGCCGGCACGACCAGCCCCGTCATCAGCGTGCGCTGAAAGCGGTGCAGCTCGAACAGATAGATCGCGCGGATCGCGTGGATATTGATGCCGCTCATGCCGCCTGCTCCGACCGGGCCGTGGGCTTGTGGACAAGATCCACGAAAATGTCCTCCAACGAGCTTTCCTTGGTATTGAGGTCCTTGTAGCCGATGCCGAGGGCGCTCAGCTGGCCGAGCAGCGCCGAGATCCCGGTGCGCTCGGCCTGGCTGTCGAACACATATTCAAGCTCGGCGCCGTCGCTCTCCAGAGTCACGCGCCAGTCAGACAGGGCAGCAGGCACAGCCGACATCGGCTCATTGAGCGTGATCCGCAGCGTCTTCTTGCCCAGCTTCTTCATCAGCCGCGCCTTGTCTTCCACGAGGATCAGCTCGCCGCCGGTGATGACCCCCACGCGATCGGCCATGTCCTCGGCTTCCTCGATATAATGGGTCGTGAGGATGATCGTCGCGCCATTGTCCCGCAGCTGGCGGACCAGCGCCCACATGTCGCGGCGCAGTTCCACGTCGACGCCGGCAGTCGGCTCATCCAGAAACAGCAGGCGCGGCTCATGGGCGAGTGCCTTGGCGATCATGACCCGCCGCTTCATGCCGCCGGAAAGCTCCTGCAGCTTGGCGTGGCGCTTGTCCCAAAGCGTCAGGTCGCGCAGCACCCTCTCGATATAGGCATCGTCGCGCGGCTTGCCGAACAGGCCACGGCTGAAGCGCACCGTATCGATCACGCGCTCGAACTGATCGGTCGAGAGTTCCTGCGGCACAAGGCCGATGGTGGCGCGCGTCTGGCGATAATCTCGCACGATATCGTGCCCGCCGACATGCACAGTCCCGCCACTGGCGCGCACAATGCCGCAGATGATGGATATGAGCGTGGTCTTGCCAGCGCCATTCGGCCCGAGAAGCGCGAAGATCTCGCCCTCCTCCACATCGAGATCGACGCTGCCGAGCGCCTTGTGACCGCTGGCATATTGCTTGGTGACGCCGCGGAGCGAGAGGATTGCCGTCATGATAGCGCAGCTACTCCATCGGCCGGGTCTTGCAAAGAGCGGCGAGCGGATAAACGCCGTTCCGCCCGAAAGACGCTGTGCGCAAAATGACGACATCTCGGATGATATCTCCGTTCGTCCTGAGCAGCTGCTGCGCCTGTCGAAGCGGCGTATCGAAGGATTCGATGCTTCGATACGCCTCCTCGGTACGCGCCTGCGGCGCACCTCCGACCCTACCCAGCACGCGGCGAAGACTAACCCCACCCCGATCACGACGCTCCTATCCTTTCCCCCACAAGCTCGGCTAAGGTGGCGCTATGCGCTTTGCTCTGGATATCGATCGATCGCTCACCGGCCGTGCTTGGCGTTGGCGCGGACCTGAGCCCTGCGGCAGCGGCGGCAATCTCGTGGACGATCTGCTGCGCGCGCGGGGGTGCCCGCATGACAGCCTGGAGCGCGAGCGGGCGCCGACCATCCGCAGCTTCCTGCCCGATCCGTCCATCTTCCAGGATATGGACCGCGCCGCCGAGCGGCTCGCCGCAGCCGTTATCGATCGGGAATCGGTCACCATCTTCGGCGATTATGACGTGGACGGCGCGACGAGCGCAGCACTGCTCGTCCGGCTGCTGCGCGAGCTCGGGCTCGATGCCGGCGTTTACATCCCCGACCGACTGATGGAGGGCTATGGCCCATCCGGCGAGGCGCTGGTGGCACTGGCACGCGGCGGTGCCAGCCTTGTCGTCACGGTCGATTGCGGCGCCCAGGCCTTTGCCGCGCTGGAGGCCGCACGTGCCGTGGGGCTGGATGTCATCGTCGTCGATCACCACAAATGCGCCGCCTCGCTCCCCCCTGCCCTTGCGCTGGTCAACCCCAATCGGCTCGATGAGGCCGATGAGGCCGCCGGCCATGGCCATCTCGCCGCGGTCGGCGTCGCCTTCCTGCTCGGCGCCGCGCTGGTGCGCACCTTGCGTGCGCGGGGCTGGTTCGCCGCCCGCCCGGAACCGCGCTTGCTGGACCTGCTCGATCTGGTCGCGCTGGGGACGGTCGCAGATGTGGCGCCTATCCGGGGCCTCAACCGCGCCTTTGTCGCCCAGGGGCTGAAGGCGATGGCGCGGCGCGGCAATATCGGCCTCAACGCCCTGCTTTCCGCAAGCCGGCTGGAGCGTGCACCGCAATGCTCGGACCTCGGCTTTGCCCTGGGGCCCCGCATCAACGCGGGCGGACGCGTGGGCCGCTCGGATCTGGGCGTGCGCCTGCTTACCACCGCCGACCCCGATGAAGCCGCCATGCTCGCCGCAGAGCTCGATCAGCTCAATCAGGAGCGGCGCGCGATCGAGGCGACAGTGCAAGAGGAAGCCGAAGCCCTTCTCGCAGAGCTGGGCGAGCGCTCCGTCGCCGTGATCGCCGGCGATCTGTGGCATCCGGGCGTAATCGGCATTGTGGCCGGGCGCCTGAAGGAAAAGATCACCCGCCCGGCCATCGTCATCGCCATTGACGAGGACGGCATCGGCAAGGGCTCGGGGCGCTCTATCACTGGCGTTGATCTGGGTGCCGCCATTCTGGCCGCCAAGGACCACGGCCTGCTCGTGGCCGGTGGCGGGCATGCCATGGCGGCCGGGCTCACCGTTCGCCGCGAGCATGTGACCGCGCTGGCGGAGTTTCTGGAGGAGCGGCTGCGCGAGGATGTCGCCCGCGCCGCCACCGCGCGCGCTCTCCTCATCGACCTGCTGGTGGCGCCGGCCGGACTGACACCGGAGCTGATCCAATCGATGGAGCAGGCCGGCCCCTTCGGCAATGGCTGGCCCGCGCCCCGCGTTGCGCTGGGGCCGGTGCGCGTCGTCCGCGCCGATATCGTCGGGACGAGCCACGTCCGCGCCATCGTGGCGGGCGAGGATGGCCGCTCGCTGAAGGCCATGGCGTTCCGTCAGGCAGAGACCGAGCTTGGGCAGATGCTGCTCTCCTCCCGCGCCGGCACGCGCTTCTGGCTCGCCGGCCGCGCAAAGATCGACGACTGGGGCTCCCGCCCCGCCGCGGAGCTGCATATCGAGGATCTTGCCATCGCCTGAGCAAATGGCCTTGACCGCGCCAGACCATCCCCGTAAAGGCGCCCTCTCACGGCAGCGATGCACATCGCTCGCTCAGTGGCCCCTTCGTCTAGCGGTCAGGACGCGGCCCTCTCACGGCTGAAACACGGGTTCGATTCCCGTAGGGGTCACCAGCCTTCCCGGCTGGGCAGGCTTGGAAAAGCCCTTCATCTCCCAAAACAGATTCTTGACCTGCGATCATCCCTTCGGTGATCGGATACGCGCATGTGCGGCTCGCGACCGCAAAATTCGTGTGGTGTCAGGGGGCCGGCTACAAGGGGAAAAGACACAGCCGCCAAACCCCTTCCCCAGCGTGGGAAGAGCGAAATCATCGCTACTTGGGGGTGTCAGAAAAATGGTGCCCAGAAGAGGACTCGAACCTCCACGACCTTGCGATCGCCAGCACCTGAAGCTGGTGCGTCTACCAATTCCGCCATCTGGGCACGGGGTAGGACCGGCGCTTTAGGGGGGCTGTTCGGGGGTGTCAACAGCCTCGGACAGATAAGATGGGATTGATGCAAAATATTGTGTTGGGGTCAGCCAGAGAGGCCGTGAATGGCCAGAACGACGATCCAGACAGCGGCGAAAATCGCGATCCAGACGAGGATCATCTTCACCAGATGGTGGAGCGGAAGGCGGCGCAGGGCCAGGCTGCTGCCGACGAGGACGAAGGCCAGGACGAACCAGAGGCTGTGCGCAATCATATCGGTCATGGCCAACTCTCCTGCTGGAACGTGCGCCCGCGAAGGGCGATCAGATCAGGGCGGTCAGACCATCGTAGCCGGGGTCGACGCCTTCGGGAAGCATGGCGCGCAGACGTGCGTAGTCCATGCTGTTATCCATGTGGGTGAGGATGGCACGGCCGGGACGTATCCGCGCGATCGCCTCCAGCGTCAGCGCCAGATGGGCGTGGGTCGGGTGCGGCCGCTCGCGCAGCGCATCGATGACGAGACAATCCACGCCCGCATAGAGCGAGACCATCGCATCGGTCATCTCGTGAAAATCCGTGGCATAGGCCAGCGACCGGCCCCCGTACGAGAATCGGAATCCGCTCGAGGAGATGAAGCCATGGGGCTGATCGACATGGGTGACCGCGATGTCACCCACTGTCACACCCCTGGCGGGCAGATCATGGCCGGCGATCGTCGCGCGATAGCCTTCGCGGCCATCAAACGCATAATCGAACCGGCTGCGCAACGCCGCCATGGTCGCCTGGTGGCCATAGCCCGGCACAGGGGTGCCGCGATAATGCATGATCTGGCGCAGATCGTCGATGCCGTGGCAGTGATCGGCATGGTCGTGGGTCCAGAAGACGGCATCCAGATGCACGACATCGGCCGACAGCATCTGCGCGCGGAAATCCGGGGAGGTATCGACCAGCAACCGCGTGGTCGCACTCTCGACAAGGATCGAGACGCGGGTGCGGCGGTTGCGCGGCTCGGCGGGATCGCACTGCCCCCAATCATTGCCGATGCGCGGAACGCCCGAGGAGGTGCCGCTCCCCAACATGACCAGCTTGAGCGTCATGGCGTCACGCGACCGGCACGGCGCGGGAGAACAGGGTGAAGAAGTTGTGCGTCGTTGCCTGCGTCAGCGCCTCCAGAGGCTCGCCACGAAGATCGGCCAGGAAGCGCGCGGTATCGGCGACGAACGCCGGTTCGCAGGGCCGTCCGCGGTGCGGCACCGGCGCGAGGAAGGGCGAATCCGTCTCCACCAGCAAGCGATCGGCCGGAATGCGCGCCGCCGTCTGCTGCAATGCCTTGGCGTTCTTGAAGGTCACGATGCCGGAAATGCTGATGAACAGGCCGAGGTCCAGCGCGATATCGGCAAAGGCATCGCTGGCGGTGAAGCAGTGGATCACTCCGGTGAATGTCCCCTGCCCCATCTCGTCCCGCAGAATAGCGGCGGTGTCCGCCTCGGCATCGCGGGTATGGATGATGATCGGCAGACCGGTCTCGCGCGCGGCGGCGATATGGGCGCGAAAGCTCGTCTGCTGCTGGACGCGATCGCTATGGTCGTAATAATAATCCAGCCCGGTCTCGCCGATACCGACGACACGGGGATTGGCCGCAGCGGCCACAAGCTTGGCGGTATCGACATGGGCATGGCTGTCCGCCTCATGCGGATGAATGCCGACGCTCGCCCAGACGTCCGCCTCGCGCTCGGCCAGTCCGATAATCGCGGCCCACTCCCGCTCGCGGGTGGAGATGTTGAGCATCGTGCCCACCCCCGCCGCACGCGCACGGGCGAGGACGGCGGGCTGATCCTCCACCAGCCCCTCATAATTGAGGTGACAATGGCTATCGACGAGCATCAGGCTTCCGCTGCGGGGGGTTCAAGGCGGGGGAAGAGCGGCTGCTGCGGGCCGACGACATGGCCGCTCGCGCGCAGCGGCGTGTACCAGTCCGTGCCGATGGCGCTGAAGGTGCGCGCATCCTGGGGCAGCCCCATGCGGTCGAGCAGTTCCTCTGCGCTGCGCGGGATGACCGGCAGTGCCGAGACGGCCAGGGTGGCAATACAGACGTAGAGCGTCGCCAGCACGGCCTCCATACGGGCCGGATCGGTCTTGCGGAGCGCCCAGGGCGCCTGCGCATCCACATAGGCATTGCAGGCATAGGCCGCGCGCAGCCAGGCCTGGATCGCCTCGTGCGGGGCGAAGCGCTCGAATGCGCCCGGAACATCCTGCATGGCAATCTGCCGCACCTGCGCCAGCAAGGCCTCATCATCGGCATTGGGTGCCGGTGTGGGCACGCGGCCTTCCAGATTCTTGGCAATGAAGCTCAGCACGCGCTGGGCGAGATTGCCGAAGGCGTTGCCAAGCTCGGTATTCGATTTATGAACAATGGCTTCCGCGCTATAGCTGCCATCATTGCCGAAGCCGACCTCGGCCAGCAGGAAGTAGCGCAGCGGATCGACGCCGAAGGCCTCGGCCAGCTCGACCGGATCGGCAACATTCCCCAGTGACTTGGACATCTTCTCGCCGCGGTTGAGCAGGAAGCCGTGGCCGAACACCGTTTTCGGCAAAGGCAGTTTCGCGCTCATCAGGAAGGCCGGCCAGTAGACCGTGTGGAAGCGTACGATATCCTTGCCGATGATGTGGACGATGTCGCCCCCTTCCGCCCAGTAGCGCGCCATGCGTTCTGGATCAGAGGGATAGCCGCAACCTGTGAGATAGTTTGTGAGCGCATCCACCCACACATACATGACGTGATCCGGCGAGCCGGGGACCTTCACGCCCCAATCGAAGCTGGTGCGCGAGACAGACAAATCGCGCAGCCCGCCCTCGACGAAACGGAGGATCTCGTTGCGGCGGCTTTCGGGCTGAATGAAGTCCGGCTGATCGCGATACAGCGCGAGCAGGCCGTCCTGATAGGCCGAGAGGCGGAAGAACCAGCTTTCCTCGACAGTCCATTCGACCGGCGTGCCCTGCGGGGAGAGCTTTTCCCCGCCATCGCTGAGGCTTAGCTCGCTCTCATCATAATATGCCTCATCGCGGACTGAGTACCAGCCTTCATAGCGATCCAGATAAAGGTCGCCATTGTCGACCATCGCCTGCCAGATGGCCTGGCTTGCGGTATGATGGGCCGGCTCACTGGTGCGGATGAAGCGATCATAGCTAATGTTCAGAAGATCATCCATCTCCCTGAAATAGCCTGACATCTCATCGGCCAGCGCGACAGGCTCGACCCCGCGCGCACGGGCGGCCTGCGCCATTTTGAGGCCATGCTCGTCGGTGCCTGTCTGGAAGAACACGTCCCGCCCCATCATCCGGGCCGCGCGGGCGAAGGCGTCCGTCGCGATTGCTTCATAGGCATGGCCGATATGAGGGCGGCCATTGGGGTAACTGATCGCCGTGGTAATGGTGAAGGGTTTGGGCATGATGTCCTGCTGGATAAGGGCCGTCTGAGGCGCGGCTTTCGCTTGCGGCTTCTCTAGCCGGGTACAGGGAGGATGCCTAGACTCCTCTCCGACCTCCCAGCACAGCGCCGCGCGGAAAGCCGTGACCTATAGCAGCGAGCGGATCTGATCCACGCACAACACCGCAAATAACAGCGAAGCCAGCCCCAGCATCAGGTTCGACCACCAGCCCGAGCGCCATTGCGCTGGCACGGCTTTCGAATTCAGCAGCCACATGAGCGTGACGGCGAGGAAGGGCATGAAGAAGGCGCCGAACGCGCCATAAGCGATGATGAGCGCAAAAGGCTGGCCCAGAAACAGCAGGAGCATGGGCGGGAAGGTGAGCCAGAGGACATAGAAGCGGAAGGCCGGCGTCCGGTCCAGCGTCGCCGCGATGGCCGGATCATGCACGGCAGTCTCCCCCGCTCGCTCCGCCCGGATACTGCGGACGAAGTCCGCGAACAGCAGCGACACGCCTTGCCAGACGCCGAGCACCGACGAAAAGGTCGTCGCCGCGAACCCGATGAGGAACAAGGTCGCCACGGTGCGCCCGAAGCGCGCTTCCAGCACCGCCCCCAGATCGAGCAGGCCCCGATCACCGCCGGAAAGCGCGATCTGCGCGGTGTAGAGCAGTTCGGCACCGACGATGAGCATGGCTATCACGAAGACCCCTGTCGCGACATAGGCCACGCGATTGTCGAACCGCATCATCGGGATCCAGGCTGGGGAGCGCCAACCCTTTGCGTTGACCCAATAGCCATAGGCCGCGAGCGTGATCGTGCCGCCGACGCCGCCGATGAGCCCCAAGGTGTAAATGGCCGAGCCCTCCGGCAGCGTGGGCGCGAGGCCGACCAGTGCTGCGTCGAGATCCGGCATGACGAGGATCGCAAGCCCGACAACGACGACGAACATGACGCCGATCAGCAGCTTCATCACGGCCTCGAACGCCGCATAGCGATTGAACAGGACGAACAGCGCGCCGGCGAGGCCCGAGGCCATGCCCCACGCCCAGAACGGCAACAGGCCGGGAAACATCGCAGCGAGCGGCAGCGCAGTCGCGCTCATCGCCGTGCCGCCATACACGAAGCCCCAGATCAGGATGTAGATGCCGAAATACCAGCTCGTCCAATGGCCGAGCGACCGCCAGCCTTGCAGCATCGTCGATCCGGTGGCGAGATGATAGCGCCCGGTCGCCTCGGCCAGCGCGATCTTGATGATGCAGCCGATGACGGCGGCCCAGAGCAACGCATAGCCAAAGCGCGCGCCGGCAACGAGCGTGGCGACGAGATCGCCGGCACCGACGCCGGTCGCGGCCACGACGATGCCGGGGCCGAGCCGTTTCCAGCGCTCCAGTCCGACGGGCGGGGTTTCGTCTATCGGTGTGGAAGGCAAGTCGGGCGCATCTCGGGTTTGCCTGTGCTCACTCACCATCCTGTCAGTCCCCACACTTGCTGTCCCGCGAGGGGTATAGCGCGATTTTGGCGGTGTGGTGATTTTCCTGCGGAGCGAGCCGATGATGTACGCTTGGATGCGCTCCTGCGAAGGCAGGAGCCTGGGGCGGCTAGGTCCGTCGGTTGTGCCCTGGGCTCCTGCCTTCGCAGGAGCACCCTATGCAGAAAGGCCAGCGAGCAGCTATCGCCCGACGCGCGCCACGGTCTCGCACAAGGTGTAGACCAGCGCACCCGGCTCCAGTTGCAGCGGGGTGACCGCGCCAGCGCCGATACGCTGGGCTTCTTCATAGGCGGCGATGCCCGGCCCGAGACTGGGTGCGGGCGCACCCCGCAGACGGCGGGCAATGTAGCGCGGCACAAGATCGACAAAGGCTTCGAGGCGGGGGCGTGCCGCGACACCCGAGAGCGCGCTCATCAGGCCGGCGCGGGCGCCTTCCCCACCGCGTCCACCCTGCGCGATGGCATCGAGCGCACGCTCCAGCCCGGGCAGATCCAGATCCCGATTGACGATCGCCTGCCCCGGCGATCCCTCGGCACTGGCCGCCAGCGCGGCGCGCTCAGGCTCTGGCACCTCCGGCAGCGCGGTCGCCAGCGCCTGCGCCATGCTCGCATCATCGAGCGGTGCGAAGCGCATCACCCGGCAGCGCGAGCGGATAGTGGGCAGCAGGCGACCGGGCCGATGCGCCACGAGCAGGAAGATCGCACCCGTCGGCGGCTCTTCCAAGCTCTTGAGCAGGGCGTTGGCCGCGCCCGCCTCCAGATCATCCGCGCTGTCGATCAGTACGACCCGCCGGCTGCCCATGGAGGGCGCGCTGTGCAGCAGCCGCGAGAGGCTGCGCACCTGATCGACGGTGATGTTGCGGGCGAGTGCGCCGCTGTCAGTCTTGCTGTCGCGCTCAAGTCGTTCGAGCCGCATGAAATCGGGATGGGCCCCGCCGTCGAAAAGGCGCATGGCCGGGTCGGTGGGGTCCGGTGCGAGCCGGTCGGACGGAACGGGACGACCCGCGCCGCTCACCAGTAGCCGCCGAGCGAAATCATAGGCGATCCCGGCCTTGCCCAGCCCTCGCGGCCCGGCGAAGATCCACCCATGATGGAGCCGGGTCGTCGCGCTGGCCTCGATCAGCGCCGCGATCTGCTCGTCATGGCCGAGCCAGCGCGTCATGGCAGCCAGTCGGCGAGCGCGGCCAGCAGCCGATCGCGCACCGTCTCCATCGATCCGCTGGCATCAATGTCCCGGAAACGCACAGGTTCAGCAGCTGCGAACCGACGAAAGGACTCGGCCACATCGCGGTGAAAACCAGCATCGCGCCCGCCGATCCGGTCCACCGCCCCGGCATCCCGCGTGCCGGCCCGCTCGCTGCTCTCATCGAGCGGCAGGGCGAGGAGCAGGGTGCGATCCGGCAACAGCCCGCCCGAGCCGATGCGGTGAAGGGTCAGAATGTCCTCGTCGCTCAGCGCGCCGCCCACGCCCTGATAGGCACGGCTGCTGTCCAGAAAACGGTCGCAGATCACCCATTTGCCGGCCTCCACGGCCGGCAGAATGGTGCGCTCGGCATGATCGGCCCGGGCCGCAGCGAACAGCAGCGCCTCGGCGCGCACACTCCAGCGATCCGCCGCACCGGAGAGCAGGAGGCCGCGAATGGCCTCGGCCCCCTCGCTGCCACCGGGCTCGCGGGTCAGCACTGTCTCGATGCCGCGTGCCTCAAGCGCCTCCGCGAGCAGACGGGCCTGCGTGGACTTGCCGACGCCCTCCCCGCCTTCCAGCGTGATGAAGCGGCCGCGCGTCATGTCGGTACTCAGCTAAAGAAGGAGAGGAAGCCGTTCCACAGGCGCGCGAAGAAGCCGCCTTCTGCGACAGCTTCCTTGGCTACAAGCGGCAAGGTCTGCGTGGTGCCGTCCCCGGCATCCACCACCAGATGAGCAATCTCCTGCCCCTGCGCGATCGGCGCCTTGATCGGGCCGCGATAGACGACACGCGCCTTGATCTCGCCATTCGCCGCCGCAATCGGCACGGTCGCGACGAGATCGCGCGGCGTCACCAGATCGACCGAGCGTGCCCAGCCGCCCTGAACCTGCGCCTGTCCCAGGGTAACGCCCTTCTTCGCCAGCGGCTTGGACCGCCAGGCCTTGAAGCCCCAGTCCATGAAGCGCACCGATTCCTCCACGCGGCCATTGAAGCTGGTGAGGCCCGCAACGACCATCACGAGACGGCGGCCATTCTGCTGGGCCGAGCCGGTGAAGCCGTAGCCTGCCTCCTCGGTATGGCCGGTCTTGAGGCCATCCGCGCCATCCACACGCCCGAGAATCGGGTTGCGATTGGCCTGGCTGATCTCCGATCCGCCCATGGTCTGGCCCCAGGTGAAGGATTTGACCGTGTAGAATTGCTTGTAGAGGTCCGGCGTCTCGTCCAGCGTGTTGCGGGCCAGCGTCGCGAGATCGCGGGCGGTGGTGTAGGTGCGGCCTTCGTCGGGCCAACCGGTGGTGTTCGCAAAATGGCTGTTGGTCATGCCCAGCCGCTTGGCTTCGGCATTCATGAGATCGGTGAAGGCCTCTTCCGAGCCGGCAATGCCCTCGGCCAGCACCACGCAGGCATCATTGCCCGAGAGCGTGACGATGCCGTGCAGCAGGTTCTCGACCGAGACTTCCTCATTGACGGAGAGGAACATGGTCGAGCCCTGGCTGTGCCACTTGCGCCAGGTTTCCGGACGGACGGTGAACTTCTGGTCGAGCCGCAGCTTGCCCTGCTTGATGAGATTGAACGCCACATGCGCGGTCATCATCTTGGCCATCGAGGCCGGCGGCATCCGCCGGTCCGCATCCTTGTCGAACAGCACCCGGCCGGACGACAGATCGATCATATAGGCCACAGAGGCCTCGGAGGTGTAGCTCGGCGTGTTCGCCTGCGCGGCGGACAGGAAGAGCGGCAGAACGAGGGCAATCGGCAGAAGTGCGCGCATGGGAAAATCCGGTCGTTGACAGGTCATCGCGCGCCCTGCGGGCATCGCGGCTTCGCTTCGTCCTTAGCCATCCGCCATGGCTCTGCCTAGCCCCGGATCAAGGCCGCACCGCATCGGCCAGCAGGCCGACGGACAGCGCGTAGAAGTTCGAGCAATTGTAATCGAGGATCACGCGGTAATTGCCGGTGAGCAGATAGGCCGTCTTGCCCGGGCCATCCGGCTCGATCAGCGTCGCCTGAATGCTGCCATCCGGCCAGGAGCCGCCCTCCGGCGTGATTCCGAGCGCCTGCCACTCGCGCATCGAAAGCCAGCGACTGTGACGACCGAACACGCGCGGGCAGCGAGTGGGATTGAGCGTGCTGGTGATCCGGCCTCGATCGAACCCGGTCGGCAAGCGCACCGCGACGCCCCAAGGCTCGCCCTTGCGCCAGCCGGCGCGCTGGAAATAATTGGCGATGGAGGCCAGCGCATCGGGCTCGCTCGACCAGATATTGGGCGTCCCGTCACCATCGGCATCCACCGCATCGCGCAGATAGACGCTGGGCAGGAACTGCGGATAGCCAAACGCGCCAGCATAGCTGCCGACCAGCCGCTCACGCGGCACGCCGCGCTGCATCATCGCCATCACGGCCAGCAGCTCCGGCTCGAACAGCGCACGCCGGCGCCCTTCATAAGCCAGCGTCGCCAGCGAGCGGAGCAGGTCGAAATCGCCGCTGATCGTGCCGTAATTGGTCTCATGGCCGTAAATCGCGACCATGATCTCCTCCGGTACGCCCGTATCGCGCTCGATCGCCACCAGCAGCGCGCGATTGGCATTATAGACGGCGCGGCCGCGGGCAATCTTCCGCGCATCGATATGGCGCTGGCGATACGGCTCGAAATCGGGAATCGGGGCATTGTCAGCTGTCGGCAAATTGCCGCGATCCAGGGCCGCGACGCGCGGATTGAAGCTCAGCCCAGCAATTGCACGGTCGAATGTCGCATCGCTCACGCCCTGCGCCCGCGCCTTACCCCGCAGGCTCTCCAGATAGCCGGTGAACCCGGCCGCCGTCTGCGCATCCACCGGATCGTTCGATGATGGCAGCGCCTGCGCATTTGCAGGAACCTGCGCCGCGAGGGATAGACCAAGAGCGAGACCGCATAGCGGCAGGAGCCGACGGCGAAGCGAGTGCGTTGTCATCGGTGCATATTGGCAGAGTTGACGCACGGCGCGCAAGGCAAGCCTCCGCAATTGGACGCATCGCCCCTGCGACGAACCGCCCGCGCAACAATCCCTCGCTCGCGCGGGCTTCCTTTGCTGAACAGTTTCGATTAGGGCGCGGGACAACGGACAGGTGGCCGAGTGGTTTAAGGCAGCGGTCTTGAAAACCGCCGTGGGTGGAAGCTCACCGTGGGTTCGAATCCCACCCTGTCCGCCAAATCTTCTCACGCGGACTTTCTCTTCCGGTCGCTATTCTTTGGCGGCAGCGGATCGTGCGCCACCCCGCTTGCCCACATGTCCAAAAGTTCATGCAGGCGCCATGCTCCGGTTCGGTGCGCGGGGCCATAAGGGGCTTGCGATCCACGAAGGGTCGCTTGTTGAAGGAGATACCCTCATGAACCGTCGCCTGATCATTGCCGGCCTGGCATCCCTCGCAGCCATTGCCACGCCGGTTGTCGCGTCGGCCAAGACGGCACCGGCGAAGGAAAGCCCTCACAAGGTGTCCAAGCCCGCCAAGCCGGCCAAGAGCACGACGACTGCATCGCTCGCTGCCCCGGCCAAGAGCACGACCGACAAGAAGTGACCCCCGTCACCGGAGCCATGCCGTCCCTCCCCTTGCCCGCATGGCTCCGGTCGACTGCTTCATCGAGACAGGCATGATCCTGTCGGCAGCGGAAGCAGACCGAAGGCCGCTCAGCCTCCCAAGCCGATGAGAATTCCAACCGCGAACAGACCATGGCGGCGGGTGAAACGGACCTGACCGCCATGCATGCGCGCCACGGCCGCGACGAGCGATAATCCAAGCCCTGCGCCCGCCTGCCCGCGCGCGGCATCCAGCCGACCGAAGCGCCGCAAAGCCTCTGCTTCCCGATCCGGCGCGATCCCCCGGCCTTCATCGGCAAGACCGATGATCACGTCTGCGCCCTCGCGATCCAGATACAGCGTCATCGCACCCGCGCCGTATTTGAGCGCATTGTCGAGGAGGTTCGCGATCGCCTGCCCTAGCAGTTCGCGATGGACGCTGACCTCGATCGGCCGCTCGATTGCGATGGAAAGGCTGCGGCCTTGCTCCTCGACAAGTGGCGCGTACAAGTCTTCCAGATCGGCGAACATCTCGCCCAGCAGCGTGGGCCGGAAGCGCTCGCGCCCGATGCCCGCTTCTGCGCGGCTGATCTCCAGCGCGGTGGTGAGCATGGCGAGCAACTGGTCCGCCTCGCGGCTGATGCCCTCGATGGCCGCGCGCATCGCGGCCGGATCGTCCGTCTCCAGCGCCCGGTCGATTCGTGCGCGCAGGCGGGTCAATGGCGAGCGCAGATCGTGCGCCATGCTATCGGTGACCGTGCGCAGTTCGCCGATCAGGCTGCCGATCCTGTCCAGCATCCCATTGATCGCCTCCCCCAACCGGTCGAAGCTGTCCCCGGAACCGTGCAGCGGCACGCGCTGCTCGATATCACCCGCGCTGACGCCCTCTGCCGTCGCGGCGATGTGTCCGATCCGCCGATCGATGATCTGCACCACGAACCAGGCGCCGGCGAGCGCGAGCGGCAAAGCGAGCGCCAGCGCGGTCAGCAGGGCCTCGTGGACGGTCTGGCGGATTTGATCGCTGGCCTCGGCGCGGCGGCCGACGAGCAAGCGGCGCCCATCGCCCAGCCGCGCGGCGGTGATGCCGAAGGGGGCAGGCTCTGCATCTCCCAGCCGATAAAGCTCGGCGCGCGTCCAGCCCGCCTCGGCCGTGACATTGGGCGGCCAGTCCGAGAGGTTTCCCCCCACTTTGCGCCCGTTGCGATCCACGAGCAGAATGAGGGCATCGTCATCTTCCGCCGTTCGCTCGGCGATCGCCCGGTTCAGCGCCTGCGCACCTTCGTCCCGGCCGATCATCAGCAGGCTGTCGCGATCCTCAACGGCGATGCTGCGGTCGGCCGCCGCGAGGTCGGCGCGCACGAACTGCGTGACCGAGGCCAGCAATGCCGCGCCGAAGACCAGCTCCAGCAGCAATATCCAGCCCATGAAGCGGACATGCGACGAGCGCAGCCAGCGCAGGCCCGCCCCGGATGCGACACCCGGTCGACTCATTCGCCCAGCCGGTAGCCCGCGCCGCGCACGGTGTGGATCAGCGGGACGTCGCCCTCGGTATCGATCTTCCGTCGCAAGCGGCTGACATGCACGTCGATGACGTTGGTGCCGGGGTCGAAATGATAATCCCACACGCCTTCGAGCAGCATCGTGCGGGTGACGACCTGCCCTGCGTAACGCATGAGATATTCGAGCAGCCGGAACTCGCGCGGCTGAAGCTCGATGCGTCGGCCGCCGCGCTGTACCGTGCGCTTGAGCAGGTCCATGTGGAGATCGCTGCAGGCAAGGGTCGTCTCCACGGATGTACCATGGCCGCGCTTGCGCATCAGCAGTTCCAGCCGGGCGAGCAGTTCGGCAAAGGCGAAGGGCTTGACCAGATAATCGTCGGCACCCGCCGTCAGCCCCGTCACGCGGTCGTCGACGGAGCCGAGCGCGGTGAGCAGGATCACTGGTGTTTCGATGCCGGCAGCACGCAGCGCACCCAGCACGGCCATGCCATCCATGCCCGGCAGCATCCGGTCGAGAATAATCGCGTCGTAGCCACCATCGGTCGCCATGAAGAGGCCGTCGCGTCCATCCGCGCTGTGATCGCCGACATGGCCGTGCTCCGCCAGCCCCTTCAGGATGAACTCGGCCGTCGCACGATCATCTTCAATCAGGAGTATTTTTCTGCCCATTCCACCGTCCCTGCCGCCATCAATTGCCGCATCGCCGAGCGCGGGCCTCATATCGCACGGCGCCATGCGCCAGCGATAGCGGAATGTCGCAATGGGCGGGGTCGTCGATCATGTGCCGCGCCACGCCGAGCCTTCGCACTGCATGCCCATCCACAGCGCGCAATTGATCGCCCACCGCGATCGGCCCGCCCCCTGCCTGCCCGTCCCGCAGGCTGGTCACAACGATCCGGCCAGCCTTGTCCTCGCCCAGCGTAAACCCGGCATGCGCAGCATGGCGAGGCGCGGCCGCGGACGGGGGCACGAGGTGAGAGGACAGCAAGGGTGGCGCTCCCGCCAGCGGAACGAGAAAGATATAGAGGAGGCGGTTCGGGAGGCCCATGACATCCGGCCTAGACCATCGCGAATGGCGAGCGGCTGACCGCCACATGACATGAAGTTCATGAAGCGGCCACCGCGTTGACCGGCTGTCGCTGCCAGAGGATAACCCTCGGACGATCATGAACATGAGAGCAGCATGACGAGGCGCGGAGGACGGATGCGGAAGACGGCAATCACGCTCGCGGCCCTCACGGCTCTGGTGCTTATGGCGTTCGGCTGGCTGGGCTATCTCGGCAGCGACCCGTTTACGGTCTTGCGGCCCGCCGGCTACCAGCCCCGCGCCGGTGCGCCCGTGGCGGTCATCTTTTCCGGCGACATGGGCTTTCGCGTCGGCATGGGCCCCAAGATCGCGCAGCGCCTTGAGGCGGCTGGCATCCCGGTGGTTGGCGTCAACAGCCTGACCTATTATCGCCAGACCCGCACCCCATCTGAGGCTGCTGCGCTCATCACCCAGGCACTGGCGCAGGCGCGCGCCGTGAACCCGCAGGGGCGCGTGGTGCTGATCGGCCAATCCTTTGGCGCGGATATGCTCCATGTCGGCCTCGCCAACCTGCCGCAGGCGCAGCGGCGCGATATCGCTCTGGCGGCGCTCTTCGTGCCCGGCGCGACGGTCGAGTATCGTGCATCGCCAGGCGAGGTGCTGAGCTTCTGGGAGACCGAGCATGATGCCCTGCCTACCGCGAGCACGCTCAGCTGGCTCCCCTTGCTCTGCGTCTACGGCAAGGAAGAACCGCACAGCCTCTGTCCGCGCCTGCACCTGCCTAATTTGCGCAGTCAGGGTCTGCCCGGTGGGCATCAGCTGAACTGGGATGTCGAGGCGGTTAGGGGGCTATTGTTCGACGCGATGACCTCGGCCGGGATCAATCCTCATGGGTAAGCTGCTCGCCATAGCCGTTGCCGCCATGATCGGCGCCTTCACGCCGGCCCATGCCGAGAATGCCATTGCCGGGCATTGGATCAATCCGCGCGGCACGGTGGTCGTCACCACGGGCGATTGCGACGGCGGCCTGTGCGGCTGGGTGAGCTGGGCGAACGCGACCGCCCTTGCCGATGCCGCCGACGCTGGGGTCTCCAGGCTGATCGGGACCAAACTCCTGCAGGATTATCATGCCAAGTCACCGGGGCATTGGGCGGGCCGCGTCTATGTGCCGGACCTTGGCCGCACCTTCTCGTCCACCATCGAGCAGCTCGACCGGGATCGGGTGAAGATTTCCGGTTGCCTGATCGGCGGCTGGCTGTGCAAAAGCCAGATCTGGGTCCGCCAGGTTCAGGCCGAATAGCGCCCGATGGCCTCCGGGGAGCAGATGAAGACCATGACTCAGCGCCATCGCACGATCCTGACCATCGGCGTTGCCTTGCTGTTGGCCGTGCTCGGCTTCGTGGCGCTCAGCCACTTGCTGCGCGAGGTCCATCTGCGCGACGTGCGGGCGGCATTCCACGCCTTGCCTCCACTCGCCTTTCTGGCTGCCGCGCTCCTCACCGCGTGCAGCTATGCCGCGCTGACTATGTATGATGTGATGGCTCTGCGCACCATTGGGCGCCCGCTGCCTTACCGCACCGCCGCGATCGCCTCGTTCACCAGCTACACGCTGAGCCATAATCTCGGCCTCTCGCTGCTGACCGGCGGGTCGGCGCGATATCGGGTGTACAGCGCGGCTGGGCTCGGCGCCGGGGATATTGCCCGCGTGATCCTGATCGCCAGCCTCACCTTCTGGAGCGGTGTGTTCGTGCTTTCCGGTGCCATGCTCGCCTGGCGCCCCGAGGCGCTGGCTTATGACGGGATGGTCGCCCCGCCCGCTTTGCTGCGTGCGATCGGGCTCGCCTTGCTGCTCGCCACCGCTGCAGTCCTCCTGTGGTCCGGACGACGAGGGCGGACGTTGCACGTCCGTCGCTGGTCGGTCCCCTTGCCGCCGGCCAAGCAGATCATCGCGCTCATCGGGATCAGCGCGCTCGATCTCGCGGCGGCCAGCGCGGCCTTGTTCGTGCTGATCCCCGGCATCGAGATCAGCGCCTGGCCGGCCTTCTTCATCGGCTATACCCTAGCAATCGTCGCCGTGCTCATCACCCATGTTCCGGGCGGGATTGGCGTGTTCGAGGCAATCATGCTGATTGCCTTGCCCAATGTGGACCGGCCGGAGCTGGTCGCCGCCCTGCTGGCCTATCGCCTCATCTACTATATCGCTCCGCTGATTGTGGCGGCCGTGCTGATCGTGGTGCAGGAGGGCGCTCGGTGGCATAAGCCCATCGGGCGAACGCTGCGTGGCGCTCAGGTCGTCGCCTCCGGCATGGCGCCGCTGATGATCTCCGCGCTGGTCTTTTTCGGCGGCACGGTGCTGCTGATCTCCGGATCGCTGCCGACCATCCCCTGGCGCGCCAACACCGTGTCCGACATTGTGCCGCTGCCGTTCGTGGAGCTTTCCCACATGGCCGGGAGCCTGATCGGCGCGGCTCTACTGGTGCTCTCCGCCGGCCTCTACCGTCGCCTCGACGGGGCCTTCTGGCTCACGCGGCTCCTGCTGCTCGCTGGTGCGGTCTTCTCGATCGTGAAGGGCCTGGATTATGAGGAAGCGGGCGTCATGCTGCTGATCGCGGCCGCGCTGCAATGGTCCAAGCCCGCTTTCTACCGGCGCACACGTCTGCTGGCGGAAGCCTTCTCGCCCGGCTGGCTGGCGACGATTGCGGTGGTGGTCGGCCTGTCGATCTGGATCGGTCTGTTCGCTTACCGCCATGTGGATTATCAGAATGATCTATGGTGGCGCTTTGCCGAGCGCGCCGATGCTGCGCGATTCCTGCGCGCCAGTCTTGCCGTCGCGGTGTTGCTCGTGGGCGTCGGCCTTGCCCGCCTGTTCGAGCCGGCCCGGGCCGAACGCGCCGTAGAAGCTGAGGGCGATGAGCCGTCCCCCGCCGCTCTCGCGCTGGCGGATCGGACCGACGCAAATCTTGCCTTCACCGGAGACAAGCGCTTCCTCCACTCGCCAAGCGGCCGCGCTTTTTTGATGTATCAGATCAAGGGAGCGAGCTGGATCGTGATGGGCGATCCCGTCGGCGCCGAGGACGAATGGTCGGACCTGCTCTGGGACCTGCGCGAAAAGGCGGACGCGGCGCAGGGGCGCCTGCTGCTCTACCAGATCAGCCCGGTCGCTCTGCCGACGGCCATTGAGCTGGGCCTGCGCATCACCAAATATGGCGAGGAAGCCCATGTCGACCTCGCGACATTCTCGCTCGATGGCCCCAGCGCCAAGTCGCTGCGCCATGCAGAGCGCCGGGCGACGCGCGAGGGCGCGACGTTCGAGTTCATCCCTGCCACCGATGTGCCCGCCCATATGGGCGAGCTCGAGCGCGTTTCCGATTTCTGGCTCAAGGCCAAGGGCCAGCGCGAGAAGGGCTTTAGTGTCGGCCGCTTCGACCCGGCCTATCTGGCAAGGTTCGATTGTGCCGTCGTGCGCAGTCAGGGGCAGATCGTCGCCTTCGCCAATATCTGGCCGACACAGACCCGCTCGGAACTCTCCATCGACCTCATGCGCCATGACGACGCCGCACCTTATGGCACCATGGATTTTCTTTTCATCCGCCTGATGCAGTGGGGACAGCAGCAGGGCTATCGCTGGTTCAACATCGGCATGGCGCCGCTCTCCGGCCTGGAAGCGCGCCGCCTCGCGCCTTTGTGGTCAAAGCTCGGGGCTTTTCTCTACCAGCATGGCAATGCCTTTTACGGCTTTGAGGGGCTGCGCGCCTATAAGGAGAAATTCTCGCCCGAATGGGAGCCGCGGTACATCGCCGGGCCTCAGGGCATCTCGCTCGCCCGCGCGCTGATCGACCTGCAGAGCCTCATCGGCGGCAGCCCCCAGACCTGATCCATCGTCAGCGCTTCAGGGGCGCTTGCGAGCGAGGATGATCTGCGCCAGCAACGCCGCATTGCTATCGAAATGATGGCCTCCAGGCACGACATATTGCTGGGCGACCCCCTGCGGGATCTTGCCGCAGGCACTCTCGTCTTCATCCTGCCCGCGCACGCACTGGACCGCCAGGCCCCGCAGCCGCGTAATCGCCGGAATGGTCGGCAGCCCGCCGTTATCGCCCACATCCAGCCAGCTGCTGAGGTGAAACTGGAAATCCGCCGTGCTGCTCAAGCCCAGCAGGGACACGCGCTCGATCTTGCTGCGGACAGCCGACGGAAGAGCATCGACCATGAACGGGAGGGCATCCGCGCCGAAGCTGTAACCGATGAGCAGAACCCGCGGACGCGCCCATCGCTCGCTAAACATGTCGATGAGCGCCGCGAGATCGCGCCCGGTCCCGGCAGGCGTGCGCGCGGTCCAGAAATATTCGAGGCTGTCCACGCCGACCACCGGTATCCCTGCCGCAGCGAGTTGGCTCGCCACGTCGCGGTCGATGCTCGCCCAGCCACCGTCGCCCGAATAGATGATCGCCATCAGATCGCGGTTCATCGGCGTCGGCGCCGCCTGCACCAATGTGAGCGGCATGGTGAGGTGCGGGAGCGCGCCGGCGGGAGGGCGCGGCTGGTCGCGCGGCAGCAGCGCCATCGTCGCATCGGCGATGGCTTGCGGCCATGCCTGCGCGGCTGGGGGCAGCGTTTTCTGGTTGGCGCCCGGCACCGCGCGCACGAAGGATTGCGTCCGGCCGACTTGCGCCGCCGTGCCCATGACGAGCCACGGCACGCCAATCTGCCTGTTCGGATTCAACGACCAGCGGCCGGTCTGCCCGGCTCGCGCAAAGGACGCGCCGCCGGTCGCGCACCAAGGGCTGGCGCTGGTCACCTGCGGCGTGAAACCAATCGAAATCACCCCACGGTAGGGCGCGTTGGGCCATTGCGAGAGCGCGGCATAGGCCAGGGCCGCTCCCGTACCCTGGCCGATCAGCACGGGCTTGAGATAGGCCTCAATTCCCGCACGATGCTGGAGATCCTTGGAGAGATCGTTGATCGGCGCATTCAGGTTGAGGCAGCGTTGATGCCAACCCTGAACGGTCTTGAGCAACGTAGCGGCCGAAACCGTCGCGACCAGCAACCCGCGCTCGCTCAAGCCCCGCGCGATCGGGGCGGCCGTCGGCGAATCCGAAAGGAAAATCACGACACCCTGCGGCGCACCGGCCGGCCGGTCGACATGCACGGCGCCAAAGGGCGCAAGCCGATAGGATGCGCCCGGCGCGGCGGAGGGTGTGCGCCCCTGCGCAGTCGCGCTGACCGCACCCAGCAATCCCAACGCCAGAAAGTCGAGCAGTTTCTTGCGCATGTTCTACCTCGCCTTCGATCCGACCGTCGGCGACCGCGTCGCCCGATGCCTCTAGCGGGCCGGAATACTACAGCGCCCGCTGCTCTGCGAGACGCAAGATGGGCTCGTCGCAAAAGCGATCATTCACCCCTCTTGACGTGCCCCCTGCCCCGGCCGACTAGAGCGCGGCGAGGATGGAGCAGAGCATGACCGGCAGAGCAGTTCAGATGGCGGGATGGCAGACCGAGCATGTCATCGGATTTCGCCCAACCATGTCCGCCTTCCTGCTCAAATCCTTCAAGGGCTGGCTGACCTTGGCCGGATCGATCCTGCTGCTGGGGATTCCCTTTATTGCCGTGGGCGTGGTCGCGCTGCGCTATCGCATGACATGGTACGAGCTGAGCGGCGAGCGCCTGTTCATTCGGCAGGGCATCCTCGCCCGGACGGAAGAGGAGATCGAACTCTACCGCATCAAGGATGTGCGCGCGGATTTCTCGATCATCCAGCAGATGTTCGACGTCGGCAATCTACAAATCATCTCCTCGGATCTGACGGGCGAAGGCGGCGATCAACGCACAGCGCTGCGTATCAGCAACCTCGAAAATGCCCGCCATATTCGCACCGAGCTTCGCAACCGCGTCGAGCGCGCGCGCAGGATCAAGGGCGTGCGCGAAATCGATATGTGAGCGCACCGGGCGCGCTGCCGGACCGGCGAGAACGGCGCGCACAAAAAAGCCCGGCCGTTTCCAGCCGGGCTTCCTTGAAATCGAGCGTTCGACTCAGGCGAAGCTGACAGTCGTGCGACGACGACGCATCATCGTACCAGCAATCGCAAACCCGCCGATCAGCATCATCCACGTTGCCGGCTCAGGCACGGGCGCCGCAACCGGCGAAACGCTGCCGGACAGGGCGAAGCGCGTGCCGCCATTCCACTTCACGACGGTCTCGTTCGAGAGCGCCAGCGACGTGCCATCAGCCGTGAGCGGGCTCGCGAAGACCAGCGCGATCGCCGAGATCGGCGAAACGAAGGTAGCGCCCAGACCGAGGGTGGACGACCAGGCGACGCTTGTCGCATCCGCAAGCGTGTAGGTGTCACCCGGGAAATTGCCGAAGAAGCCGTAATTGTTTGCCGTGGTGCTGATCGAGAAATCGAGCAGTGTCGACAGATCGTCGCTGGTGGTGAACGATCCCGTCAGCGCACCACCGCCGATGAAGTTCACGTCATCCAGCGTGAAGGTGATTGCTGCAGAGGCAGGCGCTGCCGCCAGCAGCATCGCACCGAGCGAAGCCGCCGCCAAAAGTGATTTACGCATGATAGTCTCCCACATGTGTCGCTGCGACTCTGCAGCTGACAGCGAGCGACATAGCAGACCTTTAAAATTGATTAACAACGATATTAACCATTGCTGTTCTAAAATGGGCCACTCTTTATCGCTTCGATGGTCCAGCGCGGTAAGGCTACGCCGGGCCCATCAGGCATTCCTGAGAAAGCCCCAGCCTCGTTTGACTTGAATTATCCCGCCACTTATGGACGGCGCCAAAGATCAATTGCTTGGCTGCACCTGCTGCGTCGCGGCCCTTAAAGAGCAGAAGGCTCTATGAGGGCATTCCACCTGGGAGAGATCAAGCGTGACGCGCGCGACCGCCGGGCATGGGATCGGGACGAACAGCAAATGGGCCGACATCACAGGCCGCATCAGAAAGGCAGGATCGCGTGAACGCTCTCGCAACGGACAATCGGCCAGTGGGCGGCGCCAAGCTGATCGACGGCAAGACCGTCGCCCTCAAGATGCGCGACGAGCAGCGCGCGCGGGTCGAGGCACTTCAGGCGCGCGGCGTAACGCCGGGTCTTGCGGTTGTGCTGGTTGGTGAGGATCCCGCCTCCGCCATCTATGTCAGCCGCAAGGTGAAGGCCTGCGAGGCGGTCGGCATCAAGTCGATCAGCCATCGTCACCCGGCCACCATCACCAATGAGGAATTGCTCGTGCTGATCGGCAAGCTGAATGCCGATCCCAATGTCCACGGTATTCTCGTCCAGTTGCCCCTGCCCAAGCATATCGACATGGAGAAGGTGCTGGAGACGATCGCGCCCGAGAAGGACGTGGATGGCTTCCACCTTTACAATGTCGGCGCGCTGGTGGTGGGGCGCCAGGTCTTCCCGCCCTGCACGCCTTATGGCGTGATGAACCTGCTCAAGCATGAGGGCATCCCCATCGAAGGGCGCAATGTCGTCGTGGTCGGCGCATCCAACATCGTCGGCAAGCCGATGGCGCTGATGCTCATGGCCAATGATGCGACGGTCGCGATCTGCCATGCCAAGACGCGGGATCTCGGCCAGTGGACCATCCTCGCCGATATTCTCGTCGTCGCGGCCGGCGTCCCGAACCTGATCGTGCCGCAGATGGTGAAGACCGGTGTGGTGGTGATCGACGTCGGTATCAATCGCCTGCCCGATGGCCGCGTGGTCGGCGATGTGGATTTCGAGGGCGTTTCCAAAAAGGCGAGCCACATCACGCCCGTGCCGGGTGGCGTCGGCCCGATGACCATCGCGATGCTGCTGGAGAACACCATCCAGTCAGCCGAGCGAATCGCGGCCAATAAGGAAGGCTGATCAGTGTTCCAGCGCACTGGCGGATCGCCCGCCGGTGCGCTCCGCTTCAATCGATCAGCCGACGCGCCGCGCTTCAATGGCCGCATAACGGTCATCGATCGGGGTGATGCCGGTCATTTCGAGCCCAGTCGCGCTCAGCAAGGTGCGATATTCGGCCTCCGTTCGCTCCTTGCCGCCAACGCTGAGCATGATGAGGTCGCCCCGGATCACGTCTTCGTCGCCCGGCCCGACACGCTCGGGCACGATCCGCTCGATGATCAGGATGCGCCCGTCCCCTATTGCATCCCGACAGTTGGACAGGATTGTCCGACACCGCGCGTCGTTCCAATCGTGCAGAATGAATTTGAGAAGAATAAGGTCCGCGCCGGGCGGAACGGTATCGAAAAAGCTGCCGCCGAGATAGGCAATGCGATCTCGAACGGACTGCCCATCCTGCCACTTGAGCGCAGCATCGCCGAGCGTTGCCAGGTCGAAAATTTCGCCGCGCAGATGGGGATGGGCTTCGAGCAGGCCAACGAGCAGTGCGCCATAGCCGCCGCCGACGTCCCGCACCGTCTTCACATCCGAAAAGTCATAAGCCCGCGCGAGAGCCCGGCCGGCACGCAGGCTCCCTTCTGCCATGGCGCGGTTAAAGACATCCGCCCGCGCCGGATCAGCTTGCTGCTGGACGAAATGATCAGGACCGGAGGGCACGGAGGGCTCCCCGCTCTTCACGCTGACACCCAAATTGGCGAAGCTGTTCCACATCCGCTCATTCCAATGTCCGCTCATGCCATACAGCGAATCTGGCGCGTCCTTGCGCAGGCAATCCCCGACCGGCGTAAGCGAGAAGCGATCCGCGCCCTCATGCGTGACAAGGCCAAGCACCGCCAGTGCGCGCAGCAGGCGCATGACCCCGTCCTCACTGGCACCCAGTGACTGAGCGATAGCCGCGCTATCGTGGTGTCCGGCCGCGAGTTCCTCGACGAGGCCCAGCCCAACCGCCTCGCCAATCACCTTGGTCTTCCAGGCCGCCGTGATCATGTCTATAAGCCGATGCCGCTCTTCACGGTCGATTGTGCCGTCCATGCTCTTCCTCCCTTATCGGATGCCATGATGGCAGAGCCGCCATCAGCGCTCAACCGCGCCCATCATCGACGATTGACTTGTGCGAACACGCAGCGTCAAGAGAAGCGCCATGGCTGAACCGACCCGCCCGCCTGAAGCGGCTCCCGTCCTGTTCTTCGATTCCGGCGTGGGGGGGCTTTCCATCTTGCGCCCCGCCATGGCCCTGCTGCCGACGATGCCCATCGTCTATGCCGCCGATAATGCCGGCTTTCCCTACGGCATCAAGAGCGAGGCGGAGATCGCGGCACGCGTCCCGGCGCTCCTGGGCCGGCTGGTGGAGCGCTATCGCCCCCGCATGGCCGTGATCGCCTGCAACACCGCTTCGACCATCGCCCTCGCCTCCGTACGTGCGGCGCTCGATATTCCCGTCGTCGGCACGGTGCCGGCGATCAAGCCGGCCGCTCTGGCCTCGAAAACTCGAGTCATCGGCGTGCTCGGTACCGATGCCACGGTGCGACAGCCCTATGTGGATCGGCTCGCCCGCGAGCATGGCGCGGACTGTACGGTCTTGCGGCATGGCAGCGCCGCTCTGGTCGCTTATGCCGAGGCGCGGCTGCGCGGTGCACCGGCCGACCCGGAAATTCCGGCTACTGCTCTCGCCGGCCTGCTCGAGCAGCCGGGCGGAGACCGGATGGACATGGTGGTCCTCGCCTGCACGCACTTTCCGTTGGTGGAAGCTGAACTGGCCGAGGCCGCGCCGCACCCCATCACCTTTCTCCACGGTGGCGACGGAATCGCGCGGCGGATCGCCTGGCTGAACGGCGATGCGCCCTGGCCGGCCGACCCGGCGCCGGGCAAAGCCGTCTTCACCGGCCCCTCACCGGACATCGAAGCACTCAGCCCCGCGCTGCAGACCTACGGCATCACCAAAACCGAACTACTTTGAGCCAAATCAAAGCGTAGCGGCGCCACATCATTAGACGCCAATATCGACTTGCAAGCCATTATCAGTGGAATTGCGAGCCATAGACCGCTAGAGGCGCGGTATCGAGACGGGACAAGCTGCCGACCATGAATTATCAGCATGTTTTCACGCAGGCGATCGAGCGCCTGCATGGCGAGGGCCGCTACCGGGTCTTCATCGACATTCTGCGGAACAAGGGCGCCTTCCCCAATGCGCGCTGCTTTGCCGGGCATAACGGTCCGAAGCCGATCACCGTCTGGTGCTCCAACGATTATCTCGCCATGGGCCAGCATCCCAAGGTGATCGCGGCCATGGAAGAGGCGCTGCACGATGTCGGCGCCGGCTCCGGCGGCACCCGCAATATCGGCGGCAACACCCATTATCATATCGATCTGGAAGCCGAGCTGGCTGACCTGCACGGCAAGGAGAGCGCGCTGCTCTTCACATCCGGCTATGTCTCCAACGAGGCGACACTCGCCACGCTGGGCAAGCTGCTGCCCGGCTGCATCATCTTTTCTGATGCGCTCAACCACGCCTCGATGATTGCGGGCATCCGCAATTCGGGCTGCGAGAAGCGCGTGTTCCGTCATAATGACGTGGCCCATCTGCGCGAACTGCTGGCCGAGGCCGATCCGGATGCGCCCAAGCTGATCGCCTTCGAGAGCGTTTATTCGATGGACGGCGACGTGGCGCCCATCCACGACATCTGCGACCTTGCCGATGAGTTCAACGCGCTCACCTACTGCGATGAAGTGCATGCCGTAGGAATGTACGGCCAGCGCGGCGGTGGCATCACCGAGCGGGACGAGGCGGCGCACCGCATCACGATCCTCGAGGGCACGTTGGGCAAAGCCTTTGGCGTGATGGGCGGCTATATCGCTGCCGACAAGGTGATCATCGATGTGATCCGCAGCTATGCGCCGGGTTTTATCTTCACTACCTCCCTCTCGCCCGTGCTCGTTGCCGGCGTGCTCGCGGCCGTGCGTCACCTCAAGCAGAGCCAGGTCGAGCGCGACGCGCAACAGGCTGCAGCGGCGTTCCTCAAGGCCGAGATGGCCAATGCCAATCTGCCGGTCATGCCGTCGGTCACCCATATCGTGCCGCTGATGGTGGGCGATCCGGTGAAGGCCAAGCGGATCAGCGACATTCTGCTCGCCGAATATGGCGTGTATGTGCAGCCCATCAACTTCCCCACCGTGCCGCGTGGTACGGAGCGGCTGCGGTTCACGCCCGGCCCGTCCCACAGCGAAGAGATGATGCGTGAGCTCGTCTCCGCGCTGGTCGAGATTTGGGATCGGCTGGACCTGGAGTTCCGCAAGGCGGCCTGATCGGCGGCACGGGAAATCGGGCGAGCGGTTCCGATTTCCCACCCATTTTTTGCCAGCTGTGTTACACTTCTCGCGTTGAGGCGGGGAGTTTCGCTGTTTATCATCGAGTCGGCTGTGCATTGCAGCAGACGGTGCGCGGAATTCCGCTTTGCCCCTCGATAGGAGGGACATCCGATGAGAAAATTAACCGACGAATGCACGGACATGGCGAGAGCCATGCTCGATGCCGAGTTATACGCAATCGCCCGTCGTGCGGCTGCGCGCGAGTCGAATACCCCGCTGCAACAGGCGGTGAACACCGAAATTGCCCGTCGTAATCTGCCCTTCCGGGGTGAACTGCGTTACGGTTGATCTGGCCGCGCTAGGTGGCGGGGCGCTGGCTCGTGCGCACGAGATCGGCGAGCTTGTCGCTGGCAATGGCCGGCGAACGCAGAAAACCCTGATAGCAAGTGCAGCCCGCCCGCGCGAGAAGCGCGAGTTGCTGCTCGGTTTCCACACCCTCGGCGATCACGCCCAGCCCCAGCGAGCGCCCCATATCGATGATCGCCAGGACGATCACACGATCACGCGCAGTGCCCTCGATATCGCGCGCGATGCTCCGGTCGATCTTGAGATAATCGAGCGGCAGGGCCTTGAGATAGGCAAGGCTTGAATAGCCGGTTCCGAAATCGTCGACCGCGACCTTGAGCCCCGCCTCTCGCAATTGCGTGAGCAGAAGCGAGGCGCCGGCGAGATGCTCGACCAGGCCGCTTTCGGTCAGTTCGACGGTCAAACGCTCGCGCGCGAAGCCCGATGCATCGACGGTCCGGAGGAAGTTCTGCAGGAAATCCGGCTCGGAGATATCGGCCGCGGTCACGTTGATCGCTAACCGCAGATCGCGCAGCTCATCGGGCCATGCCGCCGCCTCCGCCAATGCCCGCGCATGAATATGATCGGAGAGCGGCAGCATGAAATCGGATCGCTCGGCGATGGCAAACAGCGCGCCGGCGCCGATCTCGCCATAATGGGGGTGCTGCCAGCGGGCGAGCGCCTCGACGCCCACGATGCTGTCATCCTCCATGGCATATTGCGGCTGGAACAGGAGCTGGATCTGCCCGGAATCGAGGGCGTGGCGCAGGTCGTTCTGCAAGCGATCGTCATCCACGATGCGGCTGGCTTCGTCCGCCACCCGGATGCGGATGCCGCCCTGCGCACTCCCGCGCCGGGCGTCCGCGAGCGCATTGCTCGCGCGGCGCAGAATCGTCTCGGCCGCATCGCCCGATTGACCGGGCGCAAGGCCGCAGCGCGCCGTCAGGCGAATGAGATAGTCGCCCGCGTTGAAAGGCCGACTGATTTCCGCGACGATTTGCTGCGCGAGCAGCGTTGCCCGCTCGACGGAAGGCAGCGCGGTTTCAGGCCCACCCAGCACGGCGATGACGAACTCCGTGCCGGTGATCCGCGCCACCAGCGAGTCGCGCGGCGCCATGGCATCCACGAGCCGCTGGAGGCGGATCGCCACCCGAGAGAGCATCGCATCGCCGACCAACCGCCCATAAGCGCTGTTGACCCGGTCGAAATCGCCAAGCCCGATCAGCAGAACCGCCGGCAGCCGCCCTTGCGCCAAATGATGGTCGAGCCAGCGGATCGCGCCTTGGCGGCTGGCAAGGCCAGTCATCGGGTCCCGATCCCGCCGGTTGGCGCGATGATGCACATCGAGTTCCTCGACCTCACCGCTAAAGCCCTGCGCGTCCGGATAGAGATGCTGGACCAGCCGTCGATCCGGCTGGGACGGGACGGCATGGGCAAAGGCGGAGGGCATCAGGTCGTCAACGGCGCGGCGGATCGCGGCCACGGCCCCTGCCCGGTCCGCCCGATCCAGCGCGCGGACCAGATCGGCAATGCCCAGCCGGGCATGATCGGCATCCGGCACCATGATCCGCAGCAGATCGCCCAGCGCCGGGCTGATCGCGAGCGTCCGCTCCGCCCCGTTCCAGCGCCAGAACAGGCCATCGCTGCGTGCGACAGCATGGCGGTTGCCCGCCGCGGCAAGACTGCCGATCAATCGCTCGGCGAGTTTGTCCGCGGTGCGCAGCGCGATGGTGAAGCGGGCCTCGTCGATCTCGCCATCAAGCAGATGGGTGGCGCCGGCGGCGATCAGCCCGGGGACGTGCGGCGCGCCGACGTCTTCAACGAGCAGCAGCAAGGCGCCCCCGGAGGCTTCGACGGCGGCGGCAAGGGCTTTCACCATTTCGAGGGCATCATCCGGCGTCACGCCGCGCAGATCGATGACCGCGATGCGCGCTAGGCTCCCGAGATAGCGGCTCTCGGCCCGGTCCAACCGCCGCGCCGCGATGGGCTTCCACCCGGCCTGCGCAGCACAGGCGGAAAGCGCGTCACGGTGCGCGGCCGAGAGAATGAACAGCGGCAGCCCGCCCATGTCCCCGGACAGGCCGGAGGACTGGTCGCCCTCTTCATGGGGCCGGGTTGCGGCAGGCTCACTCACAATGGTCGCGATCCGTTCAGGCTCGTGGATTAGCGGACGGGATCGAGCGCAACCGACGCGCGATGGTTGCGCCTTCCCCCCGCATCGCCTAGCTAATGCGTATGGCGAACGCAATCGACAGCCTCCCCGACGCAGCTCCGGCCATGCGCGACAGTCACGGTCGCCGCATCGACTATCTGCGGATTTCGGTGACGGATCGCTGCGATCTGCGCTGCCGCTACTGCATGAGCGAGACAATGCAGTTCCTCCCCCGGCGGGAAATCCTGACGCTGGAGGAAATTGCAGTCATCGCCGAGCGCTTCATTGCCCGGGGCGTCCGCCGGATTCGCCTGTCCGGCGGCGAGCCGCTCGTGCGTCGTGATTTCGGCGACCTCGCCCGTGCGCTGGGGCGCCATGTGAAGGCCGGCCGGCTGGACGAACTGACGCTGACGACCAACGGCACGCAACTCGCGACCTATGCCGACATGCTGTTCGATGCCGGCATCCGGCGCATCAACGTCAGCCTCGATGCGCTCGATCCGGACATTTTCGCGCATGTGACGCGCGGGGGCGATATCGCCAAGGTGCTCGGCGGTCTTGAGGCCGCGCGGCAGGCGGGCCTCAAGGTCAAGCTCAACACTGTGGCGCTGCGGGATACCAACGAAGGCCAGATGCTGCCGCTGCTCGATTATTGCGCGCAGCAGGGCTTCGACCTCACCCTGATCGAGACAATGCCGCTCGGCGAAGTGGCAGAGGATCGCTCGGATCGCTTCCTGCCGCTGATCGAGGCAATCGCTCCGATTCGCGAGCGGCACGCTCTCATCCCGCTGGATGACCGCACCGGCGGGCCGGCGCGCTATTTTGCCCTCTCCGGCCTCAAGACCCGGCTGGGCCTCATCACGCCGCTCTCCCAGAATTTCTGCGCCGATTGCAACCGGATGCGCCTCACCTGCCAGGGACGCATCTACATGTGCCTGGGGCATGAAGATCATATCGATCTCAAGGCCGCATTCCGCGAACAGGGTGTCGCGGGGATCGACGCCCTGCTCGACCGGGCGCTGGCTGCCAAGCCGCTGGCACATGACTTCAGCGTCGCGGCTGGCGCGCAGCCCGCCACGCGCCGCCACATGAGCGTGACGGGCGGATAACGCCACCTCATGGCTGATCGCAAACTTGCCCTGCTCGCCTCGCCCACGGACGCTGCGCAGGAAGCCGCGCGGCGGCTGCAGGCGGTCATTCCTTTCGTCAGCCTCAACGAGGCCGATATCATCATCGCGCTGGGCGGCGACGGCTTCATGCTGCAGACGCTTCACGCGCTGCTGGAGAGCCATCGTCGGGTGCCCGTGTTCGGTATGAACCTGGGCACCGTCGGCTTCCTGATGAACGAATGGCGGCAGGACGGGCTGGACCAGCGCCTCGACAAGGCCAAGGCCTTCAAAGTGAACCCCTTGCGGATGCACGCCGTGACAGTGAGCGGCGAAACCTTCGCCATGCCCGCGATCAACGAAATCTCTCTGTTGCGCGAGACGCGCCAGACCGCCTGGCTCGAAGTTTCCGTCAATGGGCGAGTCGTGATCCAGGAATTGGTCTGCGACGGCGCGCTGGTGGCCACGCCGGCCGGCTCCACGGCCTATAATCTCTCGGCACATGGGCCCATTCTCCCGCTCGACTGCGGCCTCGTCGCGCTCACGCCGATCAGCCCCTTCCGTCCGCGCCGCTGGCGGGGCGCGATTCTGCCGGAACGCAGCAAGATTCGGCTGCGCGTGGTCGACCCCGTCAAGCGTCCGGTCTCCGCCGTGGCCGACCAGCGCGAAGTGCGCGATGTCTCGCAGGTCGAGATCGCCGTGGATTTCGCCATGCCGCTCACGCTTTTGTTCGATCCCGAGCACACGCTGGACGATCGGATCGCGGCTGAACAATTTATCTCATGAGTGCTCTTGCGTTTCTTTCAAACCCGCTGCTATAGGCGCGGCCTCGCCGGACGAAAGCCCGGCTGCTCCCCGATAGCTCAGCGGTAGAGCATTCGACTGTTAATCGAATGGCCGTAGGTTCGAATCCTACTCGGGGAGCCACTTTCCACACATTGCCGGCCTGCTGGGCCGGACCTGCTGGCCGGCGTTACCGCAAAAAGGGTTAGCCGCGTTGACAGGCTCGCCTCTCCGCTCCCATGAGCGGTCGGCCATGAAACTTGCTTATCTTCTCAACATGTATCCGCTTATCAGCACGACGTTCATCCGCCGCGAGATCGGCGCGATCGAGGCGCTTGGTCAGCCGGTCGAGCGTTTTGCCCTGCGGCACTGGGATGGTGAGCTGGTTGACCCAGAAGATATCGCCGAGCAGGCGCGCACGCACTATATCATCACCGGCAGCAAGGCGGCGCTGCTGTGGGACGTGCTGCTCACCTGCCTGCTGCATCCGGTCAGAACGCTGCGGGTACTGCCGCTCTGGTGGCGGGTGTGGCGCAACGCGGGGCGAAACCTTGTCGCCCATGTCGCCTATCTGCTGGAGGCCATGGCTTTCGCTCGCCGCGCCAATGCGCAAGGGATCGATCACGTCCACACCCACTTCTCCACCAACGCGACCACCGTGGCGATGCTGGCCCGGCGGCTGGGTGGGCCGTCCTACAGCTTCACGGTCCATGGTCCCGATGAGTTGGTGCCCGGCGAGCCGGCCCGCCTCTCCATCCGCGAGAAGGCACGCGATGCGGTTTTCATCGTCGCCATCACCCGTTACTGCCACGATCGCATCGTAGCGGAGGCCCCAGAGGCGGCCCAGAAGGTCCGCATCGTCCATTGCGGCATCAACCTCTCCGACTTCCCCTATCAGCCTGCCCCGCCCGAGAGCAGCCGAGTGATCTGCATCGGCCGCCTGTGCGCCAACAAGGGCCAGATTCATATTCCGCCCGCCGTCGCTGCCGTGATCGGGGAGTTTCCAGACCTGGTTGTCGAGCTGATCGGGGGTGGCGACGACGAGGCGGCGCTGCGGGAGGCGATCCGGGCACATGGCGTCGAGGATCATGTCATCCTGCACGGCTGGGGCACTGGCGCCTATGTGCGGGAGCAATTGCTCGCCGGTCGCGCCATGCTGCTGCCGAGCTATGCCGAGGGCCTGCCCATCGGGATCATGGAAGCCTTCGCCATCGGCCGACCGGTTCTGAGCACGACCATCGCCGGCATTCCCGAGTTGCTGGACGAGGGCTGCGGCTGGATTTTCGCGCCTGGCGATGAGGACGCCATTGCCGAGGCGTTGCGCGGGATCATGCGCGCCACGCCCGATCAGCGGGCTGCGCTGGGCGCCGAGGGGCGGCGCCGCGTGGAAGAGCGGCACGATCTGTTCAAATCGGCCCAGACCTTGCTCGATTATTTCAAGGCGGAAGCAGCCTCCGGCCGGCAGCGTTAAGCCAAACAAAAAGGCGCCGGACCCGATGGTCTGGCGCCCTTTTTTAGAAGGCCGACGGTTAGACGGCCATCCGATTAGCCGACGATTTCTTCCGGCTTGAAGAAGTAGGCGATCTCGATCGCGGCATTCTCTTCGCTGTCCGACCCGTGAACGCTGTTGGCTTCGATCGACTCGGCCAGTTCCTTGCGGATGGTGCCGGGCTCGGCATTGGCGGGGTTGGTGGCGCCCATGATGTCGCGATTGCGCTTCACGGCGTCCTCGCCTTCCAGAACCTGCACGACGACCGGGCCGGAAATCATGAACTCGACCAGCTCACCGAAGAAGGGACGCTCCTTGTGCACCGCGTAGAAACCCTCAGCCTGCTCGCGGCTCATGTGGATGCGCTTGGATGCCACGACGCGCAGGCCGGCTTCCTCCAGCATCTTGGTGACAGCACCGGTCAGGTTGCGACGGGTCGCGTCGGGCTTGATGATCGAGAAGGTGCGGGTCGCCGCCATGAGAAATGCTCCGGTAAAGAAAACGAACGAGTTGAGGTCGCGCGCGCTCTACCCGCGAAGCGACAACCGATCAAGAGCAGCAGTCCCCCAACGGGTTACGATCAATTAAGCGCTTTGAGTTCACATTGTTACAGTTTGCCATAGTTGAGTGCGCAAAGGGGGAATGGGAACATGCAGGGCGCGGAGGCGAAGGAATCCATTTATCGGATCGACAGGCATGATGACGGGTCGCTGCGCTTTCACAGCATTGCGCCGGGGCAGCTGCGCCGCTTTCCGGACGCGGCGACGGTGACGACGCCCTGCCTGACCCTACCAGCAGAGGCGGCGGAGCCGGCACTGGCTCGAGCCGCTGCGCGTAAAAGCTCAACCTGCAACCGGGCTTCCCAATATCCTGCCATTTGCTGGCCCGACCTCGGACCGGGCGAGAGCCTGAATGCCTTTGGCATGTTCTGGAAACGCGAACTGGTGCCCTGGTCTGGACCGCCCCTCCTCCTCGGCCGGCGCACCAAAGGGACGCCATTGTTCAACTTTGCCCGTCAGGTGGGTCTTTATCTGCTGCAGGATGGCGCGCGGACCGTCTATGTCGGGCGTGCGAGCAACGATCTCTATGCGCGACTCAAGACGCATACGACCGACCGACTTGCCGGCCGGTGGAATCGCTTTTCCTGGTTCGGCCTGCGAGACGCCAGTCAGCATCTGCCTTTCGCGCAAAGCGCGTGCTGGAGCGAAGCCAATATGCTCAGAACCATGGAAGCGCTGTTGATCGAAACGCTCGAACCGCCGCTCAACCGACGCGGCGGAGACGGGCTGAGCGGCCGTGAATTTCTTCAGGCCAGCGCACCGACGTCCCTCAAGAGCCGTCACGCAGAAGCGCGCGCCGATACCACCAAGAAGCCGCGTCACATGCGGTGAGCGAATCCGGCGCGCCGGCGGTGCCTCAAGGCCCTTGGCGCCACCGCCCGCCATCCTGCTTCCAGAAGCGCGGCGTGACGTCCTCCGATCGGCTCAGCGCCTTCCAGGCCAGCCGCGCACCGGCCACCGTGGCATCATCGAAAAAGTAGAAAACCCGCTCGAAGCCCAGCGCTTCATCCCGCCACAGGCCATCGGCCAGCGCGACATGCCGCGCGCCATTGGCTGCATCGCAACTCGGCGCAAGGAGGATCGGCTGGACCTGCGGCATGGGTGCATCCGCATGATCGTTGGCCAGATAGCTCTCCGGCCCAGCACTCCACAGACCCTCGGAGATACGGTCGAGCTGGTCGCGCTCGGCGGAAACGACCAGCAGCCGCCCGCCGCCATCAAGCACCCTGCGCGCGATGGCGGGTACCGTCGCCTCGACGGGATCCCGGCTGAGCTGATAGAAATCCACCTGCATGTTGCGGCTCTAGCGCGATCCGGCCCGGCTGCGAAGGCCGGGCCGAAATATGCGCAAGACCTCAACCGGCCTGATAATGATCGCGGATCAACTGGTCGAGCAGGCGCACGCCATAGCCGGTGGCGCCCTTCTCCCATGTCGCGCCGGGCTTGTCGGCCCAGACCATGCCGGCAATGTCCAGATGCGCCCATTTTACGCCCTCCTGCACATAGCGCTTGATGAACTGCGCCGCCGTGATCGAGCCGGCATAACGCGGCCCGATGTTCTTCATGTCGGCAATGGGGCTGTCGATCAGCTTGTCATAAGCGGGCGACAGCGGGAAGCGCCACAATTTGTCACCGCTCTCGCGACCGGCCGCGAGGAGCTGTTCGGCAAGACCATCGTCATTGCTGAACAAGCCGCCATGCTCGCTGCCGAGCGAGATCAGCATCGCCCCGGTGAGGGTTGCAAGATCGATCACCGTCTCGGGCTTGTAGGTCTGCTGGGTCCACCAGATCGCATCGCACAGCACCAGACGCCCCTCGGCGTCCGTGTTCAGCACTTCCACGGTCTGGCCGGACATGGTCTTGACGATATCGCCGGGACGCTGCGCGCCGCCGTCGGGCATATTCTCGACCAGCCCGCAGATGCCGACGACATGCGTGGGTGCTTTGCGCAGGGCCAGCGCCTTCATCGCGCCGGCAACGGCACCGGCGCCGCCCATATCCCACTTCATGTCTTCCATGCCCGCACCGGGCTTGAGCGAAATGCCGCCGGTATCGAAGGTGACGCCCTTGCCGACCAGCGCCAGCGGCTTGGCCTGCGCGCCATTGGTACCGTCCCAACGCATCGCAAGAATGCGCGGCTTGCGCACCGAGCCCTGTGCCACGCCGAGCAACGCACCCATGCCGAGATTGGCCATATCCGTCTGATCCAGCACGCTGATTTCAATGCCGAGATCGACCAGATGCCGACAGCGCTCTACGAAGCTCTCGGGATAGATGATGTTGCCTGGCTCGGCGACCAGTTCGCGCGTGAATGCAACACCTTGTGCGACGGCTTTAGCATCATCCACGAGCGCCGCCAGATCGCCGGACTCATGAACCAGCGTTACGGTTTCGAGCGTCGGCTTGGCCTTCTCCGCCAGCTTAGTGCGATAGGTGTCGATGCGCCATGCGCGCAGTTCGGCCCCCAGCGCGATTCGGGCGAGCGCGTCGGCGGTAAGCCCCGCGCCATCGATCGCGACATGCTTGACGCCGGAGGTCTGCAGCCGTGCCGTCACCGCGCCGCCTGCCTTCTCTAGATCGGCCGGCGTGCCCTCGCCCGTCCCGACGAGCAGGACGCGGAGAGTCTTGCCCGCCTCGGCCACGAACAGTTCCACCACGGCGCCTGCCTCGCCGCCAAAGCGCGATGCCTCCGCCGCCTGCGCCGCCAGAGCCTGCGCCTCGATGCCCGGCGACACGGCGGCGCCCTTTGCGACCGGGAAAACGAGGCAGTCCATGTCGGCAGGGCGACTGGCGGAAATGGCAATGTGCATGGATACAAGCTCCTGGAAAGGAATTATGTGGCCAGATGACCTGGTGTGAATATGGAAGCGGAATAGCGCCTTGCCAGGGGGTATGCCACGGCAAAGGGACCGTTAAGCGCGATTTCACGCTTGGGAAGGCAATTGCGGAGCGGGCGCTGCAGTGCAATAGGGCAGCGTTGCACACGGCGCGCGCAGACCGCGAGCCGCGCTGGGAGAATGACGATTGGTTGCCACGATGAGCCGTGACACGCGCGAGCGGACCATGATGCGCGTGCACCTGTGCATCAGCGCGCCAGCTCTGATTCTGGCGATGGTCATGGCCGCGCCGGCCTACGCCCAGACGCAGGCCGAGCCGCCTACGCAGGGCGAACCGCCGCTCACCATCGACAATGTGGCGCCGCAGGATATTCCCGCTGGCGCTGAACCCGATTTTCAAGACCGCCCGGCGAAGGCAGAGGCCGAGGCCGTGCCCATGCCGGCAGCGCCGGTCTCCAAGAACGAGATCAATTTCCAGGCCGACCGGATCGACTACGACAGCAATGCCGATATCGTGCGCGCCTCCGGCAATGTCCGCGTTGCCCGACAGGATGCCAATCTGTCCGCCGATCAGGTGGAGTGGGATCGCAAGGCCGGCACCGTCATCGCGCGCGGCGATGTGCTGCTCGTCAATGAGCGTGGCGACCGCGCTTATGCCGACGAGATGGACGTCACCGAAAGCCTGCGGGACGGCGTCATCGAAAATCTGCTGATCGTCACCAACAGCGAGAATCGTCTGGCGGCGGTAAAGGCCCAGCGCACCGACAATATCTACGTGCTGGACAAGGCGGCGTTCACGCCCTGCAAGGTCGAGACGGTCAAGGGCTGCCCCAAGGAGCCGACCTGGCAGATTCAGGCCGATCGCGTCATTCTGGACGAGGCTCGCCAGCGGGTGCGCTATGAGAATGCGCGCGTCAGCATGTTCGGCCTGCCCCTGCTTCCCCTGCCGGGCCTGCGCCACAGCATTGGCGATGAAGGAAGCAGCGGCTTGCTGGTGCCGGATATCGGCTATGATCGGCGCAACGGGGTGCAATATGTGCAGCCTTATTACTGGCGGCTTGCGCCAAATCGCGATCTGACGCTCACGCCCTATGTCTACAGCGCGGTGCTGCCGATGCTCGGCGCCAGCTATCGCGCCCTGCTGTCTAAGGGTGCCTATCAGATCACCGGCTACGGCACGGTCAGCGCCGTCACGCCGGTTACGGGCGAAACCGATGTCACTAGCGATGAGCGTCTGCGCGGCTACATCGCTGCCAGCGGCAAATTCCAGTTCGACCCGCTCTGGTCGTTGACCGGATCGCTGCGTTACGCATCCGACCGCACCTTTCTCAATCGCTATGACCTGAGCCACGAGGATCGTCTGCGCTCCACGCTCAATCTGGAGCGGATCGGCACGCGCAGTTATCTCTCGATTGCCGGCTGGGCCTTCCAGTCATTGCGCTCGGGGGACCGGGCCGGCCAGGTTCCTATCGCCATTCCCGCCATCGACTACCGCCTGCGCACCACCGATCCGCTATTCGGCGGACGGGTGGAACTGCAGGCCAACAGCCTGTCGATCCTCCGCACAGACGGGCAGGATACCCAGCGCGCGTTCGTGGGCTTCACCTGGAAGCAGAGCCGGCTGACCGGCATGGGACAGGAAGTCTCGCTGACCGCCTATGCGCGGGGCGATGTCTACAACAGCGCGCAGAACGATCTTTCGCCAACGGTGGTCTATCGGGGTGAGGAAGGCTGGCAGACGCGAGGAATCGCCGCCTTGGCGCTGGATGTGCGCTGGCCGTTCATCGGGCAGGCTTTTGGCGGCACCCAGCGCCTGACACCACGCATCCAGCTGGTTGCCGCGCCGCGCCTCGCCAACCTGAATGTACCCAACGAGGATGCCCGCGCGATTGACCTGGAGGATTCCAACCTCTTCGCGCTCAATCGCTTCCCCGGCTATGACCGCTTCGAGGATTCGACCCGCATCACCTACGGGTTCGACTACCGCTTCGACGTGCCGAATTTCTCGTTCGATACCACCGTCGGCCAGAGCTACCGCATCGATGACCGCCCGTCCCTGCTGCCCAATGGCACCGGCCTGTCCGATCGGCTGTCGGACATCGTTGGTCGGTCGGAAATCCGCTACAAGGATTTCCTGTCCTTCACCCACCGCTTCCGGCTCGACAAGGATGGCTTCGCCGTCCGCCGTAACGAGATCGAGGCGACGGTCGGCACGCGCCGCACTTATGCCGAGGTCGGCTATCTCCGTCTGGACCGGAACATCACGTCCGGCGTCGAGGATCTGCGCGATGTCGAGGAAATCCGCCTCGCAGCGCGCGTAGCCTTTGCGCGCTTCTGGTCGGTCTTCGGCTCGACGAACATCGATCTGACCGGTCAGCGGGACGATCCGACGAGTACCCTGTCCGGCTTCGAGCCGGTGCGTCACCGCCTCGGCATCGCCTATGAGGATGACTGCCTGGAACTCGGCTTCACCTGGCGGCGCGATTACCAGACGGTCGGCGACGCCCGTCGCGGCAATTCGTTTCAACTGCGGCTGGTATTTAAGAATCTCGGCCTGTAAAGACTCCAGCTTCGCAAAGGGTGTGAAGGCCGGACGTCATCTGTCGCTCAGGCCCGGTTCAGCCGCCGCGCATTAATCCGCCGGGCAGGTTCGCGGCCTCTTGAGGCCGCCTGCTTCTGAATGGAGAGCAAGTTTGACTGACGTGAACAGCGTGAAAAGGATTTCCTCCCGTTTCACCGCCCGGATTCTTGCAGGCGCCGCAACGGGCCTTTTGGCGTGCTCAGCCATTGCTCAAGCGCCGGAAGGCCAGGCTGAGGACGCCGCCGGGGCGACCGCGTCCGCGCTCGATATTCCCGCCTCGGTGGTGCTCTTCGGCAAGCGCGACCCCAATGTCCGCACCGCAACGGCGCTGGTGAACGGCGAGGTCATTACGCAGACGGATGTGGAGCAGCGGCTCGCGCTGGTAGTTCTCGCCAATGGCGGCAATGTCAGCGCCGAGGAAAAGGACCGCCTGCGCCTGCAGGTGCTGCGCAACCTCATCGACGAGACGCTGCAGATTCAGGAGGCAGCGGCCAAGGACATTCGCGTCCCCGCCGCCGAGCTTGACGAGAACTTCGCGCGCGTCGCCGCGAACTTCCGCTACACGCCGGACAATTTCGCAAAGTATCTTGCCGCGCAGGGCTCGTCCGCACGCAGCATCCGGCGCCAGATCGAAGGCGAGGTCGCTTGGAGCCGCCTGCTGCGGCGTCAGGTCCAGCCTTTCGTGAACGTCTCCGAGGACGAGGTCCGCTCGACCTATGAGCGTCTCCAGGCCGCGAAGGGCAAGGAAGAGTTCCACATCGGCGAGATATATCTCTCCGCCAACCCGTCGAACAGCCAGCAGGTGGCCGAGAACGCCCAGAAGATCATGGCGCAGATTCGCCAGGGTGGCTCGTTCCAGGCCTATGCGCGGCAATATTCGGAAGCATCGACCGCTGCGGTCGGCGGTGATCTGGGCTGGGTGCGCGCCGCGCAGCTGCCCGAGCCGCTGGCGGAAGCCGCCCAGCAGCTCCAGGTCGGCCAGATCGCCGGCCCGATTGCCATTCCGGGCGGATTTTCGCTCGTCTATCTGATCGACAAGCGCCAGGTGCTGATGGCCGACGCGCGCGACGCCGTGCTCAGCCTCAAGCAGGTCGCCATCGACTTCCCCGCCGGCACATCGGCTGCCGAAGCCCAGCGCCGCGCCAACGCTTTCGGGGAAGCGCTCAAGAAGCTTCAGGGCTGTGGATCGGTCGAGGCGATGGCCAAGGGCGTCGGCGCGACGGTCATCGAAAACGATATTCAGGCGCGCAACCTGCCGCCGCAGCTCCAGTCCATTCTGCTGTCGATGCAGGTCGGCGAATCCACGCCGCCCTTCGGCTCGGCAACGGAAGGCGTTCGCGCGCTCGTTCTGTGCGGCCGGGACGATCCGCCAGACGCGAGCGCGCCCTCGGTGGAGTCGATCATGGCGCAGATGGAGGAAGACCGCGTAAACAAGCGTGCACGCACATATCTGCGCGACCTCCGTCGCGATGCGGTGATCGACTATAACTGACGTCTTCCGCACGATGTATTCCGCGTCCGCGCTGCCGCGGCCGATCGCGATATCGCTGGGCGACCCCGCAGGGATCGGCCCGGAGGTAACCGCGAAAGCCTGGGAAGCGCGGGACGCGCACAATCTCCCGCCTTTCTTTGCGGTCGGTGACAGCGCAGCCATCGCTGCGGTCTGGCAAGGCCCGGTGGCGATGATCGGCGACCCGATCGAGGCCGATGCGGTGTTCGGCAAGGCGCTGCCCTGCCTGCAGGTCGCCGACGCCGGTGAGATCATCCCCGGCCAGCCCTCGATCGATGGCGCGCGCTGCGCCTTCCAGGCGTTGGAAGCGGCGACCGGCTTGGTCAGGGCAGAAAGCGCCAGCGCCCTTGTGACCGCACCCGTCTCCAAATCCCAGCTGTCGCAAGTCGGCTTCACGCACCCGGGCCAGACCGAGTTCGTGGCCGAGCGCTGCGGCGTCTCGCGCGGCAATGTGGTGATGATGCTGGCGGGCCCTTCGCTACGGGTTGTGCCGCTCACCATCCATATTCCCTATACAGAGGTGCCGGAGGCACTCACCGCCGCGCTGATCCGCTCCCGCGCGCTGGCCACCGCGCGCGGTCTGAAGCGCCTGTTCGGCATCGAGAACCCGCGCCTCGCCATGGCCGGTCTTAATCCTCATGCCGGCGAAAATGGGATGCTCGGCACGGAAGAAACAACGTTGATTGCGCCGGTGCTCGACCAGCTGCGCGAGGATGGGCTCGACATCTCCGGGCCGCATTCGCCGGACGCCTTGTTCACGCCCCGCGCCCGCGCGCTCTACGATGCGGCCTTGTGCTGCTATCACGATCAGGCGCTGATCCCCATCAAGGCGCTGGACTTTGACGAGGGCGTCAACATCACGCTGGGCCTGCCGATCGTGCGCACATCGCCCGACCATGGCACGGCGTTCGATCTGGCCGGCAAGGATCAGGCGCATCCCGGCGCGATGATCGCCGCCATTCGCATGGCACAACAGGCCGAGCTCAATCGCCGCGCCTGGGTCGATCCCTGCCAGCCCTCATGACCCCACTTCCACCGCTGCGTGAGGTCATTGCCACGCATGGCCTGCGGGCCAGCAAGGCGCTGGGCCAGAACTTCCTGCTGGACGAGCAGTTGCTGGATCGCATCGCCGCGATCCCGGGGGAGCTGACCGGTGCGCGGGTGTTCGAGGTGGGCCCCGGCCCCGGCGGGCTGACCCGTGCCCTGCTCCGCGCCGGCGCGCAGGTGACCGCTGTGGAGCGTGACGCCCGCTGCATTCCGGCGTTGGCCGAAGTCGCAGCGGCCTTTCCGGGCCAGTTGCGCGTCATCGAGGATGATGCGTTGCGGGTCGATCCCGTAGAGGCCTGCGGCGGACCAGCGCATATCGTCGCGAACCTGCCTTATAATATCGGAACGGCTCTGCTCGTCGGCTGGCTGGAGAGCGGGGTGTGGCCGCCCTGGTGGCTTTCCGCCTCGCTCATGTTCCAGGCCGAGGTGGCCGAGCGGATCGTCGCGCAGCCCGGCAGCGATGCCTATGGCCGGCTCGCGGTACTGGCCCAGTGGCGCAGCCGTGCGCGCATCGCGATGAAAGTCCATCGGTCAGCCTTCACGCCGCCGCCCAAGGTCATGTCCGCTGTGGTCCACATCGTCCCGGCCGACGCGCCCGGCGGCGTCGATGTCGCAACGCTCAGCCGGTTGACGGCCGCCGCCTTCGGTCAGCGGCGCAAGATGCTGCGGCAGAGCCTCAAGGGGCTGCCGGGCGCGCTCGATTCTTTGGCGGAAGCCGGAATCGACCCCAGCCGCCGCGCCGAGACACTCAGCGTGGACGATTTCGTGATGCTCGCGCGCCTGATGGGGCGCTGAGCAAGTTCACAGCGCGAAATTTACTGCTGCTCGACCTTCGGTGCGTTGGTCACCGCCTCAGCCGTGGTCACCGGCGGCTTGGTCGTGGCGATCGCGGAGGCCAATTGATCCGCACTGGCACATTGCGTCTTGCAGAGCAGGCGCAGCTTGGCGAGCGTCTCGCGGGCGCTTTCCACCGCGCCCTTGTCCAGCATCGCGAGCCCTTCGCCTTGCAGGGCCGCCTGATTGCCGGGCTCCAGATCCAGCGCGCGACCATAATAGCGGATCGCCTTGCCGGGGAGCTTCTGGGCGCGGGCGATCTTGGCCAGCGACATGAAGATACCGGGCTGATCGGGCGCCAGAAGCAGCGCAGTTTCGTAGGCATCGCGGGCCTTGGTAAGATCGCCGGCATCTGCCGCCGCCTTGCCCTTCGCCATCCACTCGACTGCGCGCGGGCTGGGCGCGGGCGTCGCGCTCTGCTGGGAAAATCCACTGCTCGCCGACAGGGCAAGCGCACTCGCAAGTAAAATGGAGGCGGGGGTGAACCGCATGATTGTCTCCCAGATCGAGCCCTGCGCAACAGACGCCATGGTCGACGACGCTAGCATGGTTTTTCAAGCACCGCGAAGAAAAAGCCGTCGGTTCCGTCATGTGCGGGCGTGAGCAATGTGCCCTCGCCCCATGAACGACCCGGCGCCTGTTCCGACCCGGTAGAGTGTACCGGCTGCCATAGGGGATCGGTCCTGACGATTTGCTGAATTTGATCGCGCCCTTCCCGGTCGATCAACGAGCAGACCGCATAGACGAGCCGCCCGCCCGGCTTCACCAGCGGCAGCGCGAGCCGCAGCAGTCGCGCCTGCAACGCAACCACGCGCTCCAGCCGCGCGGGTGTGAGCCGCCAGCGCGCCTCGGGGTTGCGCCGCCAGGTGCCCGATCCACTGCAGGGCGCATCGATCAGCACGATGTCGCACTGCCCGGCGAGCGGCCTGAGGCCTGCCTCTTCCCGCCCGGAATCGAGCAGCAGTGTTTCGATCTGCCCGCCATAGCCGGCGCGGTCCGCACGCGGCGTCAATCTGGCGAGGCGGTCCCGCACCGCATCGGCCGCGATCAGCCGCCCAGCAAGACCGCCGTCGTTCACCATGTCTGCGGCCAAAGCGAGGGTCTTACCCCCTGCCCCTGCGCACAGATCGAGCACCGTCAGGCCCGGCGCGGCGCGGCAAGCCTGCGCGATGAACTGGCTCCCGGCATCCTGCACCTCGGCGGTGCCATCATCGGGCACGTCCGTGCCGGTTGGCAGCGCATAGCCATATGTTGCGCCCTCGATCGGCCGGGCATCCGGCCAGCGGGCCAGCGTCTCGGCATTGCTCGCGATCAACGGGTTGCGCCGAATGTGGAGAGGCGCCCGGTCGAGCAGGGCCGCCTGCTCGGCCTCATCGATCAGGGCGGAAAACCTATCGGCGATCCAGCCCGGCAGGCGGGAGCCATCCGGGCCAGACTCTGCCTCGCCCAACGGCGCCGGCGCATGGGCCGAGCCATCGAACAGCGCGGCGAGCGCCGCATCCTCGCGCGCCAGACCCGCCATGGCCCCACGGCCGGATGCCGGCGGATCGCCATAGGCCCGGACCGCACGATAGACGAGATCGCGCACCGCCCGGCGATCCTTCGATCCGGCGTAGCGACGCTCACGGAAATAGCGGGTAATCAGCGTATCGGCAGCAGCGCCATCATCGCGCGCGCTGGCGATGATGAGATCGAGCAGGTCGATCGCGGCCTGCATCCGCGCGGCAGGCGTCACAACGCTGCCCCCGGTGCAGGGCGTATATCGTTATCGTGTGGGATAATTCGGCGCTTCCCGCGTGATCGTCACGTCATGCACATGGCTCTCGGAGAGGCCGGCATTGGTGATCTGCACGAAGCGGGCGCGCTCCTGCAGTTCGCGGATCGTCTTGCTGCCGGTATAGCCCATGGCGGCCTTCACACCGCCAACCAGCTGGTGGATGACATCGCGCGCCGGCCCCTTATAGGGCACCTGGCCTTCGATCCCCTCCGGCACCAGCTTCATCTGATCCTTGATGTCCTGCTGGAAGTAGCGATCCGCGCTGCCGCGCGCCATCGCACCGACGGATCCCATGCCGCGATAGCTCTTATAGGCCCGGCCCTGATAAAGGAACGTCTCGCCCGGTGCTTCCTGCGTGCCGGCCAGCATCGATCCGATCATCACCGCAGCGCCGCCCGCAGCCAGCGCCTTGGCAACGTCCCCCGAGGTGCGCAGGCCGCCATCGGCGATGACCGGAATACCGCTCTTGAGCGCTTCCTCCGCCGCATCCATGATTGCGGTGAGCTGCGGAACGCCGACACCGGCAACCACGCGCGTGGTGCAGATCGAACCGGGGCCGATGCCGACCTTCACGCCGTCAGCGCCGGCATCGATCAGCGCGCGCGTGGCCTCTGCCGTGGCGACATTGCCGGCCACGAGCTGAATCTCGTTGGAGAGCTTGCGAATACGCGCGACGCTCTCGGCCACCATCTTGGAGTGGCCATGGGCAGTATCGACGACGATCAGGTCGCATTCCGCATCGATCAGCGCCTCGGTGCGCTCAATGCCCTTGTCGCCGACCGTCGTTGCTGCAGCCACGCGCAGGCGGCCGGAAGCATCCTTGGTGGCCTGCGGATAGGTGACCGCCTTCTCGATATCCTTGACGGTAATGAGCCCGACGCAGCGAAACGCATCATCGACCACCAGCAGCTTCTCGATCCGGCGCTGATGCAGCAGGCGGCGGGCCTCGTCCTGCGAGACCCCCGTACGCACGGTCGCGAGATTCTCATGCGTCATCAGCTCGCGCACCGGCTGGGCCGGGTTTTCGGCAAAGCGCACGTCGCGGTTCGTCAGGATGCCGACCAGCTTGCCGGTCGACTCCACAACCGGAATGCCGCTGATCTTGTGCCGTGCCATCAGCGCCTGCGCCTCCGACAAAGGCTGATCCGGGCCGATGGTGATCGGGTTGACGACCATACCGCTCTCGAACCGCTTGACCGCGCGCACCGCCGCGCACTGCTCCTCGATGGAGAGATTGCGGTGCAAGACGCCGATGCCGCCAAGCTGCGCCATCACGATGGCCATGTCTTCCTCAGTTACGGTGTCCATGGCCGAGGAAAGAATGGGGATATTCAGTGAAATATTGCGGCTGACCCGCGTGGACACATCGGCCTGACTCGGCAGCACATCGGACTCGCCCGGCTGAAGAAGCACGTCGTCGAAAGTGAGGCCGAGCCGAATGTCCATATATGTCGCCACCTGATCTGGAGAGACCCCTTGGGGGAATCAGTGGCGGCCCATGTAACCATTTCCCCCGTGCAGGGCTAGGGGGTCGTCAAAGAGAAGGGCGCGAAGGCTGGTTTGCGCCTATCCGAGGGCGGGACGGACCACCCCGCGCCCCGCACGACCGCCGGCCATCATCTGCGTCAACGCGAGCAGGAGGGCTGACACTGCAAGCGTCCAGACCAGATCGGCCAGCGTATCATCAAGGCGTAGCGACCGGTAATAAGCGGCCTGCAGGCTCTCATTGATGAGCTCGGCCAGCGCCACCACAGCAAATGGCAAGGCCGGATGGCGGCGCGTGAGCGGCCAGGCAGCGACCAGAGCATAGAGCAGCAAGCCGCCGATCAGGTGCGCGCGCTCGTGCGAAATGGCGAGAAAGCGCAGGCTCCCCTCCGTCAGGGCGACATAAGCGGCGGGAATATCCATGTAGCGATTCGTAAAGAAAGCAGGTTAGCGATCCGTTACGACGCGATCCAAAGCCTAGCTGCGCAGATGTTCGGCCCGATCGATAATCGCCTTGGCTTCCTCGACGTGCATCGCCTCGATCATGCGCCCATCATAGCGCTGGGCGCCACCGGTGAAGGCCTCAACCAATGCGCGGGCCTGTTCCACCGCCGGGCCGCTGGGGGAGAAGGCATCATTGGCGATGTCGATATGGCTGGGGTGGATGATGGTCTTGCCATCGAACCCCATCTGCCGCCCCTCGTCGCACTCGGCGGCAAGACCGGCCGGATCTTCCAGATTATTGTAGACGCCGTCGAACGCGGCGACACCGGCGGCGCGCGCCGCCAGCACGATCGACTGCAGCGAGTAGGAAATCGCGCTGCGCGGTGCATCAGGCGGCACGGCCAGGCCCCGGCGCAGATCGTTAGTGCCGGCAATCAGGGCTGCGACGCCCGGCTCGCGCGCGATGGACAAGGCATTGATGATCCCCGCCGGGCTCTCGATCATCGCAATGACCGGCCGCTGCGTCACACGATTGACGTCGTGGACCTGCCGGGCCTCGATCACCTTGGGCACGATGACATAGGGCACCCCGGCACTGCGGGCCGCGACCATGTCCAGCCCATGCTCGGGACGCCCCTCGGCATTGATGCGGATGGCGCAGGGGCGCCCGTCGAACCCGGCCTGCACAGCCTCCACGGCGCGCTGCCGGGCCGCGTCGCGGTCTTCGGCGATCACCGAATCCTCAAGGTCGAGAATAATGAAGTCACAGTCGAGTTGGCGCGCTTTCTCAATCGCGCGCGGGCGCGACGCCGGGACGAACAGCAGCGTCCGTACGAGGCGCAAAGGCAAATCAATTCTTTCGACCGGACGACGCTTCTGCATGCCTTTTCAATCCTCTTATCCTGCCGATTCCGCTTTCCGGCAATGTTCTGAAGGGCCATAGTAGCGACCGCAAGCGCAGGAGGCTATCGACCATGGATCTGGTCACGTTCGCAATGTTCATCGCCATTCTGGTGATCTTCTATCTGTTTGCCAGCGTGAAGATCGTCCGGCAGGGCCATCGCTACACCATTGAGCGGTTCGGCCGGTTTACCGAAGTCGCGTCTCCCGGTTTCAACATCTACCCCGCCTTCTTCTACCGGGTTGGCCGCAAGATCAACATGATGGAGCAGGTGATTGATGTTCCGTCTCAGGAAATCATCACCCGCGATAATGCCATGGTGGCCGTGGATGCGGTGGTGTTCTTCCAGGTGCTGGATGCCGCCAAGGCTGCTTATGAGGTGAGCCACCTCAATACGGCCCTGCTCCAACTCTCGACCACCAATCTGCGCACGGTGATGGGGTCGATGGACCTGGACGAGACCCTCTCCAAGCGGGATGAAATCAACGCCCGGCTGTTGAGCGTGGTGGACCACGCCACCAATGCCTGGGGCGTCAAGATCACCCGCGTCGAGATCAAGGACATCCGCCCACCGCAGGATATCGTCAACGCGATGGCCCGGCAGATGAAGGCCGAGCGTGAGAAGCGCGCCAATATCCTTGATGCCGAAGGGTTCAAAAGCGCCGAGATCCTGCGGGCCGAAGGCGCCAAGCAGGCGCAGATCCTCGAAGCCGAGGGCCGGCGTGAGGCAGCGTTCCGTGACGCCGAGGCGCGCGAACGCGAGGCGGAGGCCGAGGCGCGGGCGACCCAAGTGGTGAGCGAGGCCATTGCGGGCGGCAATGCCCAGGCGATCAACTATTTCGTGGCGCAGAAATATGTCGAGGCGGTGGAGAAGTTCGCGACCTCCAGCAACGCCAAGACAATCCTCTTCCCGGTGGAAGCTACCCAGCTCATCGGCACGCTCGGCGGCATCGGCCAGCTCGCCAAGGAAGCGCTGGGCGATCATGCAGCAACGCAGCCTGCACGGCCCGTGTCCGGCACCGGCGTGCCTCACACGCGGACGCCGTGACGCCGATGCTGGACGGCATGCATCCTTCCATCCTCTGGGGTGTGTTCGCGGTGATCCTCGCCGGGGCGGAGATCATCGTGCCCGGCGTGTTTCTCATCTGGCTGGGCGTGGCTGCGGCGCTCACGGCCGGGCTCAGTCTGGTCCTGCCGATCAACCCGGCCTTCCAGCTGCTCGCCTTTGCCATCTTCACGGCCATTTCGGTGAGCGGCGGACGGCTCTGGTATCTCGCCCGCCCGGTCGCATCCCAAGACCCGATGCTCAATGACCGGGCCGCGCGCCTTGTTGGCCGCGAACTGCTGGTGGTCGAACCGATTAATCATGGCGTCGGTCGGGTGAAGGTGGATGACGGAAGCTGGACGGCGACCGGGCCGGATGCAGATGCAGGCAGCTATGTGCGGGTGACGGGCACCAAGGGCGCGGCGCTGATTGTCGAACCCCTGCCCACTCCGCTCGCCCCGCCCGACTTGGCCCGTGACGGCAAGGACATGCCGGAGCCGGAATGACTGCTTTCGCCTTTATCGGCGCGGCGCTGGCAGAGATCGCCGGTTGCTTTGCATTTTGGGCATGGTTGCGGCTCGACAAATCACCGCTCTGGCTGCTCCCGGGCCTTGCCTCACTGGCGGTTTTTGCCTGGCTTCTCACGCTGGTGGAAGCCGATTATGCGGGGCGGACTTACGCCGCTTATGGGGGTGTTTATATTGCCAGCGCGCTTGCCTGGCTCTGGCTTGCAGAGGGCACCAGGCCGGATCGCTGGGATGTGCTGGGCGGCGCAGTCTGTTTGTGCGGCGCCGCGATCATCGTCTTCGGGCCACGCACAGCCTAGCGATCACCCGGCATGCGCCCGTTCAGTGACATCCCGCGCCAGCAGGCCGCGGTGGCGGGGCAGCGCCTGAGGCATCTCATCGCGGATGAAGGCCAGCACCTTCTCACGAATCTCACAGCGCAGGTCGAATGCCTCGCCCGCATTGCGCGCGCTGGCGAGGCCGCGCACCTCGATGGCGTCCGGGCGCACCTCCGTCACCTGAAGCACCTTCACCCGCCCATCCCAGAGCGGCGAGGCAGCCACGATCGCTTCATAGCGGGCACGCAACTGATCGATATCGGCCGTTGGGTCGAGATGGAAGAAAACCGAGCCAAGCAACTGACTTGTCGAACGAGTCCAGTTCTGGAAACTGTCTTCGAGAAAGCGGGAGATGGGCACGACCAGCCGTCGCTCATCCCACACCGCCACGACCACATAGGTCATGTAGATCGCCTCGATCTTGCCCCATTCGCCTTCGATGATGACAACGTCATCGATGCGGATCGGCTCGGTGAAGGCAAGCTGGATGCCCGCGATTACGTTTTTGAGCAAGGGCTGCGCCGCCGCGCCGACCGCCAGTGCCGCAAGGCCGGCCGAGGCCATCAGTGTCACACCCACCGCCCGCACCGAGGGGATGCTGAACAGCATGAGGCACAGGGTGATGAAGATCACCAGCACCACGGCGATCCTGCCGAGAATGCCCGTCCGCGTTCGCTTTCGCCGGGCGCGGAGATTGTCGGCCACGCTGATATCCGTCCGCTGCTCGACCACATCCTGCGTGCCCCGAATGAGGGCAACGGCCAGCCAGCCGATCAATCCCGGCACGATCATCGCCGCCGCCTGGCTCCAGATCAGGTGACCGCGCTCTCCCAACGTTAGCGACGGACGGAGGAACGCCAGCGCGAAGGCAACCAGCAGCCAGCGCGACGGCCATTGCGCCCGGCGGAGCAAGGCGAGGCCACCTTCAGAATGCGCATGGGTCAGCAGACGGCGCAGCACCCGCACGCTGAGCCAGTGCAGAGCCAGAGCCGCCAGAACGGCGAGAACGCCCAGCATCAGCGATTCCAATAATGGCGGCAGGGTCCAATGGTGGGGAAACATGTCCCTTTTACTGCTCAGGCGCGATCCGGTTCCCGCGGCAGATAGGGAAGCAACGCTGCCAGCGCAGGCGTTTCCAGGTCCGGCGGCTTGTAGGACAGCCGCGCTTCGACCGAGAAGAGGCGCTCACGCGACCAGAAATTGAGCGGCCAATCCCGCGCGCTTTGCGCTGAGGTCAGCAGGCCATTGACCTGATCGAGCAGATCACCGCCTATATGCTCGGCCCGATAAAGCCGCACTCCCCCGAGGAACGCGCGCGTGATCGTTTCATGATAGCCGTGGCGATCATCGTTCGGCACGCCCACGCTGGCATTGTAACGGCGGATGGTCGGCGCGATCTCCCGGTCCAGATCGATATCCGGTCGCTCGACCATCAGCCAGAAGCAGGCGGCAAGGTGGGCCTCATGCGTCCAGCGCTCGCGCGGCAAGGTGCAATCCAGCAGCCCCGCTCCAATTGCGTGGATGGGGGCGGCATCGCTGAACAAGCGATGATTGTTATCCGTCGTCACAACGGCGCCCTAAGCTTGCGCGGCATCATTTGCGACCGACAGGCCATTCCATCTGCTCATGCGCACCCCCCGCAGATATGAGAACGGCGGCCACCCTAGCATGGGCAGCCGCCGCTCATAAGTCTCGAAAGGTGTCAGTCGGCGCGGGTTCAGGCCGCGACGGGAGCCTTCAGCACGTCGCGGACGGATGCGTCCACGTCGGCCTCGAACTGCGCGAAGTTGGCCACGAACTTGCCGACCAGTTCGGCGGCCGTCTCGTCATAGCGCGCCTTGTCGCTCCACGCGGCGCGCGGATCGAGCATATTGGGGTCGATATCACCCACGGCCACCGGCACCTCGAACCCGAAATTGGGATCGATGCGGAATTCGGCGTTGTTCAGGCTGCCATCGAGCGCCGCGTTGAGCAGCGCGCGCGTAACCTTGATCGGCATGCGGCTGATGCCCGGATCGGTCGCCTTGCCGCCGGTCCAGCCGGTGTTGACCAGCCAGCACTTCACGCCGCCCTTGGCGATCCGCTCCTTGAGCAGATTGCCGTAGACGCTCGGGCGACGCGGCATGAACGGCGCGCCGAAGCAGGTCGAGAAGGTCGCCTGCGGCTCGGTCACGCCGATTTCCGTACCCGCGACGCGCGCGGTATAGCCCGAGAGGAAGTGATACATCGCCTGATCGGGCGTGAGACGCGCGATCGGCGGCAGCACACCATAGGCATCGGCGGTGAGGAAGATGATGTTCTTCGGCACCGGGCCGAGATTGTCGGCCGAGGCATTGGGGATGAAGTCGATCGGGTAGGAACCGCGGCTGTTCTCCGCCAGCGTCGCATCGTCCAGATCGATCTCGCGCGTGTCGGGATCGATCACGACATTTTCCAGCACCGTGCCGAAGCGCTTCGTAACCGCGTAGATTTCCGGCTCGGCCTCGGCCGAGAGGCGGATCATCTTGGCGTAGCAGCCACCCTCGAAGTTGAAGACGGCGGTATCCGACCAGCCATGCTCGTCGTCACCGATCAGCGTGCGGCTGGCATCGGCGCTAAGCGTCGTCTTGCCGGTGCCGGACAGGCCGAAGAAGACCGCCGTGTCGCCATTCGGCCCGATATTGGCCGAGCAGTGCATCGGCATGATGCCCTTGGCCGGCAGCAGATAGTTGAGGATGGAGAAGACCGACTTCTTCATCTCGCCGGCATAGGCCGTGCCGCCGATCAGGATCAGCTTCTCGGTAAAGTTGACCGCGATGATCGTCTCGCTGCGGCAGCCATATTTGGCAGGGTCCGCGCGGAAGGTCGGCAGATCGATGATCGTATATTCGGGCTTGAAGCCCGCCAGCTCATCGCGCTCGGGGCGCACGAGCAGCGTGCGGATGAACAAATTGTGCCAGGCAAACTCGTTGATCACGCGCACGTTGACGCGATGCTCGGGCTGCGACCCGCCGAACAGGTCGGCGACGTAAAGCTGCTTCTTGTCGCCCAGTGCCGCGAAGAAATCCGCCTTGAGCGTGGCGAACTGCGCCGGCGTCATCGGCACGTTCACGTCGCCCCAGGCGACCGTGTCCTCGGTCGTACCATCGCGCACAATGAACTTGTCTTTCGCGCTGCGGCCGGTGTGCTTGCCGGTCTCGACAACCAGCGGCCCATCCTTGGCCAGCACGCCCTCGCCGTTGCGAACCGCTTCTTCCACCAACGGCGCGGTCAGAAGATTCCATTTGACGTCAGCCGACGTCGATATGCCTTGGTCGCCAAGACCAAAGGAAGAGATAACCTGCACACCTGTCTCCTAAGCAAAAACGCAGGGCGGGCTCCTACGGCCGTCCTCCGCGAGAAAACTTCAAATTCAGCCCCGTCCCCGGCGCATAAGGGTTTGATGGCCCAGCGTCAAACGCCACCCGTTGTGCAGTGCCGCGCATCTGTCGCTTTCGTCCGGTGGCGGGACAAAACAGCGGATTCCCTATCGTCCGCCCGGCCCAGGTTGCGCCCGGTCCCGCGTTCGTCTAGGCCGAATGACCAGCAATAGTCAGAGGATCGGCGCAAAGCTCGATGAGCGCTACCATCGCCCTGGTCGACGACGATCGGAACATCCTGTCTTCGCTCAGCATCGCCCTGATCGCGGAAGGGTTCATGACGCGGCTCTATCCCGATGGGCAGGCTGCGCTCAAGGCGCTGATCGAGAACCCGCCGGATATCGTGGTGTGCGACATCAAGATGCCCAATCTGGACGGCATCGAGCTGCTCCGCCGGCTGCGGGAGAAGAGCGATCTGCCCTTCATCTTCCTGACTTCCAAGACCGACGAGCTGGACGAAGCGCTCGGCTTTGCGATGGGCGCGGACGATTATATCGCCAAGCCCTTCTCGCAGCGGCTGCTGATTGCGCGGGTGCGGGCGCTGCTCCGCCGCACGGCACTCAGCCAGCCGCGCGATGATAATGGCGGCGAAGGCGAGACCGAAACCATCGCACGCGGCCGGCTGAGCATGGACCCCGCCCGCCACCGGGTGCAATGGGATGGCCGGGACGTCGCGCTGACCGTCACCGAGTTCCTGATTCTCGAAGCGCTCGCCCAGCGGCCAGGCATTGTGAAAACCCGTAATCAACTGATGGATGCCGCCTATCAGGACGACATCTATGTGGACGACCGCACCATCGACAGCCACATCAAGCGCCTGCGCCGGAAATTCCGCGAAGTTGCTCCCGAGTTCAACGCAATCGATACGCTCTATGGCGCCGGATATCGCTTCAACGAGGAATGAGGAGCGCCTGGCGAGCGGCGAATGGACCACGCGCATCTCGCTCACCCGGCGGATCCTCGCGGTCAACATCTTCGCGCTTGCCATTCTGGCTGGCGGCTTCTTCTATCTCGATAGCTATCGGGCGCGGCTGATCGACGGCCGGCTGGTGTCGATCAGCCGGGAAACCGCGCTGATCGCCGCTGCGATGGAGACTGCCCCGGCCAGCGATCGCGCCCGGTTACTGCTGCGCACAGCGCAGACCACGGGTTTGCGGCTGCGCATCTATGATGCGGACGGCACGAAATTGGCCGACAGCTTTCGCCTCATCCCACCCAGCTACACGCTGCGTGATCCGATGCGCGATCCGCTCCACATCAAGCTGGCGCGCGTCTTGGACCGCGTTGTCGAGACCATCGCCCTCGCCGACCGTCCTGCCTATGTGAAGGAGCCGGCGCAGGATCGCCGCGATGCCTGGCCGGAAGCCCGCGAGGCCGCCCGCACCCGCGCGCCCGCTTCGGCCTATCGGTTCGCGCCGGACCGCACACCTTTCCTCAGCGTCGCCCGCCCGCTCGACGAAGCCGGGCGCGGCGATGTACTGCTCGCCACCGCAAACACGCGGGACATCACGGATATCGTCCGTGCCGAGCGCCTGCGCATCGCCCTCGTCTTTGCGGCGGCGATTCTGGTGTCCGTGCTGCTCTCGCTCTTTCTTGCGCGGACGATCGTGCTCCCGCTCCGTCGCCTCGCCCGCGCTGCGGTGCGCGTGCGCCTGGGGCGCGCGCGGGAAGTGATCGTGCCGCGCCTGCCGGATCGGCGCGACGAAATCGGGATGCTGGCCCGCGCCGTCTCCGACATGAGCCAGGCATTGCGCCAGCGCATCGATGCGACCGATGCCTTCGCGGCAGATGTGAGCCATGAGCTCAAGAACCCCATCGCGTCGCTGCGCTCGGCGCTCGAGGGGCTGGCCCAGATCAAGGACCCGGCCTTGCAGGCCAAGTTGCTCGCCATCGCGCAGGACGACGTGCGCCGGCTCGACCGGCTGGTCAGCGACATTGCCGAGGCAACCCGCATCGACGCACAGCTCTCGCGCACGCCGTTCGAGACCATCGATCTCGGGCGGATGATCGGACGGATGGTGCGCAACCATGCACCGCGGGAGGATGGTCCCGCCGTTCGGCTGAGCTATGCAGGGTCGGGACGTGGCGCCGTATTCGTCTCCGGTGACCCGCAGAAGCTGGTCCGCGTGGTGGATAATCTCGTCGACAATGCCCGCTCCTTTTCACCCGATGGCGGGCGGATTCGCCTGACGCTGTCAGCCGAAGACGGCAAGGCTATCGTGGCGGTGGAAGACGAGGGACCCGGCGTGCCGGAGAGCGAGCGGGAAGCGATCTTCCGGCGGTTTCACAGCGTGCGCCCGGAGCGGGATGGCTTTGGCAAGCACAGCGGCCTGGGCCTTGCCATCGCCCGCACAATTCTGGAGGGCCACCACGGCTCCATCCATGTCGAGGCGCGTCTCGATGGCAAGGCCGGTGCGCGATTTGTCGTGACCCTGCCCCTAGCCGAGCAGGATGTGCCGCCGCCGAACAGCGCGAAGGCGCGCAGCGGCGCATGAGCGACGATCCCGCCCATTGCCAAACCATCCACGCTACCAGCGTCGCCATCGGAGGCAAGGGCGTGCTGCTGATCGGCGGAAGCGGGTCCGGCAAGTCAGACCTTGCCCTGCGCCTCATCGATCGCGGCGCGATGCTGATCAGCGACGATTACACCCGCGCCTCAAAGCGGGACGGCAAGCTGATCCTTGACGCGCCGGAAACCATTGCGGGCAAGCTGGAAATTCGCCACCTTGGCATTGTCGAAACGCCCCATGTCGGTGGCGTGATTGCGTGTCTTGCGATCAGACTGGATGAAGCGCCCGTGCGCATGCCTGACATCGGCTCCACATTCTCCCTTCTGGGTGTCGAACTGCCGCTGGTCGTGCTGGCCGGCCTGGAGCCTTCCGCCCCGATCAAGGCCGAATGGGCATTGCTTCGTCTCGATGGGCAGGCGAAGGGGTAGGCATGGACCAGCCCCCTGCCCTGTCACCTGTCTCCCATGCTCCCGGCGCCAAGCGCATCCTGGTGGTCACCGGCCTTTCGGGCGCGGGCAAATCGACCAGCCTGCGCACGCTAGAGGATGCCGGCTGGGAGACGGTCGACAATCTGCCGCTGGTGCTGCTCGACCGGTTGCTGGCTGCGCCGCTGCCGGCTGGTCATGAGCAACAGGCGGGCCGCCCGGTCGCCATCGGCATCGACAGCCGCACGCGCGGCTTTGCGGCGGATACGATCCTCTCTGCAATTGCTGCCCTGCGCGAGCGCACCGGCTATGAGGTCGAGATGCTGTTCCTCGATTGTTCGGGCACAGTGCTTGAGCAGCGTTATGCCGAGACGCGGCGGCGCCACCCTCTCGCCCTTGATCGCCCGGCGGCGGACGGGATTGCCCGGGAGCGCGAGCTGCTGGAACCGCTGCGCCGCGCGGCCGAGCATGTCGTCGATAGCTCGGACCTCACCAGCAACGGCCTGCAGCAGGCGATCCGCCAGCGCTTTGCGGGCAGTTTCGAATCGACCCTGACCTTGCTGTCCTTCGGCTTTGCGCGCGGCGTTCCGCGCAATGCCGACCTGATGTTCGACATGCGGTTCCTGCGCAATCCCTATTGGGATGAGACGCTGCGCCCGCTGACCGGCCTCGATCCCGATGTCCGCGATTATGTGATGGCCGACACGCTGTTCGAGGCGGCCGTCGGCCAAATCGAGAAGCTGCTGGTCACCATTCTCCCGCGCTATAGCGAGGAGGGGAAAGCCTATGTCACCATCGCCTTTGGCTGCACCGGCGGTCGCCACCGCTCGGTGTGCGTGACGGAAGAGATCGCAGAACGCTTGCGCCGGGCGGGCTTTTCGCCCACCATTGCGCACCGCAATCTGGATTCAGTCCAGTTGGACGCCTATGAGAACCGGCGCCAGGGCAAAAAAGAAATCGTACCAACGGAAATCGAAGGGCGGGGCGCACACTCACCATGATTGGACTCGTGCTCGTAACCCATGGCGGGCTCGCGACGGAATTTCGCGTCGCCATGGAACATGTCGTAGGGCCGCAACAGGCCATAGAAACCGTCTGCATCGGCCCCGATGACGATATGGAGGTGCGGCGCGCCGACATCGCCGCCGCCGTGCAGCGCGTCGATGATGGATCGGGCGTGATCCTGCTGACCGACCTGTTCGGCGGCACGCCTTCCAACCTCGCCATTTCCCTGCTCGACGCGGGACGGGTGGAGGTGATTGCCGGCGTCAATCTGCCGATGCTGATCCGTCTCGAAAGCGCCCGGCGCAACATGAGCGTCACGCAGGCGGTCGCCGCCGCGCGGGAAGCGGGCCGCAAATATATCAGCGTCGCCTCGGAACTGCTGGGAGACGCCACTTGAGCGGCGAGACGGCCATCGCGACCGTGCGCATCGCCAACCGGCGTGGCCTGCACGCGCGGGCCAGCGCCAAGTTCGTCACCCTCGCGAGCAGTCTGCCGGCGACCATCATGGTGCGCAAGGACGGGCAGGAAGTGGTCGGCACATCGATCATGGGCCTGATGATGCTGGGCGCGGCCATGGGCGATGATATCACCGTCTCCGTGAGCGGTGACGATGCCCCGGCGGCGCTGGCGGCCGTCATCGAGCTGGTCGAAAATCGCTTCGGCGAAGACTGATCCTGTGCGGCCCTGCTGACCATGCCCCGCGAAATCACCGGCTTTTCCAACCCGCTCGTCAAGCGCGTGCGCGGCTTGCGGGAAAAGAAGCTGCGCAAGCGCGAAGGCCTGTTTCTGGCCGAGGGCCTGCGCATCCTCACCGAAGCGCGCGAGCGCGGCATCCTGCCCGAGATGCTGTTCATGGCGAGCGACGCACGCCCGCATCCACTGGCCGATGAACTAGTCGCGGCGGTCGAGTCGCAGGGCGGCGATGTCATCCTCACCAGCGCGGATATTCTCGGCAAGATCTCCGGCAAGGACAATGCGCAGACGCTCGTCGGCGTCTATCCCGACCGGCTGACACCCCTCCCCGCCCTTGATCGCAGCGCGGCGCCGATCTGGTTCGTCGCACAGGCCATGCGCGATCCCGGCAATCTGGGGACGCTGCTGCGCATTGGCGATGCGGTCGGCGCGGGCGGCGTGATCCTTGTGGATGACTGTGTCGATCCCTTCTCCGTCGAGACGGTACGCGCGTCGATGGGCGCCCTCTTCACCCAATCCATCGCGCAGGCGAGTTGGGCTGACTTCCTCACTTGGCTCCGCACGGGGCCGGGCCAGCTTGTCGGCACCAGCCTCAACACCGAGCATGATTATCAGGCGCCGCGTTACGAGGCCCCGACCTTTCTGGTGATCGGCAATGAGGCGCGAGGCCTGCCCGCCGATTATGAGGCCGCGTGCGACCTGCTGGTCAAAATCCCGATGATGGGCCGTGCGGACAGCCTCAATGCGTCCGTCGCCGGGGCCGTGATGGCCTATGAAGTGCTGAACCAACAGCGCCGGCGCTGATCTCTCTTCTGTCACCCCCATCCGCGCCATCTAGCGCTGCTGCCCGGAATTGAGCTAGGGCATCGCCGTCATATGTGAGGGGGGCCAACTTTGAACGACGCAGCAACCGCCGGAACGCCGGCGCCCAGCGGCCTGTCTGCTATGGTGAAGCACCGTCGCGTGCTCGTCGCGAGTCTGGCCGGCACCACGGTCGAGTTCTACGATTTCTATATCTATGCGACGGCGGCGAGCCTCGTCTTCGGTCCGCTCTTCTTCCCCGCCACGTCGCCGACAGCGCAGCTGATGGCGGCTTATGCCAGCTTCGCCCTCGCCTTTCTGGCGCGCCCGCTCGGCGCCGCCGTGTTCGGCCATTATGGCGACCGGATCGGCCGCAAATCGACGCTCGTCGCCTCGCTCATGCTTATGGGCGGCTCGACCTTCCTCATCGCCTTCCTGCCGACTTATGCGATGATCGGCTGGGTCGCGCCGCTGCTGCTCTGCATCCTGCGCTTTGGCCAGGGCTTCGGCCTGGGCGGCGAATGGGGTGGTGCTGCGCTGCTGGCGGTGGAGAATGCCCCGCCGGGCTGGCGCGCGCGCTTCGGCATGATGCCCCAGCTTGGCGCACCGCTGGGCTTTGTCGCCGCGAATGGCCTGTTCTTGCTGCTCGGCCTTTGGCTCAGCGATGCGCAATTCATGGCGTGGGGCTGGCGCCTTCCCTTCCTTGCCAGCGCGCTGCTGGTCATCATCGGCCTGTGGGTGCGCTTGAAGATGGGCGAGACGCCCGAGTTCAAGGCGGCGCTGGAGGCCGAGCCGCCGGCAGCCATTCCGTTGGCGGAACTGCTCACCCGCCATGTGCGCGCGACCATGGCCGGCACGCTCGCCGTCGTCTGTTGCTTCGCGCTGTTCTACGTCTCGACAGCCTTCGCGCTGGGCTATGCCACGGTGAACATCGGTATGGCGCGCAGCGAGGTGCTGACCATCCAGCTTGCGGCCATCCTGATGCTGGCGCTGGGGATCATCGTGGCCGGCTGGTGGTCGGACATGCGCTCGGCAAGCCGCGTGCTGATCGCCGGATGCGCCGCGACGGTGCCGCTCGGCATCGTCTTCGGCGCCGGGTTCGATGCCGCCAATCCGCTGGCGCTGTTCCTCATCCTCGCCATGTCGCTCCTGCTGATGGGCTTTACCTACGGCCCGCTCGGCGAATGGTTGACCGCTCTCTTCCCGCCGCGCGTGCGCTATTCCGGCTCATCATTCGCATTTAACGTGGGCGGAATCATCGGCGGGGCTATGGCACCCATTGCCGCGCAATATCTGGTGAGCACGCATGGCGTGGGCGCCGTTGGCCTCTACCTCTCTGGCGCGGCGGTGATCAGCCTCATCGGGCTGGTGTGGCTGGCGCCCAGCGACTCGCAGCCCGGCTGAAGGCCGCCGGGCGGAGGTGACCGGGCTTCCGCCCGGCCATCAGATCGTTATCAGGATCCTTGTCAGGCGAGTGCGCCGTGACAATGCTTGTACTTTTCGCCCGAGCCACAGGGGCAAGGCGCGTTGCGGCTGATTTCCTCACCCGCATAGGGATTGCCCTCGCCCACCGCCGCAGCCGTCGCGGCGCGCGGAATGGTCGTGGTGATGAACCCGCGCGTGCCTGCATCGATGTCCGCGCTGTTATCCTCGCCCGTGAACGGGTCGATATGGCTGGTGAGGAAGTCCGGCAGCTCAGGCAGCGGCGGCGGTGCCGGGTCCTGCATCTGGAACTGCACATGACTCACCGTGCGGCTGACATCCTCGCGGATGTTCTCGAGCATCCGCTCGAAGAGCGCGAACGCCTCCTGCTTATACTCGTTGATCGGCGTCTTCTGCGCATAAGCGCGCAGGTGGACGACCTGACGGAGGGCATCGAGCGTCGCCAGATGCTCTTTCCAGTGATGGTCGAGATTCTGCAGCAAAATGCTCTTCTCGATCTGCGCCCAGGTCTCGGGCTTGAGATCGTTGACCTTCTCGGCCAGCGCCGCATCAGACAGCGCGGTGAGGCGCTCGACGAACAGCTCGGGATCGACCACGTCCTCGGTCAGCCAACCATCGATGTCCGGCGTCAGGCTCATCACCGCCTCGAGGCGCTCCTTGAGCTGCGGAATGTTCCACTGCTCGGGGTAGGTGCCCGGAGGACAGGCGGCGCCGACGATGTCGTTGATCGTCTCATGGCGCATCTCGGTGACGACGTCGCCGACCGTCTCGGCATCCATGATCTCGCTGCGCTGCTCGTAGATCACCTTGCGCTGGTCGTTCATCACGTCGTCATACTCGACGACCTGCTTGCGGATTTCGTAGTTGCGCTGCTCGACCTTCTTCTGCGCGGTCTCGATCGCCTTGCTCATCCACTTGGACGGCGGAAGCGCCTCGCCATCCTCAAGGCTGGAGCGCATCATGCGCGCGAACAGCGTGTCCGGGCCGAAGATGCGCAGCAGATCGTCATCGAGGCTGAGGTAGAAGCGGGACAGGCCCGGATCGCCCTGACGGCCCGAGCGGCCACGCAGCTGGTTGTCGATACGGCGGCTCTCATGCCGCTCCGTGCCGAGCACGAACAGACCGCCGGCGGCGAGCACTTGCTGACGCTCTGCCTCGATTTCCTCTTCGATCCGCGCAATTGCGGCATCGCGCTCCGGGCCTTCCGGCATGTCCTTGAGCTCATCCTCAACCCGGAATTCCAGGTTGCCGCCCAGCTTGATGTCGGTGCCGCGGCCGGCCATGTTCGTCGCGATGGTGACCGCGCCGAGCCGCCCGGCCTGCGCCACGATCCCGGCTTCCTGCTCGTGGAAGCGCGCGTTCAACACCGAGTGCTTCACGCCCTCCTCCTTGAGGAAGCTGGAGAGCAGTTCGGACTTCTCGATGGAGACGGTGCCGACCAGCACCGGCTGACCCTTGGCGGCATGTTCGCCAATCGTCCGGGCGATACCTTTGAACTTGTCCTCAAGGCTCTTGTAGAACAGGTCCTGATCGTCCTGACGCTGCACCGGCAGGTTGGTCGGGATGGTCACCACGTTCATCTTGTAGATGTCGTAGAATTCCGCCGCCTCGGTCGCCGCCGTACCGGTCATGCCCGAGAGCTTGGGATACATGCGGAAATAATTCTGGAAGGTGATCGAGGCGAGCGTCTGGTTCTCCGGCTCGATATTCACGCCTTCCTTGGCTTCCACGGCCTGGTGCAGACCGTCGGACCAGCGGCGCCCGTCCATCATTCGGCCGGTGAACTCATCGATGATGACGACCTTGCCGTCCTTCACGATATAATCGATGTCGCGCCGGAACATGAAGTTGGCGCGCAGAGCCTGGTTCACATGGTGGACGACCTGTGTGTTCTCGAAATCGTAGAGATTGGCGCCCTGAAGCAGCCCTGCGTCCTCCAGCATCCGCTCCACCTTCTCGGTGCCGTCCTCGGTCAGCACGATGGAGCGCTGCTTCTCGTCCTTTTCGTAATCCTCATCCGCGAGGTTCTTCACCAGCGCGTTGACGGACATGTACATCTCGGACTTGTCGTCCGTCGGGCCGGAAATGATCAGCGGCGTGCGCGCCTCGTCGATCAGGATTGAGTCCACCTCGTCGACGATCGCGTAATTGAACGGGCGCTGGACCATCTGGTCACGCTCATACTTCATGTTGTCGCGCAGATAATCGAAGCCAAGCTCGTTGTTCGTGGCGTAGGTAATGTCCGCGTCATAAGCCGCGCGACGCTCCGGCTCGGAGAGGTTGGGCACGATCACGCCCGTGGTCAGCCCCAGGAAATTATAGAGCTGGCTCATCCACTCGCAGTCGCGCCGGGCGAGATAGTCGTTGACGGTGACGACATGGACGCCCTTGCCGGGCAGCGCGTTGAGATAGGTGGCGAGCGTGGCGACCAGCGTCTTGCCTTCACCGGTGCGCATCTCGGCAATCTCGCCGCGGTGGAGCACAATGCCGCCGACCATCTGCACGTCATAATGCCGCTGGCCGAGCGCGCGCTTCGCGCCCTCGCGCACCGTCGCGAACGCCTCGGGCAGGATCTGATCGAGCGTCGCGCCGTCGGCGAGCTGGCTGCGGAACTTGGCCGTCTGCGCCTTGAGCTCATCATCGCTCATGGCAACCATCGTCGGCTCGAACGCGGCAATCTGATTGACCGTCTTGCTGAGAGACTTGACGTAACGCTCATTTGAAGAGCCGAAGAAGAATTTGGCAACGCCGCCGAGCATATCGGAAATTCCTGTCTGAAAACGGAAAGGTCGGGCGCCGGTTCACACACCGGCAAGCGAACGCGCCGGGAGCCAGCGCGCGAACAGCAAAATGGCAGACCGACACAGGGCGGCCTGCGGCGGGCTTAGATCAGCCAGCTCTGCTTCAGGGAAAGGTGGGTGCGGCCACTGCGGGCCGGCAGCGCCAGCACCATAGCCTGATCGGCCCGGACAAGGACGGCCTCGGCCCCCGTGTCAGCGCTGGACAAGACCCGTGCGACTGCAATCGCCTGCTCACTGGAGGGAGCCTGCTGCGATTCTGCACTGAGTTCCACCTGCGCAGGCGCCACGCGGCTCTCGCCGACCATCAGGCCGGAGAGCGACGCAAGAAGCGCAGACAGAAGGATCATCAATTGCAAGTCGCAGGCACCCCGGCCGGTAAGACGCACCCCACATAGGATGCGGCAAGCGGTTCGTCTACGCCCTTCACCATGAACGATCCGGAAACGGGCCGTCCATGGCTGGTGCAGGATCAGACGAGCCGGCTCTGCTTGAGCGCCGCCGCAATGAAGCTGGCGAACAGCGGGTGCGGATCGAACGGCTTGGACTTGAGCTCCGGGTGGAACTGCACGCCGATGAACCATGGGTGATCCGGCCGCTCGACAATCTCCGGCAGCGTGCCATCCGGCGACATGCCCGAGAAGATGAGGCCGCCCTGTTCGAGCGGTTGGCGATAGGCTGCGTTCACCTCATAGCGATGACGATGGCGCTCGCTGATATCCTCGGCACCGTAGATGCTGGAAACGACGCTGTTGCCGCTCAGCTTGGCCGGATAGGCACCCAGGCGCATGGTGCCGCCAAGGTCGGTATCGACATTGCGGGTTTGCAGCCCCTCGGCGCTCATCCACTCCGTGATGAGGCCCACGACCGGCTCGCTGGTCTCGCCGAACTCGGTGGTCGAGGCGCGCTCGATCCCGGCGGTGTTCCGCGCACCCTCGATGCAGGCCATCTGCATTCCGAGGCAGATGCCGAAGAAGGGCACGCCCCGCTCCCGCGCGAACCGCACGGAGGCAATCTTTCCTTCCGAACCGCGCACGCCAAAGCCGCCAGGCACAAGAATGCCATGCATCGGCTCGAGCTGGGCCGCGATGTCGCTGTCTTCGGCCTCGAACAGCTCGGCATCGAGCCACTGGACCTTCACCTTCACGCGATTGGCCAGCCCGCCATGCACGAGCGCCTCGTGCAGCGACTTGTAGGCATCCGGCAAGCCGACATATTTGCCGACGACACCGATGGTCACTTCCCCTTCGGGGTGGACCTGCCGGTCCATAATGTCGAACCAGCGGGTCAGGTCCGGCTCGCGCGAGCCTTCGATGCCGAAGGCGCTCAGCACGGCGCGGTCCAGCCCTTCGCGGTGATACTGCACCGGCACGGCATAGATGCTGCTGGCATCGAGCGCGGGAATCACGGCTTCCGTGCGCACATTACAGAACAAGGCGATCTTCGCCCGCTCGCTGTCCGGCAGCGGATGCTCGGTGCGGCAGAGCAGAATGTCGGGCTGAATGCCGAGCGAGGTCAGCTCGCGCACGCTGTGCTGGGTCGGCTTGGTCTTCAGCTCGCCGGCCGCCGCAATATAGGGCACCAGCGTCACATGGACGAGCACGGTCTGGCCGTGGCCCAGCTCATTGCGGAGCTGGCGGATGGCCTCCATGAACGGCAGGCTCTCGATGTCGCCCACCGTGCCTCCGATCTCGCACAGCACGAAATCGACATCGTCCGTCTCGGCCAGAGCGAAGCGCTTGATCTCGTCCGTCACGTGCGGGATCACCTGCACGGTGGCTCCCAGATAATCGCCGCGCCGCTCGCGCTGGATGATCGTCTGGTAGATGCGCCCTTGCGTGACGTTGTCGGCCTGCCGGCTCGCAACGCCCGTAAAGCGCTCATAATGGCCAAGATCGAGATCGGTCTCCGCCCCGTCGTCCGTCACATAGACTTCGCCATGTTGATAAGGCGACATCGTGCCGGGATCGACATTGAGGTAAGGATCGAACTTACGGGTGCGGACCTTGTAGCCACGCGCTTGGAGGAGCGCCGCGAGCGACGCAGCCATAAGGCCTTTTCCAAGCGAGGAGACCACGCCGCCGGTGATGAATATGAACCGCGCCATGGGAGAGGAGGCTTACGCTGAACTCGAACGGAAGGGCAAGCGGACGAATCCACTACCGGTGAAAAAAACTGGTGGATCGTTACTGCGCGAGCGGTGCGCCGGCCGCGCCATTGGCAGGCGCCGAGGCCGGACCGGCCGGTGCCGCCGCGCTGTTGGCCGCGCCGGAAATGCCATCGCCATCCGCAATCGGCGCCGACATGTCGCTGGTGCCGGACTGGCCGACCAGCGAGGTATCGATCGTCGCGGCCCGGTGCTGCGTAGCGGCAATCACCGCCAGCACGATGCTCATGCCCACGAACAAAGTCGCGAGAATCTTGGTCGCCCGGCTAAGGAAATCCGCCGCGCCCCGCGCCGACATCAGACCGGACGGGCTGCCACCGCCACCCATGCCAAGGCCGCCACCCTCGGACCGCTGCATCAGAATGACAGTGACGAGCGCGAAGGCGATGATCGCCTGGACGACAAGAAGAAAGGTGAACAGCATGAGCGGTTAGGACATCCCGACGGGTGTTGAAGCAGCGCCCTTAGCGCGCATTGCGCCGGGCATCAACCTTTGCGGCAGGTCGCAATGAATCCGCTCAGCCATGGAAATAATCATAGACTGTCTGCGCGACCGCCGATGAAACGCCGGGCGCGCGCTGGAGGTCATCCAGACTGGCGTTGCGCACGGCGCGCGCCGTGCCGAAATGCATGAGCAGCGCTTTCTTGCGTGCCGGGCCAATGCCGGGCACTTCGTCCAGCGAACTGACGGTGATGGCCTTGGCCCGTTTCTGCCGGTGCGCACCGATGGCGAAACGGTGGGCCTCGTCGCGCAGGCGCTGCAGGTAGAACAGCACCGGGTGATTGACTGGCAGTTGGAAGTCCCGCCCGTCCAGCAGATGGAAGACCTCCCGTCCCTCGCGGCCATGATGCGGCCCCTTGGCGACGCCGACCATCGGCACATCCTCGATGCCCATCTCTTCCAGCGCCTTGCGGGCTGCGTTGAGCTGGCCCCGCCCGCCATCGATCAGCACCAGGTCTGGCCATTCCCCGGATTCGCGATCGGGATCTTCCTCGGCGGCGCGGCCGAAGCGGCGGCCGAGCACTTCGCGCATCATGCCATAATCGTCGCCCGCGACCGTCTCGGGGCGCTTGATGTTGAACTTGCGATAGCCGCTCTTGCGGAACCCCTCCGGCCCCGCGACGACCATCGCGCCGAGCGCACTGGTCCCCTGGATGTGGCTGTTATCGTAAATCTCGATGCGATTGGGCGGGCCTTCCAGACCTAACAGTTCAGCCATGTCGGCGAGAATCTTGCCTTGCGCGCTGCTCTCGGCCTGACGGCGCTCCAGCGCTTCCTCGGCATTGCGCTGGGCCTGCTTGATGAGCTTCACACGGCTGCCCCGCTGCGGCACCTCGATGCGCACCTTGCGCTCCAGCTTCTGGCTCAGTGCCTCGGCCAGCAGCAGCGTTTCGGACGGCTCGCGGTCGCACAGCACCAGCGGCGCCGGCGGCACATCCTCATAGAATTGCGCCATGAACTGCATCAGCACTTCGTCCTCGCCCACCTCGGCGGTGTGGACCGGGAAGAAGCTGCGATGCCCCCAATTCTGCCCGCCGCGAATGAAGAAAACCTGGATGCACATGCCGCCATTGCGGCTGGCGAGCGCGAAGATATCGGCATCGCCCAGCCCCTCGGCGTGGATCGCCTGACTGCCCTGGATGAAGGTCAGCGCCTTGAGCCGATCCCGGTAGACGGCAGCCATCTCGTAATCGAGCGACTCCGCTGCCGCATTCATAGCCTCGCCGAGCCGCGCCTGTACCGCCGTGGACTTGCCGCCGAGAAAGTCCTGCGCGTCCTGCGTCAGGGCCGCATAATCGGCCTCGTTGATCCGCCCGACGCAGGGCGCGGAGCAGCGGCGAATTTGGTAGAGCAGGCATGGGCGCGAGCGATTGGCGAAGAAGCTGTCCGTGCAACTGCGCAGCAAGAACAGCTTCTGCAGCGCGTTGAGCGTCTTGCGCACCTGCCCTGCCCCGGCGAACGGCCCGTAATATTGCCCCTTGTAGCGCCGCGCACCACGGTGGAGCTGGACGCGCGGAAAGGCGTGATCCTCGCGCAGCAGGATGAACGGGAAGCTTTTGTCATCGCGCAGCAGCACATTGTAGGGTGGCCGAAAGCGCTTGATGAGCTGCGCTTCCAGCAGCAGCGCCTCGGCCTCGCTCTGGGTGGTGACGATCGTCATCGAGCGGGTCTGCGAGACCATGCGCTGAAGCCGACGCGGCAGGCGATCGACCTGCGTATAGTTGGACACGCGATTCTTGAGCGCCCGCGCCTTGCCGACATACAGCACGTCGCCGCGCGCATCCTGCATCCGATACACGCCCGGTCGCGTGCCCAAGGTCTTGAGCGTTTCGCGAATCGCCGCGACGCCAGCGTCCACGTCCGGCAATTCACTGCCACGGATTGTGGAGGTCGCCTTTTCTTCGTTGAAGCGATTGGGGGACGATGGCCGCTCGGTCATCCGCGCCATTTAGGGGCGAGAGGCGGACAGGACAACGGCCTCCTGCCTCAACCGGCCGAACCACGACCCTTCAAAAGCAGAAAGGCCGGACCGATCGCTCGGCCCGGCCTTTCTAAAGCCATCAATCTGCGGGCCGCTCAGTGCGCGAGCTTGCCGATCACGTCGTCGACGAGGCCCTTGTCGGCCGCGGCACTGTGGGTCTCGCGGATCAGCACGCCGGCTGCTGCCGTCGCCGCTGCAGCCGCCTTGGCGCGCACATCAGCAATGGCCGCGCGCTCAGCTGCGGCGATCTTGTCTTCCGCCATCTTCTGGCGACGGACGACCAGCGCTTCAGCTTCCGCCTGGGCTGCGGTGATGAGATCGGCCGCTTCCTGCTCGGCGGCAGCGCGCATCGCGTCGGCTTCCTTGGCGACGGAGGCGATCCGGCCTTCATACTCGGCCTTAAGCGCTTCGGCTTCCTTGCGGAGCCGCCCGGCTTCGTCGAGCTGATTGCGGATCGTCGCGATCTTGGCGTCCAGCGACCGGGCGATGAGCGCTGGCACCTTCTTCCAGATCAACACCGCGATGAAGACCAACATCGAGAGGCTGACCCAGCCCGTAGCGTCCATCCACAGCGCGGTGGGGTCCTGGATGTGCTCCTCAGGCCCGCCGACCGCTTCTGTCGCGGCATGAACGTCGCCGCTCAGGGCCTGGACCTTGTCGGCATTCTCGAGATTGAACTGGACGGCCTGCGATCCATTGTCGCTCGCCGATGCCGCATTGGCGGCCTGTGCCATGTGGGAATTGGCCATATCAGAGTACCGCCTTCACTGCCTTGAGCGCCGCATCCGGCGACACCTGCGTGCCTGCGACCTTCTGCACGATGTCCGCTGCGGCGTCCGCTGCAACGGTTTCGATCTGCGCCAGCGCCTTCACGCGGCCGGCCTCGATCTCGCCTTCCGCTGCGGCCAGCTTTTCGCTGAGCGCGGCGTCGGTCTTGGCCAGCGCAGCCTCGCGATTGCGAGCAGCTTCGGCCTTTGCCTGGGCCAGACGGCCCTGCGCAGCGGCACGCGCTTCATTTTCCTTCGCCCGCCAGTCGGCTTCGAGCGCATCGGCCTTGGCCGAATTCGCACGGGCCGCTTCGAGATCGTCGGCGATCTTCTTGTCGCGCGCGTCCACCGTGGACTGGATCTTCGGCACCATGCCGCGACCGATCACGAAAAACACGAACCCGAATGTCAGCAGAACCCAGAAGATCTGCGACGAGTAGGTTGCGGCGAGCTGGGCTATCTGAGGCATATCACCTGTCCGTTTGCGCGGTCCGGCGGCAGCCCGTCATTGGGCAGCCGCCGGCTCCACATCATCGTCTGTCGTCTTGCGGGCGATCAGGCGACGAAGATCAGGATCATCGCGACGACGAACGCCAGCAGGCCGAGAAGCTCTGCGGCGGCGAAGCCGATGAACAGACGGCCCTGCTGGCCGTCGGCAGCGCCCGGATTGCGCAGCGCGCTCTCAAGGAACGAGCCGAAGACGTTACCCACGCCGAGCGCGGCCACGCCGGCACCGATAGCAGCCAGACCGGCACCGATCAGCTTTGCGGCTTCTGCGTCCATGTTACTTAACTCCTTTTCTGAAACTCGATTTGGTCGTTGGTTGAAACTCAGTGCAGATGCTCGGCGTCGTGAATGTACAGCGACGTGAGCAGTGCGAAAACATAGGCCTGGATGCCAGCGACCAGGATCTCCAGCGCGGAGATGCCGACCATCAGGGCAAAGCTTGGGATGCCGACGCCAAGGCCGGGCGCCACGCCGGCAGCCGAAGCATTGATCACGAAGCCAGCAAGCACCTTGAGCAGAATGTGACCGGCGATCATCGCGACGAACAGTCGCAGGCCCAGCGAGAAGGGACGCACCATGAACGAGACGAACTCGATGATGGGGATCAGCCAGATCAGCCACAACGGCGTGCCATGCGGCACGAACAGCGAGAAGAACTTGAGGCCATGCTTCCAGAAGCCGACGATCAGCACGATCGAGAAGCTCAGGATCGCCAGCACGCCGGTCACCGTGAAGTGGCTGGTGAAGGTGAAGGGATGCAGGCCGAAAATGCCGATGGGCAGCAGGCCGAGCAGATTGGCGAAGAGGATGAACATGAACAGCGAGAAGATGTAGGGCACATATTTGCGCCCGCCCTTGCCAATATTGTCATCGGTCAGCTTCGCGATGAAGCCGGTCATCGACTCTACAGCCGCCTGCCAGCGCCCCGGCACCAGATCGCGCTTCATGCCGAGCAGCATGAAGCCCCACAGAACGACGACCGTGATCACCATCCACAGCGCGCTGTTGGTGAACGCAATGTTGTAACCACCGAGGCTCCACTGTTCGGTACCGAACAGCGGCTCGATGGCGAACTGGTGCATAGGATCGATCTTGCCGGGTTCTGCCACGTCTGATTCCCAAAAAGCCGTCTGCGATTATGACGAAAGCGCCCTTACTTCTCAGGACGCTTCATCGAAATCTTCCAAATGTTCCTGAAGGCTACGATGATCCCCAGAAAGAGGAAAACCAGCAGGAGCCAAGGCGATGTGCCGATGAACCGGTCCAGGACCCATCCAATCAGCGCGCCGCCGACAAGACCGCCGATCAGCTCCGCAAGAACCCGGTTGCCGAGGCGATAATTCTTATCGCCGCCAACTTCCTGGTCCGCTCCGGTCCTGACCTTTTCGACTGCCTCGGCACGTTCCAACCGCTCGCTGAGCGACTTGATGCGTTCATCTTCGGCAATCGGGTCTCGCCCAGGTTCGGTCTCTGTCATCGTGCCAACTCCCGTTCACGCCAAGAGACGTAAAAACCAGCGCTGCATGACGTGCCTGAGCCGCCCCCGTCAAGGCGCGGCCCGTGTAGAAAGCGTTGGCGTGCAAGTCAACACTGGTGACCGCGCCGGAGGGATCAGGCGGATTTTCGAGGAAAATTAGGCCCTCAGTGGCGCGAATCGCTCAGCGTGTGGCGGTGGCGCAATAATCCGGCAGCGCAATCGGCCCGGCGCCTTTGGTCTGCCACGGACCATTGCCGATCCGGTAGATCTGCCCTTCCGAGACGCGCCCGGCCAGCGTCTGACAACCGGTCACGGCCGCCATGTCCTGCACGGTCACGCCACGCTTGGCCGCCAGATCGGTATAGGCCGCGCGGCGCTTGATGTTGAGCGCATCCACGGCGGCGCGCACATCGCTGCTCACCGAGCCGTTGACGCCCAGATAGCCATCCGACTGCTCACCGACCGTGCCGGCCGACTTGGCGGCGCTCACTACGGCGTCCTGCGCGACGGCCGGAGCCGCTCCGACGACGCCGAGACCGAAAACTGCCGCAAGCGCTGCGGCGCGAATGCTGTGCATATATGTCATTTCGGGAATAGCTCCGGATTGTTCTCGATGAGGTCCTTGGCGTCCTGCTGAAGGCGCACGACCACTTCCTGCTGAATCTTCACGTTGAGATTGATCTCGATCGGCTTTTCGGGCGCGCGCACCTGAATGCAGCCGCCTGCCGCTCCGGCAAGCGCCAGCCCCAAGCCCAGTCGCGTTGCGCGCGATGTCCATCGTCGGTGCCTCATTTCACGTCCCCTTCTATCGTCTTGTCGCTGTCCGCCGGCTGAACGGTCACCCCGGATGTGGCTGCGCCGCTACCGATGGGCACAAACTGATCGCCCAAACTGCCATTGATAAGCTTGGTCGGATCGGCAAGCCCGGTCGCGGTATTCAGCAAGCCCCTGAACGGCGCCTCGATCCGCACATTGAACAGGAAGGGCAGACCGAGGAACGGCCGGGCCAGGAAGCTGCGGCGCGCCTCTTCCGTGCCCTGATTGACCCCATTGATGCTCACCTGCGTCACGAACTCGCCATCGATGGCGCCGTCCAGCCGGATCGCGAGGCAGCGATAGCCCAGATTCTTGAGCGCATCAAAGGCCAGCCGCGCCATCGCGTTGAGCTGCGCGTTGGAGACCTCGCCGACGTAAGAGAGGCGCCCGGCCTGCCGCGCCGGATCGCACGGGATGGTCAGGCCTTGCGTGGTGGTGAGATAGCGGGGCTCGTCGCCCTCCTGCCGCGCAACCAGCAAGCCGCCCACGATGCGCCCGCCATCCTTGTCGAACACCATGGGCAACAGGCCATCGAAGGTGCCCGTCGCGGAGATATTCTCCAGCTCCAGCGTATTGATGAAGGCACCGGCATCCAGCCCGACGACGCGGAAAGTAAGATTGCGCGGCTGACGCGAATCCAGCGCGAGGGGCGCGGGCATCAGCTCCAGCATACCGCCGGAGAACGGCCAGCGCCCGCCCTCGATCTCCGCCACCTCGCTGGAGAGCAATTGATAGCGAATGGTGCCGTCGCGCACCTCGATGCCCGGGTTGACGCTTTCCACCGTCACCACCTGGCCGGGTTCGGTGCGCAGGCCGAGCAGGTCCGTGAAGCGGATCGTCGTCGACAGGCCGGCGACCGGGCCGAAGGCGGCCGCGAAAGCCATGTTCTCCGTCGAGAAGGTCCCATCGCTGGTCACCTTGTCGCCGGTCCAGCGGATCTGGCCGGCGCCGTTCACCATCCCGACCACGTTAGCGACCACGCCCAGCGAGAGCGGCGTGAGATCGTCCGGCTGAAGCGCATTGCCGAAGCGCAGGCCGTTCACTGTCAGATCGGCGCGGCCTGCGCCACGACTGAGGTCGTGCCGGATTACCACATCGGCAACCTTGGCCTTTCGTTCCGGATGCACCAGAACACCGGTCGCCTCGATGCGATTGTCGGCCAGGGTCAGGCGCACCTGCTCGCCGGCCAGCGGATTGAAGCGCCGATCGGCCTGCGTGTCCGCGACGCGCAGATTGCCATCGACGGCCAGACGTCCGTCGGCGAACTGCCATTGCCCTTCCATGGCGGTGAGATCGAGCGGCACAGAGCCGATCCGCCCACGCCCCGCCGAAATCGTCCCGGCGAGGCCACCCGCCGACCCACGTCCGCCCGTCAGGCGATCGGCAGCGAGCCGGACCGGGGCTTCGGCCGCGCCAATGCGCACGTTCGGCTGCTGGATTTCGAAGCGGCCGGTGGTGAGGGCGTAACGCGCTGCGCTGGCATCAAATGCGAAGGGATTGTCGCCCAGCCGGCCGCGCAATGCCACATCGCGGATCGCGGCCGCGCCCTCCCCCAGCCCGCAAACCTGTAACGCCGCAGGATCGAGCACGAGGCCGGACATGCTGAGCGAAGCCCAGCGCAAGGGCACGCAAGTCCCTGATAGACTAACCGCCCCGCCTGCCCCGATGCGAGCATCCAGCGGCATCTGCAGGCCCTTGACTGCACCGCCCGGCAAGGGACCGTCTAGCGTCACCTGGGTCTGCACGCTGCCGCGCCCCGCGCCATCCATGGCAAAGCGCAGCGGGTTGAGCGCCAGCCGCGCCCCGCCCGCATCATAAGGCCTCAATGTGGCGATGCCGCGCACACCGCCCTGCTCCTGCGTGGCGAACTCGATGCGGCCCTCCGGCAGATCGCCACCGGCGATGTCCAGCCGTCCCGACGCGCGCAGGCCGCCCGGCCAGTCGATGCGCACCGCGCTGCCTTCCCAATTCTCGATCCGCGCGCCGCTCGCCGAGCGCAGCGCGAAGCGGTCAAGCCGGGCATTACCTTGCGCGCCGAGCATATTGACCTGGCCTGCCAGTTCGATGTGATTGCGCCGGCCTATTGCCTCGACTGCGCGCGCCAGCTTGTGCGCGATCGGTTCCAGGGGGCTGCCATCGGCCGCCGAGGCGAGGCGCGCGAGATTGATCCCCCGCGCCGGCCGGGCATTGTCGATGGTCCCGGTGCCTTGCCATGCCAAAGCGCGATTGCGGGAATCGAGCTGCACGGCGAAATTGCCACCCAGCTTCGCGGCGTCACTTTCAAGGCCGTCGACAAGCGCGCTGACGGCGGCAAGCGAAGCGCTCCCCCGCAGGGCATCGCCTTCGCCCTTGAAGGTAATGAGCCCGGACAGTTCCTTGAACTCGCGCTTCCCCTGCCCGTCCCCTTGCTCGGCCAATGGCGCTGCGAGGCTCACTGCACCGCCCAAGGGTTCCAACGCCAAATTTGTGCGGATGTTGAGATCGAGCGTGGGCGCCGTCAGCCGAAGCTTCGCCGCCTCGCATCCAACGCCGCTGGCGTGAGCCGGGCCTTTGAGGTGAATTTCGCCGTTCTCGGTCGCCACATCGACCGGCGCCCGCAGTGCCCGCAGCCTGCAATCGCCAAAGGCAAGCGCCGGGCTCGCGAGGTTGAGCTGACCGTTGAACCCCGACGACAACGGCCCGCTGCCATCCAGCCCCAGCTCGACCGTGCCGTTGTCGGTCACGATCAGCGCCTGTGCATCCTCGATCACCGCCGTCCAGTCGGGCAGCTTGGGATCGCCCGTGCCGCCTTCCAGCAAGCGACTGACCTGCCCGAGGTCCAGCGTGCCATCGGCAATCCGCCCACGCAGCCGAACGCCGCTCGCCTCGAGCCGATCAATATAGGGTCCGGTCAGGCCCCAGGCGAGTTCGAGCTCGATGAAGCGGACCGTGAGATCGGGCGATTTCGGATCGCCAATGACGAGATTGTCCAACCGCTGGTGCTGCGGACCGATCCGCGTGATCTCATATCGGCCCTGCACGCCCCGCTTGGCCAGTTCCCGCGCGATGAAGCTGTCAGCAATCGGCTCGCGCGCCAGCCAGAGGCCGCCCGCGACCAGCAGCAGCGCCGTCGCGCTCCCTCCGGCAATCCAGCGCAGACGTTGACGGCGCCGGTGCAGCCGCTCTGCTGCACCCGCCTCTAGTCCGTCATCCTCTTCGACCCACTCGGTCAGACGTTTATCCCCGTCATTCCCGCTTGCCGCTCTGCCGGCTCGCGCTTAGCTACAATGTTCATGGGCGAAGGGCGATCCCGGGGCAAGAGCGAGACGAGTCATGATGGCGTTGGCCACCGCGCCCGCCTGCGGCAGCGACTCGCGTCCGGACCGGATGGGCTGCTCGACCATGAACTGATTGAATATCTGCTTGCGCTCGCCCTGCCGCGCCGGGATACCAAGCCGCTGGCAAAGGCCCTGATCGCCCGCTTCGGCTCGTTGGGCGCCGTGCTCAGCGCCGATTGGGCCACGCTGATGCAGGTCAACGGCATGGGCGAGACCACGACCGCCGCGCTCAAGGCGACACAGGCCGCCGCCCTGCGGATGCTGCGCAACGAGGTGGCGGAGCGGCCGGTGCTGGCATCATGGCAGGCCCTGCTCGATTATTTGCGCGCCGACATGACCCATCTCTCGATCGAGCGCGTGCGCGTGCTTCATCTCAACGCCCGCAACATCCTGCTGCGTGACGATCATATGGGGGACGGCTCGGTGGATGAAGCGGCCATCTACGCCCGGCAAGTTGCCCGGCGCGCACTGGAGTTCGGCTCTGCGGGCGTCATCCTCGTGCACAATCATCCCAGCGGCCTGCCCGAGCCGAGCCGGCAGGACATCCTCATGACTCGCGACGTCATCGCCGCGCTCAAGCCCCTCGGCGTGACCGTCCACGATCATGTCATTATCGCGACCGAAGGTCACCGTTCGATGCGGGCCATGGGACTGATCTGAGGTTGCGGCACGCGGATGAGGCTCTGATCAATCGGTCGACGCGCACCCATCTGCGGACGATTCGTTTCATTTCGCCGCGACCACCCACCACGGACAGCATTGATTTTTATCGCTATATCTCAGCACCTTGAGTCATAACCGCCGCCCTCACCCGGGTGATTTGCCCGTTTCGCCGCAGCCTGCTAGGGGCAGGCCGTCTCCAATTTGTCTCATCAGGAACCCGCCTCATGGTGCCTCGTTACGCCCGCCCGCAAATGACCGCGATCTGGGAGCCGGAAGCGCGCTTCCGCATCTGGTTCGAGATCGAGGCTCACGCGACCGAAGCGCTGGCCGAGCTGGGCGTGGTACCCAAAAGCGCCGCCAAGGCCCTTTGGGACTGGTGGGCCACCAACCCCTCTATTGACGTGCCCGCCATCGATGCCATCGAGGCTGTCACCAAGCATGACGTGATCGCCTTCCTCACCTGGGTGGCCGAGCAGGTCGGCGATGAAGCCCGCTTCATGCACCAGGGCATGACCAGCTCGGACGTGCTGGACACCTGCCTCAATGTGCAACTTGCCCGCGCGGCCGATCTGCTGATCGCCGATCTCGATGCGCTGCTGGAGGCAATCAAGCGTCGCGCGTTCGAGCACAAGCTGACCCCGACCATTGGTCGCAGTCACGGCATCCACGCCGAGCCGGTCACCTTCGGTCTCAAGATGGCGGAAGCCTATGCCGAGTTCTCCCGTTGCAAGGCGCGCCTGATCGCGGCCCGAGAAGACGTCGCCACCTGCGCCATCTCCGGCGCGGTCGGCACCTTCGCCAATATCGATCCCAAGGTGGAAGAGCATGTCGCGGCCAAGCTCGGCCTCACGGTGGAGCCGGTCAGTACGCAGGTGATCCCGCGCGATCGCCACGCCATGTTCTTCTCGACGCTGGCCGTGATCGCGGGCTCCATTGAGCGGCTCTCCGTCGAAGTGCGCCATTTGCAGCGCACCGAGGTGCTGGAAGCCGAGGAATATTTCTCGCCGGGCCAGAAGGGCTCGTCGGCGATGCCGCACAAGCGCAACCCGGTGCTCACCGAGAATCTGACCGGCCTGGCCCGCATGGTGCGCGCTTATGCCCTGCCCGCGCTCGAGAATGTCGCGCTGTGGCATGAGCGGGACATCTCCCACTCCTCGGTCGAGCGCTTCATCGGCCCGGACGCCACGATCACGCTCGACTTCGCCCTCGGTCGGCTCACCGGCGTGATCGACAAGCTGCTCGTCTACCCCGAGCGGATGATGAAGAACATGAACCGGATGGGCGGCCTCATCCACTCGCAGCGCGTGCTGCTCGCCCTCACCCAGGCGGGTGTGAGCCGCGAGGACAGCTATGCGATGGTCCAGCGCAACGCCATGCAGGTGTGGCAGTCGGATGGTGCGCATTCGCTGCTCGATCTGCTCAAGGCCGACCCGGCCGTTTCCGCGCATCTCTCCGGTCCGCAGCTCGAGGCACTGTTCGACCTCGACTATCATCTGAAGCATGTCGACACGATCTTCACACGGGTGTTCGGAACCGCTGGCTGACCCGCCCGTTCCGGAAGCTCCCATGTCCGCAGAGAGGCGTTGAAACGCGCCCCTAGGCAAGCCGTCACGGCGCGCTTATGGTCAGGCTCTACGGACCAAGCAGAGGAAGACAAGCCATGCAGTTCCTCCGGACAGCCTTCTGGGTCGTACTGGCGATCATTATCGTCATTTTCAGCTTCGCCAACTGGACCCCCGTGATGATCAATCTGTGGGGCGGTCTCCAGCTGGAAACCAAGCTGCCGGTTCTCGTGATCGTCGCGTTTCTCGCCGGTTCGCTGCCGTTCTGGGCGCTGCATAAGGCCACCAAATATCGGATGCGCCGGCGGCTCGACAGCGCAGAGCGTGCCCTCGCGGCTTCCGCGCCGGCGGCGACGGCGCCAGTGGTTCACACCCAGGACCACCCCGCGCCAACCGCCACGCCCGATCACATCACCCCAGCGGGATTCGACCCCGCACCGCCCGTTCGCACGATCGACGTGCGGGTGGACGACGATCTCAAACCGGCAGGCAGAACCGACACTCCATGACCAGCATCATCTATATCGCCATCGACACGCCCTCCCTGCCCCATGCGCAGGAGCTGGTTCAGAAGGTCCGCAACCATGTCGGCGGCATCAAGCTGGGGCTGGAATTCTTCTGCGCCAATGGCCACCATGGCGTGCATGAGATGCGCAAGTTCGGTTTGCCAATCTTTCTCGACCTGAAGCTTCACGACATTCCGAACACGGTCGCCAAGGCGGTTCAGGCCCTGCACGCGCTCGAACCGTCGATCCTCACCGTCCATGCCTCTGGCGGACGGGCGATGCTGGAAGATGCCAAGGCTGCGGCCGGGGTCCACACCAAGGTCGTCGCCGTGACCACGCTCACGAGCCTTGACCAGACAGATCTGGAGGAAACCGGCGTCCACGGCGGGACACAGGAACAGGTCGAGCGGCTGACGCTGCTCGCGAAGGAGGCCGGTCTCGACGGCATCGTCTGCTCCGGCAATGAGGTCGCCCGCGCGCGCAAGCTGTGGCCGGCCGGCTTCTTTGTCGTGCCCGGCGTGCGCCCAAGCGGCGCCAGCAAGGGCGATCAAAAGCGCGCGGTCACGCCGCGTGAAGCGGTGGATGCCGGCGCCTCATTGCTGGTCATCGGCCGCCCGATCACTCAGGCGCCCGAGCCTGATATGGCGGCGCGCGAAATCGAGGCGACGCTTTAGGCCGCTGAGTGCGCGCCACCCCTCCTCTGAAGAGGAGGGGCTAAATCCGGCCCTGAATACTTCGCGTAATTCAACAGCGGGATCTGCTTGGGCAACACGGCACGCATCGTCCACGACTCCGGCGCAGATCCGGCCCATTGCCCGAGCCGCGTCCCACCGCAAATACGCAAAACCTCGTATCAACAGCAGCGAGCCGCAGGCCGATCACTGGCTTCGCGACGAGGTGCTGCACAGGTTGGTGCGAGTCGGGTCAAGGCCCGGTTCGCCCACCATGGCTCCCTCACGCAAAGGGGTGACATGGGATATAACCACATATGACAGACACTAACGCGCTGCGCATGAGCAAGCGTGATCTGCTGGCGCTCATTGGAACCACGGCGGGCGCATCGGCGATGTACATGGCGATGTCGAGCCTCGGTCAGGCTCAGGCCTCGACGTTCAAGGGACCGATCAAGCTGGAGGGCGGCGCCAAGGGCGCGAGCGTGCTCATTCTGGGCGCCGGCGTCGCGGGGATGACCGCCGCGCTGGAACTCAGCCGCGCCGGCTACAAGGTTCAGGTGCTGGAGTATAACGACCGCGTGGGCGGCCGCTCCTGGACGCTCAAGGGCGGCGACACCTACACTGAGCTCGGCGGCGCGACGCAGAAGTGCAACTTCGCGCCCGGCAACTACATCAATCCCGGCCCGTGGCGCATTCCATGGCACCACCATGGCATCATGCATTATTGCCGCGAACTGGGCGTGGCGCTCGAGCCGTTCATGCAGGTCAACTATAACGCCTATGTTCACTCGACCAAGGCGTTCGGCGGGGCCCCGCAGCGCTACCGGCATGTGCAGGCGGATTTCTACGGTCATGTCAGCGAATTGCTCGCCAAGGCGGTCAACAAGAATGCCCTGGCAGATACGCTCAGCAAGGAGGATGGCGACATCCTGCTGGAATCCCTGCGGAGCTGGGGCGCGCTCGACAAGGACATGCGCTATGTGAAGGGCCGCGAGTCCAGCAATCGTCGCGGCTGGGAAAAGCAGCCGGGCGGCGGCCTGACCGCCGAGCCGATCCCCTCCGAGCCGATGACGGCCGAAACGGTGCTGCGCTCACGCCTGTGGCGCTCGATCGGCGGCAACCTCACCTGGGATCATGAGTTCGCCATCTTCCAGCCGGTTGGCGGCATGGAGATGGTCGCCAAGGGCTATGAGCGGGCGATCGGCCATCTGGTCCGCCTCAACAGCAAGGTCACCGCGATCAAGCAGGGCGCGAAAGGCGTCACGGTCGATTATGTCGACACCAAATCCGGTGCCACTGCGCAGGCCAAGGCTGACTGGTGCATCTGCACCATCCCGCTGCCCATCCTCGCGCAGATCGACATGAATGTCGGCCCCAAGCTCGCCGGGGCGATCCGTGCCGTGCCCTACTCGACCAGCGTCAAGGTCGGGCTGGAGTTCAAGCGGCGCTTCTGGGAGCAGGACGACCAGATCTATGGCGGCATCACCACCACGGATCTGCCGATCTCGCAGATCAGCTATCCCAGCAGCAATTATGGCGCCAGCGGCCCGGGCGTGCTTCTGGGCGCTTATACCGGCGGCTCGACAGGGTTCGAACTGACCGCGCTGCCGCCGGAAGAGCGGGTCAAGCGCGCGGTTGAATGGGGCGCGCAGATCCATCCGCAATATAAGGCCGAGTTCATGAACGGCGTGGCCGTCGGCTGGCATCGGGTGCCCTGGGTGCTCGGCTGCTTCGGGCAATGGACGGAGGAAGCGCGCGCCGAGCACTATCGGAATATGTGCGAATTCGACGGGCGGATCGTCCTGGCGGGCGAACATACCTCCTATATCGGCGGATGGCAGGAAGGCGGCATCACCTCCGCCATCGATGCGATCACGCGGCTCCATCAACGTGTCACCGCGAGCTAATATCATGAAGATCAGCACATTGGCCTTTGGCCTCGCCGCCGGCATTCTCACCGGCTCGGTCTCCGTCGCACTCGCGCAGGATGCTGCTCAGCCACGCCAGGGCGATCCCGCCGCTCTGGTCGCCCAGCAAGGCGATGCCGACGGGGCATTCGTGATGCCGGGGCGGTTCAGCGAACCCGACGGCGAAAAAATGTACAGGCGGGTCTGTGCCGCCTGCCACATGCCGGACGCAGCCGGCGCGACAGGCGCAGGCAAATATCCGGCGCTTGCCAACAATCCCAATCTCGCCGCCAGCGGCTATCCCATGCTGGTGACGCTCAAGGGCCTGAACGGCATGCCGCCGGTCGGGGAGATGATGACGGACCAACAGGTCGCCAATGTGGTGAACTATGTCCGCACGCATTTCGGCAATCATTATGAGGATGCGATCACCGCCGAGGACGTCAAGGCGATGCGCTGAGCCGGTGCAGGCCCCGCCCTTAACGGCGGGGCTTGCGCGTCGGCGCGTGGAAGTCCGCCGGCTTGCCGGCGACCCAGCGCAGAAAGGCGGCGAGCGCGGGATCGCCGCGCAACGCCGCCTGATCGCGCCCCATGCGCGCCAGCTGGCCATTGCTGAAATGCGCGTGGATCGCGCGATGGCAGATCGGGTGCAGCGGCACCGTCTCTCGGCCGCCCTTGGCCTTAGGCACGGGATGATGCCATTCGATGCGTGCGCCCAATGGCCGTTCGCACAGCCAGCATGAAACAGAAGCGCGCTCCAACGCCTAGCTCAGCGCGCCAGCTTTTCCGCTCGCACCCGCCACGCGTCGGCGAGCACCCGGGTTTGCGCCAGTTGCGCGACGCCCGCCGGATCGGCCTTGTGTCCGCCTGCGATGAGCAGGTTGAACACCCGCGCAATCGGCCAGTCTTCCAAGGGGCGCTCCAGCAGGATCATCGCATCGCCCGCCTTGGCCTCGCCCTGCTCGATCACGCGCAGATAGAGACCGCAATGGCCGCTCGCGATGGCCTGACCCAGCACGTCTTTGCGGCCGAAGCGCGCGTTGAGCTTGGCGCAGGGCTGGCGGCCGTGGCTGATCTCCAGCACAGCGCTGCCCAGCGCAAACCGGTCCCCCAGGCACAGATTGGCCTCGGTGGCCCCGCGCGTCGCGAGGTTTTCGCCGAACGCGCCCGGCGTCTCGAGCAGCGGATGATCATCCAGCACGCCGCGCCACCAGGCATAATGCTCGTGCGGCACGAGGTGGACAGCCTTGTCATGGCCCCCATGATGAACGGGATCGGCGACGCTATCGCCCTCCAGCCCCAGCCAGCCGATCCGGACCGGCCCGCGAACGGGTCGTTTGCCCATGGCGCTCATCACGCCCGGCGCCAGCAAGGCCGGCGACCCGACCAGCAGCGCGTCAACGGAAAGGGAAAGGGATGGCTCGTCCATGTCCTGTCATGGCACGACCCTTGTGAGTCGCGCCAGTGCAACAACGGACGGACAAGTTTCCGCCGATGGTGCAGCAGCACTTTGACCGCACGGCCCGCCTCGCTATAGGGCCCCGATGCTCCCCAGCGACCTCCGCATTGCCTTGTTCAGCGGCAACTATAATTACGTCCGCGATGGCGCCAATCAGGCCCTCAACAATCTGATGGCCTCTGCGCTCGCGAGCGGCGCCGGCGTGCGCGTCTATTCCCCCACCATCGATCCGCCGGCGTTCGAACCGGCTGGCGAGCTGGTGTCGGTGCCGAGCTGGTCCATGCCGGGCGGCCGGGGCGAATATCGGCTCGCCAAGGGGCTTTCAGCGCAGACTCGGGCGGACCTGGCAGCTTACGCCCCCAATATCGTCCACGTCTCCGCGCCGGACATTCTGGGGCATCGCGCATCGAGCTGGGCGCGGCGGGAGGGCATCCCCTGTGTCGCCTCCCTTCACACGCGCTTTGAAACCTATCCGCGCTATTATGGCCTTGGCGTCATCGAGCCGTTGCTGGTGCGCCTGCAGACCCGCTTCTACAATCGCGTCGACCAGGTGATGGTGCCAAGCGGCAGCATGGCGACGCTGCTGCGCGAATGGGGCGTGACGACGCCCATCGGCATCTGGTCGCGCGGCATCGATCATGCCCGGTTCAACCCGCAGCGGCGGGACAATGGCTGGCGGCGCTCGCTCGGCATCGCCGATGACGAGATCGCGATCGGCTTCCTTGGGCGGCTTGTTCTGGAAAAGGGCCTCGGCGTCTTTGCCGATGTGATCGCGGCGCTCAAGGCGCGCGGCGTGCGTCATCGGGTGCTGGTGATCGGCGAAGGACCCGCGCGCCAGTGGTTTGCGGAGCGGGTACCGGAGGCGGTGTTTGCGGGTTTTCAGGGCGGCGATGACCTCGGTCGGGCGGCCGCCTGCATGGATATCTTCTTCATGCCCTCGGTCACCGAGACTTTTGGCAATGTGACGACCGAAGCCATGGCGGCGGGCGTGCCGGTGGTCGCTGCCCGCGCCACAGGCGCGATTGATCTGGTCGCGGACGGTGAGACCGGCTTCCTCGTTCCGCCGCGCGACGTGCAGGCTTATGCCGACGCCATCCAGCGTCTCATCGAAGATCCCGCCTTGCGCGCAGCGGCGGGGCAAGCCGGGCATCTGCGGGTGCAGGATTACAAATGGGATCAGGTGAACGCCGCGATGATCGAAACATATTGCGGCTTGGCGAAACGCCGGGCCGGCTGAGCACACGGCGACGAAGACTGAGTGTGACGGCCTGCAACCGTTCATCTCTCGGCGCGTTATGTGTCCGATGAGACAAAGGCCGCCCCTGCCCCGAATTGCGCCATTCCTTTCGCCGCGGCTCGTAAGATCACGCGTTGTATATTGCCGGCACGCGCTGTAAATTCACGACAATGTCTTTCGATACTGATCCCGGCGTGGCGGAAATCCCGACAACAGCCGCGGTTCAGCCAGTGGCCTTCCATCAAGTCCTGAAGAAAGAGACGCGCGCGGATCACGACGAAGTCGACAGCCTGTTCAGCCAGTTCGATCTGACGAGCCGTGCGAGTTACGGCCGCTTTCTGTCTGCCCATGCTGCAGCGCTGGTGCCGCTCGAGCGCTGGCTGCGTTCAGCCTCGCCCAATATCGACACATCCGCGCGCGTGCGGGCCCTGACGGCCGACCTCGACGCCTTGGGCCAGGCCGTTCCCGAGGCCGAGCCGCTGACATGGGCCCCGAGCACGGCGGCTCATTGGGGTGCCGCCTATGTGACGGAAGGCTCGCGCCTGGGTGGCGCGATGCTCGCCCGCCGCGTGCCCGACGATCTTCCGCGTGATTATCTGAGCGCCGTGCATCCCCAAGGCGCGTGGCGTGCCTTCATCGCCGCTCTGGAAGATCAGGCCCTGACTCACGGCCCCGTCTGGCAGCGCGAAACCCGCGCAGCAGCGACGCGGACCTTCGCCCTTTACCGAAATTGCGCCATCGCGATGGGAGCCAGACTTGGCCAATGATCCTGCCGGCTTTCGGGTCGACCTCAGCAATTGCGACCGCGAACCGATCCATATTCTCGGAACGATCCAGCCGTTCGGTTTCCTGCTGGCGGTCAGTGCCGACTGGATGATCGGTCGCGTCTCGGACAATATTGCCGCGTTCACGGGCAAATCGGCGGATGCGCTGCTGGGTTCCAAGCTCACCGATCTCATCACGCCCGCTGCTCAGCATGACATCCGCAACCGGATTTCGATGCTGCGCGGCAATGATTCCGTGGAGCGCCTGTTCTCGCAGCCGCTGTTCGATGATGGCAAGCTCTACGATGTCGCCGTGCATTTCTCGGGCAACAGCATCGTCATCGAATGCGAGCCCGCGCTCGAAGATCCAGGCGAAGCGGCGACGCTCGTGCGCACGCTCATGTCGCGCCTCGCCCAAGCCGATACCCTCACCTCTTTCATTCGCGAGAGCGCCCGGCAGGTGAAGGCGATCACCGGTTTCGACCGGGTGATGGTCTATCGCTTCGATGCCGAGGGCTCGGGCGAGGTCGTGGCCGAGGCCCTGAGCGCTGGCGTCGACAGCTTCCTTGGCCTGCATTACCCCGCATCGGATATTCCGGCACAAGCGCGCCAGCTTTATGTGCGCAACCCGTTCCGCATCATCGCTGATGTGAATGCAGAGCCGGTGCCGATCGTACCGCAGACCGATCCCAGCGGCGCGGTCCTCGACCAGTCGCTCTGTCTGCTCCGCGCGGTTTCGCCCATCCATGTCGAGTATCTGCGCAACATGGGCGTCAGCGCGTCGCTGTCGATCTCGATCATTGTCGAAGGCAAGCTCTGGGGTCTGTTCGCCTGCCACCATTATCAGCCGCGCCTGCCTGGCCTCGCCATGCGTACGGCTGCTGAACTGTTCGGCCAGATCTTCTCGCTGATGCTCGAGAGCCGGGAACGCAGCGAGAATGCCGGCTATGAGTCGCGCGCACGCGGCGCCACCGATCGCTTGATGGCCTCCATCGCGCAGGATGGGAACCTGCTGCGGGACGCGGACTGGCTCGGCGAAGTCGTGTTCGATACCATTCCCGCCGATGGCGTCGGGGCTTATGTTGACGGCTCTGTCTCGCTGAGTGGCCTGACGCCCTCGCGCGAGCAGTTCATAAACCTCGTCTCCATCCTCAATCAGCTTTCGCACGGCGAGGTCTTCGCGACGGACTGCATTTCATCCGTCCTGCCCGAGGCGGCCGCCTATGCGGATGTCGCCGCCGGCCTGATCGCTATCCCGCTCTCCCGAAAGCCGCGTGACTATGTGGTCTTCTTCCGCAGCGAGCAGATGCGCTCGGTGCGCTGGGGCGGCAACCCGGAGAAGCCGGTCGAGCTCGGACCCAACGGCGACCGGCTCACCCCGCGCAAAAGCTTCGAAAGCTGGTCGCAACTGGTGAAGGGCCGCAGCCTGCCGTTTACCACGGTCGAGCGCCGCGTTGCCGAAGCGCTGCGGGTCGGCATGCTGGAAGTGCTCATCCGCCTTTCCGAGAGCGCTGGCGAGGAGCGGCAGCGTGCGCAGGAACGGCAGGAACTGCTGATCGCCGAGCTCAATCACCGCGTGCGCAATATCCTCTCGCTCATCCGCGGACTCGTGTCGCAGACCCGCGACGGGGCGGCCAGCGTCGAGGAATTCACCCGCAATCTGGACGATCGCCTGCAGGCGCTCGCCCGTGCGCACGATCAAGTGACGCGCGATCGCTGGGGTCCGGCACGGTTGCGGGATCTTATCGACATCGAGGCCAATGCCTTCCTGCGCGACAAGCGGACCAATGTGGAAACCAAAGGCGCCAACATCCTGTTGCAGCCGGTCGCCTTCACCGTGCTCTCGCTGGTCTTCCACGAGCTCATGACCAATGCCGCCAAATATGGCGCGCTCTCCGATAGCGGCACAGTGCTGATCAGCTGGCAGCAGGACGAGGATGGCAGCCTGTTGATCGACTGGTCCGAACTCGGCGGGCCGGCGGTCACCCCGCCCTCGCGCCGCGGCTTTGGATCGACGGTGATCGAAAAGACCGTCCCCCACGATCTCGGGGGCGATGCCAAGATTCACTACCGACTGAGCGGTGTGAAGGCGCATTTCTGCATTCCCTCCCGTTTCGTGGCCGGCGTCGCGCCTGAGGACCGGACCGATGCGACGGACGGCGCGTCTGCCGATCTGCGCGAGCCGGCGAAGCTGCCGCTAGCTGGGCAGCGCGTGCTGCTAGTGGAAGACAGCCTCATCATCGCGCTCGACGGGCAGGACGCGTTGATGGAACTCGGCGCCGAGAAGGTCGAGGTCGCCTCCAGCGTCACCGCTGCCCTGCGCGCCTGTGCGACCGTCCCGCTCGACGTCGCCATGCTCGATTATAATTTGGGCGGGGAGACCAGCGAGCCGGTCGCCAGGGCTCTCGCCGAGCGCGGCATCCCGTTCGTCTTTGCAACAGGCTATGGCAGCGGCTTGGATTCCTCGCGCTTCCACGCCGTGCCGATCGTCACCAAGCCTTATGGCACGGCGCAGATCGCAGCCGCTCTTGCAGAACTGAAGACCGAACCGGCGGACTGATCGCGCCGGTTCGAACTCTCAAGACCAGGGGAAGCTGAGCGGCGCCTCACGGAACGCGAAGCGATCGAGATGGCGGGCGACCGTGTTTTTGAGGCCTTCGAGATGCTCCGGGCTGCTGGCGTCGATGGTCACGTCGAGCGTGTCGGGTTGCGCGACCATCGTCACCAGAGCGTCGGCAGGCCAATCGGCGCCGCGCGCGTCGCGCGGAAACACGATCGTGCCGCGCTCGGGTGTGAACTCCACCTTGAGGTTGTGCGACCAGTGCTTGCACAGTTGCTGGAGGTAGCGGCTGCCGCTCTGCGTGGGCACCTTGGCTGTTGCGCTGTTCATGAGATTGTCTTTCTGTTGGTGGCTCCACCGTCCGGCGGTGGGGCGATTGGAATTATGCTGTGCAGTCTTACAACCGCTCGATCTTCCGCGCTGCCTCATCGAGGATCGCGGCGATCTCGTGCGGGAGATCGTCTGTGGTCTCGCCTTCGCGCAGCCGGCCCATCAGAGCCGTCTTGAGATTGCCCATGGCGCGGCGGACCGGGCCGCTGTTCGATCGATGCTGCTCGGCGCCGAGGCCCGCCAACCGGTCCATCAGGCCGCCGATCTCGTCAGCCTTCTCGGCAAGATGGGCCTCGCCTGCGGGGGTAATCGCGTAAAGCTTGCGCGCCCCTTCGCTCTCGCTGTCGGCGATGAGGTCCATCTCCGCCAGCAGGGTGAGCGTGGGATAAACGACGCCGGGGCTGGGCGCATAAGCGCCGCCCGTCAATTCCTCGATCGCGCGGATGAGATCATAGCCGTGGCGCGGACCCTCGCCGATCAATTTGAGCAACACGAGTCGCAACTCGCCGCCATCGAACAGGCGTCCGCGTCCGCGACGGCCGCCGCGCGGACCGCCATGGCCGCCCTGCCCGTCCCACTCTGCGCCGCCCCAGCCGCCGCCGAAACGACCGCCCCGGCCCATCATGGCCTTGAGCGCGTGACGGTGCCCATGCGGGCCGCACCGTCCATGTGTGCGTGTGTGAAACATCAAAGATTCAATCCTTCCAAAATTCAGATTGATCTAAGATATATCTTAGACTGATTTCCACAAGGCCCCTTTTGCAATTTTTTGAGCATGCCTGCGAATGGCCCGTCGTCCGGTGCAAGCTGGCCCGTGCAACCGGTGACGGGCCGGCCTATATGAGTCCGCATGTCTGATCTCTTCGGCGGCCTTGCCGCCGCTTCTAGCCCTGCTGAGCCTCGCGCGGATGCGCCGCTGGCCGACCGTCTGCGCCCGCGCACGCTTGATGACGTGGTCGGGCAAGACCACCTCACCGGTGCTGACGGCGCCATCGGGCGCATGGTCGCGGCGGGACGGCTCTCCTCGATGATCCTGTGGGGACCGCCGGGCACCGGCAAGACCACGCTGGCGCGCCTGCTGGCCGAAGCGGTGGACATGCGCTTTGCGCCGATCTCCGCGGTCTTTTCCGGCGTGGCGGACCTCAAGGCTGCCTTTGCCGCCGCGCGCGACGCCGCCCGCGCCGGGCAGCGCACGCTTCTGTTCGTGGATGAAATCCATCGCTTCAATCGCGCACAGCAGGATGGCTTTCTGCCTTATGTCGAGGATGGCACCGTCACGCTGGTCGGCGCCACCACCGAAAATCCGAGCTTTGCTCTCAACGCGGCGCTGCTCAGCCGCGCGCAGGTGCTCATCCTGCGCCGGCTGGACGAGACCGCGCTCGATACATTGATCTCCCGTGCGGAAGCTCTGACCGGCGCGCCGCTGCCGTTGACCGACGATGCCCGCGCCGCGCTCGTGGCTTCGGCTGATGGTGATGGCCGCTTCCTGCTCAATCAGGTGGAGACGCTGCAGGGCATCGGCCTCACCGAGCCGCTGGATCCGGCGGGCCTTGCGGCCCTTCTTCACCGCCGGATGCCCGTCTATGACAAGGATCGCGACGGGCATTACAATCTCATTTCCGCGCTCCACAAGGCACTGCGCGGCTCCGATCCGCAGGCCGCGCTCTACTATTTAGCGCGGATGCTGGTCGCGGGCGAAGAACCGCTTTACGTCCTGCGGCGGCTGGTGCGCTTCGCCAGCGAAGATGTCGGCCTGGCCGATCCGCAGGCGCTCACCCAATGCCTCGCCGCGAAGGACGCCTATGAATTCCTCGGCTCGCCTGAGGGCGAACTGGCGATCGTGCAGGCCTGCCTGTATCTCGCGACCGCGCCCAAATCCAACGCCGCCTACAAGGCGCAGAAGGCGGCCTTTGCCAGCGCCAAACAAACCGGATCGCTGATGCCGCCCGCGAACATCCTCAATGCGCCGACCAAGCTCATGAAGGAGATCGGCTATGGCAAGGGCTATAGCTACGATCATGATGTGGAAGGCGGCTTCTCAGGCGACAATTACTGGCCCGAGGAGATGGCGCCGCAGACCTTTTACGCGCCCACCGAGCGCGGGTTCGAGAAGCGGATCGCCGAGCGCATCGCCTGGTGGGATGAGCGTCGGCGCGACTTGCGCGGTGACTGATCCCGCCCGCCACCCGTGAGCCGCTTCCGCCATTTCGCCGCAATCGACTGGTCGGGCGCACAGGGGCCGCGACAGCCGGGCATTGCCGTCGCCATCTGCGACGCGGATAGCAATGCCGGCCCTGCGCTGGTCCGCCCCGGCCACATCTGGTCACGCCCCGACGTGCTCGACTGGATGCGCCGCGACATGCCGCGCGAGACGTTGGTCGGCCTTGATCTCGGCCCGTCCCTGCCCTTCGCCGACAAGGGCGCCTTCTTCCCGGGCTGGGATCGCACTCCACCCAACGCCCGCCAACTCTGGGCGCTTGTCGAGGACATCAGCGCCGACGAGCCGCATCTGGGGGCTGGCGCCTTTGTCGATCACCCGGAGGCCGCGCGGCATTTCCGGCGCCATGGGGGCCGGGAAGGCGATCTGTTCGGCGGGGGACGCGGGCGGCTGCGCCAGACGGAGCTGGCCCAGCAGGCGCAGGGCCTCAACCCCTGCAGCAACCTCAATCTCGTCGGCGCCGCCCAGGTCGGCAAATCCAGTCTAACCGGGATGCGGGTGCTGCACCGTATCCGGGCGGACATGCCGGTCTGGCCGTTCGACGCCGACCCCGGCTCGGGCAGTCTGATCGTGGAAATTTACACCAGCCTTGCCGCGCTCGCCGCCGGCAAGCGCAAGGGCCAGACCAAGGTTCGCGAGGCCGAACTGGATGCCTGCCTTGCGCGTCTCGCCAGCGGGCCGCATCTACCGTTCGCTGGCCGGTACAGCGACCATGCCACCGATGCGCTGCTCAGCGCGGCCTGGCTGCGGCTGGTCCATGGCGAGCCGGCCCTGTGGGCACCGCAGGCGCTGACGCCAGAGTTGGCGCGGACGGAAGGCTGGACGTTCGGCGTGTTTTGACGCGCAGGCGACCGCGCGGCCGGCCGAGCTAAACTATCACCCCTGCAAAGATCGCTTGATTGCCGGAATCATGCCTTCCGGCTTAAACCCCTCTTGTCCGGAATGACGGGAGGCGCTGCCGCCCCAGCCCGGAACGCGGCTTTTGATGTTTGTCAGCTTGCTCCGCGTCACCAACCGCTAAAGCGCACGAATCCCACGCGACAACGCCGGCTTCGTGCTCCGTATTGGAGAAACGATATGGCTATCCGTTCCATTCCCCGCCGTAACCGTAATCATGCCCAGCGAGCCGGCCGCGCGCTGGCGCCGCTTCCGCACCCGAGCTGGCGACTGGCGCCTGCGGCCCCGCACGACTCGCCGCCCCTCGCCAGTGCCAGTGACTTCTGGTCGCGCCTCGGCCTCTGACGCTCATCTCGAGAGGCCAATGACGATGAAGCGCGCGCTTGTGATTCGGCACGTCCCCCATGAGGGCATGGCGGGATATCGGGAGCCGGTGGAAGCGGCCGGCTATGCGATCGACCGGATCGATGTGACCGACCCCGCCTTCGCCACGCTCGACCTGCGAGAACCCGATCTGCTCATCATGATGGGCGGGCCGATGGGGGTGTATGAGCAGGATCGCTATCCGTGGATCGCATGCCAGCTGCGCCGCCTGGCGCTGCGGCTGGCGGCCGACCGCCCCACGCTGGGCGTGTGCTTCGGCGCGCAGATGATCGCGGCGGCGCTCGGCGCGAAGGTCTATCCCGGCCCGGTCAAGGAGGTCGGCTTCCATTCGGTCAAGGTCAACGATGCCGGTCACACCGGCCCGCTCTGCCATCTTGTCGACGTGCCGGTGCTGCACTGGCACGGCGACACGTTCACCCTGCCGGAAGGCACCCAACTGCTTGCGTCCAGCGACCGCTATACGCATCAGGCCTTCCGGCGGGGACAACATGTACTTGCCCTACAATTCCATGCCGAAATGGGCGAGGATGCGCGCTTCTACCAGTGGATGGAGGAATGGCCGGAGGCTGCGGCGGAATCCGGCGGCTGCAACGACAGCCTGCGCGCCGCGCATGATCGGCTCGGGCCTCGGGCTGTCTCCGCCGGGCGCGCCATGCTCGGCGACTGGCTGGCGGGACTGAAAGCGCCCGCGTGATCCCCGCATCACCAGTCTGACCAGCGCCCAAGCCGTGAGTGCACACCGCCTTTTGCAAGCCTCTCGCAACAACGCGATCCAGCGGTTTGCGCTTGCCAGCCGCGCAAAAAATAGGCAGTAACACAAACGAATTTCAGCAACGAAAGAAGACTTGGGAGACCCGCGCGCATGAGAGACGCCAAAGCCGATCGGCTGGACGAGATCATCGCGAGCCATAGCCGCCGCGAAGGGCCTCTTCTCCCCATCCTCCATGACGTGCAGGCCGAGTTCGGCTGCGTGGACGAGGCGTCCAAGCGCCAGATCGCCCTCGCGCTCAACCTGAGCCGCGCCGAAGTGCATGGCGTAGTGAGCTTTTATCATGATTTCACCGCCGAGCCCAAGGCCGCGCCGGTGCTCAAGCTGTGCCGTGCGGAATCCTGCAAGGCACGCGGCGTCGAAGCTCTGGTCGATGGCGCGGTTGCCGCGGCCGGCGAGCGCGTGAAGATTGAAACCATTTATTGCCTCGGCCTGTGCAGCGTCGGCCCCAATGCGATGATCGGCAATGCCGTTCACGCCCGGCTGGACGCGCCCAAGCTCGACAAGCTGATCCGGGAGATTGCCTGACATGGTCATGGTGCGCATTTCCGACGACGCGCTGGCCGTCGCCTGCGGTGCCGACGCGGTTGCCGAGGCCTTCGCAAGGGCGGGCGCAACCGTCGAGCGGGTTTCGAGCTGGGGCATGCAGTGGCTGGAACCGCTGGTGGAAATCGACGGCAAGGGCTTCGGCCCGGCAACGGCCGATGATGCTGCGGCGATTCTGGACGGCTCGTCGCCGCTCGGCATCGGCGTGATTGCCGAGCATCCGTTCATTGCCAAGCAGCAGCGGCTGACTTTCGCCCGCGCCGGCAAGACGCGCCCGACCGAGCTTGCGGACTATGAAGCGACCGGCGGCTGGAAAGGCCTCGCCCGCGCTCGCGAGATCGGCGCCGAGGCGACGGTCGAGGAAGTCGTGGCCTCGGGCCTGCGCGGTCGCGGCGGCGCTGGTTTCCCCACCGGCATCAAGTGGCGCACCGTCGCGGCTGCGGTAGCGGACCAGAAGTACATCGTCTGCAATGCCGACGAAGGCGACAGCGCGACTTTTGCCGACCGTATGCTCATGGAAGGCGACCCCTATTGCCTGATCGAGGGCATGGCGATTGCCGGCCTCGCGACCGGCGCGACCAAGGGTTATATCTACGTCCGCTCGGAATATCCCCACGCCATCGCCAAGCTGGAAGAAGCGATCCGCCGCAGCGCGCATCTCGTTGCGCCCTTCGTGCTGGAAGTGCGCGTCGGTGCCGGCGCCTATGTGTGCGGCGAGGAAACCTCGCTGCTCAACAGCCTGGAAGGCAAGCGCGGCGAAGTGCGGGCGAAGCCGCCGATCCCGGCACTGGTCGGCCTGTTCGGCAAGCCCACCATCGTCAACAATGTGCTCAGCCTTGCGGCTGTGCCTTACATTCTAGCCGAGGGCGCCAAGGCCTATGCCGATTATGGCATGGGTCGTTCGCGCGGCACGATGCCGATCCAGCTTGCCGGTAACATCAAGCATGGCGGCCTGTTTGAAACGGCGTTCGGCATCACGCTTGGCCAGCTCGTCAACGAGATTGGCGGCGGCACGGACGACGGCTCGCCGGTCAAGGCCGCGCAGGTCGGCGGCCCGCTCGGTGCCTATCTGCACCCGGACCAGTTCGACATTCCGTTCGACTATGAGGCTTATGCCGCCGTCGACGCGCTGATCGGCCATGGCGGCATCACTGTGTTCGGCCAGGGCGCGGACATGGCCGGCATGGCGCGCTTCGCCATGGAATTCTGCGCGGCGGAAAGCTGCGGCAAGTGCACGCCCTGCCGCATCGGCTCGGTGCGCGGCAAGGAATTGATCGACCGGATCATGGCGCGCGTGCCGCGCCAGCGCGATACGCTCGAGGGCCTGCCGCAGATGCACAACGCCCCCACCGCGCCGCGCAGCCTGGAGGATGAGATCGTTCTGCTGGAAGATCTGTGCGAGACGATGAAGTTCGGTTCGCTCTGCGCTCTGGGCGGCTTTACGCCCTATCCGGTGATGAGCGCGCTCAAGCACTGGCCCGAGGATTTCGGCGCCCGCCAGAGCCTCCCCGAGGCGGCTGAATGAGCTGCTGCGTCGGCCTGCTTCCCATCGATCGCGCGGCCGTCCTCGGCGCGGTAATCGCTGGCGGCAAGTCGACGCGCTTCGGCAGTGACAAGGCCGTGGCGACCTTTCACGGTCGCGCCCTGATTGATCACGCCATCGACGCCGTGGCCGTGCACAGCGCGCAGACCATCGTGGTGGGGCGTGAGCATGACGGCGTGGCCAGCATCGCCGACCAGCCCGCGCCGCACATGGGACCGCTGGCGGGACTCGCTGCGGCCTTGCTCGAAGCGCAGGCGCGCGGGCTCCCCGCCGTGCTGAGCGTGCCATGCGATGCCATCGATCTGCCGCAAGACCTCTTGCAGCGCCTGTCGCCATATCCAGCTTATGTCGAGAGCCTGCCGGTGATCGGCCTGTGGCCCGCCTCGGCGGCCGGCGACGCGCTCGACATCCTCAAGAGCGAGGGCGTGCATTCGATGAAGGCCTTCGCGAACCGTATTTCCGCGCGCGCCGTGCAATTGCCGCGCGAACCTGTTAATATCAACACTGCTGCTGACCTGGAGAGAGTTGAACGTCATGGGCTATGAACCTCAGGCCGATTTCGGCACGCCCGCTTCCACATCGGAGAAGATGGTCACGCTGACCATCGACGGTCGCTCCGTCACCGTCCCGGAAGGCACGAGCGTGATGCGCGCGGCTGCCGAATGCGGCGGCGACATTCCCAAACTCTGCGCCACAGACAGCGTGAAGAGCTTCGGCTCCTGCCGCCTCTGCCTGGTCGAGGTCGACGGGATGCGCGGCACCCCCGCCTCCTGCACCACGCCGGCGATGGACGGCATGACCGTTCACACCCAGACCCCGCGCCTGCAGAAGCTGCGCAAGGGCGTGATGGAGCTCTATATCTCCGATCACCCGCTGGACTGCCTGACCTGTTCGGACAATGGCGACTGCGAACTGCAGGACAATGCGGCCGCCGTCGGCCTCCGCGATGTGCGTTATGGGTACACGGGCGACAATCATCTGGGTCTCCAGAAGGACACGTCCAACCCCTATTTCGATTTCGACCCCAGCAAGTGCATCGTCTGCTCGCGCTGCGTGCGCGCCTGTGACGAAGTGCAGGGCACCTTCGCGCTCACGATCGATGGCCGCGGCTTCGGCTCCATGGTGTCTGCGGGTGTCGCGTCCGACGATTTCCTCTCCTCCGAATGCGTGTCATGCGGCGCCTGTGTGCAGGCCTGCCCCACCGCCACGCTTCAGGAAAAGGCGATGGTCGAGATCGGCAAGCCCGAGCGGGCCGTCGTCACCACCTGCGCCTATTGCGGCGTCGGCTGCACCTTCCGCGCGGAAATGCGCGGTGAGCAGCTGGTGCGCATGGTGCCGTGGAAGGACGGCAAGGCAAATCGCGGCCATAGCTGCGTCAAGGGCCGCTTCGCCTGGGGCTATGCCAACCATCAGGACCGCATCACCCAGCCGATGATCCGCAAGAGCGTGGATGATCCCTGGCAGGTGGTGAGCTGGGACAAGGCGATTTCCTACGCCGCATCTGAACTCAAGCGCATCAAGGCCGCCCACGGTGCGCGCGCATTGGGCGGCATCACCTCGTCACGCTGCACCAATGAGGAAACCTTCCTTGTGCAGAAGCTGATCCGCGCAGGTTTTGGCTCCAACAATACCGACACCTGCGCCCGCGTCTGTCACTCGCCGACCGGCTATGGCCTGAAGACGACCTTCGGCACCTCCGCCGGCACGCAGGATTTCGACAGCGTGATGGACAGCGACGTCATCCTGATCATCGGCGCCAACCCGACGGACGGCCACCCGGTGTTCGCAAGCCGGATGAAGCGCCGCCTGCGTCAGGGTGCCAAGCTGATCGTCATCGACCCGCGCCGCACCGACATGGTCAAATCGCCACACATCGCCGCGCAGCACCATCTCGCGCTGCAGCCCGGCACCAACGTCGCCGTGCTCACCGCCCTGGCGCATGTGATCGTGACCGAAGGCCTGGCCGACGAAGCGTTCATCCGTGAACGCTGCGACTGGGACGAGTATCAGGACTGGGCCGCCTTCGTCTCGCAGGAGCGCAACAGCCCCGAGACGCTGGAAGCTGTCACCCGCGTGCCCGCCGAGGAATTGCGCGGCGCGGCCCGGCTGTTCGCGACTGGTGGTAATGGCGCCATCTATTATGGCCTTGGCGTCACCGAGCATAGCCAGGGCAGTTCGACGGTGATGGCCATCGCGAACCTTGCGATGGTAACCGGCAATATCGGGCGCCGCGGCGTAGGCGTGAACCCGCTGCGTGGTCAGAACAACGTGCAGGGCGCTTGCGACATGGGCAGCTTCCCGCACGAATTGCCCGGCTATCGCCACATCAGCGACGATGAAACGCGCGCGCTGTTCGAGGCGGACTGGGGCGTGACCCTGGATGCCGAGCCGGGCCTGCGCATCCCCAATATGCTCGACGCCGCGATCGACGGTACGTTCCGCGCGATCTATATCCAAGGCGAGGACATCCTTCAGTCCGACCCCAATACCGCGCATGTCGCGGCGGGCCTTAAGGCGATGGAGTGCGTCATCGTGCAGGACCTGTTCCTGAACGAAACGGCGAACTACGCGCATATCTTCCTGCCCGGTTCGACCTTCCTTGAAAAGAACGGCACCTTCACCAATGCAGAGCGGCGCATCCAGCCGGTCCGCAAGGTCATGGAGCCCGCCAATGGCTATGCCGACTGGGAGATCACGCAGCTTCTCGCCAATGCCATGGAGCTTGGCTGGAACTACGAGCATCCCAGCGAAATCCTGGCCGAGATCGCCCGTCTCACCCCGTCGTTCGCGGGCGTATCCTGGGCGCGTCTGGAGCGCGAGGGATCGTTGCAGTGGCCGGTCAAGGACGAGACGCATGAGGGTTCGCCGATCATGCACGTCGAAGGCTTTGTGCGCGGCAAGGGCAAGTTCGTCGTCACCGATTATGTGCCGACCGACGAAAAGACCGGCCCGCGCTTCCCGCTGCTGCTCACCACCGGCCGCATCCTCAGCCAGTATAATGTCGGCGCGCAGACACGGCGGACCGGCAACACGGCCTGGCACCCTGAGGATCTGCTGGAAATCCATCCGACCGACGCCGAGAATCGCGGCCTCAAGGATGGCGACTGGGTAAAGCTCTCCAGCCGCACCGGCGAGACGACGCTGCGGGCGACGATCACCGAACGGGTCGCCCCGGGCGTGGTCTATACCACCTTCCATCACCCCGCCACGCAGGCCAATGTCGTGACCACCGAATATTCGGACTGGGCCACCAACTGCCCTGAGTACAAGGTGACAGCTGTCCAGATCACGCCCTCCAACGGCCCGACCGATTGGCAGGAGGATTATAACAGCTGGTCCGAGCGCTCGCGGCGGATCGTGGCCAGCCTGACGGCTGAAGCGGCGGAGTAAGCGTCATGGAAGCAGAGCGCCTCATTTACATGGCGAATCAGATCGCGCGGAATTTCGAAGCCCTGGGTCACGACGAAGCGGCCCTCGCGACCGCCGACCATATCAAGATGTATTGGGATCCACGGATGCTCGCCGGTATTCGGGCTGTTGACCCCGCTGACATGTCGCCGCTCGCCGCACGCGCCATCGCGATGTTGGATGGGCCAGTGCCGCACATGACTCGGGCGACCGAATTCGCAAGCGCGGATGAGAATGATCCTGGCTACAACGACGCCGGCTGACCTGGTCGCCCTTCGACCGGATGGCTCCAGCCGTCCGGTCGCGCGCCCTTTCGCGCCGGAAGTTCCGGTCGCGCTGGAATATAACGGCCTTTCCTATGCTGTGATGATGGCCAGTCCGTTCGATCTGGACGACTTCATCACCGGCTTCGCGCTGACCGAGGGCCTGGCCGCGCAACCGGGCGATGTCACTGACATGGATATCGTCGAGACCGATCTCGGTTGGATCGCGCGTGCGACCATCACCTCCCTGGCGCTCGAGAAACTTGAAGAGCGCGTGCGCACGCGCGTGGCCGAGTCGAGTTGCGGCCTGTGCGGCATCGATAATCTGGAAGCCGTTTCGCGTGCCCTCCCCCCGGTCGCCGCGCATGAGGCGCTCGCACCGGCGGCGATCTTCGCGGCGCTGGACGCCTTGCGGGCGCATCAGCCGGGCAATCGCGCCACAGGCGGGATGCACGCCGCTGCCTTCGTGGCACCGGATGGGGCGATCCTGATGGCCCGCGAGGATGTCGGCCGGCACAATGCGCTGGACAAGCTCGTTGGCGCCATGGCCCGCGCAGGGCAGACGATGGACACCGGCTTTGTGCTTTCCACGGCGCGCTGCAGCTATGAGATCGTGGAGAAAACGGTCCGCGTCGGCGCCCACACCCTTGTGACCATCTCGGTGCCGACCAGCATGGCGGCAGCCCGGGCTGAGGCTGCCGGCCTCTCGCTCTATGCGCTGGCCCGGCCGGATGAAGTGCTCCGCGTCACGGCGGGCTGACCGTCTCGACCCCCTGCTCTCGTCGTACCATTCAGTATCTGACGATCCGCCGCCCCGCATAGAGGGGGCGGCGGACCCAGATCTCAGGCCTTAGCCTCGGCTTGAGCAATCGCATCGCCATCGCGCATCGGCAGCAGCAGCAGCATGAAGATGGCGCACACCGAGCCAAGGCTCATGATGAGCGATACGGTGAGTAACTCACCCTTGCCAAGCACGTCGAAGAGCAGCCCGGCGACGATGGGCGAGCCAGCCGCGCCAGCGCGCCCCACGCCGAGGACAAAGCCCGTACCCGTGGCCCGGGCATAAGCCGGGAAGCCCCGCGCGAAGGCGGCATAGAAGCCCACAATGGCCGCGTTGAGGAAGAACATCGACAGGAATGCCGCCACGCGCCATTCACCCAGCTCGCCATGCCCCATGCCGAACCATGCCACCGCAACCACGCCGGCAATCATCATGGCAATCGTCGGCCCCTTGATGTCCCATTTCTTGAGCAGGAAGCCGAACAGACCGCCGCCAATCGCACCGCCGATATTGGCCCAGGTGAGCGTGCTGGCGGCATCGGCCTGCGAGAAGCCGGAATCCGCGACGATCTGCACTGCGAACTTGAGGATGTAATAGAAGGTGAGCGTGTGGAACATGTAGCCGAAGGCCAACAGCCAGGTGACCTTGCGCAGGCCCGGCTTGGACAGGATATCGGTCACCTTGGGCTGCGGTCCTTCCGTACGCAGCGGCGGCAGTGCCTCGATGGTCCGCTTGCGCAGCGCGCGGAGCGAGCGGTTGACCTTCTCGATCACGTTCGCGGGCCGGCGCGCGGCGTAGAATGCAGGCGTCTCCGGCACGAGGAAGAAGACAAGTGGGATCATGATCGCGGTCACCACGGCGCCGAACATGAACACCGCGCGCCAATCATATTCCACCAGCAGCCAGCTCTGCGCGGCAAAGCCGCCCACCACGCCGCCGATCGGGTAGCCAATGACGTAGAGCGCCATGGCGAGACTGCGGGAGGATTTGCTGGTCGATTCCGCCGTCACGGCGTTGGTCGCCGCCAGCATCCCGCCGATGCCGAGGCCGGTGACGAAGCGCCATACCGTCAGGAGCGTCACGCCGGTCGCGGCATGGGCCAGATACATGCCGATCGCCATGACGACGAGGCAGATCAGCATCGTGTCCTTGCGGCCGATGCGGTCTGCGACACCACCGAGGATGACCGAACCGAAGCCCATGCCGACCAGCTCGGCCGAGAGGACGATGCCCAGCGCCGAGCGGGGGATGCCCCATTCCGCCGAAATGCCCGGCGCCGCGAAGGCGCTCGACAGCACGTCGAAACCGTCCAGCGCGTTCAGCAGGATCATCAAGACCACGACAATCCACTGCCGAACGGACATCGGCGACTCATTAATGATCTCAACAGGATCAGACGATGACATGGTTGGGCTTTCCTCTCCAGGCAGTGGACCGCATCGGCGATCTCACAGGCCGAATCTACTCGTGAATACGGCGCAATAACTCGATGAGCAATGTGGCTTCTTTCTTGGTAAAACGGGACTTGAGCCATTGCTCATGCTCGTCGATGCAGCGCCGCGCGTCGCTCAGGGCCGCCTGCCCGTCCGCAGTCAGCGTGAGCGTCTGCCGGCGCCGGTCCAGCGTGGATGCGCCGCGCACCAGCAGGCCGCGCGCTTCCAACCGGTTGATGATCGCCATCGTCGTCGCCCGGTCCATCTGCAGACGGCGGCCGATATCGGCTTGGGCGATGTGCGGATGATCGCTGATCAGCCAGAGGACGGAGACCATCTTCTGCGTCAGGCCAAGCTCGGAAAAAGTCTCGGTGAAATGGCGGTAGGCCGCGCCATGGGCAAGGCGGATGTGGAACCCGATAATGTCGTCGATCGCGCCGATATCGTCGTCGATCTGCGCGGGCGCAGGCGATGGCGTCGCACTTCCACCACCTTTGGCGGCCACAAGAGGACGTTGACGTGCGCGTGCTTCCAAGATCTTTACCCCCGAGAACCGGAACGGTTCGGCCATTGATTAAGCAATGGGAATTGCCCAATTGGTATGCATAGCATACAAACCTGCGCAAGAGGAGCAAGCTATGGCGCAATTCCCCAATACCCCCGCTTTCACAGGTTTCAACAGCCCGTCGCGCATCGAATGCGACATTCCGAATCTCGTGCATGAGGGCACGATTCCGCCCGAGCTGAATGGCGCCTTCTTCCGCGTGCAGCCGGACCCGCAATTCCCGCCCCGCCTGGGCGATGACATCAGCTTCAACGGCGATGGCATGATCACGCGCTTCCACATTCATGATGGCCAGTGCGACATCAAGCAGCGCTGGGCCAAGACCGCCAAGTGGAAGCTGGAGAACGAGGCCGGCAAGGCGCTCTTCGGTGCCTATCGCAATCCGCTGACGGACGATGAGTCCGTCAAGGGCGAGTATCGCTCGACCGCGAACACCAACGCCTTTGTGTTCGCCGGCAAGCTCTGGGCCATGAAGGAGGACAGCCCGTCCCTCGTCATGGAGCCGGACACGATGGAGACCATCGGGTTCGAGAAGTTCGGCGGCAAGATGACCGGCCAGACCTTCACCGCGCATCCCAAGATCGACCCGCTCACGGGCAACATGGTCGCCATCGGCTATGCGGCGAGCGGCCTGTGCACCGACGATGTGTGCCTCTATGAGGTCAGCCCTGAGGGCGAACTGGTCCGCGAACTTTGGTTCAAGGCGCCCTATTACTGCATGATGCACGACTTCGGCGTGACCAAGGATTATCTGGTCCTGCACATCGTGCCCTCGATCGGCAGCTGGGAGCGCCTGGAGAAGGGCCTGCCGCACTTCGGCTTCGACACCACACTGCCCGTCTACCTCGGCATCATCCCGCGCCGTGACGATGTGAAGCAGGAAGACATCCGCTGGTTCAAGCGCGACAATTGCTTCGCGTCGCATGTGATGAACGCCTATCAGGACGGCACCAAGGTCCATATCGACGTGCCGGAAGCGGCAAACAACATGTTCCCCTTCTTCCCGGATGTGCATGGTGCGCCCTTCAACCCGCAGCAGGCGGCGAGCTACCTCACCCGCTGGACGGTCGACATGGCGTCCAATAGCGACGAGTTCGACAGCGTCACTCGCCTCACGGAAACGTCGGGCGAATTCCCCCGCATTGACGACCGCGTCACCGGCCTGCCCTATCGCTATGGCTGGATGTTGGAGATGGACATGAAGCGTCCGGTCGAGCTCAAGGGCGGCAGCGCCGGCGGCTTCCTGATGAACTGCCTGTTCCTGATCGACCACCAGACAGGCAAGGAGCAGCACTGGTGGTGCGGCCCCACCTCCTCTCTGCAAGAGCCGGCCTTCGTGCCGCGCTCCAAGGACGCGCCGGAAGGCGACGGCTGGATCGTGCAGGTCTGCAATCGCCTGGCCGACCACAAGAGCGACCTGCTGATCTTCGAAGCGCTGGACATCGAGAAGGGACCGGTCGCCACGATCCACATCCCCTTCGCGCTGCGCTTTGGCCTGCACGGCAACTGGGCCAGCGCGGACCAGATCGGCCTGGAACGCGAAGCCGCCTGACCCTAGCGATCATCCAGCCACAGCCCCGGCCCGCGCTATGTGTGCGCGCCGGGGCTGCAGCCTCACACTTCAAGTCTCAAGGAAGCACGTTCATGATTCAGCCCGGCCTGGAATTCGTCTATGAAGCCGGCGGCGATCTCGGCGCGCCGGTGCCGCTCGGCAACACCGTCGATGGCACCCGCCGCATCATCCCGATCTTCGAGGGCGGCCGTGTCGAAGGGCCGCTGATCAAGGGCAAGCTGCTCGGCAACGCCGCCGACTTCCAGCTCACCCGGCCGGACGGCGTCACCGTCGCCGATGCCCTTTACGCGCTGCAGACCGATGACGGCGTCGTCATCCAGATCCGCAATCGTGGCCTGCGCCATGGCCCGCCCGATGTGATGGCGCGACTGGCGGCAGGCGAGGAGGTCGATCCGGCGGATTATTATTTCCGCACCGTGCCGGAATTCATCGCGCCGGAAGGCAAATATGACTGGATGAACCGCAGCATCTTCGTCTGCTCGGGCGCGCGCTACAAGGCGGGCATCAAATTGTGGGTCTGGCGCGTCACCTGATCCCCAAGCCCCCCGCCTGCGACCGGTTGCGCAGCGGGGATGCCGATCCCATCTTGGATCGATGACCAAACTCAGCTTCCTCGACCTCGTCAACGTTGTCGAAGGCGAGAGCGCCGGCGATGCGATCAAGCGCGTCGGCCCGCTCGCCGCCCATGCCGAAGCGCTCGGCTATCATCGCTACTGGATCGCCGAACATCACGGCATGGCCGGCGTGGCAGCAGCGGCCACCGCGCTCATCATCGCCGAGGCCGGGCGGGCGACCAAGACCATCCGCGTCGGCTCGGGCGGCATCATGCTGCCCAATCACTCGCCCTATATCATCGCCGAGCAGTTCGGCACGCTGGATGCACTCTTCCCCGGCCGTGTCGATCTCGGCCTCGGGCGTGCACCGGGTGCGGACGGGCGACTAGCCCGCGCCATCCGCCATGACACCCGGCAGGAGGCCGAGGAGTTTCCCCGCAGCGTGGTGGAATTACGCGCTCACTTCACCGGCGAGCCTGACCTCGGCCTGCTGGCCGTGCCCGGGCGCGGCGCTCAGATCGACATGTGGATTCTGGGCTCCAGCCTGTTCGGCGCGCAACTCGCGGCGGCACTCGGGATGCCCTACGCCTTCGCCTCACATTTCGCGCCCGATCTGCTGGATGAAGCGCTGACCATCTATCGCCGCGATTTCCGCCCTTCCGCCTCTCTGCGCGAACCCTATGCGGCGGCGGCGATGAGCGTCGTCGCTGCCGACACGGTGGCGGAGGCGGAATATGTCGCCAGCTCGATGATGCAGAACTTTGTCGCGCTGCGCACCGGTCGCCCCGGCAAGTTGCCGCCGCCGGTGGAGAATTATGTCGCGAGCCTCGATCCATCGCTCAGCGCAATGCTGGGGCATGTCATGCAATGCAGCGCCTTTGGCACCGCCGATGATGTCGCGCGCGGCCTGCGCCAGTTCGTCCAGCGGACGCAGGTGGATGAGGTCATCGTCCACAGCCCCGCCTTCGATCCGCAGGCCCGCACCAAGTCGCTCACGCTGATCGCGCAAGCCTTCCATGAAATGACCGAAGCCGCCTGACGCGCAGGCGGCTTCGTTTCCCGTCCAGCATTAATGCCGCACGCCGACCCGTTCAGGCCGGCGCAAGTTCCTTCGCGTCTTCCAGGATCATTTCCGATCCCTTCTCGCCGATCATGATCGTCGCGGCATTGGTGTTGCCGGAGACGATCTTGGGCATGATCGAGGCATCGACCACGCGCAGGCCCTGAACGCCGTGAACGCGCAGGCGCGCATCGACCACCGCCTTGGGATCGCTGCCCATGCGCGCCGTGCCGACCGCATGATACAGCGTGCCGCCGGCGACCTGCGCATAGAAGAACATCTGATCGTCCGTCTCGCCGAACGGATCGGGGCCGGCCAGATATTTGGCGATCGCCGGCTGCTGCCAGATTTCGCGAATGATCTTGAGCTGCGTGACGGCCATCTGCTGGTCGATCGGGTCCTGCAGATAATTGGGCGTGATCTTGGGAGCCTGCGTGCCATCGGGTGAGCGGGCGTGGATGTGCCCGCGCGATTCCGGGCGAAGCTGGCAGGGGTTGGAGGCCATGCCCGGCTCCTTCTCCAGCGCCAGCTGCTGCTTGGCGTTCAGCACTTCCAGATCCATGGACGCCGCCATGGTGTGGATTTGGATGTCCGGCGTCTCCAGCCCTTCGCGCGAGCGCAGGAAGGTGCAGCCATGCGCCACAGCGTAGGAGAGCAGGCCCTTGCGGGTCATGCCATATTTGAGCACCTGGCCGATCAGCGGAAGGCCGCTGGCCATGGAATTGACCGACGGGGTGCCCGGCTTTAGCCGCGCCTGGCAGCCGATCATGTAGTGGTCCTGCAGGTTCTCGCCGACGCCGGGCAGCTCGTGCACCAGCTTCACGCCCAGCTCCCGGACGACACCGCCCTGCCCGATGCCGGAGATTTCCAGCAGCTTGGGGCTCTCGACCGCGCCGGCTGCAAGGATCACTTCCTTGCGCACCTTCACGCGGCGCAGGCGACCATGCTGGACGAACTCAACCCCCACCGCGCGCTTGCCCTCGAAGAGAATGCGGGTCGTCATGGCGCGCAGTTCGACCGTGAGATTGACCCGATCCATGACCGGATGGAGGAAGCCCACCGCCGTCGAGCAACGCTTGCCGTTGCGCGCGGTCATCTGGAACCAGCTGGTCCCCTCCTGATCGCCGTCGTTCAGATCATCCTTATAGGCATAGCCAGCCTCGACACAGGCATCGATGACGGCCTTGCTGATCGGGTGATGCTCCGGGAAGTCGGAGACAGCCAGCTCACCGCCCTGCGCATGGCCTTCCATGGCGCCACGGGTCTGGTCTTCGCTCTTCTTGAAATAGGGCAGCACGTCGTCCCATGCCCAGCCCTCATTGCCCATCTGGCGCCAGCCATCATAGTCGGCCGACTGGCCGCGCACATAGAGCATGCCGTTAAGCGAAGACGAGCCGCCGAGCACCTTGCCCTTGGGCCATTTGTGGGGGCGACCGCCTGAGCCCTCGTCGACCTCCGTCTCATACAGCCAGTTGACCTTGGGATCGTTCAGCGTCTTGCCGAAACCGATCGGGATATGGATCATCATGTTGGAGCGGAACTGGCTCAATTCCCGCGTCGGGCGATCATCGCCACCAGCCTCGAGCAGGACGACTTCCGTGCCCCGATCCGCCGAGAGCCGGTTGGCGAGAACGCATCCCGCGCTGCCCGCTCCGACGATCACGTAATCGACAGTTCTCTCGTCCGTCATGCTCTTGTCATCCTCTCATTGCACCGCGCACGTCCCCCGCGCGGCTCGACTCAGTTCTTATGACACAAAGCGCCATTTCGAACAAAGTCAACAATGAGAGGATGCTGAGCAGGTCAAAGCATCAGACAGGCTCCCCTGCATCCCGGGCGCGGACCAGAATGAGGCTCTCGTCCTTGCGGATGCGGGTGAGGAGAATGATGAGCAGGATGATGATGGGGATCGCCATCCAGTTGACGCTCAGGATCGCGGTGCGCAGATCACCCGTGGCATCCGAGATCATCCCGACCAGATAGGGGCCCATGCCGAGGCCGAAAATGGTGGAGATGATGAGATAGGTGCTCGCGGTGATGCCGCGCATGCGAGGCAGCACAAGTCCGTAGATCAGCGAGTAGAGCGGCGGCATCCAGCAGGTGAGGATGACGCTGTAGAGCACGAAGCGGCTGTAGAAGCCGAACGCATCCGGCGCATGATAGGTCCAGACCCCGATGAGTGGCGAGACGCCGAGCGCGAACAGCGTGAGATACACGCGGCCGGTCGCCGGCATGGACTTGTCGAACCAGTCAGCCAGAGGCCCCGAAATCATCGGGCCGATCACGCCAATCACTAGCGAGAGCAGGCCGAAGGTGACGCCAGTCTCGGCAGGCGAAGTGCCATAGGTCTGCATGATGAAGGCGGGCGTGAAGCCCATGATGCCGTAATTAATCACCGTCTGCAGCGCGCCGACCGCAATCGCGATCATCAGCGCGGGCGAGCGCACCGTCACCTGATAGGTCGGCGGATCGGCAAGCGCCAGCCGCTGCAACAGGTTGAAGATCACGATGATGCCAAAGCCCATCACGCCCCATTGCAGGATGTGGGGATTGAGCGGCACGCCACCGAAACTGAGCGCCGGGCGCGGCGAGAAGGCCGAAGCCAGATGCACGAACAGCGTCATCAGGCCGACCACCAGCACCATGACGCCGATATTGGCGGTCCAGTGGCGGGCACTGGCCTTGCTGGCGGCGAGGCTCAGCAAATTGGTGCCGGGCGTCACCGCACCGAGCAGCGCGAGGCTGGAGCGGAACGGCGCCGGATCCGGCCGGGATGCGATGCCATCCATCGCGCCGCGCTGAGGCTCCTTGAGGTGCCACAGCAGCAATGCGAGCACAAATCCGGGCACCGAGGCGACCAGGAACGCGAACTGCCAGCCGGCAAGGCCCAGCGGCGCTGACTGAGCGGAAGGATAAAGCCCTTCCCACCAGCCCGCCGCGACCCCGCCGACCACGTTGGACATGCCAAGGCCGACGGCAATGGAGGCAGCAATCGTGCCCATCACGAGACCGCGCCGATGCTTAGGGAAATAATCGAACAGCAGCGATGTCCCCGCCGGCGACGTCGCTCCCTCGCCGATCCCGACCCCGAGGCGGGAAATGGCAAGCATCGCAAAGCCGCTGGCGAAGGCAGCGAGACCGGCGGAAAAGGACCAGAAGCCGATGGCGAGAGCCAGAATGCGCGTGCGAATCCAGCCATCCGACAGGCGACCGAGCGGCAGGGAAAACAACGCATAGAACAGCGCGAACACCGTTCCGTACAGCAGCCCCAGCTCGGCATCGCCAATCTGCAGGTCCGCCTTGATGCGCGGCGCGAGAATGGCGAGGATGTTGCGATCCAGCAGCGACATGGCGTTGGTGAGAGCCACCAACGCCAGCGCATACCAGGCGGTGCCGGTCACCCGGCCCGACACCGGCGGGGTCGTCACAGGTTGAAGACCCGCTCGGCATTGGTCTGCATCAGCTTCTTCTTGGCTTCTGCAGAAATGTCGAGATTGTCGTGCGTACGCACCTCATCGGCGACATATTCATAGGGATAATCCATCGCGTACATCACCCGGTCCTCACCGAGTTGATCGATGCACAGCTTGATCGCCAGCGGACAGGCCATGCCGCTGGTCGTCACGCAGACATTGTTGCGCATGTAGTGGAACAGGTCGTGGTTGAGCGGCTTGAGGCGCTCATAGCGCTTCGAGCGGACGCCAGCCTGATGCATGTAGTTCATGCGGAACAGCCAGTAGGGGATCGCCTCGCCGCCATGGCCGACGCACACGGTCAGGTTGGGATAGCGGTCGAACACGCCCGTCGTCAGGATGCGCAGCAGATGATAGCCAGTCTCGACACCGAAGCCAAAGATCGCGCCATCGAGGCCAGCCTCGACCATGCCGGCGATCATCGCATCCGGCGGCGATTGCGGGTGGATGTACAGCGGCAGATTATTGTCGGCGCAGGCCTTCAGGATCGGGTCGAACTGCTCTTCATCCAGATAGTGACCCTTGGTGTGGCTGTTGACCATCACGCCCTTGAAGCCCAGCTCGTTCTTGCCGCGTGCGATTTCCTCGACGGACCACTGCACGTCCTGCGGGACGATGGAGACCATGCCGACATAGCGCGACGGGTGGCGTTCGCAAGCGGCCTTCAGAACGTCGTTGGCATTGCGGACCAGCGTCTTGGCTTCATCGGTCTCGAATGCCTGTCCACCGGGCGATGTCAGAGAGAGAATGGCGACGTCGATTCCGGTCTCGTCCATCGCCTGGATGCGCAGATCGTCCAGATCGAGCAGCCGATCGCGAATGAACTGGGTCCGCTCGGAAGGCGAGGTGCCGTAGAAACCCCAGAGCGACGTGGTCGCCTTGTCGGCCCGGCCCTCTTTGACCAGCTTCAGAAAGGCGTCGAGCTGTTCGGCCGTCGCGAAAGCCTCTTCGGTCGCGATGCGAAGATAGCCGCGATCGCCGCCGGTGTTGAGCGCGTGAGTCATGTTACTCTCCTGAGAAATGGGGAAAGAAAGCCCCGGCGCCTGCACGGGCACCGGGGCTTGTATTCTGGATCAGCCTTCGTGGACGACCTTGGTCACGAGGCAGGCATGGAGGCCCTCGGGGCCATCCTCATGGCCGTGGCCCGACCACTTGACGCCGCCAAAGGGCGAGTCCGCACCGCCGATGGCGACGCTGTTGACGCCGAGCATGCCGGTCTCGACTTCCCGCGCCACGCGGCGCTGCAGCTTGACGTCGTCCGTCCAGCTGTAAGCGGCGAGACCATAAGGCAGGCGATTGGCCTCCGCGATCATGTCGTCGACCTTGCCAAACGGGTTGATCAGCGCGACCGGACCGAACGGCTCCTCGTTCATGATCTCGGCATCGAGCGGGATCTCGCTAAGCACGGACGGGGCATAGAAGAAGCCCTGATTGCCGATGCGCTCGCCGCCCGCATTGAGCTTGGCACCACTGCTGACAGCGCCGCCGATGAGGCGCTCCATGGCGTCCGGGCGACGCTCATTGGCCATCGGGCCCATTTGGATGCCATCCTCAAGGCCGTTGCCGACCTTGAGCGCCTTGGCACGGCTCGCGAACCCGTCACGGAACCGCTCGTAGACATTTTCCTGCACGATGAAGCGGGTTGGCGAGACGCAAACCTGGCCGGCGTTGCGATATTTGTGGCCGACCATGACGTCCAGCACGCGGTCCACGTCGACATCGTCGAACACCAGCACCGGGCCGTGACCACCGAGTTCCATCGTGGTGCGCTTCAGGTCTTCGGCCGCCAGCTTGGCGAGGTGCTTGCCGATCACGGTCGAGCCGGTGAAGCTGAGCTTGCGAATGATCGGCGAGGCCAGCAGGTGGCGCGACACCTCATCGGGCACGCCGAACACGGCCTGCGCGACGTCCTTGGGCAGGCCGGCATCGAGCAGGCACTGCAGCACGCCGAGCGCGGACGCCGGGGTCTCTTCGGCAGACTTCATGATCACCGAGCAGCCCGCCGCGATCGGCGCGCCCAGCTTGCGGCCAGGATTGCCGAGCGGGAAGTTCCAGGGCGAGAAGGCCGCAACCGGGCCGACCGGCTCGTAGGTCACCGTCGAGCGCATGCCGGCCGGGCGCACCAGAGCGCGGCCATAAAGGCGCGAAACCTCGCCGGCGTAGAAATTGAACAGGCCGGCGACCATCATTACTTCGATGCGGGATTCAGGCAGGGTCTTGCCCTGCTCCATCGTGGCGATGCGGGCCAGCGTCTCCTGCCGCTCCATGAGCAGACGCGCTGCGCCGGAGAGCACCGCAGCGCGCTCCTGCGCCGTCGAGTTGCGCCAGCGATTGAACCCGCGCTGCGCGGTTTCCAACGCGCGGTCGATATCCGCCGTGCTGGCCAGCGGCAGCTCGCCAAGGGTCTCGCCCGTCGCAGGATTGACGATGGTCTGCGTTCGGCGATCACCGCCGGTCACGGCCTCGCCATCGATGATCATGTGCAGGGCAGGATAATTGGTCATAGCCATCCTCTCGGGACTCTCAGCAAAACAGAGTGACGCCGGACCAAAACCCGGCGTCGCGCAATATCCCCTGTGAGAACTCAATGATGAGTCGTCAACTCCCCGCAGGCATTGCTTTGCTCACAGCCGCAACTTCTGCTGCCTCCAAGCGCTCGATTTCCTCACGATAGGGCTTGCAGGCACGCCACATGCTGATCGTGGCGAGCGGCAGCAGCACGAGCGCGGTGATGAAGATCGCCTGCCACAGCCGTGCCTCATCCCGCACGACATATTGCGCCACCACACCGATCACGAGGCTGCCCATCGCGCCGAAGAAGGTGAACATAAACAGGTACAGCGCCGTCACCTGCCCGCGCATGGCTTGCGGCGCGACGCGCTGCACGGCGGCATTCTGCGCCGGCGCGCCCGCAAGGCCGAAGAGCGTCGCCACAGCCATCGCGCCCATGGCGAGGTGCCCGGTCGGCATCAGCGGCGCGGCCAGCGTGCAGATGGTGACCGCGGTGAAGCAGATCGCCGCCGTGCGAACGTTCGCATCCTTATACTTGCGGCCGAACCACGAGACCATCAGGCCACCGAGCACGAGGCCGGCAAGCTGCGCGACCAGAAGCATGGGCGCGAGCACCGCGCCAATCTGCGCCTCGTCCATGCCATAGGTCCGCACGAGGAAAGGCACGCGCCAGAAGCCGATGCCCTGGCTTTCCGTCGCGCTGAGCGCCAGCGCGATGAACAGCGGGTAATAAACCATGCCTTTCGCCTGAATGCCGCGAATGGCGTCGAAGCCCATGAACGTGGCGATCTTGCGGCCGAAGCTGGCTTTCTGAGGCACTGCGATCGGGTCGGCCACAGCCGCCCGCCGCGCCGGCTCCTTCACCAGTAGGAACAGCAGCGCCGCCGGGAAGGACAGCAGGCCGAGGCCGATCAAGATCCACTGCCAGTTGAAGATGCGCAGGCCCCACACATAGCTGGTATCCCAATGCGATACCGCGCCGATCATCATACCACCGAACAGCACGCCAAGCGTGGTGCCGCCGATGAAGCCGAACTGCAGCAGCGCGAAGGCAATCGGGATTTTCTTGGGCCGGAACATGTCCACAATGAGCGAATAAGAGCCGGGGCCATGCGCCGATCCACCAGCGCCCAACAGCATCCGCGCCGCGATGAACTGGCCGAAGCCCTGCGCCAGACCGCTGAGCATGGTGACGCCGCCCGTCACCGCCGCGCTGATCGCGAGGATCATCTTGCGTGGATAGATATCCACGAGCCGGGCCAGCGGAATGCCGACGAAGACGTAGAAGATGATGCTTGCCGGACCACCCAATATGCCAAGCTGCGTATCGGACAGGCCGAAATCGACCTTGATCCGCTCCGCCAGCATCCCAAACACGGTGGCATCGAAAAAGCTCAGGAAGGTGGCGATGATGATGACAGTCAGCGCAAAATAGGCACGCGGGCTGGAGGGCCATTGCTGCGACGCGGCCCCAGCATCGTCGCCCGGCACGGAGTGTGCCGCCTGAGGTGCCATTGCCATGTCGTGAATTCCTCTCTGCTCGCCCTGGCGCCGCACCGGTTCCATTTCCTGCGGCTCGTTATCCTGCCAGTTTCAACCGCTGAGATTGATTCTGTCCAGCTTTAATTGCACAGGCGAAGCCCCTCGTCTAACCTCTTGCGAGCCTGCGCCATGGCACAGGCAGAGGAGAGGACATCATTATGCCGAACGAAACCGGGCGCCCTACAGCGGCGCAGGAGGATTATGCCGCCGATCGCGCCGCGATCATGCAGCTTGAAGCCGAGTATCTCATGGCGCTCGATTGGGGCGATGCCGAAAGCTACGCCGCCCTGTTCGCGCCCGAAGGCGTGCTGGAATGGGCAGGCGGCACCGCCGTCGGGCCGGAGGAAATCTACAAGGAAATCGGCGTCTACAAGGAAGCCATCAAGCAATATTATGGCGACGATGGCTCAGGCCAGCCTGTCACCCTGCGCCACTTCATCACCAATCAGGCCATCTATGTGCATGGCGATACGGCCAAGGGCGTGATCTACTGGTTCGAGGTAGCCAATAACGGCACGGGACATACCCCGCATATCGGCAGCTACGGCCATTATGAGGATAAGATGCGCAAGGTGGATGGCGCCTGGAAGTTCGTTAGCCGCAAGATCTTCAACGAGCAATTGCCGGGCCGTCGCGCCGGTGCCGAAAATCCGGGACGCGCCGCGCGCCTTCCCTGAGTTAAGACAGAGAATGGAGGGACAAAGGCTGGTGCTCCTGCGAAGGCAGGAGCCCAGGGCAGCCAAGACCTCTCGCGCCATCAAAGGTCGCGGGGCGCCCATATGAGCGCCCCACCCTATCTCAATCCCGATAGCAGACCTTGCGGGCAGCCTTCACGACCCGCGCCGCATCGATCAGCGCCGCCTTTTCGAGATTGGCCGCATAAGGCAGCGGCACATCCTCATTGGTCACGCGCAGCACCGGCGCATCGAGATCGTCGAAGCCCTGCTCCATGCAGACCGCCGCAATCTCGCTGGCGATGGAGCAGACCGGCCAGCCCTCTTCGACCACCACGAGGCGGTTGGTCTTCTTGAGGCTTTCCAGCACCGTCGCGGTATCGAGCGGGCGTAACGTACGCAGATCGATCACCTCGGCATCGATGCCATCGGCGGCGAGCGTTTCGGCTGCCTCGAGCGCCACGCCGACGCCGATGGAATAGCTCACCAGCGTCACATCCTTGCCGGGGCGGACGATGCGTGCCTTGCCGATCGGCAGGACATGATCGTCAAGCTGCGGCACCTCGAAACTGCGCCCGTAGACCAGTTCGTTCTCAAGGAACACCACCGGATCTTCGCTGCGGATCGCGGCCTTCAGCAGGCCCTTGGCATCCGAGCTGTCATAGGGCGCGATCACGATCAGGCCCGGCACGGCCGCATACCACGGGCCGTAATTCTGGCTGTGCTGCGCGCCAACCCGGCTCGCCGCCCCATTGGGGCCACGGAACACGATTGGGCAGCGCATCTGCCCCCCGGACATGTAGTTGGTCTTGGCGGCCGAGTTGATGATCTGGTCCATCGCCTGCATGGCGAAGTTGAAGGTCATGAACTCGACAATCGGCTTGAGGCCGCCCATGGCAGCGCCCGCGCCGATGCCGGCAAAGCCATGCTCGGTGATCGGCGTGTCGATCACGCGCTTGGGGCCGAACTCTTCGAGCAGGCCTTGGGTGACCTTGTAGGCGCCCTGATATTCGGCGACTTCCTCGCCCATCAGGAACACGCGCGGATCGCGCCGCATTTCCTCGGCCATGGCATCGCGCAGCGCTTCGCGGACGGTCGTCTTGACCATCTGCGTGCCTTCCGGGATCGCCGGGTCCGTCACCGCGCTCGCCTTGCTGCCGGAGAGATTGGCGGTGCCGCTCTCGGCCTTCTTGGGCGCCTCAGCCTCGTCCGCAGCCTTGGGCGCGGCCTGCGCTTCGGCCTTGGGAGCTTGCGCGGCCGGTGCGGGCGCTTCTTCGCCTTCGCCGGAGAGCATGGCGATCACCGTGCCGACCTTCACATTGTCGGTGCCCTCGGCAATTAGGATCTTCTCGATGGTGCCTTCATCGACAGCCTCGAACTCCATCGTCGCCTTGTCGGTCTCGATCTCGGCCATGATGTCGCCGGCCTTGACCTCATCGCCTTCCTTGACGAGCCACTTGGCCAGCGTCCCCTCTTCCATCGTCGGCGAGAGGGCCGGCATCTTGATCTCGAGACCCATCAATACTGCTCCACCAGCACATCGGTATAAAGTTCGGCCATGTCAGGCTCGGGCGAGGTTTCCGCGAAGTCGGCCGCCTCGCTCACATCCTTGCGGATCTTCGTATCGATGGCCTTCAAATCCTCTTCCTTCACGCCGGCATCGGCGAGAATCTTCTTGAGGCCCTCGATCGGATCGGACGTGTCGCGCATGTGCTGCACTTCGTCGCGCGAGCGATACTTCGCCGGATCGGACATCGAGTGACCGCGATAGCGATAGGTCTTCATTTCCAGCAGGATCGGCCCCTTGCCGGAGCGGACATACTCCAGCGCCGCCTCGGTGGCGCCGCGCACGGCCAGCACGTCCATGCCATCGACCTGGATGCCCGGAATGCGGAAACTCTCGCCGCGACGATAGAGCTGATCCTCGGCGGAGGAACGCGCCACGGAGGTGCCCATGGCATATTGGTTGTTCTCGATCACATAGATGATCGGGAGCTTCCACAGCTCGGCCATGTTGAAGCTCTCATAGACCTGGCCCTGATTGGCCGCGCCGTCGCCGAAGTACGCGACGCACACGCCGCCATCCTCGTTATATTTGTGACCGAACGCCAGACCGGTGCCGAGGCTGACCTGCGCGCCGACGATGCCATGGCCGCCGAAGAACTTATGCTCGACGCTGAACATGTGCATCGAGCCGCCCTTGCCGCGCGAAATGCCGGCCTCCCGGCCCGTCAGCTCGGCCATGATGATCTTGGGATCGATGCCATAAGCAAGCATGTGGCCATGATCGCGATAACCGGTGATCACGCTGTCCTTGCCGGGCGTCAACGCCGACTGGATGCCGACCGCAACCGCTTCCTGACCGATATAGAGGTGGCAGAAGCCGCCAATCAGGCCGAGACCGTAAAGCTGCCCGGCCCGCTCCTCGAAGCGGCGGATGAGCAGCATCTGACGGTAGAATTCGAGCAGCTCTTCCTGGCTCGCGTCATAGGGATTGGGCTCACCGGGGCGCTCCCGGTTATGGTCCGCAGACGGCGCCGTGGCAGTGGATGCAGGGGCATTTTGCGCGCGTCTGGAAGCTGGCTTCGCCAATGTTTCAGGTCCTTCTCGCGTGGCTGTTACAGCCAGCTATAGGCACGGCACCGGCAGGAGCGCAATGTCCAGATAGGTTAAATGGGTGGCGAAATCTGGTTAGTCGACCGCACCCTTAGTCATTTCATCGGAACGACGACTTCATCGGGGTGCGTGACGCCGAGCTGCTTGCGGACCAGCTCGTCGACCATATCCGGATCGGCATGGCGCGGATCGAGCAGCTTCACCCGATTCTCCAGCGCGGCCTTCTGCTTGTGCAGCGCCGACAACTCGGCCTGCCGCTGCTTGAGCTGCCGGCTGTAATCGGACCAGGCGAGAATGCCGTTCGGGCCAATGATGGCATAGCCGATGAAGAGCAGGAGCAGGAAAATGGCAATGGCCGGCGTGAACGCCGAACCAAGAAGAAACCTCAATTTTGCCAGATGCGCCATGGGCCCTTGGAATCACGCCGACCGTTGCAATGCAAGCCCAAAATGAACGAATGCGACAAATTGCATTAACTTTGTAGACAAGCCGTCGGCCCGGGGGATGCGCAACGGATCGTTCGCCTCCACCCGGACCGTTAAAAACGCCTCAGCGGAAAATCGACGTTCCCGCATAATAAGCGCGGTCGCCCAGTTCTTCCTCGATACGGATGAGCTGGTTGTACTTGGCGAGCCGGTCGGAGCGCGCCAGCGAGCCGGTCTTGATCTGGCCGCAGTTCGTGGCGACCGCCAGGTCGGCAATGGTCGCGTCCTCAGTCTCACCCGAGCGGTGCGACATCACATTGGTGTAGCGCGCACGGTGGGCCATATCGACGGCGGCGAGCGTTTCGGTCAGCGAGCCGATCTGGTTGACCTTGACCAGCATGGAGTTGGCGAGTCCCTTCTCGATGCCCATGGCGAGGCGCTTGGGGTTGGTGACGAACAGATCATCGCCCACCAGCTGGCACTTGTCGCCGATCTTGTCGGTCAGGATCTTCCAGCCCTCGAAATCATCCTCGCTCATGCCGTCCTCGATCGACTTGATCGGGTAGCGCGCGACGAGGTCCGCGAGATAGTCGGCCATTTCGGCCGGGGAGAGCGTCTTGCCCTCGCCGGAGATCACATAGCTGCCATTCTTGAAAAACTCGGTCGCTGCGCAATCGAGCGCCAGCACGACATTCTCACCCGGCTTGTAACCGGCCTTCTCGATGCTCTGCATGATGAAGTCGAGCGCTTCGACCGTTGAAGCGATGTTGGGCGCAAACCCACCCTCGTCGCCCACGCCGGTCGCGAGACCCTTGTCGTGCAGGCCCTTCTTGAGCGTGTGGAAGATTTCCGAGCCGATCTGCACGGCGTGGGCGATGCTCTCCGCCCCCACCGGCATGATCATGAACTCCTGGAAGTCGATCGGATTGTCGGCATGTTCGCCGCCATTGATGATGTTCATCATCGGCACCGGCAGCACATGGGCGGAGACGCCACCGACATAGCGGTACAGCGGCAGGCCGCGCGCATCGGCAGCCGCCTTGGCCGTCGCGAGGCTTACGCCGAGAATGGCGTTGGCGCCGAGCCGCGCCTTGTTCTCCGTGCCGTCCAGCTCGATCATTGCGGCGTCGACATCGCCCTGATCCTCGGCATCCATGCCGGTGATCGCTTCGGCAATCTCGCCGTTCACTGCATCGACGGCCTGGAGAACGCCCTTGCCGAGATAGACGGACTTGTCGCCATCTCGCTTCTCGACCGCTTCATAAGCGCCGGTGGATGCGCCCGAGGGAACGGCGGCGCGGCCGAAGCTGCCGTCTTCCAGCAACACGTCGACTTCCACCGTCGGGTTGCCGCGGCTGTCCAGGATCTGGCGGGCGTGAATGTCGAGAATTGCGGTCATGGCTGTGCCTTCCCCTTCCGTCTGGCAAATTATCGGCGCGGATTAGCGAGCGCACTCCCTCATGGCAATGGCGGGCGGCTCGGCTTATCTTGCTGTTTCTGTGCAATGGCGGGAACATTTGCCGCCGCAGGTCTGTTAAAGAGGGCGAGCCTTGCTATAACAGGCAAGCCTGTTCTGTATCACAAGAGGAACCCGCCATGGCCGAGACCAATAGCACCGGAACGACCCGCAAGAGCACGTCGAAGGCGACGTCGGCGCGCAAGGCTGCATCGGATGCCACGAGCGCGAAGTCGGCTGCGCTGTCCACGGCAGCAGAGGCGCGGGGCGCGGAGACCGGATCGAGCACCGACTGGCGCGAGCAGGCCGGCGAATTTGCCGAGCAGGCTAAGGCCACCGCACGCGGTGCCGCCACGACGGCTAAGAACACGACAGGCGATGCCCTTCATGGCCTCTCGAAGCTGATCGCCGAGACCGCCGAGACCGTCGATTCAAAGCTCGGCCCGCAATATGGCGATTATGCCCGCAAGGCTGCGGAAACCGTCGCCGGCGCGGCGGACTCGCTGGACGCCAAGGATATCGACCAGCTCACCGAGGAAGCGCGCAACTTCGTGCGCAAGAGCCCTGCGGTGGCGATCGGTGCGGCGGCTGTGGTTGGCTTTGTGCTCATGCGCATGATGCGGGGCTCGTCGAGTGACAGCTGAGGCTGGAAGGACCGGCCGGCATTGATCGATGAGTGATCCCGACACCATGCACACTGCGGCGGGCACCCCGCCGAACCCTGAAGACGCGCTTGAAAAGGAGACCATTGGCGAGAGCTTTTCGCGGCTGATTGCATCGGGCCGGGAACTCGCCGAGGCGGAATTGACGTGGGCGAAGCTCAAAGCGGCACTGATTGCCGCGGCGGCCCGCCGCGCGGCGCTGTTCGGCGTCCTCGCCTTTCTGTTCGTCAGTCTGGCGCTCGTTACGCTGGTCGCGGCAGCCGTGATCGCGCTCGCGCCTTCTGTCGGTTGGCTTGGCGCGGCTCTGATCGTAGCCGGAGTCCTCCTGCTGCTCGCTCTACTTTGCGGCCTGATGGTCAAGCGTGCCCTCTCCCCCCTCAGCAAGGCAGATCGCCCATGAGCAGCGCGCCCTCCCCCCTCGAACTGGCCGAGGCCCGCCAGCGTGCGGATAGCGCTAGAGAGCGTTTTCGCTCTGCAGTGGACGGAGTTCGCGACCGGTTAAGCCCGGCGCATCTGAAGGACGACGCCGTCGAGGCGGTTCAGCAGAAAGTGTCGCAAGCCAAACAGGCCGCACGGGGAACGCTGCGCCGCCATCCCGTCCTGACGACGCTGGTCGCGACCGGTGCGGTCGGCCTTCTCTTCTGGCGCCCTGTGCGATTCATCTTGCTCTACGTGATGCGTGGTGCTTGGCTCGTCTGGTTGAATCGCGCTCTATGGAGCCAGAAAGAGGACAGTTGATCAGACGATGACCGCCCCGAAGACGAAGAAGGGCCGCCAAGCGGCTTCTACGCTTGAGCAGGTGAAGGACAAGGTCGGGAGCACGCTTGCCACGGTGCGCGAGCGGGGCGAGGACGTGGTCGCTGACACGCGGGAAAAGGCCTATCGTGCAGCCAATGAAACCAACCGGATGTTTCAGGAACATCCCATCGCGGCAGTAGCCGCAGCTGCAGCAGCCGGGGCCGTCATCGCCATTTTCCTGCCCAAGCTGGCCATCGGATCAGCTGCGGGCAAGGCCGGACGGGCGGCGCAGCAGGCCGTGCGAAACTCCGGCGCGCGCCAAGCGGCGCAGACCATGTTCGCCAATCTTGCAAAGACGGAAAAGGCCGCGCTTCAAACGGCGGCGGTCGAAGCCGCCCGCCTGATCGGCAAACGCATCAAGAAGCCGCGTTCGGACAAGAAATCGGACGCCTAGGATCGCAAGGCCAGTGTCGCCATTCTTGGCAGAACCGGCCGAGGCTGCTAGCAAATCGACAACGCCCAGGCGCCTCTTGCCGGGCATAAATCCGGAGCACTTTCTTGAGCCTCATGCACCTCGTGATGGGCGGTCGCGTCAAAGACCCGCAGAAACTCGAATTTGAAGATCTGAATGCCATCGACATCGTCGGCATCTTCCCGAACTATGCCAGTGCCGAAGCGGCCTGGCGCGGCGCGGCGCAGCGGACCGTGGACGATGCGGAAATGCGCTATGTGATCGTCCATCTGCATCGCCTGCTCGATCCGAGCACGGATGATGCCGAGGATCACGCTCACTGACGGATTGGCTCGGGTGGCAGTGCTAGACCAGCGCTGGCACGCGCCCGTCAGGACGCCCGAAACCGCCGGGCCAGCAAGGGGCGTGCGAGCAGCAGGCCGGCGATGAAGCCGCCGATATGGGCGCCAACGGCGATCCCGCCGAAGAAACTGTCGAACCCGCCCGCCAGCGCGATCAGCAATTGCAGGATGGTCCACGCTGCGCCGAGCCAGACCATGCGGACGATATAGGCGGGAACAGGCCCCATCGCCTTCACGCCGCGCTGGCTGTAAATGAACGCATAGGTTCCCAGCACGGCGGAAATCGCGCCGCTTGCGCCGATCATCGGCACCCAGCCCTCGCCTTGCGCATAAAAGAAGCTCGAAAGCCATTGCCCGAGCGCTGCGGCATAGGCGCCGACGACATAGATCACCACGAGCCGGCCCGGACCGAGCAGATTTTCAACGAAGCGGCCGCAGAAGATCAGCATCAGCACATTGAAGCCCAGATGCATCCACCCGCCATGCAGCAGCGTGGCGGTGAGCGGCGTGATCCACAGCGGCAGCCACGGCACGTTGAAGGTCAGCGCTTCGGACGACGAGAGCAACGTAACGCGCTCGGAAATGAACCCGGCAATCAGCGCCGCGCGCCCCATCTCCCCGGTGAGATACAACGGCAGGAAGACGATGACGATGATCGCCGCCAGAATGTTGGTCGCCGGACCTTTGGGAAGCTGCATCGCGATGTCAGCCGGCTGCGGTGCGAACCGACAGCGTGAACGCTGCCGGTGCGGCAACCAGAAAAGACATAATCATGGCGCGGCTGCGGATCAGATGAATTCGATCTTATTGACCAGATAGAACTTGTCGCCGGACGGTACCGTCACCTCGACATCCTCGCCGACCTGACGGCCGATGAGGGCGCGGCCAAGCGGACTGTTATAGCTGATCATGCCCAGCTTCGCGTCCGCCTCGGCCTGGCCGACGATCTGATAGCGCACCGGCTTGTCATCCTCGTCCAGCAAGGTGACCGTGGCGCCGAAGATGATCTTGTCGCCCGACAGCGTGGTGGGATCGATAACCTGCGCGCGCGAGAGCTTGTCTTCCAGATCGGCGATGGTCGCCTCGACCTGGCCCTGACGCTCTTTTGCGGCATGATATTCGGCGTTTTCCGAAAGATCGCCATGGGCGCGTGCCTCCTCGATCGCATCCACGATCTTGGGACGCTCGGCCTTGAGCGCGCGGAGCTGGTCGGTCAGCTTGTCATAACCGACTTGCAGCATCGGCATCTTCTCAACGGTCGCCATCTCGACTCCCTATTTCCAGCGCAACAATGCGCGAACTCCCTAGTCCGCCGGGGATCCGGTCGGCCCGCAACTGATTTCTTGTGTTCTGGAAGATCAGTCGTGCGACGCCTGATAATAGGATTGCAGCGACTTCACTTCAAGAGGACGCGCACGCAAAGCCTCAATTGCGTCCACCGCAGCCAGACTTGCCCCCGCGGTCGTGAAGCTCGGCACCTTGCCGCGCAACGCGCTCGTGCGGATCGCCTTGCTGTCCTTGAGCGACTGCCAGCCTTCCGTGGTGTTGAAGATGAGGTCCACCTCGCCATCCGCAATGCGGTCCACAATATGCGGACGGCCCTGCGCGACCTTGTTCACCTTCTCCACCGGCAAGCCGTTCTCCGCGAAGAAGTCGGCCGTTCCGCCGGTTGCGACGATCTTGAAACCGAGATCGGCAATCTTGCGGGCCCCGGGCAGGATCACGCTCTTGTCGCTATCCTTAACGGAGATGAAGACCGTCCCCTGCTTGGGCAGCACCGTGCCCGCGCCGATCTGCGCCTTGGCGAAAGCAGTCGCGAAATCGCTGTCGATGCCCATGACCTCGCCGGTCGACTTCATCTCCGGGGAAAGGACCGGATCGACGCCGGGGAAGCGATTGAACGGGAACACGGCTTCCTTGACCGCAATATGGCGGATCGCATTGCGGTCGATCTTCGGCAGGCTCGCGAGCTTCTCGCCGGCCATCACCCGCGCGGCGATCTTGGCGATCGGCGTGCCGATGGCCTTCGCCACGAACGGCACCGTGCGCGAGGCGCGCGGATTGACCTCGATGAGGTAGACCAGCCCATCCTTGACCGCGAACTGGATGTTCATGAGGCCCCGCACGGAGAGCGCGCGGGCCAGCACATCGGCCTGCCGCTCGATCTCGGCGATGAGATAATCGGGCAGGCTGTAAGGCGGCAGCGAGCAAGCGCTATCACCGGAGTGAACGCCGGCTTCCTCGATATGCTGGAGCACGCCGGCGACGACGACATCCTCACCATCGCACAGCGCATCGACGTCAACCTCAACGGCATCGCGCAGATACTGGTCGATCAGCACCGGCGAGTCGCCCGAGACCTGCACCGCCGTGGCGATATATTCCTCGAGCTGCGCCTGGCCATCGACGATCTCCATCGCCCGGCCACCCAGCACGTAGCTCGGGCGCATCAGCACCGGGTAGCCGATGCGATTGGCCACCGCGATGGCTTCTTCCCGGCTGCGGGCGATGCCATTGGCCGGCTGTAGCAGGCCCAGTTTCTCGATCAGCGCCGCGAACCGCTCGCGATCTTCGGCAAGGTCGATGGCATCCGGCGAGGTGCCGAGGATGGGAATGCCGGCCTCTTCCAGTGCCTGCGCCAGCTTGAGCGGGGTCTGCCCGCCGAACTGCACGATCACTCCAACAAGCTCGCCCTTCGACTTCTCGACATGCAGGATCTCCAGCACGTCTTCCGCCGTCAGCGGCTCGAAATATAGCCGGTCGGACGTATCATAATCGGTGCTCACCGTCTCCGGATTGCAGTTGATCATGATCGTCTCATAGCCCGCATCTTCCAGCGCGAAGCAGGCGTGGCAGCAGCAGTAATCGAACTCGATGCCCTGGCCGATGCGGTTGGGTCCGCCGCCCAGGATCACGACCTTGCGCCGGTCGCTCGGCTGGCTCTCGTCCTCCGGCTCGCCGAAGCTCGGCGCCTCATAGGTCGAGTACATATAAGGCGTCTTGGCCTCGAACTCGGCCGCGCAGGTGTCGATCCGCTTGAACACCGGACGCACGCCGAGCTTGTGGCGCAGCGCGCGCACCTCCTTCTCGGTGACGCCGCCAGTCATCGCCACCACCGCATCGCGGACGAGACCCGAGCCGCGCTTTATCGCGTTGTCCATGCCACCGGGGATGTTGGCCGACTGCAGCGCCAGCCAGGCAAGGCGCTTGTCCGAGAAGCCCATGGACTTGAGCTTGCGCATGGCCTCCGCATCGCGCGGCAGGCCATTGGCGAGCACGCCCTTCTCGGCCTCGACGATCTCGGCAAGGCGCTGCAGGAACCAGGGGTCGAACTTGGCGACGGCATGGATTTCATCCACGCTCAGCCCCTCACGCAGCGCCTGTGCTGCGATCAGCAGCCGGTCCGGGGTCGGCTGACCCAGCGCCGCAACGATCTGCTCCTTGGGCGCCCCGACCAGATGATCGACCTGATTGAAACCGGCGAGGCCTGTCTCGAGTCCGCGCAGAGCCTTCTGCATGGATTCGTGAATATTGCGGCCAATTGCCATCACTTCGCCGACGGACTTCATGGCGGTTCCGAGCAGCGGCTCGGCGCCCTTGAACTTCTCGAAGGCAAAGCGCGGGATCTTCGTCACCACATAATCGATGGTCGGTTCGAAGCTCGCCGGCGTCACGCCGGTGATGTCATTGGTGATCTCGTCCAGCGTGTAGCCCACCGCCAGCTTGGCCGCGACCTTGGCGATCGGGAAGCCGGTGGCCTTGGAAGCCAGCGCCGATGAGCGCGACACGCGCGGGTTCATCTCGATGACGATCAGCCGCCCATCCTTGGGATTGACTGCGAACTGTACGTTGGAACCACCTGTTTCCACGCCGATTTCGCGCAGCACCGCAATGCTGGCGTTGCGCATGATCTGATATTCCTTGTCGGTCAGCGTCAGCGCCGGCGCGACGGTGATGGAGTCGCCCGTGTGGACGCCCATCGGATCGACATTCTCGATCGAGCAGATGATGATGCAGTTGTCCGCGCGGTCGCGAACCACTTCCATCTCATATTCCTTCCAACCGAGCAGCGATTCCTCGATCAGCACTTCGGTGGTCGGCGACGCATCGAGACCGGTGGTCACGATGCGCACGAACTCTTCCTTGTTGTAGGCGACGCCGCCGCCGGTGCCGCCCATGGTGAAGCTGGGGCGGATGATCGCCGGCAGGCCGGTGAATTCCAGCGCGGCCATGGCTTCGTCCATGGTGTGCGCGATGCGCGACCGGGCGCTCTCAAGGCCGATCTTGTCCATCGCGTCGCGGAATTTGAGCCGGTCTTCGGCCTTGTCGATCGCCTCGGCATCGGCGCCGATCATCTGCACGCCGTATTTCTCCAGCGTGCCATCGTTGAACAGCGCCAGAGCCGTGTTCAGCGCAGTCTGCCCGCCCATCGTCGGCAGGATCGCGTCAGGGCGCTCCTTCTCGATGATCTTGGCGACGATCTCCGGCGTGATCGGCTCGATATAGGTCGCATCGGCCATTTCCGGATCGGTCATGATCGTCGCGGGATTGGAGTTGACCAGAATGATCCGGTAGCCCTCTTCCTTCAGCGCCTTGCAGGCCTGCGTGCCCGAATAATCGAACTCGCACGCCTGGCCGATGATGATCGGGCCAGCGCCGACGATGAGGATCGAGGAGATGTCTGTTCTTTTTGGCATTATTTGTTCCGAGCCTCGTTCCCGGTGGAACCGATTTGAAGATCCTCGCGCGATCGCACCTTGTCGAGCGCGCATTGAAGGGCATTGGTCTCGCTGACCGATGGCAGGGCCTCGCGTCGCAGCATGTCAAAGCTCACCCGATCCGTGCCGTGAGCCACCAGCCGGACGAACTGGTCGGCGCGGCAGGTGGCAACCATATAATCGAGCTGACGCTGCAACTGGCCCTGATCGCCTGCCGCGCCCGCCGCAAGGAGCGCGAGCGCAATCACGCCAGCCCCTCCACGAACCGCTGGAACAGGTAGAAGCTGTCCTGCGGCCCCGGCGAGGCCTCGGGGTGATATTGCACGGCGAAAGCCGGCTTGTCCGTGAAGGCGATGCCGCAGTTGGAGCCGTCGAACAGGCTCACATGGGTCTCGACGACATTGACCGGCAGCGTGGCGGTATCGACCGCGAAGCCGTGGTTCATCGAGGTGATTTCCACCACGCCGTCTTCCAGCCGCTTGACCGGGTGATTGGCGCCGCGATGGCCCTGATGCATCTTGGTGGTCTTCGCACCGGCGGCCAGCGCCAGCAGCTGATGACCAAGGCAGATGCCGAAGATCGGGACATTCTCGTCGAGCAGCTTTCGGATAACCGGCACGGCATAGTCGGCTGTCGCCGCCGGATCGCCCGGGCCGTTTGAGAGGAACACACCGGCGGGGTTGAGCGCCTTGATCTGATCGTAGGAGGCCGTGGCCGGCAGCACCGTGACTTTCGCGCCGGCCTTAACGAGGTTGCGGAAGATATTGTCTTTCGCGCCGAAATCCATGGCGACGACATGGGGCCGCTCGCCCGCTTCCATCGCCTCATAGCCAAAGCCGAGGCGCCAGGCGCCGCCGGTCCACTCCCGCTGTGCGCCGGTCACCTCGATAGCGAGGTCCATGCCTTCCAGGCCCGGCCAGGCCTTTGCCTTCTCGTGCAGCGCCGCGAGATCGAACTGGCCCTGCGGATTATGGGCGATCACCGCATTGGGCGCGCCCTTCTCGCGGATCAGGCGGGTCAGGGCACGCGTATCAACACCTGCGAGACCGATCCGGCCGTTAGCCTTCAGCCAGGCATCGAAGGGCTGGACGTTGCGGAAGTTGGATGGCGCCGTCACATCCTCACGCACGATGCACCCCAGCGCCCAGGGCTGCTGGCATTCGACGTCATCGGCATTGGTGCCGACATTGCCGATATGAGGGAAGGTGAAGGTGATGATCTGCCCGGCAAAGCTCGGGTCGGTCATGATCTCCTGATAGCCGGTCATCGCGGTGTGGAAGCACAGCTCGCCAACCGCGTCTCCCTCGGCACCGAAGCCGCGCGCGAAGACGACGGTGCCATCGGCTAGAACCAATACCCCCGTCGCTCCTTTGGGCACGGTCGGGTATTTGGCGTTCGCCATGGCTGTCTGATCCTTCGCTTTTTGCTTTCTGGCAGGCGCCCCAAGCGCCCGGCTAAACGGCCGGCTCACTATGGGTTCGCATCTGCACGGTCAATCTATTAAAAAAAGGGGAGCGCCGCTATATCTGTTCCTTTCCCGCAAGGTGACTCGGAGATTACGTGATGATTCGCGACGGCATCAAGGCTGCCCAGATTGAGGCGATGAAGGCCGGCGACAAGCCCCGGCTGGCCGCTGTGCGCCTGATCCTGGCCAAGTTGAAGGACCGCGACATCGAGCTGCGCACCGCCGCCAGCACGCCCGATGACGACGTGATTGTCGTCGATGTGCTGCAGAAGATGATCAAGCAGCGCCGCGAATCGATCACCATGTACGAACAGGGCGGCCGCGCCGAACTCGCCGCGCAGGAGCAGGCCGAGCTTGAGGTGATCGAAGGCTTCCTGCCCAAGCAGATGAGCGAGGACGAAACCCGCGCCGCGATCGAGGCGATCAAGGTTGAAGTGGGTGCGTCGTCGGTGAAGGACATGGGCAAGGTGATGGCCGTGCTCAAGGAGCGCCACGGGACGGTACTGGACATGAGCAAGGCCAGCGGCCTGGTAAAGGCAGCGCTGGGGTGATTGGGGGAGAATTCCCTCCTCCCTCTCTTTCATCGCTCGCCCTTCCTCCGTTCGTGTCGAGCGAAGTCGAGACACGGCCAGCCAAGCGCAAGGTGTCTCGACTTCGCTCGACACGAACGGGGAGTATTCGGCACGAACGGTTAGGGGATACGGATGGCCTTTTGGACATATATCCTGCGCTGCCGTGATGGCCGATATTACACGGGGCACACGGATGACCTTGAACGCCGCATGGGCGAGCATCAGACGGGCGGTTTCTGCGCGTTTACGACCGCACGCCGCCCTGTGACATTGATCTGGTCGGAGAGCTTCGGATCGCGTGGCGAAGCGTTGCAGGCGGAACTGATCGTGAAAAAATGGTCGCGCGCCAAGAAGGAGGCTTTGGCTAGCGGGGACTGGGAACGGCTCTCCCATTTTGCGCGTCCGCCTTCGGAACGTGTCTCGACTTCGCTCGACACGAACGGAGGTTTAGGGGCACGTGGAGGGGAGCAGCTCGGTACTCATGGGCCTATGCCATGAGCCTCACCCCGCAATGGCTGGACGAACTCCGCGCCCGCACCACCCTCTCCACGCTCATCGGCAAGACGATCAAGGTCCAGAAGGCCGGGCGCGAATACAAGGCGTGCTGTCCCTTCCACAATGAGAAGACGCCCAGCTTCACGATCAACGACGAGAAGGGCTTCTACCATTGCTTTGGCTGCGGGGCGCATGGCGATGCGATCCGCTGGATGACGGATCAGCGCGGCCTGCCCTTCCTGGATGCGGTCAAGGAGCTTGCTGCTGCAGCCGGCATGGAGGTACCCGCGCCCGATCCGCGTGCCGCCAAGCGGGCCGAGCAGGCGAAATCGCTGCATGACGTGACCGCCGCGGCGCAGAACTGGTTTGAGGATCAGCTTGGCGGCCTCGATGGCGCCGAGGCGCGCGCCTATCTGCATAAGCGCGCGCTGACGGACGCGACCCGCCGGGCCTTTGGGCTGGGTTTCGCGCCGGATAGTCGCGGCAAGCTCAAGACCGCGCTGCGAGACTTCCCCGAAGACATGCTGGTCGAGGCCGGCATGCTCATCCGGCCGGAAGACAGCGAACGAGACAGTTACGATCGTTTTCGCGGGCGGCTGATGATCCCGATCCGCGACCAGCGCGGGCGGGTGATCGCCTTTGGCGGGCGGATTCTGGGCCAGGGCGAGCCCAAATATCTCAACTCCCCCGAGACGCCGCTGTTCGACAAGGGTCGCACGCTCTTCAACCTCGACAAGGCGGCGCCTGCCGCGCGCAACGCGGGCCGGATCATCGTCGTCGAGGGCTATATGGACGTGATCGCCATTGCCCAGGCCGGCATTGCCGAGGCTGTGGCGCCGCTCGGCACGGCCCTGACGGAGGCGCAGATCGAGAAGCTGTGGAGCATGGTGGAGACGCCGATCCTGTGCTTCGATGGCGATAGTGCCGGGCAGCGTGCGGCGATCCGTGCCGCCCACCGCGCTTTGCCGCTGCTGCGCCCCGGTCACAGCCTTGCGTTTGCGACGCTGCCGGCCGGGCAGGATCCTGATGATCTGTTGCGGGCCGAGGGGCTTCAGGCCTTCGAGGCCGTGCTCGCAAGCTCGATCCCGCTGGCGGACCTCATCTGGCGCAGCGAGCATGATGCCGCGCCGCTGGCCACGCCGGAAGAACGCGCTGGCTTGAAGCTGCGGCTCAATGCGCTTGCCGCCACAATTGCCGATAGCGACATCCGGGCGCTCTATTCTCGCCTGTTCAAGGAGCGTTACGACGCGCTGTTCTTCGCGCCGCGCGCGGCGCCCAACGCCCGCTTCGAGGGGCGATCGGCGGGTCGCGGCGGCGGCACGATGAAGGGTGGCCGCTGGATCGCCCCGCCCCCACCGGCCACGCAGGACGCGAAGGCGATCCGCGAAACCGGCGGAGACATGCTGCTTCTCCGCGCCGTTCTGGCCGGCCTCCTGCGCTTTCCGGGCGAGATCCTCGTCCACCGCGAGGCACTGGACAGCCTGTCGCCGCCCGACTCCGGGCTGGCAAAGTTGCTGGACGCGCTGCTCAAAGCGGCCGATCGCCAAGAAACTGTTGAAACCGAGGCGCTCCTTACCATATTGGGCAGCACTGAGCTGTATAATATGGCGAAGGGGTTGCTCCGCGCCGACGCGCTGCATTTCACCTTCACCCAGGCCGAAGCCGACGGATGGCGTGCACAGCGCGATCTGGCGGAAGCCATCGGGGTGCTGGTGGCGATGCCGCGAATCGAAGCGGAGCTGGCGGCGGCGACGAGAGCGATGGCGGAGAATCTGGACGAGGCGAGTTTCGCCCGCCAGCAAGCCCTGCGCAAGCTCAAGGAAGATCTGGCGGCACGAGCCGCCGAGCTGGCCCAACCCCTCGAAGAGTGAATAACTGGCCCGCGCGGCACCGCGCTTGGCCCGGAGCAAGGCAACGCATGGCGACGAAGATCAATGGAAACGCTGGAAACCCGGAGAGTGGCGAAGAAGGCGGCGATGCCCCCCTTCTCGATCTCAACGAAGCGTCCATCAAAAAGCTGATCGCCCGTGCCAAGAAGCGTGGCTACATCACCTATGACGAGCTGAACAGCGCCCTGCCGCAAGGCGAGATGTCCTCCGACCAGATCGAGGACATCACCTCGGCGCTCAGCGACATGGGCATCAACATCGTCGAGAATGAAGAACAGGGCGATGACGGCGAAGAGCAGCCCGAATCCGAAGTCGAATCCATCGACAATAATTCGGACGAGGAGGACGGCTCAGGCAACGTCGCCGAGAAGAAGCAGACGACGACCGACCGCACCGACGATCCGGTGCGCATGTATCTGCGCGAAATGGGCGCGGTGGAGCTGCTCAGCCGCGAGGGCGAGATTGCCATCGCCAAGCGCATCGAGGCCGGTCGCGATACCATGATCCTCGGCCTGTGCGAAAGCCCGACGACGTTCAACGCGATCATCGGCTGGTCAACCGCGCTCAACAATGGCGAGATGCAGTTGCGCGAGATTCTCGATCTCGACGCCATGCTCTCCAAGGACCCGGCGCCGGAAAGCCTGTCGGAAGACGGCGAAGACGACGATGGCGAGATTTCCGAAAAGACCGCCGGTCCCTCGTTCAAGGACGAGGACGAGGTAAAGGACGAGCCGGAAGCCGACGGCGACGACGATGATTCCATGGTCGAACGCCGCACGGCGCGCCAGGAAGAGGACGACGAGGAGGATAACACTCTCTCGCTCGCCGCGATGGAAGAGCTGCTCAAGCCCGCCGCACTCGAAAAGTTCGCCAACATCACCGAGCTGTATGGCAAATTTGGCAAGATTCAGCAGGCCCGGCTGGTCGCGCTGGGCAATGGCATGGAATTCCCGGCCAAGGACGAAGCGACCTATCACAAGCTGCGCGAAGACCTGACGGCAGAAGTCGAGAGCGTCCAGTTCCACCAGCAAAAGATCGAATATCTCGTCGATCAGCTTTACGCCTTCAACCGGCGCCTGACGACGCTGGGCGGCCAGATGCTGCGCCTCGCCGAGCGCCACAAGGTCCCGCGCAAGGACTTCCTCGACCAGTATGTCGGCCAGGAGCTGGACGATGGCTGGCTGGAGAAGGTCAGCAAGCTCGACAAGAAGTGGGCGGCCTTTGCGGCCAATGAGGTCGATGCTGTCGAGCGTATCCGCGCGGAAGTATCCGAGATCGCGCAGTCGACCGGCACGTCCCTGCCCGAGTTCCGCCGCATCGTGAACATGGTGCAGAAGGGCGAGCGCGAGGCGCGCATTGCGAAGAAGGAGATGGTCGAGGCCAATCTCCGCCTCGTGATCTCGATCGCCAAGAAGTACACCAATCGCGGCCTGCAGTTTCTGGATCTCATCCAGGAGGGCAATATCGGCCTGATGAAGGCGGTGGATAAGTTCGAATATCGCCGCGGCTACAAGTTCAGCACCTATGCGACCTGGTGGATTCGTCAGGCGATCACCCGCTCGATCGCCGATCAGGCCCGCACCATCCGTATTCCGGTGCACATGATCGAGACGATCAACAAGCTGGTCCGCACCAGCCGCCAGTTCCTCCACGAGCAGGGCCGCGAGCCCACGCCGGAGGAAATGGCCGAGCGCCTGAGCATGCCGCTCGAGAAGGTGCGCAAGGTGATGAAGATCGCCAAGGAGCCGATCTCGCTCGAAACGCCGATCGGCGACGAGGAAGACAGCCATCTGGGTGACTTCATCGAGGACAAGAACGCGATCATCCCGGTCGACGCCGCGATCCAGGCGAACCTCAAGGAAACGGTTACCCGCGTCCTGGCGAGCCTCACCCCCCGCGAGGAGCGCGTGCTGCGCATGCGCTTCGGCATCGGCATGAACACCGATCACACGCTGGAAGAAGTCGGCCAGCAGTTCTCGGTGACGCGCGAACGTATTCGCCAGATCGAGGCCAAGGCGCTGCGCAAGCTCAAGCACCCGAGCCGCAGCCGCAAGATGCGCAGCTTCCTGGACCAGTAAGATCCGAAATCAGATCAGGCGACGGAGGCGTTGCGCGCTTCCGCCGCCTTTTTCGTGCGCGCAATACCTGCCAGCCGCAAGAACCTTAGCATGCGCCTGCGCGACCTGTGCGGCCGAGCTAATACTCTGAAATAAAACAGGCTCGCGTTGCTTGGTTGGAGCGTTTTCAACATCTTGTTAACTTCCTGCGCGTTACATCGCCCCGGGGAAAATTGCCGGCCCGTCGGTTCGGCATTCTAAGGCTTGATATGGACCCGCGCCCGCTTGATTTCGTTGAGACCGGCCTTTCCGCCCGAGTGCTTGCGCTTGTGGAGAGCGAAGGGTCCGCGACACATTCTTACTGCGCGCCCGTGTTGGCCGGCGAGCGGATATCCTTTGCGCGGCACTCGGCGGACTTTGCGGACTTCATCCACCTTCTCGTCCTGCTCCACGGCCAGATCCCGGGCGTTGTCGATCACGCTGCCGTTCACACAGCAGAGCCGGTCGCCCGCGATTGGCTGATCCGCTCGACCAGCGCCTTTGCCGAAGAACGCGACTATATGCATCGCCTCTGCGCTGCGGCCGGGCCGGTGCCGAGCACGCCGCGCCATAGTGAGGCGACTGCGGCCATCGCCCAGCAAAGCCATGCCATTGAGATGCTTGCCCAGTCGGAACGGCGCGGTTGCGCGCTCGGCACGGCGATCACGCTGGTGCTGGAATGGCAGGCCATCCGCAAGATCCTCGACGTCGGTGCGCTCAGCCTCGGCATTGAGCCGGCCGAAACCACCCTCCCCAGCCAGTCTGACACGGTGGCTCTGCTGGACGACCTTCCCCAGGTCGAGCGCTTCTCGCGTGCCGTGCAATTCGGCGCCGATCAGTTGCTCGTGCAGCATCGCGGCATGTGGAACTTGCTCAATGCCAGGGCTGGCGCGCGACAGAGCAGCCAGTAAGATCGATTGAACGCCGGACTTATGCCGGCATGGCCTTTCTCCTGCTCATCACCGACCCCATGCTGGCCGTCACAACCATCGCGATGCCGGCGAGTTGGATGGCGCTGAGACGTTCGTCCAGCATGAGTAGCCCGGCCAGACCGGCGAAGGCCGGTTCGAGGCTGGCCAGCACCGCAAAGTTACGCGCTGGCAGCCTCGGCAACGCATAAAGCTCCAGCGACAAGGGAATGGCTGCGGACAGGATCGCCACCAGCAGCGCGAGCGGAAGCAAGGCGGGCGCGAAGAGCCCCACCCCGTTCTGCATCATGCCCACCGGTACGACGAGAAGCGCGGCCACGCAGAGCGACAAGGCCGCACCCCCGGCGCCGAATGATGTTGCAACCCTGCGGCCGCACAGGATGTAGCCTGCCCAGCAGGCTGCAGCGATGAGCGCGAACAACAGTCCCACCGGTTCCAGCGCGCCTTTGGCGCCATCGGCACCCACCAGACACCAGATGCCGAGGCCCGCCAGCGCGACCCATAACAAGTGGACGGCACGCTTCGCCATGCAGGCGGCGAGCGTCAGTGGCCCTAGAGACTGGATGGAGATTGCGATGCCCAGCGGCAGATGCGCGATGGCGAGGTAGAAAAAGAGAATAGCCCCCGCAACGCAGGTACCAAGGCTCAGCAGCGCCAGCCAGTCCGGCCGCGCAGGCCACGCCCGCCACGGCCGGACCAACACCAGCAGAATGAGCGCCGCGAACAGGATGCGCAGGGCTGACGCCCCGATCGGCCCGACCGAGGGATATAGTCCCTTGGCGAAAGCTGCCCCGAACTGGAAACAAGCCGTCGAACCAACAACAGCCAGCACCGGCAACAGCGCCAGCCCCGCCGCCGGTTCTGGGCCACCCTTCATCCTCCCACCGCTCAGTAAAGCAGATGGGCCGCGCGGGTCTCCGCCCAGGCACGTTCGTCGGCCCCCGCAAGGCCATCGAGGTCCGCTGGCGTCGCCGCACCATCATCCACCCACTCGCGGAGCAAGGGCGAGCCGTTGATCACGTCTATGGGCAGCTTGCCAAGCTCATACTCATAGGGAAAATCGCGCCAGAGCGGATAGTCTGGGTACAGTGCCCGGATCGCCTTGAAGGCCAGTGCCTGCACCCGCCATGGGCGGAAGGCCTGATGCGCGTAAGCCGGCCCTTCGGCATGGATATGGACGCCGGCGCACAAGGTGCCGACATGCTTGTGAAAGGTCGGCTCGAACCAGCAGTCGCGCAGGGTGCATCCGTCCAGCCAATGCGGGGCCAGCGCCTGCATCTTGCCGATCACCTTGCGCGCATCGATATCCGGCGCGCCGAATAGCTCCAGCGGGCGCGTCGTCCCCCGCCCTTCCGATAGCGTCGCGCCTTCCAGCATGACCGTGCCGGCATAACAGCGGGCCATGTTGAGATTGGGCGCGTTGGGACTTGGATTGACCCAGATGCGCTCAGTGGGCCAGCCGAAGCCCGGCGCCGCCTCGGGCGCGTAGCCCTGCATCGCGATTACGCGATAATCCACGTTCAGACCGAAATGCGCAATGAACCAGTGCCCCAGCTCGCCCATGGTGAGGCCGTGGCGCATGGGCATCGGCCCGGCACCGACGAAGCTCTCCCAGCCTGACCTCAGCGTCAGGCCCTCGATGGGCCGCCCAGCGGGATTGGGCCGGTCCAGCACCCACACGCTCTTGCCAGCCTTTTCCGCTGCTTCGAGCAGATAGAGCAAAGTCGTCACGAAGGTGTAGATGCGACACCCCAAATCCTGCAGGTCGACGAGGAATATGTCGGCCGAGTCCATCATCTGCGCCGTCGGCCGGCGCACCTCGCCATACAGGCTGAACACAGGGATGCCGTGGGCAGGATCGATGAAATCCGGCGATTCCATCATATTGTCCTGCTTGTCGCCCCGCAGGCCGTGCTGCGGCCCCATGGCGGCAGTCAGCCGGATGTCGCCACAGGCCGCGAGCGCGTCGAGCGCATGGGTGAGGTCCGCAGTGACGGAAGCTGGATGTGCCAGCAGACAGATGCGCTGGCCGGCAAACGGTGCACGCAGCGCGGGGTCGGCCAGCAGGCGATCGAGACCGGTGAGAAAGCTCATGCCCGGTCCACTGGCGGAAGCCGCAGCGCGAAGCAATCCCGGTGGTGAAAGTCTGGCCGCCCGGGGGGATGCGCCAATGCCCAATAGCTCAGAGAGCCGTTCGCCTCCTCAATGACCGCGCTGGCGCCGATCGCCCCTGATCGATCCCACACCAGCGCGTCTTCGGGAAGGCGGATGGACAGCGACAGCCGCTCGGCATCTGCCGCCTGCAGGATACGCGGCGCGGGTATCTCGAAAGGCCTCATACCGGTGCGATAATGGTCGAAATGATAGGCCGCGAAGGCGCCGGAGGGCGAGAAATTATACTCGGCATAGGCATCATCGTCCTGCGCCACGAACAGCTCGAAGCAGGTGGTGCGCCATAGCTCATCGGTATGAATGCCTGGTGCGGCCTCGGGCAGACGCAGATCGGCAATCCGGCCCATGGCCACGAAGCCGATCTCCCAACCATGATCGTCGGTCAGCTCAATCTGCATGCCCAGCGCCGCCAGCGCATCGCAGGGCGTATCCGGATGGCAGACCAGAGCGGCGCGGGCCAAAATACTACTCATCCTTCCCATCCCATGCTAAGCGCCCCCGCGTTTCAATAACCCCGCGCTTCCCAAAGGGCGATCATGACAAGCTACAAGTCCGACCTGCTGAACCTGCTCGAAGAGCGGGGCTATATCCACCAGATTACTGACGCAAGCGCGCTGGATGCGCTCGCCGCCAGGCAGGTCGTTCCGGGTTATATCGGCTTTGATCCCACCGCGCCCTCGCTCCATGTCGGCTCGATGGTGCAGATCATGCTGCTGCGTCGCATGCAACAGACCGGCCACAAGCCCATCGTGCTGATGGGTGGTGGGACCGGCAAGGTTGGCGACCCCAGCTTCAAGGATGAAGCGCGCAAGCTGATGACCGTCGAGACGATCAACAGCAACATCGCTTCCATCAAGACGGTGTTCGAGAACTTCCTGACCTTCGGCGATGGTCCCACGGACGCGATCATGGCCGACAATGCCGAGTGGCTAGACGCGCTCGAATATCTGCCGTTCCTGCGGGATTACGGCCAGCACTTCTCGGTCAACCGGATGCTCAGCTTCGATTCGGTCAAGCTGCGGCTGGATCGCGAGCAGTCGCTGAGCTTCCTGGAGTTCAATTACATGATCCTCCAGGCCTATGACTTCCTCGAGCTTTCCCGTCGGGCAGGTTGCCGGCTGCAAATGGGCGGATCGGACCAGTGGGGCAATATCGTCAACGGCATCGAGCTTTCGCGCCGGGTGGATGGCACGGAAGTCTACGGCGTCACCACGCCGCTCATCACCACAGCCGACGGCGGCAAGATGGGCAAGACGATGGCGGGCGCCGTCTGGCTGAACGAGGCGATGCTGCCGCATTTCGACTATTGGCAGTTCTGGCGGAACACCGACGATCGCGATGTCGGGCGGTTCCTGCGCCTGTTCACCGATGTGCCGATGGACGAAATCCGGCGGCTCGAAGCGCTGCAAGGCGCGGAGATCAACGAAGCGAAGAAGATCCTCGCCAATGAGGCTACGGCGCTTTGCCGTGGCCGGGCCGCTGCGGATGGCGCTGCCGAAACCGCCCGCCTCACCTTCGAGCAAGGCGCGGCGGCGGCTGCGGATTTGCCGACCGTCCACGTCTCGGAAGGCAGCATCGCCCTGGTCACGGCCCTCACCCAGGCCGGGCTGGCCGCCTCCAATGGCGAGGCGCGCCGCAAGATTGCCGAAGGCGCCGTCCGCGTCGACGACGAGCCGGTACGCGACGAAAAGCATATGATCGAGATTGGCGGGACGCCGGTGAAGCTCAGCCTCGGCAAGAAGCGGCACGCTCTGCTCAGCCGCTAAGCTGCCGGAGCGGGGCGTTCGCGCCTCGATTACGCCGAGTTTATCAGATGTTTACCGGTGACTGACAGGATCAGACTCCGACTGGGAGTCTGATCCATGACGTTTGCCTTCTCGATGGACGAGCCGCGCCGCTACGAACGGGACGCCGTGGAAAGCCCCGTGCAGATCTGGGGGGGCACCCTCCCGCCATCGCCGGCCGTGCTCATCAACATTTCGCCGAGCGGCTGCATGATCCGCTGCGATCAACTGGTGTCGATCGGCGAAAGCCTCACCATCGATGTGCCGCAGATCGGCATGTTGCGGGGGCGCGCGATCTGGGCGAACAGTGCGCGCCTCGGTGTCGAATTCGAGTCAGCGATCGCGGACAAGGAGTATGACATCATGCTCCTGCGGCTGAAGGGCCCCGATCATCCCGGCCGCTGACCCTCGCGCCAGCCGCGCTGGAGCCTGAACGATGGGCGACGAAGCATGGAGCCGGGCTGTCCGATCCGAGCTGAGTCACAGCCGGCGCCGCGTCGTTTCACGCGACGCCATCTCCTTCCAGACCCATGTATCCCGGCCGCGCGGCACGGACCCCATCGAGGTCGAGCTGATCGACTTTTCGGTCTGGGGATTTCAAGCCCGCTGCGGTTTCGCACGCTTCGAGCGCGGCGAACCGGTCGCCCTTCGCTTGCCGCTCATCACCACGCAGGATGCGCAAATCCGCTGGAGCCTGCGGGGATGCTTTGGCGCGCAATTCCTCCAGCCTATCGATGCGCGGGCCTATCTCGATATTCTGGCACGCATCACCCGGCCACAGACCGACGGCTGACGCTCAGCCGCTGGCGAGCAGACTGATCGCCGCATCGCGCTCGAACAGATAAAGGCACAGCCGCGCGGCCTGTCCGCGCGGGGAGGCCAGCCCGCCATCGCGGTCCATGAGCAGACGGGCATCGTCATGCGCGGCATCCAGCAGCGATTGGATCTGTTCCGGGCTGGCCAGCCGAAAGCGCTGCTCGCCCGATTGGCGCGTACCGAGGATTTCGCCAGCCCCGCGCAATTTCAGATCTTCCTCTGCGATGCGGAAGCCATCATTGGTCTCCCGCATCAGGGCGAGACGCGAGCGCGCTGTCTCGGAGAGGTTGCTCCCGTGCAGCAACATGCAGAAACTGCGCTGATCGCCGCGCCCCACGCGCCCGCGCAACTGGTGCAGCTGCGCAAGGCCGAAGCGCTCCGCCGCTTCCACGATCATCAGCGTGGCATTGGGCACGTCCACGCCGACCTCAATCACCGTCGTCGCCACCAGCAGCTTGAGCTGCCCGCGCGAGAAGGCCTCCATCACCGCGTCCTTCTCCGGGCCGGGCATCTGCCCGTGGACCATGCCGACGACATCCGCGCCGAACCGCGCCTTGAGCATCGCAGCGCGCGCTTCCGCTGCCGCCTCGTCGCCATCCTCGCTTTGCTCGACCAGCGGGCACACCCAATAGGCCTGACGCCCCGCCGCAATATGGCGGCCGAGTGCGGAGACGATATCCTCCAGCCGATCGTCACCGATCACCCGCGTGTCGATGCTCTGGCGGCCCGGCGGCATCTCATCGAGCCTTGAGACGTCCATATCGCCATATTGCGCCAGACAGAGCGTGCGGGGGATCGGGGTTGCCGTCATCACCAGCAGATGCGGCGTGCGCTCGGCCTTGGCGGTCAGCATCAACCGCTGCGACACGCCGAAGCGATGCTGCTCATCGATAACCGCGAGGCCGAGATTGCGATAGGTGACGGCCTCCTGAAAGATCGCATGGGTGCCCACGAGGATGTGGATGCTACCATCGGCCAGCCCCATCAACGTCGACTCGCGTGCCTTGCCCTTGTCCCGCCCGGTCAGGATCGCAACATTCACCGGCAGGCCGGCCAGCATCGCCTGGAGGCTGGCATAATGCTGGCGGGCGAGAATTTCCGTCGGCGCCAGAAAGGTCGCCTGCGCGCCGGCTTCCACCGCATTGAGCAACGCCATCAGCGCCACCAGCGTCTTGCCGGAGCCGACATCGCCTTGCAGCAGCCGGAGCATCGGCACGGCCTGCGCCATGTCGCCCTCGATCTCGGCAGACGCACGACGCTGGGCACCGGTGGGGGCGAATGGCAGGCGCAAGGCGTCGCGCAAGCGCCCGTCCCCGGCCAGGGGAAACCCGCGCCGGCGGCGGGTCGAGGCCCGCAGCAGCATCAGCGCAAGCTGGCTTGCGAACACCTCGTCATAGGCCAGCCGCTCGCGCGCGGCCTTTGCGCCCGGCGTCTCATGCGTGGCCTTGAGCGCCTCCTGCCAGCTCGGCCAGCCCTTGTGGGCGCGCAGCCCTGGCTCGATCCACTCATCCAGAGCCGGCCCGCGCTCGACCGATTGCGCGACAAGATCGCGCAGCCGGCCATTGGTGATGCCGTCCGAAAGACCGTAGACCGGCTCGCAATCGGCAATCTGCCCTGCCTCTTCCACCGGCACAACATGATCGGGGTGGACGATCTGCAACTCGTCCCCGAACTGATCGAGGCGACCGGAAACAAAGCGCGGCTCCCCGAGCGGGAAGAGCTTGCGCGGCCATCCGCTGTTCTTGCCGAAATAGACGATGCTCACCGGATCGCCGGCCATATCCACGGCGCGGATGCGGAACGGCGCCCGTGCCGTGCCCGAGGCGCGATACTCCTGCGCCGTCAGCACCAGCGCGACCATCCGCCCCGTCTCGGCTTCCGCGAGCCGCCGGACGCGCTGCCGCTCGATCCAGCTCACCGGCAAATGGAAGGCAAGGTCGACCACGCGCGTAAGGCCCAGGCGCTCCAGCGGCTTGGCCGAAGCGCTCCCCACGCCCTTGAGCGCCGTGCTTTCCGTGAACAGCGGATTGAGAATATCGGGCCGCATCGCTATCTGCCCTAGTCGAAGCTGGATGGCCGGAAAAGTGCCCGCCGGCCAATCATGATAAATCGCGCACCCGAGCGCCGCGCGAAAAGGACCGGACATGATCGACGAGACCCGCCTGCGCCGCCTCAAATTCCGCGCCTGGCACCGGGGCACGAAGGAAGCGGATCTGATGATCGGCGGGTTCTTCGATGCCCACGCCGCGAGCTTCACGCAGAAACAAGCCGATCTGTTCGAGGCGCTGCTCGAGGAAGAGGATGTCGACATCATGGCCTGGGCCATCGGCACTCTTCCCTGCCCCGCGCGTTACGAAGGCGCGATGATGGAGGCGATGCGCAGGCTTGATTATGTCCCGATTGCGAAGTGATCCCTCCCCTTTCTTGACCCTCCCAACCTCCGTGCGGTTCGAGCGTAGTCGAGAACCAGCGGGCCAACGCCAATCCCAAAGCGCTACCCGTGTCTCGACTTCAGCCTCTGGCTGAAGTTTATCCTTAGCGCCCGCCCTGCGGGCAGTCGAAGGGCTCGACACGAACGGAAGGCAGAGTCGAACACACTAATGACCGACATATCCCGCATCCTCTCGGCCAAGGCGCCGCTCACCCTGTCCGGCGTGCCTGCGGGGTTCCTGCCGGTTCTGCTGGCGGACCTCGCCCGCGCGGCGAAGGAGCGCGCCTGCTTCATCGCCGCCGACGGCCAGATGGCGGACGCGATAGCGCAGACCGTGCATTATTTCGCGCCAGAGCTGGAGGTGGTGAGCATCCCGGCCTGGGATTGCCTGCCCTACGACCGCGCTTCCCCTTCGCTGCGCGCCGCATCCGAGCGGCTGGCTGGTCTGCACGCCTTGCAGGGCAAGCCCAACGGCCCCCAGCTGGTCATCACCACCGTCAATGCGGTCACGCAGAAGACGCTCACGCCCTTTCGCATCCGCCAGATGGTTGCGCGCCTGGCTCCGAACGAGCGGATCGCCATCGACCGGCTGGTCAGCCTGCTCCAATCCAACGGCTATGTCCGCACGGATACGGTGCATGATGCCGGCGAATATGCCGTGCGCGGCGGCATCGTCGACCTCTATCCCTCCGGCGAGCCCGGCCCGCTGAGGCTCGACTTCTTCGGCGACGAGATCGAGACGCTGCGTCGGTTCGATCCCGCGACCCAGCGCACCACCGGGGCGGTCGATGGCTTCATGCTCTTGCCCGCCTCCGAGGCGCTGCTCGATGAGGAGAGCATTAAGCGCTTCCGCAGCCGCTACCGCGAGATGTTCGGCGCGACCGCCACGGGCGATCCGCTGTATCAGGCGGTGAGCGACGGGCGGCGTCTGGCCGGCATGGAGCATTGGCTGCCGCTGTTCGAGGACCGGCTCGTCCCGCTCGCCGAGCATCTGCCGGAGGGAACGGTGTGGATTCGCGAGGCCGGCACTGCTGGCGCGGCCGAGGCCCGCTTCGAGGCGATCCGGGATTATCACGCCAATCGCACGACCGCCGCGGCGGCCTCGCCGGGCAGCTATCGCCCGCTGCAGCCGGATCAGCTCTATCTGACTGCCGATCAGTGGGCGCAAGATATCGAGGCGCTGCCGATCCACCTCACCTCCAGCTTCCACGAGCCCGAGAGCGCCCATGTGCTCCATTTCGGCGTGGACAGCGCCCGCGACTTCGCGCCGGAGCGGGCGCAGGGCGGCAATGTCTATGAGGCGGTGGCCAAGCATCTGGAGCAAAGCCAGCGCAAGGGCCGCAAGCGCATCATCGCCAGCTACTCCATCGGCGCGCGCGAGCGACTGAAGGGCTTGCTTGAAGATCATGGCGTGCGCGGCGTTACGCTGGTCGATAGCTGGCAGGAAGCGCTCGGCGCCCCCACCGGCCGCGTCGCGCTGGCCGTGCTGCCGCTCGATCACGGCTTTGCCAATGCCGAATTGGAAGTGCTGACTGAGCAGGACATGCTCGGCGATCGTCTGGTGCGGCGTCAGAAGCGGCGCAAGAGCGCGGATGCCTTCCTGGCGGAACTCGCCACGCTCACGCCTGGCGATCTCGTAGTCCATGTCGATCATGGCATCGGGCGCTATGAGGGCCTGACCTCGATCCCGGTCGGCAAATCGCCGCATGACTGCGTGGCGCTGGCTTATGCCGGCGGCGACAAGCTCTACGTGCCAGTCGAGAATCTCGACGTGCTCTCCCGCTACGGTTCGGGCGAGGACGCGGTCGCGCTGGACAAGCTCGGCGGCGAGGCCTGGCAACGCCGCAAGGCGCGGATGAAGGAGCGCATCCGGGAGATCGCCGGAGAGTTGCTTGCCACTGCTGCGCAACGGGCCCTGCGGGCTGCGCCTGCCTATGAGGCGGAGAGCGCCGGCTATCCCGCCTTCGTCGACCGCTTCCCCTATGAGGAAACGGAAGATCAGGATCGCGCGATCAGCGATGTGCTTGACGATTTGGCCGCCGGCAAGCCGATGGACCGGCTGGTTTGCGGCGACGTGGGCTTCGGCAAGACGGAGGTCGCGCTGCGCGCTGCCTTCGTTGCGGCGATGGCCGGGGCGCAGGTCGCGCTCATCTGCCCGACCACCCTGCTTGCGCGCCAGCATCGCCTCAATTTCGAGGAGCGGTTCCGCGGCTTCCCGCTCAAGGTCGGGCGCCTCTCCCGCCTTGTCGGAACCACCGAGACCAAAGCGACCAAGGACGGCTTGGCCGACGGCACCATCGACATCGTGATCGGCACCCATGCCCTGCTGACCAAGGGGCTGGAGTTCAAGCGGCTCGGGCTGGTGATCGTGGATGAGGAGCAGCGCTTTGGCGTCGTTCACAAGGAGCGGCTCAAGCAGCTCAAGGCGGACGTCCACGTCCTCACCCTCACCGCAACGCCGATTCCGCGTACCCTGCAAATGGCGATGAGCGGCCTGCGCGAACTGTCCGTCATCCAGACACCGCCTGTGGATCGCCTCGCCGTGCGCACCTATGTCATGCCCTGGGACGACGTGGTGCTTCGCGAGGCGCTGCTGCGCGAGCATTATCGCGGCGGCCAGACCTATTTCGTCGTGCCGCGCATTTCGGACATGCCGGACATGGAGGATTTTCTCCGCGAAAAGGTGCCCGAAGTGCGCGCCATTTCCGCCCATGGCCAGATGTCGGCCAGCGAGGTCGAGGAGCGCATGTCCGCTTTCTACGAGCGCAAATATGATGTGCTGCTCTCGACGACCATCGTGGAATCCGGTCTCGATATTCCGAGCGCCAACACCATCATCATCCATCGCGCCGACCGTTTCGGCCTCGCCCAGCTCTACCAGCTGCGCGGCCGCGTGGGCAGATCCAAGACGCGCGCCTATGCCTATATGACGACCCCGGCCGACCGGTTGACGACGGAGACGGCCGAAAAGCGGCTGAAAGTCCTGTCCGATCTCGATACGCTGGGCGCCGGCTTCCAGCTTGCCAGCCATGATCTCGACATTCGCGGCGCGGGCAATCTCGTCGGCGACGAGCAGAGCGGCCACATCAAGGAGGTTGGCTTCGAGCTTTACCAGTCGATGCTGGAAGAGGCGATCATGGAAGCCAAGGCCGGCGGCGCCGCGCTCGCCCCCGCGCCGGACAAATCCTCGCCGCAGATCAATGTCGAGGCGCCGATCATGATCCCGGAGGATTATGTGCCGGATCTCGACCTGCGCATGGGCCTCTACCGCCGCATCAACGAGCTGGAGGACAAGGGCGCCATCGAGGCCTTCGCCGCCGAGTTGATCGACCGCTTCGGCCCGCTACCGGACCCCACCCAGAATCTGCTGACGCTGATCGACGTGAAGCTCAATTGCCGCAAGGCGGGCATCGCCAAGATCGACATCGGCCCACGTGGCGCGCTGGTGAGCTTCCAGAACGACCAGTGCCGCAATCTTCCGGGCCTGATCGGCTACGTCCAGAAGCTCGGCGCCATCGCCAAGCTGCGGCCCGACAGCAAGCTGGTGATCCAGCGCGCCTGGGGTGATCCCAGGGCACGGTTGAATGGGGCGCTCAAGCTGAGCCAGGGGTTGGCGAAGAGTATTGGTTGAGGGGTGGATTACCGCGACAGCGCGCGATGTGGGTATGTGTTGGCACGACGCCGTAGGGTCGGAAGCAGAGAATCCGGATTGTCAGCTTTCCATCGCCCTGAAGAGCCATCATGGCTCATATCGATAGAAACTGCCCGCCTCCGAAAAGCTGTGGCAACCGGCCTTCTTCAACCTTCACCGTTCCTGCTGAGTAGGATCTGAGGTGCGCAGCAGGCGCGTATCGAAGGGCCGTCTCGAAGCATCCCAGTGCACGGGCCGGCCCTTCGATACGCCGCTTCGACAAGCTCAGCAGCGACTGAGGACGAACGGAGGGAGCGCCCACAATGGCGTCGCGCCTCATCAGTCCGCATTCAACACCATGGTCGGACCACAGCCGTAGCCGCTTTGAAGCGGTGACGAAGGATAGACGAGCGGCCAGTTTGGGCGTGGGAAGCAGACATTGACCATTTCAATCGATGCGTGGAAAATCGGTGTAAGATGAAGCGCTGGTCAGACCTATCACCAACCGCACGAACTGGCATGGGTATAGTAGCGCTGGTGGCGATACCGCTTTGGATCGGGCAAGCATGGTTGATGGGCCTTTTTAGCTTGTCAACTGAGCGATCACTAGAAGGGGCACCGCCGGCTTTTGAGCAAACGACCAGCAGCGATGTCGAAAGCCTGAGCTTCTGTTTGGGAAAGAACTACAGTGGTCGATTGGCACTGGCCCATGTCCGTTCACCCTCCTCACCGGCTAAAGCTTTGCGGTACAGGAACAGGTCGCAGCATATCGTAGTGGATGTTTTTCCTTCGGGGGATCGAACGAGCGTTAGGTTATACAAGCTGAATGGTCGGGCGTTGGCTGCAATCCATCGCAAGGCTGTGCAGAGTTGCATTCCAGAAAACAATTTCCCTGCTGCGGGCGACCCTCGGAACCGGAATTTCTACGCAAAGTGAATGTCCGCAACGGCGCCGTATCCGGACAGGCAGGTATTTTTAAGCCGCACCGGATAGCTGACGTTCTCACCGTCAACCCAGCCTGATGACCGCCCCTGGAAGCGTCCCGCCCGAACCGTCCTACTCAATCCATAGCCCATGCGCCCGGTGCCAGTCTTCCAGCCCCTCGTCTGGATAGCCGTCGAAGCACTGGTCATCCGACCCGATCTGCGGCTCGACCCAATTCGCCTTTGATCCGAGCATCATGTGCACCAGCGACGGCGGCTTGGGCAAATCGCTGTCGATCGCGGAAGCGAAAGGGTGGAGCAGGTCGGGATACTCCGGGCTGAACACCCAGAGCGCGCTCGCACAGGCGGGGCAGAAGTGTCGCTCGCCGGTGCTGACGCGGCATCCGCCTTCGCCATCGTCCAGCGTAGCGTGATAGACGGCGGTCTCGCCTTCCACCTTGAGCGTGCGCTTGTCGGCGTGGAGATTGATGGCATAGCCGCCACCGCCGGCGGTCTTGCGGCAGATCGAGCAATAGCAACGCAGAAATGGCACCGGCGCGTGGCTGTCGACGGAAAAGCGCACGGCGCCGCATCGACAGGAACCTTCGAGCTTGAGGGGCATGGCACAGTCCTCCCTTGTGATCGTCTCTCAAGCTGAACCGCTGCCCTCCCCGCCGGTTCCCTCAGCGTCCATCGCGCGCTTCCCCTTGCGGCCACTTAATCCTTGATCTGCGCGCGCATCCTCCGCATGGCGAGCGCGCCCGGTGCCCGGCCCATGTCCGGTGGCCGCGTGCCCTGGCAGGAGATGTCCGCCCGTGATCGTTCGCAACCGCCTTGGCTTGCTCGAAGTGCTGTTCGCCTACCGCGGCACGATCATGCCGCATATCCAGCATCGGCTGGCGGGCATCGCCGTGGCCAGTGTCGCGGCCATTCTCGCGGCCCGCGCCTGGCCCGGGCTGTTCGCGCAGATCAGCGGCATTCCATTCGCGCTGATCGGCCTGTCGCTCTCTATCTTCATGAGCTTCCGCAACAGTGCCTGCTATGATCGCTGGTGGGAGGGCCGCAAACAGTGGGGTGCGCTGATCATCGCGAGCCGCTCCTTCGCACGGCTCACGTCCTCGCTGCCTGAGGAGGAGCGCGCCCCGCTGCTCCGCGGCGTCTGCGGCTTCACCAACGGTCTTGCAGCCCGCCTGCGTCAGCACGACGAGGCTGCCGCCATCGGCCGGTGGGTGAACGATGGACCATGGCGCACCTCCCCGAACCCGACCGACACGGTGCTTTATGAGATGGGCGCACATTGCCTACGCCTCGCAGCCGACGGGCAGATCAACCCCATCCACCACTCGCTCATCGAGGGCCAACTCAAGGCGCTCAGCGATGTGCAGGCGGCCTGTGAACGGATCGCCAGCACGCCGGTTCCGTTCACCTATTCGCTCATCCTCCACCGTACGACCTATGTCTTCTGCCTGTTGCTGCCCTTCGCCCTGGCTGGTTCGCTGGGCTGGTGGGCCCTCATTCCGGTGCTGGTGGCGAGCTACACCTTCTTCGGGCTGGATGCTTTGGGCGATCAGCTGGAAGACCCGTTCGGCTATGATCCCAACGATTTGCCGCTCGATGCGATGACGCGGACGGTGGAACGCGAAATGCTCGCCCGCCTCGGCGCGACCGACCTCCCCGCACCCATCGCGCCCGATCAGCACATCCTGACCTGATCGCTCGCTAGCGCAAGGCTAGAGCGCACCGAAACCTGAGATATTTGGCCGATCCGTGTTGACGCGGCTCGATTCGTTTCCTAAACGTTCTCCGTCCGTTCCATATTGGGGAACCACTCATGTTGACCGCCAAGCAACAGCAACTGCTCAGCTACATCAAGCAGCATCTCGATCAGGGTGGCGTCTCGCCCAGTTTCGAGGAGATGAAGGAGGCGCTGGACCTCAAATCGAAGTCCGGCATCCATCGGCTGATCAGCGCGCTGGAAGAGCGCGGCTTCATCCGCAGGCTGCCCAATCGTGCGCGGGCGCTTGAAATCCTCAAACTGCCCGATGGTATGCCCGTGGCGGAGCGGACGGAAGAGCCGGCGGCGGCCACCAACGTGACCCCGCTGCGCAAGGCGGCCACCGCGCCGGCGCGGACGATCTCCATCGCCGCCAATGACGTGATCGAAATTCCGCTGCATGGGCGCATCGCTGCCGGTCTTCCCATCGAGGCGATGGAGAGCGACACCATGTTGCCGGTCCCGGCCGCGTTGCTGGGCGCCGGCGATCATTACGCGCTAGAAGTCTCCGGTGACTCGATGATCGAAGCAGGGATTTTTGACGGTGACTTCGCGCTGATCCAGCGGACCGAAACGGCGCGCGATGGCCAGATCGTCGTGGCCCTCATCGACGAGAATGAAGCGACGCTCAAATATTTCCATCATGACGGCCGCAAGGTGCGGCTCGATCCTGCCAATCGCGACCATGAGCCCCAAACCTATGAGGCGCGGCAGGTGCGCATTCAGGGCCGGCTCGCAGGGCTCTTGCGGCGCTATAACTGAGGCGGGCGATATGGGACGCCGGCTCTAGCGCGAACTAGTGCTCACGATCCAGGGATGGCGGCTGCGCGGGTCGTGGCCCGGCACGATCTCCCGACTGTCGAGCAGGATCAGTGCACCGCCCATGGCATTCAGCGCAGGCCGATCCAGCTTTGCCCAGCGCGGCACACATCCCGGCGGCAGGCGCCGGTCAGCGATCACAAGATCGGCCTGCGCGCAGGCGGCCACCAACTCGGGATAGGGAACGAGCAGGCGCGAGCGACTGATCAGCAGGTGAACCGGCGGCTGGCCGGTACGGCCCGGCAATGTCATCGCGCACATGTCCCGCGTGCATCGCGTGTCCGGCGCCTGCGTCAGGGACGCAAACTCACCGTCATAGGCGCTGGCCTCGGCCAAAGTGGTACGAACATAATCCCCGCTTCGGTTCCGCAACAACGCCATGCGCCCATCGCCCAGGCGCACCGCCACATGATGACCATCGGCGGTGACCAGCACATCGGCGGACGGCGCTAGAAATGTCAGGAAAAAGCCGAGCGCCGCCAGAGGCAGGCCCCACCATCGCAGCGCCGTGTGCCAAAGCATCAGCCACAAGAGGCCGATCATGGCGAGCGCAAAGGCCAGTCCGCTGGAGACGGGCAGCGACAGCGTGGCAAAGGGCTGACTGGCGACAGTATGCGCAATCCAGAGCAGGAACTTGAGCGCCACGCCGACAACCCACCAGACCGGCGCCCCCAGCCCCACAGCGTCGAGTAGCAGCGCGAGCACTTCGGCCGGCATCACCACGAAACTGGTCAGCGGAATGGCAATCATATTGGCCGCAGCGCCCAGCAGGCCGGAGCGATGAAAATGAGCGAAGGCAATCGGCGTCAGCACCAGTTCCACCAGCAAACCTGTCGCCAGCAAGGCGCCGAGGCTGCGGGTCCAGCGCTTTATCCGCCCCTCGTCGCGTCGCTCGAACAGCCGCCGTGCAGGCGGATATTCGTAAAGCGCCACGATGGCGGTCACGGCCATGAAGCTCATCTGAAAGCTGGGGCCGATGACAGCCTCCGGCCAGAAGATCATCACGATCAGCGCGCCGGTCGCGATCAGTCGCAGCCCGATTGCCTCGCGGCCCAGAGCCATGCCCGCGATCACCAGCAGAGCGGCAATGCAGGAGCGGATCGTCGGCACCTGCGCCCCGGTGAACACAGTGTATCCGATGCCCGCCGCGCCGCCCACGCAGGCGGCGATCATCAGCACCGGCCAGCGCAGCGCAAGGGTCGGCGACAGCGCAAGCAGACTGACCATGATGAGAATCACGCCGCCGATCAGCGCGGAAACGTGCAAGCCACTGATCGAGAGCAGATGGGCAAGCCCGCTGCGCCGCATCGCGTCCGCATCCGCCTCGCTGATCCAGTTCTGATTGCCCGTGGCGAGCGTGATCGCAATCGTCCCTTCCGGCCCCGGCAACCGCGCGGCGATGTGGTGGGCGAGTGTCGCGCGCGCATCCCCGCCAGCGGTTGCCGCATCGATGCGCTGCACTTTGCCGAGTGCCCGCCCGGTAGCGCCGAGGCCGGAAAAATAGGCCGCCCGCGCAAAATCATAAGCGCCCGGCAGGGCAGCCGGTGCAGGCGGCATCAGCCGCGCGCGTAGGGCAATGCGGTCGCCAGCGGCAATCTCTTCGCCCATCTGATCGGGCGCCGCGTTGATGCGGACCCGCGCCGGCAGGTCAGGGCGGGACAGCGGCGCGACCTCCAGCCGCACCAGTCCCCGGGCAGCCAAGGGCGTTGCCGAGAGGACTCGAGCCTCCATCTCCACCACCGCGGCGCGCGAAAGTGGCGGCTGCGCCACGAGCAGCGCTTTGGCCCAGATCAGCAGACAGCCCGCCGCCAACAGCACCGCCCCGATGGCCAGCGCAGCAGGCAATCGCCCTCCGCGCCCCACGGCGCCAAAGGCAGCGGCGGCGCCCAGCCAGAAGGCGATCCACGCCATCCACTGCGGTGGCGCAGGCAGCGTGAACCAGGCGATAATCCCGGCGCCCAGCAGGATCGGCACCCACAATGGCAGTTGCGCCCGCTCAGCCTCCAGCACCGATTCCGCTCGCGCATGAAGCCGTCCCAACCAGACACTGCTGCGGCGCAACAACGGTATTTGTCGAGCCGGAAAAGGCGTGCTAGGGGCATTCTCGTTCACTAGGAAACCCACCCGCGACATAAGGGAAAAGCAGGCATAGCGTGGCAGAAGGACGGAAACAAACAGGCACGGTCGTCACCCGCTTTGCCCCCTCGCCTACGGGATATCTCCACATTGGCGGCGCACGCACGGCGCTGTTCAACTATCTTTTCGCCCGTCACCATGGCGGCAAGTTCCTGCTGCGCGTCGAGGATACCGACCGCGCCCGCTCGACCGAATCCGCGATCGAGGCGATCTTCGACGGCTTGAGCTGGCTGGGCCTTGCAGGCGATAATGAACCGGTCTTCCAGTTCGCGCGTGCGGCACGCCATGCCGAAGTCGCCAACGCCCTGCTCGATGCCGGCCATGCCTATAAATGCTTCGCGAAGCCCGAGGAGCTGGCGGCCCTGCGCGAGCAGCAACGCGCCGAACGTCAGCCGATGCGCTACGACGGGCGCTGGCGCGACCGCGATCCAGCCGAGGGCGGCGATGCCCCCTATGTCATTCGCCTGAAGGCGGCCCGCGAGGGCGAAACCGTCATCGAGGATGCCGTGCAGGGCCGTGTGGTCGTGCAGAATGCCGAGTTGGACGACATGATCCTGCTCCGCTCGGACGGCACGCCCACCTATATGCTCGCCGTCGTTGTGGACGATCACGACATGGGGGTCACTCATGTGATCCGTGGCGATGACCATCTCAACAACGCCTTCCGCCAGCTCGGCATCATTCGCGCGATGGGCTGGCCCGAGCCGGTCTATGCGCACATCCCGCTGATTCACGGGCAGGATGGCGCCAAGCTCTCCAAGCGACATGGCGCCATGGGCGTCGATGCCTATCGTGACGAGCTGGGCATGCTGCCCGAGGCGGTGAACAACTATCTGCTGCGACTCGGCTGGGGCCATGGCGATGATGAGATCATCAGCCGCGAACAAGCCGTCGAATGGTTCGATCTGCCCGGCGTGGGTCGCTCGCCGTCTCGATTCGACCTCAAGAAGCTCGAAAATCTGAACGGCCATTACATTCGCGAGGCCGATGAGGGTCGCCTCGCTCTGCTCGTCGCCGAGCGGATGGATCCGCTGGACGACGATGCCGCGGCCCAGGCCCGGCTGCACCAACTTGCGGCGATCATGCCCGCGCTCAAGCCCCGCGCCAAGACGCTGCTGGAGCTGACCGACGGCGCCGCTTTCCTGTTCGCCAAACGGCCGCTCGCGGTCGAGGAGGCTGCCGCCAAGCTGCTCGACGAAAATGCCCGAGCTCTGCTCGGCACGGTGGTCGAGCAACTGCGGGCGCTGCCCGACTGGTCACTTGAGTCGCTTGAGGCGGCCATCCGCGCGATCGCGGAAGAGGCAGGCCTTGGCCTTGGAAAGATTGCACAGCCACTGCGCGTTGCTTTAACGGGACGGACAACGTCGCCCGGTATCTTCGACGTGCTACTCCATCTTGGTCGGGACGAAACCTTGGGCCGCCTGCAGGATCAGGCCGGACTCCTTCAGGCTTCCGGGTCCGGACCACAAATTTGAGCAATAAGGGGTGAAGGAATGAGCGACAGCACAGTCAAAATGACCGTCGAGGGCAAGGATCTCGAATGTAAGGTCGTCGAAGGTTCCGTCGGCCCCAAGGTCATCGACATTCGCAAGCTCTATGCCCAGACGGGCATGTTCACATATGATCCCGGCTTCACCTCAACGGCGAGCTGCGATTCGGCACTGACCTATATCGATGGCGATGAGGGCGTGCTCCTTCACCGCGGCTATCCCATCGATCAGCTCGCGGAGCAGTCGAGCTTCATGGAAGTGGCCTATCTGCTGCTGCGCGGCTCGCTCCCCTCCAAGGACGAGTTCGAGCTGTTCGAGCGGACGATCACGCGCCACACGATGGTGCACGAGCAGCTATCCACCTTCTTCCGCGGCTTCCGTCGCGATGCGCACCCCATGGCGATCATGTGCGGCGTGGTCGGCGCGCTGTCCGCCTTCTACCACGACTCCACGGACATCACCGATCCGCACCAGCGGATGATCGCGAGCCATCGCCTGATCGCCAAGATGCCGACGCTCGCGGCCATGGCCTACAAATATTCGGTCGGCCAGCCCTTCGTCTATCCGAGCAACGACCTGAGCTACACCGGCAACTTCCTGCGCATGACCTTTTCGGTCCCGGCTGAGGAGTATGTGGTCGACCCCGTCGTCGAAGCGGCGATGGACAAGATCTTCATCCTGCATGCCGATCACGAGCAGAACGCCTCCACCTCGACCGTGCGCCTCGCCGGTTCCTCGGGCGCCAATCCGTTTGCGTGCATCGCGGCGGGCATCGCCTGCCTATGGGGCCCGGCGCATGGCGGCGCCAACGAAGCGGCGCTCAACATGCTCCGCGAGATCGGCACCGTGGATCGCATCCCGTCCTACATCGCCCGCGCCAAGAACAAGGACGATCCGTTCCGCCTGATGGGCTTCGGCCACCGGGTGTACAAGAATTACGACCCCCGCGCTAAGGTGATGCAGGCGACCGCCAAGGAAGTGCTGGACAAGCTGGGCGTCAGCGACCCCATCTTCGACGTCGCCCGCGAGCTGGAGCAGATCGCGCTGCACGACGAATATTTCATCGAGAAGAAGCTCTACCCGAATGTGGACTTCTACTCGGGCGTGATCCTGTCGGCGATCGGCTTCCCGACGGACATGTTCACGGTGCTCTTCGCCCTCGCCCGCACCGTCGGCTGGGTCGCGCAGTGGAACGAGATGATCTCGGACCCAGAGCAGAAAATCGGCCGTCCCCGTCAGCTCTACACCGGCCCGACGCAGCGCGATTATGTCCCGATGGACAAACGCTGAGCCTCAGCTGGCTTATTCATGGATTAGAAAAAGGGGCGCCCGAAGCGCCCCTTTTTTCTTGCCGATCAAATTAGAAAACCAAGCCGCGCAGCAATGGGCGCGGAAGCTCAGGCCGCTTTGCGGGTCTTGGCGAGCTTCTTGAGCAGCATGTCCCGCTTGAGCCGCGACAAATGGTCGATAAAGAGAATGCCTTCGAGATGGTCCATCTCGTGCTGCAGGCAGGTCGCGAGCAGACCTTCCAGCTCTTCCTCATGAATCCGGCCCTGCCGATCCATCCAGCTGGCGCGGATGCGCGCGGGCCGCTCGACCTCGGCATATTGGTCCGGCACGGAGAGGCAGCCCTCATTGTAGACCGAGCTTTCCGGGGAACCGTCGAGAATCTGCGGATTGATGAACACCAGTGGATTCTTGACCGGCGGTGCGCCTTCCTCCTCAGACTCGGGCTCCTGCAGATCGATGACCAGCACCCGCTTGGGCACGCCGACCTGAATGGCCGCCAGCCCAATGCCCGGCGCATCGTACATGGTGTCGAACATGTCATCGATCAGCGTCTGCAAATCATCGTCGATCGCCTCGACGGGCGTCGAAATCGTCCGCAGAATCGGGTCCGGGGTCTCAAGGATCGGTCTAATGGCCATGGTGTCCAGATATGAAAGCCAAGGCGTGAGATCAAGCCGTTGTTAACGCTTTGTTCCGATCAGGCTGATCGAACGCGGCAGGATCTGCCCGCGTATCCGCCCCTCAACCGATCGGCCGCCGCGCCCGCAGCGCCTGCGCCAGCGTGCCCTCATCGAGATAATCGAGTTCGCCCCCGACGGGCACACCATGGGCCAATTGTGTCAGCCGTACCGGGTAGGACTCCAGCCGCTCGGCGATGTAATGGGCGGTCGTCTGCCCCTCCAGCGTGGCGTTCATCGCCAGCACCACTTCATCAATGCCGCCATCGGCGACGCGTTGGACAAGGCTGGCGATCGAAAGGTCTTCGGGCCGCACGCCATCCAGCGCGGAGAGCCGCCCGCCCAGCACATGGAACCGTCCCGGGAACAGGCGCGACTTTTCCAGCGCCCAGAGATCCGCCACATCCTCCACCACGCACAAAGCGCGGGCATCGCGGCGAGGATCGGCGCAGATGGCGCAGGGATCGATGGTATCGACATTGCCGCAGACCGAACAATGCACCATCCGCTCACTCACGCTTTCCAGCGCCCGCAGCAGCGGGACCATCGCCGCGTCGCGCCGCTGCAGCAGGTGCAGCACCGCCCGCCGCGCCGAACGGGGGCCAAGGCCGGGCAGCCGGGCAAGCGCCTGCGTGAGCGCGTCGATCTCTGGCGAGGACATGACTGCCAAATAAGGGCTTGCGCTGCGATGATACAAGCGTTTCAGAGGGCCACATGAAAGAGCCTTTGCGGATCGTCTTCATGGGAACGCCGGATTTCGCGGTGCCGACGCTCGATGCGCTGACCGCGGCCGGCCATTCCGTCGTGGCGGTGTATACGCAGCCACCCCGGCCGGCAGGTCGCGGCAAGGCGCCTCGCCCGAGCCCGGTGCAAGCCAGAGCGGAGGCGCTGGGCCTGCCGGTGCGAACGCCCCTCTCCCTGAATGACCCGGCGGAACAGGAGGTCTTCGACGCTTTCGAGGCGGACGTCGCCGTGGTCGCCGCCTACGGGCTGATCCTGCCGATCCCGGTCCTCCACGCCCCACGGCTCGGCAGCCTCAACGTCCACGCCTCTTTGCTCCCGCGCTGGCGCGGCGCGGCACCGATCCAGCGTGCCATCCTCGCAGGCGACGAGCGCACCGGCGTCACCATCATGGCGATGGCCAAGGGTCTCGATACCGGGCCGATGCTGGCAAAGGTCAGCACGCCCGTGGACGAGAAGACCGCTGGCGCGCTGACCGATGAACTGGCGCATGTCGGGGCCGCGTTGATGGTCCAGGTGCTCGATCAGATCGGAGCCTATCCGCCGATCGTCCAACCCGAGGATGGGGTGACCTATGCGGCCAAGATCGACAAGGCGGAGAGCCACCTCGATTTCACCGCCGGGCCGGTCGCGGCCGAACGGCAGGTTCGCGCCTTCAACCCCGCCCCGGGCGCATGGTTCGCGCACAAGGGCGAGCGCTACAAGGTTCTGGCTGCCTCAGTCGATGCTCGGCCCGGCCCCGCAGGAACCGTGCTCGACGCGGGCCTGCTGATCGGATGCGGCGAACAAGGCTCGCTGCGCCCCACCCTCATCCAGCGCGCCGGCAAGGGCGCCATGGCCACCGCCGATCTGTTGCGTGGCACTGCCATTCCGGCTGGCACCCTCTTGGAATGACCCGCTTCGCTTTCACGGTCGAATATGACGGGCGACCCTATATGGGCTGGCAGCGCCAGGCCCATGGCCCGAGCGTGCAGCAATGCATCGAGGAGGCGTTGGGCCGCATCGCCGGCGGCGCGCCGATCGTCCATTGCGCCGGGCGCACCGACGCGGGTGTTCATGCCCTCGGCATGCGAGCGCATGTCGATCTGGACAAGGCGATCACGCCTTTTCGCCTGATGGAAGCGCTCAATGCCCATCTGCGGCCCGAGCCGATCGCCATTCTGACCTGCGAAATCGTGCCGGAGGATTGGCACGCCCGCTTCTCCTGCGTCGCGCGCGCCTATGAGTATCGCATCCTTAACCGCCGCGCGCCGCTCACCTTCGAGAGCGGCCTTGTCTGGCGTGTGCCGCAGGTGCTGGACGCCGAGCGGATGCACGAGGCCGCGCAGGCACTGGTCGGCCGACATGATTTTACTACCTTCCGCTCCGCGCAATGTCAGGCGGACAGCCCCCACCGCACCCTCGCCCGCCTTGATGTCGTGCGCATCGGCGAGCGCATCACCGTTCACGCCAAGGCCCGCAGCTTCCTTCATCATCAGGTCCGCTCGATGGTGGGCTGCCTTGCCTTGGTCGGCACGGGCACATGGTCACCCGACGACCTCAAGGCGGCGCTGGACGCGCGCAATCGCGCCGCGCTGGGGCACAACGCCCCGCCGGACGGCCTTTATTTCATCTCGGCGGACTATCCCCTAACCGCCTGACAACACATTGTTAAAGCTCCCGGGCGCAGATTGGATGCTCAGATGGACATGCGAGCGGTGTCGCGAGGCAGGCTAAGACATGGAATTGGGGTATCTTCAGGCTGAACATATGGCGCTGCTCGATCTGTGCCAGCAAGTCACGAGCCCGGCGGCGCAGCGATCCGGCGCGGAGGTGGGCGAACTGATCGCGGTGCGCAGCAAGTTGAACCGCATCTTGATCCGCCATCTGGCCAAGGAGGATAAGCACGTCTATCCAGCCCTGCGCGCCAGCGGCAACGGCAGGATCGCCACGCTCGCCTCGCAATATCATGCGGAGACCGGCCATCTGGGGGATCTATGGGCCGATCTGATGAAGGCCTGGCCGGACTGTCGGATTTTCCAGGAACCCGAGGCGTTTCGCGCCGCCCTCCGGCCCGCGCTGGAGGCTTTGGTCGACCGCATCCAGAGGGAAGAGCAGATGCTTTATCCGGCCTATCTGGAGTCGCAGGGCCTGAGTGGGATCGGGATTGCGCCCGATCAGGCATCAGCCGCCTGACGGGCATCAATCCTCTTCGACCAGCAACTCGCGGGCCGGGGCATGGCCCAGGAAGGCCGCCGGACTGGCGCTCGCGCCATAGGCGCCGGCCATGAACAGCGCGACGAAATCGCCGACCGCGACAGGCGGGAGCACCACGGCATCGCCGAGCCGATCCAGCGGCGTGCAAAGGCAACCGACCACATGGACTGGCTCACTCACTGGCGACTCATCGAAGCGGTTGGCCAGGGCAATCGGGTAATTGCGGCGGACCACGGTGCCGAAATTGCCGCTGGCCGCGAGCTGATGGTGTAGGCCGCCATCCACCACGGCGAAAGTCTCTCCTCGGCTTTGCTTCACGTCGATCACGCGGCTGAGGTAAATGCCGGCTTCCGCCACCAGAAAGCGCCCCAGTTCAAGCGCGAACCGGCTCTCGCGCAGCATCGCGGGGCGGTCGGCCAGCAGACGATTCAGCCCGTCGCCGATGATGGAGAGGTCGAGTGGCACGTCACCGGGGAAATAGGGCACCCCGAAGCCACCGCCGAGATTGACCAGCGGCGGGCTTGCCCCCACCTCATCGGAAAGGCGCGCGACAAGCTCCATGGTGGCCGACTGGGCCGCAACGATGGCCTGCGCATCCAGCGACTGCGAGCCGGCAAAGACATGCCAGCCGCGCCATTCCGCTCCTGCGGCGATCAGGTGGCGGGTCATTGCGGCCGCACGATCGGCATCCAGGCCGAAGGGCCGCGCGCCGCCGCCCATCCGCATGCCCGAGCCTTTCAGCTCGAAATCGGGATTGACGCGCACCGCGAGCCGGGGCCGGACATTGGCGCGTGCAGCCAGCGCGAGTGCGCGCTCGGCCTCGCCTTCCGACTCCAGGTTGATCGTAACGCCCGCCGCAAGGGCGTCGTCCAGTTCCCGGTCGGTCTTGCCCGGTCCGGCAAAGCTGATCCGGCTGCCGTCCACCCCGGCTGCCCGCGCCATTTCCAGTTCTCCGGCGGAGGCAATGTCGAACCCGTCCACCAGCTCCCCCATGAGTGCGAGAAGCGGCGCGAAGGGATTGGCCTTCATCGCATAATGGAGATCGACCCCAGCCGGCATGGCCGCCCGCAGGGCCGCTACGCGCTGGCGGAGCTTGCCGGCGTCATAGAGAAAGGCCGGCGTTTCCCCGATCTGATCGATCAGCGCGGCCACGCCCTGTCCGCCGACCAGCAGCATGCCGCCCTCGCTCTCATAACCGGGCGGGATCGGCCCCATCGGCTTGGGCTTGAGGGGCGTCATGCGCCGCCCTCCCCGGCAAGCGCGGCGAGCGCCACGCGATCGATCTTGCCATTGGGGTTACGCGGCATCTGCGCCAAAATCCTGATCTCCGCCGGTTGCATGAAATTGGGCAGCGTCTGCCGCAACTGCGCGGATAGACGCTCGCCGAGCGAGCCGCGATCGGTCTCGCATAATGCCGCTTCCGCCCGCACGAACAGCACGATGACTTGGCCGAGGCGCTCATCCGCGCGACCAAGCGCACAGGCTTCGCCCACGCCAGCGACGGCCACCGCCGCCTCCTCCACCTCGCTGGGGCTGATGCGATTGCCGGCGCTCTTGATCATCGCGTCGTCCCGGCCGACGAAGCGCAGCAAGCCCTCGCCATCGCGCACCACGGTGTCGCCGGACCACACCGCCATGCCACCATAGGTAGACGCTGCCGGCGCCGGCCTGAATCGCTCCGACGTCCGTGCTGCATCCTGCCAATAGCCTTGCGCCACCAGCGGGCCGCTATGAACCAGTTCGCCTGGCTCATCATCGTCCGTCAAAGTGCCATCAGCCCGCACGACGAGCACTTCCGCGTCCGGTATCGCCTGGCCGATACTGTCCGGGTGGCGATCCAGCAGGTCGGGAGGGAGATAGGTGGAGCGAAACGCCTCGGTCAGCCCATACATGGCGAACACGTCCACACCGGGGAATGTCTCGCGCAAGCGGGCGATCAGCGGACGGGTGAGCGTCCCGCCGCTGTTGGTGAGGCGGCGCAAGGCAGCGCGCGCCTCTGGTGGCCAGTCGATCTCGGTCAATTGCACCCAGAGCGGCGGGACGCCGGCCAGCGTCGTGATGGCGTGCCGCGCTGCGACTTTCGCGACCTCCCGCGGCAGCAGATAATCGAGCGGCACCGCGCATCCGCCGGCCCACCATGTCGAGAGCAGCTGGTTTTGCCCATAGTCAAAGCTGAGCGGCAGGAGCGCGAGGGTACGGTCCGTCGCGTCGAGACCGAGGTAGCGGGCCACTGACCGCGCGCCAATCATCAGATTGGCGTGGCTGAGCATCACGCCCTTGGGTCGCCCGGTCGATCCCGATGTGTAGAGAATCTCGGCGAGATCGTCAGGGCGTCCCGTGCCGGGCGGCAACGTCGCGGCGTCCGCATCTTCAATCACACCGAGCAGCGCGGCCTCTTCCACGCGCGCCACAGCCTCAGCCAGATCGCCTGGCTCCAGCGTCCCCAGCCGCGCGGGCTGTGAGATCAGTATCGCCGCGCCACTATCCCGCACGATATGGGCAACCTGCGCCCGCTTGAGCAGCGGATTGATCGGCACATAGATATGCCCGGCCCGCACCACCGCCAGAGGCAGCAGCGCCGCGAGAAGGCCCTTGGGCAGCCACGCCGCCACCCGACTGCCGCCGGACGCGCCTGCCCCCTCGAGACGCGCGGCAAGATGGTGCGCGAGCCGCCCCACCAAATGCTCCATCGTCGCATAATCGATCGCGCCGAACTTGCCCGCCAGAGCAATGGCGGTCGGATCGCCCTGCTGCGTCAGATGGTCGAGGGGCGGTAGCATCCCCCGCCCATATCATGTTCTTTCAAGGCATGAATAGGCGCGCGCATTGAGAACGTGGATCGGCCGCAACAGTCGGACAAGATCGGCCCGGCCCCGCATCGCCATGCTTTCCAAAATGATATCGACCCGTTAGGGGCCCGATGATGCAGACCAGCCAGGATCGAGAGGGCAATGGCGCCTCCAACAGCGCGGCCAGCGATGCGTTGCGCGCATCGCTCGTGGATGTGCTCGGGCTCTCCCCGCAGCGTGTCGATCTGTTCGACGCCGACACGGGTCTGTTCGGGTCGCTGCCGGAACTGGATTCCATGGCTGTCGCCACCTTGCTGACCGATCTTGAGGATCGGCTCGATATCGTCATCGATGATGATGATGTGGATATGGACAGCTTCGAGACATTCGGCAGTCTGGCCGCCATGCTGAGCCGCAAACTGGACAGCCGCGCCGCCTGACAGGCGTACTCCGTATCCGCTTTTCGCACGTAGCGCTGCACCGCGTCATCGGTTTGCATCAAATGCAATCGCTCCGCCGCTTTTTGCGTTTGTGAGCCATGGTGCAGCGCAGCACTATGACCACGGAAGAACATGGGATGCCGAGCAAGGCTCTTTTGCAACTGACAAAGGAGACTGTTCGTGAAAAATGCTTTTTTTGCCGCCGCACTGCTTTCGTTTGCCGTCGTCACACCCGGCCACGCGAAAGAGGCTGAGAAGACCTTCACGCATGAAGGCGTCAGCTACACCTACACCGTCACCGAACTCGGCGACAGCCGCCGGGTGATCGAGGGCCGCGCAACGCCCGGCTCGACCTTCCGTCTCACCGTCGCCAAGGGCCGCGTGGTCGGCAGCGCCAACGGCATGCCGGTATCCTTCCGCGTGAAGGATGCGGTCCTGCTGAACGAGACGCCGCTGACCAAGGTTGCCTCGCGCTAATCGCGACACGTGACCCGTCTGGGCTCGCGCTCAGGCTCAAGACAAAGGAAAGCCGGGCAGACCTTCGCGGTCGCCCGGCTTTTCACATTCTAGTTCACCGTGATGCCGCGATCAGGCCGGCACATGCTCGCGCTGCGATTCAAAGTCGGCTTCCGCGAGGAACCGCTCGGCATCCAGCGCCGCCATGCAGCCCATGCCCGCAGCCGTCACGGCCTGACGATAGATTTTGTCCGTCACGTCGCCCGCCGCGAAAACGCCGGGAATGCTGGTGCGGCTCGTACCCTTCTCAACAACCAGATAGCCTTCATCGAGCGGCAGCTTGCCCTCGAACAGCTCGGTTGCCGGCTTGTGACCGATGGCGACGAATGCGCCATCCGTCTCGATATGGCTCTTCTCGCCCGTCTCGGTATCGACCAGATCGACGCCGACCAGACCTTCCGGATCCCCACCGCCGACAAAACGCTCGACGGCCTTGTTCCAAACCACCTTGATGTTGGGATGGGCAAACAGGCGATCCTGCAGGATTTTTTCCGCGCGCAGACTGTCGCGGCGGTGGATCAGCGTCACGTCATGGCTGTGATTGGTGAGGTACAGCGCCTCTTCGACTGCGGTGTTGCCGCCGCCGATCACCACCACCTTCTTGCCGCGATAGAAAAAGCCATCGCACGTGGCGCAGGCCGAGACGCCCTTGCCCTGCAGCAGATGCTCGCTCTCCAGCCCCAGCCACTTGGCCTGCGCGCCGGTCGCGATGACCAACGTGTCGCCATAATATTCGGTGCCGCCGTCGCCAGTCAGCTTGAACGGGCGCTTGCTGAGGTCGACGTCGACGATCTGGTCGTACATCATCTGCGTACCGACATGCTCGGCCTGCGCCTGCATCTCTTCCATCAGCCACGGGCCCTGAATGACCTCGCGGAAACCGGGATAATTCTCGACATCGGTGGTGATGGTCAACTGGCCGCCCGGCTGCATCCCCTGCACCACGATCGGCGCCATGCCGGCGCGCGCGGCGTAGATGGCGGCCGAAAGACCGGCCGGCCCGGAACCGAGAATGATCATGCGCGAGCTGTGCGTGGCGGTCATGGGTCGATGTCTTCCTTCGCGGACGGATAGGTCAAATCGTCGCCAGCGCTGCCTGGCGAACGTCATTCGCATTTAGGGTTTGTGGCGCGGAACTCAATGCTCGGCGGACGAGGTTGCCCTTCAAATCGCCCCTCCTCTGAAGATGAGGGGCTAAGATTAGGCACTATGATCCCGCGCCGATCATCGAGGGCAGCGAATCGAAGCCGGACTTCAGCACCTCGCCCCATTGCCGGGAAATGGTCGAGAATTCCGGGTCGTCTGCTTCGATTCGGCGACGGACGCTAAACTCATATTGATCGCGGGGGATGATGCTCAAATCGAGCGGCATCCCGACCGACAGGTTGGAGCGCAGCGTCGAATCCATGGAGACGCACACCGCCTTGGCGGCATCCGAGAGCGACGTGGTCGGCTTGATCATCCGGTCAAGGATCGGCTTGCCATATTTGTGTTCGCCGATCTGGAAGAAGGGCGTGTCCGCCGTCGCTTCGATGAAATTGCCCTGCGAGTAAACCAGGTACAGGCGAGGCTTGCCGCCCTTGCGCTGCCCGCACAGCAGGATGCTGGCGCTCAGCGATGGGCTGGTGCCGCTCATCCCCTCGCGCATTTCCTTCTGAACGGCCTTCATCGCCTCGCCGACCAGATGCGCGGCGCGGTGCATGGTGGCGCAGTTCAGCAGGGTCTCGACCTCGGGATTGTCGACCGCGTCCTTCATGGCGCGGGAGAGCTTGGTGCGCACTTCCTGCGTGACTGAGAGGCTTCCAGAACACAGCAGCGCAATCGCCCGCTCGCCGGGGCGCTCATAAGTGAAGGTCTTGCGGAACATGCCGATGTTATCGAGCCCGGCATTGGTCCGCGTGTCAGAGAGCATCACCAGGCCGGCCTCGACCCGCAATGCCACGCAATACGTCATTTTATGCCCCTTTTTCATGCCCGCATTGAGCCGCCCGCCCGACTCACTGTTGCGTCTGGGATTGTGCGGTATCCTCAGATGGCAGACTGGCAATCTGCACGTCGTGCGACAATGCGGTTTCGCCCCCTGCGATCATCACGCCCCGAATCGGCGCGGCATCTGCGGCATCAAGGCCACAGCACAGGCGCACATGCCCCTCCACCGGGCAGAGGCCCAGGGTAATATCGAACCCGATCCAGCCCAGCCCCTCTACCCAGGCTTCCGCCCAGGCATGGGGCTCATGATCGCTATCCGGCCGTTCGTCGTCCCGCAGATAGCCGACCACATAGCGGGCCGGGATCAACAGGCTGCGCGCCGCCGCGATGAAGACATGCGCCTGATCCTGACACACGCCCGACTTCTGGGCAAAGGCCTGGGCGGCCGTGGTTTCCATGCTCGTGCTGCCGGATCGATATTCGATCTCCTCGTGCACCAGATCGGACAGGGCATGAAGGCTGGAGAGCACGCCCTCCTCCCGCCGCGCGCGCTGGGCCAGATCGGCAATCGCCGCGTCGATCTCGGTCAGCGGTGTTGCGCGCAGGAACAGCTGGGGCCGTACCGCGCCATCGGCCGGCTTGAGCACACCGGCGCAATCGACGGTCCGCACTGTCCCTTCTGACAGGATGGTGACGCTGTCGACGCGGCCGGGCGCACGCCACACGGCCTCGGCATCGCCATAACCGTTGACGATCCAGCGTTCGATGGGCTGGCCGTTCGCTGTCACCGTCCATTGCTCGACGGTTTGCGCGTTGCTGGTCGCCGGCAGCAGGCGCAGGCGCATGACCACGCCGCCAGCCTCCTCCTCATACCGATAGACAGTCTCGTGACGGATCGTGATCCGCATGGCCCGGTCGCCTCCCGCTCAGCCGAAATGATAGGCTTGTGCGATTTCGTGCCCAAGCATGTTGCACTGGACAATCTTGCTCTGGACGGTTTCGTGCAAGCCCCGGCGGAAAATATCTCCGCTATTGGCCTGCGCGAGCGTCTCCACCATCTCCTCGCTGCGCAGATTGGCCGGCGTGCGCTGGCCGTGCCAACTGGCCAGCCGCTGCAGCCGATAGGCGATCTGATCGAAGCAATAGAGCGTGCTGCGCGGAAACTGCCGGTTGAGCATCAAGAAGTCCGTGATCTGCGCGGGCGTGTAGGAGCCGCCATAGACATGGTGATAGGCGCGGCTGCCCGACAGCGCGTGCAGCACCGAAGTCCACTGATAATGGTCGCGGTGGCCGCCGACCACTTCGGTCTCCGGCAACAGGACGTAATATTTGACGTCGAGCAACCGCAACGTCATCTGCGCCCGTTCCAGCGCGCCGCCCACGCGCAGGAAATCGTGCCCCTCGTTGCGCAACTGGCCGCTCTCGGTGGCGCCCCGGAAGATCATCGCACGGGTCTTCACCCAGTCGATGATCTCGGCGAACTCTCGGCGCGCATCGTTGACGCCATAGGTTTCCAGTTTGCGCCAGCCCTCGTTGAGCGCTTCCCACATCTCCTGCGTCAGCGCGGTGCGCACCGACTTGCCGTTCTGCCGTGCCCGCGCGAGGCAGGCGCGGATGGAAGCAGGGTTATCGGCATTGAGAATGAGATGTTCGACGATGTCGCTCTCGCGGATAATCGCATCCTTGCCGAACACATCCTCGCACTCGGTGACCTGCACGACCGAGCGCCACTCGTCGCGCATCGTCGCGCCGGGCAGGATGGTCATCCGCTGCCCCATGGTGAGCAGCCGCGCGGTGGCTTCGGCGCGCTCCATGTAGCGGGCCATCCAGAACAGATTTTCGGCGGTCCGGCTCAGCATGGGCGGCCTCCCTTTGGTTGGACCCGCATGCCGTAAGCGGCCTCTCTCATCGCAGCCCCCCTCACCGCAGCACCCACGTGTCTTTGACGCCGCCGCCCTGGCTTGAATTCACCACCAGCGACCCTTCCGCCAGCGCAACCCGCGTCAAGCCTCCGGGCACCAGCCTGATCTCCTTGCCGACAAGACAGAAGGGCCGGAAATCGACATGGCGCTGTACCAGGCCGACAGGCCCAAGTGTGGGTGCTGCCGAAAGGTCGAGCGTCGGCTGCGCAATGAACTCGGAAGGATTGGCGCGGATGCGCGCGCCATAAGCCTCGATCTCGCTCGCGCTGGCCTTGGGGCCGATCAGCATCCCATAGCCGCCCGAGCCGTGGACTTCCTTCACGACCAGCTCAGGGAGATGGTCCATCACATAGGCGAAATCGTCCGGCTTGGAACATTGCCAGGTCGGCACATTCTGCAGGATCGCCGTCTCGCCCAGATAGAAGCGGATCATCTCCGGCACATAGACGTAGATCGCCTTGTCATCCGCAATGCCCGCACCGGGCGCGGAGCAGAGCGTCACGCCGCCTCCGCGATAGGCATTGAACAGGCCCGGCACGCCCAGCAGGCTATCGGGCCGGAAGGCGAGCGGATCGATGAAATCATCGTCGATGCGCCGGTAGATCACATCCACCCGGCGGGGGCCGCGCGTGGTCTGCATGAAGACCAGCCCGTCTTCCACGAAGAGATCGGCCGGCTCGACCAACTCGACGCCCATCAGGTCGGCCAGATAGCTATGCTCATAATAAGCGCTGTTGAACGAGCCAGGGGTGAGCACCACGACCTGCGGCACGCCCTTGCAGGCGGGCGGCGCCACCTCCTGCAGCGAGCGCAGCAGCTGGCTCGGATAATCGTCGACCGGCGCAACACGCTGCCGGGCGAACAGCTCCGGGAACATCCGCGTCATGATCTCGCGGTTTTCGAGCATGTAGGAGACGCCCGACGGTGTGCGGCAATTATCCTCCAGCACCATGAAATCGTCGAGACCAGTGCGGACGATGTCGATGCCGACGATATGGCTGTAGACCCTGCCCGGCGGGGTGAAGCCGGCCATCTCCGGCTTGTAGGCCTTGTTCTGATAGACGATGTCGCCCGGCACGATCCCGGCGCGGATGATCTCGCCGCGATTATAGACGTCGAGCAGGAAGGCATTGAGCGCCGCCGCGCGCTGGCGAATGCCCGCTTCCAGGCGCGCCCATTCCGCAGCGGTGAAGATGCGCGGCAGCAGATCGAATGGAATAAGCCGCTCCGGGTCGCCGCCCTCCCCGTACACAGCAAAGGTGATGCCGATGCGCCGGAAGATCGCTTCCGCCTCGCTCAATCGTCGGTGCAACCCCTCGATGCCGGTCTCATCCACCCATTGCTGAACCACCGCGTAACAATCGCGAACGTCTCCAGCCTCACCCAGCATCTCGGAACATGTCATCAGCGTATGCGTTTCTCTATCTTATTGTGCATTGCAGCATAGTGAGCCGGGGAAATTCAAAATCAAGAGTAAAAATCACGGGAGGGACGATCCCGTTCCGAGCAGTTAAAAATATCCCGGCAAGGCGGCATGGCGGATTGACGCAACGCGAAAAATATGGCCGATTACCGCCGTTTTTCTACTTCATGCTGGACGGACGCTGATTTTCCGTGCATGGGAGCGCGCATGGACTTTTGGCTGGCCCTTCGCCTTACGCGACTTACGCGCCCTTAGGCGCGATACCCAAGCGGTTGCCGCAGGCGGCCCGCTGCGCCTAAGGGCCTTTTAGCCACAGAATCAGATCCTCATCAGTGCAAATGGATAGCGCCTGCGTGCATTTGGCTGTGAACAATGAAATGTCCGAACCATGATGCTGAGCGACCCGTCACAGAAATACCGTCCCTTCCCGCAAGTGGACCTGCCCGACCGGCAGTGGCCCTCGCGCACGATCACCCAGCCGCCCCGCTGGCTCTCGACCGATCTGCGCGATGGCAATCAGGCGCTGATCGATCCGATGGATACCGAGAAGAAGACCCGCTTCTTCGAGTTACTGACCCGCGTGGGACTCAAGGAGATCGAGGTCGGCTTCCCCTCGGCGGGCGCGACCGAGTTTGATTTCATTTCCGGCCTCGTCAAATCGGGCCGCATCCCGGATGACGTGATCATCCAAGTGCTCACGCAAGCCCGCCGCGACCTGATCGAGCGGACCTTCGAGAGCCTGCAGGGCGCGCGCCAGGCCATTGTCCACGTCTACAACGCTGTCTCTCCGGCGTGGCGGCGGATCGTGTTCAACATGGAGCGGCCGCAGATCAAGCAGATCGCCGTCGATGCCGCCAAGATCATTCGCGACGAAGCCGCCAAGCAGCCGAACACCGACTGGCGGTTCGAGTATAGCCCCGAAACCTTCTCCACCGCCGAGCTGGATTTCAGCCTGGAGTGCTGCGAGGCGGTGATGGACATTCTCCAGCCGACGCCGGAGAAGCCGCTGATCCTCAACCTGCCCGCCACGGTCGAGGCCGCGACGCCCAATATCTATGCCGACCAGATCGAATGGTTCTGCCGCCACATCCGGAACCGCGACAGCGTGGTCATCTCGCTGCACCCGCATAATGACCGGGGCACTGGCGTGGCGGCGGCGGAGCTGGGCCTGATGGCCGGCGCCGACCGCGTCGAGGGCTGTCTGTTCGGCAATGGCGAGCGCACCGGCAATTGCGATCTGGTGACCGTGGCACTCAATCTTTACACGCAGGGCGTCTCGCCGGGCCTCGACTTCTCCAACATGGAAGAGGTCGTGCAGACGGTGACCTACTGCAACCAGCTGCCCGTCCACCCCCGACACCCTTATGCCGGCGATCTGGTGTTCACCGCCTTCTCCGGCAGCCATCAGGATGCGATCAAAAAGGGTTTCGCCGCGCAGGAACAGCGCAATGACGAGATCTGGGACGTGCCTTATCTGCCGATCGATCCGGCGGATATCGGCTGCTCCTATGAAGCGGTGATCCGCGTCAACTCACAGTCCGGCAAGGGCGGCGTCGCTTGGGTGCTGCAGCAGGACAAGGGCCTCAAGCTGCCCAAGCGGATGCAGGGCGATTTTTCCAAGGTGGTGCAGGACTTGGCGGACAAGTCCAGCCGCGAACTGCATGCCGCCGACATCTGGGAGGCGTTCGAGCAGCATTACTGCCTCACCGGCGCGCAGCCCTATGCGCTGGTCGATTATGTCGAGAGCGGCCCCGCCGGGAACCGCGTGTTCACCGGCAAGATCGTCCATGATGGCAAGGAGCGCAGCATTTCTGGCCGGGGCAATGGCCTGATTTCGTCGGTCCTCTCGGCCCTGCGCGATGAACTCGGCATCGGGCTCGACGTTGTCGACTATAATGAGCACGCCATTGGCACCGGCGGTAACGTCCGCGCGGCCGCTTATGTCGAATGCCGCACCGATGACGGCACCACATTCTTCGGGGTCGGCACGGATGAAGACGTGGCGACGGCGTCGGTGAAGGCCGTGCTGTCGGTCGTGAACGCCTATCACCGCCGCCAGAATGCAGCAGCAAAGGCTGCCTAACAGGCCCGATCCTTCAGAGCATCGATAAACCCGGCCGGAGCATCCTCCGGCCGGGTTTTTCATATCCCGCACAGGTTAGCCCCGCAGCCTCACACCATCCGGATAATCAGCCCATCCCGCCGGATGAACTGGTGCCACAGCGCCGCGCCGATATGGCCGATCACCAGCGCCCCGAAGATGAGCCCAAGCACCTCATGCGAACCCGCCACGTTCACGATGGCATCGCCTCGCGCCACCGCGAATTTGGGCACGTCGAAGACATTGAACCAGTTGAGCGGACGCGGCCCTGCCGAGGACATGATCCAGCCGGTGAGCGGCATGAGGATCATCAGGGCATAAAGCAAACGGTGCATCAACGCCGCCGCGCGCTTGGTGCGTCTGGATATGGTCGTCGGCAGCGGCGGCGGGCTGTTCATCAGGCGCCAGAGCAGCGCCAGTACGGACAGGACGAGGACGGTCAGCCCGATGGATTTGTGAATATTCATGACGCCGGGGACCACCGCACCCAGCGGATCGTGCCCGATGCCGATCACGATATTGGCGATAATCAGCAGCGCAATGATCCAGTGCAGCCAGATCGCCACCATGGAATAGCGCACCCCCGCGTAAGTCCCCATCACGTCCTCCAACATGCCCAACAATGGGCAGAATGCGGACAAGGGCCCCGCTGCGCAAGAGGCCGCTCAAATATGCGAGCGCGACGGAGGCGCTATCCCGCGATCTGGACGCCGATCCAGAAGGTCTGCGGCGTGCCCAGGTCTGTGCTCACGGCGCCGTTGGTCGAGGTGACCTGTCGGGTCACCACGCGCTCGTCGAACAGGTTCTCGACCCGGCCGACCAGCGCCATCCGGCCGGTCAGTGGCACGCGGGCATAGCCGTCGAGTGTCGTCGCGGGGGCCATCCGGTCGGCCTGCAGATCGTCCTCATATTGCGGGCCGACATGGCGGACGGTGAGCGCGAGCCGGGCATTGCCGGGCGCATGCCAGCCCAGCGTGGCGCTGGCGCCGTGGCGCGGGCTTTGTGCCGGTTGCAGGCCATCGAGCTGGGCCGCCGCGCCGCTCGCTTCCACGCGGCTGTCATTATAGGCATAGGATGCCGCGAGATCGAAATCCCCGAACGTCATCGTCCCGCTCACTTCGATGCCCTTCGCCACAATCGCATCGACATTGCGGCGCTGGCGCAGATTGGTGCCGATCGTCACGTTCGCGACGGCATCGGCCAGATGATTGTAGAAGGCGGTGGCGGAAAGCGTCACACCGGGAGCCGGCGCCAGATCGAACCCGGCCTCGACACCGCGCAGCCGCTCGGGGGCGAGATCGGCATTGGCCTGCGTCGTCACCGGGAATACCGTGAAGCCGCGATACAGCTCGTTGATCGTCGGCAGGCGGAAGCTGGTATAGCCTGCGCCGCGCAAGGCGACCCCCGGTGTGGCCTGCCAGATCAATCCGGCGCGGAAGCTGCCTTCCCAATCCTCACGGTCGGCATAGGTCACCGTCCTGACCGCGCCGGAGGCCGGCGTTCGCTCGGTGAAGAGGCCCCCACTGATCCGCCAATAGTCGAGGCGCGCACCGCCGGTCAGGACAAGGCGCCCGAGCGACCAGTCATCCTCCACATAAATGCCGCTCGTGACCTGCCGGCCGCTGGCTTCACGCCGCGCGGTCGCGGCGCCGGTCGTGGCGTTGAGCGCCTCCTCATACATGTCCGCGCTCGCGAACCGGCTATCGGCGCCGATCCGCAGCAGATGATCCTCACCCACCGGCGGGCGCACTTCCAGCTTGCCGCCGAGCCCTGTCGACGGGGTATTGCGCTGGTTGAGCGTCGGGCGAAAGCTCGTTGCGCTGACCACGATGTTGCTGAAGTTGCGCAGTTGCACATAGCCCAGCGCCTCGACCTGCCAGTCGCCGCGCCCGACATAACGGAGGCTGGCGTCCTGCCCTTCCTGCGCGCTATCTGCCCCGGCGAAGCGCAAGGTCCGGTCATCGCGAAACAGGCCGATGCGTGCCTGAATCTCGCTCGACTCGCCCACGGCGGCGACACCGCGCGCGCTCACCGCCCATGTCTCGTAGCCCGCCGGCACGCTGGCCGCGACGCGCTGGTCCGCAGGCGTCGTCCAGAAGCCATCACCCCGGGCATAGCTGCCGGAGATGGAGACGAAGCCATTGCCGAGATCGGGACTAAGGCTCGCCTCGATCTGCTGCGCATTACGCGAGCCATAGAGCGCCCGCGCGCTATAGCGCGGCAATTGCGTGCGATCGGCGCTGAACAGCTCGATGCTGCCGGCGACCGTGCCGGCCCCGAAGCTTCCCGCACCACCGCCCCGGGTGATCCGCGCCGCGCCGATTCCGTCGAGCGGCAGGGCATTGAACGGAATGGAACCGAAGAAGGGATCGGCCAGCGGCACGCCATCCAGCAGCACGACCGCCCGGCTGGTCGCATTGCCGCCCAGCGCGCGCAGCGTGACGCCCTGCGCCGAAGGATTGGCCGAGCGGCTATCCGACCGGCGGAACTGCTGGAAGCCGGCGACATCGCCGAGCGCATGCTCGATCGTGCCGGAGGCGTCCTCCGCCAGCCGCATCTTCTCGAGCGTGACCGATCCATAAGCCGGCGTGCCTGGCGGCAGCGCAAGCCCCTGCCCCAGCACCACCACATCCGGGCCGGTTTCCTGCGCGTGAAGGGGCATGGAGAGGAGCAGACTGGTGCCGCTGAGCAGCGCGACGAAACGGAAATGGGTCATCATGGGGCCGGGCCATGCCGGATCGGCCCGGCCTTGGCAACGCCGCGATAAATAAGCGGGGATGTCTGACCATTTGCTTTGACAAGGCCCGGCACCTGTCTCAATACAGGATTGGAGTTGAGGAGATGGAAGCAGTCAATCTCGAGGGTCTATCCTCGGTTGTCGACCTGAGCGGCTTTGATCGGGCCAAGCGCGCGGACATATGGGCTGGCGCGGCGCCGAATGTTTTTCCCGGCCTATGCGTACAGGCGATCGAGGCCAATCCCACAATCGGGGCAATCCTGCATCGCCGTGTTGGCCCGGGCGCGCTGTTCGCCGTGTCCTCCGCCCCGGCCGAGGTGACATACACGCCCACCGGCAGCCCGGAATCCCACCAGTTTCTCACCATGATGCTGCAGGCTGAAGGCAGCTCTCTTGCCACCCAGCGGCAACGCCAGTGCGAGATGGCGCCGGGCGACATCTGCTTTATCGACGAGCGCTACCCGTTCCGCCTGTGCGGTCTGGATTACAGCCAGCTGTTGCTGCTGCGGATGCCGCGCGCGCTGGTCATGAGCCGCTTCCCCGACATGGAGCATCTCGTCGCGACGCTCATTCCCGGGCGCGATGCCGGCACCTCCCTGCTCGCTCACACCGTGCTGCACCTGCTGCGCGTGGCGGGCGACCTGCGAGAGGCGCAGCAGCACGCGGCGATGAATGCCGTCATCCAGCTCCTTGGCGCCACCTCCGGCCTTGCGGTGGAGCTGGAGAATGTCCACTGGCGCGTGCAGAAGGCGCTCGACTATATCGAGCTCAATCTCTCCATCCCCGGCCTGACCGCCGAACAGATCGCGCAGGCGCAGCATATCAGCCGCCGCCGGCTCGATCAGCTGATGCGCGATGCGCTCGGCGTCTCGATCACCGGGCAAATCTGGAACCGCCGCCTGCAGCGCGCTGCCGACGATCTGCGCGATGCACGCTGGGCGGGCGCCTCGATCTCGCAGATCGCTTTTGCCAACGGCTTCGAAGACCCGGCCCATTTCGCCCGCGCCTTCAAGCGCCGGTTCGAGACGACGCCCGGGCAATGGCGCGCCCTCGCCCGGCCTTTGACTCACTGACCAGTCAGGATTCGCCCGGTGCCGCCGCAATCGCGCGGCGCTCATAGGCGCGCGCCAGGAACGCGCCGGTCACCAACTGGACGATATGGAACATCATCACCGGCAGGACGACGGCGCCGGCCATGGCTGCGGGGAAAAGCACATTCGCCATCGGCACGCCCGTCGCCAGCGATTTTACCGATCCGCAGAACACCAGAGATGCCTCGTCAGGACGCGCCAGGCCGGTCAGCCGCGCCGCTAGCCGCAGCACGATGACGACCACGGCCAGAATGAGCAGGCAGAAGCCGAGCAGAATGGCGATGTCGATGCCGGAGATCGCCTGCCAAAGGCCGCCGGTCACCGCCTTGCCGAATGCCCCATAGACCATCACTAATATGGCGCCGCGATCCACGAATGAGGTGAGCATCTTGTGGCGCAGCAGCCAGGCGCCGATCCAGCCGTGCAGCGCCTGACCGATGGCGAAGGGGATCAGGATCAGGCCCACGATCGCCCAGACGGCATCCATGTTGATTGCCGCGCTGCTCGCCAGCAGCAGGCCCGTCAGCAGCGGCGTAAAGACCACGCCGGCCAGATTGGAAGCCGCCGCCGCGCATACCGCTGCCGGCACATTCCCCCGCGCAATCGACGTCAGCGCGATGGACGACTGCACTGTCGAGGGCAGGCAGCACAGGAAGAGAATGCCGGTGAACAGCATCGGCTCGATGACCGGCCCGGAGAGCGGCTTGAGGGCGATACCGATCAGCGGAAACAATGCGAAGGTCGCCGCGAGGATGAGCAGTTGCAGCTTCCATTGGCCGATGGCGCCGACCACCGCCTCGCGCGGCAGACGCGCGCCGTGGATGAAGAACAGCGCAATCACCAGCACCTTGCCGAGCAGATCCACCGCCGGGACCAGACTGCCGCGCGCCGGCAAAAAACTCGCCAGCAACAGCGTGCCCAGCAGCATCAGCGTAAAACGGTCGATCTTCAGCCAGGCAAGGCGACCGGTCTTTTTCAATTGCTATCCCCCAATCGGATGAATGTCTGGCAGGCACCCTTAGGCCCATCCCGGCAAAGCCCATAGGCTCATGGCGCACAAATTCTAGTCGGCAAAACCCCCGGACGGCTGCCGCACGCCTTGGCCCGCCATCCAAAAGCCTCAGCCGGCTAGCCCGTGGCGGAACCATTCGATATGCTCGCGCTATTCCGAAACAGCCGGCTCCCCCTTCCCAACGGACGACCGGCCCATCGAGAGACATGCTTTATGAAGAGGCCGACCTGCGTGACGACATTTGCCCTTGGTTTCATGCTGGCTGCCGGCGGCGTGCCCGCGACGGCGAGCTTCGCGCAGGATGCGCCGATCATCGAGCGGCAGCGCCTGTTCGGCAACCCGGACCGCGCCCAGCTGCGGGTGAGCCCGGATGGCAAATATCTTTCCTGGCTCGCGCCGCGCGATGGCGTGATGAACATCTGGATCGCGCCGGCCGACCATCCCGATCAGGCCAAGCCGATGACGGCAGAGAAGGACCGGCCCATCGGCGTGCATTACTGGACGGCCGATTCCGCCATGCTGCTCTATGTGCAAGACAAGGGCGGAGACGAGAATTACCTGCTCTACGGGGTCGATGTCGCCACTGGCGCCGAGAAGCTGCTCACGCCCTTCGAGAAGACTCGCGTGATGATCGTCGGCACCTCCACCACGATCAGCGACCGCATTCTCGTCGGCATCAACAACCGCGACGAGCGCTGGCACGATGTCTATAGCCTCAACCTGAAGACCGGGGCGCTGACCGAGGTCATCCGGGGCGATGGCTATGCCGGCTTCCTCGCCGACAATAATCTCGTGCTGCGCATGGCACTGCGGCCCAATGCCGAGGGTGGCTATGATTTCTTCCGGGTCACGAACAACGTCGTGGAAGACAAGCCCCTCTCCCGCACCACGCTGGAAGATGCCCTGACCACCCAGCCCGCCGGCTTCACCACGGATGGCAAGACGCTCTACTGGCTGGACAGCCGGGGCCGCGACACCGCAGCTCTGATTGCGCAGGACGTCGCCACGGGGAAGAGCCAGGCGCTGGCCGCCAATGACAAGGCCGATGTCGGCGGCGCGATGGCCGATCCCGTCACCGGCGAGATCGAGGCATACTCGGTCGAGTATCTGACCACCGAATGGACGGCGATTGACCCAGACGTCGGTCAGTCGCTGGCGTGGCTGCGCGAGCGGCTGAAGGGCGATTTCCAGGTCACCTCCCGCACGCGCGACGATACCGTCTGGACGATCTACAACGATCCGGTCACCGCGCCGGCCGCCGCCTGGCTGTACGACCGCAAGAAGGGCGCGCTCACCAAGCTATATGTCAGCCGCCCCGATCTGGAAGGCGCGCCCCTGGTGCCCATGCATGCGCGGGAGATTACCGCACGCGACGGCCTCACTCTGGTCTCCTATCTCACCCTGCCGCCGGGCAGCGACGCGGATGGCGACGGCGTGCCGGACAAGCCGGCGCCGATGGTCCTTCTCGTCCATGGCGGGCCGTGGGCGCGGGACAGCTTTGGCTATAACAGCTACCACCAGTGGTTGGCCAATCGCGGCTATGCTGTGCTGTCGGTCAATTTCCGCGGTTCGACAGGCTTTGGCAAAAGCTTCATCACAGCGGGCAACCTGCAATGGGGCCTCAAGATGCATGACGACCTGATCGACGCGGTCGATTGGGCGGTCAGCAAGGGCATCACGGCCAAGGACAAGGTCGCGATCATGGGCGGCAGCTATGGCGGCTATGCGACGCTCGCCGGCCTCGCCTTCACGCCCGATGCGTTCGCCTGCGGGGTGGACATTGTCGGCCCCTCCAATCTGGAGACGCTGCTGAACACCATCCCGCCCTATTGGACCGCCGGCATCGAACAATTCCACCAGCGCATGGGCAATCCCAACACGCCCGAGGGGCTGGCGCTGCTCAAGGCGGCCTCGCCGCTGCACAAGGCGGGCCAGATCAGCAAGCCGCTGCTCATCGGCCAGGGAGCAAACGATCCGCGCGTGAAGCAGGCGGAGAGCGACCAGATCGTCGAGGCGATGAAGGCCAACAACATTCCGGTCACCTATGTGCTCTATCCGGACGAGGGCCATGGCTTCGCCAAGCCGCAGAACAATATCGCCTTCAACGCGATCACCGAGAGCTTCCTCTCGGCCTGCCTCGGCGGGCGGGCAGAGCCAATCGGCGCCACGGTCAAGGAGTCGAGTGCCAAGGTGCTGGCCGGCGCGGAGATGCTGCCCGGCCTGAGCGATGCGCTGAAGTAACTCGAAACAAAGGCAGGCCGGTGCCGCCCGGCCTGCCGCGCTCTAGGCGCATGTTCGAAAATGAGACAGTCTGGCGCATCCTTTAGGGAGGCGTTCCATGTTGAAGCCTGTGCTCGCGGCCGCTCTGGCCGCCCTGTCTCTCCCCGCTCATGCCATCACCCCATTCGAGATCAGCGGCACTGCCGATGTGTACCGGATCGATCAGGTCGCGCAGACCACGACCTATCTGGGCAAGACGACGTTTTTCGCGAGCGGCGATCTCGCGGTGGGCGGCAATGGCGGTGGCACCATGCCCGGCGATTTCACCTATTCCGCCCTGTTTGGCCACGTGACGCGCTGGGACATCGGCTTTTCGTTCGGGCCGGAGACGGTTGATCCCTTCGATGGGCTGTTTCACGCCACGCAGGGCGGCGGCGTCTTCATGTCCGGCTACGAGGTGTTTGATCGCGCCGAACTCACGATCACCAGCGCGCGCATGTGGCAAGATGAGAGCTGGCCGGCCGAACCCTTCCCAGATATCCGCTTCGGCTCCTTCGTCCCCGAACCCGCAAGCTGGGCGATGATGATGGGAGGCCTGGCGCTGGTTGGTGCGATGATCCGGCGGCGGGAGATGTCGTTGAGCTTGGCGCGGGCCTGAGGACCAAACCTCCCGACCGGTACCACCCGTGCTCCTGCGAAGGCAGGAGCCCAGGGCCCAACCGCAGCACACTATCGCCCTGGGCTCCTGCCTTCGCAGGAGCACGCGCTTTTCTTGCTTGGTAAGTCCCTGATGCCAACGCCCGCCCGCAACAATCGCGGGCGGGCGCCGGACCAGATCAGGCGAAGTAAACCGCCTTCGTCTCCGTGTAGTTCTCGAGACCTTCGATGCCACCATCCCGACCGAGGCCGGACTGCTTGAAGCCGCCGAAGGGCATGTGAATGTCCACCATCATGCCGTTGATCGTCACCGAACCGGCGCGATATTCGCGCGAGACGGCGAAGCCGCGCTCCGCATCCTGCGTGTAGATTGCGCCGTGCAGACCGTACACGGTGTCATTGGCCTTGGCGATCATGTCCGCCTCATTGTCGTAATCGACGAACGAGACGACCGGGCCGAAAATCTCCTCCTGGAAGATCGTCATGCTCGGGTCGACATCGGTGAACACCGTCGGCTCGATGAAGAAGCCACGATTGAGGTCGGCCGGGCGGCCGCCGCCGAGCGCGAGCTTGGCGCCCTCGGCCTTGCCCTTGGCGATATAACCCTGCACGCGCTCAAGCTGGCGCTGCATTGTGAGCGGGCCCATGCCGGTATCCGCCTCGAACGGATCGCCGACCTTCACCTTGGAGACGGCGCTCGTATAGGCGTCGATGATCTCGCTCTTGCGGCTCTTGGGCACCAGTACGCGGGTCAGCGAGAAGCAGACCTGCCCGGTGATCGGCATGGAATAGGGCACGAGGCTCTTGAGCACATGGTCCATATCGGCATCGTCGAGGATCATCGCCGCCGACTTGCCGCCCAGCTCCAGGCTGACGCGGGCGAGACGCTCGGACGCGACGCCGGCAATGTGCTTGCCCGCAGCGGTCGAGCCGGTGAAGCTGATCTTGTCGATACCCGGATGACGGATGAGGTGATCGCCCACCTCGCGCCCGGCCGGCAGCATGTTGAACACGCCGGCGGGGATGCCCGCTTCCTTGATCGCTTCAGCGAGGATGTGCGCATCGATGGGCGTTTCCGGCGAAGGCTTGCAGACCATGGTGCAGCCTGCGGCCAGCGCGGCTGCGACCTTGTAGACCAGCAGCACCAGCGGCGCGTTCCACGGCGTGACCGCCGCGACGACGCCAACCGGCTCCTTCACAACGCGCACCTTGTTGCCGCCCATCGAGCCAATGCGCTCATCGACGAACTTGTAGCTGTCGCACAGCTCGCCATAGAATTTGAACAGGCCGGGCACCTGATAGCTGGCCTTGCTGGAGAAGCCGATCACGGCGCCGACCTGGCCCGTCCAGGCCTCGGCCAACTCGGGCATGCGCGCCATGAGAATGTCGGAGACCTTCTTGAGGTACACGCCGCGCTCGGCGGGCGCCATACGCGGCCACGGGCCGGTGTCGAAAGCCTTGCGCGCGGCGGCGACGGCGACGTCCACGTCCGCCGTGGTCGGCTCGAAATAGGTGAGGACGGTTTCCTCGTCATGCGGGGTCACCACCGACAACTCATTGGTGCCGCTGCTCTTGCGCCATTCACCATCGATGAACAGCTGCGCCGCGCCGCGATCCTTTATGCCTTTGATCGTCTTGTTGAAATTTTCCATGCCGAATCTCCTAAGATCGAACGTCCTCTTCGTGGCGCCTTAATTGGCGACTGGTACGCGAAGGCGCAAGCATGCGATGGCCACTTTCCGGATCGATCCCTGCCTCATGCTGCATTGACAGGGCGCCCGGCCGTGCAGGAGGATGGACCGAGAGGCATCGCGAACCGATGAGAGGGCGAACGCCTGCCGGCAAGGAGAGATCAGCCATCATGACCAGCGAAATGATCACCGTCGAAGCGCTTGTGGAGGCGCCCATCGATCATGTCTGGCGGTGCTATACGACGCCGCAGGACATCATGCAGTGGAATGCCGCATCCGATGACTGGCATACGACGGCAGCCAGCGTCGACCTTCGCGAAGGCGGCGCATTCTCCTCGCGCATGGAAGCCAAGGATGGCAGCGTGGGCTTCGATTTCGCGGGCACCTACACCCGCATCGAACCGGAGCGCCTGATTGAATATGCGTTCGGGGAGCGCACCGCCCGCGTGACATTCGCGTCCGCAGCGAATGGCACCCATGTTCAGGTGCAGTTCGAGCCGGAGGACGAACATAGCCGCGACTTGCAGCGCGACGGCTGGCAAGCGATCCTCGACAATTTCGCGCGCCACGCCAAACAGGCGCATCAGGCGGGCTGACCCGCCCAATGGGCGGCGGTCAATCGATCACGTCCATCGCCATCAACCGCGCGACCGTCTCGTGCCGGAAGCGCTCGAAACTGCTGCGTGCGTCGGGCACCGGCAGACCGGTCACGAAGGCGGTTTCCAGATCCTGATGCATCGCGCGCATTTCCGGCAGGAATTCGCTGTGCGTAAGGATGTGGGGGCGGTTCTCGCGGATCGCCTCGACCACCAGCCGGCCCATTTCCAAAGGGTCCATTGCCGCGCGCATCGCGGCCCAGAAGCGCTTGACGAACACGCCCTCCTCGCCCGGCGGGGCACTGCTGTCATCTTCCGGCACCGGCATCAGCGCGCTCTGCACCGCGCCCGGATAGAGGCAGGACACGCCAATGCCATGCGGCGCCAGATCGAGCCGGAGTGTCTGGGTATAGCCGCGCACGGCATATTTGCTCGCGGCATAGGCGCCGGCACCGGGCAGCGGCACCATGCCGGCCATGGAGGCTGTGTTGATGACATGACCGCCCTCGCCCTGCGCCTTGATGATCGGCACGATGATCTTGCAGCCGTTGACCACCCCGCCCAGATTAATCCCGATGGTCCGGTCCCAATCCTCAAAGTCGGGATCATCCGCCGCACCGCCGCCGCCGACGCCGGCATTGTTGGCCAGCAGATGGATCCTGCCGAACATGTCCAGCGCCTCCTGCGCCGCTGCGCGCAGGGCGGCCCGGTCGGTCACGTCCACCTTGATGAAGTGCGTGGCATTGTTGCCCGTCATGAGCTCGCGGGCGGCATCGAGATGGTCCTGATTGTAATCGGCGATAACGAGCTTCATGCCCTCGGCCAGAAACGTGCGCGCCATGCCGAGGCCAATGCCACTCGCTCCGCCCGTCACGAAGGCCACCTTGCCCGCAAAATTCTTCATGCCCGCCTCTCCTCATGGTCCGTGCGCCTTTGAACGTCACGCATTGCAAACAGGGTAACCCGCCGGAGGATCGGCGCCAAGCGGCTTGACCCATGCCGGACCGGACGCCATCAGGGCGGCGCGTGAAGGCTGCCGGGCAGCGATGGAATAAGGAGACGCAGGTGCAGTCCATTTTGGTGATCGGCGCGGGCTCGATGGGCTCCCTGTTCGCGGCACGTATTGCCGAGAGCGGCGCGGACGTGCTGCTCATCGATGTCGACAAGACCCGCATCGAAGCGATCGACCGCGACGGCATCCACCTCACCGACGACAATGGCACACGCACCATTTCGCTGCGGGCTGGGCTTGCGGCCGATGCCCAGCCGCCCATCGACCTCGCTCTGCTCTTCACCAAGGGGATGCACAGCCGCTCGGCGATCCAGTCGATCGCGCATCTCGCGGCCAGCGGCACCTATGTGCTCACGCTCCAGAATGGCCTCGGCAATCCGGAGATTGTGGCGGAAAGTTTTCCGCAGGACCAGATCCTCAAGGGGATCGCCGCACTTCCGGCCGACCTCCATGGCCTCAATGGTGTGGAATCCCACGGCACCGGCCATGTCGAGCTGGGCGCGATGACGCCGGCCGGCGCGCAAGCGGCGCAGGCCGCGACCGCCCTGCTCGCCCGCGCCGGTTTCGACGCGCGCTACAGCGCGGACATCGATGTCGCGATCTGGGAAAAGGTCGCCTTCAACGCCGCGCTCAACCCGCTCGGCGCCGTCACCGGCCAGCCCAATGCCGGCGTGGACAACGCACCGGGCCGCCGCATCATTGCAGCGATCGTCGACGAGGTGGTGGCCACGGCCAAGGCCCATGGGGTGACGGTCGACCATGCGCGCATCACCGCCAGCATCGACCATGCCCTGGCCGAACATCGCGGTCACAAGGCATCCATGCTGCAGGACATGATTGCCGGCCGTGCCAGCGAGATCGACTTCATCAACGGCGCCATCTGCGACCGCGCCCAAGCGGTCGGCGTCCCCGCGCCCAGCAATCAGACGATGGCCGATCTTGTCCGGTTGATGGAGCTGGCCCGGCGATAAGACGGCACCTTTGAGTGCACGGAGGCAGCAAAGCCAAGTCTTCATAAAAAACAGTTGCGAGAGTAAATCCGTTTGATAAGTCGATAAATGTGGGGACTTTCAAATCGATCCAGATGCTGAGGGCGCTTGCCGCGACGGCCGTTGTCTTTTTTCATGCGCATCAAGATGCCGAAGCTGAGGGCTGGCTGCGGGCTTTCCGCGCCGAGGACAGAATTTTTGCTTTTGGGGAAGCCGGGGTCCACATCTTCTTCGTTATAAGTGGCTTTGTAATGATGATCTCATTCCTCGGACCGAGGAAATTCTCATTTCGAGATTTCTTAATGAAGAGGTTTATTAGGATATATCCGGTATATTGGTTAGTATTAGCCATCTCTCTCCTTATCTTCTTCGCAATCGGGCGCCAGATACATTCCACCGGCCTAGAATTTTTTGGTGTAATGGCTTTGTGGCCTGGCCTTTCACCGCGCTACATTTCACCAGCGTGGACGTTGAGTTACGAAGTTTATTTTTACCTTTGCTTCGCGACCGCGATGCTTCTAGGCCGCCAACGAGGATTCTTAATCCTTTGCGGATTCTTCATTCTGATGATTGCATCGCGTCCATTTCTGGACACGGGGAATGCATTCATCGACCTTGCCACCAACGGATTACTCATTGAGTTTCTGACGGGCGCTGCAATCGCGCTGTGGTTAACTTACAGGAAGCCGTCCCTCGAATTTGGCAGAACGCTTGTTATAGGCGCAATCTTAGTGTTTCTGGCGGGATTTGCGCTTGAGGAAAACGCACTACCTAAAGTCGTCCTTTGGGGAATTCCAAGCTGCATCCTAATCGCAGGCGTTGTCGCGTGGGAATCTAATTCTGGCGCGTCCAACATTGTTAATGCGTTGGCGCGGTTTGGTGACTCCAGTTACATTCTTTACCTTACTCACAAACCCATTCAGTGGGGTCTTTTGGCGCTGCTCCTACTCGCTTGTCCCGGGAGCGAAATTAGTGCTTTAGCTTGGGTTGTTCCAATTTCCTCCTTATGCTTGGTTTTGGGCGAAGCAGCTTTTCTCTATGTTGAGAAGCCCCTTATGAAACGGCTGAAGTTGCTTACAAAAATCGACACCCGGCCTGAAAGTAGCGGAACAGTGCGTATTTAGATAAGATCGCGCATTAGAGCGAGGCCTTGCAAGCCGCATTGAAGACCATCTCTCGCAGTGCCGGAAAATCGTCGATCCCGTAGTCGGCAGCGTCATCGCTGCAGGCGATCTCGACGCGGCCTTTCCACAGCCGCAGGTCAATATCCTCCGGCTTTATCACCCGGCGCGCGGCGATGTCGTAGAAGCTCCAGACGCGCGGCGTGGTATATTCGCCGACATTCTGCTCCACCACCAGCGCCAGGCGCCCGTTGCTCAGGCGCACCACCGAGCCGATGGGGTAGACGCCCACGCTCTCGATGAAGTGATCGAGAATCTCGTCATCCAGCTCGCCTTCCATGCCCCGCATCAGGCCGAGCGCGGCATTGGGGTCGATCCGTGGCCGATGCGGCCGGTCGGACGTCATTGAGTCATAGACGTCGCATACCGCCGCCATGCGGCCGAACAGGCTGATATTCTCGCCAGTCAGTTGGTTGGGATAACCGGAGCCATCGCAGCGCTCGTGATGCTCAAGGCAGACCAGTGCGACATCCTCGGCAATTTCGCCGCCCATCTGGAGGAACTCATAGCCAAGCGTGGTGTGCGTCTCGACGATCTTGCGCTCGCCCTCGCTCAAATCGTCGCTGATCGTCGCCACGTCGATGGGCAGATGGCCCATGCCCACGTCCATCAGCAGCCCGGCCAGCCCGGCTTCCTTCACCCGAGCATCATCGAGGCCCATCTGGCGGCCCAACGCGATCATCAACGCGCTGACGGCGAGGCCGTGCGCGTAGAGCGAACTATTCTCGCGGCGGATGCGCATCAGGCCGTTGAAGGCGTGCGGATTGCGCTGCACGGAGGCGAACAGATCCTCGATCACCGGCTCGACCTGCCCCCGCGAGATCGCCTTGCCCAGCCGCGCCTGCTCGAAGACGGCGCTCATCACGCGATTGGACCGCGCCACCACGGCCTTGGCATGGCCCACCTCCGCACCGACGCTCAAGGCCGTCGTGGAGCGTGGGTTGAACGGAACGACGTTCGATCCGCTCGCGCGCTCCGGCACCAGCTTGCGCAGCCGCTCCATGCGCACCCGCTCGGCAAGACCGACACCGCCCGAGGGGGCGGAGGAGCCCGCCGCCACGAGCGGTCGACGCAGCGTCGTCGCCGGCGGACGCGGACCGCCCGCACCCGCGACATCATCGCCCTTGTCGATGTCGATCATCACGCCCTCGACCTCGCTGGCGCGCAGGTCGGCAAGGATTTGGGGGTCGGTCAGCAGGAATTTCGTCCGCCAGAACGGGTGCTTGAGCCACGGCCCTTCAAGTTTGTGAATGAACATGCCGAGTTTCACGTCAGCAACATCGATTCTCTTGAGCATCTGGACTCCGCCGGTCAGGTACGAGCGACGACGATGGCGCCCGCACGATACTGAACGGCTAAGAGCCATGGTTATTTAATGGTTCGCCTTGTCCATGCACCATGATTGGCGGCCTTTTTACGCCGAGAGGTGAAACGGCGCTGCATTGACATCGTGAACTGGACGCAGCACGCAGCGCGCATGGCAAAGGAAACCCGCGCCACTCGGGCGCTGAGCAAGGCCGGCATCGCCTTCACCGTCCATCTCTACGATTACGATCCGGCTGCCGCCCATATCGGCTTGCAGGCCGCCGAGGCGTTGGGTGAGCCACCGGAGCGCGTTTTCAAGACGCTCATGACGCTGGTGGATGGCAAGCCGGCCTGCGCCATCGTCCCGGCGAGCAGCGAAGTGGCGATGAAGAAGTTCGCCGCGGCCCTGTCCGCCAAGAGCGCTGCGATGATGAAGCCGGCCAATGCCGAGCGCCTGAGCGGCTACAAGGTCGGCGGCATCAGCCCCTTCGGCCAGATGAAGCCCATCCGCGCGGTGATCGACGAGAGCGCTTTGGCCCAGCCGCACATTTATCTGAATGGCGGCCAGCGCGGCCTGCAGCTGTGCTTGGCGCCAGATCAGGCGATCGCCGCGCTCGGCGCGACGGTTGCGGCCATCACCGCCTGACGCGCAGGATCAGGCGAAATCGCCTTCCATGGGCGCCGATGGTCCGCGCGGCTTCCATCGCGACAGGGTGAGGGTGAAGCAGGAGCCGCCATTGACCGTGCGGTAGGTCGCTGCGCCCCCATGCGCCTCGGCAATGCCCCGCACCACGGAGAGGCCAAGACCGCTGCCTTTCGCCGCTCCGCCCTGCTCCATATAGCGACGGAACGGATCGAAGGCATGGCGGGCGAACTCCTCCGTCATCCCGGGGCCCTCGTCGGTCACGCTCAGGAGCACGCTGGACGAGGAGATGCGCAGCGTCACGGCCAATTGACCGGGATCGGCATGGCGATGGGCGTTCTCGAGCAGCGCCATCAGGGCCTGCCGAATACGGGCGGTATCGACATAGCATAGGCCGCGGTCGAAGGCGGTGACGATGCTGAAGCCCGCGGCTTCCAGCTCGGGCTGCATCAGCCGGACGACCGTCTCCATTTCTTCGGCGAGATCGACCTGCTGGAAGCGCATGTCCAGCCGGCCGCCTTCCATGAGGCTCACCGTGCGCAGATCCTCGATCAAGCGGGTCAGGGCATTCACTTGCGTGACGAGCGAGCGCAGCAGCGGCGGATCGGGCGCGAACACCCCGTCGGCAAGGCCCTGGAGACGCCCGGAGAGGATCGTCACCGGCGTGCGCAGTTCATGGGCAATGGTCGCGTTCCAGCGGCGGACGGCCTCCCCCGCCTGCTCCAGCCGGTCGGCCAGGAGATTGAAGTCCTCCACCAGCATCGTTGCCTCGGTGGGCGCCCGGTCATCGCTGCGTGCACGGACCTTGATATTGCCGTCCGCAATGATCCGCGCGGTCTGCGCAACCGAAACCAGTGGCTGAACGATCCGCCGGGCCAGCCGCGTCGCCACCAGCACGGCAATGCCGGTCGAGACGACGCAGAACAGCCCGATGAGCAGCCATTCAATGCCGTGCGGGCGCCAGTCGTCCGTCAGCGGAAACAGCATATGCGGCGCCACCCGGATGATGACGCCATAAAAGATATAGAGGCCGATGATCGTGATCAGCACGGAAGCGACCGTGGAAATCACCGTGGACAACACGATCTGCCGCCCCAGACCGCCTGCCGGCTTCTTCATGAAATATCTGCCAGGCGAAAGCCGACGCCGCGCACATTGTTGATGAAGCCATGCGCACCGGCATCCTCCAGCTTGCGCCGCAGCTTGCTCAAATGCGTATCCACTGTCCGGTCGAGCGCATCGCCGCCCGGCAGGCAGGCATCGACCAGCTCGCCACGCGAGAACGCCCGCCGGGGCGCGCGCGCCATGTGCGCAAGAATGCGGAACTCGGTGAGGGTGAGGGACAGGCTCACGCGCTGCGGATCGTCCCCGACGATCACGCTGGCCAGATGGCTGTCCATATCGATTTCGATGGGCCCGACCCGCAGCGTGGAGCCCCGGCTGCCACCCGACCGGCGCAGCACGGCGCGCGCCCTTGCGGCCACCTCCAGCGCATTGAACGGCTTGACGACATAATCGTCTGCGCCGATGCGCAGCGCTTGCAGCTTGTCGATATCCTGATCAAGCGCGGTCAGCATGATCACAGGGGTCGAGCCGCGACGCCGCAACTCGGCCAGCACGTCCCAGCCGTTGAGCCGCGGCATCTGCACATCGAGCATCACGAGGTCCGGCTTGAGGGCAAGGTGCAGTTCCAGCGCGGTGCGCCCGTCAGCGGCACGAACCGTCCGGAAGCCTTCCCGCTCCAGATAGGCGGCGATGACATCGGCGATTTCCGGTTCGTCTTCCGCGACCAGCACGAGCGCGTTTTCGGCATCCATAGCATATCCTTCTGCCTTCAAGCCGTTACCGCAGTTCCAAACGGGGGGCCACCTGCCTCCACAATTTCTCTACACTTGACCAACACTGCCTCGACAAGCCAGTCCCAAAGGGCCAGCGCGGACAAGCAAAAATCAAGAGTCGGACATGATGACAAAATGCCCCCCCAGGCGCTCTGGCGCCTATATCGTTATCGCGTCGATGGCGCTTGTATTGTCCGCCTGCTCAGGAGGTGAGACCCCATCCTCGCCTCCGCCGCCAGAGGTATCGGTCGTGAAGGTCTCCCCCTCGCGCGTCGACGTGGCGGACGAACTGCCGGGCCGGGTGATGGCCTTCCGTGTGGCGGAAATCCGCCCGCAGGTGAATGGCGTCATCCAGCGCCGGCTGTTCGAGCAGGGCTCCGAAGTGCGGGCCGGCCAGCCCCTGTTCCAGATCGACGCGACCCCGTTCCGCGCGGATACACAGAGCGCCGCAGCCGCCGTGCAGCGCGCGCAGGCCGCCCTCAACCGCGCCCGCATCCAGGCCGAGCGCCTGGCGCCGCTGGTGAAGGTCGATGCGATCAGCGGACAGGCCTATGACGATGCCGTGGCCGCGCGCGACCAGGCCGCTGCCGATCTTGCCCAGAGCCGCGCCACGCTGGCACGCCAGCAGGTCGATCTCGGCTTCGCCACGATCCGCTCGCCGATCAGTGGCCGGATCGACCAGTCCATGGTGACCGAGGGCGCCCTTGCCGCCGTCGGCGGCGCAGAACCGCTCGCCACCGTCCAACAGATTGACCGCGTCTATGTGGACGTGCGTCAGCCGGCCGCCCGCCTCGAAACGCTGCGCGAGGCGGCGCGTGCCGGCAATTCCGCCCAGGGCGCGCCCGTGGAGATCCTCTCATCCGAGGGCAAGCCCTATGCGGCGACCGGGCGCCTGCTCTTCTCCGGCATCAGCGTCGATCCAGGCACGGGCGAGGTGATCGCCCGGGTCGAGGTGCCCAATCCCACGCGGGCGCTGCTGCCCGGCATGTTCGTGCGTGCGCGCCTGCCCCGCATGGTTCTGCCCAGTGCGCTGACTCTGCCGCAGCAAGCCGTGCTGCGCGATCCCGCCGGTCAGGCCAGCGTCCGGATTGTTGGGAAAGACGGCAAGGTCGAGCTGCGGCCGGTGCAGACCGGGGATGTGCGCGACGGAAACGTCCTGATTACGCAAGGCATCAAGGCTGGTGAAGCCGTGATTGTCGAAGGGCAGGATCGGGTCCAGCCCGGCGCCACCGTTTCGGCCAAGCCATGGCGCCCTGCAGCCGCCGCCAAGCCCGCCGCGGCCGCGCGCTGAAGACGAAAGCGAACCCATGCCCCGTTTCTTCATCGATCGGCCCGTTTTCGCCTGGGTGGTCGCCATCGCGATCATCCTAGCGGGCGTCATCGCCATCCCGCGCCTGTCGCTGGAGCGCTATCCGAGCATCGCGCCGCCAAGCGTCGAGATCACCGCGACCTATCCCGGTGCCACGCCGCAGACGCTGAATGACAGCGTCGTCAGCCTGATCGAGCGCGAACTCTCAAGCGTGCGCAACCTGCTGTACTTCGAAAGCTCGACGGATACGTCCGGTCAGGCCACGATCACCGCCACCTTCCAGCCGGGGACCAACCCGGAACTGGCGCAGGTGGACGTGCAGAACCGGCTCAAGGCCGCCGAGCCGCGCTTGCCGCAGATCGTCCGCCAACTCGGCATCCAGGTCGATTCCGCCAATCGCAACTTCCTCAATCTGGTGAGCCTGGAATCGTCCAACGGCCAGCAGAACCTCGAGGAACTGTCGGATTATGCGGCGCGCTATGTTGTCGAGGAGCTCAAGCGTCTCCCCGGCGTCGGCCGTGTCCAGCTGTTCGGCGCCGAGCGCGCGATGCGCATCTGGGTCGATCCGGCAAAACTGGCGTCCTACGACATTGCGATGAGCGATATCACGGCGGCGATTGCTGCACAGAACACGCCGGTTTCGCCCGGCGTGCTGGGCGGCGAGCCGATTGCCGAAGGCCAGCGCGTCAAGGTTCCGATCACCGTCGAGGGCCAGCTGAAGACCCCCGAGCAATTCCGGGAGATCGTGCTGCGCGCCGGAACGGATGGCTCCGCCCTGAAGCTGGGCGATGTCGCCCGGGTCGATCTTGGTTCCGCGTCCTACTGGTTCCAGACGCGCCTCAACGGCAAGCCCGTGGCGTTGATGGCCGTCCAGCTCGCGCCCGGCGCCAATGCGGTCTCCACCTCCGCCCGCGTGCATGAGCGCATGGTCGAGTTGGCGCGGGCCATGCCCAGCGGCATGTCATACCGCATTCCGTTCGACACCGCGCCTTATGTGAAGATCTCGATCGAGAAGGTCATCGAGACCCTGGTCGAGGCGATGGTGCTCGTCTTCCTGGTGATGTTCGTCTTCCTCCAGAAATTCCGCTACACCATCATTCCCGCCGTCGTCGCGCCGATCGCCCTGCTCGGGACCTGCGCGGTGATGATGCTGGCCGGCTATTCCGTAAACGTGCTGACTATGTTCGGCATGGTCCTCGCCATCGGCATCATCGTCGACGACGCCATCGTGGTGGTCGAGAATGTCGAGCGCATCATGGCCGAGGAAGGGCTGCCGCCCAAGGAAGCCACACGCAAGGCCATGGGCGAGATTACGGGCGCGATCATCGGCATCAGCCTCGTCCTCACCGCCGTGTTCGTGCCAATGGCATTCTACAGCGGCTCGGTCGGCGCGATCTACCGGCAGTTCACCATCTCCATGGCGGTCTCCATCCTGTTCTCGGCCTTCCTTGCCCTGAGCCTGACGCCGGCGCTCTGTGCGACATTGCTCAAGCCGGTCACGGGCCATGAGACCAAGAAGGGCTTCTTCGGCTGGTTCGACCGCAAGTTCGACACGATGACGCACGGCTACCACAATTGGGTGACGCGCGCCCTGAAGCGCAGCGCGCGGATGATGGCGAGCTTCGCGGTCATCGTGGTGCTGATGATCGTCGGCTATACAAACCTGCCTTCCTCGTTCCTGCCCGATGAAGATCAGGGCTATTTCATGACCGTCTTCCAGCTCCCGTCGGACGCGACGTCCGGCCGAACGCTGGAAGCGCTGGAAGTCTTCGAAAAGCACACCGCGCAGCGCGCCGGCATTGCCGACACCATCTCGGTGCTGGGCTGGGGCTTCTCCGGCGCGGGCGCCAATGTCGGCCTCGGCTTCACGATGCTCAAGGACTGGAGCGAGCGTGACGGCGCGACCGCATTTGGCGAGGCCGGCGCGGCAAATCAGGCCACCGGCGCCGGCGTGCGCGAAGGGCTCGTGATGAGCCTCATCCCGCCATCCATCGATGGCCTTGGCACCACCGGCGGCTTCTCCGCGCGCCTTGAGGACCGCTCGGGCCGTGGGTTCGATGCCCTGATGGCCGCGCAGTTCCAACTGCTCGGCATGGCCGCGAAAAACCCGGCCCTTGCCGGCGTCTATCCGGAAGGCTTGATGCCCGGCACCAGCGTCGAGATGGTGATCGACCGCCAGAAGGCGCAGGCCATGGGCGTGCCCTTCGAGTCCATCACCTCCACGCTGAGCGGGGCCATGGGCTCGGCCTATGTCAACGACTTCCCCAATAATGGCCGTATGCAGCAGGTCATCGTGCAGGCTGATGCCCCCTTCCGCATGAACCTTGAGGACGTGCTCAAGCTGTATGTCCGCAACGCGGCCGGAAACACGGTCCCGCTCTCGGAGCTGGTCACGCCGCGCTGGGAGACAATGCCGCTGCAGCTGGTGCGCTATAATGGCTATCCCGCCATGCGCATTGCCGGCCAGCCCGCGCCCGGCCACTCCAGCGGCGAGGCCATGGCGGAGATGGAGCGGCTTGCGAGCCAGCTGCCGCCCGGCTTCGCCATCGAATGGACCGGTCAGTCGCTTCAGGAAAGGCTCGCTGGCAATCAGGCGATCCTTCTGCTGGGCCTCTCGATGCTGGTCGTCTTCCTGGTGCTGGCCGCGCTGTACGAAAGCTGGGCAATCCCGGCGGCGGTGATGCTGGTCGTGCCGCTCGGCGTGCTCGGCGCCGTGCTGGCGGTCACGCTGCGCAGCATGCCCAACGACGTGTTCTTCAACGTGGGCCTCATCACGATCATCGGCCTCAGCGCCAAGAACGCGATCCTGATCGTGGAATTTGCCAAGCATGCTTATGATAACGGCATGTCTGCGGTCGACGCCGCTTTGCACGCAGCGCGCCTGCGCTTGCGGCCGATCCTGATGACCAGCTTCGCCTTCACGCTCGGCGTCGTTCCGCTGATGCTCGCGGGCGGTGCGAGCAAGGAGACCCAGCGGGCCATCGGCACGGGCGTCTTCGGCGGCATGATCAGTGCCACCATTCTCGCGATCTTCTTCGTCCCGGTCTTCTTCGTGGTGGTGATGAAGCTGGTCGAGCGACAGAAGCGCAAGAAGCATGTCGATGGTTCATCGCAGACGCCCGCCGCCTACCCCGCATCGGAGAATTGAGATGCGTAAATTTGCCCTCGCGGCGCTGCTGCTGACCAGCGCCTGCTCGATGAACCCACGGCTGGAAACGCCGCCTGCCCCGGTTGCGCCGGTCTACCCGCTCGCCTCTCCCGAAGAGGCAGCCAGTGCCGCGGCGCTGGACTGGCACGAGATGTTTGGCGACCCGCGCCTGCAGCGGCTCATCGAGCTGGCGCTGGAGAATAATCGCGATCTGCGCGTCGCTACGCTCAACGTCGAGGCTGCCCGCGCGCAGTTCCGCGTCGCAAGAGGTGCGCAACTGCCGACGCTGGATGCCAGCGCCGCTTATTCCCGGCAGCGCGTCTCGGCGGCCGCCTCACAAACCGGCGCTGGGGCGGAGTTCAGCCAGTTCTCCGCCAATGCTGCGCTGACCAGCTTTGAGATCGATCTGTTTGGTCGCCTCCGCTCGCAGAGCGAGGCCGCCTTCGAGCGCTATCTCGCCACTGACGAAGGCCGCCGTGCCGCGCGCATCGCGCTGATCGGGTCGATCGTCGATGCCTATCTGGCCGAACGGCTCGCCGAGGAGCAGCTTGCCCTCACCGACCGCACGCTGGGCGACTGGCAGGATTCGCTCGCGATCACTCGCCGTCTCCAGCAGGCGCGGCAGGTCAGCGGGCTCGATGTTGCGCAGGCAGAGGGACAGGTGAGTCAGGCCCAGGCCGATCAGGCGATGCGCACGCGGATGCTGGCCGAGGCGCGCAACGCGCTGCAATTGCTGGTCGGGGCGCCCCTGCCCGCCGACCTGCCCGCCCCCATCGCGCTCATGGACCAGCCGATCCGCACCCAGCTGCCGGTCGGCCTGCCCTCCGCCCTGCTCGCCAGCCGGCCGGACATCCGTCAGGCCGAGCATGAGCTGGTCGCCTCCAATGCCGATGTCGGCGCCGCCCGCGCCGCCTTCTTCCCGCGCATTTCGCTCACAGGTCTGTTCGGCTTCACCAGCATGGCGCTGGACAGCCTGTTCGATAGCGCAAACCGCAACTGGTCGTTCACGCCGCAGATCACCCAATCGATCTTCAACGGCGGCAGTTTGCAGGGCCAGCTCGATCTGGCGAAGGTTCGCAAGTCGATCGCCATCGCAAACTACGAAAAGGCCATTCAGTCTGCGTTCCGCGAGGTCGCAGACGGGTTGGCCGGGCGGGAGACCTATACCCGCCAGATCGAAGCCCAGCGGGGCGTGGCCCAGTCGGCCGCGCGGCGCGCCGAGCTTTCCCGCCTGCGCTATCAGGCCGGGGTCGATGCCCGGCTGGAACTGCTCGATGCGCAGCGCAGCGATTATGCTGCGCGGCTCGCGCTGCTGGAGTTGCGGCGTCAGGAGCTCTCCAGTGCCGCCGGGCTCTACCGGGCCCTGGGCGGGGGCGATGAGCCGACCGCGCCGACTGCTGGTCAGCCGACGCCGCCGAACTCCCAGTGACCATAGGCTTTCCCTCGCAGCAGTGAGGGCACCTGTGACGCCGGAACCGGCTTACTGAACAAGAAGCCCTGCCCCAGCGTGCAGCCCCGCGCGCGGAGATAGCGGGCCTGCGCGATGGTTTCGACGCCTTCCGCGACCGTCTGCATCCCCAGGCGCCGGGCCATCTGCAACACGGCGTCGATAACGGCCGTCGCGCCGGGGGTGCTGTCCTCGATACGGTCGATGAACGACTTGTCAATCTTGATCACGTCGACCGGAAATTGCTGGAGATGGCTGAGCGAAGCATAGCCCGTGCCGAAATCATCCAGTGCGACCATCACTCCAAGGCCGCGCAGCTCCTCGAGCATCCGCGCGACTTCTGGCCCCAATTGCCCGATGAGCACAGTCTCCGTCACTTCGATGTCGATCTGGGCCAGACCCTGCCGATGGGCCCGGGCGGCATCTTCCAGACGGGCCGGCAAACTCGGCGCGCGAAAGTCGCCCGCGGACACGTTGACCGCGATCCGCCCCGGCTCCAGCCCATCGGCCCGCCAGCGCGCAATGTCCGCAAAGATGCCGCAGATCATCCGGTCGGTCAGCCGCACCGACATTTCGGCATCCGAGAACGCCGCCTCGATGGCCGCAGGCGGCAGAACCTGGCTGTTCTCGGCCACCCGCAACAGCGCTTCCCAGCCGTCGATCTGCCCGGTCTGGAGGTTCACCTTGGGTTGGTAGAACGGCACGATGCGGTCCTCGTCCAACCCTGCGCGCGCCATGACCAGCATGCGGGTTCGCCTCTCGGATGCTACCTTGAGGGACGGGGAGAACTCCCGGACGGAGCCGGGCATGTCGGCCTTGGCTGCATAGAGAGCAAGGTCAGCCGCGATCAGGAGGTCCCCGGGCTCAAAGCCATCGCGCGGCCAGACAGCGACACCGACGGAAAAGCTGACCGGAATGCGCAGTTCTTCGATCTGCACCGGCACTTCAAAGCAGCGCTTCAAGGCGTCCGCTACCGGGCGATATTCGTCCGCCGCAGACAGGCCAGGCAAGATGATTGCAAACTCGTCGCCGCCCAGCCGAGCCGCTGTCGCCCCCTCGGGGATACAGGAGGACAGGCGCCGAGCGACCTCCACCAACACCCGGTCGCCTGCGGCATGGCCGAGCGAATCGTTCATTTCCTTGAATCCATTGAGATCCAGGATCATGAGCGCCACCGGATCACCGGAATCACATGCCGCGTCGATCGCGGCCTGAATACGAACGCCGAAGAGCGCCCGGTTCGGAAGCCTAGTGAGATGGTCGTGATACGCGGCCCAATTCAGTTCGGCCTGGGCCTGCTTCTGCTTGGTGATATCCAGTATCGATCCGACAAGCCGGACTGCTACGCCCTTGTCGCCGCGCACGATGACACTTCGCGCCTTGGTATCGATGAACGTCCCTTTGGCCGTGCGAAACCGAAACTCCTCGAGCCAGAACTTCTGGCCACTCTCCAGGGCCCGCCTCTGGTTGGCGAGGACCCGCTCCCGGTCATCGGGGTGAATACGCTCGATCCACCAATCGAAATGCGTGGCTTGATCCAGTTCCGGATAGCCCAGGACTTTTTTGTACGCCCCGCTCCAGGTCGTGATGCCGGTTGGCAGGGAGCAGTCCCATATGACGTCGTTCCCAGCTTCCGCCGCCAGGCGGTAGCGCTCCTCGCTCTGCCTGAGCGCGGTTTCGGCGATCACATGGTCGTGGATGTCTTCCAGCGTGCCATACCAGGCGAGGACTTTGCCATCTTCACCCCGGTGAGGCCGTGCGCGCGCCCGGTACCAGCGGTACATCCCGTTCGCCATGCGGATGCGATAGCGGACATCGGCGGCATCCGACTGATTTTTGACAACGTCCGCCCATAAGGCCTGAACGGTCGGAAGGTCATCAGGATGAACGGCCTGCGTCCATCCATATCCTAGCCCGGCCTCTAGATCGAGGCCCACCTGTTCAGCCCAAAGTGGGCCAATTTCGGTGATGCGTCCCTCCGCATCGGCCATCCAGGCGATCTGGGGATTGAGCTCGACATAGGCGCGATGATGCGCTTGCACATGGGCTAGTTCATCGAGCGCCTCGGCAAGCTGGCCGTCATCCGCCGATGCCGCACTGCCACCCATCAATCCACGCCAGGCCAGAACAAGGGCGGTCATGAAGAGCAGACTGGCCACGCCTTCGACGATGATACGATCCATGTCAGGCCCGGTAGTCGTTCCGGCACGCGCACCCAAGGCCGCAACCCCTGTCAGCAGGATCGCCGAAAACGAAACGCCTGTCACCAGCCCGGCCATCACAAGCCAGGCCCGACGTACGCTCTGCGATTTCATGTTGAACGTATGACCGAGAATGGCCGTGGCTGTTAAAATGCCAGACCCGCAAATCGCCACAATGATCAGCATGCCCCGAATCTGCTGATCAACCACGACCAGATGGTAAAAGCTCTCCACGCCGTCCAATCGTCTCTGAGTTTAGGAGAGTGCTAAGCGTTCAAAGGTTAGTAAAACGTTGCCATAGGACGAAACGAACGGGCTATCGTCAGATCGATCAAATGGTGCTCACAAAGCAGGAAAGATGACGCAAAGAAAAATCGCAGTTTTCGGCTCGACCGACGAGCCGAATTCCGTAGCGTTTCTCGCTCAATCCCCCTGGAAGCGCGGCACCCGCTTCTCCAGAAAGGCCGCGACGCCCTCCTGAAAATCCGCGCTGTGGCCGGCCGCTGCCTGATTGGCGGCTTCGATGCCCATCGTCTCCGACAGGCTGTGATTGAGTGCGGCAGCGACCTGCTTACGGATCATGCCGATGGCGCGGGTCGGCCCTTGCGCGAGTTTGAGAGCAAGACCGCGTGCGGTTTCGCCGAGCCTCTCGTCGTCGGTCACGCGGGCGACCAGTCCGGCGTCCTGCGCCTCCTGAGCGCTCATCGGCTCACCAAGAAGCGCCAGTTCGAGCGCCTTGGCGCGCCCGGCGCTCTTCGCGACCAGCCATGTCGCCCCGGCATCGGGCACGAGCCCGATATTGACGAAGCCAAGCTGCAGATAGGCAGAGCGCGCCATCACCACGATGTCGGCGGCCAGCGCCAAGGCGACGCCGGCGCCAACCGCCGGCCCGTTGATCGCGCTCAACACCGGGATATCGAGCCCGGCCAGCCGCAGGAACAGAGGATGGTAATAGGTCGCCAGGGTTTCCCCGAGATCGGCGCCGATGCCTTCGCTATCGGCCAGATCCGCGCCGGAGCAGAACGCCCTGCCCGTCCCGGTGATCAACACGGCCCGCGCACCTGCACGCACGCCCTCATCGAGCTTGCGGGTCAGGTCTGCCAGCAGGCCGGTGGAAAGGGCATTGAGCCGCTCGGGGCGGTTAAGGGCAAGGGTCAGCACCCCATCGTCCAGCGTGGACAGCACGATCTCGCTCAATCGATCCTCCCTTGCGGCGCGGTTGCCGACCGCTGTTCTGACTGGGCGCAGGCTAGCATCGTACCCGCGCGCGGCAAGCGTCGCGCCAGAGCGAGTATGGATCGGCAAACACGAGCAGCAATTTGCGGAATTGCGAAATGAGCTGGTTCCGCTACGGTGCGGGCGTCTTGAAGGACGTCCTGGTTTATCGGCACAGGCGCTAACCCGCGGATGAAAAATTTGCGGATCGTGCCCACTGTCCCGGCCAGTGCGGCGATCCCTCACCCCGACTCGTACCCCGGAGACAGTCCTTGCCACGCGGAAACAGATTGTTCGTTGGCCAGAAAGTGCGCGACCTGCGTCTGCAGAGCCGGCTCGATCAGGCGGACATGGCGCGGCTGCTGGGCATCTCCGTCTCCTATCTCTCGCAACTGGAGAATAACGACCGTCCCCTGACCGCACGGGTAAAGGCCGCGCTGGCGGCGGCCTTTCCGCTCGACTGGTCCGATTTCGACGCGCGGCCTGAGGAGCAGTTGCTCGGCGCCTTCAACTGGGCGCTTGCCAATCCGGGACATCGCTCACCGCCCCCCGATCCCGAGCGGACCGAGCGGCTGCATGTTCAATATCCTGAATTTGCGGCGCGCTATGTGGAATTGCATCACGCCCTCCGGCAGACCGAGGGTCGGCTGTCCATGGCCGAACAGGCGCTCGGTAACGGCCTGCTGCCGGGCGCACGCGCGACTTTCGATCAGGTGAGCGATCGCCTGCGGCTGTTCGACAATTATTTCCATGATCTGGACACCGCCGCCGAGGATCTCGCCACGCAGCTCAGCATCTGCGCGCGCTCCGATGCGGAAGCCACGATAGCAACGCTCAGCGCGGCACTGCGTGACGAGCATGACTGCATCGTCAGTCGCGAACCACTCAAGACCACGCTGTTGCGCGCGCCCTCCCCCGATGGCCGGACCTTGCACGTCAATGATCGCCTGCCCGCCACGAGCATCGCCTTCCAGCTCGCCAGCCATATCGTGCATTTGCGCGGGCTGGCCGATTCCACGATGCGCGCCATCATTGCCCAGCACCCGGTGGGGGCGCCTGCCGATGCCCTGCTGCATCACGCGCTCATCAATTATGGCGCTGCCGCCTTGCTCATGCCTTATGGTCTCTTCCGCGAGACGGCCCGGACGCTCCGCCATGATGTCGATGCGCTGGCGGCGCGGTTTGGCGTAAGCATCGAGCAGGTCGCGCATCGGCTCGCCACGCTACAGCGACCGGGACAGCGCGGCATTCCCTTCTTCTTCTGTCGCATTGATCCGGCCGGCAACATCACCAAGCGGCATAGCGCCACGCGGCTCGACTTTGGCAGCTATGGCCCGCTCTGCCCCCGCCTGAGGCTGCACGAGGCCCCGACCCGTGCTGATTATAGCGGTGCGGAGCGCGCGGAAATGCCCGATGGCGTGCACTATATCCTGCTCGCCCGCGCCATCGCACGGCCGGACCGCCGCCACGCCATCGTGCTCGCCTGCGAACGCGATTATGCTGCCCATCTCGCCTGGGCGGACGGGCTGGACCTCGCCGATGATGCCGCAGTCACGCCCATCGGGCCGGGCTGTCGCCTGTGCCCGCGCGAAGGCTGCCCGCAGCGCGCCTTCCCGCCGATCGACCGCCCGATCCACGTCGAGCGGGATGGCCGGCACGTCATTCCCTACAGCATCGGCTAAAGGGCGTGCCGGCCTGAACCTTCAGCGCATCAGCACCAGCTCTTCCGCCATGCTCGGATGCAGCGCGACGGTGGCGTCGAAATCGTCCTTGGTCAGGCCCGCCTTCACTGCGATGGCCGCCGCCTGCAGGATCTCGGGCGCATCCGGGCCGATCATGTGGATGCCGACCACGCGCCCGGTCGTTTCCTCGCAAATCAGCTTGTAGAGACTGCGCTCGTTGCGATTGGCCAGCGTGTTCTTCATCGGCCGGAAGTCGGAGGTATAGACCTTGACCGCGCCCAGCGTGTTGCGCGCCTCGCCCTCAGTCATGCCGACCGCGCCGATCGGCGGATGGCTGAACACGGCGGATGGAATGCAGCCATAATCCACCGTTCGCGGATTGCCGCCGAACACGGTGTCGGCGAAGGCATGGCCCTCCCGGATCGCCACCGGGGTGAGCTGCACCCGATCGGTCACGTCGCCCACCGCGTAAATGCTCTCGACATTGGTGCGGCTATATTCGTCGACCTTGATCGCGCCCTTCTCCGTCTCCACGCCAACCTTGTCCAGGCCCAGCCCGTCGATCTTGGGATTGCGGCCGGTGGCGAACAGCACCAGATCGGTCTCGATCGGATCGCCACCCTCGATAAACACCTTGAGGGAGCCATCCTCCTGCTTCTCGATCTTTTCGAGCGGGGCGTTGAAGCGGAAGTTGATGCCCTTGGCCGTGCTGATCTGCAGCAGGCGGTCGCGAATCTGCTCGTCATAGCCGCGCAGGATCTGGTCGCCGCGCAGCAACACCGTCACCTGACAGGCGAACTCGTGGAAAATGCCGGCGAACTCGTTGGCGATATAACCGCCGCCGAAGATCGCGACGCGCTTGGGCATCTTTTCCAGATGGAAGACCTCGTTGGATGTGATCCCCAACTCCGCGCCGGGCACATCGGGCACATTCGGCCAGGCGCCGACCGCGATGAGAATGACCTTGGCGGTCACCAGCTTGCCGCTGGCCAGCCGTACCTCATGCGGCCCTTCCACCGTCGCGCGCTCGTGGAAGGTCGTCACCTTGTTATTGTCGAGCGTCTGCTGATAGAGCCCTTCGAGCCGGGAGACCTCCCCGATCACATTGTCGCGCAGGGTGGGCCAGTCGAAGCTGCAGTCCGAAATATCCCAGCCGAACCGGCGAGCATCCTTGATGTCCTCGGCGAAATGCGCGCCATAGACGAGCAGCTTCTTGGGCACGCAGCCCCGGATCACGCATGTCCCCCCGACTTTGTGCTCCTCCGCCACGGCGACCTTGGCACCATGCGCCGCTGCAATGCGCGATGCCCGCACGCCGCCCGATCCGGCACCGATTACGAACAGGTCGAAGTCATAGTCGCTCATCAGGAGAGATCCTCGGATTGTCTTGATCGTGTCCGCGCATATGGGCGTGAGTGCATCGCGCGCAAAGCAATTTTGCGAGGGACGCCACCAGATTCGCTACGTCTTCCGGCGCCGCGCAACGCTGTGAGTGTGCCGAAAGCCGCCGCGCACGGGGCAATTGCACCCGCTATCGCTAGCCTCTTGTCACGCCCCGCCCTAGGCTCTAGGGCATCTCCAGATTGAAGACCAAAGTAAAGCAAAGGACCTCTCATGAGTGAGACCGCGGATCGCGTGAAGAAGATCGTCGTCGAGCACCTCGGCGTCGAGGCGGACAAGGTGACCGAAGACGCGAGCTTCATCGACGATCTGGGCGCTGACAGCCTCGACATCGTCGAGCTCGTCATGGCTTTTGAGGAAGAGTTCGGCGTCGAAATCCCCGACGATGCTGCCGAGAAGATCGCCACCGTCAAGGACGCGATCGATTTCATCGACGGCAAGCAGTAAGATAGCGGGAGCCCGGTTCGCGGCCTCGTCGCGGACATGCACCGGCCAGTGAATACACATGGATACGGCTCTCCGGTTGCGGGTTTGACTCGCCATGGGAGGGCCGTTCGTGTTTGATCAGCGCCTGGCGTTCCGGGCAACTGGCCGGGTGACTGGATCAGGAGAGTGAAATGCGTCGTGTCGTCGTAACAGGTCTCGGCATGGTTTCGCCCCTTGGCGGCGACGTGGAGACAAGCTGGAAGAACATCATCGCCGGCCGGTCGGGCGCGGAAACGATCACCCGTTTCGACGCGACCGATTTCCACACCAATTACGCCTGCGAAGTGAAGGCTCCGGATCATGAATTCGGCTTCGACCCCAACAAGCGCGTGGACCACAAGGTCCAGCGTCAGGTCGATCCGTTCATCGTCTATGGCATCGACGCGGCCGGCCAGGCCATAGAAGATGCCGGCCTGACCGAGATGAGCGAAGCCGAGCGTCTGCGCACCGGCTGTTCGATCGGCTCGGGCATTGGCGGCCTGCCGGGCATCGAGAGCGAATCGCTGGTGCTGGAGCATAAGGGGCCGAAGCGGGTCTCGCCGCACTTCGTCCACGGTCGCCTGATCAACCTGATCTCCGGTCAGGTCTCCATCAAATACGGCCTGATGGGCCCTAATCACGCCGTCGTTACGGCCTGCGCGACGGGCGTTCACTCGATCGGCGACGCGGCGCGGATGATCGCGCTCGACGATGCCGATGTGATGCTCGCCGGCGGCGCGGAAAGCGCCATCTGCCCGATCGGTATTGCCGGCTTCGGTCAGGCGCGCGCGCTTTCGACCGAATTTCGCGACGAACCCTGGCGCGCCAGCCGCCCGTGGGATCAGGCCCGCGACGGCTTCGTCATGGGCGAAGGGGCCGGCGTGGTCGTGCTCGAGGAATATGAGCACGCCAAGGCGCGCGGTGCGAAGATCTATGCGGAGATTCTCGGCTACGGCCTCTCGGGCGATGCCTATCATGTGACGGCACCGCACCCCGAGGGCTCAGGCGCCTATCGCGCGATGGAAATGGCCATGCGCAGGTCTGGCCTGTCGCTTGCCGATATCGATTATGTAAACGCCCATGGCACCTCGACCCCACTCGGCGACGAGCTCGAGCTTGGCGCAGTGCGGCGGCTCTTCGGCCCGGCGCTGGAGACCATGTCGATGTCGTCCACCAAGTCGGCCATCGGGCATCTGCTCGGCGGTGCCGGCGCCGTCGAGACGATCTTCTGCATCCTTGCGATGCGTGACCAGATCGTGCCGCCCACGCTCAACCTGGATGATCCCAGCGAAAGCTGCCAGGGCGTCGACCTCGTTCCGCACACGGCAAAGCAGCGGAAGGTCAAGGCCGTGCTCAACAACAGCTTCGGCTTTGGCGGCACCAACGCCAGCCTTGTGCTCAAGGCTCTCTGACGGCCGCAATGCGCCGCATCGTCCTCACGGTCGCTGCTCTGCTGCTGGCCGGACTGGCCGTTGCGGCGCTTCTCTTCGTCCATGGCTGGTCGAGGCCCGGCCCGCTTGAGGCCGATGCAACGATCATCGTTCCCGAGGGCGCGACGCTGCGCAAGGCGGCCGACGAGCTGGAAGCGCAAGGCGCCATCGGCTCCGCCACCGCCTTCCTTGCCCGCGCGCGGGTGCTGGGGCCGGATGGGTCGATCAAGGCGGGCGAATATCGCATCCCCCGACGAGCGAGCAGCGCCGACATTCTGGGCATCCTGCAGAGCGGCAAGACCCTCGTCCATCTCGTCACCATCCCAGAAGGCATGCCTTCCGTCCTCGTGCATGAGCGGCTGATGGCCAATGCCGAGCTGACCGGAGACATTCCCGTGCCCGAGGAAGGCTCGGTGATGCCCGACAGCTATGGCTACCAGAAGGGCGAGACCCGCGCGGCGGTGCTTGGGCGGATGCAGGCCGCAATGACGAGCTTCATTGCCGCGCAGTGGCCCAAGCGCTCGGCTGCAACGCCAGTCAAGACGCCTGAGCAGGCCGTCACCCTCGCCAGCATCGTGGAGAAGGAAACCTCCATCCCCGCCGAGCGACCGACGGTGGCCGGTGTCTACGCCAATCGGCTGCGCGAGGGCATGATGCTGCAGGCCGACCCCACGATCATCTACCCGATCACCAGGGGCAAGCCGCTCGGACGCCGCATCCTCCAGTCGGAGATCCGCGCGGTGAACGACTACAACACCTATGCGATGACTGGCCTACCCAAGGGACCAATCGCCAACCCCGGACGCAGTTCTATCGAGGCCGTCCTGCGGCCGGCGGCAACGAAAGCGCGCTACTTCGTCGCGGATGGCAAGGGCGGGCATATCTTCGCGGAGACGCTGGCCGAGCATAATGCGAATGTGCGCAAATGGTATGACATCCGCCGTCAACGCGGCGAAATGTGAGCTTTGCTCAGCGGAGCAAACCCCTGCTCCGCAACCGCAGCGCATAGCCCAGTTGCAGCAGCGCAATCAGCACGATGAAGGCCGGGAACAGCGCCGCACTGGTGCCCTTGACCGCCAGCAGATCGGTGCCGATGAAGGAGTAGCTGAACTGGACCAATATGGCGATCAGCGCGATGACCGAGAACCAGACGGCGGCGGCACGCCGTGCCAGAAGGGCAACGGCGCCGGCAAACGCGGCGGCAACGGCCACGCCGTAGCTCAGCCAGGCCCAGCGCGGCATGTTGGCCCAGATTTCCGCCTGATAGGGATCGGCCATGGCCAGCTCTTCGAGATTGGCGGTCGATTGGACAAGGAAGGCGGCGATGCCGATCAGGGTCCATATCAGAAACAGAATAGCCGGAATCCGCGACATGCTCCGGCTGCGATGGTCCCCCACACCCGTCATCACACACCCCCTCCCCATGGCTTGTTGCACGGCCATTTTAGCCCGGTTCTGACATGACGCAAACTGTCCTCGAACTGCCCCGCGGCCCCCTCATCGTCACCGCTCAGTTGAGGAGCGCGGACCAAGCATGGGCCGACGGGCTGCGTCAGACCCATTATCCCGCCGCTCGCAATCAGGTGCCCGCCCACATCACCTTGTTCCACCACCTCCCGCCGTCCCTGCATGCCGAACTAAGGACGATGCTGAAGGGACTGGTCGATCGTCCCCCACCTCCGGCCAGTCTAGGCGAGCCGTTCGGGTCAGGCAGCCTTGTCGCGCTGGCGGTGGAGAGTGACGGGCTTCTCGATATTCGCGCCACGATCGCCGAGCGGTTTGAGCGGCACCTCATCCCGCAGGACCACGCACTCAAGCGCCTGCACATCACGGTCCAGAACAAGGTCGCTCCCTCCGTCGCGAAGGAGACGCTGGCGCTGTTGCGGACACAGATCCGCCCTGCCCCTCTCGTCATCGCCGGCCTTGCGGTATGGGTTTATGAAGGCGGCCCCTGGTCTGCCCTGAGCCAGCACCGCTTTCGTCGCTGATCGTCATCACAAACGAAACGGCCCGCTTCATCACGAAGCGGGCCGCTGCATCAGCCGGGCCTTGCCGGCCGTTTCGTCACAATCAGAACGAGATCGACGCCTGCACATACCAGCTGCGCGGACGTGCGTAGATCTTCTCGGCATAGCCGAGCGTGCCGAGCGACGCATTGCCCTGCACCAGATACAGCTCGTCGAACAGGTTCTGCACGCCGCCGGTCAGCTTCCACCCGGTCGCCTTGTTGGCGAGCGTGACGGATGCATTGCCGACGAAATAGCCGTCCTGCTCGATCTCCGGCACGCTGCCGGTGATGAACTTGAGGCTGGCGCTGTAATTGCCGTCGAAGCGAGGCGTCAGCGTCACGTCGTCGTTGAGCGGGATCTCATAGCCGATGCCGAAATTGCCCTGGAAGGAGGGCGTGAACGGCAGGTCATCGCCCGGCTGAACCGTCGCCGTCGCGCCCGGAACAGGCGTGATGCTCAGGATCTCATCGTTGAGCGTGCTCGCCGCGATGTCGATCCGCAGGCCGTAAGCGCGCGGATGATAGCTCAGCTCGCCTTCAAGCCCGCGAATACGCGCCTTGCCGCCGTTGAACAGCAGCGGCACGACACCCTGACGGAAGATCAGCTGGATATTGCTGTAATCCGCCTGGAAAGCCGCCGCGTTGAAGCGGAAATCGCCGAAATCGAACTTGGCGCCGATCTCGTAGCTATCCACCTTCTCCTCGTCGAACGGCGTCGGCACATTGCCCGGAGGCGCCGCATTGTAGCGGGTGTTGAAGCCGCCCGACTTGAAGCTGCGCGAGTAGGAAATGTAGGTGCTGACATTGCGCGTCCACGAATAGCGCGCGCTCGCCGAGCCGGTCAGCGCAGAGAAGCTCTGCGAATAGGGGCCCGGATAGATGAACAGCGGGCCACCCTGCGGGATCGCCAGCGTCGGCAGCGGATCCGGGTCCGGCAGCGTGGCTGGGAACAGGTTGAACACGATGCCGTGATATTTCTTCTTGTCCCGCGTGTAGCGCAAACCGCCAGAAATCTCGAGATTCTGGATCGGCTTGACCGAAAGCTCGCCGAATACCGCGATGGAATCCGTTTCCAGATCAGAAACCTGCAGGTCGCGCGAGCCGGGGCCGCCTGCCAGCAGGGACCCGATGACCGGCGGCGACGGCGGGAAGGCCAGCGGCACGGTCGCCCGCTCGTTGGTCTTCTCATTGAAGTAATAGCCACCGATGATGCCGTTGAGCACCGGCGATTCATACTGCAGCTGGAGTTCCTGGCTATACTGGTCGGACTGCGAGCCCACATCCGTGGTGATCAGCAGCAGCGGGGTATTGTCCGCATCGCGCACGCCGCGCGACTGGGTGGAGCGATAGGCGCTGATCGACTTCAGCAGGACATTAGAGGTCACATTCGCGGTGACCGTGCCCGAGACGCCCCAGACTTCCGAAGTACTCAGCACCGGGGCCGTGCCGCCATTGACGAACGGGCCCTTGTCCTGGAAATTGTTGGCGCAGCGAGCATCGTTGATCTGCGGCACGTTCGGCGCACCGAAGCGCGGATCGCCCGGCGTGAGCGGCGCGAACGGGATGGTCGCGCCGGGGCAGCCGGCCGCCACGCTCGCGATCGCCGCGACCGGTGCGTTCCGGTTCACGCCGGCGAAGACGAACGGCGCACCGTTCTCGTCCCGCTTGGTGTAGTCACCGCGGATGTTCACCTTGATGTCCGGGCTGGCTTCCCAATAGAGCGCGCCATTCAGCGTCGCGCTATCGTCATTGCCGAGATCAATGCCGTCATATTCGCGGATCACATAGCCATCGCGCTTGCGGAAACCGCCCGAGACGCGCGCCGCCAACGTGTCGCCCAGCGGAATGTTGAGGGCGGCAAAGCCTTCCATCAGACTGTCCGAACCAAGGCGCAGGCGCACATCCGCACCAAACCGGCCCAGCTCAGGTTGCTTGGTGCGCACGAGAATGGCACCGCCAATGGTGTTGCGGCCGAACAGCGTGCCCTGCGGGCCGCGCAGCACTTCAACGCCGGCGATATCGCCGAAGTCGATGGCGCCACCGACGGCGCGGCCGACATAGACTTCATCCAGATAGATGCCCACGCCCGGATCGACCGCCGCCGTGGGATCGAGCTGGCCGATACCGCGGATGAACACCACCGTCGCGGCGGAGTTGCCGGAGAGCTGGCCCGCCGTCTTGAACTGGAGGTTGGGTGTGATCGTCTCGAGATCGGACGTCTGGTTAATCTGACGGTCTTCGAGCACCTGCGCATCGAAGGCGGAGATCGCGACCGGCGTATCCTGCAGGGATTCGGCCCGGCGACGCGCAGTCACGATGATCGTGCCGGCATCCGATTCCGTATCCATCGCCTGGGGCGTCTGGGTCGCGGCCGTATCCTGCGCCAAGAGCGGCGTGGAGATCAGCGCGCCGAGCGCTGCGCCAATGAGAAATGGGGCTTTCATGATATCCTCCCTGTGGTTTCTTGGTCGGCGCAGCGGGGCCGCGCGTGCCCCGCAGGGCATTGACCTGGCCGGGAAAATAAGCCCACCATGCGCAACTAGCAATGCGACATAACAATCAGTGCGGGGCTGTGATATACGCGCAACACACCGTTAGCTGGGAAATGATTTTCGGGCGGCAACCCTCAGCCATGAGGGGACCGCAAGCATGAGGAGGGGAGCCATAGACCAATCTGCCGAACCATCCGATGCTCTCTCGCTCGGTCTTCTGGGCGATCTGGCCGGCTATCATCTTCGCCGCGCCTTCGCGGTAATGTCTGCCGACTTCTCCCGCACCTTTGCCGATAGCGACATGCGGCAAGTGCTCTTTGCTGTGTTGTCGGTCGTCTCTGCCAATCCCGGCATCAGCCAGGGCCGGGTGGGCACCGCGCTCGGCATCAAGCGCACCAATATGGTGACGCTGGTCAATCAGCTCGTCGCGCTCGATTTCGTGACGCGCCGGCCTTCGACCTCGGACCGCAGGGCGTTTTCCCTCACGCTGACGGACAAGGGCGCCGCCGCCTTCACCGAGGCCGCCGCACGCATCCACCGCCACGAAACCCAGCTTCTGGCGCATCTCGATACACAGGAGCAACAGCTGCTGATCGATCTGCTGCGCAAGATCAGGCCGGTGGGCACCGAGGGCTTGTCCCCCTCCGACGCGCCCGACCTCAGCCGCTAGGCGACGCCGACCTCTTTCAACGGAATTTCGCCATCTGCCAGTTGCGCCTGGTCCAGGCGGCTCCCCGCGACGACATGGGCGCGGCCCTGCACATAATCCTTGGTGCGGTTGACGCAGTCGAGCGCGATGACATGCCCCTGCCGCAGATAGACAACCGAGAAGCTGCGCGAAGCCGGATCGCCGCGCACGATGCACTCGTCGAAATCCAGCGACAGACCGATGGTCTGCAAGCGCAGATCATATTGGTTCGACCAGAACCACGGCACCGCCTCATAAGGAGCGGGGTTGCCCATGATATGCTGCACGGCCGTGCGCGCCTGATCATTGGCGTTCTGCACCGATTCGAGCCGCATCCGGCGCCCCGCCGCAAAGCGGTTCTCATGCGCGGCGCAATCGCCGATCGCGTAGACGTCGGGCAGCGAGGTCTCGCAATATTGATCGACATCCACGCCGTTGCCGCCGCTCGCCCCCGCGAGAATCAGCGGCCCGGTCTCCGGCACGATGCCGATACCGACAATCACCGCATCTGCCGGGATCACCTCGCCATCGGCCAGCCGGACACCGGTGGCCTGCCCCTGATCACCGGTCTCGATGGCATCCACCGAGGCCGAGAGGCGCACGTCCACGCCATGGGCGCGATGTTCCTGCGCAAAGAAATCGGACAGTTCCGGCCCTGCAACGCGAGCCAGCAGCCGCTCCTGCGCCTCCAGCAGCGTGACCTGCTTGCCGAGCTTGCTCAGCACTGCCGCCGCTTCAAGGCCGATATAGCCGCCGCCGACGATGGCGAACCGCTCCGCCGTGGGCAGAATGGCCATCAACCCATCGACATCGGCGCGCGACCGCACGGTGAACAGGCCGCTCGCCGTCGAGCCCGGACAGGACAGCCGCCGGGCCGAGCCACCACCCGCCCAGATCAGCTTGCCATAGGAAAATTCCGTACCCTTGGCCGTGACCACCTGATGCGCGACCGGATCGATCGTCTTGACCCGCTCCCCGAGGAACAGCGAAATCGCCTGATCCGTCCAGAAGTTGGCCGGGCGCAGCAGGATACGCTCGAAGGTCTTTTCGCCGGCCAGATAGTCCTTGGACAGCGGCGGGCGCTCATAAGGAAATTCCGGCTCATCGCCAATCAGGCCCACGGACCCCTCATATTTGAGCTGGCGAAGCAGGATCGCCGCCTGCGCACCGGCATGGCCTCCCCCCACGATCAAGCAGTCGAAATGCTGCACGTCATCTCCCCAATGCAAATTACCCCGCGGCCTTGCCAGAGAAACGAAGGTGCCGCAATCGAACGGTCAACCATTGACCATCCGATTTCGCCTGCGTATAGCGCGCCGGCCTGACGCCGCAAGGCGGCAGCAAGCCCTTGGGGCGGAGTAGCTCAGCCGGTTAGAGCAGCGGAATCATAATCCGCGTGTCGGGGGTTCGAGTCCCTCCTCCGCTACCATCCTTTCAGCAACGTAGATCGAAAAGCCGGGGCTGGAAGAGCGCGCCGTAAACCTGGCGCGCCCTCCCCTTGCTCAGACGAGTTCCTGCAGGTCTGCCGGGGTGAAGCCCTTGAGATCGCTCCACGCCTGCTGCTGCACCTTGCGGGGCCATTGCGGATCGCTGATCAGCGCGCGGCCGACGGCAATGAGGTCGAACTCGTCGCGCTCCATCCGCTCGATGAGGCGATTGAGCTCCACGCTTGTCGAGCTTTCACCGCCGAAAGCCGCCAGAAACTCGCCCGAGAGGCCGACGGACCCGACGCTGATCGTCGGCGCGCCGGTTAGCTTCTTGGCCCAGCCAGCAAAATTGAGGCCGGCCTCGCCGTCGATCTCCGGGAATTCAGGCTCCCAGAAGCGGCGCTGCGAGCAGTGGAGGATATCGACGCCGGCATCCACCAGCGGCTGCAGCCAGTCCTCCATCTCGGCAGGCGTCGCGGCCAGCCGGGCGGAATAATCCTGCTGCTTCCACTGGCTGACGCGCAGGATCACCGGGAAATCTGGCCCGACGGCCGCGCGAATGGCGGCGACAACCTCACCGGCGAAGCGCGCCCGCTCGCGGATGGTAGACCCACCATAGCGATCCTCGCGAACATTGGTGCCGGACCAGAAGAACTGATCGATCAGATAGCCATGGGCGCCGTGGATCTCGATGGTATCGAAGCCCAGGCGCTTGGCGTCTGCGGCTGCCTTGGCGAAGGCCGCCACGGTATCAGCGATATCCTCTTCGGTCATCGCGACGCCGCGCGGTTCGCCGGGTGCGAGCAGGCCGGAGGGGCTTTCCACCGGCGCGTCCGGCTCCCAGCCGCTACCGGTGCGAGTCGAGCCGGTGTGCCAGAGCTGCGGCCCCATTCGCCCGCCGGCGGCATGGACTGCCTCGATCACTCCCGCCCAGCCGGCCAGCGCCGCCTCGCCATGGAAGAAAGGAATGCCCGGATCGTTGCGCGAGGCTGGCCGGTCGATCACCGTGCCTTCGGAGAGAATGAGCCCTGCCCCGCCCTCGGCCCGCCGCCGGTAATAGTCCGCATTAGGCTGGCCAGGGATGCCGCCGGGGGCCTTCGCCCGCGTCATCGGCGCCATCACGATACGATTGGGGAGGGAAAGCGATTTGAACTGAAAAGGCCGAAAAAGTGCGTCGCCAATGCCAGGCATAGCCGGTAACTCCAGGGTTCAGAGTGGGTCGTCGGCTTGGTAGATAGGCGCGCGACGCCAAATGCCAAATGTCGGAGAGGATTTGCGGGCAGCGATCTATCCGGCTGGTCGCCGCAAGCGCGGTCATCTGGCGTTCAGGCTGGGATGCGATACCTGCGGCGTGCCGACCGACCGCCTGTACGCGCAACCAACCCGCGCGCTCATCCTCCCCGAAGGCCGGCATTTCCGCCCGACCATCATTGCCCTGAGTTTCAGGGTGACCCCGCACGCAATGGGCAATAGACTGGCATCATGACCTTTTCCGATATCTTCCGGCCCATCGTTTCCGCCACCGTTGTCCTCGGCCTGATCGCTTCGGCGCCGCTGGCCGCACAGGGCGAGGTGCCCGGCCTCCTTCAGCCGCAATCCAAGGCGGGCGAGCAGACGCTCAAGCCCACCGTTCCGGCCGAGCGCCCGTGGCTCTACGAGAAGAGCGACGTGCCCATCGACCCGGCGTGGCAGTTCGGCGTGCTGGAAAACGGCCTGCGCTATGCGGTGCGTCGCAACGATGTGCCGGCCGGACAGGTATCGATCCGCGTGCGGGTGGATGTCGGCTCGCTGATGGAAGAGCCTGCCGAAGCCGGCTTTGCGCATTTCATCGAGCATCTCTCCTTCCGCGGATCGCGCGATGTGCCCGATGGCGAATCGAAGCGGATCTGGCAGCGGCTGGGCGCCGAGTTCGGCAGTGACAGCAATGCGCAGACCACGCCCACCGGCACCACCTATGCGCTCGATCTGCCGCGCGCGACGAACGAAGGCATCGACGAGAGCCTGCGCATTCTCGCCGGGATGATGCAGCAGCCCAACATCAGCAAGGCGCCCGTGGAGGCCGAACGCGCGGTCATCCTCGCCGAGCGGCGCGAGAGCCTTGGCCCCGGCGCCCGGCTGGGAGACGAAATCCGCGCTTTCTATTTCGCCGGCCAGCGCCTCGCCAGCCACAGCCCCATCGGCACCGAGCAGACGCTGCTCAAGGCGACGCCGCAGGCCCTGCGTGCCTTCCACGACCGCTGGTATCGCCCCGATCGCACCGTGATCGCCATTTCCGGGTCCATGGAGCCGGCCGCGCTCGAAGCGATGGTCCGCGCGCATTTTTCCGGCTGGAAGGCCAAGGGCCGCGCGACGCCGCTGCCCGACTTCGGCAAGCCCGATCCCTCCGCCCCGGCCACCAAGGTGATCGTCGAGCCGAGCGTGCCCTATAGCGTGGGCCTCGCTTATCTGCGGCCATGGGTGTTCAACGAGGACACGATCGTCTTCAACCAGATGCGGCTGGCCGACATGGTCGCGCTGGAACTGATCAATCGGCGCCTCGAAGCCGTGGCCAGCGACGGCGCGTCATTCGTGCAGGCCAATGTCTCGCTGGATAACAGCATGCGCTCGGCCAATGCGACCTATGTGACCATCGTGCCCAATGGCAGCGACTGGGAGAAGGCGCTGCAGGAAGTGCGCGCCATCATCGAGGATGCCCGCCGGGTCGCTCCCAGCCAGGTCGATATCGACCGCGAGTTTCAGGGCATGGAAGCCGGCTTTGCCGCGCTGGTAGCCAGTGCCGCCATTGAGGGCAGCCCCCAGCAGGTCGAGAGCATCGTGCAGGCGGTGGATATTCGCGAGACGGTCGTCTCCCCGCAGGACCAGCTCGCCATCTACCAGTCCTCCAAGAAATATATGACGCCCGAGCAACTGCTCGCGGCCACCAACCGGCTGTTCTCCGCTACGGTGGAACGCGCCCTGCTGAGCCTGCGCGCGCCGCAGGACAATGCCGAACAGCGCCTGCAGACTGCCTTCAGCGCGCAGGTCGAGCCCAATTCCCGCGCGCGCCTGAGCGATTCGCGGGTGACCATGGCCGCGCTGCCCAAGCTGCCCGCGCCGGGCAAGGTGGCCTCGCGCACTGACCTCGGCGTGCTGGGCATCCAGAACGTCACGTTCGAGAATGGTGTTCGCTTGCTGGTCGCCGGCAATCAAGCCGAACCGGGCAAGGTGCATGTCAACGTGCGCTGGGGCCATGGCCGCCAGAGCTTCGCGCCGGACGAGCGCGCCGCCTTGTGGGCGGTGCCCTATGCGCTGACTGCCAGCGGCATCGGCGACCTCGGCCAGCGCGAGCTGAACGATCTGATGAGCGGCCGCCGCCTGTCGCTGAACTTCGGCATCGATGACGATGCGTTTACGCTGAGCGGCACGAGCAGCCCGCAGGATTATCCTGATCAGCTGCGCCTGTTCGCCTCCAAGCTGGCCTTCCCCCGCTGGGACGAGGCGCCGCTGCGCCGCTCCATGGCGATGCTTGAGGCCAGCTATGATCCGGTGCCGGCCTCCGCTGCGGAAGCCATTGGCCGCGATCTTGAATGGATGCTGCGGGACAAGGATGCCCGCTTCAGCCCGGCCTCGCCGGATGATCGCACGGCGTTGACGCTGGATGCCTTCCGCAAGGTCTGGGCGCCCCGCCTCGCCAACGGCCCCATTGAAATCCAGGTGTTCGGCGATCTCGATGTCGAGCAGGCAATTGCCGCCGTGGCCGCCAGCTTCGGCGCTCTGCCCAAACGCGCCGACGCACCGCCACCAGCCCGCAACCTCGCGCTCAATTTCCCCGCTCATGTCGCGACCCCGGTTCGCATCGTCCATGACGGGCCGGACGAACAGGCCGCCGCGATCATCGCCTGGCCGACCGGCAGTGGCGTCGCCGACATTCGCGAGAGCCGCCAGCTTGAGATGTTGGCCCGCATCATCACCGACCGGCTGTTCGAGCGGCTGCGCTCCATTGACGGTGCGGCCTATACGCCCAGTGCATCGAGCAACTGGCCCGAACGGATGAACGGCGGCGGCTTCCTGGTCGTGCAGACCCAGCTCAAGCCCGAGCGCATCCCGTATTTCTATCAGCTCGTGGATGAACTGGTGCGCGATCTGACCACCAATCCGGTGACGGAGGATGAACTCAACCGCCAGATCGCGCCGGTGCGTCAATTGTTGACTCGCGCGGCCTACAGCAATGCCTTCTGGATGGACCAGTTGCAGGGCTTCTCCCGCGACGAGAACCAGCTCGGCTATGCGCGCGCCCTTGGGCGTGACCTCACGAGCATCACTCCGGCCGACCTGCAGGCACTCGCTGCTCGCTATCTCGTGCCGGAGAAAAGCTGGTCCGCGGTGGTTCTGCCCGAGAGCGCGCCGGCCCCGGCGCCCGGCACATCGGCCGGATCGGCATCCGCTCCGACGCGCTAGGCGCCAACTCGCCCCTTGCACGAGCGCCGGGGACGGCCCAAATGGGAGGCAGTCGCATCCATGGCCGGCGCGCGTTCAAGCCGGCCTCCGTCCTTCGCGCGAGAGCCAGCATGTTCATCGAAACCGAGCAGACCCCCAATCCCGCAACCCTGAAGTTTCTGCCGGGGCGCCCGGTCATGACCTCGGGCACGCGCGATTTCGCCAGCGCAGACGAGGCGACGGCCTCGCCGCTCGCCGAGGCGTTGTTTAACCTCGGGGATGTGACCGGCGTGTTCTTCGGCCGGGATTTCATTTCGGTCACGGCAGCGCCGGGCGTTGCGTGGAGTTCGCTGCGCACCGACGTGATCGCGATCCTGCTCGACCATTTCTCGGCGGACATGCCGCTGTTCGCGCCGGGCACGGCGCACGATATCCGCGTTCCGGCGGAGAATGAGGACGATGGCGCCATGCCCGGCGACGACCCGGCCGATGCCGACATCGTCGCCCAGATCCGCGAATTGATCGACACTCGCGTGCGCCCCGCCGTCGCCAATGATGGCGGCGATATCGTCTATCGCGGCTTTGAGCGCGGCACTGTCTTCCTGCGGATGCAGGGCGCCTGCGCCGGCTGCCCCTCTTCGACCGCGACACTCAAGAACGGCATCGAGCAGCTCCTCAAGCATTATGTGCCGGAAGTGACCGAAGTCCGGGCCGTCTGAGCCGATCGATGCGCCGGATCGTTCCCCCACGCGCACGATGAGCCAGCCCTTGGCGCAGCGCACGCTCATCATCGATTGCGCCACGCCGGCGCTCTCCATCGCCCTGTTCGATGGCGACCGGTTGATTGAGGCAACGCATCGCGAGTTGGGGCGCGGCCATGCCGAAGCGCTGCTGCCCGCTGTCGCCGCGCTGCCCGAGGGCGGCCGCGCTGACGCCATTCTCGTGAACATTGGCCCCGGCAGCTTCACCGGTGTGCGCGTGGGGCTGGCTGCCGCGCGCGCGCTGGGCTTCGCATGGCAGGTGCCTGTTTCCGGCTATGGCTGCCTCGATCTGGTTGCCGCCATCGCCCGTGCCCAGCTCGGGCCGACAGAGCCGTTCGCGGTAACGATGGTCGGCGGACATGGCGAAATCTTCTGGGCGGAAGCGGCATCGTCTGTCACATCCGACAGGCCGCCCCTCACCGTCCGATCCACGCCAATCGACGAACTGGCGGCGTCTCTCCGCGTCGGCCTGCTCGTCGGCTCGGGCGCCCAGACGCTGGTCGATGCCGGCGCGCGGGGCCAGGCCGTTCCGTTGCTTCCCGATGCCCGCGCGGTATTCCGCCTGCCGGTCACGCAGCGCACCCGCCCGCCTGTGCCCGATTACGGGCGCGGGGCAGACGCGAAGCCCATGGCTGCCTTAAGCAAGCCCAGACCAGCGCCGGTTCGCTGATGCAGGACAAGGAGGCGCTCCGCATCGTGGCCAGTCTCGATCCTTGTGTGGACGAGATCGGCGCCGCCATGCAGGTGATGTCGGCCGCCTTCCCACCGGAATTTGGCGAAGCATGGTCCTCTGCGCAATTGATGGGCATGATGCAGTTGCCCGGCTCCATTCTGGTGACTGGCTACACCCATGCCGGACCGGTCGGCTTCGGCCTGATCCGCAGTATTGCCGGCGAAGCTGAGCTTCTTTTGCTTGCCGTCCATCCGGATCATCGTGGGCGGACACATGGCCGCCGATTACTTGATCGCTGTATGACAGAGGCCGAGGGAACCGGCGCAGAAACAATTTTTCTGGAAGTGCGATCAGGGAATCCAGCTCTTCATCTTTATATCAAAGCCGGCTTTCATCAGTATAATGTTCGACTTAACTACTATTGTGGATCGAACGGTTCCCGCTTTGATGCTTTGAGTTTGAAACTCGTTTTGGGACAGGGTGCGTCCTGAGTCCGAAACTTCTCTTGCGCTCATCGTTCAATCCCCATAGTGTTTAATGGTAGAATATAGCCTAAGAATAGTGATTCTACGGGTCGCAAGTTGATAATGGGAACTTCATATGTCCGATACTAACGCTCAAGACGAAGTGCTGATCACGCTCACCTCGGATATCGTGGCTGCCCACGTATCCAATAACAGTGTGGCCGTGTCGGACGTGCCGACGCTCATCCAGAATGTTTACAGTGCGCTGGCCGGTCTTCAGCAGGACGTCGCGCCGCCGCAGCCCAAGCAGGAGCCGGCCGTATCTGTCCGTTCTTCGATCAAGCCCGATTACATCGTGTGCCTGGAAGACGGGAAGAAGCTGAAGATGCTCAAGCGACATCTCATGACCCATTATCAGATGACGCCGGAAGACTATCGCGCCAAGTGGGGGCTCCCCGCTGACTATCCGATGGTCGCGCCCAACTATGCCGAACAGCGCCGCACGCTGGCCAAGAAGATCGGTCTCGGCACCACGCGCAAGCGCGGCCGCAAATAATCCCGCGCCCCGCGCGCGAACGCAAAAATCGAACGATGCCGCCTTTGCACAAGGGCGGCATTTTTCTTGTCAGCCAATCGTCAAAAAGCCGAAATTGCGGGTTCCAGAACGGGCAAATTCAGCTACACAGTCCCCATGTCCCGGACGATTGACATAGAAGCGCTGTGCGCAGAGCGCGGCCTGCGCATCACCGAGCAGCGGCGCGTGATCGCCCGCGTGCTTTCCGAAAGCGAAGACCATCCCGATGTGGAAAAGCTGCACGAGCGCGCCTCCGCAATCGACAGCAACATCTCCATCGCCACGGTGTATCGCACTGTGCGCCTGTTCGAAGAGGCAGGCATATTGGAGCGTCATGATTTTGGCGATGGCCGCGCGCGCTATGAGCCGGCGCCAGAAGCCCATCACGATCACCTGATCGACGTGGAATCCGGCAAGGTCGTGGAGTTCGTGGACCCGGAGTTGGAGCAGCTCCAGCGCCAGATTGCCGAGAAGCTGGGCTATCGCCTCGTGGATCACCGCATGGAGCTCTACGGCGTCTCGCTCGATCGCGATCGCAGCAAGGACTAAGTGAGCCGCCTGCGCGCGCTCGCAAGGCTTGCGCGCCTGATCGGCGTCGTCATTGCCTGCGTCATCCCGCATCTTCTCGCCCGGCGCCGCGGCGTTTCGCCCTGGCCCCAGCGCTTTCTCGCGCGCGCCGCTCACGCGACGGGCTTTGACGTCCGCATCGAGGGCACCCCCTTGCTGCACGATGTGTTCTTCATCGCCAATCATGTGAGTTGGATCGACATATTGGCGTTGGGCGGCGCCACTGGGACCGCGTTCATCTCCAAGGATGATGTCGCGCGCGCGCCCATCGTTGGCTGGCTCGCCGCGCAGAACAATACCGTGTTCATCACGCGCGAGCGGCGCGGTGCCGTCTCCGGGCAGATCGACGCCGTGCGCACCGCACTGGCAGCGCATCAGCCCATCGCGCTGTTCCCGGAAGGGACGACTGGGGACGGCCGATCTCTGCTGCCGTTCAAGCCCGCGCTCTTTTCGGTTCTTCTCCCGCCGCCCCGCTCGATCCATATCCAGCCGGTCGTCATCGATTACGGCGCGGGAACCGATCTCGTCGCCTGGAAGGAGGGCGAGAGCGGCATCGCCAATGCGCTCCGCATCCTCGGCGCGCCAGGCCGGCGCACCCTGACGCTGCGGTTCCTCGATCCATTCGATCCCGGCGATCATCCCGATCGCAAGGCACTCGCCGCCAGCGCGCGGGCGAGGCTTGCCGCGGCCATGGGCCTGCCCGGCTGAACGGCAGGCCCCGCAGCGGCCTGCCCTTCCCCCCTCGTCCTAACGGCTGTATAGGCGCGGGCATGACCCAGACCCCACCCAAGACCTACCATGTCAAATCCTTCGGCTGCCAGATGAACGTCTATGATGGCGAGCGCATGGGCGAGTTGCTGGCGGCGCGCGGCATGACGGCGGCGGGCGACGGTGCAGAGGCGGATCTGGTGGTGCTGAACACTTGCCACATCCGCGAGCGAGCGGCCGAGAAGGTCTATTCGGACATTGGTCGGCTGCGGCGGGAGGATGGCACGCGCCCGATGATCGCCGTCGCGGGCTGCGTGGCGCAGGCGGAAGGGTCGGAAATCACCCGGCGCACCAAGGCCGTCGATATCGTCGTCGGCCCGCAGGCCTATCACCGCCTGCCCGGCCTCATCGACGATGTGGTGGCGGGTCGCGAGGCCGTCGATACGGACATGCCCGCCGATTCCAAATTCGACGTGCTGCCGGGTCGGGCACGCCGATCCGCACCGTCTGCCTTTCTCACCGTGCAAGAGGGGTGCGACAAGTTCTGCACCTATTGCGTCGTGCCCTATACGCGCGGCGCGGAAGTCAGCCGCCCTTGGAACGCCATCATGGATGAGGCGCGCGCGCTGGTCGATGCCGGCGCCTGCGAGATCACCCTGCTCGGCCAGAATGTGAATGCCTGGTCCGGCGAAGACGAAGCCGGTCGCCCGCAGGGGCTGGACGGGCTCATCCGCGCGCTGGACAGGCTGCCCGGCCTCGCCCGCATCCGCTACACCACCAGCCACCCCAACGACATGACGCAGGCACTGATCGATGCCCATGCCGAGGTGCCGGCGCTGATGCCGTTCCTCCACCTGCCGGTGCAGGCCGGCTCGGACCGCATCCTCAAGGCCATGAACCGCAGCCACAGCCGCGACTCCTATCTGCGCATCATCGAACGCGTCCGCGCGGTCCGGCCGGATATAGCCCTGTCCGGCGATTTCATCGTCGGCTTCCCCGGCGAGACCGATGCCGAGTTCGAGGAGACGCTGAGCATCGTCAACGAGGCGCGCTACGCGCAATGCTTCAGCTTCAAATACAGTCCGCGCCCGGGCACGCCTGCAGCCGATATGGAAGGCCAAATCGCGCCAGAGGTGATGGACGAACGCCTCAAGCGCCTGCAGGCCGCGCTGAACGTTCATCAATTGGCGTTCAATCAGGCCAGCGTCGGCCAGCGCACGACCATTTTGCTGGAGCGCAAGGGGCGGCACGCCGGGCAACTCATCGGCAAGACGCCTTGGCTCCAGTCGGTCCATATCGATGGCACGAGCGCGGCCATCGGCGATCTGATCGCGGTGGATATCCTCTCGGCCGGGCCCAACAGCCTCGCCGGCGCGCTCGCCAGTCCGCTTGCCGCCTGAGGTGGGCGGGCGCGGGCAACGGTCCCCTGAAAACACCGCTTCACCTCTTTGCAGAATACGCCACCGTGCCCGCGCGGCATGTGAACGGCTTCACTCAGTGACGATCTCGAGGGTATGAAGTTTTCCCGCTTTTTCAGCTTTTCCGGCCATGATCTCGCCATCGATCTGGGCACCGTCAACACCTTGGTTCACGTCGCCGGCAAGGGCGTCGTCCTGAACGAGCCGTCCGTCATCGCGATCGAGACGATCGCGGGCGTCGGCCATATCAAGGCCGTCGGCAATGAGGCCAAACTGATGCTGGGCAAGACGCCGGAAGGCGTGCGCGCCCTGCGTCCGCTGCGTGACGGCGTCATTGCCGACATCGAAATCGCCGAGCAGATGATCAAGCATTTCATCGACAAGGCGCTGGGCAGTGCCCGCATGGGCCGCAACCGCGTGGTAGTCGCGGTGCCCTCGGGCGCGACGATGGTGGAGCGCCGCGCAATCCGCGACGCCACCTCGCGCGCAGGCGCTGCCGACGTGCAGCTCATCGAGGAGCCCATGGCAGCGGCGATCGGCGCGGGCTTGCCAGTCGTGGACCCGATTGGCGCCATGGTCGTCGACATTGGCGGCGGCACCACCGAGGTGGCCGTGCTCTCGCTCAGCGGCATCGCCTATAGCGGCTCGGTGCGCGTCGGCGGCGACAAGATGGACGAAGCCATCTCCTCCTACGTCCGGCGCCATCATAATCTGATGATCGGCGAAATAACGGCCGAGCGCGTCAAGCAGCAGATCGGTAATGCCATGACGCCTGACGGCGCTGGCATAACCCTGGGTGTGCGCGGGCGCGATCTGGTCAACGGCCGCCCGGTCGAGATCGAGATCAGCGAAGCCCAGATCGCCGAGGCTCTGCGCGAATCGATCAACCAGATCGTCGGATCGGTGATGACCGCGCTGGAGGAAACCCCGCCAGAGCTGTCCGCCGACATTATCGACGAGGGCATCACCCTCACAGGCGGCGGCGCGCTGCTGCGGGGCATGGACGAGGCCATTGCGGTCGCGACCGGCTTGCCCGTGAAGATCGCCGAAAACCCGCTGATGTGCGTGGCGATGGGCGCCGGTCGGGCATTGGAAGATCCGATCTACGACGGCGTGCTCGCCCCCGCCTGAGGCTCTGCGTCCGAGCAGGTGCCGGCGCGCCTTCCAATCGCCATTTTAGCTGTCGGTGGAACCCGCTAGTCCTGGGCGACACTGCTGGGGAGAGGACATGGCGCAACCCACGGAAGCCGCCGCGCTCGCGGCCAACAAGCAACTTGTGCTGGCGATGTGGCACGACGTCATCGACGGCCGCAACATCGAGGCTGCGGGCAAATATATCGCGCCCGATTACATCCAGCATTCGCCCGGCATCGGCCAGGGACTGGCAGCACTCATCGCCTTCCTGCGCACCGAATTTCCAGACATGCAGCCGTTGGAGCCCGGCACCTATCCGCTGACCCGGTTCGAGTTCGTCCTCGCCGAGGGCGACCTCGTCCAGCTCATGTTCCAGCGGCATTTGCCGGACCCGCACGATCCCGCGCGGCTCACGCCGGTCTGGTGGTACGACACCTATCGCATTCGCGATGGCCTGATCGTGGAGCATTGGGATTCGGCGCAAGGGTAAGGGGGGGCGCCGCAAAGAAGCGAGTGCCGGCCATTCAAGATCAAAATTTCAAAACGGCGATAGCGCTGACTTTGGATTTTCCCTCGTCATTCCCGCGCACGCGGGAATCTAGGAGCAACTGTGCGATGAGGAGCCATCCTGCCGTCGACCTTGGTTTGCCGCCGATAGGCTGCCTGGATTCCCGCGTGCGCGGGAATGACAAGAAATACTCGTCCCCCTCACACCTCCCAGGGAAACCGACCCCGCCGCAAGATCACACCCGCGCCCTCACCCAAAACCGCCGCCCCTCTTTTCACCTCAAGGGCGAGACTTCCCGCTTGTCGCTCCCCCCGCCCTTCTGGCATGAAGCTTGGCAATGACAGACACTCTCATCGCGCCCCGCGCCCTGAGTCGACCGCTTGGTCGCCCGCTTGCCTAAGCGCCCCGTGCCCGCCCAGGCCGGAGAACGGGCCCGCCTCGAACTGGTCTTCGACAAGCCGTTTCTGCTCGGCGCCTTGTTCGGGGAATATGACCAGAACCTTGTAGCCATCGAGAACCGCCTCGGCGTTTACATCTCCGCACGGGGGAACAAGCTGCAAATCGAAGGGAATGCGGAAGGCGCCGCGCGCGCGCGCGATGTCCTGCAGGGGCTCTACAATCGCCTCGCCGCCGGCCAGACGGTTGACAGCGGCGCGGTCGAGGCGGTGATCGCCATGTCCGCCGAGCCGACGCTCGATGGCATCATCCGGCATGATGTGTCGGAGCCGCCCAAGGTGATGATCCGCACCCGCAAGAAGACCATCGTGCCGCGTTCGGCCAATCAGGGCGTCTATATGGACGCGCTGGCCCGCAACGAGCTGATCTTCGCCCTCGGGCCGGCCGGCACCGGCAAGACCTATCTCGCCGTCGCACAGGCAGTGAGCCAGCTCATCACCGGCTCTGTGGACCGCCTTATTCTCTCGCGCCCTGCCGTCGAGGCCGGCGAGCGCCTGGGTTTCCTGCCCGGCGACATGAAGGAGAAGGTCGACCCCTATCTCCGCCCGCTTTACGACGCGCTCTACGATACGCTGCCTGCCGAGCAGGTCGAGCGGCGCATCGCCTCGGGCGAGATCGAGGTCGCGCCGCTCGCCTTCATGCGCGGCCGCACGCTCGCCAATGCCTTCATCATCCTCGATGAAGCGCAGAACACCACCATCGCGCAGATGAAGATGTTCCTCACCCGCTTTGGCGAAGGCAGCCGCATGGTGATCTGCGGCGACCCCAAGCAGGTCGATCTGCCGCAGCCCGGCGCATCGGGCCTCGCCGATGCGGTCGAGCGGCTGGAGGGCATTGAAGGCATCGCCGTTACCCGCTTCACCACGGCCGATGTGGTGCGCCACCCCATCGTCGGACGGATCGTCGCGGCTTATGAGGGCCCGAATGCTTGAAGTGCTGACCGAGGCCAGCCCGGACTGGGCCGAGAAAACCGACTGGAACGCGCTCGCTGATCGGGCGGTGCGCGCCGCGCTCGCGCAAACCTCGCAATCGGTTATCATCGACAGCGATGCTTGCGTCGAACTCTCCATCCGGCTGGCCGACGATGCAGAAGTCCAGCAGCTCAACGCCTCCTTCCGGGGCAAGGACAAGCCGACCAACGTCCTCTCCTTTCCGATGATCCAGAGCGATCTCATCGAATCCATCGAAAATAGTGACGATGGTGAGGTGCTGCTCGGCGACATCATCCTCGCCTACCAAACCTGCGCCCGCGAGGCGCTGGAACGCGCGGTTTCGCTAGAAAATCACGCGACACATCTCATCGTTCACGGCACGCTCCACCTGCTCGGCCATGATCATGAGAATGATGCCGAGGCCGAGGCCATGGAGCGCCTCGAAATACGAGCCCTTGAAACGCTGGGCATTGATGATCCATATGGGGATCGCGAGCCCGGCATGACCGGCCCGATTGACGAAACAGGGAATTGATCCAGAAGATGTCGGAGACATCCGCACCGTCCCCCTCCAAAGAGGGCGACAGTAGTAGTAGCAGCGAAGGCGGACGAATATGGCAGGGCCTCAAAGCCCTGCTTTTCGGCGATAATGGATCGACCAGCCTCAGGCACGAGCTTGAGAGCGTCATCGAGCAATATGACGATCAGGAAGATGAGACGTCCCGCAAGGGCGATCTCACGCCGATCGAGCGGCAGATGCTCCGCAACATGCTGCATTTCAGCGAGCATACGGTGGACGATGTCGCCGTGCCGCGCGCGGACATCATCGCCATTTCGCAGGACGCCAGCTTTACGGAGCTGATGGCGCTTTTCGCTCAGGCCGGCCACAGCCGCATCCCCGTCTACAAGGACACGCTCGATCATGTCACCGGCATGATCCACATTCGCGATGCCTTCGCCATTCTGGCACGCGGAGAAGCGCACCCGGAGTCGCTGGAGACGCTGATCCGTCAGCCGCTCTATGTGCCGCAGAGCATGGGCGTGCTGGACCTGCTCGCCGAAATGCGCGCCAAGCGCACGCACCTCGCCATCGTGCTCGATGAATATTCCGGTACGGACGGTCTGCTGACCATCGAGGATCTCGTCGAGGAAATCGTCGGCGATATCGAGGACGAGCATGACGAGGAACCGGAGGCACTGCTGGTGCCGCTGGAAGATGGCATGTGGGATGCCGACGCCCGCGCCGAGCTCGAAGATATCGCCCGAACCATCGATCCGCGCCTTGCCGAGGTCGATTCCGATGTCGACACTATTGGCGGCCTGGCGTTCGTGATCGCGGGGCGCGTGCCGGAGACCGGCGAAATCATCGAGCATGAGCCGAGTGGCTGGCGCATCGAAATCGTCGAGGCCAATCCGCGCCATGTCGCGCGGGTGCGCCTGCATCCGCCCGAGGCGCTGGCCGACGATCTGGAGCAGTAGGCCGCGGCCGCCGGACGATCCCCGGCGGCCAGTTCGGCGCAGTCTTTTAAGCGGCGCGCGCCGCTGGCCTGGGCATGTCACTCTCTGCGATCAGCCCTGCCATGACCTGTGCCAGCCAGCGGGCATCATCCTCGGCGCGGTGACGCCGCGCCCGCTGACGATCAGCCGCGTCGAGCAGGCGCGTCAGGACGGTGCGGTCCGTATCGTGAAAGAGGCGAAGCTCGGCGAGACAGCGGATCGACAGATGCGTCGGTTCGCCCGCTGCAGCAAAGAGCGTGCGCGACCACGCATTATCGAAATAGCTGTCGGCAATCACCTCATGCCCAGCCACGGCCGCGCGCAATTGCCGTGCGACGCAGCGGGCATCTAGCCCATCGCGCTCAAGCTGCGCACGCGAAATGCCGTGCAGGCTTTCGGCTTCTTCGCTCCATTGCCAGTCCGACCAGTCCGCATGAGGGCGGATCAGCCAGGATCGGCTCCAGCCTTCGGTACTGGCAATGCCAACTTCGATGGGGAAAGACCGGCCATATTGCGGCAGGCAGGAGGCTTCGAAATCAATGGCAATGATGGCCATGCGACATACTCACACAAGGAGCTGCCCCATCACGCTCCATCCTCACCCGTACAGGACGCCCGTTGTCGGATTTTGTTCCTGCTTTTTCTGGCCCTGGAAACAGGTCTAGCGGACTGAGGTTAAGATTTCGCGTCATGCCCGGCCCTTCGGGCGCAGGCTGGTGGGTCGCTCACCGATGCGGGAGCAGCGCTCCGACGATCTGTCGGTCTTCCTGTCGCAGTACGCCCCAGGCGCGCGCCGCCGCGCGGCTGTCCATGGCCTCCACGCCGATCCCCATGGCTTCAACGGCGCGGACGAACGCTGCCGAGGGCCTGACCAGCCTGGGTCCAGTGCCGAGCAGGAGCAATTCCGCCGGCGGGTCGAGATCCAGAATCGGGCGCAGCATCTCGAGAGTCAGTTGGTCGATCGTCGCCGGCGCGTCCCACGGGACCACGCCAGACGGATCAATCAGGATACCACTGTCGAACACATGATCGCGCACGCGAAAGCCGCGCCCGGCAAAGCCGGTGATGACCGGGCCCGCTGGCTTCTCGTCGCGGAGCAGTTCCATGCTCTTTCCTCCCCGCCCGACGGATGCCGCGAGATCAGCGCGGCATCGTCTCGTTCTTGAGGGTCCGCTCGGCGCCGGCCACCTGACCGCCCGCCTTAGCAACGAAGCTGTCCGAGCCGACCTTGGTCCACACCAGCAGCGGCGCGGACATGTACATCGACGAATAGGTGCCGACGAAAATGCCGAACAACATGGCGGCGGTGAAGCCGAAGATCACTTCCGGCCCGAGGAGCAGCAGCACCACCAGGGTGATGATGATCGTCAGCGAGGTCATCACCGTGCGTGCGAGCGTCTCGTTGATCGAGAGGTCAAGCAGCGGAACCAGCTCCATCTTGCGATATTTGCGCAGGTTCTCGCGGATACGGTCATAGATGACGATGGTGTCGTTGAGCGAATAACCGATGATCGTCAGCAAGGCCGCGACGATATTCAGGTTGAACTCCATCTGGGTGAGCGCGAACAGCCCGAAGGTGAGCGCCACGTCATGGAACAGCGCAAACAGCGCGCCGAGACCGAACTGCCATTCGAAGCGGAACCAGATGTAGATGGAGATCGCCAGCATCGCGAAGAACATCGACCAGGCGCCAGTCTCGAACAGTTCGCCCGAGACCTTGCCGGACACGGTATCCACGCTGCCGAACACCGCATCGGGATGGGCCTTGAGGATCGCCGCCTTCAGCCGCTCGGCGGCCTGGTTCGCGGCATCCTCACCGCCTTCCGGCAGCGACGTGCGGATGGAGACGTCCCTCGCCGAGCCGAACTGCTGGATATTCGCCTCCCCCTTCACCGCCGCATCCACGGTACCGCGCAGGGCATCGAGATTGACGGGCTGCGAAAAGGTGACCCGCATCATCTGGCCGCCGACGAAATCGACGCCCAGATTGAGGCCACGCGTGGCGACCAGAGCAATCGACGCGATGATCGAGATCATGCTGATCGCCATGGCGACATGGCGCCACTTGAGGAAGCCGATGTTGGTGTTGTCCGGGACAAGCTTGAGCAAGCGCATTGGTCTTGTGCCTCAGATCGTCAGTGTCGTCGGCCGCTTGCGCAGCCAGAAGGAAGCGAACAGGCGCGTCACCGTCACGGCCGTGAAGACCGAGGTGAAGATGCCGATGGTGAGCACGACCGCAAAGCCCTTGATCGGCCCGGAGCCGAAGTAGAACATCAAAGCGGCGGCGATCACGTTCGTCGTGTTAGCGTCAAAGATCGCGCGCTGCGCTTCCTTATAGCCGGTTTCGATCGTCTGCATGATGCTGCGACCCCGTCGCTGCTCCTCGCGGATGCGCTCGTTGATCAGCACGTTGGCGTCCACCGCCGCACCGATGGTCAGCACGAAGCCGGCGATGCCCGGCAGGGTCAACGTCGCGTTGAACAGCGCCATGATGCCGACGATCATCAGCACGTTGAAGATCAGCGCCAGGTTCGCGTAGATGCCGAAGCGGCCATAAGCCATCACCATCAGCAGCAGCACCGCAGCCGTCGCCACGCCGCCGGCGATAATGCCCTTGCGGATGGAATCAGCGCCAAGATCCGGCCCGACCGTGCGTTCCTCCACCACCGTCAGCTTCACCGGCAGTTGGCCGGAGCGCAGCGCGATCGCCAGCTGGTTGGCGCTTTCCACGGTGAAGTTGCCGCTGATCTGCGCCGATCCGCCGAGGATGGGCTCGTTGATGTTGGGCGCCGAGAGCACCGTGCCATCGAGGATCATCGCGAAGGGCTTGTTCACGTTCTGCTGCGTGGTGCGCGCGAACTTGTTGGCACCCGAGCTATTGAAGCGGATGCTCACCACCGGCGCATTGGTCTTGGGATCATAGGATTGCTGGGCGTCGATCAGCTCATCGCCCGCCACCATGGTCTGCCGCTTCACCGCGATGACCGGCTGGCCGAGTGGATTGTCTGGATACGGCACAAGCACGCTGCCCACCGGCGCGATGCCGCGCGCCAAGTCGGCCGGATTGGCCGTCGTGTCGACCAGCTTGAACTCAAGCTGCGCGGTCTGGCCGAGCAGATCCTTGAGCTGAGCGGGGTCCTGAAGACCGGGCACCTGCACGACGATGCGGTTGCTGCCCTGGCGGATGATGGTCGGCTCGCGCGTGCCCATCTCGTCGATGCGCTTGCGGATAACCTCCGTCGCCACTTCCATGGCGCTCTCGACGGCGGCGTTGATGCCGGCCTCGGTCGGCGTCACGACGATGGTGCTGCCATCGCGCACCTGCACGTCGAAATCGCGCTGGCCGGTAAGCCCCGCACCGCGCGTCAGCGGACGGATGCGCTCGACAGCGGCGTCAACCTGCGTGACATCGCGCACCATGAAGCGCAGCGCATCGCCCTGCGTGGACATCTCGCCAATGGCGATGCGGCTGTCAGCCCGCCGCAGATCGACGCGGATCGCTTCCTCGATATTCTGGATGCGCTGGCGTGCCACGTCCTTCGTGTCCGCCTCGAGCAGAATGTGACTGCCGCCGGAGAGGTCGAGGCCCAGATTGACGCGCGCCTGCATGAAGCTCGGCAATTGCGAATAGGTCCGGTCGGGCAGGAAGCTGGGCACGGCATACAGGCTGCCGACGACCAGCGCCACAAGGACGAGCCAGATCTTCCAGCGGGGAAAGTCGAGCATGGCCCGTCAGTCGTTCGCGGGCTTGGCGGTCATCGGATCGACGACATCGCTCAGGGTCGCCTTGACCGCCTTCACCTTGATGCCCTGGCCGAGCTCGACGTCCACATAGGTGTCGTCCACCCGGGCCACCTTGCCGACAAGACCGCCGCCGGTGACGACCTGATCGCCCTTCTTGACCGCGCCGATCTTGGCACGATGCTTCTTCATCTGCTGCTGCTGCGGACGAATGAGCAGGAAGTAGAACACCGCAAAGATCAGGATCAGCGGAACGAAGCTCATGAAGCTGGCCATTCCCGAAGAGCCTGGTGCAGCGGCGGCGAGTGCAAAAGTTGTGAACATTGCGATCCTTGAGCAGGGCAATCAGCAGATGGATGACAGCGCGCCCCGCAGATGCGGCCTCACGCACACTGTTTCAAGGGCGCGCGGCTAGCATATCGCCCCGGTGCAGGCAACCGAGATCGCCGGGCGCCCTTCCCCCGCGCCACCGCCGCGCCGCGCGCCGGCCGAGCAAAGCGCGCCGAACAATCGCCCCGTCACCCCGCCCCGCCTGCCGGCCACCAGCAAAATGAAAAATCATGCGCAAGGAGGCGCCAACGGACCTTGCAACTTCCGCGCGATACGCCTAGGAGCGCACCTCCGGTCGGGACGTAGCGCAGCCTGGTAGCGCATCACACTGGGGGTGTGGGGGTCGGAGGTTCGAATCCTCTCGTCCCGACCAAATCAATTACAAACATGGCTGGACTGACCGCGTGACACCTCGCGCGGCAGCGTTTGGGCGAGCCTTGAACGCCGCCTTCAAGAGGGCGTTACAGGTCGTTCGCTGACCGCCAGACTTCAAAACCCCTGAGCTTCAAAGCCGTTTTTCAGGTGCTGAGCGACCGCTATGGGCGGATAGAGCGGCACTTCCCCATCAGCGAGGCAGGAAGGCAGGCACGCGATTTCCTGCTGCGGCGCACCGGTCAGGAAGAATGGCGCAGAATATCGATCCACACCTGCCGTGTTCACCACTCTGTGAACCGAAGATCTGTACCGGCCATTGGTCCAGCGCTCGAACAGATCGCCAACGTTGACGACGAGGCTCCCCGGCAAGGGGGTAGCGTCGATCCAGCCTGCGGCATCGCGATCAAACACCTGCAGGCCGCCGACATCATCCTGAACGAGCAAAGTCAGGCTTCCAAAGTCGGAATGCGCCCCTGCCCCGCAGGCGGCAGCGGAATAATGGACGAGCCGCACAGCAGCGATTGGGTCCTTACAGAAAGCCGAAAAATAATCGCGCGGCAGATCGAGCGAGACAGCGAAGCCCGCCATGAGCCGCCGGGCGATATCGTGCATGGCAGTAACATGCACGAGCATGAAAGCTTTGAAAGCAGGAAGCCCGGCCGGCCACAGATTGGCAGGCTCGTGCACGTCCTCACGCCCAAGATAATATTCTTCCTTCAGCGGTTGCTGGAGCGCGCCTTCGCTGGTGCGACCGCCCATCAGCGCATACCCGCGCCCACCCGGCGTTCCCTCGTTTGCAATGGCGCGTTTTTCGGTCTCCGACAGGGCGAACAGGGATTCGGCGTGTTTCAGCACCAAGCCCAGACGCTCCTGGCTGAGGCCGTGACCGACCAAATAGAAGAAGCCGTGCTGCAGGCTCGCTTGTTTCAGGCGCTCAACTGCGGTCCTTCTTATGCTGGTATCGTCGCTTTCCAGTGCCGACAGATCGATGATCGGAAGCGCAAAGTCACTCATCTAAGGATGCCCATCTTCATAGATACCAGCGCAGCCAAGTTAGCCTCATCTCGAAGAGGCCGGTTGTGCAATTTGGGCATGGTGACCGTACCGCTTTTGAAACAGCGGGTTGATCAGCAATATGCGAACTGGGACGGAAGGAGTCCCTTATGCCGTTTATCCGTTCGTTCGATCAGGCCCGGCTGAATGTCATGGTCGAGGGTCCGCAAGATGCACCAGCGATCCTCTTTGCGCACTCCGTCGGTTGCGATCTGACCTTATGGGACCGGCAAGCAGCAGACCTCAACGACCGATACCGCATCATTCGCTACGACACACGCGGACATGGCGCGAGCGATGCTCCCGAAGGGCCTTACAGCGTCCAGCAGCTTGCGGGTGACGCGTGCGCCATATTGGACACGCTTGGGGTCGAACGGGCGCATCTGTGTGGACTGTCACTTGGCGGAACGATGGGCCAGTTCATGGCCCTTAATATGCCGAAACGACTGGCCAGCTTGACGCTATGCGACACAGCGGCCCGGCTGGGAACGGTGGAAGGCTGGCAGCAACGGATCGACACTGCGCTTTCGGGCGGGATGGAAGCTCTGGTCGACATGTCGCTTCTGCGATTCTTCTCCGACGAGTTCCGCAGCAGCGATCCGGCGACAATCGCTGAGTTTCGCGATACATTCCTCGCCACCCCGGCGCATGGTTTCGCCGGATGCTGCGCGGTCTTGCGCGATTGCGACTTCACACGGGATCTCGCATCGATCGCCGTCCCGACCTTGGTGATGACCGGCCGGAACGATGTGCCCACGCCGCCTTCCGACAGTGAAGCCCTGGCATCCGGCATTCCCGGCGCGCAGCTTGTTCTGCTCGATGCAGGACATATCTCTGCTAGGGAGGACCCTGAAGCCTTCACCGAGGCGCTCCTCACCCATATCGAGCGCAATCAAGCCGTCGATCCAGCTGCGCGATGAGGTCGCCGGCCCAGCGAAGCCTAGCCGTGGCGCAACCTGACGCGTTGCAATTCGCGCAAGCAAACCGGACGGGAATAGCATTACCTGCTTCCGACTTGGCCTGTCACCTTATGCACCGGAATTCCAGGTGCAAAAAAATGGGTGAGCGAGAATGGACGCTATGATTCAGGATGAAGACCGCCTGATCGCACAGGCTGTAGAACTTTCCCAAGTTCCGCTGATCGACTTTTCGCCTTTCCTCAACGGCGACGCCAACGCGCGGCGTGAGGTGGCCCGACAGATCGCCGAGGCCTGCGCCACCATGGGGTTCTTCTACCTCACGGGCCACGGCGTGCCGACCGAGATGCGACAGGCCGTCTTCGACCGAGCGACGGATTTCTTCCATTTGCCGATGGAGGATAAGGAGGAAGTGCGCGTCAACGACGAACTCAACCGGGGCTGGATCTATGCGGGGGATCGGGAGAAGCTGAACGCGAATAGCCGGGTCTTTGAGCAGTATCGCATCCAGCGAGAGTTCGACCCTGACGACCCGCTGCTCAAAACCGGGAACCCCTTCTACCAGCAGAACAGATGGTCATCCAAGGTCGACAACTTCGACAAGGATTGCATGACCTATTATGACATAATGTCGCATCTCGCGAAGGAATTGATCCACGCCTTCGCCCTTGGGCTGGACCTGCCGGAAGACCGTTTCGACCGCTACTTCCAGAACTCAACCTCGCAGATCAGCCTGATGTACTACCCTTCTCTCCCCGAAGGCGCAGGCAACGAAATAAAGAATTTGAGCGCCCATGTCGACGAAGGTCCGCTCGTGATCCTCGCCCAGGGTGAGATTGGCGGGCTTCAACTCAAGACGCTGGACGGGCGCTGGATTTCCGCCCCGCCGGTGCCTGGGGCCTTCACGGTCAACATCGGTAACATGATGATGTGGTGGTCGAACGGGCGCTATCGTTCGACGCTTCACCGCGTGCGCAATACCTCGCGCGTCGAGCGCTTGTCGGTGCCGTTCTTCTGGAACGCCGATCACGACGTGGTTGTCGAGCCGCTGGAGGAACTGGTGGCGCGTGACGGTGAAGCGAAGTTTCCGCCGGTCCATGTCGGCGCCTTGCTTGGGCGGTTCTACAAATCTTCGGTCTACATACCGTTCGACGACAAGAAATAGGCGCCGCGAGTCACGTCACGCGCGGACGGTCGCGGTGTGGCTGATGCCAGAACGCAATCGCGCCCGGCAAGCCTGAGCCTGCCGGGCGCAATGTTGATCGGTTCAACCGGTCACGCGGCGACCTCAGCCGCCGCGTGAATCCTCAGAACTTGTAGCCGACCGTCAGACCATAGGTGCGCGGCGGGAGCCAGGTCACGCCGAGAAGGCGGCCTGTCGCCAGAGCGAAGGTGCTGCTCGGGCGGAACACGTCGAACAGGTTCTTGGCCCAGAGCTGCGCGCGGATGCGGCCGTCGTTGGTCTCGTAGGCCAGCGAGGCATCGACCATGGTGTAGGCCGCGCTGCTTTCGATCTCGCGCATATACTCGCTGAAGTAAGTGCGGCTCTTATAGGAGACGTCCACGCTCGGCGTGAAGGTGCCGATGGGCGCGATCACATCATATTCGCCGTGCAGGTTCCACGACCAGCGCGGGCTGTTCCGCGTGTCGTTGCCGGCGAGCTGGATGTTGCCGCCGCTCGGGGCGCCAAAGGCCGTCGGATCGGGGTTGGTCACGGCGTTATACGGCGTGCCACCGGCGATGTTGGCCGGGTTGAGCGGATCGAGCGTCAGATAATCGACGAAATGCGCATCCGTGTAGGAGAGCGCACCACTCAGCCGCAGGCCGGGCATCGGGCGCAGCATTGCGTCGAGCTCGATGCCCTTTGCGCGTGTCTTGGCCGCGTTCTGGAAGATCGTGGTGTAGCCCGTCGGTCCACCGGCGATCGTCTTGTTCAGTTGCAGGCCGTTCAGCGTGTAAGCATAGCCAGCGAGGTTCACGGTCAACATGCGGCCGAAGCTCGCCTTGATGCCCGCCTCATGGTTGAACATCTTCTCGGGGTTCACGATGGTGGTGCTGCCTGCGGCATTCTCACCCGAGCCGGCCTTGAAGCCTTCCGAATAGGTGTAATAGAGCAGGATGTCCTGATTGGCCTTCCAGACCAGCCCGGCTTCCGGCGTGAAGTCGCGGAAGGTCTTCTCCACATGCGTGCCCGCGGCGGTGTAGCGGAGCACCGGCCCCACGCCGTTGCGGGTGATGATGATGGAGGGGTTCTCCGACTCCACATGCTCACTGCTCCAGCGGCCGCCGAGCTTCACGCTGAGGCCCGAGAGCGCCTCGCTGAACATGCCAAGCCCGATCTCATACTGGCCGAAGATCGAGAAGGCCTCGGTCAGCAGGTTCGAGCGCGTGCAGACGCGCTTGGGCGCGATGATGTTGCTGCCGCCGGTCACGCCGTTGGGCGAGTAACCGCACAGGCCATAGGCCTCGTTCAGATCGATGCCGGCAGCCTGCAGCACGCCGATATTCTGCGCCATGCCGGTCCGGTTCGCGAGGCCCACATTGTCGATCGGCCGCTGGCGTTCATGGAAGAAGAACACGCCGATGGTGCCGTTCACCCATTCGGACTGCAGGCCGAGGCGCAACTCGTTGCTCCACTGCTTGCTGTCGATCCGGCGCTCCTGCACCGTGGTCGCCTGACCGTTGGTCGGCAGGCTGTCGATCACCGCCGAAAGGTCGAGGTCCTGGAACAGCGAACTCTTGAAGGAGCGGTAGTTGGCGATGTTGGTGACCGTCAGCGCATCGTTGAGCGGCACATTGAGCGTGCCGGTGAAGGCATAGGTCTCGGTCTCAGTGCCCGGGCTGGATTCCGTCGCGAGATCACGCGGGTTGGTCGCATAGCCGCCTACGCCGAGCGGCGCGAGACGGGCCACGCCGGGGAAGGATGCGCGCAGATAATGGATCGCGCCGGAAGCATCGCTCTGGCGGAAATATTCACCCGAAACCAGCAGCGTCGCCTCGCGGCCAAGATCGAACTCGAGCGAAGCGCGGCCCATGCGGCGGTTGAGATCGTCGACATCCTTGCCGGAGACCGGGTTGACGCCATAGCCGTCGCGGTTCTCGGTCTTGATCGCCAGACGGGCGCGAATGCCCTCGGTGATCGGGCCGCTGATCGCGGCTTCGGTCGTCAACGCATTATAGCTGCCATAGCCGATGCGGCCATAGCCCGAGAAGATGTCCGTCGGGCGGGCGGTGATGACGTTGATCGACCCACCCACCGCGTTGCGGCCATAGAGCGTGCCTTGCGGGCCGCGCAGCACCTCAATGCGCTCCAGATCGAAGAGCGAGGTGAGCTGGGCCTCGGCGCGGGCCACGTAAGCACCGTCGACGTGGAAGGCCACGCCGGTGGAACTGCCCGTGGTCGAGGTGTTGGCACCCACGCCACGAATGAAGATCTTCGCCTGATTGAAATCGCTGCCGAAGTTCACCGACGGCACGATCGTCTGCAGGTCAGAGATGCTGTTGACGCCAGCGCTGGCGATCCGGTCGGCGCCCAAGGCACTGACGGCGGCGCCCACATCTTGCAGCGATTGCTCGCGCTTCTGGGCGGTGACGATGATCTCCATGCCGTCATCGGCGGCGGTCGCTGTCTGGGCGGCCTGCGGGGTTTGGGCGAGGGCGCTCGTCGAGGCGAGGAGCAGCGCGGGGATGGACGCTTGGATGGACAGGGAAATCCGTTTCATTCTCTCTCTTCCGTTTCTGTTATGCTGGCCCTGCGGGATGGGCATGCATGTTCAATGCGCCCGCACTCACTGAATGCAAGACCCGACTGCCCCAAAGGGCAGCGATATCGTTCATTCGAGACACAGGTGTAGCCTTTGCGCCACGGCTCGCTTTGACCCACGTCAAACCGCCCCGCGCCTTGTCGACACGCGTTGCAAATGCGCATCTGTGCTCGCGAAGGAGGGGCGCCATGCTGGCATGAAGAGCAGCGATGCGCAGTCCGGACGCTACGGAAACGGGAAGCGCCCGAGCCGGCGGTGGCCGGCTCGGGCGCTCGATGATCGGGCGGATCGTCCGCGACGATCCTCAAGAGAGGGAAACGGTGTCGGCGCTATTCCGGTATGGAGCCGTCCTCGTCGTCCATATTCTCCTCGCCTTCATAGGCGCCCATGTCGATGAGGCCGCTGCGATCCATCTGGTTCATCGTGTCCACCAGGTCCGGCGCATCGATGGGCATCACTTGAGCGGGATTCGGCTTGCCGCCATGCTCGGTTTCGGGCTCGCCGCGATAGGGATTGGCCTGCGCATCGGCGGCGACATCCTGCGCCTGCGTGCCGCTTTCATCCTGCTCGGCATTGTCCTTGTCGGGATCGTTGAAGTCCAGCGGCGGGGTTTTCTGACTCTGCGTCATGGATAGGCCTCCTATAATGCCGGGGACCAAGCCCTCAGCCTTCGGAGGAAGAACGCGCCCCTGCCCCATCGGTTGCCGCGCCCTGCCCCGGCCGCAAGGCGTCCAGTCCAGCCTCGCCCTCCTGGCCGAACAGGCCGCGCACCCGGATTTCCTGCTGCGGCAGCGGGATTTCGATGGCATTCTGGCGCAGGGCATCGTCGATCGCCCAGCAATAGGTCGCCAGCGTGCGCCCCGGTCGTTTGACGGCGGACAGGGTGGGCCAGACGACCAGTTCGAACTTGAGCGCGTTCTCGCCATAGCCGACGAGCCAGACCTGCGTGCGCTTGCGCCCGGCATCCGGCAAGGTCAGCGGCACGGCCTTGGCCGCCTCGATCACGGCGTCGCGCACCTTCTCCTTGTCGGCATTAAGAGCCGTGCGGAAGGGAATGTGGACGCGGCGGGTCATGCGGTTGCGCGTCCAGTTGGTCACCTTGCCGTCGATGAGGTTGGCATTGGGCACGAGCATGTCGACATCGTCATTGGTCAGCACCGCCGTGGCGCGCGGGCCAATGGAGCGGACCTCGCCCATGGTGCCGTCTTCCAGTTCGACGAAATCGCCCACTTCGATGCTCCGGTCGAACAGTAGCACCAGACCGCCCACGAAGTTGCGCACGATATCGCGCAGCCCCAGGCCGATGCCGACACCCAGCGCACCGGCGAACAGGGAGAGCGCGGACAGGTCGACTCCCAGCGCCGACACCGCCGCTGCAAGCCCGAAGGCGACGATGACATAGCGTGCGATCTGCCCGCCGATATGAATGGCGTGGGAGCGTTCCTCCCCCATGGTCTGCTGCGCGCGGCGCACGAACTTCTTGAGCAGCCACACCGCCAGCAGCGCCGTCGAGAAGACGACGATGGCCGAGATGATCGCGCCGATGGTGAGCCCGGACGCCCCGATATAGGCGATGGGTTGGGTCAGCAGTGCATCGGCGCCGTTCAAAGCCACATGGCCTCCTGTGGAGTGACCGCACCGTGAGGGCCGGCTATCGGGATGTCAAATCGGTGGCTTGGTCGAAAAGTTCCGGGCCTCCTCAAGTGCCTCACTTGTCCCGTTGCAAGACAAGCTGTCGCAAAACGGCTTCGCGCGGAGCCATGTCGTGCTATTCCGCAGGACATGGAAACCCGGCGTGATGCCATTTACTATCAGCAACTCGCCCGGGTGGCGCGCTTGAAGGCCGACAACTGTGGCGATGCAGACGTCGCCCGCCGCCTGCGCGAGGCCGCTATATTGCATGAGCGCACTGCCCGCCGCCTCCAGCGGGAAGGATCGCCGAGCCAGCCCGAAGAATAATGCGCAGCATCGATAGGGTCGATTGAGCCATTCGTCGCGATCAGCTAACGCCTCATGGCCTGCGCGATGAGGAGAGACGATTGAAACGGCGTATTTTTGCTTCAGCCCTGCTCTGTGGCCTCGCCCTCTCTGCGGTGGCGCGCGCGGGAGAGACGCCGTTATATCAGCGCTCACCGGACTGGGTCATCGCCGCACAGCTTCCCGCGCCGTCCGCGCTTGCCGCGAGCGGCCCCGCCATCCTCATCTTCGACCGCCAGCAGCGCATCGCAGACGGCAGCCTGTGGACCTACTCGGACACCGCGCAGCGCATCACCTCGGCCGAACAGCTCAACCAGCTCGCCAACCTCACCCTGCCCTGGCTGCCGGACAAGGGCGATCTCATCATCCACGAGCTAGCGATCGTGCGCGATGGTCAGAGCATCGATCTGCTGGCCGGTGGCCGCACCTTCACAGTCATCCGGCGCGAGCAGGCGCTGGAGCGGCGCGAACTCACTGGGCTGCTGACCGCGACCATGGCCGTCGAAGGCCTGCGCGTGGGCGACATCCTGCGCCTGCGCGCCTCCACCACCGGCAAGGACGCCGCGCTTGCCGGCCATGTCCAGGCGCTGACGCCGTTGATCACCGCGCCGGTCACGCTCGGTCAGGGTCGCCTCCGGACCCTGTGGGACAATGACAGCCCGGTCAAATGGAAGGTCGGCATCACCGGCATCGAGGCCAAGCCAGTCCGCGGCCCACGCTTCACTGAGCTTAGCTTTGCCCTGCCCGGCCCGCGCCAGACGGAGATTCCCTCCGATGCGCCCATCCGCTTTCAGCCGCTGCCACTGCTCGAGGTCTCTACGTTCAAGGATTGGGCCGACGTCTCCAGGACGATGTCCCCGCTGTTCGCGACGCAGGGCCTGCTCAAGCCCGGCAGCGCCCTGCTGCAGGAGGTCCAGGCGATCATGGCTGCCGAGCGTACGCCGCTCGGCCGTGCCCAGCGCGCCCTGCGGCTCGTTCAGGACCAGATCCGCTATCTGGCGGTCTCCATGGATGGCGGCAATTATGTGCCGCAAACGCCGGAGCAGAGCTGGGCTTTGCGCTATGGAGACTGCAAGGCCAAGACACTGATGCTCCTCGCGATGCTGCGCGGAATGGGCATTACGGCAGAGCCCGTGCTGGCCCATGCCCAGCTCGGCGACGCCGTCGTGAAGCGCCTCGCCAGCCCGGCCGCCTTCAACCACATTCTCGTGCGCGCGCAGATCGATGGCGAATCCCTTTGGCTGGACGGCACCGGCATTGGCTCGCGGATCAAGGATATCCACGATACGCCGCCCTTCCGCTATGTGCTGCCGCTACGCCCGGACGGCGCCGATCTCCTGCTGATCGAGCCGCGCAATGCCGGCCGCCCCGCCTTCGACCTGACGATGACCATGGATGAGACCGCCAGCATCGATCTGCCAAGCGTGTTCGATCTCACGCTGGTGTTGCGCGGCCTCGCCGCCATGCAGCTCAACGTCGTGCGCACGCAGCTGGACAGCGAGAAGCAGCAGGAGGTGCTTGGCGAGTTCCTCTCCAGCGTGGTCGGCGAATCCCAGTTTGCGGACATCAGCCTCACCGGAGACGATCAGGCGGGGATCGTGACGATCAAGGCACGCGGCGTCACCGATTCAGAGTGGGCGTGGACGGACAAGACCATGCGCCGCGCGGTCGACAAAAGCATCTCGTCGATCAGCTTCGCGCCGGATCGCGCACGTGCGGCCTGGTCCGCCATCCCGGTCGCGACGCCGGCGCCCGAGGGACGCCATGTTCGCACGACCATCCGCCTGCCCCAGCAGGGCGCGGGCTTCCGCGTTGAGGGCGAGCCTGCGCTGGCCGCCCGCATCGCCGGCTATGATTTCAAGCGCGCGCTCAGTCTTGAGAAAGGCGTGCTCACCATCGATGAAAATGTCGATTCCACCGGCATCGAGATCCCGGCCAGCGAGATCGGCCCCGAGAAGGACCGCCTTGCCACCGCGCAATCGCAGGCGCCGCGCCTGATCGCCCCGGCCAATGCCCTGCGCTCGTGGGACATCACCGGCAAGGATCCCGCCGGCGCGACGCAGATCGCCGCCGCGCAGGCCGTCTACGCCAAGGCCATTGCCGCCAATGCCGACAAGGCCGCGCCCTATCGCGACCGGGCGACATTTCTCCGCGCCATCAATGATCGCGAGGGCGCTCTGGCCGATCTCGGCAAGGCCATCACGATCGAGCCGGACATCGACCTCTATCTGATGCGCAGCCAGATCCACAAGGAAATGGGCGACCTCAAGGCATCGCTGGCGGATGCCGAAGCCGGCCGTGCGCTCGACCCCGCGTCCGTGGGCGCGGTGTTCAGGGTCGCCAACCTGCGCGCCGAAAGCGGCGATCTGGATGGGGCCGTCGCACTGCTGGATCAACGCATTGCGCTGGGCGGCGAATCTCGCCGGACCTTCCAGGAAGGCAAGGCTGACATCATCGGCACTTATGGCGACCCGGCCACGGCGCTCGCGCTGGTCGACACGCTGCTGGAAGACCGGCCGGGCACGCCGTCGCTGCTCAATATGCGCTGCTGGATCAAGGGGACGCGGCAGGTCGAGATCGAAACCGCCGCGAAGGATTGCACATCGGCGCTGGAGCTGAGCAACAGTCCCTATGGCATTCTGGATAGCCGTGCGGTCGTCTCCTACCGTCTCGGCCGGTATGAGGATGCGCTCCGCGATCTGAATGCCGTGCTGAATGCCGTCCCCAATCTCGCCGAAAGCCGCTTCATGCGCGGCGTCGTCCTCGCCCGCATGGACCGCGGCGCGGAGGGCCAGACCGATCTCGCCATCGCCCGCCGCATCAAGCCCCGCATCGACGCGGACTATGCGCGCTTTGGCATTGCCCCGTAAGGCAAGGAAGCGAGCATCGAGCACCAGCCTATCCCACCTTCGACACCCCGGACTTGATCCGGGGTCCAGCTTTCTTGGTGGGCTGCTTGAACCTTCGGCTGCATTGAAGCAGCGGGACCCCGGATCAAGTCCGGGGTGACGAGGGAGGAGGTCGCGACCGACGGATGTCCCAACTGGCGCCCGCAAACCCTCAAGCGCGTGCGAGCAGGCCCTCTGTCAGTCCCTCGAACATCCGGCGCCCATCGGTGCTGCCATGGGTCTTCTCGATCGCGCGTTCGGGGTGCGGCATCATGCCGAGCACATTGCCGCCCTCATTGAGGATCCCCGCGATGTTCCGCGCCGATCCATTGACGGCCTCGGCATAGCGGAACGCAACGCGGCCCTCTCCTTCCAGTCGATCCAGCGTCTGCGCATCGGCAAAATAATTGCCGTCATGATGCGCGACGGGGATGTTGATCGTCTGGCCGGCCTCATAGCCGCTGGTGAATGCGCTCTGGCTGTTCTCCACGGTCAGCGCCACGCTGCGGCAAACGAAGTGGATGCCGGCATTGCGCATCAGTGCGCCCGGGAGAAGCCCCGCTTCGGTCAGCACCTGAAAACCGTTGCAGATGCCGAGCACATAGGTACCACGCGATGCCGCCTGAGCGACGGCCTGCATGATCGGCGAGCGCGCCGCCATGGCGCCGGAGCGCAGATAGTCGCCATAAGAAAAGCCGCCGGGCACGCCGATGAGGTCCAGACCCTCCGGCAATTCCGTCTCGCGATGCCAGACCATCTCAGGCTTGGCGCCGCTCACGGCCTCGAAAGCCACGGCCAGATCGCGGTCGCAATTGGAGCCCGGGAAGACGATGACAGCGCTTTTCATCGGAAACGTCCTTCCTGTCGCCGGCTCAGCCGATCGCCTCGATGCGGTAATTCTCGATCACCGTATTGGCGAGCAGCTTGCGGCACATGGCGTCGATCTCGTCCTCGCTGGTGCCGTCGGCCAGATCGAGCTCGATGAGCTTGCCGGCGCGGACATCATTGACGCCGCCAAAGCCCAGCCCTTCCAGCGCGTGCTGGATCGCCTTGCCCTGCGGATCGAGCACGCCGGATTTCAAGGTGACGAACACGCGGGCTTTCATCGGGACTGTCCTTGTCATGTTGATCGGTGATGGTGATCGGATGCGCCGGCCCTAGACCCGGTCTTTCGTCGCCGCAAGGGGTGAGCGCGCGTCGATGCGTTGCGCAGCCAGGGCATCGCGCCGAAAACGGTCGAAGCAGCGCCCGCCGACGCGGGCCAGCTCCGCCTCGCCCAGCTGCAGCACAGCGTCAGCTCGCCCGGCGCCGAACAGATCAGCAAAGGCGGTCTCGTAGCGGCTCGAGAGGCCGGGTTGCGCAGCCTCCAGCTGGCGGGGCAGCCATTTGCCGGCGCCATTCCAGCAGTCGCGGGTGCGCAGGCTCAGTTCCGCCAGCAGCGGGTGGAGTCGCGCGCCGATGGCCAGCTTCTCGGAGCGGCTGCGCTCGCCGCGCAGATCGTCCAGGGCGTCCGTGATCTGGTAACGGAGGTCTTCGAGCGCCTCGGCACTCAGCGGCCTCGGCCCCGCCGCGAGCCGCGCCGCGACCTTCGCCTGCAGAACCTTGCCGAGCGCGATCCGCCGCCCGATCACTTCGCCCTCGGCCACCATCGAGAGCAAAGAGGGGCGCCCCTTCGCAATATCCTGCTCCATGAACCAGGCGAGCGTGGAGGGATCGTGCACGAACATTTCAACCGGCACGCCGTCGACCGTCTCCGATTCCCGGTGCGCCAGGGGCAGCGCGCGATAGACCACCACCAGATCGATATCCGACCAGGCGCGCCCTTCACCGCGCATGATGGAACCGGCCACAAAGGCGTAATCGGCTCCGGGAAAGCGTTCGAGGAAAATGGACTTGGCAATGGCCAGCGCGCGCGCGGGATCGGTGATCATGATGGCCGCGCCTTATCAGCCCGGCGCGCGGAAGAAAATGCGCCTGAGCCAGAGCGGATCGGGTTTGAGGTGGTGGCGGGCTGGGGCGGATCGGAACGACCCGGGCGCGGACAAGGTGGGCACCCCACCGAAGGAACGCGTCCCTCTCCCTTCCTCCGTCATTCCCGCGAACGCGGAAATCCAGGTCAGCGCCGGCGCGTTAAGGCAACGTCGAAGCTGGATTCCCGCGTTCGCGGGAATGACGAGGGTGAGGGGCGCTATGCAAGCAACCGTGAAGCGGTGGCTGGCTTATCGAATCCGGTAAAAATCCCCTACCCGATCCAGCGCGAAGCCCAGCACCAGCTTGCCGGCCCGCGCCGGCCAGCCGAGCGCGCGTTCGGCCGCGACGAGGCTTTCGCACGCGCATACGACCCGCCACAGGATATCCACCAAACCGGGGCCGGCCGCCGCCAGCGCGCCATTCAGCCGGTCGCGCGCGCTCATTCTTGCGAGCGTCGGCGCTTGCCCCGGCGCCCCGCCCCGCCCGGCGCGAACAGGTACGGCCGCCAGATCCCAGTTCATCGTCACGCGCGCGCCCATGCCAGCCTGCTCCCAATCGCGGCGCAGCGCCTCAGCGGCATCGAACTGGCGCTGGCTCAGCATCCCACGCGCATGGAGCCAGCTCGTCGGCGATTCTGCGATGTTGACCATCACGCGCTCGCGCCGCCCATCGGGCCCTTCGATCACTCGTTCCACTGTCTTACCGCGCCGTTCGGTCATGCCCTGCGTCTCCCGTTTCGAGTCGCAAAAACCATTGCCATGTGGCGACAAATGTAGGACATAGCGAACCGATGAGGTTAACAAATCAGGTGAGCCGATGATTACGAGGATCAGGGAAGTCCGCAAGGCGCGGGGCCTCACGCTGGAAGGAGTCGCCGCACGCTGCGAGCCGCCGACCACCGCCCAGACCATCGGCCGCCTCGAAACCGGCACGCGAACCGTATCGGTGAAATGGCTCAACCGTATCGCCGCCGCGTTGGACGTGCAGGCCAGCGACCTCGTCGATCTGCCCGCCAGCGAGAAAGTGCCCGTCGCCGCGCTGGTCGGCCCAGATGGCGCCGGCGCGCCCAGCCGCCCGCTGACGCTGGTGCCGCCCGCCGTGCCCAAAGGCGCGCTTGGCATCCGCATGACCGCCGCGCTTGGCGATTACCGCGCCGGAGACGAATTGTGGTGCGAACCCCTGCCGCCGGAGCGGTTCGCCGACGCACTCAACCGCGACGTACTAGTGCCCCGCCCCGCCGGCCGCTTCCTCTTTGGCCGCCTCATCGGCCGCGACGGCGCCATGCTCCACCTCCTCCCGCTCGGCATCGGCATGCGCCAGCAAGTGGTGAACGACCCCGCCTGGATCGGCTTGCCGGTGCGGCTGATCAGGGATTTGTGATCCTAATCGCGGCACCCGACAATGCGCTCGTCTGGGACTAAAGTTTATGCCGCATCTGCCCCGGCTGCCTGATGCTTTAGCGATGATCTGAACTTATGACGCAACCTGCGGAGCCCTTTTCCCTCACACTCGCAAGAGACGGCGCCGAGCATTTTCATGGCGCCGCTTCAAATTGCCTTGGAGAAATTTGCGAAATATTGAGCACGCTTCCCGGAGGGCAAGCCGGCTTGCGTCTTCGTAACGTAGCGGGCCTCCGGCCTCTTTTGGCATCCACAGGACCAATAGGATCTTTGGCCGCTTCGGTTCTCGGAGAGCGCTGCCAACCGGTTCGAGCGATCCTGTTCGACAAAACCAACGAGACGAATTGGTCGCTCGCGTGGCATCAAGATCGGACAATATGCGTGCAACGCCGATTGGAGGTCGAAGGCTATGGCCCTTGGAGCAAGAAAAGCGGGATGCAACATGTTGAGCCGCCCTTCGCCCTCCTTGAACGGATGCTGACCCTACGCTGCCACATCGATGATGTTCCAGAAGACAATGCGCCACTTCTGGTTGCGCCAGGCTCACATCGCGCCGGCCGGCTTCCCATAACCCAGTATGATAACGTCGTTCAGAAATGTGGGGTGCGGGCCTGCGTAGCTCAAGCTGGCGATGTCTGGGCTCACGCCACGCCCATTCTACACGCTTCCGCCGCCAAAAAGTCCGCGGGACATCGGCGCGTGTTACAGATCGATTACTCGGCAGACGAACTCAAAGGCGGACTGGAATGGCTAGGCATATAATGCCGGCCGACCTGCAACCAGTCAGCTTTGGACTTCAGGCAACGCTTACTCCGCGGCGTTCGCTACGCCCGCCGCACCCGGCTCCGCCACCGGGATCGTCCAGATCGTCACATTCATGAACATTACCATCGCCGCGACGATCATCAGCCACCCGCGCTTGGCATCGTGCCGCCAGCCGATCATGTAGATGCCGCCCACGCCCAGCGCGATGCCGGCGAGCATGAGGATGGAGAGAATGGTCCCGCTCATGGCCGCCCGATAGCGCCAGCCGCGCGGCCACGCAATCCACGGTGGCATTCTGGGCCCGCGGATACTAGATAGCGGCGCGAAGCCGACTCGTTCAGATTCAGAGTTGGGCCGGGGACCTTCTGCCATGCGTATCGCCATCGCTTCCGACCATGCCGCAACCGACCTCAAGGCCGCGCTGGCCGAGTGGTTGCGCGAGCAGGGTCATGATGTGAACGACCTTGGCCCGGCCGCGGGCGAGAGCGTCGACTATCCCGATTATGGCTACAAGCTGGCCGCAGAGATCGCGGCCGGTCGCGCCGAGCGCGGCGTGGCGCTGTGCGGCTCGGGCATCGGCATTTCCATTGCCGTCAATCGCGATCCGGCCTGCCGCTGCGCGCTGGTGAGCGAGCCGCTCTCCGCCCAGCTTTCGCGCGAGCATAATGATGCGAATGTGATCGCGATGGGCGCCCGCCTGATCGGCCCGGAAATGGCCAAGGCCTGCCTCACCGCTTTCCTCACCACCGATTTCGGCGGCGATCGTCACGCTCGTCGCGTCGGTAAGCTCGGCAATCCGCCAGCGCTCGCCACGACGGCGTGATGCCGCGCCCGATCCGTTGAACACAGACGTCTGATAACAAGGAACATCCGCTCATGACTGCCTCGCCAGCCGCTGCCGATCTCGACAACCAGCCCGCCGTCCGCGCTCAGGGCTTTTTCTCGACCGGCCTTGCGGACGCCGATCCGGAGGTTTTCGCCGCCATTCAGGGCGAGCTCAAGCGCCAGCAGGACAAGATTGAGCTGATCGCCTCCGAGAACATCGTCAGCAAGGCGGTGCTGGAAGCGACCGGCTGCGTGTTCACCAACAAATATGCCGAGGGCTATCCCGGCAAGCGTTATTATGGCGGCTGCGAGTGGGCCGACGTGGTGGAGAACCTCGCCATCGAGCGCGCCAAGAAGCTCTTCGGTTGCGACTTCGCCAACGTGCAGCCCAATAGCGGCAGCCAGATGAACCAGGCAGTGTTCCTCGCGCTGCTGCAGCCGGGCGACACCTTCATGGGCCTCGATCTCTCGGCGGGTGGCCACCTCACCCACGGGTCGCCGGTCAATATGTCCGGCAAGTGGTTCAACTGCGTGTCCTACGGCGTGCGCAAGGAAGACCAGCTGCTCGACATGGACGAGGTGATCGCCAAGGCGCGCGAGCACAAGCCCAAGCTGATCATCGCGGGCGCCACCGCCTATCCGCGCGTGTGGGACTTCGCGGCCTTCCGCGCGATTGCCGATGAAGTGGGCGCCTATCTGCTGGTCGACATGTCGCACTTCTCCGGCCTCGTCGCCGGTGGCGCGCACCCCTCGCCCTTCCCGCACGCCCATGTCGTGACGACGACCACGCACAAGTCGCTGCGTGGCCCGCGCTCGGGCATCATCCTCACCAATGACGAGGCGTTGGCCAAGAAGTTCAACTCGGCCGTCTTCCCCGGCCTGCAGGGCGGTCCGCTGGTGCATGTGATCGCCGCCAAGGCCGTCGCCTTCGCCGAGGCCCTGCAGCCTGAGTTCAAGGCCTATGCCCATCAGATCGTCGCCAATGCCAAGGCGCTGGCCGCCAGTCTCGCCGACGCTGGCGTAGCGGTGGTATCGGGCGGCACAGACAATCACCTGATGCTGATCGACCTGCGCTCGCGCAACACGACCGGCAAGGCGGCCGAGAAGGCGCTGGATCGCGCCTACATCACCTGCAACAAGAACAGCGTGCCGTTCGACACGGCGAGCCCGTTCGTCACCTCCGGCCTGCGCCTCGGCACCCCGGCGGGCACGACGCGCGGCTTCCGCGAGGCCGAGTTCCGCCAGATCGGCGGCTGGATCGCCGAAGTGGTCGAGGGGCTGCGTCGCAATGGCGATGAAGGCGATGGCCAGATCGAGGCGCATGTGCGTGAGAAGGTGAAGGCCCTCACCGCCGCCTTCCCGATCTACTGAGCAAGGACCGCGACCGATGAGCAAGCCCGACGATCTCGCCCAGCGCGCCAAGGCGGAAGCCACCGGCATGGCCAAGCAGGGGCTTGCCCATCCCTCCACCAAGCCAGTGCTGACCGGTGCGGCCATTGGCGCCGTGGCCGGGCTGGTCCTGCCGGTGGTCTCACTGCCGCTCGGTCTTGTGACCGGCGCCGGTATCGCCTTCTGGCAGAGGATTCGCCGCTAAATGCGCTGCCCTTATTGCGCCCATGAAGACAGCCAGGTGAAGGACAGCCGCCCCACAGAGGACGGCGCCGCGATCCGCCGCCGCCGCCAGTGCGAAGGCTGCGGCGCGCGCTTCACTACGTTCGAGCGCATCCAACTGCGCGACATCGCCGTCGCGAAATCGAACGGCACCAGCGAGCCCTTCGACCGGGACAAGCTCGCGCGCTCCATCGAAATCGCCTGCCGCAAGCGGGCGATCGACACGGTGCGCATCGAGCGGCTGGTCTCCGGCATCCAGCGCCAGCTCGAAACCAGCGGCGAGACGGAAGTCCCGGCCGCCCGCATCGGCGAACTGGCGATGGAAGGCCTCAAGGGCCTGGACAGCGTCGCGTATATCCGCTTCGCCAGCGTCTATCGCGATTTTACCGAGGCGAAGGATTTTGAGTCCTTTGCAGGGTCGATCCGTGAGGTTGGCCGGGAGTGAGGCACCACGTCTGCCTCACCCCGTTCGCCCTGAGTAGTCACTGAGCCTGTCGAAGTGGCGTATCGAAGGGCCTTGCCATGAGCTTCTACACCTATCTGCTGAAGTGCGCCGATGGCAGCTATTATGCCGGCCATACCGACAATCTGGACCTGCGCATTGCCCAGCATGAGTCTGGATCAATTCCCGGCTACACAGCAACGCGCTTGCCGGTCGCTCTTTCGTGGTCGGAATCGTTCGGAACGCGCGAGGAAGCATTGAGTGCGGCGCAACAGATCAAGGGCTGGTCACGCAAGAAGAAGGAAGCGCTGATCGCGGGAGATTTTGCGGCCCTCAAGGAAGCGGCGCGGAAGTCCTTCGATACGCCGCTTCGACAGGCTCAGCAGCAACTCAGGACGAACGGGGAAGAAACAGCCGCATTTCCTTCCGTCAGCGCTCCTGCCTCGCCTGCGCTCAGCTCGGCCCTTCGACTTCGCTCAGGGCGAACGGAGGAAAGTGAGCAAGTACAAGGGCATGACACCCCACGCCCCGTCATCGTCCTCGTCCGCCCTCAACTCGGTGAGAACATCGGCAAGGCGGCGCGGGCGATGCTCAATTTTGGGCTGACCGAGATGCGGCTGGTCACGCCGCGCGATGGTTGGCCCAATCCGGCGGCCGGCCCCGCAGCCGCGGGCGCGGACGGGGTTCTGGCCAACGCGCAGGTGTTCGAGACGCTGGCCGATGCCGTGGCGGACTGTCCGCATGTCTATGCCACCACCGTGCGCAAGCGCGGCGTGACCAAGCCTGTCGTGACGCCGGAAGAAGCCGCGCGGGATATCCACCTTGCGCAGGGGCGCAGTGCCATCGTCTTTGGCCCGGAGCGTTCCGGGCTGGAAACCGACGATGTGGCGCTTGCCCGGGCTATCCTCACGGTTCCGATCAACCCGGAGTTCGGCTCGCTCAACCTCGCGCAGGCCGTCATCCTGTGCGCTTATGAATGGTCCAAGCAGGCGGCGCTCAGCCAGCCGACCCACACCGACCTGCTGCCCCCCGCCCCGCAGGAAGAGCTGGAGGGCATGATCGCCCAGCTCGATGGCATGCTCGAGCAAGCCGGCTATTTCTACCCGCCCGATCGCGCCCCGGCGACACGGCGCACCCTGCGCGGCGTGCTCACCAAGCCCGGCTGGAACAGCCTTGAAGTGCGCACGCTGCGCGGCGTTCTCTCCTCGCTCGCCAATCCGCGCCCGCGCTGACAATCAGCGACGCTGACACCGCGCGACAGGCCCATTGAGGCCCATCTTGCGCGTCAAAACCGACGAACCTCCCTGCCATCGCGGCCAGCCGTGCCACCGCTCTGGTGGCCGCGCGCTTTCTTGTTCAAGGCTGGTGCGCGTCAGGAAGAAGAATGAGAACAGACGTTTCGGGTCGTGAACATCATTGGGACGCCATGCGCGCCCTGCTCATGCTGCTCGGCATTCCCTATCATGTCGCCATGGCCTACCGCGCCAATGACGTGTGGATCGTCAATGCGGGCGAAGGCGATCTCATCTTCACGTGGATCGCCGGCATCATCCATTTGTTCAGAATGCCCGCTTTCTTTGTGATCGCAGGCTATTTCGCCGCGCTCCTGCTGATGCGACGCGCACCCGGTGCGTGGATGAAAAACCGCCTGATCCGCCTCGGCTTGCCGTTCATTGCCGCACTGCTTACCCTCAATCCGCTGCTCAACCTGTTCACCGAGCTGTCCAATTTCAGTCTATGGGGCGCCTTGGGCTCGCTGGAGAAGAACAGCCTGCAATCGGGCGGATATTGGATGCGGCATTTGTGGTTCATCATCGTGCTGCTTTATCTTTGCGGTGCGGCCGCCCTGCTCTGTCATCTCGCACCGCGCGCGGGGCAGGCTGTGCTTCCCGCGCGTCTCGATGACTGGCTTGGCCGGCATATGGCAGCGGCCGTGATCGGCCTCGGCGTCGTGATCGGCGCCTGGCAAGCCGGGGCCATCGAGCTCTTCTATGCCTGGGGTTTTGCCACCAACCTGCCCCAGCAAATCCTGCGCATCGACCAGTTGATCCAGTTCGCGCCGTGGTTCGCGCTCGGCTGGCTGGTCTGCCGCGCCCCCCAGTTCCGCGCAGCACTGCACAAGCCTTCCGCGTTGCTTGCGCTGATCGCCCTCGCCGCCACCCTGCTCTACCTCCAGATCGGACGAGACGTGCATCCGATGACCGAGCGGTTCATCGGCACCATTGCGGCGATCACCATGACGCAGACCCTCATTGCCGCGATGAAGCGGCTGGCGGACAGGCCAAGCCCCGCTGTGCAGGCGCTGGTGAGTGGCGCCTTCGTGATTTATCTCGTCCACCTGCCAATCATCGCCGGCCTCGTCGTCCTCGGCCAGCACATCGCCATGCCGGTGGTGGTGAAGGCGGGCGTGATCACCGCGCTCACCATGGCACTCAGTTGGGGCTGCTGGCGCATCGTTCAGGCCTTCCCTACCCTGCGCCTGCTGTATGACGGCGTAGGGCCGGAGCTTCCGCGCCTGACCCCACCCCCCGCACGAAAGACCGCCACCGCGACGGCGCCTTGACTTTCCGAGCCTCGCCCGCCATAGGCGCGCCTTCGCAATCGGCCCCGCACCCCGGTGCAGCGGCGGCCCTGCCTCTGAAAATGAGTGTCAGGCGAAAGACCGGGATCGACGCCAAACCCTTTCAGGGCGCGGCAGACGTTGTTCGCAATTGAAGGAAAGTCATCATGACGAAGCGCACAAGCGCCAAGTACAAGCTCGACCGTCGCATGGGCGAGAACATCTGGGGTCGCCCCAAGAGCCCGGTCAACAAGCGTGAATATGGCCCCGGTCAGCACGGCCAGCGCCGCAAGGGCAAGATGTCCGACTACGGCATCCAGCTGCGCGCCAAGCAGAAGCTCAAGGGCTATTATGGCGACGTGACCGAGAAGCAGTTCAAGAAGAGCTACATCGAAGCCAGCCGCATGAAGGGCGACACCAGCCAGAACCTCATCGGTCTGCTCGAGCGTCGTCTGGACGCGGTCGTCTACCGCGCCAAGTTCGCGCCGACGATCTTCTCGGCTCGCCAGATCGTCTCGCACGGCCACATCTATGTGAACGGCGTGAAGTGCAACATCGCGTCGCGTCTGGTGAAGCCGGGGGACGAGATCACGCTCGGCAAGAAGGCGCAGGAAATGGCGCTCGTTCTCGAGGCTCAGAGCCTGCCCGAGCGCGACATCCCCGACTATCTCGCCCCCGATGGCGCCACCAAGATCACCTACACCCGCGTCCCCACGCTGGACGAGGTGCCCTATCCGGTGAAGATGGAGCCGAACCTGGTCGTCGAGTTCTACTCGCGCTGATCGATCGGCCTCTCAGGCAGATTTCAAAAAAGGCGGTCCGGCAACGGGCCGCCTTTTTTCATGATCGCGCGCCTGCTCTGCGACGCAGCCTTTCGGCTGAGGCTGAACGCCGCGCTCAAGGCGCGGCGTTCAGCGCTTTCTGCAGGAAGTTGGCGGACTGGACCAACATGTCTTTCCGCGCTTCGCTGTCATCCAGATAATGGTCCAGCTGCTCGTAGACGACCAGCGTCCCGTCCTTCCCCGCCTGCCGCAGCCGATCAGACATCAGCCGTGACTGGCCAACGTTCACATTGCGGTCGAACGTGCCGTGGAACATGAGGACCGGCGCCTTGATGCGACCCGCCTGCCGGGCTGGCGAGCCCTGCTCGATATGAGGGCCCGAGCCGATGAAGTCCTTCTGCAGATAATAGTTGCTCCAGCCGGACCACTCATTCTTCAGCCTTTCCAGATCGGTCACAGGGGCAATGGCAATCACGGCGCGGAACAAATCCGGTTCCACAGCAGCCGACTGGAGCGCGGCATAGCCGCCGTAAGACCAGCCAGAGACGACGAGCTTGCGCGGGTCGGCAATCCCTTCGCGGATCAGCCAGCGCCCGGCATCGACAACGTCGCCGATGGCCACGTTCCAACTCTTGAACCCATTGGTCTGGAACCACGTATCGCCATAGCCGGACGAGCCCCGGAAGTTCGGCTGCAGCACAGCGTAGCCCTGATTGGCCCAGAACTGCACCATCCAGTCAAAGCCCCAGCTATCCCGTGCGCTCGGGCCGCCATGCGGCATCACGATGGCGGGAAGCCCTTTTCCGTCGCTCCCCGGCGGCAGGGTCAGATAGGCAGGAATCTTGGTGCCGTCCGCAGCATCGAACGTGATGTGCCGGACGGTCGCGAGCGACAGGTTCTGCGTCCCCGCGCGGCTAAAGGCCAACTCCGTCAGGCCGCGCATCTCACGGTCCAGAAGATAATAGCGGCCGGGGTCGACATCGCTCCCAGCCCAAAGCAGCAGCTTGCGCTCATCCTGACTGGAATCCTGAAAATGGATGAGAGGCAAGTTTGGCAAGCCGCGCGAAAGCGCCTTGCTCAACCGCTTGAGCTCGGGGTCGATATATTCAACCTCCGTCTTATCGGTGGTGTAGGAAATGCCGATGACGCGTGAATTGCGCCCGATCGTCACGAACCCCTCGACGTCGACATCCGGGCGGGCCAGCAGCAGCTTCTCCGACGCTTGGCCGTCAAGCGACACCGAATAGGCGGCATAGCGACCGTCCAGCTTCCGCAAGCCGTAAGCAAGGTTCAAGGCAGGATCGACATAATAGGGATTGAACCCCTCACCCGTCCTTGAATCGAAATCGCCCAGGAGCCGCCAGTTGCTACCGTCTGCACCGCTATACTGGTAGCGCGTGATGCCGGACGCATAGCCCTCCGAGGTTCTGTTGGGATCTATGCCACGAATGCGAATGTGGCCCTGGCCGTCGCTGATGAACTCAGTATTAGCTGGGCGTGGCCGCTCGATCGCAGAGACCGTCCGCATGGAAATCGTATCGACCTGATCCACGCCAAGGCCATCGGCAACCTGCGCGAGCCGCGTGCCGGTCGTGGATTCCGGCACAAACTCGCGGAGCAAGAGCACATGGCCGTCCTGCCCAGGGTTCCAATCCAGCACAGATCCGCCGAACAGCCGGTAGCCCAGCGCATTCCCCTTGGTACCCGGCAATCGAAGTGACTGCATCCGCTTGCCGTCCGCATCGATCGCAATCAGCCGGCTGGCGTAGCTGAGTTGGCCGTCGTTGAGTGGGAACACCCCATAAATACTGCAAAGGAGACGGCGGGTCCCGCTCCAACGGCACCAGCTCAGCCGTTCGGGTGATCCCGATGCCTGCAGGATGCCGACAGGACGGGAGTCCTCCCGAGTGAGATCGAGAATGCGGACCTGCGTGCCGCGTGCACCAATGGGCTCGATGGTTGCGAGCAAAGCCCCGTCGGGGGAGAGACTGGCGTGCTGCACGCTCGGGCGCGCTCCAAAGGTCGCGGCCGCCTGCTCGACGCTCGACGGGGCACCCGCCGCCGCGCCGGCCGCCCCCGCGCCGACCGCGATACTAAACAAGCTCGCGCCCATAACCCGCGCGACGACGCCGGTCGAAATCATAGAAATCCCCCCTCGTAAATGGCCCCACCAAAGCATGACGGCACAGCCATGCCTCTGATTAAGCGGCTTCATGTTGAACACGCAAGCAGACCCTGACATGAGCGACTATCACCTTGCCTGTTGCTGGAAGAAGTACCCATGCGCCTCCCTCGTCTCGCGATCGCTCTCCCTCTCGCGCTTCTCGCTGCGTGCCAACCCACAGCCACGCCACTGAAAAGCACGGCCGATGCCGCGCCCGTGTCAGCGGACCCGGCATTTGTTTTGCCTGCCGCCGTGATGGCAAAACCCATCGACATCAATCTGCTCAAAAGCGTCACGCGCACCCTGTCCTCGGACGCTTTCGAAGGGCGCGCGCCCGGGACTGTCGGCGAGGAAAAGACCGTCTCCTATCTCATCGCCCAGATGCGCAAGGCTGGCCTGAAACCGGGCAACAAGGGAAGCTGGACACAGGACGTGCCGCTGGTCGAACTGACACCCTCGCCGGACATGACCTTGCGGATCGCCGGGGCCAAAACCGCCATCAACCTCGCCTACAAAACGGATATGGTCGCGGGCACCTATCGGGTGGTGCCGACCAGCACGGTGGCGGCCAGCGACATGGTGTTCGTCGGCTACGGCATCAACGCGCCCGAACGGGGCTGGAACGATTATGCCGGCGTTGATGTGCGCGGCAAGACGGTGGTCATCCTCGTCAACGATCCCGATTACGAGATGGAAGGTCTCGACGGTCCCTTCGAGGGTCGCGCCATGACCTATTATGGCCGCTGGACCTACAAATATGAGGAAGCCGCGCGGCAAGGCGCGGTTGCCGCGCTGGTCGTTCACGAGACATTTCCGGCCGCTTATCCATGGGACGTGGTCGTCTCCTCCTGGACCGGGCCGCAGCTCAACATCGATGTGCCGGGCGATCATATGGATCAGTCCGCCGCGGCTGGCTGGGTGACGCTCGATGCTGCCAAACGCGTCTTCGCTGCGGCCGGCAAGGATTTCGTCGCGCTCAGCGCGGCGGCCAAGCGCCCGGGCTTCCGGGCGGTGCCCTTGGGTGACCTCAAGGCCAGCATCACCATCAACAACATGGTCCGCCGCCAACGCTCCCGCAACGTGATCGGCATTCTCCCCGGCACCAGCCGGCCTGACGATTATGTGCTCTACACCGCGCACTGGGATCATCTGGGCCGGTGCGAACCAATCGATGGCGACGACATCTGCAATGGCGCGGTCGATAACGCGACGGGCACGGCCGCGCTGATTGCGCTGGCCAAGGCTCACCGTGACGCCGGACCCACTGCGCGCACCCTGGTGTTCCTCGCCGTGACGGCGGAGGAAGCCGGCCTGCTCGGTTCGGCTTATTATGCCGAGAACCCCGTCTTCCCGCTCGCGCGGACGGTGGGTGGCATCAACATGGATGCGCTGAACATGGCGGGCCCGACCCGCGACGTGGTGGTCATCGGCGGCGGCAAATCCGAGCTGGAGCTGTTCCTCGAACGCGCCGTCAAGGATGCGGGCCGCGTCATCAAGCCCGAGCCAGCGCCGGAGAAAGGCAGCTTCTACCGCTCCGACCATTTCAGCTTCGCAAAGCAGGGCGTGCCCATGCTGTATGCCGAGAGCGGCGAGGACCTGGTGGATGGCGGCGTGACGGCCGGCCAGGCCGCGGCCGAAGATTACACGGTCCACCGCTATCACAAGCCGCAGGACGAATATGATCCCCGCTGGAACTGGGCCGGCGCGGCAAGCGATCTCCAGCTTCACTATCGCATCGGCCGCGAACTGGCGCAGAGCGACGTGTGGCCCAACTGGTTCCCAACCGCAGAATTCCGGACGATTCGCGACGAGAGCCGGAGTGGAGCGAATGCGCCAAAGTAGACGGAACAGGTTATTAAGAGCCTTGGCGTTAAAACCTTAAATCATCGATTTGTTAAGGCCAGTTGTTCTGAGCAAGCGATGAGTTGTTGCGGTGCAAAAATGAGTTGCGCGAAAGCGCAGCCAAAGCTAGCCCAAGGCGCAAATCAGGGAAATTCCGTCGACATGGCTACTGTTCACCCGCGTTCCTTTCACCCTTCCCGGGTAGACCATGAAAGAACGCTCGAGGCGGGCCTGTCCGTTATCACGCAAGAGGCCGCTGGTCTCGCAGCCTTGGCTGCGTCGCTCGATCAGTCCTTTTCGGATGCCGTCAACGTCATCTTGAACACGCCCGGCCGTGTCGTCGTCGCCGGCGTCGGAAAGTCCGGCCATATTGCCCGCAAGATCGCTGCAACCTTTGCTGCGACCGGCACGTCCTCCTTCTTTCTTCACGCCGGGGAAGCAGCCCATGGCGACCTGGGGATGCTGAGTCAGGGCGATGTGCTGATCATTCTCTCCAACAGCGGCTTTTCGCCGGAATTGCGCCCGCTGCTCACTTATGCCGGGCGGCGGGGCGTACAGGTGATCGGCATCGTCTCGCGGCGTCATTCGCCGCTGGGCGTCGCAGCCGATATCGTCCTGCAACTGCCCGACGCACCAGAGGCCTGTCCCGTGCGGATTGCGCCGACGACCTCCACCACGATGATGTTGGCGCTTGGCGACGCGCTGGCCATGGCTGCCATGGAACGTCGCGGCCTCACGCGCACCGATATTGCCCAATGGCATCCCGGCGGAGACATCGGCTCGCGCCTCGCGCCGATCGAAGAAGTGATCAACGTCAACGACCCGCTTCCCCTGGTCCGCTGGGACGCGCCGATGCGCGACGTGGTTTTCGAGATGACAAGCGGCGGCAAGGGCGTGGCGGGCGTCGTGTCCGATGATGGCTCCCTGGTCGGCATCATCACCGATGGCGATTTGCGCCGCGCCTTCGACCATGTGCTTACCGCCCGCGCGGCCGATATCATGACCAGCGCCCCCATCACTGTGCCCGTGGGCACGCTGGTGGAAGAAGTTCTCACCCTCATGAACGATGCCAAGATCACGGTGCTGTTCGTCACGGCGCAGGATGACCGCGCAAAGCCCGTGGGCATCGCGCATATTCACGATCTCGCGCCCTGAGCGGGTGCGCCATGATCGCCGGTCAACGTCACGCCCAGATTGACCGCGAGGCTGATGGAACCCGGCTTGCATTCGGCCCGAGATTCGACGACGGGAAGCCGCATGAGTGAGCGCCCTGCCCTGGCTGACGCTGGGACCGTCATCATTATCCCGACACGCTATGGATCGAGCCGTTATCCCGGCAAACCGCTGGCGCCCATCATGGGCCCTGATGGCATCACGAATACGCTCATCGGGTGGAGCCATGATGGCGCACTCGCAGTCTGCGAAGACGCGGCCGTCGTCGTCGCGACGGACGACAAGCGGATCACCGACGAAGTCGATGGCTTTGGCGGCCAGTGGCTGATGACACCGGAAAGCTGCGGCAATGGCACCGAGCGGGTGGCGGCCTGCCTCGACGCGCTGCCCAATGCGCAGCTGCTCGTCAACTTCCAGGGCGATGCGCTGCTCACCCCGCCGGCTTTCGTCGCTGCCCTGATCGACCATATGCACGCCAATCCGGAGGTGCAGGTCGCGACCGTGGCGGTGCGGTGTTCACACGAAACCTATCGCCACCTTGCCGAGGATGCCGCGCAGGGCCGCGTGGGTGGCACCACCGTCGTGGTCAACGGTCGTTCGGAAGCGCTGTATTTCTCCAAGCGCATCCTCCCCTATCTCCCTGAAGGCCGCATGCCGAACGAGGACATGCCTGTGCTGCTCCATCTTGGCCTCTATGCCTATCGCCGCGCCGCGCTAGAGCGCTATGTCGCGCTGGGGCCGACGATGCTGGAGGCAGTCGAGGGCCTCGAACAGTTGCGCTTCCTCGTCGCGGGCATACCGGTCTCGGTCGTCACGCTTGAGGAACAAGGCTATCCCATCGTAGAGGTGAACAACCCCAGCGACGTTCCGCTGGTCGAAGGGATTCTCAGCGCGCGCGTCTCGCCCTAGGTGAGGATCGTGCGCGAGACACAGGATCGTCCGGGCAAGCCGCGCCATAGCAGGCGGGCGCGTGCGCGGCAGACCATGGTGCTGTTGGCGTGGCTGGGGATGACGCCGGGCTGTGCGTCTCTATCACGTGACGTTCTCTATTCTCCCCATAACAAAGCCGCCGTGACCCGATGGGTCGGCGCGCCACCCCAGACCATCAGCGTCACCACGAAGGATCATCTCGCACTCACCGGCTATTACTGGCCGGGCGCGCCGGGCGACCCCGACATCTTCGTGATGTTCCACGGCCGCAACTGGAATGCCGAAATGAATGCGAATGCTGCCCAGCATCTGGCCGGGACAGGCAATGCGGTTCTGGCTGCGTCTTACCGCGGCTTCGGCGCCAATCCGGGCCGACCGAGCGAAGACGGCCTGATGACCGATGCGAGCGCGTTCATCGCAAAGGCGGGGGATCTGGCCGGGCCCGGCGCGCGTATTTGGTTGATCGGCCATTCGCTGGGCTCTTCCGTGGCGCTTCATGCCGCAGCAAGAGAACCGGATATCGCTGGCGTGATCGCGATGAGCGTTTTCGTTCGCATTGCTGCCGCCGCGCCAAAGATCAGCCGCGCCTTCATCCCGGATCGATGGGACAATCGGGAGGCATTGAAGGCGATCAAGGTCCCTGTGTTGTTCGTCCAAGGCGATCTCGACCGCCTCGTTCCGAAGGCCAGCGCCGATACGCTGTTTGCGGCTTATTCCGGCCCCTCCAGTCTGGTCACAGGGGTGGCCTCCCGTCATAATCCCAATATGGCCCTCCTGTCGCCCTGGCTGAACCGCGTGATCGAAGCGATGCGTGCCGATCCCCACGCCGCCGTGCCCAAGCCGCCGACGGGCTGGCTGGAGAAAGTGCATCGCCCATGACGCTCGCCGCACAGACGATCCTCGCCGTTCCTCCTTTTCCCGGCGGAAAACCCTATCCGGTCGTCCTCAGCGCTGCGGGGGGCGAGAGCCATGTCCGCTCCGCAACCGCGGAGCAAATCCTCGCGGCCCTGCGACAATATCGCGTCGGTGGTCCGTTCTGGGCGCCGGACGATCCTTGGACAATCGCACAAGAAAGCGTGTCCGGGTCCGCCGACGATCCGCTGATGCTGCTCAGCGCCATCGCAGGCAAGCGCGTTTGCCTTAACGGTGAAGGCGCGTTCGCTGCGCTTGCCGACCGTGCGCCCGACGCCCCCGAGACTGAGGCCATCATCGCCGCTTTGGTTGAGCGGCATCTGGTGCAGGACGTCGCCTACGCAGACCCGTTCACCGGCCAGCTCGCCAGCGCATTCGATTTGATCGAAACGCTGGCGAGCTGGCGGCGCTTGATCGACGCCAACCGCCCGATCGCGGCGGCATTCGGTTTCGCGCACTGGAAGCGCGATACGGTGGACCCCTTGCTCTGGGCCGGCAGCGCCGTCCCGTTCCGTCCCGCCAATCCCGCGGCCCTGCGCGATCTCAAGCCCAGCGATGCCATTGCTGTGTGGAAGGCGCGCGTTCCCCCTGCCCTGCTGGCGGAGATCGAGGCGGGTCCCTGGCCGGTGATGGAAGTGGAGGATGGCTTCATCCGCTCAGCCGGGCTCGGTGCCGACTGCGTGCCACCGCTTTCCATCATCGTCGATGATCTGGGCGTTCACTACGACCCCACCCGCCCCAACCGGCTGGAGGAGATGCTGGCGCAAGGCACACCCTCGCCCGGCATGCTTGCCCGCGCGCGCCGTCTGCGCGAATGGCTGGTGTGCGAAGGCGTCAGCAAATATGGCATTGGCCGCGCAGCCACTTTGCCGCGCCGGGGCGGGCAGAAGCGTCATCTTCTCGTGGTCGGCCAGGTCGAGGATGACCGGTCCGTCCAGTTCGGCGGCGGGGCCGTCCAGTCCAACCTTGAACTGCTCCGCCGCGTTCGCGCAGGCGCGCCGGATGCGTGGATCGTCTATCGACCGCATCCCGATGTTGAAGCGGGCCATCGGCGCGGCGCCATCCCGACGAATATCGCGTTGGATCTGGCGAACGAAATCAACCCCGACAGTCCGATCAGCGCGTTGATCGCCATGGCGGACGAGGTGCATGTCATTACTTCTCTCGCCGGGTTCGAAGCGCTGTTGCACGGGACACCGGTGACGACGCACGGCATGCCCTTCTTTGCAGGCTGGGGGCTCACCAATGATCTCGGCGCATCCCTGCCGCGTCGAAACAAGGCCTTAACGCTAGATGCGTTAACAGCCTATGTGCTTATTCAATATCCGCGCTATCTGGACCCCGTAACCAATTTGCCATGCACGGCAGAAATACTTGTCATGCGTCTCATTTCTGGTGTTCAGCGTCAAAATGTTGCGCTAGTCCCGCTCAGAAAGTTGGTTGGTTTGGCTAGACGGGCCATCGCGCACATGTTGGGAAACAGATGAAATTCCAGCCCATAGCGCATCGGAACTTCCTGTTCCTGCAGGGGCCGCCGGGGCCCTTCTTCTGGCAATTGGCCGAACGACTTCGCACTCTCGAATGCGGTATTTTTCGCATCAATCTGAATGGCGGCGATCTCGCCGATTGGCCCGGCGAGGCCACCAATTATCGCGGAAGCCGGAAGCGGTGGACCCTGTTCATTGATCGCTTCCTAAGCGACAATGCCATCACCGACATCATTCTGTTCGGCGATTGCCGCCCTCTGCACATGGCCGCCCATCGCATGGCACAGCTTCGCAAGATCGACGTGCATGTCTTTGAAGAAGGCTATATTCGTCCGGACTGGCTGACCCTTGAGCCGAGCGGCGTGAACGGCAACAGCTCGCTGCCGCGAGACCCGGAATGGTACCTGCAAGCCGCGCGCAACCTGCCCCCGTTGCCGCAGCGCCCGGTCATCACCGCCAGCTTCAACCGCCGCGCGCGCGATGCCTGGCGCTATTACTCACGCACCTGGTTCGGGCGGCCGCTCTATCCTTTCTACCAGTCACACCGGACCGGGTCCCTGATGATGGAGGGCTTTGGCTGGCTCTATAAATTCGCGCGGGAAAAGGCAGATGCTCGCCGCGCCGAGGAGACCCTCGCGCGGCTGCCCGGGGCGCCCTATTTCCTCTTCCCGTTGCAACTCTCCACCGATTTCCAAATTCGCGAGCATTCGCCGTTCGCGGACATGAAGGAAGCGCTGGATTACGTGCTTTACAGCTTCGCTCGCCGCGCGCCCAAGCATGTCCGCCTGCTCATCAAGGAGCATCCGCTCGATTGCAGCTTCATGAGCTGGCGCAATCATATCATGAGCCAGGCCCGCAAGGCCGGCATCGAAGATCGCATCTTGCACATTGCGGGGGGCGTCCTTGAGGAACTGACGGCGGATACCCTGGGCATGGTGACGATCAACAGCACCTCAGCCACGCTGGCCCTCGCCGCCGGCGTTCCTACCATGGCGCTGGGCAAGGCGATCTACAACATACCGCAAATCACCCACCAGGGTCGGCTCGACGACTTCTGGATGCGCCCGCAAGCGCCCGATTCGGACGTCTACGAGTCCTTCCGCCGCGTGTTGCACGATCGCTGCCTCGTCTATGGCGGGCTGGCGAGCGAGACGGCGACGAGTATATTGGTGGAGTCTTCCGTAGAGCGGCTGGTTAGCAATCGAACCGGCCAGTGGCAGCTCGCGAGCGTTGCCACTTACGGCTGAGCAGCTAACTCCTCCAACCAGGGATCGAGCTTGGCGAAATGATCCGCCCAAGTTGGCGGCTGCCAGCTAGCAAGACGCTTTAGCTGATTTGCACGCCGAGTGCTGTCGGGCTGCGCAAAATCCTCAATCAACTGAGACCAGCCCAGACCATCAATCGGACTGAGATACTCTGGAATTTCGCCCGCAAGCTCACGAAAGACCCCAAGATTGCTGGCTATGACCGGCGTCCCGCTGGCCAACGCTTCCACGAGCGGAAGACCATATCCTTCGACGAAAGATGGAAAGAGCAGCGCTCGCGCCCCGCACATATAGGCTTGGAGCTCCGCATCGTCACAGCGTGACAGCTCGATAACATGCCCACGCAGCGCCGCGCTGCGCTCCAACATATCGACCGCCTGCTCACTTTCCCAGCCGCGCTGGCCAATGATAACGAGTTGCGGGCACGCTGCCCCCAAACGCCGAGCCATCTCTGCCCATATCGTAAGAATAAAGAGGTGATTCTTCCGTCCTTCAATCGTGCCGAGCATGACAAAATAGGGCCGCACCGGCAAAGTCGTATCGGGTCTCGGGGCTTGCTGTCTATCAGAGAAATCCGCTCCTAAAGGTGCCAGAAGCGTCGGCGGCATTTCCAACGATCCTTGGTAACTGGCAAAAATTTTCAACTCATCAAGCGTATCGCGGCTGTTTCCGATGATGCCAGTTCCATTGCGCAATAACGCAGTGATGCGGTGACGATGCTTCTCTAATTCTCTCGGACGACAATATTCGGGGTGAGTTATCGGAATGAGATCATGCACAAAATAGATTGGTCTCACGCCCGATTTCTGAACCCAAGCCTCATGGCTCACCTTATCGAGGCCCGTGTGACCGACATTCAGATAAATGGCTCCCGTGAGGTCACGCCGCCCCACCCGACCTCTCAAAAGCTCCCGCACGCCCCGCCAAACGAGGGAGGGCAATCGGTGGCCACCACCACCTTTATGGGATGAAAGTAAGACCTCGAACAATTCTCGGGAACATTCAAGGGGATAAACCGCTGTCACCTTCCCGAACTGAATGACTGCATGGGCGCGACCGCGATAATGAGAAATATACGCAAGACATGTTCGATCAATACCTGTCGGCAACAACCCTCTTTTCATGCGCCAAATCAAACGAGATACATCTATAAGCATAGATTTTAACTTCATAGAATTAATATAAATATTCAATGCCACTATATTTAAGGATAATATATTAGGATCATCGTCTATTTTATTTTCCCTGCATCTTTCAAATAAAGAAGGTTGGGGGCGACCCAATCGCCGTTAGTCCATTATCGCTTCTGATGCCATTGTCGAGCGCAACCAATGTGAACAGAAACTGAGTTTCACTTTGACGGGAAACCATGCGGGACACCCTCTTCGTGTGCTGGTGCAGCAGAGTTTGGCAGCGCCGCGCGACGGGCTGACACCTCCGATGTTCCTAGCGAGAATGACCGTCGAAAGCATTGCTATTCGGTTATTGCTGGATTGCCTTCCGCCAGACCCATCAGTTTGCACCACGTCAGCCCGGCGAAAAAGCACAGACTCGACACATCATAGGCGCAGCCCCCTCCGAAAAAAACAAGCACCGACCGCGACGAAAGCGCACCTTGTCATTGCAAGCTATGTCGGCCAAGACGCTCGCGAAACGAGAGAGAACGCCGAATGTCTTACATCCTACCGGCAGAGTGGGCCCCTCAGGAACTGCTTTGGATTGGCTGTCCCGGCGACCCGTCGGAATGGCCCTCAGCGCGTTCGGATGCCCAGTTGCAGGCAGCGGCATTTGCAAATGCGGTCTCCAGCCAGGGCCAGCGCGTCATACTTCTCGCGCGCACCGAGCCAGATGCCCTCCACGCCCGCACCCTTGTCCCCCCCGCCGTAGAGGTCCGCCACGAACCCTTCGGCGACATCTGGCTGCGCGACACCGGCCCAATCGGCCTCCTCGGCCCGAATGGCTCCCGCGCCCTCGTCGATTTCGATTTCAACGGCTGGGGCGGCAAGTTTCAGATGTCGGGCGATGAGGACATCGGCGCGCGCCTTGCCGCCACGACCGGCCTGCCCTGCCGTCACGTCCCCATCATCCTGGAAGGCGGCGCGCTCGATACGGATGGCACCGGGCTCTTCGTGACGACCGAGCAATGTCTGCTCAACCCCAATCGCAATCCCACGCTGGATCGCAAGCAGATCGAGACGATCCTGGCCGGTACCCTTGGCCTGTCGTCCATGCTCTGGCTGGGTGATGGCTTGCTGAACGATCACACGGATGGACATGTCGACAATCTCGCCCGTTTCGTGGCGCCGGGGGTTCTCGTGGTGCCGCAGGCCAGCACCGAGGATGATCCCAACACCGCCATCTATGCCGATGCCACGGCTCGCGCCCGCGCCTATGGGCTGGAGGTCGCCACGATGCCGTCGGTCGGCCGATACGAGATTGACGGGCACATCGTGCCAGCGAGCTACATGAACTTCTGCATCACCAACGGCGCCGTCATCGTGCCGCAATATGGCGCGGCCAATGATCAGGCCGCGCTGGATGCGCTCGCGCCATTCTTTCCGGGCCGGGCTATTGTCGGCCTGCCGTCCGATGCCATATTGCGCGGCGGCGGCAGTTTCCATTGCATGAGCATGCATCTGCCGGCCGCCGTCTGACCCCTTTCGCCGCAGGATCACGCCATGTCTCATCTCACGGTCGCCGCGCTTCAGCTCGCCTTTTCGGAGGATGAGGTCGCCAATATCGCGCTGGTGGAGGAACATGTCGCCAAGGCCGCGGCCCGCGGAGCCAAGATCATCCTGCCGCCCGAACTGTTCGAGGGCCTGTATTTTTGCACGGTCGAGGATGAGGCTTTGTTTGCCCGCGCCCGCCCGCTCACCGAGCATCCTGCCGTGCTGGCGATGCAGAAGCTGGCCAAGACGCAGGGCGTCTACATCCCCACCAGCTTCTTCGAGCGGGATGGCCAGCACCATTATAACAGCCTCGCCATGATCGACGATCAGGGCGAGATCATGGGCGTCTACCGCAAGAGCCATATCCCGGACGGGCCGGGCTATGAGGAGAAATATTATTTTCGGCCCGGCAACACCGGCTTCAAGGTGTGGGAGACGAAATATGGCACGATCGGCGTCGGCATCTGCTGGGACCAATGGTATCCGGAAACAGCCCGCGCCATGGCGCTGATGGGCGCAGAGGTGCTGCTCTACCCCACAGCGATCGGCTCGGAGCCTTATGATGGGGATCTGAATACAAGCCGCATGTGGCGGCGGGCGATGCAGGGCCATGCCGTCTCCAACTGCATGCCGGTCATCGCCGCCAATCGCATCGGCCGCGAGCAGATGGCCGGCGCCACCGGCGAACAAAGCTTCTACGGCCACAGCTTCATCGCAGACGAATGGGGCGATCTGGTGGCCGAGGCGGAAGACTGGCAGACCGGCGCGCTCATCGCCACGCTCGATCTTGACCGCGCACGCAAGCACCGTGCCGGCATGGGCTTTTTTCGCGATCGCAGGCCCGAGCTTTATGGACGGCTGGCGCAGGATGTGTAACCATCGCTGCATAAGGAGATGTGTATGACCGTGGCTCGCCTCTACATCATTCCCGCCGCAGACGGCAAAAGCGCCGAGATGGAAGCGGCCCTCATCGCCCTCTCAGGCACGGTGAAGGCTGCCGATGGCTGTGAAGGCGTCGAACTGATGCGGGACCTGGGCAACGAGCACCGCTTCATCTTCATCGAGAAATGGGCCAGCGAAGAGCATCATGCCAAGTCGCTCGCCTCGCTACCGGAAGGCGCCCTGGATGGCGTGCAGGCTGCCGCCGGTGGCCCGCCGGATGGCGCTTATTACGACTATCTGCTGCGATAAACCCGGCGAGCGCGGCGGTGGCTTTCAGTCCCTCGCGTTCACCAGCCTCTTGAGCCGGGCCTTCAGCTTGGCGAGATAAGGCCGGTCAGCAATGTCTGCACCCTGGAACCTGTTTGGCATGCGCGTTCTCTCACGACCATTGCTGCGTCGTGAAGGAACAGCCGCGCGCAAGGTTGCCGCCCGAACTTCATCCAACGGGCGCAATGCCCGACGGATAAAACCTGCCTATCACCGCGTCGCTTAAAGGCTATCCCGCAAAGCCAGCGCCCGATCGAAAACCGCCTCGAACATCTCCGCCGTCAGCCGCCCGGTGTTCGTATTGTAGCGCGAGCAGTGGTAGCTATCGATCAGCATGCGCCCATCGGGCATCCGGTGCTCGGCGAGATGCGCGAAGCGGGCCTTGGGCAGCCGCCCACCCAGCACTTTCACCGCGGATTGATGCGCGATCTGCCCGAGCGCGATGAAGATGCGCGCCTTGGGCAGCAACGTGACCTCCGCATCCAGAAACGGACGGCACGTGCGGATTTCCTCGGGGGTCGGCTTGTTCTGTGGCGGCAGGCATTTCACGCTCGCGAGGATCGCGCAATCCACCAGCTCAAGACTATCATCCACACGCGCGTCATATGTGCCACGCGAAAGACCGAATTTGTCGAGCGTGGCGAACAGGAGGTCGCCCGCATAATCGCCGGTGAACGGCCTCCCGGTGCGGTTAGAGCCATGTTTGCCGGGCGCCAGTCCCACCAGAACAATGCGTGCATCCGGATCGCCAAAGGCGGGGATTGGACTGTTCCACCAGTCCGGATACTCGATCCGACAGGCCTGGCGAAAGGCGACCAGACGCGGACATAGGGGACAATCGCGCGCCGGTTCGGCGCCGGGCACGGGGCTTATAACAGGACTGGTCATGGACATGCCCTGCGGATAGGCCCTGGCGGATGAACAAGGCAAGCATCCACCCTCTGGCGCGCGACCATCGGTCGCCGGAAACCGGCGAGCAGATCTACGCTGTTGGTATCGGCGCCAATCGTCCGATGGCGGGGATGCGCCCGCGCGACATCGTGCGCGCCGCCTTCGATGCCCTCGACTTCGCGCCCCTCAGCCTTGTTCGAGCCTCCCCCATCATCGACTCGCGCCCCCTGGGCCCGTCCGCGCGCACTTATGCCAATGCGGCAGCCATTGTGAGCACGAGGCTGCTACCGCTGGCGATGCTCGACCAGCTTCAGGCCATCGAGCGCACCTTCCATCGCCGCCGCTACCGCCGCTGGGGCGCGCGCACGCTGGATCTCGACCTGCTGCTCTGGTCTGGCGGCGCCGTGCGCAGCAGACGGCTGACCGTGCCGCATCCGGCCATCGCAGACCGTGCCTTCGTCCTGGAACCGCTGCGCGGGATCGCTCCGAATGCAGAAGATCCTGTGTCCGGCCTCACCATCCACCATCTGGCCTTCCGCCTGCGCAAACCCACCCCAGCCAGATGATCGCGGCTGTAAAAGCCGCCAAGCCGGTTGACCGCCAGAGCCCGCACCTTTAGGGGATCGCGACACCCGCTTGGGGGCCCTTAGCTCAGTCGGTAGAGCAACTGACTTTTAATCAGTAGGTCGCTGGTTCGAACCCAGCAGGGCTCACCATATTCCGCCGGTATCCCGCGTTTTATCGGTATGGGGCGGACAATCGACTGGCGGGACCAGCCGCCACGGGTTCGTGGGTTCAGAACTAGACAGCGTCAGCGTCAACTGAGACCACCTCAGCACGGCCAGCCCACCAACCCTCGCCACAAAAAAACGGCGACCTCTGGAAGGTCGCCGTTAAGGGGGTCCGCTGACCGGCGGGAGCCAGTCAGTGAAGGAATGATCGGCGCGGCATCGGGTTCCGCCTGCCGATAAAAAATCTCGCTCTGCCGTAATGACGAGCTCCAGATGAGCCGATCTCACCAGAGACCGGCCAAAACTCAGATCATCGCCATGCCGCCATTCACATGCAGGGTCTGGCCGGTGACATAGCCCGCCTCGCGGCTGGCGAGATAGACCACCGCCGCGCCGATATCCTCGCCGGTGCCGAGCGCGCCGGCTGGAATGCGCGAGAGGATGGCGTCCTTCTGGGCGTCATTCAGCGCGTCGGTCATGGCCGAGCGGATGAAGCCGGGCGCGACGCAGTTCACGGTGATGCCCCGGCTGGCCAGTTCCTGTGCAAGGCTCTTGCTCATGCCGATCAGGCCGGCCTTGGAGGCGGCGTAGTTGGCCTGGCCCGGATTACCGGTCACGCCCACGACGCTGGTGATCGAGATGATCCGCCCCGTGCGGGCCTTCATCATCGGCTTCGAAGCCGCGCGGATGAGGCGGAAGGCTGCTTCCAGATTGATCTTCTGGACGGTGTCCCACTCCTCGTCCTTCATGCGCAGGATGAGGTTGTCGCGCGTGACGCCGGCATTGTTGATGAGGATATCCAGCTTGCCGCCCAGCGCCTCGATCGCGGCGGGCACCAGCGCGTCCACTGAAGCCGCATCGCTCAGATCGCACGGCACGCAGACGTGATCGCCGCCCAGCTCGGCGGCAAAGGCCTCCAGCTTGGCGACATTGCTGCCGGAGAGCGCCAGTCGCGCGCCCTGCGCGGCCAGGGCCCGGGCCACGGCAGAGCCGATGCCACCGCTCGCGCCAGTGACCAGCGCGGTCATTCCATTGAGATCGAACATGATGCAGTCCCTCCTGTCTCTCACACGCGGCCGAGTAGCGCCTCGATGTCATCCATCGAGATCACGCTGGTCACGGTCGCATCCGGCGCGATGCGCTTGACCATCGGGCCGAGCACCTTGCCGCCCAGCTCGACGAAATCGGTAATGCCCGCCGCCCATATCGCCGCGATGCTTTCGCGCCAGCGCACCCGGCCGGTCACCTGCTGAACCAGCAGGTCACGGATGGTCGCCGCGTCACTCACCGGCGCGGCCGTCACATTGGCATAGACGGGAATGAAGGCGCCAGGCGACTGCGTGTCCGCCAGGGCAGCCGCCATCGCATCGGCAGCCGGCTGCATCAGCGGGCAGTGGAAGGGCGCGGAGACCGGCAGCAGCACGCCACGCTTGATGCCATAATCCTTCACCAGCCCGATCGCGCGCTCGATGGCGCCGACATGGCCGGAAATGACGACCTGGCTCGGATCATTGTCGTTGGCGACGGCGCAGACTTCGCCCTCCGCCGCAGCAGCCGCGAGCGCCTCGGCCTTTTCGATGTCGGCGCCGAGCAGGGCAGCCATGGCGCCCTCGCCCACCGGCACGGCGGCCTGCATCGCCCGGCCGCGCGTCTTGAGCAGACGGGCGGTGGTCGCGAGATCGAAGGCGCCCGCCGCGCACAGGGCGCTATATTCGCCGAGGCTGTGGCCGGCCAGCGCATCCGCCTTGTCGCGGAGCACGATGCCGCCCTCCTTCTCCAGCACGCGCAAGGTGGCGAGCGCGTTGGCCATGATCGCCGGCTGGGCATTTTCAGTCAGCGTCAGGTCCGCTTCCGGTCCTTCGGTCATGATGCGGAAGAGATGCTGGCCCAGCGCCTCGTCGACTTCCTGGAAAATCTCGCGCGCCACGGGCGATGCTGCGGCCAGCGCCGATCCCATGCCCACGGCCTGACTGCCCTGCCCCGGAAAGATGAATGCACGCACGGCCCTGATCCCTGCTTGGTCTGTGAAGGCCTGCGCCCTAGTCCGGGGGGGCGCCCCGGGCAAGTCCTGTTGGCTTGACCGGCAAGACAGCGCGCCAGGATGGACATTGGCCATTGTGCGCCCTGCTCATGGGGCATAGGGGAAGCCAGGATGTTAAAGCCACGGTTCTCCAACGCGATCAGCCGCGTGGATGCCCGCGTGATGCGGGGCCGCATCGGCGCGATCGGTGGCGCCCTGCTGCTCAGCCTGGTCGCGGTGCTGTTCGCCAAGCTGGGTGAGGCCGCGCAAGGCGTGTTTACCGGCGTGGCCGATGCCTTTCCTTATGCGCCGCTGGTCATCACGCCCGGCCTGTTCATCGCGGTGACCTATGTCACGCGACACTGGTGCCCGGAGGCGCGCGGATCGGGCATTCCGCAGACAATGGCGGCGGCGCGCATGCCGGATCATCCACAATCCCGCCGCCTGCTCTCGCTGCGGACCGCCCTGTTCAAGCTGTTCGGCACGCTGGGGATGCTGCTCGCGGGTGGCTCAGTCGGTCGCGAAGGACCGACCGTGCAGATCAGTGCCGCCATCATGGCCGCGGTGCAGCGCTGGCTGCGCGTCCCGGTTTCAGCCGGGATCATCATTGCCGGCGGTGCGGCCGGTGTTGCGGCGGCGTTCAACACGCCGCTCGCGGGGGTCGCCTTCGCCATCGAGGAACTGGCCGCCGCCTTCGAGCAGAAGATTGCAATCGTCGTCATGGCCGCCGTGATGATGGCGGGCATTACGAGCCTGTGGCTTTCGGGCGATTACATCTATTTCGGCGCCATGCATCAATCGATGCCGATCTCGTCGATGCTGCTGCTGACGCCGGTCGCCGGGCTGGTCGGCGGCGTGGCGGGCGGCCTGTTCTCGCGCGCGCTGATCGCTCTTGCCTGGTCCCGCAGCCCGCTCGCCCGCGCGATGCGGGCCAAGCCGCTGCTCGTCGCGGGCACTTGCGGGCTCGTCGTCGCCATCACGGGCATTCTCACCGCCGGGATCAGCTGGGGCACCGGCTATGAGACGACCCGCGCGCTGCTCGCCGGCGAAGAGGTTTCCTGGAGCTTCGGCCCCGCCAAGCTGGTCGCCACGCTGGCTACGGCGCTGAGCGGAGCGCCCGGCGGTATCTTCGCGCCATCGCTCTCCGTCGGCGCCGGCCTTGGCCAGCTGCTGGGGCTGTTGATGCCGGACCAGCCGCACGGCGCCATCGTGCTGCTCGGCATGATCGGCTATTTCGCCGGTGTGGTCCGGGCGCCCCTCACCGCCGCGATCATCATGATGGAAATGACCGCAGACCGCACCATGATCCTGCCGCTGTTCGCCACGGCGATCTTCGCCAACTGGGTCAGCGGGCAGATCTGCAAGCCCAAGCTCTATCACGCGCTGGCCCGGCAGTTCCGGCCCTGATCGCTTATCGGCAAGAGCGGGCATTGCGCGCTTGCCTTGCCGGCACTTTTCAGCCATAGGCCGCCCCTTCGCCGGGCAGGCTCTCGCTGCGCCCGCCGCGAAGCTTTGTTTGAGACGACAGCCGGAGGGGCATGCGCATGGGGCGTATGTCAGCAATCGGCCAAAAGACAGGACGCATGAACCATGCCCTATTATGAGCATGTCTTCCTTGCGCGTCAGGATCTGGCACAGGCCCAGGTCGATGCGCTCGCGGAAAATGCCACCAAGATCATCGAGGCCAATGAAGGCAAGGTGACGAAGGTGGAAAGCTGGGGTCTCCGCAACCTCGCCTACAAGATCGCCAAGAACCGCAAGGCTCACTACGTGATGCTCAACATCGACGCGCCGGCTGGCGTCGTCGCCGAGCTGGAGCGTCAGACGCAGATCAACGAAGACGTGATCCGCTTCATGACCGTCCGCGTTGAAGAGCTGGAGGGTGGCCCTTCGGTGATGATGCGCAAGAACGAGCGTGACCGTGAGCGTCGTGGTGAGCGCGGCGACCGTGGTGACCGCCCGGATCGCGGCGATCGCGCGCCCCGCCGGGACCGCGAAGAAGCCTCGGACGGCGAATAAGGAGACCTGACACATGGCACGCCCATTTTTCCGCCGTCGCAAGACCTGCCCGTTCTCCGCAAAGGACGCACCGCGCATCGATTACAAAGATGTGCGCCTGCTGCAGGGCTTCGTCTCTGAGCGCGGCAAGATCGTTCCCTCGCGCATCACGGCCGTCTCGGCCAAGAAGCAGCGCGAGCTTTCCCAGGCAATCAAGCGCGCCCGCCATCTGGGCCTGCTGCCCTACATCGTGAAGTAAGGAGGGCGGACCCATGGAAATCATTCTGCTCGAGCGTATCGAGAAGCTGGGTGCAATCGGCGACGTCGTAACCGTCAAGGACGGCTATGCGCGCAACTATCTGCTGCCCAACAAGAAGGCGCTTCGCTCCAACAACGCCAACAAGAAGGTGTTCGAGGCCAACCGCGCCAAGATCGAGGCCGACAACGCAGCCCGTCGTGACGACGCCGCCAAGGCGGCCGAGAAGGTCGATGGCGTTCAGGTCGTCCTGATCCGTCAGTCGTCGAACAGCGGCCAGCTCTACGGATCGGTCTCGGTCCGTGACATCGTGGAAGCGCTCCACGAAGCCGGCCACACCAATGTGAGCAAGTCGATGGTCGTGCTGGAACGCCCGATCAAGACGCTCGGCCTGTTCGACGTGCGCGTCTCGCTGCACCCGGAAGTCTCCGTCACCGTTCAGGCCAACGTCGCACGTTCGCCTGAGGAAGCCGACCTGCAGAAGGACGGCGTGGACGTCATGGCCTCCATGTTCGAGAAGGACGAAGCCGGCTTCACTGAGGATTACGATCCTAATGCCGAGCCGGGCGAAATCGCGACCGAGGCTGCCGAGCCGGCTGCCAACGAGGATACGGAAGAGGCCTGAGCTCCTTCCCTCCGCAAGCTTTAGAAACCCCGCCGGACAGATCGTCCGGCGGGGTTTTGCTTTGTGGGAGATCGGATCGGCCGTCACCGGGCGCTGCCGGGCGGTTCAGGTTTCCAGATGCAGAAAATCGCGCGCGTAACTGCGCATATGGGCACCGCCATCGACGATGATTGTCTGGCCGGTCACCGACTCCGCCCGCGCCAGGTACAGCACCGCCTCGCCCACCGCCTCCGGCGTCGGCAACACGCCGAGCGGCGCGTGGCTGGCCAGCCGCTCCAGTTGCTCGGGCGTATAATCATAGGTCGCGAGCGTCAGCCCCGGCGAGACCGCATTGACGCGAATGGCAGGCGCCAGCGTGCGCGCCGCGATCCGCGTGAACGCCTCCAGCCCCGCCTTGCCCAGCGTATAGGCAAGCTGGTCGCCATGCGGCTGGGCCAGGCGCTGGTCGAGAATATTGACGATCGAGGCGCCAGCCCCATCGGGCCGGGCCGCCGCAGCAAAGGCCTGGGTCAGCAACACCGGCGCAACCGTATTGACCTGATGATAGTCGGCCAGCTGGCCGGCGCTGACATTGGCCAGCTCGCTCTCGCCGAACAGCGAGGCGCTGTTCACCAGCAGATCCGGTGCACGGCCGAAATGATCGATCACCGCCGGCATCAGCCCTTCGGCGGCCCCCGGCGTCAGGAAATCCGCGACGAAGCCATGCCAATTCACGCCCGTTTCGGCGAGGCAATCGGACAGGAAACGATGCGGCTCCGCATCATGCCGGCCATGGATCGCCAGCGCATAGCCGGCACGCGCCAGATGCATGGCGATGCGCGCGCCGAGGCGGCGGTGCCCCCCGGTGACGAGCGCGAGCGGGGCCTGCGCCGTCATTTTACGCCCATGAGGCGCAGCACTTCCTCTCGGCTCTTTTCGTCGCGCTTGAATACGCCCATCATCCGGCTGGTGCGCATGATCGTGCCATGGGTGCGGACGCCCCGCCCGGTCATGCAGCCATGGGTCGCCTCGATCACCACGGCCACGCCGAGCGGCTTGAGATTCTCCCAGATGCAGTCGGCGACCTGCGCCGTCAGCCGTTCCTGCACCTGCAGGCGGCGGGCGAACGCTTCCAGCACGCGGGCCAGCTTGGAGATGCCGACGACATAATCCTGCGGCAGATAGGCGATGTGCGCCTTGCCGACGATCGGCGCCATGTGATGCTCGCAATGCGACTGGAACGGGATGTCAGTCAGCAGCACGATCTCGTCATAGCCGCCGACCTCATGGAAGATGCGCGAGAGGTGATAGGCCGGGTCTTCGGCATAGCCCTCGCAATATTCCCGCCAGGCGCGCGCGACGCGCTTGGGCGTTTCAATGAGGCCTTCCCGCTCTGGATCGTCGCCGGCCCAGCGGATGAGGGTGCGGATCGCCTCCTCGACATCCTTGGGAACGTCCGGCTTTGCCGGCTTGGGACTGAGTTCGTTCTGGCTGGCCATGCCTACCCCCGGGAAAAGGACAAGAAGACACGCGGGTGTGCATGTCGATATGCTGATGCGGCGCAGATAGGCCGTTGGAACTTTCTATTCAACCGCAGACGCCCGAGTCGGGCCGCTTGCGCCCAAAAGGGCAGCGCGGACTCGGCATGCACGGCTCGCCCTGGCGCTAAAGATAGGGAAATTATGCCCCGCCCGCGCACCTTCCGTTGACGTTAGGGTAGGGCCGAGGATTGGCGGATTTCTTGGGCTTGCATGGACCACGCAAGTGGCGAAGCCGGCAGCGAGCCCTTGCGCGAAGGCGATGGCATGGCCCATATTGGCCGCACCAAAGGCCCCGCCAGACCTATAGGAGAGCGACCATGGAAGCCTTCATCTATGATGCCGTGCGCACACCGCGGGGACGCGGCAAGCCGGACGGGTCGCTCCATGAGGTGACGCCGGTACAGCTAGCGGTCCAGGTTCTCCAGGCGGTGCGCGATCGCAACGCCATCGACACGGCGGACGTGGACGACGTGATCCTCGGCTGCGTCGCCCCGGTCGGCGAGCAAGGGACGGACATCGCCCGCATGGCGGTGCTGACCGCCGGCTATGCCGAGACCGTGCCGGGCGTGCAGATCAATCGCTTCTGCGCCTCCGGCCTGGAAGCGGTGAACATGGCCCTCGCCAAGGTGATCAGTGGCGAGGCGGAGCTGGCCATTGGCGGTGGCGTGGAGAGCATGAGCCGCGTGCCGATGGGCGCGGACGGCGGCGCCTGGGCTTCCGATCCCAATGTTGCCTATGCCAGCTATTTCGCGCCGCAGGGCATCGGCGCGGACGTGATCGCGACCAAGTTCGGCTTCTCCCGCGACGATGTGGATGCCTATGCGGTCGAGAGCCAGAAGCGCGCCAAGGCTGCCTGGGACGACAAGCGCTTCGGCAAGTCGATCATTCCGGTGAAGGATGTGATCGGCCAGGTGCTGCTCGACCATGACGAGCATATGCGCCCGGAAACGACGATGCAGAGCCTTGCCAGCCTCAAGCCCAGCTTTCTCGCCATGGGCGAAGAGATGCCGGGCTTCGACACCATCGCCCTGCTCCGATACCCGGAGCTGGAACGCGTCAACCATGTCCACCATGCCGGCAACAGCTCCGGCATTGTCGATGGCGCTGCGGCCGTGCTGGTCGGCAGCAAGGCCATGGGCGAGAAATATGGGCTCAAGCCGCGCGCCCGGATGAAGGCCATGGCTTCGGTCGGCTCCGAGCCGATGATCATGCTCACGGGCCCGGAAAACATTGCCGACAAGCTCCTGAAAAAGTCTGGAATGTCGGTCGGCGATATCGACCTGTGGGAGCTGAACGAAGCCTTCGCCAGCGTCGTGCTGCGCTACATGCAGGCGATGGGGCTCGATCACAGCCAGATCAACGTGAACGGCGGCGCCATCGCCATGGGCCATCCGCTCGGCGCGACCGGGGCGATGGTGCTGGGCACTGCGCTCGATGAGCTGGAACGCTCCGGCAAGGGCACGGCGCTGGTCAATCTGTGCGTCGGCGCGGGAATGGGCACGGGCATCATTATCGAGCGGGTTTGAATCCAGAAGTCCGTTCGCCCTGAGTAGGGGCTGAGCCTGCCGAAGACCCGTATCGAAGGGTCTTTCCGTGGCTCGATCCTTCGATACGCCACTTCGACAAGCTCAGTGGCTACTCAGGATGAACGGAGGGAAAAAATTGAACGAGTCAGGAGGCACACATGGCTACGACCATCACGACCGAGATCGACGGCGACGGCATCGCCCTTCTCACCATCGACGTGCCGGGGCAGTCGATGAATGTCATCACGCCCGACTTCCTGACCGATTTCGCTGCCGCCATCGCGCGGATCGGCAGCGAGGAGGCCATCAAGGGCGCCGTCATCTGCTCCGGCAAGGACAGTGGCTTCATGGCGGGCATGGACCTCAAATATCTCTCGGCCATGCTGCGCGAGGCAACGAGCGGCGGCGCGGACATGAGCCAGTTGTTCGACAATGTCTTCACCCTCAACGACTTGCTGCGCAAACTTGAGACCTGCGGAAAGCCGGTCGCCATTGCCATCGAAGGCACGGCCATGGGCGGTGGTCTGGAGCTGGCGCTCGCCTGCCATCACCGCGTGCTCAGCAACAATCCCAAGGTGCAGATCGGCCTTCCGGAAATCCTCGTCGGCCTGTTCCCCGGGGGTGGCGGCTCACAGCGCCTGCCCCGCCTGATCGGCATCCAGGGCGCACTCATGTACATGCTGCAGGGCAAGAGCTGGCGCCCGGCTGAGGCGGCAGCGATGAAGGTGGTCGATGAACTGGCCGACCCCGGCCAGACTGTCGCTGTCGCCAAGGCCTGGGTGAAGGCCAATCCCGATGCCCACACACAGCCGTGGGACATCAAGGGCTTCAAGGTGCCCGGCGGATCGGGGCAGTTCAACCCCGGCTTCATCCAGACGATGATGGCCGCAACGGTGATGACCACCAAGCAGACCCAGCGGAACATCCATGCGCCACATGCGCTGCTCAGCGCGGTCTATGAAGGCATCCAGTTGCCGATGGATCGGGCGATCCGCGTCGAGAGCAAATATTTCGCCAAGGTGGTGGCCGATCCGCAGGCGGGCAACATGGTCCGCACGCTGTTCGTATCCAAGCAGGCCGCCGAACGCGGCGCGCGGCGCCCCGCTGGCGTCGAGAAGGCCCCCACAAAAAAGCTGGCCGTGCTCGGCGCCGGGATGATGGGCGCGGGCATCGCCAATGTCGCGGCGCAGGCCGGTATCGACGTGGTGCTGCTCGACCGCGATCTCGCCTCAGCGGACAAGGGCAAGGCCCATGCGCAAGCGCAAATGCAAAAGCGCATCGGCCGGGGCATGACGCCAGATAAGATGGAACAAGCGCTCGCCCGCATCACCCCGGCGGACAGCGTGGATGCGCTGCAGGGCTGCGATTTCGTGATCGAGGCCGTGTTCGAAGACCCTGCGATCAAGGCGGAGATCACCCAGCGGGTCGAATCCGTGCTGGGGCCGGACGTGATCTTCGGCTCCAACACCTCCACCCTGCCGATCTCCGGCCTCGCCAAGGCCTGGTCGAAGCCGGAAAATTTCATTGGCGTGCATTTCTTCTCGCCGGTGGAAAAGATGCCGCTGGTCGAGATCATCCTTGGCAAGCAGACCGGCGATGCCGCCGTCGCCAAGGCGCTCGATTTCGTCGCGCAGATCCGCAAGACGCCCATCGTCGTCAATGACTCGCGCGGTTTCTACACTTCGCGCTGCTTCGGCACTTATGTGCAGGAAGGCGCGCAAATGCTGGCAGAGGGCATCAACCCCGCGCTGATCGAGAATGTCGGGCGCCAGCTGGGCATGCCTGTCGGCCCACTCGCCGTCTCGGACGAGGTCTCCATTGAGCTGGCCCATAAGGTGACGCTCGCCGCGAAGGCCGCGCTGGGCGATGCCTATGTGCCCGCGAAGGCCGACGATGTTGTGGCGCATATGGTCGAGATCGGCCGCCTCGGCCGCAAGAACGGCAAGGGCTATTATGATTACCCGGCGGACGGCGGGAAAAAGGCGCTCTGGCCCGGCCTTGCGGCGGAGTTCCCCCGCGCTCTCAACCAGCCGACGCCGGCCGAGGTGCGTGAGCGGCTGCTTTATCGCCAGTTGGTCGAATGTGCCCGCTGCTTCGCCGAGGGCGTGCTGGTCACGCCGCAGGATGGCGACATCGGGGCGATCTTCGGCTGGGGCTTCGCGCCCTATACCGGCGGCCCGTTCAGCGCGATCGACACGATCGGCCCCGCGAAGGTGGTCGAGGTGCTGGATCGGCTGACGGCCGCGCATGGCGAACGCTTCGCGCCGCCTGAGCAGTTGCGGGAGATGGCAGCGAGCGGCCATGGCTATTATGACGGCGCGCAGGTGAAGGCGGCCTGAGATAGTAGCTGGCTGCCGATCGCCCTGTACCTCTCCCCTTGAGGGAGAGGGATGCGCAGGCTTGGCAGCGTGCTGCCTAGCCGAAGCTAGGAGAGGGGTCAGCGATCGACAGGATCGCGCGAATCAGAGATCCGCACCCCTCATCCAACTCCGCGTAGCCGCTCATAGCGGCAAGGCTCCGTATCCTTCTCCCTCAAGGGGAGAAGGATTAAGCTTGTCACAGCCTTTGCCGGCATCAGGGAGGACAACCCATGCTCACGCTCTACATCGCTCCGGGCGCCAGCTCGATGGCCCCGCACATCGCGCTCCTGCACATCGGGGCGCCGTTCGAGCTACGTTCGCTCTCCTTCGCCAAACGCGAACAGGCCGAGCCGGCCTATCTGGCGATCAACCCCGAAGGCAAGGTGCCGACCTTGGTGACCGATGAGGGCACGCTGACCGAAGTAGCGGCCATCCTCTTCTATCTCGCGCGGCGTTTTCCCGAGGCCGCGCTGCTGCCGGATGATCCCATGGGCACCGCGCAAGCTCTCTCCTGGATGTCGTTCGCCGCGTCGACGCTGCATCCCTCCTTCATTGCCGGGCAAGGGCGCGCAGAGGCCGCGCTCGAACAGGCGGAGCATCGGCTTGCGGGTCAGGAATGGGCGGTAGGCGGCAGGCTTTCGGTGGCCGACATCCACCTCTTCCGCCTGTTCTGGCGGATGCGGCACACGCTCGCCCTGCCGGTGGAGAACTGGCCGGGCCTCACCGCTCATTATGACCGGATGATGGCGCTGCCAGCCGTTCGCAAGACCTGTGAGATCGAACAGTCGATCGGCTATGAGTTGCGAGGTCTGCGGGTGCCCTGAACGCTACGCCTCAGGTCAGGCGTCCGCCCACACCGGCAGATCGAGCGTGAAGCGGGCGCCCTGCCCCAGCGCGCTCTCGACGGTCAGATCGCCGCTCATCGCGCGGGCAAGGCGGCGGGAGATATAGAGCCCCAGCCCGCTACCATCCCCGCCGGAGAGACCCAGCCGCTCGAACCGCTCGAAAATGCGCTGGTGATCGGCGGGGTCAATGCCGCCGCCCTGATCCGCAACGACGACGCGGGCGCGCCCGCTCTCGCTATCGACGCGGACCCAGATGGTGCTGTCGCGCGGGGTATGCCGCACCGCATTGCCGATGAGATTGACGAGAATCTGCAGCACGCGGCGATACTCACCGCAAGCCATGGCGCTCTCACCCAGCGGCGGTGTCTGGATACGGATGCCGCGCTCGCCGGCACGAACATGCAGCAGGCCGGCGGCTCGGCGCGCCAGATCGGCCAGATCGACGCGCTCCTTCGCCACCCGGAAATCGGGGCGCTCAATGGCGTGAAGATCTGACAAGTCATCGACCAGATCTAGCAGATGGCGGCTGGCCTGGGCGATGTCCGCGCCATAGCCTGCATATTCCTCTCGCAGTTCACCATGCGCCTGCGCAGCGATGCTGCCGGCATTGGCGATGATCCGCCCGATCGGTTGGCGAAGGGCGCGGTCCAGCCGGGGGGCGAAGCCGGCATCGAACATGCCATCGCCAAAGAGATCGTGGATCTCCGCCGACGGCGCCTCTGCCTCGACGCGGGGTCCCTGTGCGGGCTGGCTCTCCTGCGGCACCGCGCGGCCGCGATAGCCCATCAGCGCGCCATGCTCATCGAACAGCGGCTCGCCGGAAATGCGATAGAAGACGGCATCGTCGGCCCGCAGGCGCGCATGCTGGTCCGTAAACGGCATGCGCAGCGCCAACGCCTCAACCAGCGGCATCGGCGACACATCGTCCGCAATGATCGCATCGAGGCGGAAATAGGCCGTCAGCGGCTCGCCATCGCGGGGCGGCTCATGCCCGATGGCGGCGGCGTCTGCCGCAACCTGCCGGAAGCGCAGTTGCGTATCCACCTGCCATGGCCAGCCCGGCTCAACGGGCGCCAGACGGCGCGCCATCAGCACGCCCAGTTCGCCGGGCCATTGACGCGGAGCGCGCACCTGCCAGTCGACGATAGACATGGCATAGCCGTCCGCCTCCGGGCGGATCTGCACCCACATGCTCAGATCAGCCTCGCCCTGAGCCGCCTGCACCGCGCGGGAAATCGGGATGCGCAGGCGCGCGGCGAGGCGGACGAGCGCGGCCAGCGCGGGAATGGCGAGCGGCCCGTGCGGATCGCCGCCGGCATCGGCCTGCAACCGCGCAAGCGGCGCGTCGGCCGCGATGATGCGGCCGTCGCCGTCCAGCCGCGCCAGGATTGGCTCCGTGCCGGGGCGCGCGACTGTCATCGGCCGTCCAGCAGAGCGAGCTTGTCCGCCAGCGCGCGCGGGTTCATCCGGTCGAGCAGCCATTGCATGGCCTGCTCCGCATCGAACGCGCGATAGCCCTCGACGAAAGCGACCAGCGCGGCATCACCCCCTTCGGCGAGACCGGTGACCGGGCCGAGCATCTCTGCGACCTGAAAGGCGCCGGGATCGTCCACGCCCATGACCCGCAACAGGGCGAAGCGATCGCGATCCTGCGGGCCGATCAGCGCCTCCAGCACCTCGTCCAGCGCAATGCCGCCCTCGCACTCCACGATGGCGGCGAAGAGCAGCAGCCGCGCTTCCGCCAGCGCGTGCGGGGCGATGGCGAAGCGTTGATCCGAATTAAGCGCACGCGCGCAGCGGCGGGCCTGTGCGATGGCGCCCTGCCCTTCATCATGCCGGGCAATCAGCCCCTCGGCGGCGCGCGCGATGGCTGCCGTAAGCATGGGATCAGCGCCGGCGGCTTGTGCGCTGCTGCCGTTTACCAGCAGGGCCGCGACGGTCCACACGAGATCGTGATAGAGATCGGCCGGCAGGTCCGGCAGCATCGTTGCGTCGAGCAACATCGGCCCGCACCAGTTGCGCTCCGCCAGCGCGAGGCCAGCCAGTGCATCGAGATACCGACCATTGTCGCTGGCCTCGCTCTCCAGCCGCGAGCGATCGCCATGGCGACCCTCGAGCCGATATTGCCGCATCAGCAGCGACACGCAGGCGCGATGACGCAGATGGCGCAGCAGGTCCGGCGAAAGCACGGCGATGTCCCGCTCGATCGCCTGCCGCGCATAACCCGCATCGGGCATGGCGGAGGCCGAGGCCACGGGCTCGCGGGCCAGTCCGGCGACCAGCGCCTGCTCGACGGCGTTCATCAGCCCGGCAAGATGGATGCGCGTTTCGGCCAGCAAGGCATCGGTCCAGCGGCCCGGCGCATCGTCGGCCAGTCGCGCGAGATCGGCCCCATGGCGAACCTCCAGCGCCAGCCCGCGAGCAAAGCGCGCGGCAAACACCGCGCCTTCCCGCTCGCCGCCATGGCGTTGCTGAACCGGTTCACCCACGCCCGTCATGCCCCATCCCTAGCCAAACAGGCTTAACAGGCCCTAAAATTCGGACCTTCCCAAATGGAACAGTCGCGCGGCCAGAAGACCGGCCAGAACCCAGCCGAGCAGCGCAAAGGCTATTCCCACATAGCCGACGATAACGCCGCCAAGCACCATCAGCAATGCCGCCGGGACGCCGGGACGAAGCTGCACTTCCCAAAGCGCAGTGGGCGGCGTTCGTTCCGACCCGAAGGTGAAAAGAGTGAGGAACAGCAGCACGAACAGCACCGTCGTGAGCGCCAGCGGGTCCGCTCCCGCCGCGCGCAAACCGGTCATGCCCAACAGCAGCAGCGCGCCGCCCTGCACCAGCGCCAACGGCCACCGCCGACCGGTCGCGCGCAGGGTCAGTTGCGCATAACGGTCCGCCAGCGCCGCGATGCCGAGCGCCGGCAGCATGAGGAGCAGCGCCGGGAAAGCCCATCCGCTGAGTCCCACTGCCACGCTGCCCGCGCACAGCAGCACGGCGAGCAGCGCGATATGTCCCGGTTCCGCCTGCCGGTGCATCAACTCGCGCAGCAACGTACGCGAGAGCGGCGCCAGCAAGGCCGCAACGCCGCCGCCATCGCGCCAGCTTGCGTCGGGGGCGTAATCGCTGAGGGCATTCAGCGCCAGATCGGCGCTGGACTGATCGGTGAGGAAGGCCAACCGGCCCTGCAGCACCGGCTCGGGCGGCAGCATGATCCGCTCCACGCCATCCTGAACGGCGCGACGGAGCAAGGTGAGCACCAGATCCCACTCGCCCAGCATATCCAGCGTTGCGAGCAGCCGTTCCCCGGAAACACAGAACGCCCCGCCCCACATGCTGCTGGCATCCAGCCGCTCGAAGCTGGCCGTGCTCGCGCCAGAGGGCAGCACCAGCACCGCCTCGCCACCGCTGATCGTCAGGGCGTCGAGCGCTTCTGAGGGGATCACCGCCCCTTCCGCCATCAGCAGAACGAGGTCTTCCGGTGCAATCGTGCGGGCCAGTTCCGGCATGTCGCGCACCACGCTCACCGGGCAATCGGTCTCTCGCGCGATGTGATCGGCCATGCGGGTGAGGCCGGGCAAGTCCGCCTCGGCCGCCGCCGCATCGGCATGGATGATGAGCTTTTCCGCGCCCGCGCCAAGCGCCAGCCGCGCCTGATACTCGATGAGGCTCTGGCCGCCAAAGTCCAGCAGCGCCGATGACACGGGCGACTGCAGACCGTCCCGTGCGGCATTGCGCGCACTGAGCAGAGCGACCAGCACCATGGATGCTACCTAGAGACCGACATTCGACACAGACAATCTGTCTGGCAATGCGGTGGCCCGATTGCAAGGCCCCCATTTCGACACAGGGGGATGCCGTGAGAGTGATCAGCCGACACATGCGGTCGGGCTGTCAGTCTTCGTTTTCCGCCCCGACCGTCGCGAGCGCCTGGGTGATGCGCCGCAGGATGACCGGATCGCCCGGCGCGCCCACCAGCGCTTCATCAGCGAGGTTCATCAGGCGATTAACGCCAAAGCTGGCGCACAGCCCCTTGAGTCGCAGCGCCGCCATTGTCCAGTTCGCATCGCAGCGAGAACGGGCGAGAAGATCAACCTGCCGGCCTGCGCTTTCGAGGAATGCGCGACGCAAATCCGCGATGAGCGCACGGTCGGAACCGACTGCCGCAGCAAGGGCTGCTTCGAGCGTGCCAGGATCATATGCCATGGCCATCTGATAACCTTCGAAAGGTGAACAGAGTGTAAAACCGGGTTCCCCCTCAGAGGGAACATGTTAAGGAAATGTCATGTCCGACGCCCGAAAAGTCGAAAATCCGTCCCAAAACGGTACGGATGGGCGGGATATCGACCAGATTAGCGGCATCAATAAGGGGCCAGAACACGTGAAACAGGACGGCGTCTCGCGCCGCAACGAGTCGGATGCAGGCTGGGACGCGCCCGCCTTTCCCGATCGTTCTTCTGGGGGAGATCAAGGCATGGCCATATCCTTCGCAAACGGCGCCGAAGAGAGCGAACCGCTCAGCCCGGCGCGGAAAGCCGCTCTGGGGGGCTTGGGCGTCATTGCCGTCGGCTGGGTCGCGCTTGTGGTCGCCAGTGGGACCGATCCGGACATCGGCGCGCGCTCCGCATGGCTGATCAACCTGATCGCAGTCGCGACGGCACCCTTGTTGATCCTCGGCGGCCTCGCGGTGATCCTGATGCGACGCCCGGCTGCGGCGGCCGCCTCGATCAGCGCCGACGACGCCGCGCAGATCACCAGCGAAGCGCGCCAGGCCCTGACCATGCTTACTGACGTGAACGGCCAGCTTGCCGGCCAGACCCGCGAAACCGCCCGGGCAGCCGAGGCGGCGAGCGAGTCCCTGCGCCGATCCATGACGGACATCGCCGCGCAGACCGATCTGCTCGGCCAGAACAGCACGACCTCGCTCTCTCGCGTGAGTGCTGTCGGCGACCGGCTCGCCGCGATGGTTGATACGCTGCCCAAGCTGGAGGACCGGCTGGCGACACTGGGCGAAACGCTCGCACGGGTCGGTGGCGATCTGGGCCAGCGCCACGACGCGCTCGATCATCAATTGCAGGCGACAGCTTTGGTGGCGGAGGAAGTCCGCCTGCAGCTCACCGATGCCGGCAAGGCGCTCTCGGCGCAGATCTCCGGTCTGCGTGACGGCGCCCATGACGCAGGAGAAGAGCTGACCAATCTCTCCGAACTCTCCTCTGCCCGCCTCGACCTCATCATCGACCGCGTGAAATCCGTGCTCGATGCGACCGAGCAGCGCCTTGATGCGCAGAATGCCGCGCTGGCCGCGCTCGTCGAACAGAGCGCCGCGGCGATCGACCGTGCATCCAGCGGCGGTCTGGATCGCTTCGCGTCCACCTGCCGCGAGATGGAAGCCCTGCTGGACGGTCTCGATGCCCGGCTGGAAGGGCAGACCGGCAGGAGCACGCAGTGGCTGACCCAGACGAGCGAGCAAGCAGCCGCGCTTGCAAATTCGTTCGATGCGCTGGAGCAGGCCTCGCTGGCGCGCACCCAGCAGCTTTCCGGCACGCTCAGCCGGCTGTCAGGGGAAACCCAGGCCCTGATCGAGACGCTGGGGCGCGGCGATGGCCATGCCGGCCAGCTTATCCAGCGCACTGAAGCGTTGCTGCTCGCCCTCGACAGCAGCGTGCGCGAGCTGGACGAGAGCCTGCCGGCCGCGATTGGCCGGGTGGAAAGCCAGCTTGGCACGATGCACGAGCGCATTCGCACGGCGGGGCCTGCGCTTGAGGCCGTGGAAGCGGTGGCGACCGGCGTCGTCAGCCAGTTGCGCGAGTCCGACAAGGCGACCAACACTCAGCTCAGCGTGCTCACCGAGGCTTTGTGCAAGTCGCAGGACGCTCTTGCCGCGCAGCGCCAGCAGATCGCGGCTCTGGCCGAGGCGGTCGAGCAGGCAGGTCGTGGCATGGAAACGCTCGGCGAAACCGTCGGCCCGCGCCTGGCGGAAGCGCTGGGCGAAGTCCGCAATGCCGCCGACGCCGCCGCTCTGCGCGCGCGCGAAGCGATGGACAGCGTGATCCCGACAGCCGCCCAGGGCCTCGCCGTGGCCAGCGACAAGGCCATCCGGCAGGTGGTCGAGGCGACCGTTTCGAGCGAACTGGCCCGGCTGGCCCAAGCGGCCGACGAGGCTGCGCAGACCGCCCAGAAGGCAACGCACAAGCTGAGCGGCGACATGCTGACCCTTGCCGAAGCCAGCAAGACGCTCGACCTCGCCATCAGCGCACATCGCGAGAAGCTGGAGACGCAGGACCGCGACCTGATCTCCGAACGCTCGGCCATGCTCATCGGCGCCTTGGGCGAGCACGCCATCGATGTCGGCAAATGGTTCGACAAGGATGTCTCGGACAGCGACTGGAACGCCTATCTCAAGGGGGATCAGGGTCTGTTCGCTCGGCGGGCGACCAAGCTGGTCAACAATGCCGAGGCGAAGCAGATCCACGCCCTCTATCAGGACGATGCCACCTTCCGCGAGCATGTGAACCGCTACATCCGCGACTTCGAAATGCTGCTGCGCACGGTGATGGCCGCCAAGGATGGCAGCACGCTGGCGCTGACAATGATCTCGTCGGATATCGGCAAGCTCTACGTGGCGCTTGCACAGGGTATCGACCGGCTTCGGCCAAATTGAGGCCGAACTGAGCGGGGCGCGCGGCTGAAACCGCGCGCCCGCCTCCCCGCTTATTGCCGGAGGCTCTCCGGCGCATTTAAAAACCCGTCGAAGCTGCGGATGGTCACCCAGCCATATTGCCAGTTCGCGTAGAACAGCGCAAAGAACAGGGCGGAAAGCACCGTCGTGCGCAGGATCATGCGGAAGAAGCGAAACTCATGGGGTGCGCTGTCCGCCTGCCCCGGCACCTTCTCCTTCCCAAGCTCGTCGCTGGTGCGCACGCCGAACGGCAACACCAGAAACAGGCTGAGAAACCAGATCAGAAAATAGATCGCCAGCGCGGAGCCGATTTGCATCCTCGCCTCCCTCAGCCGGCCTGCACGATCGTCACATCGACGATCGGCTTCTTGCCGGTCCACTCGAACGCCACGCGGCGCGCGCCGATGCGCACTGCTTCCCGCAAGGATTCGACGTCCCCACTCGCCTTGCCCTTGGCAACCACTGCGCCCACAGCCTTGGCCGCATCGGCCAGGAACTGCTCGCGATCATCCTCCACCGGCACGCCCTTGGTGCGGATATCCGGCACGCCCAGCATCTTGCCCTTGGAAGAAATGGCAAGCCCCACGCTCATATGGCCGTGGATCATGATCTTGCGGCGCTCGTTCATGGTGTTGCCATCGGCCGGCAGGATGACGTCGCCATCCAGCACGAGGCGTCCGGCGCGCGTCTCGCCGATCTTGTGCGGCCCATCGGGCGCGAGGCGGATGATGTCGCCATTGGTTTGCACAATGCCGCGCTCGATGCCCTGCTCGGCGGCAAAGCGCGCCTGTTCGGCCATATGGCGTAATTCGCCATGCACCGGAACGATCATCTCGGGCCGTATCCAGCCATACATTGCCGCAAGCTCCGGCCGCCCGGGGTGGCCGGAAACGTGGATATGCGCATCATTCTCGGTGATCATCACCACATTCTTGGCGGCCAGCGCATTCTGGATGCGGCCGATGGCCAGCTCGTTGCCAGGAATCTTGCGCGACGAGAAGATCACCGTGTCGCCGGTATCCAGCTTGATCGGGTGTTGATCGGTCGCGATGCGGGCGAGCGCGGCGCGGGATTCGCCCTGGCCTCCGGTCGCGATGATCATCGCCTCGCGCGGCGGCACCGCCATGATCGCGTCGAAGTCCAGCATCGGCGGCAGATTCTGCAGATAGCCGCAGCTCTTGGCGATGGTGATGATGCGATCGAGCGAGCGCCCCGCCACGCAGAGTTTACGCCCGGTGAGCCGCGCCACATTGGCCAGCGTCTGCAGGCGCGCGGCATTGCTGGCGAAGGTGGTCACCACCACCCTGCCCCTGGCGCCGGCGATGGTGCTCAGCAGATCGGCCTGCACAGAGCCTTCCGAGCCGCTGGCCTCGGGATTGAAGACATTGGTGCTGTCGCACACGAGCGCCAGTACGCCCTCGTCACCGACGGCTTTGAGTTCTTCCGCCGTGGAGGGCACGCCGATCTGCGGCTCGTCGTCGAGCTTCCAGTCGCCGGTGTGGAAGATGCGGCCAAAGGGCGTCTCGATCAGCAGCGCATTCCCTTCAGGAATCGAGTGCGCCAGCGGCAGATAGCGCATCCGGAAGTCGCCGAGTTGGAAGCTCTCGTCCTCCTGGATGACATGCAGCGTCACGCTGTCCGTCAGACCTTCCTCGGCAAGCTTGCCCCGCACCAGACCGGCGGTGAACGGCGTTGCATAGATCGGCACGTCGAGATCGGCCGCGAGATAAGGCACCGCGCCGATATGATCCTCATGCCCATGGGTAAGCACGATGCCGAGCAGATCCTTCTGCCGCTCCTCGATGAAGGCGGTGTCCGGCATGATGAGATCGATCCCGGGGAAGGACGGATCGGAGAAGGTCACCCCCAGATCCACCATCAACCATTTGCCACGACAGCCATAGAGATTGAGATTCATGCCGATTTCGCCTGACCCACCAAGGGCCAGGAAGAGAAGTTCATCGCCTGGCGTCATGCACTTTTTCCGCTGCGTTCATAAAGGAGTGCCAGGCCGGTCAATGTGAGATCCGGCACGATGGCATCGAAGAGATCGGTCTTCTGGTCGAACAAGATGGCGAGGCCGCCGGTGGCAAGAACAGTCGCCGGGCGGCCGATCTCCTTGCGCATCCGCATGACCAGCCCCTCCATCATTGCCACATATCCCCAGAAAACACCAATCAGCATCTGGTCCTCCGTGGTGCGGCCGATCACGGAATCATTGTTACGGGGGGATTCGATGGCGATGCGGGGCAGTTTCGCGGCATTGTTCACGAGCGCATCGAGCGACAGGTTGATGCCCGGCGCAATGATCCCGCCCTTATAGGCGCCGGTATAATCGATATAGTCGAAGGTGGTTGCCGTGCCGAAATCGATGACGATGAGATCGCCTTCATAGGCGTCATGGGCGGCGATGGCATTGAGCGCGCGATCCGCACCGAGCGTCTGCGGCATCGGCACGTCCACATTGATGTGCCACTCCACCGGCGGCTTGCCGGCAATCAGCGGCTCGACGCCGAAATATTTGCGGGCGAGCGTATCGAGATTATGCATCGCGCGCGGCACGACGGTAGAGACGATCACCGCCGTCACATCCTTCATGCCCAGCCCTTCGAGCTGGAGCAGCTGGTTGATCCACACGGCATATTCATCGCCGGTGCGGCGCGGATCGGTGGCGATCCGCCAGCGGGCGCGGATCGTGCGATTGGACGCGATCAGCGCGAAGACGACATTGGTATTTCCGGCATCGATGGCTAGCAACATGGGCTGATCCTCTCAGGCGGCGTTGCGCGTTTCCAGCGCCGAATTCAAGGCAATATGCCGACATCGCCGCTGTGGATGACGGCCTGTGTGCCATCCTCACGGGCCAGCATCAGCGCACCATCGTCGCGCAGGCCAGCAAAGCGCCCGTGTAAGGGGGCGCTGCCCGTGCCTGTCACCACCAGCGGCGTACCGACGGGATGCGCACGCGCGAGCCAGGCCGGGACGAGCGCGGCCATTCCCTCGGCGCGCCAAAGCAGCAGCCAGCGGTCGACCGCGAGAACCAACGCATCGAGGACTGTCTCCGCAGTGAGGCCGGCCCCGCCCGGCAGTGAGCTCAGCGCTACGGTCGGGCGGTCGGCGAGCGACGGCGCGGTGGCGATGTTGACCCCGATCCCGGCGATGATCGCCTGCCCCTCCCGCTCCAGCAACATGCCCGCGAGCTTGGCGCCATCCGCCAGCACATCATTGGGCCATTTCAGCAGGATCGACGCACTCTCAGCGAGGCGGGACAGCGCGTCATGGACCGCGATCCCCATCATCAGACTGATGCCGGTGACTGGCGGATCGCCCGGTTGCAACGCGATCAGCGTGGAGGCGTAGAGATTGCCCGTCGGGCTTTGCCATGCACGCCCAAGCCGCCCTCGCCCCGCCGTCTGAAGCTCGGCGCGCAGCCAGTGCCCATTCGGCCAGCGATCCGCCTGCGCGCGCAGATCGGCATTGGTGGAGCCAGTCTCCGGCACGACATGGATGCGCGCGTGCGCCATTTAGCCGCGCCCCTGTGACGCCATGCAGTGATCGAGGGTCATCGATGCGCCCACTGCGCACCGCCGCGTCGCCCCACTGGGGAGGCGACACGCGGCGGTCTCAGAACAGCGAGGCTGCAGCAGCCGCGCTCGCCCGGTCGAGCCAGGGGTTGAGCAGATAGCCCACCACAATGATCGCCGCGCAGGCGGTCATAAGCCCATATTCCAGCGGGCTGCGCGCGGTGCCATAAGGCTCGGCCGGCTGGTCGAAGTACATCGTCTTGACCACCTTGAGATAATAGAAGGCACCAATCACCGAAGCCGCGATACCGATGGCGGCGAGCGGCGTGAGGCCCGCACCGACGGCGGCATCAAACACCAGGAACTTGGCCCAGAAGCCGAACAGCGGCGGAATGCCTGCAAGGCTGAACATGAAGATGGCCAGCGCAGCCGCCAGACCCGGCCGCGAGCGCGACAGGCCTGCAAGGCTCGCGATCGTCTCGACCGGGTTGCCGTTCTCGTCGCGCATCTGCAGCACACAGGCGAAGCTGCCGACCGTCATGATGATGTAGATGAACAGATAACTCATCACCGCCGCAACACCTTCGGCCGTGCCGGCTGCCAGACCGATCAGTGCGAAACCGATGTTGTTGATCGAGGAATAAGCCAACAGTCGCTTGATGTTGGGCTGGTTGATCGCCGCGACGGCACCCAGCACGATGGAGGCCAAGGCCATGAAGATGATGATCTGCTGCCAGGCGACGCCGCTCGGTCCCATCGCGCTGATCGCCACGCGCACTGTCAGAGCGAGCGCAGCGACCTTGGGTGCGCTAGCGAAGAAGGCGGTAACCGGCGTCGGCGCACCTTCATACACGTCGGGCGTCCACATGTGGAACGGCACCGCACTGATCTTGAAGGCAAGACCAGCCAGCACGAACACCATGCCGAACATTTCGCCGGTGCTCAGTCCATCGGCCATCGCTGCAGCGACACCAGTGAAGCTCGTCGTACCGGAGAAGCCATAGAGCAGCGACATGCCATAAAGCAGGATGCCGCTCGCGAGGCCGCCGAGTACGAAATATTTGAGGCCCGCTTCTGCCGACCGCGAATCCTTGCGGGCAAAGCTCGCCAGCACATAGGCCGCCAGACTCTGCAGCTCGAGGCCGATATAGAGCGTCAGCAGATCGGCCGCCGACACCATCATCGACATGCCGATGGACGAGAAGAGGATCAGCACCGGATATTCGGCGCGCAGGCCACCGTCGCCATCGAAGAAGCGCGGCGCCACGACGATGCAGGCCGCAGCCGCGAAGAAGATCAGCGCCTTGGCGAAACTCGCAAAGGCATCGGCGCGGTAGAGACCCTCGAAGATCAGGCCGCCGGCATTCACGGCCGGCGTGGCGAGCAGCAGCCCGGCCACGGCCAGCGCCAGCACCGAGAGCCAGCTCACCGTGCGACCGGCGCTGTCGCCTGCAAAGGCACTGACCATCAGCAGGACCAGGCCTGAGATCGTCAGCGTGATTTCCGGCAGGACCGAAGCAAATACGCCCAGGCTATCCATCAGTGCGCCCCCTCGGCGTGTTCTTCGTGATGTGTGTCAACGGCTTTGCCGGTGCCCTTGGTGAGATGGGCGTCACCGGCGGGCTTCACGGCCTCGGTGCGGGCAACGATGCTGGCGACATTGCCGCGCATCGGCGCCAGGAAGCTCTCAGGATAGACGCCCATCCACAGGACTGCGGCGGCAATCGGCACCAGCAGCGCCAGTTCGCGCGCCGAGAGGTCCGGCATGGCGCGCACGTCGTCCTTGACCAGATCGCCGAACACCACGCGGCGGTAGAGCCACAGCATATAGGCGGCGCCCAGAATGATGCCGGTGGTGCAGACCAGCGCAACCCAGCTCGATGCCTGATAGATGCCCATCAGCGACAAGAGTTCGCCGACGAAGTTGCTCGTGCCCGGCAGGCCAACGGAGGCCATGGTGAAGAGCATGAACAGCAGCGCATATTTGGGCATGTTGACGGCAAGGCCGCCATAGCGACTGATCTCGCGGGTGTGCAGGCGATCATAGATGATGCCCACGCACAGGAAGAGCGCGCCGGAAACCAGGCCGTGGCCCAGCATCACCATCATGGCGCCCTCGACGCCCTGCTGGTTGAAGGCGAACAGGCCGACCGTCACGATCGCCATGTGCGCGACCGAGGAATAAGCGATCAGCTTCTTCATATCGCTCTGCACCAGCGCGACGAGGCTGGTGTAGACCACCGCGACCATCGAGAGGCCCCAGACCAGCCAGGCCAGTTCGGCCGAGGCGACCGGGAACATCGGCAGCGAGAAGCGGATGAAGCCATAGCCGCCCATCTTCAGCAGCACACCGGCGAGGATCACCGACCCTGCGGTCGGCGCCTGCACGTGCGCATCCGGCAGCCAGGTATGGACCGGCCACATGGGCATCTTCACCGCGAAGCTGGCGAAGAAGGCGAGGAACAGCCAGGTCTGCGCGTGCGGCGGGAAGTCATAGGCCATCAGCACCGGGATTGCGGTGGAGCCGGCCACGCGGACCATCCACAGCATCGCGATGAGCATCAGAACCGAGCCGAGCAGCGTATAGAGGAAGAATTTGTAGCTGGCGTAGATCCGGTCCGCGCCGCCCCAGATGCCGATGATGAGATACATCGGGATGAGGCCGGCCTCGAAGAAGATGTAGAAGAGGAAGATGTCCTGCGCCGCGAAGACGCCGATCATCAGCGTCTCCATGAACAGGAACGCCGCCATATATTCGCCGACGCGGTCCTTCACGGATTCCCAGCTCGCGCCGATGCAGATCGGCATCAGGAACACCGTGAGCGCAATCAGCATCAGGGCGATGCCGTCAATGCCCAGCGCCCAGGCGAACTTGCCGAAAATGGGCGCATATTCGGTGAACTGCCACTCCGCCGCACCAAGCGTCATGTCGAAGCTCAGCCAGAGGATAGCGCCCAGCAACAGGTCGATCAGGGTCGCGGCGAGCGCGATCCAGCGCGCCGACTGCGCCGAGACGAACAGGCAGGCGATGGCGCCGATCATCGGAACGGCGAGCATCAGCGAAAGGATGGGGAAGCTCTGGCTCATTTCGGCATGATCGCCCAGGTGACTGCCGCGGCGAGGCCAATCAGCATCACCAGCGCATAGGAATAGAGATAGCCCGACTGCATGGCCCGCGTGACCCGGCTGCCCGCGACGACGACTGCCGCCGCGCCATTGGGACCGAACCGATCGATGACCCCCTGGTCGCCGCCCTTCCAGAAGACGCGGCCAAGCCACATGGCCGGGCGAACGAAGATGAGATCGTACAGCTCGTCGAAATACCACTTATGCAGCAGGAAATCGTAGAGCATGTAGAACTGCGCCGTAAACTTGGCCGGCCAGTCGGTGTGGCGGATATAGGCCAGCCAGGCGATGACGAGGCCGGTGAGCATGACGACGGCCGGTGTCGCCTTCACCCAGAACGGCACTTCATGCGCGGCATGGACCAGATGCTCGTTGAAATAGAGCGTGCTGGCCGCCCAGAAGCGGGCGCCCTCCTCGACCCCGAAGAAGCTGTAGTAGAACACATAGCCGCCGAAGACCGCGCCAAGGCTCAGCACGATCAGCGGGATGAGCATGACCAGCGGGCTCTCATGGGGATGATAGCCTGCCGTGCCGGTTGCCTGCGCATCGACGCCATGGCCGTGCGGATCATGACCCGCATCTTCCTGCGCCGGCGGATTATCCGCGCCATGCTCGGCATGGCCATGTGCTTCGGCGTGGGCATGGTCGTCATGACCGTGGCCGTGGGCATCATGCCCATGCGCGTCATGCACAGCATGCTGAATGTGCTCGCTGCCCGCCCAGCGGGGCTTGCCCCAGAAGGTCAGGAACATCAGGCGCCAGCTGTAGAAGCTGGTGAGCAGCGCCGCGAAGGCGCCGACGAAGAACGCGCCCGTGCCATGACCGCCCGCCGCGAAGGCGCTCTCCAGGATGGCATCCTTGGAGAAGAAGCCGGCAAAGCCGAAATAGGTGCCGGGAATGCCGACGCCGGTGATGGCCAGCGTGCCAAGCAACATCGTCCAGAAGGTGATCGGGATCGATTTCCGCAGGCCGCCATAATAGCGCATGTCCTGCTCGTGATGCATGGCATGGATTACCGAGCCGGCACCAAGGAAGAGCAGCGCCTTGAAGAAGGCGTGCGTCAGCAGGTGGAACATCGCGGCACCATAAGCACCCACGCCAGCGGCGAAGAACATGTAGCCGAGCTGCGAGCAGGTCGAATAGGCGATCACGCGCTTGATGTCGGTCTGCACCGTGCCGATGGTGGCGGCGAAGATGCAGGTTGCCGCGCCAACGATGGTAACCACCGCCATGGCCGTCGCGCTCGTCTCGAACAGCGGCGAGAGGCGGCACACCATGAACACGCCTGCCGTGACCATGGTCGCGGCGTGGATCAGTGCGGAGACCGGCGTCGGGCCTTCCATCGCGTCCGGCAACCAGGTGTGGAGGCCGAGCTGCGCGGACTTGCCCATCGCGCCGATGAACAGCAGCAGGCACAGGACCGTCATGGTGTCGAGGCGCATGCCAAGGAAGCCGATGGTCGAACCGGCCATGGTCGGGGCCGCCGCCAGGATCGCCGGAATGTCGATCGTGCCGAACACCAGATAGATGCCGAAGATGCCGAGCATGAAGCCCAAGTCGCCGACGCGGTTGACCACGAACGCTTTGATGGCTGCCGCGCCCGCCGACGGCTTCTTGTACCAGAAACCGATCAGCAGATAGGACGCCAGGCCCACCCCTTCCCAGCCGAAGAACATCTGCAGCAGGTTGTTGGCGGTCACCAGCATCAGCATCGCGAAGGTGAACAGCGATAGATAGGCGAAGAAGCGCGGCTGATCCGGGTCCTCGTCCATATAGCCCCAGCTATACAGGTGGACGAGCGCGGAGACGCTGGTGATGACCACGAGCATCGTCGCCGTGAGCGAATCCACCCGCAGCGCCCAGCTGACGTCCAGCGTGCCCGAGCGCATCCAGGTGAACAGCTCGACAATCTGCGGCTGGGCATTGCCGGTGAGGTAGGAGATGAAGATGGGCCAGGAGAGCGCGCAGGAGAGGAACAGCGCGCCCGTCGTGATGATCTTGGACGGCACATTGCCGATGGCGCGCTGGCCCAGCCCCGCGATGATCGCGGCCAGCAGCGGACCGAAGACGATGATTGAGATCACGCGATCAGCCCTTCATCTGGTTGACATCGTCGACGGCAATGGTGCCGCGCTGACGGAAATAGATGACGAGGATCGCCAGACCGATCGCCGCTTCACCGGCGGCCACCGTCAGAACGAACATGGCGAAGACCTGCCCGACCAGATCACCCAGATAGGCGCTGAACGCGACGAGATTGATGTTCACCGCCAGCAGGATCAGCTCGATCGCCATCAGAATGACGATGATGTTCTTGCGGTTGATGAAGATGCCGAGCACGCCGAGCACGAACAGGATCGCGCTGACGACGACATAATGACCCAGGCCGATCATGCGGAAAGACCTCCCTTTCCGTTCGCTTCGAGCGAAGTCGAGAAGCGGGGTGCGCGACGTGTCTCGACGACGCTCGACACGAACGGAGCGTTGATGCGGAAGAGGCTCACAGCTCTACCCCCTTGCCCACCGGCTGATCGATGTTGCGCACGGCATCCTCGGGCCGGCGGCGGACCTGCTTGCCAATGTCCTGCGAGCGCACGCCGCCCCGTGCGCGATGCGTCAGCACGATGGCTCCGATCATCGCGACGAGCAGGATGAGCCCGGCCGCCTCGAACAGGAAGATGTAGCGAGAGTAAAGCAGCGCGCCGATCGCTTGGATGTTCGGCATGTCCGTGGGTGTCGGCGCGGCCCGCTGCGCGAGCGTGACCTCACCGGCCTGCCAGATGGCGATGCCCAGCACCAGCTCGACCAGCAGGATCAGCGCGATGGCGCCGCCCAGCGGGAAATAACTGACGAATCCCGCTCGCAACTCCGCGAAATCGATGTCGAGCATCATCACCACGAAGAGGAAGAGCACGGCAACCGCGCCCACATAGACGATGACGAGCAGCATCGCGACGAACTCGGCGCCGAGCAGCACCATGAGTCCCGCCGCGTTGAAGAACGCCAGGATGAGCCAGAGCACGCTGTGCACCGGATTGCGCGCGAGAATGACCATCGTGGCGGATGCCACGACGATGCTCGCGAACAGGTAGAAGGCGAAAACTTGAACGGTCAAAACGTCCCCCTCTGGTCCCTTCGCGGCGCCTTAACGGTAGGGGGCATCGGCGGCAAGGTTCGCCGCGATTGCCCGCTCCCATTTGTCACCATTGGCGAGCAGTTTCGCCTTGTCGTAATAGAGTTCTTCACGGGTTTCCGTGGCAAACTCGAAGTTCGGGCCTTCCACGATCGCGTCGACCGGGCAGGCTTCCTGGCAGAAGCCGCAATAAATGCACTTCACCATGTCGATATCGTAGCGCGTCGTGCGGCGCGAGCCATCGTCGCGCGGCTGCGCCTCGATGGTGATCGCCTGCGCCGGGCAGATTGCCTCGCAAAGCTTGCATGCGATGCAGCGCTCTTCGCCATTGGGATAACGGCGCAGCGCATGCTCGCCGCGGAAGCGGGGCGAGATCGGGTTCTTCTCATAGGGGTAGTTGATGGTCGCCTTTGGCTTGAAGAAATACTTCAAGGTCAAAGCGTGCGCCTTCAAAAACTCCCAGAGGGTGAAGGATTTGACGAGATGCGCAATCATGCGCCGCCTCCATAGCGGGTCAACATCAGGAACCCGGACACGAGGAATACGAAGAAGAGCGAAAGCGGCAGGAAGACCTTCCAGCCCAGCCGCATCAGCTGGTCATAGCGGAAGCGGGGCACCGTCGCCTTCACCCATGAGAAGATGAAGAAGAACACGAAGGTCTTGCCCAGCAGCCAGATGATGCCCGGCACAATATAAAGCGGCGCCCAGTCCACCGGCGGCAGATAGCCACCCCAGAAGAGCAGCGCGTTGAGCAGGCACATCAGGATGACGTTGGCATATTCACCGAGCCAGAAGAGCGCGAAGCTCATCGACGAATATTCGGTCTGATAGCCGGCGACGAGCTCGGATTCCGCCTCGGTCAGGTCGAAGGGCGCCCGCGCCGTCTCCGCCATGGACGAGATGAGGAACACCACCGCCATCGGGAAGAGCAGCGGGTTGAAGCCGTGGCCATTCAAAAAGCCATAATAGCTGCGCTGCGTCTCGACGATGGTCGAGAGATTGAAGCTGCCCGACCAGAGCACGACGCTGATCAGCACGAAGCCGATCGAGACCTCATAGGAGATCATCTGCGCACTGGCGCGCATCGCCGAGAAGAAGGGATATTTGGAGTTGGACGCCCAGCCCGAGATCACCACGCCGTAAACGCCGAGCGAGCTGATCGCGAGAATATAGAGCAGGCCGACATTGATGTCCGCCAGCACCATCCCGGCATCGAACGGAATGACCGCCCAGGCCAGCAGCGCCACCGTGAAGGTGATGATCGGCGCGAGGATGAACAGGCCCTTGTTGGCCGCACTCGGGATGATCGTTTCCTGCAGGAAGACCTTGAGGCCGTCCGCGAACGACTGGAGCAGGCCAAAGGGACCGACGACGTTCGGGCCGCGACGCAGCGCCATCGCCGCCCAGATCTTGCGGTCGGCATAGATGATCATCGCCACCGCCAGCATGAGCGGCAGCGCGATGAGCAGGATGAGGATCAGGTTGGCGACGAACCAGCCGAAGCCCGTGCCCAGATAGGTCTGGAAAAACTCGGTCATTCCGCGGCCTCCGCGAACTCTTCACCCATGACCAGTTCTGCCGAGCAGCGCTTCATCGTCGGGCTGGCCCGGCAGATGGCGTTGGTCAGGTAGAAATCCTTGATCGGCAGGCTGATCGGGCCGCTCGCATTGCTCGCCAGCGACGGGGCTGACCAGCCGAAATCGACCAGGCCTTCCTGCGCTAGCGCCGGGACGGCGGCATACATGGCCGCACGCAGTGCCTCGAAGCTGTCGAACGGCAGCTTCTTGCCCAGCACATCAGAAAGCGCGCGCAGGATCGTCCAGTCCTCGCGGGCATCGCCCGGCGCGAACACGGCCTTGTCGCCGCGCTGCACGCGGCCTTCCGTGTTCACATAGGTGCCGGCCTTTTCGGTGTAGGCCGCGCCGGGCAGGATCACGTCCGCTGCATGGGCGCCCTTGTCGCCATGATGGCCGACATAGACCTTGAAGCTCTTGCCGAAGAGGTCGAACGGCACATCGTCCGCGCCCATCAGGAACAGCAGCTTGGGCTCGCTTTGCGCGATCGCCTTCACCCCGCCCCGCGCGGCATAGCCGAGCATCAGCCCGCCCATACGCGCGGCGGCCATGTGGACGACGTTGAAGCCGTTCCAGTCAGGCTCGATCAGACCCAGCGTGTTCACCGCCGCCAGCGCCGCGCCGTGCACGCCGGCGGCCGCCAGCGCACCGCCGCCCATGATGAGTGCCGGGCGGTTAGCCGCAGCGAAGGCATCAAGCACGTCCTTGGGCAGGTTCGCGAGCAGCGCCGCATCGTTGCCGAGCGAGGTCACCTTGTAGGTCAGGTCCACGTCCGGCCCGATGGTCCAGACCTTGGCGCCCTTCTTGATGGCCTTGCGGATGCGCGTGTTGATCAGCGGCGCTTCCCAGCGCAGATTGGTGCCGACCAGCAGGATCGCGTCCGCCGTCTCGATGCCGGCGAGCGTCGAATTGAAGTTCACCGCCGAAAGGCTGGAAACGTCATAATCGAGGCCGCCCTGGCGACCTTCCAGCAGCGAACCGCCAAGGCCACGGACCAGCTCACGCGCGGCGAACATCGTCTCGCAATCGAGCTGATCGCCGGCGATCGCTGCGACCGACCCGTTGGCGCTCTTCGCAACGGCGGCGATGGCCGCAAAGGCCTCGTCCCATGTCGCGGGGACAAGCTGCCCATCCTTGCGAACATAGGGCTTGTCCAGACGCTTGCGCATCAGCCCGTCAACGGCGTGGCGGGTCTTGTCGCTCGCCCACTCCTCGTTCACGTCATCATTGACGCGCGGCAGCACGCGCAGCACGGCGCGGCCGCGACTGTCGATGCGGATGTTGGTGCCCACCGCATCCATCACGTCGATGCCGAGCGTCTTCTTGAGCTCCCAGGGCCGTGCCTCGAAGGCATAGGGTTTGGACGTCAGCGCGCCTACCGGGCAAAGATCGACCACATTGCCGGAGAGCTCGCTCTTGGCGGCATGTTCCAGATAGGTGGTGATCTGCATGTTCTCGCCGCGATAGATCGCGCCAATCTCCGGCACGCCGGCGACTTCCTCGGCAAAGCGCACGCAGCGGGTGCACTGGATGCAGCGGGTCATCACCGTCTTGACGATGGGCCCCATATATTTCTCGGTGACCGCGCGCTTGTTCTCGTCATAGCGGCTCTGGCCACGGCCATAAGCGACGGACTGGTCCTGCAGATCGCACTCGCCGCCCTGATCGCAGATCGGGCAATCGAGCGGGTGATTGATGAGCAGGAACTCCATCACGCCCTCGCGAGCCTTCTTCACCATCTCGCTATCGGTGCGGATTTCCTGGCCGTCAGCGGCCGGCAGCGCGCAACTCGCCTGCGGCTTGGGCGGCCCGGGCTTCACTTCGACCAGACACATGCGGCAATTGCCCGCAATGGAGAGGCGCTCGTGATAGCAGAAGCGCGGAATTTCCTTGCCGGCCAGCTCGCACGCCTGAAGCACGGTGGCTCCGGCGGGCACTTCGATGTCGATGCCGTCTACTTTGACTGTGGGCATGATTACTCCGCTGCCTCCAGCACAGGGGCGCCGCCGCGCTTGGCCGCGATGCGGCGCTCGATCTCGGGGCGGAAATGGCGAATGAGGCCCTGGATCGGCCAGGCGGCTGCGTCGCCGAGCGCGCAGATGGTGTGGCCTTCGACCTGCTTGGTGACCTGGAAGAGCATGTCGATCTCCTCCACCTCGGCATCGCCGCGCACCAGTCGCTCCATCACGCGCCACATCCAGCCGGTGCCTTCGCGGCACGGCGTGCACTGGCCGCAGCTCTCATGCTTGTAGAAGTAGCTGAGCCGCGCGATCGCCCGCACGATGTCGGTCGACTTGTCCATGACGATGACCGCCGCCGTGCCAAGGCCGGAGCCGAGCGCGCGCAGGCCGTCGAAGTCCATCGGAGCGTCCATGATCTCGGCAGCCGGCACTAGCGGCACTGAGGAGCCGCCGGGGATGACCGCGAGGAGATTGTCCCAGCCGCCGCGAATGCCGCCGCAATGGCGATCGATCAGTTCGCGGAACGGGATGCTCATGCTCTCCTCGATCACGCAGGGCTTGTTCACATGGCCGCTGATCTGGAAGAGCTTGGTGCCGCGATTGTTCTCGCGCCCGAAGCTGGAGAACCAGCCGGCGCCGCGTCGCAGGATCATCGGCGCAACCGCGATGCTCTCGACATTGTTGACCGTGGTCGGGCAGCCATAGAGGCCGGCGCCCGCCGGGAACGGCGGCTTGAGGCGCGGCTGGCCCTTCTTGCCCTCGAGGCTCTCGATCTGCGCGGTTTCCTCGCCGCAGATATAGGCCCCTGCCCCGCGATGGACGAACACGTCGAAATCATAGCCCGAGCCGCAAGCATTCTTGCCGATGAAGCCCTTGGCATAGGCCTCTTCCACCGCCGCGAAGAGCACCTTCGCCTCGTAGATGAACTCGCCGCGGATATAGATATAGGCGGCGCGCGCGCGCATCGCGAAGCCGGCGACCAGCGCGCCCTCGATCAGCTTGTGCGGATCGTGGCGGATGATCTCGCGGTCCTTGCACGAGCCCGGCTCAGATTCGTCGGCATTGATGACCAGGAAGCTCGGGCGCCCGTCCTTGCTTTCCTTGGGCATGAAGCTCCACTTCATACCGGTCGGGAAGCCGGCGCCACCGCGACCCCGCAGGCCCGAGGCCTTCATGATGTCGATGATGCCGTCCTGCCCGATTTCGAGCAGTTTTTTGGTGTTATCCCAATCGCCCCGCTTCATGGCGGCGTCGATGCGCCAGTCCTGATAGCCATGGACGTTGGTGAAGATGCGGTCCTTGTCTTCCAGCGGGCCGACAAAGGGCGGCGGCGCGGCGGGCGTTTCGTCAGCCATTACCATTCCCCCCGATAATCATGATTCTCGGTGACCATCGCCTTCGTCGCAGTCGGCCCGCCCTCGGGCGCGCTGGTCTGGCGGTCGATCTGCGGACCGATCTTGGGCTGCTTGCCCGCCGCAAGATCGTCGAGGATCGCCGTCATGCTGTCGAAGGTCAGGTCTTCGTAATTGTCGTCGTTGATCTGGACCATCGGCGCATTGGCGCAGGCGCCGAGGCACTCGACCTCGGTGAGCGTGAACAGGCCGTCCGCGGTGGTCGTGCCCTTCTTGAGGCCGCGCTTGTAGCAGGCGTCCAGCACATCGTCGCTGCCGCGCAGCATGCACGGCGTCGTGCCGCAGACCTGCACATGGAACCGGCCGACCGGCGCCAGATTGTACATGGTGTAGAAGGTCGCGACCTCGTAGGCGCGCATGAACGGCATTTCGAGCTGGGCGGCGACGTATTCGATCACCGGGATCGGCAGCCAGCCCTGCGTGTTCGTCTCCGCACCGACCTGCCGCTGGGCGAGATCGAGCAGCGGCATCACTGCCGACTGCTGGCGTCCCTCGGGATAGCGCGCGATGACCTTCTTGGCCTGCTCGGCATTTTCCGGCGTCCAGGCAAAGCCGCCCCAGCGGGCGCGGACTTCGGCTTCATCGGGGATCTGGGGCGCGTCAGCCATTCTCGCGGATCCGCTTGCTGTAGGCCGGCGCGCCGAAGGTCAGCCAGAAATAGACCGTGGCGCAGGCTAGCCCGGCGACCACGCCATCAGGAACATCGGCCATGCGGTCCAGCACGATCAGCACCATGCCGGCAAGGCTCAGCACCAGGATATGCAACCAGACGGGTGTTGCGTCGCCCCTCATCGAATGAACTCCACGCGCGACACCTTGTCGCCCTCGAATGAATAGACTGCGATCACATCGAACGGCTCGACCAGCTCCGAGCCATCGCTGGCCGGGCCGCGCGTGACATGCTCGCACATCAGTACGTAATTGCCGATGGCCTGCGCCTCGACGATCTCCGCATGGTTCTGCGGCCATTTGGCGAAAGCGGCGGCGAGGCCCGAGCGGGTCCCTTCCTTGCCTTCGCGCACGACCGCGCCGCGATAATTCGCCTCGCAGGCCTCGTCCGTCATCAGCTCGACATAGGCGTCGGCATCCTGGCGATTGTAGCGCGCGATCATCTCGCGGGTGATGGCGATGCGCTCGTCAGCGGACAGCATGGTTGCAACGCTCACCGGTCGCACTCCCCGAACACGATATCCATCGCGCCGAGCACGGCCGTGGTGTCGGCCAGCATGTGGCCCTTCATCAGGAAGTCCATCGCCTGCAGATGGCTGAACGCGGTCGGACGGATCTTGCAGCGATAGGGCTTGTTGGTCCCGTCGCTCACCAGATAGACGCCGAACTCTCCCTTGGGGCTTTCGGTCGCCACATAGACTTCGCCCTCGGGCACGTGGAAGCCCTCGGTGTAGAGCTTGAAGTGGTGGATGAGCGCTTCCATCGACTGCTTCATCTCGCCGCGCTTGGGCGGCACGACCTTGCGATCGAGCGAAGCGACCGGGCCGTTGGGCATCTCATTCAAGCACTGCTTCATGATCCGCGCCGACTGGCGGACCTCCTCCACGCGCACCATGAACCGGTCGTAGCAGTCGAAGTTGGTGCCGACGGGCACGTCGAACTCCATGCGATCATAGACATCGTAAGGCTGGGCCTTGCGGATGTCCCACGGAATGCCGGAGCCACGGAGCATTGGGCCGGAGAAGCCCCAGCGCAGCGCGTCTTCCTTGGAGCAGACTGCGATATCGACATTGCGCTGCTTGAAGATGCGGTTGTCCGCCACCAGGCTGATCGCATCCTCGAAGAGACGTGGCAGGCGCGTATCGAGCCATTCGCCAATGTCCGCGAGCAGCTTGAGCGGCACGTCCTGATGGACGCCGCCCGGCCGGAAATAGGCCGAGTGCATGCGGGCGCCGGATGCGCGCTCGAAGAAGTTGAGGCAGTCCTCGCGGATCTCGAACATCCACAGATTCGGCGTCATCGCGCCAACGTCCATGACGTGAGAGCCAAGGTTCAGCATGTGGTTGCTGATCCGCGTCAGTTCCGCAAAGAACACGCGCAGATATTGCGCGCGCAGCGGGACTTCGAGGTTCAGCAGCTTTTCGATGGCCAGCACATAGCTATGCTCCATGCCAAGCGGCGAGCAATAATCCAGCCGGTCGAAATAGGGCAGCGCCTGCAAATAGGTCTTGTATTCGATCAGCTTCTCGGTGCCGCGATGCAGCAGGCCGACATGCGGATCGCAGCGCTCCACGATCTCGCCCTCGAGCTCCATGACCAGACGCAGCACGCCGTGGGCAGCCGGGTGCTGCGGGCCGAAGTTGATCGTGTAGTTCTGGATCGCGGTGTCGCCGAGCGCCGGATCGGCGTCGTCAACGAGATGCTCCAGCTTGTCGAGATATTCGGACATCAGGCGTCACCCTCGGGCGTCTTGGGCTTGCGCGTACGCTTCGGCTTGTTTTCCACCGGGGGCGTGTCTTCCACCGGCGCAGACGCAACCTCCGCCTTCTTGGCACGCGGTGCACGGGCCTGCTTGGTCGCAGCCTTGTCGGCGGGCGCACCGGCACCAGTATCCGCAGGCTTGTCCGTCGTCTTGGCCGTCTTTGCGTCCGGGGAAGCCGATGCGGGCGGGGGTGGCGGCGGAGGAGGTGGCGGCGTGGGCGCACCCGGGGCCTCGCCCTTGGCCTTCTCGTCGCCTGGCAGCACATATTGCGCGCCTTCCCACGGGCTCATGAAGTCGAAGCTGCGGAAGTCCTGCGCCAGCTTCACCGGCTCATAAACCACCCGCTTCTGCTCTTCCGAGTAGCGCAGCTCGACATAGCCCGTGAGCGGGAAGTCCTTGCGGAACGGATAGCCCTTGAAGCCATAATCGGTGAGGATGCGGCGCAGGTCCGTGTTGCCCTCGAACAGCACGCCATACATGTCGAACACTTCACGCTCGAGCCAGCCGGCGACCGGCCAGAGGTGCGTGACGGTCGGCACCGCATGATCCTCATCGGTGCGCACCTTGACGCGCAGGCGATGGTTCTTGGTCACCGAGAGCAGATGATAGCAGACCTCGAAGCGCTCGGCTCGCTCGGGATAGTCGACCCCGGCGATCTCCATGAGCTGCTGATAGTCGAAGCGATCGCGCAGAAGCTGCAACGCGTCGGCCAGCGCCTCGCGCTGCACGCCCACGCTCAGCTCGAAATGCGCATCCTTGATCGCCAGCACGGCATCGCCGAGCGCGGCGCGAATGGCATCGGCCATACCCTCGATCGGCTCGACCCGCGGTGCGGAATGAACGGCTGTCACCATATCCGCCCCCTCAACGCTCTATCGTGCCGACCCGGCGGATTTTCCGCTGGAGCTGCATGATGCCATAAAGCAGTGCTTCGGCGGTCGGCGGGCAACCGGGGACGTAGATGTCCACGGGCACGATCCGGTCGCAGCCGCGCACGACGCTGTAGCTGTAATGATAATAGCCGCCGCCATTGGCGCACGAGCCCATCGAGATGACGTATTTCGGCTCGCTCATCTGGTCGTAGACCTTGCGCAGCGCCGGAGCCATCTTGTTGCAAAGCGTGCCGGCGACGATCATCACGTCGCTCTGGCGCGGGGACGCGCGCGGGGCAGCGCCGAAGCGCTCCATGTCGTAGCGCGGCATGTTCACGTGAATCATCTCGACCGCGCAACAGGCGAGGCCGAAGGTCATCCACCAGAGCGAGCCGGTGCGCGCCCAGTTGAACAGGTCTTCCGTCGAAGTGACGAGAAAGCCCTTGTCGCTCACCTCGGTGGAGAGCGCCTTGAAGAATTCGGGATCTGGCTGCGTGGCCGGCGGAACCCCGATCAGCGGAGCGCCCAGCGTGCCCGGCCGTTCAAGTTCTACTCCCAATCGAGTGCTCCCTTCTTCCAGGCATAGACGAGGCCGAGCACCAGCTCGAAAATGAAGATCATCATCGCGCCCCAGCCGGCCCAGCCGATTTCAGCCAGACTCACCGACCAGGGGAAGAGAAACGCCGCTTCCAGATCGAAGATGATGAACAGGATGGCGACGAGATAGAAGCGCACGTCGAACTGACTGCGCGGATCCTCGAATGCGGGAAAGCCGCACTCATATTCGCTCAGCTTTTCCGGGTCCGGCTTGTGCGATCCCGTCAGCCGGCCGACGGCCATGGGCAGGAACACGAACGCGCACGACAAGCCCAATGCGACAACCAGAAACAGCAGGATCGGCAGATATTGCGACAGATCGACCACTTGAATCCCCTAGGCTTAATAGCCTTTGATGGGGGCGCTTTAGGACTGCTGCACCTGCGAGGCAACCCTTGGACGGGCTGAGAATGATTCGCAACAAATCAGCCGAGCCTGAGCCCCTCCCCTTGGCGCACAGACCGGCAGGATGCCCAACCATTCGTCGCATTCGATCACGTCGGAGATTGCAAATGCCTCGCAACAACACTATCAACGAATCATGCTTGTCTGTATCTGTAATGCGATCACGGAACAGGAACTGCGCAGCGTTGCTCGCCAGGGTGTGACGTGTCCCGAAAGCGCCTACCGGGCGCTCGGCAAAACGCCGCAATGTCGCATCTGCCTCGATCATGCGGAAGATGTGATGGTGGAAGAGCAATCCTCCTGCCGGGGGCGCTGCAGCCGCAGCCTCAATGCGCCGAGCCAGACCGGCACCTGGGCAACGGCCTGAGCCGACCAGCCAAGCCCCATTCCTGACTATCATTGGCATTAGCGAAGAAGTGCACCGCTATTAAGAACCTATCGCACCCACGGTTGCGAGACGTTCTCGCGTGAATTATTGCCGCTTTGCTGCTAGTTCCGCTCCATCGACTGACGACATGGAGACAGAACATGAAGGGTGACGAAAAGGTCATCGAATTTCTCAATGGCGCGCTCAAGAACGAGCTGACGGCCATCAACCAGTATTTCCTCCACTACCGTCTTCTCGATCATTGGGGCATCTCGAAACTCGCCAAGTTTGAGTATGAGGAATCGATCGACGAGATGAAGCACGCCGACAAGCTGGCGGAGCGCATCCTGTTTCTCGATGGCCTGCCCAACTTCCAGCTGCTCGGGCGCCTGCGCATCGGCAGCACGGTCGAGGAAGTGCTCAAGGCCGACCTCGATACCGAATTGGAGGCGATCCCGCTGCTGCGCGATGCCATCCAGCATTGTGAGAGCGTGCGCGACTATGTCAGCCGCGACCTGTTCCAGCACATCCTCGACAGCGAGGAAGACCATGTCGACAAGCTGGAGACGCAGTTCGAGATGATCGAGCGGATGGGCCTGGCCAATTATATCCAGCTCAACAGCGAGGCTGTTGAAGGCTGACGCGCCGTCCAGAAGCAAAAAGGGCGCCCCTGCTGGCCGAATGGCGAGTAGCGGGCGCCCTTTTTGTTGGCCGGTAAACGGCGGCAGCGATAGTCGCCGGCGCCGGACCGTTCCGCCTCACATATTGCGCAGCGCGCCTGCGAGCAGCTTGTGGAGCTTGCTGTGGAGCACGTCATTGGCGGCCAGCACCTGGCGACGCTCCACCGGCTCGGCGCCACCCCGGAAGTCGGTGACGAAACCACCGGCCTCGCGCACCAAAAGAATGCCGGCCTGCACGTCCCATGCCGAGAGGCCGCTCTCCCAGAAGCCATCATAGCGCCCGGACGCGACCCAGGCGAGGTCGAGCGCAGCGGAGCCATAGCGGCGGATGCCCGCGACCGACGGCGCGATGGCACCGAAGATGCGGCTCCATTCAGTGAAATCGCCATGGCCGATGAACGGAATTCCGGTGGCGATCAAAGCCTCGGTCAGATCGCGGCGTGCCGAGACGCGCAGGCGCTGGTCATGCCGCCAGGCGCCACGGGACTTCTCGGCCCAATAGCTCTCGTCCGTGATCGGCTGGTAGATCATGCCGGTCGTCACCTCGCCCCAACCCTGCCCGGAGCGATGCGGCTCCTGCACGGCGATGGAAATGGCGAAATGGGGGATGCCATGCAGGAAGTTGGTGGTGCCATCGAGCGGATCGATCACCCAGCGCGGCTTCATGGGATCGCCGGCGATCTCGCCGCCTTCCTCGAGCAGGAAGCCCCAGTCCGGCCGCGCCTTGCTCAGCTCGGCGACCAGCGTGTCTTCCGCCTTCTTGTCGGCGACGGTCACGAAGTCGGCAGGCCCCTTACGGCTGACCTGAAGATGCTGAACCTCGCCGAAGTCGCGCCGCAGTTGCGGAGCCACCTTGCGGGCCGCGCGCTCGATGACCGTCAGCAGGCCGGAATGGGATACCATATCAATCTGTCTCCTCCGGCGCGGAAGAGCGGCCGGTCAGGGAATGAAATCACTTCTTGGGCGGTGCGACCATCTCGGGCCGCAAACCGCAAACGGCCGCCATGGCGCTGAGCACCTGGGTCGGATTCTTGCGGTCCAGCTTCTTCTCGGTCATCAGCTTGTCGGTATTCTCGCTGATCTTGCTGAACGGATTCCCGTAGGCGCAGGTGAAGAGAATGCTCTTCACCGGCTGCGGAATCTTGTCGGACTGCAGACCGCTGACCATGATGCGGAAATTCTCCGCCGCGTGCTGAAGCTGGGCTTCGCTGGGCTGCCCCGCAGGCCTGGCCGGCTTGGCCTGCGCCAGCAGCGGCGCGGACCAGGCAAGGGACAGGGCCAGCGCGGACCCGGCGACGAGGCGGAGAGCGCGCATCAGTCGGCCCGCTTCACATATTCGCGCTCATACACGTCGACGATGATCCGGGTGCCGGTGGTGATGTGCGGCGGCACCATCACGCGCACGCCATTGTCGAGAATCGCCGGCTTGTAGCTCGCCGATGCGGTCTGCCCTTTCACGACGGCGTCCGCCTCGACCACGGTCGCCTCGACCGTCTCGGGCAGCTGCACGCTGATCGGGCGCTCTTCATACATTTCGAGCATGACCATCATGCCGTCCTGCAGGAAGGCGGCGGCGTCGCCGACGAGATCGTTGGGCAGGTTGATCTGCTCATAGGTCTCCGTGTCCATGAAGACGAGCATGTCGCCCTCGGCATAGAGATACTGGAAATCCTTGGTATCGAGGCGGATGCGCTCGACCGTCTCGGCAGAGCGGAAGCGCACATTGTTCTTGCGCCCGTCGATCAGGTTCTTCAGCTCAACCTGCATATAGGCGCCGCCCTTGCCGGGCTGGGTGTGCTGGATCTTCACGGCGCGCCACAGGCCGCCTTCATATTCGATATTGTTGCCGGGACGAATATCCACGCCGCTGATCTTCATGGGTCGCGCCTGTCTATTTCAAGGATGGAAAGAGCCGGTGCGCCCTCTAGCCGTGTTGACGCGCAACGGCAAGGGGCGCGGGCAATCCCGCCGCCCATGCGCTGGCGGTGGGCGACGAATTGATCTTGCGCAAGGCGCGCTATCGTTCCGTCCGGCACGATCGGATCATTGCAAGCCGGACAAGACCCAGGAGAGCAACATGACCCTTGATACCCGCGAGACGCTCGACGACCTGTTCCCGCATGACCATGAGGTGCTTCACGCCCTGAAGCTGCACAACGCGCATTTCCGCACCCTTGCCGAGCGCCACCACCTGCTCACGCGCCAGATCTACCGGATCGAAACCGACATCGAGCCGGCCTGCGACGAGCATCTGGAGGACCTTAAAAAGGAGAGGCTAGCGATCCTGGACGACATCTCGACCCTGATCGCCCAACAGCGGAGCTGAGGCACGCCGCGCCCGGCCTTAGGGCTGGGCGGGCTCGGCCGCTGGCTTTAAGACAGGATCGCTCTTGCTGCCCTTCAGGCGCGGGAACAGCAGCCCGAAGAGATGATCGATCGCGAATATGGTGATCAGCGCGGTCATGAACATGGTCAGTCCCGCAAAATCATGCAGGAAGCCCTGCGCCGCTGCCTCGCCACCATGATAGGTCAGCAGCACAAGCAGCACGATCCGCACGAAATTGGCGAATACGGCAACCGGCACGATCGCAACGATCATCAGCAGCGCGTAGCGCACATTGGCGTGGTGGCGCAGATACACATAAAATAGCGAGATGGCCGATAGCGAGATGAGCGAGTTGAGGCCCGCGCAGGCCTCCGCGACAAGCAGCTGATACTGGCCCACCTGAATGGTGACGCCCGACGAGGCGACCGGATAACCGACCAGATACAGGAAGCCGACGGCGGATTCGGACAGCATGATCTTGAGCGGATTGGTGACCATGGCCACCAGCGTCTCGGGCGGCGGCAGCACGAACAGCAGGTAGATGAGCGGGAACCAGAGCCGCTTGAGCGCCTCCCAGCCGATGGCGCTGAACAGCGCCGCGACGACGAGGCCATACATGAGAAAGCCCTCCGTCTCGACGATGTTGCTGACCCGCGAAACGAAGTAGAGCGGGAGGAGAATCGCAAAGGCGATGGCAATCGGAAGCCCCGGCGCCGGGCGCGCGACGGCCGCGGCATTCTGCCATTCCCGCCACAGCAGCCACAGGCCGGTGGCCAGCACGATGGGACCATGCGCGCCCTGCTCCGTCGACCAGCTTTCCCGCGCCACGAGCAGCAGCGTCGGAACAAGCACCGCGAGGATACCCGCCCCCAGAACAGGGTTGGCCATCAACCAGTTCAGCAGCTCGAAACGGGTTTTCTTTTCGGTAATCACAGGTGCATTCGTCGCCATTGGAACTCTCAGCTCTTTGACCTGCGCCTAACCTGAACAAGGTTAAGAGCTGATGATGATACGGTCAGCCATCGGGATAATTTTGGTTTACGGTAATTTACCTTTACCGCGATCTCCGCCCTCTCGCCAATAGGCAATGGCGCGCGCCTCGACGCTGACGCGCGGCGGCGCCTCGTCATCGCACAGCGGATCATCGAACGCGACGTGCGGCACGCAGCGGGCGACCCCGTCCCGGCTGTCATGCGTCTTGAAGATGATTGCCTCGTCCGTCGTCATATCGGGAAACCACAGCCAGCGATGCGCCGGATCGTGCGCGACGACATAGCCCTCGAAGCTCCAGTCGCCCGAGGGACTGTCGAAAATCGCATCGGCGAGCAGCAGTTCCCCGCCGGTGACCGACCGCGCATCGCAGATCGCCAGCGGCACATCCTGCGGGGCGGGCGAAAGCACGCGCCAGACATTGTAATGGGCGGCCCGAACAATGTCCCCCTCTGCGGGCTGACGCTGCGCCGAAAAACCGCGCGCCGTCGCGTCGCTGACATCGACATGGGCGAAGCGCGCGGGATGGCTGTTATCGCTGCTGCCGGCCTTGCCGGAGCGTTCCGAAAAGCGCAGGATCGGCGGACCGGTGACGATCACCACATCCGCCCCCGTCTCGCGCAGCAGCAGCGCTTCGATCTCCTCGGCATAGGCCGGGAAATTGGCTTTGTCGGCAAAGTCGGTGACCGCCGTGGGCGCGTCAACCAGCGCCACGCCGGCCGTGTCGAGGCCGAGCACCTCATGCCGTCCATCGCTGGCGGCCATGCCGTGCTCTTCAATCACCACAGTGTCCCGGCTGTGATCGTTCGCATAATAACGCGGCCGTTCGTCGGTGCGTGCGACATAGTTGATCGTCACAGAGGGCCGATCAGCCCGAATTCTGGTCATCCACTCCTCCGTTCCGCCCGGGGTGTGCCTTTGTCAGGCCCGGATCAATAGTGCTTTCGGCGATGAACTTTGCCGTCAGCGCGGCTCCAACGCAACGGATGTCCTGATGACATGGAATATTGGGGGCCGACGGTCCAAAGGGACGCGCGTCACTCGGCCTCGCGGAAGCGGATCAGCCCTTCCTGCGCCACGCTGGCCACCAGGCGACCGTCCCGCGCATAAAAATGCCCGCGCGCGAAGCCCCGTCCATGCCCCGCCCAGGGACTGTCCGTGACGTAAAGCAGCCAGTCGCCGCACTCCACATCGTCGTGGAACCAGACGCTGTGATCGATGCTGGCACTGGCCACGCCGGGGCTGCCGATGTGCAGGCCGTGCGGCCGGTAGGCCGTTGCCAGCAGCAGCATGTCGCTGATGAACCCCAGCATCGCCCGCTGCATGGGCTGCTCAAGGCCGAGCGGCCCCTCCGCCACGCGCATCCAGCACAGCTGCGGCGCGGCATCGTGCGTCTTGATAATGCCGGACTGGATATCTCCCACCGGACGGAAGCGCACCGGACTGTTGCGCCCGGCGATCCAGCGCAGCACCGGACCGGCCGGGAGATCATGCTGCTCGATGAGATCGCCGAGGTCCTTGAGATCATCGGGGTCCGGCACCGGCGGCATGTCGCTCTGGTGCGCCGGACCGCGCTCAGGCTTATGGAAGGAAGCGATCATGTTGAAGATCGGCTTCTCCTGCTGCCAGGCTACGATCCGCCGGTTCGAGAAGGCGCGGCCATCCATGTCCGCATCAACCTGATAGTCGATGGGGTAGTCCTCACTGCCCGGTCGCATGAAATAGCAGTGCAGCGAATGCACGGGCCGGTCCGCCGCCACCGTCTTGGCCGCGCCCGCCAGCGCCTGGCCGACCACCTGCCCGCCATAGACGCGCCCTGCCCCGCCGGGCTTGCGATGGCCCAGGAAATGCCCGGGCTCTCCCGCCGGCTCGACATCGAGCAGGCGAATAAGCCCTGCGGTGAGCATGGACATGGGCGTGGCGTCGCTCGACATGAAGAGCATATCCCGTTCTGTTTCAATCGATTCACCGATTGGAATGCCCGTGTTTCCCGCCTCAAGGCAAGCGCTGGACGGCGCCCCGCCCATGCCGTAGCGTCGTTTCATGACAGAACTCTTCGCCTTCAAGCTGTTGCGCCCCGAGGAATGGTCGGCATGGCGCGACTCAGGTGTTTTTGCCGGCGCACCGGTGGATCTGGCCGATGGCTACATCCACCTTTCCGCCCGCGAACAGGTGCGGGAAACGGCAGCCAAATGGTTTGCCGATGTCGATCCGGCCATCCTCGTCATGGTCGATCTGCCGCCGCTGGGCGACACCGTGCGCTGGGAAGTCTCGCGCGGCGGCGCTCTGTTCCCGCATGTCTATGGCCCGATCCCGATGAGCGCGGTTGCCGGTCACAGCAAGCTGCGGCTAGGGGCGGACGGGAAACACGCATTCCCGGCAGGATTTGAAGAACCATGACCCATCAGGTGCACATCATCGGCGGCGGCCTCGCCGGCAGCGAGGCGGCGTGGCAGCTCGCCCAGGCCGGCGTGCGCGTGCGCCTCTCCGAGATGCGGGGCAGCGGAGAGCAGACGCCCGCTCACGAAACCGATGCGCTGGCCGAGATGGTCTGCTCCAACAGCTTCCGTTCCGACGATGCCAACAGCAATGCCGTCGGCCTGCTCCATCAGGAAATGCGCGCGCTCGGCTCGCTCATCATGGCGCAGGCGGACAAGTGCAAGTTGCCAGCGGGCTCCGCGCTGGCGGTGGACCGAGACATTTTCGCGCAGGGCGTGACCGCCGCCATCGAAGCGCATCCGTTGATCGAGCTGGTGCGCGAGCGCGTTGATGGCATTCCGGCGGAGGGCCCGACGATCATTGCCACCGGCCCGCTCACCGCCGCGCCCTTGGCCGAGGCGATCGCGCGGACGACCGGCAAGGACCAACTCGCCTTCTTCGACGCGATCGCGCCCATCGTCCACGGCGACAGCATCGACATGTCGATCGCGTGGAAGGCGAGCCGCTGGGACAAGGGCTCGCCCGACGGCGACGGCAAGGATTACATCAACTGCCCGATGGACAAGGATCAGTATGATGCCTTCGTCCAGGGTCTGCTCGATGGTCCCAAGACCGAGTTCAAGCAGTGGGAGAAGGACACGCCTTACTTCGACGGCTGCATGCCCATCGAGGTCATGGCCGAGCGCGGGCGGGAGACGCTGCGCCACGGGCCGATGAAGCCGGTCGGTCTCGATAATCCCCGCACCGGCCGCTGGCCCTATGCCGTCGTGCAGCTGCGCCAGGACAATGCGCTAGGCACGCTGTGGAACATGGTCGGCTTCCAGACGAAACTCAAATATGAAGCACAAGTCGCTCTGTTCAGGACGATTCCCGCGCTTGAGAACGCGCAGTTTGCGCGGCTGGGCGGACTGCATCGCAACACCTTCATCAAGAGCCCGGAGCTGCTGGACGATCACCTGCGCCTGCGCGCCATGCCGCATGTGCGCTTCGCCGGGCAGATCACCGGTTGCGAAGGCTATGTGGAAAGCGCTGCCGTCGGCCTGCTCGCCGGTCTGTTCTGCGCGGCGGACTTGGGCGGACGTGACATGCCCCTCCCCCCGCCCCAGACAGCCCTCGGCGCGCTGCTCGGCCACATCACCGGCGGCGCCGACGCAGAGAGCTACCAGCCGATGAACGTCAACTTCGGCCTCTTCCCGCCCATCGAGGACGAGAGCGTGCGCAAGAAGCAGCGCAAACAGGCCTATACCGACCGGGCGCGCGAGGCGCTGACGGGGTGGAAGGCGAGCGCCAGCCCGACTGCGGCCCTATCCGCTTAACACGAAGGCCGCTCCTCTTGCCGGAAGCCGCGGCGAACGTAAGATATTGCATAGACGGAGACTTTTACTAGGCTGCAGGCCGGGGCCAACAAGCCCCATATCGCTGGGGGAAAGAATAGATGGAGGATATTCGCGTTTCGCGCGCACGCGTTGCAGCGCGGATCGTCGTCGCGGCAGCGCTGTTGTCAGGCCTTTGGACGCCACCGGCGGTCAGCCAGACACCTCCACCGCCGGTCGCGGCCAACTCGCAGATCACCACAGAAGCCTTCGCAGCGCTGCCCTTTTTTGAGATGCCCGAGCTCTCGCCCGATGGTGAGCACATCGCCGGCCTACTCGCGACCAGCGGCAAGCAGGTGATCGCGATCATGCCGCTAACAGGCGACCGATCAAATATGATCCGCCTGAATGTCCCCGATCTGATGGACGTGTCCGCCATTCGCTGGGTGGGCAATGATAATATTGTCGTCAACGTTATCGCGCTCGCGCCGATTGAAGGCGAGAACTGGTATCTGAGCCGTCTGATCGCGGTAAACCGGACCTCCGGCAAGGCAACGCAATTGCTCTGGGAGATGGGTGGGCAGAACGCCGGCGATATTCTCTGGGTGCCGTCCGATGACAGCACGCGAATTCTGGTGGCCGCCCAGAACAGCCCGTATCTGGGTGATCCCGACTTCTGGAGTGCCGTGTACAGCGTCGACGTGACGACCGGAAAGAAATCGCTGGTCGAAAAGAGCCGGCGGTTCGTCTCGGAATGGGGAGCCGATGCCCAGGGCCGGGTCCGTATCGGGATCGGCTACAATGATCAGACCACCAAATCGAGCCTGCTGTTCCGAGGACAGGCCGAGAACGGGCTGAGGACCATCGACACCGCTAATCTCAGCGTCGATGAATATCTCACCGTGCCCTTCTATTTCGTGCCCGGGACCGACCATGGCTATGTGTTTGAAGCGAATGATAAGGGCGTCACCTCAATTGTGGAGCGCAACCTGATAACGGGGAAAATCGCCCGCACCGTGTTTGACGATGCGCCAGTCGATTCCGTGATCCTGGATAAGCAGACATCCGCGCTGCTCGGGGTGGTCACGAACGACCGCGCGGCGCCGGTCCGCTGGCTCGATCCCGCTTTGCAGGCGCATCAAAACGACCTTCAAAAGGCCTCGCCGGGCTCGACGGTCGACATCCTCAGCTTCAACAGTGATCATTCCCGACTGCTGGTCAAATTCAGCACGCCGGACAATCCCGGCCTGCTCTATGTTCTTGATGCACCAAGCAATACGCTGGCCAAGCTGGCCGTCGTCAACCCGCGGATCGAGAGCAAACGCCTCTCGCGCGCAACTTACGTGGAATACAAAGCGCGCGATGGGCTTCAGATCGAAGGCGTGCTCACAATGCCGCGCGGCAGACCGGACAAGAATCTGCCGTTCATCGTCATGCCGCACGGCGGCCCGTGGGCGCATGACCGTTTGACCTACGATTACTGGGTGCAGTTCCTTGCCGAGCGGGGCTATGCAGTTCTGCAGCCGAACTTCCGGGGATCGACAGGATATGGCGAGGCCTTTTTGAAAGCCGGCGAAGGCCAGATGGGTCTGGCCATGCAGGACGATGTGACGGACGGCGTCATGTGGGCTGTGAAGCAGGGCATTGCCGACCCCAAGCGGGTGTGCATCGTCGGCGCGTCCTATGGCGGCTATGCAGCGATGTGGGGGATCGCCAAGGACCCGGACCTCTATCGTTGTGCCATTTCGGTCAGCGGCGTATCCAACGTTCGTCGCGATGTGAACGACTTCGGAGGCTCAACCCGCGCCCGCCTCTTCAAGGGGCAGTGGCAGCGCATGGCGGCGGACTTCGAGGCAATTTCGCCTTACAATGCCGTGGGTCGCATCAAGACGCCGCTCTTGCTGATCCACGGCAAGAAGGATGTTCGCGTCGATCACAACCAGTCGACCCGGATGCATGCCGCAATGACGAAGGCCGGCAAGAGCGTCGAGATGGTCTCCGTCCCGCTGGCAGACCACTATTTCACGCGCGAAGCGGATCGGTTGACGCTCCTCCGCGCGATGGAGGATTTCCTCGCCAAGCATAATCCTGCGGACTGAGCCGCTACGAACGCTTATAAAGCGCCGATGACCTCCCGCCCGCGCTCGACAGGACCAGACTCGACACCCTCCTCACAGAGCCTCGCACACCTGCGCGCAGAAAGTGAGGCGCATCGGCTGGATGCGGCGGTCGATGCGCTTATCGGGGAGTGGCAGGCCGTCATTCCGGCGCTGGATTCCGATGTGCGGGCGATTGCGGCGCGGGTCGCGCGGATCGATGATCGGTTGCGCGCGGAGACGGCGGCGGTGCTCAAGGCGTCAGGACTATCCGATAATGAGTTTCGCCTGCTGGCGGGCCTGATGCGCATCGGCGCGCCCTATCGCGCGGCGCCGACCGACCTCGCCGGGCGCTATGTGCCGGTGACGTCGGGCGGGTTGACCGGGCTGGCGCGGCGGCTGGAACAGCGCGGCCTGATCCGCCGCGTCTCACATGCCAGCGATCAGCGCTCGTTGCTCATCGAACTCACGCCCGACGGCATCGCGCTGGCCGGGCAGACGATGGCCGCCTTTACTGCGACGGAACAGCTGCTGATGGGCAGCCTTACGCAGGCGGATCGGCAGCGCTGCAATGCGATCCTGCGCAAGCTGCTCCATTCGATCGAGGCCGCGCTGCCCTGACCGCGGGCGGCGCGGCGCCGGTCAGGCGTCGGCGAGTTCGACCACCGGGATGGTATCGACGGCCACCGCGCCATCGCCTGCGTTCGCGAGGCGGACGTGGCGCACCCAGGCAGGGTCTTCCTGCGGGAAATCGGTGCGCCCATGGCCGCTGCGCGTCTCCTCGCGGGCGAGCTTGGCAGTCGCCACCAGTTCGGCGGTGAGCGCGAGATTGCGCAGTTCCTCGGCGGCGACCAGATCGGACTGATCGACATCGGTCGCAGCGATGCGCTGGATCTCCTGAAATTTGGCGATGGCATCGGTCAACTGAGTGCGGTTGGACACCACGCCGACCTGCGCCCACATGATCTCGCGCACCCTCTCGAACAGGGCGACAGGATCCTGCGCGCCCGCGCTCCGCGCCAGCCGCGCTGCCTCGGCCGCCACCGCAGCGGCATCGAGCGCGGGCAAGTCAGTCGTCTTCGCCCGCTGGGCCGCGCTCTGCCCGGCGATGCGCCCGAACGTCTGCGTCTCCAGGAAGCCGCAGCCCTGCATCCGGTCGCCGCCATGAATGCCCCCGGACGCCTCGCCCGCCGCATAAAGCCCCGGCACCGCCGTCGCGGCGGTCACATCGATGCGCGCGCCGCCCATCAGGCGCTGGAACATAAGGGTGATCTCCACGATCTGCCCGCCCTCATAATTGCCGACCGGCGCGCGCGAGCGGGCGACCTGCCCGTCCTCGACATGCCAGACCACCGGCCCGCGCCCCTCAAAATTCTCGGTATAGACGGCGCGCGCCATCATGTAGCGCGGGGCGCATTCCATATTCTCGGGATCATATTTCTCCATGATCCGTTCGCCGAGCGCATTCACATAGGCGGCGCCGTAGATCGGCCCGGCGGGCGGCGAATCGCGGAACTGGACGAACTCCATGTCGATCAGCGGTGCGCCGGCATGGAACGCCAGACTGTAGGAATCGCCCGTGGTGCGGCTGCCATGTTCGACCACTTCGTCGCAGAGCTTCGTGTAGAGCCGGTTCACCCCGCCCGAGGCCAGCACGACGGCCTTGGCGCGGATGATGAAATGCTCGCCATCCGGGCCGACCGCATATGCCCCCACGACCGCGCCATCGCTGAGCAGCAGGCGGGTGATCATCGTCCCTTCCTGCAGCGTCACACCGGCATCGATCAGGCCGGTGCGCATGGGCGCGATGACATTGGCGTGCTTGCCCTTGCCCAGGCCCTGCGCCTGCAAGGTCCGGCGCACGGAATGGCCGGCGCGGCGGGAGATGAACCAGCTTCCATCGGCATTGCGGATGAAGGGCACGCCGCGCTTTTCCATATCCTCGGCCAGAAAGCGCCCATGCTCTGCGCATTGCGCCACCAGATCGCGGTCGCAAATGCCGCCGCTGGCCTTCGCCCAATCCTCGACGAACAGCGCGGAGCTATCCGCCTCATCCAGCAGCGGCACGCTGAAGCCGACGAGCGCATGCGGGCTGGAGCCGCTATCGCCGACCGTGCCCTTGTCCACCAGCATCACGGCGACGCCCGCCGCCGCGGCCTCCAGCGCCGCGCGCGTCGCCGCCGAGCCGCCGCCGATCACCAGAACATCCGTCACCATTTCGCGGGCCACTGCGCATCTCCTAAAACCATCATGGGGGCACCGAGCGCAGCAATGGCGCGCGCGGTGAGTTGCCCTGAGGGTATTTTCGCCCTTACCTCCTGTCAATATATCTTAGCACTAAGATATTTCTGGCGTATGACGAGCGGATGGAAAGCATGATAAAGACTGCCGGTCGTGACTGAGAAACAACCCCTCCCCGATGGCACCATCATCGTCGAACTGGCCCGCTCCGGCCTGGAACTCACCGTGGCGCCGGGCCAGTCGATCCTTGAGGCGGTGCGCGAGGCCGGCGTTCCGGCCAGCTCAAGCTGCGAGCAGGGCACCTGCGGCGCCTGCGCAACGGAAGTGCTCGCCGGGACGCCCGAGCATTTCGACGCGGTGCTGACACCGCAGGAGAAGCGCGAGGGGAAGATGATGATGATCTGCTGCTCGGGCGCGTTGACCGAGCGGCTGGTGCTGGACCTTTGATGAGCGAGCGGCGGGGCGACTTGCCGGATGACAGCGGATAACTCGTATGGTATACATAATCGTCTACCAATGATTCAGGAGAGGTTTGCTGCGCCCGCCTCCTGGTCCTGTTGCGGGAGCCCCGGTTGCCGCGATCAAAATATTGATGGAGTGGTGAGTGCTCTCGATCCTGAAAAACACCTGGTACGCCGCAGCCTATTCCCATGAACTCGGCGAAGGCACGCTGGCCCGCACGCTGATCGACCAGAAGGCCGTGCTGTTCCGCGACAGCCATGGCGAGGCGGCGATGATCCTCAATCGCTGTCCGCACCGCTTTGCGCCGCTCTCCGCCGGCCGGATCATCGATGACACGCTGGAATGCCCCTATCACGGGCTGCGCTTCAACCGGGATGGCGAATGCGTGCTCAATCCGCACAGCAAGACCAAGGCCGGCCTGCCCGCTGCGAACATTCGCGCCTGGCCGCTGCTGGAGCGCTACGGCATCATCTGGTTTTGGCCCGGCGACCCTGCAAAGGCCGACCCGGCGCTGCTGCCGGTCATCGATTTCCTTGAACAGCCCGATTACTATGCCGTGGTGCGCGGGCTGTTGCACGTGAAAGGTCATTACGAGCTGGTGGTGGATAACCTGCTGGACCTCAGTCACGCCGCCTTTATCCACCCGCAGTTCAGCGGGGGCAATTACACGCCGGAGCAATTGCTCGCCGCCACCACGCAGCGGCTGGAGCGTGGCGATCGCTGGATCACCAATCATCGCATCCGTAGCGGCCTTGGCCCCTCCTCGGCGCATGTCGGCCTGTTCGGCATGGACCCCAAGGTTGTCGTGGAGACCGACACCACCATGACCTGGCATCCGCCGGCGATGCTGGACTTCAAGCTCGGCAGTTGGGAGGTCGGTCAGCCGCGCGAGAGCGGCGCGCATATCCCGCAGCTCCATATCATCACGCCGGAGACCGAGTTCACCTCCCATTATTTCTTCGTCAACGGCCGCAATCGCCGTCGCGATGAGCCGGAGGTCGACCAAGCCCTGCTCGACTTTTTCGATATGGCTTTCCGCCAGCAGGACGAGCCGATGATCGAGATGGTTCAGGAGAATATGGGCGCGGTCAGCGACATCAATGAGTTGAACCCGATCCTGCTTGCGACGGATACGGCGCCGGTCTCCGCGCGCCGCATGTTGGCCGATCTCATCGCCCGCGAACGCGCCGAGGAGGCCTCCGCTTCCCTGAATGCTCCGCGCGCACCCGCGGAGATGGCGCACTGAAGCTCTCGCGCGCCCACAGGTCAAATATTAGAAAGGCGCGCGACCACATGGCATTGACGACGCCAGATTAGTATACTATTTTTTATATTGTTTGCTGCCTAACCAAGCTTCCCACAGAAGAAAGCGGGGTTGGACCAGCCGCTGCCTGTCCTGCGAGTCTCGCGACACACTGGATCGGGCGCCTGAGGGGAGACGGTCTTCAATGCGCATGCTGCTATCTGCAATCGCCCTGGCCCTGGCCGGCCTCACGCTGGGCATGCCGGCGCGCGCGGCAGAGCCGGAAAAGATCGTCGACTCAAGCTGGACCGATGTCGGCAAGACCGGTTACGCCACCAAGCGTCTCGTCCTCGCCTCCGCCTGCCCGGAAGCCTGCCCCTGGGGCGAACTGGGCGAATTCGTGCGCGATGCGATGGCGCCGGAGGGCTATGAGATCATCCTCTGCCGCAATTGCAACCGCACCGAAGGGCCGCGTCTGGTGGGCAAGGCCGCCCTGCCCCCGCCGCTGAAGGAAGGCGATGTGCGCCACGGCACGACCCAGCGAATCAACGCCCCCATCGACTTCGGCATCACCGAGGCATCGATGATGACCTGGGCCTATCGTGGCCAATATATCTATGCCAAGGACGGTCCCTATCCCGCGCTGCGCCTCATCGCACGGATCGAGGACCCGACCTATCTGCTGGTCGCGGTCAAGCCGGAACTCGGCATCAAAAGCCTAGCCGAAATCCGCGCCCGCAAGCTGCCGGTGCGCATTCTCACCGATGGCCAGCCGAGCGAGGCGCCCGTGCTCGCTTATTACGGCCTCGACAAGGCCAGCGTGGAGAGCTGGGGTGGCTCGATCCAGAGCCCGCACGACGTGACGGCGGAGACCCCATTCGACGTCGTCATCTCCAGCCTCGCGAGCCCGGCGAACAATCCTGAATCCTCCTTCTGGACGACGCTGACCGTCGCGCACAAACTCCACTTCCTCGATCTGCCGGACGATCTGCTCGACAAGATGGTCAAGGAGGCGGACATGGTCCGCACCACCGCCCGCTGGGGCGTGCTGCGCGGTGTGGATCGCACGATCAGGACGGTCGGCCGGTCCGGCGAAGTCGTGTTCGGTCGCGCCGATATGCCAGACGACATCGCCTATGCCGCCGCACGCGGCATCGATCGGGCACGCGGCGAGCTAAAATGGTTTGTGCGGCCCTATTCCATCGATCCGCGCACGGTCGGCGACGGCAAGGGTGTCCCGCTGCATCCCGGCGCGGCGCGCTATTATCGCGAAATGGGCTACCTCGACTGATCGGGCGGCTCGCGAGACCCGGACCATGACACCACCAACGACACAGGTCGAACGACCCCAAGGCGCTCGCCAGCAGAAAGAAGCATCATGACCTCGTCACCCAAGCCGCTGACCACTGGCTTCATCGTTCCGGCCGCGCTGAGCGGCGCCATCGGCCTCTATCTGGCGGTCGGCAAGTTCGACACGTTCATGTTCTTCGGCTTCCCGATCCTTGCCGGCATCGTAGGCGCGCTGATCCTGCGGCGGCTGGACCCGAAGCGCACGACGGCGGACCATGTGACCGATGCGATGCGCATCTATTTCGGCCTGCATCTCATCTGGTCGTCCTCGCGCTACTGGCTGACGGACATGCAGCCGGTCGTGCCCCACCCCATCGGCGGACCGTTCATCCAGTCGCTGCTCGATATGGGCCTCTTCCCGGGCATCAAGGCCATGGAGGGCCTTGTCGGCATCGTGTTGCTGACCAACCGGTTCGTGCCGCTAATGCTGGTGCTGCAGGTGCCGACCAGCTTCACGATCTTCTACCTCAACGCCATCGTCGTCGGCCTGCCGCGCCAGCTCATCACAGGACCGCTGGAGATCGGCGTGAACTGCGCGCTGCTGCTGGCCTATTTCCGCTATTACCAGCCTTTCCTGACCGCGCGCGCCTACGCCGCGCCACCGCGCTTCATGGGCGAGAGCGCCCTCGACACGCAGGAGCCGCCCCGCCCCCTTTGAAACCGTCCGCCGTGAGCGCGCGACACCAGAATCGCCCCCGGCCACAGACCAACGCCTGACACGGAGAGAGAGCAGCATGGCATCCTTCACCCCAGCAGCCGGCACGGCACTGCCTGCCGAGCCCAGCGGCGCGGCGTCAGCTGTGGTATCGCATGATCTGGGCACGGCCATTGACAATGCGGCGTGGAGCCCGTTCCAGAAGCTGCTGCTCGGCTGTTTCGCGCTGGTCTTCGCGGTCGACGGGCTGGCCAACCAGTCTCTCGGCATCGTGCTGCCGGCCCTGATCGCGGATTGGGGCATTCCCCGTGGGGCGTTCGCGCCGGTGACGGCCGCCAATCTGGCCGGCGTCGCATTGGGCTCGATCATCGGCGGGATCATGGGCGACCGGATCGGCCGCCGCTGGGCCTTGATCGTTGCCATCCTCCTGTTCGGCCTGATGACGGTGGCAGGTGGCTTCACGCATGACGCCACGCAGTTGCTGCTCGTGCGCTTCCTCGATGGCCTTGGCATCGGCGCGGCGATCCCCAATGGCGCCGCGCTCATCTCTGAATTCACGCCGGAAAAGCGCCGGGGCCGCGCCATTGCCATCGGCATGGTGTTCATTCCCATTGGCGGCATCATCGCCGGCGGGCTCGGCGCCTCGGTGCTGGAGATGTTCGGATGGCGGACCCTGTTCTTCGTCGCAGGCGCCCTGCCAATCCTGCTGGCCCTCGCCTTCATCGTCTTCCTGCCGGAATCGCCGAGCTTCCTGCTGCGCGCCGGCCGGCATGAAGATCTGGCGCGACTGCTCATGCGTTGCCGCATCTCGCATGACCCGGCCCATCGCTTCGATGCACCGCCGCCAGCCAGCACGGTCATCGCGCCGCTGCGGCTGCTGCTCTCGCCGGCGCTGCGCCACCAGACCCTGCTGCTCTGGGGCGGGTTCTTCACCTGCCTGATGGCCTCCTACACCATCTTCAGCTGGGTCCCGACGATGCTGAGCACGCTGGGGTTCGATCTCACCATGACCAGCCTCGGCATCACCACCTTCCATATGGGCGGCGTGGTCGGCGCGTTGTTCAGCGGCATTTTGCTCGATCGCACCGGATTCAGCCGCGCGCATATGGCCCTGGCCGGCGCCGCTGCCCTCCTCGCAGGCGTACTCGCCGTGCTGCTCGGCAGTGATGTGGTCTCGGCGCTCATCATCCTGCCGGTGATGGTCGCGCTCGGCTTCTGCATGGCAGGGCTGCACAACACACTCTACACGCTGGCTGCCACGGCCTACCCAACGGCCGCGCGGGCGACCGGCGTAGGCGTCGCCTCCGCCACCGGGCGGCTGGGCGCGGTGCTCAGCTCGTTCACCGGCGTCATTTCGCTCGATCTGGGCGGCTCCTTTGCCTTCTTCGCCGTCGTCGCCGTGCTGCTCGCTCTATGCGGCCTGGCCGGATTTGCCGCCCGCGCCCGCCCCTTGGCCAGTGCGGCCTGAACGGAGATTCCCATGAAGACGATCCCTCTGCTGCGCCGTCGCGCGCTTGCCGCACTCCTCCTCGCCGGAACTGCCGCCCCGCTGGCCGCCGACACCGGCGCCGCGCCGCAGGTGACGATCCGTCAGGGCGCACTGAAAGGTGCCGAAGCGGACGGCGTGCGCAAGTTCCTCAACATCCCGTTCGGCGCATCGACCGCCGGCGAGCGGCGCTGGAAAGTCCCGCTCGCGGCCTCCGGTTGGAGCGGCCTGCACGATGCAACCCAGTTCGGCCCGATCTGCCCGCAATGGCGCCCGCCGGTCGACCAGCGGCCGATGAGCGAGGACTGCCTTTCGGTAAATGTCTGGGCGCCGGCCGATCACAAAGGCCCGCTGCCGGTGATGGTGTGGATCTACGGCGGCGGCTTCCTGGGCGGATCCAACCGCGAGCCGGCGTATGACGGCACTGCGCTCGCGAAAATGGGTGTGGTGCTGGTTACTCTCAATTACCGCGTCGGCCCGCTCGGCTTCATGGCACATCCTGGCCTTACCGCCGAAGCGCCCTACAAGGCCTCGGGCAATTACGGCATTCTCGACCAGATCGAGGGGCTGAAATGGGTGCGCGATAACATCGCGGCCTTTGGCGGCGATCCGGGCAACGTCACCGTGTTCGGCGAGTCCGCCGGCAGCACCGCGATCAGCATCCTGCAGGCTTCGCCCCTGGCCAAGGGATTGTTCCACCGCGCGATTGGCGAGAGCACGTCCCAGTTCGATCCCGATGGCGGGCTCGTCGGTCGCAAGGACATGCGCGAGGCGGAGGCTTATGGCGCGGACTTTGGCCGCAAGCTTGGCGGCGAAACAGTCGCGCAGCTCCGCGCGCTGCCAATGGACGCCTTCACCAAGGAACTGGCCTTCTTCTGGCCCACCGAGCGTGACGGCTATGTGCTGCCGGACATCGTCTACAACATTTTCGCGGCGGGCAAGCAGAACGACGTGCCCACGCTGGTCGGCTCCAACTCCATGGAGGGATCAAACATCCGCAAGGATTGGGTGCAGCGGTCGGACACGAATGGCGCGGCTTACGACCGGATTTACGGGGCATCCAAGGACCAATTGGGCCAATCTTCGACCGATGCCGTCCAATGGCAGATGCGCAGCTGGGCCAAGCTTCAAGCCAAGACCGGTAAGTCCGGCGCGTGGCTCTACTGGTTCGATCAGCCTTGGCCCGGCAAGCCGGAAATGGGCGCCTTCCATTCAGCGGAGATCGTCTATGTCTTCCGCAACCTGCAGGTCGAGGATCAGCCGTGGACGCCTGAGGATCACAAGCTCTCGGACCTTGTCTCGCATTATTGGGTGAACTTCGCGCGCACAGGCAATCCCAACGGCCCCGGACTGCCGGAATGGCCTCAATACGACGACGCGACACCCCAATTGATGCGCCTCTCCCCGCAGCCGGCCGTCATCGGCACCCCGCGCGCAGAGGCGCAGGCCTTCCTCGACAGCTATTTCGATGCGCGACGCTAGCGATCCGCGTCCGGCGGCTGCGCCGGATCGGGTCAGAGGACCGCAAAAGATGTGGCTGTGATCGACTGCGGCTTGCTGAGCAGGATCGCGAAATCGATCAGCTCGTTTGCTTCGTCACGGTAACTGAGCGTTCCGCTGCCGGTATCGTAAATGACGAACAGGTCGGGATCCGCAGACTGGGTTGAATAACCGAAGTGACCGCTCAGATCGCTGAGGTTGCTGAGCCGGTCAAAAATGCTCTTGTCGAGCGCGATGACGTCACCCGCGCTGACAGAAAAGTCGCTAATTCGGTCGACATTGCTCGGCCCCAGCGCGGTGTTGAAGACGAACTGATCGGCTGCGCCGCCCCCGGTCAGCAGGTTGGAGACATGGTTGCCGATGATCGTGTCGCGGCCTCCCCCGCCGACCGCATTTTCGATCACCGCACCCGCCGCGATCGTATATCCTCCGGATATGGCAAGATTCCGCGATACATAAAGTGTGGGGTCGACGCCGGCCGTGAGCGGATAGGCATTGAGGTTGATGACGCAGTTGAGCGAACTGCCCGCATTGCTGATCGTGTCCACGCCCCCCGCATCCCAGATGCATGCCCAGCCCGTACCCGACTTGCTGGCGGTGGGCAGCGTGTAGACGTCGTTACCGGTGCGGTATGAGAGATTGGCGCCATAGATCGCCTGTATCGCAGCAACATCGAAGACCATCGGCGTCTTCGACAAGCCCCATGCGTAACTGTTTGGCGGCGCCTTCACATCCCAGCCGAAATTGTAGGACATGATAGTCCAGATGCCCTGATTCAGGTCCAGCGTCCCGAGCGCATAGGCATCATTGGCCGCTACGCCCGGAAATTGGGTCTGCGTCACGCCGTTGATGGTATCCGTGAAGGGGTGGCCTAGGCCGAGGGCATGGCCAAGTTCATGCACCAGCGTGTCGAACGCGAGGCCCCCTTCGCTCAGATTCTGCCAATAGGAAATCTCATAGTTGAAGCGGCCGACCTGCGTGGCATTGTATCCGCCGAAGGGAATGGTGAAGTCGGCCAGAATTCCAGGCTCGGTCCAGGTCGAAGCGGGCGATTTTTCGAGAGCGATATTCGCGCCGCCCGCCGCTTCGCCATAGTCATCCGTCTCCTGAAAGTCCAAATTCGCGATATTCTCGTAGAGAGCCAATGCCGATCGCACGGCGCTTTTCTCACTTTCCGACCAGACCGATGCGCCCGAGCCGGCGGAGAAAGAATAAGTGATGATGCCACCGGACCAGCCGGCCTCGCCGATAATCAGAGCGTCGACATACTCACTGCCATAGCCGGAGGCCGCCACATCGTTGGTCGTGTAGGCTTGTGCATTGATCTGCAGCGGGACGGTGGTGCTTGCAGAATTACCCGCGTCATCGCTGACGGTGGCCGTAAATGCCTCCGCCCCGATGCCGAATGACACGATGTCCGCGTGCGTGAGATTCAGGGACCAGGCCTCCGCGACGTCCACCGTCACCACCCGCTGTTCAGAGGCCCCGAAGGTGACGACGACCTTGCTGCCGGCTGTGCCTGTTCCGTGCAGACTGGTCGCGCCCTGCTGAAGGACAGAAGCGCCAGCCACCGGGCTCGTCACGAGGTTGATGATCGCCCCCGTTGACGGGTTGATCGAACTCGCTATCGGATCGAGAAAGCCGGATATCACGGGCGCCACCGGCGGCGTGGAATCGATGGTCAGGACAGTCTCATTGTGCCCGGCTTCGGACAGGTTCCCTGCCGCATCGCGCTGCCGGACCTGAATCTGATCGGCCGCATAGGTTCCCGTAGCAAGGCTGAAGGTCTCCCCCTCGCCCTTGAGCCAGGTCTGTCCGCCGTCGATGCTGTATGTCCAGGATGCTCCCGCCTCCAGAAGCGTGACCAGAATATGGCCGTCATTGGTCAGGCCGTCGGTCTGGGATGTCCCGTTATCGTTGGCCAGCGATAGCCGGGGCGCAACGGGTGCGACCAGATCGACGAACACGCTCGGATCAAAGCCGGCGAGATCCGCTAGAGCGACGTTGGCATCCGCCTTCACCCCCTGGCCGGCCACCTGCGAGCGCACAGCCCCATCGGCGAACACCAGCAGATCGTTGAGCGTGCCGCCGCTGGATGCCACGACGATCGTCTCGACGTGCCCGCTCACAGTGCGGGTGAGCGTCAGGCGCGCGCCGGTGAGGGTCTTGGTGTAGTCGGCCCATTGTCCCCGGAAGTAAACCACATCCACGCCGCCGCCGAGCGAGGCAGCGTCGATCGTGGTTCCCTCGGCGACGTACACCCTATCGACACCGGCACTGCCGAGGATCTGGAACGCGACGCCCGGCTTCGAAGCGGCGACCGTCTCGCCAGCAGGGTTGAAGCATCCGATCTTCACTATGGCGTCCAGAACGGCGCCGGGCGCGGCCGCGCCTTGAGGGGCCAGTGAGGTTTCGCCCGTCGGCACTGGAGCCGCCGTTCCGTCTGCAACATGCGTGTAGAGGGCGTTCACGCTCACGCTGCCATCTGAAAACACCAGCACATCGGGTGCGGTCGTCGCGTTGGCGCCTGCCACATGGACGGTCTCCACTTTACCGTCCACCGTGCGCGTCAGGATCAGCGTCGCGTTATTGCGACTCAACGTGTAATCGGAGAGCTGACCTTCGACATAAATGCGGTCCGCTCCGCCTCCCGTATTCAGAACATAGCTCGCCCCGGGGCGGACAAAAACGGCATCGATCAATGAGGAGCCGAGAAACTGGATGTCCTGACCATCCAACGCCAATCCACCATATGTCACAATGAAATCGATAAACGCGAGGCCATCACCTCCGTTCTTCATCATGATGTATTTAGAGGTCGTCATTGAAATCCAGGTCGGTTAAGATCGTTATATTAAATTAACAATCGTTAAATAAAATATTTGATTTATACTTCGACTTCCGCTCTCTCGGACGCACCGAATTCCGCAAAATTGCAGAGACATTCATTTACATACATTGACTTTACATGTCAGGAAATAGACCATTATTTCTGTCGCGCTTGTCAATAAGCGCAATCCACCGCCACGCTAAGGGTGGGTTGCGGCGCTTTCAGAAAGCGGCAGGAAGCTGATTAGCGGGGTGTCATCGTCAGATCGGCGAACCAAGCTGCCGCGATGGGCTCCCGCACCGGCGACCCAGCTTGTTCTACAGGTCGCGCTCCGCCAGCCAGCGGGCAATGAAATCGGCGATCAGATGATTGTTGGTCTCAGTCGGGAAGCCATGGGTGTTGCCGACGAACCCATGCGCGTCGAGCGGGACGAGATCGACCGGGACGCCCGCCTTCTCCAGAAACTGCGCGGTGCAATGGTCATAGCCGGCATGATAGGATGCCCCGCCGACCAGCACGATCACCGGCACCTGCGCCAGATTGACCAGCCGGGGCATTTTGCCCGCCACCGTCCAGCAGCCCACCTTGTGGCCGTCCTCCGGCGGCAGTTGGGCGAGCGGCCCGAAGTCGCGCAGATCGGTGACCGGCGGATCGAAGCGCAGGCCAGCATATGTGATGCCGAAGGGCCGCGCGACCGGATCGCCCGGCGCGCCCATGGGCGGGGCGTTGTAAAAAGGCGGGCCATTCGGTTCGGCGGCGACGATGGCTTTGACGAGGCCGGGCCGGGCATCGGCGATCTGCCAGCCTGTCGTCCCCGCCCGCGAATGGGTGACGAGAATGGCGGGGCCGATCCTGTCCAGCAGCGCGGCGCCCGCCTCCCGGTCCAGCCGGTCGACATAGACGCTGACCGCCAGCGCATCGCCGGGCGCGCCGAAGGGCACCTCGATGGTCGATTGGCGCGCGCGACGCATGTAGGCGGTAGCCGGATCGTCAGGGGCGTTCGTGCCGGGCAGATGCGCTGGCTTGCTGGTCGGCGGAGGCGGTGCCGCCTGCCCTTCCCGCGCGGGAAGTCCGGCGGGAGGCATCAGCTTGCGCCCATCGACCGCCTCATAATGCGGCGAGCGGCCCAGCGTCGGGCGATCCACCACATAGACGGCATAACCCTTGCGCAGGAACAGCGTCGCCCAGCCCTCGCGGCAATCCGGCGTGCTCCAGAAGCTCGCCCCGCTGGAGGCGCCGCCGTGGAAGAATACCAAGGGATAGGGATGCGTCTGCTGCGCCGGGATCTGATATTCGACGTACATGGCGCCGGCGATCACCGGCCCGTCCGGCGTCTGCGCCTCATGCCCGCCGACGAAGAAATTGCCCTGCCGCGCAATGACGAGCGGCTGTGTTACAGGGGCGCTCTCCTGCGCGGGCGCAGCAGAAAGCGGCAGCGCCGCCAGCAGACAGGCGAGCAGTGGCAGGCGGATGGACGTCATACCCGCTCAGCGCCGAAGATAGACAGTAAGGTAGGTGATGCCGATGGCCGCCGCTATACCCATAAGCGCGGCAAGGGCGTGCCGCGCGGGCACCATGCGCGAGCCCTGCGCGGGGGTTGAACCGCCGGGTGGACCTGCGCTGCACGCCAGCATCGGACGATAGCGATGGAGATAGCCGAACGACATGACCGCGTTCAGCCCGATAATGACGGCCGCCACACCCATGCCGAACGGACGGCCATGCGATGCCGTGACGAACGCAATCATCAACGTGATCGGCCAGGCGGCGACAACCGCCAGCGCCGCGAACAGATCGAGCAGCAGGGCCAGGCCAATGGTGACTTCCAGCGCCTTGACCAGCGCCATCACGCCGGATTCTGCCAGTTCAGGCACGAGACCCGGCCCGGGCTGGATCGACCGGTCCAGATAGAATTCCAGCCAGTAGTTCAGCCCGTGGAACAGGAACCAGCCGCCATAGAGAAACTGGCAGGCATAGACGACACTGCCGAAGATCGTGCGCCCACCGGTGGGCGAAGCGACTGTGCTGGGTGCCATGGCGGATCGCCTCCGGTGCAACTGACGGACCGGACGAAGCCCTTGGGCTTCGTCCGGGCGCCCCCCTCAGCCGTTAGAACTTCTTCGAGAGCTGGAACGAGATGTACCGGCCCATCGAGCTGGAATAGCTGGAGTCGAACCGGATCGGCGTGGCGCCACCCGCATTCACCACCAGCGGCGGATCGGCATCGAACACGTTGAGCACGTTCAGCGATGCCGCCAGACCATTGGTGATCATCGATCCGGTTTCGCCGAAATTGTAGCGCAGGCTGAGGTCCACCGTCGTGATCGGATCGATGTTCTGATACTGATCGGGCACGGCTGCCGGCAGGAAGTCGCGCGTGATCGTGCGCGAATTCACATAGTTGAGGAACACGGTGCCGGAGAAGCCGCCGATGTCCACGCCCGCTTCCACCTTGCCGGTGAAGCGCGCCGGATAGCCGAAGTGGTTCACCTCATCCTTGAGCGCAACGCCGGGCACCGGCGAGGTCTTGTAGTGGAGGACATAGTTGGCCCGGGCGCCGAAGCGGAAATCGATGCCATTGCCATAGAGCGTATAGTCGAGCGAGACGTCGAAGCCGTCCGTCTCCACCACGCCGCTGTTATTGCGGCGCGCATCGACGATGGCGATGACGGTGGTCGGGTCGACCAGGCCCAGCACCGGCAATTGCGGATCGGCCGTGATCTGGTTCCAGTACGCGACATACTGGGCCAGCGTCTGGTTGGTCTTGCTCGGGAAGTAGACCGGGTTGAACACGATGAAATCGTCATAGGCGCCCGAGTTCAGCACCGCGCCGATCGGCGCGTTGTAGGCGGCCGTGTCGACCTTATCCTTGTAGACGATATTGTAGTAGGTCAGGCTGAAGTTGAAGCCCTTGGCCAGTTCCGGCGTCAGGTCCATGCCCAGCGACCAGGTCGTGGCCGTCTCCGGCTTCAGGTCCGGATTGCCGCCAATCGGATAGACATATTGGAACGAGCCCGCAGCGGGCGACAGGCCCACGGCCGAGCCGCTGCCGGTGCGCGGCAGGAAGCCGGCGGTGGCATATTTGTTGACGTCGACCAGCGAGGGCGCGCGGAAGGATGTGCCGTAGCTGCCGCGGAACTGGATGCCGGATGCCGGGGCGTACGTCACACCGAAGCGCGGATTGGTCGTCGAGCCGACGTCGCTATAGCGATCGTAGCGGACGGCCGCGTTGAACTCGAGCTTCTCCAGACCCGGCCGGGCGTTGTCCGGACCGAACAGCGGCACATAGGCTTCTGCATAGACGGAACGCACGTCGCGCTCGTTAGAGGTCGGCACGCCGGCGAAGGTATCGACATTCGCAGTGCGCGTGTTGGAGAGCTGGCCGTTGCCGAACAGATAGTCGAAACGGATCTCACCGCCGACCGAGACGCGCACGTCACCGCCCGGCAGGCGGAAGAGTGAGCCGCCGATATTGGCCGAGCCGCCATAGCTGCGATTAAACACTTCAAGTTCGGTCTGCGCGCGGAAGAGCGCCAGAGTCGCCTCGGAATTACAATCGAACTGCTGCCCGTCGCAGAACGGGTTGAAGAACGGCACGCTCGCCGGCTTGGTGGTGCCGGCGACGGTAGCGCCCAGCGCCCGGTTAAGGCCATTGGTATTGAGCTGGTTGGTCGCCAGGCTGTAGCCTTTGTTCTCGCTGTAATAAGCGGTGACGTTGGCGTTCCAGCTGTTGCTCAGCTTCATTTCCAACCCGCCCGAAAGCGACCATATCTGCTCATAGCCTGTGATCGTTTGCGGCCCCAGGTCCTCAAGGAAGCTGTAGGGCACGCTCAGCGTCCCGTTGGCCGGGCAATTGAGCGTGGCACTATCGTCCACCTTGCCCGCCGCGCACGGGCTGAACGGGTTGGTGCTCGGCACCGAGAGCGTCGCTGTCGAGGCGATGCCGCGGTTGGTAAGTTCACGCCGCGAGAACAGGCCGTCGGCCACGAACGTCACGTTATCGTCGAAATCCTGGCGGAAGGTGCCGACCACCGTATGCCGCTTGCCGGAAGGAATGGCATCGGCGCCGATCCATGCATTCTCGCGATTGGGCGTCGCCGTCAGCTTGCCCAGCGTCACGTTCGTGCCATTCTGCCCGGCGGGAATACCATAGAAGCTCGACCCGAACTGAACGTTGCCTGGATTGGTGAGCACCGGGTTGGGCGCGCCGCCATAAGGCGAGAGGTCGCTGTTATACAGGTTCGGCCGGTCGGCGGCTTCCAGCGCGGTACGGTTCTGATACTCGTAGGCGAGGAAGAAGCCGCCGCTGGACCAGCGCCGCCCGAAGGCGACCGAGCCGATATACTCCTCGACGGAGTCGGCAAAACCGGCGCGGGCCTGCACCTCGAACACATTGTCCGGCCGGCGCATGATGAAGTTGACGACACCGCCGACCGCATCCGACCCGTAAATGGCCGAGCCGCCGTCCGCGACCACTTCGATGCGCTCCAGCGCGATGGCGGGGATGTTATCGGCATCGAAGAGCTGGCCATTGGCGCCCTGCGGGGCGACACGGTGGCCGTTCACCAGGCTGAGCGTCGAGGCCGTGCCCAAACCGCGCAGGTTGATCGACTTGGCGGCGAAGGAATTGAGCGACGTGTTCTGGATGATCGATCCACCCTGCTGCTCGTTATTGCCGCCGAAGTTGACGATCTGGGGGAGCTTGCGGAGCGCGTCGTTGGTGGTGCTGACGCCGAGCTTCTCGATCTCCTCGCGACCGACGGGGATGACCGGCGAACCGACCGGCGCGACGCCCTTGATGCGCGTGCCGGTCACGATAATCGCGGCATCCCCGGCATCCGTAGAGCTGCCCTGCTGGGGCGATGCATCCTGCTGCGCCATGGCGGGCACTGCGCCGAGCGCCGCCAACACCAGAGCCGAAGCGGAGACCGCCAGTTTCAGACCCGTCCGTTCGCGGACAGAAAAATTCCGTGCCTTCATCTCATCTCCCTCCCCTTGCTCCCGATCATGGCCGGGATGCCTGAGCGACTGGCACCTCGCCAGACCGCCGAATTCATCGGTATATTAAATGTTATTTGATTTTGTATAACTATATTGAGCCTTGTCGTCAAGGCGATCCTCGCGTTCCCAAGGCGGCGCGGCGCGCGGCTTCGCGCGAAGCATCGGGCGGTAATGCTGGAAATAGGCGAGCATCAGCAGCACGTTTACGCCCAGTTCGGTCGGCCCGGTGAGCAGGCCACTAAGCCGCGCAGTGATGAAGGTGTTGAGATAGAACACCGTCATGCTCGTCGGCACTTCCAGCACGAGGGCCAGCGGAACGAAACGGTTGCTCAGCAGCATTACGCCGACAATTCCCTCCAGCACCTTGACCGCCGGGAAAATGCCGGTCGCAAAGAGCGAGGCAAGGAACGGCCCCGCAATCGGATGCATGGGCGCCCCGGAGGGTTGCATGTCCGTGAACCAGAAGCGCAGGCACGACCAGAGCAGATGCCCGCCAAAGTAGATGCGCATCACATCGGTCGCCTGGTCAATCGTCCGCCAATCGGCATGGCGGCGCGTGTTCGCCCAGGCCACCGCAACACCGGCCACCATAGGCAGGCCGAAGAAGATGAAGGAATCAAAACTCAGCAGATTGAACGATAAGCCTGCGATACAGATCAGTATCGCCGCGACGATCTTTGCCTGGTGCCCCATCGATGCATCCCCTCCAGCGCAGGATCAGGCAGGGGGCACTTCGTACCCCTCACGCCTTCAGCGCTGATGGTCATGCTAGGGCCATCCCCCGCATCGTGTCAACATTTTGAATTTAGTTTTGACTAACGATCTTATTTGTTCGGCGGCGGTAGGTCGCCCAGCAGCGGTGCCAGCGGAACGCGCGCATACATCACCTGCCCTGCCCCGCCCGCCGGCCAGCCTGTCCAGGCGGCGTGAAACGCGTCTCTCCCCGCGCCCAGACTGCTGATGAAGTCCCCGCCCGCCGAATAATCCTTTGCCAGCGCGTCCGGCACGCGCGAGGAGGCGGGCGAGACGCGCCGCACCGGCCCGAAGCGCTCACCATCGGTAGACGCCGCGATATAGAGGTCATAGCTGCCGTCGGCATGATAGCCCCGCCAGAGCAGCCCCAGCACGCCTCCGGGCGTATAGGCCAGCGCCGGCCGCGACGACCGCACCACACCTTCAGGCGCGGCCGGGCCATCCAATGTCTGCCAGTGGGCGCCGCCATCCCGCGTGATGCGCACCGCTGGCGTCCCCGCCTTGTCGGACGCCAGCGCGAGCGCATATTGCCCAGCATGGGCCGGATGCGCGGCGATCGGCGGATAATGGACCAGCCGGTCGAAATACTCGACCTGTGTGACGAGGTGCCGCTGCACCGTCGCTCCGCCATCCGCGCTGGTGGCGAAGACCACGCACAAGCACTTGACGCCATCGACCGGCACGGCTTCCGCCAGATAGCTGTAGGCAAGCGTACCGTGGGCGACGACATAATGCCCGTCCCAGCGCTGCGGCCAGCCGGGCGCACCAAAGGCGCGGATCGGCCCCCAGCTTTTGCCGCGATCCTTCGAGACGGTGTAGAAGCGCTGCGAGCGCAGCGCCTCGCCCGGCGGGGCCGGATAGCCGCCGGAGAGGATGATTTCCCCGCTCACCGCGTCGATCACGCCGCGCCCCCCGTCCCATGGCACATGCGTCGCTTCGGCCGGGACCGTGGCATTGGCCTCGAACCGCGCCTCTTCCCCCGTCGCGATGCCGCTGGAGATCGGGGACCAATTGTGGCCCCAGTCGGTCGAAAGGCGCATGACTACCCGCCCTGACGCATGCTCGCCCTCCGGCGCGTTCTGCGGCAGCACGCCCGCCAGCGTCGCGCCGATCAGCAGCTCGCCCTGCGGGCCAATGTCCACATAAGGCGAGTTGCACACGGGCGTGTCGGCCATCGTCCAGACCAGCGGCTGGGTATCGAAGCTGCGCCCACCGTCCTTGGACAGCGAAAGGTGGCACTGCATGCCCCGCTCGCCGGCGGGTTCGCCAGGCCTTGTCATGGCCAGATCCCGCCATATGACCGCGACGCGCTGCGGGTCAGCGGGGTCGACCGCGATCTCCGGCACCGAGGCGGAAAAGGCCGCGCCGCCGGTGCTGAGTTGCTGGACCGTCGGCATCTCCGCCTCCGGTCGTGCCCCCGCAGGATGACAGCCCGCCACCAGTGCCACTGCTCCTAAGCCAGCAAGCGCCCGCACCCCGCCCTTACCCTGCGCCAGACCGACCATATCCACTCTCCCTCGACCAGCAAAAAGACCGATTTGGACGGCCCCTTTACAATCGATTGTATTCATGTGAGTCTAACAATTCCAGATGCCAATTTGCGATGCGGCACAAAAATCAGACTAAATGAGAGGTTTATATGGGAGAATCATTCGCCAAACGCCCGGCGTACAGCCTGTGGTCGCGACTAGTGGCGCTTACGGGCGCATCGGTGGTCGCGCTGGCCTTCCCCGCCGCCGCACCGGCCCAAACGGCTGACAAGGCGGACAGCAATCCAGTGAAGATCGATGCCGACGGCACAGTGCATGTGCCCGCCATGAGCGTACCGGTTTCCAGTTTCCTGACCGATGAAGCCAAGGCCTATCTGGCCGAGCATCTGCACGACATGCAGGACCGTGAATCGAAGACGCTGCCGGAAAATGGCGTCCCCTTCTTCATGAAGCCCTATATGGCCTCGGCCAAGGCGATGTTCCCGCTGGTCCGGCAGGAAACGACCATCGCAGGCGTGCCCGCCATCACTTACACGCCTACGCAAGGGGTCAAGCCGCAGAACCAGAAGCGCATTCTGCTCAACCTGCATGGCGGCGGCTTCGGCGGCTGCTACCCGGGTTGCGCCGAGTTGGAATCGATGCCGATCGCGTCGCTCGGTGGCTATAAGGTCATCACGATCGATTATCGCCAGGCGCCGCAATATCGCTTCCCGGCTGCCAGCGAGGATGTCGCCAGCGTCTATCGCGAACTGCTCAAGAGCTACAAGCCGGCTGATATCGGCATCTATGGCTGCTCGGCGGGTGGCATGCTCGTTGGCATGGCGATGGCCTGGTTCGATAAGGAGAAACTCCCCATGCCCGGCGCCATCGGCATTTTCTGTGCCGGCATGACGCTGGAGAAAGGCCCCGGTTTCGGCGGTGATGCGCATTATACCACCGCCGCCATCGGCGAGGCGAACCCGCCGGCGGAACCGCCGCCGCCGCTCGGCAAGGGTCTGCCGCCGCTCCAATATCTTGAGAAGGTTGACATCAAGGACCCGCTGGCCGCACCGGCCAACTCGCTCGAACTGCTGGCCAAATTCCCGCCGACGCTGTTCATCACCGGCACGCGGGCCTTTGAACTGAGCTCCGCAGTCTACTCACATGGCCAGATGGTGAAGGCCGGCGCCGATGCCGATCTGCATGTGTGGGACGGCCTGTTCCACGGCTTCTTCTACAATCCGGTCATCCCGGAATCGCAGGATGCCTACAAGGTCATCGTCAACTTCTTCGACAAGAAGCTCGGCAAGTAGCGGCTGGAATGCGGCGCAGCGGTCTCCCGTCTGCGCCGCATGTCAGTAAGGAGCCGGCGGCGGGCCAGCCTCCATGCCGGCGCCCACCCAGTCGAACCGGTCGTCATGATCCTTGGCGATGGGCACCGGCGCAAAGCTGCTGGCGGCGTTGATGTCCCCCCGGCCCGTATAGCGTATCTGCACCGGGAACGGATAGGTCGGGCGGCGGCGGATCGTGCCATCCTCCAGAATGGCAGCGCCTTCCACCGCACCCGGCGCCGCGCCCCGCTCTACCCAATTGACCATCGGCCCGAGCAGGTCGTGCTGGTAGCCGATATAGCCGCCAGCGCAGTGATAGACGCCGGGGAACATGTAGACCCGCATGAACGGGTCGGTCCCGGCAAAGCCGCCCATCGCGTCCCGGACGCGCTGATAATAGTCCGGCAGTAGCCATGATCCTGCGGCATTGTCCGCCTCGCCCTGCCACATGATCAGCTTGCCGCCGCGCGCCTTGAATGCGGCGAGATCGGGATTGCTGGCGTTATAATAGCCGCCCTTGTCGATCAGATCGGCCAGGGCCGCCGCATCGGGCTTCCATGTGCGCCAGTCGAAATCCTGATGGGCCTCGCCACTGTAGATCATGAACTTGATCTGGTTCGCCGCCAATTGATAGCCGTCGGCCACGAAGCTGCCCGGCCCGGTCCACAGCAATTCGGACCCGTAAGGCTCGCCGCCAAAGAACAAGGGCCGGCCCTGTGCATCCCTCGGCCCTTCGTAAAGCCGGTGCATCGTCTCGGCCTGCTGCGCCGACACGCAATCGGTCCGCTGCCCCGGCTTGCAGACGAGGGTGCGCGGATCAAACCGGCAGCGACGGGGATTGTCGATCTGGCCATCCTTGAGGCCATCAAGGCCGTCGCATGCCGCCATCACTGCCCGATGAAGCAATTGGGTGGATTGCGGCGTGAGAAGGGCTTGGCCATCCTCACCCCTGGCCACCTGAGACTCATGGATGATGCGGACGACGCCCGGCGTGATCCACAGAGCGGGCGCACCTGCGATGATGCCGTCGAAATCCTCAGGATAGCGCTGCGCTTCCATCATGGCCTCGCGCCCGCCATTGGAGCAGCCCATGAAGTAGGAGTAAGCCGGCTTGCGTCCGTAGAAGCGGGCGAGGATCTCCTTGGCGACACGCGCCGTCACATGCGCCGCACGATAGGCGAAATCCGCCCGCAATTGCGGGGCATGGGCGGCCCACAGCGTATCGCGCGCGTCCGGCCCGACATGGCCGCTATTGTTGAAGCTCACGGCAAATGCGCCGCTGAAGGCCGTCTGATTATCGCAGGAGGGCGACACCGTCTGATAGATGACGCCACAGGCCCCGCCACAGCCACCCTGCAGGTAGCGACCGGTGTAGGTTTCTGTCGGCAGGTGCAGCTCGAACTGAATCTGCGGCGCGATCATGCCCTTGATCCGGCAGAAGGCCACGCCATTGTCGCGCGTCTCCAGCGTTGCGCTGCTGATCCGCGCAGGCGCGCCCTCGATGGTCAGCAGATCCTCGGCGGGCAAGGCGTCGCAGGCCATGACCGGCATCACGACCGGCCGCTCGGGCAGCGGCGTGAAATGGACCGGCGGCATCGGGGATTTCGCCGGTTGCGACTGAAGCGACGCGCTGCTGACACAAGCGAGCATGACGCCCACCGCGAGTCGTGCCAGCCCCTTGATCCAACCTGTCCGCATAAGCCCTTCCCTCTCCGATACTTCGCGTTCAGCGCGGTTTTATGGTCTGATCCGCTTCCCCGCTCTCGCCGTGATAATGCCGGTCGATGAGGTCGAGCAGCACCGGCTCGCGCTCGCCGATTGGCGCCGCGCCCTCCGCGCCGAAGCGCAGCGCGACATGGGCCGGCACGCCATGAGCCGGCCATTGCGGCAGACCGGCTCCATTGGGATTGCCGGTGCGCGCGAAGTTCAGCCAGTATCCGCTCAGCAGCCGATGGATCATCTGCTCCTCGGCATCGAGCGTCCGCCCTGCGGGCTGATAATTGCCGAAGATATAGGCCAGCTCCGCGCCATGATGGGCCGTGCGCGGGCGCCCGGCCGGCTGGGGCGGCGCATAATCGAACACATAGCGATAGACAGGCGCCCGGCCGGTCTTCGTCTGCAGGCCAGACCACATAGCGGCCGTAAAATTCCCCCATTCGACATTGGTGAGGCGCCAGCGGGCATCGGTGGGATCGGCCTCCCCGTCGGCACCGATGGCGGCTGCGACGGCCGGCGCCAGCGGACCATATTCGGCCTGCAGGCCCGCATTCAGCGCCTCCCGGCTGATCTCGGGCGGGCGCCCGAATTCCTGCGTGGTGCCACCGATAATCATCGGCACATCATTCTGCGCCCCGGCCAGATATATCTCGCGCACGCTGCGCGGCAGCAGCCAGCCATCGACATTTGGCTCATATTTCTGATCGTCCGGGATCAGCAGCTTGTCCGTGGGCAGCTTGCGCAAGGCCGCAAGGCTGGTCACGCCGCGTTCCGCCATGAACGCTTCGCCCAGGCTCTCGGCCTTGCGCAGCGGCAGGGCCGCGCGCACGCCGAAGGACGAACCGGATTCGCCGATGGCCTTGGCAAACAGCCCCTTGGCAAGCGGCGAGGCGGTGAGGATGTTCACTGTCTCGGAGCCGGAGGACTGGCCTAACACCGTCACATTCTGCGGATCGCCCCCGAAGGCGGCGATATTCTCCTGCACCCAGCGCAGCGCGGCAACGGCATCGAGAACCCCGTAATTGCCCGAGGCCCCATGGGGCGATTCAGCGCTCAACTCCGACGTCGCGAGGAAGCCGAGCGCGCCGACCCGATAGCCAAAGCTCACCAGCACCACACCCTGCTGCGCCAGCGCGCGTCCATTGAAGATCGGCAGCGCAGTCGATCCACCGCGAAAGCCGCCGCCATAGATCCACACCATCACGGGGCGCTTGGCCTGCGCGCCCATCTGCGGCGTCCAGACATTGAGATAAAGGCAATCCTCGGACGTATCCTTGCGCGCCGGCAGCCCACCGGGGCAGGCTGGCGCAAAGGTCGTCGCCTGCCGGGGTCGGGTCCAGCCCGCCGGCTCTGCAGGCGGCCGCCAACGCAGCTCGCCGGTCGGCGCAGCTGCATAGGGCACGCCCTTGAACACCAGCACGTCATAATCGCGCGTACCGACGACGGGACCATAGGTCGTCGCGGCGCGCGGGGCCTCCGCCGAGCCCCCCTGCGCCTGAGCTGAAGTGGGCGCTGCCACGAGCGTAGCTGCCATCGTCAGGGCTGCCAGCAAGCGGCCTCTCCCGGCGGTCTTCCTCATGCGATCAACCATTGGCACGGCCCCCGCTCGCGCAATCATGGGTCGCGAAGAAGTCGAGCGTCTGCGGCAGATAGCGCACCCAGGCATCGCCATGCGTGCCCTCGGGAATCAGTTCCATCCGCGCATCGATGCCGGCAGCTTTCAGGCGCTCCGTCAGCGTCTGCGTGTCGGATGCGTTCGCGCGATCATCCTTGCCGCCATGCACCAGCAGCACGCTGGAGATGGGCTTCAGCTGCTCGACCGGATAGTCCGGCCAGGGCGGCCCGCCGCTCGCGGAGATGGCGCACCAACGCTGCGGATCGGTCTGCGCGAAATGCAGGACCCCGGTCATGCCCATGGAATTGCCCATCAGATACACGCGGCGCGGATCGATATTATAATCCGCCATCGCCTTGGCCACCACGTTGCGCACATCCGCCTCGGCCAGCGCGGATTGCTGCTCCGGCGTCATCGTCGCTTTCTTCCCCATGTCGGGCAGCGCCGAGGGGAGCGGAAGATTGGCGCCATAATCGGCCATGCCATTATAGCCATTGGGCGAGACCACCACGAAGCCATGCTTTTCCGCCTCCCGCTGAAGCGCCCCCCCGGCATCGTCAAAGGGGCCATCAGCCGTGTTGCCGTAGCCATGCAGGATGAGCACCATCGGCCAGTGCCGGTCTGCGCGCCAGTTTGATGGCAGAAAGACCCGGTACGCGATCTCCTCACCCTTGGCCTGCGGCATGGCATAAGTGAGCTTGAGATCGCCGGTCTGTACCGTGCTCGCATTCGCCGCGGCCGAATTGTTCTGCGCATCCGGCGCGGCCCCGTTGCACCCGGCCAGCAGCAAGCCCAGAGCACCGAGCGCGAAAAGCGCCTTGCCCCCGGAAAACCGCGCAGCTAGCTTGGCGTCAGGCCTTTGAAATGGGGGCATCATCGCTCTCCTCAATCCTCATCTTGCAATCCATTGCGAATCATCTTTATTCATGATCGTATAACAAAGCGAGATCGGCACCAGCGTTCTTCTGGATAAATTGACCGACCGCTAACCGGACAGGAGACGCGCCATGCCCAATCGCTCTATTTCGCTCTGGGCTTTCACGGCGGCGCTGGCCGGCCTGCTGTTCGGTTTCGACACCGCAGTGATTTCAGGCGCGGAAATGGCCATTCAGCGGACCTGGTCGATGGGCAGCGCGATGCACGGGCTCGCCATATCCTCTGCCCTGTGGGGCACGGTGGTCGGCGCCCTGTTCGGCGCGATCCCCAGCGATCGCTATGGCCGCAAGCCGACGCTGATCTGGATCGGCATCCTCTATCTGGTCTCCGCCATCGGATCGGCACTGGCGTGGGACCCGTGGTCGTTCATGGCCTTCCGCATTATCGGCGGCCTCGCCATCGGCGCGTCCTCGATCGCCGCGCCCGCCTATATTTCGGAGATTGCCCCGCCGGCCTGGCGCGGCCGGCTGGGTATCCTATTCCAGACGATGATCGTGCTGGGCATTCTCATCGCCTATGTCTCCAACGCGCTGATCAGCGGCGCACACCCGGCGGACTGGCGGATCATGCTCGCCATCCCGGCCATCCCCGCTGCGCTCTTCCTCCTCGCCACCGTCGTGCTGCCGGAGAGCCCGCGCTGGCTGCTGCTGCACAAGGGCAATGAAGCCGAGGCGCGGCGCGTGCTGACCATGGCCGGCGGCGATATCGAGGCGATCCGCGCCACAGCCGACCCCGCTGGCGAAAGCCGGATGACGCTGCGCCGCTTCTTCGACGGGCATCTGCGCCGCCCGATCATGCTCGCCTTCCTGGTCGCCTTCTTCAACCAGCTCTCCGGCATCAACGCGATCATCTATTATGCACCCCGCATCTTCGGCCTGACCGGCGCGGAGGCGAGCGCCACGCTATACGCCACGGTGGGCGTCGGCGTAGTAAATCTGGTCTTCACGCTCGTCGGCATGGCGTTGATCGACAGTGCCGGGCGCCGGAAGCTGATGCTGATCGGCTCGGTCGGCTACATCGTCTCGCTGGCCATGGTCGCTTATGGCTTTGCGAGCGCGCATTATACGCTGGTGCCGGTCTTCATCTTCCTGTTCATCGCCGCCCATGCCATCGGCCAGGGCGCGATCATCTGGGTCTACATCTCGGAAATCTTCCCGAACAATGCCCGCGCCACGGGTCAGGCGCTCGGCACCGGCACGCATTGGGTGCTCGCCGCCGCCCTCACACTGATCATGCCTGCCGTGCTCGCCAGCGTCGCGCCGGTATGGATCTTCGGCTTCTTCGCCTTCATGATGGTGCTGCAGCTGCTCTTCACCCTGTTCATGATGGTCGAGACGCGCGGCCGCTCGCTGGAGGAGCTGTCAGCGGATCTGGCGAGCGAGCCCGCCCAGCCCTGACCGCCGGGCTACTTGCCGATCAGCCCGACGAACAGATAGAAATTATAGGCCTGCAGCGCGATGGCGAACCAGCCGAACGCATAGAAGGCGATCCGCAGCCAGCGCCGGCTCTTGGACCGGGCGTCGCGGGGCGATGTGGTCTGCACGGTCATAGCCCGGCCTCCTTCGGCGTCGCTTTCCAGGCAAGCATGGGACGATAATAGTCAAGGTAGCACCAGATCAGCCACAGATGGATCAGCAGCACGCACAGGCCGCCGATGATCATGTCGCCAATGGCGGCGAGCACCTGCGCATTGGTCACCGTGCCCTGTATCCAGCCCCAGATATCATCGAGGATCAGCGCATCGAGCATGAAGGTGCCGAAAATCACCGGGAAGGCGACCACCAGCATCAGCGGGACGCCCCGGTTGAAAACCAGCGACAGGCCCAGCAGGATTTCGACCACCTTGGCCATCTGGAACATCCAGCCGGTCCGGATCATCTCGGTGATGACCACATGTTTCATCGGTGCATCGAGCGGCATGTAGATGCTCGGCAGCGGCATGAAGCCGAAGAACCAGTTGAGGCCGCTCAGCAGGCTGAAGATGCCGAGCAGCATCCGCGCAGAAACCACCATTGGCTTGAACATACCATCTTCTCCCGCTCCGCGACCCCACCCGAATTGCGCCGATTCGAGTTGACAGCGCCTTTGTAACGCGCATGAATTGCTAGGCAATCATGTATTAGGATTTCGCATGACGCCGCAGACTCTGGGCCGGATGACGATCAGTCGTGTCATGGAAATGGAGTCGGCCATGCCGCTCGCGATGATCTTTCCGCAGGTGACTGCGGACGATCTCGCCGGCCTTGCCCAATGGTATCGCGATGACAGCCTGACCGGCGACCCGGCGACCTCCCTCGTCACGCTCAGCATGCACAGCTTCGTCGTCCAGCTCGATGGCCAGAACATCCTGATCGACAGCTGCAACGGCAATTGCAAGACGCGCAGTGTGCCCGACATCCACATGCTCGACACGCCCTATCTCGAGAATCTGGCGAAGCTCGGCCTGCGCCCGCAGGATATTCACATGGTGCTCTGCACGCATCTCCACATGGACCATGTCGGCTGGAACACCCGGCTGGAGAATGGCCGCTGGGTGCCGACCTTCCCCAATGCGCGCTACATCTTCGGCAAGCGCGATTATGATCATTGGTCCACCCAGCAGGATATTCCGCCCCATCGCGAAGCCTATGAGGATTCGGTGCTGCCGGTGGTGGAAGCCGGGCTGGCCGACATCGTCGATACCGACGATCCACGCGCGGCGTTCAAGGAGATTGGCGATGGCGTGTGGCTGGAGCCCGCCTATGGCCACTCGCCGGGCAGTTGCCTCGTCCACGCGCAGGGCGGCGGCGCGGCGGCGACATTCTGGGGCGATGTGATCCACCACCCTGTCCAGCTCCTGCGGCCCGACCTGCCGCTGATGTTCGATGACGATGGCGATGCCGCCGCGCAGGTGCGCCAGTCGCTGCTCGCACGGCTGGCGGATACCGATACATTATGCTGCCCCGCGCATTTCAGGGGCAACTCCGTCGGTCATGTTCGCAGTGATGGCGACGCCTATCGCTACGATTTCGTCGGCTGATCCGCCTGCTCCGCCTAGGCAGCCGGCGGTTTCATCGCGGCAATCCGGAACCGCCGGACCGAGACCAGGTCCAGCACGCCCGCCGCGACATAGGGATCAGCCTGCGCCGCCGCCTGCGCCGCGTCGAGATCGGCAGCCTCAATGATGACGACGCTGCCGATGGGGCGGTCATCCTCGTCCAGCAAGGGGCCGGTCAGCGGCATGGCTGGCCCGAACCCCTTGCGATAGGCGATATGCTCGGGCCGCTTGGCCTCGCGAAGCTCGGCAGCGCCAAGCTCGCGATACTCGACCAGAAAATGCGCCATCAAGCTGCTGCGCCCACCGGCTGGAGATCATCGCCGAGCGGCTGGATATCCTGCCACTTCTGCGTCGGCTCGAAGTTGAACGTCTCGGCCGTGATCTGGCCCCAGTCGAACTGCCCCTGATCAGCCTCGGGCATCTCGCCGGTCTCCGCCAGCCGCCGCGCCGCCTTCAGCATCATGCGCCGGAACGCCACGACAGCCATGTCCGAGCGCCCGAGATGCTCTTTCGAGCGGTCGGCGATCTTGCCCATCGTCTCGCTCACGGCATGATCCTGCAGCGCCACGCCGATGATGCCGGACATGTTCTGCGTCCGCATCATCTCGCGGTCCTGATTGTACCAGACCGACATGCCGTTGGTCTTGAAGAACTGTTCGTCATGCGGCGTGTTCGCCTCGCCCATGCGGTGCTCGCGGTCGATGGTCTGGCCGGGATCGTAGAAGAACTGGATGTGCCAGGTCGTGTAGTCGTCACGCGGCACGAAGGCATTGACCAGCCGGCGATTGCGGCGGAATTCCGGCGCCTTGGGGCCATCGGGCGGAATGAAGGTGTAGAAGGGCAGCGGCACTTGCGTCATGCGGCCCTGCTTCTGCTCGCCATCGTTGCGGACGGCGCAATAGCGCATGCCGTAGCGGGTATATTCGATCTCGAGCTTTGGCCGCAGATCCTTCTCGTGCGGCCATTTCGCCGGCTGATCCCAGGCGCTGTCGCGGTGCAGGATGCCCGCATGCGAGCTGTCGACCGCGCCTTCCAGCGCTTGCGCGTAGTTGCACTCGTAGATGACCTTGAAGGCCTCGCAGCTGCCCGGCGGCATATCGAACCAGGGGAAGTGCGGGAACACCGGCTCCTTCTCCTTCGGCCCCATATAGGTCCACACCATTCCGCCCGCGACGCGTGTGGGATAGGCCTTGACCCGCATTGCCTTGGCCAGCTTGGAATTTTCCGGCTCGGCCGGCGTGTCCACGCACTGACCGGTCACATCGAACTTCCAGCCATGGAACAGGCAGCGCAGGCCGCACTCCCCGTTCACGCCCAGCGCCAGCGAGCTGCCGCGATGCGGGCAATGCTCATCCAGCAGGCCGATCCGCCCCTCGCTGTCCATGAAGGCGACCAGCTCTTCGCCAAGCAGCTTGATGCGCACCGGCTTGCCGTCTGCCTGCAACTCCTGAGTCAGCAGGGCCGGCATCCAGAAGCGGCGCATCAACTCGCCCATCGGCGTGCCGGGACCGATCCTGCAAAGCAGCTCGTTATCTTCGTGAGAGAGCATTTGACGCACCTGACATTGTTAGACAATAAGATATAAATATCGTGGCTCGCCCGAAAAGTCACTACCCAAAAGTTGCCGGCATGCGCGCCGGCCCGATAAGGCGGAGCAGCCGCCGCACTGAACTGGAGATACTGCGTGGACCTGGACGATATTCTGCCGGTGGAGAACTTCTCGGACCTGACGATCCAGACGCTGGCCGACCGGCTACAGCGCAGCAGCGGCGCCGAACAATGCATCTACCGCGAGAGCGAGCTGGACGAACTCTGGCGGCTGATCGACATTGCCCTCAAGGCCGGCGGCGACACGCATTATGATTCCGAGCAGCTTCATCATCTGCGCGATCTGGTCCACCGCGCCCATGATCTGGTCGGCATGGAAGACCGCCCCCGGGAGGCGGCGGAAGTGCTGCGCGAGGCGTTGCTGCGGTAGAACGCCAACAACGGGAGCGGGAACGGCCAGCTGGCCTTGCGGGTTCTTTGGCCATGAACAGCGCCAAACTCATTCTGATGATTCCCGCCTTCTCGCTCGCGGCCTGCGGCGGTGCGCCGACGGGAGAAAATCAGACCATCGATCCATCCAACGCAGCCAGTCCGGGAGCGATCAACCCGACAGGTCCAACCGAGCCTCCGGCCGCCGACGAAGCGGGGGGGACCAGCAATCGCGCCGCCGCGCCCGATTTCACCCCGCCGGTGCTGACACCGGAAGCGGAACGCACCGTAAAAGGCGCGCGCAACGTACTGATCTCCTTCGCGCGCGCGATCGAGCAGCGGGCTTTCGATCAAGCCTGGGCATTGCTCGCGCCGGCAGACAAGGAAAAGTGGAGTGAGAGCGCGTTCGCGGCACTCTTTGCCGACCTCTCCAATATCATGGTCGCAATGCCGGACGGCACGATGGAGGGCGCGGCGGGCTCCAGCTACTACACCGCGCCCGTCACGATCACCGGGAAGGATCGCGATGGGCGACCAGTGCGCATGGAAGGCGAAGCCGTGCTGCGGCGGGTCAATGATGTGGATGGCGCAACGCCTGCGCAATTGCGCTGGCATTTCCAGAGCTTGACGCTCGACTGGACCCACTGAGGTAGGCGGGCGGCGCCAACCGTCCTCGCCCCGCCCTCACTTCCAGTAAACGAACCCCATCGCATTGCCCGTCCCGGCCTCGCTGCGATAGCAGGGCACATAATCGAGCACATGGCCCTCCAGCCCAAGCTGCGCCATCGCGCCGGCCACCGGCACCCAGTTCTTCATCTCGGACGTGCCATCGCGGAACGTCTCTTCACCCATGTTGAAGACCGGATCGAAATCCTTGCTTTCCAGCGCGTTGAGAAACGTCTTGTCCACCGTTTCATCAATGACGAAATGCGTCAGCCCGCCACTGGCGATCAGCGCGACCCGCTTGTCGCTGTCCCACCCACGGATCGCATCGAGGAGCGACTGGCCGAACTTGTAGCAGCGCCGCACGCTCGGCTGATTAGGCGGGAAGAAGGTGTTCACCGTCACCATCACGCTCGGACAAGGCCGGTCGCGCATGATGCGGCGATAGACGAACCCCCAGGCGTGGGGCGCCTCCGGGCGCGGCATGGCAGACATCGCGGCGACGTCGAACTCGTCTGCCATTGCCTGCTCGATGATCTTGAGCGCCAGGTCCGGGCAGCCCGGATAATCCGCGCCGCCGGCGGGAATATAGCCTTTGAGCGATGGGGCGATGCCCGGCGGCAGTTCGCTCAGCCGCTCCGGCGTGAACTCATAATTGGTGATTGTGTCGCCATAATGCACCGCGAAGGCAGGGTTGAGCGTCTTGCGAAAGATCTCGTCCTGATCGTTGCCGACGATCACGGCCACATCCACCCGCGCCTCCTCGAACAGGTCGGCTAGTGCCTCGATATTCTGCTGGCAGCGCGCCTGCCGCTCGTCCCACACGGATTTGACGGTCTGCTCGCCCAGCCGCTCCCCGGCCCGTGCTTCCACTAGCTCATCGAAGGTCCAGGTGCCGCCCTTCCACGCATGCTTGTTCGCCTTGTCGGCAGGCACGCGAAGGCCCCAGCTCTCGGTTTCGGTGACCAGCATCGGGCCATGGCTCGTGCCGATACCAAGAACGATCTCTGCCATGCTCTGCTCTCCTGCCGATGCTCTTTTGTGGTCGTTGCACGGACGGGCAACGTGGGGTGTTGATGTCCGCTCCATTATCGGATACCTGTTTGTATAACAATCCTGCATCGCGGGTCAATCGCGGGCAGAAGGGGCTGCGGCGCTCAATGAGCCGACGGAAGCCCCGAAGATGAACGCAATGGAGGAAGGATGACGAACATGGCGAGCCAGGCAAGCGCGGACGTTGCGACGTTGGATATTGCGGGCCGTTACCCGGTCGTCGTATCCAGTGCGGATGCGATTGCGCGCATTCGGGCGCTGCTCCCGCAGATCGCGGCGGCGGATGCCGAGTCGGAGAGCGCCCGGCGCCTCTCCCCGCATGTGGTCGATGCCATTCGCCAGACGGGCCTGTTCGGCATCGTCATGCCGCGCAACCTTGGCGGATCGGAGCTGGGCTTTGCCGATCTGGTGCGCGTCACGGCGGAGATCGGCACTATGTCAGGCTCGGCGGCGTGGATTTTCGGCGTACTGGCCGGGCATAGCTGGCTCATCAACCTGTTCCCCGAGCAGGCGCAGCGCGAGGTGATGGACGATCCCACCACGCTCATCGGCACCGTCTTCCGTCTCGGTGGCGAGGTCGTGGAGGAAAATGGCGGCTACCGGCTGACCGGTGGCGCCGGGCGCTTCTGCTCCGGCATCGATTATGCGAGCTGGGTGATCATCGGCAACGCCGTCAAGAAGGCCGATGGCCGCATGGAGCCGCGCTTCTTCGTCCTGCCCAAGTCCGAGATCGAAATCGTCGACGACTGGTTCACCATGGGCATGCGCGCGACCGGCAGCCGCTCGATCAAGATCGACAGCGCCTTCATCCCCGCCCATCGCAGTTGCAGCCTGGCCGACATGCTGGCTGGTTCCACCCCAGGTGCGCGCGTGCATGAGGGTGCAGTCTACCGCATGCCTTTCTCCAACATTGCGCCCTTCTCCATCGTCGGCGCGCCGCTCGGCATGGCGCGGGGCATGGTGCAGCGCTTTGCGGCGGATATCGGCAAACGCTTGGACGGCGCCGAGCCACTGGAAGTCGCCGAGCAATCCGCCACCTTCGCGCGTATCGCGGAGATTGGCGCCGAGGTCGACGCTGCCCTCGCGCTGATCTTGGAGGACGCCCGCATGGTCGATGAGGCCCGCGATCCCGCGGAAATCACGCCGCTTCTGGGCGCGCAAATCTCGCGCAACTGGGCGTGGGGCGTGCAGCGCGCGCGCCATGCCGCGAACCGGATCTTCGAGGCATCGGGCGGCAGCGCCATCTATGATGGCGGCGCCATGCAGCGCCTGTTCCGCGACATGAACTCCGGCGCGCAGCACTTCGCCTTCACCTGGGACCGGGCGATGACCGGCTATGGCCGCGCCGCCGCCGGACTCAAGGCCGGGGCTTTCGCCATTCCCAAGGGGAAGTGAGACACGAGGGGCGGACGGAAGTCAGGGGAGGACGCGCATGAGGGGCGTGATCGAAAAATACGGTGTCGTCTTCTGCCGCTATTATCTCGGCGGCTTCAACCTCGTCTCCGGCCTCAACTACTTCATCCTCTTCTGGCCCCAGCCCAAGATGGGCGCGGCGGCTGGCAATGCGTTCGTGCTCGCCGCCACCGATCTCAACCTGTTCACCTATGCCAAGATCATCGAGCTGACCGCCGGCGCCTGCCTGCTGCTCAATCGCTTCGTGCCGCTTGCGCTGACGCTTCTGATGCCGGTGACGCTGATGATCTTCCTGACCAATGTGCCGTGGGTGCCCCTGCCCCACATCCAGCTCTCGGTGACGCGCAATCTGGTCATGCACCTCATTCTGCTCGCGGCTTATGCCAACTACTTCCTGCCGCTGCTCAAGGCAAAGACTGCGCCGCAGCCGATTTGGAAGCGGCCGTCCCGGCTGATGCGGGCACTTTAAGCAGGGATCGACAGACGAATGGCGAACTTCAGCTTCAAACTCGACGGCCAGGTCGACATGATGAGTCTCAATCCGCTCGAAATGACGAATTTTGAGATGGTCGGCGCGCTCTTCGGCATTATGGGCATATTGATCACCCTGTTCCTCAGCCGAAAGGCCGCCGCACGGCAACGCCCCCATGAGTTCATTCCGCAAGAAACAGACGAAGACGCCATCGGCTAGCCGGCCACTGCGCGAGCGGACAGACCTGGCTTGAAGCGGTTTCTGTCCCTGAAGAGTCGCGGCGCGATCCTCATTGCGTCGACCGCCATGTTCATGGTCCAGCTCGATGCGTCCGTGCTGGCGGTGGCGATCCCGCAGATTTCAACCGACTTTGGCCTGCCGGCGATCGAGCTCAGCCTCGCCATCACCATCTACCTCACCATGCAGATCGCGCTGCTGCCGATCAGCGGATGGGCGGCCGAGCGCTTTGGCCCGAAGACCGTGTTCATGATCGCGACGGCAGGCTTTGCCTTCTTCTCGATCTGCTGTGCCGCCGCGCCCTCCTTCTGGCCGTTCATTGCCGCGCGCGCCCTCCAAGGAGCCACGGCCTCGCTGATGACCCCGGTGGCCCGGCTGCTGCTGTTACGGCAGACCAGCAAGGAGGAACTGGTCGATGCGATGGCGATCGTGGCGATGCCCATGCTCATCGCGCCGACGCTCGGTCCCTCGATTGGCGGATTCATCGTGCAATATGCGCGCTGGGAATTCATCTTCCTGCTGAACATCCCCGTCACCATTGCTCTGCTGCTCGCAGCATGGCGCACCATTCCGGCCAGCCCGCCCGATGCCTCTAGACGACTGGACATGGTCGGCGCCGCGCTGCTGGGCGGATCGCTCGTCTGCCTGCTCACCGGCTTCGACCGGCTGGCCAGCGGCGTCGGTCGCCCCTTGCCCTGGATGTTGCTCGCGGTCGGCACGGTCCTGTGCCTTGCCGGACTGAAGCATATTCGCACCCATCCGGACCCGGTGCTGAAGCTCGATGCCCTCAAGGATCCGAGCTTCCGGACGACGGTGATCGGCGCGGGCGCCATCGTCCGCATCCCGGCGCGCGCGATGCTCTTCGGCCTGCCGCTCATGTTCCAGATGGCCTATGGCTTCACGCCCATTCTGGCCGGCGTCATGCTCATGGCGCTCAATGGCGGCGATCTGCTTGCCAAGCTGTTCATTCGCCCCCTGTTCGACCGCTTCGGCTTCTCGGGACCGGTGATGCTTTCGAGCTTCGCAGGGCTGGCCGCGATCGCCGTGGTCGCCCTGGCCGATCAAGGCCCCTGGCTCGCTGCCCTGATCTTCGTGGCGCTGCTCGTCGCCGGACTGGCCCGCTCCGTGCTGTTTACCGGCATGACCTCGCTGACCTATGTCAGTCTGGACAAGGACACGATGACGCAGGGCAATGTGCTCGCCAGCATTTCCATGCAATTGTTCGCAGCGCTGGCGGTCTCGCTCACGGCGCTGCTGCTTGGCCTCCTGACGCAATTTACCGGCCATGCGGAGCCGGGGCTGATGGAGTATCGCGGCGCCATGCTGGCCGTCGCGCTGATCGGGTTCGTCGCGACCCTCCTCATGCGTCGGCGCATCCCGCGCCATTTGAGCCAGCTCGCCGTGCGCGACGAGGACTAAGCCGACGGCTAGAATCGCCTAACATTTTACGCTAACGATATCGGCCCACCCCCGGCGATGACAGCCTGTGAGGATATGCCGTGCTCCTGATCGATGCCCATTGCCACGTCTCGCCCCTGTGGTTCGAGCCGGTCGAAACCCTGCTCTTCCAGATGGACCGCCACAATGTCGCGCAGGCGGTGCTGACGCAGATCCTTGGGCAGTTTGACAATCGCTATCAGCGCGATTGCGTTGCGCGCTATCCGGATCGCTTCGTCAGCGTCGGCGCCATCGATCCCGCGGCGCCCGATGCGGTGCACCAACTTGGGATGCTGGCGGATGACGGTGCGGCCGGCCTACGCCTGCGGCCCGATGCCCGCAGCCCCGGTGACGACCCGCTCGCCATCTGGCGGGCTGCGGAGCGGCACGGCCTTGTCATCAGTTGCGGCGGGCCGAGCGCGCAGTTTGTATCGCCCGCGTTCGCCGATCTCATCGGCAGCGTCCCGAATTTGCCGATCATGCTGGAGCATCTGGCCGGCTGGGTCAGACCCGATTGCGACCGAAAGCCCGAAACCTGGACGGCACTGCTCGCGCTCGCGCGCTTCCCCAATATCACGGTCAAGATTCCCGCGCTGGGGCAGTTGATTGCCCGACCCGTCGGTCAGCCTCTGCCTGCATCCGGGCCTGTGCTCGACCCGGCGGGCGGCGCACCGCTGATCGAGCTGCTGGACGCCTTCGGGCCAGACCGGCTGATGTGGGGCAGCGACTTCCCCGTCGTCTCCTCGCGCGAGGGCTATGCCAATGCGCTCGGCTGGACGCGCGATGTGTTCGAGCAGCACCGCCCCGCCAGTGTCGCGGCAATCTTCGGTGGCAATGCCGCTAGAATATTCTTCCAGCGCAAGGCTTGAAGACTGGAATAGATTGTTATACAAAACGATATATTCTATTGCTGGAGCACATCCCATGGCAGAGGCTGCCAAATCCACGATCATCTGCATTTCCGCGAACGGAAAGACGAGCTCCGCCAGCCAAAGCGCCGCAAACCGGATGCTGATCGCCACCGCGGACGGCGTGGTGGATTTTCGCCGGGACAATCTTGATGCGCCTTGGACCCGGCAGCCCGATATGCTGCTCCCCGGCCATCATGTCAGCGCGCTCGTCTATGACGAGGTGACGGACATGCTGTTCGCCGGCCTGCATTATGAGGGCGGCCTGATGGTCAGTTCTGACCATGGCAAGAGCTGGGAAGCGCGCAATAACGGCCTGCAATCCGGCCATGTCTACAGCCTGCTCGTGCAGCATGATGGCGACCGGACGATCCTCAATGTCGGCACCGAGCCGGTGATGTTCTACCGCAGCTTCGATCTGGGGCAGAGCTGGACGGCTTATCCCGGCTGCACGCAGGTCGAGGGCACCGAGCACTGGTTTTTCCCTCGCTCCCAGCCCCATGTGAAGCATATCGCTGCGCATCCGTCCGAGCCGGAGACGATCTACATCTGCGTGGAGCAGGGCGACCTGCTGCGCACCGAAGATGGCGGGGAAAGCTGGACGTCGCTCAACTCCATGGAGCGCCCGGACGACAAGTTCCGCCGCGACCAGCACCGGGTGACCTTCTATCGCTACAACGCCGCCGAGATTTTCCTCACCACCGGCATCGGCCTGTATCATACGGCGGACCGTGGCGAGACCTGGGAGCGCCTGACCGACACCAGCCACCCCTGCGCCTATCCGGACCCGCTGTTCGTGCATCCCCGCAAGGAGCTGATGTTCATGGTCGGCGCCGGCATGAACCCCAATCCCAATTGGGGCGCGGAAGGCACGGCCTATCCCAAGTTCATGGTCAGCACGGACCATGGCAAGACCTGGCAGACCAGCATGATCGGCATGGCCGATCCGATCGCCGGCAATCTGGAAGTCGCGGCGATGCACGATTCTGCCGAGGGCGGCGTTGAGCTCTTCGCCGGCTCCGCCTGCGGAGAGCTGTACGCAAGCCGCGACGAGGCCCAGAGCTGGCAGCGCATTGCCGACGGGCTTCCGGCTATGTCCAAAGGGCCGCACTTCCGCCACTTCCTGCCGCCGGATGAACGCGCGGCTTATGAAGAAAAGCTGCGCGCGCTCAACGCGTTCGCCTGAGCAAGAACGGTCGATCGTCAGCGGGCGACAGACCCGCTGGCGGCTTTCAAGGGGGGAATGGTCTTGGACAGGCTTCAATCGTCGGCTTTGCGCATTGTCGAACGCGCTCGGATGCGGCGGCCTGATCAGGATGCGGCGGCGCACGGCGCCGGTCCCTCGTCTCACTGACGGGTGCAATTTCGCTCATGATCGACTGCCACGCCCATCTTGTCTCCGATGACAAGACCACCTACCCGCCGGCACCGCCGGGCGGTCTGCTGCCCCCAATGGCGTTCGACAACCTCATGACGGCCGAGACGCTGCTGGAGGAGATGGACAAGTCCGGCGTCGAGCGGGCCGTGCTCGTGCAGCGTGGGTCCATCTACGGGTTCGACAGTCGCTATGTCTGCGACAGCGCCGCGCGCTATCCGCAACGCTTCGCCGCCGTCTGCTCTATCGACGCCACGCAGGCCGATTGTGGGGAGGCCGTGCGATATTGGGTCGGCGAGCGTGGCGCCGTCGGCATTCGGCTGATGGAACTCATCAAGGGCTCGGACATCGCCTGGCTGGATTCCCCGGTGGCGCGCGACGCCTGGCAAGCCGCCGCCACGCTCGACGTGCCGGTCTGCGTCCATTTCTTCCCGTGGAACCGCGACATCGGGCTGGCGCATCTGGAGCGGATATTGCGCGACGTGCCTGGCCTGACAGTCGTCATCGACCATCTCAGCTCCATTCAGAGCGATGTCGGCGGCCCGGACCATGGCATCGATGATCGGCTGCGGTCGATCGCGCAATTCGACAATGTCGTCGTCAAGTTCACGACCATTCCGCTGGGGCGGCTGGACAAGGCGGGGATCGACCCCTGCCCCGTCATCGAGCGCGTGTGCGATCTGTTCGGCGCGGAGCGGATGATCTGGGGATCGGACATCACCCAATCGCCCGGCAGCTATGATTATATGGCCGCACTTGGTCGCGTAGCGGTACGCAATCTCACAGCCGCGCAACAGGAGATGATCCTGGGCGGGACGGCGATGCGCGTTTACGGCAAGAGCTGGGGCAAGGCCTGAGCGCAACGGGCCTTCGAGACGAGAATTGGAGGGCAATGATGGAATCCGTGTCTCGTGCTGCCGTGAAGATCGATGTCGAACGATCTGAAATCAGAGAATTTCCGTTGCCACCTCTTGGCGAGAATGATGGCTTGCTGAAAGTCGAGGCCTCGGGCGTGGGTGGCAGTGACCCCGAAATGTACCGGCGGGAGAACACGGCGCCGTGCATCATGGGGCATGAGAATGTCGGCACCGTCGCCCGCATCGGCGGCGCTGCGGCACAGCGCTGGGGCCTGCGCGCCGGCGACCGCATCGCCCTGCACGAATATCTCCCCTGCTGGCATTGCCACTGGTGTCGCCAGGGCGATTTCCGCCTGTGCATGGAGGCCGACTTCTTCAACGTGAAGGATCGGTTCAACACCCTGCGCTACGGCACCTGCAATGCGGACATTCCGCCGCATCTATGGGGTGGTTTCTCGGAATATATGTACCTCGCGCCCAATGCCGTCATCCACAAGATCCCGACGGACATGGATGCCCGGCTGGCGACGCTGGCCGTGCCGCTCGGCAATGGTGTGCAATGGGCAGTGCTGGATGGCGGTGCGGGACTGGGCAAGACCGTGCTGGTCTTCGGCCCCGGCCAGCAGGGCCTCAGTTGCGCGCTCGCCGCCAAGCAGGCGGGCGCGCTCACCGTCATCATCGCCGGCATGACACGCGACCGCGCCCGGCTGGACCTTTCGCTCAGCCTCGGCGCCGACATCGCCGCGGACGTGCAGCAGGAGGATCTTGCAGCCGTGGTCATGCGGGCGACCGGCGGCATGGGCGTGGATGTGGTGGTGGATACCACCGGCGATCCCGATGGCAAGATCGCCGAGCAAGCGGTGGCGCTGTCCGCCAAGGGGGCCTGGCTCAGCCTCAATGGCCTTAGCGCTTCGGTGCCGCTGGGCGAGATCAAGAAGCGCTACCTCACCGTGCGCGCACCACGGGGCCACAGCTATCGCGCGGTGCAGATGGCGCTCGATATCCTCGCCAGCGGCAAGTGGCCGGCCGAAAAGCTGTGCAGCCACGATTTCCCGCTGGAGCAGGTGCATGAGGCGATCCTCGCCACCGCCGGGCGCGGGATCGAGGGCGCCATTCACGTCACCGTCTCCCCGCACAAGAGTTGATCGCGGCCCCTCACCGCCTCCCGCCCCTGCCTATTGCCTCGCCCGCCAAAATCCTCTTCCATGGCGCACTGCCACCAGCCGCAAGGAGTACATATTTGGCCACGCAGATCGACATGGGGGACTCCCTGCCCAATGTGGTGGCGGATGAACTGCGGGCGCTGATCGTGCGGGGCACGTTGCTGCCGGGCGAACATCTCGGGCAGACCCAGCTCGCCGACCGGTTCGGGCGCAGCAAGGTGCCCATCCGCGAGGCGCTCAAGCTGCTGGCGGCAGAAGGCTTCCTGCGCCACGACCACAACAGGGGCTATTTCGTGGCGCCGCTGGAGCTGGAGGAAGCCCGCCAGCTCTACAAGCTGCGCCGCTGGCTTGAAGCCGAGCTGCTCGCCACGGCGGTCTGGCCCACGGACGCACAGATCGCCGAATTCCGCCGCCAGTTCGATGCGCTGGATGCCATGGATCAGGTGAGCGATTTCACCAATTGGGCGCTGGCGCTGGAAAATCTGCGCCTCGCCCTGTTCGCTTTATCGCCCGAGCGCATTCTGCTGCGCGAAGCGACCCGGCTCTGGCGGCTGACCGACCGCTATCGCTCGCTCATGCCCCGCACGATGGGCGAGAGCCCAGAGCGCAAGCTGATCGACGCCTTGGCCGCGCGGGACCGCGACGCGCTGCTCGCCGATTATATGCAAGCCCGCGCCAAGATCGAAGGTGCGCTGGAGCAGGTCTTCCAGCACGGCCGCTAGGGCCAATCGACATTCAGCCCTGCACGCGTGTCTGAAGGCTGTGATATTTGAACTGCGCGCGGGCCTCATCGAGGCGCATGCCGGTGCGGCAGGCGGCGCGGATGCTCTCTTCGGCGGCGTGGATCTCCTCGGCGGCGGCGAGGACGGCCTCCTCGTGCGCCTGCGGGATGACGATCACGCCATCGGGATCGCCGCGCAGGATGTCGCCGGGGGCGACGCGGGCGCCGCCGATGTTGACCGGGCAGTTGGTGACTTCCACCTGCACCCGGTCCTTGCCGGTGCGCATCCAGTGGCCCTTGCTGAAGACAGGATAACCGAGCGCGCGGCAGAGCGAGACATCGCGGCTGATGCCGTCGATGACGGTGCCAGCGAGGCCGCGGCGGTGGGCGATCTCGGTGAGGATGTCGCCCCAGATGGTGGCATCCTCGCGGCCGCCATTGTCGATCACCACGACATGGCCGGGGGGCACGTCATCGATATAATCGCCGACGGTGCCGGGGGGGGTCGAGGCGGGGCCGCAGAGCATCGTGTAGGCGCGGCCGGCCATGCGGAAATCAGGATCGCGGCCGGCGATCTTGTAGCACTGGCCGACGATGCCGAGCCGGTCGAGCGCGTCGCTCAAGGTGGCGGTATCGAGCGCGGCGGCGCGCGCCACATTTCGGTCGTCGGTCATCAGCTTTCGCCCTTGAGCATATACTCGTAATTCGCGCCGAGCACGGCACTGGCGCTCTCGCCGGTGGCGAGGCGGCGGGTCATCTCGCCCTCGCGGCGGACGATGTCCTCGGCGGCATCGAGCACGCGGGCGATGTCGGCGGGCGCGATGAACACGGCAGCGCTGGAATCGCAGATCACGTAGAAGCCGGGTTCGACGGTGAAGTCGCCGACGGTGACGGGCACATCGGTGGCATCCTCGTAGACGCGGTTGCGCGCGGTGCGGGCGGTGTAGCCGCGGCAGAAGACGGGGAAGCCGATCTCGCGGGCCTCATCCACATCGCGAGCCAGACCCTCGCAGATCACCCCAGCCACGCCCTTATGCTGGGCGCCGCGCGACAAAATGCCACCCCAGCAGCCGGCATCGATGCCGGTGCGCTGCTCGACCACGATCACGTCGTCCGGGCCGCTGGCATCGATGGCCGCAGCGCCCAGATGCACCGGCGGGCGATCGGCGGGCGCATTGCCGGCCTTGAGCTTCACTGTGTGGACGCGCCCGGCGATCCGCTTGCCCGGCGAAGCGGAGCGCAGGCCGGTCACGCAGCCGGCCAGGCCAAGCTTGTCCAGCGTGTCCGACACCGCGCAGGCATCCAGCTGGCGCAGCCGCGCGACATAAGGATCGCCCGCGCTCATGCTGGCGGCAGGTCCAGCTTGAAGAGGCGCGCGGCGTTGCCGAACATGATCTGGTCCTTCTCCGCCTGGCTCAGCCAGTCGAAGCCGGTGATGAACGGGGCAATGTCATCCAGCGTCTTGCCAGTCGCGGGGTCGACGGCAGAGCCGACGCCGGGGCATTCCGCGCCGAACAGGCAATTGTCGGCGCCGACGGTCTTGATCAACAGCCGCAGCGCTTCCTCGGAATAGAGCACGGTATCATAATAGATGTGCCGCATCTTATCGAGGAACTCCTCGCCCTTGCGCAGGCCGGACGCCCGGAAGCGGCCGACATGATAGGGGATCGCGCCGCCGCCATGGCTGCACACGATCTTGAGGTTGGGGAAGTCCTTGAACACATCGCTTTCCAGCAGGCCATAGACGGCCATCGTCTCTTCCAGCAGGAAGTTGAGCGTGTACGGCGCGCGGCGGCTGCGCGACCCGGCGGAGTGGATGTGTGCCGGCACGTCCAGCTCGCACAGCTTCTCGTACAGCGGATACCAATAGCGGTCGCCCATCGCCGGCGGCTCGGTGCCGCTATTCTCATAGGGATCAGGATTGAGCAGGCAGCCCTTGAAGCCCAGCGTTTTCACACAGCGCTCAAGCTCGGGCAGGACATTCTCGATCGGCTCGCCGGCGACTTGCGGCAGGCCGCAGATGGGCGCGAAGCGGTCCGGCAGAAGCTGGCACTGGCGGGCGATGATGTTGTTGGTGGCTTCGGTAAACCAGTGGACCAGAAAACCCGGCTTTTCCGAATGCATCATCTGGAACGGGCGCGGGCTGAGCAGCTGGTAATTGGTGCCGACCCGGTCGAGCATGTCGAGATGGCCGCAGGGCGCCATCTCCTTCTTGTTTGTGTAGGCGAGAATTTCCTCATCCGTGAGGTCCGGGAACTTCTTGCCGTGCTCGCCGCGATGCGAGAGCAGCATCGACTTGTAGATCCACAGTTCCGCCGGCGCACTCACATGGCCATGACAATCGACAATCATCGCAAAATCCCCACCCGCAGCTGGTTATCAGATCATAGGTATACATTTTTGTATACCTATCCTGAATTTCCGGTCAAGCGGGTGGAGGGTGTTTGTCGGCCAAAAGCCTCGCGCGACCGTCCCGGGATTCCTAGCGCGTGAAAATGTCTACATTTTTGTGAGACACCACGCTAGGGATGCCCGGAACGACCATAATCTCAAGGCCGCTGGCTCTCCGGCCAACCAGGAATGCCCATGATGCAGGAAACAGTGAAATCCGAACGCGGAGTTCCCGCCAAGATCGCCAATGAGCTGCGTCTGCTCATCGCCCGTGGCACGTTGGCGCCCGGGATGCGGCTGGGGCAGACCGAACTCGCCGAGCAATTCAATGCCAGCCGCGTGCCCGTGCGCGAGGCGCTCAAGCTGCTGAGCTCGGAAGGCATCATCGAGCACGACCCCAACCGGGGCTTCTTCGTCACCCGGCTTTCCCGCGATGAGGCCGAGCAACTGTTCGCCCTGCGCCATCTGGTCGAGGACGAATTGCTCAAATCCGTCGACTGGCCGGACGCCGAAGAGCTTGCCGAACTCGAACGTCGCGAACAGCGCCTCGAAGAGCTGCTCGACGAAGGCGACCGCACGAGTTGGTGGAACGAGCATCGCGAATTCCACACGATGATCTTCAACCTCTCCCCCAAGAAGACCATCGTGCGCGAGGCCATCCGCCTGTGGGCATTGACCGATCGCTACCGCGCCCTCCTGCCGCTGCCGCGCCGGAACAGTGAGGAGCGCAAGGTGGTGGACAAGCGCGAGTTGCTGAACGCTATCCGCCAACAGGACAGCAAGAAGCTGCTCGCCGCCCGCCGCACTCGCCGCGAATCCTTCGAGCGGATGCTGCTGGAAACGCTGGAAGCACGCGGCCTCTAAAGCCGCCACCTGCCACGCTCAGCTCTAGCGGGCGATCCTCACGCGTCGCGGGCGCAGCGAAACCCGATATGCGATGTGGAGGTATCCACCGTCTGCGGATAGCGCGCGGCGGGGCGATAGCGCTGGCAATAATTGGGCGCGCACAGATGCGATCCGCCCTTGAGCACGCGGCGGGGAAAGCCGCTATAGGGATCACGGCTTGCATCCTCGCTGGCGCCGCGCGGGTTATGCGGCGCGCAACAGGGCTTGGTCGGCGCGTCGTGTCGATCGACATACCAGTCGCTTGTCCACTCCCACACATTGCCGATCATGTCCCAGAGGCCATAGCCATTGGCCGCATAGCTGCGCACCGGCGAGGTGCGCAGATAGCCGTCCGAGAGATCATTCTGGTGCGGGAAATCGCCCTGCCAGGTGTTGGCCAGCATGGCACCGCCGGGGTGCAGTTCATCGCCCCAGGCGAAGGCCTTGCGATCCAGCCCGCCGCGCGCGGCGAACTCCCATTCCGCTTCCGTCGGCAGCCGCTTGCCCGCCCAGGCCGCATAGGCCTCCGCATCGGCGCAAGCGATGTGGACGACGGGATGATCCGCCAGCCCGTCGATGGAACTCTCCGGTCCCCAGGGGTGGCGCCAGTCGGTCCCGAAGGAGAATGTCCACCACCCCATTGGATCGTGCAGCGGCACGGGGGTCGGCGGCGGCGTGAACAGGGACGAGCCGGCCTTCAGCATCGCCGGATCGGCACCGGGATAGTCGGCAGCGTCGGGCACCGTTTCGGCCACCGTCACATGGCCGGTCGCTTGCACGAACCGCGCGAACTGCGCATTGGTGACTGGCGTTTCATCGATCCAGAAAGCATCGACAGAGGCCGGATGCACGGGGCCCTCATCGGGATAATGGTCGTCCGACCCCATCCAGAACGTCCCGCCCGCCACGCGAATCATGCCGTCTTTCATCTCTGGCGCACTCATCATGCCACCCTGCGCCTGATCGGTCATCGCTTCTGCTTGCGTCCTTCCTGAGTCTCGATCCGCCGGTCCTCGAGACTGCGGCGGACGAGATAAGCATCAATGGCGTCGACCTGTGCCGGCGTCAGATGGCCTGCGAAGCTGGGCATGCCCATCTCCGCCAGCGCGCCGCCCAGAACGACCTGCGAAAAACCCTTCGTGCCGAGCAATCCCGTCCGGCGCAAGTCCGGATAGGCGCCGGCGCTCACCGCCCCGCTCCCATGACAGCGCAGGCAGAAGCGGCCGAACAGTCCGTCGCCCTGTGCGATTTGCGCCGGTGTGCCCTTGTCCACCACATCGGGGAACGGCAGTGGCTCGGCCGGCGTGAAGGCAGGGAGCTTCGCCGCGCCATCCAGTTTGAACACCAGCAGCCGGTTAGGGCCGATGGTCTTGCCGGCCTTGAGCGCCATCACCCCGCCGGTGAGTGGCCAGCCGCCGCCCCAGCCGGCCATGACCGCGATATATTGCACCCCGTCCAGCCGATAGCTGATCGGCGGGGCGACGATGCCGGTCTGCGCCTCGAACGACCAGAGCCGCTTGCCGCTCTCGTCATCATAGGCGACCAGCCGCCCCTGCGCGTTGCCGGCAAAGACGAGGCCGCCCGCCGTGGCGAGCACGCCGCCATTGAAGGGTGCCGCTTCCTCGCTTGTCCAGCGCGGTTTGCGGGCAATCGGGTCCCAGGCGATCAGCCGCGCCTTCATGCTGTCGTACAGCGCCTTGCGGTCCGCCGCGCTCATGGCGCCGCCGCCGCTCATCGCCACGCCGGACGTGTAGGCGCCGATCACCTGCGCCTCCTGCGGATTGGGGCCGAACGGCATGCCCACATCCTGCGCCGGAATGTAGACAAGCCCCGTGCGGGGACTGAAGGCCATGGGCGGCCAGTTATGCCCACCCCCTGAGCTTGGAAACTGGAAGTGCGGCTTGCCGGTGCGGTAATAGCGTGCTTCCGGCACGATGTCCGGACGGCCGGTCTTGGGATCGATGCTCTTCGCCCAATTCTGCGGCACATAAGCGGTGGCATTCAGGAACTCGCCGGTCGCGCGGTCGAGAATGTAGAAGAAGCCGTTCTTGGGCGCCTGCATCAGCACCTTGCGCGGCTTGCCGTCGATCTCCATGTCCGCCAGCACGATGTTCTGGGTTGCGGTATAATCCCAGGCATCGCCCGGAACCTGCTGGAAATGCCAGACATAGTCGCCCGTCGAGGCGCGCAGCGCGACGATGGAGGACAAGAAGAGATTATCCCCCTTCCCGTCCGAGCGCATCTGATGATTCCACGGCGAGCCATTGCCGGTGCCGATGTAGATGAGGTCCAGCGCGGGATCATATTCGATCGCATCCCACACCGTGCCGCCACCGCCATAGCGCCACCATTGCCCTGCCCAGCTTCCCTGCGCCTTGGCCAGCACCGCGTCGGACGCGGCGTTGTCCTTCGTACCGGGTTTGCCGGGGACGGTGTAGAAGCGCCAGGCCAGCTTGCCGGTCGCGGCATCATAGGCACTCACATAGCCGCGCACGCCAAACTCGGCGCCGCCATTGCCGATGACGACATTGCCCTTGATGAAGCGCGGCGCCCCGGTGATCGTGTAATTCACGGCGAAGGGACCGGACTGGTCGATCGTCTGCGTTTCCCAGACCGGCTTGCCGCTTTTGGCATCCAGGGCGATCAGGCGCCCGTCAAGCGCGCCGACATAAACCCGGCCCTGCGCCACCGCGACACCGCGCGAGACCGGCCCGCAGCAGGAGCGCGCAGATGCCGCGCGGACTTCTGGATCGTAGGTCCACAGGCCCTTGCCGGTGCGGGCATCGATGGCGGAGACGACATCATAAGCGCTGACCACATAGAGCACGCCATCAACCATGATCGGCGTCGCTTCCTGCCCGCGATCCGTCTCCAGATCGAAGGACCAGGCCAGGTCAAGCCGTGACACGGTCTCGCGGTCGATCTGGTCCAGATCGGCAAAGCGCTGCGCCGTCTCGGTGTGGCCATGCAGCGGCCACTCGACATCGGCGGCGGCCTGACCACCGTCTGCGGCATCGCGGCAGGCGGAAGGGAGGACAAGCAGCAGCGCGGTCAGCGCCATCATGCGCCTGAACATCAAACCCACGATCACATGCCCTCTCCCTCGACCCACTGCCCGCTATGCGGTCCGTTCCGCGTCCGCCAGCGCCCGGCCGAGCACCGGATGCGCGAAGTGCATCGCCAGTTCCTGCCGATAAGGCCATGTCTGCCGCTGATTGTCGACCAGTTCATCCGGGCCGAGCGGGTCTTCCGGGAAGGTCTTCGTCAGCGGCTGGAGATGCGCGATGGTCTTGTACCAGCCGGCATCATAATCCGCCTGCCATTGCACGACATAATCGAGCCGCTTGATCTTCCAGACCCCGTCCTCGCGCACATAATCATTCTCGTACATGCCGGCTTCGTAGAACTGGTCGGGCAGGCCTTCCGGGCGGTAGTCGCGGCTCTCATGATTGCCGCCGAGCAGCAGTGCGCGAAACCGGCCCTTGGCGGTGCGGCGATCCGGCGCGACGGTGATGATGTCCTGCATCTGGAAATGATCGAGCAGGAAGCCATAGACCGGGCCGGGGCGCCCTTGCGTGAAGAACTGGCGAAACCAGTCGCCATAGAGCCGCCGCGCGCCCACCTTGCCGCGATAGATGCCGGAGAGAAAGATGATCTCGGCATCGTCGGAGAACAGCTCGGCCAGTTCGTCCGAACGGTTATAATCGGTATAATAGCCATAGGCATTATGAAGCCGGCGGATTGCATTGAGATCTTCCAGCATCCCGATCCGCTCGGTCAGGGCCTTTACATCGCTGCGCAGCGCTTCGATCTCGCTCATAATCCTGCTCCTGATTGCTCTTTTGCTCTGTGCGGGCCGCCCAGATCATCGCTGGACGCCTCATTCGCCAAGGCATCGGTTGCTCCCGATTGCAAAGCAACGGCCCGGTCCGCTATCAGTTATAAGGGAGGGGCTATCGCTTATGGCATTCACGATCCGGCAATTGGAGATTTTCGTCGAAGCAGCGAAAGACGAGAATTTCCGTATCACGGCCGATCGGCTCGGGATCAGCCAGCCCTCAATCAGCAATCATATCAAGGCGCTGGAGCAGAAAGCCGGCGCTCGCCTGTTCGATCGTCAGCGCGGATCGACCGCGCGCCTCTCCGCTTTGGGCCGCGATTTGCTGGATCAGGCACGATTGCTGCTGCGTGAGGCGAACAAGGTTCAGTTGGGCGCCACGGCCGGCAGTGCGCAGAGCTATGTGCTGCGGGTCGCCGCCGGCCCTTATCTTATCGATCAATGGATCAGGCCGTGCCTGCCGGATTATTATGCGCGCGGCCAGGTGCCGAATGTGGAGCTGATCCTCTCCGCGCCGGGCGAAGAAATGCTCTCCATGCTCCGCAGCGGCAAGGTGGACGTCGCCTTCTTCACCGGCCGGCCACCGGTCGCCCCGGATCTCACCATCGAGACACTCCGGCGCGTGACCAGCAGCCTCTTCGGAACGTCCGCGCTGGTCGAGGCGGTGGGGAGCGATCCTGTCAGGATCAGCGCCGCCCCGATGATCATGATGCCGGACAACACACCGCATAACGACTGGCTGATCAACGCGCTGGCCGATGCGTGCATCTACCCTTCCAATGTCGTCGCGCGACCGCAATTCACCGATGTCGCGATGGGGCTGGCGCTCAATGGGACGGGCCTTGCCATGCTGTTCGATGAGGAAGCCGCACCTGCCACCACGCGCGGGCAACTCCATCGCGTCCCGGTCGATTTCGAGCCGGGCTATCGCCTGATGCTCTCGCGCAAGGGGTTCGACGATGCCCGCGGGCGTCTGGCCATCGATCATCTCCGGCGCACGCTGCAGGCCGGACGCGCCGCCAACTGAGGGTCCCGGCAGACGCCTGTCCTCTTCACTCCGGCGCATCTCAATGGCGCGGCACGGAACGCTCCGCGCTCTTGCTCATTGTGCTAGCGATCAAGGAGACCGCACATGATGAAAACTTTGCTCGCCGGCGCGGCGATTGGTTATTTCGGCAAGAAGCTCTACGATGAAGGCAAGCTCGATCCCTATATCGCGCGCGCCAAAAGCACGCTCGCCGAGCTTTCCCCAGAACAGGCGGACACGCGCGCCCCGCGCGGCGTGGGTCAGGACGAACAGCCCAATATGGCATTCTGAACGGGGTCGCGGGCGCGAGCTGGCTACCACCTTCGAATGAGAGGCACGAAAAAAGGGGCGCGGTCATTCCGCGCCCCTTTCCGTTCTCGCTCGCAGCGTCTGAGATCAGAAGCTGTAGCTAAAGCCGATCTTGACGCCGTGGTCCTTCCACTGGTCGCCGATGTTGCCCACGTAGGTAGCGCCGATGGAGCCGCCGGGCATGATGTTGGCCTGAACGCCGCCCTCAAGGCGCAGGGTATCGCGCGTCGTGGGCAGGCCCGCGACCGAGAAGGCCTCGCCGGTCGAGAGGATGTTGCGGCTGGTCGCATCGACATCGCCGAAGCTGCGCAGCCAGGCTGCCGAGACGCGCGGGCTGAGCACCGTGGTGGCGCTGACCGGCACTGCCCCGCCCAGACGCAGACCCAAGGTGGTGTAGGTCACGTCGCGGGTATTGCCGGTGACGCCCAGCGCGGTCAGGGCGCTGCCCGTCTCGGTGAAGGCATCGCTCTTGAGATGGACATAGGTCACGCCGGCAAAGGGCTCGGCGGTCACCGCGCCCAGCGGGAGAGCATAGCTCACCTCACCGAAGGCAGAGGCGCTCTTGGCATCATAATCGCCTGCCAGCGCATCATTGACGCCCAGGAACGCCACCTTGCGCGTCCCGTTCACGTCGAGCCAGCTATAGGAGGCGCCGATCCGGGCGCGCAGCGCGCCCCAGCCGCCGCCGGCATAGACCAGCGCGCTGTTGCCATTGACGGTCGCCTCGCTGCTGCGCCCGTCGACCCGCACCTTGTTCTGCTCATGCGCAAAGGCCACGCCCAGACGCCAGCCACCAAGGCCCGTATCGACACCGGTGATGAAGCCGAAGGTGCTCTGCGTCGCCTTGATCGCATTGCCATTGCTCTTGAGCGTGCTCCACGCACCGATGCCCTGGCCCCAGACCGCCGTGCTGCCATCGCGCAGCGTGCGGGCCGACGAGCCGGCGCCGGCCAGCGTGCGGCTGACGACATCGGCCTGCTCCATGCGGCCGATCACCATGTCGCCGAGACGGCGAGTGCCGTCCACCATCAGCGTGCCCGTGGTCGCCCACAGCTCGCCCGAGAGCGCATCGAACGCGCGGACGGCGCCGGCTTCCTCAAGCTGCCCGGCTACCGCGCGCGACAGGCTGGCATTGTCATCGCTCGCATCCAGCGCGAGGGCCACGGCCACCTGGTTGGGTGTCACCGCCACGCTCTCGAAGCTGCGATTGTTGCGCGTCAGCACCAGCCTGACATTATTGGCGTCATAGCTCAGCTCCGGCGTCAGGAACGGCAGATCGACATCGGTGGCCGCAAACTGGCCGGTCACCCCGCCCGCGGCCGTGATGATCGTGTACTCATTGCTGAAGCGATAATTGCCTGCAGCCGCCAGCACCGAGACCGTGCCGCCCTGGATGGTCGCCGTCCCGCCGACAATCAGCTTGTCGCTCTCGCCCTCGGCATTGACCTCCACCTCATAGGTCGAGCCTGCCTGGAACACGACATTGCCCGCTGCGGTGAGCGTGCCGATCGAGTTGCCCGGCAGCAGCGTGCCGCCATTGCCGACCACGATATTGTTCACCTGCCCGCGACCGCCCAGGGCCGCATCGCTGCCGACCGTGATCGTGCCGCCCATCGAGCCGTTCACCCGCGTCACGATGCCCTCAAGGTTGAGCGCACCGGTGAACGAGCCAAAGCTCTCCCCGGTCAGGTTGATGCTGACGGGCGCGCTGGACGGACCGTTCAGCGCAATCGTCCCGCTGCCGCTGAAGCTGCCGCCGAACAGCGTGTTGCTGCTCTGGTTGACGGTCAGCGTGCTCGTGCCCAGGCTCACCGTCCCGCCCGCGCCGCTCAGGCCCGCAACGGTCTGGTCGGTGCCACTCAGGTCAAACTCGCCATCGTCCACGACCAGATCGGTCGCGCTGTCGAGCTGCGCCAGCAGCCGCACCCGGCCCGCCTGCACCACCGTCGACCCGGTATAACCATAGTCGCCCGAGAGCAGCAGCGTGCCCTCGCCCTGCTTGATCAGGCCACCATTGCCCGACAGCGCGCCGGTATAGTCATAGTCGCCAATCTGGTTGAAGATCAGCGTGCCATTGTTGGTGGCATCGGCAAGCAGATCGCCATTCTTCAAGCCATTGCCCACCTGCAGCGTGCCTGCGGTGTCGATCAGCAAAGTGCCGCCCAGCTTGCCCGTCAGCAGCACCGTCCCGCCATCAATGGTCGCATCGCCTGCAAAACCACTGCTGTCGCCCGAGAAGGTGATGGTGCCCGTGCCCGTTTTCAGCACTGTGCCCGTGCCGCTCAGCCTGCCCTTGTAGCTCGTGGTCGCGGGGTTGGCGAACACCAGCTCGCCCTGTTCGGCAACATTGACATTGTTGCTGATCGTCCCAACAAACAAGGCCGTACCCTGCTGCACGTCAAGCTGGACGCCGCTCATCGAGCCGCCGAAGGTCACTATATTATCGCCGGTCTTGATCACCGTGCCCTGACCGGAAATCTGGCCGAGATAGCTCACATCGTCCGCACGATCGAACAGCAGCGTGCCGTAATTGGTGACATTGGCAGTGATCGAGCCGGTCGTGCCGCCGTTGCCGAGGTTGACCGTGGCGCCGTTGCTGATCCCCAGACCGCCTTCGAAATCGCTGGCGTTGGTCAGGGTGAGCGTGCCGGCAGACACGTTCAAACCGCCCGTTCCAGTGATCCGTCCGGAAAAGACCTGCGAGGCATTGGCCAGCATCAACCCCGCATCACCGACAATCACCGTTCCGCTACCGCCAAGATCGTTGATCTGTGCGCTGGCTGCACTGGTCAGGTCGAAGGTACCATTGACCGTTACGGAACTCGATTGGTTCACCCGGCCCTGATTGGAGAGGGCCAGTGTGGCACCGGCATCAATCGTCGTGGCGCCCGTGAAGGTATTCATCCCGCTCAAGGTGATCACCCCGCCCGCCACGGTCAGATCGCCCGTGCCGGAAATAACCCGGTTGTGATGAAGCGCATCGGAGCGATCGAACACCAGCAGACCGTTGTTCACAAGGTCGCCGTCGAAGGAGCCACTGGTGCCGCCATTGCCGATCTGCAGCGTGCCGTCCTGCCCTATGATCGTGCTTGCGGCACTCGTCGTGTTGGCCAGCACCAGCAGGCCGCTGTCCACATTTAACGAGCCAGAATAATTGCTGCTGTCACCAGACAGGATCGTCGTACCGGCAAGCACATCGACCACGCCGCTGCCCGACAGGCCTGCAGCCAGCACATAATCCGTGCCGGTGTGGTTCAGAACCAGCTTGCCCGCCCCGGCACCGAACTGAATGCCGTTGACGGCATCGATCACGCCGGCCGCCTGGGCCGCACTGCCTGCCGCCGCGCCAATGTTCAGCGTGCCCGTCGAACCGGCCTCATAAGCCAGCGTGATGCCGCGATTGCCGTCAGACTTGAGGGTCGCGCCATCGGAGACGGTGACGACGCCGCTGCTCCCGGCATATGTGCCCACCATGACGTAAGACGTGCCTCGCGCGAGCGTGCCTTCACCGCTGATGTTCAAAGTGCCCTGGCTGCCATCCACGAAGCCGACAATCAGCTTGTCACCGCCCAGCAGCGCCTCGTCCGTCACGGTGGCCGTGCCTGATCCATAGCTGCCGATGGTCATGTTCCGGTCGGTCGTTACGCTGGACCCGCTGCCTGAGACTGTCATCTGACCGTTGCCGTTGGCGCTTGCGCCAAGTCTCACATCCGCGTCACTGCCGGAGGCGGCAATCGTCGCGCCATCCGTCACGGTGAGAATGCCTTCGCCGCTGGTGCCGATCCCCAAGCCGCTTGCGCCGATGTCCCAGCGCGTTCCCGCGCCGCTGAGGGTGCCGGTGCCGAGCGATCCGGCATTTACGCCGAAACTCCCGCTGGTGGATTGCAGCGTCGCGCCGCCGGACAGGATGAGCGTGCCCTGGCCGCTCCCGCCGAACTGCAGGGACCCGCTCTGGAGATGGCTATTTTCGCCCGAAACGGTGATGGAGCCGACACTGCCCTCGACCGCACCGACGGACGTGGAGGTGTTGACCACGACGGTACCGCCATTCTCGATCGCCACGCTGCCGTCGCCATAATAGCCGACCGTCAGGAATTCGGTCGTGACCGTCGACCCCGTTCCCGTGACGAGCAGCGAACCGCTCTCATCTTCCATGCCCGGCATTGCCGAATTCGTGCTGTTGCTGACGATGATGTTGGGGGCGTTGAAGGTGCCGCCATTCACCACGGTCAGCGACGCCCCGTCGAGCCCGCCCAGGAAGACGATGTTCCCGCTCGTCGTACTGCCATCGATGACCGTCGCGCCGCCGGTGAGCATCATGTTGCCAGCAAAAGCGCTATTGTCGCCCGTGAGGGTCAACGCTCCGCTGCCGGTCTTGATCACAGAGCCCGAGCCTGAAATCGCACTGGAGAGCGTGTAATTCTCAGACTGGGCGAATTCGAGTTTCGTGGCACTGGTCGCAACGACGATACCACCGTTCAGCGTGGCGCCGCTGGCGAGTGTCAGCCTGTTGGTACCGCCCGTGAAATTCAGGGCCGCGGCCCGCTCGCCATTGCCACCAAGGCCGCCGGATACGGAACCGCCAGTCCCGATGGAAAGAGCAAGGTTCTCGCCTTGAATGCCTGCGCCGCCCGCACCGTTGGTGAACATCCCGGCCCCACCGGCGCCGCCTGTCACCGCTGTGTCGATCGTGAGGGTGGTAAGGCCGCTCATGTTCTCGATCAGGATGCCAAAGCCCCCGGCCCCGCCGAAGTTGCCGCCTTGGGCATCACCGCCCGTGATGCTACCCCCGGAGATCGAAACAGTGCTGCTCCCGGTACCGCCGGTGAGCACAAGGGCAGAGCCGCCATTACCGCCAAAGGACTGACCTTCGCGGCTCCCGCCGCCCGCGCCGCCGGTCAATATGCTGTCTGTAATGCTGATGGCCGTATTGCCGGCCGGCTGATCGATAACCAGACCGCTGCCACCATTGCCGCCGACGCCAGCCCAGCCATAGGCGCCGCCTGCGCCGCCGGTGGCACTGACGGTGATTGCGTCGTAAGAGTCGTTAAGACCGGTGACGACCGCGCCGAAGCCGCCGCCCCCACCGCCGCCACCATATCCAGCAAAACCTGCGAGGCCGCCATTACCCCCGTTGCCGCCCGTGAGCGTACCCGAGCTGGGCAGATCGGTAATAAGCCCGACATAGCCATGCGCGCCGCCACCGCCGCCGCCACCCGAACTGTTGTCGCCACCGTTGGAGCCGTCCGTGCCCGCCTCACCGGCGAGAGTTCCACCCGCACCGCCAACGCCTGCATTCTCGCCCGAGCCAGCCCCGCCATCGCCGCCCGTCAGGCCGCTACCGCCACCGGCACCGCCGGAGAGATAGCTCGATTCAGAACCGACCCCGTCCGTCCCGCTGTTCCCCGTTGACGTAGTGCTTGCGCTCCCGCCTGCGCTCGTGAAAGTACTATCCCCAGCCATACCACCCGCGCCGTCCGACGCATGTGCAGGCAGGCTGCCCACCGCGACCAAGAACGTCGTCGCCACCGAGCAGCGCAGAATGGATTTGAAGGACGTCCGGCGATTCCCGACGGGATGAAACATGCAATAACCCCACGTTCAAATTAACAACTATAAATATTCAATATATCTCAACGAGATAATCATACCAACGGATGGGCATTAATTATAAATAATTAGTTAAAATAATTTATTTATTTCGATATATTTGGCTGAAATATTGAATTACGACGACACGTCATTTCGGAAAAGGAGAGGTGCAACTTAGGCCGCACCTCTCAATTCATCTCGATTCAAAGGACGCAACTGCTCGCGCCCTTCGTTTTAACGGTCGGAATGGCCTCAGAAGCTGTAGCTAAAGCCGATCTTGACGCCGTGGTCCTTCCACTGGTCGCCGATGTTGCCCACGTAGGTGGCGCCGATGGAGCCGCCGGGCATGATGTTGGCCTGAACGCCGCCCTCAAGGCGCAGGGTATCGCGCGTCGTGGGCAGGCCCGCGACCGAGAAGGCCTCGCCGGTCGAGAGGATGTTGCGGCTGGTCGCATCGACATCGCCGAAGCTGCGCAGCCAGGCTGCCGAGACGCGCGGGCTGAGCACCGTGGTGGCGCTGACCGGCACTGCCCCGCCCAGACGCAGACCCAAGGTGGTGTAGGTCACGTCGCGGGTATTGCCGGTGACGCCCAGCGCGGTCAGGGCGCTGCCCGTCTCGGTGAAGGCATCGCTCTTGAGATGGACATAGGTCACGCCGGCAAAGGGCTCGGCGGTCACCGCGCCCAGCGGGAGAGCATAGCTCACCTCACCGAAGGCAGAGGCGCTCTTGGCATCATAATCGCCTGCCAGCGCATCATTGACGCCCAGGAACGCCACCTTGCGCGTCCCGTTCACGTCGAGCCAGCTATAGGAGGCGCCGATCCGGGCGCGCAGCGCGCCCCAGCCGCCGCCGGCATAGACCAGCGCGCTGTTGCCATTGACGGTCGCCTCGCTGCTGCGCCCGTCGACCCGCACCTTGTTCTGCTCATGCGCAAAGGCCACGCCCAGACGCCAGCCACCAAGGCCCGTATCGACACCGGTGATGAAGCCGAAGGTGCTCTGCGTCGCCTTGATCGCATTGCCATTGCTCTTGAGCGTGCTCCACGCACCGATGCCCTGGCCCCAGACCGCCGTGCTGCCATCGCGCAGCGTGCGGGCCGACGAGCCGGCGCCGGCCAGCGTGCGGCTGACGACATCGGCCTGCTCCATGCGGCCGATCACCATGTCGCCGAGACGGCGAGTGCCGTCCACCATCAGCGTGCCCGTGGTCGCCCACAGCTCGCCCGAGAGCGCATCGAACGCGCGGACGGCGCCGGCTTCCTCAAGCTGCCCGGCTACCGCGCGCGACAGGCTGGCATTGTCATCGCTCGCATCCAGCGCGAGGGCCACGGCCACCTGGTTGGGTGTCACCGCCACGCTCTCGAAGCTGCGATTGTTGCGCGTCAGCACCAGCCTGACATTATTGGCGTCATAGCTCAGCTCCGGCGTCAGGAACGGCAGATCGACATCGGTGGCCGCAAACTGGCCGGTCACCCCGCCCGCGGCCGTGATGATCGTGTACTCATTGCTGAAGCGATAATTGCCTGCAGCCGCCAGCACCGAGACCGTGCCGCCCTGGATGGTCGCCGTCCCGCCGACAATCAGCTTGTCGCTCTCGCCCTCGGCATTGACCTCCACCTCATAGGTCGAGCCTGCCTGGAACACGACATTGCCCGCTGCGGTGAGCGTGCCGATCGAGTTGCCCGGCAGCAGCGTGCCGCCATTGCCGACCACGATATTGTTCACCTGCCCGCGACCGCCCAGGGCCGCATCGCTGCCGACCGTGATCGTGCCGCCCATCGAGCCGTTCACCCGCGTCACGATGCCCTCAAGGTTGAGCGCACCGGTGAACGAGCCAAAGCTCTCCCCGGTCAGGTTGATGCTGACGGGCGCGCTGGACGGACCGTTCAGCGCAATCGTCCCGCTGCCGCTGAAGCTGCCGCCGAACAGCGTGTTGCTGCTCTGGTTGACGGTCAGCGTGCTCGTGCCCAGGCTCACCGTCCCGCCCGCGCCGCTCAGGCCCGCAACGGTCTGGTCGGTGCCACTCAGGTCAAACTCGCCATCGTCCACGACCAGATCGGTCGCGCTGTCGAGCTGCGCCAACAGCCGCACCCGGCCCGCCTGCACCACCGTCGACCCGGTATAACCATAGTCGCCCGAGAGCAGCAGCGTGCCTTCACCCTGCTTGATCAGGCTGCCGTTGCCCGAAAGAGCGCCCGTGTAATCATAGTCTGCGACCTGATTGAAGATCAGCGTGCCGTCGTTGGTCGTGCTGGCGGTCAGCTCGCCATTGTGGATGCCATCGCCAACCTGCAATGTGCCATTGGCGTTGACGGTCACGGCACCATTGAGCTTGCCCGTGATCAGCAGCGTCCCGGCATCAACCTTGGTCTGACCAGCGAACGTGCTGCTATCGCCGGCCAGCACCAACCGGCCCGACCCGGCGTTCACGATCGTGCCGTGCCCAGTGATGCTGCCGCCATAGCTGGAGACATCGCTGCGGTTGAACACCAGCGTGCCGTTGGCGTGGACGTCGCCAACCAGCGTACCGGCCGTTCCGCCGTTACCGATCTGCAGGGTGCCATCCGCCGCGATCGCGGTCGAGTTGGCATTCATCACGTTGGCCAGCACCAGCTTGCCGCTGTTCACGTTCAACGCGCCAGTATAGGCGCTGCCATCGCCGGTCAGCACCGTCTTGCCCGCAAGAACATCGACCACGCCATTGCCCGACAGACTGGCGGCAAGCGCATAATCGATCCCGCTGTGGTTCAGGACCAGCTTGCCAGCCCCGGCACCGAACTGAATGCCCTGCACGGCGTTGATCACACCAGCCGCCTGGGCCGCACTGCCTGCCGCCGCGCCGATGCTCAGCGTGCCGGTGGAGCCGGCGCGATTGCCGATCTTGATCACCTGGGCGCTGAGTTCTGCGCCATCGGCCAGTGTCAGGACACCGGCCCCCTCGGCACCGATATAGAGGCCTTCCTCCGTCCGGATCGCCGAAGACGCGCCGCTCACCGTCACGCTGCCGCTCGAGGCGACATCATTGCCGATGTAGACGCGCACCGCCTCCACCTTGCCGCCGTCCGAGACCTCCAGCGTGCCGCTGCCAAACAGGCCGACATTGATGTAACCCGCCCAGTTCGTCAGGCCATCATTATAGGCGCTCCAAGTCGAGCCAGCGCCGGTCACGATCATGCTCGCCTGCGATCCCGTGAGATTGCCGAGCGTGCCCTGCACCGCGCGCAATGTGCCGCCATTGGAGATCGAAATCGTCGACTGTGCGCCCGCCTCGTTGCCGGCAATGAATAGCCCGCTCATGTCCCAGACCGAGTTGGCACCGCTGATGTTCACAGCGCCTCTCGAGCCGCTGACCGTGCCCACATAGCCATCCGTGCTGGTGACCCGGCCGCCCTGCGCGACGTTGAGCGTTCCTTCGCCGACATTGCCGACGTAGAGAATACCGTCATTGGTCCAGGTGCTGCCCGCGCCATTCACCGTTGCCGTGCCTTTGCCGGTAGCCTCCCAGCCAAGGATGGCGCCCTGCGAACTCGCCGAGGCGCCATTGCTGACCGTCAGCATGCCCTCGCCTGAGATGCCGACACCGATGCGACCGCTGCCGATTTCGAGCGTGGAGCCTGCTCCATCGACGCTGACGCTGCCGACAGCGGACTGAGCCCCACCGATTCGCAGGGATTCGCCGGTGGCGCGGCCGCCCGCCTCGATGGTCAGCGTACCGCTGCTGCCCTCCTGGCTCGCCACATCGATCAGCGCCGCTGCCGACAGCAGGGCGCCGTTGGAAACCGTGGCGGTGCCCGTGCCGCTGTAGCCGACCCGCATGTTCCCGGCGTAGCCGTTACGGGCGAGAACACTGTAGGTCGTGCCTTCGCCGGTAAGGGTCAGCGTTCCGCTCGAGCCAGTGTCCACGCCAAGTGCGCTGGTGTAGGACGTGACTTCTGCGCCGCCAGACACCGTCACATTGCCCTGCCCGATGGTGTCGTTGCCGGTGCCGCCGATGTACAGGCTGAGGCCGTTGCGCCAGACCGTGTTGGCACCGTCGACGGTCATCGTCGCCGTGCCTGAGCCGCTTCCACCGATATAGCTGCCGTCAGCCTCCAGCAAACCACCGTCGGTCACCGAGATGCTGCCCTCATCCGCACTGAACCAGCCATCGGCCGAAACCCAGTCGGCCGGCAGTTCGGAATGCAGCGTACCGACACGGAGCGCCGACCCTTCACCGCTGACGCTGATCGAGCCGCCCGCGCCCATGTAGATGCTGCCATTCACCGTCTCGACCGAGCCGCCATTCATGATGGTCAGCGAACCGGAGGAGTTGGGGTCACGGCTGATCTGTATGGAGCTGGAACTGCTCCAGCTCCCCTCGCCAGAGACAGTGACGGCCCCGGTCGTTCCTCCCATGCCGATCAAGCCCTCGGTGGAATTGAGCGTACCGCCGCTCACGATGTTGAGCGAAGCAATTTCGGCGCCGCCCACGGAGACCGAAGTCGTGACGAGGCTGCCAGTCAGGTTAAATGAACCGCCGGTAACATCCAGCGCGCCATTGAAGGGCGAGCCGTTACCGGTGAACGCGAGCACGCCTTCGCCCGCCTTGACGAACGTCCCTCCGCCGATCAACTCGCCAGCGAACACGGTGTCGCTGCTCTGATCGAGCACGAGCACGCCCCCGTCGGTGCCGACGAGGCCTGCTTGCGCGACAGTGAGCGAGCCCAAGGTCACCTCATTCTGCGAACCACCCACGCCCAGCACGCCACCTTCGACGACATAGTCCTGGCCAACGCCGAATGCGCCATTGCTGCCTGCGTTCAGCGTCCCTTCCTTGACTGTCCAGCCGGTCGTTCCTGTCCCCGTGAGCGTCCAGGTGCCGTCCCCTACCTTCACGAATTCATCGAAATCATTATACTGCACGCCAATCAGGCCGGCATCGAATGACGAGTCGACGATGCCGCCCAGGGCCAGGGTGTTGGTGCCGCTCGCGATATCCGCATCCGCGACGAGACCGGTGATGCTGGAGCCGGCACGCAGTTCCAGTGTCACGTCGCCGGCGCCCATCAGAATGGCGTGGCCGGAGGAAGGCGAGACCTCGATGGTGCCCGAGTTGATGATGGTGGTCGCCGCGCTGTTGGTGACAATGCCGGTTTCACCCAGGATCGACCCGGAATTGATGATCTGGACCGTACCGCTGAGCGTGTCTGCATCGACAGCCGCGATCCCGCTCAGCGATTGCAGCGTGCCGGTGTTGCTGATGACCACATCGCCAAGCGGCGTGCGCGCCTGAACCGCGCTTCCGGTTCTGCCGGTGACAGTGCCGCTGTTGGTGATGGTGATCTTGCCTGAGCCTGCTTCATCCGGATCGAAACCGGCGATGGCGAGAATGCCGGACTCGCCTTCCGCGATCCCCGCATTGGTGATGGTGATGTCACCCACCTGCGAAGCGCCCTGAATCGCTGGTCCGGCGTCCGATGTCGCGGTGCCCTGCGCCTGATTGTCGATCACCACTTGGCCATTCGGCGTCCAGCCGACCAGCGCCTGATTGTTCACCGACGAGACCGACGCATTGTTCGTGATCTTTGCGAGACCGTTGTAATTGACGACACGGATGCCGGCTGCCTGTGCCTCCACCTGGCCAGTGTTCGTCACGGTCACCTCGACCGGCTCGGCATCGTTGAAACCGCCGTCGGCGTAAATTCCCCGCTGGGTGAAGTCTGCGGCCCCGTTGGTTTGCTGGACCGTGATGGCCCCGCTATTGGTGATGTTCACCGATCCTGCGTTGGTGGTGGCAGAGATGCCATTGGTTTCCACGCCTGAGACCGTCAGCGCGGCGCCATTCTCGATCGCGATGTCGCCCGCGATCTGGTTGCGAACCCAAATGCCACCGCTGCCCCCCACGCTGTTGACCGTGACGTCCGGGCCCACGGTGACCGAAATGTCGTTCCGACCCTGGATATTGGAACTGACGTTTACGCCGCCATTATCAGTGGTGCTGATCGTGGAATTGGTGATGAGGAGGGTCGACGTAATATCGCCAGGGCTTGTGTTATCCCACGTATAATAGCTGACGCCATCGGCCGTAATACTCCACTCGTCCTGTGCGCCGTTCACGGTGAGGCTGGTATCACCTCCTTCAATACGAGCCTTCACCGACGAAGGTTCGCAGAAAAAGAGCGTTACATTACCCTCAGCTTGGCAAATGCCAGGCTCGGCATGCGCGACCGAGGCGCCTGCCAGCAGCCCCGCGATACCGACACTGCTGAACAGACCTGCCTTGAGAGCCTGCCGAACGGCGCTGCGCGTTTTGATTGCCTTACCCTGCATTACGAAATCCCCTCGTGTGGGCCCACCGCCCAGATGATGTGAAGGGCAAACCGCCATGCAGGTGCGGTTCAACGGGATTTGAGACAGGGATCGAAGCGCGACGACAGGGAGCGCAGCCTGAGGTTCAAACGAACCCCATGACCTTCTCACAGCAGGCTACACACGATATCCGAAAATGCTCTGTTTCATCCCCCGGTAGCCCCGCTACCCCATTGGGGCCGGAGGCTTTGCGTCCCGCCGTTACCGACAGTTTGCCCTTGTCGAAGGCAACGAACGCCCATCGGGCGGAGCCGTCATCTTCAGGAGGAATATTAACGTTAGCTGAGCGGCAGCGCAACAAAAAAGCCCGGCCTTGTCGAGATGGCGCGCATGCAGATCGGAGCCATGCAGCTGATTTGTCGTGTGAAAATTATCGCCCTCGGTCTGGAGCGGGGTCATAACCGGCCGTGTTAAGCCGATAACTATAGTTAACTTCAACGCAAGCACGACGTCGATTGCGCTGCATCCGTCGCTCTAAAATATGGTTGCCCCCCGCGACGTGATCGTTACAGCCGTCGCTGGTCGGGCAACCACGCCGACAGGCGCCGCACTGCCTCTTGCACTTCGGCTTCCGTGATCGCAAAGCTCAGCCGGATGAACCGATGGCCATTGACCGGATCGTGGTCGACCCCCGGTCCCGTGGCGAGCCCGGTCTCAAGGAGCAGCTTCTTGCAGAACGCAGGGCTATCATCCGTCAATTCGCTGACATCCGCATAGATGTAGAAGGCGCCATCCGGCGGCGCGATGCGTCGCAGACCAAGGGCTGGCAAGGCGTCCAGCAGAATCTCCCGGTTACGGGCATAAGTGGCCCGATGCGCTTCCAGCTCTGACGTGCAGTCCAGCGCCGCCAAAGCGGCATGCTGGCTGATCGATGGCGCGGTCAGGAACAGGCTGCCCATATAGGCGCGTGCCCGCTCGACCATGGCGCGCGGCACGTAGAGCCAGCCGAGCCGCCAGCCGGGCATGCAGTAATATTTGGAAAAGCTGCTGACGATCATCGCGTCGGCTGCGAATTCTCCCATCGAGCGGCAAGGCGCGCCATAGCTCAGGCCATGGTAGATTTCGTCCGAGATGATCGCGATGCCGCGCTCTGCGCACAGCCGCGCAATCGCCTCCAGTTCGGCAGGCGCAATGATCGTTCCGGTGGGGTTGGCCGGGCTGGCGACGATCACGCCCTGCGGCGCTGGATCGAGCGCTGCCAACGCGTATGCGGTCAACTGGAAGCGATCCTGCTCGCCGCATTCGATCTCGACCGGCGTCATGTTGAGCGCGCGCACGGTGTTGCGGTAGGCCACATAGCCCGGTCGCGCCATGGCAATACGGTCGCCCGCCTTAAACCGGGCGCTCAGCGCAAGGACCAATGCCGGCGAGGCCCCGCAGGTAAGCAGGAATTGATCAGGCTCGGCTGCCATGCGGTACCGCTCCCGATACAGCTGGACGAGCCGCGCCTGCAGCGCAGGACTCTCCCAATAGCCCATCGGATCGATGCCAAGCGCGTCGCGCGCAGCGTCCAATGCGGCCTGCGGTGCCCCCGTCGAGGGCTGACCAAACTCCATATGGAGAACCGAGCGCCCCTCCGCGCCCAGGCGATAGGCCAACTTGCTCAATTCTATGGCCTGAAACGGCTCGACTTCCATCAGATGATCCATCGCTCGGTACAGCGCCGATAGCCGGCGGCGGCGCAGATGCCAACGATGCAACCCCACCCCGGCCGTCGTTCGTCCTCGCGGCGCATCTGCCGTGAAATCAAAAAATTGCGCCAGCGTCGTCGGGCGCTTCGAAGACTGCTTTCGGCAGAAAGAAAACGGCAGGTCGTATTTTCGGCCTGCGCGTGACGCGCATTTTCAGGCAGTCTGTCAAGTGGCAGCTCGCAGAAACCTGCATCACGGAAGTAGGGCCTCCGACCCCCTTCAGCGGGAAGCCTCCCCGAAACCAGACCTCCTTACAGCCTGAGCATAAGGTTTGATCGCCAGATACATGAGCGCCGCGCCGCCGGGGGCCATTACGGCGGCGAAGAACGCCATCGAATAGCGCAGCATGCTCTCGTCCTTCAGCAGGAAATCGGTCACGAGCGCGATGAGCAGCGGCCCGAGGCCATTGCCGATGACACTGATGGTGAAGAGATACACCGCGCTGATCTGAGCCCGCATCTCGCTTGGCGTCACCATCTGGATCGCGGCATTCTGCGCAGGCGCGCTGGCGAGGCCGATGATCGAGGAGATCATGCCGCAGAAGAAGGCGAGCCAGGGGCTGGGCATGAGCGAGGTGGCGATCGCGAAGGGAGCGGACAGTGCTTGCGAATAGAAGCAGACCCGCGCCATCGCATCGGGATTGCCGCGCTTGCCCATATATTCCGCAAACCAGGTGCCCAGCGTCAACGCAATCGGCGTGGAGATGAGGAGCGACAGCGCCAGCAGCGGCCCGATCTGCGCCGGTCCCCAGCCATAGGTGCGCTCATAAAAGGCCGCGCGCCACGTCATGAGGCCCGTCGTCTCGATCGCGCCGATGCCGATGCTGAGGAACAGGGGAAGGAACAATATGCGGTTTGACAAGAGATACGCCCCGACCTCGCGCAGCGGTACGCTGCCCTTGCCGCGGCGATTGCGGCGCACCGGCTCCCGCACGGTGAAGAGAAAGAGCAAGGCGGTTGCCAGCCCTGGCAGAGCGCAGACGAGGAAGACGAGCTGCCACTCGCGCATCTCGCCCAGAACCGGGATGTGGACCGGTCCCATCCCGGCAAAGAACGCCACCAGCAGGCCACCAGCCAACAACGCCGTGGCCTGACCGGCGCTGATGCCGAGCTGATAGACCGCGAAGGCACGCGGCAGCTTTGACCTTGGCACCATGTCCGAGATCATCGACATGGACGAGGGGCCGGCGACGGACTCCGCGCCCCCGACGACGCCGCGCGCGAAAAACAGTCCGCCAAAGCTCCTGGCCATGCCACAGAGCGCAGTGGCCAGGCTCCACACCGTCAGGCCGGCCGTCAGGATCATCTTGCGGCTGCGCTGATCCGCGACGCGAGCCATCGGCAAGCCGACGACCATATAGGCCGACGAAAAGGCGAAGCCGATGATGAGGCTGATCTGGGTGTCGCTCAGCGCCAGGTCGCGCTTGATCGGCTGGACCAGCAGATTGATGATGTTCCGGTCGACATTGGAGAGCATGGTCACGAAGGCGATCAGCCAGATCGTGTACCAAGCGCGGGCCGGCGACGGCCAATCGTCGCCGGCTCCAGACGCGCCGGCCGATGCCGGCTGCGTCTGACCCGTGGCTTGCGTGCCGACCGGCTCGCTCATCGCTTGAGACGCACCCCGACGCGGAACGCGCGCCCGACCTGATCGAATAGCACCTGATTGGTGATACCCACCGCGCTGGGCGCAATCGGCGGATCCTTGTCGAACAGGTTACGGATCGCGATGAAATATTCGAAATCGCTGCGGCCGGCCTTCACGTTCCAGCCCAGCGTGAGGTCCGCATAGAAGCGGGCGGCGACGCGATTGGTGCTGATGCTGTTCGCGAGACCGACACTGTAGCCTGCATCCTCGGGGCCGACGAACTCGACGAGGAACTTGCCCTCGGGAATGTAGCGGCCATGCGCACTCACGCTGAAAGGCCCGGCCTTGAGGGTCGCCATGCCGTCCAGCACATAGTCCGGCACGCCGGGGGTGTTGCTGGCGCGGAAGCCGGTCTGGCCGGCGCGGTCGACCGAACCGGCGCTGTCGATGATCATGAGATCGAACGTCTTGGTCGCCAGCAGCCGCAGGTCGAGCGATGCGGCGGCACCGATGCGGGTGCGATAGCTCGCCTCGATGTCCAAGCCCCGGGTCTTGAAGCCATTCACATTCTGCAGACGGTCGTTGATCAGGGTGACTTCGCCTGCCCCGTTCCGCGTGATCAGCGGGCAGAACTCGGTCGCGTTGTTCACCAGACAGCGCGTCGCGATGGTCGATGAGCCGATCTGCGCGATAGCGTCGTTCACGCGGATATTGTAATAATCGACCGAGAGATTGAAGCCCCGCAGAAACGACAGGTTGCTCAGCACCACGCCGGCCGTGAAGGTATCGGCCTTTTCCGGGCGCAGCGTATTATTCGAGCCCGAGACGATTTCGATCAGGCCCTGCTTGCTCGTCACCGGATCGGTGAAGGACGAGAAGCTGCGCGTGACCGAGCCGAACAGCTCATTCACATTGGGCGCCCGGATATCGCGAGAGAGCGTGCCACGCAGACGCAGGAAATCGACCGGCTCATAGACGCCGCCCAGCTTCCAGGTGGTGACCGCGCCGCTCGTGCTGTAGTCGGTGCGGCGCGCGGCGCCGTTCAGCTCCAGGCTTTTGCCCAGCGCACTATCCTTGAGAAGTGGCAGGACCGCCTCAACGAATGCTTCCTTGACCTCGACCTTGCCGTTGGAAGCAGCGAAGTTGGAGACGTAGAAGGCGCCGGTCGGCGAGAGCGGGTCCGTCGAGCCCTTCACCTCGTCGCGGCGATATTCGGCGCCGGCCGCCAGCGACAGCGGGCCGGCCCACAAGTCGATGAGATCGCCCTGCACGTCGAGCGCGGCAACCTGTTGGGTGATCTTCAGGTCGAGCATCGATGTGCCGGTGACATAGGCCAGCGCCTCCTGACTGAAGCGGCCCGCGCCGATCAGGTTGAGCGGCTGGCAGCCATTGGTCGGGTTGGTGAGCGTCGAGCGGCAGATTGGCGTGCCGCCGGGGCCCGAGGTAACATCGGCCGCGAGCAGCAGGCGCGAGCGGATGAGGTTGTTGGTCGCTTCCTGATGATAGGTGCTGCGGCCATATTGATAGTAAGCGTTCCACGTCCAGTTATCAGTGATGGCGCCGGAGAGGCCACCGATGATGCGCAAGGCAGTGCTCTTGGTCGCGCCGCGGGCATTGCCGAGGTCGAGCCCGGCGCGGCCCATGTTGAACTGGGTGATGCCGTTGGCATCCATGACGTCCGTGACCGACCGGGGGAGATATGGATTGTCGCGGCGGACCGGGCCGATCAGCGAGCCTGTGCTGTCGCGCAGCTGTGCACTCACCGAGAAAGCGCGGACTTCGCCATAGGATGCTTCCAGCGTGGCCTTGAGCGCGTCGCTGAATTCATATTCGGCATGGCCATAGGTGCTGAAGCGCTCGACCGGCACCTTGAGAAGCAAGCCGGCGAGGAAGGCGTTCTGGCCCTTCCCACTGCCGCCCTGCTGAAACAGCGAACCCGCGAGCCTGCCGACCTCATAGGGCGCTGTCGTCCCATCCGGCAGGAACTGCAGGCCCTTGAGGGGGCCATTGCTGAGGATAAGGCCGCCCGGGGCTATGGTGGCGGTGTGGACATTGTTGAGAATGCTCAGCGCCGGGGCGCCCGCACCGGCCGCGCCAGCCGGGCGGCCGACAAGCGTCCACTCCTGCGCGCACAGCGAGCGGGCCTGATAGCAGTCCGCCAGGCCATCATTGTCTTCATACTCCCCGCCGAACACGACGTGGCCCCGGCCACCGGCGAAGGATGTGCCGCCGGCCGCCGAGAGGAAGATCGTGCGGTCGTCGCCGCGCTGCGAGATGCCCGACTGGGCCTCGGCGCGAAGGCCATCGAGCTTGTTGTTGAGGATGAAGTTCACGACGCCCGCGACCGCGTCCGAACCATAGGCCGCCGATGCACCGCCGGTCACGACGTCGACGCGATCGATGAGGATGCCGGGAATATAATTGGTGTCGACCGTCCCGCGCGCTGTCGTCGGCACGAACCGACGGCCATTGACCAGCACCAGGGTGCGCTCGCTGCCAAGGCTGCGCAGTTCCAGCACGCGCGAGCCGACGGCATTGCCGGGAGTCGTCTGCGTCGCGGAAGGACTGGAGGTGGCCCGAAAGCTCGGCAACTGGCTCAGCACGTCGCCAATATTCGTCGCGGCAGTTGTCTCCAGTCGGTCGCGGCCAATCGCGGTGACGGGGGTCGGCGCAGTGAAGCCGCCGCGCGTGATGCGCGAGCCCGTCACGACGATCTCCTGCGAACCGGATGCGGCCTGATCCTCGGCCTGCGGTGCTGGACCGCCCTGATCCTGCGCGTGCGCGGCAGAGGCCACGCCGATCGCAGCCATCGCCAGAATGGCCGCAGAATTTCTCAAAACCCGAACTCGTTGACGAAGCGCCAGCATTGCAATTCCTCTCCCCAGTCTCTGCCCATATCGTTCGCCCGACCGCTTCCGTGTGCCACGGCGTAGAGCACGTATGGACATGAATTTACCGACCTAATGTTTAGGGCGACTAGTAATTCATATCCTATCTTTTAAAGTGAAGGCAATGGGTGTTGAAGCATCAAGACTAACAAGGCAGGAGGGCGATGATGGGAAGGTCGAAAGACGCAAAGGATTCGGCGAAAATCACGCCCTTTTCTGCAAAGGATGCGAAGGCGCGGTTCGTGCCAGGACCGCCGCCGGCCCGTGGCCAGGAACCCGGTTCGGATGCTGATTTGCGGGTGCAGATGTCGTGGTGGCTGGTCGGCACCGGCCGCGCGTGGCGCAATCTGCTGGATGAACATCTACGCTTCGCGGGCCAGACACAGCCCCGCTGGCGCGTGCTCGCCTGGGCGCGACTGCAGCCGGGGATTACCCAGACCGAACTGGCGGAGCATATGTCCGTCACCAGCGCCACTTTGGTGGCCATCGTGGACGAGCTCGTCCGTCAGGGGCTGCTTGAGCGGCGTGAGAGCAGCACGGATCGCCGCGTCAAGAACCTGCACCTTACGCCAGCGGCGCATCCGATCATCGAGACGATCTCGCAGGAGGTTAGCGACATAAGGGACGCACTGCTCAGCGACGTCTCCCGCTCGGAGCTGGAGACCTGCCTCTCCGTCCTCCAGCGGGTTAGCCAGGCGATCGAGAATTATGGGCGGGGCAAGGGATAGAGCTCACATCGCTCCGTCGAAGACGGTCCCGGCATAGCGCCTCTGGCGAACGTCCCAACTTCTCCCCTGAACCGCAACCGCGATGCGATCAACCGCTGCCTGCTACCCATCCGCGAGGTGCGACACGACTTTGCCGTCCGATATCCATCTCGTGCGCCGATCCCCGCAGCGCCAGAACGAGATATGCACGGCTGGAAACCAGCGCAGCGAGCCCGATCAGAAATGATGTGTCTAAAGCAATTTAAGCGACACTTTTCTTGCCTTTGGCCCGGCGCATTGCGAACTTCATCCTCACGTGCCGCACGGTCACGCATCTGCACACGCAACCGGACATCTTCTCTATCAATCGCTTCGTCTTCGGTCTGCAATGGCGCTCTTCTTGCGATCGGACAATCGAGCGCGTCGAGACACCGAGCGATATTGTTCTGCAAGTGCTCCATCCGCCAAGCGACCTTTGCGGCGGTGTCGCTCTTGTCGCGGTTGCTGACAGCCTTCGTGACAAGCGTGTGTCCATGGCAGCCTAGTGGCCTGGCTCCGTCCGGTGGAGCCAATCAAGAATCTCGGCCCGATTTTCATCGAGGCGAGGCGGGACTTCGCCGACTTGAAGACCGGGTGTAAGGCGGAAGCCGGCACCGGGGTAGCGCACTGGTCCCGTAAGAGGTCCCTCGGGGATATCGAAGGATACAAGCGCATCCGGACGCGCCAGTTCGGCCGCTTCATCGACCCGGCGCACCATCCCGCAAGGGATGCCAGCTTCGCTCAATCCTGCTTCCCAGGCGGCCGCATCCCTTGTGGCGAACACCCTCTCCAGTTCCGCCTTCATGGCGTCGAAATTGGCTCGCCGTGCTTCTGGCGTGGCGAACAGCGGATCAGTCAGCCAGTCCTCTCGTCCGGTGAACCGAGCAAGCGCGGCAAACTGGTTGGGCTGCACGACGCCGAGCGAAATCTGCCGCCCGTCCCTGGCTGTGAACAACGAAGCGGTGGGCAGGCCGCTATAGCCAGTATTACCCATGCGGGACATCGCTTGCCCGGTCAGCAAATAGGGCGTCACCGCCGACGTCATGAAGGCCAAGCTGGCATCGAACATCGACACATCGATATAACTGCCGCCGCCGCCCTGCAGTCGCCGTACCAGTGCGGACAGGATGGCAAGTGCCGCGGTCTGGCCGGTCAGCGTATCGACAATGGGAAAACCGACGCGCACCGGCGGGTCACCCTCTTCGCCGCTCAGCATCATCATCCCGCTGGTCGCCTGCACGATATTGTCGATGGCCGGCCAGTCGCGTTGCGGACTGTCCTGCCCATAGCCGGACACCGAGCAAAAGATGATATCCGGCCGCAGTTCTCGAACTGCCTCGTAGCCAAGGCCGAGACGTGTGATGACGCCGGGCCGGAAGTTCTCCAGCATCACGTCACACCGCGCCGCGATCGCGTGGGCGATGTCGAGGTCGGCGGGATCCTTGAGATCCAGCATGATCGACTTCTTCCCTGCATTGGCCGCAATGAATGCAGGTGAGAGACCTTCAAAGCGCGGATCCGATCCGTAACTGCGGAAATTGTCGCCCTTGGGCGACTCGATCTTGATGACGTCGGCCCCCATCAGCCGCAACAGGTGCGACGCATAAGGCCCGGCCATCACATGGCTGAAATCGGCGATGCGGATGCCCGCAAGCGGTTGGGTCATGGTTTTTCCGGAAATTGTTTGCGAACGAGCGTCCATGCGGGGTCTTTGCAAAGGCCGCAGGACGCCCCCGTGAAGAGTTGACCCGCCTTCGCGTCACGCTTGAGTTGCCAGTCGAGCCACGCCACCGCGATCCGGCCATAGTCCCCGCCGTTCACCGCGCCGAACGTTCCGCCATGGCCCGTGTTCTTGTTGGCGTAGAAAACGGGCACATGAGCAATGCGGCCCACATCGTCATTGCCGTTGGGATAGGCGATGTCGGTCGGCCCGCCCAAGATGTATGCGACCGGTGTATGCAGCTTGCGCAGATCGTTCTTGGCGATCGAGACGCGGCTAAGGCCATTGCCTGGCCGGTTATAGACACCGCTGTTGAAGATGATGGCCGTGCGAATGCGCGGATCGGCAGCGGCGGCAAGCGCCTGCAGGCCACCGCAACTATGTCCCATCACGGCAACCTGCTTGGTATCGACGTCGCGTCCGTAGGGGCTACCCTTCACCCAGTCGATTGCAGCGAGGAGCTGGTCCACTGAGGTTTCGTCCGCGGTTGCGGGTGGCGGCATGGGCGGCTCGGGTCCCCGCTGGTTTCCAGCAGCCGGTTCCGTCGAGGGCCTCTCCCCTTTCGGAGCCCCATTGGCGATGACGATGTAGCCATGGCTGGCGATCTCGCGCAGGAAGCCACTGGCCGACAGCCCGTCATTGCGGCAGCCACCATTACCCCACAGCACCAACGGCAGGCGTCTTTGTGGCAGCTTCGCCGGGCGATAGATGGTGTAGCCGGGCGCGTCCGCTCGCCCTTCCGCAATCGCGGGCAGATCGCCTGTTCCGCCGGGCGCTCCGATGATGCCAGAAGGTATCTGGGCCGATGCGGACGGGGCCTGCAGGATGGCAGCCAAAGCACAGAGCAGCGGCGCGACGTGCTTCATTGATTTCCTCCACACTGGATTTTGTCGCGACCCTGCACGGAAGCGCGTGCGGTGCGGAACGCCCTGAGACCATCAATGCCGAAGCGGGACAGCTCGCGGGCATTGCCCTCCGAGTCGCGCAGATAGAGCGCATCAAACCGCGCCTGCTCCTGACGCGACACGCCATTGATCGTCACATGCTGGGCGCGCGCTTCTTCCAGTCCCTTTTCAAGCGCAGCATAGATCTCGCGCGCGAGCGCTGCTTCCCAGACCGCTTGCGACTCCTCGAGGATAGCCCGATCCTGCGCACTCAGCCGATTCCAGCGCTCCATCCCCATCGCCCGAGCAGGATAGGCGCCGCGTGGAATAGCGAGGTTGTTATAGTGGCGGGCGACCTCGGCGAAATGTAGCGACTTGAACGTGTCGCCAGGTGCGATGACGCCATCGATCACACCCTTCGCCATGGCCGAATAGACGTCAGCCATCGGCATGTTCACCGGATCGGCGCCGAGGGACTCGAGCACGCTCAGCAGTTCCGTCGGCGCGCGCAGACGCAGGCCGCGCAGATCGGCCAAGGAGTTCACCTGCCTGCTGGTGGTGACGACGCCGGCGAGCGATCCGCCCTGCACCGCCAGCACCTTGAGCCCTTCCAGCTCGTGGCCGATCTCGGGGTTCGCCGCCGCGATGCAACGATAGAGCGCAAGTTGGGATTCAATACTGTCCGCACCGCTGTAGAAACCCGTCTGGATGCGGATGAGATGGGCGCCGCCGCGCGCGTAGATGGGCGTGATGAGCCCCACATCCGCGACACCGTGGCGCAGTTCCTCCATCGACATGTCGGACGAAAGCAGCGCCCCGGACCAGCTCGGCCGGATGCGGATGCGGCCGTGCGAGCGCTGCTCGACAAACGCCATCCACGCCTGATCCGCTTTGCTGAACGGATGATTGGGGCTGTAGGGCGTTGCATAAGTGAGTTCCGTCACATCCTGCGCCACGGGCTGGGCGCAGGACGCCAGCAGCAGTAGTAGCGAAGGCAGGAACACCCGCAGCCTCATGCAAGCCCCCGCTCGGCAAGGAAGTTGGCCACCGTCGCCACCATCCTGTCATGGTCCCAGTTCTTGGCGTCCACCATGTCGGCATCAATGGTCAGCACCGGCACGCCTGCCGCCTCCAGAGACAGCGCGGTCAGCTTTGTACCCGATTGCGAGAGGCGGTTGTCCGGCGGGAGCAACACAACGCAGGCGTCGATGCCGCAGCGCTCCGCCTCGCTGGTCATCCAGCCGTTCATCCACGGCGGCAGGTGCAGCACTTCGTTCATGGAGCAGATACGGCTGGCCAGCGCATCCATCGGCTCGCCCTGCAGCTCACGGATATATTGCGGCCCGGCGAACGGCATATACATCGACCAGACGAAGACCGCGCCGAGCCGTTCCTCCAGGGCCTGATAGAAGCCGGGGTCGTGCCACACACCCGCGCCGATCCACATGAGGCGGACCTTCTCGTTGCTGGCAGAGCCGGTGCCATTTGCGATGCGCTCCATCACCTCATCGCGGAAACGTTTGGCATGGGCGACCGCCCAATCCGATCCGCGATGCCATTGCGGGATCATCGTGTTGGGCATCTGCTCGGCGATCGACACGGGGCAAGGCCGCGCCCGGCCGATGGCCTGCGCCGCCTCCCAGATATAGCCCTCCTGCTCGTTGATCCGCTCCATCAGATAGTGGAGCTTCGCCTCGTCGAACTTTCGCCCGGTGCGGTTCTCCAGCAGGGCGATCAGATCACGCATCTCCGCGACCATCAGCGCGATACGATCGGCATCGTAGACCTGGCGCCAGTCGCCCCGGCTATGCTCGAACCAGCGCGGGTCCTTGTGCTCCCATGCCGGCGCCTCCATCGCAAAAAATTCGCTGCCTAGCGCCTGCGCCCATTGGCCGAAGACATGCTGAATGCAGTCGCAGGTCAGCCGCGCCACCAGCACAGTCGGCGTGGGCAGGCCTCCCCAAGGGGCGGTCTTAGGATCGTTCGCGAGCGTGCAGGCAAGGCCCAGCGAGCAATATTTGCAGCTATTCTCCGGATAGCCATGCCGGGCCATTACCTCAAAATACTGGTTCGAGAGCTGCTTTGCCGAAATATAGGCCGACCACCACTGGTTGGTGATGATCGGAATATCCATCACGTGGAAGATTTCGTGCGGCGTGTCGGCCTGCACGATGGCGAAAGGCTCGCCCTCATCCACGACCCGGCGCCGCAGATCCGCACCGAACTGCTTCTGATAGGCGCTGGCTGCTGCCGTGCAGGCCAGATCTTTGCGGCTGCGCTGCCCTGTTGCCCGCGTCGAGACATCCTGGCTCATTCAAAAACTCCTGAAGCGTCGAGCTGTGCGATGCGGGCCTCCGAGAGGCCGCAGAGGTCGCGGGCGATGGCGTGAGCATGCTCGCCCATGCGCGGCGCGCGGAACGGCTCCAAGCGATCATGCGAAAATTTGATGGGGGTTGCGATGTGGCCGAACGGCCCAAGCAGCGGGTGGTCAAGCGTCACCAACGCGCCGCGCCCGGCAAGTTGCGGATCGTGATCGATCATGTCTTCACAATCCTGCACCACACCGCAGGCGATGCCGGCGGCCTGAAGCTCGGCCATAATGGCATGGTCAGCGCGTTGCGCAACCCACGCCGCGACGTCGCCGCCGGCAATGGCGTGGAGTCTGGCAAGCTCTGCTTCGTCCCTCAGGCTGATCGCCACCCATCGATCCTCGCCCTGCGCCTGGAAGACGTCCTGAAAAAAGACAGCGGGGTCCGCATTGCCCGAGCGCTGCGGGCGCTCGCCGCGCCGCGCCGCCACCAGATAGTCCCGCATCTGTTGCACGCAGATCTCGTACATCGAGGCATCGATATGACAACCAAGCCCGGTTTCGCGGCGATGCTGCAGCGCCGCCGCCACTGATCCTGCCATGACGAACGGCACGATGACGTCGCCATAGGGCACCGCGCCGGGGATGACGGGATCGCGATCCGGATAGCCGGTGAGGAAGGTCCGTCCCGAGAGTGCGCCACCGGTCCCGTCGACACCCCATTCCTGCGCCAGCGGACCGGCCTGGCCGAACACGCTGCCCGACACCATGACGATGCCCGGGTTGCGCGCTGCCAGTGCATCATAATCGAGGCCAAGCTTCTTCATCGTGCCGGGGGAGAAATTCTCGACCACCACATCGGCCCAGTCGATCAGCGGATCGATGAGTTCACGCGCCTCCGGCTTCTTCATGTTCAGCGAGAGGCTGCGTTTGGAGCTGTTGAGATGCGCGAACCAGGGCTTGTCGTCCCAATTGCCTGGGCTGGACGCGGAAACCTGCACGTCGAGACGGGCAAGATCGGGCCGCGTGCGGCTCTCGATCTTCACGATCTCCGCGCCAAGATCGCCGAGCGTCTTGGTCGTGATCGATCCGACCAGTGCCCAGGCGAAATCCAGCACCCGAACGCCCGCCAGCGGCCCCGGCCGCTCGCCGGTGTGGATGGCGGGCGCGGCAATGGCAGCGCCCTTGCGGATCGTCGCGAAGCGCTCCGGCAGGCCCGAAGGCGTATCGAAGAAGTGGCGCGCCGCCAGATGCGGATCGGCCAGCACATCGCCCGGCTCGTTCGCCACGCAGGCATTGATGCCGCGCCTCAGCCCTTCGGTCGCGATCTCATGCTTGGTGCGCGAGAGGAAGAAGGCGGCGATCGCTGCCTCCCACTGCGCCCGCGTGTCGGCCGGTAGCGTAGAGCGATTGTAGCTCAGCCAGTCCGTGCCGTGCAGCGGATTGGGGACACCGACTTCGTCCATCCAGTCCGAGAGGGCCTGATTGGCGGGCGCGCCGAGCCGCCCGGTCATCAACGAGTGGAAACACCAGCCGTCGGCCAGCCGCCAGATGGCCCGCACCGTGGCTTTGCCATAAGCGAGCGCACCGCCCACACGCGTGAGCTTGCGCCGGTCGAACTGCCAGCACAGCACGCCGTTGAAATTGCGACTGAAGGCCACCTGCTGGATCGAGACATCGACATGTTGCCCCTTTCCGTGCGTGCCGCGCGAATAATGAGCGGCCATTGCCCCGGCCCCAGCCACCATATCCGCGTGGAAGGTGCAGGCATCCCCCGCTTCCTTCACCGGTGCCAGATCCGGCTCGCCGGTCACGCGGAGGGCACCTCCCATGGCAGAGGCCACCAGCTCGCCGCCTTTCCATTGCGACCGTGGACCACCCGAGCCGAAGCTGGTGACTGACACGTGCACGGCAGTTTCCGGGATGGCAATGCCCCCCAACCCCTCCAGCCCAATATCGTCGATGACGAACGATGCGCCCTCCACCGGACCGCCCAGCTCCGCCCCAATCGAAGCCAGGAAGCGGGCCAGTGGCCGATCCGCCATGCCGCCCAGAATGGCGACGCGATGACCGGATAACGGCATCATGCAGACAGCTCCTTCAGAAATTGCGTAATCTCGCCGGCCGCGCCGTCAGTTCCGCGCCAGTCGCGCCGCGTCATGATGAGGTTGGGAATACCGGCCTGTGACAAGGCCTCACGCTGCGCGGGCAGATGCCAGATGCGCGCCTCATCCTCCTCCGCAAACCAGAGCACGACCGCCGAGGTGCCGAGTGTCCGCGCCCTGTCGACCAGATCCGATGCGCGATCGAAAAAGGCGCGGCCGCTCTGCGAGCCGGCATGGAGCTGGCGCGCGATGGCGTTTATCGGATCGCCGCTCGCCTCCTCAACGGCCGCGCCCGGATCTTGCCAAGCGTCCGCCAGCGTCGGTCCACATGCGGACCAGCGCACCGCCTCGATGACGGCATGGAGACGGCGATCAGGCGGCGGCGTGCCAGCCAGCAGGCAAAAAGGCGCAGCCATGCCCGCCATCCCGCTGGCCGATGCGCGACGCCGGTTCGTTTCGGCGATGCCACGCTCCAGTGCGGGGGCATCCAGTCCCAGCCGATCGGCAAGCTGGCGGACAGCGGCCACCATATGCGCCGCGCTGCTCGAGCGGGCGATCCGCGCCACGTCGAAGATCAGCGGCTCGGGGCCCTTGACCTCTCCCTGTCTGCGTAGCTCGCAGATATAGTAATAGAGCCGTTGCGCAGCGTCGTCCGCTCGGGAGAAGATGACGGCGTCGAGACTGTCCAGGACCCCATCCGCCCAGTCCTGCACAATAGATCGCGCCCAGAGCGGAAATTTGCTTTCCAGCCAGCGGTTGGCAGTGGGCATGGCGCGATCGACATTCCAGGCCACCGGGCCGGAACAGGCGCCCGTCGCGGCGAGCAAGTCTTGCGGCAGATCGGGGCCGACATAAGCGATCATGGTCATTGTCCAAATACAGTTGGCAGCCACAGCACCATGGCCGGGAAGAGAATGATGAGCAGCAGGTGGATGAGATCGCTGGCAAGGAAGGGCATCACGCCCCGGAAGATGCGGCCGAGCGGCACATCCTTCGCCACGCCCTGAATCACGTAGAGGTTCATGCCGAGCGGCGGATGGACGAAGCCGATCTCCATCGCGCGGGTGATGAAGATGCCGAACCAGATGGGCGACATGCCCACGCTCTCGACGATCGGGAGCAGGATCGGCGTGGTGAGCAGCATCAGCGCAAGGCCATCCAGCACCGATCCGAGCAGCAGCAGCAGAACCGCCACGACGAGGAGCGTGGGGATGGTGCCGAGGCCCATCTGCGTCACGCTGCTGCCGACCGCCTCGGTGAGACCGGTGACGCTGATGAAGACCGAGAAGGTGATCGCCCCGATGATGACGAGGAAGATAAGGCCGGCAGTGCGCAAGGTCTCCGAGAAGGCGCGGAACAGCACATCCCGATTCAGGCGGCCACGCCAGGCCGTGATGACCAGCGCGCCAGCCGTGCCGATGGACGAGGCCTCCGAGGGGCTGAACCAGCCCAGGACGATGCCGCCCAGCACCACGGCGACCAGCAGCAGCATGTCTGCAATCTTGAGCATCGCCCGGCCACGCTCGGGCCAGCTCGCACGCGCGCTGGCCGGGGCGATCGAGGGCTTCCAGCGGCAGAGCAGCCAGATGACCAGGCAATAGAAGAGCATCTGCGAGATGCCCGGGATCAGCGTCGCAGTGAACAGCTTGCCGATCGATTGCTCGGCAATGATGCCATAAACGATCAACGCGCCGGATGGCGGCAGCATCTGGCCCAGTGTGCCGCCCGCCGCCACGGTGCCGGTCGCCAGGGCGTCGGAATAGCCGCGCTGGCGCATTTCCGGCAGGGCGACGAGGCCGATGGTCGCCGCCGTCGCCAGGCTCGATCCGTTGATCGATCCGAAGCCCGCGCACCCGCCCACCGACGCATAAGCGAGGCCGCCGCGCCGGTGACCGATCATCTTGGCCGCGGCATCGAACAGGTCGCCGCTGGCATTGGCGGAAAAGAAGAGATGCGCCATCAGCATGAAGAGCGGCAGCGTGCCCAGTTCGTAGCGGGTCAGCGTCTCGACCACGACGACGCCCGCCTTGATGAGCGCCGCTTCCGGCCCCAGCACGATCATCAGGCCGCCCACGCCGACAAGGCCGAGCGACACGCCGATCGGCAAGCCGGCCATGAGAATGGTCAACAGAATCAGCAGGCCGATAAAGCCTGTCTCGGGTGTGGCGAACATCATGAGCGGGGCCGCTCGGCGAGCTGGCGGACCAGCAGGACAATGACGACGACAAGCGAGGCATTGAGGAAGGCGCGCATCCAGCGCCATGGCACGCCGACCAGTTCGCTCACTTCCTGGCTATTCCAGAGATCGGACGCGAGCCAGCAGGAGCCGGCGAGCAACCCTGCATAGAAGACGATCGAGAGCGCCGTGCAGGTGCGCTCGGCAATGTCGCGCGGAACGCCCGTCAGCCGATCGAGGATCAGATGCACGCGGGCATGGTTCCGGGCGATCGTCGCCGCCACGAGCGCCAGCGCTCCGGCGACCAGCACCGCGACCTGAACCAGCTCGATCGCGCCCTTGAGCGGCAGGCCCGTGTGCCGCCCGATCACGGCGAGCAGGTTCAACAGCGCGGCCGCGATCAGGGCGCCCCCCCCGATCCAGACCATGGCAACCCTGGCAGAATTCATGCGCCAACCTCTTCGACGCGACCATCGGCCGCAATTGTGATGGCAGGCAGTCCCGCCTTTCGCGTGATACGCTCGACATAGGACCGGATCTCCGCCGCGCGGGCTGGCGAAGCAAGCACGGGCCGCCCCGGCGCCTCGACATCGACGGGGATAATGCCCACGTCCATCGCGCCGCCACCATGGAGACGGATGGTACCGAGAAAGGCGTTCACCGCTTCAGGATGAAAGGGCGCGAGCGTGTAGGCCGGGTCGGGCTCGAAACCGAAAAGCTTGCGCCGCCGCTCCGCCCATTGGGCGCGGGCTGGATGATCCTGCGCCGGACTGAGCGCACTGGTGACGACGCAGCCATTGCCAAGTCCATGGAAGATCGGTTTCCCGCGATAAAATTCGATGCCGCGCACGATATGCGCATGATGACCAATCACGACGTCCGCCCCCGCATCGATCGCGGCATGAGCAACCGCGCGTTCGTAAGGCGCGAGTTGCGCGGGTGTGTGGACGATACCCTTGTGGAGCGCCACGAGCACGATGTCCGCTTGCTGGCGCGCGACCGCGATATCCTCCCGCAAGGTCGCGACGGCCTCTTCGGTTAGCGCGGTGAGCGCAGCCGCCGGCGCAATCGGCGCGCCGTCTGCCGTATCGACCCGCAGAAAGGCGCAGCCGGCAGTATCCTCACCGGCCCAACTGTTTTCCGGGCCAACGCAATTATAGCTCAGCAGCGCGATCCGATGGCCACCGCGCGTCACGATCGCTGGCGCGCGGGCGGCTGCAAGCGTCAGCGCCGCACCGGTGTGATGCACGCCTTGCGCATCGAGACCGGCCAGCGTGTCGGCAATGCCCTGCGAGCCGCAATCGGCGATGTGATTGCCGGCAAGACTGAGCATCCCGAACCCTGCCTGCGCGATGGCGGCAAGATTTTCGGGCGGCGCACCGGGGGCCGGCACATCTCCCTTGAGTTCGGCGACACTCGCCGTGTGGGGCACTTCCAGATGCCCCACCGCGAGGTCGGCAGCGCGCAGGGCAGGGGCGATCCCGGCCAGCCAGTAGGCGCCATCTGGCTCATCCAGAACCAGATCGCCTGCCAGCACAATCGAGATCGCCTCCTTCCCCACGTTAACTCAGCTCCCTTAGAAGGACTTACGCACGCTGACGGCGAAGAGCCTCCCAATGGGATCGCTCGCCGTCGCGTCATAGCCACCGCCGCCATTGCCGTTGGGCGCCAGATTGACATAGGGGGGCGCAATATCGAAGACGTTGCGCACTTCCATCGCGAGCGTCAGCCCCTTCTCGAAGAAGCCGGTCGCCTGCGGGTCCCCGATGCGCCACGTCAGCGTCAAGTCGACAGGGGTGTAGCTCTTCACGGACTGCACCGGGTTGGAAAGGTTGTTGGTGTATCCACCAACATGCGTGGCCAGAACACGCGCGCTCAGTGGCCCGTGATCCCAGGTGATGCTGGCCCGCGCCTTGAACTTGAGCGGATTGAAGATGACGTTGCGCCGGTCGACCAGCGGCGCGGCTGGCGTCACGGCGATGTTATATTTGGTGAGGTAGGTACCCGACACGTTCAAGAGCAGATGGTCGTCCGCACCGATGTCCGCTTTCCAGGTTCCGCTGAAGTCGATCCCGCGCGTGATCGACACGCCCAGATTCTGGCTGCGTCCGTCCACGAACAGCGTCACATTGGCCGGATCACCACCGGGGAAGGAACCTCCGGCCAGCGCGACGCCCTGGCTCAGCAACTGCTGCACCCGCGCCGCCGCCGCCGATCCGCGCAGGATGATGCCCGTGCCGGCATACTGCGCCTCGTTACCCAGGATGGTGAGGTTGGAGAGGTTGGCCAGCACCTGATTCTCATATTTGACATCCCAATAGGTGACGCCGAAACTCAGATTCGATGTGGGCTCGAAGTCCAAGCCGACCGACCAGGTGGTCGCCGTCTCCGGCTTCAGGTCCAGATTGGGACCGGAAAGCGCATAGCCCTGCAGCGGCGCACCGCCCGCCGGGTTCTGGTAGCTCTGGCCGAATATGTTGTTCGAGTTGCCGTAAATCTCCGGGATAGTCGGCGCACGGAACGACGTGCCGTAGCTGCCGCGCAGCTTGACGCCGCGCACCGGCTGCCAGTTCAGGCCGAACTTGGGGTTGGTGGTGCTGCCCACGTCACTATACTTGTCGTGGCGCACGGCGGCGTTGAGTTCCAGCCGCTCGAAACCGGGAACCGCGTTGTTCGCCCCAAAGATCGGGATGTAGAGTTCGCCATAGAAGGAGTCCACCTCGCGGCCGAAATGGCGGTAGGTAATCGGCGTCGTCGGCCCGCCGCGAGCGGAGCCAAGCGCGACGTTGAAATCCTGCCGCTCATAACCCGCCGCCAGCTTCACGTCGCCGCCGGGCAGCGCGAAGAGCGAGCCGTTGAGGCGACCTTCATAGGTCTTCAGGTGGCCATTGGTTGGAGCCAGGAAGATCTGGTCGGAAATCCCGGCCAGCACTGCGGCGCTTGTGCGACCACGGCTGTACGGGTCAAACGCCGTCGCGGGGTTGCTACTGGCGAGCGCAGCGTTCAGCGCGGCGTTATTGATGCCGTGATAAGAGCCTGAGAAATCACTGGTCTTGCCATAGCCGAACAGCACTTCGGCTTCCCAGTCATGGGGCAGCTTGGCACGAAGGCCGGGCGTGATTTGCCAGCTTTCCGCAGAACCGAACGAGTCATTGATCGGCACGCTGCTGCCGAAGTTATAGTCGAGTGTATAGCTGGTCCCGCTAAAGCCAGCAGGCCGCACGAAGAAGGCGTTCGTCTGCGGCACCGTCAGGCGCGCGTTGGAATAGGCGGAATTCCGGTAAAAATTACGCTTTGAATAGAAGCCGTCATAGAAGACGCTCAGCCAGTCGGTCAGGTCGAAGCGACCCGTGCTATTGAATGAGTCGTAGCGCTGCTCCGGAATGAGATCCTGATTGTCCAGCTCGTCGCACCTGTTGAGCGTGCCTGCCGCCAGCGATCCTGCCGTCGCTTGGGTCACGCCCCCCGCCGGGATGGCGTAGGTCGTACCGTTCGCATTGATGTTACCCGGGGCGCACCGCACGATCCGGTAATCCCCGCCGCCGAAGCCAGTCTGGTTACTGGTAAAGAAGCCGCGATCATCGCCACTCAGGTTCGAGCGCTCGACATGCTCGTAGGCGACCATGATCTGCCCGCGTTCAAACACCTTGCCAAGCGCGGCGCCCAGCGTCGTCTCATGGAAGTCGCCCCGCGACGATATGCCCGAGCGCGCGAACACCTCGCCGCCGTCGAGTGACCGACGGGGAATAAGATTCACCACGCCCGCGACCGCATCCGAACCGTAGATGGCGGATGCGCCGTCGGCGACCACCTCGACCCGCTCGACACCCAGCGACGGCAGTACCGACGGATCGATCGAACGGCTGTTGTTGGTCACGCGGTGCCCGTCGATCATCACCAGCGTCGCATAAGGCCCGATGCCGCGCAGGTTCACCGAGTTGCCATAAGTGATGTTGCCGCTTCCGCCCGACTGGCCACGCGAATTTTCCGAGACACCGAGGTCGAAGACCTGCGGAATCTCCTTAATCATACGATCGACGGTGATCGCGCTCGAGGCCTCCATCTCGGCCCGGCCAAGTGTGGTGACGGTCGACCCGACCGGCGCTTCGCCGCGCACGCGGCTGCCGGTGATGACGATGTCCGGCGCTGCCCCCTCCTCGTTCTGCGCCATCGCCATGGCGGGCAGAGCCAGTGCCATCAGGCTGCTGCCCAGCTTCAGTGCCGTTCCTAGAGTGATCCCGCCCTTATAATCCTTGCTCATCCCAACCTCCCTCGCCGCCCCTGCGGCTTTTATGTTTAATCGACGTCTCAGTTCGCGACCGGCAATTTGACCCAGGAGCCGCCCGCGCTGCCCCGCTCGACCGTGAAAACCGGGGCGGGAGTCTGTTGTATTTCCTTGAGATTGCGCTGGCGGGGGTCCGCACCGGCGATGGTGACGCGCAAACGCGCGCCAGCCGGCACGATCCGCGACACCGGCGTCAGATCGATCGCCAGATTGGCCTGCTGGCCGACCGGGAGAGGTGCTACATCCGCCTTGCGCCCTGAGTGCCAGGGCAGACCCATGACGTGATAGGGTGCCTTGCCAGTCTTGCGATGCGCGAGTGCCAGCCGGCCGAAGGCCACGACCTCCGCCTCTCCGTCGGCCGCCACCTGATCCAGATAGACGAAAACATCGGCATCGGGCTTGTCCGCCGAGACGCGCAGGTTCACGACCGGATAGCCGATCAGCTTGAGCGGCTTGTCCAGCGGGGCGCTGGTATAGCTCAGCCCCTTGTCGTCCATGGGCTTGGCCCAGAAGGCAAAATAGTCTGCGCCGGGCAAGTCGTAGCGCACCGTGAACTTGTCCGCGCCCGCGCGATCCGGCTTTGCACCGAGCGTTCCGTCATTCACCGATCGCGCGGTGCCACTGCGACCGCCGTTCAGGAACCACTGCATTGGCGTGACGTTGGCACCCGGCAACGCGTCGGAGCGGGCATAGCCACCTTTCCCGTCCAATCCCTCGACCCAATAAGTCGCACGCGGCTCTTTCTCGATGCCGTTGTCCGCGCCTTTGAGATAATGATCGAAATAGCGCACGACTTCGCCAGTGAAGTCGAATCCAGGCGGCGGCACGCAGTGGCTGCCAGGCCCGGCGAGAAACTTCGATCCCTTGAGGTTCGCCGCGCTTAAGATGGACTGGGCCGTTGGCTCGTCATGCCAGTTGCTCCAGAAATAAGTGGCGATGCCCGCCCGCTGGATCGCGTCGAGATAATTATAGACGCCGACTTCCTCCCAGAAGCGATTTCCAGTGAAGGCGGAAACGCTGTCGCGATAGGGCATTCCATACCAGAGCGCGGCCATCGGCGTGTTCTGGGCATGCTGGGCAACGGCTGATTTAAGCTGCTGCCCGTCCGCGTCGCCATCGACCGGGACGCTCGCCAGATCGTCGCTCAACGGCTCGTCCGGCCGGGTGTTGAACTGGGCGGTGATGCCGCCGCGCCGCACGAAGGCATATTTGTCGAGGTCCGACGCGCCGACGAACACCGCCTTGAGCGCCGGGGGCGCAGTGGTCGCGGTGTGAAATGTTGTACCCCCCAGATAGGAGCATCCGATCATGCCGACTTTGCCGGTGGAAAAGGACTGACTCGCCAACCACTCGACCAGATCATGGCCGTCTTTCGCCTCGGTGCGGTCCTGAAAACCCCGGCGCGCGCCAAAGGACGCGCCCTTGCCGCGAATATCGGCGACCGCGACCACGTAACCGGCGGAAATCAGCGAGCGCAGCGCCAGGCCGTCCTCCAGCGCGACTTCCCTGATCGCGCCGTCTTTATCCTTGAAACGAGCGCGATAGGGCGTGAACACGAAGATGACCGGAAGGCGCTTTTCTTCCACCTTGCCGTCACTGGCCGGTCGATAGATGTTGACGGCCAGCTTCGTGTCGTCCCGCACAGGCACGTAGAGCGAGGTACGCTGCACGTCTGCATAGTCTTTAGCCGGACCCGGCACGGCTGCCGTAACAGCAGCCAGCACGCCGATCCATCCAACCGCCCGCATCCCCGCTCTCCTATTGTTGACAATTTCATCAGCGATCAACCGGCCGGATGCAATCAAAAAACAGATGACAATATTGTTGACAATATTGTCGGGAGATTAGACGTTCCTCACATGAACGAGCAGTTGGACAAGCGGGCACCCTCGGCCGTCGAGGTCGCCGACTGGGTGCGTGACCGCATCCGCACAGGCCGTTTTGTGCCCGGCCAGCGGTTGGTCGAAGTGGACATCATCCGGCAAACCGGCGCTAGTCGGTCGAAGGTGCGCGAAGCGTTGCAGCGGCTGGAAGGCGAAGGCCTGGTGCTGATCGAGGAATTCCGCGGTGCATCCGTCCGAAGCACCAGCCTTGAGGAAGCTGCGCAAATTTATCGGGCGCGTCTTGCCTTAGAAGGTATCTGCGCCGCCGACTTCACACGAAACGCCTCGGAGGAACAGAAGCACCAGTTGTGCATCGTCCAGGAGCAACTCGACAAATGCGTGAACGATCGGGCGCCGGATAAGTTTGGGCGGCTGAATATCGAGTGGCATCGACTCATTGTGGAGGGCTCCGGCAACACGGTCATTGCCGAGTTGCTCAAACGCCTGAATGTTCCCATTCACCGAATGTTGTTCGAGAGTTTCTACGACGAGGAGCGCCTGCGTACCGCGAACGCGGACCACCAGAACATGCTGCGCCTCATTTTGGCCGGAGAGGCCGATGCGGCCGAAACGGCCATGCGCAGCCACATCGGTGACGGGTTCAAAACACTGTCAAAAATCGAGAGTGAATTTTATCGGTGAGGGTCGTGAGAGCGGTGCTCATCGATTGTCAAGAACGGTGGCCACTGAAAGAATCGGCTAACCCGCGATCAACCCGGGGCGCGAACCTCAGCGCTGTTCCACTCCGCCATCCTCGACCGCGCTTGAAGCGCTTGCGGCAGCGCGTGCGTCGGCAAGCGCCTTCCTCGCCTTGCCGGCGAAGGAAGCCTTCGGGTCCAGCTTCAGGGATCGCTCCAGCAAGGCAATCGCGCGCGCGTGATTGCGATCCCGACCTTGCGTCCCCTCCAGCTCAGCTTTCCCGAGCATGAAGCAGCTTTCCGCCTCCCCGAGCCCGCACGCCTTGTCGAACATATCGAGCGCGCCGCTACGGTCTTTACGGACTCCCTGGCCCCGATGGATCATCATCGCGAGATTGCCGCAGGCGCTCGCGTCGTCAGCCTGACACGTCTTCTCGAACAATTCTGTAGCCCGCACATAGTCACGCGGCACGCCGAGGCCGTCCCGATAGAGAACGCCGAGATTATAGCATGATTTGTCATCGCCCGCGTCGCAGCCCTGCCGGAACAGGCGCGCGGCTTCTGCATGATTCCGGCGCAATCCCTTGCCCAGCGAATAGGCAGCGCCGAGGTTCATGCATCCGTCGGACGATCCCTTGTCGCAGGCTTCCCGGAAGAGATCAGCAGCGCGGACGTCGTCCTTCGCAACGCCATCCCCGCGAATATAAGCGAGGCCCAGGTTCGAGCATCCGGTGGCATCGCCGCTCCGGCAGGCATAGGCGTAATAAGCGGTGGCTCGGTCCATGGACAGGGCAACGCCCTGCCCCTGCCCATAAGCGAAGCCGGCCATGGTGCAGCTTGCCATGTCACCAAGATTGCACGCCTTGCCGGCAAAATAGGTCGCCCGCACCAGATCGCGGCCGACACCCCGGCCTTCACGGTAACGCTCGCCCAGTTCGGCGCAACTGTCCGCATCCTCTCCGTCGCAGCGCGTGACAAGGTCAGGCACGGAGGTCGGCGCGTCCTCCTGTGACGGCTCCATTTCCGGTGGCGCTTGCGTTGCTGTCGCGGCTTCCTGCGCCTGCGCAGGAAGCGCCACGGCGGCGGTTAGCAGCGCGAGGACGACCATGGGCCGCAAGGTCGGCGTCATCCGCCTTGTCCCCCGGCCCCGTCCCGGACGAGCTGTGCGCGAAAGCGCAGCGATTGCGGCGTAGCTTCAAGCACGTCGATCATGAAATCGCCGATATGAACCGTCTTTTGCGCTCGGGGAAAGCGCATGGGCTGGCCGGAACCGGCATGAGCGAGGTCGTCGATGCTGTAGCCGCGCTTCTCGAACACCAACTCGCCATTCTGCACGCCCAGATAGGCAATGTCGTAAATCTGCCCGACCACATCCGTGTCATAATCACTGACGATGGGGATCTGCACACCCTTCGCATAATCCCGTGGCGGAACGACGGCATGTCCCGCCAGCGCGATCTGCGGCGTGCCGAAGGTTTCAACGCCGGGCGCCATCGAGCGAATGACCGGCACCTTGGGATCAAGGCGCATGCGTTCGTGGATCGCCTTCGGGCTTTCCGACGCCTGGGTGTCAGCGATCAGGGCCTCGGCAAAAGCGACTTCGTCGATCTGCAGCGGGAAGCCGTCGCCCTGCGCATGATCCGCGGCGCAGACGAACTGCAATTGCGCATCGCCGATTGTGTCGGGCAGAACGGCTTCGGTCGGAAAGCGCACCGCGGTCTCGTCGAGCCGTTGATCCTCAGCGTCATAGCGCATCGCCATATCCCAGCTTTCGGTGCGTTTCTTACAATCGGTCACCATATAGGCGCGGATGAGGGCCGCTGGATTATTGGGATCGCGGATCACCTGGCTGGCCTGATACCGGACGATATCGCCCTCACGCTCGATGGAGCCCACATCGACGAACAGAACCCGGTCCGCGCCCTGCGCAACGAACCACCATTGTGAGGAGCGCGCCTGGGCGGCCATCGGCGCCAGCGCGAGCAGGCCGCATAGCAACGTACCGATTTTGCCGTTCAACAGCTGTCCTTTCCTCATGGTCATTCGCCGGCCTATTCCGCCTCTGGCGCACCCAGCGGCTCAATGGATTTGCCATCCTTGGTACAGGTGAACCGCGACGCGCGCAGGGGCGGTTGCACGCTCACCGCATCTGCCCGCCAGATTTGCCCTTGCTCCGGGCTGGACGTCATCGCACTGCGGTCGATACGCATGCCCGCCTCCGGCGCCAGCTCCTCTTCGAAAAACCGAACGCACTTCTGAACGGCGCTATCCGTGATCCCGGCAATCGCGACCTCATCTTCGCCGATGCCGGCGGGCAGCATGCCGGCGACAGGATCTGCCGTCACCACGTCTTGCGGTGGGGCAGCGGCAGCGACCAGCATTGTTATCATGAGCATAGGATGAGACCTCTACAAGCGGAAACAGGCTCTTGTGGCCACCTATGCGCAGGATATGAAACTGTTTTCCCCAATCGATCGTCCAACCGTGCGCCGCCACCGTTGGCACGACGGCGGATGGAAACACGCACACCCTACTTCGGCGGCCCGTAAGATGCCGTGGTTGCATGGGCACGAATGAGCAGCAGCCACCCGGCGCAACTGGCGGATCGGCGTCAAAACCGGAGGTCCGGTGCATGGCCGATCTGTATTATCATTCTTGCTGAGATGCTGACCACCCGGCCACGGGCATGCAGTGCCTCATCGTTGACATCAGCGGTAGCCTTCGGCTGAAATCGAGCAATTTCTTACCGAATTTTTCGCGGCAAAATGGTAGATATCCCTTTCGCCAAGATGCACCTTTTGAAGGTACTGATGATTAAATACGGATTTTATTTAGGAATAGTCTGACGATTTTAATTGTCGCAAACTCAAAATCGGCGAATTTTAAATCGCCATCTGAAAAACTATATGCGCCGCAAGGGGCCACACTCAGAGGTCGAACCTACTCCACCGTCACGCTCTTCGCCAAATTCCGGGGCTGGTCCACGTCCGTGCCCTTGAGCACCGCGACGTGGTAGGCGAGAAGTTGCACGGGCACGGCATAGACCATCGGCGCGATGAGGGGGTGGACCTTGGGGAGCGCGAGTGTGGCAAGGCAGCCTTCGCCGGCGGCGGCGATGCCCTCCTCGTCCGAGATCAGCACGACCTTGCCGCCGCGGGCCTGCACTTCCTGCATGTTGGAGACGGTCTTCTCGAACAGCGGGCCTGAGGGCGCGATGACGATGACCGGCACCGCCTCGTCGATCAGCGCGATGGGGCCATGCTTCATTTCACCCGCCGCATAACCTTCGGCATGGATGTAGCTGATTTCCTTGAGCTTCAGCGCGCCTTCGAGGGCCAGCGGATAATCGGTGCCGCGCCCCAGATAGAGCACGTCCCGCGCGGGCGCGATGTGCGGGGCGAGGGCCTGGATCGCTTCGTCCTGCATCAGCGCCTGATTGATCGCGGCGGGGGCCTCGGCCAGATGGCCGACGATCCGCTGCTCTTCCGCGCGCGTCAGCCGCCCCTTGGCGCGGGCGAGATTGGCCGCGAGCGCGGCGAGCACGGCAAGCTGGCAGGTGAAGGCCTTGGTCGAGGCGACCCCGATCTCCGGCCCGGCATGGGTCGGCAGCAGCAAATCCGCCTCGCGCGCCATCGAGCTGGTCGGCACGTTGACGACGACGGCGATCTTCTGCCCTTCCGCCTTGGCATGGCGCAACGCCGCGAGCGTATCGGCCGTCTCGCCGGACTGGGAGATGAAGAGGGCAAGGCCGCCCGCCTCCATCACCGGCTCGCGATAGCGAAATTCCGAGGCGAAATCGAGATCGACCGGCACGCGCGCGAACTGCTCGAACCAGTATTTGGCGACCATGCCGGCATAGAAACTGGTGCCGCACGCCACAATCGTGACCCGGCCGATGGCCGACAGGTCGAAGTCCGGAATCGGCAGCGAGAGCGTATCGTCGATCCGCCGGAGGTAGCTGCGCAGCGTCTGCGCCACCACCACGGGCTGCTCGTAAATCTCCTTGAGCATGAAGTGGCGATGATTGCCCTTGTCGATCATCGCACCGGACACGCCGGAGATGGTGACCGCGCGCTCGACGGGATTGTTGGCCCGGTCGAACACCTGCGCGCCCGCGCGCGTCACCACCACCCAGTCGCCCTCGTCCAGATAGGCGATGCGCTGGGTGAGCGGGGCCAGCGCCAGCGCATCCGACCCGAGATAGGTCTCGCCATCGCCATGACCGACCACCAGCGGCGATCCGAGGCGCGCGCCGATCAACAGATCGGGATGGCGACGGAACAGGATGGCGAGCGCGAAGGCGCCATGCAGACGGGGCAGCACCTGCTTCACCGCGTCCTGCGGTGAAGCGCCCTGCTCGACCAGTTCGCTGACCAGATGCGCGACGACCTCCGTATCGGTCTCGCTGGCGAACACCCGCCCGCGCCCGATCAGCTCATCGCGCAGCGCCTTGAAATTTTCGATGATGCCATTGTGGACCACCGCGACTTCGTCCGTCGCATGGGGGTGCGCGTTGCTCGTGGTCGGCGCGCCATGGGTGGCCCAGCGGGTATGGGCAATGCCGGTCGCGCCCGCCAGCGGCTCGGCGGCCAGCACACGGGCAAGATTGACGAGCTTGCCCTCGGCCCGCCGCCGCTCGATCCGGCCATCCACGATTGTAGCGACGCCGGCGGAATCATAGCCGCGATATTCGAGCCGCCGCAGCCCGTCGAGCAGGCGCTCCGCAACATCCTGCGTGCCGACGATGCCGATGATTCCGCACATGGGGTGAGCCTTCCTTGAATTCAGATCGTGTAGGGGATGCGGATGCCCGGCATATTGGCCGGGAAATCCCTGCTGTTGCGCGTCACCAATATGCGCCCGCTCAACTGGGCCGACGCCAGAATGATGGCATCAGGCAATTTCAGCGAGCGGCGCTGCTGCCGAAGCGATGCGGCCCGCCGCCCCACTTCCTCGCTCACTTCCGCGATCGCGAAAAGGTCCAGAAAGCGCTCGGTCTCGGAATGGAGCCCGTCCGGGGCGCTGGCCATGATCTCGATCCAGCTGATCCGGCTGATCCACGGCCGACGGGCGCGCTGCAGCTCCGCCCAGGCCTGCGGGCGTTCATGAAGCGCATCGATAAGAATATTGGTGTCGAAGTAGAACTCGCTCACGGCTGAGGTGCGCCCTCGGCGCTCTCCCAGTCCCGATCCCACTCGCCACGGGCGTGACGTTCATAGGCTAGCCCATCCACTGACGAGCCATGCTGCGCCCAGAGGCCGAAAAAACGCTCCACTCCCTGCATTGACTGGGCGGCACGATAGCTGCTGACGGCCTCGCGGAGGATGGCCGCGCGGGATGTCCCCTGCTGCGCGGCCTGCTCCTCAAGCCACTTCACATCGTCGTCGGAAAGGTCAGCCAGGAAGCGCATGATATATTGATATCATATCGTGATATCATGTCAATGCGCGCCTCGGCCACGCAAGAAAAGAGGGCGAACCACATAGCTGGCCGCCCTCTTTCCTATCCCAACTGCCCAAATGCACCGGGCGGCGCATTTCCCACGGACAGGTTCGGCTCGCACCGATAAGGATCGATGATCAGCGCTGCACTCCCCACAACCGGGCAAAGCCGATTGTGTCCCACGAAGGATCGCTGCTCATCTGCTGGGCTCGACCCTCTCAAAAATGCTGCCAGGGCGATTGGACATTTTCGACAATCCCGCAGAAATTTTCCTCGGTTCGTCGATAAAATGCCACCGGATGGCAAGTGCCTCAGCTGTCTTTCTTGTGCGCCGCACTTTTCTTTTTGCGCATCGCGTCATGGAAGCGATCGGCCCAGCCCGGCTTCACGAACTGTTCCGCGCGGACCAAGCGTAGCTCTCCGTCCCCGACATCGCGCGAGACGGCGCTGCCTGCCGCGACGATGGCATCCCGGCCGATCCGCACCGGCGCGATCAGCGCGCTGTTGGAGCCAATAAAGGCGCGGTCGCCGATCACTGTTTCGTGCTTGAAATAGCCGTCATAGTTGCAAGTGATCGTGCCGGCACCGATGTTCACCGCCTCGCCCACCTGCGCGTCGCCGACATAGGAGAGATGGTTCACCTTGCTCCCCGCGCCCAGCACGGCCTTCTTGATCTCGACGAAATTGCCGACCTTGGTCTTTTCGCCCAGCCGCGCGCCGGGCCGCAGACGCGCGAACGGCCCGACCGAGGCATCGCGGCCCACATGCGCGCCCTCCAAATGGCTGAAGGCATGGATCGTCGCGCCCTCCTCCACCACCACGCCGGGGGCGAAGATCACATTCGGCTCGACGGTCACGTCGCGGCCCAGAACCGTATCGTAGGCGAAAAACACCGTCTCCGGCGCAACCAGCGTCACACCGTCGCGCATCGCTTCCGCGCGCCGCGCCTGCTGCCAGCTCGCCTCGACCGCCGCCAGTTCGGCCCGGCTGTTCACGCCGGCGACCTCATCCGCGCTCGTCTCGATGACCGCGCTCGCCCGCCCGTCGACGGCGGCGAGCATCACGATATCCGGCAGATAATATTCGCCCGCCGCATTGTCATTGCTGACCCGGTCGAGCAGCGCGAACAGATCCTCGGCGCGCACGGCCATCAGGCCGGAATTGCACAGATCCTCGGCGCGCTCGGCCTCGGTCGCGTCCTTATACTCGACCATCTTGCCGATGCGGCCATCGGCGGTGGCGATGATGCGGCCATAGGCGGCGGGATCGCGCGGGCGGAAGCCGAGCACGACGCAGGCCGGCGCATCATCCTCATGCAGGCGCGCGATCATCGCCCGCATGGTCTCGGCGCGGACCAGCGGCACATCGCCGTAGAGAATGAGCACATCGCCCGCAAAGCCCTGTAACGCCGCCGCGCTCTGCGCCACGGCGTGGCCCGTGCCGAGCTGTTTGGTCTGCACCGCGATGTCGATCCCGCGACCGGCCACGGCGGCCTCCACCTGCTCACGCCCGGCGCCGACCACGACGATCTGCCGCGCCGGATCGAGCGCGCCGGCGCTTGCCAGCAGGTGGAGCAGCATCGGGCGGCCAGCGAGCGGATGCAGCACCTTGTGCCTGGCCGACTTCATGCGCGTCCCCTGGCCGGCAGCAAGAATGATAACGGCAAGCGGGCGGTTGATCGGATCGGGCACGGGCACTCTCTTGTTGGCGAGATCGAGGGGCGATCAGGACAGGGCAGGCAAGCCTTGCCATGTTTGACTTGATCGCGCCACTGCCCAGAAGGCATGGGGCAGCGATGACCAACTTTGCTTTCGACCTCGTCGGCTTCGATCTTGACGGCACGCTGCTGGATACCGGCGCGGACCTGACTGCCGCCGTCAATCATGCGCTCGCCACGCGCGGTTACGGCCCCTTTCCGGTCGAGACCATCCGCCCGTTCATCGGCAAGGGCGCGCGGCGCATGCTGGCGCGGGCACTACAGGAATCGGGCGAGCAAGACGAGGCGATGGTCGATGCGCTGCTGCCGATCCTGCTGGACCATTATGCCGCCAACATCGCGGTACATACCCAGCCCTATCCGGGCCTGATCGATGCCATGGACGCACTTTCCGCGCGCGGGGTGCGACTGGCCGTCTGCACCAACAAGCGCGAGGCGCTGGCGCGCAGCCTTCTCGATCAGCTCGGCCTTACGCCCCGTTTCGCGGCTATCGTCGGCGGCGACACGCTCGGCCCCAACCGGATGAAGCCGCTGCCCGATCTGCTGCTCGACATGGTCGAGAAGGCGGGCGGCGGGCGCACCATCTTCCTGGGCGATACCGACAATGACACGCTGGCCGCCCGTGCTGCTGCCATCCCCTCGATTGCGGTCAGCTTCGGCTTCGTGCCCTGCACGGCGGAAGAGATTGGCGCGGATGCCGGTATCGACCATTATGACGAGCTGATACCGCTGCTGGAGCGCTGGACGGTCTGAGCCCCTCCTCGCTTTCCGAGCGCCGCGATCTTTGGAATCGCGCTGGCAGTGCGAATCATCTACGGGGTGGCCATGGCCCGCGTCGATCGCTCGATCTGGATTTTGCTGCTGACGGGGGCCCTCGCGACCGTCATCGTCTATGCCCTGACCGGCAGCGCGGAAGCCACGTTGACCTCGGCGGTGGCCTGCCTGTTCGGCGTCGCGCTGCTCTTCGATGCGCTGGAGCGCCGCGCAACGCCGTCCCTGATCTCGGCACCTGCGCCTGACGCGAATGGCGCGAGCCTCAGCCAGATCGACACCCTGCTCCAGGCCCTGCCGCATCCGAGCCTGATCGTGGAGCGCGGGCGGATCGAGCGCTGCAATGACGCCGCGCTGGCGCTGCTCGGCCGCCACATCATCGGGCAGGACGTGCGGCTGGCACTGCGCCACCCGGCCGCGATCGATCTGCTCACCGGCCCCAATCAGGCGCAGGCCCCCGCCCGCGTTGACATCATCGGCCTGGGCGCCGCTGGCCAAAGCTGGGCGCTCGACATTCAGCCGATTGCCAATGGCCGCCTGCTCGCCTTGCTGTTCGACCAGAGCGACAAGCAGGCCGCCGAGCGGATGCGCGTGGATTTCGTCGCCAATGCCAGCCATGAGCTGCGCACACCGCTGGCCGGCATCCTCGGCTTCATCGAAACCCTGCGCGACCCGGTCGCGGGCGCCGATGCGGCCACCCGCGAACGTTTCCTCACCATCATGGATGGCGAGGCGCGGCGGATGCAGCGGCTGGTGGACGATCTCATGTCCCTCTCCCGCATCGAGGCGGACAAATATCGCTCGCCCGACCAGCCGGTGGCCTTCGCCCCGCTGGTGGAGGAAGTGGTGCAGGTCTTCCGCCAGGGGCAGAACAAGCGCGGGCAGGATATCGTGACGCAGGTCGACCCGGACTTGCCGCCGGTCCGTGGCGACCGTGCGCAGTTGAGCCAGCTGCTTCACAACCTCATCAGCAATGCGCTCAAATATGGCGCGGCCGGCACGGCGGTGATGGTGCGGGCCGCTCCGCATGAGCGCAACATGGTGCTCCTGGCGGTGAGCGATCAGGGCGAGGGCATTCCGCCCGAACACCTCCCCCGCCTCACCGAGCGCTTCTACCGAATCGACTCAAGCCGCAGCCGCGCGATGGGCGGAACGGGCCTCGGCCTCGCCATCGTGAAGCACATCGTGCAGCGCCATGGCGGAATTCTTCAGTTCGACAGCAAGGTCGGCGTGGGCACCACCGTGCGGGTGGAACTGCCGGTCTTCCGCGCTCTTGCGGGCGAAGACGCTGCGGCCGGCACCACCCGGGCCGCACCTGCCGGGGTGGCCGAGTCACAAAAGTGAAACAGAAACGTCACAGAGGCGCGAGGAACCCGGTTCTAAGGCGACGCCGGGCAACACAAGCGCCTCCCGGAGACCAGTCCATGCGTCACGCATTTTTCGCCGCGTCCCTGCTCATGCTCGCGGCCTGCCAGAACCAGCCCGGTGGCGGCGCGCGCGATCAGATCCGCGCTGTCGGCTCGTCCACTGTCTATCCCTTCGCGCAGGAGGCAGTGCGCCTCTTCCAGAATGACAATCCCGGCATGAAAGCGCCGATCATCGAATCCACCGGCACCGGTGCCGGCATCAGCCTGTTCTGCAAGGGCGTCGGCGCCCAGAACCCGGATATTGCCAACGCCTCCCGCCGGATGAAGAAATCCGAGTTCGAGGCGTGCAAGGCAAACGGCGTCAACGAGATCATCGAAATCCAGATCGGCCTGGATGGCCTGGCGCTGGCGGAATCCGTGAAGGGCCCCAAGATCGCGCTGACCACCAAGCAGGTCTATGAAGCGCTGGCCGCCAATCCCTATGGCAAGGGCCCGAACAAGGCCAAGACCTGGCAGGACATCGACCCCTCGCTGCCTGCCATTGCCATCTCCGTCTTCGGCCCGCCCTCGACCTCCGGCACGCGCGATTCGCTGGCCGAGCTGATCCTGACCCCGGGCTGCGACACCGACCCGGCCATGAAGGAACTCAAGGCCAAGGATGAAGACAAGCACAAGCAGCTCTGCACGCAGATCCGCGAGGACGGCGCCTATGTCGATGCCGGCGAGAATGACAATCTGATCGTGCAGAAGCTGAATGCCAATCCCGATGCGGTCGGCATCTTCGGCTTCTCCTTCCTCGAGGCCAATCGCGACACGGTGCGCGACATTGCCATCAACGGCCAGGAAGCCACTTATGAAACCGTCGCCGGCGGCTCCTATCCCGGTGCCCGTCCGCTCTACATCTATGTGAAGAAGGCCCATCTCGCGGCCATTCCGGGCCTCAAGGCCTATATGGAAGCCTTCGCCAAGAACTGGGCACCCGATGGCGCGCTGGCCCGCCGTGGCATGGTCGCCGCGCCCGAGGATGTGCGCACGGCCAATGCCGAGCGCATCGCAAACCTCACCGTGCTGAACGGCGACGAACTGCACTGATCGGACAATCCAACCGGTGACGGCGCGCTGCCGCCACCGGTTCCTGCCAGGTTTAATGGCCAAAGGGGTATGAGCGAATGACCGGCGTAATGATCGTCCTGATCATAGGCGCGCTTGGGGTGATCGGCTGGATCATCGCCCGAGCACGCGCCACCCGGCTGCAGGCGGAAGTCGGTCGTCTCGCGACCAACAGCCGCCCCACCCAGCATGGCTGGTATGTCGCGCTATGGACCATGCTGCCGGCCTTCGCCTTCCTCGCGGTCTGGGCGAATGTGATGCCCGCGCTGATCGCGGACTCGGTGCTGGCTACGCCCGCAGCCCAGAGCCTGCCCACCGACGATTTCTCCCGCAACGCGATCCTCGCCGAAGCACAGTCCATTGCCACCGGGTCGCAGGCCGCCGCCTTCAATCCGCAAGCCACGGAGCTGGTCGAACCCTATCGCGTCGCGACGACGCGCTATTCGACCATGGGCGCGATCCTCGCCGCGATCCTGGCCTTCGCCTGCGGCGCCTATGCCCTCTCGCGCGTGCGCCCCGCCTTCACCGCCCGCCACCGCGTCGAGAAGGTGGTGATGTGGTCGCTGCTCGGCGCCTCGCTGATCGCCATCGTCACCACCGCCGGCATCGTCGCCTCGCTGGTGTTTGAATCGATGCGCTTCTTCTCGATGGTCAACCCATTCAACTTCCTGTTCGGCCTCAACTGGAGCCCGCAATCGGCCGCGATGGGCTATGGCAATGAGGACGCCTTTGGCGCAGTGCCGCTGTTCTGGGGCACGATATTCATTGGCGCCATCATCGCCATGATCGTCGCCATTCCGCTCGGGCTGATGAGCGCCATCTACCTCACCCAATATGCCCGCCCGACGACCCGCAAGTGGATGAAGCCCATTCTTGAGGTGCTCGCCGGCGTTCCGACGGTGGTCTATGGTTATTTCGCGGCGCTGACCGTCGCGCCGGCGCTGCGCAGCCTCGCGGTCTCGCTCGGCATTTCCAATGCATCCTCCGAGAGCGCGTTGGCCGCGGGCCTCGTGATGGGCATCATGATCATCCCCTTCGTCTCCTCCATGGCGGACGACAGCATCGCCGCCGTGCCGCAATCGATGCGCGACGGCAGCCTCGCCATGGGCGCGACGACCAGCGAGACGATCCGCAAGGTGCTGATCCCCGCCGCGCTACCCGGCGTCGTTGGCGGCGTGCTGCTCGCCGTGAGCCGCGCGATTGGCGAGACCATGATCGTGGTGATGGCGGCCGGCCTTGCCGCCAACCTCACCCTCAATCCTTTCTCCAGCGTGACGACCGTGACCACCCAGATGGTCCAGCTCCTGACCGGTGACCAGGAATTCGACAGTGCCAAGACGCTCGCCGCCTTCGCGCTCGGGCTGGTGCTGTTCGTCGTCACATTGCTGCTCAACATCGTCGCCCTGCGGGTCGTGAAGAAATATCGGGAGGCTTACGAATGAGCGGCGAGACTGTTCTCGACCGGGCTGCGGCCAGCGACCGCGCCGAACGGGTGCCGACCGACTGGCGCGGCGATGCGATGAAGCGCCGCATTGCGCGCCGTTACGCCGCCGAGCGCCGGTTCCGCCTGTGGGGCATGGCCGCCGTGCTGGTTTCGGCAGGCTTCCTTGCCTTCCTGCTCATCTCGATGATGGGCAATGGCCTGCGCGGCTTCACGCAGACGGAAGTCGCCGTGCCCATCGATTTCCCGCGCTCGCCCGCGTTGATCGATCCGGCGGTGCTTGCGACCAACCCCGAGCAGGCGCTGGCCAGTGCCAATCTGCCGGCGGTGCTGGAGCAGGCCACGAGGGAGGCGTTCGGCCTCCCCGAGACCCAGATCCTCTCGCCCAACGCCGTGCTCACCCTGCGCAAGGCGATCATCAGCGATCCGACCATTCTCCAGCGCAAGGCCACGGTGAACCTCCCCGCCTCGACCGGCCTGGACGTGGCGATGAAGAGCGACGGCACGCCCGCCGATGAGGCATTGGTCGCCAAGCTCGGCGATGCCGGCGCGCTCTCGACCGCCTTCAACATCGGCTTCCTCACCGGCAGCGATGGCACGGACCCGACCATGGTCGGCATCTGGGGCGCACTCAAGGGCTCGCTGATCACGATGGTGATCACGCTCGCGCTGAGCTTCCCCATCGGCGTGTTCGCCGCGCTCTATCTGGAAGAATATGCCCCGCGCAATCGCTGGACCGACCTCATTGAAGTGTCGATCAACAATCTGGCGGCGGTGCCCTCGATCATCTTCGGCCTGCTTGGCCTCGCCATCTTCCTCAATGTGATGCACCTGCCCCGCTCCGCACCGCTGGTCGGCGGCATGACGCTGGCGCTGATGACCATGCCGGTCATCGTCATCGCCGGGCGCAATGCCATCAAGGCCGTGCCGCCCTCCATCCGCGATGCGGCGCTCGGCATCGGCGCCTCCCCGGTGCAGGTGGTCTTCCACCATGTGCTGCCGCTGGCCCTGCCCGGCATTCTCACCGGCACGATCATCGGCATGGCCCGCGCGCTTGGCGAGACCGCGCCACTGCTGATGATCGGCATGCGCGCCTTCGTCTCGCAGCCGCCGGGCGGCTTCACCGATCCCGCCACCGTGCTGCCGGTGCAGATCTTCCTGTGGTCGGACGAAGTGGGCCGGGGCTTCATTGAAAAGACCTCCGCCGCAATCATCGTGCTGCTGGCGTTCCTGCTCACGATGAACAGCATCGCGATCTTCCTGCGCAACAAATTCGAGAAGAAATGGTAATGGCCGATATGCAGACCAGCGCACCCAAGATGTCCGCTCGCGGCGTCAAGGTCTTTTATGGTGACAAGCAGGCGATCGACAATGTCTCGATCGATGTGAACCTCGACAATGTGACGGCCTTCATCGGCCCCTCGGGCTGCGGCAAATCCACCTTCCTGCGCACGCTCAACCGCATGAACGATACGGTTGCAAGCGCGCGGGTGGAGGGCGAGATCACGCTCGACGGGCAGGACATCTACGCCTCCGGCATGGACGTGGTGCAGTTGCGCGCACGGGTGGGCATGGTGTTCCAGAAGCCCAATCCCTTCCCCAAGTCGATCTATGAGAACATCGCCTATGGGCCGCGCATCCACGGCCTTGCCGCCAGCAAGAGCGACCTCGATCAGGTTGTCGAGAAGTCGCTGCGCCGCGCCGGCCTGTGGGAGGAAGTGAAGGACCGCCTCAACGAGAGCGGCACCGCGCTCTCGGGCGGCCAGCAGCAGCGCCTGTGCATTGCGCGCGCGATTGCCGTGGACCCGGAAGTGATCCTGATGGACGAGCCCTGCTCGGCGCTCGACCCGATCGCCACCGCCAAGATCGAGGAGCTGATCCTGGAGCTGCGCGGCAACTACGCCATCGTGATCGTAACGCATAACATGCAGCAGGCGGCGCGCGTCTCCCAGCGGACGGCCTTCTTCCACTTGGGCAAGCTTGTGGAACAGGGGCCGACGACCGAAATCTTCACCAACCCGCGAGAAGAGCGCACCAAGGATTACATCACCGGACGCTACGGCTGACATCGGCCGATTGGATGGACAGGAACGAGCTATGACGGAACACACGCTCAAGGCCTTCGACGACGACATCAACGCCCTGCGGGCGCTGATCGCCGAGATGGGCGGCCTCACCGAGGATGCCATCGACAATGCCATCAAGGCGCTGACGACGCGCGATGTGGCACTCGCCAAGAGCGTTGTCGCCGGCGATGCGCGGATCGACGAGCTGGACGCGCATATCGAGCGGCTGGTGGTGCAGACCATCGCCCTGCGCGCGCCGATGGCGGACGACCTGCGCGAGATCATCGCGGTGCTCAAGATCGCCGGCATCGTCGAGCGCATGGCCGATTATGCCAAGAACATCGCCAAGCGCGTGGAGACGGTGACGGCCTCCAGCCGCATGGAGCCGCTCTCGCTGCTCCCCTCCATGGCGCAGATCGCCCGCGAGATGGTCAAGTCCGCGCTCGATGCCTTCGCCGCGCGCGATGCGCAGCAGGCGCTGGCCGTGATCGAGCGGGACCGGGCGGTGGACGATTTCTACAATTCCATCTTCCGCACCATGGTGACGTTCATGATGGAGAACCAGAAGATGATCTCCGAGAGCGCGCATGTGCTCTTCATCGCCAAGAATCTGGAGCGCATCGGCGACCACGCCACCAACATCGCCGAGATGGTCCATTACGTCGCGACCGGCGCCAAGCCGCCGGAGCGGGAGAAGGGAACGTCAGTCGATCTGCTGGCGGAGGACTGAGTGGTGGTCCGCGCGAAGATGTTGCTCGTCGAGGACGATGCGGCGCTGGCGGAACTGCTCATCTGGCACTTCCAGCGCGAAGACTTCGACGTCACGCAGACGCCCGACGGCGAGGAAGCGCTTATTCTGGCGCAGGAGAGCACGCCGGATATCGTGCTGCTCGACTGGATGGTGGAGAATCTCTCCGGCATCGAGGTCTGCCGGCGACTGCGGCGAATGCCAGAGACGGCCAACGTCCCGATCATCATGCTCACTGCGCGCGGGGAGGAGGAAGACCGCGTGCGTGGCCTGGAAACCGGCGCTGACGATTATGTCACCAAGCCGTTCAGCCCGCGCGAGTTGATCGCCCGCGTCAACGCCGTGCTGCGCCGCGTCCGCCCTGCCCTTGCCGGCGAGGTTCTGACCTTTGCCGATCTGGAAATGGATACGGTGGCCCACAAGGTGCGGCGCGCGGGGCAACTCGTGGCCCTCGGCCCCACCGAGTTCCGCCTGCTGCGCCATCTGCTCGAACATCCCGGCTGGGTGTTCTCCCGCGAGCGCCTGCTCGACAGCGTGTGGGGGCAGGACAGCGAGATCGAGCTGCGTACGGTCGATGTGCATATCCGCCGGCTGCGCAAGGCGGTGAATGCCGGCGGCCTGCCGGACATCATCCGCACCGTCCGCTCGGCCGGCTACTCGCTGGATGCCGACGCAGCCTGACCGCGCGCTGTCAGCAACGCGCGGCCGCGCCGCTCGTCAGAACTCATACTGCGCGCGCAGCCCGAACACGTCGCTGCCATAATCGTCCCGCGTGCCGGCGACGACGGGCGTGTCGCGCACCTCGACGCGCAGATAATTGGCCAGGAACTTCACCCGCTCAATCGGCACCCAGATGAGTGACACGCCGTAGGTCTGCTCGCGGCCGCCATTGATCAGGCCATCGTCGAGATCGAGCCAGTCATAGCGCAGGTTGAGCTGCCAGGCGCCCGAGCCGCCCTTGTCCAGCCCGCGTGTGGGCTTGATCGAGCCGAAGGCGCCGTTGCGATAGCCCCGGCCGGAGGCGCCAGCGAGGATGTAGCCGACTTCCCCATAACCACCAAAGAAGGTCGGATCGGCAAGGCCCGGCCGCGCCACCTGCTGCCAGAAGCCTTCCGCTGCCACATGCCACCGCCCCCGCAAGGCCGCGAATTCGAGGCCATAGCCTGTCTCCGCGCTGGCGCTGAACAGACCGGTGTCGACAAAGCGGACATCGGTCGTCCGCGCGCCGGGCCGGGCGCGATATTGGAGGACGTCGGTCAGATCGTTCAGCTCCCGGTGATGCAGCGAGCCGCCAATATGAAGTTGCGTGTCGCCGAGCTTGGGCATGAACACCAGCCGGCCATCCAGCGCATAACTGTTGCTGGTGACGCCGGACGTGCCCAGCGCCGCGAGATCGTCCGCAAAGGCGCCGGCGGAGAGCATCATGTCGCCGATGCGGTAGGTGGCCGACAGCCCCAGCCGCCGCTCCAGACCGAAGGCCTGCGTATAGGCCGCGCGCTCGAGGAAGCTGGTTTCCAGATCGCTGGTCAGGTCTTCCAGCGTGGTGATGCGGTGATGCCCGATCGTCAGCGTAAGCGGCCCTCGCTCATAAGTGAGCCAGGCGTCGGTGAACTGCGCGCTGCCGGACGCGAAATCCAGCTCCAGCCGATAGCCAAAGCCGCCACCCAAGGTGCCGTCCGCGCCGAGATAGGCGCGGCGCACGTCCGCCGACCAGCCCAAAGTGGGCGAATTGATGCCATCCGGGCGGGAGACGACGTTGGTATCGAGTTGCAGCCGACCGCGCGGCTTAAAAGAAAGCCCGCCCTCGCCGCTAAATTGCGGCGCGCCACGCCAGCTCACTTGGGTGTCCGGCTTGGCGCTCGCTGCGGGCGCAGGGGTGGCCGTCTGGGCAGAGGCGACCGCCGAATCGGGGGCCGCGGAGGGCGTTGAGGACGCGCCCTGCGTGCCCTCGACCTTGTCGAGGCGGGCCTCCATGCTCTCAAGCTGCGCTCTTAGCCGCGTAATTTCTGCCCGCAGCGCGGCGACGTCATCCGGGGCGGAGGCTTGCGAGGACGCCTGGGCCAGCACGGGCGCGGGTATCGTCAGCGCGCTCGCAGCGAGAAGCGCCGCCATCAGGGGAAATCGCAAAATCCATGCTCCGTTCAAATGTCGGACGCCGGTATGACAGTTTGATGACAGTTTTGCGACAGTCGGGTGAGAGACCTCGCGGCGACGCGCCTGCCCCTAATCCTCGATCAGCTTCATCAGCCGGCGTTCGACAGGCGCCAGAATTCCGGCCAGTTCCTGCCCCCGGCGCAGGATCACGCCATTCTCGCCGATCAGCGCCCACATGCCCTGACGGTTGCGCAGAGACGGGCGCTTCTCGATGCGCACCTCCGGGCGTTCCGCCGTGCGGCGGAAGGCGGAAAAGATCGCGACGTCCCGATTGAGATCAATGGCGTAATCGCGCCACTGCCCGGCCGCGACCATGCGTCCGTACAGATCCATGATGCGCGAGAGTTCCAGTCGGTCGAAACTCGTCTGCGTGGGCGGGCTGTTGGCCGGTGCGGGCCGGGGAGGAAATGGTGTGACGTTGCTCATCAAGCCGAGGTGCGGGACTGGCCGTCAGCGCCGTCCGCGCGCCGGGCTTCCTGCTCGGCGACCAAATCCGCCAACCGCTTGCGCAGCACTTCGACTTCGCACTGGAGGATTTCCAGCTTCTGCGTCGCCGGATCGTAGGTCTCGCTGCAGGGCGTACCATAAGGCGTGAACGGCTTTTGATATTCCTTGGCATCGACCAGCGTCGCGCGGGCTGGAATGCCGATCATCACCGCGCCCGCCGGCACGTCCTTGGTCACCACAGCATTGGCCCCCACCCGCGCGCGCTCACCCACGGTGATCGGGCCGAGCACCTGCGAGCCCGATCCGATGATCGCGCCGTCGCAGATCGTCGGGTGGCGCTTGCCGGCGATTCCATTCGCCGGATCGGTGCCGCCCAGCGTCACGCACTGGTAGATGGTCACATTGTCGCCAATCAGCGCAGTCTCGCCGATGACCGTGAAGCCGTGATCGATAAAGAAATTCTTTCCGATCGTCGCACCCGGGTGAATGTCGATGGCGGTCAGGAAACGGGAAAAATGATTGACCAGACGCGCAAGGAAGAAGAGCCGCCAGCGAAACAGCTGATGCGCGACCCGATGCAGGCCGAGGGCCCAGACTCCTGGATAAATAAGGATTTCCAGCCGCGAACGCGGCGCGGGATCGCGCTCTTTCACGGAATCGAGGTAGGACAAAAGCCCCATGGCAAAGCGTCCCTTGCTGGCCGACAAGAGCAGCTATCTAGTCGCGATGCGTTGAAATTTCTAGAGCGTTGCCAGCATTAGGCCCAAGGACAATTTCCTTGCCAAGCCAGAAACGGCGGGCCTATTGTCCAGTGAGTTAATTGAGAAAGGCTTGCCCTTGCCCGACGCCTGGATGGATTTTGCGCTGATGCTGTTGCCCTTCGTGGCCGTCGGCTTCGGTGCGCAGATAATCGATGGCGCGCTCGGCATGGCCTATGGCGTCATTTCCAGCAGCCTCCTGCTCGCGCTCGGTGTTCCGCCCAAGGCAGCCTCCGCCAGCGTTCATGCCGCAGAGACCTGCACCACCGCCGTCTCCGCGATCAGCCATGTGCTGCATGGCAATGTCGACTGGAAGCTGTTCTGGAAGCTGGTGGTTCCCGGCATGATCGGCGGCGTTGCGGGCGCCTATTTCCTTTCGAATATCGATGGCGAGCTGATCCGGCCCTATATCCTCTCCTACCTTGCCTTTATCGGCCTCTGGCTGCTTTGGCGCGGCCTGCGCCATACCGAGGCGCATGTGCGCGATCCCCGGTTCGTGTCGCCGCTCGGTCTCCTTGGCGGCTTCCTCGATGCATCCGGCGGCGGCGGATGGGGTCCGGTCGTGACCTCGAACCTGCTGATCCAGGGCACGAGCCCGCGCCACACCATCGGTACCGTCAACACGGTTGAGTTCTTCCTGACACTGTCGATCAGCATCACCTTCCTTGTCCATCTCGGCTGGGAGACGTTCACCACCGCCACGACCGGGCTGTTGATTGGCGGCGTGCTGGCCGCGCCGCTCGGCGCCTGGATCGCCAAGCATGTTCCGGCCCGGCCTTTGCTCATCATGGTCGGTTGCGTGCTGACCCTGACGACCGGTTACGGCATCCTGCGCTCGCTTGAACTGATCGGCTAGATCGATTAAATTGCCACTTTCCAGCGGAAAGGGCGATCAATGTCGATCTACATGCCGACCCTCAAGCAGCTCCAATATCTGGTTGCGCTGAAGGAACATGGTCATTTCGGGCGTGCGGCGGATGCGTGCTTCGTCACCCAGTCGACGCTCTCCGCCGGCATTCGCGAACTTGAATCGCTGATCGGCGTGACATTGGTGGAGCGGACCCGCCGTATCGTGCGCTTCACGGCGCTGGGCGACCGCATCGTCACCAAGGCCCACCGCGTGCTGCGCGAGGCCGAAGAACTTGCCGCCATTGCGCAGGCCTCCGGCACGCCGCTGGTCGGCGAATTGCGGATGAGCGTCATCCCCACCATCGCGCCCTTCCTCCTCCCCCGGTTGCTGCCCAGGCTGCGTGAGGAGCGCCCGGCGCTGCAGCTCTATCTCCGCGAGGAAACCAGCCACGCGGCGCTCGACTCGTTGCGCCACGGCCATGCCGATTGCGTGCTGCTCGCCCTGCCCTTTCCCTGCGGCGATGCGGAAATCGAGGTGCTGTTCGATGATGCACTGTTCGTCGCCTTCCCCAAGGACGATCCACGCGATCCGCCGGCCCTGATCACGCCCGAGATGATCGACGGCAACCGCCTGCTGCTGCTGGAGGATGGCCACTGCCTGAAGGAACATGCGCTGGCCGCCTGTAACCGCGCGGAATTGCGTACCGAGGCGACCATCACCGGCACGTCGCTGCATACGCTGGTGCAGATGGTGGATAATGGCCTGGGCCTGACCTTGCTGCCGGACATGGCGATAAGGGGCGGCATTCTTGCCAACACCAAGATCACGGCGCGGCCGATCCAGTCGCCGAGCGCCCATCGCGAGATTGCCCTGGTCTGGCGGCGCAACTCACCACGGGAAGCCGACTTCCGATTGATGGCGGACATTTTGCGCAACGCCGCGACCAGCCAGCAGGAGGCAGCCGAGGCCGCCTGAGCGCCGGCTGGCCGTCAGATCGGGTCCAGCCGCCCCTGCCGCCAGATCGCGGCGCGCGCGTCGTCGGCGCCTTTCGCTTCGACCCAGCCCGCCGAGCCGTCATGCCGGATTTCCTGCTTCCAGAAAGGCGCTGAGACTTTCAGCCAGTCGATGAGAAACGCACAGGATTCGAGCGCAGCGACCCGGTGGGCGGAGGCGGTGCCGACGAAGACGATCCGCGCGCCGACCGGCAGTTCACCGAACCGGTGGATCACCGTCACGCCGAGCAGCGGCCAGCGGGCGCAGGCCTCTTCGACCACCGCTCCGATCTGTGCTTGCGTCATCGCGGGATAATGCTCCAGCCGGAGCGCGCGCAGCCCGCCATCATCGCGCACCAGCCCCGTGAAGCTCGCGATCCCGCCGCCATCCAGCCCTTCCAGCCGGGCCAGCTCGCGGCCGGGATCGAAATCCTCCGCCGTGACGCGCAGCGAGATCGAGGGCGTGGCGTCAGCCACCGGTCACGGGCGGAAAGATCGCCAGCTCGCGCGCCTGGCCGATGGCAGTGTCCAAGGGCACGAACTTCTGGTCCAGCGCCGCGCGCAGACGCCCCCGGTCGGCAAAGGCCGCCGCATGACCGGCGCTGCCGGCCGACAGGGCATCGAGAAGCTGCGCAACGGTCGCCTCCGGCGAGGGCACGGGCTGCTGCTCTTCGTCCAGACCGATCCGCTCGCGCACCCAGGCGAAATAGAGAATCGTGATGTCGGCCATGATCAGACCGTCATGTGCTTGAGGCCGGCGCGCAGATAATCCCAGCCGGTAAGCAGGGTGAGCAGAGCGGCCGCCCACAAGGTGACGAGGCCGGCAAGCTGGATGAACGCGATATGCGGCAATCCGCCCGCCAGAATGAGCGCGCCCAGCGAGACAAGCTGAAACGCCGTCTTCCACTTGGCGAGCCGCGAGACCGGCACGGAAATCCGCAGGCCCGCGAGAAACTCCCGCAGGCCGGAGACCGCAATCTCCCGCAGCAGAATCACCAGCGCCGCGATGATATGGACGCCGTTGATGTTCTGGTTGGCACACAGGATGAGAATCACCGCGCCGATCATGATCTTATCCGCGATCGGATCGAGAAACACGCCCAGCTTGGAGACCGTGCCCTGCGCGCGGGCGAGATAGCCATCGAAATAATCGGTGATGCCCATCAGGCAGTAGAGCCCGAAAGCCGCGAGATAGCCGAGGCGCCAGGCGTGGACAGACTCGGCCGGCCACAAAAGGGCGACGAGCAGGGGCACCGCGAGAATCCGCGAGAGGGTGAGAATGTTTGGCAAGAACTTCACGACAATGCGGGTGCCACAGCCGTCCAGCGCAGACAAGGGGCTGCACGATGCGGCATCCAATGTCTTTTCACCTGCCCTTTTCGCCGCTAGAAGCCCGGCGACGGCGCGAGTCCGGCCGGATCACAAGAGTTCACGCACTTATGCAGGCATCCCTGCGGCTGCTCGGCCACCGGAAGTTTCTGCCCCTGTTCGTCACTCAGTTCCTCGGGGCCTTCAACGATAATCTCTTCAAGACTGCGATGATCCTGTTCGCGACCTATGGCGTGTTTCAGGACCCGCAGCAGGAATCGGCGTTCAATGCGGTCGCGACCGGGCTGTTCGTGCTGCCCTTCTTCCTGCTCTCGGCTCTATCCGGCCAGCTTGCGGACAATATCGACAAGTCCCGGATCATCCGCACGGTCAAGCTCGCGGAAATCCTCATCATGACGGTCGGCGCGGCCGGCCTGCTGGTCAGCGCGCGGCACCCGATGACGGGCGTCGGCCTGATGCTGACCGCATTGCTGGCGATGGGCGTTCACTCGACCTTCTTCGGGCCGATCAAATATGCGATTCTCCCTCAGCATCTGGAGCAGGATCAGGTGCTCGGCGGGACGGGGCTCGTCGAAGCCGGCACCTATATCGCCATTCTGACCGGCACGATCGTCGCGGGCTGGATCAGCCCGACCGCCGCGGCGTGCGGCGTCCTCATCATCGCGATGATCGGCTATCTATCCGGTCGCATGGTTCCGCCCGCCCCGCGCGTCGGCCCGCCCATCGACATGGATTACAATATCTTGCGGGCCTCCTGGCGCCTGATCTCGGCGACCATGCACATCCGCCGCCTGTTCCTGGCGATCATGTCGATCAGCTTCTTCTGGATGATCGCCACGGTGCTGGTCATCATCTTCCCGCCGCTGGTGAAGAACGAGTTCACCGCGACCAAGGAAGTGGCGAGCATGTTCCTCGCGATCTTCTCGATCGGCGTGGCGGTGGGCTCGGTGGCGGTCAACCGGCTGCTGGGCGGCGTCGTCTCCGCCCGTTACTCGCCCATCTCGGTGCTGATGATGGCCGGATTCATCTGGTTCTTCTCCTATGCGTCCGGCGACTGGGTGCGCGCGCCTGCCGATACGCTCTATACGGTCCGCGATTTTCTCGCCGCACCGCAGAGCTGGCGCATCGTGATCGCACTGTTCGGCATCGCGACGTTCGGCGGCATGTTCGTTGTGCCGCTCTACGCCTTCCTCACCACCACGGTGAGCAAGGACCAGACCGCGCGGACAGTCGCCGCCAACAATGTCGTCAACTCAGGCGCGATGGTCTTCGGTGCGCTCGTCATCATGGCCGCGACCAGCGCGGGCCTGAGCAACCGGGAAGCACTGCTTATTATGTGCGGCATGTGCGGCATCTGCGCCCTGCTGGCGCTGAAGCTTCACCGGGCGTGTGAAGCGGACCTGGCAGCCGCGCGGGAAGCCGGCAGCCGCTAAGTCCTCACACGATGAACGTGTAGGCGACCGTAAAGAACGCCGCGAAGCTCAGCACAAACAACTTCCAGTCCTTGTCTTCGTCCGGCGCGGGGCGGGCTTGCGACGTCGCGTCCGGCGCAGGCCGGAACACATGGCGGGGAAGCGACTGGCGAAACGGATGTCTCGCCTCTTCGTGAGTCAGAACGGGGGCGCGTCTCATAGTTAAGAACTGTTAACCATTCTGACCCGACAGGGAAGCCCGGAAGATGGTTAACGCGCCATGCGGCACCCGCAAGTGCAGTTTTGCGGCGAAATTTTACCGACTTCACCTCCAACCGTCTCAAAAACGGACCCAGTTCCAAGATGATAAACTTTTCGTCAATTATATTTGGCCAACGTCCGGACACGAACCCTCGAACCGTCTCGCGCTCATTAATCCGGAGTTTCGCCCCGTCATGGTCAAGCAGAGCAAGTGGGCCACGCCCCTCCTCCTCACTCTTCTGACCACCGCCTGCGGAGGCGGTGGAGCGGGTGGCGTCAATTCCACGCCGACGCCGACCCCGACACCGACGCCGACTCCCACGGCCACCCCGACACCAACGCCGGCCCCGACGCCGCCCCCCACACCTACGCCGACGCCGACGCCCACGCCGACCCCCACCCCGACGCCGGCGCCCGCCCCCAGCCCGAACCCGATTGCCGGGCCGAATACGAGCCTGATGGGGCCGCTGCAGAGCCAGACCTTCACCAGCAATGGCGGCAATCTCTCCGGGCGCTTCTATGCCGATGAGCGACCGGTCGAGAACGGTCAGTCGGCCCGGGGCACGCTCTCGATCTCCTATAACGCCAGCACGCAGAGCTATTCCATCGCCACGGCCAACCGCAGCGCCACCTTCGCCCCAGCCGATCTGGTCGCGTCCGGATCCCCGGCGTTTATCAGCTTCCAGAAGCTCGGCACGACCAGCGAGGCGCTGACGCTGACACGGCCCGGCACATCGGGAGAACTGACCTATCGCTATGTCGGCGGCGGCGCATGGGAGCGCGCCACGGTCTCCGGTAACACCCTCGACTTCACCTATGATCCGTTCACTTATGGCATCCAGACGCCTGCCGGCCAGCTCCAGCCATCCGGCACCGGGCGTTATGCCGTGAGCCTCGTCGGTGCGCGGGCGATCGATTCTCCCTTTGCGGTCGCGGGGAGCGGCGCCCTGCAGATCGACTTCCAGAGCGGCGCCCTGACCAGCAGCGGCGTGCTGACCACGATCGACGTGGACACCGGCCTCATCAAGGGCATCGGCGCCTATTTCGGTGAGGCAGCGCTGACCAGTGGCACCACCGCCTTTTCCGGCAACTTCTTCATGGATGACGGCAAGCGCTTCAACGGCGGTTGGGACGGTCGCTTCTACGGGCCCAATGGCGAGGAAGTCGGCGCGACCTGGTATCTCTATAGCGCCGACGGCGAGGTGACCGCCGGCTATATGCTGGGCCGGCAGGACAGCACAGTGGCCGGGCTGAACATGTCGCTCACCGCCCTGCAGTTCGACGACAGCTTCGAGCACCGGTTCAGCCAGCTCAGCCTGACCGATACGGGCAGCGGAAACAGCGCGAACAATGCAGCACTGCTCCGCTCCAACGGGCTGTTCACCTACGACGCCGCGCAGGGCAGCTACCGCTATCAGGATAGCGACCGGGGCATCGACACGACATTCGGCTCTGCCAGCCTGGACTCGGCGGCCTCCTCGAATGCGCTCGCGGTCTACAAGATCACCGGCGGGGATGGCCTGTCCTATACGCTCTCGCTCAACAAGGCCGGCGCGGGCAACACCGCCATTGCGCTCAGCTATGCGAGTTTCGGGCGCTGGGAGCGCGCGCAGGCGCCGGGCAGCGACCGGCTCGACCGCTGGTTCGCCTGGGGAATCCGCACCAACGGCTTCCAGATCCCGACCGGATCGGGCAGCTTCACCGGCATCATTCGCGGCACGGCGGCGCAGTTCGGCGGCGGCGCGACCTATGCGCTGAGCGGAACGAGCAACTTCGCCGTCAATTTCAGCGCCGGCACATTTACCGGCTCGCTCAACCCGATCGGCAAGAGCAATTTCGACGGCAGCACCCGCAATTTCGGCACGTTTACCTTCGACCGCGGGGTCATGGACATCGACGCCGGCCTGACGGCGGACGTCGTGAACGGCAGCAATGCCTATCTCGGCTTCTTCGAGGGGGCTCTCTACGGCCCGACGGCGACGGAGATCGGCGGCACCTTCGGCTTCCAGACCGCGCCGGGCGACAATAGCAGCACCTATTATCTGAGCGGCGCGACGGTGGGCAAACGCACCAATTGATTTGTCCATAGCGCAACGGCAAGGGCCTGCCATGACATTGCGACGACTGAGCTGGCTGGGGCTAATTCCAGGCCTGTGCCTGCATGCCCCACTGGAAGCGCAGGCTCAGGCCCAACCGCCCGCTGGCAGCACGCCGACCGTTTCCGAAGACGCCCGGTCCATCTCCGGCCTCAATGCCGCGCAGCTGTTCGACCTCGCCGATCAGGCGCGCGTCGCGGGGCGGCTGGAGGATGCCGAGACCATCTATCGTGCGCTTGCCCGCGATCCCGATCTCAAGGTCCGCTCCGAAGCGCGCTTTCGCCTCGGCATGATGCTCGATGAGCAGGGCCGGCAGACCGATGCCGCCATCGCCTTCCGAGCCATCTTGGATGAGGAGCCGGGCGCAACCCGCGTGCGGCTGGAACTCGCGCGCGTGCTGGCGGCCATGGGCGATGAAAGCCGCGCCCGCCAGCAATTGCGACAGGCACAGGCCAATGGCTTGCCGCCGGACGTGCAGCAAGTGGTGGATCGCTTCGCCGCCGCGTTGCGCTCCAACCGGCGCTTCGGCGGCAATTTCGAGCTGGCCATGGCGCCGGACAGCAATATCAACCGCGCCACCGACGCCAAGGAACTGGATACGGTGATCGCCCCGCTCACGCTGGACGAGGATGCGCGCGAGCAATCAGGCATTGGCCTGCGCCTCTCCGGTCAGGTCTATGCCCGTGTCGGGTTGGGCAAAGGATTGACGCTGGTGCCGCGCCTCTCGGGCGATGGCACCTTCTATCGCGCCAGCCAGTTCAACGACCTCTCCGGCAGCGCGCTGCTGGGGCTGGAGTGGCAGCACGGCCGCAGCCGCCTCATGCCCTCTGCCGGCGTCACCTGGCGCACTTATGGCGGCAAGGCCTATGCCCGCACTGAGACGGCCGATCTGCGCTGGACGCAGCGGATAGGGCGGCGGGCGCAAAGCGATGTCGGCTTTTCCTACGGCCAGTCGCATTACTACCGCAACGCTCTGCAAGATGGCGCGCTCTACAATCTGAGCGCCGGCATCGAGCGCGCGCTGTCTGCCCGCAGCGGCGTCGGCATTCAGCTGAGCGGCACGCGCCAGACCGCGCGCGATCCCGGCTATGCGACCGCCTCGGGCGGGGCGACCCTGCTCGGCTGGCGGGACATGGGCCGCACGACCCTGTTCGCCAATGCCACGGTGCGGCGGCTCGAAGCCGATGCCCGGCTGGCCCTGTTCCCGGAGCGCCGCAAGGAGTGGTTCCTGCGCGGATCGGTCGGCGCGACCTTCCGCCAGATCGAGGTGGCAGGCTTCTCGCCGGTCGTGCGGCTGGCCTATGAGCGCAATATCTCGACGGTCGGCATCTACGATTACCGGCGCACGACCGTGGATCTGGGCATCACCCGCGCCTTCTGACCCTGCCCCTTGCGGTGGGGCGTGACGGCGCGCGGGAAAGGGTGTAACGGCTCGCCCATGCCTCGTTTGCTCGCCTCGATCCATGATGTGACGCCGCATTTTGAAAGCGAAGTCGACGCGCTGTTCGACCGTCTGAGCGGCCTGCTCGGTGGTCCGCGCCTCGCCATGCTGGTGGTGCCCGATTTCGAAGACAAGGCGCCCCTCTCCGGTAATGCCGCCTTTGCCGGCAAACTGCGTCGCTGGGCCGATGCCGGGGTGGAAATGTTCCTCCACGGCTGGTGCCACCGCGACGATGCCCGCGAAAAGGGCTTCATGCAGAAGCACATGACGGCCGGCGCCGGTGAGTTCGCGCAGCTCTCGCGGGAGGAAGCGCGTCGCCGGCTGGAGCGTGGTCGCCCGATCGTCGAGGACGCCATCGGCCGGCCCGTCACCGGGTTCATCGCCCCGGCCTGGCTCTACTCGCAGGATAGCCTGCAGGCGCTCGCCGATTGCGGCTTTCCGCTCGCCGAGGATCATCTCAAGGTCTGGCAGCCGGAAACGGGCCGAGTTGTGGCCAAGGGGCCGGTCATCACCTGGGCCAGCCGCACGAAGGGACGGATCGCCAGTTCGCTGATGGTCGCCGCCGCCGCCCGCGCCACGCCCTGGGCACTGCCCAATGCTCGCATCGCGGTGCATCCGCCGGACACGACCGTACCCGCTTTGCTCGACAGCATCGACGCGACGTACAGCAAGTTCATGCGCACCCACACGCCCGCGCGCTATGCGGATCTTGCCGCCTGATGACTGACGAGAGGCCGTTGTTCGTCCTGAGCGTGCTCCACAGCCTCGAACCGGGCGGGGTCGAGCGCGATCTGCTGCGCTTTACCAAGGCCTGGCGAGAGGCTGGGCTCGATGCCCGCATCGCGCTTGGCCGCTGGGAAGGCCGGCTGCAGGAAGAGGCGCCGGACGTCCCCTATATCATCCCGCCCCCGGGCCGGCTCGCGCGGATCGAGACCGAGAGCCTGTGGATGATGATCAAGCTGCCGGGCATTGTGCGGCGGTTGAAGCCCGATGTGCTGTTCTTCCCCAGCAACGGGCTGATGGCAGTGGCTGCGGTCACCCGGCTTGTCCTCGGCAAGAGCTGCCCGCCAATTGTGCTGCGCCCGAGCAACAGCCTCGATGAGCGCCACAGCAGCCCACTGCGGCGGCGGCTGAGCAGGTTCATCATGCACAGCCACAGCCATATCTATGCGGCTGTCGTCGCAATGGCGCCGCCGGTCCGCGACGAAATCGAAACCGAGATGGGCGTCCCGCCCGAGCGGATCGCCATCATTCACAATGCCTCGATGACGGCGGCGGTGGCGCAGCGTCTGGCCAGTCTGCGCGACAGCACGCCGCGCAATAACCCGGGCCGGCATTTCCTGGGCGTGGGGCGGCTGTTTCCGCAAAAGAACTTCGAGCTGCTGCTGGATGCGTTCGCGCGGATCGCGCGACCGGACGACCGGCTGACGATTGTGGGCGAAGGCCCGCTCCGCGCCGCGCTGGAAGCCAAGGCGCAAGCGCTCGGCGTCGCCACGCAGCTTAGCCTTCCCGGCCATCACAACCCTGTCGCCCCCTGGTTTGCGCAAGCCGATGCCTTCATCCTCTCCTCGGACTTCGAAGGCGTGCCCGCAGTGGTCGCGGAAGCGCTGGCCGCCGCGATCCCCATCGTCGCGACGGATTGCACCATCGCCATGCCGATGATGATGGAGGATGTGGGCACGCTGGTTCCGATCAAGGATGTCTCGGCTCTCGCCGCCGCCATGGATCGCGTGTGCGACCAGAAGCCGCAGATATCCGCCATGCGCGCGCGTGCATCGCTGTTCACGATGGAGGCGACGCTAGAGAAGTGGATCGCCCTCTTCCGCCGTGTCGCGGGGAAATAGACTTTGACCCCGGCCAGATTGTTGCTATCCGCAGCGCGGACGCGATCGGGCCTTATCAAGTAAGCAAACACACATGCAGACACCAGCCCCTGCTCCGTCGAGCGACGATCCTTCCAAAGACCCGATCCCGCTTCCTGTCCGCCAGACCTCGTGGTGGGTGTGGATCACCCCGGCGCTGTCCATTGCCATTCTTGCGGTTGTCATCTGGCAGTTCCGCTCGTTCCGCCTTGACGATCTGTTGCAGACCATCCCGGCCAATCCTTTGTTCTGGGTCGCCTTTTTCGGCTATTATTTCACGGGCCTGGCCTTTGATTTCATCATCTTCCGCTGGCTTTGGCATATTCCGGGCGAAGGCCTCATCGCCCTTGCGCGCAAGAACGTCACCAACGAGCTGATCGTCGATTATCTCGGCGAGGCCTATTTCTACAGTTGGGCACGCAAGAAGATCAAAATGGAGGGTTCGCCCTTCGGCGCCGTCAAGGACGTCGCGATCCTCTCCGCCGTGGTGTCCAACATCTTCACGCTCGCGATGATGGCCTTGGTCTATCCTTATGCGAAGAGCCTGAACCTCGGCATCACCAGTTCCGCCCTGGCCGCATCGGTCGGCGTCATCATGGTCGTCTCCCTGCTGGTTTTCGTGTTCAGCAAGCGCATTTTCAGCCTCACCCGCACGCAACTCTGGGCCATTTCCGGCCTGCATTTCGCGCGACTGCTGGTCGGCAACGTCCTGCTCGCGGTGGTGTGGAGCTTGGCCCTGCCGGACGTGGCGCTGGGCTGGTGGCTGGTGCTGGCGACGGTGCGAATGCTGCTCTCGCGCCTGCCGCTCATCAGCAACAAGGATATCATCTTCGCGGCGGTCGCCGTGTTCGCGGTGGGTCAGGATAGCGAAATCCACATTCTCATCGCGCTCATCACCACCCTTATCCTGCTGACCCATCTCGTCATCGGTGCGGTGCTGGCCATCGGCGATCTCGCCACGATCAGGGTTGGCAGAAAAGAAAAGCCGGCCTGATGGCAGGATCGCGCGACAAGGTGGACGCCATGTGCGCCCGCGCCGGGTGACAGCATGCGCATTGTGGATGTCGCCGCCTTTTACACGCCCTATGGCGGCGGCGTAAAAACCTACATCGATCGCAAGCTTCTCGCCGGACCTGCGGCGGGGCATGAAGTGGTGGTGATCGCCCCAGGGCCGGGTTTCCGCGTTGAGGATTATGGCCCCAATGCGCGGATCATCTACCTGGAGAACCCTCAATTTCCACTGGACCGGCGTTACCATTATTTCCGCGACGTCGACACGTTGCACGATACGTTAAGCCAACTCGAGCCCGACGTCGTCGAATGCTCCTCGCCCTGGCGCAGCGCCCGCTTTGTTGGCGAGTGGCCAGGCAAAGCACCGCGGGCGCTGGTGATGCATGCCGATCCCATGTCGGCTTATGCCTATCGCTGGTTCGATCCTTTCCTGCCTCGTCCGGCCATTGACCGCGCTTTCGGCATGTTCTGGCGTCACCTCAAGCGGATGGACCAGCTGTTCGACGGCTCGATCACGACTGGCGAAGACCAGACCAATCGCCTGCTGGCGGGTGGGATGAAACGGGTCGTGACCAATCCCATGGGCGTCCAGCCAGGCATTTTCTCTCCGGACTTTCGAGATGAAGAGTTGCGCGCGCGCCTCCTTGCGCGCTGCGACCTGCCGCCCGAAGCAACGCTGCTGCTGGGGGCTGGGCGGCACGGCCCGGAGAAGCGCTGGCCTATGATGATCCAGGCCGTGACCATGGCGGGGAACAAGGCGCCGGTCGGCCTCGTGATTGCCGGCGATGGGCGCGATCGCGCGCGTGTGGCCCGCGCCGCCGCGCAAATCCCGCACGTCCATCTGCTCTCACCAATCTCGGACAGGCAGGCAGTCGCGCGTCTTTTCGCCAGCTGCGATGCTCTGATCCATGGCTGCGAGGCGGAGGTGTTCTGCACCGTCGGCGGTGAGGCGCGTGCGGCCGGCCTGCCACTCATCATGCCGGATCGTGGCGGCGCTGCGGATCACGCCCGCTTGTGCGAAGGGTGGCTGTACAAATCAGCCGATCCCACAGCCGCAGCCAAGGCGATCCTGGACTTCATTGCCACGCCCAAGGAAGAGGTGCGCGCCAAAGCCCTCCATTATGCGCAACATGTGCGCACCATCGACGAGCATTTCGCCGATCTATTCGCTTATTATCAGCAGCTCGTCGACAATCCCGTCGTGCGACGCACAGGCACGCTGGCAGCCTGACACGCGAGGGCGGCTAGGCCAGCCCTCCCCTTTCCGCTACTTCTTGAGCGGGCCAAAGCAGACCAGACTGCGGCGATACTGCATAGTGACGTTGATCGTGGTCGGGCCATTGCCCACGGTCGCCCGTGCATCGCGGCCCTTGGGCTGGCCCCAGCACAGTTTGGGATCACCCGGAAAAGCGACGCCATCCACCGACAGGCCGAGCTTGCGGTTGGAATCGCGGTCATGCAGCAGGCTCAGCGTGTAGGTGCCCGCGCTCGGCGCGCGGATGCAGAGCACGACCGGGCCGCTGGCCGGCACCTTCATCTCGGCGCGACGAAAGGGTTTGCCCGCCATGAGCAGGACATTATCGTCGGCGAGGAAATCCTCGTCGCTATTGGGATAGAGCTCGACGCGAACCAGACCCTGACGGTCCTTCAACCCGTTGATGTTGATCATATAGGCCGGGCCGCTTTCATTCGCGCGGCAGCGCCCTTCGGCCATCCCCAGCGTGGGGCTGGACGGGATATATTGCGGCGATCCTGCGGCCGCCGCCGCGGCAAGCAACACACTCAGTGTCATCAGCACTCATTCTCCTGCACCGGGCAGACCCCGCACCGCATGGCGCGCGATCCGCACTGGTCAAACTACCATAAGCCCGGCTCAAAGCCGGCACCGACAAGGGCGCGAAGGCCCGTTGCGACAAGCTGAAAGCCTATCTGCATGACATCATCCGGCTCGGCAATGCCTGACTGGCACGGACAGTTACAGCGTCAGCGCGTCCGTGAACCGTTACAATGCCGCGCTGACCTGAAAGATCCATGGCATGATGCGCCTGAACACAGGATGGATCGGCCGTTGCGTGCCCCTTGAGGGGAGCGGCTACCGGATGCTGCGCTTGATGGTCAGATATGCGACCAGGTGGCTCTCGCGATGACGCAGTTCGCGCTCATAGGGCATCAGCGAGCGCCGGTCCGGATCGTAGAAGTCGCGCACGCGCCGCTTGCCGCCATCCAGCAGGTTTTCGCTGCCGAGCGTCACCGTCCAACGGGAATTCGGGCGATATTCGACAAAGGCGGCGACATTGGGCGCGATTCCTCGGTTGAAGTCCACCTCGTCGATCCGATAGCTGTCCGACCCGCTATTGCCGGTCATGCTCGTGCCCCAGGCGAAGCGGCCCAGATCCTGCCGGAAGCGCGCCTCGTAGTAGAAGGGCGCATAGCCGGAAAAGGGGCGATAGCGCAGCGTGTACGGATCCCGCACGGACGTATCGATGTAGGAGCCATAAAGGGTGAGCCGCCCGCCTTTGACGCCCAGCCGGGAGAGCGGCAGATCGATATTGGCCGCCGCGCTGAACTGGGTGCCGTCCCCCAGATTGCCCGGCGCATCGAACCCCTCCGGCGTCGGCACGCGGTCCTGAACCTTTGCGATGAAATCATAGCCCAGATCGAGCGTGATGCGCCCGTCACCCGGCAAGGCGCGATCAACGCTCAGCTTGAACTCCCAGGCCCGTTGCGGGAGGAGATCGGGATTGCCACCGTTCACCCGGTCCGCCGAAAGCTCCGCGGCGCTGACGAAATCCTCGAAATCGAGCTGCGCCACGGTCCGTTCGGCGCTGATCTGGCTGTGCCAGGCGCCGTCACGCCAATCCAGCGCGACCTTGGGCTTGACGAAGTCGAGGGTCCGACGGGCGCTGACATCGCCCCTTACGCTGAGGCGCGAGCGTTCATAGGCAAGGCCCAAATCGATCCGCAGCCGGGATGACAGCGGCCGGCCCGCATTGGCGAAGGCCTCGCCGCGATCCTCGGTCACCACCGCGTTGCTGACAGGCAGATCATAAACCGTGACCGCTCCATCGGGATCGACGGAAAACAGATCCACTTGGCCATCCAGCCGGGTGCGGACGCCCTCCACGCCTGTCTCGACCGTCCAGCCGGAGAATGCCGTGCCGCTCCAGCTCACGCGCGCCAGCGTCTCGTCCCGCCAGTCATGCTGGTTCTGAAAGAGGCCGCCCAGATCGTCTCCTGCCAGACTGGCCTCGGTCGCCTGATCGCGCAGGCTGCGATATCGCCGGGAGGCCAGACCGAGCAGCTTGATGCCACCAGAACCGAGAGGCCGGGTGATGTCGCCGCTCACTTCCATGGTGCGGGTAAACCAACGCTGCACAAGGGCGTCGTTGCGCTCGGATCCGTCAGCAGATTGCACAAAGCTGCTTTGCGTCAGGTCATCATAATTGAGGTTGAGACTGGCGCTGAGATTGACCGTGCGATGCTCCCCCTCGTTCAGCGTCCACCGCACAGAGCCGGAGGGCTGGGGATTGCGGAAGCGGCTGAACTTCTCGCGATATTCCTGCTCGGTGCCGCCGGGCAGCGTGACCAGCTGGTCGAACCCCTCCTCCGATGTCGCAGCATTTTTTACGGCGAGTGCGACGTTGAAGGTCGATGCGCCCCGATTCCACAGCGCGGAGATGCTTCCTTCCGGAAGGATCGCGCCGCGATATTCCCGGCGCAAGGTCGTCTCGACAGTCGCCGCAAGCCCGCCCTCCTGCGACAGCACAACATTGGCTACCAGCGCGCGGCCGGCATAGTCCGTCCCGAACCGATCGCCCGAGGCAAGTTCGATGCGGACGACGCGGGCAGCGGGAATGCGCGAGAGCAGCGTGCCGAGCGTCTCGCTCTTGGCATTGGGCCGTCGGCCATTGATCACGACATTGCCTGCCGCCTGCCGAAAACCGCGAATCTCGGCATCGCCCTCGTCCAGCGTGAAGCCGGGCACCAGGGAGATCATCTCCAGCGCATTGCTGGGTGCGGAGGGGCTAAAAAAAGCGGCCTCGTAAACGGAGCCGCGCGATTGGTCTGCAGGCTGCCCCTGTGCCGGCGCTGGCAAGGCTGCACCGGCCAGACACGCATATCCAAAGATCAGCCACTTGCGGCGTGACAAACCAGATCCCCCAAGGCGATACCCACACCGGCTCTCGGGAAGCCGACCGGCCTGCTCGCTCCCACAGGCCAAGTCCCTCATTATGGTTAACAATTCCTCATGTCATGGCCCGAAGATGCATCTTGCCAAGAAAGCATGAAGGATGTGGCAATCAGATCATAGCATGCTAAGCAATTTGCGGGTTAAGCGGCAAGGCCCAGTTCTTTATCGGTCGCGGGGCGGCCCCATTTGTCTCGGGGAGGCATGGGGCGGTTGCGCCAGTCGAAATCCGGGGAGAAGCTGGAAATGGCGCGCCCTTCGGGTATGCGACCGTTGCCGCCGCCCTGGCTATAATCATAATAGAGCTTGATCAGCTCTTCATGACTGCGGTGCTGGGCGGCCGGATGCGCGACGCAGGCCGCGCGCCAGCGCAACACCCGGTCGAACTGGGCGGGCACCTCATAATCTTCGTAATATTCGAGGAACCACAGCCGTTTGAACATCGGCGTGAAGGCGACCTCCGCCCAGCCGAAGCGATCCTCGAACAGAAAGTCGACGCCCGTGGCGTAGCGGCGCAGGAACGCATCCACCTTGCCAAACTCCGCGTCCACAGCCGCGCGCATTTCCTCACGCTTGTCGGCATCGCGGTTGAGGATCATGCGGTAACCCGCGCCCGAGAACGGGCCGGACAGCTCCGCCAGCATTCCCTCGACGGCGTGGTGGAACGGATCGGGATGCGCGACGGCAGGCTGCGGGTATCGCTGCTCAAGATAGCGCAAGATGACCATGCTCTCCTTGAGGCTCTCGCCATTCTCTACATCGAGCAGCGGCAGCGCCGTGGTGCCGCCGCTCTTGGCCAGCAGCCAGTCCGGGCGCGGCTTGGAGATGTCGATCTCGACATCCTTCAGCGCCACGCCCTTGAGCGCCATCATGATCTCGATGCGCTCCGAGAAGGGGCAACCGGGAATGTGGTAGATGGTGAGATCCTGCGTCATTGCCCAGTCCGCCTTCTTATCCTTGATGTATGACCGCCGCCCGGTTCAGGCGGCGGGCTGCGGCTTGGCCTTGAGCAGATCCTCGCTCTTGGCCTTCTCGAACATCGCCTTGATCGCCGGACGCTCGTTGATGCGCGCTAGCCAGGCGCACAGGCCGGGCGTCTTCTGCTCGTTCACATAGTCGCCGAAGAAGCCACCGGGACGCTGGAGGCCATTGGCAATGGCGAAGTTGCAGATGTCTGCGAGGCTAAAGCCGCTGTCGACCAGATAGTCCTGCTTGGAGAGCGTCTCCTCCAGCCGCTGGACCGACACGCCGACCTTGCGGAACTCCTCGTCCAGCATCTCCTGCGGGAAGCCGTTCCGGGCGCGGCGCCACTTCACCTGCTGCTCGGGAATGGTCACCTTGTTGGTGACGTGGTCCTCGAACTCTTCGTCAGTCATCTTCTGAGCGATCGCCTTGATGCCGAATGCCCAGCCGATGGTGGAAACGCACCAGCAGAAATACTCGTCCACCCACTTGGTCCACACGCGCATTTCCGCGCGCTTGAACGGATCGGCGGGGCGCAATGACGTGCCGGCATCCGGAAACACGTCTTCGAGATATTCGCAGATCACGGTGGATTCGGTGACGACCTGGCCATCATGCCAGAGCGCCGGCACCTGGCCGCGCGGATTGATCTTCTTGAACCAGTCCGAATGCTGCTCGAACTTGGCCGGGTCCACGAAGACCGGCTCGAATTCGAGGCCCTTCTCATAGAGCGTCGCGAGCGGCTTGAGCGAATTGGCGCCGGGGCCAAAGCTGTACAATTTGAGGGTCATGTCTCTCTCCGATAGTTCTTAGCGCGACCATGGCTCCGCATGGCGCCCCAGCGCAATTCGATCGCGCAATGCGATTATTCGCCCTTCTTGCCGTCGGCGAAGACGCGCGTGCGGTCGCGACCCCAGTTGATCAACGCCTCGGTGCGCAGACGCGCGCCCTCCGGGTCGCTCTCGATCGGCGCGACGGACTCGATGATCGCCTGGAAATGCTTCTCCAGCCCTTCGCGCACTTCCGGATAGGGGATGATGTAGAGCGCGTTTTCCTGAATGCCCTTCATGATCGCCTCACCCAGCTTCTCGGGATCAAGCCCGTGCTGGTGGATCGAGTGCAGGGAGGCGATGGAATCGTCATTCTCGACATAGCCGCTCGCCCCGAACTTCTCAGGACGGAGGCGGCTCGCCTCGGCGATGTTGGAGCGGATATTGGCCGGCGTGCAGACCGAGACGCCAATATCATACTGCGCCAGACCCTGCCGGTAGCCTTCCATCAGGTTGATGCTGGCCGCCTTCGCCGCCGAATATGGGCCGGCCAGCGCGCTGCCCATGAACCCGCCGAGCGAGGACACTGTCACGATATGCCCCGGCACACCCGCCGCGATCATGCGCGGGACGAAGGTGACCATGCCATTGATGACGCCGCCCAGGTTGACGCCGACAATCCAGTCAAAGTCATCATAGGTCGTCTTCTCGATCGGCCCGAAGCTGTTGACGCCAGCGGTGTTCGACAGGATCGTCGGCGCGCGGCCGAAAACGGATTCGACCTCGTCCGCAGCCTTCGCATAGGCGTCGCGGTCCATGATATCGAGCTTGATGCCGTGGGCGCGGACGCCCTCTGCCCGCAGCTTCTCAAGGGCGGCGTCGATGGCTTCCGCGCGCACATCCGCAATGACAATCTCAGCGCCCGCCCGTCCGAACACGGTTGCCTGACCGAAGCCGGCACCCGAAGCGCCACCGGTGATGAAAGCCAGTTGGCCCTTTAAATCCTTCATGCAATCCACTCCTCGCTCCGGTCATCCGACGGGAGACTGACCTGTTATGCCCCTCAGGGTGTTCCGTGCTGCTGCGCCAGGCCGCTGGCCCTTCGCTTTGCGCGGAATGATTCCCCATTCCCCGCCCGGTTTTCACTCAATGCCGGACAATGTCAACAATGAGTCGGCGCTGCGCGCGGTCGACGAGGAGCGTGAAGCGGCGACCGTTCGGCAAGTCCGCCTCGTAGCGGACAAAGCCGGTCTCGGCCGATTCCCAGCCGGAAACGCTCATATCCGCCCCATCCGCCCGGAACCAGCGGCCGGGCTCAGGAAATGTCGCGAACGCATCGAGATCCGCCGCGCGCGCGGCGGAGAGCGCACAGGCAAAGGCCTCCAGTGAGGTATCGCGATCATGCCAGGCAACCCAGGAGAGCGGATTATCCTGCGCATAAGCGTTGTTGTTGCCCTGCTGGGTGCGGCCAAATTCATCGCCGGCCGTCAGCATGATCGTCCCGGACGAGGCAAAGAGCGTCGCGAGCAAGGCCCGCAGATCGTCCCCGCGCGCCGCGATCACGTCCGGGTCGTCGCTCGGTCCCTCGACACCGTGGTTCCAGCTGAAATTCTCGCCATGTCCGTCGCGATTATGCTCACCATTGGCGAGATTGTGACGATGGACATAGGCCACGGTATCGGCGAGCGTGAAGCCGTCATGAGACGCCAAAAAATTGACGCTCCGGCTCGGCTTGCCGAAGATGTCCGCCGATCCGGCGAGACGCGTGACGAAGGCGCCGATCCCGCCATCGCCGCGCCAGAAGCGGCGCACATCGTCGCGATAGCGGTCGTTCCATTCCAGCCAACTCTCAGGAAAGCGGCCGAGTTGATAACCGTCCGCGCCAATATCCCATGGCTCTGCGATCAGGACCCGATCCGCCAGCCAGGGATCGCGCGCGATCTCATCGAAGATTGGCGCCTGCGGATCGAACGCCGGGCCGCGCGCCAGAATCGGCGCGAGATCGAAGCGGAAGCCATCCACGCCCGCCTCACGCACGAAGCGTCGGAGCGTCTCCAGCGTGAGCGCCCGCACGGCAGGCTGGGTAAAATCAAGCGTGTTACCGGTGCCGGCGACATTGACGAGGTCGCCATCGGCCTCCAGCGCATAATAGCTCCGCTCGCCCAGCCCGCGCATCGACAGGGTCGGCCCGATCCGGTCGCTCTCGCCGGTGTGGTTGAACACAAGGTCGAGAATGACGCCGATGCCGGCCTCGTGCAGGCACGCCACCGTTTCGCGCAGTTCCGCCATGCCACCGGGGCACAGTCGGGGATCGAGGGCCATGGGCGCGATCGGGTTGTAACCCCAGGCATTGGCCAACCCACGTGCGACCAGATGCCTCTCATCGATCCAGGCGACGATCGGCATCAGTTCGACCGCCCCGACATGCAGCTTCTGGAGATGTGCGATGACCGCCGGGTGTGCGAGCGCCGCCACCGTGCCCCGCAGCGCCGGCGGTACGTCCGGATGCAGCATGGTGAAACCGCGTACGTTCAACTCGTAGATCAGGGCGCCCTGGCGGATGTGCGGCGGCGCCGGCGGGAGATCGGCCAGCGGCGCAGTGACGATGCTGCGCGGTACGAGTGGCGCCGTCTCTACGCCGCGCTCGGCAAGCTGGGGATCAAAGACAAAAGGCCGATCGATCGCGCTCGCCCAGGGATCGACCAACAGCTTGGCGGGATCGAAGCACAGCCCCTGCTCCGGCGCCCATGGGCCGTCGGCGCGAAAGCCATAACGCTGGCCGGCAGCAACCCCGGCAATCTGCGCCTGCCAGACATCGCCCTGTTGGGCCATGGCATGGCGATGCTCGCACTCGTCATCGCCGAACAGGCACAGGGTTACAGCGGTGGCGTCGGGCGCCCAGACGGAGAATGTCGCGCCCTCGCGGGTGAGGTGAACGCCGTACATTCAGGCCCTGGACGCCTGCAAAGCAAAGGCGCGCCGCCTCATGTCACGACATCCGGGGCTGTGCGGCCCGTGTGGCGCGCGATACCGGCGATCGCTTCCGCCGCTGCGATCAGCTCCGCCAGCATCGCAGGCGTCTCTTCATCCAGCGCGCCGCCCACGGGTTCGTAACGCTCCAGATAGACGCGCAGCGTCGCGCCTTCCGTGCCTGTGCCGGAGAGACGGAACACCACGCGCGAACCGCCCTCGAACAGCACGCGCAGGCCCTGATTGGCACTGACAGAGCCATCGACCGGGTCGGCGTAAGAGAAGCTGTCCGCCGCTGCGACGGTGAGCGCGCCGAAGCGCGCACCGGGCAGCGCGGGGAGCGCCGCCGTAAGCGCTTCGATGAGCGCATTGGCCTTCTCCGTCTCGATGCCCTCATAATCGTGCCGCGCATAATAATTGCGGCCAAAGCGCGCCCAATGATCGTGGGCCAGAGCATCGACGCTGATCTTGCGCTCGGCAAGGATGTTGAGCCAGAGCAGCACGGCCCACACCCCGTCCTTCTCGCGAACATGGTCGCTGCCCGTGCCGGCGCTTTCCTCGCCGCAGATCGTCGCCATGCCGGCATCCAGCAGATTGCCGAAGAATTTCCAGCCGGTCGGCGTCTCGAAGCTCGGGATGCCGAGCGCTTCCGCCACGCGATCCGCCGCCGCGCTGGTCGGCATGGAGCGGGCAATGCCCTTGAGGCCGCCGCGATAGCCCTTGGCGAGATGGGCGTTAGCCGCCAGCATCGCCAGCGAATCCGACGGCGTGACGAAGCGCCCCTTGCCGATGATCAGGTTACGGTCGCCATCGCCGTCAGACGCCGCGCCGAAATCGGGGGCGTCCGCGCTCATCATCAGATCGTACAGCACCTTGGCGTGGACGAGATTGGGGTCCGGGTGATGATGGCCAAAGTCCTCGAGCGGCGTCCCATTGCGGACGGTGCCGGGCGCAAAGCCCAGGCGTCGCTCGAAAATCTCGGTCGCATAAGGGCCAGTGACCGCGCTCATCGCATCGAAGGCGAGCGTGAAGCCGCCAGCGGCCATGGCGCGGATGGCGGCGAAGTCGAACAGCTCCTCCATGAGATCAGCATAATCGGCCACAGGATCGACCACCTCGACCGCCATGCCGCCGACCGTGACGGTGCCCAGCGCATCGAGATCGATGTCGCCGGCTTCCACCATCTGCCACTGGGTGATGGTCTGCGTACGCGCGTAGATTGCCTCGGTCACTTTCTCCGGCGCCGGCCCGCCGTTGGAGACGTTATACTTGATCCCGAAATCCTCGTCCGGCCCGCCGGGATTATGACTGGCGGAGAGGATGAGCCCGCCCAGCGCGCCGTATTTGCGGATGAGGTGGCTGGCGGCGGGCGTCGAGAGGATGCCGCCCTGCCCCACCATCACCTTCGCAAAGCCATTGGCGGCGGCCATGCGGATCGTCTGCTGGATGACCGTGCGGTTATGATAGCGCCCGTCCCCACCAACGACGAGCAGCGCGCCATCCTTGCCATCAATCGCATCGAAGACCGACTGGACGAAATTCTCGGCATAATTGGCCTGCTGGAACACCCGCACCTTCTTGCGCAGGCCGGATGTGCCGGGCTTCTGGCCTTCGAACGGCGTAGTGGGGACGCGCATGATCGTCATCTCTGCTCCTTGAGTTGCCGGTAGAGCGCAGCATAAGCAGCGCCGCTCCGTCCCCAGCTATTGTCCGTTTTCATCCCCGCCTGCTGGATCTGTTGCCAGCGCGCTCCCGCCCCATAAAGGCGGATCGTGCGGCTGATCGCGGTTGCGAGGCCCTGATAATCGACCGGCGAGAACAGCACGCCGGTGGCCGCGCCCGCGTTCATCGCGGCCTCATTGGCGTCGATCACCGTATCGCCAAGCCCGCCCGTCCGCGCGACGACCGGCACGCAGCCATAAGCCAAGCCGTAAAGCTGCGTGAGACCGCAGGGCTCGAACCGGGAGGGAATGAGAATGGCATCGCCCCCGCCCTGCATCAGATGAGCGAGCGGCTCGTCATAGCCAATGCGAATGCCGACGCGACCGGGGTGGCGGCCGGCGGCGGCATGGAGTCCGGCCTCGATCGCCGCGTCGCCGCTGCCCAGCACCGCGAGCCTGCCGCCCAGGCCGACAAGATGATCAATCACCTCGAGCAGCACGTCCATGCCCTTCTGCCAGGTGAGCCGCGTGATGACGACGAGCAGCGGCCCATCGCCGCTCTCCAAGCCGAAGGCGGCCTCGACCGCCCGCTTGTTGGCCACGCGAGCGGAGAGGTCGTCCGCCGTGAATGGCGCGGCCAGCGCTGCATCCTTGGCCGGATTCCACTCGGCGGCATCGATGCCGTTGACGATGCCATGCATGCGGTCCTGCCGGCCGACGACCAGTCCCTCCAGCCCCATGCCGAATTCGGGCCGCCGGATTTCCTCGGCATAGCCGGGACTCACGGTGGTGATCGCATCGGCGAGGACCAGCCCCGCCTTCAGCATCCCCACGCCTCCATGATATTCCACGCCCTCGATCGACCATGCGACAGGCGGCAGGTCCAGCCGGGCAAAGAAAGCTGCGTCGAACCAGCCCTGGAATGCCATGTTGTGGATGGTCATCACGCTGGCGGGTCTTGTTGCCTGATCTCCGGAATAGACCAGATAGGCCGGCGCGAGCCCGGCCTGCCAATCATGCGCGTGGAGCACATCGAACGGCTTGAGCCCTGCGCGCCCGGCGGCGAGATCGGCTGCGGCCTTGGCGAAGGCGGCGAAACGCAGGCCGTTGTCCAGCCAGTCCCGCCCCATGGCATCGGCATAAGGTCCGCCGTCGCGCTCGAAAAAGCCGGGCGCATCGAGCACCAGCAGCGGGCGCCCCTCATGCTTGGCAGCGAGAATGCGCGCCGGCGTGCCGAGCAGCGAGTCATAGCGGAAGACGGTGCGCTTGCGCGGCAGGGCCTTCAGGACCGAGGGGTAGCCGGGCAGAAAGCGCGTCATCGCCACGCCATGGGGCGCCACCGCCGCCGGCAGGGCCCCGGCCACATCGGCAAGGCCGCCGGTCTTGATGAGCGGCCAGCATTCGGACGCGGCGGAGAGGACGGAAAGCTCTGTCATGTTCGTAACAACCCGATGGACGGCGACGTGCCTTAAGGCAAAGGATGAAAAATCCGGTTCGACACGCGCAAGTGCTGCGCGCGGCCCTAGACGCTAGTCCAGCCGGTCGATCATCGCCTTGGTGATCAGACAGATGCCGCTTTCCGTGCGGCGAAACCGCTGCCCGTCCAGGCCCGGATCTTCGCCGACGACCAGACCTTCCGGAATGCGGACGCCGCTATCGATGATGCACCGCTTGAGCCGCGCACCGCGACCGATGTTGCAATAAGGCAGGATCACCGCCTCCTTGACGCTGGCGAAGCTGCCCATCTTCACGCCGGTGAACAGCAGGCTGCGATGCGCCTCGGCGCCCGAGACGATACAATCCTGCGAGATGAGCGAACTCACCGCCATGCCCCGGCGGCCTTCCTCATCATGCACGAACTTGGCGGGCGCGGCGATGATCTGGTCGGTCCAGATCGGCCAGTCGCGATCGTACATGTTGAGCTTGGGCACCACGTCGGTCAGGTCGATATTGGCTTCCCAATACGCATCGAGCGTACCGACATCCCGCCAATATTCCTCGATCTGCTCGGCAGCGCGGATCGCGCTGGATGAAAACAGATGGGCGACGGCTTTGCCGTGCTTGACGATATAGGGGATGATGTCTCCGCCGAAATCGCGCTTGCTCTCCGGATCGTCGGCATCGCGGCGCAGTTGCTCGAAGAGAAATTCGGTCGTGAAGACATAGATGCCCATCGAGGCGAGCGCGACATCCGGCTTGCCGGGCATGGCTGGCGGGTCGGCGGGCTTCTCGAGGAAGCTGGTGATCTGGCCCTTATCATCGACATGCATGACGCCAAAGGCCGTCGCCTGCATGCGCGGGACTTCCAGGCAGCCCACGGTCACATCGGCATTTTCCTGCACATGCTGCTGGAGCATGAGCTCATAATCCATCTTGTAGATGTGATCGCCGGCCAGAATGACGATATATTTGGGCGCGTGGCTGGCGATGATGTCGATGTTCTGGAACACCGCGTCCGCTGTACCCTCATACCAGTGAAACTCGTCGATGCGCTGCGAGGCGGGCAGAATGTCGAAGCTCTCGTTGCGCTCGGGGCGCAGGAAGTTCCAGGCGCGCTGCATGTGGCGGATGAGCGAGTGGGCCTTGTACTGCGTCGCCACCCCGATGCGCCTGATGCCGCTGTTGATCGCATTGGAGAGCGCGAAATCGATGATGCGGGACATGCCGCCGAAATAGACCGCAGGCTTTGCGCGATTGTCGGTCAGTTCCATCAGGCGGCTGCCGCGCCCGCCGGCCAAGACATAAGCCATCGCATCGCGTGCCAGAGGTTGTTTGCGGCCTTCTCTTTGTGTCACCTGTTCCCACTCCTTCCTCTGGCGCGCCATTATGACGGCGGACGCCTCAATCTTCTCCGTGCAGCATGATCGTGGCGAGCGGCGGCAAGGTCATCCTCGCCACGCCTTTCTCGGCCTGCACCGCACCCAAATTACCGACACCGCTGCCCCCATAGATCGCGGCATCGGTGTTCATCGCCTCCTGCCAGATGCCGTCATGGGGCAGCGGCACGCGATAATCATAATGCACCACGGGCGTCATGTTCGCGATCACCGCGACAGGCGCCTCACCGGGCGCCTTGCGGACCCAGGCGAACACCGAATTCTCGCGATCGTCGACGATCAGCCATTCAAAGCCCTCACCCTCGCAATCGCGCTGATACAGCGCGGGAAGAGAGCGGTACAAACCGTTGAGATCACGAATGAGTGTCCGGATGCCGGCATGGGCAGGCGCGTCCAGCAGCTCCCAGTCGAGCGCGCGCGCTTCGCTCCACTCGCGACGCTGGGCGAACTCCTGCCCCATGAACAGCAGCTTCTTGCCGGGATAGCCCCACATGAAGGCATAATAAGCGCGCAGATTGGCGAATTTCTGCCAATCATCGCCGGCCATCTTGTTGAGCAGCGAGCCCTTGCCGTGGACCACCTCGTCATGGCTGAGCGGCAGCACGAAATTCTCGGTATAGGCGTAGGTCAGCCCGAAGGTGATCTCATCGTGATGGTACCGCCGGTGGATCGGATCACGCGCCATGTAACTGAGCGTATCGTTCATGAAGCCCATGTTCCACTTGAACCCGAAACCCAGCCCATTGTCATGCACGGGATGCGTGACGCCCGGCCATGTGGTGGATTCCTCGGCAATCGTCATGACGCCGGGATGGGCACCGTAGATCGCCTTGTTCATGGTCTGGAGGAAGGCTGCGGCCTCCCAGTTCTCGCGCCCGCCCTCCGCGTTGGGCACCCACGCGCCCGGCTCGCGGCTATAGTCGCGGTGGAGCATGGAGGCGACGGCATCGACCCGCAACCCGTCGACATGATAGCGCTCGGCCCAGAACAGCGCATTGTTGACGAGGAAGCTCGCCACCTCGCGCCGGCCGAAATTGTAGATCGCGGTGTTCCAGTCCGGATGGAAGCCCTGGCGCGGGTCTTCATGCTCATAAAGTGCCGTGCCATCGAAGCGGGCCAGCCCGTGGGCATCGGTCGGGAAATGCGCGGGCACCCAGTCGAGCAGCACGCCAAGGCCGGCGCGGTGGGCGCCATCGACAAAGCGGGCAAAGCCGGCCGGATCACCGAAGCGGGCCGACGGCGCATAAAGGCCGGTGGTCTGGTAGCCCCAGCTCGGGTCATAGGGATGTTCGGAGACCGGTAGGAACTCGATGTGCGTGAAGCCCATGTCCGCGACGTAGGGGATCAGTTCCTCGGCCATCCGGTCCCATGACAGGAACCACCCATCCTCGTCCCGTCGCCAAGACCCGGGATGAACCTCGTAAATGCTCACCGGTACGCGGCGCGGATCGACCGAGGCCCAATGCGCGCGGTGGGCGGCATCGCCCCAGTCAGGCTTGGCTGGAGAGAAGGTCATCGACGCAGTTTTCGGCCGAAGTTCGGAGGCGAAGGCGAACGGATCGGCCTTGAGCGGCTGGACCGTGCCGTCCGGCCCGACGATCAAATATTTATACGCCTCCCACGCCCCGAGGCCGGGCATGAAGATTTCCCACACGCCATTGTCGCTGCGACGGCGCATCACATGGCGTTGGCCGTTCCAATCGTTGAAGTCGCCGACCAGCGCCACGCGCTGTGCGTTTGGCGCCCAGACGGCAAAGTGAACGCCACTGGCGCCTTCATGTTCAATGAGATGCGCGCCGAGCTTGTCGAACAATCGGAAGTGCGTGCCTTCCCCGATCAGCAGATCGTCGAGCGGCCCCAGGACCGGCCCGAAGCTATACGGGTCCGTGATTGTCCACTCGGCCCCCTGCCCCTTCGCACGATAGCGCAAGGGCTGACGCGGTCCCGACACGGCGCCTTCGAACAGACCGCGCGCATCAACGCGCTCCAGCGTGCCCAGCCGCGTGCCCGCCAGATCATAGGCGTCCACCTGCTCGGCACCCGGAATGACCGCGCGCACGAATATGCCCGTCGGCCCTTCGTGCGGCCCGAGCAGCGAAAAGGGGTCGGCATGCGTGCCAGCCAGCAAGGCTTCAAGGGCCGCTTTGGGCGGCTTCACATAACTCCCCAGATGTCTTTGGCATATTCCGCGATGGTGCGGTCTGAGGAGAACCATCCAACGTTCGCAATGTTCCGCAGCGCTGCACTTTGCCAACCGGCCGGGTTCGACCAGCGGGCATCGACAGCGCGCTGGGCCTGGCTGTAGCTCTCGAAATCGGCGGCGACCATGAACCAGTCATGGTCATAAAGCCCGCCGATCAGCTCGACATAGCGGTTGGGGTCGTCCGGTGAGAAGACGCCCGAGGCAATCGCTGACACCGCCTGCTGCAACTCGCGCGACTCCTCGATGATCTGGCGCGGATTATACCCATTGGCCCGCTGGTGCGCGACTTCATCCGCCGTCAGACCGAAAATGACGATATTGTCATCGCCTACCCGATCCTTGATCTCGATATTGGCGCCATCGAGCGTGCCGATGGTCAGCGCGCCATTGAGCGCAAACTTCATGTTGCCGGTGCCCGATGCCTCCATGCCGGCGGTGGAAATCTGCTCGGAGAGGTCGGCCGCCGGGATGATCTTCTCGGCGAGGCTCACATTGTAATTCGGCACGAAAACGACCTTGAGCAGCCCGCCCACCGAGGGGTCGCTGTTGATCCGCCGGGCAATGTCATTGGCCAGTTTGATGATGAGCTTTGCATTATGGTAGCTCGGCGCTGCCTTGCCGCCGAAAATCTTGACGCGCGGCACCCAGTCGATCTCCGGATGGCTGCGGATCTGGTCGTAGAGCGCCACCGTCTCGATGAGATTGAGGAGCTGGCGCTTATATTCGTGGATGCGCTTGATCTGCACGTCGAACAGCGCGGAGGGATCGAGGCGGATACCCATATGCTCGCGCAGATGCTGCGTCAGCGCCTCCTTGTTAGCGCGCTTGATGGCGCCCAGCCGCTCGCCGAGCGCCGCGTCATCAGCGAACCGGTTCAGCTCGTGGAGCTTCTCGGCATCGTCCATGAACCCGTCGCCGATCGTCTCGCGAATGAGCGCAGTGAGGCCGGGATTGCACTCCAGCAGCCAGCGCCGCGGGGTCACGCCATTGGTCTTGTTATTGATCCGGTCCGGGTAGAGCCGGTGCAGATCGGCAAAGACGGTCTGCTTCATCAGCTCGGTATGCAGTGCCGCGACGCCATTGACGCTATGCGCGCCAGCAAAGGCGAGATTGGCCATGCGCACGCGGCGTTCGCCATTTTCGTCGATCACGGAAATGGCGGAGATGGCAGCATTATCGAGCTGCTTACTGGCCCGCGCCTCACGCAGCACCAGCGCATTGATGGCATAGACGATCTGCATATGCCGGGGCAGCATCCGCTCGAACAGCGGCAGCGGCCAGCTCTCCAGCGCCTCGGGCAGCAGGGTGTGGTTGGTATAGCCGAAGGTGGCGCGCGTGATGGTCCATGCCTCAGCCAGTTCCAGCCCGTGATCGTCCATCAGCAGGCGCATCAGTTCCGCGACGGACACCGCAGGATGGGTATCGTTGAGCTGGATGGCGACCTTTTCCGGCAAGGTGCGGATATCGCCATGATATTGCATGTGCCGCCGCACGATGTCCTGAATGGAGGCCGACGAGAAGAAATACTCCTGCCGCAGCCGCAACTCCTGCCCCGCCTGCGTCGAATCCGCGGGATAGAGCACGCGCACAAGGCTCTCGGCGCGCACCTGTTCGGCTAGCGCGCCGGCATGATCGCCGGCATTGAAGGCATCGAGCCGCAGAGGATCGACGGGGAAGGCGTTCCAAAGCCGCAGCGTGTTGACGCGACGTCCGCGCCAGCCGACCACGGGCGTGTCGACCGCCATGGCGATGACCTTCTCGGCCGGATGCCATTCGACGCGACCGTCGACATCACCGACGACCTCGCCGCCGAAGCCCACGCGATAGGCGCTCTCCCGCCGCTCGAACTCCCAAGGATTGCCGTGGGCCAGCCAGTTTTCCGGCAGCTCGACCTGCCAGCCATCATCGATGCGCTGGCGGAACATACCGTTCACATAGCGGATGCCATAGCCATAAGCGGGGATGTCCAGCGTGGCGAGGCTCTCCATGAAGCAGGCAGCGAGACGCCCGAGGCCGCCGTTGCCCAGCGCGGCGTCCGGCTCGATCTCCACGATCTCATCGAGATCGACACCATGTTCCGCCAGCGCCGCACGCACCTCCTCGACCACGCCGAGATTGCTCAGCGCGTCGCGCAACAGTCGCCCGATCAGGAACTCGAGGCTGAGATAATAGACTCTCTTCGCACCTGCAGCATGAGCCGCCTTGGATGATTCCATCCACCGCTCGATGATCTCGTCACGGAGGGTATAGATCGTCGCGGCAAGCCAGTCGTGCGGCAGCGCAGCTTGACTATCCTTGCCAATCCGGTGGACCAGCGCGTCGACAATCCGCATCTGAAGCGCCTTGTCCGACCTGCTGTCTCTGCTCGCCATTACCCCTGCCCCTTTTCGATTCATGCCGCGTCGCGGAATCACCCATCGATAACACAGACGCACGCATGCGCCAGCCTTGCTTTCAATGCTTTTCCTCGAACCCCCGGGTCAGTGCAGAGCCCAAATTTCGATTGAATCTTAGTAGTTGCTGTCTGCATTTATTTGAATAGCATTCATTTGAAGCTGACCTTTCGAGTCGGCGACGCAGACGGGGAGGATATGGCTGCGCGGCACAGGTTCGCGCAGGCAGATGGCGTTCGCTCATTCGATGTTCCTGCGCACGATGACGCGTGTCCACGCCGCTCACTCTTCCTCGAGAGACGACCACGCTGCGCGAATGGCTCGCGCGACGCAGGGGAGGAAGACTGATGAACCCACGAACTGACAGATGGACGGCGCGTGCCCTGGTGAGTTGTACGGCGCTCGCCTTTGCCTTCAACGCGCCAAGCCCGGCAAAGGCCCAGTCCACCGAGGCGGACGCGCAGGAGACGCAGGCGATCGTCATCACCGGATCGCGGATCGTGCGCCGCGATTATACCTCAGCGACGCCGCTGACCACCGTGACCAGCGACACCCTGCAGTCTTCCTCGGATCTCAGCATCGATCAGGGGCTGAAGGAAATGCCGCAGTTCACAGGCGGCGTCGGCGCGACCGGTCGCGGCGGCGCCGGCCTGACCGGCCTGGCCGGATCTGACGTGCAGGCCACACCGACCAACAGCCCCGGTATCGCGACGCTCGACCTGCGCGGCATCGGCGCTAATCGAACGCTGGTCCTCCTGGATGGACGGCGCACCCAGCCGGCCAATGCGACACTGGTGGTCGATATCAACACCATTCCCAAGGCAGCGCTCGACAGCGTGGAGGTCATCACCGGCGGCGCGGGCGCAACCTATGGCGCGGATGCCGTTGCCGGCGTCGTCAATTTCAAGCTCAAGCGCGACTATTCCGGCGTCACGATCGATACCAGCATGGGAATCAGCGAACGTGGCGATGGACGGCAGTTCGAGATATCCGCCCTTGTTGGTGGCAATTTCGCCGATGGACGCGGCAACGCCATGCTGGGCGTGACCTATCAGGACCGCGACATCATCTATCAGGCGGATCGCCCCTTCTATCAGGCTGGTTATACCGATCCCGCCAGCAGCGGCGGAGCGGTCTTCTTCGGCAGCAGCTTCGGCGTTACGCCGCGCACGAATACGACCGGCGTACCGGGCGTGGTGGCCGGCTTCGACTTCGGTGCACCAGCCGGCAACCCGTCCCAGGCGGCCGTCAATCAGGTGTTTGCGCGCTACGGCTTCGCGCCGGGGGAAGTCGCGATTGCCGGGCCGGGCCTGTCGACCAGCTTCTTCTTCAACAAGGCCGCCAATCCGCTCGATGCCACGATCTTCTCGGGCGTCGTCGGCCGCGTGACTGGTGCGCCCGCACCCAATTACAACGGCACCGACCCCAATGTGAAAATCCTGGAGAACGGCAATGCCTCCTTCGTCAGCAAGGAAGGCTATCTCCAGTTGCCGCTGCGGCGAATCTCCTTCTTCGGCAGCGCGCATTACGACATCACGGATGACATTACGGCCTATGTTCAGGCCAAGTTCGACCAGAACAACGTCCAGACCCAATCCACCTATGCCACGGCGTTTAGTCAACTGAACGCCGGTATCACGTTCGACGCCGCGACATGTGGCGCGGCGGTGGGGCATCCTGTGCCGCAGGACCTCTGCGACATCCTACGCAGCCGCGCTCGCCCGAATGCGCCATGGTCGCTCAATCAATCGATGACGTTCATAGGCCCCTCGCGCACCGAAACGAACACCTATAACTATGAGGTGATCGGCGGCTTCCGCGGCAATGTGGGCATTCGCGACTGGACGTTCGATGTCTTCGGCGGTCACGGCAAGAGTTCGCAAGTTACGCGCTATGAGAACTTCATCGATCTGGACGCTTATCAAACCTTGATCGGCCTTCCGAACTACGGCGCCGGAACAACCTTCCTGCACCCCAGTCTCGGCATGTCCGCAAGCTGCACGAGCGGTCTCAATCCGTTCACCACCGCCCCGGTCTCGCAGGACTGCCAAGATCTGATCCAAGCAAACATCAAGGCTGAGACGGTCGTCGGGCAGACCCAGGCGGAAGTGAATTTCCAGGGTGGACTGTTCGACCTGCCAGCCGGTGAAGTGCGCTTTGCGGCCGGCGCGTCCTATCGCGAAAACAACTTCTTCTATGAGCCCAGCGGCCCACTCAACGCGCAGACGATCAACAGCGGCGTCATCAGCCTGCCCGGCGTCTCGCGAACGGAAGGCAAGATCTTCGTCAAGGATTTCTACGGCGAGGTCCTGATCCCGCTTCTGTCCGATCTGCCCTTCGTTCAGGCACTGAACCTCAATGCGGGCTATCGTCACTCGAGCTACAACACGGCAGGCTCGGTCGGCACATGGAAAGTCATTGGCGACTGGGATGTGAATGACTGGCTGAAGTTCCGCGGCGGCTACCAGGTCGCCAACCGCGCACCGAACATCGCCGAAATCTTCCAGCCGGGCATCTACACCGTGGTCAATTGGCCCGGCGGCGATCCGTGCGCGACCCATGCCAACAATTCCGCCTATCCCGGCTATGGCAATCGCGCCGACAATCCGGATCGCGCGCAGGTTCTGGCACTCTGCTCCGCGATCTCAGGCGGCTTTCCGATCGGTCCGGATTTCGTGGGCAATCAGCCGCAGCTGTTCCCTCTGGGGCGGGATGTCACATTGGGCAACCCAAATCTCAAGTCCGAGGAAGCCCGCACCTTCACGGCCGGCATGGTCATCCGCTCACCATGGCGGGATTCCCCGTGGCTCAGCCGCCTGACCCTCTCGGTCGACTATTATAATATCAAGATCGCAGGTGCCGTCTCGACCCTGTCGACCGATTATGTCTACCGCCAGTGCTTCAACTTCGATGGCACAAGCAATCCCACTTACGATCCCGGCAACGAGTTCTGCACCCGGATCATCCGTGAGCCGCAAAGTGGCTTCTGGTCGGCGACACGCGCCTTCTTCGAGAATCTGGGTAAAATCCACACCGCAGGCATCGATGCCAATCTCAACTGGACCGTCCCGGCGCCTGGGCTGTTCGGGGATGAGGGATCGTTCACCACCAATATCGCGTTCAACTATCTCGACAAGTTCGACGTTCAGAGCTTGCCGGGCGGGCCGACGGCCGACTATCGCGATACCATCGGCAGCAACCAGTATAGTGCGCAGTTCAAATGGAAGCTGTCGACCAATGTCGCCTATAATTTTGGCCCAGGTGCGATCAGCCTGACATGGCGTCATCTGCCCAAGGTTCGCTACTTCACCTACGCGACCAGCACGACGGCGACCGAACTCCCAATCCCCGCCTATGACATCTTCGATCTCTCAGGGCGGATCGCGGCGACATCCACCGTCGAGTTGCGGTTCGGCGTGGACAATCTGTTCGACAAGCAGCCCCCGCGCCTCGGCGTGCGAGCGGGCACGCTCGCGCAGGGAGGCTCTTCGCAATCCGGTGTCACGGACCCGAGTACCTACGATGTGCTTGGCCGGCGCTTCTTCCTCGGCGCGCGGTTGCGCTTTTGACGAGGGCGTGGCGGGCGCACTGGGCGTCCGCCACGCCTACTTGCCTCCCGGCGCACCCCTGAACGGTTGCAGACAAGGCAGTTCGCGCGGGCGGTTGCACATTGCTCACGCGCAAACTAATTTTGCGGATCGCAGAGATTTTTGCGACTTTTTTGGGCGATCGCGCCCTTCCGGCAAGGTAACGAAGGAACGGCATCGCATGAAAAGCGCTCCCAAGACGGCAGGCAGCGAAGCTGAAATCTTCGGCAAGGTTCTGCCACCGAAATCGGGCTATCCTTCCCCGGACATGGCGCTGACCATCACCATTGTGATGCTGGCCCGTCGCTGGCGCGCGCTGGTCGATGAGAAGCTGCGGGATATCGGCCAAAGCGCATCGCGCATGGAGGCGATGTCCTCCATCGCCTATGCGCCGCCCGGCACGACCCAGATCCAGATCGCCAAGCGCGTCGGGATCGAAGGCCCCACCCTCACCCGCACGCTCGATCTGCTGGAAGCCGAAGGGCTGGTGGAGCGCCTGCCCGACCCGAGCGACCGGCGCAACAAGCTGATGCGCCTGACCGCAGAGGGCTATCAGACGCTGGCCCATATGCTCGAAATCGCCGCCAGCCTGCGCGCGCATTTGCTTGAGGACGTCTCCGAGGAGAAGGTGCGGGAAGGCTATGACTTCTTCTCGATGCTGCTCCAACGCATCGAATCCGGGCTCGATCTGCCCGCCGACCAGATCGGGAAGCTGCCGGGATTCGCAAATGACGGACTGCCGCCCGCCACCCGCTGAGGATTTATTGCGCTCGGATGGTCTGCTCCCGGCAGCGAACCAAGCCGGCCGGCGGACAAGGCAATCGATCGATTGCGCTAAGGCCGGCTCCCGTCCCGAAGGACGCGGTTTCAACTTATCATCATGGAGATGGTGGAAGGGGCTGGATTCGAACCAGCGTACGCTCACGCGGGCAGATTTACAGTCTGCTGCCTTTAACCACTCGGCCACCCTTCCAGAGGCGCCTGACCCGGACGGCGAGGCCGTCAAACGGATTGGAGGCGGCTCAATGGCGAATGGGGCCTTGCCTGTCAATGCCATGCTGTGGAAAAGCGCACGCATGAAACGGGGACACAGAACAGGAAAGCCGAAAGGCGGGTATCCGAGGCTCTATGGGCGCCACGCCATCACGGCCGCGCTCGCCAATCCGGACCGGGTGATTCGCAAGATCTGGGGCACGCGCGAGGCATTGGCCGCGCTCGATCTGCCGCCGGTGCTGCCGATCGTCTATTCGGACGTGGCGGATTTGGGCCGCATGGTGCCGGGCGACGCGCCACATCAAGGCCTTGTGGCCGAGGTGGAAGCGCTGGAGGACATCTGGCTCGGCGATCTGCTGGAACAGGGCGTGCCGGATGAACAGGCGCGCAGGCCGATCCTGGTGCTCGATCAAGTGACCGACCCGCACAATGTCGGCGCGATTTTGCGCTCGGCCGCGGCCTTCAATGCACTGGGCATTGTGACGCAGGACCGCCATGCGCCGCCCGAATCGGGCGTGATCGCGCGCGCGGCAGCCGGCGCGCTGGAAATTGTGCCCTGGGTACGGGTGGTGAACCTCGCCCGCGCGCTCGATGAAATCGCTGAGGCCGGCTATTGGCGCATCGCGCTCGATGGCGACGCACGCGATACGATCGCCGGCGCGCTGGACAATACCACTCGCGTCGCGCTTGTGCTGGGTGCGGAGGGTGAAGGCCTGCGCCTGAACAGCGTCAACCATTGCGACATGGTCGCTCGCCTGCCGATCAGCCCGCGCATGGAGAGCCTCAACGTTTCCAACGCCGCTGCAATCGCGCTATACGCCTGCATGACGCGCTAGGCGCAAGCCTGGCGCCGTGCCTCGCGGGGGATGAGCGATTGACGAACCGGGCGATGATGACGCGCTGGCTGCTGGTGCTGATCGCGCCCCTGCTGCTTTCGAGCTGCCTGCTCGTACCGACACGATTCGCGGCGACGCTCGATATCAAGGCCGACCGCAGCTTCACCTTCGCTTATGTGGGGGAGGTGCAGCTTCTCAAGAGCAGTCCGTCCGACATGACCGACGGACTGCTGGATGAAGACAATGCAGCGGAAGACGACGCCACGGACGGGGCGACGGACGATGCGCAGATGTTCAAGATCGCCAGCCAGCCGCAAAGCAAGAGCGGGACTGCGGACGACGCCGACGCCGATGCCGACGATGAGGCGCAACTCCGGCGTCTCGCCGAGGCGCTGAGCAAGGAATATGGCTACCGCTCTGCCCGCTACATCGGCGACCGCAAGCTGGCCATCGATTACCGGATCAGCGGCCGGCTCGACCATGGCTTCGTCTTCCCGTTTAACCCGGACGGGGAAGTCGTCCTTCCCTTCCTCGCCATCGAACTGCGCGGCAAGGATCGCGTGCGCATGAAGGCTCCCGGCTTTGCCAATGATAGCGATGCCGCCGCCCTACCGATGGGCACGGCGAGCGGTGGTGAGAGCCCTGGCGGGCTGCTGGACGGCACGTTCACGCTGACCACATCGGCGGAGATCGTGAGCCAGAATCAGGAAGAAGGCGCCGAAACTATGACGGATGGACAAAGACGGATCGTCTGGAAGGTCACCCCAGCCACCAAGGATGCACCGATGGTCGTGCTGCGCGTGGCGCCGTTGCCATGAGGTTGCACGCAGGCCTTGGGCTGCTGATCGCTAGCGCCGCTCTAAGCGCTAGCGCAGTCCGCGCGGCGGAAAGCGAATCGCTTGGCATCTGGACCAATCCGCAGCGCAGCGTGCAGGTGCGCGCGCATCGCTGCGGCACGGCGATGTGCGGGACGGTGATTCAGGCCAGCGAAAAAGCCCGCGCGGATGCGCGCAAGGGCGGGATCGACAATCTGATCGGGGCGCGCCTGTTCAGCGGCTTCGTGCCCGAGAAGGAGAATGCCTGGCGGGGCAAGGTGTTCGTACCGGATATCGGCAAGACCTTTTCCGGCACCATCACCCTGGTCAACGAGCGGACGCTGAGCGCGCAAGGCTGCCTGATCGGCCGCATCGGCTGCCGATCACAGGTCTGGACCCGGGTGGATAACTAGACCCGGCGGGCGCCCGCTGGCGCGCACCGGGCCAAAGTGCTCAGTCTTCCGGTGCGATCGTGACGACCATGCCCTCGAGCTCCGGGCTGACCGGGATCTGGCAGGAGAGACGGCTGGAGGCATTGCGATGCTCGGAGCTATCGAGCAGATCGTCCTCGTCGCCCTTGAGCGGCGGGAGCTTGTCCGCATAAGCCTCGTCCACATAGACATGGCAGGTTGCGCAGGAACAGCAGCCGCCACAAATGGCCAGCAGTTCGTCGATTCCGTTGTCGCGGATCACTTCCATGACCGTGTGGCCATTCTGGGCCTCGATCTCGTGGCGCGCGCCGTCCCGTGTCACAACCGTCAATTGCGGCATTTTTATCTCCAAACCATGGTTTGGCTCGCTATGAGGGGCTGCTGGACAGAAATCAACCCGGCGACGCGCGCCGCTCTTTATCCTGGGACGAACCATGCTCGATGATGCCGCATTGCGGACTTCGCTGGATGCGCTGGCGGCAGATCAGCCCGCGATCGCCGCGTTGATCGAGCGGCTCGGTTACCCCCCATCCCGCCAGCGCGAACCGGGTTATGAAACGCTGCTGCGCACCATTGTCGGCCAGCAGGTGAGCGTCGCCGCGGCGGCTTCGGTCTGGGCCAGGCTGGAAGCGGCCCTTGGCGCCGGCTGCGCGCCCGATGCCCTGCTGGCGCAGGATTTCGATACGCTCCGCGCCTGCGGCCTCTCCCGCCAGAAGCAAGGCTATGCCCGCAGCCTCGCGGAACTGGTGGTGAGCGGCGGGCTCGATCTCCACGCGCTGCCGCAAGATGATGAGGAGGCCATTGCCGCGCTCGTGCGGATCAAGGGCATCGGGCGCTGGTCGGCGGAGATCTATCTGCTGTTCGCGGAAGGCCGCAGGGACATCTGGCCGGCGGGCGACCTCGCCGTGCAGATCGCGGTGGGGCAGATCATGGGCCTCGATGCGCGCCCGGCCGAACGCGAAACCCGCGCGCTGGCCGAAGCCTGGCGCCCACACCGCAGCGCCATGGCGCTGATGGCCTGGCACCATTATAACACCCCGGTCTTCTAATGCGCTGTCTCCCCCGCCCCCTTCCCGTCAGAGCAGTGCGTCGATCGCCTTGGCGAGGGCAATATCGCGCGCGCTCAGGCCCCCGGCATCATGGGTGCTCAGGCGAATATCCACGCGATTGTAGACGTTCGACCATTCCGGGTGATGATCGGCGCGTTCGGCCAGCAGGGCGACCTTGCTCATGAACCCGAAGGCGGCGACGAAATCATCGAACCGCAGGCTGCGCGAAATACCGCTGGCATCATCCGACAGGCGCCAGGCCGGGACAGTGCTGAGCGCTTGCGCGCGCTCCTCGTCGGAGAGACGGGCGATCCTTGGCATGGCGGTCTCCTTTTCGCGCGCCCCCTTCTCGGCCACGCGCCCATGGACCGTCAAGCCATGAGCGGCGCGGCGCTCCGGCTGGAGGATGTCGCCTGCCTGCGCGGGGGACGGCTGCTGTTCGCCGGTGTCAATCTCAGCCTGACGGCCGGCGGCAGCGCCCAGATCGCCGGGCCGAACGGCATCGGTAAATCGAGCCTGCTGCGCATCATTGCCGGGCTCCTGCGGCCCTTTGCGGGGACGGTGACCTGCAAGGGCGCGGTGGCGCTGACCGACGAGTTGGACGCGCTGGACCGGGACCGCACGGTGCACGAGGCCCTCGCCTTCTGGGCGAAGGTGGACGAGGCGCCGTCCGCACGCATCAACGCCGCGCTCGATGACCTCGCCATTGCGCATCTGCGCGATATTCCGGTGCGGATGCTCTCCACCGGCCAGCGCAAGCGCGCCGCGCTGGCGCGCACGCTGATTACTGCGGCACCGATCTGGCTGCTGGATGAGCCCGCCAATGGCCTCGACGTCGCCTCGGCCGCGCAACTCGGCACCCTGGTCGACGAGCACCGTGCGCGCGGCGGCCTCGTGCTCGCGGCCTCGCACATGCCGCTCGCGTGGACGCAGGATGCGGTGATCAACCTTCATGCGCCGGCCCCGGATGCGGGCGAGGAGCGCGACGCATGATCGGCCCGATCATCCTGCGCGACCTTGGCCGGGCGTGGCGGAGCGGTGGCATCTGGCTGCCGCTGGCCTTTCTGCTGCTGATTGCGGCGCTGTTTCCTTTCGCGGTCGGCCCCAATGCCACGCTGCTCAGCCAGACCGGCGGCGGCTTGCTCTGGGTCGCCGCGCTGCTGGCCAGCCTGCTGCCCATTGACCGGCTGATCGAGCCGGACCGCGACAGCGGCGTGATCGACCAGCTCGTGCTGCGCGGCGTGGGGGAAGGCACGATCCTGTTCGCCAAGGGCGTCGCGCATTGGCTGAGCTTCGGCCCGCCGCTGCTGATCGCCGCGCTGCCGGCCGGGGCGCTGCTCAAGCTGGAGCCGGAGATGCTGCGGCTGGTGATGGTCGGTCTGGCGCTCGGCACTCCCGGCCTTGCCGCGCTCGCCCTGCTGGTGGCGGCACTCACCGCTGGCCTGCGGGGCAGCGGCGCGCTCACCGGCCTGCTGGTGCTGCCGCTGGCGGTGCCGATCCTGATCTTCGGTGCCGGCGCCCTGCAATTTGGCGGCGACAGCGCGCTGAAGCTGGTCGCGGCCTGCTCGCTGTTACTGTGTGTGGTGGCGCCGGTGGCCGGCGGCGCGGCGCTAAGGGCGGGACGGGATTAGGTAGGGCTGGATTGAGGGGCGCCGCATACCAGGCCTTCCCTCTTCCCCGTTCGTGTCGAGCGAAGTCGAGACACCAAGCACAGCGCTAGACGTGTCTCGACTTCGCTCGACACGAACGGAAAGGTAGGCGGGTATACATGTAGTATACCTAGGCGCTTGCGGTGCGCTCACGCGGCGGACGCCCTCCTCCCGAAAGCCCCTCAGCCCGGCGTCCACCGCGCCCAGATCGCCGTTGGAAGCAACAGCCCCCGCGCCTCCTCCCGCACGGCAAGCTCGCCGCATTCGATCCGCCCCGGCAGATCACCGAGATGCGCCCGGAGCAGTTCGCCGATCGCCAGCGCGGACATGCGCACGGCATAGACCGTGAGGAACAGGAAGCGGCTCTCGCCATCCAGCAAGCGGCGGCACCCGGCGATCAGGCCGGGCAGGTCTTCCTCGAGGCGCCAGATTTCGCCATCCGGTCCCCGGCCATATTTGGGCGGATCGAGCAGGATGCCATGATAGCGCCGCTCGCGCCGCACCTCGCGTGCCGCGAATTTGGCGGCATCGTCGATGATCCAGCGGACGGGATTGCTCTCCATGCCGGAGAGTGCCGCATTGGCGCGTGCCTGCGCGACCGATTTTTTCGAGGCATCGACATGCACGCACTGCGCCCCGGTCGCGGAGAGGGCCAGCGTGCCGACGCCGGTATAGCCGAACAGGTTGAGGAAATGAGGCGCTTCAACGCCGTGCAGCCGCTCGCGTGCCCATTGCCAGACCGGCGCCATGTCCGGGAAGAAGCCGAGATGGCGAAAGGGCGTGCAGCTTGCCTGAAAGCGCGCCTCCTCCCAGCGTAGCGGCCAGCCATCACGCGGCACGGGCTTGTCGAAATGCCAGCGCCCGCCGCCATCCTCGTCCGATGCCGGAATGAAGCTGCCATGCGCATCCCAGTCGGCCTGCGCCGGCTGCCACATCGCCTGCGGCTCCGGGCGGATGAAACGATAGGGGCCGTAGCGCTCCAGCTTGCGGCCGGCGCCGCTATCGATGAGGCCGTAATCGCCCCAGGGCTCGCCGACCATTGTGGTGAGTGGGAGGGCGGGTGGCAGGGTTATAGACATCTATCCCCTCCCCTTCAGGGGAGGGGTTCGGAGGTAGGTGCTTACGTAGCGCTCTGGAGCCGACGTAGCCGACACCACCCCAACCCCTCCTCTAAAGAGGAGGGGCTTCAGAAAGGACGTCCTACCCACGGCGCGGTGTGGCGCGTTCCGCGATATATTCGGTCACCGCCTCGAACGTACCGGGCAGCGTCACATAGCGCTCCTCGCGCCCGAACAGATCGCCCACACGTGACGGCAGCGAGGGACGCACGCCGGTGGCGCGTTCCACGGCATCGCGGAACTTGGCGGGATGCGCCGTCGCCAGCGTCACCACCGGCACGGACGGATCGAGCGGCACGGCATGGGCCGCCGCGAGGCCGACCGCGCTGTGCGGATCGATGACCTGAGAGGCCGCATCATAAGCCCAACGCATCGCCCGCGACATGTCGTCGCCATCGACGCGCGCGGACGAGAAGAGCTTGGACGCCCCGTCGCGCTGCGCATTCGTCAGGCGCATGGCCTTTGTCGCCTCGAATCCCTTCATCTGCTCGGCCAGCGCCAGACCATCGCGCCCGCCAAGATCGAACAGCAGCCGCTCGAAATTGGAGGAGACCTGAATGTCCATGCTGGGCGTGGCCGTCGGCACGACGCCTTCCTGGCTGTAGTCGCCCTGCGAGAGCGCCCGGTGCAGAATGTCGTTCACATTGGTGGCGACGATCAGCCGCTCGATGGGGAGACCCATGCGCGCTGCGACATAGCCGGCGAACACGTCGCCGAAATTGCCGGTCGGCACCGAGAAGGCGACCTGCCGATGCGGCGCGCCGAGGCGCACGCCGACATAGATATAATAGATCACCTGCGCCACGAGTCGCGCCCAGTTGATGCTGTTCACCGCCGACAGATCGAAGCGGCCGGCGAAATCGGCATCGTTGAACATGCGCTTCACCAGCGCCTGCGCATCGTCGAAGCTGCCCTCGATGGCGATGTTGTGGACGTTCGGCGCCAGCACCGTCGTCATCTGCCGGCGCTGCACATCCGACACGCGATCTGCGGGATGGAGCATGAAGATATCGATCTTCGCTCGGCCCGCAACGGCATCGATGGCCGCCGAGCCGGTGTCTCCCGACGTCGCGCCGACGATGGTCAGATGGGTATCGCGGCGGCTGAGGAACTTCTCGAACAGCAGGCCGAGCATCTGCAGCGCAACGTCCTTGAACGCCAGCGTCGGCCCGTGGAACAGCTCAAGCAGCCAGTGCTGATGATCGAGCTGCACCAGCGGCGTCACCGCGGCGTGGGAGAAGCGGCCATAAGCCTGCGTACACAGCTCGCGCAGCTCGTCTTCGCTCAGACAATTGCCCACGAAGGGGCGAATGACACGAACGGCGGTCTCGACGTAAGAGAGGCCGCGCATCGCCTCCAGCTCGTCGGCGGAAAAGCTCGGCCAATGCTCAGGCAGATACAGCCCGCCGTCGCTCGCCAGCCCTGCCAGCGTTGCGCCTTCGAAATCCAGCGCAGCCGCGCGCCCCCTGGTGCTCACATATTGCATGACCGGCCCTTAGCCTTGTGGCTGCCGTAGCGCAACGGAGTGGATTAACCCTCGCGCGGTTCGCCCCGCCAGCGCTTGCGCAGGGCGAGCGCATAAATCACCAGCGCGATCGTGGCGAACAGGAACCACTGCACCGCGTAGGAGCGGTGATTATTGGGCACCGACGATGGATCGGGCCGCGCGGAGGCGAGCAGGCCGGGCGCGGGCCCGTCCGCGACGATCATCAGCCGCAAGGGCGGTGCCTTGCCCTGCACACGGGCCAGCAGTGAGGAATTGTCCGGCTCATGGGTGGCTGTGCCAGTCACCGGGCCGCCCTGCCAGTCAGTCTTGCCATCCGGTCGCACGCTCACGCCCATGTCCACCACAAGTCCCGGCCCTTCGGCACCGGTCGCGCAATAAGCGATGTGCCGCCATCCGGTCTCGCCGCTGCGCGCCCGACCGCCGATCACCTGCCAATCGACCACGCGCAGGCACTGGGCCGCGAGACGGCGGAACATGTAGCTTTGATCGGTGGGGTTTTGCCGGGGATAGGCCGTGAGCGGCAGATGCAGATTCGCGCGCCAGGCATCCAGCGCGGCCTCCTTCTGCTGGGCGCGACCGATCTGCCAGATGCCCAGCGCGATCATCACGGCAACGGCGAGGCCGACCAGAACGGTCGGCACCAGCGGCACCCGGCGGCTCATGGCGCGCCCTCGCCCGGCTGACGCGGATCGGCAATGCGCCCCTCGCGCGCCTTGTTGCGATATTCGATGATCAGCAGTGCTGCCTTGGACAGCCGCAAACAGCCGATGACCAGCGCGGTGGTGAGCGGCACCCAGAGCAGGATATGCACCCAGAATGGCGGATCGGCGGCCAGCTGGACCATCAGCGCCAGCGCCGTGACCAGCCCGCCGACGATCAGGATGAGGAAGGCCGCCGGGCCATCGCCGACATTGAACGCGGCCAGATCCAGCCCGCAGGCCCGGCAGCTCGGCGCGAATCGTACCCAGCCATCGAACAGCGGCCCGGCGCCACAGCGCGGGCAGCGGGCCTTGACGCTCGCCTTGACTAGATAAGCCGGTGTGACAGCGGCAGCCTTTAGCGCCTCTGCGGGCTTAGTCTCGCTCATCCATCCTGTCCTTCGCAAATGCCGCATGCCGAAAACGAAGCGACGCGCGGAAGGGCTTTCCGCGCGTCGCCTTTGCTATCGATAGATGAGGAGCAAGCATGGGCCTTGGCGCCGCACATGCCGTGCTCCCCGGCCGATCAGCCCGCGTGCATCGGAGCTCCCCAGCCGCCCCACACATAGATGGAGACGAACAGGAACAGCCACACCACGTCAACGAAGTGCCAGTACCAGGCCGCCGCCTCGAACCCGAAGTGCTGGCGCGGGGTGAAGTGGCCCTTATAGGCCCGCACCTGGCAGACGATCAGGAAGATCGTGCCGACCAGAACGTGGAAGCCGTGGAAGCCGGTCGCCATGTAGAAGGCCGAGCCATAAGGCGTCGTGCCGAAGGCGAAGGGCGCGTGAGCATATTCGTAGGCCTGCACGCAGGTGAAGACGATGCCGAGGATGATCGTAAGCCACAGGCCCTTCTTCAAGCCGTCCCGGTCGCCATGGATGATCGCATGGTGCGCCCAGGTGATGGTGGTGCCGGAGCAAAGCAGAATCAGCGTGTTGAGGAGCGGCAGCTCGAAGGGATTGAGAACTTCGATGCCCTCGGACGGGAACAGGCCGTCAATCGGCGGCAGGGCCGTCGGGAAGAGGCTGAAATCGAAGAACGCCCAGAACCAGCCCACGAAGAACATGACTTCCGAGGCGATGAACAGGATCATGCCGTAGCGCAGGTGAAGCTGCACGACTGGCGTGTGATCGCCGGCATGCGCCTCGCGAATAACGTCCGCCCACCAGAAGAACATGGTGGCGAGCACGCCGGCCAGACCGAGGAAGAAGCCCGCGCCGCCCCAGCTGCCCATTTCAGAGGGGTGCATCCAGGCAACGGCGCCCAGCGCCATCACCAGGGCCGACATCGAGCCCATCAACGGCCAGAAACTGGCGGGGAGAATGTGATAATCGTGATTCTTGGCGCCGGCCATATCGTATTCCCTGTATCTAAGCGCTTTATCCGAGCGCTCGTTTGCGCGCTTCTTTAGCTCTGGTCGTCCGGCTTCTCAACCGGATAGAATGTGTAACTCAGCGTGATTTCCTGGACGTCCTTGCCGTCAGAATCATCAAGGAACGCCTTGTCGACATAGAACAGCACGGGCATCCGCACCTGCTGCCCCGGCTGCAAGGTCTGCTCCGTAAAGCAGAAGCACTGCACCTTGCTGAAATATTTGCCGACATATTCGGGCGTGACGTTGAACACGGCGCGCCCGGTCACCGGCTTATTCGAGGTGTTCTTCGCGATGAAGATCGCCATCGACTTGCCGCCGACGCCCACGGTCAGGCGGCGCTTCTCGGGATAGAATTCCCACGGGATGCCGCCGCCGATATTCGAGTCGAACCGAATCGACAGCTGCCGGCCCTGCGTCTGCAGCGAGACCGCCTTGGCGGCCTGTGCGGCGTCGACGCGCTGGGTGGTGCCGCCGAAGCCGGTAACCTGACAGAATAGGCGGTAGAGCGGGACCGCCGCGAAGCCGAGGCCGAGCATCGCCACCGCGACCAGCGCTGCCAGCAGGGCTGTCTTGCGGTTACTCACGCGCTTTCCGGCAATCGTCGTCATCGCACCGCTCCTCAGGCCATTTTCGCGATGGTGATCGCAAAGAACAGTACGACCAGCGCGGCGAGGATCCACGCCATGATGCGCGCCCGCGCCCGCTGGCGCTCCTGAATGAGTTTCTGGTCTTCAGGGGTCATGCCGCATACACCCAATGGTCGACGACAACCGCGCCGAAGAGCAGGAAAAGATAGAGAACCGAATATTTGAACAGCCGCCGCTCCGGCTTCATTTGGGCGGGATCGCTCTCCCGGCGCAGCGAGACCTGCAGGGCCATGGCCGCGAACACCGCTGTCGCCAACAACGCAGTCAGTCCATAGATCGGGCCGGTCAGCCGCAACACCACCGGCGCCAGCGCGGCGACGCCCATGATGCTGGTATAGCCCAGGATCTGGCGGCGGGTGGTCACCTCCCCGGCCACCACCGGCAGCATCGGGATGCCGGCATTGGCGTAATCCATCCGCACGAACAGCGCGAGCGACCAGAAGTGCGGCGGGGTCCAGAAGAAGATCAGCATGAACAGAGCGATGGGCAGCAGCGCCACATCGCCCGTCACCGCCGCCCAGCCGATCAACGGCGGAAAGGCACCGGCCGCACCACCGATCACGATATTCTGCGCCGTGCGTGGCTTGAGCCAGATGGTGTAGATGAACACATAGAAGAGGATCGACGTCGCCAGGATGCCGGCGGCGAGCCAGTTGGTCGCAAAGCCCATCAGAAGCACGGAAAAGGCAGCGAGGCCGACGCCGAAATGCAGCGCCGTTTCCCGGCTCATCCGGCCGGCCGGCAGCGGACGACCCGCGGTACGCTTCATCTTCGCGTCGCGGTCGACTTCATACCATTGGTTGAGCGCGCCCGCCGCACCAGCGCCGAGCGCGATGCAGAGAATGGCGGTAAAGGCGAGCACCGGAGACAGGCTGCCGGGTGCGACCAGCAATCCGCACAGGCCGGTGAAGACGACGAGCGTCAGCACGCGCGGCTTAGTCAGCGCGAGCAGATCGCGCCAGTCCGCCGGGAGCGGAACCGTCGACCCGCCAAGCGGAGACTGTTGTGGCGCGGTGCCCATGATCGATGCCTTGCTCGCCAAAACCTCTGACCTTGCGTTCAGTTCAACTCGTCAGTTCATATCGCAAGCGGGAGCGCTTGCGCGCCCCCGATCACTATCTTGTCTGTTCAAGCCGCCACCCTGAGGACGGCGGCTCGCGGGTGAAACCCGTTGCCGATCAATCGATGACCGGCAAGGTCTCGAACTGGTGGTACGGCGGCGGGCTGGACAGCGTCCATTCCAGCGTCGTGGCACCCTCACCCCACGGATTGGCAGCGGCCTTCTTGCCGGCCAGCAGGGAGATGAAGACGTTTACGAAGAAGATCAGAACGCCCACGCCCATGATCGCATAACCAAACGAGGCGATGCCGTTCCAGTAGGCCAGCGCATCGGTGTAATCCGGCACGCGGCGCTGCATACCGCTCATGCCCAGGAAGTGCATCGGGAAGAACATGATGTTCACGCCGATGAAAAACACCCAGAAGTGGAGCTGACCCAGGAACTCGTTGTACATCTTCCCGAACATCTTCGGGAACCAGTAGTAGAAGCCTGCGAACAGCGAGAACACGGCACCGAGCGAGAGCACATAGTGGAAGTGCGCGACCACATAATAGGTGTCGTGCAGGTTATCGTCGATGCCGCCATTGGCGAGCACCACGCCGGTCACGCCACCCACGGTGAACATGAAGATGAAGCCGAGCGACCAGACCATGGGGGTCTTGAAGCTCATCGAGCCGCCCCACATCGTGGCGATCCACGAAAAGATCTTCACGCCGGTCGGCACCGCGATGACCATGGTGGCGGCCGTGAAGTACATCTTCATGTTCACGGTCATGCCGGTGGTGAACATGTGGTGCGCCCACACGATGAAGCCAACGACGCCGATGGCGACCATGGCATAGGCCATGCCGAGATAACCGAAGACGGGCTTGCGGCTGAAGGTGGAGACGATCTGGCTGACGATGCCGAAGCCCGGCAGAATCATGATGTACACTTCGGGGTGGCCGAAGAACCAGAACAGGTGCTGATAGAGAACCGGATCACCGCCGCCGGCCGCGTCATAGAAGACGGTGCCGAAGTTACGATCGGTCAGGAGCATGGTGATGGCCGCAGCCAGCACGGGCAGTGCGAGCAGCAGAAGGAAGGCGGTAACCAGCACCGACCACACGAACAGCGGCATCTTGTGGATGGTCATCCCCGGTGCGCGCATGTTGAAGATGGTGGTGATGAAGTTGATCGCGCCCAGGATCGAGCTGGCGCCTGCGATGTGCAGCGAGAGAATCGCCATGTCGACCGCCGGACCGGGGCTGCCGCTGGTGGACAGCGGGGCATAGACGGTCCAGCCGGTGCCCGCGCCATTGCCGGTGCCGCCGGGCACGAAGGCCGAGCCAAGCAGGAGCAGGAATGCAGGGATGAGCAGCCAGAAGCTGATATTGTTCATCCGCGGGAAGGCCATGTCCGGCGCGCCGATCATGATCGGGACGAACCAGTTGCCGAAGCCGCCGATGATCGCCGGCATCACCATGAAGAACACCATGATGAGGCCGTGGGCCGTGATCAGCACGTTCCAGAGGTGATAGGCCTGATCGATCGTCGCATCGGGACCGTCCGCGAAGGTGGCCCAATGCTGGAGATACTGAATACCCGGCTCAGCCAGCTCGAGACGCATGAGGCCCGAGATGGCGCCGCCGATGACGCCGGCCATGATCGCGAAGATCAGGTAAAGCGTGCCGATGTCCTTGTGGTTCGTCGACATGAACCAGCGGACGAAGAAGCCCGGCTTGTGATCGGCATCATGATCGCCATGGGCGTGCGCCCCGTGGAAATCGTCTGCGGTTGTGGTGCTCATCTTGGAAGTCCTCAGGATGCAGTCGCGGGCGCCGCAGCGGGCGTCTCGGCGTTGGCGGGAGCAGGAGCGGCGGCGGGTGCTTCGGCGGCAGCGGCAGGCGCGGCTGCGTCACCCGGCATCTGGCCACCCTGTGAGCGGACCCACTGTGCGAACCGCTCGGGGCTCACCGCTTCGATCGAGATCGGCATGAAGCCATGGCGTGCACCGCACAGCTCCGAGCAGACGCCATAATAGACGCCTTCCTTCTCGATGGTGAAGGTCTTCTCGTTGAGGCGACCCGGCACAGCATCTTCCTTCACCCAGAAGGCGGGAATCGAGAAGGAGTGGATCACGTCAGCCGCAGTGATGATCGCCTTGATGGGCACGCCGACCGGGAGGACGACGCGATTGTCGACGCCGAGCAGGCGGGGCTCGCCACGCTTGAGCGCTTCTTCGGGCGGCAGCATGTTGGAGACATATTCGCCGATGCCGAGATCGGGATATTCATAACCCCAGTACCACTGATAGCCGGTCACCTTGAGGGTGATGGCGTTGGCCGGGGCCGGCTTGAACTGCTTGGCCAGCAGGTCGATCGACGGAATGGCGATACCGATGAGGATCAGCACCGGCGCCAGCGTCCAGACGATCTCGATCGCCGTGTTGTGCGAGGTGCGCGAGGGCACCGGATTGGCGGCGCGACGGTAGCGCACCACGACCCAGAGCAGCAGCCCGAGCACGAACAGCGAGATAACCGTGATGACCGGCAGCAGAATCACATTGTGCATCCACAGCGCATAATTGCCCGTGGAGGTCACCTGCTTCTGGAAGGTCGTCTCGCCCACGGCGGGCTGGCCGACACCTTCGACCGGCGCAGCATGATCGAACGCCGGCGCGGCGGGAGCTGCGGGCGCAGCGGCGGCGGCCGGTGCGGCTTCCGCAGTCGACGCCGCGGGCGCAGCAGCCTGTTCTGCCTGCCCGAAAGCGGAAGATGGCGCGAGCGTGCTCAGTCCGAGCGCGATCGCCACCATGAAGCCATTGATTCTTCTAGTCATGCGGTCGACCTGCCTTCAATTTCAGGCCGCTAGCGAAAGACATCGACTGCGGCCCCCCTCATTGATCTTGCGGCCCCTATACGCAGCCAGCCTCCCAGCCTCAAGCGCAGAAATTGCCCGAATGCCAGCCGTTGATTGTCAGCCCGTCCGCCGCTATCTGCGCCGCTCTATATAAGAGGTCGGGGAAACATGACAGAATCGGAAGTGCTCGCTGAATTTCGCGCCTGTGACGCGCTGCTCCAGGGGCATTTTCTGCTGTCCTCGGGCAAGCACAGCGCCAACTATCTGCAATGCGCGCGCGTGCTGATGAATCCCGAGCGCGCCGGCCGCATCGCCGTTGCGATCGCCCAGTCTATCCCGCGTGATATTCGCGCCGCCATCGACGTCGTTGTCTCGCCGGCGATGGGCGGCATCATCATCGGCCACGAAATGGGCCGGGCGCTGGGCTGCGATGCGCTGTTTCTCGAGCGGCCGCAGGGCACCTTCTTGTTCCGTCGCGGTTTCTCGCTAACACCCGGCCAGAAGGTGTTGATGGTCGAGGACGTCGTGACGACCGGCCTCTCCTCCCGCCAGGCGATGGAAGCGGTGCGCGCGGAAGGCGGCGAGGTCATCGCCGAAGCCGCCGTGGTCGATCGCTCGGCCGGCGAGGCCAATCTCGGCGTGCCCTTCTTCCCGCTCGTGAGCCTCAACTTCCCTGTGTACGACGCTGACGATCTGCCGCCCGAACTGGCAGCGATCCCGGCGACCAAGCCGGGCAGCCGGGCATGACAGCAATGGCGGACCAGTGCGGCCGCCACCTGCGCCTGGGCGTCAACATCGATCATGTGGCGACCATCCGCAATGCGCGGGGCGCCTCCTATCCCGATCCGGTCCGCGCCGCCCTGCTCGCGCAGGAAGCCGGCGCCGACGGCATCACCGCACATTTGCGCGAAGATCGCCGGCACATCACGGACAAGGACATCGCGCGCCTGTCCGCCGAGCTGGAGATCCCGTTCAATTTCGAGATGGCCGCCACGCAGGAGATGCTGGAGATCGCACTGCGCCATAAGCCGCACGCCGTCTGCCTCGTGCCAGAACGTCGCGAGGAGCGCACCACCGAGGGCGGACTGGATGCGGCCGGGTTGCACAATCACCTCGCGCCCATGGTCGACCGGCTCGGCGAAGCGGGCTGCCGTGTCTCGCTGTTCATCGAGGCCGATCCGCGCCAGATCGATGCGGCGCTGCGCCTCAAGGTGCCGGTGGTGGAACTGCACACGGGCAAATATTGCGAGGTCGAAGGCCCCGAGCAGGCTGCGGAACTCCGCCGCATCACCGACATAGCGGCGCTGGCCGCCAAGAACGGCATCGAGCCCCATGCCGGCCATGGCCTGACTTACGAGAATGTCGCGCCCATCGCGGCGATTCCGCAGGTCGCTGAACTCAATATCGGCCACTTTCTCATCGGTGAGGCGATCTTCTTGGGCCTGCGCGACAGCGTGGCGCAGATGCGCAGGCTGATGGACGAGGCGCGCGGGCAGGCATGATCGTCGGCCTGGGCTCTGATCTTTGCAATATCGAGCGAATCCAGGCCTCTCTGGACCGGTTCGGAGCGCGATTCGAGCAGCGGGTGTTCACCGACCATGAAATCGCCCGGGCCAATCGGCGCCCGTTCACCAAGGCCGGCACATTGGCCAAGCGCTTCGCGGCCAAGGAGGCCTTCAGCAAGGCTGTCGGCACCGGATTCAAGGCCGGCGTGTTCATGAAGGACATTGGCGTCGTCAATCTGCCCTCCGGCGCACCGACGCTTGCCCTCACGGGCGGCGCCAAAGCGCGACTGGATGCCTTGACCCCGTCCGGCGCCAGCCTATTTGTTCACCTGACATTGACCGACGATCATCCCTGGGCGCAGGCGTTCGTCATTCTGGAGGCGCGCTTTCCGTGACGGATGAGGCATCGATCAAGGCGCAGGAAACGCGCCGGAAACGCGCTGACAAGAAGACCGATTGGGTCGGCGAGATCAAGAGCATCGTGCTGCTGCTGGCGGCGGTGCTGGCGTTCCACAGCTTCGTGGCCAAGCCTTTCTACATACCCTCCGAATCGATGATGCCGACCATGTTGGTGGGCGACCGGCTCATTGTTTCCAAATATGCCTATGGTTGGTCGTACGTCTCCCCGACCATTCCCAATCCGGCCGCGATCCTGCGCACGACGTTGCTCGGCGGACCGCCCGAGCCCTGGGGCGTCACGCTGCCGTTCATGAACGGGCGCGTTTGGGGCAAGATGCCCGAGCGCGGCGACATCGCGATCGTGACGCCGCAGAACAGCAACGAGGATTATATCAAGCGGGTCATCGGCCTGCCCGGCGATCTGCTGGAAGTGCGCGACGGCGTGGTGATCCTCAACGGCAAGGCGGTGAAGCAGGAGGCCCTGCCCGCCATGCGGATGCCGGTGGATGCCAACAGCCGCTGCGATCCGCGCCAGTTCCCCGGCGCGCTGGAAACGCAGCCCGATGGCACGCAGGTGTGCGTGCTCCCGGTGCTGCGTGAGACGCTGCCCAATGGGCGGAGCTACACAATCATCGACATGGGCGCGCGCGAGACCGATTGGTACGGCCCAGTGCGCATCCCTGCCGGCCATGTGTTCCTGATGGGCGATAACCGCGACAATAGCGCGGACAGCCGCGTCTCCGCCGCAATGCAGGGCCTTGGCGGCCCGGTGCCTTGGGAATCGCTGGGTGGCCGCGCCGAGTTTATCACCTTCTCGCTCGACGGCTCGACGCGGCTCAATCCGGCCACCTGGATCAGCAGCTTCCGAAGTGGCCGGGCAGGGATGTCGCTGCACCCTGAAGAGACAGCAGGTTCCGCGCAGCGCTAAGCGCTTTTGCGGTAAGAGCGGCTCTTCACCGACAGCCGAGATAGCCGCGCACGGCACGGCCGACGCGTTCTTCCAGACCGGGCCGGTCCAGCTCTCCATGCGCACCAGCCGCGTCGACCATGCCCTTGATGATCGCGAGCATATCCTGCGCGGCAAGCGCCGTATCGGCGTGGGGTGGAAGATCCGGGCGCTGTAACACGCCGGTGACGATCTCGCGGAGCCGCACGCTCACCGCGTGAACTGCCGGATCGAGCGGCAGCCGCGCCTCCTCGATATCAAGAAGGCGCGCCAAAACGGGGCGCCGGAGTTGATGCGCGACCGCTGCCGCGATGAGCAGGGCCAGCGCCGCCTCCCCCGTCTCGGCCGTTGTCGCCGCCTCCCAATCGGCGATCAGCAGCGCGGTTTCCCGCAAGATCAGCGCGCCGATCAGGGCGTCCTTGCCTGGAAAGTACTGATACAGCGACCCGATGCTGACGCCGGCACGCTCGGCAACGGCATTCGTGGTCAGTCCGCCGAGTCCCTTTTCCTCGAGAATGCGAGCCGTCGCTTCGACGATGGCCTTTACCGTCTCCAAAGAGCGGCTCTGCCGGGGCGATTTTCTGGGGATGGAGCGCTGCTGGGAGGAGATGTTGGTCATGCCATCAATGCGAGTAGCCAATCTTGAGCATTTACTCGCATTTAGTCCGCGCAGACACAGACTGACAAGGATCTATCATGACCAATGCAAGCCTTTCGTTCGAACCCGCCCTCACCGTTTTCATGCTCGTGAAGACGTCGCCGGAGTGGCTCGGCTTTCCCGTCGACCAGCGCTTCGCGCTGCTGGGTGAGCAATTCGCGCCCATTCTGCGCAAGCACGCCGGCAAGGTTGCGCTGCGCTTCTTCGACGTGGAGTTCTACGCGACGCGCGTCACCGATATCTGGATGTGGGATGCGATCGACCACCACGCCTATCAGCTGCTGGTCGAAGACCTGCGGGAAACAGCCTTCTGGGACCGTTATTTCGATATCGTCGAAATTCTGACCGGTGTCGAAAATGCCTATGCCAAGAATTATGGCCGGCCGGTCATTAGCGGATGAGGCGTCTGCCAGGATGACGGCCCAGATGCCGGGCCGGGAATGAGATGTGTGAAGGGGGCGCCGGATCGGCGCCCCTTCCCCATCAGGGCTGCGGCATCTCCGGCGCGCCGGGCGGCATGGCGCCTGGGGCACCCGGACCTCCGCCCTGCTGCTGCATCATCTGCTGCATCTGCATCATCTGCTGGGCCTGCATGACCTCGGCACGGGTTTTGAATTCGAGCAGCTTGATCTCGAACTGAAGCGGCGTGTTCGGCGGGATGACGCCGCCCGGAGGGGGGCTGTCGCCATAAGCCAGCTCGGCGGGGATCCACGCACGGATGCTGCCGCCACGCTTGAGCAGGGTCACCGCCTCGGCAAAGCCGGGGACCAGCGACTGCAGGTCCATCGGCGCGCTCTCATTCTCGTCGAACACCGTGCCATCGGGCAGCGTGCCCTTATAGGCGACGAGCGCAAAATCATCGCGGGTGGGGCTTTCGCCCGACCCTTGCGTGATCATCTGGTAGCGCAGGCCACTGGCAGTATGCCCGAACTGGCGGCTGCCGGCCCAGGCCAGCACCGCCGCAACGGCCAGCACCAGCACGACCGCAAGCCAGAAACGACGAACCGAACCGCGCCGGATGGGCTGCAAGGGAACCGCCGTGACGGACATGGGCCGTGCCTCTTCTTACTGAAACCGGGAGAATCAACAGGGCCGCAAGCGCGGCCCTGAATGCACCTTAACGGGCGCCGTCGCGCTCGGCGCGCTTGCGCTCCAGCTTGCGGGCACGACGGATGGCCGCAGCCTTCTCGCGCGCACGCTTCTCGGAGGGCTTCTCATAGTGACGACGGAGCTTCATCTCGCGATAAACGCCCTCACGCTGCAGCTTCTTCTTGAGCGCCCGCAGCGCCTGGTCGACGTTGTTGTCGCGCACGATGATTTGCATAAGCTCGTCAGTCTCCAGTTCTATCGCTTGTCCGCAGGGACCGGAGCATACTCCGGACGCGGTATCAATCTGCCTAAAATAACATACGCCGCGACAATCTGCCACGGCGGAACGGGCTGCCCTTATCAGGGTGACCTTACCGGATCAAGACCGGAAAGGCTTGGAAAAGGCCACAATCATTGCGGTGTGACATTGCGGATGCGGTCCAGGGCAGGTGGGCCGCGATGCGAGTCGCTGGCGATATACACCTCCAGCGCGTCCACATCCACCGGCCCTTCGGCCAGCACCGGCGCCGGCGCGAACAGCCGCAGGCCATCACCGCCCTGCGCGATGAAATTGTTCATGGCGACCCGATAAGTCCCCTCGTCTCGCAGCGCCGCGCCATTCAGGCGGATGTTGAAAACGCGTGCGCCTGCGGGACGGCTGGCGTCGAACTCATAGCTGAATCCCCTGGAAACGCTGAGGATCGACGGGCGATCGCCACGGGTGAACTGCTGCTCCAGCGCGGCACGGATATCTGCGCCCGAAAGCTGCTTGACGAGCACCACATTGCCGAAGGGCTGCGCGGAATAGAGATCGCCAAAGCGGACGCTGCCATCGGCCAGGGGCGCGATGGGCGCGCGCAGCCCGCCGGGATTCATAAGGGCTAGCTGCGCCCCGCCCCGCTCCGGTGCCTGCACGGAGGCCAGTTGCGCATCGGCGATGAAGTTGCCGAGCGTGCTCTGGCCGCTCGCATCGGCGATCTGGGTCAGGCTGCCGGCCAGCTTGCCGACGACTCGGTCGCTCACGCTAGATGCTGCCGTGCGATAGCGCGCCACGAGTTTGGTCAGTTCGGGTTGTGCGGCCGCTGCTTCCTCGCGCTGCTCCACCAGGACATTCTCAGCCCGCTTGTCGACCAGCCGATGCGCGGCGACATCATAATCGAGCGTGATGCGGGTGAGCAGCGTGCCATATTGACCCGCGCTGGTGGCGAGCGAGGGCCGGCTGGGATCAACCGTGCCATAGCGGCAGACATAGGCCTGATGGGTATGGCCGGAAATCACGAGATCGAAAGCAGGATCGAGCCGCGCCATGATCTGCGGCAGCGGTCCGGAGAGCGAGCCGCAATCGCCGGGATCGCCCTCCCCACCCGGATAGCCGCCTTCGTGGATCAGCAGCACCAATATCTCTGCCCCGGCCTGTTTGAGCGCAGCGACATAGCTGTTCGCCGCCTCCGCCTCATCAAGAAAGCGCAGATTGGCAACACCGCTCGGCGCCACGATCTCCGGCGTGCCCTTGAGCGTGACGCCGACAAAGCCGACGGTCACCGTCTTGCCGCCAGCGAGAGCAAAGCGCTTGAGGCCATAAGCCGGGAACAAGGTCTGCCCATCGGCCTGCTGCACGTTCGCCGCAAGAAAGCCAAAGCGCGCGCCGGGGAAATCGCTCATCACCTGGCAGGGCTGCAATCGTGTAAACTGCGTGCAGCCGCCGGTCTGCATCCGGCGCAGCTCGTCCGGCCCGCGATCGAACTCATGATTGCCCACCGAGTTGAAATCGACGCCGACCGTGTTCATCACGCGGATCGTCGGCTCATCGAGAAAATGGCCGGAGATGAGTGGCGAGGCGCTGATCATGTCGCCGGCGGAGACCACGGCGCTGTTGGGATTCTCGGCCCGCAGGCGGGAGACGGCCTGCGCAAAGTGGATCGCCCCGCCCGCAGCGGTTCGTGGCGCATCGGCTGCGGCGCCCGGTGGAAGCACAGTCTGCCCCACCGTATCGATATGGCCGTGAAAATCATTGAAGGCGATGATCTGCAGCCGCGCAATACTGTCGCCCGCCGGGGATGCGGGCCGCTGCGCCGTCTGTGCGCAGGCGCCGAGCAGAAGAAGGCCAAGCGGCAGGCTGGCGCGGATCATCGAGGAAAATTGCATCGTCACTCGTCCATAGCTGGCGAAAAGCGGGTCTCTGTTAGCAGATGCTCCGGGTCATCGCAGTGACAGCGGCACAGGCCGCCGCCTTTCACTCGACAACCCGCCCTCTCCCGCGCATCATCCAAGCCATCGCCCCACGAGACCCAGGAGGGTCCGGCGCAAGGAGAGAGGATCATGGCCGCAGCCGCCCAAACACACCCAATGAGCGATGCCGAATGGCAGGCCCGCCAGCAACTGGCCGCCTGCTACCGCATCTTTGCGCATATGGGCTGGGACGAACTGATCTATAATCACATCTCGCTGCGCGTGCCGGGCGAAGAGCAGGCGTTTCTCATCAACCCTTTCGGCCTCCATTATTCGGAGGTCAAGGCATCCAATCTCGTCAAGATCGACATTGACGGCAACACGCTGGATGGCAGCCCGCACCCGGTCAACCGCGCGGGCTTCGTGCAGCACAGCGTCTTCCACCGCCATGTGCCGGATGCGCATTGCATCATCCACACCCATACCACGGCGGGCATGGCCGTCTCATCCACGCAGGAAGGGCTACTGGCGACGAACTTCTATGCCGGCTTCCTGATCGGCAACATCGCCTATCATGATTTCGAGGGCGTGACGGTGCGGCCGGAGGAAGGCGCGCGCCTCGTCGCCAATCTGGGTGACAAGCGCTTCATGATCCTGCGCAACCATGGCTTGCTGGTGATGGGCCAGACGTTGCCGGAGGCATTCCTGCGCTATTTCGTATTCGAGCGGGCCTGCGAGATCCAGCTGGCAACGCGGCAGGCCGGCACGCCGCTGATCATCCCGGACGAGGTGCTGGCGGTGCACAAGCGCGACATGTTTTCGGCCATCCCGGCCGAGCGGTTCGGGATGCTCGACTTTGCCGCGATGGTCCGCGTGATCGACCGGATCGACCCTAGCTGGCGCGACTGAGCATTGCTCCGGCACGCCGCTGGTGGCAATCAGGGGCGTGTTTCCGGGAAGATTCTCCATGAAGGTATTGGCAATGGCGGCTGCGATCACCCTCGCAAGCGGAACGACGGCGGCTACGGCAGACACTGTGGCGCAGGACGACCCCTTCCTCTGGCTCGAGGACTGGCATGGCGAGAAGTCCATGGCCTGGGTGGAGGCGGAGAATGCGCGCACCGTGAACGTGCTGCAGAACGACCCGAACTACCCCGGCATGGTGAAGGACGCGATCGCCATCGCCACCGCGACCGACCGCATCCCGATGCCGAGCCTGATCGGCGGGCGCATCTATAATTTCTGGCGGGATGCCGCGCATCCGCAGGGCATCTGGCGGCACACCAGCGCCAGCGAGTATGCGCAGGCCAGCCCGCGCTGGACGACCGCGCTCGATCTCGACGCGCTGAGCAAGGCCGAGGCGAAGAAATGGGTGTGGAAAGGCGCGACCTGCCTAGAGCCGGATGAGCGGCGTTGCCTGATTTCGCTCTCTGACGGTGGCGAGGATGCCACCGACATTCGCGAGTTCGATCTCACCACCGGCACCTTCGTCAAGGGCGGTTTTGCGCTCTCCACATCGAAGCAGGGTGTCGACTGGGTGGATGCCGACACGCTCATCGCCTCGCGCGACTGGGGCGAAGGCACGCTGACGGCATCGGGCTATCCGTTCGTCGTCAAGACGCTGAATCGCGGCGCGCCGCTGAGCGATGCCACAGAGGTGTTCCGCGGTGCGAAGGAGGATGTCGGCGTTTGGCCGGCGGTGCTGAACGATGGCGCGGGTAATCGAGCAGTGATTCTCGTGCGCTCGCGGACCTTCTTCGAGAATGATTACATCCTCGTCACCACTCAGGGCGTGCGCAAGCTGCCGCTGCCGGCGAAGTCCACACTCTCGGGCATGATCGCCGGCCGGGTGATCCTCAAGACCAGCGAGCCTTGGCGCAGCGGCGGCGTGGACGTGCCGACCGGCAGCGCGGTGGCGATCTCGCTCGATGATCTGCGCGCCGAGCGGACGCTGGTGCTCCAAATATTGTTCGCACCGGGCGCCCGGCAATCGGTCGAGCAGGTCGCCACGACCCGCGACCATGTCATCCTCGCCACCACGGACAATGTGCGTGGCCGCGCTGCCGTATTGACGCCGACCGCGACGGGCTGGACATCGACCGCGCTGACCCTGCCCGACAATGCCTCCATCGGCATCGCGGCGGCCAGCGACCGGGACAATGCGGCCTATCTGTCTGTCACCGGTTTTCTTCAGCCGACAACGCTCTGGCAGATCGATGCCGCCAAGCCGGCACCGGTGCAGGTGAAGGCCCTGCCCGCCCGCTTCGATGCGACCGGGCTCGTGGTCGAGCAGTTCGAGGCCAGTTCCACGGACGGAACGAAAATCCCCTATTTCATCGTCCACCGCGAAGGCATGGCGCGCGATGGCAGCACGCCGACGATCATGACGGCTTATGGCGGTTTCGAGGTATCCTACACGCCGTCCTACTCCGCGCTGATCGGCAAGCTCTGGCTGGAACGGGGCGGCAGCTTCGTTATCGCAAACATTCGGGGCGGCGGGGAGTTCGGACCAGCCTGGCATCAGGCGGGGCTCAAGACCAAACGCCAGATCATCTATGATGACTTTGCTGCCGTCGGCCGGGATATCTTCGCGCGCAAGCTCTCCAGCCCCAAGAAGTTCGGCATCTTCGGCGGCTCCAATGGCGGGCTGCTGATGGGCGTGGAGTTCAATCAGCATCCCGAGCTTTGGAATGCCGTGGTCATTCAGGTGCCGCTGCTGGACATGCTGCGCTTCGAGCAGATCGCCGCCGGGCCGAGCTGGGTCGATGAATATGGCAGCGTTTCGGTGCCGGAGGAAAAGGCGTTCCTCGAGACGATCTCGCCTTACCATAATGTGGTGAAGGGCAAGGCCTATCCCGAGCCCTATATCTGGACGACGACCAAGGACGACCGCGTCGGCCCCCAGCACGCCCGCAAGTTCGCGGCGCGGCTCAAGGATTATGGCATCCCCTATCTCTTCTACGAGGATACAGCAGGCGGCCATTCGGGCGATGCGGACATCGAGCAGAGCGCCCGGCTGAAGGCGATGGAAATGGTCTACTTCACCCGCAAGCTCGTCGACGGCAAGTGACGCGGGGCCGATGACCAAGTTCACCGTCAACGACCGCCCGGTCGAATATAAGATGGACCCGCAGACGCCCTTGCTGTGGGCATTGCGGGACGCCTCCAATCTCACCGGCACCAAATATGGCTGTGGCACGGGCGACTGTGGCGCCTGCACAGTCGACATTGACGGTCTCGCGATCCGCTCCTGCCAGGTCACGATCGCCGCGATGGAAGGCCGGTTCGTCACGACCATCGAGGCGCTGTCGCCCGATCGCAGCCATCCTGTGCAGCAGGCCTGGGCAGCGCAGATGGTGCCGCAATGCGGTTACTGCCAATCCGGCATGATCATGGCGGCCTCCGTGCTGCTGCGCCGGAACAGCAACCCGACCGACGCGCAGATCGACGGGGCGATGACCAATATCTGCCGCTGCGGCACCTATCCCCGCATTCGCGAGGCGATCAAGCAGGCGGGGCGCATCATGCGTGGTGAAGAGCGCGTGGCGGCTGCGCCTGCACCGGGCATCGCGCCAGCAGACGCCGCGCGCCATGTGCCTGCCATGACCCCGCCCAGTGACGAGCGCTCGACGGCCGATTGAGCGTCCCGCTGCGAGACAAGCTTTCGCATCGCTGTCAGCAATGTTCAGCATGACGACAGCGGCCTTGTCGTAAACACATCCTTAATGGCGAAGAACCGCCTGCTTTGAGGATGTAACCACGATGAGCCGTCTTTTGACCTTCGGCCTGCTGGCTTCCACCATGCTGGCCACAGCGCCGGTTGCTGCGCAGGAGCGCAGCGCCAACCGGGGCGACTGGATCCGTAACCAGAACCAGCAGCAGCAATCCGCCCCGCGGCAGGATGGCGGCGATCGCCGGCGTGACTGGTCCGGACAGCGCGGTGGACCGTCGCGCGGGGACGGCATGCGCCCGCAGCCGGCTCCGCAGCCGCGCGCGCCCTCTACGGTGACCACGACCCGCGTCGCGCCGTCCGATGCGCCCCGCCCCAATTGGCAGGACCGTCGCGCACCCGACCAGGCCGGCCGGCCCGACAGGCCCGAGCAGCGCGAGCGTCCCCGCGATCAGCCGCGCAGCTGGAATGACACCAGCCGGAACAATGCCAACTGGCGTGACGATAACCGCCAGCAGGCGGAGAACCGCGCCGAATGGGAACGTCGCCGCGAGCAGGCCAATCGCGATGGCAACCGCACCGACTGGCGGGACCGCGACGATGCGCGCCGCTGGGATGGTCGCCGCGACAATGACTGGCGACGCAATGACAGCACCAGCCGGGACCGCGCCGACTGGGAACGGCAGCGCCTGAACGAGCGCCAACGCTGGGCCGACCAGCGCCGCTGGGACAATCGCTGGCGCAACGACCGGCGCTATGACTGGCAACGCTACCGTACGCAGTATCGCTCGGTCTACCGCATGCCGACCTATTACGCGCCCTATGGCTGGAACTACGGCTACCGCCGCTTTTCGATCGGCATCTACCTGAACGACATGCTGTTCGGGCGGAATTACTGGATCAGCGATCCCTATGAGTACCGCCTGCCGCCCGTCTACGGCTCGCTGCGCTGGGTGCGCTATTATGACGATGCGCTGCTGGTCGACACCCGCGACGGCTATGTCGTCGATGTGATCCACGACTTCTTCTGGTGAGCGGGTCGGCGCCCGCACCAAGCCCTTCCTGAGCGGCCTTCAGGAAAGACTGGGCCGGTTCCCGCTTCGGCAGGGGCCGGTCCTTTTTTGGGTGCGAGCGCACCGCCTCCCCTTGCTAAGCCCGGGATCGGGATGGCAGGAGACAGGCATGAAGCAAGATTGGCCAGATGACGCGGAACTTCCCTCGCAAGCCCGCGCGGAGATCGGGGTCCGCGTGCGCCAGCGCCTCTCCCGCAACCCGATGATCAGCCGGGTGCAGACAGAGCGGGCCGAGATGTTCCTGCGCCACGGACTGGTGACGCCCAAGGAATGCACCGAGCTGATCGGCAAGATCGATGCCGGGTGCAAACCCTCCAAGCTGTTTTCCGGCACCGAGTCGGGGTACCGCACCAGCAGCAGCTGCAATCTCGATATGTACGATCCGCTCGTGGTCGCGGTGACGAAGCGCATCGACGCGCTGATGGGCATCGAAGGCGACTATGGCGAGCTGCTGCAGGGCCAGCGTTATTACGAGTCCCAGCAATACCAGCTCCATTGCGATTATTTCCCCGCGAAGGTGCACTATTGGCCGGCGATGCGGGCGACCGGCGGACAGCGCTGCTGGACGGCGATGGCCTATCTGTGCGACGTCGAAGCGGGCGGCGAGACGCAATTTCCGCGCCTCGGCGTGACCATTCCGCCCCGCACCGGCACGCTGCTGATCTGGAACAATATGACCGCGGACGGCAGCCCCAATTACGATACGCTGCATGCTGCCCTGCCCGTTACCAAAGGCGCCAAATATGTCGTGACCCGCTGGTATCGCGAGCGCCCGTGGGAACCGCGCAATAAACCGTGACTCCGGGTTCAGCCACGCGGGGCACCTCAGACAAATTGCGACACTTATGAGCGAAAGCTGACACAGGCGTTCGCGCGCCATTCAGCCCGTCGAGCCGATAAGGATCAGGCGACCAAGGCCGCAGAACGAGGCGCCTGGCCGGCACTGAAAGGAGTGTCACATGATGAAAAAGTTTCTGCTCGGCGGGCTTGCAGCCCTCACCCTCATCCCCACCACCGCGATGGCCCAGCCCTATCATGCCCAGGACCGGCAGGATGTGCGGGAAGCTCGTCGCGATGTGAACGACGCCCGGCGCGATGTTCGCGATGCCAAGCGTGACCTGCGCGACGCCCGCTGGGACTATCAGCGCGAGGTGCGCGACTATAATCGCGAGCGCCCGTGGCGCGCGGCCCCGTTCAAATATCAGAACTTCAAGGCAGGCGTTACCATCCGGCCCGTCTATTACGGCCGCAGCTATGTCGTGAATGACTGGCGCCGCTTCCACTGGGATGCCCCCCGTGCGAACCAGGTCTGGGTGCGCCATTATGACGACGCGCTGCTCGTGAATACGCGCACCGGCAGGGTCGTGAAGGTGATCCACAACGCCTTCCGTTACCGCTGATCACGCGTCCCTTTTCGGGATAAGAATGAAGAGGGCCGCGCCGACATTCGGCGCGGCCCTTTTTATGCGCCCGAGCATGCTTCCGCGCGATGAAACGAGCCGGTCGAGCGTTGTGGTGAACGGCGCACGGCGCTACGCATCCATGCATGCGATCTTCTGATAGACCTTCCCGGAAAGGATCTCCCATGTTCCGCGCCCAGCGCCTTACCCGCAGCCTCTCGTTGCTGCTTGCCGCCACCGCTTCCGCCACGCCATTGCTGGCCCAAACGTCTGCGGCGCAACCTGCCGGACACACTGCCTCGAGCGAGGATCAGCGCCTGACCGCGCTGTTCGCCAGCGCAAACGAGGCCACGCTCGCCAACAACCCGCTCGACGCGCTGTTTCGGGGTGATATGCGCCATGCCGACCGCATGGGCGATTATATCAGCGACGCCTATTTCGCGACCGAGCGCAAAATCGCGCAGGACAATCTCGCCGCTCTCCACGCAATCAACCGCGACCGGCTGAACGCCCAGAACAAGATCGCCTATGACGTGTTCGAATGGGAAGTGCAGGACAAGCTGACGAAACTCAGCCCGCCGCTGGTCAACATCAGCGCGGTCATCCCGATCAATCATTTCACGGGGCTGCACACCTTCTACCCGACCCTGTCGTCCGGCAAGGGCGCGGCGCCGTTCAAGACGCTCGCCGACTATGAGAACAACCTCAAGCGTCACAAGGACTATGTGCGCTATCTCGACCGCGCCATCGGGCGGTTCCGCGAGGGCATGGCGAGCGGCGTTGTCGAGACGAAGCTGACCATCGGCAATACGATCTCTCAGTTGGACGCCCTGCTGGCCCAGCCTGTGGACGAGTCGCCCTTCTACCAGCCGGTGAAGGATTTTCCCGAGGACATCGCGCCGGCTGACCGGCAGCGGCTGACCAAGGCCTATCGGGACGCGCTGATCAACGAGATCAACCCCGCCCAGACGCGGCTGCGCGACTTCCTGAAAGCGGACTATCTGCCGGTGGCACGCGAAGGCGTTGGCCTCAGCGCCATGAAGGGTGGCGCGGAGCTTTATGCCGCGCTGGTCAAGAGCATGACGACGCTGCCGCTCACGCCGGATTATATCCATAACCTCGGCCTCTCGGAAGTGGCGCGCATCCGCAGCGAGATGGAACAGGTGCGGGACGAGGTGGGATTCAAAGGCACGCTCGGCGCCTTCTTCACCCATTTGCGCGACGCCCCGGAATTTCACCCCAAGTCCCGCGAGTGGATGACGGAGGAATTCTACCGCATCGGCAAGATCGTCGATGAGAAGGTGCCGAGCCAGTTCTCGACGCTGCCCAAGGCCAAGCTGGAAATCCGGCCGTATCCGGAGTTCCGCGAGAAGTTCGAGGCTGGCGGCTCCTACGAGAATGGCACGCCCGATGGCACGCGCCCCGGCGTCTTCTACTTCAACGCCTATGACCTGCCCTCCCGCAGCATTCCGGGCATGACGACGCTCTATCTGCACGAAGGCGCGCCGGGCCATCACTTCCAGATCAGCCTCGCGCAGGAAAATGCCAGCCTGCCCGACTTCATCCGCTTCGGCGGCAACACGGCCTATGTCGAAGGCTGGGCGCTGTATGCCGAGACGCTGGGCTATGATTTCGGCCTGTTCAAAGACCCTTATCAGCGCATGGGCCATCTTGACGACGAGATGCTCCGCGCGATGCGGCTGGTGGTGGATACCGGCATCCACGCCAAGGGCTGGACCCGCGATCAGGCCATTGCATACATGCTGGACAACAGCTCAATGGGGAAGACGGACGCCACCGCCGAGGTCGAGCGGTACATTGCCATGCCGGCCCAAGCCCTCTCCTATAAGATCGGCGCGCTGACCATCCAGCGGCTGAAGAAGAAGGCGCAGGCGGCGCTTGGCGACCGGTTCGACGTCAAGGCCTTCCACGATCAGGTGCTGATGACCGGCGCGCTGCCGATGAGCGTGCTGGAGCGCAAGATCGACAATTGGATTGCCCACGCCAAGGCCCGGTAATCGGCTGCGACCTGTGTGCACCCGGTGGCCCCGCCCAAGCGAGAGCCACCGGGATTGACGGCGATGTCGGCCCCAATCACTATTGCAATTCGTTCGCAATAGCATATCCTGCCAGCCTTCATTCTGCTGGAAGGGGTCGCCATGACCAGGGATTTATCCGCTCTTTTCGCCTTTCGGGACCTGCGGTCCTTTCCGTTGACGGCCATGCACCTCATCATGGCCGCGCGGCTGTGCATTATCTACAGCCAGTCAGGCCGTGATCCTGTGCCGGACCTCGCCGTCCGCTTGCGGTCCATGGATGCCGCCCGGCGCGTCATTCTGCTCGTGCGGGGATTGCAGGAGGGCTGGCCCGAGCATTTCCTCGTGCATCGCCCCTGCGCGATGACGCTCAGCCCTGACGAGGCGCTGCTTGGCGATCTGGCGGTGACGGCGATACAGGGCGACGAGGCGGAAGCCACGCGCCTGCTGCGCGAGACGCTGCCCTGCGATGTCACGCATTTCCTCTTTCACCAGACCGTCGCAGCCGTGGCGGCGATCCGGTCCGCACAGTTGCAGCCGCATCGTCCCGCGAATTGATGCGGCTGCTGAACGCGGGGAACGTTGGAGGGTAGCTCCCCCCTGTTCTGCCGATTATGCGGCTGCCAGATCCAGCGCCTGGGCAATCAGCTTGCGGCTGTTTGCAATGCCATAGAGCGCGATGAAGCTGCCCATGCGCGGCCCCTGCTGGGCGCCGAGCAAGGTCTCATAGAGCGCCTTGAACCAGTCGCGCAGCTGCTCGAAGCCGTAATGCGGGTCCTTGCCGATTTCGTAGACGATATTCTGGATGTCTTCGGCCGAGGCGTCGTCCGGCAAAGCGGCGAGCTGGGCATCCAGTTCGCGCAGGGCCAGCGCTTCGTTGGACTCCGGCGCGCGGCGCTTGAGCGTGGGGGCGACAAAATCGCGATTATAGGCCAGCGCATTACGCACGAGGCCGGCGACGCGCGGATAGCGCTCCACCGAGGCATCGGGCGCGTAGTTGCGCAGATAGGCCCACACCTGATGCTCGGTCGCATCGGCGCCCATGACGCCGACCAGATTGAGCAGCAGGCCATAGGTCACCGGCAGCGGATCGTCCGTCACCTGTCCGCCATGGACATGGTGGACGGGATTGCCGAGGCGCTTGTCCACGGCCTGCGTGGCATAGGCGGAGCGGAACTGCTCATAATCATCGACCGCGCGAGGGATGACGCCGATGTGCAGCGACTTGGCTGCCTTGGGCTCGCGATAGATATAGAAGGCCAGGCTCTCTTCCGAGCCATAGGTCAGCCACTGCTCGATGCTGAGGCCATTGCCCTTGGACTTGGAGATCTTCTCGCCCTTCTCGTCCAGGAACATCTCGTAGTTGAAGCCCTCGGGCGGACGTCCGCCGAGCGCACGGGCGATCTTTGAGCTTTGCGTGACGCTGTCTATCAGATCCTTGCCGGCCATTTCATAATCGACGCCCAGCGCTACCCAGCGCATCGCCCAGTCGACCTTCCACTGCAGCTTGGCGCCGCCGGAGAGGATGCTCTGTTCGATCGTCTCGCCTTCGTCCTCGAAGCGGACGATCCCGGCATCGGCATCGACCACCTCGACCGGCACCTGCAGCACGATGCCGCTCTTCGCGCTGATCGGCAGCACCGGCGAATAGGTTGCCTGCCGCTCCTTGCGCAGCGTGGGCAGCATGATGTCCATGATCGCCTGATAGTTGCGCAGCACATTGCGCAGGGCGTCATCGAACTGGCCCCCGCGATACATGTCCGTCGAGGAGACGAATTCGTAATCGAAGCCGTAGCGATCCAGGAACGCCCGCAACATCGCATTATTGTGGTGTGCGAAGCTCTCGAACTTCTCGAACGGATCAGGCACTTGCGTCAGCGGGCGGCCGAGATGCTCGGTCAGCATCGCCTGATTGGGGACATTATCCGGCACCTTCCGCAGCCCGTCCATATCATCGCTGAAGGCAATGAGCCGCGTGGCCGCGCCGGTCATTTCCTCATAGGCATGGCGGACCATGGTGGTGCGCTGCACCTCATTGAACGTGCCGATATGCGGCAGGCCCGATGGGCCATAGCCGGTCTCGAAGAGCATCAGCGCACCCCTCGGCTTGCCCTGCGGATAGCGCTTGAGCAGCTTGCGCGCTTCTTCATAGGGCCAGGCCTTGGAGACCTTCGCGGCCTCCCGCAGTTGAGCGGCATAATCAGCATCAGTCATGCGGCGAGCCTCTAGCGCCAAGAGCGCGCGCGCAACAACCAAAAAGGCCGGAGAGCAAAAAACAGAAATGCGACGAAACGAAAATTTTACCAATTGGTGTAAGACATCGTGAACGTCCGCCGGAGACGCAAAACCCCTGGGGAGGGGAGAATCGGGTGGGCTTGTGTGGGAGTCTCACCGTGGACCATAAGATCGACCGGCCGCAGCGCGTCTGCGTCCAAGTTCCTGTTATCATAACGACCGTGCTCGACGTGCAGGAGGCCACCTTGGTGGACCTGACCGAAGATGGCGGCCTGATTTCAGGATGCAGCCTGAGCGAAGGCACACGCTTCCAGATCGATTATATGAGCGAGACGATCTATGCCCAGTCCATCTGGCATGAGGTTGACCGCACCGGCTGCCGATTCATTTTCCCGCTAAGGGATGGCGCGCTCTATCAGCATCTCGAACTGGCCCGATCAGCCCTTTTCCCGGAAAGTGCGGCCTTCGCGGATGTGAGCGCTAGCCCAATCCGCGGTTTTGGGCGCCGCCTCGCCTGAATTCGGCCTACCTCAACATTCCTCGCCGACCAGCCGCCGGCCGTTGCGCCGGACCGGGGGGCCCGACTCGGGCTGAAGAATCTTGAGCAGGGCAAGCGCGAGCCGGACTTCCATGAAATCATCACCCTCGCCCGTGGCCACGCGCTGAGCCTCGTCGGCAAAGCCGCTCTCGCGCAGATGCTGCGCTGCGGCCTTGCGAGCCAGATCGATGGGGGCGGCCGTCACGGCCGGTCGCCCGAAGGCGCCACCAGCGGACCATCCGCGCCATAAGGGCGCCAGGGTTGCGACACCCGCCCTTCCCGCGCCTTGAAGAAATACTGGCTGCAGATCAGCCAGCCCTTGAGCGGCCGCAATGGCAGGATGCAGGTCGCAAGCACCAGCGGCAGGGTGGTGACCAGATGCAGCCACAGCGGCGGATCGGCCTTCACCTGCAGCACGAGAGCGAAAACGACCGCAGGCACGCAGGCGAAGCAGATCACGAAGAAAGCGGGGCCATCGGCCGGCTCGGCATAATCATATGAGAGCCCGCAGACCTCACAGGAGTCGCGGATCGTCAGGAATCCCTTAAATAGCCGGCCCTGCGCGCAGCGTGGGCAGCGGCCGCGCAACCCGGTGCGCACGGGGTCATGCCGAGGCCCGTTTTCTTGCTCTTGCGTGGTCAGGTTCGACACGGCGATTGCTCCATTTCCTTTCGCAATCAGATAGGCGATATGTAGGCATCATCCTACCATACATAAAGCGGGCGCTTGCCATGCAGAACTGGGTTGCCCTGATCCGCGCCGAGAAATTCCGCGCGGACCATGGGCCAAAATATGCGGCCATTGCCGATGCCCTGCGCGGCGCGATCCACTCCGGCGAGTTGCGACCCGGCGAACGCCTCCCTGCGCAGCGCGATCTGGCGGCGCAGCTCGGCGTGGACCTGACGACGGTGACGCGCGCCTATACGCTGGTGCGCGAGGCCGGGCTGATCGAAGGCGCCGGGAAACTCGGCAGCTTCGTGCGCAACGACATCGCCCTGCCCCGCTTTGGCGAAACCGCGAGCGACCGGGGCATGAATGTGCCACCGCAGCCGGGCTTCAACCTGCTGCCACAGGCGATCCACCATGGCATGGCCAGCCTGCTGCGTGCCGGTCGCCATTCCCCGATCCTCCAATATCAGCCGAGCCTCGGCAACATCGCGGAGCGCGCGCAGGGGGCTGAGCGGCTGGCGGCGGCGGGCTTACCGAGCGAGGCGGACCAGATCGCCATCACGGCAGGCGCCCAACATGCCCTGCACGGGCTGGTCCATAGCATTTTCGAGCCGGGCGACCGCCTGTGCTGCGCGCCGTTCATCTATCCCGGCATGATCGCGCTGGCGCGGCGACGGGGTCTGGTGTTGACGCCCGTCGCTGTCGATGACGAGGGGCTGGTGCCGGATGCGCTGGACGCTGCCCTGCGCGAGGGCGCGCGCACCGTCTATATCACGCCGACCAATGACAATCCCACCTGCATCACCATGGGATTGCGGCGGCGGGAGGAGATTGCCGCCATCATTGCCGCGCATGGCGCGACGCTGATCGAGGACGACGCCTATGGGCAGCTCTGCCGCGCCGCCCATCCGCCCTGCGCGGCGCTGATCCCGGCGCAAAGCTGGTATATCGCCGGCACGTCCAAGCTCATCTCGCCGGTCTTGCGCGTCGCGCATGTTCGCGCGCCCTCCGCAGAGCAGAATCTGCAATTTGGCGCGGCGCTGGGCGACAGTGCCGTGATGGCGCCGCCGCTGAACGTCGCGCTGGTCAGCCACTGGCTGCGCGAGGGGCTGTTCGGTGCGCTGATCGATGGCGTGCGGGCGGAAGCGGTCACGCGGCACCGGCTCGTGACGCGCCATCTCGGCGGCCTGCCCTACCGGATGCAGCCCGAGGGTTACCATCTCTGGCTGGACCTGCGCGATGCCAGCGGACGGGCGCCGGATATCGACGCGCTGATCGGTGTGCTGGGTGGCATGGGCCTTTCTGCCGTGGCCGGCAGTGCGTTCGCCGTTGAAGATGGCGCGTCCACGCATATGCGCCTGTCCGTCGGCGGCGCGCTCGACCATGGGGCGATCGAACGTGCGCTGCGACACCTCCGGGACCGACTAAGGCGCTGAGCCCCACCCCCCGGCCGGCGGTTATGCGGTAAAATAACCGAACGGCGCGTTCCCCTTATGGACCAAGCACGCTATGGCTGCTGGGTGTCCCCATCCGATCCGATCCTGCCGGGCCTGCCACCGGCGCTCCATGCCAGCCATGCCGGCATCTGGCTGACCGATGGCAGCGGCGAGCAGACCATCGGGCTTGGTCGCGGACAAGCCCTTGCGCGCGCCGCGGATACGCCGCTCCTGCTGGTCAATGCGCCCTTGCTGGGATCGCGACTGGGCTATGCGGATCTCTCTGGCCTCGATTTGCTGGAGCTATTTGCCTTCCTCTTCCCCGCCCAGTTCGTGATTCCCACAGTTGCGGGGCTCGCCCGGGCCATGGGCCTCGCGCCGCCGGCCAGCGATGCCGAGGCGGCCCGGCTCATCCCGCAGATTGCCAGCTCCATGCTCGGCTGGACTGTGCGGGCCGACTGGGCGGAACGTGAAGGCGCCTGGACCAGCCTCAATCAGCTCGAGCGGCTGCGCTGGAGCTGGGCGCCGCTGCTGCGCCCGCGCATTCGCCAACCGGCTGAGGCCGAGCGATGGCTGTTTACGCGCCTGCCGCAATGGGAGGAGCAGGCGCCCCGCCCTGCCCCGCGCCCCGTGACCCTCGACGAGGCGGATGTGCTGGCGCGCCTGCGCAGCCTGACCGGCAGCGGCGCCGAAACGCGGCAGGGCCAGCGCGATTTCGCCGCCGCCGCGTCCGGCAGCTTCGCGCCCCGGCCGCGTGAGGACACGCCCAATGTGGTGCTGGCGCAGGCGGGCACCGGCATCGGCAAGACGCTCGGCTATCTCGCGCCCGCAACGCTGTGGGCCGAGCAATCCGGCGGGACGGTGTGGATCGCCACCTACACCAAGGCCCTGCAGCGCCAGCTCGACCGCGAGACCCGGCGCCACTATCCGGACGATGCCGCCTTCCGCCGTCATGTCGTCATTCGCAAGGGGCGGGAGAATTATCTCTGCCTGCTCAACCTGGAAGATGCCCTGCAAGGCGGCTTCGTCGGGCGCGCGGCGGTGCTGGCGCAGTTTGTGGCGCGCTGGGCGGGCTACACGCGCGATGGCGACATGGTCGGCGGCGATCTGCCGGGCTGGCTGATGGCCCTGTTCCGCCGCGCGGGTGCGACAGCGCTCACCGACCGGCGCGGCGAGTGCATCTATGCAGGCTGCCCGCATTTCCGCACCTGCTTCATCGAGCGGGCGACCCGCGCCAGCCAGAATGCGGACATTGTAATCGCCAATCACGCGCTGGTGATGATCAACGCTGCGCGCGGGCGGGAAGCCCAAGGCACGCCGACCCGGATCGTCTTCGACGAGGGGCACCATCTGTTCGATGCAGCGGATTCGACCTTCGGCGCGGCACTGACCGGGCGCGAGGCGATCGAACTGCGGCGCTGGATCATGGGGCCGGAAAGCGAGCGCAAGGGGCGCCGGCGCGGCCTCGCCGCCCGCCTCTCCGATGTCGCGAGCTATGACGAGGAAGGCGCCGAGGCCATCGACGCCGCACGCAAAGCCGCACGCGCCCTGCCGGGCGAGGACTGGCTGCGCCGCGTCGTCGAGCATGGCGCCGAGGGTGCCATCGAGGCGGTGCTCGCCGCCGTACGCGACACCGTCTACGCGCGCGCAGAGCGGGACGGACGCGACACCGACCCTGGCTATGGGCTGGAAGTGGACCTGAGCGAAGCGGACGGCGCACTGATCGATGCAGCGACCGATGCCGCGCGCGCCCTTGAGGCACTGCTGGGGCCGCTCCAGCGGCTGGGCAAACGCCTCGTCGCCGTCATTGAGCTTGCGCCAGACTGGCTCGATGGCCCGGCGCGCGCCCGAATCGATGGCGCGATTTCCGCCCTTGGCTGGCGGTGTGATCTGCTGCGCGCCTGGATTGCGCTTCTGCTGCGCGTCGGCGGGCCGCCCGAGCCCGCCTTTGTGGACTGGCTGGCGGTAGATCGCGTCGAGGGCAAGGAATATGACATCGGCCTGCACCGCCACTGGCTGGACCCGACCAAGCCGCTGGCGGAGACGGTGATGCGCCCGGCCCATGGCGTGCTCGTCACGTCGGCGACCCTGCGCGCCGGCGGCGATACCCAGACGGCCGTCGAGCGATCGGGTGCGGTGCACCTCGGCCGCGCGCCGCAGTGGTTCGAGGCGGCCAGCCCCTTCGACTATGCGCGACAGAGCGAAGTGCTGATCGTTACCGACATCAAGCGCGGCGACCTACCCGCGCTGGCCGGTGCCTATGCGCGGCTGATCGAGGCGGCGGGCGGCGGGACGCTGGGACTGTTTACGGCGATCCGCCGGCTGCGCTCCGTGCAAAAGCGCATTGCCGATCGGCTCGCCCGGGCCGGGCTGCCGCTCTATGCGCAGCATGTCGACCCGTTCGACCCCGCAACCCTGATCGACATGTTCCGGGACGATCCCCGCGCTTCCCTGCTCGGTACGGACGCGCTGCGTGACGGCATCGACGTGCCGGGCGATTCGCTGCGGCTGGTGGTGATGGAAGGCGTGCCCTGGGCCAAACCCTCGGTCCTCCACGCGACGCGGCGGCAAGCCAGTGGTGAGCCGACCGCCTATGATGATCGGCTGGTCCGCGCCCGCCTCGCCCAGGCATTCGGGCGGCTGATCCGCCGGGGTGACGACAGCGGCCAGTTCGTGATGCTCTCCTCGGCCATGCCCAGCCGATTGTTGAGTGCTTTTCCACCCGATGTCCCCATCCTGCGCATTCCGCTCGATGAAGCCATCGCTCGCGTGCGCTCCCGCCTTGGTTCCTCGGCCGATATCGGGCAGAGACCGCTGGACGGATCTTATGAGACTAGGGTGTCCACCAAGGAATGAAGACGGTTATCGTTCTGCGCCATGCCAAGTCTGACTGGAGCGATGCCGCGCTGCGCGACTTCGACCGCGGGCTGAACGGCCGCGGCGAGCGCGCGGCAGCCGTGATGGGCCAATGGGCCGCCGGTCACGGCGTAACCTTCGAGACGATCATCGCATCGCCCGCCGTCCGCGTGACGCAGACATTGGCACGTTTTCGTGACGCTTATGGCCCCTGCCCCGAACCCATGCGGGACATGCGGCTCTATCTGGCTTCTGCCGGAACCATAGCAGAGGTGTTGAGCGAAACCGCGCCGGACCGGGCCTCGGTTCTGTTGGCCGCCCACAGCCCCGGCCTTGAGGATTTCATCCTGACGGCCAGCGGCCAAGAGCGGCTGGCCGGACTGCGCGCATCCGTCGAAACGAAATTTCCGACCGCCGCCATGGCCGTGCTGACCTTCGATGTGGCGGATTGGGCGGACCTCGCCAGCGGATTCGCTCATGCGGCGACGCTCGAAGCCTTTGTGCGGCCACGCGATCTGGATCCGAGTCTGGGACCGGATCAGCGCTGAGTCGGAAGCGCAGACAGGCCGCTCAACCCGGGTTGAGCGCCTCTTCGAGATTGTTGCGGATGACCCTCAGCCTTGCGATCACCGTGGAGATGTCCGGCGAGGCCGGCGAGCGCGGGCGGACCGGCTGATCGACGGCCGTCCCTGAAAACAGGTCGTCCATTGCCGTCCGTGTCGGACTGGAGCGCTCGTCGCTCGCTGCCTGTGCAAGCGCTTGCACGACCCGCTCAGCGGGTTGCGCTGCGCCTGCCTCAGCGGAGGAAGGCGCCGAGGTCGTCTTGCGCGCGCCGGCCAAGGCCCGCTGCGCACCCGGCACAGTAAAGCCTTCCTCGTTCAACAGTCGATGAATCCGACGCGCAAGTTCCACGTCAGCGGGCCGATAATAGCGGCGATTACCAGATCGCTGGAGCGGACGAAGCTGCGGGAACCGGGTCTCCCAGTAGCGCAAGATATGCTGCGCCACGCCCAGTTCACGAGCAAGCTCTCCAATCGTCAGAAACGCGCCGTCATCTTTGGCCATGCCTTATTCTGCAACGAGATAGGCGAGCGGGTCAATCCGCGACCGACCGCACGAGCCCATCACGCGACAGTCGGCAGTGAGATATTCAGGCGCCGGCGACGCGTTCGCGCAGCGTCTGGCTCGGCCGGAAGGTGAGAACCCGCCGCGGCGTGATCGGCACCTCGACGCCGGTTTTCGGATTGCGCCCGACGCGCTCGTTCTTGTCGCGCAGCACGAACGTCCCAAAACCGGAAATTTTGACATTCTCGCCTTGCTCAAGTGCCTCACTCACAAGGTCGAGCACCTGCTCGACAATCTGCGCGGATTCAGACCGCGAGAGGCCGATCTGGCGGTTGAGCCGATCAGCGATCTCAGCGCGGGTCAACGTGTCTTCTGAACTCATTTCGCCCCCAAATAACGAAACCAAGCGCGCCCTGTCCCCCAACAGGCCACATCGCCGTCTCTGCGGCAGAAACTCTTACAATGCAATCGGCAAGAATCGAAACAAGCCGCAGTTATTTCGCGATATTATTGAAAAATAAGATTATCAGAACACGGGCTAAAACCGCAGGGCGCTGGCGCCCCAGGTAAAGCCGCCGCCCATCGCTTCCAGCACGAGGAGATCGCCCCGCTTGATGCGCCCATCCCGCACGGCGGTATCGAGCGCCAACGGGACCGACGCGGCCGAGGTATTGGCATGCTGATCGACGGTGACGATCACCCGCTCCGCTTCCAGGCCCAGCTTGCGCGCCGTGGCATCGAGAATGCGGGCATTGGCCTGATGTGGGACCACCCAGTCGATATCCTCGACTGCGATATCGGCCGCCTCGAGCACTTCGCGGAGAACCTGCGCAAGGTTGACGACCGCGTGGCGGAAGACGTCCTGCCCCTTCATCCGCAGCTTGCCGACAGTTCCGGTGGTCGAGACGCCGCCGTCGGTATGGAGCAGGCAGTTATGCCGGCCATCTGCGTGGAGGCGACTGGCGAGAATGCCCCGCCCAGTCTCCTCATCGGTATCCTGCCCGCGCAGCAGCACCGCGCCTGCACCATCGCCGAACAACACGCAGGTGCCGCGATCTTCCCAGTCGAGCAGCCGGCTCATCGTCTCCGAGCCGATCACCAGCGCGGTCTTTGCCGCGCCACCACGGATCATGTTGTCCGCGACAGTCAGCGCGTACAGAAAGCCCGAGCATACCGCTGCCACGTCGAATGCGACGCAATCATTGATGCCAAGACCGGTCTGAACGCGCGTGGCAGTCGCCGGGAAGGTCTGATCGGGCGTCGTGGTCGCCAGAATGATGAGATCGACCTCGGTGGCCGGGACATTAGCGGCCTGCAGCGCCTTGCGCGCCGCCTCGACCGCAAGCGTGGAGGTCGTTTCGCCCTCCCCGGCCAAATGGCGAGCATGAATGCCGGTCCGCTCGACGATCCACTCGTCGCTCGTGTCCACTGTCTGCGCCAACTCATGATTGTCGACACGGCGCCGGGGCAGGGCGGACCCGGTCCCTTCGATCACGGACCGCAAGGTCATTTGGCGACCAGTTCCTCTTTTCCAATAGGCCCAACGCGGGCGATGTCCTGCGCGATGCGGGCACTCAAATCTTCCTCCACCAGCCGCGCGGCGACGTGGACGGCATTGGCGATGCCCTTCTCGTCGGCACTGCCGTGGCTCTTCACCACCATGCCGTTAAGGCCAAGGAAGACGGCGCCATTATGATTGTTGGGATCAAGATGCACCTTGAGCAGGTGCAGCGCCGGCTTGGAGAGCAGGAAACCGGCCTTGGAGCGCAACGAGCTGGTAAAGGCACGGCGCAGCACGTCGGTTACGAACCGGGCGGTGCCTTCAGCCGTCTTGAGCGCAATATTGCCCGCGAAGCCCTCGGCGACGATGACATCCGCATCGCCCGAGCCGATCTTGTCGCCTTCGATAAAGCCATCGAAGCGGAGCGGCAGGCCGATGCCCTTGCGAAGGACCGCAGCGGCATCGCGAATTTCGTCAGTGCCCTTCAAATCTTCGGTGCCGATGTTGAGCAGGCGCACACGCGGCATCTCGAGATCGAGCACGACACGGGCATAAGCGGCGCCCATGACCGCGAATTCAACGAGATTGCGCGCATCGCACTCGGTGTTGGCACCAAGATCGAGCATGACGACATCATTGTCGCCGAGCGTCGGCAGGAATGCAGCCAAGGCTGGCCGGTCGATCCCCGGCAGCGTGCGCAGGGCGAGCTTGGCGATTGCCATCAGAGCGCCGGTATTCCCGGCGGAGACGGCAGCCTGCGCGTCGCCGTTCTTCACAGCCTGAATCGCCAAGCCCATGGAGCTCTGGCGGGACTGGCGGATCGCCTGACTGGGCTTGTCGCCCGCGTTCACCACCTTGTCGGTGTGAACGATTTCAGCGGCCTGCGAGAGATTGGGGTGGTTGGCGAGCGCGGCACGAATCCGCGTCTCATCACCAAAGAGCAGGAATTGCAGCCCTTCATGCCGACGACGCGCCAAGGCGACGCCCGCGATCATCACGCGGACGCCCTCGTCACCGCCCATCGCATCAATCGCGATCCGCGGCGTCTTCACAGCATGATTCCCCGGTCGGGCCTCAGGCGCCGATCGCGACGATTTCGCGGCCGTTATAGTGCCCGCAAGCGGTGCACAGATTGTGGGGGCGCTTCAGCTCACCACAATTGGGGCATTCCTGATAGGATTCCACGCGCAGCGAGTCATGGCTGCGACGCATGCCGCGCTTGGACGGCGAAGTTTTTCTCTTTGGGACAGCCATGAGGGCACCTGTCTAAAAAACGCAAAACATCAATAACGGGTTCGCTTGCCTGGCCGCCTGCAAAGGCGTCTTGGCGGCCACAGAGGACCGCGGCCAACCGAGAGCCGGGCGTTCGCGAGAGTGAGCGCCTATAGCGCTTTTTCCTGATGGTGCAACCGATTCATTGGACAAACTGGGCGCTTGCGGGACCGAACCGGACATTGGGTAATAGGAAGGCCGCATCGCGCCATCAGTCGCGCACGCCCGTGACGCTGTCGCCGACAAAGGGGTTGCTTGCCCGCTCATGCGCAAAGCTGCTGGGCTGGCCATGGCCCGGCACGAAGATCGTCTCACCACCCAGCGGCCAGAGCTTGCGCGTAATCGAGGCGATCAGATCCTCATGATTGCCAAGCGGAAAATCGGTGCGGCCGATGGAGCCCTGAAAGAGGACATCGCCTACAATGGCGAGCTTTGACGGGCCATGATGAAACACGACGTGACCCGGCGTGTGGCCGGGGCAATGGATGACATCCAGCACCAGCTCGCCGACGGTGACCGTGTCCCCATCGACCAGCCAGCGCGTCGGCTCGAACGGCTCGCCGGGTACGCCCCAGCGCTTGCCATCATCATCCAGCCGCGCGATCCAGAAGCGATCATCCTCATGGGGCCCCTCGATAGGCAGGCCCAATTCCTTGGCGAGCACGCCGGCCTGTCCGCAATGATCGATATGACCGTGCGTCACGAGCAGCTTCTCCAGCGTCACGCCGGCATCCGCCACCGCCTTTTTGAGCCGCGCCAGATCGCCGCCGGGATCGACCAGCGCGCCGCGCATGGTTTTGGTGCACCAGATGAGCGAGCAATTCTGCTGGAGCGGCGTCACCGGGATCATCGCGGCGCGCATCGGGGGATTTTGTGGATCGGCAGTCATGGGCCTTGATCTGGCAGTCGAACCCGCTCGGCGCAAGGGTAGCGCGGGGCAGCGGCGTTCAGGACGCCAGCATCTCCTCGACCCATGCCGGCACGAGCTGGCTCGCCGGGCCGAGGCGGGATTCATCGAACCAGGCACTGCCTTCTGACGGTTCGAGATTCAGCTCCAGCGTGCGCGCGCCGTAGGCCTGCGCCATGCGGACGAACCCGGCGGCCGGATAGACAGCGCCCGACGTGCCGATCGACACGAACACATCGGCACGGGCCAGCGCCGCTTCGATCCGGGCCATCTGATAAGGCATCTCTCCGAAAAACACGATGTCGGGCCGCAGCGCGGGCGCGCCGCAGGTAGGGCACGCCGCGGCAGGCGGGAGAGGGCCGGTCCACGGCAGGCGATGATCGCACGCGGCGCACAGCGCGCTGTTCAACGCGCCATGCATATGGAGGAGGTTGCGCGAGCCGCCCCGCTCGTGGAGATCATCGACATTTTGCGTCACCAGCAAGAGCTCGCCGGGCCAATGCGCTTCCAACCGAGCGAGCGCCTCATGTGCGGGATTGGGCACGACGCGTTCCAATGCGGCGCGCCGCATATCATAGAAGCGATGGACCAACGCAGGATCGCGCGCCAGCGCTTGAGGCGTGCAGACATCCTCGATCCGATGCTGTGCCCACAGGCCATCTTCCGAGCGGAAGGTCTCCAAGCCGCTTTCTGCCGAAATGCCGGCGCCGGTGAGGATGACAAGTGCGTTCGAGTCTGGCATCGGCGCGATGAGACAGATTTGGGGCGAAGGACGCAAGCATCATGACGGCGATCGGCATCTTTGGCGCGCGGGGGCGCATGGGTCAGGCGATTGCTGGGGTTGCGGCGGATGCCGGGATTGCGGTGGCCGGCGGAACGGACAGTCAGCCGGGCGGGAGCATCGGCGCAGAGGGCGCGGCGATCACCAGCGACGCGGTGGGTCTTGCAGACAGCGCGGACGTGCTGATCGACTTCTCGGTGCCCGGCGCGCTGCAGGCGCATCTCGATGCCTGCGTCGCGGCGGGGAAGCCGCTGCTGATCGGCACGACCGGCCTGGAAGCGGCGCATCACTCCGCCATCGACCGCGCGTCGGCGCAGATCGCGGTGCTGCAGACGGGCAATACCTCGCTCGGCGTCAATCTGCTGGCTGCGCTCGTTCAGGAAGCGGCCGCGCGACTGGGCGACGATTGGGACATCGAAATTCTGGAGATGCATCACCGCCACAAGGTGGACGCTCCTTCCGGCACAGCGCTACTGCTCGGCGAAGCGGCGGCGGCCGGGCGCGGGATCAGCCTTGCCGAGCATAGCGCGCGGGGGCGCGACGGGGTCACTGGCGCGCGCAAGGCCGGCGACATCGGTTTTGCGGCGCTGCGGGGCGGATCGGTCGCAGGCGATCATCTTGTGGTGCTGGCAGCCGATCAGGAACGGATCGAGCTGGGTCACCGGGCCGAAAGTCGCATCATCTTCGCCCGTGGTGCGGTGAAGGCCGCGCAATGGCTGATCGGCAAGGCGCCGGGGCGATATGCCATGGCGGACGTGCTGGGGCTGTAGGTCTTGAGCCGCCAGCGCATTCTCAACCGCGACCAGATTTTTACGCTGTTCTCGCGGCTGGCGGAGCATAATCCCGAGCCTCGCACCGAGCTGGACTATGGCAATGATTTCCAACTGCTGGTGGCCGTCGTCCTCTCCGCGCAGGCGACCGATGCAGGCGTCAACAAGGCGACGCGGCGGCTGTTCGAAACGGTGAAAACGCCGGCGGACATGGTGGCGCTCGGCGAGGAGGCGCTCAAGGAACACATCAAGACTATCGGCCTGTTCAACACCAAGGCCAAGAATGTCATCGCGCTCTCGCAGACCTTGGTGGAGACCTACGGCGGCGAAGTGCCGCGCGACCGGGACGTGCTGACCACCCTGCCGGGCGTGGGGCGCAAGACAGCCAATGTGGTGATGAACACGGCATTCGGCGAGGAAACCTTTGCGGTCGATACCCATATCTTCCGGGTCGGCAACCGGACAGGACTGGCGCCGGGGAAGACCGTACTCGCCGTCGAGAACGGCTTGGAAAAGCGCGTCCCCCAGCCCTTCCGGCGCGATGCCCACCACTGGCTGATCCTGCATGGCCGCTATGTCTGCAAAGCCCGCAAGCCCGAATGCTGGCGCTGCATCATCAACGATGTGTGCCTGTTCAAGGACAAGACGCCGGAACCGTGATTTTACCATATAGGCAAATTTAATCTGTCCTACAGCACGTCTCCGGTGGCTTAAGGGGGTTGCGGCGATTCGGCCGCAGCACTCGCCACAGGAAGGGCACGGACATGGCCGACCGCTTCGAAACCCAGATCGACTCCCTCACCCAGCCGGCGCGCGAGGCCTTTGCCATCACGCCCCACGCCACCAATGAAATCGACCCTCTGCCCAAGGCCATCTATGTCGGGACAGGCGGCGCCATCACGCTGCGCGCGGCGGGCTCCAGCACGGACGTGGTGCTCAAGAATGTCGCGTCAGGGCAGATCCTCGACATCCGCGCTCGCTACATCCGCGCCAGCGGCACGACCGCGGCCGACATTGTGGGCCTTGCCTGATGGTCGGTCCCGGATTTGGATTCGGCGCTGCAGGGTCTGCGCGCCGCCATCGGCCCCTTGGCGTCTCCCCGACGCCGACGCCTACACCAACCCCGACGCCCGCCCCCAGTTGGACGAGCAGACCCGCTATGACCGGCGCCGCCAGCCCTCCGCGCGTCGGCGATATGCTCACCGCTCTGGGCGGCATCATCGTGAACGGCGCGGCGACGGGCTGGCAATGGCTGCGCGATGGCGTACCGATCGCAGGCGCCACCGCCAACAGCTATGTGCTGTCCGCAGCCGATACGGGATCGATGATCGGCCCGCGCGAGCTGGCGAACGGGGCCGGCGGCAGTGGGTCGGCCGATGCGGACCCCGTCGGGCCGGTCGCTGCGGCGCTCGTCGCAGCCAGTTACAGCGCAGGCTTCACGCTGGCGCAGTTTCCGAGCTACGAAGAGAAGCGGATTTACCAGCGCACGACCAACAGCGGTGGTGGCCAAGGCAAGGGCACCGGCACGATCCGCGTGCCGCTGTCTGGCACCGTCACCGCCGGCACGGTCGGCGTGCGTATCCGCTCGGCCGACGATGGCACGACCATTCTCCAGGCGCCATGGACCGCCGGCACGATCACAAACGGCGCCACCTATGTCGACGTAACCGGCGTGGACGCGCGGCTTGGCTGGTTCTTCATCGATCTGAAGGGCGCGGATGGCGCCTGGCAGCTCGGCACCGTCAAGGTCGGCATGGGCATGCTGACCGGCTTTGCGGGTCAGTCGCTCACCGTGCGGATGCTGGGGCGACAGGCCACCGATTCGACGGCGACCTTCGCTTCGCTTGGGATCGCGCCGGATGCCAACAGCGCGGTGCTGGCGCGATATGTGGATGGCAACACCTACAATCCCGCCGCCGCCACCATGCCCTGGCAGACGCCGGCTGATTTGAGCAATAGCACCGGCCCCAATTCCGTCGGCGTCGGTGAATATCTCAACCGCATGATTGCGCTGACCGGCGTCAACTGTGGTGTTGTCGGCCATGCGGTCGGCGGCACCACCATCGCCAGCTTCTATAGCGGGCAGAGCAACTGGACGGCGCTCACCGAGGTGATGAACCGGGCCGGCAATGGCTTCGAGGCCTTTGTCTGGGGCCAGGGCCATACCGAGGCCCTCTATGGCATCCCGCCCAAGGCTTATGGCCAGGCCCTGAGCACCCTCTTCAGCCAACTGACCGCGCTCAACAGCCTGCCGTCCTTTTCTAAGCTCGTCTGGACCATCCCCTCCATGGGGCTGCTGCGGAGCTGGGGCACGCCGTGGCAGGTGAGCCGCATCCGCAAGGGCGCACAGGACTGGTGCGCGGCCAATGGCGGCACCTATGTCCATATGGACGATACGCTGATGAGCGGCGACGGCATCCACCAGACACAAGCCGGCTCGCTGACCATGGCGCGCCACCTGTATCGCGCGCTGCGCAGTTCTTATGGCGCCAGCGCGGGCCTTGGCCCCGCGCCCCTCTCCGCCACCCGATCCGGCGCCACGATCACGCTTACGCTGAGCAATGTGGGCCAGAGCGCTCTCGTGCTGAGCGGCACGCCGGGCAACCGCTTGTGGGTGTTCCCACGCGGCCGGGTGAACCCGATGGCCAACAACGCGACCGACAACCGCTTCCCGGTCGCCTCGGTCACCGCAGTGAACGCCACCACGCTCGCAATCACGCTCGCCAACGATCCCGGCCCCGGGCATGAGCTCGACCTCTGGGTCTACTTCCCGAGCGGCCCGGCCAATGCGGCGGCAGACACGATCCGCGATGACCGGACCGATGGAGACGGCATCACCACCGGCCGCATCGTGCAGGGCAGCACCCTCCCCATCGCCATCGCGGCGCCGACGCCGGGTGGCGCGATCAATGCCCCGCCGAGCGGCTTCATCGCGCCGATCAGCCCGCTCAGCATGGCCGAGACGAGCACGACCTACGCCGCCAGCACCGGCGGTGCCGCGTTCGGCCAGCAGATGACCGGCGGCTCCGCGCGAGGCAGTTACAGCCCGGTCTTCGCGCCGATTACCGTGGAGGGCTTCTTCACCTGCCCGGACCCGCTCCCGGGCGCGATCCAGGTGCTGTTCGGCGGGTTCGGAAGCAACGGCTCCCGCTTTGTCGCCATCGATGGCGCCGGCAAGCTGCGGGTCTGGAGCGGCCTGACCGGCACCACCGTGCTGGCGCCCGGCAAGCGCTACCATGTCGCCTGCCAGGCCGGGCCGGGAGGGCTGGCGCTCTATGTGACCAACGTCACCGATGGCCTTCCCGGCACGCGCGAGAATTATGCCGCGTTCGGCGAGACGATCGTGCCGGCCACCTCGGGCTATTCGCTCCGCAACCACAATGGCGAATACGGGCTCACCGGCGGCGCGCTGGATGAATGGGCGGTGTTAAACAGCGAGCGCTACAGCGGCACGAGCTACACCTGCCCGAGCGCGCCGCTCACCGGCGATGAAGCGGATATCGTCGCGCTCTATCGCTGCGATGGCGACGCAAAGGATGCGGTGACACGATGACCGGCCCGCAACTCGCGCGGAAGCTGGATCAACTGATCGGCAAGGTGGAAAGCCTTGCCGAGACGGTCGACCGGCAGGCGCAGGAAATCGGCCGCGCATCCGAACGGCTTGCGCTGGTCGAGCAGGACACCAAGCGGACCATGGAAGTGATCGAAGCCTGGCGCGCGGCGAAGCTTTGGCTGCGCTGGAGCCGATGGGTGGCGGGTTTCATCGCCTCGATGATCGCCGCGTTCGCGGCCTTCAAGGGCTTGAGCAAATGAACGCGCGGGACACGCTGCTGGGCGGCGCGGTCGGCAGCGCTTTCATCGGCCTCGCCATCATGATCGCGGCGCCGTTCATCGCGCGATGGGAAGGGACACGGACCGACCCTTATCGCGACATCGCGGGCATTTGGACGGTCTGCACCGGCGAGACCCGCGTACCGATGCGGCGTTACACGCCCGCCGAATGCGCGGCGATGCTGGACCGAACGCTGGCCGCCGACTGGGCGCCCGCGGTGCTGCGCGCCGTGCCAGCGCTCAAGGATCGTCCCTATCAGTTCGCGGCTGCCATCTCGCTCACCTACAATATTGGCGAGGCGGCCTTTGCGCGCTCGACGGTCGCGCGGCGGTTCAATGCGGGCGATTGGCCGGGCGGCTGCGACGCGTTCCGGCTCTGGGTGATGGTCGATGGGCGGCGCGTGCAGGGGCTGGTCAACCGGCGGGAGGCAGAGCGCCGGCTCTGCCTGACCAACCTGTGACGCTGCAAGGATGGCCCACCGCCGCCGGCGCGCTCGCTCTAACTCTTATTCTCGCGCTGGCATGGGGGATGCGGGTTGACCATCTGCGCGCACGCCATGCCGCCGCACTCGCACAGGCTCGTCAGGATTATCGCGCCGCCCAGGCCAAGGCGCAGGCGGATTTCGACGCGCAGGTCGCCGCGCTGCGCGTCCACAACAGGAGGCTCAACGATGCTGCCGAACAGAAGAGCGAGGCTCTCACCCTTGTCTATCGCGATCGCGTTGTGCGCCTGCCAGCCGCGCCCGCAGCCTGTGCTCCCGATCGCCCCGGCCTGCCCGCGCCCGGCGATGCCCAGCCTGTTGACCGATCCGGTCGCGATCCCATCCTTCTTGACCGCGCCGACGCGCTGATCTGCGCGACGAATACTGCCCGGCTGGAGGCGGCGCGCGCCTGGGCGCTGGAGATGCAGACCGGGCCGTGACCTTGCTGCCGAGCCGCATTGCGGATTGACCCCCGCGCGCCGAAATCATAGGGAGTTGCGACCTTGCCGGATTAGCACAGTGGTAGTGCAGCGGTTTTGTAAACCGAAGGTCGCGGGTTCAAATCCTGCATCCGGCACCATTTCCTCATGGTGTGAGGGTGGATGCAACCTCGCTCTCTTTCGCCTCAAAGGACGCCGATGGATGTCCGGCGATCGTCGAGGGCGTTCAAGTCGGCGCTCAGGTGCATTGCATCCGAGCGCTCATCGGGATGAAAACTGCGCGACAGTCCGGCAAAAAAGCGCCGCTGCTGCACTTGATTGAGATGCGCGTCTGCAGCTGTGTTGGGGAGCTCGGGCGTTGTCTCGCAAGCCCACTTATAACCGGCAATTCCGTCCATCAATCGAACGATTGAGTCCCTGAGCGAACCGGACGCCTGGAGCGCATCGCCCGCAGGACTGGCATAAGAGACGGGACTCATGGAACGGCGACGCCAACCGACAATCACATCTTTGATCACGTAAAGTCCCCCGTCGACGCCCCGAAGCATTTACAGGCCGGTGCAACCTTCTGCCACCTTGAGCGTTTACACCCTTTTTTGGGCGGAGCAATTGCCATCCGCGTAGGGAAAACCGTGCGCCGAGCGGCGCCGCGGCCTCTCGATTTGATGCAAAATATGGATCGTTTGGCGCCGCGATGGAGAGTTCCCTGCGCGACCCAAGTTGAGCCCAGCAACCCAAACTCCGCCAGAATGGCTGAAACCCTGGCATATGGCATGCTCCGACCACGCGAGCATCCGCGCGTCATGCCCAATTGATGCCCGCAGAAGCACTGCCGCCGGCGCGCCTCTGGTCGACCGAAAATCGTATTAAAACGGTACGGTACATTTGACAGCGGGCTCAACTATTTGCACTTTATTTGTCGGAGTAAAACGCGTGATGATGCGCTGAGGCGCCGCAGACAGGCGAAGAGTGAAGGGAGCGGATCATGCGCGAGCACGCGGCCAGCGGAGTCACGCGGCGACGGCTGATGGGAGGCGCGGCTGCCGGGACGCTCGCTTTGCTAGGCTCTCCACTCTCCGCGCGCGCCGGGACGCTGGGATTGGGGGCGCAAGCGCCCTTCCCGCTGATCCGCAGCGGCGTGCCGGCTGGGGTGATAATCGATAACGAGGCCGACAGTGCGGTGGGGCATGTCGCCACGCGATTCGCGGAAGATATTGGGCGGGTGTGCGGCACGGCTGCGCGCGTATCGAAGGGCCATGGAAGCGCGCCTTCCGGCGGGGCTGTCATCATCGGCGTGCTGGGCCAAAGCCGGCTGATCGACCGTCTGATCGCTGCCGGAAAGATCGACGTGGGTGATCTTGCGGGGGCCTGGGAAGCCTTTCGGCGGATCGTCGTGGATCATCCGGCCGAGGGGATCGAGCGCGCGCTGGTGATCGTGGGATCGGATCGGCGCGGCGCCGTGTTCGGCACCTATGATGTCTCCGAGCAAATCGGCGTCTCGCCATGGCACTGGTTTGCCGATGTGCCGGTCAGGCGACGGCCGGACGTGTCGATCGCCGCCACGCCGGTGCGGGATCAGCCCAAGGTGCGCTACCGAGGGTTCTTCATCAACGACGAGGCACCCTGCCTGAGCAGTTGGGCGGAAAAGACGTTCGGCGGCTTCAACGCCGCGATGTACGCCCATGTCTTCGAGCTACTGCTGCGCTTGAAGGGCAATTATCTCTGGCCGGCGATGTGGGCGCCGCGCGCTTTCGCCGCCGACGACCCGCAGAACATGATCCTTGCCGATGAAATGGGCGTGGTGATGGGCAATTCCCACCACGAGCCGATGCTCCGGGCGCAGGACGAGTGGCACCGCAATCCTGAAGGCGGCGTGACCGGCGGACGCTGGGATTACACGACCAACGCCGACAATCTGCGCGAATTCTGGCGCGGCGGGATCGCCCGCATGATGTCGAAAGGGAATGGCGGGCGCTATGAGTCCGTCGTTACCATCGGGATGCGCGGCGATGGCGACGAGGCTATGGCGGAAGGCACCGCGATCCCGCTGCTCGAACAGATCGTGACGGACCAGCGCGCCATTATCGGGCAGGCGACCGGCCAGAGCGCGGACAAGACCCCGCAGGTCTGGGCGCTCTACAAGGAAGTGCAGGATTATTACGATCACGGCATGCAGGTGCCCGACGATGTCATCCTGCTCTTTGCCGACGACAATTGGGGGCAGATCCGCCGCCTGCCCGATCCCGCCGCAAGGCCGCGCAGCGGTGGCTACGGCGTCTATTATCACTTCGATTATGTGGGCGTGCCGCGCAACTACAAGTGGCTGAACACCAACCAGATCGAGAAGGTCTGGCAGCAGATGGACCTGGCCTGGCAGCGTGATGCGCGGGCGATGTGGATCGTCAATGTGGGCGACATCAAGCCCATGGAATATCCGCTCAGCTTCTTTCTGACGATGGCCTGGAATCCCGAGGCCATGACGCCGCAGGCGCTGGCCGTCTATCCGGCGCGCTGGGCGGCGGCGACATTCGGACCCGAACAGGCCGAGGCGATCGGTGCGATGATAACGGCCTACAGCCAATGTGCCGCGCGGCGGAAACCCGAACTGATCGATCAGGACAGCTTCCCGCTGGGCGACATCACACCGCGAGCGCTGGACGGGGGCGTGTTCGGGGCGATGGTCGCTGAGTGGGATGCGCTCGAACGCCGGATGCTCGCCACGCGGACGCGGCTACGCCCCGAGCAGCACGATGCTTATGATCAGCTCCTCGCCTATCCGATCAGCGCGATGGCCAATCTGTACCGGCTCTATTATGGCGCGGCGTGGAACAAGCGGCTGGCGCAGGACAACGACCCGCGCGCCAACTATTTCGCGGACATGGTGGAAACGAGCTACCAGCGCGATGCCGATCTGACCGCACACTATCATACGCTCAATGGCGGCAAGTGGGATGGCATGATGGCGCAGGTGCACATCGGCTATGTCATCTGGCAGCAGCCGACCCAGCAGAGCATGCCCAGCATCTCACGGGTCGGCGATGGCACAACGAAGGGTGCGCCCGTGTTCGTCACGCCCCGCCCTGCAGACCCCCGCGTCATCACGATCGCCGCGAGCGACTTCGCCCGCGCGCGCCATGCCAAGGGCCTGCGCTGGACGCCCATCGCCCATCTCGGTCAGGGCGGCAGTGCGGTGGTGGCTCTGCCGCAAGGCAGGCCGCCGACCACGCCGGCCGACGGGGTCGCGCTCGATTATGAGGTGGACGTTCCCCATGCCGGGACCGGCCAAATCACGGCCCATCTGGTCCCCACGCTGGATACGATGGGACAGGCCGGAGTCGCGCTCGGTGTGTCTCTGGACGACGGCCCGGTCATGGTCTTGCGAGCCGTGCTGGAGCCGACGGGCGGCGCGCAGGACACGCCCGCCAAGCGGCGCTGGGCCGAGGCGGTCATCGACAACAGCCTACGCCTGACCGCCGATCTCGGCCCGATTGAGGCCGGGCGGCACCGGATCAGCATCTGGCGGATGGACGACAATGTCGTGCTGGAAAAGCTGGTGCTGACCATCGCTGCCGGAGAGGGCCGCAGGCCTGCTCCGGCATGACCCATGAAAAAAGGGCCGGAAGTCCGGCGCTCTCTTCCTTTTGCGACGGACGGAACCGGTCAGCCGAAGCTGACCGACACCTTGCGTCGGCGCATGACGATGCCGACCAACGCCAGGCCGCCGAGCATCAGCGCCCAGGTCGCAGGCTCAGGAATGGGATTGGAGGCCGGCGGCGTCACAGGCGGATTATAGGCCGCCTCGCTTACCTGCACATAGCCGCCGAACCAGTCGCCCCAGCAATCGGGGCAGGTGTAGTTCGCCTTGAACTGCAGGGTTACCGACCCGGCATCGGCAAAGCCGGAACCGATCAGCGCGTTGGACCAGCCCGGCGTCAGATTGCTGGCGATGCTCGTGCCGTTGAGCAAAATGTCCGTGAACTGGAATTTCGGCGAACCGCTCAGAAACAGATCCACCTTGCTGTAGGTCGGCAGGTTGAACGTGAATGTCTGGTCCACGGTCGAGAATTGGGAGACCTGAACGCCCCAATAATCGATGCCGGCCCACTGGCCTGCTGGGTTGTTGATCCCGTCGGTAATGGTCGAGGTCGCCAAAGCGGGGACCGACACCAAAGACAATGCGAGCGCCGCAGCGCCAAGCCTCACGTTCATCATGCTGTTCTCTCGAAGAAGATCGGGCTCCGTCCTGGTGCGTCGCTTGCGACAATCCGGCCCTGTTGCAGCCATGATAATCGACGCGCATTCACCGAACAACTTCCTTAACCATCAATATCTTAAGGAATGGATAAGGCCGCTTCGCGCAGCGTTCCGTAGCGGCAATCTACCCGTTCGGTATAATTTGTGACAATTTGCGGCTGGACGAAAATTGCGCGCTCACCCATTCATCGGGCATGAACCGCGCATTCCTGCTGCTATCGGGCATCGTCCTGCTGCCATCCTGCACCATGGCTCCCGCTTATGAGCCAAAAAGCGCATCCGCTCTGGGGGTGCCCGATCAGTGGTCCGTGCCGGCAACGCCGGACCGGGCGGACCTGACCCGCTGGTGGCAGAGCTTCGATGATCCGGTTCTGGGCCAGTTGGTGGAGCAGGCCGCGCAATCCAATCTCGACCTCGCACAGGCGACGGCGCGGCTGCGGCAGGCGCGCGAGGCGCTGGTGGTCAGCCGCTCGAGCCTCCTGCCCTCGGCCAGTGGCTCGGCCGGTTACCGCCGGACCGAGCCGCTGCGGGGCGGCGACAGGACGACGACGCTGCCGGACGGCTCGGTCGTAACCGTTGGCGACGGCGGCACCGACAGCTTCTCGCTGGGGCTAGACGCCAGCTACCAGCTCGATCTCTTCGGCGGCGTGCGCAGCTCCGTGGCCGCCAGCCGGGCGCAATATGAAGGCGCGGGCTTCGATTATGCGACCGTGCTGCTCTCGGTGCAAAGCGAGGTCGCGCGCAATTATGTGCTGGCGCGCGCCTATCAGGCGCAGATCGAGAACGCGCGGTCGAGCCTGGCGATTCAGGACGATAATCTGGAGATCGCCGGCTTCCGCGTGCAGGCCGGGCTGGTTTCTTCGCTGGATGCCGAGCAAGCACGCGCGAGCCGGGCACAGACTGCCGCCAGCGTGCCACAGATTGAGCAGCAGTATAATGCCGCTGTCTCCCGCATCGGCGTGTTGACCGGACAGGCGCCCGGCGCGCTCAAGGAGATGCTGGCAGCGCCCAAGCCGATCCCCCATGGACCGGAGGAGATCGCTGCCGGCATCCCCGCCGACGTGCTGCGCCAGCGCCCCGACGTGCGTGCCGCCGAGCGAAACCTCGCCGCCACTACCGCGCAGATCGGCGTCTCGCGCGCGCAGCTTTTCCCGGCACTCAGCATCGGCGGTAGCCTCAGCGCGGGCGCCACCAGCATCGGCAGCGTGCTCGATACGATCACCGGCAGCCTGTTTGCGAGCCTCAGCCAGCTCATTTTCGATGGCGGCCGCACCAGCGCCCAGATCCGCTCCGCGCAGGCGGGTGCGGAAGGCGCCTTCGCCAGCTATCGGTCGACCGTGCTGACCGCGCTGGAAGATGTCGAGAACGCGCTGGTTGCGCTGCGCACCGCCGGTGAGCGGGAACGACAGTTCGCCATCGCCTTCGATGCGGCCAACACCTCCGCTTTGCTCGCGCGGGACCAGTATCGCACCGGCCTCACTGACTTCACCACGCTCAACACGCAGGAAGCCTCGCTCATCTCGGCCCGCAACGGCCTGGTGCAAGCCCGCGCCGACAAGGCAACCGCCCTGATCGCTCTTTACACCGCACTGGGTGGCGGGTGGGATGCCACCGTCACGCCGACCGCGCCTCAATGACCGGAAGCACAAGCATGGCAGATCAGCAACTCGATGATTTTCTCGGCGTGAAGCCGCAGCCGGCCTGGCGTCGCCATTTCAAATGGGTCGCCATCGTCGCCGGCGCGCTGCTGCTCATTCTGCTCGCCTGGCGCTTCTTCGGCAGCGCAGAGGCGCCCGGCTATGTGACCGCGCCCGTTCAGCGCAGCCACCTCGTCACCACTGTCTCGGCGACCGGCAAGCTGGCGCCGACCAATCAGGTGACGGTCGGTTCGCAGCTCTCCGGTCTGGTGGTGCGCGTGCTGGTGGACGTGAACGACCGCGTGACGCAGGGCCAGCCGCTGGCCGAGATCGACCCCGAGCAGATCGAGGACCAGATTCGCCAGGGCCGCGCCCAGCTTGCCGCCAATCAGGCGCAGGTGGCGCAGGCCAAGGCCACACTCTCCGAATCGCAGGCGCAGCTTGCCCGGCTGGAAGAGGTCGCCCGGCTTTCCGGCGGACGTGTCCCCTCCAAGACCGAGTTGCAGACCGGACGCGCCAATGTGCAGCGCGCGCAGGCTGCGCTGCGGGTAGCCGAGGCCAATGTCGTCGCCAGCCAGGCCGCGCTTTCCCAGAACCAGACGCAGCGCGCCCGGGCGATCATCCGCTCGCCCGTGGCTGGCGTCGTGCTCGCCCGTCAGGTCGACCCCGGCCAGACGGTCGCGGCCTCGTTCAACACGCCGACCCTGTTCGTGATCGCCGAGGATCTCTCCAAGATGAAGCTGGAGGTGGCCATTGACGAAGCCGATGTCGGCACGGTCAAGGAAGGCCAGAAGGCGACGTTCATCGTGGACGCCTTCCCTGAGCGGACCTTCCCGGCCGTCATCACCCGGGTCGACATCGGCTCCAATCTCTCGGCCAGCGCGGCCAGCGCATCCTCGACGTCGAGCACGTCCGCGAGCGGCACCACGGGTCAGGTCGTCTCCTATGCCGCCGACCTCAGCGTCGATAACGAGAAGCTCGATCTGCGCCCCGGCATGACGGCGACGGCGGACATCGTCACGTCCGACAAGAAGGATGTGCTGCTGGTGCCCAACGCGGCGCTGCGCTTCTCCCCGCAGGCGCAGGGCGGCAGCCAGGCTGGCGGCGGCCAGTCCGGCATCACCGGCGCGCTCTCCATGGGGCCGCGCCGCAGAGGCGGCGGCAATGACCGCAGCGTCACCGTGGGTCGCGGCGCGCAGCAGCAGGTCTATGTACTGGGTGAGGACGGCAAGCCGAAAGCGGTGCAGATCACCACCGGCGACACCGACGGCTTCCATACCGAAGTGCTCTCCGGCGACCTCAAGCCGGGCATGAACGTCATCACCAGCCAGCTCAGCGGGGCCGCCAGCAGTGGCCGATAACGCCTTCATTTCCCTGCGCGGCATCACCAAGGTTTATGGCGAGGGCGCGACCGCGTTTCAGGCGCTTAAGGGCGTCGACCTCGACGTGGCGCAGGGCGATTTCGTGGCAGTCATGGGCCCGTCCGGCTCCGGCAAGTCGACGGCGATGAACATCCTCGGCTGCCTCGATGTGCCGACCTCGGGCGCCTTCATGTTCAAGGGCGTGCATGTCGAGACGCTGGACCGGGATCAGCGGGCACTGCTGCGCCGCAAATATCTCGGCTTCGTCTTCCAGGGCTTCAACCTGCTGGCGCGCACGACCGCGCTCGAAAATGTCGAGCTCCCCCTGCTCTATCGCGGCGATGCCAAGGATGCGCGGCGGGAGGCGGCAATGAGCGCCCTTGAGAAGGTCGGGCTGGATAAATGGTGGGACCATACGCCCGCCGAACTTTCCGGCGGCCAGCAACAGCGTGTCGCCATCGCGCGCGCCATCGTCACCAATCCCGATGTGCTGCTCGCCGACGAACCCACCGGCAATCTCGACAGCGAGCGCTCGGTGGAGATCATGGAATTGCTGAGCGGCCTCAATCGGGATGCGGGCATCACCGTGCTCATGGTGACGCACGAGCCGGACATGGCCGAGTTCGCCCGCACCATCGTGCATTTCAAGGACGGGCTGGTCGACCGCATCGAACAGGGCGCCGGCAAAAGGGCGATGCACTGATGCTGGGCACCACCTTCCTCCTCGCGCTGCGCTCGATCCTGCGGCACAAGCTGCGCTCCTTCCTGACGACGCTGGGCATCATCATCGGCGTTGCGGCGGTCGTGACCATGGTGACGCTGGGCAAGGCAACGACAGCCGCCGTGCAACAGCAGATCGCGGCGCTTGGCACCAACATCCTGCAGGTGCGGCCCGGCCAAGGCTTCGGCCGGGGGGGCGGCGGGCCGCGTCCGCCCGAGTTCGAACCCTCGGACGTAACGGCCATTCAGCAGCAGGTGGCGGGCGTTACCGCGGTCGCACCGCAGGCGCAGGCCAGCGCGACGGCGATCTATGAGGGTGCCAACTGGTCGACGACGATCAACGGCACGACGATGGATTATTTCAAGGTGCAGCCATGGCCGCTGAGCGCTGGGCGCATGTTTACCCCGGCGGAGGAAATCGCCGGCAAGGCCGTGTGCATCATCGGCTCGACCGTGCAGCGCAATCTCTTCCGGGGCGACGATGCTATCGGCAAGCGCTTCCGCATTGGCGATGTCAGCTGCGACATCGTCGGCACGCTGAGCACGCGCGGACAGGCCGGCTTCGGCGGCGATCAGGACGATGTCGTCATCATGCCGATCAAGGCCGTGCAGCGGCGCTTTACCGGGACGACGGATATCCGCCTGCTGATGGTGGGCGTCGATCAAGCCTATTCGACCCAGCAGGTGCAGGCCTCCCTCACCGACCTGCTGCGGGACCGGCGGAAGATCACCGGCGGCAAGGAAGATGACTTCAACATTTTCGACACCCGCCAGATTTCCGACACGCTGACCGGCACAACCACGCTGCTGACGCGAATCGTCGCAGCAGTGGCGGGCATCAGCCTTGTAGTCGGCGGCATCGGCATCATGAACATCATGCTCGTCTCCGTGACGGAACGGACCCGCGAAATCGGCATCCGCCTCGCCATCGGCGCGGTGCAGCGCGAGGTGCTGCTGCAGTTCCTGGTCGAGGCAGTCGTGCTCTCCTGCCTCGGCGGCGCGATCGGCCTGCTGTTGGCCCAGATCGCCATCGCCGTGGCGACGCCCTTGATGCAGGTGCCGTGGACGTTCGACGCGCAGATCAACGTCTTTGCCTTCTGCATCTCCGCGCTGATCGGGGTGGTGTTCGGCTTCTTCCCGGCTCGCAGGGCGGCGGCCCTGAACCCTATCGACGCGCTTCGGCACGAATAGGGGTTAACTGCACGCCCTCACTCCCCTTCTTCCGTTCGTGTCGAGCGTAGTCGAGACACGTGAGGGTAGCGCTGGCGTGTCTCGACTTCGCTCGACACGAACGGGTAGGGTACAGGCTTACAACTCCGGCAAGCTCTGCGCCATCAATCCCCAGCCCCGCAGCGACTTGTCCCGTGACCGCTCGATCAAGGCCTCCGCATCCGCGATGCTGAACGGATGCGCATCCTTCGCATCCTCCAGCTCCTCCCAGCTGATCGGCACCGCAACCGGCGCGCCAGCACGGGCGCGCGCGGAATAGAGCACCACCGCCGTGCCGCCCCGCTGGTTGCGCAGATAATCGATGAAGATGCGCCCCTTGCGCTTGGCCTTGCTCATCGTGGCGACGAAGCGCTCCGGCTCGGCCATGCTCATCGCCTCTGCGAAGCGATGCGAAAAATCCTTGTGCGTGTCCCAATCATGCCCCGGCGTGAGCGGAACGACCACATGCACGCCCTTGCCGCCGGACAGCATGGCGAAGCTGACCAGCCCGATATCCTCCAGTCGCCGGCGGATATCCCGGGCCGCGCGGATGATCTCGGAGAAATCCAGCGCCTCATCGGGATCGAGATCGAAGATCATCTTGTCAGGATGCTCGACATCGCTGGCCCGCGCGGCCCAGCCGTGGAACTCGATAGTCCCCATCTGCACGCAGGCGAGCAGGCCCTCGCTGTCCTGCACGTAGAGATAATCCTCCGTGCCGCCATCCTTCTCGCGAATGGGCACATGATGCACATGGGCGCCGAACGAACCGCTATCATGCTTCTGGAAAAAGCACTGCTTCGCCCGGCCTTGCGGACAGCGCACAAGGCTGATCGGCCGATCCGAGACGAAAGGCAGCATGATCGGCGCGATCGCCGCATAATAATCGGCGAGATCGCCCTTGGTCTGCCCGCTCTCGGGGAAGATCACACGCTCCCGGTTGGAGATCGGCACTTCGCTATTCGCCTTGGGTGCGGGGGCTTTCTTTTCGGGCGTCACGGCGGTCGCATCCTTGTCGCTGCGCAGCCCCAGGAAGCTGCCATGCCGAACTCGGCCGTCGCCGGTAAATTCCGCAAAGGCCACCTCGGCAACCAGATCCGGCTTGATCCACTGCGCGCCGCGTGCCTCGGTCCGAGGCACCTCGGCCGCCGGGGTCTTGCGCGCGCGGGTGGCGAAGCGAGCCGCGAGATCGTCCATCGTCGCCGCATCGAAGCCAGTGCCGACCTTGCCCTTGTAGACCAGCACCTGCCCCTCTCGCTGGCCCAGCAGAAGCGAGGCAAACGGACGCCCCTTGGCGCTGCTGCGGCTCCAGCCGATCAGCACGAACTCCTGCCGCAGCGTACATTTGACCTTGAGCCAGTTGCGGGTCCGCGCGCCGCGATAGGGCGCATCGATGCGCTTGGAGATAATCCCCTCACCACCCGCTTTACACATGGCCGTAAACAGCTTCTCGCCCGCGCCTATGACATGATCGGCGACATGAAGCGGCGCCTGTGCCGCGTGGAGCAGCGATTCCAGCCGCTCCTTGCGCTCGATGTTCGAACTGCCGCGCAGGTCCGCGCCATCGAGGCTCAGCAGATCGAAGGCGAAGAAGCTCAGCGCAGCCTTGCCCTCACCCTTGAGCGCGGCCTGCAAGGTCGAGAAATCGGGATTGCCGCCCTTACCCAGCGCCACGATCTCGCCGTCAATCAGCGCGGGCGGCAGATCCAGCGCGGCCAAGGCGTCGGCAATGGGCTGAAACTTGTCCGTCCAGTCGAGGCCGCTGCGCGTAAAGAGCCGAACATCCGCGCCGTTGACGGCTGCGAGTGCACGATAGCCGTCGAACTTGATCTCGTGCATCCACTCATTGCCCGTTGGCACCGCATCAACCAGGGTCGCCAGCTGCACGGACTGGAAATCCGGCCGCTTGGCTTTCGACTGAGCTTTCGACGTACGGCGTGCTGGCGCCGCCGCCTTCTTGGCAGCCTTGTCATTATGCGCGGCGGCGGCCTCCATCGCCTGGGTGAAGGCCTTGCCCTTCTTGCCGGCCAGCGACTGCGCGCCTGCCGTATCCGCCGCGATCTCCGCCATGGTGCGGTCGGTGAGCACGGATGTCAGTGATTGCTCCACCAGAACGTCGCCGGTGCCGGCGAATGCGTCGTCGATCTTGCGCAGCAGCCAGTTCTCGCGCTTTTCGCCAGGGCGCGGCTTCATCCGCACCAGCAGCCATTCGCCCTTCATCCGCTCGCCTTCCAGCCGGAAATGGAGGTGGCCCTTTTCGATGTCCTTGGCGCTCTTGCCTTCCACCGGTGCCCAGCTACCCTTGTCCCACAGCATCACCGTGCCGCCGCCATATTCACCCTTGGGGATGATCCCCTCGAACGTCGCGTAGGAGAGCGGATGATCCTCCGTCCGCACGGCGAGGCGCTTGTCGTCCGGGTCCACGCTTGGCCCCTTGGTCACCGCCCAGCTCTTGAGCACGCCGTCCACTTCCAGCCGGAAGTCCCAGTGCAGACGGGTCGCGTCATGCTTTTGCACGATAAACAAATTGCCGCCGGGGCTGCGCTCCTGCTTGCCTGCCGGCTCGGGCGTCCGCGTGAAATCGCGCTTGGCATCATAATCGGCAAGGGGGCTCTTGCGGGGCATCAGCTCTTCTCCTCTTCCTTGTCGGAGGGCCTGTCTGCGAGGCGAGGCTCGATCCAGCGCCGCTCCACCAGCCGCAGAAAGGTCAGCATCACCACCGACACGATGCTCGCCACCAAAACCAGCGGCCACTGCGCCGCACCGCACGCAATGCCCACCACGGTCGCCAGCCAGATGTGCGCCGCAGTGGTGAGATTATGGACCTCGCCCTTGCTGAAGACGATGAGGCCTGCCGCAATGATGCCGACGAACGTCCCCGTCGCCTCAAAGATACGCAGCGGGTCCATGCCCGACTGGCCGGTCGCCAGCTGGCGATAGAGCGAGATCGAGCTCACCGTCATCACCGCCGCGCTAAAGCAGATGAGGCCATGGGTACGAAGTCCGGCAGCGTGTCCGCGCAATTCCCGGTCCAGCCCCAGAGCCAATCCCAGCAGCGCCGCGATGCCCAGCCGCAGCATCACCTCCCCATCGACCCAATGCAGCGGCGTTCCGGGGTTGAGATCCATGTCAGGCGCTCTTGCGGCGACTCGACCGTGATGCGGTTGCCCGGCTTCCCGCCGCCTTCGAGGCCGGAGCCTTGGCGCTCTTGCTGGCGGTTGCCCGGCTCTTGGCGGGCGCGCTCTTGGTTGTGCCGCCCTTCTTCGCAGCCCCACCATCGCCAACCGACTTTTTGAGCGCAGCCATCAGATCGATGACATTGCTGCCGCCGGGCCGGCTCGCCTCCTCGGCATCCTCGAGGATGCGCTTGCCGCCCTTGGCCTTGCGCTTTTTTTCGATCAGCCCCTCGAGCGCCTCGATGTAGCGATCCTGAAATTCGGCCGGGTGGAACGGCGCGCTTTTCTTGTCGATCAGCGCGGTGGCGAGATCGAGCAGATCGGCCTCCGGCTTGGTGTCGCCGATATCGCGGAAGAAGCCCTGGGCCTTCACCACCTCGTCGGCATAGCGCAGCACCTCCATCACCAGCCCGCGCCCGCACGGCTTGATGGAGACCAGCTGCTCCCGCCCGCGCACGGAAAGCTGTCCCAGGCCGACCTTCTTCGCCTGCCGCAGCGCATCGCGCAGCACCACATAGGCTTCCTCGGCCAGATCGTCCGCCGGCACGACATAATAAGGCTTGTCGTAATAGAGCACGTCGATCTCGCTTGCATCGACGAACTGGACAAGGTCCAGCGTCTTGCGACTCTCGATCTTCACGGCCTCGATTTCCTCATCATCGAGCAGCACATACTGCCCCTTGGAAATCTCGAAGCCCTTCATGATCTCGTCGCGATCCACCGGCCCCACGCCGGGCGCGACCTTCTCATAGCGGATGCGCTTTCCGCTAGGCTCATGGACCTGATGAAAGGCGATCTTGGCGCCCGAACGCGTGGCGGAAAAGACTTCCACGGGGATCGAAACGAGCGCCAGCTTGATCTGCCCACGCCAATATGCACGCGCTGCCATGAGATACCTCCGGGAATGAACCCCGCGGGGCGGCGGTTGGTTCCCCCGTGCTGTCCTCGGCAGTTTGAACGAATTTTGGGATTAGGCGAAAGGCGGCAATTAGCTGCCTTTCCGGACACGACGACATTGCGGTCATTCGTCCTACGTCCTACGTATTTTCCAACTTGGCCTTGCGGAAATAACGGATGAGCGCCCCGTCGATCTTGGGCTTGTTGATTACCTTGAAGAGCCGATTAATTTCGGCCACCCCGGAATCCTCGACAGCCATCCTCAATGCCTCTTTTCGCATCTGACGGTAGTTGGCTAACAACTCTTGCTGATTGCCTGTTGACGCGTCGTGAATGTCCTCAACGCCCATGAATAGCGCCATACAGTGAACGGAAAGATCTTCGTCAAGATAGAGACGGTGCTTTTCAGTGAATTCTGCGATTGAGTGAACGACAACGCCAATCAATTCAGTGCGTTGTTCCTTCGTCAAATTGTAGTTTTGTATAACCTCCTCCGCAACGTTAGAGCCTTGGGAGATTTGTTCCATGAGGCCCTCGTAAGCTGCCAGACGCTTCTCAAAGATGCTTGGAGCAAAAAGTTCTCGTCGATTGCGCCGGCGCACGAACTCGTTAAGCAATGCTCCGACAATCACGCCGACAATGCCGATAGTAGACACGACGATTGGGACAAATTCCTTCATACGACATACTTACCCGCTTGCGCCGAAAAACGCGAGTTTGTGTCGGCGGTGATCGGGGCCGAACGTCCGCTCCCCACGCCAATCCTGACCGGCCCTCCCTTTCCTGTCATTCATGAAAGCTGATGCTGGGTCAGGTCGGCTTCTGTCCACGTTCCCTTAACGCATCACCGTCACCGGGCGATGGTCCACGCTAGCGCAGCGGCCAGCGGTGCAGCGAGGCACAGGAAGGTGCCGAACGGCAAGCGCATATCGCTGGTCAGCGCCCGCCCCTTGAGGCGCAGAATGACGGCCCAGATCAGCCCGCCCATGCTGGCCAGCAACAGCACGAAAGGCAGCAGCTGCCAGCCGAGCCATGCTCCGATGGCGCCGAGCAGCTTGGCATCCCCCAAGCCCAGCCCATCGCGTCCGCGCAGGCGCCGGTAGCTCATGGCCAGCAGGAACAGGCCGATATAGCCGATGGCGGCGCCGATCATGCGGTCCGCAAAAGGCGCGGGCACCAGCCAGTCGCCCAGCGTGAGGCCCAGCACGGCGAGCGGCAACGTCAAGGCATCGGGCAACCAGAAATGGCGTGCATCCAGCACCGCCAGTGCCAACAAGATCCACAGCGCGACCGCGACCAGCGCAGCAGCGGGCAACGGCAGCAGCCAGGCGCAGACGCCACCGATCAGCGCTGCACCCAGTTCCATCATCATATGCGCCGGATCGATTCGGGCGCCGCAGGTCCGGCAGCGGCCGCGCGTCATCAGGGCGCTGAGCAGTGGAATGAGATCGATCGCGCCCAATGTCCGCCCGCAGGCATCGCAGGCGGAGCGCCCGCGCATCACCGATTCGCCCCGCGGCCAGCGGGTGACGACGGCGCCGAGAAAACTGCCGGCGATGAGACCAAGGCCGCAGCCCAGCGCCACGCGCAACAGATCGGCCCCCAGCATCAGGCGATCAGAACCGGCCGACGGTCCGCAGCACCTGCTCGCCATTGACTGCCTGAAAGCCGTTGGCGCCCAGCGCCGCGCCGATCAGCGGATCGGTTGTGCGCATGCGCATCGTCGCCTCATAACTGCCGTCCTGCTTGATCCGCACGAACAGTTGCTCCTGACCGGACTGGCTGACCAGCGGCAGTTCCACCGCATCGCCCGCGCAGCGCACCGCGCCGGCAAGGCCATTGGCGAGGCCCAGCCCGCTCATGATCGCCGGCACGCGCGCGCGCACCCGCCCTTCCGCCTTGGCGCACATGCCGCCGGAGAAGTGGACGGTCATATCCTCGAACTCGACCCGGCTCACCGGCAGCGGCGCCAGCGGTGCGCCGAGCGCGACCGATCCGGTCACATCATCCACACCACGCCGGTTGAGCCCCAGCGTGAAGGCCCCGCTGATGTCATCGCGGTCGCCCAGCCGCCGCACGATGTCGATGCGCACGCGGCCCACGAACAGCTGGATCGGGCTCAGGAATACATCCACGGTGCCCAGCTGAACCCCGCGGATCTGCAGCTCCTCGGCGCCTCCCCACCAGATGGGCCCGCGCAGGGATCGGGCAGCGACGCCCATGTCCTTGAGGCCGAACAGCGCGAAGGCGGCATAAAGCGGCCATGTCACCAGCAGGGCGATCAGGAAGATCACGCCGAGCATGATGCGCGCCCGCGTCGTCTGGACCATCGCCATCATGGCTGTGTCTCCTGGAACACGGCCTGCACGGAGACGGTGCCTTCTGCCGCGCCGGGGACGATGCTGATCGTCTGGACCGCAACCCCGTCGGCCTCCAGCCGCGCGATCCATTGCAGCAACGGCCCGACGCGCGCCGAGGCGATGTTCACCGACATGCGGCCTTGCCCCTGCTGGTCGGCGCGATCGAGCGTGAAGCCCGCTTCCGCTGCTGTCTGGCCGATGCGTTGATCGACCGCAAGGCGCTCGCCCTGCACGCGCTTTGGCGGCTTCTGGCGCAATTCCGCGACCATGGCCCGCACCGACGCATAGCGATCCAGCGCGGCGCCTTGCCGCTCCCAGCCGGCTGCCAGGCCATCATTGACCGGGCGCCAGACGCCCAGCCACAGGAATATCAGTGACGCCACGATGCCCAGCCCCGCCATGAAGCGACGCTCGGCCAGGCTGTGATTGGCCCACCAGGTCCGCAGCCCCTGCATCAGCGCACCACCGTGATATCGGCGACGATCCGCGCGCCGCGCTGCTGCACGGCATTGGCGCTGATCCGCCAGCCGGCCTCCTGAATGGCGATCAGCACCTCATTGATCTCCTCGGCCTGATTGGCGGACAGTTGCACCCGCAGCGCGCCATCGCTGCCCTGATTGATGCTGGTGAGCGTGACATTGGCGTTGACCTGCATGGCGCTCATCAGCCCGGCGACCGTGCCGGTGAACCCGCCGCGCCCGCCCCGCGCGCCGAGCAAGGCGGTCACGCGCGCCTCTGCACCGGCCGCATCGGACACCGCGGGATCGACGCTTTGCGCAATCGCCACGGTCTGCGCGTCCAGCCGGGAGGCCTCCGCATTCAGCCGAACGATGGTGATGAGCGAGACGATAAGGCTGGCCAGCAAAATGAGCCCGAGCATGATAGCCATGCGCCGCCAACGATCTCTACCGAAAAGAGCCGGCGCGCGGCGGGCGAAGGCACCCTGCCGCAGATCCAGCGGCGGCGTCGCCAGCGCCAGCAACAGCGCCTCATCGACATTATCCGGCGGCAGACGGGTCAGCGGCGCCTCGCCGATGATGAGCGGCGCGTGCGGCTCGCTGCCATCGAACGCGCTGTCGCGCCCGCGCACCACGTCCGCGCCGCCAATGGGCGCATGGACAAAGCCGTCCTCGGGCGCCGGCAGCAGCAGCGCGGAGGGGACGAGGCTTGCTTGCGCGATGCCATGCTCTGCCGCCCAGTCCACCCAATGCGCCATGGCGCTGCGGCTGGTGACGGCCACGACATGCGGCGCATCGGGATCGTCATTGGCGGCAGCGGCGGCGTGAAGCTGGTCGCCATCGCCAATGCTCGCCTCCAGCGCCATCAGCCGCGCGGCGGCGGCGCCTTGCTTTGGCGTCATGCCGGGGCAGGCGATGAAGTGGAGCGTCGTCACATGCGGCGGGAGCACCAGCATGGCGTGGCCGACGGCGGGCTCGGTCTCGTTCGCCTGTTCGGGCGGAAACCATTCGGTGCCGCGTCCGCGCCGCACGATCTGCTCGTCCGCCACCCGATACCAGACCGGGGGCGTGTCGCTCTCGCGCGGCAGAACAATGACATAATCGTGCTTCAACTCTCGTCACCCCATTGGCGGCGCATCAGCCGGGCCGGCTGCGTCTCCGCATCGATCAGCACAATCTCACTCACCTGGTCTCCCCCGAGATCCGCCCGCAACGTCGCTTCGAACCAGCGCGTCTTGGCCACGGTCTGGTTCTTCACATCCTCGGGCAACGCAAGCCTGACAAGCTGCGGGAGAGACCAGAAGGCGTTCACGCTGCCATACCCATCCGCAGGGCGCTGCGCCAGCACCTGCCGCGCCTGTTCGAGCCCGAGACCGTCCGGCGCGAGCATGGCCAGCAGCACGGCCTGCCCCGGCAGCAGCGTATTGATGTTGATCGGCGAGAGCCGCGTCGTCGGCAAGGCGCAGACCCACGGGCGGATGCGCTGATAGACCTGCGGCGTCATGGCATTGACCATCAGCAGCTCGCTCGGATCGGCCATCAATGTGTTGGCCGCGCGATAGGGCGGATCGAACCCCGCATAATAATTGTCCTCCGCGCCGCCATTGCCCGGCTCTGAATCGCTGTCGATCCAGTCGGCGGCGGAAATCGCGATTTGCGTGGCGGCATTCTGATCCACGCCGAGCAAACGCATCAGTGCCGCGAACTGAGCGATGCCGACCGGCCGGGCAGCGAGTTGCATGGTGGAGGTATCCCCCTCTACCCCACCTGCCGGTTCCGGCCCCACGACCAGGCTGTTGAGATTGAAGCAGTTGCCGCGATCGACCAGTTGCACGGTCACCGCGCCGCCGGGCACGGAGATGGTCTGGTCGCGGCCCAGCCAGCCGCCCTGCAGGGTCGTGCGATCCGCATTCACCGCCACAAGGTCGCTCACCAGATTGGCCACCATCTGCTCGCCGGTCAGCAGATAGGCGCGGCCCTGATCGGCCGAGACGATGTTGCGGGTCATCCGGCTCGCCAATGTGAGCCGATCCAGCGCGACCGCCGTCACGACCGAAAGAATGGCCACGAGCAGCAGCACCGTGAGCAGCGCAGCGCCCCGCTCACGCGCGGGTATTGCCGCGCTGGCATGAAGGGGGTCAGGGCGCACTGGCAGCCTCCGCCCCTTCAGCCGGCGGCTGATACATGGCCGTGCCGACCGGGAAACGCAGCGTCACCGGCGCGGCGCCCCGGCGCTCCACGGTTATTTCGACGACGGTCGGCAGTTCGGTCGGCCGGGCGGGCGCCCAGCGGTCCTGCCAGGCGCCGTTGCGGGCCCGGTAACGCAGGCTGAGCGCGGTCACATTCTCGAACAGCACGGATGGGGCCGGCGGCTGCGCGCCATCGAGCGCCGGGTAGCCGATGCGTTCCAGCCGCCCGTCCCGCCACCAATATTCGATCTTCTGCAAGGTCGGTCGGCGCAATGTGGCAGGATTGCTCCAGCCCGCGCGCACGAACTGGATCAGCGGCTCCTCGCTCTGCGCGGCGCGGCCGAAAAAAGCCGGCGCGAACGTTCCGGCCTCCGTCCGGCTGATCCGCGTCACAGCCTGCGAGAGATCGGCATCCAGCAGGGACACGCCACGCTGCACATCGGCCAGCGCATCGAGATTGCGGCTGATTGCAGCCTGTCCGTCCACGCTGGTGCGCAACAGCACGACACCGGCCGTCGCGAGCATGGCGAAGATCATCACCGCCACCAGCAGCTCGATGAGGGTAAAGCCATCCTCGCCCGCATGGGCATGGCCAATAGCGCGCGCGTCAGTCACCGCTGGTCACCTTGCCATCCAGCGTCATGCGCACCGGCAGTTTCTGCCCGTCACGCTCCAGCGCAAAATCAAGCGGCTGATCGGCCTGCCCGACGCTGTCGAACATCACCCGCAGGCGCGTCTGCTGGCCGAGCGCGGCGCGGGTCTCGCCGGACCAGTCATGCGCGGCCAGCGGTCCTTCCGTGATCGGCTCCCACTGCCCCTGCGCCCGCCGCTCGAAACCATAAGCGGTGGTGGAGACCCACAGGGCGACCGGGCTTCCGGCAATGATGGCGCTGTCCCGCGCGGCATGCACACGGCCGGCAAAGCGGTCGACATCGCCCGAAACCCGCCCGCGCGGATCGGCCATGGTCAGGACGACCGCGCCCGAGATCAGCCCGATGATCGCGATGACGACCATCAGCTCGACCAGCGTAAAGCCAGCCGTGCCGCGCCTCACAGGAGATGCTGGTGCCCGCCGCATCATTGCGCCGGTCGCCCGAAGGTGAGCACGGCGGGCGACTGGCCCGGCCCGGCATCCACGCGCACCGTCACAATGAGCAAGCGCCCGTCTTCGCCCTTGGCGACCCGCTGGATCCACGGCCATTTGCGGCCGCCATTCTCGGCCACGCCGTTGCTGGCGCCCAGCGCTGGCGGCTGCGGATCGGTCATTCGTTCGATCATGAGGTTGCGCGCGACGATCTGCGCCATGGTCCGGCTGTTGAGATCGACCGAGGTCCGCGCCGAGACGCCCTGCAGACGCACCAGCGCCAGAGCGGCGAGGCTGAAGATAGCGAGGGCGACCAGCATTTCCAGCAAGGTGAAGCCGGCGGATGCGCACGCGCGGCGCGACATGGGCAAGCCCTGCCGATGACCGGGCGTGCCCCGCCTCATGCCTCAATATCCCTGACGGACCGGCGCCGGTGCGCTGCCCTTAAAGATCGCTCGAATAGATGTCGGCATTCTCGCCCTCGCCTCCTGTCTGGCCATCAGCGCCCAGCGAATAGACGTCGAAGGCGCCATGGCGGCCGGGCGCGGCATATTGATAAGGCTTGCCCCACGGGTCGTTCGGCAGCTTCTTGACATATCCGCCGACGCGATAGCGCTCCGGCTGGGCAAGGCCCGGCGGCGGCGCGGTCAGCGCGTTCAGGCCATCGCTGGTGCTGGGATAAGTGAGATTATCCAGCCGATATTGCTCCAGGGCGGATTCAATGACGGAAATATCCGCTTTCGCCTTGGCGACGTTGCTGGTGCCGAGCGCACCGAATACGTTGATCGCCACGATGGTGCCGAGCAGGCCGATGATGACGATCACCACCAGCAGCTCAATGAGCGTGAAGCCCTGCTCGCTCGGCCGCTGCGGCCCCCGCAGGGCAGGCCCGAAGGATCGCGACCGCCGTGCCTTGCGGCGAAGGGAGGAGGCAAGAAAACGCGCGAACTTCATGAGTCAGACTCCGGCACCGGTGAGATTCTGCAATTGCATGATGGGCAGCAGAATCGAGAGGATGATGATGGCCACGATACCACCCATCAGGATGATGATCAGCGGCTCCAGCATGGAGAGCGCCGCAGCGGTGAAGCTGTCGAACTCGCGCTCCAGATATTCGGCGGCGCGCTCCAGCATCAGGTCGAGCTGGCCGGCGCTTTCGCCGCTGGCCGCGAGATAGACGAGCAGCGGCGGGAACACATCGGCGCGACGCATCGCAGCGGAAAGACTGCCGCCGCCGCGCACCGACTCCACGATCTCGCTCGTCGCAGCCCGCAACACGCGGTTGTGGATGGTCGGCACGGTGAGCGAGAGGCCTTCCATCACCGGCAGGCGGCTCTGCACCATCGTTGCCAGCGTGCGGGCCATGCGCGCGGCGTGCAGATCGCGCAGCAGCCGGCCGACGAACGGCACGCCAAGCAGCATCGCGTCGGCACGCAGGCGCACATCCTCATTCTTGAGCGCCCGCCAGCCGATCAGACCGAGCGCGACCAACAGGATGAGGATCGCCCACCACCAGCTCGCCAGCATGTTCGAGATGCCCATCACGACGCGGGTGAGCAGCGGCAGTTGCTGGCCCAGCGTATCGAACTGCTCGACCACCAGCGGCACCACGAAGATCATCAGCGAGATGATGACGATCACCGCGAACGCCGCGAGAACGGTGGGATAAGCCAGCGCCGTCAACAGCTTGGAACGCATCACGGCTTGCCGTTCCAGCAAGACCGCCAGCCGCTCGGTGAGCATGGGCAGGCTGCCGGACCGCTCGCCCGCCGCGATCATCGCGCGATAGAGGCCGGGGAAGCTGCGCGGGTCCATCCCCATCGCCTCTCCCAGCGTGCGCCCCTCGACCACGCCCTGATGGACTCGCGAGACGATCTCCCGGACATGCGGCTTCTCGCTCTGCCGGGTGATCGTACGCAGCGCTTCTTCCAGCGGCGAGACCTGCGCCAGCGTGGAGAGTTGGCGCGTGAACAAGGTGAGATCCTTATTGGAGAGCCGATTGCGCTCGAAGCTGAGCAGGCTGCGCGCCGGCCGGGCCTTGCCTTCGGCCTTGGTACCCGAGGAACCCCGCCCCTCGCCGATGCGCACCACGAACAGCTTCTTCGCCGCCAGCGCGCTGCGTGCATCGGTGGCGGTTTCCGCGCGGATCAGCCCGCGCTTTTCCCGCCCGGCGCCGTCGATGACGACATAGTCGAACTCAGGCATGGCCGTTCTCAGGCATCACGACTTCAGGCATCGACCGCTTCGTGCCGCGAGATGCGGATCGCCTCTTCCGCGCTCGTCTCGCCGCTTAGCACCAGCGCCCGCGCGGCGGAAATCAGATTGGGGGCATTGAGATAGGCGTGGCGGGCAATGCGCGATTCATCGCCGCCCTCGTTGATCATCCGGCGGATCGTCTCATCCACGCGAATGGCCTCGAACACGCCGATCCGGCCCTTATAGCCGCTATTGCCGCACTGGTCGCAGCCGCGTGGGCGATAGATCAGCGTGCCCTCATCGATGCCGAGCAGCGCGCTGACGGACTTGTCCGCTGGCACCTGCTCGCGACAATGCGGGCACAGCCGCCGCACCAGCCGCTGGGCAATGACCGCGCGCAGCGTTGAGGCGAGCAGGAATGGCTCCACCTTCATGTCGCGCATCCGGGTGATGGCGCCGACGGCATCATTGGTGTGGACGGTCGAGAGCACGAGGTGACCGGTGAGCGAGGCCTGCACGGCGATTTCCGCCGTCTCCCGGTCGCGAATTTCGCCGACCATCACCACATCGGGGTCCTGGCGCAGAATGGCGCGCAGACCGGCGGCGAAGGTGAGACCGACCTTGGCATTGACCTGAGTCTGGCCGACACCCTCGATGGCATATTCCACCGGGTCTTCCACCGTCAGGATATTGCGGCTGCCATCGTTCAACTGACGCAGGCCGGCATAGAGCGTGGTCGTCTTGCCGCTGCCGGTCGGGCCGGTGACGAGAATGATGCCGTTCGGCTCCTCCAGCGCGCGACGGAAGACGCCATCGGCCGTGCCGGTCAGCCCGAGCACATCGAGCGAAATGCCGGCGTTCTCCTTGTCGAGGATACGCATGACCACCCGCTCGCCCGCCCGGCTGGGCAGCGTCGAAACGCGCACGTCCAGCAGCTTGCCGCCCAGCGTGAGGCCGATGCGGCCATCCTGCGGCACGCGGCGCTCGGCAATGTCCAGCCGCGCCATCACCTTGATGCGGCTGACGACGACCGGCGCGACATGCGGCGGCATCCGCAGCGTCTCGGTCAGCACGCCATCCATGCGCATCCGCACGACGAGGCCGGTTTCGTAAGGCTCGATATGGATATCGCTGACGCCCTGCCGGGCCGCTTCGGCGAGAATGCCGTTGATGAGGCGGATCGCCGGGGCATCGTCGCCGCTGTCGAGCAGATCCTCGGCGGTCGGCAGGTCGCCGGCGATGAAATCGAGATCGTCCCCGCCCATGGCGAGCGAGCCGGCCATCGCCGCCGCCGAGCCTTCCATCGCGTAATGGTTGGAGAGATGCTTGTCGAAATCCTGCTGGCTGACGATCGAGACATCGAAGCTGCGGGCAAGATGCCGGCGCACCTCCACCAGCACGCGCGGATCGGCGCCCTCCCGCATCGCGACGGCAAGGCGGGGCTGCGCGGCATCCGCCTCGGCCTTGTCCGCCACCAGCACCACGCCATGCTTGCGTGCGAAGGCATAGGGAATATCGACCGGCAATGTCTCGTGAACCAGCGGCGCGGGTTCGTCAGATGCCTGCACCGGCGGCATCAGTTCAGCCGGCACCGGCAGGGGCGCGCCTTCGGCCTGAGCGGGGCGCTCGGGCTCGCTCATGGCACGTCCGTCGTCTTGACCGCGCCCGGCCGCACGACCTGCTGGGAGCGCACCTCCTGCCCGGTCGCGATCCGCCCGTCGACCACCTGATCGCCAGGCTTCGGCTCGGCGACCGGCGGCGTCGTCCCCAGATATTCGCGCACCAGCTGATCGATGGACGGCTCGACATCCGGGTTGGCGAGCATCTGCTGGCCGCGAATATAGCCATAGCGCTGGGCGGTCATCTTGCGCGCATCGGCGCGGCTGCCGAGAATCGTCGGGCGGATGAAGACCATCAGGTTGGTCTTGGCCTTCGCCCGGCTGCGCGACTTAAACAGCTCACCGATCAGGGGAATGTCCCCCAACAGCGGGATCTTCTCGATCGTCCGGCGCTCATTCTCGTCGAGCAGGCCGCCAATGGCGAGGATGTCGCCATTATCGACCAGCACCGTCGTTTCGAACTCACGCTTGTTGATGATGAGATCGCTGCTGTTATTGGAGACCGGCCCGGCGACGCTGCTGACCTCCTGCTTGATGAACAGCTTGATCGTCCCTTCCGAGCTGATCTGCGGCGTCACGTCGAGCATGATGCCGACATTCTGCCGCTGCACGGTGCGGAACTTGTTATCGAAATTGGGGCTGAGCGCCTCGCCCGTCGCAACCGGCACTTCCTGCCCGACGAGCATCTTGGCCTGCTGGTTGTCGAGCGTGGTGATGTGCGGCGTCGAGAGGATGTTGCTCTCGGTATCCGACTGGACGGCGTTGATGATCGCGCCGAACACGCCGTTGCTGCCCAGTTCCGTCGCGATGCCGCCAAAGCCGCCGCGCGCCGCTGCCAGCGAATCGACGGCCGCGCTCTGCAGCTGATTGGCAAGGCCGCTATTCTCGGTCGTCGTGGTCGTGGTGCGCGTGCCGTCGGGCGCCACCACCACCGTCTCCGTCTGGCTCAGATTTCGGGCGGCAAGCGCGCCGGCCAGCGTCAGGATGTTCGGGCTGGCATTGGAATAGTTCGTCGCGGCAAAGCCGGTCGACGTGCTGCCGACAAGGAACTGCACGCCGAGCTGCCGCGCGGCATTGTCGCCGATTTCGACGATGATCGCCTCGACCAGCACCTGATCGCGACGGGTATCTAGCTGGCGGATCACTTCTCCGAGCATCCGCTGCGTGTCGCCATTGGCGGCGACGATCACGGCATTGGCGCCCTCATAGCGCGTCACGACGGCGGGGCCGCGCCCGATGCCGCCCCCGCTCGAACTGCTCGCCGGTGTGGCGGCGGGGGCCACCGGTGCGCTGCCTGCGCCGGCGGGCGCGCCGGGCGCATTCGTGGCAGCCGGCGTCTCCGACACCACCCCGGCCTGACCCAGCAGTTGCTGCAGCACCGGCAGCATCTTGTCCGCATCGGCATGCTGGAGCCAATAGACGCGAATTTCCGTGCCCGACGCGGCGCGCGAATCGATATCCCGCACCATCGCGGCGAGGCGCTGCACGGTCGTCGCGTCACCGCGCAAGCCGATGCTGTTGGAACTGTCGATCGCGACGATGCTGGCGCGGGAGGGCGCGCCCTCCTCTCCGGCAAGCAGACCTTGCAGCGAGGTGGCGATCTCTCGCGCGCCGGCATTTTTCAGCGTGATGAGCTGCGTGGTCGATCCATCCGTATCCACCTGCGCGAGCACCTGGCGGATGCGCCGGATATTATCGGCATAATCCGCGACCACAATGGAACGACCGGAGCGGTTGGCGGTGATCGACCCATCGCGGCTCACTAGCGGGCGGAGCGTTTCCAGCGCCGATTGCGCGTCGATGGAGCGCAGGCGGATGACTTCCGTCACGAACTGGTTGCTGTTGGCAGCCCGGCCCACCTGCCCCGGCTGGCCCGCCGCGCCCTCGACCGGCTGGATGCGGAAGGCGCCGCCCGCCGCTGGCACGGCGACCAGCCCGTTGGCGCGCAGCGTCGAGAGGAAGATCTCGAAATATTCCGAGCGCGACAGCGGCCGATCCGTCACGACCGAAACCTTGCCCTGCACCCGATTGTCGATGATGAAGGTGCGCCCGGTCACCCGCGCCGCATCCTGAATGAAGGCGCGCACATCGGCATCCCGCACATTCAGCGTCAACTGGCCGACCGCCGGCACGGCGAGCAGCAGCGCGATCATGGCGCTGCCGGCGAAACGGCGGAATTTGGGAAGCAGGGTCATTGGCGTTCCGGGAGATTGAGTGAGATGGGCACGGTGGAGGCACCGCGCTCGACCATGAGGGACAGGCGCGCGCCGGGCCGGAGCGCCGCCTGCAACTGGGCGATGTCGCCCATGGACGTCACGGGCCGCCCGTTGATCTGCACGATGATGTCGCCGGGCCGGAAGCCGACCTGTGACAGTGCGCCGCTATCGCTGCCGGCGTTGAGGACGATGCCGGTAACTTTCCCGTCCTGATTGCGCGGCGCCATGTTGACCGCCTTCATCACCGAATCGGGCGTCAACGCCGCGGCAGGCGCCTGCGGGCCGGCGCCGGTCGTCATCTCCGGCGGCATGGCAGGGCCGCCCTCGGCCGGCGGCGCGGGCACCACGGGCGCGTCGCCACCGGACTGATCGATGTAAAGCGTCTCGCCGACACCGCCGCGCTCGATGACGACATGATCGAACTGCACCGCCTTGAGGATGATGCCCGGGGCGATCTGATCGCCCACGGCATAGCTGGCCTGCTCACCCGCCTCATTGGCGATAATCGCCGAGCCCTGGCCCGACGCCTCGTTGAGACGGATGCCGAACAGACGGAACGGCAGGGACGTGACTTGCTGCACGCCACCGCCCGCGCTCGCGCCGTTGCGGAAGAACGGATCGAAGCCGGCGAACAGGGCGCTCCGCGCATCCGCAGAGACGAGCACCGGCTCGCGCGCGCGCCAGTCACCGAACAGGCCAACCGGCGTGCCGAGCGCCCAGAGCAGCCGGGCGATCTGAATGATGAGGACGACGAGCAGCACCGCCTCGATCCATTGACCGAGGCTGGAAGAACCGGCGGGCCGGCCCTGTCGCGCGCGCCGAATGAGATCGGTCCACCGCATCCTAGATTTGATGCCCTCCAGCAAAGCAAGCGCTGCCTATGCGCGGTGTATGACTGATCCGTTTCACCATGGTTACCAAAAAATGACAACCGGCGCTGAGATGCGCTGAATGGCCGGTCGGACGCCGTCTACCCCGCAAAAATAATCGCCGTGGAGCGGTTGATCCGGCTCCGCTCCCGTTGCTAGACGCACCGCTAAGCCATGTCGATGCTCGACGCACCTCTTCTTGCCGGTCAGCCGGGCATTCAGCGCCTCCCTCGGCGCGACCTCACGCTGTTCGTGAAGAAGGGTTTTCTCGATTCGGACGAATGCGCAGGGCTGATCGACCGCATCGAAGCCAACCGCCGGCCCTCCACCATCGCCGATGATCTCGGCTACGAAGCCTTCCGCACCAGCGAGACCTGCGATCTGGAGGATAGCGACCCCTTCGTCGCCGCGATCAACGCCAAGCTCGCGGCCTATAGCGGCATCGATCCCGCGCAGGGCGAGCAGCTGCAGGGGCAGCGCTACGCCGTGGGTCAGGAATTCAAGGCGCATACCGATTATTTCGAGCCCGGCGGCATGGATTTTGAGCGCTACTGCGGTCGCTCGGGCAACCGCACCTGGACGTTGATGGTCTATCTCAACCAGCCCGCCGCCGGCGGCGCCACGCGCTTCACCCAGGTGGACAAGATGATCCAGCCGGAAACCGGCAAGCTGGTCGCCTGGAACAATCGCCTGCCGGACGGGACAATGAACCCGGCCACCATCCATCACGGCATGAAGGTGCGCTCGGGCGTGAAGTACATCATCACGAAATGGTATCGCGAGCGCATCTGGGCGGGGTAAGCCAAGAAGTCGCGATGGCCAGAATGTTCGACACAATGAAAGCGCCCGACCTACCCTTGGCCGGGCGCTTTTCTGACTCTTGAGTGCGGCTTCTCGCAGTCGATCAGAACTTCAATGATGCTGAGAGACTGAAGGTCGTGCCAATATTGTAGAAATTATAGTAGACGCGCCGGTCGCCCAATTCCTGATATTCGCGATACTTGTTGTACAGGATGTTGCGGACCTCTGCCTTGAGGTCAACCTCGCGGCTTCCGATCAACACGCCCTCTCTCCAGACGAAGTCCAAATTAAAGCCAGGATGCTCAAACACATCCGGCTGATCGCCAGACACGCCCCGGCTGGTCACCCGCTTGCTGGCGTAGGAGAGGATGAATGTCTGTTGCGACAACCGGTCCGTATTCTCCATGCCGAGCTGGAAATTGACGATGTGATCGGACTGTCCGGTCAGCGAGGAACCGTCCTTGAAATAGGCAGTTGCAGCAGTCACGACGCCGTTGGCCCCAATGGTGGTATCGCCGCTCGCAACCTTCAGCTTGGACTTGGTGTAAGTGTAGTTCGCAATCGTCACCAGACGGCGGGCCGCGAACATATCGCCAGCAAACCAGTCGGACATGTTGAAATATTTCTGCACGTCAACTTCAACACCGTACAGACTTGCCCTCGGCGCATTGGCGAAGAAAGTCGACGCGCTGTTTCCGGATGAGTCGAGCGATAGATACGCCTCGATCGGCCGATCGATCGTCTTGTAGAACCCGGCGACGGACAGCCGCTGGTCGCGATCGAAATACCATTCGTACCGGCCCTCGAAATTGGTCAGTTTACTGTCCGTGAGGAATGGATTGCCCGTATAGGTCCGGTTGGTTTCGGGGTCGAAATAAGGCTGAAGCACCAGCTCGCGGAACTGGGGCCGTGCGATGGTCTTGGAGGCATTGAAGCGCAGCTGCATGGCCGGCTGGAACTCCCAGGTCACCGTTCCGGCGGGCAGCCAGTAGTCATTCTTCAGGGCAGTGCGGAACACCGAAGCGTCCGAGAGGAAGACCTGAATACGCTGGGTGCGCTGGAACGCCCTTTCATAGCGGACGCCAGCATCGACGGTAAGGCCCGGTATCAACTGCCAGTTGATCTTGCCGTAACCGGCGTGATTCTTGAGGCGAGCGCTCCAAGCCGGGTTCGGCTCGACCTCGTTCGCTTCGATGCCATAGGGATTGATCGCACCACCCGGTCCGACGGCATTGATGACGCCCGGCGAAAACAGGATATCGGGCCGCAATAGCAGAACACCCGTCGGCGTTGAATTGTCAGCGTTCAACTGGAATTCGCGGCGGACGGTAGTACGGCGCGTCACCTGATAATAATAGCCAGCGCCCAGACTGATGTCCGGGGTAAGCTTGTAGGTGACGTCACCCCCTGCTGCCCACAAATCCTCATTGAGATCCGAGAAGGCAATACGTGGGCGATTACCCACATTGCCGGTCAGGCTGATCTGATAGAGGTTGCCGTAGGGATCCTCACTGTTACCCGTCCGAAAATACTCGAAACTCGTCTCGGCCGGCGCTTCGCGCTGAGAATTGGCGTAACTGGCACGCAGATCAACGCTGAGCCCATCGAACGGCTTGAACTCTCCGACCAACTGCGTGTCGATGAGCTGACGCTCGTACCAGGCGGTGTCCTGCACCTGGAATGTGGCCCCCTGGGACCGGGTGCCGATTCCGATGCGCGTGCTTTTCAGCGTATCGCGAATGTAGAGTGCGGTCGTCCGGATCTTGTTGTCGCCAAATTCCAGGCCAACGCCCAAAAGGCCGTTTGCGACGCTGCGATCCGTCGTCGTCACCCGCTCAAAATTCGAGTTCAGGAACCCAAGATCGTCCTGGCTCGAGAACTGCTGGATGGCGTCGCGGGTCTGCCACTTGTTGCTGAACCCGGCAGTGGCGATCAAGCCGAGCGCTGCGTCGCTGCCCAGCTCGAAGGACGTGCCGGCGGACAGGCTGCCCGAGAAGTTGGGCGGAATTGTGCCGTCGCGCTGTGCGATCGACAGGCTTGGCGTCACCAGCGACCCAGCGAGGGTTCTGTTCTGTTCATTGGTGATCTGACTAGTCGTGAGACCGGTCGCATAATAAGCCGCAAGGCCCGCCGGCGTGTTGCGCGTGCCATTGTCGAAGCCCGTCCAGTCGGTCTTCGACCCATAATAGGTGTAACCATTGATGCCGGTCGTTTCCGAATGAAAGCTGCCGCCGATCGTCGCGGTGAGGAAACTCTCCTGCGGCACCACGCTGGTGGTAAGATTGACCACACCGCCGCCAAACTCGCCGGGGAAGTTCACCGAATAGCTCTTCTGGACGAGCGAGGACGAGACGATGTTGGTGGGGAATAGATCGAGGGGAATTGAGCGCTTGAGAGGCTCGGGGCTGGGTAGCGGCAGGCCGTTGAGCAAAGCGAGCGAATAGCGGTCGCCAAGCCCGCGCACATACACAAAGCCATTGCCCACAACGCTCAGGCCCGTGACACGGCCCAACGCGCCGGCGATGTTGCCTTCGCCGGTCCGGGCGATGTCCGCTGTCGAAAGAACCGAGACAACGGCCGGCGCAGCCTGCTGAACATTCGCATTGCGACGGCCCGTGACAACAATATCCCCGCCTGGGATGGAAATGTCCGGAGCAGCCTGCTCCTGGCCGTCAGCAGCAGGAGCCGTATTGTCGCTTTCCTGAACCGCCTTGGCTTCCTGAGCGATCGCTGCAGGGGCAACGAACGCCGTGGATAGAAGCAGCAAGACCCCGAACTTGAGCGGCGTCGCCATGAAATATCCCCTAAATATAGTCGGTGTCACGGCGGGGTGCGACGATCAGCGCCGCACCCCGCTCAACGGTGAGGCTTCGGGCAACCGATCAGGTGGTCGGAAGCGAGCTGCAGTTCCGGTTCGTATTGCTCGTATCGTCGAACTGCGCGTAGCTGGAGTTGCAGGTCCAGCCCTTGTACCACGTGTCGTTCGCGTCCTTGACGGCGCCGACATAAGTCGTGCTGTCAAAGAAGTCGCGGAAGTCCGTGCTCAGGCCGGCGATCGTCTTAGGATCGGTTCCCGCGACTGCGTTTTCTGTGGTACCGTTGATGAACAGGCTAGTCAGCGACGATGTATAAGCGTCGTTATTGCCGTTGGACCCAGCACCAAAAGCCAGCGCCACGTCCGCAGCCGTATAGCGGGCGGCGTTCGAGTCAGAGCTCTTGTTGCCCAGGAATTTGGCGCTGTTGCACTGAAGCAGGACCGAATAGGCCTTGAGAGTGGCGCGATCCGCCGTCGAGCCTGACCCGTTCAGACGGATACATTCGTTATTCGGCGTCACCATGACGCCGTTGACCAGCGTCGTATCCGAGTTGCCGCGGAACAGCGACGAAGCCAGATCGTTGGCTTCGTTGTTGGTGCTGGATTGCGACTGAAGGGCTGTGAAGTTCGCAACGTACAGCTTCGAGCGCGGTGCGTCGGTCTCTTTGCCATCACTGTCGATCTCGAACAGTGCATCACCCTGGCCCGGACGCTGGATCAGCATGACATGCTGGAAAGCGCCTTGCGCACCCGTGTCCAGATCGAGGCTGTCGTCGTCGGCGCCGGTTGCGATATAGTGCTTGAACTTCACGACACCGCCGAAGAACTCAGCGCCATCGTCCGAACTGTTGTGCGATTGGATGTAATCTAGCTTGGTCCCGCTACCGATGCCTTCGGTCGTGAGCGCCTGCAGTTCGGTGTTTCCGCTGAGGATAAAGCCAGAGAAGCGAATCTGGACATATTTCATGGACCCCGCATTGTAGGTCGGGTCATTGCCGCCAAACCGCGCGGGGTTCACCGAACCCTCGGTGTTGCGCTCGCAATCGACGCCCACGGTGCCGAAGTTGCAGTCGGTGACCGGCGCGCGACCCATCAAGATCACGCCACCCCAGTGACCGATCGATGTGTCAGTTTCCTGACCGAGCACGTTGTCGCGGCTGGTGAAAATGATCGGTGACGTCTGCGTGCCCTCAGCGACCAACTTGTTACCCCGGTTGACCGCAAGGAAAGCCGCGCCCTGGCCCATGACGATCACGCCCGGCTGAATGGTCAGAGTAACGTTGGTATCTGCGATCAGTTGGCCCGACCCGTTAGCGACTGAGCTCTGCAGGCCCAGACCCGCAATCTCAGTTGCGCGACAGCCGACCGTGGTACTTTCGCGGGGCGAGCCAGAACTTGGCGCGGAGAAACCGCCGTCGCAGCCGACATCCACGCGGCCGTTGTTGATGGCCGGGTTAAGATAATAAACGAGACCGGGAATCTTCTCCAACGTCAGGTTGCGGCTGATGACGCCGGGCAGCGAGCAGACGCGCCACGTTCCGGTCGGTCCGGAGATCGTACCCGAGTCAGTCAGCTGAGTGGGATTGTTGATCGTCGGACAGCCGAGCGCCGCGGTGACCGAGTTGGTCGGCGTCGGTGTAGGAGTCGGCGTGGGGGTGGGCGTTGGATTGTTGATCACGATACCGCCCGTACCCGGGGATGCGATCTCGCTCGCACCGCAACCGGCGAGCAGCGGCAGGGCCACGCCTGCCAGCATGAAGTTGATAGTCCGATTGATCAGTTTCATCGTCGTCTCCGCTGCCGGATGTTCCGGATTTCGATTGCAGGACGGCCAACGGGAGTAGCGACTCTGTGAAGTCCCCCTTGCGCCCTCGGCGCGGCAGCTAGGCGATGAGTGTGACAGCGGGATGCAATCCCCGCGTCATCCGCGTGACGGATTCATGTCAGTTTTATTGCAGGGGCTTGGGGCAGCGGCCGACCACATGGACGAGGCCGCGAACATCCGCCCAGCTTTCGGAAGCGGGAGGATGTACGGCATTGGAGCTGCCGGTGGCGGGCTCGCCGTACCCCTCAATAGAAAAAAGGTGCGCAAGACCTGCGTCCGCGCACCTTTTCGGGATGATGTCCGGCCGGAAGCCGGATCGGCCTCAATGCTGATCGAGGCGCGCCAGCAGGGTGCGGGCGACGGCGTGGCTCGAATAGCTGGCGCCATCGGCCAGATCGAGCTGCTCGGCGGGCAGCGACTGAACGCGCATCAGCGCCTCGCGCGCCTCGGCCTTGCGCTGCGTGCGCGCATAGACCGTCGCGATGTTGATGAGCCGCGCGGGATCCGCAGCATCGGTCATGCTGGCCGGCTGCAACAAGCGCTCGGCTTCGTCCAGATTTCCGGCAGAAATGGCGGTGGCGGCATAGCTGCCCGTGGCGCCGCCGGTCTGAGCGATCGCGCCTGTGCAGCTCAGTGCCGCGAGCGCGGCGCCTCCTGCAATCAAAATCTTGAAATTCATGACAATTCCTCTCGTATCTTTTGAAATCTGACCGAGAGTATTTCAGTTTTATGACTCGCTATCAATATTCTAACAAAAATTTTTAAATACACAAAATCATAAGGATAGTCATCATTTTTCGTATGTACGTACGAGAGGAGCATTTTGTCATAATTCTGTAATATTCATGGTTCTGGGCTTTGCAGCGACGCTTGGGCGCGAAACGCCAGAACCGCGCGAAGCAGCGCCCCAAAGAAGTCGGGTCTTCAAAAGCTGTGCGAGAAGGGCTGAGGTGGGGAGCTTCTGTTGCCCGGCGCTCCCCGTGCCGCTGGAATCCGATTCTGTTGCCCGGTTCGGTCCAACCGCGTTCTGTTAGGGTAATGTCAGGCCGTGAGGCCCTCAATTACGCTGCAAGAGCAAGTGCTTCGTTATCGTTGGCACTTATGGGTTTTGAGCCTTGAACGGGTTACTCAGCCCGGGCAAAAACAGCGTTTTTCAACACACGTCGATCCTAGTTCGGCCCCGTCAGGAACAGTTCTTCCTGAAAGGAAGAGCCACTTCTGGTGGAGCCGCCGGGTACCGCCCCCGGGTCCGCTGCGCCTATTACACGCCGCAGTTTATCGCCATAGCCGGACAAGCCGGCAGATCCTCATATAGGGATCAATTCGCGGTTGAGAAGCCCGCAGACGCAAACAGCCCGGCATAATCCCTCTGGACTATGCCGGGCCGGTGGAACCAAACGCTCAGCGAGCGCTCAGATCAATTGGCAACTCACTTGGCCGCGTCGACCGCGTCAGCCTTCTCGTCGCCCACGTTCCGCACGGCATCCGCACGATTTTCAAGACGATCCACGGCGTTTTCCGCGCGGTCTTCAGCAGCGCCGTTCATGTGGTCGCTCGCCTGCTCAAGCTGGTCAGCCTGGTTGTCAATCGCGTCCGCCCGGTTGTCATAGGCATCTTCGACGTTCTGCGCTTCCTTGGAATCGCATGCGGCCAGCGTCAGGGCTACGCCTGCAGCGGCAAGGATCATCATGGGTTTCACGCGTCTGTCTCCTGTTAGGTCCCGCCATCTGTCACGAGACTGCAAACAAAACCCCCGCAGCGACAAAGGTTCCCGGCTCGGCAACCTTTCGTTCACCCCAATGCGACGGACCGATCAGGGCTTCGCCTTCAGAACGTCGCGGATTTCCTTGAGAAGATCGACCTCGGAGGGGCCAGCGGGCGCTGCAACTTCCTCCGCTTTTTTCTTAACGAAGAAGCGGTTGGCCTGCCGCACGATCAGGAAAATGACGAACGCCAGAATGAAGAACTTGATCACCGCCGTGATGAACGAGCCATAAGCGAACACCGGCACCGCCGCAGCCTTCATGGCCTCCAGCGTGGGCTCCGTCCCGTCGGGGACGGCGGCCAGCGGAACGAAGTAGTTGGAGAAATCCAGGCCGCCGAGCAACGCGCCGATGATCGGCATGATGAGATCGTCCGTCACCGAACTGACGATGGCGCCGAAGGCTGCGCCGATGATGACGCCCACGGCGAGATCGAGGACATTGCCCCGTGCGATGAAGGCTTTGAATTCGGTCAGCATCGTGTTTCTCCCCTGCCGTCTGCGGGCTGCTGATGATGGATTTGGATGATGCGGGGCAGCTAAGCCCGTTGCGGGCGGGCAATCAACACCCTATTTAGCGTATCACTCAAGCGATACACCGCCTTATGAGGGGACAGACCGCCATGGCCACGCTTTCATCGCCATTCAAAGCACTGCGCATGTTTCTGCTGCTTGCCTTGCCGCTGGCGCTGGCGGCCTGCGGCATCAATTCGGTGCCCACCGCCGAGGAAAATGCCAAGGCCAAATGGGCTGACGTGCAGGCGGCTTATCAGCGCCGGGCCGATCTTATTCCCAATCTCGTCGCCGTCGCGCGCAATTCCGCGCAGATCGAGCGGGAGACGCTGGAAGGCGTGATCAGTGCCCGCGCCTCCGCGACGCAGGTGCAGGTCACCGCGGATCAACTGAGCGACCCGGCCAAGGTCCAGGCGTTTCAGGCCGCGCAGAACAATGTGAGCGGCGCCCTCTCCCGCCTGCTCGTCACCGTCGAGCGCTATCCCGACCTCAAGAGCCAGGAGCGCTTCGCGGACCTGATGACCCAGCTCGAGGGCACGGAAAACCGCATCAACATCTCGATCCGCGACTATAATCTCGCGGTGCAGGATTATAACACGCGCATCCGCACCTTCCCGGAGATGATCGGCGCCAAGCTGATCCATGGCGCCAAGCCGCTGACGCCCTTCGAGGCCAAGGCCGGTGCTGACACCACGCCGGATGTCGGCGCGATGTTCAACGGCAATTGACCCGGCCCCACCGCCCTGTCGCGCCGGCCATCGGGCCGGCGCTGATGCGCTTTATGCTGGTGCTGGTCGCGCTGCTCATGCTGCGGCCGGATGCTGCGCTTGCCCAGAGCTTTCCCGCGCTGACCGGGCGAGTGGTGGACGGCGCCGACATTCTCGACCCCGCCACAGAGGCAGCTCTCACCCAGCAATCCGAGACGTTGGAAAAAACCACCGGGCGCCAGCTGGTCGTGGCGACCGTGCCGGACCTCAATGGCTATGAGATCAGCGATTATGGCTATCGGCTTGGCCGCGCGTGGGGCATCGGCGAGAAGGATACCAACAGCGGAGTACTGCTGCTGGTCGCGCCGAACGAGCGTCGGCTGACCATTCAGGTCGGTTATGGTCTGGAGCCGATCCTGACCGATGCGCTATCCGGCCGCATCATCCGCGATGTCATCACGCCGCGCTTTCGCGACGGGGATTTTCCGGGCGGCATCAGCGCGGGCGTCGCCGAGATCGTGCGCATTCTCGAACTGCCGCCCGAAGAACAGCGCAAGCTTGCCTCGGCCGCGGCCGAGCAGGACAAGCGCCAGGCGGGGAAGGGCTTCGGGCCGGCGATTTTCCTCGCAATCTTCATATTGTTCTTCGTCGTGCTGCCCATTTTCGGGCGGTTGCGCGGCGGCCGGCGCTATCGCGGCGGCATCCACCCCATCATCATCTGGGGAGCAGAAGCGGCCATTCGCAGCGCGCTCAACAGTCGCGACAATGATGGCGGCGGCTGGGGTGGCGGCGGTGGCTGGGGCGGCGGTGGCGGCTTTTCCGGCGGTGGTGGCAGCTTCGGTGGCGGCGGCGCGAGCGGAGGCTGGTGATGGGCAGGCGGATTTCCATGAGCGAGGCCGATCACCGCATCGTCACCGATGCCGTGGCGAAGGCGGAACTGAAGACCGACGCGGAAATCGTGACCATCGTCGCGCGCCGGTCGGATGCCTATCATGATGTCGGGCTGCACTGGTCCTTGCTGTTCATGCTGCTGGTGCCGCTGATTGCTGCCGCCTTCCCCGCAGCTTATGAGCGTGCCTTGATCGGCCTGACCGGCGGCTGGCATCATGAGTTGCCGCGACACCTGCTCTACCTGCTGATGTTCGGGCAGATGTGCCTGCACTTCCTCGTGATGCGCTATCTGCTGGCGATCCCAGCGCTGCGGATGCTGGCGACGCCCGGCGCGACCAAATCGCGGCGGGTGCGGCGGCGCGCTCTGCTGCTGTTCCGTACTTCGGCCGAGGCGCGGACCCGCCGCCTTACGGGCATGTTGCTCTACCTCTCGCTGGATGAGCATCGCGCGGAAATCGTGGCAGACGAAGCCATCGCCTCGCGCGTGTCGCCGGAAGTCTGGGGCGAAGCAATGGCCGCGATGATCGACGAAGTGCGCGCCGGGCGCATCGCGCAAGGCATGGCGCTCGCCATCGAGAAGGCCGGCCTCATCCTCGCCGAACATTGCCCCAAAAGCGCCGACAATCCCAATGAGTTGCCGGATCGGCTGATCGAACTGTGAGCGACGCCACCCCTGAAGACGAGTTCCGCTTCCCCGAGGAAGCCATGTGGGAGGGCCGGTTCATTACCGCCAAGAGGCGCGGGCGGTGGGAATATGTCTCGCGCGCTCGCGGCATCTGCGCCGCCGTCATCATCGCCATGGATGAGGGCACGGACGGGCGCCATATTCTGCTGGTCGACCAGTTTCGCGTCCCCCTCGGGCGCCGATGTATCGAGCTGCCCGCCGGGCTGGTGGGCGACGAATCGGCTGGCGAAGAGCCGGGCCTCGCGGCCGCGCGGGAACTGGAGGAAGAAACCGGCTATCGCGCAGGCCGCATGGAGAATCTGGGCGAATATTGGAGCTCGCCCGGCATGGTCTCGGAAAGTTTCACCCTGTTCCGCGCCTTCGACCTTGAGAAAGTGGGCGATGGCGGCGGCGTGCCCGGCGAGGACATCCGCGTTCACCGCGTTTCGCTCGCCGGCTTCGCCGACTGGATCGCAGGCCGCCGCGCGGAAGGCTATGCGGTGGACGTGAAGCTGCTCACGCTGCTCGGCGGGGCGATGATCCGCTAAGGCTGTTCCGCCGCGTTGCGCTGACAGCAATCCTCCCCTACCTAGCCCGCGAACCGGCTGCGAGCGCCGGCGATGCCCAACCGGATGCCATTGTTCATGCCCAAGGTCGCCATCAAGATTTGCGGGGTCAAGACCGCCGAAGCTATCGATGCGGCCGTGCGGGGCGGCGCGAGCCATGTCGGCCTCAATTATTTCCCGCCCAGCCCGCGTTATCTCGCGCCCGATCGGGCGAGCCTCATCGCCGCGCGGGTGCCGGCCCATGTGAAGCGGGTGGGCGTTCTCGTCGATCCGAGCGATGATCTGATCGATACGCTCGTCGCTGCCGGCGGCATGGAGATTGCCCAGTTGCATGGCCGCGAGACCCCTGAGCGGGCTGCGGCCATCCGCCAGCGCACCGGGCTGGAGGTCTGGAAAGTCATCTCCGTAAAGACCGCCGCTGATCTCGCAACCGGTGCGGCCTATGCGGGCGCGGCCGACTTCCTGCTCTACGATGCCAAGACGCCGGACGGCGCGGCTCTGCCCGGCGGCATGGGCCTGCGCTTTGACTGGCGGCTGCTCGCCGGCCATCGCCCGCCGCTGCCTTGGGGCCTCTCTGGCGGGCTGGATGCAGAGAATGTCGCCGATGCCATTCGCCTGACTGGTGCGCCGCTGGTGGATGTCTCTTCCGGCATCGAGAGCGCGCCGGGCGTCAAGGATGTGGCCAAGATCTCTGACTTTTGCCGTGCGGCGCAGGCTGGCTGATTGGGGCGCCCTGGCGGTTCGCGGACGCTGTGCGGGATCGAATGCACGTGATTGCGGTTGAGCTTTCATGCCGATGACGACCAACCCCGAATGGCTTCACCTTGCGCTCTATGCGGGCGGTGCGGCGCTGATCCTCATTCTGATCTTCAAAATCCCCTATGTGGGACGGGCTCTGCGCGCCCTGTTTTCGTTCGCCTTGCTGGCGTTTGCCTTGTTCGTGCTGTTCCAGCAGGCGCCATTCGACCCGTCCCTGTCGCGCTTCAGCAGCCGGCTCGGCGTCGACTCCCAGCAGGTCGTGGGCGATGAGGTGCGCATCCGGATGTCGCCCGACGGCCATTTCTGGGCGACGGCGCAGATCAATGGCGTCGACCGGCGGATGCTCATCGATAGCGGCGCCACCGTTACGGCGCTGTCCACGGGGACGGCAGACCTGGCAGGCGTGCCCCGCGGGGCCAGCCTGCTGCCGGTCGTGCTCCAAACCGCCAACGGGACGGTGCAGGCGGAAACCGGCACCGTCGAGCGCCTCGCGATTGGCCCGCTGACCGCCCAAAACCTCAAGGTCGTGATATCCCCGGCGCTGGGTGACATGGACGTGCTGGGGATGAACTTTCTCTCCCAACTGGCCTCCTGGCGCGTGGAGGAGCGAACCCTGATCCTCGTGCCCGCCCCGCCGACCTGATGGATCAGGACCGAGGGCAAAGCGGGCGCCGCTCGCCAGACTGCCCCAAAGGCCAGCCGCCGAATGCGTCAATGCGGTGGACAAGGCCGCGACCTTCTGCAAAGCGGTTGGGAATGATGACACTGCCTGCCATAGCCAGATGCATCGGGACACGATGGCGCTGATCGCTCGACCCTTTCGACGCGACCCGACCCCAGTGACCAAGAGAGACGCACAGTGACTGCTGCAACCACCCTCCCCAATTCCCGCCCCAATTCCTTGCGCGCCCTGCCCGACGAGCGCGGCCATTTCGGCCAGTTCGGCGGCCGTTATGTGGCCGAGACGCTGATGCCGCTTATCCTTGACCTGGAGCGCGAGTATCGCGCCGCCAAGGAAGACCCGGCTTTCGAAGCCGAGTTCAATGGCCTGATGACGCATTATGTCGGCCGCCCCTCGCCGCTCTACTTCGCGGAACGGCTGACCGCTTATTATCGCGAGCGCGCCAAGCCCGGTTTCGGCGCCAAGATCTATTTCAAGCGCGAAGAGCTCAATCACACTGGCGCGCACAAGATCAACAATTGCATCGGCCAGATCCTGCTCGCCATCCGCATGGGCAAGACGCGGATCATTGCCGAGACCGGCGCCGGCCAGCATGGCGTGGCGACGGCGACCGTTTGTGCCCGCTTTGGCCTGCCGTGCACCATCTTCATGGGCGCTAAGGACATCGAGCGGCAGCAGCCCAACGTCTTCCGCATGAAGCTGCTCGGCGCCGAAGTGCGCCCCGTCACCAGCGGATCGCAAAGCCTCAAGGATGCGATGAACGAAGCGCTGCGTGACTGGGTCGCGACGGTCGAGAACACCTTTTACATTATCGGCACTGCCGCAGGTCCGCATCCCTATCCCGAGCTGGTGCGCGACTTCCAGAGCGTGATCGGCAAGGAAACCCGCGAGCAGATGCTGGCTGCCGAAGGGCGCCTGCCCGACCTGCTGATCGCGGCCGTCGGTGGCGGTTCCAATGCAATCGGGATGTTCCACCCGTTCCTGGACGATCCCGATGTGGCGATGGTCGGCACCGAGGCAGCGGGCCACGGCATCGATACGGACAAGCACGCCGCCAGTCTCACCGGCGGCAAGCCCGGTATCCTCCATGGCAACAAGACCTATCTGCTGCAGGACGAGGACGGCCAGATCACCGAGGCGCACTCGATTTCGGCGGGCCTCGATTATCCCGGCATCGGCCCCGAGCATAGCTGGCTGCACGAGAGCGGCCGCGTGCGCTATGTGCCGGTGACCGATGTGCAGGCTTTGGATGCGTTCCAGCTCTGCTCACAGCAGGAAGGCATCATCCCCGCCCTCGAAAGCGCTCACGCCCTCGCCGCGCTGGAGGCGGAGGCTACGGCGATGCCGCAGGACAAGCTGATCGTCGTCAACGTCTCCGGCCGCGGCGACAAGGACATCTTCACCGTCGCCCAGGCGCTGGGAGCGAAGATATGAACCGCCTCACCTCCACCTTCGCCCGCACCCGCTCAGAAGGGCGCGCCGCACTCGTCACCTTCGTCACCGGCGGCGATCCGACGCCTGCTGACACGGCCTCTGTGCTCGATGCATTGGTCGCGGGCGGCGCGGATGTGATCGAGCTGGGGATGCCGTTCACTGATCCCATGGCGGACGGGCAGGCCATTCAGTCCGCCAATCTGCGCGCGCTGGGGGCGGGGATCAGCACGGCGAAGATCTTCGAGATCGCCGCCGCCTTCCGCGCCCGCCATCCGGAGACGCCGCTGGTGCTGATGGGCTATGCCAACCCGATGACCGTACGCGGCGCCGACTGGTTCGCCGCCGAATGTGCCAAGGCGGGTGTCGATGGCGTGATTTGCGTCGACATTCCGCCCGAGGAAGATGCCGAGCTTGGCCCGGCGCTGCGCGGCGCTGGCGTCTCGCTGATCCGCCTTGCGACGCCGACCACGGACGCCGCGCGTCTGCCGGCTGTGCTGGAGGGGGCCTCGGGCTTCCTTTATTACGTGTCCGTCGCCGGCATCACCGGCTTGCAGCAGGCAGCGCAGACCAGCATCGAGTCCGCCGTCGCCAAGCTCAAGGCCGCAACCGACCTGCCCGTCGCCGTGGGCTTCGGCGTGCGCACGCCCGAGCAGGCGGCCGCCATCGGCGCGGTGGCTGAAGGGGTGGTCGTCGGCTCGGCCATCGTCGAGCTGGTCGGCAAGCATGGCGCCCAGGCCGCTGGCCCGGTCCGCGACTTCGTGGCGACCCTGCGCGCCGCGCTCAATCAGAAGGAGAAAGCCGCATGAGCTGGCTGAACCGCGTTCGCAATGCCCTGCCCTTCATCGCCAAGAAGACCGAGACACCGGACAATCTCTGGCACAAATGCACGAGCTGCGGCCAGATGATCTTCCAGAAGGAATGGGACGAGAATCTCTCGGTGTGCCCGCGCTGCGACCATCATGGCCGGATCGGCCCGCACACCCGCTTCGCGCACATCTTCGATGAGGGCACGATGCACATCCTGCCCGCGCCGGTTGTCAAGGAAGACCCGCTCAAGTTCCGCGATTCCAAGCGCTACACCGATCGCCTGAAGGCCGCCCGGGCCCAGACCGGCGACCAGGATGCGCTGATCAATGCCTCCGGCCGGATCGACGGCCAGCCTGCCGTTGTCGGCGTGCAAAACTTCGCCTTCATGGGCGGCTCGATGGGCACGGCAGTTGGCGCGGCCTTCGTCGCAGGCGTGCAGGAAGCCGTGCGCCAGTCCTGCCCTTATGTGATCTTCACAGCCGCTGGTGGCGCGCGGATGCAGGAGGGCATCCTCTCGCTGATGCAGATGCCCCGCGCCACCGTCGCCGTGCAGCAACTGCGCGCGGCTGGCCTGCCCTACATCGTGGTGCTGACCGATCCAACCACCGGGGGCGTCACCGCCAGCTATGCGATGCTGGGCGACGTGCAGATTGCCGAGCCCAATGCGCTGATCGCCTTCGCCGGTGCCCGCGTGATCGAGAACACCATCCGCGAGAAGCTGCCCGAGGGCTTCCAGCGCGCCGAATATCTGCTCGCGCACGGCATTATTGACATGGTGACGCATCGCAAGGAAATGAAGGCGACGCTGGCCAAGACGATCGGCTATCTGACGACGAAGCAAGCGGCATAAAACCACCGATTTCCGTCCCGTCCGCGCCTTCCTGAGGACTCGCCGACCTGCGCAGCAGGGCGAGTCTCCCGGCAAGCAGGCCAGGCGGCACCTGACCCAGAGGCCTTGCGATGGCTGACCACGCCGTTTCCGATCACCCTGCCGTGCAGGCGCAACTCGATCGCCTGATGGCGCTTTCGCCCGGCCGCGACGTGCTGGGGCTGGAACGCATCAGCGAACTCGTCCGCCGGCTGGGCAACCCGCATCTGGAGATGCCGCCGGTCTTCCATGTCGCCGGCACCAACGGCAAGGGATCGACCTGCGCCTATCTGCGCGCGGCGCTGGAAGCCGACGGCAAGAGCGTCCATGTCTTCACTTCTCCCCATCTGGTGCGGTTCAACGAGCGCATTCGCCTTGCCGGCACGTTGATCGACGATGACACGCTGGCCCGCGCGCTGGCGCAGGTTCTCGACATCGGCGGCGATCTCAATGCCAGCTTCTTCGAGATCACCACCGCCGCAGCTTTCATGCTGTTCGCCACCGTGCCGGCGGATGCCTGCGTGATCGAGGTGGGCTTGGGCGGACGGCTGGACGCGACGAACGTCATTCAGGCGCCGGTCGCCTGCGGCATCGCCTCGCTGGCGATCGACCATGAGAGCTTCCTGCTCGCGCCGGACCATGACGTGCCGGAAGACCCGCTGAGCCGCATCGCCTTTGAGAAGGCCGGCATCGCCAAGGCCGGGGCGCCATTGGTCACCCAGCATTATCGCCCGGCGATGAACGCCACGATCGCGCGCGTGGCCGACAAGGCCGGTGCGGCGCATCTGCCGCGCGGGCGGAGTTGGGACATCGCCGAATATCAGGGCCAATTGCACTATCGCGACGAAGCCGGGCGCATCGAATTGCCGATGCCTCGCCTCCACGGCGCTCATCAAATATCCAACATGGGCCTCGCCATTGCGATGCTCCGCCACCAGCAGGCCGTGCCATTGCCCGAGGCTGCGCTGCGCGCCGCGCCGCTCTGGGCGCACTGGCCCGCGCGCATGCAGCGTCTGGAAGGGGGCCCGCTCAATGCGATGCTGCCCGGGCGGACGCTGATGCTCGATGGCGGGCATAATCCCGATGCCGGCAAGGCGCTGGCCGACGCGCTGACGGAAAGCCATCTGGCCGATGAGGGCATCGACCTGATCATCGGCATGCTCTCGAACAAGGATGTCGCCGGCTTCCTCAAGCCGCTGCGCCCCTTGATCCGCTCGATCCGCTCGCTGCCGGTGCCCGGCCATGAACATCACGGGCCGGAGGTCTTCGCGCAGGTCGCCCGCGCATGGGAAGTACCGCACCGCAGCTTCACAACGATCCAGGAGGCGCTGACGGATGTCGCCGCCGGGCCGCGACGCACCGTGCTCATGGCGGGCACGCTCTATCTGGCAGGGCAGGTGCTGGTCGCGAACAACCAGCCGCCGGTCTGAGGCGCGTCGCTAATCGTCCTGCGTGCTGGGCTGTCGCACGGACTCCACCACGAAGCCTTTCGTCCACATGATCCAGAGCAGGATCATGCCGGGGATCGCAGCCACGACGGTGAACGCCCAGAAACCGACCCAGCCCAGCCCCTCGGCGAGATAGCCCGAAGGCGTCGATAGCCATGTTCGGCCGACTGCGGCGAAGGATGACAGCAGGGCAAATTGGGTGGCGGTATAGGCGAGGCTCGACAGGCCGGAGAGATAGGTCACAAACACCGTCAGGCCGATGCCGCTGGTGAAATTCTCCGTCCCAACCGCCAGCGCGAGCATCGGCGTCGAATGTCCGGCCACGGCCAGCGCGCAGAACAGCAGGTTGGAGAGCATCATCATCGCGCCCGAGACGAACAAAGCGCGCCCCATGCCCAGCCGGGCGATGAATGGCGCACCCAGCGCCGACCCGGCAATCAGCGCGGCAAAGCCGACGAACTTGTTGACGGTGACATATTCGGTGTCGGTAAAGCCCAGCTCGACGATCATCGGCGCCAGCATCACCTGCCCCATGGCATCGCCAATCTTGTAGATCAGCACGAAACCCAGGACCAGGGAAGCGCCGTGGCGGGAGAGAAACTCGCGGAATGGATTGACGATGGTCTCCTTGAGCCAGTCGCCCATCGCTAGCCCTTCGCGGACCGCGCGGTGCTCCACATAGCGCCCCGGCCCCGCCAGCAGCGCGCCAATCGCTGCCGGGAGCACGCAAAAGGCAGTGATGCCATAAGCGACAGCCCAGCCCAGCCCGGCGCCCTCGGTCGAGGCGAGGAAGATCGTCCCAGCGCCGGCCAGCAGATTGCCGGTGCGATAGCCGAACTGGTTCATCGCCGTACCGTGCGGCAGTTCCTGCTCGCTCAGGATTTCGATGCGATAGGCATCGATCACGATATCCTGCGTGGCCGAGAGGAAGGCGACGGCGATGGCCCAGAGCGCAAAGCGCGCGAGATCGGTCGCCGGATCGCTGGCGCCCAGTTGCCAGATCGCGCCAAACAGCAGCGCCTGAATGAAGAACAGCCACGCGCGCCGCTGCCCGAACAAGCGGGTGAGCACAGGCAGTGGCACCTTGTCGACCAACGGCGCCCACAGGAATTTGAGCGTGTAGGGGGTCGTCAGGCCTATCGCGAAGCCGATCGTGGACTTGTCGATGCCGACCTTGGAGAGCCAGAAGGTCATGGTCGCCAGCAGCAGCGTCAGCGGAAAGCCGCTCGATATGCCGAGCAGGAACGCCACGAACGGCATGGGCCGCAAATAGGGACGGAAGCTTGGAACGAAAAAGCCGCTCGCCACGACTGCACCGACAATCACGGCGAATATGAGGGTCTGCGACATGCACACTCCGACTGCTTGGGCCTGAACCCGCAGTCTTAGAGCGCTATGCCGGAATTCAAAGCATCGTTTTTTACCGGCGCGCCTCAGCGCAGCCCTCAGTTGCGCTTGAAGAGCTTCAGCCCCGCCGGCAGCCGGCCCGGCGAACGCCCGCCTATCACCCGCTCGCACACGCCAATGGCACGGATAAGATCGCGCGGCAGAAACGGCTTGGAGAGGCACCCGAGCGCAATGTCCTGATCGCGCGCTTCGTCCGGACAGGTGGCCGTCGCGAACAGCACGGCGATGCCGAGTTCGCGGGCATGGCGGGCCAACTCGACGCCCGAGCGGACACCGGCAAGCCGCACATCGGTGACAACCAGATCGACCGCGCCTTGTTCGAGGATGATGGCCGTCGCTTCCCTGAAGCGATCGACAGTCGCGACCACCTCATAGCCTGCCGTCTGGAGGGTATGTTCTTCATCGAAAGCGAGCAGCGGCTCATCCTCGACAATCAGGATGCGGCGTATTCGCTGCGTCTCCTTCGAGAAAAACATTGCCGCCTCATTCCCGTTGCGCCAAACCGCAGACCGAAAACGGATCGATCCCGGCGCACAAAAACGCTAGGTCGCGCGGCTGCGATTCGCCAGTGCAGCGATGACACAGCCGCCCCAAAAACGGACACAGATTTTGTCGAACACTCGTGGACCTTCCGGACCTCGCCGTCCCCAGCGCCCTGCAGCCGGCGCAACCGATCGTCGAGCCCAGCCGCCCAGAGCGCGCCGGGGCGCCGGCCGCGTCGCGCCACAAGTGCGCCAGGCCGCCGATGATGGCACGGCGCGCGAGGGCGAGCGCATCGCCAAGCTGATGGCGCGCGCGGGCGTCGCCTCCCGTCGGGACGTTGAGCGGATGATCGCAGAAGGGCGCGTGGCGCTGAACGGCACGCTGGTGGAAACGCCCGCAACGCTGCTCAAGTCGCTGCGCGGGGTGACGGTGGATGGTGTGGCGGTGAAAGAACCCGCACCGGCCCGTATGTTCCTGTTCCACAAGCCGGCCGGCCTGCTCACCACCGCCAAAGACCCCGCCGGGCGACCGACCATTTATGATCGCTTGCCCGCCGACCTGCCGCGCGTGATGCCGGTCGGGCGGCTCGATCTCAACACGGAAGGCCTGCTGCTGCTCACCACCGATGGCGAGCTGAAGCGGCAGCTGGAACTGCCCTCCACCGGTGTCGAGCGCACCTATCGCGCGCGCGCGTTCGGGGAGATCAGCCAGGCCCAGCTGGAAGAACTGATCGAGGGCGTCGAGATTGAGGGGATGCGCTATGGTCGCATCGACGCCAATCTGGAGCGGCGGACCGGGCGCAATCAGTGGATTGAAATGACCCTGACCGAAGGCAAGAACCGCGAGGTGCGGCGCGTGCTCGAACATCTCGGCCTCAAGGTCAGCCGGTTGATCCGAACTCGCTACGGTCCCTTCGTGCTGGGCGATTCCGCGCCTGCTGAAGTGGCCGAGGTGCGCCAGGTCGATCTCATCAAGTTCCGCAAGACGCTCAAATGAGGATCATTTCCGGACAATGGCGGGGCCGCCCGCTGGTGGCGCCAGTCGGCGAGGAAACGCGCCCGACAGCGGATCGCACACGCGAGACACTGTTTTCGATGCTCACCAGCCGGCTGGGCTCGTTCGAAGGGCTGGCGGTGGGCGATTTCTTTGCCGGCTCCGGCGCGCTGGGCCTCGAGGCGCTCTCTCGCGGGGCAGCGACATGCCTGTTCGTCGAGCGCGACCGGGCTGCGATCGCCGCCTTGCGCAAGAACGCAGAAAAGCTGGGACTCGCGCGCCCCGACATACGCCAGAACGATGTTCTCGCGCTTGGCGCCACGTCGGCGCCGCTGGATGTAATTTTCATGGACCCGCCTTATGGCACCGGCGCGGGTGCCGTCGCTCTGGACAAGCTCGCCCGGCTCGGCTGGGTCGGTCCCAGCACCTGGGTGAGCATCGAGACCGAAAAGCGGGAAGAGATCGCGGTCAAAGGCTTCGATTGCGATGCCGAGCGCGTGGTCGGCAAGGCCAAATTGGTCCTGCTGAGGCCGGCAACCTAGACGGACGCCGACCTCAGCAGAAGCTCAGTTGATTACTGCCCGCCGGGGTTCTTGCACCCGTCCTTCACGGTGCGCGAGCAGACCGGATATTCTGCCGGGGGCTGCGGAGCGGTCTGCTCCACGGGCCGCTGCGGCATCATCTCAACCTGACCACCACCGGGGGGCGGAGGCGGCGGCGTCATCGTGCCGCCGGGTGCAGGGGGCGGCGGGGGAGCAGGCGGCGGCGGCGGCGGGTTCATGCCATCGCCGGGCATGGGGTTACCAGTCGGCGGGGGCATGGTGTCCGTCCCGCCCGGCATCGGCCCGGGTGTGTCGCCCGGCATCGGCGCGGTCGCGGACGGCGGGCCGGCTGGCGCTCCACCCGGAGGCGGCATGTCTTGTGCGTGGGCAGCGAAGGCCAGTGCCGAAGCGGCACCGCAGGCGAGAATGGTTGAGAAGCGCATGATCGCATCCTCCTATGAGTGATCGTTCTTGTGGGATGGAAATCCCGCAGCGGGACAGCCGTTCCGGTCGAACCATCCGCCGCAGACCGCCGGGGGCGTAATCGGGATGAAGCGGTCGGAACGCACGCCAAGGCCCTTGCCCCAGCCCCACCCGTTCCCTAGTTGTTCGCCTGTGACCGATCCTTTGCCAGCCCCCTCTCCTGCCGACCCGCCTTATATCCAGGGCCTCAATGCGCCGCAGCGCGAGGCTGTGCTGACCACGGAAGGGCCGGTTCTGGTTCTGGCGGGCGCGGGCACGGGCAAGACGGCAGCGCTGACAGCGCGCCTCGCGCATCTGGTGGCGACCCGCCGCGCCTGGCCTTCCGAGATCCTATGCGTCACCTTCACCAACAAGGCCGCGCGCGAGATGCGCGAGCGCGTGGGGCGAATGATCGGCGAAGCGGTCGAGGGCATGCCCTGGCTCGGCACCTTCCACTCCGTCTGCGCCAAGATGCTGCGCCGCCATGCCGAACTGGTCGGGCTGCAGAGCAACTTCACCATTCTCGATACAGACGACCAGTTGCGCCTAATGAAGCAGATCATCGTCGCCGAGGGGATCGATGAGAAGCGCTTCACCGCCCGCGCGCTGGCCGGGCTGATCGACAAATGGAAGAACAAGGGCCTCACCCCCGGCGAAATCGACGCGGGCGAGAGCGAGGCCTTCGCCAATGGCAAGGGCGCGGCGATCTATGCGCTGTATCAGGCCCGCCTGCGCGCGCTCAACGCCTGCGATTTCGGCGATCTGCTGCTGCACATGCTGACGATCTTCAAGACTGATCGCGAGGTGCTCGAGCAATATCAGCAGCGCTTCCGCTACATCATGGTGGACGAGTATCAGGACACCAACACCAGCCAGTATCTCTGGCTGCGGCTGCTCGCCCAGCAGCGCAAGAACATCTGCTGCGTTGGCGATGATGACCAGAGCATCTATAGCTGGCGCGGCGCGGAAGTGGCGAACATCCTGCGCTTCGAGCGCGATTTTCCTGGCGCCGCGATCATCCGGCTGGAGCAGAATTATCGCTCGACGCCGCATATCCTCGCCGCGGCCTCCGGCGTCATCGCGCAGAATGGCGGGCGGCTCGGCAAGACCTTGTGGACGCAGGAGGCCGATGGCGAGAAGCTGCGCGTCATCGGCGTGTGGGACGGGCCGGAAGAGGCCCGCCGCGTCGGTGAGGAAATCGAGTCGCTGGAGCGGCAGGGCGTCGGCGCCGAGAAGATCGCCATCCTCGTGCGCGCCTCCTTCCAGACTCGCGAGTTCGAGGACCGCTTCATCCAGATCGGCCTGCCCTACCGCATCGTCGGCGGCTTCCGCTTTTATGAGCGTGCCGAAATCCGCGATGCGCTGGCATATCTGCGCCTCGTCAACCAGCCGGCGGACGATCTCGCCTTCGAGCGGATCGTCAACGTGCCCAAGCGCGGGCTGGGCGACAAGGCAGTCGAGAAGGTCCACCGCCTCGCGCGCGCCATGCGTGAACCGCTGACCAGCGCGGCCGCACGCATTCTGGACACGGACGAGCTGACACCGCAGGCACGGCGCTCGCTGGGGCGGTTCATCGGCGATCTCGCCCGCTGGCGCGATCTCGCCAATGCGATGAACCACGCCGATCTCGCGCGCCAGATTCTCGACGAGAGCGGTTACACCGCTGCGCTGCAGGCCGAGCGCACCACGGAAGCCAGCGGGCGGCTGGAGAACCTGCAGGAACTCACCCGCGCCATGGAGGAATATGAGACGCTCGGGGCCTTCCTCGAGCATGTCAGCCTCGTCATGGACAATGAGGCGCAGGCCGATGAAGCCAAAGTCACGCTGATGACCATCCATGCCGCCAAGGGACTGGAGTTCGACACCGTGTTCCTGGCGGGCTGGGAGGATGGCCTGTTCCCCTCGCAACGCGCGCTCGATGAGGGCGGCCTTGCCAGCCTGGAGGAAGAGCGTCGGCTGGCTTATGTGGCGATCACCCGTGCCCGCCAGCGCTGCCTGATCCTGCACGCCGCCAACCGGCGGGTCTATGGCCAGTGGACCAGTTCCATCCCCTCGCGCTTCATTGGCGAATTGCCCAAGGAGACGGTGGACGAAGAAAACACCATGTCCGGCGGCGCCAGCCTGTGGCGCGCCAACTGGTCCGAGCGGGACGATCCCTTCGCCAATGTCGCGCGCGGTTCAGGGCGCGGACCAGGCTGGCAACGGGCGCAAAGCCAGTTCGCGCGTGAGCCGACGCGCCTCGTCGAAGCGCGGCAGAGCGCTGTGAGCCTCGGAAACAAGGGTCGCAGCGACGTCAGCCTCGGTACCCGCGTCTTCCACCAGAAGTTCGGCTATGGGACGGTGACCGGCATCGAGGGCAACAAGCTGGAGATCGATTTCGAGCAAGCCGGCGCCAAGCGGGTTCTGGACAGCTTCATCAGCCTCGCCTGAGGTGCGGCATCTCAGGCGGCGCGATTGTGTTCAGGACGCCGCAGGTGCGCCAGGAAAAATGACAAGCTGCTTTATTTCCTGATGACTCATTAACCATGTTTTCTTAGGGCGGAGCTGCGACCCGAAGGGCGCTGGCAGCCCCAGTGCTCAAACTCGGCCCGGCGGAGCGTGGGTTCCTGCCGGGCCTTTTTCGTTCCGCCCAAGCGAAGGCGCGCGGCAATCGAAAATCTTTGCCCTGCGCGCGTTTTGGTCCGTTGCGCCGTCGCCAGCCTTGCGCCAAGGAACATGCATGGTCAGCCCATCTTCTCGCGAGCCTGACGGCACCGCCGGGCGCAAGCCACCGACCCATCCCTTTCAGATCGGCGCCTTCCGCGCCTATCTGATGGTCCGCCTGTCCACGATTCTCGCATCGAACGGCATGGCGCTCATCATCGCATGGGAAGCCTACAACATCGCGCGCCAGACCATGTCTCCCGGGCAGTCGGCGGCGCAGCTCGGGCTGATCGGCCTCATCCAATTCGTCATGGTCTTCGTGCTGACCCCCTTTGCGGGACTCGTCGCGGACAATTATTCGCGCACCCGCATCGCCATGGGCACGCTCTCGCTGCTGCTCTTCTCGGCAGGGATTTTGGCACTTTCCAGCTACGAAGGATGGATCAGCCTGCCGTTGATCTTCGCACTCGCCGCGCTGATCGGCTTTGCCCGCGCTTTCCAGGGGCCAGCGCTCGGCTCCCTGGGCCCGAACATCGTCCCCAAGGACCTTCTGCCCCGCGCCATCGCATTCAGCAGCATGTTCTGGCAGGCCGGCAGCATCGTCGGGCCGGCGATCGCCGGCTACGCCTATGCGTTCAAGCCCTATTTTGCCTACATGTTCAGCAGCGCACTGTTTGGCGTCGCGGTCATTGGCATGATCTTCGTGGGCAAAGTCCCACAAGCGGCCCGCCAGCGCGACCGTCATCCGATCGGCCAGATCATCGATGGCCTCACTTATGTGCGCACCAACCGGCTGGTGTTCGGCGCCATCACGCTCGATCTCTTTGCCGTGCTGCTCGCCGGCACCACAGCGCTTCTGCCGGTCTATGCGCGCGATGTGCTCCATATCGGCTCGCAGGGCCTGGGACATCTTGCCGCAGCGCCCGGCATCGGCGCGGGTCTGACCGCTTTGTTCTTCTCGTTCCGGCCGCTCCGCCACAATGTCGGGCTGAAGATGATGCTGTCCGTCGGCATCTTCGGGTTGGCGACCATCGTCTTCGGGCTCACCGCCTTCATGCCGCAGCAGACCGCTATCATCGTCGCCCTGTTCGCCATGGCGACGTGGGGCAGTGCGGACATGTTCTCGGTGTTCGTCCGCCAGTCGCTGATCCAGCTTCACACCCCCGACGACATGCGCGGCCGCGTAACCAGCGTATCGATGATGACGATTTCCGCCTCGAACGAGCTGGGCGATGCCGAGTCGGGCTTTCTCGCCGCGCTCATCGGGCCGATCGCTGCTGTGATTGCCGGCGGCGTGGGTGCAATCGCCATCACCTTGTGGTGGTCGCGCCTTTTCCCCGAATTGCGGAACGCCCGGACGTTCGATCCGCCCGAGGTTCATTTACGACCTTCCCACGCGGGCGCTGCTCCCGCAAAAGAAGGATAGAGTCCGCCCCTTGCAAATCTCTATCAATTAAGTTTTAATTGATCGATCGCCTTATGGAGGATTGCCCATGAAAGTCTCGTCCATTCTCGAAACGATCGGCGGCACGCCGCACATCCGCTTCAACCGCCTGTTTGGCGATGCGAATGTCTGGATCAAGTCCGAGCGCTCCAACCCCGGCGGATCGATCAAGGACCGCATCGCGCTGGCCATGATCGAGGCTGCAGAAAAGGACGGCAGCCTCAAGCCCGGTGGCGTCATCGTCGAGCCCACCTCGGGCAACACCGGCATTGGTCTTGCCATGGTCGCCGCCGTGAAGGGCTATAAGCTTGTCCTCGTCATGCCCGAGAGCATGAGCCTTGAGCGCCGCCGCCTGATGCTGGCCTATGGTGCCAGCTTCGACCTGACCCCGCGGGAAAAGGGCATGAAGGGCGCCATCGAGCGCGCGCTGGAGATCGTCGCGGCCACGCCGGGTGCGTGGATGCCGCAGCAGTTCGAAAATCCGGCCAATATCGATGTCCATGTCCGCACGACGGCGCAGGAAATCTTCAATGATTTCGCCGATGAGCCGCTGGATGCACTGATCACCGGCGTCGGCACGGGCGGGCACATCACCGGCTGCGCGCAGGTGCTCAAGGCAATGTGGCCGGGCCTCAAGGTCTTTGCCGTGGAACCAACGCTCTCCCCGGTCATCAGCGGCGGCGCGCCCGGCCCGCACCCGATCCAGGGCATCGGTGCCGGTTTCATCCCCGCCAATCTGCACACCGACCTGCTGGACGGCGTGATCCAGGTCGATCCCGCCGATGCCAAGGACTATGCCCGCCGCGCTGCCAGCGAGGAAGGCGTGCTGGTCGGCATCTCCTCCGGCGCGACGCTCGCCGCCATCGCCCAGAAGCTGCCGGAACTGCCCGCCGGCGCCAAGGTGCTTGGCTTCAATTACGACACTGGCGAGCGCTATCTTTCGGTGCCGGACTTCCTGCCCGAAGCCGGCTGATCCGGGCCGACCATCCCGTGCCGGCGAGCCGTTAAGACTTGCCGGCCGGAATTTCCCGTTATGGCACGGCCGTCCCTGTGGCCGGGCGGCTGGCCGTGCCGCTCTTGCCTAACGCGGCCTAAAGGCACACATACCGCCCCTCTCCGGCCGCGCATGGCGGCTTTGGCGGAAGGACGTATGGCAACCAACGGTCTGATTGCGCGAAAATCGGCATTTCCGGCGCTCTCTTCGCGCCAAGGCCGACTCGTGCTGGCTGGCCTGCTGGGGCTGATCCTGACCGGCGCTCTGGCGCTGCTCGCCATCGGCAATCGCCCCAGCGTTACCGCGCTGTCCGGCAGCGAGGCCGTGAGCACAGCTCTGCCCAAGGCACCGGATAACAGCCCCGTGCCCGTCGTCGAGCCGCTGGTGCTCGACGCCTCCCACCCCGATCAGGCGCGGCAGCTGAACGCGCAGATCCCCTTCTCGACCGCGCCCAATCCTGCCGCGCGCCCCTTCACGTTCAAGGGCGACGCGATGGCGCTGGGTCGGGCAACCGACTGTCTCGCCGCCGCGATGATCTATGAAGCCGGCGACGACGCCAAGGGCCAGCGCGCCGTGGGACAGGTCGTGCTCAACCGCCTGCGCCACCCCGCCTTCCCCAAGACGGTGTGCGGCGTGGTCTTTCAAGGGCAGGAGCGGGCCACCGGCTGCCAGTTCACCTTCACTTGCGATGGCGCTATGGCGCGCCGCCCGTCCCAGGCAGCCTGGGATCGCGCTCGGGGCAATGCCATGCGGATGCTCGCTGGCGATGTCTATGCGCCTGTCGGCTACAGCACCCATTATCACACCGACTGGGTGATGCCCTACTGGAGCAAGTCGCTCGACAAGGTCGCGGCGGTCGATACGCACCTGTTCTTCCGCTGGGAGGGCTGGTGGGGCACGCCGCCGGCCTTTGCGCGGAGCCTCAGCATCGCTGCCGAACCTGCCATCGCCAAGCTTGCCGCCTTGTCGCCCGTTCACGCCGATGATGGCGCGCTGGCCGGCACCCTGCCCGGCTCGCTGATCGACGACGCCACCGCACCCGCCCTGCTTGGCGCTGCGGATATCGGCAAGCGCATCGGCCCCGGTCGGCTGGCCGCCATCGAGCCCGGCGGCACGGGCTTTGTGATGACGCTCGATCCGGGCGGTGACCCCGCCCGCTATGCGGACGCCGCCGCGCGCCTGTGCGCCGGGCGCGCGCAGTGTCGCCTGCTGGCCTGGACGAGCGACAAGGCGACGCCGCGCCGCTTCCCGGTCGCGGAAACCAGCCTCGCCTCCATGTCCTTCTCCTATATCCGCATGAAGGACAGCGGCATCGAGCGCACGCTCTACAATTGCGACGAGTTCCGCGACGTGCCGCGCGTCAACTGCATGGTCCGCCGCACGCCGAGCGCACCGGCGCCCAAGCTGCTGGCCGACGAACGCGGGGAAGGCTCGCGGATCAACCTGCCGACCGGCGCCCGCCCGGTTGCCGACATGCAGCGCGGCGAGCTGGTGCCGCTCAAGCCCGGCGATGCCGCGCTGTTCAAGGCGCCGCTGCGGGCTGATGCGCCGGCATCTGCAAAGCCCTGAACCTCAGCCATCGACGTTAAAACGGCTCCCTCTCCGGAGAGAGGAAGCCGCTTCTTGGTCCCACAGGATAGGCCCGATCAGGCTGCCGTCAGGAACGCCTCTGGCGGCAGTTCCATGAGCACCTCGGCACCGCCCTCGATCTTACGACGCAGTGCGCCGGCTTCCGGCATGATGCGCTCGGCGAAGTAGCGCGCCGTCACCAGCTTGGCCTTCATATAGTCGGGATTGCCCGTGCCGGCATTGAGCTGCGCCTGCGCGGCCATCGCCATACGCAGCCACATCATGCCCGTGGCGACGATGCCGGTGATGTGCATATAGGCGTAAGCCGCCGCGCCGGCATTGTTCGGGTTCTGCATGGCATTCTGCATCAGCCACATCGTCGCGGCCTGCAGTTGCTGATTGGCCTTCTCCAGCGCCTCAGCAATAGCAGCCGTCTCGGGCACGGCCTTGCCGGCGGCGACATCCTCGGCGACCATCTTGAACAGCGCCTGCACCGCGCGCCCCCCATTGGCGGGCAGCTTGCGGCCGACCAGATCCATGGCCTGAACGCCATTGGTGCCTTCGTAGATCATGGTGATGCGCGCATCCCGCACCGCCTGCTCCACGCCCCATTCGCGGATGTAGCCATGGCCGCCGAACACCTGTTGCGCGAGCACGGCGACATCGAAGCCCTTGTCCGTGCCATAGCCCTTGATGACCGGGGTGAGCAGCGAGATGATGTCATCCGCCGCCTGACGCTCTTCCTCCGTCGGCGCATATTTGATGAGATCGACCTGCAGCGCGCCCCACAGAACCAGCGCGCGCAGGCCTTCGGTGAGCGCCTTGCACTCCATCAGCATCCGGCGAACATCGGGGTGCACGAACAGCGTGTCGGCGGGCTTGTCCGGCTCGGCAGGCCCCGTGAGCGCACGCCCCTGCCGCCGGTCCATCGCATAATGGACCGCCTGCTGATAAGCCAGCTCACCTTGCGCGAGGCCCTGAAGGCCCACGCCGAGCCGCGCCTGGTTCATCATGATGAACATCGCAGCGAGGCCCTTATTCTCCTCGCCGATCATCCAGCCGGTCGCATCGTCATAGTTCATGACGCAGGTCGCGTTGCCGTGAATGCCCATCTTGTGCTCGATGGAGCCGCAGGTGACGGCGTTATGCGCGCCCAGCGAGCCATCGTCATTGACCATCATCTTGGGGACGAGGAAGAGCGAGATGCCCTTGCTGCCTGCGGGCGCGCCCGGCGTCTTGGCCAGCACGAGGTGGATGATATTCTCGGCCATGCTGTGCTCGCCGGCCGAGATGAAGATCTTGGTGCCGGTGATCTTGTAGCTGCCATCATCCTGCGGCAACGCGCGCGTCTTGATGAGGCCGAGGTCGGTGCCGCAGTGCGGCTCGGTCAGGTTCATGGTGCCGCACCACTGGCCGGAGACCATGTTGGGCACATATTTCTGCTTGAGCGTATCGTCGCCCTTGGCGAGGATCGCGCTGACCGCGGCGCCGGTCAGGCCGTGATACATGTTGAAGCCGTGGTTCGACGCCGTGAAATATTCCTCGGCGGCGATCGCCAGCACGATAGGCAGAGCCTGCCCGCCATATTCCTCCGGCGCATGCAGCGTGGTCCAGCCACCCGCGACGAACTGGTCGAAGGCTTCCTGAAAGCCCGGCGGCGTCGTCACCGTGCCATCGTCATTGCGCTTGCAGCCAATCTGGTCGCCTACGGCATTGAGCGGGCTAAGCACCTCGCTGGCAAACTTGCCGCCCTCTTCGAGAATGGCCTGAACGATATCGCTGGTCGCCGAAGCAAAGCCGGGATTGTTCGTCAGACGCTCCAGCCCGACGATCTCGTTGAGGATGAACATGGTGTCGGCGACGGGCGCCTTGTAGCTGGGCATGGGCCTCTCCGTGGTAGAAAGTCTTAGTTGAGTTCGCCTGACAGGCGCTGATTTTCCTCGACGAGCGCGACGAAATTCTTCAGCTCTTCAATGGCTTCGTCGATATCCTGCCGCTGCCGCTGGAGCAATCCGATCCGCTCCTCGCATTTGGCGACGGTAAATTCGCGCTGGGTGCGCCGACCGTCGCCGGCATCGTACAGGTCGATCATGTCGCGGATTTCGGCCAGGCTGAATCCCACCCGCTTGCCGCGCAAGATCCAGGCGAGCCGCGCGCGATCGCGATGGCTGTAGACCCGCGTCAGGCCCTGCCGGCGCGGCGAGATGAGTTCCTCATCCTCGTAGAAGCGCAGAGCGCGCGGGGTAACTTCGAATTCGTCGCACAGGTCGGAGATCGAAAACTCTTCCCGCCCGTCCCGTTCCGGCTGGGGAATGCCGGCAATCATCTGGAGCTTCGTCATTGCATCCATCCTTCCATGAAGGTCAGACGCACAGTTTACGTTTACGTCAACGGAAAATCAACCCCTCCCCGCCGGTGCTCAGACGGGACTGAGCGACATATCCGTTACCGCTCAATGGGCGTGCGTCTCGTTGTCGATCCATTCGAGCCCGTCATCCGTGACGCGGCGATAGAAGCAACTGACGCGGCCCGTGTGGCAGGCCGGCCCTACGGGCTTGACCAGCAGCCAGATCGCGTCCTGATCGCAATCCATCCGCATGTCGACAATGTGGAGCTCGTTGCCGGACTCCTCGCCCTTGCGCCAGAGCTTGCCCCGGCTGCGGGACCAGAAATGGGCGACGCGCGTTTCGATCGTCGCGGCCAGGGCCTGCGCGTTCATATGCGCCAGCATCAGCAATTCGCCGGTATCGACATTGCTCGCCACGGCTGTGATCAGCCCGTCGCGGTCATAGCGAGGATTGAGCCGTAGCCCTTCCTCCCGATCATCGTCTGCTTTTGCCATGCGGTGCCTATAGGCTGCGCGCGACGGGCTGTCAGCCCCGTGCACGCAGCGCGGCGGCCAGTCATCCAAATCTCGGAGAAGAAAATGGGGCGATCGACGGGATCCGAACCCGCGACCTCTGGTACCACAAACCAGCGCTCTAACCAACTGAGCTACGATCGCCACAGCGTCCATCGACGCTATCGAGAGGCGGCCCATAATGCCCCGGGAGGACCGCCGTCAAGCATAGAGCGCGCCCCTTTCGGGATTAGCACGCTTTTCCCGGCAGACCGGGCATCGTCAGCCTTCACCCCGGCTGAAAATCAAAAAGGCCAGGCAGAGCCCGGCCTTTGCCGACATAGGACGTCGCGTTCCCTGTCGGCGATCCAATCAAGCGGTGCCCCGGCCGGAAAGCGCGGGGCAACGATCGATCGAGTTGATTAGTTGACGGCGTCCTTGAGACCCTTGCCGGCCTTGAACTTCGGCTGGCTGGAAGCCTTGATCGCCATGGTTTCGCCGGTGCGCGGGTTGCGACCGGTCGAGGCCTTGCGCTGCGAAACGGAGAACGTGCCGAAGCCAACGAGGCGAACTTCATCGCCCTTCTTGAGAGCGGCGGTGATCGCGTCGAACACTGCCTCAACAGCCTTGTTCGCATCGGCCTTGGTGAGGCCGCTCTGATCCGCGACCGAACTGATGAGATCCTGCTTGTTCATGCCTTGGGAACCCCCTTCTTGAGAAAACTTGTGGTGGGAATCATGCGACGAAGGCGCGCATAAAGGCTTGCTTCGTCGCAAGTGTCAAAGAGATTTGCGCCTCAAACCCGTTAAAAACCCTGATTTACGCTGTTTTTCACGATGATCGGTCCGGTCCGGGCGACGGACCGGCCCATTTACGACGATCCTTAACCGCCCTTAACTTCAAATCGGGCTGTTTTGGGCATCGGTGTCATGACGATCATCGCGAGACTCAGTGCCGCATCCGCTGCTCATGCTCGGCTGCCGAGCCGATCGGAGGCTGGGCGGCGAGATCATCTTCCTCGGACCAGTCGATCGGTGTCAGCGCCCCCGTGAGAGCGCGAGCAAGCACCTCGTCCACATGGCTCACCGGCACGATTTCAAGGCCTTCCTTGATGTTCGCCGGAATCTCCACCAGGTCCTTCTCATTCTCCTGCGGAATGAGCACGGTCTTGATCCCCCCGCGCAGCGCCGCGAGCAGCTTTTCCTTCAGCCCGCCAATGGGCAAAACCCGGCCGCGCAGCGTCACTTCGCCGGTCATCGCGACATCCTTGTGGACCGGGATGCCGGTCAACGTGGAGACGATGGAGGTCACCATGCCGATGCCAGCGCTCGGCCCATCCTTGGGTACCGCGCCTTCGGGAAGGTGGATGTGAATATCCTTGCGGTTGAAGATGCTCGGCTTGATGCCATAGGCTGGGGCGCGCGCCTTCACATAGGAGAAGGCCGCCTGCACCGACTCGGTCATCACGTCGCCAAGCTTGCCGGTCGTCTTGATCTGACCCTTGCCGGGCACCGTCACCGATTCGATGGTGAGCAGTTCGCCGCCCACTTCCGTCCAGGCAAGGCCGGTGACGGCACCGATCTGGTGCTCTTCCTCGGAAATGCCGTGACGGAATTTCCGCACGCCCGCATAATCGCCCAGATTCTCCGGCGTAATGGTGACGCTGGTTTCCTTGCCCTCGAGGATACGGCGGAGCGCCTTGCGCGCCAGACGCGCAATCTCGCGCTCGAGCGTCCGCACGCCCGCTTCCCGCGTATAATAGCGAATGAGGTCGCGCAGCGCGGCTTCCTCGATGGCAAATTCGCCTTCTTTCAGCCCATGGGCCTCGATCTGCTTTTCGATCAGATGCCGCTGCGCGATCTCCAGCTTTTCGTCCTCGGTGTAACCCTCCAGCCGGATGATCTCCATGCGGTCGAGCAGCGCCTGTGGAAGATTGAGGCTGTTGGCGGTCGTGACGAACATCACATCCGACAGATCGAGGTCGATCTCCAAATAATGGTCCTGGAACTTGCTGTTCTGCTCCGGGTCCAGCACCTCGAGCAGCGCGGAAGCCGGATCACCGCGGAAATCCTGGCCGAGCTTGTCGATCTCGTCGAGCAGCACCAGCGGGTTCATCGCCCCGGCCTTTTTGAGGTTGGACGCGATCTTGCCCGGCATGGAGCCGATATAAGTGCGGCGATGGCCCCGAATCTCGGCCTCGTCCCGCACGCCGCCCAGCGACTGGCGCACGAACTCGCGGCCCGTCGCCTTGGCGATGCTGCGGCCCAGCGAGGTCTTGCCGACACCCGGCGGGCCGACGAGGCACAGGATCGGGCCTTTAAGCTTGTCGGAGCGCGCCTGCACGGCGAGATATTCGATAATCCGGTCCTTGACCTTGTCGAGCGCGAAGTGATCGGCATCCAGCACGTCCTGCGCTTTCACCAGATCCTTCTTGAGCTTGCTCTTCTTGCCCCAGGGCACGCCGAGCAGCGCGTCGAGATAATTGCGGACCACCGTCGCTTCGGCCGACATGGGCTGCATGGAGCGCAGCTTCTTGAGCTCGGCTTCCGCCTTGCTGCGCGCTTCCTTGCTCAGGCGTGTCTTCTTGATCTTCTCGGTCAGCTCGGAAAGCTCATCGCCCTCCTCGCCTTCGCCGCCGCCCAGCTCGCGCTGGATCGCCTTGAGCTGCTCGTTGAGATAATATTCGCGCTGGGTCTTCTCCATCTGGCGCTTCACGCGGCCACGGATTTTCTTCTCGACCTGCAGCACGCCGAGTTCGCCTTCCATGAAGGCAAAGACCATTTCCAGGCGCTTGAGCGGATCACCCTCGACCAGCAGCGACTGCTTGTCGGCGACCTTAACGGCAAGGTTCGCCGCAATGAAATCGGACAGGCGGCCAGCCTCGGTGATCTCGCGCAATTGCGCGGCGGCTTCGGCCGGCAACTTCTTGTTGAGCTTGGCGTAATTCTCGAACTGGTCGGTGACCGAGCGCATCATCGCCTCGACCTCGGCGCCGCCCACGACGATATCGTCCAGCGGCGCAACGGTGGCGACGATATGATCCTCGGCATCCGTCAACGCCGTCAGGGAGGCGCGCTGCTTGCCTTCCACCAGCACGCGGACGTTGCCATCGGGCAGCTTGAGCATCTGCACGATGCTGGCGATGACGCCCATGTCATAAAGCGCTTCCCGGTCCGGATCGTCCTCGCTCGGGTCGAGCTGCGCGACGAGGAAGATGTCCTTGTCGCCCGCCATCGCCTTTTCAAGCGCCGTCACGCTCTTGTCGCGTCCCACGAACAGGGGCACGATCATCTGCGGGAAAACGACGATATCCCGCAGCGGCAAGAGAGGCAGATCAAGATCCATTGTCACTCCAATCCAGCCAGGGGGCCTTACCCCTGAGCCTGCGAACCGCCTTCGTGCAGAAGGGGCCGCTTCACAACCCGGTCGCTTTTCCCGCGCATCGCGAAAAACGATCAATGCATCATATCGTTCAGCCGCGCGCGCATTTCAACGGCGCGAAAAGCTACTGACGGCTGAACTGGTTAAGCGCGGGTAAAAACTATCGCCTTTTTACGCCGATCAGAACGGCATCTTGAAGCCCGGCGGCAGCGGCAGACCAGCCGTCATCTTGCTCATCTGCTCGTTGGCGGCTTCATCCGCCTTGGCGCGCGCATCGTTGAAGGCGGCGACAATCAGGTCTTCCAGCATCGTTTTGTCGGCCGGCACGATCAGGCTCTCATCGACCGAAAGGCCGAGGATACGGCCCTTGGCGCTCGCCCGCACCTTGACCAGTCCGCCGCCGGACGCACCCTCGACCTCGATGTTATCGAGTTCAGCCTGCGCCTTCTGCATTTCCTCCTGCACCCGGCTGGCCATGCCGAGAATGTCGTTGAGGTCCTTCATCAGCCTTCACTCCTATATTGTTCATCTTCCGGGTCCACGAGCCGTGCTCCGGGGAATGCTTCCAGCGCGGCAGCCACGATAGGCGCAGCGCTGATCTGGGCAAGCCGCGCTTCCTTGGCGGCCTGCTCCTGCTCGCGCAGGCTTGGCTGGCCGTGGGCATCCGTCGAGCGGACATCCCAGACCTCGCCTGTCACCTCACGCAACGCCGCCGCTACTTGCCGGGGGAAATCGGCGTCGAGCGGCTGGAGGATGCGGAAGGCCAGCTCCGGCGGAGCATAATGCACAAGGCTCACATAATCATGCAGTTCCGCGCTGAGCCGGGCATGGCGTGCCTTGAGCGCCTCGACCATCGCAGCAAAATCCTTCGGCAGCGCTGGCGTTGCCGCTTCCGGCTCAGACGCGGCTGGCGGCGCGGGCGGCGGCGGAGCGCTTGGGACCGCCTGGGCCGCTTCGCTCAACGTCCCACTGGGCGCAGGGGCCGGCATCGTCGGGCTCGCCTGCCCGCCACCGGCACCGTCGCGGATGAGCCGCGCCAGTTCGGCCGGGTCCGGCATGGCCGAGGCGTGGATCAGCCGCAGCAGCGCCATTTCGCAGGCCGCGTGGGGCCGCGCTGCAGCAGCAACCTCGGCATGGCCCTTGAGCAGCAATTGCCACAGCCGATGCAGCACCGGGAAAGACAATTGCTCTGCCCAGCCGGCAATCGCGCCGCGCTCGGCCTCCGGCATGCGGTCGAGCCCGGCGCCGCGCCCGGCCTTGGCCGTCGTCGCCGCATGGATGAGATCGAGTAAGGCATTCACCGTGGCGAGCGGCTCGACGCCGAGCGCTTCCTGCTCGCCCAATGTCGCCAGCACCGCCGGTGCATCGCCATCGAGAATCTGGTCGAACAGCCGCCGCGTCGCGCCGCGATCAGACAGGCCGAGCATTTCGCGAACCTGATCGGCCTGCACGAAGGGCCGGCCATCCTCGCCGACCCCGGCATGCGCAATCGCCTGATCGAGGATCGACTGGCCATCGCGCGCCGAGCCTTCCGCGGCGGTGGCAATGAGGCGCAGGGCATCGTCCTCGGCGACGACGCCTTCCTTGCCGCAAATCATGCGGAAATTATCGACCAGCAACTCCACCGGGATGCGCCTCAGGTCGAAGCGCTGGCAGCGTGAGAGCACCGTGATCGGCACCTTGTTCACCTCGGTGGTGGCGAACAGGAACTTCACATGTTCGGGCGGCTCCTCAAGAGTCTTGAGCAAGGCATTGAAGGCATTGCGCGAGAGCATGTGCACTTCGTCGATGATGTAGATCTTGAACCGCGCCGAGACGGCTGCATAGCGCACCGCCTCGATGATCTCGCGCACATCGTCGACGCCGGTGTGGCTGGCCGCGTCCATCTCGATCACGTCGATATGGCGCCCCTCGGCAATCGCCTTGCACGGTTCGCAGACGCCGCAGGGATCGATCGTCGGCCCGCCCTGCCCGTCCGGACCGACGCAATTGAGTGCCTTGGCGATCAGCCGCGCGGTGGATGTCTTGCCCACCCCGCGCACGCCGGTCATCAGAAAGGCGTGGGGCAAACGCTCGCGCTTGATCGCATTGGCGAGCGTGCGCACCATCGCTTCCTGGCCGATCAGCTCGGCAAAGGTCTGCGGGCGATAGGCGCGGGCCAGCACGCGATAGGCGGGCGCGTCAGGCGAAGTGATGGGCGCCACAGCCGCTTGCGGCCGGGGCGGTTCGCCAAGGTCGAAGCCCGGATCGTCTGAGGAATCGGTCATTGCGTTCGTTCTAGCTGCACTTGCGCAGGAAGTTAATGCGCCATCGGGGCGCGGACGGATCGCCGCAGGAAGGGCAGCGCGATGCCGATGAAGATCAGGCCCATGCCGGCAAGATGGTAGCCATGCAGCGGTTCGTCCAGCAGCAGCGCGGCGAGCAGCGCGCCGAACACCGGCTGCAGGTTGATCACCTGCCCTGCATCGCCCGCGCCGATCTGCTCCACCGCCAGGTTGAACAGGAAGTAGGCGACCAGCGAGGGCAGCAGGATGACATAGGCGACGCCCGCCGCGACCCCCGGCGTCATGATCACCCGCGCGTGCGTCAGTTCATAAGCCGACAGCGGCGCCATGCACAGCACGCCGATGAACGCGGTGATCGCCAGAAAGCTCAGCCCGTGAATCTTGGGCCGCAGGCGCAGAAACACGGTGTAGAGCGACCAGAGACTGACCGCGCACAGCACCAGCAGATCGCCCCGGTTGAACACCATCGAGAACAGGGCCGAAGGATTGCCCTGCAGGATGATCGTAAGCACCCCGGCGGCCGCCATGATCACCCCCACCACCTGCATGGCGCGCGGGCGATTGCGGAAGAACAAGAAATCGAAGAGCAGCACCAGCGCCGGAATCGCCGCCTGGATGAGCAGGCTGTTCGCCGCCGTCGTATATTGCAGGCCGGAATACATGAAGGCGTTGAAGCAGCCGACGCCGATCACGCCGAGGAACAGAATGATCTTCCAATTGGCTTTCGCCACGGGCCAGTCCTGCCGCAAATAGCGCCAGGCCACCGGCAGCGCGATCAGGGTCGCGCCGCTCCAGCGCCAGAAGGCTAGCGTGAAAGGGGGCATTTCGGTGTGGATGGCCCGCGCAACCACGGAGTTGCCGGACCAAAGCAGCATCACCAGCACCAGCATGAGATAGACGATGGTTCGGGATCTGCCGGCCATGAACTCAGTCCTTTCGCGCGCGCCGCTCAGCCACGAAAGCGCGGCCTGCCTATGACGCCATGCCCATGACGCCCTATCCTGCCCCCCGCAAGTCCGCGCGCAGGCCCGCAAGCAGAAGAGCGCTGCAGAACAAGGCGATGACAATGAAGAGGAGGTGGAAGCCGGAACGACCCGCAGCGAATTCGTTGTGGCTGCTTCCGTCAGGACCTGACCAGGTTGGCGAAGACTACGTCCGCCCGACTTCCGCGGCGCATATGGCGGTATGAGGCGGGAAATGCAAGCGGCGCGAGGCCGGTCGTAAGGTCACTTTCCCGTCAATCCCGCCAACGCGGGAATCTAGGAGCGGAAGAGCGGTTCAGCTGAGTTCTGGATTTCCGTGTTCACGAAGATGACGGAGAACGACGGAGTGGTTAGCCTGCCCTGCCTCAAGCCCCCTGCATGTTCCGGCTCTCGGCGGGAATGTGCACGGTCAGCGTCTCCAGCGCGTCACTCAGCACGATTTGGCAGGAGAGCCGGCTTGTCCGAGTGGTGGCGGCAGCCAGATCGAGCATGTCCTCCTCATCCTCGCTGGCGCGGGGGAGCTTGCTGAAGTGCTCCGCGTCCACGATCACATGGCAGGTGGAGCAGGCCATCTGCCCCTCGCAGGTGCCTTCCAGCGGCTGGCCGGCAGCTTGCGCTACGTCGAGCAGAATGTCGCCCGCGCTGGCCTCCACTTCCTGCACATGTTCGCCATTGGCGCTGATGAAGCGGACTAAGGTCATGCGGGCACTCCCTGTGCGTCGGCGGCCTGATTGAGCAGGCTCGCGGCTTCTTCCAGATCGGCCATGCTGGTGTAGCGCCCCATGCCGATCCGCACCGAACTGCGCGCCTCTGCATCGCTCAGACCCATGGCCTTGAGCACATGGCTCGGCCGGCCGGACCCGCTTGCGCAAGCAGACCCGAGGGAAACGGCGACCGTCCGCACGTCCGAGATCAGCCGCGCCGCGTCCAGCCCCGCCCAGCGGAGATTGAGATTGCCATGATAGCGCGCCTCGCCGGTACCATTGAGGTGCCAATCCGCAAACAGCTCCAGCGCGCGCGTCCAGAGCGCTTCGACATGGGCGAGGTCGGCATAGCGGCGCTGCGCCGCCAGTTGCGCGGCCACACCGAAGCCCGCGCATAGCATGGGCGAGAGCGTCCCCGGCCTCACCCCCTGTTCCTGCCCGCCACCATGCATGAGCGGCGGCAGGTCAAGCCCTTCGCGTAGCCACAGCGCGCCCACGCCCTTGGGGCCGTGGATCTTGTGAGCACTGATCGCGATCAGGTCCGCCTGAGGGGTCGTCAGTCGGCCAAAACCCTGCACGGCGTCGCACAATGTCGGCACGCCAGCCGCGCGCGCGATCACGAACAGCCGGTCGAGTGGCTGCACCACGCCGATCTCATTGTTCACCTGCATTACCGCAAGCAGGGCGGCTCGCTCGTCGATCGCCGCCTCGGCAATCTCCAGATCGACCAGCCCGTCGGCATTCACCGGCACGATCACCGGTTCGAAACCCTCGCGACGCAAAGCCATCACCGTATCGAGCACGGCGGCATGTTCGGTCGCCACCGTCACCACCCGTCGCCGGCTCTGCGGAGCAGCCCGCGCGGCGCCGATAATGGCCATGTTCAGCGCCTCGGTCGCGCCGCTGGTGAAGATCAGGCGGCCATCCGCGCGGCCCAGCGCATCTAGAATGCGGCCCCGCGCCAGCTCGACATCCGCCGCCGCGATGCGGCCGACGCGATGCGCGCTGTTCGGATTGCCATAATGATCCATCGCGGCCACCATGGCATCCGCAACCTCCGGCGCCAGCGGCGTGGTGGCCTGGTAATCGAGGTAGATCATCGTCTTGCGTTCCCGTGCGCGATGGCCTGCCACTCAGTGAGAAAATCGTCAATGTCGGCCGCACACGTGTCATGCCCCATAGTGACACGGATCACCTCGGCGGCCTCAGCCTGCGGCCAACCCATGGCCGCCAACACATGGCTGGTGCGCAAGCTACCCGACGAGCAGGCGCTGCCCGCCGACACCGCAATCCCGGCCATGTCGAAGCGGATGAGCTGCGCTTGCGCGGACACACTGGGCATTCGGTAGCTCGCGATAGTCGACAAGCGCGGGGAAGCGCCCGCCACGATCACACCGCCGGCGGCGAGAATAGCCGCGTCCATCCGCTCGCGCCAGCCGGCGACGTCAGCCAACCAGCCGCGCGGGGCTTCCAGCGCCGCCGCAAAGCCCTGCGCCAGCGGCATGGCCTCGGTGCCGGCGCGGTAGCCCTGCTCCTGCCCGCCGCTTGGGCTGAGCAGCGTCAGATCCCGTACCAGCAGCGCACCAATGCCGATCGGCCCGCCCAGCTTGTGCGCGCTCAGGACGATCAGGTCCGGACCTTTCGGAAGCGGCATCTTCCCAGCCGATTGGCTGCAATCGGCCAGCAGCAGGCCATTTTGCGCGTGGATGCGCTCGGCGAACGCCTCCAGCGGCTGGATCACGCCGGTCTCGCTATTGACCTGCTGGATCGCGATCAGCGTACCCGGCGCAATGGCATCGGGCAGGCACACGATCCCGTCATGATCGACCGGCAGCCGGCGATCCTCCGGAATGTGGCGCAGCACAGCATCATGTTCGCTTGCCCCTGCCAGCAAAGGAGACGCCTTCGCGCGCGTCAACGCGATGGCCAGGGCCTCGCTCGCGCCGGCGGTGAACAACACATGCCCATCCCAATCCATCGCCCGCGCCACGCGGCGGCGGGCATCCTCCAGCAAGGCGCGCGCCTGACGACCGGCGGCATGCGGCGATGAGGGATTGGCCCAAGCATCGAACCCGGCCAGCATCGCAGCGCGAGCCTGCGGCAGCAGCGGTGTGGTCGCGGCATGATCGAGATAGATGCGTCGGCTCATCGCCCCTTCCCTACAGGCCCGTCGCGCCGCGGCAAATGGATTTGCCCTCTGGTGCAATCAGCCATGTTGCGGCGCAACACAGACCTGATATGCGAAGGCATGGATCCAGCCTTCGACATCATCCTTATCCTCATGGCCGTGGCGTTTCTCGCCGCGACCATCGACGCCATGGCGGGCGGCGGTGGCCTCGTCACCATTCCCGCGCTGCTGGCGGCGGGCATCCCGCCCGTCGCCGCGCTGGCGACCAACAAGCTCCAGAGCAGCTTTGGCACCTGCGGCGCCGTCATCGCCTTCGCCCGGCGCGGACATATTGATTTCCGCCGCTTCGCCTTGCCGGCGCTGGCGTCATTTATCGGCTCTGCGGGCGGCGCGTTTCTGGTGACGCGGATCGATTCCGGCTTTCTCTCCGCGCTGCTGCCGATGCTGCTGATCGCGATGGTGCTCTATTTCCTCCTCTCGCCCCGCATGAGCGATGAGGACAGGCACAGCCGCTTCGGCCCGCTCGCGATTATCGTCACAGCGGCGATCATCGGCGGCTATGACGGCTTTTTCGGGCCCGGCACCGGCTCCTTCTTCACCACCGCGCTGGTCGGCCTGTTTGGCCTGGGCCTCATCCGCGCCGTAGCCCATACCAAGCTGCTCAATTTCGCTAGCAATTTCTCCAGCGTGATCGTCTTCATCATCGGCGGGCATGTGCTCTGGATCACCGGCCTTGCCATGGCGGTTGGCAGCATCGCAGGCGGACAATTCGGCGCCTATCTCGCGATCCGCTTCGGCGCCGGAATCGCGCGACCCCTGCTGATCGTCATGTCCCTCGCGCTCACCACCAAGCTCCTGCTGGACCCGACGAACCCCCTCACCGCCGCTGCTCTGGGCTGGCTCCGGGGCTGAAGCGGGCGCCCTCCACCAGAAACATTGCGAAAATCGCGCTTCCGCCTATATAAGCGCCCGTCCCGCGTCGTCGGCCAGTCTCGGTCGCCCGCTCCCATTTCAAGTCTCAGGTGCCATGCCCGACGTCATTTTTCCCGGTCCCGAAGGCCGTCTCGAAGGTCGTTTCAGCCCTCCGCCCCGCCCGCGTGCGCCCGTTGCGCTGATCCTGCATCCGCACCCGCAGGGCGGCGGCACGATGAACGATCGCATCACGCAGGCACTCTACAAGACCTTCGTGAAGCGCGGTTTCGCGACGCTGCGGTTCAATTTCCGGGGTGTCGGTCGCTCGCAGGGCGTGTTCGACAATGGCATCGGCGAGCTCTCCGATGCCGCCGCCGCGCTCGACTGGATCCAGAGCTTCCACCAGGAAGCGCAGACGACGTGGATCGCCGGTTTCTCGTTCGGTGCGTGGATCTCCATGCAGCTGCTGATGCGCCGGCCGGAAGTGCGCGGCTTCATCTCGGTCGCGCCGCCGGCGAACATGTACGACTTCTCGTTCCTCGCGCCCTGCCCCGCCTCCGGCATCATCGTCCAGGGCGTGAACGATGAGGTCGTCTCCGCCGCCTCCGTGCAGAAGCTGGTCGACAAGCTGCGCACGCAGAAGGGCATCACCATCCATCATGACGAGATCCGCAACGCCAATCACTTCTTCGAGCATGAGCTCGACCAGCTGATGATGAGCGTCGACAATTATCTCGACATGCGCCTCGCCCCGGATTCGCCGATCCGCTGATGCTGATCCTCGCCGGGTCCGTTCGGTTGCCGCCGGAGAACTTGGCCGCAGCGCGTCCGGTTATTGCGCGGATGGTCGCAGCTAGCCGCGCGGAGCCGGGTTGCATCGCCTACAGCTTCGCCGAGGACCTCGCGGAACCCGGGCTGCTGCGTATCTTCGAGGTCTTCCGCGACCGTGAGGCCCAGCAGGCCCATGCCGCGAGCCAGCACATGAAGGACTGGCGCGCCACATGGGAAGACCTCGGCATCGGCGACAAGCAGATCACCCATTATGAGGTTTCGGCCACCGCCGAGGGTTGACCCCTCGGGTGCGCTCACACCGTCGCGGGCGGAGTCCGGCGGCGGCGCTTCAGCACGATCAACATGCCGGCGCTGCCGATCGTCAGCATCCCGACAATCGCCACCGGATCGGGCACATGCCGGAACACGATCCAGCCCAGCGCCGTCGCCCACAGCACCTGCAGATAGGTGATCGGCGCCAGGGTCGAAGCCGGGGCGTGGCGAAAGGCCGCCGTGAACAGATAATGCCCCACCCCGCCCCACAGGCCCAGCGACGCCAGCAGCGCGCCTTCCAGCAGCGTCGGCATCCGTCCCGCCCAGTAGAAGGGCGCTGCCACGCCAAACACGAGGCTGCCAACAGCGGCGCTATAAAACAGCAGGGCGAAGGTTTTTTCGGTCGCCGCGAGCGTGCGGGACATCAGCTGATAGGTGCCATTGAGCATGGCGGCGCCCAAAGCGAGCATGACGCCCACGACATCCAGCCCGCCACCCGGCCGCGCGATCAGCACGACGCCAGCCAGCCCGAGCAACACAGCGCCCCAGCCTCGCAGCCCGACTTCCTCGCCGAGCAGCAGCCCGCCACCCAGCGCGACCAGTGTCGGCGCGAGAAACATGATCGCAGTCGCTTCGCCGACCGGCATGCGGGTGAGCGCCAGCGCCATCAGTACGGAGGCGCAGGCGAGGCAGCAGCCACGCAACCAGACGAGCGCGGTGCGCGTCGTGCGCACCATCTCCCGCCCGCCGCGCGGCGCCATGACGACGAGCATCAACAAGAGGTTGCCGATGAAACGCGCCGCCACGATCACCGGCGCCTCGAAATGCACGGTGAGCACTTTCGTGGTCGTATCCAGCGCCGCGAACAGCAGCAAAGCGGCGGCGCAGAGCAGAATTCCACGAATCGGTTGAGTGCTGGTCATCTGAATGCTCGTCGGCGACAACGCCCCCGCCGACCATGGCTGGGCGCGTCGAAAATCTTGATCCACGCGGTCCGACTAAAGAGGGCGGGACGCCACGCAGCCCTTGCCGGGCTCAACCCTGCAGGGCCTCGACCTGCTCGGCCAGTTCTAGCCAGCGCTCCTCGGCCGCATCCTTTTGGGCGCGCGCCTTTTCGATCGTCGCGCTCAACTCGGCGAAGCGCTTGGGGTTCTTGGTATAGAGATCGGGGTCGGCGAGCGCGGCTTCATCGTGGGCAATCGCCGCCTCGAGCGCTTCGATCTGACCCGGCAACAGATCATAATCCCGCTGGTCCTTGTAGCTGAGCTTCGCCGCCTTGGGCGGCGGTGGCGCAGCGGGTGCATCCGCCTTCGCAGCCGATCGCTTGCCCGCCGCATTGGGCTTTTGGCGCTTGGCTTCCCAGTCCGCATAGCCGCCGGCGATCACATCGATCCGGCCGGAGCCATCCAGTCCCAGAGTCACAGTCACCGTGCGGTCGAGGAAGTCGCGATCATGGCTGACGATCAGCACCGTACCGTCATAATCGGCAATCACTTCCTGCAGCAGGTCGAGCGTTTCCAGGTCGAGATCGTTGGTCGGCTCGTCCAGCACCAGCAGGTTGGATTCGCGCGCGAATTCGCGCGCCAGCAACAGGCGCGAGCGCTCGCCGCCCGAGAGCGTGCCGATCTTCGCCTCGGCCAGCGACGGATCGAACAGAAAGTCCTTGAGATACCCGTGGACATGCTTGCGCACGCCGCGCACGTCGATCCAGTCGCCGCCCTCGGCCAGCACATCGCGCACCCTTTTGTCCGGCTGCATCAGCGAGCGTTGCTGGTCGATGACGATGCCGTCCAGCGTCTTGGCCAGCGTGATGGTGCCGCTATCCGGCTGCAGATCGCCGGTCAGCAGGCGCAGCAACGTCGTCTTGCCGGCCCCGTTTCCGCCGACGATGCCAATGCGGTCGCCGCGCTGAATGCGGATCGAGAAATCCTTGATGACCGCGCGGTCGCCAAACTGCTTGGTGACGTGCTCGGCGGTGATGACGCTCTTGGTCTTGGTGTCGTTGGCGGTGACCTCCAGCTTGGCGCCGCCCTGCGGGCCGATCATCGCCGCGCGTTGGGCACGCATCTCCCACAGCTTGCCCAACCGCCCCTGATTGCGCTTGCGCCGCGCCGTCACGCCTCGCTCCAGCCAATGCGCCTCGATCTTCAGCTTGGCGTCGAGCTTCTCGGCCGCGCGGGCCTCGTCCGCATAGGCCTTTTCCATCCAGGCCTCGAACCCGCCAAAGCCGATCTCCTGCCGCCGCAGGCTGCCCCGGTCGAGCCAGAGCGTCGACCGGGTAAGACGCGTAAGGAATGTCCGGTCATGGCTGATGACGATGAATGCGCCATTGAAGCGCGACAGCCAATCCTCCAGCCAAGTGATCGCGGCGATATCGAGATGGTTGGTAGGCTCGTCCAGCAACAGGATATCGGGCTCGCTCGCCAGTGCCCGGCAAATCGCTGCCCGCCGCCGCTCGCCGCCCGATGCGGTCGATGCCGCGCGGGAGAGGTCGATGCCGAGTTGGTCGGCAATCGCTTCCACCTCATGCGCCGCCGGCGCCTTGGCGCCAGACGTGGCGAAATCATGCAGCGTTGCGAAGGCGGAGACATCCGGATCTTGCTCCAGCATCACCACATGGCGCCCGGGCACGACCGAGCGCTTGCCTTCGTCCGGCTCCACCGTGCCGGCGATCAGCTTGAGCAGAGTGGTCTTCCCGGCCCCGTTGCGACCGATCAGCGCAAGGCGATCACGCTCGCCGACATGAATGTCCAGACCACGGAACAGCCAGCCGGCGCCCTGGATGAGACCGAGATTCTCGAAGGAAAGAAGTGGCGGGGCCATGGCAAGGCGCTAAAACAGATGCAAGCGGCGGGAGCAAGGGCTGAGGCGCCAGATGAACGGGAAGAAACTCGATGGGTCAGGATGCGTTCAGAAGCTTCAGCCCATTTCTATGGCTATCACACAAAAGGGAAAATGTTCCATGCGTCGTTTGCCAATTCTGCTCGCTGCAACTGCCGCTCTCATGATGCCGGCGATTGTCTCGGCCCAGCCGCAACCGCCGGCACCCCAGGCTGCCAAGGGCCCGCTGCTGAGCCTGAGCGTCAGTGAATCGGTGAACAGCGCGCCGGATATGGCGACCATCAACACTGGCGTGCAGACCCGCGCGATGTCGGCAAAGGATGCGATGGCGCAGAATGCCATCCAGATGGACAAGCTGATCGCCGCGCTTGTGAAAGCCGGCATCGCCCGCAAGGACATCCAGACCAGCGGCATCAACCTCAACCCGCAATATGATTATAGCGACCGCACGGATGGCAAAGGTCCGCGCTTCATCGGCTATGAAGCCAGCAACCAGCTCACTGTCGCGGTCCGCAAGCTGAATAACGCAGGCGATCTGATCGACTCGCTGGTCGCCGCCGGGGCGACCAACATCAACGGCCCGAGCTTTGGCATTGCCGAGCCGGACAAGCTGCTCGATCAGGCCCGCACCAAGGCGCTAAAAACCGCGCAGGCCCGCGCAAACCTTTATGCGCAGGCGACCGGCTTCCGCACCGCGCGCCTGGTGAGCATCTCCGAAGGTGGCGGTTTCGCGCCGCCGCCGATGCCGATGATGGCGATGCGCGACTCTGCTGCAGCCGCGCCGCAGACCAAGATCGAGCCCGGTGAGATCGCCACCTCGATTTCCCTCAACGTCCAGTATATGCTGGAACCCTGAACGGGGGACAGATGGGACATTCAGCGCTTGTTCAATGCTTGATGGCTAACACGGCATCATGAAAACTCTTTCATCCTCTCTTCTGCTCGGCGGGCTGATGGCACTGGCGGCCACCAGCCTCCCGGTTTCGGCGCAGAGCTTTGCGCGGGGCGATGACCAGCGGGCGGCGCGGCGCGCCATGCTCGATGGTGAGGTGATGCCGTTTTCGATCATCAAGCGTCGTGTCGAGCGCGAGATCAGCGACGCCCAATATGTCGGCGTCGCTCCATCCGTTCGCGAAGGCGTGTACCGGATGCAGTTCCTCCAGCAGGATGGCAAGGTCATCTGGGTTGATGTGGACGGCAAGACCGGCAATATCATCGGACGGACGCGCTGATCCGGCCGGATCGCCTGCGCACGCCCCCTCATTCGGAAAGGAAAAGCCATGCGTCTGCTGATCGTCGAAGATGAGCCGACCTTGGGCAAACAGCTCAAGTCCACGCTCGAAGGCGTCGGCTATGCCGTCGACCTGGCGACCGATGGCGAGGACGGCCATTTCCTCGGATCGACCGAGAGCTACGACGCGATCATCCTGGACCTTGGCCTGCCGGAAATCGACGGCCTGACCGTGCTCGACCGCTGGCGCAAGGAAGGCTCGGCGGTGCCGGTGCTCGTGCTGACAGCGCGGGACAGCTGGTCCGACAAGGTTGCCGGGCTCGATGCCGGTGCGGACGACTATCTCGCCAAGCCGTTCCAGAGCGAGGAGCTGATCGCCCGCCTGCGCGCGCTCATTCGCCGCTCGTCCGGCAATGCCTCGTCCGAGCTCATCGCCGGCAGCGTGCGGCTGGATACCCGCTCGGGCAAGGTCACGCTGAACGGCGAGCCGGTGAAGCTGACCGCGCAGGAATATAAGCTGCTCTCCTACCTCATGCACCACAAGGGCAAGGTAGTGAGCCGCACCGAGCTGATCGAGCATATCTACGATCAGGATTTCGACCGGGATTCCAACACCATCGAGGTGTTCGTTACCCGCATCCGCAAGAAGCTGGGGGCCGATGTGATCTCCACCATCCGCGGTCTGGGCTACAGCCTGGAGGACCCCGCTGGCTGAACCGGCGCCGCACGGAGCGGAGACGGCGCCCCCGCCAGCCTCCAGCCGCAGCACCGGATCGCTCAGCCGCCGCATTCTCGGCATCTCGGCCATCTGGATCGGCCTGCTGTTGCTCGGCGGCGCGCTTGCGCTCGACCGGGTGCTGGTAAGCACCGTCACGCGCACCTTCGATGACGGGCTATCCTATGTGCTGACCGCCATGATCTCCTCGGCGGAGATCGGCCCGGAAGGCGAGGTGCTGTTCAACCGCCCGCTTGCCGACCAGCGGTTTCTGGAGCCGGCGAGCGGGCTCTATTACCAGATCAGCGGTCAGGGCCATGAAGACTGGCGCTCCCGTTCGCTGTGGGATCGCGCGATCCGCGTCACGCCGGGCATGACAACCAATCCCGGCGAGGGGATGGACAGCAACCAGTTCCCCGATGAGCCGCTGCGCCTGATGGCTCGCACCGTGATCCTGCCGGGCAGCAATACGCGGTGGATTTTCATCGTCGCGCAGGCCCGCGAGGGCCTGGACGCGCAGATCCACGCGCTGCGGGCTACGCTGTTCAACAGCTTCGTCATTCTGGGCGTCGGGCTGATCATATTGGCCGGCTTGCAGGTGTTTTTCGGCCTGCGTCCGCTGCGCCATATCCGCCGCGAAATCGCGCGCATGCGGGATGGCGAGAAGAGCCGCGTAACCGTGCCCCTGCCCCGGGAGGTCCAGCCGCTGGTCGAGGAATTGAACGCGCTGCTCGCCCATAACGAGCAGCAGGCGGAGGAAGCCCGCCGCCACGCCGGCAATCTCGCCCACGCGCTCAAGACGCCGCTGACGGTCGTGATGAACGCCGCGACCGCCCAGTCGCCCGACCTCGCCACCACGGTGGTGCGGGAAACCGGGACGATGCGCCGCCAGATCGATCACCATCTCGCCCGTGCCCGTGCCCTCGGCCGGCGCGGCGCGGCACAAAGCCGCACATTGGTGTGGCCGAGCCTCGAAGCGGTGGAGCGCGCCGTCGAGCGCCTCTACCCGGATGTCCGCATCGACCGCGACGGCGCGCAGACAGCCGTCGTCCGCGTCGAGCGGCAGGATCTGGACGAGCTGCTTGGCAATCTGGTCGAGAATGCCGCCAAATATGGCGGTGGCAGCGTGTTCGTCACCGTGGTGCAGAGTACGCCCTGGGTCGACATTCTCGTCGAGGACGACGGCATGGGCATTCCCGAGGCCGCGCGCGAACGCATCTTCGATCGCGGCGTGCGGCTGGATAGCGGCAAGCCCGGCACCGGCCTTGGCCTCGCCATCGTGCGCGATGTCGCGGAAATCTACGGTGGCTCCGTCACGCTGGACGAGAGCGAGGATCTGGGCGGCCTGATGGTCCGCCTGCGCCTCCCCGCCGGATAAGCTCTTACACGCCGAAGGATTGCAAGATCGGGCACGGCCCTTCTTCGGAACGGGCACAGGTCCGCGCCAACTGGCGCAGCGAGGCGCGGGCCGCTTCGAGTTGCGCGATCTTCTCATCGAGCTGGACCAGCCGCTCTTCCGCCAAGGCGCGCGCGCGGGCACGATCCTGCCCCGCATCGAGCGACAAAAGCGTGCGGATTTCTTCCAGCGTAAAGCCGGCCTGCTGCGCCGCCCGAATGAAGCGCAGCCGCCGGACATCCTCCTCTCCATAGCGCCTTATGCCCCCGGACAGATCATTGCCGGCCTGTTTCTCAGGCGTAGGGAGCAGCCCCTTGCGCTGGTAGAAGCGGATCGTCTCGACCCCCACGTTGCCGGCCGTCGCCAGACCCGAAATGCTCATCGCCGCCATGCTTGACTCCGTACCATGGTACAGACCCTATATGGGGTGCATGGACTTCTCAGCAAGGATGAGCGTCAATGCCTGAACCCCGCGCCACGAGCAGCCGTAAGGCCGTTCTCTATCGGATGGTGATGCCCGGCCACATCTGTCCTTATGGTCTCAAGGCGCTGCACCTGCTGCGCAGCAAAGGCTATGATGTCGAGGATCGCTGGATCGAAACCCGCGCCCAGCAGGAAGCGTTCAAGGCCGAGCATTATGTGACCACCACGCCGCAGGTGTTCATCGACGGTCAGCGGATCGGTGGCCATGATGACTTGCGCCGCTTCCTGGGCCTGAGCGTCAAAGATCCGAACGCGACGAGCTATACCCCTGTTCTGGTCGTCTTCGCTGTAGCGGCGCTGATCGCGCTGACGATCGATCTGTTGACGGCCGCGCCGCTGCTCAGCCTGCTCACCCTCGAGCGTTTCATCTCCGTGACGATGATCCTGCTGGCGATGCTCAAGCTGCAGGATGTGGATCGGTTCGCGACCATGTTCCTGGGCTATGATCTGCTGGCCCGCAAATGGGTGCCTTATGCCTCGCTCTATCCGTTCGCCCAATTGGGCGCCGGCGTGCTGATGCTCGCGGGGGCCCTGCCCTGGCTCTCGGTGCCAGTCGCCGCGTTCATCGGCGGCATCGGCGCGGTGTCGATCTACAAGGCCGTCTATGTGGAGAAACGCAGCCTCAAATGTGCCTGCGTCGGCGGCGGGACCAATGTGCCACTCGGCTTCGTCTCGCTGACCGAAGACCTGTTCATGGTCGCCATGGCCCTGTGGATGGGCCTCAATGCCTGGGTTCTTCCCGGCGCGCCGATGTAAAGGCGCGGGTGCCGGGCGCCGCTGATAAGCGCCCGGCCCAATCCTCTTACTTGCCGCGCTTCTTGCGGTGGCTCTCCAGATCGAGAACGTCGTTCTCAAGGCCCTCGGGCAGCAGGCCAAGGCGGCGCGCGACTTCCTGATAGGCCTCGACCTCACCCCCCAGATCGCGGCGGAAGCGGTCCTTGTCCAGCTTCTCGTTGGTGGCCATATCCCACAGCCGGCAGCCATCGGGGCTGATCTCGTCGGCCAGGATGATCCGCGAGAAATCGCCATCCCAGATGCGGCCGAACTCCAGCTTGAAGTCGACCAGACGGATGCCGATGCCGGCGAATAAGCCGCTCATGAAGTCGTTCACGCGGATTGCCATGTCGGCGATGTCGTGCATCTCTTCCTGGCTCGCCCAGCCGAAGCAAGCGATATGCTCTTCGGTAATCAGCGGGTCGCCGAGCGCATCGTCCTTGTAATAATATTCGATGAGCGTGCGGGGGAGCTGCGTGCCCTCCTCGATGCCGAGCCGGGTGGAGAGCGAACCGGCGGCGACATTGCGCACCACGACCTCGATCGGCACGATCTCCACCTGACGGATGAGCTGCTCGCGCATGTTCAGCCGCTTGATGAAGTGGGTGGGCACGCCAATGTTCGCGAGCAGCGTGAAGACATGCTCGGAAATCCGGTTGTTCAGAACGCCCTTGCCGGAGATCGTCCCCTTCTTCTGCGCATTGAAGGCGGTCGCATCGTCCTTGAAATACTGGATCAGCGTGCCGGGCTCGGGACCTTCATAAAGGATCTTCGCCTTGCCCTCATAAATCTGGCGACGACGGGACATGTGCGGGTGCCTACTCATCAGTTGTAAAAATCAAGGCCCCGGCGGCGCGAATCAGCGAGGATCAGCGGACACCGGGGCTCTTCCCCAGCGCATAGCGCAAGGCACATGGCAGTGCAATTTTCAGACGAACCGAGCCACGTTGGCCTGCGCGGTGCTTGCCGACCCAGCCGCAAGAACATATAAAGAACAAATGAAACAGGAGACGATCACGGACCGCTTGGCGATCCTTGCCGACGCCGCCAAATATGATGCCTCCTGCGCATCGTCCGGCACGGCTAAGCGCAACAGTCGCGACGGCAAGGGGATCGGCTCGACCGAAGGCATGGGCATCTGCCATGCCTATGCGCCGGACGGGCGCTGCATCTCGCTGCTCAAGATCCTGCTCACCAATCATTGCATTTTCGACTGCCATTATTGCGTCAATCGCAAGAGCTCGAATGTGCGGCGCGCGCGCTTCACGGCACAGGAAGTGGTCGAGCTGACGCTCAACTTCTACCGGCGCAATTATATTGAGGGCCTGTTCCTCTCCTCGGGCATCATCAAGTCCGCCGACCATACGATGGAGCAGCTGATTGAGGTCGCCCGTGCCTTGCGGGAGGATCATGGCTTCAAGGGCTATATCCACCTCAAGACCATTCCCGAGGCTGATCGCGCGCTGGTCGAGCAAGCGGGCCTGTGGGCGGACCGCGTCTCGATCAATGTCGAACTGCCGACCGAGCGCGGCCTGAGCGATCTGGCGCCGGACAAGAATGGCGGGCAGATCGAAGGCGCGATGGCGCGGCTCGGTTCGGCCATGGTCGAGGCGAAGGATGCGCGCAAACGCTTCAAACATGCGCCGATGTTCGCGCCCGCCGGCCAATCTACCCAGATGATCGTCGGCGCGGACGGCGCCAGCGACACGCAGATCATCGGCCGGGCCAGCGAATTATACGACCGCCATCGCCTGCGCCGTGTCTATTACTCCGCCTTTAGCCCGATCCCCGATGCCAGCGCCGTCCTGCCGCTCAAGCGACCACCACTGATGCGCGAGCATCGGCTTTATCAGTCCGACTGGCTGATCCGCTTCTACGGATTTTCGACCAGCGAGGTGCAGACCGCGACCGACGATGACGGCATGCTGGCGCTCGACATCGATCCTAAATTGGCTTGGGCCTTGCGGCACCGGCAGGATTTTCCGGTCGACATCAATCTGGCATCGCGCGAGAAGCTGTTGCGCGTGCCAGGACTGGGCACGCGGGCGGTGGCTGCCATCTTGCAAGCCCGCCGCCATCATCGCCTGCGGCTGGATGATCTTGCCCGGCTCACCCGCACGGTCACCAAATTGCGGCCGTTTATCGTCACGGCCGACTGGCGCCCGACTGGGTTGATCGACACGGCAAACCTGCGCGCCCGACTGGCTCCGCCGCCTCGCCAGATGGAACTGTTCGGGTGAGGCCGGCCCCGCTCCAAGATCAGCCGGCGCTGTTCAATGCCGAGCTGGAGGACGCCCATGATTTCGACACATGGCGTGAGCTGGCCCGCGCCCTGGTCTTGCGGGGCGTCAGTCCGGAGCATATCCGCTGGGCAGCGGCATCGGACAGCGCGCGGGATTTGTTCGCGTCCAAAGACACGCCCGAGCCGGCTCCATCACCCCGCCCGGTCACGGCCAACAAGCGCTTCATCGAGTTGGCCCGCAAGGTGATCCTGCACAGCTCGGATACACGGTTGGCGCTGCTCTATCGCCTGCTGTGGCGCCTGCAAAGCGACCCGCACCTGCTTGAAAAGACGAGCGATGCTGATGTGCACGCCCTGACGCAGTTGGAGCGGCAGGTACGCCGCGACATTCACAAGATGCGTGCGTTCGTGCGGTTCCGGCTGGCCCACGATCCCGACGGAACGGACCGCTACGTGGCCTGGTTCGAGCCGGATCACGCGATCGTGCGCGCCAATGCCCCGTTTTTCCTCAATCGGTTCGCGAGCCAGCGCTGGTCCATCCTGACGCCCGATCTCAGCCTTCACTGGGATGGCACCCTGCTTGCGGAGGGGCCGGGCGCTGACTCCCGGGATGCCCCCGGCGAAGACGAGATCGAAGGGCTTTGGCAGCGTTATTATGCCTCCATCTTCAACCCAGCGCGGCTCAAGGTGGCGATGATGGTGAAGGAAATGCCTCGACGCTACTGGAAGAACCTGCCGGAAGCCGCGTTGATCCCCGCACTGATTGCCGGCGCGCAGGCTCGCGAGGCTCAGATGGTCGATCAGGGCGCCGATCCCTTCCAGCGCCCGCCCCCGACGTCCCTCGGCGAGATTGCCGAGGGCATCTCAACCTGCACGGCCTGCCCGATCGGCTGCAACGGCACGCGCGCCGTCGCCGGCGAAGGGCCCGGCAACGCGCGGCTGATGATCGTGGGCGAGCAGCCGGGCGATTTCGAAGAGCAGCAGGGCCGGCCTTTTGTCGGCCCGGCGGGGCAGTTGCTCGACGGGCATCTTGAGACGGCTGGGTTCGATCGTCCCGAGATCCGGCTGACCAACGCCGTCAAACATTTCAAATTCGAGCAACGCGGCAAGCGTCGTCTCCACCAGAACCCGACCGCCGGGGAGATCGACTATTGCCGCTGGTGGCTCGATGCCGAAAGACGGATCGTTCAGCCAACAATCGTGCTAGCCTTAGGCGCGAGCGCAGGACGCGCCCTGCTGGGCCGAACACCCAGCATCGCCAAGGAGCGTGGCCAACCCTATCAGCTCGCGGACGGCAGCCAGCTCTGGCTGAGCGCCCATCCCAGCTATCTGCTGCGCCTGAGCGGCGAGGCGCAAACGCGGGAACAGACTTTGTTCGCCCGCGATCTGGCGGCGGTCCGCGTGGCGCTGCAAGGTTGAGAGCGCAAGAGACGCGGTGCGACGGCCGCTGATGTTGCGCACAGGCCTGCGGAGATCACTTGGAATAAAAGGGGAGCAGAGAGCCATCGAACTGACCATCTCCCGATCGCAGCGAACGCAAGTACAGGCCGAAATCGGGAACGACGGAGCCGAGAGACGCGCGACATCGGTACTGCGCTCATTTTTAAAGGCGGAGGGTGTACGCCGAAATTTTTGTGTCCATAAGGCTTTGACCAAGGACAAGATCCTTCACGGCCGCCACGCGCGACGCCTCTTTAAGACGCCGATTAAAGGATGCGACCAACCGCGATCATGCGCTTCGTGTCGCCGAGCAAGGGAAGCACGCGCGAGCATTGCTTCCCGCCCCCATAAAGGCCGCCCCGCAACAATTTCGCGGCGAGGACAACGAAGCCTTGCCCGACGAGATTGTCCGCTGGAGGGACCCTGAAAGTCCTCCAACCCGATCCCGTCGTGCGCCAGCAAACCGGCTGGCCGGGAATCGAACCTGGCAGCGAGCGATGGGAAAGTGTTCGCGCAACTGCCGCCTTCAGAGATGACATTACAAGCTGCGAGATTGACCTGACGGCGCCAACGAATAGCGAGCTGTCCGTTTTTTCACTAGCTGGTCCGCCTAAGCGTCGCCTTCCGCAGGCAGCAGCACGACCAGCCGGAAGTCGGGATGCCCATTGGCGCCAACGGCATCTGCTTAGCCTGCACTGCGCCCCGCACCGGATTACCCTGTCCGCTCCTGACCAACTTACGCCATTCAGAGTTGGATGCCCGTATGGCCGCTTAGGTCTGAATCGATGACAGCTTTCAGCAACCGCCCATCGACATTTGAACAACGCTATCACGACCAATGCCCCCTGCCCCACCCTCCGCTAAGGCCGTGGACATAGCCAAGAGAGCGCTCGGTGGCGGGGTCCCGTGCGATGGAACGATGGAGCGGCCCATCTCAATCGGCACATGGCTCGTAACACCGCATATGCTGAAAGGTACGCCGGTCTGCCGACTGAATGGACTGCCAGCCCGGGCAACCGCTCTCCCCGCCAGGGGTTATCCTGGCATGGCTCGCTCGAAATCAACCCATACTGACGACAGCAAGGCTCCGCTTGCGCCCATGGAAGCGGTTTTGGTCGAGGAACTGCCCGAGTCACCCGGCTGGCAGTATGAACCCAAATGGGATGGCTTTCGCGCGATCGCTGCGCGCGAGGGCGACAATATCGAGATATGGTCCAAATCGGGCAAGCCGCTCGGCCGCTACTTTCCGGAAATGATTGCACATATTCGCAACCTTCCTGAGAAGCACCTGCTCCTTGACGGCGAACTGGTGATCCCGATTGGCGATCATCTCTCCTTCGATGCGCTTCAGGCCCGCCTCCATCCCGCTGCCTCGCGCATCGCCAAGCTCTCGAGGGAGACACCCGCGCAGCTTATCCTGTTCGACGCGCTGGCAATCGGCAGCAGCAACCTTCGCGACAAGCCGCTGGCGGAACGACGGGGCGCGCTTGAGGCGCTATACAGCTCGATAGCCAATTCATCACTGATCCTGTCGCCGGCCTCAGAATCGCTGGAGCAAGCAAAAACCTGGCTAGCCGAAACCGGCGGCGCCCTTGATGGCGTGATCGCCAAGTCGCTCGACGAGCCCTATCGACCAGGGGAACGCGCGATGCGGAAGGTGAAGCAATTGCGCACGGCCGATTGCGTGGTTGGCGGATATCGCAAGACTGCCAAGGGCGATGTCGCCTCACTGCTCCTTGGGCTCTATACTGAGACTGGTCATCTCGATCTTGTCGGATTTAGCTCGGGTTTCCCCGCCACCGAGCGCAAGGCCCTGATCAAAACACTCAAGCCACATGAAGGCGGACCGGGGTTTACCGGAAAGGCGCCCGGCGGACCCAGCCGCTGGAATCCCGACAAGAGCGGTGATTATATTGCGCTCGATCATGGGCTGATCGCCGAGGTCATCTATGATCAGATCACCGCAGGCCGGTTCCGCCACGGCACCCGCTTCCACCGCTGGCGCCCTGACAAAGCGCCCGCGCAATGCACGTTCGATCAGTTGGTGCGAGAGTTGAAGCCTGCCGAACTCATTCAACTCGTCGAAAAGAGCGAGGAAATCGGGACGAAACTTCCGCCCGAAGACCTGACCTAAGCGAAGGGGACGACGCGGATCGACGCACTGAAAGCAGAGCTGTCTCGCGACTGACCTTCTTATGCCCCGATCCGCGCGCCCGTTTCGCCAGTCACGGGATCGCGACGGGGTTCAGGCACAGCGGCCATTCGGGCCTCGGCGGCATCGTCGGGCCCTTCCCGGCAGATGTCCCAGCTCAACCCTTTCGGGTACGCGCCAACAACCTGAAAATCTTCGCTGGACGCGACGCAGCGGTGGCCGGTGCCGACGGGCAACATCACCGCATCGCCCGCCACGACTTCGACCTGCCGGCCATCGGGTCCGCCGAGTTCGAGCATCGCCCTTCCGGCAAACACGCCGAGCGCTTCATGCGTGGTCGAATGATAATGATGATAGTCGAACACACCGTCACGCCAGTCGGGCAACCAGCCGTTCTCCGCGAACAGCGCTTCGAACCGTTCGGCCAAATCCGAGTTACCGCCCTGCAATACGCCGCGATAGACGATTACGGGCAACCGATCGTTGTTCGGCACCCAGCCGTTTTTGCCCAGGAGGAAGCTTTCAGTCTCCATCATGACATAGCTTTCGGGGTTCTTTTGCGTTTGGGCTTATCGGCAAGTTCGATCCAAACTGGCGCATGGTCGCTCGTTTTTTCCCAGCTACGCACATGGGCGTCAACGTGAGCATCGACCAGTCGGCTGGCGAGGGCCGGGCTGAGCAGCAGATGGTCTATTCTAAGGCCTGCATTTCGGCCGTAGGCGTTCCGGAAATAATCCCAGAAGGTGTAGATGACTTCGCCGGGATGAAGCGTGCGAAGCGCATCTGTCCAACCTTGGTCCAGCAACCGGAAATAGGCCGCCTTCACCTCAGGCGCGAACAGGGCGTCGTCGAGCCAGCGCTCGGGCTTATAGACGTCCAGATCGGTGGGCATGACATTGAAGTCACCAGCAAGCATTACTGGCAGCCCGGTTTCGAGCAACCCGGCAGCGTGATCGATCAGCCGCTCGAACCAGCGCAGCTTATAGTCGAATTTGGGGCCAGGTCGGGGATTGCCATTCGGGAGATAAAGCCCGCCAATCAGGATACCGTTGACCGCCGCCTCGATGTATCGGCTTTGGCTCGGGTCCGGGTCGTCGGGAAGCCCTCGCCGGGTCTCGTGAATTTCTCCGACGCGGCTCAGCATCGCGACGCCGTTCCAGGATTTCTGGCCGTGCCAGATGACATTATAACCAAGATCGCGGATGGCGCCTTCGGGAAAGCGCTCCTGCGGCGCCTTCAACTCCTGGAGCACGACGACATCGGGTTCAGCTTCTTCCAGCCAACGGAGGAGGACAGGCAGCCGGCCGTTGACGCCGTTCACATTGTAGGTCGCGATCTTCACCGCCGAGCACCCGCATGTCCGGCAGCATCCCGTCGGCGGCCGCCCAAGCCTATGAAGACCTCTGGACCGACGCGCTTCATCTGCGCCACATCATGAATCCCGCCAATGGCATATCCACGAAATCCTTTGGCATGAGAGTCGTTCCAGCTTGGTCTAAGGAAGGTTCCAGCGGCCCAACGCACGTCGCTCACCCGCGGAAATGCTCGTTGAGCCGAGTGCAACCGCCGCTAAGGACGCGTTTACTTGCGGGGACGCAAATCTGCCGGTCGATGGATCAGGGGGGCAGTCTCAACATTGACAAGCTAGGGGCTGATGCAGCGAAGGCGGCGCATCGTTGACCAACGTCGGAAGTTCCGATCAGGACAATCAACATAAATCAGACTAAATTTGCTCGCGACCCTGCGACCAGGGGCGAACGTGCGCGTTTCAGGCTTCCTATCGTCCAGTGCAGGAGCAGACCCTGGAAGACTTTGCAGGCCGGATTGCGGCCGCGGCCACTATGATCGCCGCTACGATGGCCGCTGCCAATATCGGGCCGCGAACTGCGGTCGATCTTGCCGGAGAGAACGCGAAATGAGCGGCGGGCATGGAGTGGGTGTACGGGCCCTGACACTATGGAAAGCGCTGCAAGCCGAGGACGTTCTCTATCTCGCCGATGATGAACAGGAAGCGGAGGCGCTGGCCGCCGCCCTCGGCAAGCTAGCGCCCGAGAACGTTGTCATCTTCTTACCATCAAGTGACACACTGCCCGGCGACAGTGCTCCTGCTTCACCTGCGAACATTGGGCAGCGTGTTGCCGCGCTGCGCATGCTCAGGCGCTCCATGCAGGCGGGCGGCGTCAAGCCCATCGCTGTGGTAATGAGCGGCGAAGCGGCGGCAAGGCTTTATCCGGATCCATCCGCCTTTGACGCCGCGCCGCCTACGCTGAGGGAGGGCGACAAGATCGATCCTGCGGGGTTTGCGCAGGACATGAACGCGGTTGGCTATGTCAGTGACGACCGCGTAGACGAACCGGGCGAGATCGCGGTGCGGGGTGAAGTCATTGATATCTATCCGGCGGATGCCGGTGCGCCCGCTCGCATCGAGATTTCTGATGGGCAGATCGCCAGCATCCGGCATTACGACCCGGCGACCCAGCTTAGCACTGGAGATTGCGAAGCGCTGGAGATCGGCCGCGCGCTGGAGCCAACGGATGGTCGGCGTTGCAGCGTTTTCGCTCATCTTCGGCCGGGGCGCCTGTTTCAAAGTGGAAAAGCCGACCAGCGCCGTCGTCGATTTGCTCGACTGGCAGCTGAGACAGGGGGCGAACAGCCGGCGGACGCCGTGGCGGAAGGTGAGTGGAGGGCGGGCGAAGAAGGCTGGAACACAAGTGAGATTACCGATGCTCAAATCGAAGCACTCCCCCGTTTCGCTGAGCAACGCGCACCACTCAACGCGATGGTCCGGTTTGTGAAGCCGCGACTTGATTCCGGCGACCGATTACTGCTCGTTGGAAGCGAGCGGGATGTCCGATTCCTGCGGTCTCGCATCGCGCGCAAATTGGGTCTCGAATTGCGGGACGTGGCCGATCTCGGTTCCGTTCTCGCGTGTCCAAAGTCGAGCGGTGGCGCTTTAATTGCGCCGATCGACGCGGGCGCTGTCGGAGACGGATTGATCATGCTGGCGGCCGCCGATCTCTTGGGCAGCCGGGCGTTGCTGAACGAGGCCCCGGAGACGGCATCGTCAGAAATTGCGCGCGCAGGCGGCGATATTCGCGTGGGCGATGTGGTCGTCCATGAAGACCATGGCGTCGCGCGAGTCCTCGGGCTCAATGCTGCGCCAGCCGAGGGCGGATCGGAAGCGATCATTTTGGAATATGCCGGCGGTACCCGCCGACTGGTGCCTGCCGGAGAGGCGGGGCGTATCTGGCGCTATGGCGCCGATGCGGACGCAGTAAAGCTCGACAAGCTTGATGGCACGAGCTGGGCAAAGCGGCGTGGCGAGATCGACGAGACCGTCGCGGCGAGCGCAAAGGCGCTTTTGAAGCTGGCGCAACAGCGCATGAATACAAAAGCCCCTTCACTGGAGCCGGAGGTGGCTGCCTATGAGCGCTTCGTTGCGACCTTCGCGTTCAATGAGACGGCTGATCAGGCGCGGGCCATCGCAGCCGTGCGCGATGATCTTGCCAGCGGTCGTCCAATGGACCGACTGATCATTGGCGATGTAGGCTATGGAAAGACCGAAGTTGCCCTCCGGGCTGCGGCATTGGCTGCCCTTGCCGGGCATCAAGTCGTGGTGGCAGCGCCGACTACCGTGCTTGTGCGCCAGCACCTCGAAACGTTCGAACGCCGCTTCGCAGGGCTGGGAGTCAAAGTCGCTAGCCTATCCCGCCTTTCGAGTGCGGCAGAGAAAAAGGTCGTCAAGGCGGGCTTGGCGGACGGATCGATCGACATCGTCATCGGAACGAGCGCGGTAATGGCGAAGGACGTGCGCTATGCGAAGCTGGGTCTCGTTGTCATAGATGAGGAGCAGCGTTTTGGTGCAGCTGACAAGGCGAAGCTGCGCGGCCGGGCCGACATTCATTTGCTCGCGATGAGCGCAACCCCGATCCCGCGAACACTCCATCGGGCGATGATCGGACTTCAGCAGATTTCCGTCATCGCAACGCCGCCAGCGCGCCGCCAGCCGATCCGCACCAGCCTTGCCGAGCCGAACGACACGCAGATCAGAACGGCGTTGCTACGCGAGTGCTCGCGGGGCGGGCAAAGCTTCGTCGTCGTGCCACGGATCGAGGATCTCGCGCCCCTCTCGGAGCGATTGCGGCGCATCACGCCCGATCTTGTGCTGATTGAGGCGCATGGCAAGCTGCCGGCGGCGGAGATTGACGCGGCTATGGTCCGTTTCGCCAATGGCGAGGGCGATGTGCTCCTCGCAACGAATATTATCGAGGCGGGTCTGGACGTGCCGCGCGCCAATACCATGCTCGTTTGGCACGCCGACCGTTTCGGCCTCGCCCAGCTTCATCAACTGCGCGGACGGGTCGGCCGGGGCAATAGGCGGGGACAGGTCATGCTGTTCACCGAGGGTGGGACGATTGCCGAGCAGACGATGAAGCGCCTGCGAACGCTTGCGACTTACGACCGACTTGGCGCGGGATTCGAGATAAGTGCAGCAGACCTTGATCAGCGCGGCGCCGGCGATCTGTTAAGCGATGTTCAGGCGGGGCATATGAAGCTCATGGGCGTCGACCTTTACCAGCATTTATTTGAGGCGGCGTTGAAGGCCGCACGCGGCGAGGATGACGGGCTTTGGCTCGCGGAGGTGAATGTTGGAACGGCCGGCGCGTTGCCCGAGGACTGGATTCCCGACGTCGACATTCGTTTGGGTCTCTATGTGCGGATCGCCAGGGCGAGCGACGAAGGAGAACTCGAAGCCTTACAAGAAGAGCTCATCGATCGGTTCGGCTCGCTCCCGGATGCTGCTGAGCGACTTCTTGCGGTCGCGCGGATCAGGCTGCTCGCTCGATTGGCCCAGATAGAGAGGGTCGACGCAGGACCTGCAGCAATCGCGCTGACCCCGCGCGGGCGACGCAGGAAGGTCCCGACCGGGCTGGTCCCTAAAGACGGGCGCTGGCTGCTCAAGGAGCGGATCGCTGAGGAAGAGCAACTGGAGCGGCTGGCAGGCGTGCTGCACGCCATCGCGCCATAATCGCATTGGTCTATCGCTGTGTTTCTTACACCCTCTGCGACGCGCTTTATAAAACCAGAGGGACGCTTGCCAACTTTTCATCCTTTGGGCGCCCTTGACTAATCGGGCCCGACGAGTGCGCTCCCCCCGGGGCCACTACCGCCCCGCCAACTGAGCCAGCCAGACCGGCCCGGAACTGATGCCAATCGACCTGAGCGAATGGCGGCTTTCGGAACGCGGGCAACGCAGACCGCACGACCGCAACCAAGGCGAAGGCACATGCTGCTTTCCAACGACAGGCTTGCTGGTGACGAGTAGTGAACGATCACCTACGTCCTACAGTGTGAAAACAACCTGCTGGACGTCGCTGCCATAGCCGTGCTGATGACGGGCCTGTGATTATATGTGAGGCGGAACGGCGTCAGCGAACTGAGGGATGCACGACATGATTATGAGCCGACTCATTTCGACGTCCTGCCTCACCTTCATCTGCGCGAGCAGCGCGGCGCTGGTGCATGCGCAGTCTGCAGGAGCTGGACAAGCAGAGGTGCGATCCGCACCGGCCCAGACGGCTGGCGCGATCCTGCCAACGCCGGAACAGCGCTTTGAAGGCAAGATCGGCCGCACGCTCGCGCAGTCCGATCCGCCCAAATATGCGCCGCTGCCCAAGCCGCCTGCCGGCGCGCCGAACGTTCTGGTCATCATCACCGACGATGTCGGCTTCGGCGCCACCACCCCGTTCGGCGGCCCGGTGCCGACACCGACCTTCGAAGCACTCGCCCAGGATGGGCTGCGCTACAACCGCTTCCATACGACGGCGCTCTGCGCGCCGACCCGGGCCTCGCTGCTGACCGGCCGCAATCCGCATCGCGTCGGCTTTGGCGCCATTACCGAAATGGGCACGGGCTATCCCGGTTACACGACGATCCTGCCCAAGAGCGCGGCGACGGTCGGCGAGGTGCTGCGCCAGCATGGCTACGGCACGGCGTGGTTCGGCAAGAACCACAATACCCCGGAATGGGAACAGAGTGCCGCCGGTCCCTTCGACCGCTGGCCCAACGGGCTGGGCTTCGACTATTTCTATGGCTTCATGGGCGGCGCGACCAGCCTGTGGAACCCCTCCCTGTTCGAGAACCAGCTTCCGCTCGCCCGCGGAAATTTTCCGCCGGGCTATCATCTTGAGCGCGACATGGCCGATCACGCGATCGAATGGATCCGCATGCAGGGGATTTCGGCACCGGGTCGGCCCTTCTTCATGCTCTATGCACCGGGCACCTCGCACAGCCCCCATCATGCCCCGGCCGATTGGATCGCGCGGTTCAAGGGCCAGTTCGATCAGGGCTGGGACAAGATGCGCGAGCAGATTCTGGCGCGGCAGATCGCGGCCGGCGTCGTCCCGGCCGGCACCAAGCTGACGCCGCGCCCCGCCTCCATTCCCGCCTGGGACACGCTCGGCCCGGACGAGCGGCGGCTCTACGCCCGGATGATGGAGACCTACGCGGGCGCCCTCTCTTATGCGGATCACCAGATCGGCCGGGTCATCGAGACGCTGCGGGCGTCCGGCCAGCTTGAAAACACGCTCGTCATCTACATTCAGGGCGACAATGGCGGGAGCGGCGAAGGCGGCCTGAACGGATCGACTAATGACATCGCGGCGATCAACGGGATGCGCCCCGATCTCCAGACAATGCTCGGCCAGATCGACAAGCTGGGCGGCCCGGAACTCTATAATAATTACCCCGTCGGCTGGGCCTGGGCGATGAACGCCCCGTTCCAGTGGACCAAGCAGGTTGCCTCTCATCTCGGTGGCACGCGCAACGGCCTGGTGGTGTCCTGGCCTGCGCGGATCAAAGCGCACGGCGAAGTGCGCACGCAATTCCACCATGTCGCGGACATCGTCCCGACCATCTATGAGGCGGTGGGCATCACGCCGCCCGAGCAGGTGGATGGTGTGACGCAGATGCCGCTCGATGGCATCAGCATGGCCTATAGTTTCGTTCAGGCCGATGCGCCGGACCGCCGCCACGAGCAGATTTTCGAACTGCAAGGCAATGCCGGCCTGTACCGCGACGGCTGGTTCCTGAGCAGCACCCCGACCCGCGCACCGTGGGATTTCGCCGGCCCCGGCGGCCTGCCCACCGACAATGGCTGGGAGCTCTATAATCTCTCCGAGGACTTTTCCCAGTCGCGCAATCTGGCGGCGCAAGAGCCGGCGCGGCTGAAATCGATGATCGACCAGTTCTGGGCGGACGCCAAGAGCGGGGACATTCTGCCGCTCGACAACCGCTCCTTCGCACGCTGGTCGAGCCGCAATCGCCCTACGCTGCTGGCCGGGGAGACACGCTTCACCTACCAGCCCACGTCACGGCCGATCACCGGCCCCGGCTTCCCGGATCTGGCCGGCCGCTCCTGGCGGGCAGAGGCTGATATCGCCCTTGCGAATGGCATACGCGCCGAGGGCACGCTGGTCATGAACGGCAGCCGTTATGGCGGCTGGAGCCTCTACATGACAGGCGGCCGACCGACCTTCCTCTACAAGGCCTCGGATTCGCCCGGCGACATTCTGCGCCTGCAGGGCCCTGCCCTTCCCGCCGGCAAACACCGCATCTCGGTTGCGGTGACCGACAATGGGCAGGGCAAGCCCGGCGATGCGGTGCTGCACGTGGATGGCGTCGCCGTCGGCCAGGGTCCGATCACGCGGACCATTCCCGCCATCATTCGCGGCGGCGGCGCCATCGGGCGCAGCTTCGACACGCTGGACGGCAGCTTCACGGCCCCCTTCGCCTTCAATGGGCAATTGGACAATGTGACGATCGAGGTGGTGCCGGAATAGATTGGATATTTGCAAAACGCTTGGGGTGTCGCGCGTCGCTCGTAGGACAAGGGCCAACAGCGCATGCAACACGTCAGCCGATACGTTCCATTAAAATGGTGTCGCAACATCGGTCCCGAGTTTTAGGAAACGTCTAATGAACAAAGGGCAGGTTTCAGCGACCATTCGAGCAGTGAATGTCGGCTATGCCGGGGCTTCCACGCGCCTGATCAAGCACGTGCCAATGATAGGTTTCAGAGAGAGCGAAGATATACGGCGGGCGCGCTTGAAGGGCGACCGAGTGCCAGAGTTGCGGACGCGCAAATAGAAGCCCGCCGTCGGAATGGATCCCCGCTTCGCAAGTCTCTCCAACGGGTTGACGTTGAGTTTGTGTGGAGTGCGCATAAGCCGCCATTATTACAATGGGTTAAGCCGTAAAGTCGGCCGTGTCGCACGCGATCTGCCGCAAACGGGACTGGGCTTGATCACTGAGGTGCAGGAACTGGCGGACCTGCTGGGTGCAGGTTCGAACCATCTTACTGATATTTTGAAGAACTGGAATGACGTTCTTCGGGATAGCAGCCTCGGTCGGGGCAACCTCAAGCCGTTGAATGAAAGCAAGGATGGAAGCGCCCCGCGCGACGCCATCCGGGCCGTCGTGCGGAGGCGCAAGACGGGCTGACGGGGCGCTATGGGAAAGAAGCGCCCATCCCCGTTTTCGCTCCGGCTCACCTTCGAGCAACGCGCCCGTCTGGAAAAAGAGGCGGGCGACATACCGCTCGGAGCCTATATTCTTGACCGCCTGTTCAATGACGATACTAAGCCGCCGCGCCGCCGGGGCAAAAATCCGGTCAAGGATCATCAGGCGCTCGCTAAACTGCTCGGCAAGCTGGGCCAGTCCCGGCTTTCCGCCAATCTGAACCAACTGGCTAAGTCGGCAAACACGGGAAGCCTGCCGGTCACGCCAGATACGGAAGCGGCTTTGAACGAAGCCGCTGAGGCGGTGCGCGAGATGCGCCGTACGCTGATTGAAGCCCTGAACCTCGGGGTCGAGCCATGATCCTCAAGGGTTCGCAGCGCAGCGGCGGCAAGCAACTCGGGCTCCACCTTCTCAAGACGGAAGAAAACGAGCATGTCGAGATTCACGAAGTCCGGGGCTTCGTTGCCGACGATGTGATGGGCGCAATGAAAGAAGCCTATGCGCTCTCGCGGGGGACGAAGTGCACCAAATACCTGTTCTCGGTGTCGCTCAACCCGCCCGCCGACGAGTCAGTGCGGGCGGAAGTGTTCGAGCGAGCCTGCGACACGATAGAAAAGCGGCTGGGCCTTGAAGGCCAGCCTCGCATGATTGTGTTCCATGAGAAAGAAGGTCGCCGTCATGCACACGCGGTCTGGTCGCGCATTGACGCCGACTCGATGACGGCGAGGCCGCTGCCATATTTCAAACGGGCGCTCAACGGCATCGCCAAGGAACTCTATCTCGAAAACGGCTGGGCCATGCCGGATGGATTTCGGGATTCACGCTTGCGCGATCCGCGTAATTTCACGCTCGACGAATGGCAGCAGGCGAAGCGGGCCGGGGTTGATCCCCGCGAAGTGAAAGGCGCGATCCAGCAAGCATGGGCAATGTCTGATAACGGCCCGGCCTTTGCGCGGGCGCTTGAAGAACGCGGCCTGTTTCTGGCGCAGGGCGACCGGCGCGGCCATGTCGCGCTCACCATCGACGGCGACGTGTTCGCCGTCGCCCGCATGGCGGGCCTCAAATCAAAAGAAGTCACGGCGAAGCTGGGCGATCCGAAAGAGTTTCGCAGCGTCGGCGATACGATGCGCCATATCGGCGAGACGGTCGCGCCGCGCCTGACGCGCTACATCAATGAGGCCAAGCGCATCGCGCATAATGCGATGAAGCCGCTCACCGAGCGGAAAGAGATGATGAAGGAACAGCACAGCCAAGAGAGAAAGACGCTCGCCGATAAACAGCGCGAGCGGCATGTATCCGAACAAGCGGAACGCTCGGGCCGTCTCCGCAAAGGCGTGGCCGGAGCGTGGGACATTCTGACGGGTCGGTATTTCAAGACGCGCAAGCGGAACGAAATGGAAGCCGCGTTCGGCATAGAGCGCGACCGGGTGCAGCGGCATGATCTTATCGCCGCGCAGATGAAGGATCGCCAGAGCCTCCAGCGGGAAATCGAACAAACCCGCGAACGCCATGCCCGCCAAATGCTTGGCCTCTATCAGAACGCTGCCCGCTATCGTCGCATGACACGAGAGGGTGAACTGACCCGCGATGGTTCGGAGCGCGGACGCGAGCGGAGCGCGGCATCACGCGGCCTCGAACTTGGGCGTTAGGCCGTCTTTCTCCATTTCAGAGCTTCAAATCTTTCGCCGGTTTGCCGGTCGTTTTGGCTTTCCCTGTTTTCCTGCTGTCGTCGTGGCCCCGACGGGCTGCTTTTGATCTGTTCTATCCGCGACCGTGAACGATTCCGGTGCAAGGCGCTTTGGCCTTCTCCACGTACGTTGCGATTGGCGGGCAATGCACATCCTTCACGTTCGGGATTCCGGCCTCCTCAACGCAGCCCATCGGGGGCGGCGCGACAAAAGGAGGAATCCATGTTCAAGGTAACCAAAGACGATCTGGCGAAGAAAACCGATGCGCAGCTTGCGGCGCTCTTTCAGGAAGCGAGCAACGGTCTCGCCGTTACCGGATCGAACCTCGCTTCGGCGCAGTCGCTTCTCGCGTTGATCCGCGCTGAAATCGGCAGACGTGACCCCAAGCGCTAACCACTTTCGCCAGCGCCGCGCCACGGTCGCCGGGTGGCGCGGCGCAGTCAAAATCAGCGAAATGATAAATAGACGGTATGACCAATCCAAGTCTTACCCGTTTGGTGCGACGGGCTCTCACCGTAGGAGACAGGCCCATGACCACAGTCACATTACTGATTGTCGCAACCGTGCTGATTCAAGCGATCAAGCGCTAAGCCTCAAGATTAGGGAGCCTAACGGCTCCCTTTTCCGCGACCGACAACGGGGGCGTCCACCAGCGGGCTAATTCGACCACTGCTGCAAGAAGGGCGGGTCTTTTGAATCCGGCTCGGGGTTTGGACGGGAAACTGACAACCTCGTAGGGACCGGCAAAGCAGCACCAAAAATAATTGCCTCGCCTCTCCCTAATCCGGCAAGCTGACGTGAAACATTGACGCCTGCGGTTTCTGCCGCCGACGCGACGGCGCGTTGATCTGCCTCGTTGTTAAGGCGGAATACGGCCCAAGTGCCGCATTGCGACAACACGGTCGGCGAAACCTCAGACGGGCGTTGCGTACTGATTAGCAAAGACAAACCAAACTTGCGCCCCTCTTTTGCCAGTCGTTCATAGGCAAGTGCCTGTTGCCCGCTATCTGACTCGCCCGGTAGCTGACGCAGATAGTGGTGGGCTTCCTCCAAGGCCAGCATAGTTGGGTGCGTGTTGCCCGGGCCACGCTTGAATATCTCGGCAGCAAACATCTCAAGAAGCGATCCCAAGACAAACGGCATTAGGTCTTGCGCTAGGCGGCTGAGGTCAACAATGTGAACGGACCAGTCGTTTTGGCCGAAAGCGGGCGGTCCAAAAACTTCCCGAACGAGCGCGGCGCATTCATCCGACATACTCAGGGGATTGGCTAATCCCGCGCCGCCCGCGATTTCAACAATGGAAGTAAATTGCGGGTCTTCGATCAAGCCGCGTATGCGATTAATCATTGATTGGATATGACCGTATTGGAACGTATCGCGGGTCCAGCCTTGATTATTTGGCTTCAGGACATACCATTCAGTGGCAAGGCAAGACAACGCGCGCATGTGGGGCCAAACATTGGCGGCGGGCGATGTTCCTGCTCTTAGAGCAGCCATCGCCTGATTGGCGTGCGCGGCGTTGCCACTGTGGCAGTCATCGAACAGGACATTACCCTGACCGCCTACCAGCTTCGCTCCATGCGCGTCCGCTTCAACGAAACGAAGATGCTCAATCGCGAAGCGCAATGTCGGCATTTGAGCTTTCTCGCTCGGTATCAACAAACGGGACAGGCCGTGCCGACCAAGGGCATAATATGGAATCCGAAGGCCGCCATTGGGTCCACCTAGCCGCGTGATCTTCGCACGCTGCCCAAGATTGGCGAAAGCAGGCGTATATTCACCGTTTACGTCGAAAACGATGATGCGCGATTTGGGTAAGCGCACAAGCTGTTGCAGCACGGCGGCGACAAAATGGGTTTTGCCCTGTCCCGTCGAGCCAAGGATTGCCATGTGTCGGCCTAACACTTGGTCTATATTCGCGCTGACCTCGACGGCGCGATTGCGCGAATCCGCACCTAGCCTGATTTGTTCGTCCGGCACTCCGCTCGCGCCAATGGTTGCAACCGTTTCAATATCGGAAAGCGGATAAACACTCGCTCCAAGAACGGGCAATCGCCATTCTTGCGGCGAAAAGGCCAGTTTGCCGTCGCGCTTCGCAAGAAACCCGACGACCCGACCGCGAAGCTGGCGAAGCGGCTCTTGCGGGATATTGGAGGGTCGTCCACGCCCGACGTGCACCTCTCGCGGCTCGGCAAACGCAACCGACATTATCCGAAGGATAATCGTTTCAGCCCCGGCATCGATTCCAACCAAATCGCCGGGTTGTTCCACGGTCGATAGGCCGTCCCGGTGTCCCGCGACGTGGCCTCTGGAATCCTCGAGCAAGTTGACCAGCAGTTGCGGCCCGTCGATCTCGACTACATATCCTATGGGGCGGCGGGAACTCATTCCAGCAAGCTCTCGAAGCCGTCATTTTGCGCGGGGGCAAACTCGGCAGCGCCGCCAATCGCCTCCTCTGATTCCGCCGTTTCGGTGGTCTTTTTTGCGACCTGAATATTCGTGGCCTGCTTTAGTAGTGTTTCGAGCTGCCGGGCGCGTTCCGACACGTCATCCAGCATAGCAGGTTCAGGCAGATCATTCGCCAATGCGTCAAAAAAGCCATCTGCTCCGAAGCCGCGCACTGTCACCTGTGGAAGTTGCGCCAACAGCAGGCGTTCCAGCTGCTCGTTGGGCTTGATCGCGTCGCCTGTTGCGGCGAGCGAGTCATATATGCCCAAGCGGTCAACTTCAGGAAGATAGATGATAAGTTGCAGTGTAGGATTCTGTAGTGCCGAAACGACAAGGCGATTGATATGGTCGTCCGTGAATCCATAGCCGTTGACGATGAGGCACGCGTTCGGACGCGAGAGAAATTCGGTGAAGCGGCGGATAACCTCACCGTAAACAAAGGCGGTCGTCTGGACAAATTTCGATGCGCCGGGGAAAATCATGAATCCGGGCCAATCATCCGGTTCATCCGACGAGATAAATTGATCCACCAGCGGCTTTACTGTGGCGCAGGGCAGTTCGCACACACTGCCCGATTTGCTCGCCGTCCATGAAATTGAGCCGTGAAGCTTCCCAAGATAGAGATTGTATGTGCCGAAACGCGCCTCGCCGCGTGCTTGCACATTACGAAGGCCAAGGTCAAAGCTACTTGGGCGAAAGGCCCGGTCATGTGTTCCCGAAAACCCGTTGACGCAATGCAGGCCAAGCGCCTCTGCAGACCATTCCAGCGCAAGGTCGTAATTGGTGGTAAACGCCCAAGGCGCTGCCTGACCCGGCTGACGGTTCCCGGCGAGTCGTGACACCAGCCTAATGTGGCTCGATAGCTTGGAGTGCAAAATTGCCTGATCCGGTTCTGACCATAGCTTTTCGTCAAGGATCGCCGCTCGCAGCACAGCCTTTCGCAGAGTGTGCCGCGCCGCCTTTAGCTGGGTAAGGTCAGCGCCAACCCGTTCGCCATCCAGACAGGCGATTTCCAGCTTATCGAGCAATAATTCGACGTTGCCCAGCTCACCATCCGAAAGAAAATTATTGTCCCGAAGGAATTGAACCTGATCGCCATATTCATTCTCTAGGAGCGTCCAGACATCGCCCATCACCATGCCGCCGACGCCTTTAGAAGCTCCTGCCCCAAGCAAAACACCGACATTTTCAAGCCGGATCGCAAGGGCAAGGTGCGCCAAGAACTCTTCGGATGTTAGCTGTCGACTTCCCCTGATCGCGAAAAAGGTCATGAAGTCCCCCTTGGTGTCAGCCGCGCCGATTGCACATCATAGATGTATCCCGTGATCGTCCCGTCTTTGATCTTCTCCACGGCATCGTCGATCACGAAGCGGGGAACGAGGAACCATTCGCGGGGCACGACCGGATTGCCGAAGCGGTCCTTGATCTCGATGTTGAGCTGCGCAGGCGCGAAAATACGATGGATCACGTTTTCAAGCTTCACGCGATTGACGTTGAAAAGCGTATAGGTGGCAACGACTTCCACATCCGCGAGCAGGAATGTCGGGTCCAGCCTGGCGTTGGCAACGCGCTTGTTCACGTCGCCGCCTGTGACGCCGATCTTGTGCAGAATGTCGCGGTGAGCGGCGACGGTCGGATTGTCCGATTTACTTCGAAGGACGTAAATCGTGCCGCTGGCGAGGTCATCTTCCTCAGTCTGCCCAGTGAAGGGCGAACGCTCTTCTCGGACAAACAGCGGCCCCGCCTCGGGGTCCGAAATCCGCCGGGCGGACGTGTCGCGATAAAGCGACTTCTGGAACGAGCGCGCAAGAACCGTCGCCTCGGTGGCGTTGTCGTAGATTGTACGAACGCGTCGGTCATTGCGTTCATACTGTGTGGTGAAGGTTTCGCTCTCGCTGGCGACATACGCAAACTGGCCGCCGACGATGAAAAATGCGCCGGGTTTGATCTCGGCGAGGCTATTCTCGTTGTTGTCGATCACGCGTGTCGAGCGGATGCCATCTTTAAGTTCGCGCTTCGCTTGCTCTATCAGTGGCTGAAATTGCTCGAAATCCTCGCATTTCTCGCGGTTAGCGATTTCCTCGGCGGCGCGTTTTTCGGCGGCGGTGCGAACGTGGCGAAGCGTTGTGATGTCCGATGTTCCTGCTGCGCCTTCCAGTTCGGCCAGCAATTCGTCATCATCCATCTCGTCAGCGGTAGGCATGGGCGCGACACTCTCCGCGCCAGACAACAAGCCCTGACGATCTAAAGGCGCGAGGAGGGAACGGCACTCTTCGAGGGCGCGAAGGCGGTCAAGCCGCACGGCGTAAATCCGCTCGAATATGTCGCGCTCTTCGCCATGCTGCGGAGCGCCGCCATGCTGATCGACGAAACGCTGGATTTCCTCAAACCCGGCGATGATACGTTCTTCGCGGGCGGTGCGACCACCTTTCTTTTCCGGTTGCGCGAAATCGCCGAGTTCGGCGCGGAGTTCGTCGAGGTCGATATCACTCATAGCGACCATCATCCTTGAAGCGAACGAACGCGGCAGCACCTTCGGCCATGCGCTTTTCCCAAGCGTCGGCTGATGTGATCGACGGCAAGCGTCCGCGTTCCTTCCGGAACTGGACTGCGCGAACAGCGAGCTGTTTGGCTTCTTCGGGCGAAAGGCTTGTGCGCTTGGCGGAGATAGCGGCTGCGACCTGTTTCAGGCTTTCCTCGCTCATGGTCTTGGCGAGGATGGCGTAAGCCTCCTGAAACGGATTGATCCGGTCGATCAGGTCAATATCCAACTCGCGCACGTCCATTGCGAATTTACGCACCCCGTCGATTAGCGCGGTATTGGCGCTCGGCTCCTTATCGTCGCCGGCGGCGATCCGAGCCGCTTGCTGGGTGAGATTGAGCGCCGCGATGGCATGTTGGCGTACCGCTTCCTGATCTTCCTCGTCCAGCTCCGGGTATTTGTCCTTGATGATCTTGCCGAGGCGAAGCTGCGTTAGTTCCTCGGGGATCAATTCTTCGTCAAACAAGCCGCGTTCGATGCTGGGCTTATCCTGAACGAAGCTGGCGATCACCTCGTTCAAATCCTCTTTGCAGATGCGGGCAGCTTCGGGGCTTTTGGGTTCGACAAGACCCTTAATCTCGATCTGGAACTGGCCGGTCTGTTCATTGAAACCGACATTACATCTGTCGGGTTGGTAGCCATCCTCGCCATAGTCAAAGCCGGGCGCGGGACCGCTCTGCGGATTCTTCGGCGTGAAGTTGAAACGCGGGGCCAGCACTTGTTCCATCAAAAGGCTGGCGGCGATGGCTTTGAGCGTGTCGTTGACCGCCTCGGTCACGGCGGATTCAGCGGCATCCGGTTCAGCAATGAGATTGGTGAAGCGGGCGCGAACTTTCCCCGGCGCGTCGCGGGTGGCGCGACCGATGATCTGCACGATTTCGGTCAGGCTGGCGCGATAACCGACGGTCAGCGCATGTTCGCACCAAATCCAGTCGAAACCCTCTTTGGCCATGCCGAGCGCGATGATGATGTCCACATGATCGCGATTGTTCTTTTGAGCGGGATCCTTGAGCGAAGCGGAAACACGATCCCGCTTGGTCGGGTCGTCATCGACCAGATCGGCGATGCGCAGGACCCGGCCATCGCCCATCTTGACCAACTGGAATCCCGTAGCGGGGTCGATACCCTGCCAGTCGCCTAATTCCTCGATGATATGTTCCACCTCCCTGATCTTGTCCTTCGTGCTCTCGCGCGAATTGACGTTGGGGATGTGGACGATGGTTTTTTCGGCGGGATCGAGAACGGCCAGAATGTCGTCGGTGTAGGAGCCGGAGTAGAAGAAATAGCCGATGTCGAGCGCTTTCAGATACTCATAGCCATTGAGTTGCTCGTAATAAGTGTAGGTGACGGTATCGAATTTCGCTTCGTCGGTCGGGGCCAGAACGGCCTCGGCGTCGCCCCGGAAATAGCTCCCGGTCATGGCGACGATATGCACCTTATCGCGGGCAATGAACTGGCCCAGATGAGCGCCGAGCTTGTTGTCGGGATTGGCGGAGACGTGGTGAAACTCGTCCACGGCAATCAGGCGATCGTCGAAGGCTTCGACGCCGAACTTGTCCACGGCGAAGCGGAATGTCGCATGGGTGCAAACCAGCACCTTGTCATCGCTCTTGAGGAAAGCGCCGACCGAATTGACCTTGCCGCCGTCCTCTCCGGGAGCGTTGCAGAGATTCCATTTGGGGGTCACAATCCAGTCCGCCCAAAATCCGAACTTGGTGAGCGGTTCGTCGTTGAAGCTGGAGCCGATGGATTTTTCCGGCACGACAATGATCGCCTGCTTCAAGCCCTGATTGGCGAGCTTGTCGAGAGCAACGAACATCAGAGCGCGGCTCTTGCCCGACGCGGGCGGTGATTTGATGAGCAGATATTGCTCGCCACGCTTTTCAAACGCGCGTTCCTGCATCGGCCTCATGCCAAGGGCGTTCGCCTTCGTCGCGTTGCCAGTGCGAGCATAGGAAACCGAAACCGAGGGAACTGTTTTCTTGTCGATGGTCATGCTGCTGCCCCCGCCTTTTGTTTTTTCGTTGCACCCGCCGATGCGGTCATTCTTGTGTAAAGATCGAACAGTTTTTCCAGCCTCTCAGTGTCGTTCCGGAACCGGCGCCCGATATAGATGCGCTCCAGCACCTCGTCGTTACGCTCATGCGCTTCGCGCAGATCGGCGGGCATTTTGCTTTCGCCGTCCTTGACCTCGTAGAGGTCGGCTATGGTCGCCGGGAAATGTGCTTCCCGCGCTAACAGGATGTCTTGTGCACAGCGGGTGAGGTCAAATTTATTCTTCTCAGTAAGATTCGGGACAGGAAACGTATGCCACCCCATTTTGTTTGAATAACTAAAGTCAGTCTTCATACGACCACAAACTGATCCAATCCATACCAAGTGAATTCTTGATGCAATTATGGCCAGATTCATCAAAGGGCCATCGTAAATCGCATAGGCTAAATTAGTTACGCAGCATTTTGGACCAAACAAGTCTACCGGGAGATAAGGCCTAAATTCCGAGCTGCGTATGGGAATAATTATCGTATTTTGCTTCCCTTCATACATTTCCCGAAACTGATGAGGCCTGATCGACATCGCGCGCGTTCCTGCATCGCTACTGCCCATTCGCATCTCTCTTACAGCTTCGATGCGAGCGCGAATAATCGGATTTGCAGTGGCTTCAGGCAGTGACTTATCTTCTATCCAGATGCACTTCCTCGCATTTCCGTTTATGACTTCCGTCGACCCCCAGAGATCGCGCAGCCATTTTTCTTGGTCGGCATGGCTAAGTCCAATGCGGCTGGCTTCATCACCTGCCAGAATTAGGTGTCCTCCGTCATACGGCGCATTTCCAAGCTGCATTGGAGTGAGTTCCGAAAGTGGGACAGTCCGCCCGTCGACAATGACTTTTGTGCCGGGAATGAGATAAGGTCCAATGAGATTGGTATTTCTTTCGATATCTTTCTGAAGAGAATCGACGTGGAACAAACGCCGGTTTCCGCCGGGCTCTCGAGAACATCCGACAATTATAACAGTAACTACCGCATTTTGACTTGCCAGATTGCGCCACTTAAATGACTGATAGGCAAATTTTATCTCACATCCGAGTCTAAATATTATAGGCCAAAGGACAGGAACTTGACCGCCTTGGCAGATGGAATTTGTAGTCACAAAGGCAAAATCGGCCCTTGTAGAGTTGGAATATAGTGCTGCTTTAATGAACCAGCCTGCGACATAATCAAGCGTTCCGCTTCGCGGCGTAAAGCGCCCGAATAGGGTTTTTAGATCATCCTTTTCCGCAGAAGTTTGATTCTTCGTTCCCTTGTATGGCGGGTTGCCACAGATATAAGTCTCACCTCCTTCGTTCTCGAAGTCGATCTGGGCTTGATCCAGCGGAGTTTGAAACAGATCATCGCCAACTAGTTTAACACCGGTCCCGGTTGGCGGGCAGATACTCAGCCAATCCAGCCGGAGCGCGTTGCCACAAGTGATCCAGTTTTCAGCGTTGAGAGGTAGAAATTCGTTCAAGGCGAGCTGCTCGCCGCGATAGAGAACGTCGCACTGGAACTCGGCAATGATGAGGGCGAGCCGCGCCACTTCTGCCGGGAAGTCGCGAAGCTCGATGCCTCGGAAGTTGGTGAGCGGAATGTCCGACGTGCGGCTTTCCTCGCCGCGTCGTTTGTTGATTTCGGCCTCGATGGCCCGCATTTCCTTGTAGGCGATAACGAGGAAATTACCGGAGCCGCAGGCCGGATCGAAAACTCGGATGCGGGCCATCCGATTACGGAGATTGAGGAGCTTGCGCGGGTTATCGTCTGCCTCGGCCAGATGGTCGCGCAGATCGTCCAGAAAGAGGGGATTCAGGACTTTCAGGATATTCGGGACGCTGGTGTAGTGCATCCCCAAAGCCCCGCGCTCTTCGTCATCGGCGACGGCCTGAATCATCGAACCGAAAATGTCGGGATTGATCTTCTTCCAGTCGAGGCTGCCGATGTGGAGCAGGTAGCTCCGCGCGATTTTGCTAAAACGCGGCACGTCGAGGCTGCCGGAAAACAGCCCGCCGTTGACATAGGGAAACACGTCGGCCCAGCGAGGAAGCGCCGCACTGGTGCGGTCCTTGATCGCGGTATTCATAGCGCGGAAAATCTCGCCGATCACCTGATGGGTGTTGGACGAGTCCCGCTCGCTCATCTGATCGACGGTGGCGGTAAACAGGCCAGTGCCGTTGAATATGTCCGTATCTTCCGCAAAAAAGCAGAAGATCAGCCGGGCCATGAAATGATTCATGTCCGGTCGCCGGTCGGCAGTCCCCCAATCAGGATTGTCTTTCAGTAGCTCGACGTAAAGCTTGTTGAGGCGACCCGTCGCCCGAATGTCGAACGAACTTTCGCGCACCTGTTTGACGGTGGTGATCCCGGCCAGCGGCAGAAAGAAGCCGAAATGGTCCGGGAACTCGGCGAAGGCACAGGCGACGGTTTCGCCGCTCGTCAAATCCTCCGCCTCGAACGTCTCGCCGTCAGTCGCCAGAATGAACTTGGCTTTGGCGCGTGTCGTGGCGGGGCTGGCCCGGAGCGCGTCGAGCTTCGCCGTCACGCCGCCCGTGTCGGTGGTCGCAATGTGAATATTGCTGGTCTGGAGAACGCCGCCAACGTCCGACTTGTTCGACGCGCCCGAGCGCAATTTCTTGAGCGTGGTTTCCTTGTTCCCGAACGCCTGAAGGAACGCGAAGGGAAACTCGTCGCGGTCGAAAGGGGCGTCCGCGAGGGCGGTTACGGCTTCTTCAATTTCGACTGCGTTCATACGCGCTCGGATTCCTGTTTACGTCAAATGCTGATGTGCGCGGATGGCGACGGATCAACCGCTGCCTGCCCCCTGATAGATCACTAAAGCTGCCGCTCTTTCGTGTCATCTCAAAGAGTCGGCGGCGGTCGAGCTATCCACAGGGCGGGGGGAGAAAACCCTAACGGCATCCAATCCGCGCAGGGTAGGTCGAGGGTGTCCAGAGGGGCGCTGAAAGCCCTTATGGTCATGGGGTCGAGGGGAGCAGGAACGCCCCATTGCCGCGCCGGAGGCGGCTGGGTTCCAAGGGGTCAGGCACGCCCATTGGTCGATGGGGTTTGGGGAGCGTCGAAGGCTCCCCGATGGTGCTGATTGGCTCGATGCCGGAAAGCGCCACCGGCTAGAGGGATGCAACGGGAGAGTGCCAGCGAAGCGGGAACGTCTCCCTTGCCAAGGTGTCGTGGTATTACCACGAACATCTTGCGGTCAGCGTAAGCGACGTTTCTTCCCCTTGCTCTCGCTCTCAATCCTCGTCCCGCCAGCCGACAACTCCGCGCTTCAATAACTTCAAGATCGTCTTGTGTGCTGGAATTGCCTTCTTGAAGCTCTCCACGTCATAGGTTTGTGGCGTCACTTCTTTTGCAGCCCGGCGAATGGTGATCGGATAAGCGCTCGACATTGTGCCGTCTGCGCCTACCAACAGCGTCCCTTCGCTCCATGACGTTTTGCCGGTTTTGTTATCGACCGGGAAGCGCGACAGGATGAAGATGAAGGGCGCGGCGGTTTCTATCAGTCGTCCCTGAAACAGGACCGAACCCTGATAGGGCAATGCGAACCCTTCGACATGCTCGGTTGAGTCTTCTCCGTCCTCGCTGACGAACTTCATAGTGATGGCGAACCGGCTGATGTCGCCGTCGATGCCGCATTGCATCGCCATCACCATCACGTCGGCGGTATTGACGAACGAAGGCCGATAAGCCGCATAATGGCCCTCAAGGTCATTGAGCCGCGCTAGGTTCAGCTCTTTCTCTTTCGGCGAGAGAAAGGCGTGGAGCGTCGGCACTATGGGGTTCGGAATAGACGGGTAGGCGTCGGGAGCGGTCAGCCATACCCCTTCAATCGCATGTGGATGTTCCTCGAAAAGCCAGTGCCACGCGAGGCGCGGCAAGTCCGGTTCCCTCGTAACATAACTGACAGGCCGATTGACGAAATCCGTCCAGCGCTGCTTATCCAGTTTCTCGAAGGTCTGCGCGTTCAACCGCGCTGCGTTCTCATCAGCCCAACCTTTGAAATCGCTCGCCTGCGCGGTGAGCGACAAGGTTTGCTGGAGCTTCTTCGCTGCCGATTTGATTACGCCGATTGTTCTCGGAGTACCGTCGAATGGCGGCACTCCCGATTCTGCTTCCCCCGTCATGTCGGCGGCGTGTCGGGGTTCGTCGGCGTTCTGTCAAGGATGGTCGGCTGATCGCGCTATACAGCGCCGCCGACACGCTGCCGACGCGGGCCGACTTGTCGCCCGCTTCCAATTAACCACGCGAATCCATGACGATGCCTCTAACGCTCCTGCGCCTTTGCGGGAGCCAAAAAGGGAGGAATCGCGTGACAAATTGCCTTATCTGCAAACACGGCCTTGCCGACTATGTCGATCTCGCGAACGACAATGAGCTGCCGAAGGTCAGCCCCATTCGGATTCCTCCCAAGGATATTCTTCGGCGTCAGTCGAGCCTCAATCGCCTCGCAATGGCTTACCGGGCCAAAGAAATACCGCGCCGGAAAATCCTCGATTTCGTGTCCGAACATGTGACCGTCTTTCACGGCACATTCCTGTTCAACGGACACGTCGTGATCCTCGATGACGTGGACGATCTGTTCGATCTGGACGCGTCCGAGCGCTGGCTTTCGGATTTCCTGCGCTTCGCGGTCCATCCGCCGCGTCAGCAGGCGCAGGATCGCGTCGCGGTTCGCCTCGCTCTGCTGTGGGCGGCGCTCGCCGTTCACAATCCGACGCAGGCCGAACTGGTCATCCGCTAAATTTGCGACGGGCCGCGATGCTCGCGGCCCGTCTTTCCCCCGCATCGCAAATCGAACCGCGCCACTCGTGCGCTGCCGAAATCCGCTCGGTGACAATCAGGGAGAAAGTGTGTGACCAACTCACAATACAGCATGAACTATGAGGGCGCGGCTGCGCAGGCGTCGGCTCCGCAGGAAGTCCTGCCGCCGCTTACGCCGATGCCGCACTATTACATGGCTCCGCCCAAGCGCGGCATCTCGGCGGTGCTCATGGCATTTGTCGCATCTGTCGGGACGCTCGGTGTGGTCATCAGCTTGGAAATGGCCGCGCCGACGGACTGGAAACCGTCCTCTGTCTTCGGCTCCTATAACGGTCGCCTTGCCGCCGAAATTAAGGCGCACGATCTGGAGACGCAGGCCGAATACCAAAATTGGGCGCAGGGCGTGCAGCTTAGCGTCAATCAGCAGGTGGACGCCTATCGCACGAAGATTCAGGCGGTAGGCGGTCATTATCAGGCCGCTATGGAACGGGCGCAGATGTTCGCCGGGTCCACTGCGCGGATGCAGGAAGCCTATCTCCAGCAGAAGATGGGGCAAGTCATTGCACAGCAGGGCGGCGATTATACGGTCATCAATATGGCCCGCATCCTCGGCGACCTGTTCTCGATTGGCGACGAGCAAACCGGGCGGCAGATTCACGCTTACGCCGATAATATCAGCGACCGGCTGAACCGGGAGCTGAATCAGGCAGTTCAGTCGGGCGTCCTCATCAAGGTCGATGGCTGGGACACTAATCTGCCTTCGCCCTACGAAGTGCAGGCGGAACTGGCGAACGTGCCGCCCATCCAGTTGCCGCCTCTGCCGCGCATGAGCCGCGATGCGAAGGGCGAATAAACGGGATGCGCCTTGAAACGCTGATAGGCTTGCTGCCGCGCCTCTTCACGACAACGATCCAATTAGACCGGATGCAGCGTGAAGCGGATGCAGGGCGGCAAGCGGCCTATCAGCAATATCTCATGTCGATCACAGCGCCCTCGGGAAAGCTGGGCGACGGGAGACTGGCGAACGTAAACGACATGGAGGCCGCCGGGCTGTGCGATCCCGGCGGCCTCTTCTATGGCGCTCTCAATGGGCGCATGTTGTTCTTCAACGGCGACGGCCAGATGCTCAGCTATGCCCGCGCAGGCAGCGGCAAGGGCCGAGACTGGATATTGCCAAACCTCGCGCATGTGCGCGACCGCTCGCTGCTCGTCGTAGACGTGAAGGACGGCGAAAACTGCTTCGCCTCGCACGAGCATCGCAGCAAGACGCTCGGCCAAACCTGCATCTATCTCAATCCATTCGGGCTTCTCGGTCTCCCCAATACGGGGATCAATCCGCTGCAAGTGCTCGTCGATATTATCGCTGCGGGCGGCGAGATCGACACGCAGGCCGACGAGATCGCGCAAATTCTTCTGCCGCCCAATCCGAGAGAAAGCGAAAATAGCTGGGTGCGCGACGGTGCTCTGCGCCTCTTGGCACTGCGCATGGAATATCTCGCGCATCGCGAACCGGACCAATGCAACCTGGGTGGGCTGTGGCGCTTCGTCAACGCTCCGCCAGAGGACATGGAAACGGCGATGACGATGATGGAGACATGCGGGATCGAGGGGATCGAACGCCGTGCAGGCGCTCTCCGCGCGACCTTCATCGACGCGCCAAAGCAGTTCGAGGCTTACAAGTCCGACGCGATCAAGGCCGTGCACTCGTTCGAGCCGGGCAAGACACTCGAACGCGCTACCGCTGCGCACGACTTCGATTTCGGCAGGCTCAAACACGCGCCGCATACGGTCTATCTGATCGCGCCGTCCGAAAAGCTCGGCGTCGTCGCGCTGTGGATCAGCCTCATCGTCAATTATGCTATCGAGGCGATTGCACGGGAGCGCGGTAAGGTTCGGACCTGTTTCATCCTCGATGAGTTCCCACAGCTCCCGCCCGCTCCAGCGATATTGAAAGCGCTACGCCTCTATCGCGGGCGCGGTATTCAACTCTGGTTTTTCAGCCAAGGCCGCTATTCGATGGAAGGCCGGTGGTCAAAGGAAGCGGTCAAGGAGATCGAGGATCAGGCCGCGATCTTCACCATGACCGGCGTTGAAGACCCGGACCTATTGCGCGACGTTGAGAAATGGTCGGGCAATCGCACCATCGTCACGCACGGGCAAAACGTCGGCGGCGGCGCGGTTGAAACGTCCGGGCGAAATCGCGGCGAAAGCCGCCGCGCCGTTCTCCAGTCCGAAGACATTCGCGCCATCGGTGCGGGCCGCCAGATCGTCAAGGTGGCGGGATTGTCTCCGCTGGTCGTTTGCGACCGGCTTCCGTTCTTCGCGGTCGATCCGTGGCGGTCTCAAATCCGCGACGTGCGCGAGCTTCATCAGGGCTAGAAAAGCGCAATATTTGCAATGCTTAACTGCGTTCGCGTATAATAAAATTATTGGGCTTTGCTGCCGGAATTTTGTGGGGGAAAGGGGCAAGATCGACAAGGTTTCTCCCAAAGAGCGCAAAGCAACACTTTAGAAAAATCCCCGCGCCTCGGATTTTCGAGGCGAAGCATTGCGCAGAGCGGGGAACATGAAGGCGTTGACGCCGCAAGAACTAGAGGAACTACGCGCAGACTGCGCCAGCCTCGGTCTTTCAGAGGACCGTCTTACTGCTGTTATTCATCTTCTTGATAATATCGCCGTGTCCATCGTGGATCAGCAATTCGGCTGGCATCCGGTCCAGCTTTCGCTCGCCCAGCGAGCAAACTATGCTTCCAAACGCGCCGAAAACCATGCTAGTTTGCGGCTTTCCGGCGATGCCGGACCTGTTGACCTCGATTGTGACGAGGGGGCAATCAACACGATGAGAAGCCCGGAGGGGCGACCAGCGCCATGACCAGAAAAACAAATCAGAAAGCGGTGATCTACTGCCGCGTCTCCACCAAGAAGCAGGCGAGAGAAGGAAACGGCCTTACCTCACAGGAAACGCGTTGCCGCGAATATGCCGGGCATCGCGGCCATGATGTGATCGGCGTCTTCGCAGACGACGTGTCCGGCAAGCTCGCCCATCGTCGCGGGTTCGACGATATGCTCGCTTTCATCCGCAAGAACCGCAAGCTCGGCATGGTCGTCATCATCGACGACATCAGTCGAATGGCGCGGGAGCGCAGCAACCATTTCGATCTCAAGGAAATGATCTTCCGCGCCGGGGCAACGCTGGAATCTCCGTCCATCGAGTTCGGTGAGGATTCCGACAGCCTCCTAATCGAGAACCTGCTGGCGAGCGTCGCACAGCACCAACGTCAAAAGAACGGCGAGCAAGCCAAGAACCGGATGCGGGCGCGGATGCTCGGCGGCTATTGGGTGTTCAATGCACCGCTGGGCTATCGCTATCAAAAAAGTCCGGCTGGCGGCTCGATCCTCGTCCGCGACGAACCCGTGGCCTCGATCATTCAGGAGGGGCTGGAAGGGTACGCCTCAGGGCGTTTCAACTCCAAGGCGGAGGTCAAGCGCTTCCTCGAATCGCATCCGCAATTCCCGTGCTGTCGTCACGGCTATCTGACGAATGAACAGGCGAGCCGGATCATGACGCGCCCGATCTATGCGGGCTATGTCGAGAGCAAGGAATGGGACATTTCTCTGCGGCCCGGTCAGCACGAAGCAATCATATCGCTCGCCACCTTCCACCAAATTCAAGAACGGCTTGCCGGGAAGCCTCTCGCGCCGGTGAGGGCGGACATTCATGTCGATTTCCCGCTGCGGGGCTTCGTGGCTTGCGGGGACTGCAATCATCCCATGACGGCCAACTGGACGAAGGGACGCAACGGCAAATATCCTTACTATGTCTGCCGCCATCGCGGCTGCGCGAAGTTCGGCAAATCCGTGAAGCGCGACACTGTGGAAGGCGCGTTCGAGTCAATGCTCCGCAAGCTCGTTCCGAGTTCGGAACTGTTCGCGCTGTTCTCCAAATTGTTCCGCAAGCGGTGGAATGAGGCGCAGGCCAAGGTCCATGAAACATCTGCGGCTATGAAGCGTGAGACGGTGTTGATCGAGAAGAAGATCGTCCAACTTCTCGACCGTATCATGGATGCGGAGAGCAAGACGGTTATCAGCCGCTACGAAAGCGAAGTTGAAAAACTGGAGCGCGAGAAGCTCGTTTTCGCCGAGAAGATCGCGCAATGCGGCACTGTTGCGAAGGACTATGACGCGAGTTTTCGAACCGCTTTCGAGTTTATCGCAGACCCTTGGAATCTCTGGGAAAACGGCACTTTTGCAGATAAGCGAACCGTGCTGAATCTCACTCTAGGCTCTCATCTGGTATATGACTGGAATGCGAGCGTTCGAACCGCTGAATTATCCTTGCCGTTCAGGCTTTTGCAGGATGTTTGCGACCGGGAAGATGTAATGGCGGAGAGGGTGGGATTCGAACCCACGGTACGGTTGCCCGTACACCGCATTTCGAGTGCGGCGCATTCGACCACTCTGCCACCTCTCCGCAGAGGTTTTCGCGTCGCAGTGCCCTGAGAGAGGGCGCCGCTGCGGTAGTCGAGCGCGCGCTGTTAGCGGATGATCGGGGCTTTGCCAAGCAGTCGGTGCGGGAAAACTTGCACTCGGTGCCAGCGACACTAAATCTGTCTCATGAATCAAGCCCAAGCCCGCAAGTCATTCTCTTCCGTGACGCACATTCCGACGATCAGTGCCGCCCATCGCGTGTCGCACGCGCATTTCGGTATTGGGGAGAAGGTCCGGCACCGCCTGCTGGGGTTTCGCGGGGTTGTGTTCGATATCGATCCGGTCTTTTCCAACAGCGAGGAATGGTATGAGGCCATTCCCGAGGCGATGCGGCCGGAGCGGGACCAGCCTTTCTACCATCTGTTCGCGGACAATGGTGAAGCGACCTATGTCGCTTATGTGAGCCAGCAGAATCTGGTGGCCGACGGAACCGACGAGCCGATCGATCATCCGGCTGTCACCGCCTTGTTCGGCGAGCATCGCGGCGGGCATTACGCGCTCGACCCGAGCTACTGGCACTGAATGACTGCGGCGCCTCGGCTGTTGCAGCCGGGGCTATGTCCCTCTTCAGGATTTGATCCGCCACCCCTGCCGTAGCCCGATATAGCAGACGGCGGCCAGCACGAGGTTGAGCGCGAGCAGGAGCGCCGCGCCCACCGCGATGGGCGAATCGGCTGCGGCGAGGAAGCCATAGCGGAAGCCCGAAATCGCGTAGAAGAACGGATTGACGTGGCTGATCGCCCGCATGATCGGCGAGACATGATCCATCGAGTAAAAGGTGCCGGAGAGCAGCGAGAGCGGCGCGACGAGGAAGTTGGTAACGGCCGCGGCATGATCGAACTTCTCCGCCCAGATCCCGGTGAGAATGCCGAGGAAGCCCAGCATCGCCGAGCCGGCAATGCCGAAATAGACGACGGCCCAGAGATGATGCGGGGCCACATGGACGCCCGGCCAGGCCAGCATCGCCAGCCAGATCGCGCCACCGACAAAGGCCGCACGGGTCACCGAGGCCGCGACGAGGGCGAACAGCAGTTCCCCCGCCGAGAAAGGCGGCATGAGATAATCGACAATCGTGCCCTGCAGCTTGCCGGCGAGCACCACGGTAGCGGTATTCTGGAAGCTGTTCTGCACCATCGCCATGATGATGAGGCCGGGCGCCACGAAATCAGCGAAGGGCACGCCCATCACCATCAGGCCGCCACGCCCCAGCGCGACGGTGAAGATGATCAGGAACAACAGGCTGGTAAGCGCCGGCCCCCAGATCGTCTGCAGATGCACCTTGAGGAAGCGGCGGACTTCCTTGAGGTAGAGCGCCTTCATCCCGGACCAGTTGACGCCGTGGATGACGGGAACGCCCGGTTCATGACGAATGAGCGGTTGGGTGTGCGAGGAAGCAGGTTCGGCCATGAAACTGCCCTATCGCGTCCCACCCGCAGCAGCAATGGCACAGCGATACTGTGCCGCCCGGCTTTGTCGATGACAGGCCGTTTGACCTTTGGGCCATGGATGCCCATATGACCCGATCATTTGAAGGAATAGGCATGTCCTGGACAGACGAACGCATCGATCAGCTCCGGCAGATGTGGGAGCGCGGCATGACTGCGAGCCAGATCGCTGAAGAGCTGGGCGGCGTGAGCCGCAACGCCGTGATCGGCAAGGCGCACCGCCTTGGCCTGCAGTCGCGCCCCTCCCCCGTGAAGGCGGCGGACTCCAGCCGCGCTGCTGCGCCGCAAAGCCGCAAGGCGGCGCCTCCGCCGGCACCTGCCGCACCCAAGGTGGAAGCCGCGCCGGTGCCCGAGCCGCGCGTCGCAAAGCCGCAGCCCAAGGCGCCTCCGGTGGTGGAAGCCCGGCCGCAGCCCCCCGTCGCGGCCCAGCCTGCCGCCGACACGCCGCCCCCGCCTCCCCAGCCCCGGATCGTCTCGGTTGGCCCCGGCGGCTTCCTGCGGCAGGGTCCGGGTGAGATGCAACAGCCGATTCCGCCGGCACCGCCGCGCCGGCTGGTTCCGGCCAAGCCCAGCCCGGAAATCGCGGACAAGACCAGCCTGCTCGATCTCAACGAGAAGATCTGCAAATGGCCGATGGGCCATCCGGGCGAGCCGGACTTCCACTTCTGCGGTGAAAAGGTGAACCCGGGCTTCCCTTATTGCGTGGAGCATTGCGGGCGGGCCTATCAGGCGCAGCTGCCGCGTGGCACGCGCCGTCCCCCGCCGCCCATGCCTTATGGCGGCCCCCGGGTGCGCTGAGGCATCAAGCGATGACAAAAAAAGGGGCCGGTTTCGGCCCCTTTTCTGTATCTGGCATTCCAGTGCGACATACACCCTCCCGCCTTATGAAGCGGGAGGGCGCAATCGATCTTAGAAGCGGAAGCTCGCCGTCGCGCGAACGGTGTGATGATCGAACACATCGTTGGTGCGCTGAATGTCGGTGAAGCCAGCCGGCGTGATCACGAACGGGTTCGTCAGCGACGGCGGCGTGCCTTGGCCGGCGCGAACGGTGTAGCCATCCGTGTTGAAGCGGGTGTAGCGATACTGCACGCCGATCGAGAAGTTCTGGCTCACGCGCTGCTCGATGCCGCCGCCAGCAGTCCAGCCCCACTCGTCCGCGCTTTCGTTGGACTCGGTGAAGGTGTTGAAGGTGTTGCTGGTGGCGAAGTTGTTCTTGATCTTGGCGTAAGCCACACCGCCGGTGCCGTAGATCAGCGTACCGGTGCCGAGTGCCAGACCGGCGCGCAGACGAGCGTTGGCATCCCAGTCAATCCGACGCGACAGGACATAGCTGGCCGGAGTGGTGCTGAAGCCGCTGACCGAGTTACCGATCATCGTGCGACCGCCTTCGATGACAGCGCCGACGACGAAGTTGCCCATCTGCATGTCATAACCGGCATGGACACCCCAGGCGACGCGACGATCCTTGTCACCGGCACAGGAGCCGGGCGTGGCACCAAGCGCGCGGCCACGGCAGAAGCCGGGCGCGAAGGCATTGCCGGGGACAGCCGTGGAAACGGTATCGCCGTAATTGCCATCATTGTTGGTGTCGAAGGTCAGCGTCTCGAGCGTGTCGCGGTCATAATTGGGCTGCCAGGCCATGCCGAGCGAGCCACCGACATACGGACCGGTCCAATCACCCGCGCCATCCTGCGCCAGAGCCGGAGCAGCCAGCAGGCCTGCCATGGCGGTGGTGAGCGAAATGAGAGCGATCTTTTTCATACAATAAATCTCCTGCCTCTGAACTGGCTGGCCGCAATACGTTCACCCCCTCGAATTGGTTTCGCGAACTCGCTCACAAAATTCTGTTAACCACGACACCTGTCTCTTTTTTGTAACGGTTTGGCCGCGAATATTGCTGCCAGATGAACGAAACGGTCGCGATTATTGATTTTGCGTACTTCGTTGCTCGCTGAGCTGTCTGTATCTGCAAGCTATTCTATTGCATTTGGCCGCGGTGCGGCGCTGCGATGATCGATCCGCTAGAGCGCTCGGACGCCGACATGGTTCCACCACCCGCCGGATAAGATCACGCCGCTTGCGCCCGTGACTCCGCTGGCCCTATAGTTCCCGCATGTCCGACAACCTGTTCGACCAGAACATCGCCCGCACAACCGAAAGCTACGACGCCTCCGCGATCGAGGTGCTGGAGGGGCTGGAGCCGGTGCGTCGCCGCCCCGGCATGTATATCGGCGGCACGGATGAGCGCGCCCTGCACCATCTCGCCTCCGAAGTGCTCGATAATGCGATGGACGAAGCGGTCGCCGGCCACGCCACCCGCATCGAGGTGACGCTGGAGGCGGGCAATCGGCTGACGATCACCGACAATGGTCGCGGCATCCCGGTGGACCCGCACCCCAAATTCCCCGGCAAGTCGGCGCTGGAGGTCATCCTCACCACGCTGCACTCGGGCGGCAAATTCTCGGACAAGGCCTATGCGACGTCGGGCGGCCTGCATGGCGTCGGCATCAGCGTGGTCAACGCGCTGTCCGTCGACACCGAGATCGAGGTGGCGCGAAATCGCGAACTGTTCCGCCAGCGCTTCTCCAAGGGGCACCCTGTGGGTCCGCTGGAGAAGGTGGGCGCGGCGCCCAATCGACGTGGCACAAGCGTCAGCTTCACCCCGGATGGCGATATTTTCGGCGAGCTGAAGTTCAAGCCCTCCCGGCTGCACCGCCTCGCCCGCTCCAAGGCCTATCTCTTTGCCGGTGTGGAAATCCGCTGGAAATGCGATCCCGCCATCATCACGGATGACACACCCGCCGAGGCGGTGTTCCAGTTCCCCGGCGGCCTGTCCGATCATCTGCGTGAGCAGCTGGGCAATCGCGAGTGCGCGACGGCGGAGTTCTTCCGCGGCACGCAGGATTTCCCGGACGGTGTCGGGCGCGTGGAATGGGCCATCGCCTGGCCGCTCTGGTCCGACGGTTCCACCAGCTGGTACTGCAACACCATCCCCACCCCGGACGGCGGCACGCACGAGACCGGGCTGCGCGGCGCGGTCACCAAGGGCATCCGCGCCTTTGGCGAGCTGGTCGGGCAAAAGAAAGCCAAGGACATCCAGACGGACGACATCATGTCCGGTTGCGAGCTGATGCTGAGCGTGTTCATTCGCGATCCACAATTCCAGAGCCAGACCAAGGACCGGCTGACCAGTCCCGAAGCCGCGCGGCTGGTGGAAGCGGCTATGCGCGACCATTTCGACCATTTCCTCACGGACAATATGGACCGGGGCAAGGCGCTGCTCGGCCATGTGCTGGAGCGGATGGACGAGCGCCTGCGCCGCAAGCAGGAAAAGGAAATCAAGCGCAAGACGGCGACCTCCGGCCGCAAGGTCCGCCTGCCGGGCAAGCTGACCGACTGCTCGTCAGATGACCCCGAGGGCACCGAACTGTTCATCGTGGAAGGCGACAGCGCCGGCGGCAGCGCCAAGCAGGCGCGTGATCGCAAGACGCAGGCGATCCTGCCGATCCGCGGCAAAATCCTGAACGTCGCCTCGGCCACCTCTGCCAAGATCCTCGCCAATCAGGAAATCGCGGACCTGATCCTCGCCATCGGCTGCGGTACGCGGAAGGACTGCAACCCGGACAATCTGCGCTATGAGCGCATCGTCATCATGACCGATGCCGATGTCGATGGCGCGCATATCGCCACCTTGCTGATGACCTTCTTCTTCCAGGAGATGCCGGAGCTTGTGCGCCGGGGCCATCTGTACCTCGCCCAGCCGCCGCTCTATCGCCTCGTGGCGGGCGGCAAGAGCTGGTATGCGGCGGACGATGCCGCGCTCGCCAAATTGCGCAGTGGCGAACTCAAGGGCAAGAAGCTGGAGGTCAGCCGCTTCAAGGGCCTGGGCGAGATGAACCCCATGCAATTGCGCGAAACCACCATGGACCCCAAGAAGCGCAAGATGATCCGCATCACGCTGCCGCAGGAATATGAGGAGCGCGCGGGCGTGAAGGATCTGGTGGACCGGCTGATGGGCACCAATCCTGCGCATCGCTTCGCGTTCATTCAGGAGAATGCCGCGCAGGTCGACGAGGACGTCATCGACGCCTGAGCCGGGCGAGCCCACGGAATTTCGCGCTTGAAACCGCCCGTAACGGGAGCGTTATCCCGCGCCTCGCGTTTCCCTACCAAGCAGTCGGGAGACATAAGTGCGCACTGGAATTTTTGGATCATCGTTGCTGGCGGTCGCGCTGCTTCTTTCAGGTTGCGATAAAACAAAGGACAATCAGGATCAGGCCGGTGTCGCGCTGGAAGACATGCAGTGGAGCGACGAGGCAACCCATCAACTGACCGAAGCGCTGGCCCAGCGCGCCGCCCATGGACTGGACCAGAAGGATTTCGGCCTCGGCGGCTCGGGTGAAAAGGCCGACAAGACCCAGCTCACCAAGGCCGCGCTCGCTTATGCGCAGGCGCTGGCGCGGGGCGCGACCGACCCAACCAAGCTGTATGAGATTTATACCGTCCCTCGCCCCTCGCCCGATCTTCGCGCCGGGCTTGCGCAGGCGTTGCGGGAAGGCAAGGTCGGCGCGTGGCTGGCCAGCCTCGCGCCGCAGGATGCAAGCTATCGCAAGCTGTCCGAGACCTATCTCGCGCTGCGCAAGCAGGGCAATGGCGCCAGCACCGAAATTCCGGCAACCAGCGCGCCTCTCAAGCCGGGTGAGAGCGATCCCCGCATCCCGGCCATCGCCCGGCAGCTCGTCGCGACGGGTTATCTCGACAAGGCGAATGCCAGCACGGACACGCGCTACACCCCGGCAATCGCCGCCGCCGTGCGGGCCATGCAGGCGGACTATGGCATCGCGACCGACGGGGTGATCGGCGACGATGCGCTGAAGATCATCAACCTGTCCGACGCTGACCGCGCCCGCGCCATCGCGGTGACCATGGAGCGGATGCGCTGGCTCGAACGCACGCCGCCTGCGACGCGCATCGATGTGAACATCGCGGCGGCCCGGCAGAGCTACTGGCGCGACGGCAAGCTGGCCGATGTGCGCCGCGTGATCGTGGGCGAACCGGACCATGAAACGCCGATGCTCGGGTCGCCCATCTATCGCCTCGTCGCCAACCCGACCTGGACCGTGCCCCGCTCTATCGAAGAGAAGGAACTGGCCGGCAAGGGCGCAGACTATCTCCGCCGCAACAACATGGCGCGGAAGGACGGCTGGATCGTCCAGCAGCCCGGGCCGAAGAATTCGCTCGGACTGGTCAAGTTCGACATGAAGAATGATCACGCCATCTATCTGCACGACACGCCGGCCAAGCAGCTGTTTGATGACGTGCAGCGCCAGCGCAGCCATGGCTGCGTGCGCGTGCAGGATGCGCTAGGCTTCGCCGATATGATCGCGCGGGACGAAGGCGTGACGGCCGAATGGCAGAAGGCACGCGAAACCGGCAAGGAGAGCTTTGTCCCCCTGCCCCGCGAAATCCCGGTGCGGCTGCTCTACCAGACCGTGATCTTCGACGATGCCGGCGATCCAGTCGTGCGTGACGATCCTTATGGGTGGAACAACTCCGTCGCCGCCGCACTTGGCTTCGGCTCGGGATCGGAGCGGCGGGTGCGGGGTGACCGCGGCGACATTGGGCCGTGAGCCACTTGGTGCCGGCCGTAGACTCATAAGCGCTGAATCACAGGCTTGTCCGCCGGCACGATCGTGCGCGGGCAGAGATGATTGAGCGGCCTGTTTGCCCGACGTCAGGCCGAGCCGCATCGGTACCGTTGATGATCCAGAAGATGCCCTTCAGCACGCGGCGCCCATGGAGCTGCGGGGCGCCACGCAGCTCCATGGGTAGCAATGGTTCAATCGCGCGCCACTCGAAGCCGGTTAGATCGTATTGGCTCAGGCCGCTCCTGAATCAGAATGTGGCGCGATATGAAAGCCGCCTCTGGCAAATCCGCCGATAGCGGGCATGGGGGAGAATTGTTAAAGGAGTGGCGCCCGTCAGGAAAAGAGATGCCACGAAATGGCAACATTCAAGATCATTGGCAGTCGGCGATGTGGCCTCGAAGATTGCGAGTTTGATGTCATTCTCGAAGACGGCGAGATTATCGTGAACGAGATATTCCCAATCTGGGAAAAAGGAACGCTTTGGGAATTTATTATCCGGGCGATCGAACACCGATCAGATTCTATCACTCTTTTCTGTAAGACGTGGCTTCCGGAAAGCGGCGCATTCGTTGGCCTGAGCGTAAAAACCCGTGCGATGAATGCGGTGGATCGCAAACGCTATGCCAGCGTACTCGGTGGCCAAGATAACGGCTGAGTGTCGCTCCAGTTCAGACGGGCTCCTTCGATGATCGGTCCCGATTAAAGGTTCGCCGCCTAGCCTTCCGCCCGGCGCCGGCCGGGCCGCAGCAGGTAGCGCCACACCCCGACGAGATTGATGACGAGCAGCACGATGTTCTGCACGCCGATGCCTTCGCTCTCCGGCTGGAGGAAACCCCAGCCGATAAGCGCCATGGAGCTGGTGACGAAAATCACCATCGCCCAGCCCGTCCATAGCCTGCCGAGATTGAGCGACACGATGAGCGCGGCCAGCGTCGCCGCGGCCGCGCCATAATATTGTAAGGCTGTCAGCAAGCCGTCAGACATGCAGGTCAGGCCGCATCGACATGACGACCTTCAGCAAATTCCTCGATGATCTTGGCGCAGAAGGCGTCCAGATCATCCGGCGTGCGGCTGGTGACGAGGCCGTTGTCGACGACCACTTCCTCATCCACCCAATCCCCACCGGCATTTTCGATATCGGTCCTGACGGTGGGGTAAGAGGTGAGCGTGCGCCCCTCGACCACATCGGCCTCGACGAGCAGCCACGGACCATGGCAGATCACGCCGATGGGTTTGCCAGCTTCGGCGAAGGCGCGAACCAGATCGACGACATCATCATCGCCGCGCAGCTTGTCTGCGCCGACGCTGCCGCCGGGGATGATCAGGCCGTCGAAGTCATCGACAGACACATCGGCAACCGCGCGATCCACGGTGTAGGTGCCGCCGGGGTCGAGATCATTATTGTTGGTCTTGGCTTCACCCGTCTCGATGCCGATTACGGTGACGGTGGCGCCCGCCTTGGTCACGGCGTCGCGGGGTTGAACGAATTCGGGCTCTTCCGTGCCGCGCGGCGCGATGAGGATCGCGATGGATTTTCCTTCCAGACTCATGGGGTCTCTGCCTTTCCTTGCGTTTGGGGATATTCCGGACAACGCACCGGCAGGCGTTCCGAGCCCAAAGGACGTGCAAGACAGGCTGAACCGAACCAATCATACGCTGGCGGCGGAGCAACCCCCGCCGCCAGCGCTCTCATTCAGGCTCAGAAGCGGGCGCGAACGCCGCCGTACACCGCGCGCCGCTCGACCGGGTAATAGATTGCGGAGGCTGCATTAGCGGTGATTACGGCGGAAATGTCACCGATGGCCTTCTTGTCGGTGATGTTCCGTACGTCGAGGAACAGGTCGATCCCGCTGGTCAGCGTCGCGCCTGCTGTCAGGCCAAGCAGCGCATAGCCGGGCGTGCGCGTGCTGTTGGCGTAATCGGCAAACGCCCCCTGCGGCACCCATTCGAGATTGGGCGCGACATTGAGCGCCGGCGTCCCGATCCGTACTTCGCTGCGCAGCACATTCAGCGGCACGACCGGCAGGCGGTTGTTCCGGAAAACCGCGTCGCTGACGAAGTGGAAGTCCGAATATTGCCAGATCTGGCGCAGGCGCAGCCAGGGGGTCGGCGCGAGGCTGACGGCGGCCTCGATGCCACTGTGCCGCGTGCGATCCGCGTTGAAGGTGGCGGCCGGAACGGTGGTGCCATTGGGGGAATATTGCAGCAGCTCATCGCGCAGGGTGGCACGGTAGGCGGTGATATCCCAGCTCACCATGCCCGCCTGCCCGCGGGTGCCGATTTCCGCCGTCCAGGCCGTCTGCGGAGCGATGGCCGCAATGAGCGTGCTGACCGGCGGCGTGCCGACGCTCTGGAAGACCTCCCCGAAGCCCGGGAATTCCGCCGAGCGGCTGTAGTTGGCGAAGAGCTGGATGTCCGGTGTCGGCTCGATGAGCACGCCGAACTTGGGCGAGAATTCATTGAACGCCAACCGCCCGCTCTGCCCCGTGGAGAGCAGCACTGTGCGCTTGCGGAAGCCATCGGCATAAATGCCACCGGCAATCAGCGTGACGCCCGGCACCGGCTGCAGGCGCGCCTCGCCATAGACATTGGCGGTGCGCGCCGTCTGATCGGCATCGAAGGTCAGGGCACCACGTTCGCCATTCACATTCCGATACTGACGCGCCCGCGTTTCGCCATGGCGGAACTCGCCGCCCAGGGTGAAGGAGAGAATGCCGGCATCATGGTCCAGCCGGGCGAAGACGCCCCGGTCGGTCGATTTCTGATCGATCACTTCATAGATGGGGTGGAACAGATCCTTCATGTTGAGGAAGGCCCCGACATCGAGCCGGGTCTGCCCCCAATCGAAGCGGGTGCGGTTCTGCAGGCGGATCGAGTCGATATCCCGCCCCTGATCGCCGCTGAAATTGCCTTTTTGCGGATTATTCAGAACATCCGTAGCGGTAAGCGCGCCGGGCAGATCCTGACGGATGCGGTTGAGGCTCGCATAGAAGCGCGTGCTCACAACGTCGGACAGAGCGAGGCCGACATTGCCATGGACGCGCATGCTCTCGCGATGGGCGTGCTGGCGGTCGCCATCCGAGCTATCGGCGCTCATGCCGACCCAATAGTCGGCCGGGCCACTGGTGCCGCCATAGGCCGCCAGCCCCCGGACTGTCTCGAAGCTGCCGGCATCGGCACGTAGATACAGGCCGGGCGCGTCCTTGCCGGTGGGCGTCACGCCATTGATCGCGCCGCCCAGCGTGCCCGAGCCGAAGCGCAGGGCGTTGGCGCCGCGATAGACCTCCAGCCGCTCGAAGAAGATCGGGTCCAGTTCCTGAAAATCGCCATTGTCATCGGCGAGATTGATCGGCGCGCCATCCTGGAGCAGCGTGATGCCACGCATGTGGTAGCCGCGCGAGAGGCCCGAGCCGCGAATGGAGAGGCGAACCTCCTGCCCGTAGCGCGGCTGGGTGTAAACGCCCGGCGAAAAGGCGAGCGTATCGCGCAGCGAGACGATGGTCTTGTCGGCATAATCCTCGTGCCGCACGACATCGGTGCCGCCCGGCGTGGCGCGGGCGAGCCGCTCGGCTTCCTGCGTTTGGGACTGGCCCACGACGATGATGGTGCGCTCGCCATCGGCGGCGGCATCGGCAGCCTCCTCGGCAAAAGCGGGCGTGGCCATGGCGAGCATGGTTGCGAGAGCGATAAAGGACGTTTTCATGATGATGTCTCCCCCCGTTCGGGGTCTGAAATGTGGTGGGTCAGGCGATCAGGCGGCGAAGTTCGGCGAGGGCCGCATCTTCGCTATCCTGATCGCTCAGCAGGGATTGCAGGCGCCCGTCACGATCCATGAAGATGACGAAGGCGCTGTGATCGATGGTATAGTCGCCGCCCTCGAGCGGGATCTTCTGGTAGAAGACCCGGAATGACTTCGCGGCGTCGGCAATCTGCGTTGGCGAACCGGTGAGGCCGAGAATGGGCGTGCCGAACAGATCGACATAAGCGCCCACATCGGCCGGCTTGTCATGGCCGCTATCCACCGAGACGAAGACGATACGGAACTTGTCCCCATCGGCACCCATCGCCTTGCGCAGATGCGCCATGCGGCTGAGCGTCGTCGGGCAAATATCCGGGCAGCGCGTGAAGCCGAAAAAGATCGCATAGGGCGTGCCCTTGAGCGTCTGCGCGGTGACCGGCTTTCCATCCCTGTCGACCAGCGAGAAATGCTGGCCCACATCGGCCGGCGCCCCCGCAATCACTTGCGGTGGACCTTGGGTGACGAACCGTAAGGCCAGCAGAATACCAAGGCCAAGGGCAGCGAGCGCCACCAGCAGCCAGAGCCACAGACGAATGCGGGCCAGCCGGCGCGGATCAGTGTCCGCCATGGCTGCCTCCATAAGTGACGGCCTCGACGGCGAATAAGACCTGCACCTTGCCGGCGCGGGCGAAGTCGAGCGTGACGGGAATGGTCTCGCCGCGCACCAGCGGGCGCTTGAGGCCCATGAACATGACGTGGAAACTGCCCGGCTTGAGCGTCACCGAGCCGCCGGCCGGGATCGGCAGGCCGTGCTTGAGCGGCCGCATCCGCATGACGCCGCCCTCCATGCTCATGCTGTGGACTTCGACGCGGGCGGCCACGGGGGTACTGCCTCCGATGAGCCGCTCATCCGCACGGGCGCTGTTGGTGATGGTGAGGAAACCGCCACCCGCCGACTGCCCACGCGCGGTTTCCCGCGCCCAGGGTCGATCGATGGTGAGGCCGTCCTTCTTGACGCCCTGCGCGGTGGCAGGTGCCACCAAAGCTGCGGCGAAACCCGCCGCGATCAGGATAGGAATTTGCATTGTGAAGCACTCCGACATGCCCGCGCGTAACGACGCGCCGACAGGACCGACAAATCAGCTCAGATTGTCAGGCGTTGGCCGGAGGGCCGCGTAATGGGGGACGGAGATAGGTCTCATGCCGGGGCAGCCGCAGATCGGGCTGCAGCAGGGCCGTCGCGAAGATGAACGCCAGCGCGGCTTCAAGCACGACCGGATCGGTTGCGGCAAGCGCCTGAGCCGTCAGGCCACCGAAGGCGCAGGTCTGATCCGATTGGGTCTGCGGCGTCTTGTCCTTGCCCTCGACGGGAATGTGCAGCGTGATCGGCCCCGCCCCGCCGGACGAGCACAGCTCGACGGTTAGCGTCTTGCCACTGACGACCGGCATGAAGCCCGCCGGCATCAGCGCCTTGAACAGCAACGCGAGGCCGAGCAGCGTGGCAGCCCAGCAGCGGTGCGAATGAACAAGGCGGCGCATATGCAACACGGCCGCGCTCCTAATCCCCTCCGCCGCATTTGTCACCCGCGAACGGATAAAACCTTATAGCGCCCGCGCAGCGGCGGATTAGAACAGATAGCTCAGGCTGTGCAGCGTGAGACCGACCAGACCGCCGACCAGGGTGCCGTTGATCCGGATATATTGCAGATCGCGCCCGACTGCATTTTCCAGCCGTCCGGTGATCGTTCGCGCATCCCAACTGCGGACGGTTTCGGAGACCAGCAGGACGATGCTGTCGCCATAGCGCGCCGCCGTGCCGACCGCGACGCGCCGGGCGAAACGATTGACCACATGCTTGAGCGCGGGATCGTCGCGGAGCGTTTCGCCAAGCTGGCGCACCACCTCACCCATCCGCCCGGCGAGCGCTGCCTGCGGATCACGCGCGGCGCGCAGCATGGCCTCGCGCGCGGCTTGCCAGATGCCATCCAGCCAGCGCTGCATGGCCGGGTTGGCGATCATCTCGTCGCGGATGCGGTCGACCCGCGCCTGCATCTTGGGGTCGGTCTGGAGATCGTCCGCAAGAGTCGCCAGCCCCTCCTCCACCTTGGAGCGCAGCCGGTGCTCGGGGTCGTCAGCAGCCTCCTGCAGCAGCCTGTCCAGCCCGTCGATGATCTTGTTGGCCAAGGTCTCGTCGAGCCCCGTGAAGCGCATGATCTTGCCCGAGCGCTCATGCACGATCTGGCGGATGAGTTCGCGATTGGCTTCCAGCGTCCGCGCGCCCCAGCGGATCAGCGCATCGAGCACCGGCTGGTGGCGCCCGTCCTTCATGGCAGCGGCGAGCAACTGGCCCATCAGCGGCGCTGCATTGAGCTGCCCGATGCGCTGGACCAGCACGCCCTTGAGCATTCCGCCTAGCCGCTCGTCATCCAGCGCTTCCAGAGAATCGGCCAGCAAGCGGGAGGCGCCTCGGCGCAAGCGTCCATCACCGGCAGCCGGCGCCGCCAGCACGCGCCCGGCCGCTCCGGCGACATCCAGCCGGCCCATGCGGCGGGCCACGACGGCGGGCGTGAGGAAATTGTCGCGCAGGAAGACGGCCAGCGTATCGCCGATGCGATCCTTGTTGCGGGGGATGATCGCGGTGTGCGGGATCGGCAAGCCCAGCGGATGACGGAACAGCGCAGTAACCGCGAACCAGTCGGCCAATCCGCCGACCATGGCCGCTTCCGCAAACGCCCGGACGAAGCCCAAAGCCGGATGCGGGTCCTCGAACCGACGCGCCGACACATAGGCAATCGCCATCACGACCAGCAACCCGGTCGCAATGATGCGCATCTGCCGCACGCCGCTATGGACGGGAACCTTGATCATGCGACGTCTCTAGCCGAGTGCTGCCCCTGGGTCATCCGGCAAGGCATCGCGCGGCAGGTCCATCCCGGCACGCGAACCAAGCCGCTGCCGGAAGAAGTCCCGCCAGCGACAAGAGTTCCTGAAACCCCTGCTTATTCGGCTGGCTGAGCGGCCTCGCCCTTGCCGTCATAGGTCAGCACCCGGCGGCGCAGCCACGGGCCGATCCGTTTCTCGACGCCATCGGCGAGGCTGAACGCCGCCGGCACGATCGCAAGGGTGAGCAGCGTCGAGAGGATCAGGCCGCCGATTACGGTGATGCCCATCGGCGAGCGCCAGGCGCCATCACCCGTGAGCGAGAGCGCGGTCGGCACCATGCCGGCGGTCATGGCGACCGTCGTCATCACGATCGGCTGGGCGCGCTTGTGGCCGGCTTCCATGATCGCCTCGAACTTGGGCACGCCCTTGTCCATCTCCTCCAGCGCGAAGTCGATCAGCAGGATCGAGTTCTTGCCGACAATGCCAAGCAGCATGAGCAGGCCGATATAGACCGGCAGCGAAAGCGGCTCGTTCATCACCAGCATCAGCAGCAGGCCACCCAGCGGCGCCAGCGCCAGCGAGCACATGTTCACCAGCGGCGAGATGAAGCGCTTGTAGAGCAGCACCAGCACCGCGAAGACCAGCAGCACGCCAGAGGTCACGGCAATGACGAAGTTCTGGATCAACTCCTCCTGCCAGCGATCGCTGCCGACAGCCTGATTGCTCACGCCCTGCGGCAGGTTGCGCATGGTCGGCAGCTTGTTGATCGCCTCCATGACAGGACCCTTGACCGCGCCCTGCGCCAGATCCGCACCGACGAAGATGCGGCGCTGCTGGGCATAACGCTGGATGGAGGTGGGCCCGGAGCCGAAGCTGATCTCGGCGACGCGGCTGAGCGGCACAGTGCCGCCGCCCGCCGTGGGGACAGGCAGGTTCTCGATGTTCGAGAGGTCGCGCCGCGCCGATTCCGGCAGCATGACCCGGATGGGCACCTGGCGATCGGACAGCGAGAATTTCGCGCTGTTCTGGTCGATATCGCCCAGTGTTGCGATGCGGATCGTCTGGCTGAGCGCGGACGTCGTGACGCCAAGTTGCGCGGCCAGATCGAGCCGCGGACGGATGATGAGCTCCGGCCGCTGCATGTCGGCATTGACGCGCGGCGCCACCACACCGGGCAGGCTCTTCATCTCTTCGGCAACCTTCGTCGCCGTCTCTTCCAGAAGCGCCGGGTCAGAGCCGGAGAGCATCACGGAAATATCGCGTCCCGTGCCGAACCCGCCCTGCTGGGACGCGAACGAGACGCGCGCGTCCGCAATTTCCGCAAGGCGCGGCGCCAGTTCGCGCTCGAACTCGATGCTGGTCCGCTTGCGGTCCTTCTTGAGCGTGATGAAGATACGGGCATTGCCCTCGCCGACGTTCGCCATGGCGGTATCGACTTCCGGCTGCTTGTTCAGCAGCTCGGTCACCTGATCGGCAATGGCCTCGCTCTGACGGAGCGTGGTGCCCGGCACTGCCTCGATATTGATCCGGCTGAAGTCCTGATCAGCATTGGGCTCGAACTGCTTGGGCATCGAGATGAGCAGGATGACGGTTAAGGCAAAGGCCGCCAGACCAAAGCCCATCATCCAGACGCGATGATCGAGGAAGCGTGCGCGAATCCGCCGCCCCAGCCCGCCGCCCCGGGCATAAGCCTTAGCCTTGCGATCATCGAGCGCCCAGCCAAGCAGGCTCATATAGCGGTCCATCAGCCAGCCTTCGCCATGCTTCTCCTCGCCATGATGTTCGAGGAAGTAAGCGGCGACCAGCGGCGTGATCATGCGCGCGACGGCAAGGCTGATCAGCACGGCGATGACGACCGTGAAGCCGAAATTCTTGAAGAACTGACCGGTGATGCCGGGCATCAAGGCGACTGGAAAGAACACCGCGACGATGGACATGGTGGTGGCCACCACCGCGAGGCCGATCTCGTCGGCCGCGTCGATGGAGGCCTGATAGGCTGTCTTGCCCATGCGCATGTGCCGCACGATGTTCTCGATCTCCACGATCGCATCGTCGACCAGCACGCCGGCCACCAGACCGAGCGCGAGCAGGGAGAGGGAGTTCAGGTTGAACCCCATCAAATCCATGAAATAGAAGGTCGGGATCGCCGAGAGCGGAATGGCGATGGCGCTGATCACCGTCGCACGCCAGTCGCGCAGGAAGATGAACACCACGATGACGGCGAGCACCGCACCCTCGATGAGAGCGTGCATCGAGCTGCTATACTGGCTCTTGGTATAGTTCACGCTGTTGAAGCGCTGGTAGAAGCGAATGCCGGGATTTTCCGTCTCAAGCTGCTTCAACACCTTGAGCGTTTCATCGAAGACGCTGACGTCCGACGCGCCCTTGGCGCGCTCGATGGAGAAGTTGACGACCTGCTTGCCGCCGACTTTCGCCAGGCGCTTTTGCTCGCCATAGCCATCGGTCACGCTGGCAATGTCCGCCAGCAGGATCGTGCGGCCGTTGCCCAGCGATATCTGGGTCTGGCCGAGGCTGTAGGCATCCTGCGCATTGCCCAGCACGCGCACCGACTGACGCGAGCCGGCGATCTCCGCCTGGCCGCCCGCCGCGTTGACGTTCACCTGACGCAGCGCCTGGTTGACCTGCGACGCCGTAACGCCGAGCGACTGCATCTTGGCCGGATCCAGCGTCACGCGAATTTCGCGATCGACGCCGCCGCCGCGCCCGACGCGCGCCATGCCTTCGATGCCGAGCAGGCGCTTGGCCACCGTATCGTCGACGAACCAGCTCAACTGCTCGATCGTCATGTCCGACGCCTGGACCGAGAAAAACGCGATCTCGGCGCCGCCCACTTCGACCTTCTGGACGAAGGGCTCGAGAATGCCATCGGGAAGATCGCTGCGAATCTGGTCGACCGCGTTCTTCACTTCTTGGGTAGCGACGTTGGAATCGACGCCGATCTGGAACTGGACGAAAGTCTGGCTCGATCCTTCGCTGGCCGTCGACTGGATTTCATCGACGCCATTGATCGACCGCACCGCCGCCTCGACGCGCTGGGTGATCTGTGTCTCGATTTCCGTCGGCGCGGCGCCCGGCTGGCTGATCGTGACGTTGACGGCCGGAAAATCGATGTCCGGATTGTCCACGACGGCCATGCGGCTGAACGCAATGATGCCCGCCAGCAGCAGGCCGATGAAGAGCACGATCGGCGGCACCGGATTGCGGATGCTCCAGGCCGATATGTTGCGAAGACTCATCTCGTCTGTCCTGCCAATCTAGCGTGTGACGGCCGCCACAAGCAGCGGCGCCCTGTTAGACGTCGCCCGTTAGACGTCGCCCTGTCAGGCGTCGCCGGTCAGCCGCCAGCCCTTCCGTCCGTTGCACTCTTCGCGAGCCGGGGCTTGACCGTCTCGCCCGGGCTGAGGAAGCCGCCGGCATAGAGCACGACGCGCTCCGAACCATTGAGCCCCTGCACCACGGCGATGCCCCGCGTTGTCACGGCACCCGTCTTCACCGACCGGCGCTCGACCTTGTTATCCTTGCCGACGACGTAGACATAGCTGCCCTTCGGGTCGCTCTGAATCGCGGACTCCGGCAGGACTGCTGCCGACACGCGCTCCATGGCAATCTCCGCATTGGCGAAACCACCCGGACGCAGCGCGGCATTATAAGGCACGGCGATGCGGACGATGCCCTGGCGCGACGTCTGGTCGATCACCGGCGCGATCTGCCACACGCGGCCCTCGAAGCTCTGCGTCATGCCGACAGGCGTCACGCGTGCCACGGCGCCTTCGGACAGCAAGGCCAGCTCGTCTTCGGAGAGCAGCGCCTTCATTTCCATTTCGCCCGCGCGCGCGATGCGGAACAGCACGCCGCTGCCGCCAGAGACGACCTGCCCCGGCTCGACCGAGCGCGTCAGCACCAGCCCTGCGGCGGGCGCGCGAATATCCAGCCGCCCGACCTGCGCGCGCATCTGGTTGAGCTGCGCCACGGCCACATTGACCCGGGCCACGGCAGCATCGCGCGTCGCGGTCTTCTGGTCGATGTCGGCGCGGGACACGAACCCGTCGCTCACCAGCGCCTTGGCGCGATCAAGATTGTTCTGGGCCAACTTGGCATCGGCCCGCGCGACCTGCACGGACGCTTCGAGCTGGGAAATCTGCTGGGCCTGCACCGAGCGCTCGATGGTCGCGAGAATCTGATTCGCGCCGACCCAGTCGCCCGGCTGAACATGAACGGCGACCACGCGGCCACCCTCGCCAACCACGCCGACGGGCATATCCACCCGCGCTGCCAGCGAGCCGGTGGCATTGGCGGTGCGCGTCACGGCTTCCTGCGCGGGCACGGCGACGGTGACGATTGCCACCTGGCTGACCTGCTCGCCCTGATCGCCCGAACCGCCGAAGAATCGATAGGCCAGCATGGCGATGACCGCCAACGCGACCAGCGCGCCAACGACCAGCAGCAGGCGCCGCCGCTTCTGCCGACTCTCGGCCTCTTCCGGGTCCACACTGGACACGCCGTATTTCATGTTCGCTTCATAGTTCATGAGTTTCGCCGCCTAGGCGCCCCTTAGCTCGAACTGTATTACATGAATAAGTCACTATCGACAAGCGGGATTATACCCACCTTCTCGCAGCCGCAACACCCTGTGCTCACTTCGCTTTCTAAGCTGAAGACCTTACAGGACAGCAGCATGAATGAACGCTGAGCAAAAGCGATGCTCGGCGGATGCGCCTGCATGAAATCCGAGTGTTACAGCGGTGCCGGCTTGTAGACTTCGTCTACTTGCTGTCAAACGAAATTGAGCCGCGAAAAGTCTCCACCGCTTGTGAGGCTAGCGCCCCATTTTTCGCTGCGTCTTGCCATAGCGCATCTTGCGCGTGCCGGGTTTGCCCTCCGTTGCGCGGCCAAGATAGCGCCCGGCATTGGCGGTGACCTGCTGATCGACAGGGAGCCCCAATTCTTCGGCTTCCAGCTTGCGGATCTGGTCGCGCAGGCGGCCGGCTTCCTCGAATTCGAGATCGGCGGCAGCGGTGCGCATCTTCTTTTCGAGATCCTCGATATAGGCGCGCAGATTATGGCCCACCATGTGCGGCGCATCGTCGAGGCCGGTGTCGACGGTCACCTGATCCTTGCTGGCGACATGGGCGATGATGTCGCCGATCTGCTTCTTCACGCTTTCCGGCGTGATGCCATGTTCCAGATTATAGGCGACCTGCTTCTCGCGGCGACGGTTCGTTTCGTTGAGCGCGCGCTCCATCGAGCCTGTCATGCGGTCGGCATAGAGGATCACGCGGCCATCGATGTTGCGCGCGGCGCGGCCGATGGTCTGGATGAGGCTGGTTTCCGAGCGCAGAAAGCCTTCCTTGTCGGCATCAAGAATGGCAACGAGCCCGCATTCGGGGATATCCAGACCCTCGCGCAGCAGGTTGATGCCCACGAGCACGTCATAGACGCCCAGGCGCAAGTCGCGGATCAGCTCGATGCGTTCCAGCGTCTCGACATCACTGTGCATGTAGCGGACCTTGAGGCCTGCCTCATGCATGAACTCGGTCAAATCCTCAGCCATGCGCTTGGTGAGCGTGGTCACGAGGGTGCGGTAGCCCTTTTGCGCGGTCAGCTTGGCTTCATGGATCAGGTCGTCCACCTGATCCTCGACCGGCTTGATCTCCACCGGCGGATCGATGAGACCGGTCGGGCGGATGACCTGCTCGGAGAAGGTGCCGCCGGTCTGCTCCATCTCCCAGTTGCCGGGCGTGGCGGAGACGCTGACCGTCTGCGGGCGCATCGCGTCCCATTCGTTGAAGCGCAGCGGGCGGTTGTCGATGCAGCTTGGCAGGCGGAAGCCATATTCGGCGAGCGTCACCTTGCGGCGATGATCGCCCCGCGCCATCGCGCCGATCTGCGGCACGGTCTGGTGGCTCTCATCCACGAACAGGATCGCGTTTTCCGGCAGATACTCAAACAACGTCGGCGGCGGCTCACCCGGCAGGCGGCCGGTGAGGAAGCGGGAATAATTCTCGATGCCCGCGCAGGAGCCCGTGGCCGCGATCATCTCCAGATCGAAGTTGGTGCGCTGCTCCAGCCGCTGCGCCTCCAGCAACTTACCCTCCTCGACCAGCTCCTTCAGCCGCTCGGTCAGCTCATGGCGGATCGCCTCCATCGCCTGCTTGAGCGTCGGACCGGGGGTAACATGGTGCGAATTGGGGAAGACCTTGACGTAATCGAGGCTCGCCGCCTTCTTGCCGGTCAGTGGATCGAACTCGACAATCTCCTCGATCTCGTCGCCGAAGAAGCTGATCCGCCAGGCATTATCCTCATAGTGGCTCGGGAAAATCTCCAGATTGTCGCCCCGAACGCGGAAGTTGCCGCGCGCGAAGGCGGCATCGTTGCGCTTATATTGCAGCGCCACGAGCTTGCGGATGATCTCGCGCTGATCGGCGCTCTCGCCCTTCTTGAGGCTGAAGGTCATCGCCGAATAGGTTTCGACCGAACCGATACCGTAAATGCACGAGACGGACGCGACGATGATCACGTCATCGCGCTCCAGCAGCGACCGGGTCGCCGAGTGGCGCATCCGGTCGATCCCCTCGTTCACGCTCGACTCTTTCTCGATGTACGTATCCGAGCGAGGCACATAGGCCTCGGGCTGGTAATAATCATAATAGCTGACGAAATATTCCACCGCATTGTCAGGGAAGAAGCTCTTGAACTCCCCATAGAGCTGGGCGGCGAGGATCTTGTTGGGCGCCAGCACCAGCGCGGGGCGCTGTACCGCTTCGATCACCTTCGCCATGGTGAAGGTCTTGCCCGAGCCGGTGACGCCGAGCAGCACCTGATCCTTCTCACCAGCTTCTGCCGCCTCGACCAGCTCGGCAATGGCGGTAGGCTGGTCGCCGGCCGGCTGATAATCGCTCACCAGCTTGAAACGCCTGCCACCCTCCGCCTTTTCCGGGCGTGCCGGACGGTGGGGAACGAAGGACTGGTCGGTCTGGGGTTCAGCCAGATTTGTGCGGATTTGGATCGCCATAGGGGGAATATGGCGATTGTGGCCGCCGGCGGCAATGGGGCGGAAGAACAAAGCGGGATCGACGATGACTGGGCCCGCCATCATGATATGGGGTGAGCGTCAATCAGGCTTTTGCCACCGATCCGTCCGTCGTGCCGTTCTCGAGCTTGCCCTGCGGAGGCTAAAGCGCCATCACCGGCCGGACGAGCTTGGACACACAGGTGCCGGGCCTTGCGAAGAGGACATGCCCATGCGCGCCGTTTTTCTGATCACCCCTACCCTTCTTGTCCTCTCCGGCTGCAATAGCGGCCCGAATGTCTCGGCGACCAACGCGACGCCCGAGGAAGTGCAGCAGCAAGTGGCGGCTGCCGGCGGCGATGGCGTCATGGTCAGCCCCGGCCGGTGGGAAGGCCAGATGACGGTGCAGGACATCGAGATGCCCGGTCTGCCCGCCGAAGCGCGTGATCACATGAAGGCGCAGATGGGCGCCGGGCGAAGCTTCACCAGTTGTGTGACCGAAGAGGATGTGAAGGAGCAGAAGGCCTTTTTCACCGGCGAGCACGACAAGAGCTGCAAATATGATCACTTCACGATGAAAAATGGTAAGATTTCCGCGCTACTCAAATGCGATGGCGGGGCGCAGGGCCGCATGGAAATGAAGATGGACGGCGAATATGCCCCCGACCGCTACCGGATGGAAATGGCCTCAAAGGCCCAAGGCGGAGACGCCGCAGGCGAGATGACGATGAAGATGACAGTAGATGCCAAGCGGGTCGGCGCCTGCAAGGGAGACGAACAGGGCTGACAGCCTCGGGGCGAGAGGGACCCGCCCATGCGAAGCGTTTCAATTCGGGGCGGCAGAACTAGCGTGGAGCGCCACCGGTTAGCACCAGCCGAATTCTACTGTATGGAGCCGCTGGTTCGCGCGGCGTTGAGTCGGGCAAGCGGTCCATCCCGGCGGAGAGGCACCCATGATCGGCTACACGACGGTGGGCACCAATGACCTGCAGCGCGCCATGGCCTTCTATGATGCGCTGTTCGGCAGTGTCGGCATCCGGCGGTTGCTGGAGCTGCCGCATATCGCGGCCTGGGGCGCCAGCTGGAGCAAGCCGATGTTCGGCGTCGCCAAGCCCTTCAATGGCGGGCCGGCGACGCCCGGAAACGGGGCGATGGTCGCCATGGGCCAGCGCACGCGGGAGAAGGTGCGGCGATTGCATGGCAAGGCCATCGAAATGGGCGGGGTGGATGAAGGCCCGCCCGGTCTGCGCAGCGCCGATGGGAGCCAGGCCTTCTACGCCGCTTATGTGCGGGATCTCGATGGGAACAAGCTCTGTTTCTACTGCGTCGGTCCCGGCGAAGGCGATGCGGAGACGGCTGCGCTGGCCGGCTAGATCCGCAAACACGGCCGGCGGTCAGAATTTTCCGGACGACCTGCGCTGCGCTTGTGCTAACGGCGCGCCATGCTGACCATCAATGATATCACCGTGCGGCTGGGGGGCCGTGTCATTCTCGATGCCGCGAGCGCGGCATTGCCGCCGCGGTCGCGGGTCGGCCTGATCGGCCGCAACGGCGCCGGCAAGTCCACCCTGATGAAGACGATCATCGGGGAACTCGACCCCGATGGCGGATCGGTCGACATGCCGCGCGACACGCGGCTGGGCTATATCGCGCAGGAAGCGCCGAGCGGCAGCGCCACGCCGTTCGAGACCGTACTCGCTGCCGATACCGAGCGCGCGGCGCTGCTGGTGGAGAGCGAGACATGCGAAGACCCGGACCGGCTGGGCGATCTGCACGATCGCCTGATCGCCATCGATGCCTACACCGCGCCCGCGCGCGCGGGCCGCATCCTCACGGGCCTCGGCTTCGATGAAGAGATGCAGAACCGGCCGCTCGACAGCTTCTCGGGCGGGTGGAAGATGCGCGTCGCGCTGGGCGCCCTGCTCTTCTCCGAGCCGGACCTGCTCCTGCTCGACGAGCCATCCAACCACCTAGACCTCGAAGCGACCTTGTGGCTGGAAAGCTTCCTCAAGGAGTATCGCGGCACGGTGCTGGTGATCAGCCACGAGCGCGACCTGCTCAACAATGTCGTGGACCACATCCTGCATCTGGAGGGCGGCAAGATCACCCTCTATCCAGGCGGCTACGATGCCTTCGAGCGGCAGCGCGCCGAGCGGCTCGCCCAGCTCGAATCAGCCCGCGAGAAGCAGGCGGCAGAGCGTGCCAAGCTGCAGGATTATGTCGCGCGCAACAGCGCGCGCGCCAGCACGGCCAAGCAGGCGCAATCGCGGGCCAAGGCGCTGGCCAAGATGCAGCCCATCGCCGCTGCGCTGGAAGACCCCAGCCTGTCCTTCGACTTCCCCGATCCCGAAGCGCTGCGCCCGCCGCTCATCACGCTCGACATGGCGTCGGTCGGCTACAATGAGACCCCGATCCTCCAGCGCCTCAATCTGCGCATCGACCCCGATGACCGCATCGCGCTGCTCGGCAAGAACGGCAACGGCAAGACGACGCTGGCCCGGCTACTGGCCGCGCAATTGCCAGCCATGGAAGGCGCGATGAACGCCTCGGGCAAGATGAACGTCGGCTATTTCACCCAATATCAAGTGGAAGAGCTGGATACGGAAGACACACCGCTGGAGCACATGACCCGGCAGATGAAGGGCGCCACCCCCGGCGCGGTGCGGGCGCAGCTTGGGCGGTTCGGCTTTTCAGGCATAAGGGCAACCCAGAAGGTCGGGTCGCTCTCCGGCGGCGAACGCGCGCGGCTGGCGTTGGCGCTGATCACCCGCCACGCGCCGCACCTGCTGATCCTCGACGAGCCGACCAACCACCTCGACGTCGATAGCCGCGAGGCTCTGGTGCAGGCGCTCAACAGCTATTCCGGCGCGGTGGTGATCGTCAGCCACGACCGGCACATGATCGAGCTGGTCGCCGACCGGCTGGTGCTGGTCGATAGCGGACTGGCGCAGCCTTTTGACGGCAGCCTTGAGGATTATACCGACTTCGTGCTCGGGCGCGGTGCCAGTGCCCCGGCGAAGGAGAGCGGGTCCAAGAACGACCGCAAGGCCGATCGTCGCGCGAACGCCCAGGCACGGGAGCGCTACAAGGCGCTGCAGGCGGCTGTGAAGAAGACAGAGAAAGCGCTGGCCGATCTCACCGCCGAGCGCTCGCGGATCGATCTCGCCCTGTTCGATCCGGCAAAGGCTGGCCCGCAGGAAAAGGACCGGACGATGAGCGAACTGATGCAGCGGCGCGCCAAGCTGGACGGCGCCATCGAACAGGCCGAACAGAGCTGGATGGAAGCCAGCGAGGCGCTCGATAGCCTCGACGCGGCCTGACCGGGGCGAGCCTGCCATGACCGCCGCCGCCCGCCTCGACGCCTATCTGGCCCGCCTCGGCCTTGAGTCCGCGCCGGCACTCGATGCGGAGGGCCTGGCCATTCTTCAGGCGGCGCAGCGCCGGCGCATCGCGTTCGAGAATCTGGATGTCCGCCTGGGCCGCCCGATCCTGATCGATGGGGACAGCGTGTTCGACAAGCTCATCACCCGGCGACGCGGGGGCTATTGCTTCGAGCAGAACCGGCTGTTTGCCGACATGTTGGGCACGCTTGGCCTGCCGGCCAGGCCGCTGCTCGCGCGGGTGTTGCTCGGCGCGGCGCCCGGCGACATCCCGCCGCGCACGCATACGCTGTTGCTGCTCGAGATCGAAGGCCAGCCTTGGGTAGCCGATGCCGGATTCGGCGGCAGTTTCGTGCCGCCCCTGCCCTTGCAGGACGGCGCCGAGGCCACGACGCCCGACGGGGCCAGCCATCGCTTGCGCCGGACCGGCCAGCCCGGCGACGTCCTCGGCGAATGGCTGCTGGAGCGCGCCGGCCCGACGGCCTCCACCGACGGGCGCAGCGCTGAGACCGACGACTGGCAACCGCAATATGCGTTCCACCTCGATCCGGTGGCACCGGTCGATCTGGAGCAGTGCAACCACTGGACCTCCACGCGTGCGGACTCGCGCTTTACGACCCTGCACATTGTCAGCATCGTCCTGCCCGACGGCTTTGCCGCGCTGACCGAGCGGAGTTTCTCGATCGCGCGGGGGTCTACCCGCGAAATCCGAGATATTGCCGCTCCGGAAGAGTATCGGGCAACGCTGGCGGAGGTTTTCGGCCTCACACTTTCGTCGGACGACGTAACGAGCCTGCCCCTGTTCGCGCCGAAGAGCCATGAAGGCGGCGGATGATAAGCGAGTTTGCCCCGGTCTCAATGTTGCGGTGCTCCTGCGGAAGCAGGAGCCCAGGGCCTCGGGGCACAGCGGTTGCGCCCTGGGTTCCTGTTTTCACAGGAACACAAGGCGGTTCCTAGGCTTGACCGCGCCTAGCTCAATGATCGCACGATGAAGATCAGCAGCATCCCACCCAGCACGGAGCCGATGAAGCCGACCGGGCGGAAGTTGCCGCTTTTGCCATCCATCAGCCCCGCGACGAAGCCGCCGATGATGCCACCGCCGATGCCGAGCAGGATCGTGGCGATCCAGCCGAGGTCCACGGCGCCGGGATAGAAGAAGCGCGCGAAGACGCCAACGATGAGGCCGACGACGATATAGCCGATGATCCGGAACATTGATGCATCCTTCCTGCCTGCGGCGTCATGAGCGCGCGCCGCTGAGCGGTTATTGCGCGGATCGGCGCGCGCCGCAACGGCGTCGAGCGCTTGCCTGCGCAGGGCAAAGGCGTATAGCGCCCGGCATCCAAACCGCCTTTCCTTGCCATTTGCCGGGAGTCTCACGCGCGCCATGACCGTGACCATCAAGACCGCCGACCTGATCGAAAGCGTCGCCGATGCGCTTCAGTTCATCAGCTACTATCACCCGATGGATTATATCCGCGCGCTGGGCACGGCCTATGAAGCGGAGCAAGGGCCGGCGGCCAAGGACGCCATCGCGCAGATCCTCACCAACAGCCGCATGTGCGCCGAGGGCCATCGCCCGATCTGCCAGGATACCGGCATCGTCAACGTGTTCGTGAAATGGGGCATGGATTGCCGCCTCGACGACACCAGCAAGTCGCTGCAGGAGGTCGTCGACGAGGGGGTGCGTCGCGCTTATCTCAACCCCGAGAACAAGCTGCGCGCATCCGTGCTGGCCGACCCCGCCTTCACGCGGCGGAACACCAAGGACAACACGCCCTGCGTGCTGCATGTCGAAATGGTGCCGGGCCATCATGTCCATGTCGATGTCGCGGCCAAAGGTGGTGGCAGCGAGAACAAGTCCAAGTTCAAGATGATGAACCCGGCTGACAATATCGTCGACTGGGTGCTTGAAATGCTGCCGCAAATGGGCGCCGGCTGGTGCCCGCCGGGGATGCTCGGCATCGGCATCGGCGGCACGGCCGAGCATTGCGTCCACCTCGCCAAGAAGGCGCTGATGGAGCAGATCGACATGGCCAGCCTCAAGGCGCGCGGGCCGCAGACGGACATCGAGGCGCTGCGCATCGAGATTTTCGACAAGGTGAACGCGCTCGGCATCGGCGCCCAGGGTCTGGGCGGGCTTGCTACGATCCTCGACGTCAAGATCCTCGATGCGCCCTGCCATGCCGCTGGCAAGCCAGTGGCGATGATCCCCAATTGCGCCGCCACGCGCCACGCGCATTTCTCGCTCGATGGCTCCGGCCCGGCCTATCTGGAAGCGCCCAAGCTCGATGAATGGCCCAAGGTGGACTGGAAGCCGAGCGCCGAAGCGATCCGCGTCGATCTCGATGCGCTCACGCCCGAGATGGTGCAGAGCTGGAAGCAGGGCGACCGCCTGCTGCTCAACGGCAAGATGCTCACCGGCCGCGATGCCGCCCACAAGCGCATTCAGGACATGCTGGCGCGCGGCGAGCAACTTCCGGTCGAGTTCAAGGGTCGCGTCATCTATTATGTCGGCCCTGTCGATCCGGTCGGCGAGGAAGTGGTCGGCCCGGCTGGCCCCACGACCGCGACCCGCATGGACAAGTTCATGCGCATGATGCTCGACCAGGGCCTGCTCGCCTGCGTCGGCAAGGCCGAGCGCGGCCCGGCGGCGACCGAGGCGATCAAGGAGGCCAAGAGCGCTTATCTGATGGCAGTCGGCGGCGCGGCCTATCTCGTCGCGCGGGCGATCAAGGGCAGCAAGGTCGTCGGCTTCGAGGATCTGGGCATGGAAGCGATCTACGAGTTCGAGGTGCAGGACTTCCCCGTCACCGTCGCGGTGGATAGCGAAGGCAACAACGTCCACCAGCTCGCGCCGCTCGTTTGGCAGGAGAAGATCGCCCGGGAAGGCCTGCTGGAGAAAGCATGAACCTGACCCGGCATAGGGCGCAGCGTTGATTTCTTCGCCGATCTGGCTGCCGGCGACGCTGCTGGCCGGCCTGCTTCAGGCGTGGCGGACGGCCGTGCAACGGCGCGTCGGGCAGATGATGTCCGTGAATGCCGCTGGCCTTGTGCGCTATCTCTACGGCCTGCCCTTCGCGGCGGTGCTGATGCTGGGCTATCACGCCCTGCTGCGGGACGGGCTGTTCCCGGCCTTCTCCAGCGCCACCGTCATCTATAGCGCATTGGGCGGGCTGGCGCAGATACTGGCGACGAACCTGCTGCTGATGGCCTTCCATCATCGCAATTTCGTCGTCGGCACCGCCTACTCCAAGACGGAAGCCGCGCAGGGCGCCCTGCTCTCCATCCTGCTGCTCGGCGAAACGCTGAGCCTGCTGGCCTGGATCGGCATCGCCATTGGCGTGGTGGGCGTCATGCTGCTCTCGACCGGCGGCAAGCGGATGAGCGCGGGCGATTTTCTGCGAGCGCTCGGCCAGCCCGCTGCGCGCTACGGCATCGCATCCGGCTTCTTCTTCGCGCTCACCGCGATCGCCATTCGGCGCGCGACGATGGATGTGACCACGCCCGACCCTATTTCCGCAGCGCTCACGGTGCTGGTCATCACCGTTGCCCTGCAGACGGTGATGCAGGGCGGCTACCTGCTGTGGCGCGAGCCGGAACAGGTGCGCAGGGTGTTCGAGACATGGCGCGTCTCGGGTCAGGTCGGCTTTCTCTCCGCACTCGGCTCGGCCTGCTGGTTCACCGGCTTTGCGACGGCACCGGTAGCGCTGGTGCGGATCGTCGGCCAGAGCGAGGTCGTCTTCACGCTCAGCTTTGCGCATTTCTATCTGCGCGAGCGCCTGCGCCGGAGCGAAGTGATCGGCCTGCTGCTGGTGGTGAGCGCGGTGGTGCTGGCGCTGCTCGGCGCCCGAGATTAGGGCGACGCGCCACTAATACCGCACTGCACAACGTCATTTTAACCGCTTGTTCCTAAACCGCCCGTCGAGCGGGAGACAAAAGCGCGTGAACATGACGAACCGGCTGGAAACGACGATCTTGCATGTCGCCGAGCATACCGGCGCGCTCGGCCTGCGCACGCTCGACCTGCAGGTGGACATTGCCGAGCTGGCCGACCGCGTGACCGATCAGGCATCCATGCTCGAAACGCTCGAAGATGCCGCGATCGCGCTGGGCCAGATGGGCGATGACGTAGGCGACAATGCCGATCAGGCCCGCGCGCAGGCCAGCACCGCGCGCAAGGTGGTCGATGATTCGAGCACGCAGCTCGCCTCCGCCTCGCAGAATGTGCTGGATCTGATCGATCAGGTATCCCGCATTCACGAGCGGCTGGATGGGTTCAATCTCGCCCTTGCCAGCGTGAGTGACACCAGCAAGGTGATCAGCGGCATTGCCGGCCAGACCAATTTGCTGGCGCTCAACGCCGCTATCGAGGCCGCCCGCGCCGGCGACGCCGGACGGGGTTTTGCGGTGGTGGCGGCGGAAGTGAAGAAGCTGGCGCAGGAGACGGCCCTCGCCACGCAGCAGATCGAAGGGTCCATCCGCGAGTTGCGCAGTGAAGCGCAGACCATGCTCGATCGAATCGCTCAGGGCGCGGAAAAGGCCAATGGTGCCCATGCCGCCTCGGGCGAGATCGCCGCGCTGGTCGCGCGGTTGCGGGATCTGATCCTCGGCCTCTCCGGCAACAGCGAGGCGGTGTCGGCCAACATCCACGCTATCCTCGGCTCGGTCGGCGAAATCCGCACCGGCCTCTCCGACCTTGCCGATGCCTCCATCGACAATGCCATCGGCCTCCAGCGGCTATCTACGCGCGTCATCGACGTGAGCGAGGACACCAACCAGCTGCTCCAGTATCTGGCCGAAAGCGGCGTCGACATCCCGGATTCGCCTTATATCCGCTTTGCGTCCGAAGCGGCGGCGGCCATGGCTTCTGCCGTCGAGGAGGCCATCGCAGCCGGCGAGATCACGGCCGATCAGATCTTCACGGACGATTATGAGCCGCTGGCGAGCAGCAATCCGCCGCTGTTCAGCCATCCTGCCCAGCCTCTGATCGAGCGGATTGCGGCGGGCTGGCGGGACGGTGCGCGGCAGCTGCTAGGGCTGGTTAGCTTCAATTGCCTCGACCGCAACGCCTTTTGCGCGCTCGCTCTCCCCGTGCAGGGGATGGAGCAACCGTCAGCGGCCCTGGAGCAGGCGAGCGATCAGGGCCAGCAGGGGCAGATGCTCAATGCGCCGCACATGCGCGCGCTGGCGCGGAACACGCGACCGTTCACCGTGCGGACGAGTCGCCGCCCGCTGGCGCAGGGCAGAAGCGGGCTGTTCAAGCAGGTGGTGGCGCCGCTCTCCATTGCGGGCCAGCATTGGGGCGTCATCGAACTGATCTATCAGCCGCCGCTGGCTGCGCCGCTCACCATCGCAGCCTGACGGCTCAGGCGCGTTGGCGCGGCACCAGATGCCAGGCGCACACCGTCGCCATGCCGCCGCAAACCATCAGGGCCAGAGCGAGCGAAACCGGCTCTCCCGCCGTCACGCGCGAGAAAATCGCCACGATCAGGCCGGCCAGCGCGAGCTGGACGAAACCCAGCAAGGCCGAGGCCTGACCGATGCTGTGCGGATGGGTGGACAAGGCGCCGGCCTGCGTCTGCGGCTGCACGATGCCCCAACCCATGGTATAGAGCATCTGCGGGATCACCAGCGCGACCCATATGTGCGGCCACACAGAGACGGCGAGCAGCATGAGCAGCGGCCCGGCCGCCTGGAACAGCACGCCGACCCGTAAGGTGCCATCCACGCCCAGGCGACGGACGAGACGATAGGACAGGAAATTGCCCGCGATGAACCCGGCCGTCGCCAGCGAGAGCATCGCGGCATAGCCGGCGGCCGAGACGCCGAGATAATCGATGATGACTTGCGGCGCGGCAGAAGAAAACAGCAGGATGCCGCTGTAAGCAAAGGCGTTCGCGATGATGTAGGCCATCAACGCGCGCGACCGGGCAAGGCCTGCGAGGGTGCGGAACAAGGCGCGCAGATCAAAGGGGAGCCGCTCTTCGCGCGCCAGCGTTTCCGGCAAGCGCAGGGTCGTCACGATGACCAGCACACCGCCCATCACGGCCAGTGCCACCAGGGGCGCACGCCAGCCGCCTGTCGCCACCAGAACGCCGCTGATGAGTGGTGCCAACGCGGGAGTGAACCCCATGATGATGCCGATCAGCGCCAGAGCGCGCGCGGCGTCCTCCCGGCCGAGCTGATCGCGGACCATCGTGCGGGCCAACAGCACCGCTGCGGCCGCCCCGACGCCCTGCAGCGCACGAGCCGCGAGCAGCATCGGGAAGCTCTCCGCAAATGCACCCAACAGGCCCGCTAGCGTAAACAGCAGCAACCCGCCGATGACGACCGGCCGGCGGCCTAGTGCATCCGCGCACATGCCGCCGAGCAGCTGCGCGATGGCGAAGCTGATCACGAACGCGCTCATCGCGGTCGGCATATGAGTGGGGTCTGCCCCAAGGCCGCTCGCAATGGCCGGCAGGGCGGGAGACACGCCCTCGATGGCGGCCGGCAAGGTGGCCGTCAGCGCGGCCAGCAGCAGGACATGGCCGAGCGGGAGATGCGACGGTGCGGAGGCGCCGGGCGCCGCGACGCCGGGCGCCGCCTTGGAAGGATGATCAGTCAGAATGGGGGTCCGTTCAACTGTTGCCGGGGCCGTCCAGCTTGCCGAACCGCGCCTCGAAGCCGGCAGTGTCGCCGCGCGCCAGGAAGCCGGCTTGCTCCACCCAATTGTCGCGCACGATGCGGCCCTTGAAGGTGCCCAGATTGGCATCGACCGTTGCAATGTCCGCCGCGTTCCAGGCGGCGATCTGGTCGAAGCGGGTAATCCCGAGCTCCGTCAGCAAAGCGGCCAGCTTCGGCCCGACGCCCTTGAGGAGACGCAGATTGTCCGGCGCACCCACCGCTGCGGGGATGCCGATGGCGTTTGGGGCCGTGTTGACTTGAGCTTGAGCCGGAGCCGGAGCCGGAGCGACCGGAGCAGCAGCAACCGATACCGGGGCCTCTGCGGCAACCTGCGGCTCGTGCTTGCCCTCGAATTTATGCACGACTTCCTCGGCGATGTTGCGTGCCGCTTCCGTCACCGCGCCCACGGCGGTGGCCGAGGTATCGATATGGTCCGCCGCTCCGAATCGTGACCGGAAAACCCACACCAGCAGAATGATGAGCGCGATTGCGCCGATGATCATGATGATGCCTTGGGACATGCCGACAATCCTCTGTGCCTGACTCTTCGACCGATCCATAAGGCGGCCTCGGCGGATTTGCCAGCATCACGACGGCGCGCGTTTCGGTGCGCATCGCCAGGCCCGTCCCTATGGCCGGCCTTTTCCACATCTTTATTTTTCCGGCCCGCTTTCTGCGCTTGCTTTCCGGCAAGCCCGCGCAGGACCGCGCGTCGCTGCACTGCAGCATAAGCAGGCATCGCCCAACCGAGTCATTTCGTCGATGAAATGCGGCCTCGCGATCGCCATTATACCTTGCATCCGCAATCATCTGTGGCACTATCAATAGTGTTAGGGGTCCGGGGGCTACGCTATAGATTGTGCTTCGTGATGTTCTGGATAGCGCGCCAAGGCGCGTGACCCGGCGGAAAATCCCGCCGACATCCGAATTTGAGGTCTCTCCGGCCAAGGCTTGACGAAACCGAACGAAGCAAGAACATTGGGGGTTAAATCATGGAGTTTCGGGATTTGCAGGCGGAAGGTTTGGCAGAAGCAACGCTGGCCAGCGAGGGTATCATGGAGACTGTGCGGACGGGCGATGCGCCTGAAAAGGCGCCCAAGAAGGCGGCAGCATCGAACACCATCGACGCCCGCCGCTTCGACGTGGTGACCGATTCCATGCGCGATGCCCTGCTGACCGAGTTCGGCAAGGAGACGCTCAAGGATCGCTATCTGCTGCCCGGCGAATCCTATCAGGATCTGTTCGCGCGCGTTGCTGCGGCTTATGCCGACGATGAGGCGCACGCCCAGCGCATCTACGACTATATCTCCAAGCTGTGGTTCATGCCCGCGACGCCCGTGCTCTCCAATGGCGGCACCGGGCGCGGCCTGCCCATCTCCTGCTATCTCAACAGCGTGGATGACAGCCTGGAAGGCATCGTCAACACCTGGAACGAGAATGTCTGGCTCGCCTCGCGCGGCGGCGGCATCGGCACCTATTGGGGCAGCGTGCGCGGCATCGGCGAGCCGGTCGGCCTCAACGGCAAGACCAGCGGGATCATTCCCTTCGTCCGCGTGATGGATTCGCTCACCCTCGCGATCAGCCAGGGCTCGCTGCGGCGCGGCTCGGCGGCCTGCTATCTGGATGTGTCTCACCCCGAGATCGAGGAGTTCCTCGAAATCCGCAAGCCGTCGGGCGACTTCAACCGCAAGGCGCTCAACCTGCACCATGGCGTGCTCATCACCGATGAGTTCATGGAAGCGGTGCGCAACGGCACTGAATTCCAGCTCCGCAGCCCCAAGGACGGCAGCGTGCGCGCCACCGTCGACGCCCGCTCGCTCTTCCAGAAGCTGGTCGAGACGCGGCTGGCGACCGGCGAGCCCTATATCGTCTTCTCGGACACGGTGAACCGGATGATGCCCAAGCATCATCGCGACGTGGGCCTGAAGGTCTCCACCTCCAACCTCTGCTCGGAAATCACCCTGCCGACCGGCAAGGACCAGTTCGGCGAGGATCGCACCGCCGTGTGCTGCCTCTCCTCGCTCAACCTCGAAACCTGGGACGAGTGGAACGGCGACAAGATGTTCATCGAGGACGTCATGCGCTTCCTCGACAATGTGCTGCAGGACTATATCGACCGCGCACCGGACGAGATGGCCCGCGCCAAATATTCCGCCGGCCGCGAGCGGTCCGTTGGCCTCGGCGTCATGGGCTTCCACAGCTTCCTGCAGGCGCGCGGCATCTCCTTCGAAGGCGCCATGGCCAAGAGCTGGAACCTGCGCATCTTCAAGCATATCAATGCCAAGGCAAACGAGGCCTCGATGGTGCTGGCGCAAGAGCGCGGCCCCTGCCCCGACGCGGCCGATCAGGGCGTGATGGAGCGCTTCTCCTGCAAGATGGCGATCGCCCCCACCGCGTCGATCAGCATCATCTGCGGCGGCACCTCGGCGTGCATCGAGCCGATCCCGGCGAATATCTACACGCACAAGACGCTCTCGGGCAGCTTCATCGTCAAGAACCCCTATCTCGAGAAGATCCTCGCGGCGAAGTCCAAGGATTCGACCAATGTCTGGAATTCGATCCTCGAGAAGGGCGGCAGCGTGCAGCATCTCGACTTCCTGACCCAGGAAGAGAAGGACACGTTCAAGACCAGCTTCGAGATCGACCAGCGCTGGCTGCTCGAGCTGGCCGCCGACCGCGCGCCGTTCATCGACCAGGCGCAGTCCTTGAACCTGTTCATCCCGGCCGACGTGGAGAAGTGGGATCTGCTGATGCTCCACTTCCGCGCCTGGGAGCTGGGCGTGAAGTCGCTCTATTATCTGCGCTCCAAGTCCATCCAGCGCGCCGGCTTCGCGGGCGGCGTGGAGGCGGACAACACAGCCGAGCTCAAGAAGATCGAGCTGGGCGAGTCCACCGATTATGACGAGTGCCTCGCCTGCCAATGATCCCCCGGATCATCGGCGCATCTCGGCTCTGCACTCTCGCCTGCCAGTAAGTGTCGGCCCTGCTACTCAATCATTCCCTTATGGGCCGGAGCGCATCGCGTCTCCGGCCCATATCTTTCACAGGCGACGCCTCCCCCATGCATTGTCGCCAAATCCTCCAGCAAAGATGGTACGATCTGGCACGTCGCCCTTCAGGCAACCGAGCGCGGGGGGCGTTCGTTCAACGATATTGCGCAACGCGTTCAAGGAGACAGCATATGACCACCCGGACAGCATCGGCTCAATATGAAGGCATGGGCAAGGCCGGCAAAGGCCGCCTCACCACCCAATCCGGCGTGCTCAAGGAGCAGCCCTATGGTTTTGGCACCCGGTTCGGCGATGAACCCGGCACCAATCCCGAGGAGCTGATCGCGGCGGCCCATGCCGGTTGCTTCACCATGGCGCTCTCCTTCGCGCTGGAGCGCGCCGGCTATGCGGACGGGTCGCTCGACACCAAGGCTTCGGTCAAGCTCGAACAGGGCGACGGCGGCTTTACGATCACCCGCTCGGACCTGGTGCTGGAAGCCACCGTCCCCGGCATCGACCCGGATGAGTTTGCGCGGATCGCGGAAGAGGCGAAGAAGACCTGCCCGGTCTCGAAGCTGCTCAATGCCGAGGTGACGCTGGAACATCGCCTGAGCTGATCCGGCACGCGAGCGCGCAGCAGGACAGGTTCTGCGATCCCTCGGAACGACCTCGCCTTCCAGCCGTTATCTCTGCCAACAAGGGCAGGACGATCAGAAAGGCAAGGACATGACTTTCGCAGGATTTCGCACACCGGCCATCGCGCTCGCAGCCGCGACCATGACCCTCGCAGGGTGCAGCGACATGGGCCTTGGCGGCGGCCCCGGCTACGCCTCGAACAATGATGGCTATGTGCTGGGCGCCAATGACCCGATCTACCGTGACGACCGAGGCGGCTACTATTGCCGCAAGCCGGACGGCACGCGGGGCGCGATCATCGGCGGCCTTGCCGGGGGCGTTCTCGGCAACATCATCGCGCCCGGCGGCAGCAAGACGATCGGCACGATCATCGGCGCTGCAGGTGGCGCCGTGGCTGGTCGCGCCATCGAACGCGGCGAGGTGCGCTGCCGTTAAGGCCTCGCCGGCCAACGCAAACGTCTTCGCAACATTCGCAAATCAGGAGAGCATCATGCTGAAAACATTTTTCTATGGAGCGGTCGCCGCCTTCATCGGCTCGAAGCTCAAGAAGATGAACGATGAGGGACGCCTCGAGCCGTATAAGGATCGCGCTCGCAAGCGCGCTCAGGAGCTCAAGGACAAGCTAGCGGAACATCGCCAGACGTCCGAGACGGATACGGCCCGGCAGGGGATCGGCAAATCGCTGTCGTCCGACAAAGCACAAGCCAGTGCTTCGGCGTCGCCGGACGTTTCGAAGCCCGCAAAGGCCCATCCTTGGCCGGTCGATCCACAGGCCATGCCGAGCTAAGCGCTCAGTCCTCCCCATAAAACGGGCGCCCGAATGGCGCCCGTTTTGCTTTGTCAGCGCCGCTCGATCAGCCTGTTGAGCTCCACCTGGCGCTGGGCGATCAATTCCGGCACCGCGTCGATTTCCTTCTCCAAGGCATCCCGCAGGCTGCAAATCTGCGCATCCGTAAGGTGCTCGATGCCGATATAGCCATTCTGCGCGGACTCGATGGCGCGGATAAGCTCGTCCAGCTTGACCTGCATGGCGCTCGCATCGCGGTTCTGGGCATTCTGGATCAGGAACACCATGAGGAAGGTCACGATGGTCGTGCCGGTGTTGATGACCAGTTGCCAGGTATCAGACCACTGAAAGAGCGGCCCGCTGACCCCCCATATGACGATGATGCCCAAGGCGAGAACGAAGGTGAATGGCTGGCCCGTCCAGCTCGCCATGCGACTGGCAAAACGGGTGAAAAACATCTCGATCATAGTGCGCATTCCAGCAGGGAGGATGCGGCGGATGTGTAACCGGTCGGGGCCGGGCTGGCCAGCAAGCAGGCACGCACACCAAGGATGCTGCGCCCGCCTGTGCGCCAAGACAGAGCAGCCGAAACGCAGGCTCTAGGCATGAGCCGCCTGGCCGGCTAATCTCCCGCGCATGAAGCTCACCTCCGCCCGCGCGCTTGCCGCCCTCGCCCTGCCCGCAGCCATTTTGTTGAGCAGCTGCGCGACGCCGGAAAGTCGCATTCGCGCAGGGCTCGTGCGCGCTGGCCTCAGCGAGCCGATGGCCGGCTGCATGGCGCGCACCCTCACGGATCGCCTGAGCAATGCGCAGCTTCGCCGGATCGCGACGCTGACCGATGGACGCGGTATCGACCCGAACCGGACGACGGTGAGCGAAATGGTTCGCCACTTGAGCACGTTGGGCGATCCAGAAATCCTGCGGGCGGCTACAGCATCGGCCATTAGCTGCGCGATCTGACACACAGACCCGACGTCTTCGAGCCAATCCGCCTCGCGAGACCTTGACCGGCGCCGCGCTGGTCTACGCGTAAATATCGCATCCGAGCCGTCGATTTTGCAACTTTGCAAATTACGCCGGCGTCGGCTTGGGCTATGGCGCGGCCAACCTCTTCTCAGGCTCAGGATACTGCACCCATGAACATCCATGAATATCAGGCCAAGGAACTGCTCGCGAAATTTGGCGCCCCCGTCCCCGCCGGCCATGCAGCGCTGACCGTGGCGGAAGCCGTCGAGGCCGCCAAGTCGCTCCCCGGCCCGCTCTATGTGGTGAAGGCGCAGATCCATGCCGGCGGGCGCGGCAAGGGCAAGTTCAAGGAGCTCGGTCCGGATGCCAAGGGCGGCGTGCGGCTGGCCAAGACGATCGAGGAAGTCGAGGCGCACGCCAAGGACATGCTCGGCAACACGCTGGTGACGATCCAGACCGGCGAGGCCGGCAAGCAGGTCAACCGCCTCTACATCACCGATGGCGTCGACATCGAAAAGGAATTCTACCTCGCCCTCCTCGTGGACCGCGCCAGCGGCCGCATCGCCATGGTCGCTTCGACCGAGGGCGGCATGGACATCGAGGAAGTGGCGCACTCCACGCCCGAGAAAATCCACACCATCACCATCGACCCGGCGACCGGCTTCATGCCGCATCATGGCCGCCGCGTGGCTGCCGCGCTGGAGCTTTCCGGTGATCTCGCCAAGCAGGCCAGCAAGGTCGCCGGCGCGCTCTACAAGGCGTTCCTCGGCACCGATGCCAGCCAGATCGAGATCAACCCGCTCGCCATTGCCGGCGGCAAGATCCAGGTGCTCGATGCCAAGGTCGGCTTCGACGGCAACGCGCTGTTCCGCCACCCGGACCTGATGGAACTGCGCGACGAGACCGAGGAAGACCCCGCCGAACTGGAAGCGAGCAAGTACGACCTCGCCTACATCAAGCTGGATGGCGACATTGGCTGCATGGTCAACGGCGCGGGCCTTGCCATGGCGACGATGGACATCATCAAATTGAACGGCATGTTTCCGGCCAACTTCCTCGATGTGGGCGGCGGCGCCTCCAAGGAGAAGGTGACGGCGGCATTCAAGATCATCCTCTCCGACCCGGCAGTGAAGGGCATTCTGGTCAACATCTTCGGCGGCATCATGCGCTGCGACATCATTGCCGAGGGCATTGTCGCAGCGGCCAAGGAAGTGAATCTCTCGGTGCCGCTGGTTGTGCGGCTTGAGGGCACCAATGTGGCGCAGGGCAAGGAAATCCTCGCCAATTCCGGCCTCGCCATTGTGCCGGCCGACGATCTGGGCGATGCCGCCAAGAAGATCGTGGCCGAGGTGAAGGCACTGGCCTGATGCAGGGCGCGGCAGAGGGCGGTTGCCGCTGTGGCAAGCTGCGCTTCCGGGTGACCGGAGCGCCGCTATTCACGGCGGCCTGCCACTGCCGCGGCTGCCAGCTGATGACGGCGAGCGCCTTCTCGCTGAGTAGCTGCTATCTCTCGACCGGTTTCGAAGTGATCGCCGGAGAGCCGGTGATCGGTGGATTGCACGGGGCAACCCGGCATTTCTTCTGCGATCATTGCCTGAGCTGGGTGTTCACGCGGCCGGACGGCATGGACGAGATCGTCAACGTGCGCACGACCCTGCTGGATGTGCCACCGACGGACCCACCCTTCCTCGAAACCTATACCTCGGAAGCGCTGCCCTGGGCAGTCACGAAAGCCAGACACAGCTTCGAGACCTTCCCGCCCATGGAGCAATTCCAACCCCTCATGGCGGAATTCGCCAGTCTCGCGCACGGTTGACGTTAACGTGAACGTCAACTAACATTTGAATGTCTTAAGGAGAGCGCAGATGAAAATCCTCGTCCCCGTAAAACGGGTGCTCGATTACAATCTCAAGCCGCGCGTGAAGGCGGACGGGTCCGGTGTGGACCTTGCCAACGTCAAGCTGAGCATGAACCCCTTTGACGAGATTGCCGTCGAGGAAGCCATTCGCCTGAAGGAAAAAGGCGTCGCGACCGAGATCGTCGCGGTCTCCATCGGCGAGGCGAAGTCGCAGGAGACGCTGCGCACGGCACTGGCCATGGGCGCGGACCGCGCGATCCTGATCACCCATGAGGGCGTGGCCGAGCCGCTGGCGGTGGCCAAGCTCCTCAAGGCGATTGTCGATGAGGAGCAGCCGGGGCTGGTGATTCTCGGCAAGCAGGCAATCGACGATGACAGCAACCAGACCGGCCAGATGCTCGCCGCGCTGCTCGGCTGGGCACAGGGCACCTTCGCCAGCAAGGTCGAGGTATCGGGCGACACGGCGAACGTGACGCGCGAAGTGGACGGCGGGCTGGAAACGGTGGCGCTCGAGCTGCCGGCCATCGTGACGACCGACCTGCGCCTGAACGAGCCGCGCTATGCCTCGCTGCCCAACATCATGAAGGCCAAGTCCAAGCCGCTCGCGCAGAAGACGCCGGCCGACTACGGCGTGGACATGATGCCGCGGCTGACGACGCTGACGGTGACCGAGCCCGCCAAGCGGCAGGCGGGCGTGAAGGTGAACAGCGTGGATGAGCTGGTCGAGAAGCTGAAGGTGCTTGGGGTCGCCTGAGCGACCGATCACTTTTCCGTTCGTGTCGAGCGAAGTCGAGACACGCCGCGCACAACGCTTCTCGACTTCGCTCGAAGCGAACGGGATGCGGATGAAGGGACAGGATAATGAAGACACTGGTTCTGGTCGAGCATGACGATGCCACCCTCAAGGATGCGACCCTGCCGGTCGTGACCGCCGCCGCCAAGCTGGGCGAGGTCCATCTGCTCGTCGCGGGCAAGGGCTGCGCCGGGGTGGCGGAGCAGGCCGCCAAGATTGCTGGCGTCGCCAAGGTGCATCTCGCCGATGATGCGGCGTTGGAGCACCAGCTCCCCGAGAATGTCGCACCGCTGATCGTCGACCTCATGGGGCATCATGACGCCTTTCTCGCCCCGGCCACGACGACCGGCAAGAACATCGCGCCGCGCGTCGCCGCCTTGCTCGACGTGATGCAGATTTCGGACATCATCGCGGTGGATGGGCCGGACACGTTCACGCGCCCGATCTATGCCGGCAATGCCATCGCGCAGGTGAAGACGAGCGACGCCAAGCTGGTCATCACCGTGCGCGGCACCGCCTTCGACAAGGCGGCGCCCGAGGGCGGATCGGCTCCGGTGGAGGCCGTGTCCGGCACCGGCGATGCTGGCACCGCGCGCTTCGTGTCCGCCGAGGTTGCGGCCTCGGAGCGGCCCGAGCTGACCAGCGCCAAGGTGATCGTTTCGGGCGGTCGTGGCGTGGGCAGCGGCGAAAATTACAAGGCGCTCATCGAGCCGCTGGCCGACAAGCTCGGCGCCGCTGTCGGCGCCTCCCGGGCGGCGGTGGATGCGGGCTTCGTGCCCAATGATTATCAGGTCGGCCAGACCGGAAAGATCGTGGCGCCGGACGTCTACATCGCCGTCGGTATTTCCGGCGCCATCCAGCACCTTGCCGGCATGAAGGACTCCAAGACCATCATCGCCATCAACAAGGACGAGGATGCGCCGATCTTCCAGGTGGCCGACGTTGGACTGGTGGGCGACCTGTTCCAGATCGTGCCGGAGTTGACGAGCAAGCTCTGAAGCGCGGGTTGAATTTGGCAGAATGCGGGCGCGTCGATATTGGACGCGTCCGGGTTCTGCGGGGCCAAGACCGGATCATGTTGGCGCTCGGACCGTCCAGAAATGTTGTTTGTCTGAATAACGGAAGTCAGAGATCGAGGAGCCTGAGCGTCGCTCCTGAACGCGAGCGTTGGCGGACCCAAGCGAGGGTTACGCTTTACGCAGCTTCTCGTTTCAACCGGTGACACGCGCCGGCGCTAGCAGATGAAGAAACAAGGTTCGGCAGGCAATTTCGCCCGCTATAGTCGCGCCGATGGCTCTTGACCTTGGACGGCGCCTTGCGCCCATACGCTTCCTCGCTTTTGCGGCGATCCTGCTTGTCAGCCTGCCGCTACTGCATCCGGTGCTGGGCTGGCGCCATGCCATGATGGCAGGATTCGACGTGGCGGCCGGCATCTTTCTGCTGTCCGTCTGGCCTTTGCTGGCGCGCGCCGGGCCGGATCAGATGCGCCAGTCGGCTGCGCGGAACGATGCCAATCGCACCTTGCTGCTGGGGATAACCGGCGCGGTCTCGCTGGTGGTGCTCGTCGCAATCTTCTCCGAACTTGAGAACAGGCACGATCCCGGCGTCGAGGCCATGGCTCTGGTCATCGGGACCCTGGCACTGGCGTGGATCTTCTCCAACATGGTCTACGCCCTCCATTATGCCCATATGTTCTATGTGCGGAGCGAGGGCGACGCGAAGGACGAGGGCGGCGCGGATGCGCGCGGCTTCGACTTTCCCGGCACCAAGGAGCCGACCTATTGGGATTTCGTCTATTTCAGCTTCACGCTGGGCATGACGTTCCAGACCTCGGACGTGGCGGTCACCTCCACCTCGGTCCGGCGCGTGGCGACGATCCACTGCCTCGCCGCCTTTGTCTTCAATCTGGGCGTACTGGCCTTCACGATCAACGTGCTGGGCGGCAGCGGCAACTGAGCCCGTCGCGCCGGCTGCGACACATTGATACAAACTCCGCCGATTGCGACAAAGTCTCGTGACAAGTGGGGGCTATACAGTCTTCATCAGCGTTACTCTCCCACGGCGCTGATACTCTCCCACAGTCCCCGACGGCCCCTCCCTCCCCCAGGGAGGGGCCAAGGACGTTGGGGCTAAGTGCCCCCATCCCAGCTAGATTTGCGAATAGTGCTCCTGCGCGCTTCTATCTAGCTGTCGTAATTCTAGCCCTCAGGCAGCGGTCCAGCCGCCATCCACGCTGATGTTCGCGCCGGTAATGTTGCTCGCGGGATCCGAGCAGAGGAACATCGCGATCGCGGCCACCTGCTCCACCGTCACGAACTCCTTGGTCGGCTGGCCGGCGAGCAGCACATCGTTGATGACCTGCTCGCGCGTCATGTTGCGGGCTTTCATCGTGTCCGGAATCTGGCCCTCGACCAGCGGCGTCCAGACATAGCCGGGCGAGATGCAATTGGCAGTGATGCCAAAGGTCGCCAGTTCCAGCGCGATCGTTTTGGTGAAGCCGGCAAGGCCGTGCTTGGCGGTCACATAAGCCGACTTGAACGGCGAGGCGACGAGGCTATGCGCGGAGGCGGTCTGGATGATCCGGCCCCATTTGCGCTGCTTCATATAGGGCACGGCAAGCCTGGTGGTGTGGAAGGCGGATTCCAGATTGAGCTTGATGATGAGGCTCCACTTGTCGAGCGGGAATTCCTCCACCGGCGCGACATGCTGGGTGCCGGCATTGTTGATAAGGATATCGACGCCGCCGAAGGCCTCCGCCGCCTGCGCCATCATCGCCTCGATCTCCTCCGGCTTGGTGAGATCATGGCCGGAATAGATCGCCTTCGCACCACTCGCCTGCTCCAGCGCCAGCCGCTCCTTCTCGATGGCGTCTGCATCGCCAAAGCCGTTGATGACGAGGTTGACGCCCTCGGCCGCCAGCGACTTGGCATAAGCAAGGCCGATGCCCGATGTGGAGCCGGTGATCAGCGCTGTCTTGCCCTTCAAACTCATGCCTGCTTCTCCTTGATCTGACCGGTCAGCGCGAGGTCGAAGGTTGCGCTGCGGCCACTGACGATGTTTTCCGCGATAAGCTGGGTCCCGTGCGAGAGCACGGCGGCGACGGCGGCATCGCCCTGCGCCCAGTGATCCAGCATCGTGCGGCGCGAAAATTCGAAATCGCGCGCGCCGCTATGCCAGGCGCGCAGGCGGTGGATGAGATGGATGATGTTGACCGATCCTTCTTCGATCATCCCCGCCAGCCGCCGCGCCTCGGATGTTTGGGCGACGTCCTGCGGCAAGCGATCCAGCAGCGCGCGGATCGCCTCATGCTCCCGCCGGGTACGCAGGAAGCGGTCCGTCACCTGCCGGGTGCGGCTGGAATATTGAATATCCTTTTGCCGCGACCAGACATCGCTCATTTCGCGCGGCAGCGGCCCTTCTGCCGGGAAGAGATCGACCTGGAAGATCAGCAGATCACCGGACTGATGATCGAGGACATGACTGAGCGGGGTATTGGAGACCAGGCCCCCATCCCAATAATGGCGGCCGTCAATCTCCACCTGCGGCAGGCCCGGCGGCAGGGCACCGGAAGCCATGACATGGCGGGCATCGATCCGGCCCCGCCATTGCGGATCCTGATTGTCGAAATAGACGAAATTGCCGTTCTCGATATCCACTGCGCCAATGGAAAACCGCATGGGACCGTGATTGACCCGGTCCCAGTCGACCAGCCGGTCCAGCGTCTCGCGCAAGGGCGCCGTGTCGTAATAGCTGATCGCTTCCGTCGTTCCGGGCGGTGCCCATAGGGGCTGCAAGAAATGCGGGCGGAAGAAACCTGGTACGCCCCCGAGCAGCACGGCGCCGGCGGCGGCGAGATGTGCGCCCTCGCGCAGATGATCGTCCTCGGGCAGGCAGATGTTCGGCAGGCCGCTGCTGACGAGAGTCCAGAACTCGGTCAGACGCGCCACCCATTGATCGGCCGTGTTGCCGGCGATGATGGCGGCATTGACGGCGCCGATGGAGATGCCCGCGACCCAGTCGATCCCGATGCCAAGCGCCGCCAGCCGCTCGATCACGCCGGCCTGATAAGACCCCAGCGCACCTCCGCCCTGGAGGACCAGCGCGACCTGATCGGGCAAAGGAAGCGGCGCATGGCCGCCGCGGCGACGCGGAGTCGGCATATCCATGGTGCGATGCAATATCCCATTCCCCGGCTGTCCACCAGCGCCGAGCGGGGACCGGATGTCGTGATCCCCACAGAATTGCCGGGGCGTTGGGATAGTTCCTAGCCTTGTTGCATTTCACCGTCGCAGCGGGGAGAATTTCCCGACACATCGACCATGGCGTGATCATGCAAGCACGCGCTGGGGAAGGGACGAGAATGCGGCTCGACGACGAACGGGAAAGCAGCAACTACGAGATCCAGCGTGGCGGCGGGGGCGGTTTCGGCGGCGGGGGCGGCAATCTGCTCGGCATGTTGCTGCCGATGATCGGCAGCCGCTTCGGCTGCGGCGGGGTGGTAATCGCGCTCGCCGTGTTCGCCTTCATCAGCTTTAGCGGTGGCGGGCTGCTGACCGGCGGAGATACCTCGCAGCCGGCGACCGAACAGGGCGCTCCTGCGGGTCAGGAGGGAGAGCTGACACAGATGCAGAGCTTCTCGCTCAAGGTGCTCAACACCACCGAGCGCATCTGGGGCGATCTCTTCCGGCAAAGCGGCCAGACCTACAAGCCCGCCGTCCTCTCTTTCTATGCCCAAAACGGACAATCTGGCTGTGGGATCGCGCAATCGGCCATGGGACCATTCTACTGCCCGCTCGACGAGAAAATCTACCTCGACACGGATTTCTTCCGGGAACTGCAGCAGCGCTTCGGCGCACCGGGCGACTTCGCCCAGGCCTATGTGATTGCCCATGAAGTCGCGCATCATGTCCAGCATCTGGAGGGCCGGCTGGATGATGTGAACAAAAGGCAGCAGCAGCTGGGCGAAGCACAAGCCAATGCACTTCAGGTCCGCATCGAGCTGCAGGCCGATTGCTACGCAGGGGTGTGGGGACGCCGTACCGGTCTGATGGAAACTGGCGACCTGGAGGAAGGCCTGCGCGCTGCCGCAGCGATCGGCGATGACACGCTGCAAAAGGACGCCGGGCGCCGGCCGGTGCCGGACAGCTTCACCCACGGCACCAGCGCCCAGCGGGTGGCTTGGCTGCGTCGGGGCTACGACTCCGGCGACCCTGCCCAGTGCGACACCTTCAGCGGCGACATCTGATCGTCGAAGCGGGCAGGTGATTCGCGAATGAGGGCGACATTGCATTCGATTGCAATGTTCAGCTAGGAGCAAGGCGCCCTTGTCCATGATCAGAAAATGGCGGGTTTCTTTGAATTTTTTTCGCTTCTTTGAGGCGATCGCCGGTTGATTCCGTCACCTCTCGCGCGCGCGAGATAAAACTCTGCAGCGAGAGGGATGAAGAAGGTTTCCTCTTCGGAGAAAATTTTTTCTCTTTTATATCAACGCTGTATACGCAAATTACATTTTTGCATCAGCGAGTTTCGTTTTTCGCACTTGCAGCAAAAAGCGGATGTGCTATTTAGAAACTGCCTTTCAGGCATCCTCTCCTAAGACTCAAGGGGCCGATCTCTCACGAGGTCGGCCCTTTTTTTTTGTATAAAACTGCATTAGGCAGGCCCGTCTCCATCGCTCTTACAAGATTACTTCGGAGAGGGAGCCGCCGGGAAGACCGGCACGGGCGACGGGACAAAGCGGAGGATCGAGCGCTTAGAAGCAGCTCTCCTCCGCTTTTTCGTTTCTGGACATTGGCGCGATTATAGATGCAGCAGAATCCTGCTGTCATTGCGGGCTGACTGCCGTAGGCGGGTGTGAGCGCGCGGGTTAGGGCACAAGGATGCTCCCCGAGCGAAGGCGGCAGCCCGGCACCGTTGACAGCCTCGCGAGAGAATAGAAAGCCCGCGAGCACTGAACCGCGCACGCGCAATCAACGCTAGTTGATCAGTCAGGAAGGCCAGCGGCCGAACGCCGCTCGTCGCCAGCGCACCCTGCTAAGATGCGCGAGCTATCAGGACGAGGGCAGCCAACCGACGGCCGCTATGATCAATCGTCGCGGGAGACTTTTTCCTGCCGTTCGTGGCGCTCCTGCGCCTCGACGGTCATTGTCGCGATGGGGCGGGCTTCGAGGCGACCGAGCGAGATGGGCTCACCGGTCACTTCGCAATAGCCATACTCGCCATCGTCGATGCGGCGCAACGCGGCGTCGATCTTCGAGATGAGCTTGCGCTGGCGATCGCGGGTGCGCAGCTCGATGGACCAGTCCGTTTCGCTGGAGGCGCGATCGTTGAGATCGGGCTCGCGCAGCGGTTCGCTCTGCAGCGTGGCGAGCGTGCCCTCTGCCTCGGCGAGAATTTGCTTTTTCCAATCGAGCAACCTGCGGCGGAAATATTCCAGCTGCAGCGGCCCCATAAACTCTTCGTCTGCGGAAGGCCGATAGCCCTCGGGAAGATCGATCCCCGAGCCTTTCGAGCCGTTTTTATCCGACGAATCTGCAAGCGAGGCCATTCACTTCTCCGCGTCGATCAAGTCGCCGATTTCCGGCGCTCTCGCGGCGCCTATAGAGCGCAGCCGAGAGTGAAACAAGCACTGTTTCCAGCGCATTGAACGATGACTGAACAACGGCCGAATCCGCCGTGAATCGGCGGCCGAACGAGACGAATACCGCTGCCCTCGCCAGGCTTGGGCGGCGGTGCCAGTCGCGTCCTCACCACTGGGAGATCGCTGGCCGCTTGATCGGCCATGGCGCGCGGGGCATAGGCGGTGCGCCATGCATGATATCAAAGCCATTCGGGACAATCCCGCCGCCTTCGACGCCGCCCTCGCCCGCCGTGGTATGGAGCCGGTCGCCGCCTCTATCGGCGAGGAGGACACGCGCTGGCGCGCCGTCGCCACGCAGGTGCAGGAAGGCCTCGCGCGACGCAACGAGGCCAGCAAGGCCATCGGCCAGGCGATGGCGAAGGGCGACAAGGAGACAGCCGAGGCGCTGAAGGCGGAGGTCGCGACACTCAAGACCAGCCTGCCCGAGCTGGAGGCGCAGGAGAAGGCGCTGGCGGAGGCTGTGCAGAGCCGCCTCGCCGCCATTCCCAATCTGCCCGCCGCAGACGTGCCCGAAGGCGTCGATGAGGCGGGCAATGTGGAAGTGCACCGCTGGGGCACGCCGCGCAGCTTCGACTTCACGCCGCAGGACCATGCCGATTTCGGTCCTGCGCTCGGCCTCGATTTCGAGGGTGCGGCTGCCATGTCCGGCGCGCGCTTCGCGGCGCTGCGGGGGCAGATGGCGCGGCTGCATCGGGCGCTCGCGCAATTCATGCTCGACCGGCAGACGGAGACCAATGGCTATACCGAGGTCAATCCACCGCTGCTGGTGCGCGACGAGGCGGTGTTCGGCACCGGGCAGTTGCCGAAGTTCGCCGAAGACCTCTTCCGCACCACCACCGGCCACTGGCTGATCCCGACCGCCGAGGTGAGCCTCACCAATCTCGTGCGCGAGCAGATTTTGACCGAGGCCGCGCTGCCCATGCGGTTCACGGCGCTCACGCCCTGCTTCCGCTCGGAGGCGGGGTCGGCCGGGCGCGATACGCGCGGGTTCATTCGCCAGCATCAGTTCGAGAAGGTCGAGCTGGTGGCGATCTGCACACCCGATCAGGCGGCGACCGAGCATGAGCATATGCTCAAATCCGCCGAGGGCATTCTTGAGGCGCTGGGCCTGCCCTATCGTCGGATGCTGCTCTGTGCTGGAGACATGGGCTTCTCCGCCACCAAGACCTTCGATCTGGAAGTGTGGCTGCCGAGCCAGCAGACCTATCGCGAGATCAGCTCCGTCTCGACCTGTGGCGACTTCCAGGCGCGGCGCATGAATGCGCGCTACCGTCCCGAGGGCGAGAAGGGCACGCGCTTCCTCCACACGCTTAACGGATCGGGCCTCGCCGTGGGGCGGACGCTGGTGGCGGTGTTGGAGAATTACCAGAATGCCGATGGCAGCGTGACGGTGCCTGAGGCGCTGCACGCCTATACCGGCGGCCTCAAATTGCTGACGCCGGCCTGATGCGCATCCTGCTCACCAATGATGACGGCGTGAACGCGCCCGGCCTCAAAGTGCTGGAAAAAATCGCGCGCTGCTTTTCGGACGACATCTGGATCGTCGCACCGATGGAGGAGCAATCGGGCGCCGGGCATAGCCTGACACTCTCCCGCCCGCTGCGCCTGCGCCAGCATGGCGAGAAGCATTACAGCGTCTCCGGCACGCCCACCGATGCGGTGATGATGGCGGTGGGGCATCTGATGAAGGACCAGAAGCCCGACCTGCTGCTCTCCGGCGTCAATCGCGGCGCCAATCTGGGCGAGGACGTGACCTATTCCGGCACCGTCTCGGCGGCGATGGAAGGCGCGATCTCCGGCGTGCGCTCGATTGCGCTGAGCCAGGTCTATTCGCGCGAGGGGCTGGGCGACAGCATCCCGTTCGAGGCGGCCGAGGCCTGGGGCGAGCGGGTCGTGCGCGCGTTGCTCAAGCAGGATGCGCTGGAACGCACGCTCATCAACGTCAACTTCCCTGCCCTGCCCGCCAGCGCGATCAAGGGCATCAAGGTTGCGCGCCAGGGCTTCTACGACATCGACCGCACCCGCATCGTCCCGGGCACCGATCCGCGCGGCTATGATTATTTCTGGTTCGGCCTGCACCATAGCGACTCCGCGCCGGAAGCCAGCGATCTGGCGGCAGTGGCGGAGGGCTATGTCTCGGTGACGCCGCTGCATTACGATCTGACGCATTATGAACTGCTGACGGCGCTGGAAGAGGGGCTGGCGGGGGCTGGAGAGTAAGGCGGCGATCTCAAGCCCCTCCTCTGAAGAGGATGGAGGAAGGTTCAACATCCCCTCCCCGGTTGCTCGCCTTGCACCCTGCCCTCCCCACTGGCACAAGGCCGGTGATGTTCCAGCGCGACGATCCCCGCGTGCCGCCGCGCGCATTCCTCCGGCGACGCTCGTCCCTGCCGGTCTGGGCGGATCTCGCCTGGCGGGTCTGTGCCATGCTCATCCTCGCGACCTTCGTTTTGCTGGTTCACTGGGTCGAACGGGACGGCCTGCGCGACAATCTCGACGGGGAGGTCAGCTTCGGCGATGTCGTCTACTTTACCGCCGTAACCGTCACCACCGTGGGCTATGGCGACATCGTGCCGGTCACGGACCGGACGCGATTGTTTGAGAGCATTTTCGTCACCCCGGCGCGCATCTTCGTCTGGCTGATCTTTCTTGGCACGGCCTATCAGTTCGTTTTCCGCAATGTTTGGCACAGGTGGCGCATGTCGCAGATCCAGAAGTCCCTCACCAACCACATCATCGTCGCCGGCTTCGGCACGAGCGGTTCCGAGGCCGTGCGGGAGCTGGTGGCGCGCGGCACAGACCCCCGCTGCATCGTCGTCATTGAGCGCAGCGACGAATCGCTGGCGCTGGCCGAGGCCGCTGGTTGCAACATCCTGAAAGGGGATGCGACGCGCGACCAGACGCTGATGGACGTGCGCGTTCAAGAAGCGCAGGCCATGATCGTCTCGGCCGGACGCGACGACACTTCGATCCTCGTGACGCTGACGGCTCGCCACCTCGCGCCCGATATCCCGCTGAGTGTCGTCGTGAGGGCGCCAGACAATGAGTCGCTCGCCCGCCAGGCGGGGGCGACGACGGTCATCAATCCGGTCAGTTTCGCCGGACTGCTGCTCGCCGGTTCGTGCCAAGGCGCTCATATCGCCGATTATATGGCCGATCTTGCCGCATCGGGCGGGCGCGTGCAGCTGCGCGAGCGCCGCGTCACGCAGGCCGAGGTGGGCGAACCGCTGAGCGCGATCCAGACCGGCCTGGGCGTGCGGCTCTACCGGGCCGGGCGCGCTTATGGTTTCTGGGAGCCGGAGGCCGCGATGCTCTATGCGGGCGATACGGTCATCGAGATCATCGCCAATGACGGGCCGGCCGAAAGAAGCCCGCCGCCGAACTGATCGCCGAACTGAACCTTCAAGGGCCTTGCGCGGGACGACTCGCATTTTGCGCTGACCACCACTATATGCGCGCGCAATCATGGCATTGAAAATTCCCGACGCGCCCAAGGTGGGCATGGTCTCGCTCGGCTGCCCCAAGGCGCTGGTCGATTCAGAACGTATCCTCACCAAGCTGAGGAGCGATGGTTACGCGCTGTCCCCGGACTATGATGGCGCGGACGTGGTGCTGGTGAATACCTGCGGCTTCCTCGACAGCGCCAAGGAAGAAAGCCTCGAGGCAATTGGCGAGGCCATTGCCGAGAACGGTCGCGTGATCGTGACCGGCTGCATGGGCAATGAAGCCGAGCTGATCCGCGCCCGCTTCCCGGAGGTGCTGGCGATCACCGGTGCGCATCAATATGAGGATGTGGTCAATGCGGTGCACGATGCCGCGCCGCCCGTCCCCAATGCTTTTGTCGATCTGGTGCCGGAGGGCGGCCTTAAGCTCACCCCGCGCCATTATGGCTATGTGAAGATCAGCGAGGGCTGCAACCACAGCTGCGCCTTCTGCATCATCCCCGACCTGCGCGGAAAGCTCGCCAGCCGGCGGATCGATGCGGTGCTGCGCGAGGCGGAGAAGCTGGTCGCGGCGGGCACCAAGGAACTGCTGATCATCAGCCAGGACACCTCTGCTTATGGGGTGGACGTGCGCCATGAGGAGCGGTTATGGAAGGGCGAGCCCGTCCGCACCCATATGACCGACCTTGCCCGCGCACTCGGCGGCCTGCGCACGCCACAGGGCGAGCAGCCCTGGGTGCGGCTGCATTATGTCTACCCCTATCCGCATGTCGACGCGGTGATCCCGCTGATGGCGGAAGGGTTGCTGACGCCCTATCTCGACATCCCCTTCCAGCACGCCGCGCCCAATGTGCTGCGCGCCATGAAGCGTCCCGCCAACGAGGCCAAGGTGCTGGAGCGCCTGCGCGGCTGGCGGGAAATCTGCCCGGACATCGCGATCCGCTCCAGCTTCGTCGTCGGCTTCCCCGGCGAGACGGAAGCGGACTTCCAGTATCTGCTCGACTGGCTGGAGGAAGCGCAGCTCGACCGCGTCGGCGCGTTCCGCTTTGAGCCGGTGGAAGGCGCGCAGGCCAATGCCCTGCCCAACCATGTGCCCGACGAGATCAAGGAAGAGCGCTTCCAGCGGATCATGGACGCCTGCGCGCGGATTTCAGCCGCCAAGCTGGCCGCCAAGATCGGCCGGACGCTGCCTGTGATTATCGACGAGGTTGGCGAACCGGATGAGGACGGCAGTGTCGGGGCGACCGGCCGCAGCCAGGCTGACGCGCCCGAGATCGACGGGCATGTTTATCTGCGCGACGTCGATCCGGGGCTTGCGGCGGGGGATTTCGTGACCGTCGAGATCGAGGATGCGGACGAGCACGACCTGTTTGGCGTGCCGATTTCGGTCTGACGAAGCTTTCCAGCCTCCCGTTCGTGTCGAGCCCTTCGACTGCCCGCCTGCGGGCAGTCGAAGGGCTCGACACGAACGGGAGGTGGGGATTGCGGGCCTACTGCGCCGCCGCGAAGGCCCCCTTCCAGGACGGTTTCACCGCGCCCAGCACTGCCGCATCCACCGGCACTTCGATCTCGTAAATCCCTTCCGCATAGGGTCCGGCCTCATAGGGCATGATCACGAAGTGGAGGCGGTTGAGCGCGCCACCACCTGACGTCGCGGCAATGATCGTCTGCTTGGTCGGATCGACACATTGGTCGAATTCGGGGATCGGGCTGCCCTCCCCGCTGCCGACGGGCTCTCCGCGCCGCTTGGTGCGCTCGGCGTCCAAAGCCGCGCAGAAGCGGTCTTTAACGGCGCGGCCTAGCGCAGCAATGTCGAACAGGTCGCTGGCTTCCAGCGCCTCGTTCCCGGCCTTGTCCCAGTAGAGAACCTTGACCAGCGGCATGCCGTGCGCGCCGCCCGTATAGCTATAGCCTTCGCTGCGCAGAACGAGCAGCGTCGGCACGTCGGCCGCCACGGACCAGTCCTCGGTGTAGCTATAGCCACGGAAGGGATAGCCGGCTTCCTTCGCGGAGGCTTCTTCTGCCCGGATGCCGTCCTCCGTCTCCTTGCGCTGCTTCTCCGCGCTCTCCTGCAGCATGGCATTGAGCGGGGCGATGGCAGCGGCCGCGGCGGGCCAGCTGACGCGAAATTCGGATTCGCCCTTGGTGAACGCCACCGACTTGCCTCCCACCCCATTGGCCTGCATGGGGTTGGCAGGCTCGGCGGCATTGGCCACATTTTCGACCGGCGCCTGCATATTGTTGGCGACGGTTTCATTGCCGCAGGCGGCCAGCGCGATGCACAGGCTGAGCAGAGTAGCGGTCTTGATGGGGGCCATAGGGCAATCCTTTCACGAATGGGGCGAGCCTAACGGATCAGCCGGCGCTTGCCGAGGCCCCTTGCGCAATCTAACCCTGCATTATGACGGACCCAGCCGATCTCGTGCGCCCCGACACGGGCCAGACCGCCCATCTCATCCATCTCATCGATGCCGCCAACTATGAGCAATGGCTCGCCGGACGGACGGAGCGGGAACGCGCGGCGCTCGTGGCGCAGAATTACCAGCCAAAACCCTATGCCCACGCCATCATGCCCGGGGAAAAGCCCGATGATTGGAGCGTGGTGACATATGTCGCCAATGTCGACTCGCTCTCCAGCTGGTGCCTCGCCAAATTGCCGGGCGTACTGCCCGCCGGAACCTATCGTCTGGCGGATAGGGAGCCAGGTCCCGCGATCTTCGGCTGGATGACGGCGCAATATCGCTTCGAGCGCTACAAGGCGAAGCCGGCGGCCAAGGGGCCGTGCGTGCTGCTCAGCAGCCAGCCCGGCGCCATTGACGGTGAGGCCGCGCAGGCCCGCGCGACGGCGCTTGTGCGGGATATGGTCAATACGCCGACGGCCGAAATGGGACCGGACGAGATCGAGGCGCAGACGCGCGCGGTCGCCGAGCGCCATGGCGCGACCATGACCGTGACGCGGGGCGATACGCTCGAATCGGGCTATCCGATGATCCACGCCGTCGGCCGCGCGGCGGACCGAGCCAATGCGCCCCGGCTGATCGAGCTGGTCTGGGGCCGCGAGGAGCATCCCCGCGTCGCGCTGGTCGGCAAGGGCATCACCTTCGATACCGGTGGGCTCGATATCAAGCCGGCCTCCGGAATGCGCCTGATGAAGAAGGACATGGGCGGCGCGGCCCATGCGCTGGCGCTGGCGGACCTGGTGATGGGTGCGGGCCTGCCGGTGCGCCTGCACCTGCTGCTGCCGGTCGCCGAGAACGCCATCGCCGGCAATGCCTTCCGCCCCGGCGATGTGCTGCGTAGCCGCAAGGGCCTGACCGTGGAGATCGGCAATACCGATGCGGAGGGACGGCTGGTGCTCGGCGACGCACTGACGCGGGCCGGCGAAGACAAGCCCGAACTCATTATCGACTTCGCGACGCTGACCGGTGCGGCGCGGGTCGCGCTCGGCCCGGACCTGCCCGCGCTGTTCACCAATGACGATGCGCTGGCGGCCACGCTGGCCAGCTGTGGCAGCGACGTGGATGATCCCCTCTGGCGCCTGCCCCTTTGGGCGCCCTACAACGACCTGTTCAAGAGCGACATTGCGGACCTCTCCAACAGTGGCGAAACGCCGTTTGCCGGCGCCTCGACGGCGGCGCTGTTCCTCCAGCGCTTCGTGCCGGACAAGACCCTGTGGGTGCATTTCGATACCTTCGCCTGGCGGCCGACCGCCAAACCGGGCCGACCCAAGGGGGGCGAGGCACTCGGCCTGCGCGCGACCTTTGCCATGCTGCAAAAGCGCTACGGACAGTCGGGGGATTGAGCGATCGGGGCGTCTGCGCCGGGGGCCGGGATGCACCGTTGCGGTCGGGTATCCCTTGACCTTTCGGCCTGTTTTGCCGCAGGGGGCGCCGATGAAACAGACCATCGCCGGGACTAGCGTGGCGTCGTCGCCCGAACGCAAGAGCGTGAAGCTGGATGGGACATCCCGCAGCTACGATCCACGCGTGCGCGCGATCCGGCCCGATCTGGCCGATGTCGCCCTCGCCGATCTGTATTTCGCGCCCCATTATGCCGCGCCTGTGCCACGCAGTTGCGTCGTGGCCGCCTCGATGCTGCGCGCCGCCCCGGATGCCGCCGCGAGCGCCGTGAGCGAGCTGCTCTATGGCGAGAGCTTTCACATGCTCGATGCCCGCGCCGGCTGGGCCTGGGGCTATTGCGGCCATGATCATTATGTCGGCTATGTGCCGCTGGATGCGCTGGGCGAACCTGCCGAAGCCAGCCATATCGCGCGCGGCATCGCGCCGGTGTTCGCGGCGGCTGATATCAAGTCACCGGTGCAGATGCTGCTGCCCGCCGGTGCCAAACTGGCCGGTACGGCGCAGGGCGATTTTCTCGCCATCGCCGAAGGATTTGTCCATCAGCGGCACGTCCGCACTCTCGCGGATGTCGAGAGCGACTGGGTTGCCGTCGCGGAGCGCCATCTGGGCGCGCCCTATATATGGGGTGGCCGGGGCCTTGGGCTCGATTGCTCGGGGCTGGTGCAGATCGCTCTGGCTGCCTGTGGGATCAACGCACCGCGCGATACCGACCAGCAGGCCGAGGCCGTCGGCGAGGCGCTGGGCGACAATGCCGCGCTCCGACGAGGCGACATCGTCTTCTTCCCCGGCCATGTGGGGCTGATGGTGGATGGCGAGCGCCTGATCCATGCCAATGCCCACGCGATGGCCGTGACCATAGAGCCGCTGGACGATGTCGTCGCGCGGCTCCGCGACACGCATGAGCAGCCGGTGACAGGCCGGCGCAGGATTACGACATGACAAAGATTTTCATTGACGGCGCCGCCGGCACCACCGGCATCCAGATCCGGGACCGGCTGGAGGGGCGCAGCGAATTCGATCTCATCACGCTGGGCGATGCCGCCCGCAAGGACGATGGCGCGCGCGCCGAAGCGATCAACGCCGCCGATATCGTCATCCTCTGCCTGCCGGATGATGCTGCGCGCCAGTCCGTGCAGATGATCGCCAATGATCGCACGCGGGTGATCGACGCCTCGACGGCGCATCGCGTGGCCGACGGCTGGGTGTATGGCATGCCGGAGGTCTCCGGCCATGATGCGGTCGCGAAAGCCCGCTTCGTGAGCAATCCCGGCTGCTATTCGACCGGCTTCATCGCGCTCGTGGCGCCGCTTGTGCAGGCCGGGATCATCCCCGCCGAGACGCAGCTCACATGCAACGCCGCCTCCGGCTATTCCGGCGGCGGCAAGGCTATGATCGCCGAATATGAGGGCGCAGAGGGCCCGCCGAGTGCCTTCCGCACCTATGCGCTCGGCCTTGGCCACAAGCATGTGCCCGAAATGCAGGCCCGCTGCGGCTTGGCGCATCGCCCGCTGTTCGCGCCGGCCGTCGTGCCGGTCTATTCCGGCATGATCGTGGACGTCCCGCTGCATCGCGATCTGTTGGCCAATGGCGCGGATGCCGGCACCATGCGCGCAGCGCTGGCCGAGCATTATGCCGGCTCGCCGATCATCAGCGTGGCGGATGGCTATGAGGCGGCGACGCTCCCCATCGAGCTGCTGCGGGACAAGGACATCATGCGTCTGTTCGTGTTTGCGGATGAAAACAGCGCGCAAATCCGTCTGGTCGCGGCGCTCGACAATCTCGGCAAGGGCGCGTCCGGTGCGGCCGTGCAGAACCTCAACCTGATGGCGGGCCTGCCGGAGACGACGGGGCTGCGCCTTTAGGCAACGGCCAGCGGATTCCCGTTCCCGTTCCCGTTCGTGTCGAGCGAAGTCGAGACACTTTGCCACTGCGCTTGACGTGTCTCGACTTCAGCTTGCAGCTGAAGTTTATCCTGAGCGCCCGCCTGCGGGCAGTCGAAGGGCTCGACACAAAGGGCAGGTGGACTGGGCGCACCCCTTTGCACCCCGCCACCGGCTTCCTATCTTTGAGGCAACACACCCCTCCTCGAAAGGACGCCCCCCTCATGAGCGCGACTGCAACGCTGGCCGGCGGCTGCTTCTGGTGCACAGAAGCGGTCTATCAAAATCTCGCCGGCGTCGAGTCCGTCGAGAGCGGCTATATCGGTGGCAGCAAACCCAACCCCACTTATGAGGAGGTCTGCTCGGGCAGCACGGGCCACGCCGAGGCGATCCGCATCACTTATAATCCGGCCGTGATCGGTTATGGCGATCTGCTCGATATCTTTTTCGCCACGCATGACCCGACGACGCTGAACCGCCAGGGAAATGACATCGGCACCCAATATCGCTCGGCCATCTTCCCTCATGATGCCGAGCAGGAGGCCGAGGCACGCGCTGCCATGGAACGGGCACAGGCGGACTGGCCCAGCCCTATCGTCACGACGATCGAGCCGCTTGCCACCTGGTATCCGGCCGAGGATTATCACCAGCAATATTGGGATCGGGTCGGCGACCGGAACCCTTATTGCATGGCGGTGATCCCACCCAAGCTGCAGAAGCTGCGCAAGGGCTTCGCCGATCGCCTGAGGACCTGAGCAGCAAGCGGCTGCCATTCCGGCGCAGCAGGCTTGCGCGACGGCGGGAAGCCGCTCAGACAGTGCTCCTGTCCCTGATGGACATTGGAGAGGCTGCCATGGTTCGACCTGCCCTGCTGATCGCCGCGAGCGTGCTTGGACCGCTCGCCCTGCAGGGCTGCGTTGCTCGCACCGCCTACAAGGTAGCCAAGGCGCCGGTCGATGCCGGTGCGAAGATGGCTGACTGGGCAACGGTCAGCGGCGACGAAGCGGATCGGGAACGGGGTCGCGAACTCCGGCGCAAATGCAAGGCGCGCTACGACCCTTATTATTGCAAATGAGGCAGGAGGGCGGGACTAGCCGCCCTCCCCTCGATTGTCAGAACCTCAGCTTTCCCAGACGCGGCTGACGGCCACGCGCGCATCCCGCGGAATGTAGCGCGGGCGAGACGGCCGGGGCGCCGGGCGGGAGGCACGAATGGCCGTCGCCGCCATCAATGGCGCACAGAAGAAGCGCAGGGCCAGCGACACGAAGCCGATGAAGCTGAGGAGCGCGACGCCCGTGCCAAGCAGCCCGATGGCAAACAGGCACAGCACTGCCACGGCGAGTGACGCGCACCCTGCGATCGTCTCTGGCCGGGTCGCCGCGAAAGGCGATTCGTCGGCCAGTCCGGCGAACTTGGGCGTGCGCCGCCAGGCGAGCGGGCGATTGGAGAGGCCGGCAATGCCTGCGACCAGCACGACATAGCTGAGCGAGGCGCGGGCGATCTCGCCCCACACCATGGCGCCAGTGTCATAGCAGCCGGACAGGCGATAGCGATGCACGAGCCGCACCCACCATGTCGCCGCACCGATGAGCATCAGCAGACCGGCGATGGACGGCACCTTGACCGGCTCCATAGCGCCGATGGCCAGCCCGACGACCATGGCAATCATGCCCCCCACGCTGACGACGAGCGCGGCCAGCGTCTGCAACGGCGCGAGGCAGCGCACGACTTCCAGCAATTTGGTCCAACCCGGCAGTGGCGCGGCAAAGGGCGCCGGCAGGAACAGGCGCCAGTGACGACGCAGCTGCTGCACCGGACCCGCCGTCCACCGGAAGCGCTGCTTCTTGTAATCGTCGAAGGTCTCGGGGATCAGGCCGCGCCCAAAGGTCTCGCCGAAATACAGGCCCTCATAGCCGACCTTGCGCAGGCGGACGGAGACTTCTGAATCCTCGGTCAAACACCACTCGGCCCAGCCACCGGCTTTCACCAGCGCATCCTTGCGCATCAGACACATCGTACCGATGGTGAAGGCACCGCCATATTCGCTCACGCCGGGGTAATCGACCTTGTTGACCGGCATATATTCCCAATAGCAGGCGCTCAGATAGTCGTTGCCCTCATAATCGCGATAGTCGTGGGGCGTCTGTATATAGCCAAGCTTCGGATCGGCGAAGAACGGTAGCAAGCGCGAGAGGAAGTCGTTGCGGGAATAATAATCGGCGTCGATCACGCCGATGATCTGCGCATCGGAGGCGGTCTGCTCGAGCAGGAAATTGAGCGCGCCAGCCTTGGCGCCGGGCAGCGGATCGACATGGAAAAAGCGGAAGCACTCCTTGCCGAGCTTAGCGTTGAGGCGCGCGCAATGGGCTTCCAACGGCCTCCAAAGAGCTTCGTCCTTCGTATTATTATCGCAGACCAGAACTTCGAAATTATCATAATCCTGGGCGGCGAGGCGGTTCATCGTCTCGATCACGATCTCGGGCGGCTCGGCATAGCAGGCGAGGTGCAGCGAGACCTTGAGATGCGCGGCTGCGGGATCGGATGAGGGGATCGCCACAGGCAGGCGCCAGCGCTCATGCGTCAGCACTGCTTCGCGCGCCACGCTGGCGATGAGATTGGCGAGGAAGGCGAACAGCGTCAGCCCGAGCGCGGCGAAGGCCAGCACCATCAGCAATGGCGGCAGGCCGGCTTCGAGAATGAACAGCGTGCCCCACAGGCTCGTCATCACGCTGCCAAGCCCGGCGCCAGTCAGCCAGAGGATGCCCGGCATGCTGAAGCGCACGAGATAATAGCGCGCGATTGCGACCAGCGTGATCGCGGCGAGGAAGATGGGGATGACCGAGCCGATCTGCCAGGTCACCAGCGCCGTGGCGAAAAGCGCGCCGAACGAGGCGCCCAAAAACTCGTGCACTTCCTCGGAAACCGGCCGAGAAATACGATGCGGCGCAGAAACGGCACGAAGTGTCAAAAGTGCAGCCGCAAGTGTAAAAAATGCAACGAAGATCAACGAAGAATCGAGATCAACTCTGGATAAGGCGATCAATTATTCAGTCCTCCGTTTACTGCCGACACGCCAACTGGATTTGCCGCGTCCGTGCATAACGCATGGATTTGACAATCGAGCCTTCACGAACTCTTCAAAAACCGCAAACCAGCCAGCGGCAAACCGTGCATGAGCCGCCGCTGCCTGCCACATGTGCGAGATTCGCGAGGATGGCCAGCGGTCGATCGGCCCCGCCCGTCCCGCATATTTTCAACCGACTCACTGCTCAGGCCGACCTCACGCAGCCGCGCGCCGCAGACGATCGTTGATGGCAAGGCCGAGCCCTTCAGACGGGATCGGCGCCACCGAAATGCGCGCCGCCGCGCTCTCATCCGCCTCGTGCAGAGCGGCGAACAGATTGGCGGCGGCTTCGACCACATCACCGCTCGGGCTGAGGTTGCGCTGGGATGGTCCCGGACCGAAACCGATGTGGAAGCTGCCCGGCGCAGGGTCCGTGCAGTTGAGCATCAAGGGTTTGGATGGCGCATAATGGCTTTCGAGTTGGCCGGGCGCGGTAATCCCTGCACTGGCTGCCGGTGCGCGCACCGGTCGTCCGGTGATCGCTTCGAGGCGCTCCGGGGTGACCGGACCTGGTCGCAGCAGGATGATCGCATCGTCGAGCGGCTCGACGATGGTCGATTCCACGCCATCGCTGGCTGGCCCGGCATCGAGGATGAACGGGATACGCCCGCCGAGGCTGGTCAGCACATGGCTGGCACGGGTCGGACTGATCGCGCCGGAGCGATTGGCCGAGGGGGCGGCCAGCGGCACGCCCGCCGCGCCGATGAGCGCGCGCATTGCCGGATGCGATGGCAGCCGCACCGCCAGCGTGGGAAGACCGGCGCTGGCAAGCCCGGCGACGGGACTATCGGGCAGGCGCGGCAGGACCATGGTCAGCGCGCCTGGCCAGAATGCCTCGGCCAGCGCCTGTGCCGTGGCGTTGAACGACACCAGTTGGCGCGCCATCGCGACATCGCTGACATGGACGATCAGGGGATTGAAGGACGGGCGGCCCTTGGCCTCATAGATGCGCGCCACGGCGAGATCGTTGGTCGCATCAGCGGCGAGACCGTAAACCGTCTCGGTGGGCACGGCGACCGGTTCGCCGGCCATGATCAGCGCGGCGGCTTCCGCCAGCCCGGCGCTGTCATAGGCGCGAATACGCGTTTCGAGGGACCGGGTGGCGCGGGACATGTGCGGCCTATAGCCGCGCCGCGTGACACATTGAAGCGGCATGATAGCGTGGCGGCGACGGGGCGGAGACCGGTGCCGCCCGCCTTCGCGTCTTGACCTCGCGGGAACGGCCCGCCACGGCTCAATCCATGATGACCGAGGGAAATGCCATGTCCACACCGTCCATGGACGATGCGCTCGCGCGGATCGCCGCCGCGCTCGAACGGCTTGCGCCGAATGCCGCCGCCACCCCGGATCTGGAGGCGCATCCGGCCTATCGATGGGATGGGAAGACGCTGGTGCCCATCGAGGGCTTCGAGCCGATCGACTACGCCCTGCTGACCGGCATCGACGCGCAGAAAGAGGCTTGCCTTGAGAATACCCGTCGCCTCGCGCGGGGCCATGCGGCGCACGACATTCTGCTGTGGGGTGCGCGGGGAACGGGCAAGTCGGCCACGGTCGCCGCCTGTGTCGGCCAGGTGCAGAAGGAAGGGCTTCCGCTCGCGATGGTCGAGATCGCCACGGACGATCTGCGCAGCCTCGCAACGCTGTTCTCGCTGCTGCGCGCCGCGCGCCGGCCGATCATCCTCTATATCGACGACCTTGGTTTCGACGGTGACTTCGGTGCCGATGCGCGAGCACTGCGCTCGCTGCTGCAGGGTGGCGCCAGTGCGCGCGGGAGCCATGTGCGGCTCTATGCGACCTCCAACCGGCGCCACATCGTGCCGCGCTCGATGGGCGAGCAGGATGACCCGATCAACCCCCGCGACGTCGTGGACGACCGGATGGCCCTATCCGACCGGTTCGGTCTGTCGCTCGGCTTCCATGCGCTCGATCAGGATGCCTATGTCGCCATCGTGCGCCGCTATGCCGCCCGTTATGAACTGGACGTCGATCCACTGGCCGCGATCCAGTGGGCAACCCAGCGCGGCAGCCGCTCAGGCCGGGTCGCCTGGCAATATGTCGTGGAACTGGCCGGGCGGGCGGGCATTACGCTCGACCGCTAAGCGATGGTGCCGAGACCACGATGAAAACTGTGCTCCTGCGAAAGCAGGAGTCTAGGGCGGGTCTTCTCTTCGGCTGCTCCCTGGGCTCCTGCTTTCGCAGGAGCACGGGGCTTAATCAGTTCTGTAAAAGGCTCAGGAGGCGGGCCCGCGCTCCGGCGTCGGCGCGACGGCCGGTTTTGCGGAATTGCTCACACGCCAGATGATCCCGCCGACATCGTCACTGACCAGCACCGATCCATCGGCGGCCACGAGCACGTCGACCGGGCGACCCTGCGCCTGCCCGTCCTTGTTGAGGAAGCCGGTGAGAAGATCGACAAGCTTGCCCTGCGGCCGGCCGCGATCGTCGAAGGCGACATAGGAGACCTTGTAGCCGCTGGGCGGCTTGCGGTTCCAACTGCCATGCAGGGCCACGAAGGCCCCCTGATTGAACGGTGCGCCAAGCGCGGACCCCGGCGTGAAGGCCAGGCCCAGTGGCGCCGTGTGCGTGCCGAGACCAAAGGCCGGGCGGCGGGTATATTCGCGCAGATCATCGCGCTGCGGCTGCACGCGCCGGTCGACATAGCCGCCCCAGTAATTCCACGGCCAGCCGTAGAAGGCCGCGAATTCCACGTCGGTCATGTAATCCGGCACCAGGTCCGAGCCCAGCATGTCCCGCTCGTTGACGACCGCCCAGAGCGAGCCGGTCCACGGGTTCCACGCCAGATCGGTGGGGTTGCGCAGGCCGCTGGCGAAGATATTCGCCTCGCCCTTGCGCGGATCGATCTCCAGAATGGCGGCGCGATAATCCTCCGCGTCCAGCCCGTTCTCGGCGATATTGCTGTTCGAGCCGACGCCGACATAGAGCTTGCCGTCGGGGCTTGCTGCAAGGCTGCGCGTCCAGTGATTATTGGGCGCATTAGCGGGAAGATTGGCGACCTTGCGGCCTTCCACGGTGATCCGCGTCTCGCCCAGCTTGTAGGGAAAGGCCATCAGGCTGTCGGTGTTCGCGACGTAGAGTGTCTCGTCGATCAGCGCCATGCCATAGGGCGAGTTCAGCCCTTCCAGCAGAACATGCCGCTGCTCGGCAATGCCGTCGCCATTGGTATCGCGCAGCAGCGTGATGCGATTGGCGGACACGCCACCAGCGCCGGCAAAGCCGATCAGCTTGCCCATGATCCAATCCTGAATGCCACCGGCTTTGCGGGGCGGGCTGTTGGTCTCCGCCACCAGAATGTCGCCATTGGGCAGGCGCAGCATCTGGCGAGGGTGATCGAGACCGGCCGCGAAACGCTGCACGACGAGACCGCGCGCGGCCACCGGCGCGGCGCCATCGGCCCAGCCCACCGGCTTGGCGATCATGACGGTGGGGAGGATCTGCTTGCGCGCCGGCGTAAACTCGGGCTCGCGCCCTTCAAGCGCGGTTTCGGGCAGGCGCGCGACATCGGGACGCGACAAATAATAGAACACGCCACCCGCGATGAGGATCAGCGCGGCGAGTGTCAGCAGGATGATCTTTTTCATGGCGACGATCTTACGGCTGCGCTTGCCTTGACGCAACAAGCCGAGCGGCCATGCCCGCCCTTATCTGCGCGGATCAGCCCCGGCCCTTCAGCCAGATCGCGACAGCCACGATCACCCCCAGCGCAAGCCCGGCCAGAATGCCGATCGAGGGCTGCCCGGTCGCGATGCCGACGATCGTGCCAAGGAGAATAAGGCCTGCCAGCGGCGCACCGCCGCCCATGGGTGATTTGTCGCCTGAAGAATTCGGATCGGTCATGTCACGCCCATGCCATGTCCCGCGCCGCGATGCCAGCCGAACAAGCGCGCGGTCTTCGTCGTGCCGTAACTGGACAGATTGCTCCCGCACGGGACTTGGTTAAGCCGTATTTAGCCAGCGTGGGGCGTCTGATCCGGATGGAGGGCGAAGCTGGCACGGTCCGTGAATGGATTCAGCTGGACCAGAATGACTCGATTTTGCGGGGGCAAGGGATTCGAATTTTGAATGCATCTTCCGATCATGGTCGACCGTCGGAGCTATGACGACGCCACCGCATTGATGCGGATTTTCGGCGATCACGCGGGCGTTGAGGCGGCCCAGCGCGCGGATCGCAGCCGCGATGTCGGCAACCATATCCGCTTCTGCCACTGGAGAGAGGTGGAGCGCGTCCTGTTTCTTCTCCAAGTCCAACATTGCGTGGGAACCGTCCATTGACAGCCGCGTTGAGGGAATGATGCGGCTCCCCGCAATTGCCGCTATCATCTCTCCCGGCTCATCCCTCAGTCCCCCCCAACGATGAGCCGGGAGAGAAACCCTCAAACAAGCCCCGCCTTGGCCCGCTCTTCCGCGACAAGTTCCTTGCGCGAGAGCTTGCCGACCAATGTGCGCGGCAGGCTCTCACGAATTTCGACCGCGCAGACGCGCTCATGCTTTCCGAGCTGCGGATTGAGCCAGTCCTTGAGACGCTCGCCGTCGATGTCGTCCTCAACCTCCGGCCGCAAGGTCACGAAGGCCTTGGGCACCTCCCCGCGATAATCATCGGGAATGCCGATCACGAGCGCCTCCCGAATGGCGGGATGGCGATACAGCAAGTCCTCGACCTGGCTAGGGAAGACCTTGAAGCCGCCGACCGCGATCATGTCCTTGATGCGGTCGACCACGCGGAAATAGCCGTCTTCATCGATGGTGCCGACGTCACCGGTGCGCAGGAAGCCGTCGACGAACACCTCCCGATCGGCATCCGGATTCTGCCAATAGCCTTGCATTCTTTGCGGCCCACTAAAGGCGATCTCACCCGGTTCCCCCGGCTGGGCAAGCCGGGACGGGTCTTCCCGGTCGAGCAGGCGCACGCGCGTGCCGGGAATGGGCTGGCCGATCGAGCCGGTCTTGCCCGGCCCATCATAGGGATTGGCCGAGACGACCCCGCTGCTCTCCGTCAGCCCGTAGCCTTCGACCAGCCGCGCGCCGGTGGTCGCCATGAACCGCTCCTTGAGCGGCAGCGGCAGCGGCGCGCCGCCGGAAATGCAGACGCGTAGCGAAGAGAGGTCGGCTTTGGCGAGATAGGGGCTGTCGAGCAAAGCCTGGAACATCGTCGGCACGCCCGGGAGCGAGGTGACGCGGGTCCGCTGGATCGCCGCGATGACCTGCCGCGCGTCGAAACGTGGAAGGATAACGATCTCCCCGCCGCGAACGACTGTGCGATTGAGCACCGCAGTGTTCGCGAACACGTGGAAGAAGGGCAGCGCACCCAGAATGCGGTCCTCAAGGGCATGCCAGGGATCGAGCAGGTCGATCTGCCGCGCATTGGCCGAGAGGTTCTGGTGGGTGAGCATCGCGCCCTTGGGCCGCCCGGTGGTGCCACCGGTGTATTGCAGCAAGGCAAGGTCGCGCAGGGGATCGATCGACGGCAGGCTGGAGGGATCATCGCCCAGCAGCGAGCCGAACGAGAGAATGCGCGGATCGGACGGGACATGGTCGTCCGCCGACCGCTTGAACAGGCGGTAGAGCAAGGATTTGCCCAGCGGCAGGCCACCGGCGACGGAGCCGACCACCAGCCGGTCAATGCAGGAGCAATCCAGCACGGCGCAGGCATTGCCAAACAGGGGCTTGGCGGAGATGGTGACCAGCAGGGTCGTCCCGCTATCCTCCGCCTGATGCGCCAGCTCTTCGACCGTATAGAGCGGCGAGAAATTGACCGCGATGGCGCCGGCCATCATCGCGCCATAATAAGCCACGACGTAATGCGGGACGTTGGGGAGGTAGAGGCCGACCCGGTCGCCGGGCTGGACGCCAAGGCCGATCAGCCCGGCCGCGAAGCGCCGCGCGTTGCGGTAGCACTCGGCATAGCTGAACTTGCGCCCGTAAAAATCGAGCATCGGGCGGCTGCCGTCCTGCTCCACGGCAGATCGCAGCATCTCCGGCAGCGATAGCGGGGCAAAGTCCTGCGCCCACGCAACGGGGTGATCATAATGGTCCTGCCAGGCGGGTTTTTCGCTCTCCATGCGGAGAGGCTATGCGATCCCGCGTGGCAAGGCAACGCCATGCCGGGCGACGCTACGTCGCCCGGCTGAATGCTTTTGATCACAGTGCAAATTCGACCCCGAACGCCCCGAATCGGGGCGCGAAATCAGTCTTCGCGGGGGCGGCTCGCGAACAAAGCGGCTTCCTCCGCCAGCATCGTTTCAGACGCGCGGCGCTGTGCGTCCTCGCGCTCCTGACGCAGTTCGGCGATCAGTGCCTCGCGGTCGCCATCGAGACGGTTGTCGGTCGGCGCTTCGATGCCGGCCTTCTTGGCCGCCTTTGCCACCAGTGCATCCAGCTCACGCTGCGAGCACAGGCCCAGCGTCACCGGATCCTTGGGCTGGATGTTGCTGATGTTCCAGTGGGTCCGCTCGCGGATCGCCTGGATGGTCGTGCGCGTCGTGCCGATCAGCTTGCCGATCGCGCCGTCCGAAACCTCGGGATGGTGGCGCAGAATCCAGGCGATGCCGTCTGGCTTGTCCTGACGCTTGGAAACCGGCGTGTAGCGCGGCCCCTTGGTGCGGCGGACCGGGTCGGGCCCCTTGAGCATCTGCAGCTTGTAATCGGGGTTCTGCTCACCCTTGTGGATTTCCTCCACCGAGATTTCATGCGCACGGACCGGATCACGGCCGGTATATTTGGTGCCGGCGGTATCGTCCGCGATCGCCTGCACCTCGAGGATGTGCAAACCGCAGAATTCCGCAATCTGCTCAAAGCTGAGCGCAGTGTTGTCGACCAGCCAGCTGGCTGTGGCGTGGGGCATGAGCGGCTGTGCCACGGGACAAGTCCTTCTGTGCAAAATAGAAGGGCCACCCCTCACGGGATGGCCTTGATGGTCGCACAGATAAGCTATTCCGGCTGGATCGGCAAGCGTTCGCGCGCGTCGCGGCCCCCAAGGGGGCGAAAGGCCGTTCGGGCGGTACAATGGACTCAGGCCGCGTGCGCCAGCGCTGGGGCGTCGAGCCAGTGCAAGCTCTCGAGGAACTGCTCCGCGCTGCGCCGCCAGGTGAAGCCGCGCGCATGCCCCGTGCAGGCCGACGGAGAAAGCTCCAGCGCCTGCGTCACGGCGCGCGCGAGATCCTCATCCATCGCGCCGGTCTGTGCTGTCAGCACGTCGACCGGGCCGGTGACCGGATAAGCCGCCACCGGCGTGCCGCAGGCGAGCGCCTCGATCATCACCAGCCCGAAGGTGTCGGTGCGACTGGGGAAGACGAAGACATCGGCAGCCCGATAGGCCGAGACAAGCGCCTCGCCGCTCAACATGCCCAGAAAATGAACGGCGGGATGTCGCGCCTCCAGCGACGCGCGGGCAGGCCCATCGCCCACCACGACCTTGCTGCCGGGCGTATCGAGCGCGAGGAAGGCCTCGATATTCTTCTCCACGGCGACGCGGCCTACGTGAAGAAGGATTGGCCTCGGCAAGTCGGCAAGCGCGGGATGCCCCTCCCCCTGCGGCGAGAATTGCGTCAGATCGACGCCGCGCCCCCAGTGGTGCGTGTGACGGATACCGGCTTGATGCAGTTCCACGCGCACGGACGGCGTTGCCGTGAGCACCGCTTGCGCCGCCCCATGAAACCAGCGGAAATAGGGCCAGAACCAGTCCGCCGACAGGCCCGTGCGCCGCTCGACATAATCAGGGAAATTGGTGTGGAATGCCGTGGTGAACGGGCGGTGGTGCCGCAGGCACCAGCGCCGCGCTGCGAGACACAGCGGACCTTCGGTCGCGAGATGGATCGCATCCGGCCCGAACGCCGCGATCATGCGGGCAATCGCCCCCGGCGCCGGCATTGCCAGCCGAATTTCAGGATAAGTGGGGCAAGGCAGCGTGTGAAAGCGATCGGGCGCGATCACCTCGACCGTGTGCCCCATGGCGATGAGTTCCGCGCGAACCGCCTGAAGCGTTCGCACGACGCCATTGACCTGCGGCGCCCAGGCATCGGTGACGATGAGGATGCGCCGGCGGGCCGGAGCAGGCCCATAACCGCTCAAGCGGCGGCCTCCAGATCATCCGCAGCGGCGCCTGGGGTGCGCGCTTCCATCACCTCGGCCCAGTGCAGGATTTCCATCCGCCCATCATGATGCTCGACAAGCGCCGTGCATCCCTCCACCCAGTCGCCATCATTATAATAAGTGATGTCGCCGAACTGGCGGATTTCCGCCGTGTGGATGTGCCCGCAGACGACGCCATCGACACGCCGCCGTCCCGCCTCGTGCGCCACGATCTCCTCGAACCGCGTAATAAACGCCACCGCATTCTTGACCTTGTGCTTGGCGATCTTGGAGAGCGACCAATAAGGCAGGCCCAGCCAGCGGCGGACCTGATTGACGCGGCGATTGAGCGCCATCAGCGCCGTGTAGGCCGCGTCCCCCACGAAGGCGAGCCAGCGATGGGCGAGCATGACCGTGTCGAACTCATCGCCATGCAGCACCAGCAACTTGCGGCCATCGACAGTGGTGTGGATCATCTTGCGGCGAATCTCGACGCCGCCAAAGCTCATGCCGGTGAACTGGCGAAAAATCTCGTCATGATTGCCGGGGATATAGATGACGCGCGTGCCGCGCCGCGCCCGCTTCATCACGCGCCAGACCACATCGTTATGGGCGGTCGGCCAGTAGACCCGCTTCTTGAGCTGCCAGCCATCGACGATGTCGCCGACCAGGTACAGCGTGTCGCTGTCCACATTGTCGAGAAAATCGACCAACATCTCGGCATTGCACCCCTTGGTGCCGAGATGGATGTCGCTGATCCAGATCGTGCGGTAATGGGCGCGCGGATGACCGCTGCGCACGGCCCGTTCCTGCGCGATTGAGCTGATGGCGTTCATGGCTTTCTCGACCCCCGGGGACACCATTTCCCCGAGCGCGCTCTAGCCGAACAATGTGACAGTTTTTCTGGGAATATGACGGATTTGCGTCACTCGGTAACTCTTCACCGAACCTTCAAGACGATCTTGCCAAAGTGCCCGCCCGCTTCCATCAGCGCATGGGCTTGCGCGGCTTCGCCGAGCGAAAAGACGCGGTCCAGCGCGGGACGCAGCGCGCCCTCCTCCGCCATCGACCAGACCGTGCGGCGGATCTCATCGACGAGCAGGCCCTTGAAGCCCGCGGTGCGCGCCCGCAATGTGGACCCGGTGAGCGTCAGGCGGCGCATCATGATTTTGGGAATGAACAGGTCGGCCTTGGCCCCACCCAGCACCGCAATGGAGACATGCCGGCCGTCCTCGGCCAGGCACTCCAGGTTGCGCGGGAGATAATCGCCGCCAACCATGTCCAGCACCGCCGTCACGCCTTTGCCGTCCGTGATGCGCTTCACAGCTTCGACGAAGTCCTCGCTGCGATAATTGATCGCATGGCCAGCGCCCCATTCCAGCGCGGCGCGGCACTTGTCGTCACTGCCACAGGTGACGATCGTCGTGATCTCGAACAGCCGGCATAGCGCCACGGCCATGGTGCCGATGCCGCTCGTCCCACCATGGATGAGCACGCTGTCGCCGTTCACGATATAGGCGCGCTCGAAGAGATTGTGCCAGACCGTCATCAGCGTCTCAGGGATTGCAGCCCCTTCTTCCATGGAGAGCGCCGGTGGAATGGCGAGGCATTGGGCATAGTCGGCGCAGGCATATTCGGCATAACCGCCGCCCGCGACCAGCGAACAGACGCGTTCGCCGATCACGTCAAGGCCTATCCCCTCACCCACCGCCACAATGGTTCCGGCCACTTCCAGCCCGGGCAGCGGGGAGGCGCCGGGCGGAGGCGGATAGCTGCCCTGCCGCTGCAGAACGTCCGGGCGATTGACGCCTGCCGCCGCAACCGCAATGAGCACTTCGCCTTGCGCGGGCACCGGCAGGGGAACCTGAACCTCGGTCAGCACATCCGGCCCGCCTGGCTCCCGAATAGCAATGGCGCGCATGGTCTCGGGCAGGTTCGTCACCTTGGCTTGCTCCCCCTGGCTGGCCGTGATCGGCCCTACGTCTAGAGTCCGGTGCGAAAAAGACCAGCCCGGAAAGCAACATAGGCGGATTGGGACGGCCCCTTCCGGCATGCCGAGGCTTCTGCCAACCCCGGTTGACTTGCGCGGACTTTGGCGCAAGCATGTCGCCATGGATTTCGACGACGCCTCACCCCGGGCGCGGCCCGGCGACCTGATTGCAAAGCTGATCCGCGAAGATCTGGATCGGCTTTCGGTCGATGAGCTCGATGAACGCATCAGCCTTCTTTCAGCCGAAATCGAGCGCACCCGCGCCAAGAAATCGAGCGCAGTTCACCATAAGGCAAGCGCTGAGGCGCTATTCAAGAAATGAGGAGAGCGGAGGCAGGATCGCCTTCTGGCGCATATCGGCCTCCGGCAAATCGGTGGATGACAGAGCGGCCCTTGAAGGCGGCTCGCGGCGTGCCGACATTGACCCTAACGCGACCCTCTCTCGGGCCGCAGGAGTAGAACAATATGCCCTCTTTCGCGTCCGCCCTCGAAACAACTCTGCACAATGCCCTGGCACATGCCACGGAGCGCGCGCACGAATATGCGACGCTCGAGCATCTGCTGCTGGCGCTGATTGACGATGAACATGCCGCAAAGGTCATGCAGGCCTGTGGCGTGGATCTTGGTGAGCTTGGCGACACGGTCACCCATTATCTCGATACCGAACTGGAGAGCCTGAAGGTCTCGGGCGGCGTCGACCCCTCTCCCACCAGCGGGTTCCAGCGCGTCGTCCAGCGCGCGATCCTGCACGTCCAGTCTTCCGGCAAAGAGGAAGTGACCGGCGCCAATGTGCTGGTGGCATTGTTCTCCGAGCGGGAAAGCTATGCCGTCTACTTCCTGCAGCAGCAGGACATGAGCCGACTGGATGCGGTCTCCTATCTCTCCCATGGCGTCGGCAAGGGCGCTGCCTCGCCGGAGCCGGCCAAGCCGGCCCAGGCCGAGGAAGAGAAGAAGCCGGAGGCCAAGAAGAAGGAAGGCGCGCTCGACCAGTTCACCGTCAATCTCAACGAGAAGGCGAAGGAAGGAAAGGTCGATCCGCTGATCGGCCGCGATTCCGAGGTGGATCGGACGATCCAGATCCTGTGCCGGCGTTCCAAGAACAACCCGCTCTATGTGGGTGATCCGGGCGTGGGCAAGACGGCCATTGCCGAGGGTCTGGCGCGCAAGATCGTCAATGGCGAAGTGCCCGACGTGCTCAAGGAAGCGGTGATCTACTCACTCGACATGGGCGCGCTGCTCGCTGGCACGCGCTATCGCGGCGACTTCGAGGAGCGGCTGAAGGCCGTCGTCACCGAACTGGAAAAGATGCCGCACGCGGTGCTGTTCATCGACGAGATCCACACGGTGATCGGCGCCGGCGCGACCTCAGGCGGCGCCATGGATGCCTCGAACCTCCTGAAGCCTGCGCTGTCGGGTGGCGCGATCCGCTGCATCGGCTCGACGACCTACAAGGAGTTCCGCAACCACTTCGAGAAGGACCGCGCGCTGCTGCGTCGCTTCCAGAAGATCGATGTGAACGAGCCGACGGTGGATGATACCGTCAAGATCCTCATGGGCCTGCGCTCTGCCTTCGAGGATCACCACGCGGTCAAATACACGCCCGATGCCATCAAGGCCGCCGTGGAGCTGTCAGCGCGGTACATCAATGACCGCAAGCTGCCGGACAAGGCGATCGACGTGATCGACGAAGTCGGCGCGATGCAGATGCTTGTGCCGCCCTCGCGTCGCAAGAAGATGATCACGCCCAAGGAGATCGAGGCTGTGATCGCCACGATGGCGCGCATCCCGCCCAAGACCGTGTCGAGCGACGACAAGAGCGTGCTGGAAACCCTCCAGACCGATCTCAAGCGTGTCGTCTTCGGGCAGGACAAGGCCATCGAGGTGCTCAGCTCCGCGATCAAGCTGTCGCGCGCCGGCCTACGCGATCCGGACAAGCCGATCGGCAACTATCTTTTCTCCGGCCCCACCGGCGTCGGCAAGACGGAAGTTGCCCGCCAGCTTGCCACGCTGCTCGGCATCCCGCTCCAGCGCTTCGACATGTCGGAATATATGGAGCGGCATTCGGTCAGCCGCCTGATCGGCGCACCTCCGGGCTATGTCGGCTATGATCAGGGTGGCCTGCTTACCGATGCCATCGACCAGAACCCGCATTGCGTGCTGTTGCTCGACGAGATCGAAAAGGCCCATCCGGACCTGTTCAACATCCTGCTGCAGGTGATGGACAACGGGCGCCTGACCGATCACCACGGCAAGACCGTCGACTTCCGCAACGTGATCCTGATCATGACGACCAATGCCGGCGCGTCTGACATGGCGAAGGAATCGATCGGGTTCGGAGAGTCGACGCGCGAGGATGTGCAGGAGGAAGCTGTGAAGAAGCTCTTCACGCCGGAATTCCGCAACCGCCTCGATGCGATCGTGCCATTTGGCTATCTGCCGTCGGAAGTCGTCGCCCGCGTTGTCGACAAGTTCATCCTGCAGCTCGAGCTTCAACTGGCCGATCGCGATGTGCACATCACGCTCGACGACGAAGCCCGCAACTGGCTCACTGCCCGCGGTTACGACAAGCTGTACGGTGCCCGTCCGATGGGTCGGCTCATGCAGGAGAAGATCAAGCAGCCTCTTGCCGAGGAACTGCTGTTCGGCAAGCTCGTGCACGGTGGCGAGGTTCACGTCCGCCTCAAGGACGATGCTCTCACCTTCGAGATCACGCCTGCAGCACCCAAGCGCAGCAAGGGGAGTGCTACGCGCAAAGCAAAGAGCGGCCCTTCCGAGGTCTCAGAGCCAAAGAGCTGAACGCCATCGACGGCACAGTTCATATAATCTTGACCGGCCCCGGGCAGCTGCTCGGGGCCGGCTTGTTTTCAGGATATCCGCATCACCTCGAGGATGGCCGGGATCGCTCAGGCATGATCAGGCGTTGACACCCACCGTGCAGCCGACCGTCCTCCTCATTCATGGCTTTGCCGGATTCGCGGTGATGAACCGCCCCCTCGCCGCCATGCTTCGCAGCACCGGCTATCAGCCCGTCGATCTGAGTTACGACAGTTGGCGGCTGGACCTCGAGGGCATATGCAAACTGCTCGGCTCACGTCTGGAAAAGATTGATAGAGCGGGTAGCCCGGATCAGCCTCTCCACATCGTCTGCCATTCCATGGGCGGTCTGGTCGCCCGCGCGCTGATCAGAGCGCGGCGCCCGGCGCGGCTGGGCCGGGTCGTCATGTTGGGAACCCCTAACGCTGGCAGCGAGATAGCCGACACATTGCACCGTTATGCTCTGCTGCGCCCGATACTCGGTAGGGCCGCCCCGGCCCTGGTCACGCAGCGCCCGGCAGAGGTCACTGCAATGTTGGGTGAGATCGACTATCCGGTGGGAATCATCGCCGGCGACCGCCCGATGATGCGGTATGGCGCGTCACGCCTTCTGCCCGGGCCGAGCGATGGCAAGGTCAGCGTGGCCTCGACCAGATTGAAGAACGCGACGGACCACATCGTCCTCCCGCTCTCCCATATGCTGTTGCCCTATCACCCGACCGCCCACGCCCAGATAAAGCATTTTCTGAGCGAAGGACGCTTCGCTCGTGAGACAGGGCTTTGACGGAACTCTAAATTTCGTTCATGATACGTTCCAGTCACTGGGGAGACGATCATGAGCCAAATTCAATTCTACACCAACCCGATGTCGCGTGGGCAAATTGTCCGCTGGATGCTGGAAGAAGTCGGCGTCCCGTACGAGACCCACCTGCTCGACTACCAGACCGAGATGAAAGGCCCGGCCTATCTGGCCATCAATCCGATGGGAAAGGTGCCGGCCGTAGTGCACGAAGGAGCGGTCGTCACAGAATGCGCCGCGATTTGCGCCTGGCTGGCGGATCGCTTTCCCGAAGCAGCGCTGGCCCCGCCCCTGCCCGATCGTGCCGATTATTATCGCTGGATGTTCTTCGCGGCGGGACCGCTAGAGGCGGCTGTGACGAACCGTGCCCTGGGTTTTGTCGCTGAGCCTGGCCGGGAAAGGACTTTGGGCTATGGCAGCTTCGAGCAGACAATCGACACCTTGGAAAACGCGCTCCGGGGGAAGACGTTTATTTGCGGAGAGATGTTCACGGCAGCCGATGTATATGTCGGATCGCATATAGCCTGGGGGCTGCAGTTCGGCACCATCCCTTCCCGGCCGATTTTCTCGGACTATGTCGCGCGCCTTGAGAGCCGACCCGCCTATGCGCGCGCGAAGGACATCGACAATGCGCTTATCGCGCAGGCGCAGTCGGGCAAAGCTTAGTCCAGACCCAGTTCCGGTGCACTCGCTCGGGCTGGTTTAATAAGAAAAAAGGCCGGGAGGATATCTCCCGGCCCTTCTGGTCAATAAAAGAACTCGGCGCGATCAGTCGCGATTGCCGAGGAACTGCAGCAGGAACGTGAACATGTTCACGAAGTCCAGATACAGGCTCAGCGCGCCCATGATGACGGCCTTGCCCATCATGTCGGACCCGGCAACCTGGAAATACAGGCTCTTGAGGCGCTGCGTATCATAGGCAGTCAGGCCGGCAAAGATCAGGACACCAAGGATGCTGATGACCAGCTGAAGCGCCGTCGACTGCACGAAGATATTGATGACCATGGCGACGAGAATACCGATCACGCCCATGATCAGGAACGTGCCGAAACCGGAGAGGTCCTTCTTGGTCGTATAGCCGTAAAGGCTCAGGCCCACGAAAGCCGCTGCCGTGGCGAAAAATGTCTGCGCAATCGAGACACCCGTGAACACCAGGAAGATCGACGACATGGAGAGGCCCATGACGACCGCAAATGCCCAATATAGCGCTTGCGCGGTGCTCGTCTGCAGCTTGTTGATCCCGAAGCTCAGCACCATCACGAAGGCCATCGGCGCCAGCATGATTACCCAGCGCAGCGGGGTCACCAGCACCTGAGCTGCGAAGCCGGAGCTTGCAAACAACAGCGCAACGATACCCGTGACCAGAACACCGCTGGCCATGTAATTGTAGATCGAGAGCATGTAGGAGCGCAGGCCTGCGTCATAAGCAACCTCGCTCGCATGCGTGGAAGCACCACCGTAGCCCGTAGCGGACGACCGGGGATCTGGCCAATTCGCCATTTTATCATCTCCTCTTTCCGGCAACAGCGCCGGACTATCAGCGCACAATATCGGGCTATGCCCTTAGATTTCAAGTGAAACCGGTCCGCGAGGCTTATCATGCCTGCTGTATCGCCCGCTCTCGATGCGCGCCCATAGACGCAAGATGACAGCCCGACGCTCTTTCACACAAAAAAAGGGGCCGGATAAGCCGGCCCCTTCCTTGTTCGTCCCGCCGAAGCGGAGAGTTCTTAGTTGCCCGAACCCGGACCGTAGGTGATTTCCACGCGACGGTTCTGGAGTTCACGCACACCGTCGGCCGTGTCGACACGCGGACGCGTCTCACCGAAGGCCTGCGTCGAGATGACGCCGTCGGAGATGCCACGCGAGGTGAGGTAGCCACGGACCGAAGCGTTACGACGCTCGGAAAGGCCCATGTTGTAGCGGGGCGAGCCCGAACGGTCAGCGTGACCAGCGAGCATGACCTGCGCACTACCGCAGTTCGCATAAGCCGAAACCGCGTTGTCGAGGATCGAGGCAGCATCCGGCGTAACGTCGGCGCTATCCCACTCGAAGAACACGATGTACGGCCCCGGCTGGCACTGCGCAACCGGCGGAGGCGGCGGAGGCGGAGGCGGCGGGGGAGGCGGCGGCGGGGGCGGCGGGGGAGGCGGCGGCGGAGCCGGCTCTTCACCACCGAAGTTGAACACCAGGCCAGCCAGGATGCTGTGGCTGCGAACCTCAGTTTCCAGCGGCGTGCCGGCGGTGTTGATCAGGTCGATGTTGCTGTGGTTGAAGAAGCGATACTTCAGCGACAGATCGACGTTGTTGCTCACCGGATAACGGACACCAGCGATTGCCTGCCAGGCGAAGCCCGTGTCGGAATCGCGCGTGTCGGGCAGCGAGATCTTGGACCGCGCAACGCCGACGCCACCGCCGACGAAGCCCTGCAGGCCATCATCGGGACCGAAGTCGAGCATACCGTTCAGCATGATGCTGTCCACGCGAGCCTGGCCGCCAGGCAGAGCCGTCGTCCGGTTCGAGTAGGTGGTGTTCTTGTTCATCGCCTTCTTGTGCGAATATTCGGCTTCCAGGCGGAACGCGCCGAAGTCGTAACCCACATAACCCGCGGCGTCGTAACCGACCTTGTGCGGGGTGTTGGCCGTGACGCCAGTGGTCGCTGCCACACCGGCAACGGTGCCGGCGTCATACGTGGTGTCAGAGTCCTCGACGATGATCGCGCCAACGTCACCGCCCAGATACCAGGCGCCGTCCTTGGCGAGCGATGGTGATGCCATCGCGGTCGAAGCGAGCGCTATGGCGAGGCCAAGCTTCCGCATATCATTCCCCTTTCAGGTTGATCGTAAAATGCTGCTCGACGTTTTTAGGAGTGCGCCGCAAAGGTTTCAAGCGCACAATCGCATGATGTTGCCTAAATGCCGCATTGTGATCAGCTAATGTTGGCCCTGCAGGAAATATTGCCTGTCGCGTCCGCATGTTGGGAACCGACAACGTCTTTGTGCTTTATGCGTGGTTACGATGCGATGAGGCCGTGTGCCCTCAGGGTATCAAGCACTGAAATGATCGCCTCTCTCGCCTGCGAATCGACGGGCGCCCCCCCGGATGGATTCGCGATTGCAGGCCGCCTGCTGCCAATCACTTTCTCGCCATCAACATAGAAACCGTCAGTCCGCAGACCTTCTTCCCGCCAGTCGCCGGCCTGGAATCTCACGCCGCTTTGCGTATCCCGCTTCCAGCAATGCAAGCCCTCGAACGGCGCAAGGAAGCGCCATCCAGCCGCAGTCCACGCCGCAATCATTCGCTCGCACCCCGCCCATTCGCCCGTAGCGCCACTTCCCACGAGCCAGCACGCACCCAGATCGGGCGCGGCGGGAGGCGCTGATAGGCTCGCGCTTTCCACCACTCGTCCAATCGCGATGTCGATGAGCGACAACGCCTCATTATGGGTAAGTTCCTTTTGCGCCTGCCCAGCAGAGAGCAGCGGCAAGCCAAATCGATCGGTTTGAGCCATAGATCGTCGTCCTTCTGATGTGGGAAGTCGCGCGCGGAGACGCGGATAAGACAGGGCTAGGGAATGACGAGCGCTCGCCCCGCTCCCCAGCTTCCCATCTGCCTCACTTCGATCTGCACGCCAGCCGAGGCCGCCGCCGCGAGATCGGTCGCAACGTCACTCGCCGCGTAGACGCAGGACGGGAGCGTCGTTTGCCATCGCCGCAATGTCACTCCGTCTGCGACGACACTGACCGCATAAGCCTCCCGCTCCTCCCCGAGAGGCGCATCCACGCCGTCGATCCATGCCGAGCCAAGCCGGCTTCTGCGAACCCAACTGATCTCAACATCACCACCGGCCAAAGTCGTGCGCCGCCCGTGCACCGGCGAAAGAGGCATCAATGCGCGGCCGTCGATCAAAAGGCTGTCCTGCGCGGGCGTACTGTCCCCGCTGCCGATTGCCCTCAGAGTCAGCGTCGTTCCAACCGCGCTTTGCTCTACCGGGATCGGCGCCAGCCGCTCGCGGTCGATCAGCACGAACCGTTCGCCCGGATCGTGCCCAGTCATGGCCCATTCGGTGCCCATGCGCCCGCGAACGAGACGCGACAGACGATAATGCCCCGGCCCGAGCGCGTCCGCCTGACCAAATTGCAGCAGTTCCTCTCCAATCTGGCAGATGTTCGCGCCGCCGAGCAGAAGATCGTCCCCCACCCCGGTCAACACATCACCGGGATCGTCGAGAATGATCTCAATGCTGCTGGAAAGGTCCATCCGCCACGGCGCGCCCGGAGGCAGCGCGCCAACAGTGCGGCCCATCACGGCGCGCGGCGCTGTGCTGCCAATGGGCTCGGCAATCTCCAGGACCGGATCATAGCGAAAGAGGGCTGCGCGCCGCCACCCGGCATTTGTACCGCACGCCGCTGCCGCAAGGACTGGGCTCGTGGAAATCGTAGTCCCGTCACCCGGCAACTCCACAATCGTCAGACTGGTCGGCCCCTGGACGAGGTCAGGCTGACGGACCGGCTCCCCGGAGGCCCCTGCGCCCGCGATGGCCCGCGTGCCGCTCTCAAAAGCCTGCAAGCTGAGCCTGACGGCCATGTCATCCCATTCCGTCGTCTCGACGAGCCACTGCCCCGGCTCGCCCGCGACCGTCACAAGATCGCCCGCACCGAGGTCCAGCGCGCTCCAACCAGCGCCGATATTGAGGCACCGGCGGTGCCGCAGCGCATTGCGCAGCTTCCGGTCGGCCAGGCGCCGCGCATCATCCGCCCCCATCGCCGCCGGCAGGTCGATTTCCTCGCCGCGCATCCCCGGCCCCGCCCGCAATGCGGTCTGCAAGCCAAGCTGATAGTCGCGAGCCGGGTCGTGGTGACGGATTGCCAGCCGGGCAGCCACCGTCTCAATCGGTGTGCGAACATGCTGAGGCTCGGCTTGCTTCTCGCCATCGATGCTGCGCACGGCGGTGACCGGATCGATGACATGGCTCGACGGCGTCCCGCTGCTCAGCGCGAGCTCCCCCTCGCGCTCTGTCCATCGCACGTCGTGCAGCGAGACGATGTCGCGCATCGCTTCCTCCACAGCGCCTTCTGCAGCGAAGCCCAGCAGGCGCGCAGGATCGCCCTCACCGGCATGACTGACGGTGCGTCCGGCAAGGTCGGTGGCAATCGCCGGCAGGGCCACTGGTTCGGCATCAGCGATCACTTCGAACGTCAGCGAGGGAATCCGGTTGCCGAAGTCCGCCAGCTGCAGCCCTTCGAACACGACGTAAGCGCAGCCGCGATAAGCAGGGCATTGCGCCACGCCCACTGCGGACGCCACCAGCGGGTCCACCATCTGGTCCGGCCCGCCCAGATACAGCCGAAATGCCGTGAGCGGCGATTTGAAATCCCCGACCGCGCCACGAAGCAGATTGCCGTCCGCCCAGATGCGTCCGATGCCGAGAATAGGCCGTGAGGAAAGCGCAACAGCCAGGCTCGCGGAATAGCTGTAGGTCGTGACGCTTGGGCTGCCCTTGCCTCCACCGCTTGTCGATGTGCTTTCCTGAAGGTCCGTGGCCCAGATCACCGTGCCCGCGACACGGATCGTTCCGTGGATGCGCGGGATCGCCGCGCCGTAGCGGGATGTCTGAACCTGAAGGTCGCTCAGCCGGGGCCCCGTCCGCCCGCCGGGTCGAAAAATCAGGGCATCGACAGACCGTCCGGCGAGCGCGCCGACCGCGCCGCCAATCGCCGCGCCCACAGCGCCGAACGTTCCGCCAAGGGCACTGCCCACGGCGGTGAGAACCAATGTCGCCATGCGCTACTCCTGAAATTGCCACGCGCCCAGCACCGTCCAGGGCGATGGCCCCGGCATCAGCACCACCTTGCCCAGTCCGGCATGAGCATGGACATGACCGCCCCGCGTCACGATCATCAGATGCAACTGCATCGGACCGCTATCGACCAGCAGCACGGCGCCCTCGCCCATCTCCGGCGCCGGTGAGAGGCCGCATGCCGCGAGGTTCCGCACCGCCCTCGCCTGCCCCATGCCCCTCAGCTTATAGGTCGGGAGCGTGGGAACGCGGACTCCGGCCCGCCGCGCCGCAAGCGCAACCAAGCCCACACAGTCCACCCCCGTCTCTACGCTGCGCCCGTGCAACCGAAAGGGCACGCCGACCAAAGCCAAGGCCTCGGCCGCCATTCGTTCGCCAACGTCCATCACTCAGCTCCCGGGATAGCGCGTCAGCAGATCCATGCCGGGCAGATGCGGCTCCCCGCGGAAATTGACGGCATTGCCGAACCGCCCCGCACAAGTCGCGAGGCGCTTGTCGCACCCCTGCGTCAACTGCGCGCGCGTGCCTGCTGCCACCGGAAACACCGGCGGTTCCGCCAAGAAAACGCCCCCCGCCTCCTGATCGACAATGGTCTGCAGGAGGCCGCAATTGGGCCCCTCCAGCCAGCGCAACGAGCCGAAGGGATACACCCCAGCCAGCAGGCCACCGCACGCAACGCGGTCATCCGCCACGGCACCAACCGCGACGATCTGCTGATGCCGTCGCAAATCGATCCGGCAGTCCGCATCCCCCAGCGTCGCCCGGCAGGTGGCCCTGGTCACCGGCGCGACCGGTCGCTCAAGCGCCGCAGCAAGCGTGGACCGCAGGCTCACCGAATAAGCGCCGCCGCGCCGCTCGATGCTTCCCAGTTCGCCGCGCGCAAGTTCCAGCCAGAGCACCCCGGGTTCGGTCCATTCGGTGAGATGCAGGAGCAGTGTCGCACCGTCCCAGCGCCCGGCATCAAGATCGACCTCACTGATGGCCGCGCTGCTGATGGCGCCCTGCAAGTCCGTCAGGTCCGGGTCGTTGCCACCCTGCACGATGGCGCTCGGTGTGATCCCGGGTGCTGCCGCATAACGCAGGCCGTGCGCCTGCAGGCCCCGGTCATGGCTGGTCAGGCCGATGGTCACGCCATCCCGCCGCTCCAACCGCCAGCAAAAAGCGAGCGCGCAAAGCGGCTTGCTCAGGATCGCCGCAGCGCTCACTCACGCACCTCCATCAGGGGGACGGACGGGACAATGCCCGCCGCAAACGTCTCTCGGTCGATATCCAGCCGGTCTTCGGCAAAGCGCACTGGCACCTCGAAGACAAAGCCCGCCGTCACCACCGCGCCCTCGGGCGGCGGGTCATCGAACGCGATCTCCCCCATGCCCGGATGAGACCAGCCGGCAAACCGCTCGACCCCATCCACCGCAACCCTGATGCTCCCTGCGACGGGCCGCGTGATCCGTCGTTGCTGGGGATCATTCACCCCGTAATTCTTGCGCAACTGGAAGCTGGTCGTCACGCCATCGCCCGTTCCGATCCACTGATCAAACGGCCCCGGCGCAACGCCGAACGGGCCGGACGCATGATCGAACGGATCGCGGAACCGAAACCCCCGAGCTGCACCGCGTCGAGCCCGAAAAAAGGCGATGAGCGTCGCGATATCCGCCTCGGATCGCACCCCCGGCCCCGCATCGAACTGTAGCCGCGCGTCAGCCCATTGCGTGCTGCGCTGCTCGTGGCCGGACACGCTCTCCACGATCCGCGTCGAGAAAGCCGGCGCCACCTGCGCGCGATTGCCGATGTCGAGCGGAAAGGCGAGGTCGTCGAAATGCTGCACGTCCGCATCTCCTGAAAGCTGGAAATAGGTAAAGCCGTCCCGCGCGATCTGGGGCAGCGCCCAGATGAAGGTGGCGGCATGGCCGCGCGCCCGCGCAGCATCTGCCGCCGCGGCGATGCGGTCCCAGCCGATCTGCGTTGACTCATCGGTGGAGCCAGCCGGCAAAAATCCGGCGAAATAGTGCTGCTCCTCTGGCGGATAGCCCAGGCGCGCGTCCATCGCGGCGCGCCCTGCGGCTGAGCGGGCGGTTCGGCCCTCGGTCACCCAGTCATAATCTTCGATCTGCAACCGGTCGAACGCCGGCGCGGCCCAGCCTGTCGGCACGTTCGCGCGTTTGAGTTCCGGCGCCGCCGGATCAAGTACGCTCGGTAAATAGACAAGCAGAAGAAGCTCGGCGCCCGGAGTCTCCGCGCGCACGGCATCAGCCACGCCCGCCGTCGAAGTGGCCAGCAGAGCGCCAGCGGCATCCAACAAAGCCATCTGTCCGCTGTCGAGCGTATCGCGAACCGTCGGAATTTCCACCGCAGCACTCCCGAACGCGGCGCGCGCAGCATCATCATAAAGGCAGGGACGCCCATCCGCCATCACCCACCACCAGGGCTCGCCGATCTGGAAACGCACTGCCAGCCCCGCATCCCGCGCGATGCCGGCAAAGGCCCGCGCCACCGCACGCAAATAGTCGTTAGCCGCGGCATTAGCTGGCGAAAGCAGGGTGGAGGGCGGCGTCCACCCTGTCAGCGCGGGCGCTCCGTCCCACGCCCGCTGCTTCCACTCAGGTGGGCAATAAGCATCGAACAACTCGTAAGAGAGCGACAGGATCAGCCCGAACCCCAGCGCCTTGCAGCGCGCCGCGAAATCCTCGTGCCAGCGCCGGCACGGCGTCGCCAGCGCACCGCCCACCAGCGTCACGCGAAAATCGCTGCCGTCAGGGGCGAGCCGCATATAGTGGCTCATCCCGACATAATGATTGATCGCGCCGCGATAGCCGAGCGCCAGCGCCTGCCGAAGCAAGCGCTCGGGCGTCTGGTTGTAGGCATCATCATAGCCGCTGGCGATGGACAGCCCATGCTCCGGCACCATCGGATCGCCGATGGCGATGACCGATCCTGCTCCCTCGCAAACCATCTCGCTGACCTCCACCCAGCCTTCGCGGGCGTCAGGAAAGGTCGTCTCTCCCTCATCATAATCGGCCTGGACGATGGAGATGAACAGGCGGTCGATATCCCGCGCATCCACCGGGTCCGCATCGTCCGGCAAGGCAAAGCCACCAATCAACGCGTCGAAGTCGAGGGTGACGACCGCGTCCTCTGGACTGCCTTCCGCATAGTTCCAGAGCCGCACATACCAGGCGCGCGCATTGCCGGCCGCATCCCGCCCTTCGAGCGTCAACGTCGGGCCCTGAATGGCATCGAGCGGCTTGACCCCAGCGCTCCGCCACCGGAACCGCAGGGTGCAGCCACGATAATCCCGTCGCGTCTCATAACGGAGCAGCGGATGGTCCCATACATCAGCCGATTCCCAGATCAGCCCGGCAAGGTCGCCCGAGCCATGGAACACCGCATCGACGCGCAATCCATCATCCCCGACCGTCACGACGGAGGTCGTCATCGGCCGTGGGAAATTGACGGTCCAGAAAGGTGGCGAGAAGCGCTTGACCACGCCGCTCTCCTGATTGCGCCTCTCAGTCGCCAGCCAGTAGGCCATCGGGGTTATCCTTTGTTGATATCGAGCAGCCATTTCGGCGGGCGATCCCACCCGCCCCCGCCCGTTTGTGTCGAGCCCTTCGACCGCCCGCAGGCGGGCGCTCAGGGTAAACTTCAGCCTCTCGGCTCAAGTCGAGACACAGTCATGGACGCGAAAAACGCCTACTCCCCGAGCGCCCCACGCACCGCCCGCGCCACCTGACGCGCACTGCGCGCCAGCGCGCGCGGCGCCTCCTGGCCGCTGCCATTGACGGTGATCGACACGCGCACGTCTCGTCCGCCCTGCCCACCGACGCCAGGCGCGATCTGGCCGCTGTTCGTCGGGACGAACACTTCGGGCCCGCGCTCGCCGACGAGATAGGCCCGCCCCGGCGCCACCGGGCCGCCCGTTGCCCGGCCGGGCAACCCAAGCGCACCGGTGAGGAGGCTCGTTCCCAACCCCAAAAGCCCGGAAGAGCCTCCGCCGCCAAGGACGGCCTCCAAGCCGTTACGGACCGCCGAACGGGCAATCTGGTCCATGACGGACAGCGCGATCTTGCCGAGATCTTCAAAGCCGATCCGCCCCGTCCGCACGGCACGCAGCAGCCCAGCCTCGATGGCGCGGCTCGCTCGTTCCGCGCCTGCGCTCAGTAAATCCAGCTCGTCCCGCAGACCGCTCGCATCTTCGCGCAAGCGGGCCATGTCGCTACCCATCGGCGCGAACAGGCTTTGCATATCCTCATCCATCGGGATGCCTTTCCATCATCTTGGCCAGTGCAGATCGGTCGAACGGCGCGACCTGAGGCCCGGTCAAATCGCGCAACACCGCCAGGGCGTCGGCCAGCTCGGCCGGCGTGGCGCGCCAGAACTCGTCGGGGCGCCAGCCAAGCAACAGCCCGGCCTGCCCAGCCAACGCTCGGGCGACCTCCGCAAAGCAGGCCGACGTCATGCCCCGCCAGCCACGACCTGCCGCATGATTGCCCGTAGCGCCGGCAAGGCCACGCCCACCCCTTGCGCGATCAGCGCGTCGCCCAGATCGGCTCGGGCCATCGCCTCGGGTCGATCCGTAAGGCAGTGCCACAACAGAGCTTCCATCTCGGCGAGGCCGAGCCGCCCGTCCGCCGCGCGCTCGACCAGCGCAAGCAACGGCCCGGTCTCACGCTCGGCAGCGACCAACGCCGCAAAGGTCGGGCGCACTGTCAGGCAGTGCTCGCCGACCATGAGCGCGGCTTCCCCGCGCGCCTCATTCGCGACCGCCCCGCTCATAGTGCGCTCACGGCGCCTGAGCTTTCCAGCGCGAGCGTATAGGTGCGCTCGCCATTATAGTCGCCGGCATAGTCCAGCCGCGTGACCAGAAACCGCCCACGCAGCTTCTCGCCACTCTCGAAGCTCAGTTCATAATCGTCGATGGCACCGGCCAGCGCATGATTGCGCAGCCGGGTTTCCGCCGCCGATCCGGTAAAGATGCCGGAGCCTGACACACTCACGGAGCGCACCCCCGCGCCCGGCAGAAGGTCGCGCCAGCCGCCGGAATCCTTGGAGGTGACATTCACCGCCTCACCATTGACGGAAAGCTGCGTAGCGCGCAGCCCCGCCACCGTCGCATAGCTCACCGGCGAACTTCCGTTGCCGATCTTGAGCAGAAACGCGCTGCCCTTCTCCACTGCCATCGCCTTGATCCTTTCTGTATCCGCATCCCCGCTCGCACCGAGCGAAGTCGAGATGCGGGCTTCAATTCAGCCGCGCCGCCCTCACGGCATAGTCGGCGCTCGCTCGCCACTCGGTGCGGCTGCGCAGGATGCGTGATCGCTCGAACCGCAAGCTGGTGATCCGCCAGTCGCCCAGATCGCCATCGACCCCCGCGAGCACGGCATCGACGCGCGCCAGCACGGCGGTCACCCGCGCCAGATCATCGCCACGAACGACCAGTTGGATGGGCAAGCGGAGCGCCAGACCCGTCACATCCCGCGCGCCCCAGCCGGTCGACATCATCTCGCCGACCAGAAGCCAGGGCGGGCTTGCCTTGATCGGCTCGCCATTGCTCACGAGGTTGACCAGCGCCATCAGGTCCGCATCGTTGCGGAATGCGGCGATCACCGCCCCCCTCACTGCCATCTCGCCGCTCATGCGAGGTGCACCCGTCGCCAGGGCCGCAACAGGGAGACAACCGATGCCGGCAGGTCTCCCTCCAGCCCGTCGCGTCGCGCATACCACTCGCCCGCCAGCCGAACGACGGCGTGCTGAAGCGCATCGGGCACCTCGGCGGTGGCAAGGGCAAGCCCGGCACGATAGGTCACGCGAACCCGTCCGGCCGATCCCGGATTGAGGATGCGCACCCATCCCGCCCCCTGCGCATCGATATCGATGGTATAGGCCGTAACCGGCAGGACGAATGCCGCGCCATCCGCCGGCAGTCCTTCAATACTGCTGATCGCGCTGACCGGCGCCATCGTCAGCCGACCCCATGCACCGCTGGCGCCGCGCACTTCGGTCACAGCTCTCTCGATCAGCATTTGGCCGAGATATTGCTCGGCCGCCTCGCTCGCCGCGCGCAGCAGATCGGTGAGCGCAGCATCATCGTCGCCAAGGCTGATGCCAAGATACTGCTTCAGGTCTTCGAGCGGCACCGCGAGCGGCCCGCCCTTCTCGATTGTCACGGTCATAATCGCAGCCATCCTTCAAGCAGGAGAAAAAGGCGCCATGCCGGCGGGGAGAGACCGGCATGGCGCCCCTCATCGGTTCGCCGATCGGGGCCTCCTCAGGAGGCGGCGAACTTCATGAGCTTGATGGCCTCGCTGTTGGCGACCGCGCCGCCGATCCGCTTCACTGCGTAGAAGTGGACGAACGGCTTGTTGGTGAAGGGATCGCGCAAAATGCTCGTCTCGCTGCGCTCGGCGATCACATAGCCATTGGCGAAGTTGCCGAAGGCGATGGAGAGGCTGTTGGCGGCGATGTCGGGCATGTCCTCGGCCTCGATCACCGGATACCCAAGCAGCGTCGCAGGCTGGCCTGCGATCATGCTCGGCTGCCACAGGAACGCGCCGTCACTGGTCTTGAACTTGCGGATCGTCGCCAGCGTCGCGGCATTCATCACGAATACCGCACCCTGCCGATAGGGCGCCCGCAGCGACTGGACGAGGTCGATCAGCCGATCCTGCGGATTGCTGGCCGGGAAGCCGCCCGCCGCCCCGGATGCGACATATTGCAGCGACCCGAATGGACGAACGCTGTCCGCCTGATTGGTGGTGGCATAAGTCAGGAAGCCCTTGGGCTTGCTCGTCCCGTCGCCATTGATGAATGCCGCGCCTTCGGCTCGTCCAAATTCGCGGGCGATTTCCTCGGCGAGCCAGCTCTCCACATCGAACTGGGCATCGTCCAGCATCGCCTGACTGGCCGATGGATTGGCATAAAGATCACCCGAGGGCGGCGCGATTTCCTGGAAGGTGGGGGTCGCCGTCTCGGGCCGCGCTGCCGTCTCGGCCGCCCAGCCGGATACGACACCGCCGGTCGTCACAAGCTTGCGATATCCCGCCGACCCCGTGCGCACCACATTGGCCACCGCACGGATCGGGGAGATTGATTTGAGCGCCGCGTCGATCATCTGGTCGATCTCGCGCGGCACCGCATAGCCACCGCTGCCGCCGCTCGCGCCCGAGAAGCTCTTCAGCTCCACACCGGCCTCGATGCCGCGCCGCAGATAGCGGTCGGTGAAGGCTGCCCGCGCCGGGTCGACGTCGCTGCCCTTGGCGCCGTCCAGAGGCGGCCGACCGGCCAGCGCCATCGCCCGCTCGGCCTGCTTGCGCAGCGCTTCGTCAAAGGCGTCCATCCGGGCTTCCATGCCCGTCAGCCGGTCTGCTTGCAGGATCGCGTCGAAGCTCTCCTCAAGGCTCTTGGTTTCCACGTCCTGCATTGCGTCATTCTCCTGCGGTCAAAAACAAAAAAGGGGCCGCAGTCGGCCCCTCGAACATCCAGAAAATCGGCGCGCGCTGTTAGCCAGCCTCCACCGCGTGAACCCGCGCCAGCGGCTGCATCGGGTGAGTCACCAGGCTCACCTCGACCAGATCGAGCGCATCCAGCCGTCGGGGTTGATGGCCCTGCGCCGCCACCACGCGATAGCCGAAGGACAATCCCTCAATCCGGCGATCGCGCAGCAGCGCCTTCGCCTGTTCCGCTGTTGGCCCGGCCGCACTAATCGTGCCGATCACTCGCAACCCGCGCGCATCCTCCGCCACATGATCGATCCGCCCGATCACCGCGCCCGCCCGATGCTGCCAGAGCAGCGGCAGCGCTGTCGCCGCACGGCGCGCGAGGCTGGCCGAGAAGGCGCCCGGCGCGATGACATCGCCGCCCTGATCGATCTTGTCGAAGATCGCCGCATAGCCGGCGAACCGCACGATCCCGGCGGTCACGCGCGCGTGGCGTCCAGCCCCAGCATCGCGCGCTTTTCCTCGGTCGAGAGGAAATCTGCCCTCTCGATCCGGTCCCACAGCAGCATCCTGTCCTCGGCGAGCGCGGGCAAGCGGTTGAGATCGACCTCCAGCACCAGTTCGGGCCAGAAGTCGCGCAGCCCCTGCCCGAGCGCGCCGAGCAGTTTGGCCAGCAGCGGCAGCACGCTTTGCCGCCACAGCGCCTTATTGGCCTCCCGATAATTCGAGTAGGTGCTGTCCCCCGGCATCCCAATCAGCACGGGGGGCACACCGAAGGCGAGCGCGATGTCCCGCGCCGCCGCTGCCTTTAGCGCCACAAAATCCATGTCGTGCGGGGAAAGGCTCATCGACTGCCAGTTCAGCCCGCCTTCCAGCAGCATCGGCCGCCCCGCATTGTCCGCACCCTGAAATGCGCCTTCCAGTTCGGCCTTCAGCCGAGCGAACTGCTCAGGCGCGAGCACGCTGCCATCGCCCGGCGCATAAATGAGCGCCCCGGATGGCCGCGCTGCATTATCGAGCAGCGCCTTGTTCCACTGCGTCGCCGCATTGTGAATCGCCACCGCACCCGCTGCAGCGCCCAGGCAGCCTAGCCCATAATGATCGTCTGCCGGGTTGATCGCTTTGACATGGATGACCGCAGTCCGCCCCGCCGCGTCCTCGCTGGCATAGCGCATCTCGCTATCGCCCGCCCGGTAGCGATAGCCCACGGGCCAGCCGGCGCGATCCTGCTCGATTGTCACCCGTTCGGGGCGCAGGGCATAGAGGGTCGCGGGCAGACCATCGGCGCCATGGCCAATCTGTGCGTAGCCGTTGCCATGCAGCAGCACATGCGCGGCGAGCGTCTCAATGAGACTTTGCCCGGCCACGCGCCGCTGCACGAGCGCCAGAGCCGCTTGCGCATCCCCCTCCTTGGCGGCCACCGCGTGCAACGCCGCGCTTCCCGCCGCCTCCGCCACCAGCCGCACCGCACGCTGCGCCACCGGGTTGGCAATCACTGCCGCCTTGAGTTGCGCCTCATAGCTTTGCGGCCAGTCGCCCGCTCCTGCCCAGCCAAGCCCCAGCCAGGCGCGCGCCAGCGGCGGCCGCGTCGGTGTCGACGCGGCTTTTCGTCCAAACCATTTCACCTGATCGTCTCCTCGCTTGCGCACGAAAAAGCCGCCAGCGTCGGGGCTGGCGGCTGCAAGATTCACTTATGGGTCGCGACGGCCGATACGTGGCAAACCCCGCGATCGCGCGGAGATCAGGCCGCGATCAAGCCCGACCCCACACCTTTGACGGCGGCAGACGTCCGGTCAGACACCTCCAGCTTCTCGTAAATCCGCCGCATATAGGTATCGACCGTTCCCGGCGATATCTGGAGGATGTCGGCAATCACCGTGTTGCTTTTACCCCGCGCCACCCAATGCAGGATCTCCTTTTCCCGCGCAGAAAGTTGCCGTTCGCGCCCCGTTTCTTCCGCGAAGAGACCGCAGATCCGCAAATGCGCCGCTTGCGCCGCAAAATGCAGTTGGGTCATCCGCTCTTCGCTCAGGTCCGCATCCGGCGCGATCCTTCCAAGGCCGACGACGCCATTACGATTGCCAGGGCCATAGCAAGGCAAGGAGAACCCATCGGTGAAATCGATCTGCCGCATGGCCTCCAGAAACTGGCGCTCCTCGACCGTCAGTTCGGTATTGCCCCACACCTCATGCCACCGAATGGGTACGCCTGCTGCCAGCGCCGCGCGCGGCACGATATCCAGCCGCTGGAAATCGAACGAGCAATAGAGCGCCACCTCCTTTTTGGAGAAGCCATGTTGCAGCGGCAGGGTCGCCGGCATGTTGGTGCCGATTTTCACCCAATAATAGCTGACCGCGCCGAAGCCGTTGCGCGCATAATAGCGCGTCATCCCGCGCCACAGCAGCGGGAGGCTGGATGCCTCGGCAATCTTCTCCAAAATGTCGTTCACCCGTGGAAGCTCCTGGGGACAGCTTCATGGGACGATCATGCTGTGCCTGCTTGCAACCAATAGCAAGCACTTCCGTATCGTTCCCGAAACGGGGTGAAGCGACAAGCTAGAGGGATCGCACCCGCGCCTGCGGATTGGTCTTCAAAAGCAGTTCGGTCAGGCACCAGACGAGGGCATCCGCACGGTCAGGCGATCGTCCCGGCCCCTCGTAACGTCCATTGATCAACAAGCCGCACAACTGGTCCTCAAGCATCGCAAAGGGTCGGGCATGGCGGACCCGACCGGCCTCATAGGCGGCGGCAATCGGCTCGGCTCGCGCCACTTTGCCCTGCGCCGCATGAACCAGACGGACCGGCAGGGCCATGTCGGCCCCGCGCAGCACGGTACGCACCATCTCGCCGCCGTTGTTCGCTTCCGCCACGATGCGATCTGCCGCCCAGCGCTCCGCGGCGTGCGCTACAGCCTGTGCCCAGCGTTGCGGGCTCGCCCGCTCGACGCTCGCATCCTCCAGCACGATTGCCTCGCCGGCCTGATCGATTCCTGCGACAATGATCCCGCAGGCGTCGCCTCCCGCGCTCGCGGGCGGATCGACGCCCACCGCGACACGCGCTAGCTCTGCACGCTCCGGCACAAGGCCGGCTGAACGGCACGTCTCAATGAGCGCCCGCGTCCACAGCGCGCCTTCGTGATCGAGCAACAACTCCCCGTCCAGTTCCTGTCGCCCCAGCCGCGTGCCTCCGAAATTGCGTTCCATCTCCGCGAGGAAGCTCTGCGGAAGCGCACCTCGATTGTCCTGCGTGCTGCCCCGCGTCACCACCACGCGCGGATCGGCTGCCAGACGTCGGACCAGTGGCACGGCGCGCGGCGTGGTGGTCGCGACAATGGCCGGTCGATTGCCCAGACGCAGCCCCATCGCCAGATTGTCCCACGCTGCCTCCCCGCGCGGCCACTTCCCGATCTCGTCCGCCCAGGCATGGCTGTGCTGCGGCCCACGCAACGTCTCCGGGTCCGCAGCGCCGTAAAGCATGGCGCACGCCCCACCCGGCCAGCGCAACTGGCGCTTGGCAGGAAACCATTTCGGTTCATTGCCCTGCGTCGCGATGGCAAGCAGCCCGCTCTCACCTTCCACCATCACAGCTCGCGCTTCATGCAGGCTCGCCCCGACCAAAGCGATGCGCGCGGTGGGGTCGCGCTCGGCCACCATCCGCACCCATTCGGCGCCGGCTCTCGTCTTGCCAAAGCCCCGCCCCGCCATGATCATCCAGGTGAACCATTCGCCCCGGGGCGGCAATTGCGCAGGTCGCGCCCGAAAGCGCCAAGCCTGCATCAAGCGCCGCCGTTGCAAGAGTGACAGGTTCCGCAAGAATTGCTGCCGCCGCGTGGGCGCCAGCCTGGCCAGGCGATCGATCATCGACAGCCTGTCATCATTCACCTGCCGGCTCCCCGGCATTCTCCTCTATATCGTCCTCCGCGAGGAACCGCTCGCAAATGGCCTCCAGTTCGGCATCCAGCGCGTCCACATCTTCCGGGTCATCGCCAGCGCCACTTGCCGCTTCGGTTTCGCGCCGCCAGGATTCCACCTCCTGCCGATGGGCTGTCAGCAATCGCACGGCCACCGTCAGCGGATAGCTGTGGATGGTCCGCACCTGCTTGACCGCCTTGGTTGCGCCATCGATAACCGTTTCGGTTCGCATCGTCCCGTCGATCGATTGGCGCATCAGATGCAATTCGAGGTCGGAATAGCCCTGCTCCAGAGCCTCCTTCCAGGCTCGGGCGAAGTCCGGGTCGCGCCCCTTGAGCGCATAGGCCGTGCATCGATGCATTGAGGCCGCCTGCGCCGCTGCACTGACATTGGATGTCTCGGCGAGCACCGCAAGAAACTGGCGGCGGCGCTGGATCGTCCAGCGCGGGCGCCGGGGACGCGACATGCGCGGCCGCGGCGCACCGATCGGGCGTTGCGTCATGAACACCATCCTGTTGAGAGAAGCCTTCGCAATGCGCCACGGGACGAGCAGGCCGGCTGTATATGAGCGGCCCGTCCAAGCGATTCGAATTGCGACCATGCCTTCTTCTAACCAGAGAGCGTCACGATGTCAACAATAAATAACCTAAATGGTTATTTTTATTTCCGGCGATACCGGAAGTACCAGACCTCATGCCCTTGCCTGCGAGCCTTGGCCTCATAGCGGGTTTCGGGCCAGCCGCCCGGACGGTTGAGGAAATCGCGCGGGCTATCGCACAGCCAGTCGAAGTCCTCGCGGTCCCGCATCACCATCAGCGCCCAGCGCAGGTAGATCGGATGATCGGTCCCGAACCGGAACTCGCCGCCCGGTTTCAGCTTGGCGGCGATCATGTCGACCGGCCCCTTGTTCATCATCCGCCGCTTGGCATGGCGCGCCTTTGGCCATGGGTCTGGGTGGAGCAGATACACGAAGCTGAGCGCCCCATCGGGGATGCGCGCCAGCACTTCGAGCGCATTGCCCATATGCAGCCGGACATTGCCCAGATGCTGGTCCCGCACATGCCCCAAGGCGCCGACCACGCCATTAAGGAAAGGCTCGCAGCCGATGAAGCCATGGTCCGGCAGCATATCGGCGCGGTAGGCCAGATGCTCGCCGCTGCCGAAGCCGATCTCGAAATGCAGCGGCCGCTCGCCAAAGGCGGTCGGGCCGAACAAGCGCTCGGCGGTGATCTCGCCCTCCTCGGGCACGCTGATCGCCGGCAGCAGCTCATCGACCAGGGCCTGCTGCCCCTGCCGCAGCTTATGGCCGGATTGGCGGCCATAGAGACGGTTGAGCGTGGTGGGATCGCCTGATTTGTGCGCAGTCATGCGCGTGCGCCTAGATCATTTTGTCGCTGGAGGAAACGGGGGACGGCGCGCGCGGTGCCTGCTTTCATCCGCCCGCGCAGCACCTACGAAAAACGGCGCGAAGCAAGCCTCGCGCCGTTCCCTATCTCTTGGAACGCAAAGGAGCGCTTCGGCTCAGCCCAGCGCGGCCTTGAGGTCCTCGACCAGATCGGTCTTTTCCCAGGGGAAGAAGTCGCCTTCCGCCTTGCGGCCGAAATGGCCGTAAGCTGCGGTCTTGCGATAGATCGGCTTGTTAAGCCCCAGATGCGTGCGGATGCCGCGCGGAGTCAGGCCGCCCAGCTTCTCGATTTTGCCGATCGCCGCCTCGATCTTGTCGTCGCCCACCGTGCCGGTGCCGTGCGTATCGACATAGAGCGAGAGCGGCTTGGACACGCCGATGGCATAAGCCAGCTGGATCGTGCACTTGCTGGCCAGGCCCGCCGCCACGATGTTCTTGGCCAGATAACGCGTGATGTACGCCGCCGAACGGTCAACCTTCGTCGGGTCCTTGCCGGAGAACGCGCCGCCGCCATGCGGAGCCGCGCCACCATAGGTGTCCACGATGATCTTGCGGCCGGTCAGACCTGCGTCGCCGTCCGGCCCGCCGATCTCGAAGCTGCCGGTCGGGTTGATGTGATACTCGGTCTCGTCGCTCAGCAGCGCGGCGGGCAACACGTCGGCGACCACCTTCTTCACATAGGCCTTGAGCTCGGCTTCCTTTTCGCCGGCATCATAGCCCTTGGCATGCTGGGTGGAGACGACGATGGCAGTGCAGGCGACCGGCTTGCCATTCTCGAAGCGCAGCGTGACCTGACTCTTGGTGTCCGGCTCCAGGAAAGGCGCCGCACCCGAGTGGCGGTCGGCGGCCATGCGCTCGAGGATCTTGTGGCTGTAATCCAGCGTCGCCGGCATCAGGTCGGGCGTCTCGTTGCAGGCATAGCCGAACATAATGCCTTGGTCGCCAGCGCCTTCATCCTTGTTGCCGCTCGCGTCCACGCCCTGCGCGATGTGCTCGCTCTGGCCGTGGAGATTATTCTCGAAGCGCAGGGTCTCCCAGTGGAAGCCCTCCTGCTCATAGCCGATATCCTTGACCGTCTGGCGGACCGTGCGCTCGATTTCCTCCAGCGCGCCCGGCGCCCACTGGCCGTTCTCATACACGCCCTTGCAGCGGATTTCGCCGGCCAGCACCACCAGCTGCGTCGTCGTCAGCGTCTCGCAGGCGATACGCGCTTCGGGGTCTTTGGAAAGGAACAGGTCGACGATCGAATCGCTGATCTGGTCGGAAACCTTGTCCGGGTGCCCCTCGGAAACGGATTCAGACGTGAAGAGATAGCTGGAACGCATGGGAGATCGTGACCTTTCTTCTAGCGGCTCTCGTGGCGGAAGTTCGGGGCCGCAGTTCATATAAAGAAATGTTTATGTTGCGCGCTCCTTAGCGAGTGCGCCGTGCGATAGCAACGCCGCTGACGAGCAGCAGCACGGCCAGGCCGACCGGCAGCAGGTTGCCCAGCCGCGCAAACAAGGTGGGCGGAAGCGGCGCCGGCAGGGGGGCCTCGAATGCACCCGCCTGCTGGAAGGGTATGGACCGCACGACACGCCCGGCTGGGTCGACCAGCGCCGAAATGCCGGTGGGGGTCGAGCGGATCACGGACAGCCCCTCCTCGATGGCCCGCAGCCGCGCCTGCGCCAGATGCTGCGGCGGGCCCCAGCTACCGAACCACGCATCATTGGACGGGTGGAACAGGAAATCGGGACGATTGGCCCGGTCGACCACCTGCCCGGAGAAGATGATCTCGTAGCAGATCTGCACCGCCATCCGCAGCTTGCCGCGCGCCTGCCCGCCATCCGGCGTCGCAGGCAGATCGAGCGTGCGCGGCCCCGGCCCGGGCCAGAAGTCGACGCTGCCCGGCACGAGCCGTGAGAGACCGATCGTCTCCAGCACCGGGCGCATGGGAAGATATTCGCCATAAGGAACGAGGTGCGCCTTGTCGTAGCGGCCCTTAAGGTCTCCGCGCGCGTCCAGCACCCACAGGCTGTTATTGGCGCCCTCCAGAACCTGCGTATCCACCACGCCGCCCTGCTCGTGGAAATGATATTTGTCGCCGCCGAGCATCAGCAGATCGTCCATCCCCAGCAGCGAGGCGATCCGCCCGCGCCAGCGTGGTTCCATATCCAGCACCGCTGGTACGGCTGCCTCCGGCCAGAAGATCAACGCAGGCTTGCCGGACCGCAGCATGGTCAGCTCCGCCAGACGGCGGAAGTTCAGGATTTCAAGATTGGCGTCGTACTTCTCGTTCTGATTGATATTGGGCTGCACCACATGGATGTTGGCAAGGGCGCCAGACTGGTCCTTTGCACCGATATAGCTCGCCCGCAGCTGCCCCAGCCCAGCCACCAGCGCGAGACCGACGATCATGATACCTGCCGGCCGCCATTGCCGGTGCGCCAGCCACCACAAGGCCGCCGCTGCCAGCATGGCGACCAGACCAAGACCATAAGTGCCGATGGCGATGGCAGTCTGCTCCACGCCCGTGCCCAGCCAGATCACCCCGAGCGGGTTCCAGGCAAAGCCGGTGAACAAACTCGCGCGCAGATATTCAGTCAGCAACCAGGCCGTGGCGAGAAATAGGGCGAAGACCTGCGGCCGGCCCCGCCCGAGCGTCCAGCCGATCATGGCGGCCATCGCCGGATAAACCGCCAGATACACCGAGAGCAGGCCCACCGCTGGATAGCCCAGCCAGGCCGGCATCGAATCCTGAAAGGTGAAGGCATGGGCAATCCAGTTGAGCCCGAGCATGAAATGCCCGAGGCCGAACAGATAGCCGATCCGTCCTGCGCTCTTGCGGTCCGGCGCCGCCCAGATCAGTTGCATCACCAGCGCGAGCATGATGAGCGTCACCGGCCACAGCCCGAGCGGCGCGAAGCCAGTGGCGGAGAGCAGCCCGGCAAGCAGGGCCGTCACCCCCGGCCTGCGCGCAACGAAGGCCGCAGCGATCCGGTAAGGCGCGGGGGAGATTGTCACGCCATCACACCAGATACTTGACCAGCACGAACCCGCCGACGCCCAACGCGCCGACAATCGCCGTGATCAGCCCGAAGTGCCGGTCGATAAAGGCCTTCATCGGCTCTCCGAACTTCCACAGCAAACCTGCGACCAGGAAGAAGCGCGCAGCCCGCGAAATGATGCTCGCGATCACCAGCACATAAAGGGGCATCCCGGTAGCGCCCGCCGCAATGGTGATCACCTTGAAGGGCAACGGCGTGAAGCCGGCCAGCAGCACGATCAACCAGCCTTGCTCGTTGAAGCGTTGTGCGAAATGCTCGAATTCCGCCGTCATGCCGTAGAAATCGAGAATCGCCCGCCCGATCGTATCGAACAGGAACATGCCGATGACATAACCGAGCAATGCGCCCAGCACGGACGCCACGGTGCAGATCAACGCGTATTGAAAGGCCTTGTGGGGCTTGGAAAGGCACATCGGCCCCAGCAGCACGTCCGGCGGAATCGGGAAGAAACTGCTTTCCATGAAGCTGATGCCGAACAGCCAGCGCGGCGCGGTGCGATGCCCGGCCTTCTCGAGAGTCCATTCAAAGATGCGACGCAGCATTGGCGCTCCCCGGCGGTGTCAGGCTGCCTGCGCCTGCCCGCCCCCGCTGCGTTCGTCAAGCACTGCCCACCGCAAGGCAGGCGGCGAACATCAGCAAACCGGCGAAGCGGTTGGAGCGAAACTTGATGAGCGGGTCCTTGCCATCCTCGCGCAAGGTTCCGACCTGCCACCCGAACTGTACCGCCAGAGGCATCAAGGCCATGAGGGAGAGCCAGCTCGGCACCACCTGCCAGAGCGCGCCGCCCCACAGGAGCAGCGACAGGACAAAGCAAAGTCCCACGCCCGCCCGCACATGCCGACCCATCGCCAGGGCGCTGGAGCGGATGCCCACCAGCGCGTCATCCTCCTTGTCCTGCAGGGCATAAATGGTGTCATAGGCGATCACCCAGAAGAAGGCGCCGCCATAGAGCAGCAGCCCCGCAGCGTTCATGCCCCCGCTGATCTCCACCCAGCCCACCAGGGCGGCCCAGGTGAACACCAGCCCCAGCCAAGCCTGCGGCCACCAGGTAATGCGCTTCATGAACGGATAGGCCGCGACCAGCGCAAGGCTCGCCAGCGCCACGACCTGCGCCTGCCAGCGCAATTGCAGCAGCACGATCAACCCGATGAAGCACAGGATGAGCAACCACGCCCAAGCCGCCTTCAGCGACACAGCGCCGCTGGCGATGGGCCGGTTGGCGGTCCGCGCCACCTTCGCGTCGAGGTCGCGGTCTACGATATCATTGTAGACGCACCCCGCCCCCCGCATCGCGATGCTGCCGAGCAGGAACCAGAGCAGCATCGTCCAGCGCTCCGGCACCCCGCCGGCGAGCGCAATCGCCCAAGCGCCGGGCCAAAATAGGAGCCACCAGCCGATCGGCCGATCGAACCGCGCCAGCATCGCGTAGGGCCGTGCCGCAGCGGGGAGCAGGCGTAAGAGACCCTGTACTTCGGTATCCGGCACATATTGCGGCTCGCTGCGCTCCATCGCCTTGCTAGTCCCTGTTGCCTTGATGGTCGCCCCACCCCTGCGCCAGGAGCGACCATCCGATCAACCCCTCGTCGAGCCGGACCTCCTCTTCCGCCACCTCCTGACGGCCTCTGCCCGTGTGCCTTGAGCGGCCACCGTTCGTGTCGAGCGAAGTCGAGACACGCCCCTCGACCTTACGCCATGCTGTCGAGTGTCTCGACTTCGCTCGACAAGAACGGAATTGAGGCGTTGCCGATTCAACGGACGATGCACTAGGGCAATGCCCATGCCCGCCACCCCTGCCTGGCCGCCCAAGTCCACGCCGCGCCTGTTCGTCGAAACAGAGCTTGGCGATCACATCGCCGTGCCGGTCGAGGGCAACAGCGCTCATTATCTGATTTCGGTGATGCGCATCCGCGAGGGCGACACCGTCCTTCTCTTCGATGGCCACTCGGGCGAATGGAGCGCCACGGCCGAGCAGGTCCGCAAGCGCGATCTCGTCCTGCGCTGCACGGCGCAGACGCGGTCGCCGGAGAGCGTGCCGGATTTCTGGCTCTGTGTCGCACCGATCAAGAAGGGCCGGATCGATCTGGTCGCCGAAAAGGCCTGCGAACTGGGCGTCGCGCGTCTCGTCCCGGTGCGCACCGAGCGCAGCATCGTCGACAAGGTCAACGGCGAGCGGTTGAATGCCCATCTGGTGGAGGCCGCAGAGCAATGCGGCCGCACCGCGCTGCCGGAACTGGCCGACCTCACCACCCTCCCCGCCCTGCTCGCCGACTGGCCGGCTGACCGCGACCTGTTCTTCGCGGACGAGACGGGCGGCGAGCCGATGACCACGAGCTTTGCGGCGAACACCGGTCCGGCCGCCCTGCTCATCGGGCCGGAGGGCGGCTTTACCGAGAAGGAGCGCGCGCTGATCCGCGCGCATCCGGCCGCCCGCCCCATCTCCCTTGGCCCGCGAATCCTCCGCGCCGAGACCGCCGCCATCGCCGGCACGGCCTGCTGGATGGCGCTCAACGGTGACTGGACAAGTTTCGAATCGAAATGAATTTGCGCGGGCGCGGCAAACCTCTTATGGGCGCGCCGATGCAGGGCGAGGACCGGATCACGCAATGAGTACACGCAAGGAAACGGCGGGCGAAGATCCGATCATCGAGTCTCGCAGCCAGCTCATCAGCCTGTTCCAGGATGGCGAAAAGCCTGCGGATCGCTGGAAAATCGGCACCGAGCACGAGAAGTTCGTCTACCGCCTCGCAGACCACCGCGCCCCCTCTTATGATGAGCCCGGCGGCATTCGCGATCTGCTCGATGGCCTGCGCAAGTTCGGTTGGGAACCGGTCGAGGAAGGCGGCAAGGTCATTGCGCTGTCAGGCAGCGATGGCACGATCAGCCTTGAGCCTGCCGGCCAGCTCGAACTCTCCGGCGCCCCGCTCGACAATCTCCACCAGACCTGCGCCGAAACCGGGCGGCATCTGGAACAGGTCAAGGCCGTCGGCGACAAGCTCGGCCTCGGCTTCCTCGGCCTTGGCATGTGGCCGGACAAGACGCGCGCTGAACTGCCGATCATGCCCAAGGGCCGCTATGGCATCATGCTGCAGCACATGCCGCGCGTCGGCAGCATGGGTTTGGACATGATGCTGCGCACCTGCACGATTCAGGTCAATCTGGATTATTCCAGCGAAGCGCGCATGGTGAAGATGTTTCGCACCAGCCTCGCGCTCCAGCCGCTGGCGACGGCCCTCTTCGCCAATTCGCCGTTCACGGAAGGCAAGCCCAACGGCTACCTCTCCTATCGCAGCCACATCTGGTCGGACACCGATCCGCACCGCACCGGCATGCTGCCCTTCGTGTTCGAGGATGGCTTCGGTTACGAGCGCTACGCCGACTACGCACTCGACGTGCCGATGTACTTCGTCTTCCGCGACGGCAAATATATCGACGCCGCCGGGCAGAGCTTCCGCGACTTCCTCAATGGCAAGCTGCCCGCCCTCCCCGGCGAGCGCCCGACCATGGGCGACTGGGAGGATCACCTCTCCACCGCCTTCCCGGAAGTGCGCATGAAGAGCTTCCTCGAAATGCGCGGCGCCGATGGCGGCCCGTGGAACCGCATCTGCGCCCTGCCCGCCCTGTGGGTCGGCCTGCTTTATGATGACGGCGCGCTCGATGCCGCCTGGGATCTGGTGAAGGATTGGACGATGGAGGAGCGCGAGACCCTCCGCACCGAAGTCCCCCGCCTCGCCCTTGGCGCGCCCGTCCCCGGCGGCCGCACCCTGCAGGACATCGCCGGCGAGGTCCTCGCCATCGCCCGCGCCGGCCTCACCGCCCGCGCCCGCCTCAACAGCATCGGCGAAAATGAAGGCGGCTACCTCTCTGCGCTGGACGAAGTCGTCGCCACCGACCGCACCCACGCCGAACGCCTGCTGGATCGCTACAATGGCGCATGGGCCGGCGACATCACGAAGGTCTACGGCGAAGAGAGTTTTTGAGGGGGGTCAGTTTAACCCCCCCCGAGCGCTCATTCTCACCCCCGTCATTCCCGCGAACGCGGGGATCCAGATTCGGCGTTGGGTCTAAGCGGATAAGGCGCAACTGGATTCCCGCGTGCGCGGGAATGACGAAGCGAGGCACCGAACCCTCACCCCTCCCGCGGCATCCGGTTCCATGCATCCAGTGCCGCAATTTTGTAAGCCTCGGCCAGCGTCGGATAGTTGAAGGTATTCTCGATAAAATAATCGATCGTACCTTTGAGATTCAGCACAGCCTGCCCGATGTGGATCAGCTCCGTTGCGCCCTCGCCGATGATGTGCACGCCAAGCAGCCGCCGCGTCTTGAGCGAGAAGATCATCTTCATCAGCCCTGAATCCAGCCCCATGATGTGCCCGCGCGAGGTTTCGCGAAAGCGCGCGATTCCGCATTCATAGGGGATCTTCTTGGCCTTCACGTCCTGCTCGCTCATGCCGACCGTGGAAATCTCCGGCACCGCGTAGATGCCATAAGGGAAATAGGCCGGCGCCGGCGGCATCGGCAGATCGAACGCATGGCACGCCGCGATCCGCCCCTGCTCCATTGAGGTCGAGGCAAGGCTGGGGAAGCCGATCACGTCGCCCGCCGCGTAAATGTGCGGCACCTCGGTCTGGAAGGTCTTGGGATCCACCTTCAGCCGGCCGCGATTGTCCACCGCCAGTCCGCAATGCTCCAGCCCGAGCGTATGCGTCGCGCCCACCCGGCCGGCCGCGAACAGCATCATCTCGGAGCGGATCGCGCGCCCGTCCTCCAGCGTCGTGACGACGGCTCCGCTCGCATCCTTCGCCACATTGGTGACCTTGGCGCCCAGCCGGATGGTCATGCCCCGGTCGCGCAGCTGATGGATGAATTCCTCGATGATCTCGCGATCAATGAAGTCCAAAAATGTCTCGCGCGGCTCGATAAGCGTCACCGCTACATCCAGCGCAGAGAAGATGGTCGCATATTCGATGCCGATGACGCCCGCGCCTATGACCACCAGCGAGCGCGGCACGCGCGGCGCCTCGATCAGCACGTCACTGTCCAGCACGATATCGTCGTCGAAGGGTATATTATCCGGCCGGAACGGCGCAGTGCCGACCGCAATCAGGATGCGCTCACCACGCACCCGCAATTCGCTTTCGTCCGGCGCGGTGACCAGCAAGGTGTGCGGATCGGTAAAACGAGCAAACCCCTCCAGCGTGCGCACGCCATTGCGCTGAAACTGGTGCTCCAGCACGTCCACCTCATGCTCCAGCGTCTTGTCGATCCGGTGATCGAGATCGCTGCCGCCAATGTCCTTCTTCACCCGGTAGGAGCGGCCGTAGAAGCCGCGCTCGCGCCAGCCGGTCAGATTGAGCACGGTCTCCCGCAGGGTCTTGGACGGGATGGTGCCGGTGTGCACGGACACGCCGCCGACACGCTTGCGCCCTTCCACCACCAGCACCGATTTACCGAGCTTTGCGGCCTGCACCGCTGCCCGGCGCCCGGCCGGCCCACTGCCGATCACGACGAGATCATAAACATCCATAATGGCGCCCCCCGCTGCCTGACAGGCTGCCTGCCTGTCCAACCGCCTTCCAAGGGACATCCTCTCGAAGCGATGATGGTGGTGCATTTCCGGCGCCTTTGCAATGTTCTCTCCAAGGCGGCAGGGCCTAGCCTCAAATGGCTTAGATTTGATTTACCATCACTCCGTCTCCGGCGTCTCCTCGTGAGCACCGTGGCCGCGCAGTGCAATCCACGTCGTCCTGACCTCCGGGGACTTACTTCTCCGCCCCATGCCCCCTATACTGAAGACCGGCCTTGAACCGGCGGTGTTATATCGCAATATTACACCCCAAGGAGACCCAGATGGCGACCAGCGCGACGACGACCCAGGACAAGCTTGATCTCACCCCACCCGAGGTGGTGCCCAATGTGACGGCTGAACGCGCTGCCGGCCTCGTGCCGCTGGAAGACGAGAAGAAGAGCAAGCTCGAAGAAAAGGTCGAAGCCTTTGTCGAGGAACTGGCCGCGCTCGACGCCAATTCCCCCGAGTTCGGCGCCAAGGTCGATCAGATCACCAATATGGGCCGCAAGGAGATTGCGGAAGCTGCCGGCCACTCCAACCGCTTCCTCGATCGCCCGGTGCGCGCCATGGACGCGGACAGCAATGTCGGCACCGACCTTGCCGAGTTGCGCCGTGTCATCGAGGATCTCGATCCCGGCAAGCGCGGCAATCTGCTCGCGCCGCGCAAGCTCTTCGGCATCATCCCGTTCGGCAACAAGATGCGCAACTATTTCGACAGCTACAAGTCGAGCCAGACGCACATCAACTCGATCCTCGGCAGCCTCGCCAGCGGCAAGGACACGCTGATCAAGGACAATGCCGCCATCGATGTCGAGCGGCAGAACATGTGGGCGACCATGGGCCGGCTGGAGCAGATGATCCACATCGCCAAGGCTATGGACGCGCGGCTCGAACAAAAAGCCTTCGAGCTGGAGGCGACTGATCCGGCCAAGAGCAAGGCCATTAAGGAGAGCGCGCTGTTCTACGTGCGCCAGCGCACCCAGGACCTGCTGACGCAAATGGCAGTCACCGTGCAAGGCTATCTGGCCCTGGATCTGGTCAAGAAGAACAATGTCGAGCTGGTGAAGGGGGTGGACCGTGCGAGCACGACCACCGTCTCTGCCTTGCGCACGGCGGTCACCGTAGCGCAGGCGCTGGCCGGGCAGAAGCTGGTCCTCGATCAGATCACCGCGCTTAACACGACCACGGCCAACCTCATCGATTCGACGGGCGAACTGCTCAAGACCCAGTCGGCGCAAATCCATGAGCAGGCGGCCAGCAGCACGATTCCGCTGGAGACGCTGCAGCGCGCCTTCCAGAACATCTACGACACCATGGACAATATCGACACCTTCAAGCTGAAAGCGCTGGAGAATATGAAGACGACGGTGAACACGCTGAGCACCGAGGTCGAGAAGTCGAAAGGCTATATCGCGCGCGCCGAGGGTCAGGCCCGCGCGCAGGCAGCGGTGACCAGCGGCCAGTCTCCGCTGACGGCAATCGAGTAACAGGGCCGCCATGCCCAGCGAAGTCGACGAGATCGTCCAGCGCGCCAATGAGCTGATTGCGCGGACCAGCGAGCGCTACCGCCATACCGGTCGCAAGATCGCCCGGATGCAGCGCGACTGGACGCGGCGGCTCAAGCGCATGATCCTCGCGGTCGCTGCCGTGCTGGTTGGCGCAGCGATTGCCGGGTTCGTGCTGGGCGGCATCGGCACCACCGGCGTTCTGCTGGTCATGGGGCTGCTCATCGCCTGCCTCGCTTTCGCGTTCATCTCCACCGAGCCCCGCGTCATGGAGCCGGAACGGCTCGCGCAGGCGGACCTCAAGACGCTTCCGCAAAAGACCGAGATCTGGCTCGACAATCAGCGTCGCGCGCTGCCGGCGCCCGCCATTCCCATCGTCAACGCCATCGGCAACCGCTTGGAAACGCTGGCACCGCAGCTCGCCAAGCTCGACCCCCGCGAGCCCGCCGCCGTCGAGGTCCGCCGCCTGCTCAGCGACCATCTGCCGGAGCTGGTTACCGGCTATCAGTCGATTCCCGAACCGCTCCGTCATGTCCCTCGCAACGGCCGCGTGCCGGATGCACAGCTGGTTGAGGGCCTCTCCGTCATCGAGCAGGAAATCGCGCACATGACGGCCCAGCTTGCCGACGGCGACCTGGACAAGCTCGCGGTTCATAACCGCTATCTTGAGCTCAAATATCAGGAAGCCCGCCAGCTCGGCGAATAACGCCGGTCGCTCCGCGCCACGCCCGCTATGAGGCGGTTTTTGCGACAGAAAAAGCCTGATCAGGCTTGAACAGCTGTCTCGGCTCGCTACATTGGATGTGCGGGCCGGGCCCCTCTGGCGAGCAACGACGTTCCCCCTGCGTCAGCTCGTGATGTCGGACCGCATCGGGTGACACCGGTGCGACGTCTGGCACCCCCATGCAGACAAGATCATCGCCCGGTTGTCACCCGAGTTTTGGAAACCTTCCAACGGAGTGGCATATGTCCAAGCATATCTTCAGTCTCCTCGATCGGCACCAGAAGCTTGATGAAGCCCTGCGCTTTGAACAGCGGCAGCGCGCGCCGGATTTCGGAAAGCTGCAGCGACTCAAGCGCCTCAAGCTGGCGGTCAAGGACCGGCTGGCCTTGATGGCGCGCCGGCGCCACCTCGTGCCGAGCGACTGATCTCCCTCGATTGTCGCGAAATGCAGTCGCGGCGCCCGGCGTTTATGCGCGTCGGGCGTCCTTTTTTTGAGCCAGCGGCACGCGCTGGCTCTGGCCGAGCCACAGCTTCACGGTCAACTCACCGCCCGCCAGCGTATCCACCTGCTCCAGCGCCACGCCCGCTGCGGCAAACCACGCCCTGATCTGCTCGTCGGAAAAGCCCAGCCGGCTATGGGCATCGCGCGTTCGCAATTCCTCCCGCTCATGCGGCGCGAAATCGACGATCAGCAGCCGCCCGCCGGGTCGCAAGGTGCGCGCGATCTCGGCAATGACCCGCTCGGGCGCCTGCGCATAATGCAGCACCTGATGTAAAATCGCCGTGTCGGCCGATCCATCCTCGATGGGCAAGGCACTGAAATCGCCGGCCAGAAAATGCACCCGGTCGGCGATGTCGCGCGGCAGCTTCCCGCGCGCCAGCCGCAGCATTTCGGCACTGCGATCGATCGCCAGCACCTGCTCGGACTGCGCGGCGAACAGCGTCGCGATCCGCCCCGTCCCCGTTCCCACATCAAGCAAGCGGCCAAGCTTGTGCGTCTTGAGCATCGCCAGCATGGCCGCTTCCACATCGGCCTCCGGCACATAGAGCGAGCGCTGGGCGTCCCATTCCTCGGCATGGCTGGCGAAATAATCCTCGGCGGCGCGCGCCCGCTCCGCCCGAACGGCCGTAAGGCGGGCCTGGTCCGCCTCGATCCACAGCCGCTCGCTTGCCGAGGGTGCCGCCGCGTCAAGCAGGGCCAGCAATGCCGGCGTCTCCTGTCCCCCGCACAGACGCAGGAACACCCAACTGCCTTCCTTCCGGCGTTCCGCCAGCCCGGCCTCCACCAATATGCGGACATGCCGGGAGACGCGGGGCTGGCTCTGCCCGACGACGAGCGCGACTTCGCCCACCGCCAGTTCCATCTCACGCAGAAGATGCACGATCCGCAGCCTCGTGGGATCGGCAAGAGCGCGGAAAAGATCGAGTTGTCCCAGCATCGCCCGGCTGTCTGCGGCATCCGTGGAGGCAGTTCAAGCCATAGCTTTCATCGCTGGTTAATGGGCATCATTACCAAGGGATTGCGCTGGCGCTCACAAATCGATACGAATCGCTTCGCAGGCAAAGGGGGGGGACCCCTTCCACAGCTTCTGCTCGGTTTGAATTCATCAAGGGGTTTGCCCATGACCAAGACTATTGCCATCTCGCTTGTTCTGGCTGCTTCGCTCGGCCTCGCCGCGTGCTCCAAGTCCGAGACCAACGAAGCCGTCAACAACACCGTGAACATGTCGAACGACGTGGAAAACGCTGCCGACAACACCATGAACGCCGCGGGCAACGCGATGGACAACATGGCGAACGGTGCCAGCAACGTCGCCAACAACGCGATGTAATCCACGGCTTTGCCGTAAGAATTCGAAAAGGGCTGCCGGCGATCCGGCGGCCCTTTTTTATTGCGCGCTCGCCTTAGCGGAACACCCATTGGCGGTTGAGCGTGAAGACCAGCACCGGCGTGATCACGCCCATCAAGGGAATCGGTGACCAGAGCGGCAGCATCAGCCGTTCCACGCACAGCCAGACCCAGAAGGCGTTGAGCGCCAGACTGAGCAGCGAAACGATCCCAAAGCGCACCGCCTGCGCCACCGGACGATCCCGGCTACCATGCCCCCGAAACGTGAAGCGGCCATGCAGCACATAGCCTGTCGCTACCGCCACCAGATAGCCGCAGACATTCGCGAGTTGCGGGTGGACGCCCAACAATTGCGCCAGAACCCAGTAGACACCAGCCTGCAGCGCCGTGACGAAGCCGCCGGTCAGCGCATAGCGCACGAGTTGTCCACCAATCATCAGTTCCACGCCTCTACGGTCGACCGGCGTTTCGATTCGCCCATGTGTGATTTGCCCCGTTGCGCTTTTGATGCACATGGCTAAGCCCTAGGCCGTGAACTCGGCAGCGGCAATGGTCGCGGTTCCCCAACGGGGAAGACCGCAGGCGTATCGGGACGACGAGGCCGCCCTGCCCGTTCCTGCACATATGGCTATCGGGCGCTGAACCATGCGGATTGACAGTTCTGCCACTCAAAGCGGGTGGACATCGCGCGCGAGCCGGCTGTGGCGGGCTGTAGACGGGTTCGCGCAGCGTGAGTGGCGCTGGCTGATCGTCATCGCCTGGCTGATCATCGCGGCCTATTTCCTCAATCGCTCCGCGGATGCCATTCGCTTCCTCTCCCTTGGCGATACCGACGATAATATGCGGTATCTGCAAGTGAGGGACTGGCTCGCCGGGCAGAGTTGGTGGGATTTGCGGCAGCACCGCATGGCCCCGCCCGATGGCGCCAATATCCACTGGAGCCGGTTGGTCGATCTGCCCATCGCTGCCCTCATCCTCTTCTTCAGCCTGTTCACCGATCGCGCGCGCGCCGAGGAACTGGCGGTTGGCGTCGAGCCACTGCTCCCATTGCTGCTGCTGATGCTCGCCCTCGCCTTTATCGCCCGGCGCTTGTCGGATCGTGGCCAGGGCCAAGGCTGGTTCATCGCGATGCTGCTGCCGCTGGGCGCCGGCATGGGCCTCTCCATGTTCATGCCCCTGCGCGTCGATCATCATGGCTGGCAGTTGGCGCTGACCGCGACCGCCCTGGCCGGCCTTGTCGATCGCAAATGGACGCGCGGCGGTGTCGTCACCGGCGTCGCCAGCGCTCTCTCCGTGGTCATCGGCATGGAAATGCTGGTATATCTCGTCGGGGCCGGCGCGCTCATTGCCTTGCGGTGGATTTTCAAGGAAGGCGCTGCCCGGCGCGTCCGCCCCTATGCGCTCGGCCTCGGCGGCACGACGGCGCTCGGCTACGCGCTGTTCGCCAGCAACGCCAATCGCGCGCCGGTGTGCGATGCCATCTCACCGGTCTGGGCCAGCGTACTCGTGCTGACGGCGGGCGTTCTTTATGGCCTCACCCTCCTGCCCCTCCGCGGCTGGCTGCAGCGCCTGGGCGCCGCGGCCCTTGGGGGAGCGGCCGTTCTCGCTTTTGCATGGCTGAGCTGGCCCAATTGCGTGACGGACCTCTACGGCATCTCGCCGGAACTCCAGAAGAGCTGGCTGGTCTACATCCGCGAGGCCAAGCCGATCTATGTGCAAGCACAATCAAGCTGGGTGCCGATGATCAGCCTGCCGGTGATCGGGCTGCTGTGCGGCCTGATCGGTTGCTGGGCCGCCCGCCGCGATTCGGAGCGAATGTGGGCCTGGGCCACGGTCACGCTGATGATCGCCTTCGCCATCGCGCTGACTTTCTGGCAGATCCGCGCCGGCCCTGCCGCGCAGCTTCTGGCCATTCCCCCGGTCGCCTGGGCCGGCTGGGCGATCATCGTCACCCTGCTCACCGGCTCGTGGCTCCGGCGATTGCTGGCCGTGCCGGCCGCGCTCGTCCTCATCTGGGCGAGCAGCGTCTATTTCCTCTATCCCATCGTTTCAAAGGCCTTTGCCCAGGCGCCCAAGCCAGAAAACCAGGCGAACACCGCGCCCTCGATTCGCAACCAGGCGTCCCCCTCGGCGAAGAACGCCTCAGCCAACAGCGCCAGCGCCGCACCGGCGTCCAATCTGTCCGCGGTCTCAAAACCCGCCACGAAGCCGCTCACCGGCGCGCATCGACCGGAAGTGCGCTGCCGCACCCAGCCTGCGCTGCAACCGCTCGACCAGATCGCGCCTGCGACGATCTTCACCCTCGTCGATCTGGGGCCGCGCCTCATCGCGATTACGCACCACACGGTCATTGCCGGCCCCTATCACCGCAATCAGGAAGCCATTCTCGACGTGCACCACGCCTTCGATGGGTCGCCCGAGACATTTCGCAAGATCGCGCAGAAGCGCGGCGCGACCTATCTGCTCTATTGTCCCGGCTTCCCGGAAGGGACGATCTACCAGCGCCGCAGTCCCAAGGGCTTCTATGCACGGCTGGCGCGTGGCGAGACATTCCCCTTCCTGACGCCGGTCACCGTCAAGGCGGCGAGCGAGCTGCCCTACCGGCTTTACCGGATCACGCCGCTGGAGACGCAGGCGTCTTCCGCAACCGCGTCACCGCCGCACGGAGAAAAAGTCCCGCAAAAGGCGCGCTGAGCTGTCCTCGCCGATGCCGGGGAAGATCTCCGGGCGGTGATGGCATTGCGGCTGCGCAAAGACCCGCGCGCCATGTTCGACGCCGCCGCCCTTGGGATCGGCCGCGCCATAATAGAGCCGGGCGATCCGCGCATGAGCAATGGCGCCCGCGCACATCGGGCAGGGTTCGAGCGTCACCCACAGGTCGCAATCGCCAAGCCGGTCCTGCCCGAGATGCGCGCAGGCAGCGCGGATCGCGACGATCTCGGCATGGGCCGTGGGATCGTGATCGCGCCGGTTGCGATTCTCCCCCTGCGCGATCACCAGGCCGTTCCGCGTCACCACAGCACCGATCGGCACTTCGCCCGCCTGCGTCGCCTGCCTGGCGCATTCCAGCGCCAGACGCATCGGCTCGGGCAGGGGAAAAGCGCTCGACATGATCGCAGCTAGTGGCTCATCCGCCCTTCCCTGTCGAGGCCAGTCCTGCTAGGTCGCGCGCAAGGACAGGGTCGTTTTGCGGGAAACCGCCTTGACGATTCGTCCCCCGCCTTGTATCGGCGCCGCTTTCCGAACGACCAAGTATCAGGATCGATTGACATGTCGCGCATCTGCGAACTGACCGGCCGGGGCCGCCAAGTGGGCCACAATGTGTCCCACGCCAATAACAAGACCAAGCGCGTGTTTCTGCCCAACCTGCAGAACGTGACGCTCATCTCCGACACGCTGGAGCGTGGCGTGAAGCTGCGGGTTTCGACCCACGGCCTGCGCTCGGTCGAGCATAACGGTGGTCTGGACAACTGGCTGCTCAAGACCTCTGACGAAAAGCTCTCGCTGCGCGTGCGTCGCCTGAAGCGTGAGATCGTCAAGAAGGTAGCCGTCAAGGCTGCCTGAACGCGCTGGCCGATCCGTTCGGCCAGACACAGAGATTGAAAGGGGCGGCCTGAGCGGGCCGCCTTTTTCTGTGCCTGCAGTTCACGGTTGCAGCCCCTCCCCAATCCAGTCGGCCGGCAAGGCGAAGCGCAGCAGCAAGCTGCGCTGCAGGGCAAAGCGGTTATTGTCGGAAACGACCCACAGGATCGGCTGACCCGCCTCCCAGCCCAGCGCCAGCCCCTCGAAGTTATCCGCTAGCCCGGGCGGCTCCAGCCGGGCCACGACCGTGGCGGAAAGCTCGGCGCCATCCTTTAACGCTGGCAGTCGCACAAGGCTCAGCCGGGCCGTAAAGCCATGTGCCAGCGTCAGCCGCCGATTGAGGACCAGCAGCCGGTCTCCGCCAAGCCACAGCGCGTCCGTCGGCCGGTAACCGGCCGGGGCATGATAGCGAAGCCGCAGCGGCGGTGGCGTCTCCTGCGCGACCGGATCGCCCTGCCAAAGCAGCGCTTCGAACGCACCAGAGCGGTCCTGCGCCATTTCGGCAATGGCGAGAAACCGCCCATCGCCCAACCGCACCAGCGATTCGATGCTGCCCGTCGAGGGCCAATGTCTGATTTCCGCAGGGGCGACGCAGGCTTCGACACGGCGAAACCGGGGCGCATAGCGGCAGATTCGCTGAAGATGCTCGAACCCCACCCAGGAGCGCCCCGACACCGGGTCATGCGCGAGGCTCTCCGAATCCATCTTCCACCGCGGCCAGTCCTGCTCGACCGCCCAGCGCGGCAGGGACTGGACCTTGCCAACGCCCGGCCGCCCCGGCCGCATGATCTCGAACAATTCCCCCGAATCGCTCAGCCCGGTCAGATTGCCGTCAGCGCGCACCATCAGCGCAGAAATGCCGCCGAAGACCTCACGCGCGCTGGTCAGGGACCAGACGCCCGTCAGGCGGAGCGGCCCGAAGGCCGTGGCGTCGGCTGCGGCCGACCTCAGCGCCAATGGCTCGGCCTTGATCAGCAGCGGCCCGCTCTCAAGACCCGGAGAAAGCGCCGGGTGGCGGCCATTCATCAGCAGAATGAAGAGGGCGAGAATGAGCAGGATGCGCCGCATGGCCTTGCTCCTAGCGCCCCCTCGGGCAGCGCGCCAGCCAAGCGACGTCAGGTCGGCAAAGCTGAACCTTGGCTAAAATGTCCATTCAGCTTTGGCTCAACGGATGGGGTCTAAACAGAGATCATGACGGACAAGGCGTGGGCACCGTGCCGCAAGATGCCCGCCAAAGGATTTCAAGGAGCAAGACCATGACTGCACGCAAGTTCCTCAGCATCACGGCGGCCGCCACCATGGTCGCAACGTCCTTCGGCGTCACGGCTCCGGCCATGGCCCGTGACCATTATCGCGACTATCGCGGCGATTATGGCCGTGACTATCGCTACAACGACCGCGACTATCGTGATTACCGCGATGCCCGTTATTCTGACCGCCGCAACTATCGCTACGATAACCGCTGCCGGGACAATGGCACGGGCGGCACGATCATCGGCGCCCTTGCCGGTGGCCTGCTCGGCCATGAGGTCGCCGGTCGCCGTGGCGACAAGACCGCAGGCGTGATCATCGGCGGCGCCGTCGGCGCGATTGCCGGCCGCGCGATCGACAAGGCCGACAGCCGCTGCTGAGCAGCCTGACAGCCACGCTTCTGCCTCCCAGGCAAATGGAAAGGCCGGCCCCGCGAGGGACCGGCCTTTCTTTTCAGTCGCGTCACCTGAGCGGTGGCGCTCTTAGTGCACGAAGCGCGCGACCACGTCGCGATAGGAGCGGCTCACCTTCACCTGGCTGCCGGATTCAAGGATCAGGAAGCACTCGCCGTTGGTATGCGGCTTGACCTGACGAACCTGCGACAGGTTGACGATGGTCGAGCGGTGGATGCGCTGGAAATTGCGCGGGTCGAGGCGCTTTTCGAGGTCCTTCATCGTCTCGCGCAGGATCAGCGAGTTATCCGCGGTATAGATGCACATGTAATCGCCGGCCGCGTCGATCCGCTCGATGGTGTCGACATCGATGCGGAAAATCTGCCCGCGATCCTTGATGTTGATGAGCTTTTCATAGCGGCTCGATGAGGGCGCCTCATTGTCCGCCGGCATTTCGGACACCGCGTCCGGTGCCACCTCGGCCAGCACTTCGCGCAGTCGACCGGCTTCCTCCACCTGTTTCTTCTCATGCAGGCGAGTCCGGGCACGGTCGAGCGCATCGGCAAGGCGCTGCTCCTCCACCGGCTTCATCAGATAATCGATCGCCTTGGCCTCGAAGGCCCGCAGCGCGTGATCGGAATAAGCCGTCACGAAGATGAAGAGCGGCGGCTCGACCTCCATCACCCCTTGGACCACGGAGAAGCCGTCAAAGCCGGGCATCTGGATATCGAGAAAGACGAGATCGGGCTTGTGTGTCTTGATCGCGCGGATCGCTTCGCGACCGTTGGTGCACGTCTCCACGATCTCAACGTCGGGATGGGCCTCTAGGCGGAGCTTCAGCCCCTGAATGGCGAGGCTTTCATCGTCGACGAGAATGGTGCGTATGGTCATGCGGCTACCCTTGATGGTTCGGCGGTAATGAACGGCATCTCGATGATGACGCTGTAGCCCCCCTCGGGTGGTGAACGCGTTTCCATATTCTGGCGTTCCCCGAACGCCTGAACCAATCGGTCACGAATGTTGGCAAGGCCCACACCCGTACCCTTCGTCATGCGCTGATCGCTCCCATTCAAGCCGGGACCGGTGTCCGAAACGACGATCCGCACGTTTTCGCCGACAGGCTGCGCTGTGACCACGATATCCGCGCCCTCCTCCTGGGGGGTTACGGCATATTTAATGGCGTTCTCGACCAAAGGTTGCAGCAGCAGCGAAGGAAGTCGCGCGGAGGCGACCGCCGGATGAATGTCGAAGATCGGGCGCAGACGATCCTCGAAGCGCATTTTCTCGATCTCAAGATACAGCTTGAGCGTCTCCACCTCCTGCTCAAGCGTCACCTGCGCCGTCGGCTCGTTGATGAGCGTGTAGCGCAGGAAGGCCGACAGGCGGGAGAGCATCGCATTGGCCCGCTCGGTCTGCTTGAGCAGCACGAGCGTGGAAATGCTGTTGAGCGTGTTGAACAGGAAATGCGGATTGAGCTGGTAGCGCAGCATGGCAAGCTGGGCGCTGCTTGCCTGGCTCTCCAGCAACTGCAACTGGTCGGCCTGCTCTTCCACGGTGATGTAGAAATTGATCGCGTAATAGAGCGCCGACCAGGCCCCCAGCAGCGTGAAATTGAGGTAAAAGGCTCCCAAAAACAGCTTGAGGCTGGAGCCATCGCCTGACTGGTTGAGCGTCGTGAACACCCAGGCATCGATAAAGGCCGATGTTCCGCCCGCGACGATCGCGATGACGATCGAGGCGGTCCAGGTGACGATCGGCGTCTGCCTCAGCAGGAAGCGATAGCCAACCGCCATCAGCAGCGTCAGCGAATAGCCGGTGATCGTCGAGATCAGCACCGGCACCAAGAAAGACATTGGCTGGCCATTGGCGATGCCCGAGACGGCGCGCAGCAGGAACGCGCCGGTCCATCCGACCGCCTGCAAGGTCCAGAACGCCTTGTTCTTATCCTCAAAGAACGGGCGACGGCGGATGACGAGCACGGATGTCATCGGCGGGCTCAACGCGCGGCGCCCATCGCGCGCAGGGGCGCGGCTGTGCAGTCCGGCTCCTCGTCGGCCGCGGCCCGCGCCTCGATCCAGCACAGATCCTGATAGTCGAGCAGCCGGCCATCGGCTGCCTGCAAGCGCACCTCGCGGACCGGCTGCCGGTCGCGGCTGTCCGCCAGAATACGCCGTGCGGGCTGCACTGGCTCCCAGCGCTCTCCCCACTGGCGCAGCGCAATCATCACCGGCATCAAGGCTTTGCCTTTCTCGGTAAGGCCGTAAGCGACACGGCGCTTGTCATTGGCGACCGGCTCACGGGTGAGGATGCCCCTCGTAACCAGCTTACCCAACCGATTGGACAAGATGTTGCGGGCGATGCCGAGCGCACATTGGAAATCCTCGAAATAAACGATGCCGCTGAAGCAGGCGCGCAGGATCATGAACGACCACCGCTCGCCCATCGTTTCGAGCGCGGCCGGCAGGGCGCAGCCCTCAAATGCATCAAGACCCTTGCGTTCAGCCATGGCCAGCGACGCTAGCGCATTCGGCGCGCCGCGCCAAATGGCGAGTGCGCTCGACTGTGCCTTCGTCGCACGGATCGGGCGGAGCGTGGCGTTGAGGGGACAACTTCCCGCCTGCGGACCGCTGCAGCGCGAGTTTTTTGTTGCGCTGCACGGGGTCCGCCCACCATGTTGCGCGACGATGTTGCGTCAATATGAACTGGTCGAGAGGGTCAAAGGCTATGACCCGGATGCCGATGAGGCCCTGATCAACCGCGCCTATGTGTTTTCCGTCGCCAAACACGGCACGCAAAAACGCGCCAGTGGCGATCCCTACTTCAGTCACCCGATTGAAGTTGCAGGCATTCTGACCGAACTGTTCCTCGACGACAAGACCATCGTCACGGCCCTGCTGCACGATACGATCGAGGATACACTCACCACCACGGCAGAGATCGAGCGCCTGTTCGGGCAGGACGTCGCCCGGCTGGTCGATGGCGTGACCAAGCTCAGCAAGATCGAGGCGCAGAGCGAGAGCCAGCGGGCCGCCGAGAATCTGCGCAAGTTCCTGCTCGCCATGTCGGACGACATCCGCGTGCTGCTCGTCAAGCTGGCCGACCGGCTGCACAATATGCGCACGTTGCACTTCATCAAAAATGAGGAGAAGCGCCGCCGCATCGCCCGCGAGACGATGGATATCTACGCGCCGCTCGCCGAGCGCATCGGCATGTACGAGTTCATGCGCGAGATGCAGCTCCTTGCTTTTCAGCAGCTTGAGCCCGATGCTTATGATAGCGTCACCAAGCGCCTTGCCCTGCTCAAGGAAGGCGGCGAGAGCAAGGTTGCCCGCATCTCGACGCAGCTCCAAAATATGCTCACCTCGGCGGGCATGCACGTCACGGTCTCCGGTCGCGAAAAGCATCCTTACTCGATCTGGCGCAAGACGCAGGAGCGTCACATCAGCTTCGAGCAGCTGACGGACATCATGGCGTTCCGGGTCGTCACCGACAGCACGGACGATTGCTACCGCGCCCTGGGCCTCATCCACCAGCGCTTCAAGATGGTGCCCGGGCGGTTCAAGGATTACATCTCCACGCCCAAGCGCAATGGCTATCAGTCGCTGCACACCACCGTGATCCATGAGGAGAACGCCCGCATCGAGGTGCAAATCCGCTCGGAACGAATGCATCAGGATAGCGAGTTCGGCCTTGCCGCCCACTGGGCCTACAAGCAGTCCGGCGCGCGGCCCGACGGGCAGGCCGGCTGGCTGCGCGATCTCGTCGAAATCCTTGAGCAGAGCCATGACGCGGAGGAGTTGCTCGAGCACACCCGCATGGCGATGTATCAGGATCGGATCTTCGCCTTCACCCCCAAGGGAGAGTTGCAACAGCTCCCCAAGGGATCGACGCCGGTCGATTTTGCCTATGCCGTCCACACCACGCTTGGCAACCAGACCGTCGGCGCGAAGATCAATGGGCGTGTCATGCCGCTGCGCACGCAGCTTGAGAATGGCGACCAGGTCGAGATCCTCAAATCCGATGCGCAGGAGCCGCAGCCCGGCTGGCTCAGCTTCGCGATCACGGGCAAGGCGCGCGCAGCGATCCGCCGGTTCATCCGCCAGAAGCAGCGCACCGAGACGATCGCACTGGGCGAGAAGCTGTACGAGGAGATCGTGCTGCGCCTGCCGGTGGAAATTGGCGACAAGGCCGAGAAAGCGGCGATCAAGCGGCTCAAGCTGGAAGACAAGGCCGCGCTGATGATCGCTATCGCAACCAACCGCATCTCGGACGAGGAAGTGATGAACGCCCTCGTGCCCGGCAGTGCGGAGGATGCACCCGGCGCGGCGCGGCGGCGCAAGAAGCAGGCGCAGGCCGTTTCGATCATTGGCCTGACGCCCGGCATCGCCTTCACCCTATCAGAATGCTGTCATCCCGTTCCGGGCGACCGCATCGTCGGCCTGCGGCGGCCGGGCGAACCGATCGAGGTGCATACCATCGATTGCCTCGTGCTGGAGACCGGTCAGGATGCCGACTGGGTGGACCTCAGCTGGGACAGCGAAGCCAAGGGCGGCACGGCGCGCCTTTCGGTCATCCTGAAGAACCAGCCCGGCGCTCTGGCGACGGTTGCCAACATCTTCGCGGTCAACAAGGCCAATATCCTCAACCTGCAACTGGTGAACCGCGAAGGCCCGTTCCACACCGATCTCATCGATCTTGAGGTGGAAGATGCGAGCCACGTCGCCCGAATTCTCTCGGCGTTGCGGGCCGTGGACGCCGTGGTGCAGGCGGATCGGATCTAGCGGCGGCGGGCGGCAGCGCCTTGCAAACGATCATCCCGCTTTTCCACGCGCGTTAATCCTTGCTGCAAAACAGTGCCAATGTCGGACAGCGCCCGGAAGGGCCAGGAAACTATTCTTAACGACCTCGCCCCTTTTTGCCGCGGGCTCTACATGCTCGGTCATCAGGAAGCCTCCGTTGGAACGAAGGCAGGCCTGCCAAAGGAAACGAGCCGAGAACGCTCAGTCGGGAAGTTCGATACATGCGTAAGATCCTCATCGCATCGCTGGTGACCTGTGCTGCTTTTGCCGTTCAGCCGGCTCAGGCTGCGCTTGTCAGCTCTGCCGCAAGCTGCTCCGCATCGGACATTGGCCTCACCGCGAGTTCGAGCTTCAGCTGCGTCGGCTTCTACAATGGTAATCTGGCCAGTCAGGCCACCACGGGAGATCAGACGTCCGCACTGGCCCTGCTCGGCTTGACGCTTCCCAACGCCTTTTCCAGCGCCGTGGAGAAGGTCTCCGGTTCGCCCTGGATCTCGACCACCACCCTCAACTTCGACACGATGATGTACGGCACGACCTATATCGGCGTGCACTTCGGCAACATTCCCAATCCGTCGGGCAAGGGTCAGCCGCTCGCCAACAACATCACCGCATTCTACAAGTTCGATGCTGGCACCGACGGCATCGACCTGCTCAATCTTCAGTTCGCCAGCGGCTCGAACGCGACCATCTACAAGACAGGCGCAGCGCCGGTCCCGGCTCCCGTGCCGGAGCCCGCCACCTGGGCACTGATGGTCGCCGGTCTGGGTCTGGCAGGCATGCTGATGCGCCGCCGCGCCGCGAAGGTTCAGTTCGCCTGATCGACCTGACTCTCAGAATTGCATAAGGACAGGGCGTCGGGTTTCCGGCGCCCTTTCTTTTACCTCAAGGCGCAGGGCGTCCGCAGCTCACCAGCCCACTCCCGACCTGGCGCACGGTACAGGCAGGGCGCCCCTCCACCACCGCGCTGCCGGTTCCCACCAGCATCACTTTGGCGGTCCGCTCGGCAAAGGTTTCGGTCGTCGCGGCGCCATCCACCGCGAGGTCGAGGTCCACGGCCCGCAGGTCGCTCGCATCGAGCGTGCCGCTGCCGGAGAGACCGATCTGCACCTTGCGCGCTCGCCCGGACAGGAGCGTGCTGCCCGCACCGCCCTGCACGAGCTTGAGATCGTCGATCTCGATCCCCCTCACCTCGATGCGACCGCTGCCCACGAGGTTTACATCGGCAGCCGCCTTGTTGAGGCCCTTCACGCGCAGCAGACCGGAGCCCACAAGTTGCACCCGGCGCAAGCTCGGTGCTGTGAGAGCGAGCCGCGCGGTGCCCCGGGCGCCCTGCGCCCCGGCAGCGCCGGCCACGGGCGCGCGGAGGCGCACCGTCAGCGTGCGCGCGGACACCGTCAGTTGCAAGGCATCCAACGTGGCACGATCTCCCTCGCCCCGCGCGGACGCCCCGCGTCCGGTTTCAAGGGAGACTTCCAATGGTCCCTCGACACGGATGCTATCAAAGTCGGTCACGATATAGGTGCGGTTCGCTGCATGGGCCGCTGACAGTCCGCCAGCGGCGGCAACGAGCATCAGCAGCCGGATCGCCCGGCGCGCGGCACCTGATGTCATGACGGTCATCCCCCGAAGCTGTTCATGAGCGCGAGCATAGCAGATGAGCCGCCCCAAGTCGCCCATACGAGGCCCCATCGTCACGCGGTGACTATGGACGATGCCCTGGGCGTGGACGCGCTCCAACAAAAAACGGCGCCCGTAAGGGGCGCCGTCTCTTGGTCTCTAAGGAAGAAGCATCGATTACTCGACGCGTTCCTTGGCATATTTCGGGGCAGCCTCATTGAGGATCTGGAGGATCTTCTTCAGAGCCGTTGCCTCGTCCACCTCTTCCATCGCCGCGAGTTCACGCGCCAGACGGCTGGAGGCGGCTTCGAAGATCTGACGCTCGGAATAGCTCTGCTCGGGCTGATCGTCCGCACGGAACAGGTCGCGCGTCACTTCCGCGATCGACACCAGATCGCCGGAATTGATCTTGGCTTCATATTCCTGTGCGCGGCGCGACCACATCGTCCGCTTCACCTTCGGCTTGCCCTTGAGGGTTTCGAGTGCCTCGCCCAGTGTCTTGTCCGAGGAGAGCTTGCGCATCCCCACGCTTTCGGCCTTGTTCGTCGGGACGCGGAGGGTCATCCGCTCCTTCTCGAAACGCAGCACATAAAGCTCGAGGTCGATCCCGGCGATCTTCTGGCTTTGCAGCTCGATCACCCGGCCGACGCCGTGCTTCGGATAGACAACATAGTCGCCGACATCAAAAGACAGCGCTTTTGCAGCCATTCTTGCGAACCTTTCTTCTATCTGTTTGTATTCTTGGCTGAGTTACGCGGCACGTTGAGAATGCAGATTTGCGAGAATGCAGATGTGCAGGTGCCAGCCACAGGCCATGCGCGAATACTCCTGAGTGACGAGGGGTGTCACTTCCCGGCGGGTTTAACAGATTCGCAACAAAATTACCAGCCTAACCGGAGGTAATCTGATATTTTGCGGCATATCGCACGCCGACACACTATGGATGGCGTGTCGCGCTGGTCTGGAGAGTTCATCTGGCCTAACCGTAGCGGGCTCGCTCCGAACCCGCCCTTAGTCCTTCGCGAGCCAATAGGTCGGCATCGCGAGGGACCACATCCGCCCGCAAGTGCAGGCGAATACAGTCAGTTGTGCGTAAGGCTCAGCCGCCTTCGCCCGGCTCAGGCGAGAAATATTTGTCGAACTTGCCGGCCTCACCCTTATGCTCTTCAGCATCCGCGGGGGGTTCGCGCTTGGTCGTGATATTCGGCCACTCGGCGGAATATTTGGTGTTCACCTCAAGCCACTGCTCGAGACCGCTCTCGGTATCGGGCAGGATCGCCTCAGCCGGGCATTCCGGCTCGCACACGCCGCAGTCGATGCACTCGTTGGGATTGATGACGAGCATGTTCTCGCCCTCATAGAAGCAATCCACCGGGCATACTTCCACGCAGTCCATATATTTGCAGCGAATGCACGCGTCGGTCACGACATAGGTCATGGCTGGCTTTCCTAGCTTGGTTTTCGCTGATCGCGATATGCGCGCGCCGCCACAGGGTCAACAGGCAAGGGCAAGGATTGCGCGTAGCTTAACTTTATCGGGGCATCACCGTCGTATCCGGGTCGGCGCCGGGCGTGATCGCACTGTAGCAAAGCTGGGCCTCGGTGGCCGGGCCGCGCCGCTCCGGCAAATGTTCCACGCGGATCACGCGAATGACATTGCCCTGCGGCAAGGTGAGCAAGTCACCCACACGCACCGGCGCGTGCGCCCGCTCGATCCGGCGGCCATTGATGCGCACGATGCCCCGCTCCGCGAGCGCCTGTGCGCTAGAACGACTGGGGGACAGGCGCACGAACCAGAGGAATTTGTCGAGGCGCAAACTCGGTCCATGCCCGGTCGATGCGCCCTCATCCCGCTGCCTCGCCAGAAAGTCAGTCCTCTCGGCCAAACAGGGCGCCAAGACCCGCCAACGCCTTGCCCGTGGCGACAATCGGCCGCTCGCGACCTCCGCCATCACGGTCCGGTCGCGGACCACGATCCGGCCGTTGGCCGCGATCGGAACGATTGTCGCGATCCGGGCGCTTGTCCCGTTCACGACGCGGGCCACCCTCGGCCGCCTTACCGCGCCGATCCGGGCGGTTGCGCGGGCCATCGCCGGCCGCTTGGGGCTGGCCATCCTGATCCTGCCGCCCCTGCTGGGCCGGACGACGATTGCCGCCGCGATTGCGCGGCCCCTCGAATTTCGGACGCGGCTTGGGCCGGCCACGGAACTGCCAGTTGGGCGCGCCTTCCGCCGCATCGGGCACGGGGCGGAACCCGGCCTGCCGCATCAGTTCCAGAAAGCTCGCTTCATTCAGGCCAATGGAGACGATCGTTGGATCATCAGCGCCATAGGGCTTGCCGGCAGCAATCGCCTCATGCGCCCCGCGCGCAAGCCGTTCGGCCATATCGATGCGCAACCAGGCATCACCCAGCTTGCGGAATCCCGCAATGCGCGCGCCAATCTCGTCGATCGGCACGACAGGCTTGGCGACCTTGGCAGGTGCGGGCGCCTCAGCAACTGCCGGCGTTTCGGACGCGGGAGCCTCAACGGTCACCGTAGCCTCCGCGGTCACTTCGACTTCGGCCTCAACCGGTGCTGCGACGTCGCTGGCTTCCACCGGCTCGCTCGGCGCACTCGCCTTGCGTTCTTCGCCGCCACCGCTCTGCAGCAGCACCGCGCCCGGCGCGGGCAGCGCCACCAGCGGTTTGCCGGCCTTGAGCGAGAGCAGCACCATGCGCCATTGCGCCGCCGCCGGCTTCATCAGGCCGGGATGATACAAATCCATGACGCCGATCACGACCCCGGCCTTGCGCAAATGGGTGCGGTCTTCCTTGGCGACCTGCCCGAGCGCTTCATCCAGCGTGTTGCGCGGCACGATGCCGCCCGCGTCCGCCAGTTGCGCGAGCACCGCGCGCACGGTCGCGGGCAGTTCGGCCTCCGTGGAGCCGGCCTCCATCTTCAGCAGCGCCGGAATGTGGCGCTCGAATTGATTCTTGAGCCAGAGCGCCAGCCGATCGCGCACGCCCTGCTGAATTTCCGGCACAAGGCTGGAGAGCCCCGCATCCAGCGTCATTTCAGGCGCGAGCAGACGCTGCCCTGCCTTCAATGTCGCGACCGGGTGCCCGTTCCAGATGATCTGCGCATCACCGCCGGGAGGGCTGGCGAGAGTGAACGCTTTATCGTCCACCGCCAGCAATGCCTGAGCCATCTCGTTCAAATGCGCACCCAGTCTCCGTTCGGCAGCGGCCAGCAGCAGCCGCTTCTCATTCGCTCTCGCCAGCGGATCGACGATGAAGCGGAAGCCCCGCATCGTGCCGATCCTGTGACCATCGACTGTTACATTGCCTGCGCCGTCGACGTCCACTGACAAAAACGCCTTGGCATCACCGCCCCGCCGAAGCAAGGCGGAGGCGCGCCGATCAACGAAACGCTGCCGTAACGCGCCGTGCAATGCGTCGGAAAGCCGCTCTTCCAGCACCCGTGCGCGTGCGGCCATCTCGACCGGTTGCGCCAGCCAATCGTCCCGCTGCGCGACATAGGCCCAGATTCGCACGGCGCCGATCCGCCCCGCCAGCGCGTCGACATCGCCCTGCACATTGTCCAGCCGGGCAAGTTGCGCCGCGAACCAATCCTGCGGGATATGGCCGTTGCCTTGGCTCAGCCACGTCCACAGGCGGTGGATGGTCCGCGCATGATGCTCGATGCCGAGCTTCTGGAAATCTGGCACGGAGCATGCAGCCCAGAGCCGTGCGACCTGCCCCCGGCCCCGCACCCGTGCGCGCACGTCTGGCAGCTCGGCGAGATATTGCAGCACCGCCAGGTCGATCGCTTCGGGCGCCGCGCGCAAGCCCGCGCGCTCCGGACGATCCAGCAGCGCCTCGATCAGCGTGTCGATGTCATCCATCGGCAGGTCCGCTTCCCGCCAAAAAATCTGCTCGATGGGGTCGAAGCGATGCTCCTCGATCCGCTCCACCTCCTCGGCGGAAAAAGCCGGCTCGCCATCCGCCGCGCCGACATCGCCGAATGTCCCGTCCCGCTGGTGACGCCCGGCGCGCCCGGCAATCTGCGCCATTTCAGACACGGTCAGGCGGCGTGTCCGCCGCCCGTCGAACTTGCGGAGCGACGCGAAGGCGACGTGATCGACGTTAAGATTGAGCCCCATGCCGATGGCATCGGTGGCGACCAGATAATCGACCTCTCCGGCCTCGAACATCGCGACCTGCGCATTGCGCGTCGCAGGGCTGAGCGCCCCCATCACGATCGCCGCGCCCCCGCGATGCCGGCGCAGCATTTCAGCGACGCGGTACACCTCCTCGACGGAGAAAGCGACGACGGCGCAGCGGCGCGGCAGGCGGGAGAGTTTTTGCGGCCCGCTGTAGCGCAGGGTGGAGAAGCGCGGCCGCGTCACGATTTCCGCCTTGGGCAGCAGCGTGCGCACCAAGGGCGCCATGCTCGCAGAGCCGAGCAGCATCGTCTCCTCGCGCCCACGAGCGTTCAGCATCCGGTCGGTGAAGATGTGGCCGCGCTCAGGGTCAGCGGCGAGCTGGATCTCATCCACCGCCACGAACGCGAAATCGGAGAAGGCGCCGAAGCCGCCGCGAACCGGCATCGCCTCGGCAGTCGCCAGCACATAACGGGCGCCGGGCGGCGCGATTCGCTCCTCGCCGGTCAGCAGCGCGACTTGGTCGGCGCCCTTGATTCGCACCACGCGCTCGTAAACCTCACGCGCAAGCAAACGGAGCGGAAACCCCATGAGCCCGCTCGAATGGCCGCACATCCGCTCAATCGCCAGATGGGTCTTGCCCGTGTTGGTCGGTCCCAGGACCGCCTTGAGAGCTGCAGGCTCGTAGCTCGACATGATTGGCTGACACATGGAGCGCGGCGTGCCTCACGGCAAGGCTCAATCCAGACGGCGCATGAATTAGGGATGGTTCCGCAATCAGCCGACGATTGCGCACAACTCGCCGCAAGCTATTGGCCGATATTGTGTCTTTATTTGACTTTAACCCCCTGCCTTTACAAACAAAGCACGACGTTTGGCAGTCGCGACAGCGTGGCAGAAGCCGTCAGGGGCGCATCAATTCGTGTTTCAGAAGATCGAGCTTAGCCCCACGCAGGGCGCCGGCACCGGTACGCTTTGGCTCAACAGCCCGGCGAAGGTGCTCGCACCGCTCCGTTCTGGCGACTGGCGCGAGCGGGTTCAGGACTGGGCGCATCGCGTCGATCTCGCGCCCGATCTTGGCCAGAACATCGGCAGCCGGACCTGGTGGCGCGGCTTCATTACGTGCTTTTCGCTGTGCGGCATCATGGTCATGTCCGCGCCCGGCGTCCTGACCGTCCCCGGCGCACAACCCGCTCCGCTGTCGACCGAGCAGCTGGACCAGTATCGCTCGCAGATGATCAGCGCCTCGGCGCTCGGGGCCGATACAGGCAAGCGCATGGGGCCGACCGATCTGGTCGCGCCGCTGCGCGAGACGCCCGAGCGCCCGCAGATCGAACTGGATGCCGCCGTCGGCACTGGCGACAGCTTCGCCCACACCCTCTCCCGCGCCGGCATCAGCAGCAATGACGCCAGCGCGGCGATGGCGCTGATCCGGCAGGCCGTCGATCCTGCTACGATCGCGCCCGGCACCCGCGTGCGCATCGTGCTCGGCCGGCGCGCCAATCGCAATGTCGCACGCCCGCTGGATCATCTGTCCCTCCGCGCGAAGCTCGAGCTGGCGCTGGAGATCACCCGGCAGGATGGCGCGCTGACGCTGCGCCGCATTCCCATCATCGTGGACAACACGCCGCTGCGCATTCGCGGCCAGGTGGGTGACAGCCTCTACCGCTCCGCCCGCGCAGCCGGCGCCGATCCGTCGACGATCCAGGCCTATCTCAAGGTGCTGTCGGCGCAGGTCAATGTCGGCAACGGCCTGCGGGCTGGCGATACGTTCGATATCATCGTCGCCCATCGCCGCGCCGCGACCGGTGAAAGCGAGACCGGAGAGCTGCTGTTCGCAGGGCTGCAGCGGCAGCGCGGCAAGGACATCAACCTGCTGCGCTGGACGCAGGCCGGCCGCGCGCAGTGGTTCGAGGCATCCGGCGTGGGTGAGCGGCGCGGCGTTCTCGCCCGTCCGGTAAGCGGACGGCAGAGTTCCGGCTATGGGATGCGCAGACATCCGATCCTCGGCTATAGCCGGATGCACGCCGGCCTCGACTTCGCCGCCAGCACCGGCACACCCATTTATGCGGTGAGCGACGGCCGGGTGACCTATTCCGGCTGGCACGGCGGCCACGGCAAGTACGTCAAGATCGAGCATGGTGGCAGTCTTGGGTCTGGCTACGGCCATATGAGTCGCATCGCCGTCGCCGCCGGCCAGCGCGTCAAGCGCGGGCAGGTCATCGGCTATGTCGGCTCGACGGGCCTCTCCACCGGGCCGCACCTGCACTACGAAATCTACCGCAATGGCCGCACGATCAATCCGGCGAGCGTGAAGTTCACTGAGACGGCCCAACTGGCGGGCGCCGAACTGCGCGCCTTCAAGGGCCGCCTTGCCGAACTCAAGCGCCTGCGCGCCGGCCCTCCTGAGCCTGCGAAGACGGAGCCGACGGAAATGGCAGCAAGCAATGCCTCAAGCGCTGCTGCGTCCGCTCAGTCGGCAGGCGGCGGGTCCAGCCGCACGCGATAAGAGCGTCCGCTCGGTCGGGAGCGACGCCGGTTCCCCTCGGATGCCACGCCTTCCGCGCGCCTGATGCGCCCCGCCCTGCTGCCGCGTCAAAATTTGCACGAAGCGAACGCCGAACGATATTTCGCTTGCGCAGCATTTTTCCACTCGTTACGTTATATCATATGAAAAGCAATTTCCGTCCGCGCCTCGCGCATACCGCCGCCCTCTCCGCCCTTCTCTCCAGCGCCGCGCTGTTCGCAGCCCCTGCTCTGGCGCAGCGCCAGCCGCCGCCGGATACCGGCGAAGCGCATGGCCATGACGATCGGCCGGAAAACATCGTCGTCACCGCGATCATCCCGCGCTCGCATATCGATGTGCTTGGTGGCACATCCGTCCTCACCGGCGAGGAACTGGCCCGCGACATCCGCCCGAGCCTGGGCGAAACGCTGGCCCGGCAGCCGGGCGTTTCTTCCACGTCCTTCGGCCCCGGCGCCTCCCGCCCGATCCTGCGCGGCTTCTCCGGCGACCGCATCCGCCTGCTCACCGATGGGATCGGCAGCTTCGACGCGTCCGCCACCTCGGTGGACCATGCCGTCGCAATCAATCCGCTGCTCGCCGACCGGATCGAGGTGCTGCACGGCCCTGCGGCATTGCTCTATGGCTCTTCCGCGGTCGGCGGCGTCGTCAATGTCATCGACACGCGCATTCCCACGCATCTGCCCGAAGGCGGCTTCGATCTGGCCGCCACCGGTACCTTCGGCAGCGCCGCCCGCGAGAAATCGCTCGCCGGCAAGACCGACATTGCACTAGGCGGCGGCTTCGTCTTTCATGCCGATGGCAGCTGGATCGAAACCGGCGATCTGCGCAGCGGCGGCTATGTGTTGGGCGCCGAGCCCCGCGCCGAAGCGCTGGAAAGCGACGAAGCCGACATTCGCGACCTTGCCGGGCTGCGCGGGCGCATCCCCAATTCGGCCATCGAAGGCTGGAGCTACACCGGCGGCCTCAACTACATCGATTCCGGCGGGTCCCTCGGCTTCTCGGTCGGCCGCTCGCAATTCACCTATGGCCTGCCGATCCGCTACGTGACGCACGAGGATCATGAGGACGAAGGCGCGATCGAGGGCGAAGAAGGCGAGCACGAGCACGGCGCCGAGGAAGTCAAAATCCAGATGAAGCAGACCCGTGCCGATCTGCGCGCGCAAGTAAATGTGGGTGGCGGATTGCTCGACCAGATCCGCTTGCGCGCCGGCTGGGCCGATTACGAACATGCCGAAATGTCGCTCGACGGGCAGGACATTCACACCCGCTTCTTCACGCAAGGCCTCGAAACTCGGCTCGATCTCGTGCAGGCGCGGCGTGGCGGATGGGAAGGTGCGATCGGTGGCCAGATGCTGCTGCGCAAGAGCCACATCGAAGGCGAGGAGAAGTTTCTGCCGGCGATCGACAGCGAGACCTGGGGCCTGTTCACCCTGCAGGCGCTCGATCTTGGCAAGGTGCGGCTGGAGGCCGGCGCGCGCTTCGAGCACAACCGCATCGAGGCGGCGCAGGACAGCGACCTTGGCTCGCCGGACTATCGCCGCAACTTCGACACGGTGTCGGGATCGCTCGGCGCCAGCTATGCCATCGCGACTGACTGGCGGGTCGGCGTCAACCTCTCCCGGGTCGAGCGGGCGCCCACGGCGGATGAACTCTTCGCGCGCGGCAACCATGCCGGCACGCAGGCTTTTGAGCTTGGCAATCCGAACTTCGGCACCGAGCGCGGCTGGGGCGTCGAGGGCACCCTGCACGGGCGGGGCCAGGACTTCCACCTCACCGTCTCGGGCTTCTACAACAAGTTCGACCGGTTCATTTACGATTCCATCGTCGATGACAGCGCCTGTCTGGCGGCCAGCGGCGCGACCTCGCTCGAATTCCCCTGCTTTGCCTATCTGCAATCCGGCGCGGAATATTATGGCGCGGAGATCCAGGCGGATTGGACGGCAGCGACATTCGGTCGCACCGAGCTGCGTCTGGATGGTCTGGCCGATTTCACGCGCGCAACGCTCGACAGCGGCGAGCCGGTCCCGCGCATCCCGCCGCTGCGGCTGCTTGGCGGTGCCACGCTCGATGCCGGCGAATGGTCTGTGCGCGGCGAGATTGAGCATGCCTTCAAGCAGGATCGGGTAAGCGCGCGCGAGACTGTCACGCCGGCCTACACCTTCGTCAACGCCGGGCTGACCTGGAAGCCCGCCATCGCGAACCAGCAGGTTTCCTTCTCCCTGCAAGCCAATAACATCTTCGATGTCGAGGCGCGGCGCCACGCCAGCCTGCTCAAGGATTACGCCCCGCTCGCCGGGCGCGACATACGCCTCACGGTTTCCCTCGCCCTGTGAGTGCGGGGCGGGGCGCCCCTCTCCGCGCCCCGCCCTTTTTTCTCAGGCACTTGACAGCTCAGCCGCATCCGGTGTCTGGTCGCCCGCGCAATAGCCGGGGGACCATTGCCAATGAACGACCAGACCGACCGTGCATTCGGTTTTGAAGGAAGCTGGCGGGAATACGCCCCGATTGCCTTCACCAATCTGCTGCTGACCATCGTGACTCTTGGTGTCTATCGCTTCTGGGCGACGACGCGGACGCGCCGTTATCTGTGGAGCCGCACCCGTTTCATCGACGAGCGGCTGGAATGGACCGGCACCGGCGTTGAACTGCTCATCGGCTTCCTCATCGTGCTGGTGCTTTTCGGCATTCCTTTCCTGTTTCTCAACTTCGGCATGCAGGCGATGGTGTTGCGCGGACAGGCACCGCTCGCCGGCGTGCTGGGCCTAACGTCGTTCATGGTGATCTTCTATCTCGCCGGCGTGGCACGCATGCGGATGCTGCGCTATCGCCTCAGCCGCACCTGGTGGCACGGCATTCGCGGCGGCAGCAATGACAAGGGCTGGGCCTATGGCTGGTCCTATGTCTGGCGTAACATCGTCGCGTGGATGGTGATCGGCCTGCTCATTCCCTGGTCTATGACCTCACTGTGGAACGACCGCTGGAATGCGATGAGCTTTGGCCCTCATCCCTTCCGCGCGGCGGCAATGCCCGGCCAGATCTTCCGCCGCTTCCTGCTGTTCTACCTGCTGCCGTTCATCATCTTTGCCGTCATGGCCGTACTCATCTTTGCAGGTGGCGGCGCTGCGATGCTTGGCGGTTTCGATCCCGAGACGCAGGCCCAACCCGGCCTCGCCTTCGTGCTCGCGATGATCCTGATGGTGCTGCTGATCTATACGATCATCGGCTTTGTGGCGCTGGCCTATTACGCCAAATTCTTCCGCGTGGCCGTGAGCAGCCTGTCACTTTCGACGCTCGATTTCCACTTCTCGGCGCGCACCAAGGACTGGTTCAAGCTCATCCTCGGCGACATCGCGCTGGTGGTGCTGACGCTCGGCGTCGGCCTCGTCTTCCTCTCCTACCGGCACTGGAAGTTCTTCATCGTCCATCTCGATGCCAGCGGCGAGATCAGCCTCTCATCTCTCACCCAGTCGAGCACGAATGCGCCGGGTCAGGGCGAGGGCCTTGCCGATGCGTTCGACATCGGCGCCATCTAGCTCCATAGCGCGCGCATGACCCAGGCCGGCCCGGACGAGACTATTTGGCATTATGATGGCACCAGCGCAACGCGCCATCATCCGGTTCTGGAATGGACAGCGGAGACGTTCACGCTCCGCTGGGGTCTGAACAAAAGCGGCCCGCACCGCTGGGGCGATCTGGTGCCGGTCGATGGCAGCGGCGGGCGCTCCATTTATGGCCTGCGCGGGCAGCATGGCTGGCGGCTCGGCTTCACCGGCGCGCCACCGCAGGACTTCGCGATCCACCTGCCCCTCCCCGCACGTTATGGCCGCTGGATCGACCGTGTCGGCCTGTGGCGGGCACTGGCGCTCTTCGCCGTGATCGCGGCGGGCGTCGTCTACGCCGTCCTCCGCGCGCCCGACTGGATCGCGCCGCATGTTCCGCTCAGCTGGGAGCAACGGCTCGGCGATGCCATGATCGGCGATTTCGGCGGTCGCCTGTGCCAGACCCCGCAGAGCCGCGCCGCGCTCGACAAGCTCCAGCGCAAGCTCGGGGAAGATGTACCCATCCGCCGCATCGGCATCGCCAATGTAAAGATGGTCAATGCGGTCGCCCTGCCCGGCGGCCACATCCTGCTGTTCGACCAGCTCATTCAGGATGCCCAGTCGCCCGATGAAGTGGCTGGTATCCTCGCCCATGAGATCGGCCATGTCCGCAACCGCGACACGATGACGGCGCTCATCCGCCAGTTTGGCCTCAGCATCGTGCTGGGCGGGTTCGGCGGCGACCTCGGCAACACCGCCAACGGCCTGCTGTCCCTGAGTTATGGCCGCGATGCCGAGCGGGCGGCGGACAGCTACTCCATCGGCGCCTTGCAAAAGGCCGACATATCGCCCCTGCCGACCGCCGCTTTCTTTAAACGCCTCGGGGGAGGCGACGGCGGGGAGCAGATCGAGCGTGCCGCCAATCTCATGGCCTCGCACCCCATCTCCGCCGAGCGGCGCAAGGCGTTCGAGGCCTCGGCGCGCAAGGGCCACCGCTATGAGGCCGCACTGACTCCGGCGGAATGGCGCGCCATCGTGAATGCCTGCAAGGATGACAAGGACGTCGCCCCTGCCAGTCGCTTCCCGTTCTGATAAGGGCAGCGTCATGACTGACGATACCACCAGCGCACCGCCCGCCTTCCTGCCCAACGCCGCGGGCCTGCGCCTCGCCTACCGCCACCGGCCCGGCACAGCGCCGACCGTCGTCTTCCTCCCCGGCTACATGTCGGACATGATGGGCAGCAAGGCGCTGGCGCTGGACGACTGGGCCGCCGCCCAAGGCCGCGCCATGCTCCGTTTCGATTATGCCGGCTGCGCCGAGAGTGCAGGTCGGTTCGAGGACGGCACACTCGCCAGCTGGCGCGACGATGCCCGCGCCGTGATCGATCATTGCGTCCCCGCCGGACCGATCATCCTCGTCGGCTCATCCATGGGCGGCTGGCTGGCCCTGCTGCTCGCCCGCGATTTGGGCGCGCGCGTCGCCGGCCTCGTCGGCATCGCCGCCGCGCCGGATTTTACCGATTGGGGCTTTGATGTCGCGCAAAAGGCAACCCTGCAGCGCGAGGGCAAGCTGGTCGAGCCCACGCCCTATGGTGACCAGCCCTATGTCACCACACGCGCCTTCTGGGAGTCGGGCGAAGCGCTGCGGCTGCTCGATGGCGAGATCGCGATCGATGGCCCGGTGCGGATGCTGCAGGGCCAGGCCGATACCGACGTTCCCTGGCAAATCGCTGTGCGGATCGCGCAGCAGGTTCGTTCAGCCGATGTGCAGACGCTGCTCGTCAAGGATGGCGATCATCGCCTCTCGCGCCCGCAGGACATCGCCCTGCTGATCGCGACTGTCGCGCGCCTCGTGGAGTCCTGACCCTGCCTATGCTCGTTGCCGCCGCGCTTTCCCTCGCCCAGCTCGCTCAGGCGAGCGTGCCCCAGCATGATCCCGAAATCGAGGCCCTGCTGCGGCGACGAGACGAGATGCGCCGCGCCGAGGCCGAGCAGCGAGAGCAGCGCCCCTGGATCGAGCAGGTGCCCGCGGAACGCGCCGGCAATGACAGCACGGAACTGGCCGCCGTCGTCCCGCCCGCCATTGCGCCCCGCCTCGCCACCTGTCTGGAGCGCGCCAACGCCAACCCCTCCGAGGGCATTGCCGATGCGGACGCCTGGGCAAAGGCCGATGGCCGCGCCTATGCCGCGCAGTGCCGGGGCTATGCGCTCGGCCAGGCCGGGCGCTGGAGCGACGCGGCAAAGGCTTTCGAGGATGGCGCGGCCTTCAAGGGCCTCGACGCGGTAACGCAGGCGCGATTGTGGTCGCAGGCCGGCAACGCGGCGCTGATCGCAGGCGAGACGCCGCGCGCGCTGCGGGCGCTGGACGCGGCGCTCTTGCGCCCCCTGCCCAAGACGCTCGCGACCGGAGAAATCTATCTGGATCGCGCCCGCGCCCGCGTGGGTGCCAACGATCTGCCCGGCGCCCGTACCGACCTCGATCAGGCGATCGTGCTGGCCGCCGCCGATCCGCTCGCATGGCTCCTCTCGGCCACGCTGGCCCGGCGCATGGACGACCTGCCCTTGGCTCGCCTGCATATCGAGGAAGCCGCCAGCCGCGCCCGCAACGATGCCGCCATTGCGCTGGAACAGGGCATCATTCTGGCGCTCTCAGGCAATGATGCCGGCGCCCGCGCTGCCTTCAGCCGCAGCAAGGAGCTGGCTGCGCGCGATAGCGATATTGCCCGGCAGGCCACCGACTATCTCGCCCAGCTGAGCGGCGAGCCGGCCCCCGCCGCCGAGGGCGCGTCAGCCACCGACAGCGGTCGCTGACGCGCGCTGGAGTCAATCGAGGTAGAAGTCCACCGTCGTCACAACCCGCACCTTCTTGAAGGGCGTGTCGGCCGCGCCATAGCCGCCGGATGTCTCGCCATCGCGCGGCTCGATCGAGAAATAGCCCTGCGTCGCGCTCTTGATGCCGCCCACGCCGGTGCCGCTATCCTTGGCGAACTGTTCTGCGGAGGAGCGCGCATCCTTGGTCGCGGCGGCGACCATCTCCGGCTTGATATCGTTGAGCTTGGTGAAGCTGTAGCTCATCGCCGAACCTTCCTGCAGCGTCACGCCGCGCCGCACGAGATCGAACTGATTGGCCACTGCCTTTTGCGCCCGCTCGATATCGGTCGTGCGCAACTGCATCCGCTGGGTGATCGTGATGTTGGGGACGCCATTGTTGATGAACTGATTGACCCCGGCCCCGGTCGCGGTCAGCGCATTGTCCGGGAAGCCGAGGCTCTTGAAGTAGCCGCGCAGTTCGGCCGTATTGCCCTCGATATCGGCCCGCACGCTGGCAAGGTCGGTGCCGGTCGCGGAATAGGCGATGGTCCAGGTCGCAAGATCGGCGGTCACATTCCGCTCGGCGAGGCCCCGCACCGTGACGGATCGGTCAGCTGCGTGGGCACGCCGCAGGCCATCCCCAAGCAGATAGCCACCGGTGATCATGCCGCCCGCGAGTACCACCGCACCTGCCAAAGCGACCTTGTTCATGTCCTGCAGCCAAACCATTGTGCGCATTCCTCTCTTTTCCCGCGACCGCGAGACGCCTATTTGAGAGATGACCAATCTCACTCTTGTGCTGAACCGTTGCTGACGCGGGACCAAAGGAAAGAGCTGCACCATGCCCAAATATCTCCACACCATGATCCGCGTCGCCGATATCGACGCAACCTTGCGTTTTTTCGAGTTGCTCGGCCTCAAGGAAGTCCGTCGCTTCGATAATGAGAAGGGCCGCTTCACGCTCGTCTTCGTCGCCGCACCGGGCGATGAGGATGCGCAGGTGGAACTGACCTACAACTGGCCGCCGGAAGACGGCAGCGCCTGCGAAAGCTATGGCGGCGGGCGTAATTTCGGCCACTTGGCTTACCGGGTCGAAAATATCTACGAGACCTGCCAGCGCCTCATGGACAATGGCGTGACCATCAACCGCCCGCCCCGGGACGGCCATATGGCATTTGTCCGCACGCCCGATGGCATTTCCATCGAGCTGCTGCAGGATGGCCATCTCGAGCCGGCCGAGCCTTGGGCGTCGATGCCGAACACGGGTGAATGGTGAGCGCGCTCGAAATCCTGCGCGTTCCGGTTCTGTCGGACAATTATGTCTGGCTGGTTCATGACAAGCCGAGCGGGGAGACGCTGGTCGTCGACCCCTCGGTGGCGGAACCGGTGCTGGCCGCCGCGCAAGCGCGCGGCTGGTCCATCACCCAGATCTGGAACACGCACTGGCATGGCGATCACATCGGCGGCAACCCCGGCATCGTAGCAGCGACCGGCGCCACCGTCACGGCGCCCGCCGCCGAACTGGCGAAAATCCCCCATGTCGATCGCCCGGCCCGCGAAGGCGACCGGGTGCGGCTGGGCGACCATGAAGCGGTGGTGATGGAAGTGCCGGCCCACACCGCCGGCCACATCGCTTATCACTTTGCCGACGATGCCATGATCTTCGTGGGGGATACGATGTTCGCCATGGGTTGCGGCCGGCTGTTCGAGGGCACGCCCGCGCAGATGTACGCCAACATGCGACGCTTCGAGGCCCTGCCCGACGACACCCAGGTCTATTGCGCGCACGAATATACGCTCTCCAACGGCAAGTTCGCCCTTCAGGCAGAACCGCAGAATGAGGCCATCGCGGATCGCCTCGCGCAGGTCGAAGCTGCCCGCGCGCGCGACGAGGCCACCGTTCCCACAACGATCGCGCTGGAACGCGCCACCAACCCCTTCATGCGCGCCCAAAGCGTGGAGGAACTGGCCAGCCGGCGCGCGGCCAAGGACAGGGGGTAGGCAATAGAGGCCACGGCGCTCTGTCCTGGCCTGCGCAACCAAGGGCCCGCACATTCGTATCCGTCATACAAGATGCGAGACAGCGGGAAATCTGCTAGTTTCGCGAGACAGAAGGACGCGAGAGGAGCGGAGATGATGAACAGATTGTGTCTCTCATTGGCGGTCCTGCCGCTGGCCGCCTGCGCGACGGCGGGTCCCGCTCCCGAACCGAGGCTCAGCGAACGCGAAACGCAGGAGTTAGAGCGCCTGCTGGAGCGCAAGACGGCGGGCGAGCCCGTCTCCTGCGTCACCTCGTTCGACAGCAGCCGCCTGCGGTCCATCGGCGATAACACGCTGGTCTATGTGGTCAGCAAGGATCAGCTCTATCTCAACCGCCTGCAGGGGAGCTGCACCGGCATCTCGCGCGGCGACACGCTGGTGATGAACCGCATGAGTTCATCGCAGTATTGCCGGGGCGACATCGCCCGCGTGGTGAACCTGCCCTCGGGCGCGATGACCGGCAGCTGTGCGCTGGGCGATTTCATTCCCTACCGCACGCCCGGCAAGTAACACGCCGGGCAGCCGTCACGCCTTGTAAAGCGCGTCCAGCCGCGCCTGATAGCGTGCGCGGATCACGTGGCGGCGGATTGATTGCTTGGGCGTCAGCATCTCGTTGTCGATCGTGAACGGCTCGTCCGCCAACGCAAAGCGCCGCACCTTCTCGATCACGGACAGATCGATATTGACGCGATCGACCGCGGCCCTGATCGCCCCGTGCAGCACCGGGTCCTCACGCAGCGCTGCAAGATCGGCTTGCTTGCCCTGCGCTTGTGCCCATGTCTTGAGCCAGTCCGGATCGGGCACAATCAGCGCCACGATGTGCGGGCGCCGGTCGCCATGCACCATCACCTGCCCGATTTCCGGCTGCAGGGTCAGCATGCCCTCCAGCTTTGCCGGTGCGACATTGTCGCCCTTGTCATTGACGATCAGGTCCTTCTTGCGGTCCGTGATCATCAACCGCCCGGCCTCATCGAACCGCCCGATATCGCCGGTGTGCAGCCAGCCATCCTGGATCGCCCGCGCGGTTTCCGCCGGGTTGTTCCAATAGCCCTTCATCACCAGCTCGCCGCGCACGAGGATTTCGCCATCCTCGGCAATGCGCACCTCGACATGCTTGAGCGGCGGCCCCACCGTGTCCATCCGCAGCCCTACCGAGGGGCGATTGCAGCTCACCACCGGTCCTGACTCCGTCTGGCCATAGCCTTGCAGCAAGGTGAGGCCGAACGACTGGAAAAAGGTGCCCACCTCCGGATTGAGCGGCGCACCGCCGGAAACGAGCGCCTTCATCCTGCCGCCGAACCGGGCCTGGATTTTAGGATTGATCGTCCGGTTGAGCACGGCCTCGAGTGGCTTGTCCCACAGGGGCAGCGTGCCGCCCCTTTCCGCCCGCTTGGCGCCCAGCCGCAGCGTCTGCTCCAGCAGCAGCGCGGGCACCTTGCCCTGCTTCTCCACCGCCTTTGTGACGCGGGTTTTCAGCAGCTCGAACAAGCGCGGCACGACCACCATGATGGTCGGTCGGGTTTCGGCAATATTGCTGGCCAGCTTTTCCAGGCTCTCGGCATAATAGATCTGCCCGCCCAACCCGATCGGCAGGAACTGCCCGCCCGAATGCTCATAGGCATGGCTGATCGGCAGGAACGAGAGGAACACCTCGTCGTCCCAGCCGAAATCACCGGCAATGATGTCGACACAGCCCTCCACATTGCAAAGGATCGCACCGTGATGCTGGATCACCCCGCGCGGCGCCCCGCCGGTTCCGCTGGTGTAGATCAGGCAGGCGATATCATCGCGCGTGGCCGTCTGCTCGGCGGCGCAGGCGACAGGATCGGCCGGATGCTCGGCGATGAGCGTCGCCCAGTCGCAGATCTGCACAGCCGAGTTCTGCATCGACTTGATCGGCTCGATGCTGATCGCGAATTCGATCCGCGAGCGCACGACGGCGGGCAGCAGGGCAGCGCCGATTTTCGCGGTCGAGAAGATCACCGCCCGCGCGCCGCTATTGCCGATGATGTGCTCATGATCGCGCGTGGTGTTGGTGGTGTAGGTGGGCACGGTGATGGCGCCCGCCGCCATGATCGCCAAATCGGCAATGCAGAATTCCGGTCGGTTCTCACAGACCAGCATCACCCGGTCGCCCGGCGCGACGCCCAGCGCCTTGAGCGCCTTTGCCATTGAAGCAACCCGGCGGGCGGTCTCCATCCAGCTGATCGGCTGCCATTGCTCGCCCTGCTTGGCCCACAGGAACGGCCGCTCGCCGCGCTCCATGGCGCGCGTGAAAAACATGGCGGTCAGGCTTGGAAAATATTCGAGGGCCTGCAAGCAACGCTCTCCTTGAACCGGCTGCTCCGACAGCGAGCGCCTTTACATCCCATATAGCGCGCCGTTGCGCGAGGGCCACCCTGCCCGCGCGCCCGATCGTGCATGGGCGGCAGCGCCGGCAAGATACGCACATCATCCCCTTGCTTCGGGATCGTGCGCGCCCCACTGTGCCGCGACTGCAGCGCAGCGTCATCGATTACAACCAAGCGGGCTTGCCATATGTTCCATTTCCGTGCCGCCATCGGCTTCCTTTCCGCGCTAGCCCTGACGGCCTGTGCGACGACTGCGCCGCCCCGCTCGAGCACAGCGCCGCGTCCTGCTTCGCCGGTAGCCCAGAATTTCGTCGTGGCGTCCAACCCGCTGGCAGCGGAAGCCGGCATGAAGATCCTGCGCCAGGGCGGCAGCGCTGTCGATGCGGCCATTGCCGTGCAGGCGATGCTCTCGCTTGTCGAACCCCAGAGCTCGGGCATGGGCGGCGGCGCATTCATGACCTTCTTCGATGGCGGCACAGGCAAGGTGGTCGTCTATGACGGCCGGGAAACCGCGCCCGCCGGTGCCACGCCGGACATGTTCCTCGGTGCCGATGGCAAGCCCATCCCCTTCCGCGACGCGCTGGTGAGCGGCCGGGCAACCGGCGTGCCGGGTGCGGTGCGGATGCTGGCCCTGGCTCATGACGAGCATGGCAGCCTGCCCTGGAAATCTCTCTTCGGCGATGCGGAGCGGACGGCACGCACCGGCTTCACCATCACGCCGCGCCTGGCCAAGTTCCTGGAAGGGAATTTTCCCCAGATGCAGGTGGCCGATGCGCGGCGTTATTTTTCTGCCCCGGACGGATCGATCAAGAAGGCCGGCGATCAGCTCGCCAATCCCGCTTATGCCGAATTTCTGCAACGGCTCGCCGCGCAAGGGCCATCCGCGCTGTATGCCGGCGATACCGCGCAACGGATCGTGACGCGAGTCGCTGCCGGCCCCCTCGGCAGCAGCATGACGCTGGCTGATCTGGCGGCCTACCGTCCGATCAAGCGTGAGGCTGTGTGCAATCCCTACCGGGTCTACGTCGTGTGCGTACCGCCGCCGCCGTCAAGCGGCGTCGCCTTCCTGCAATTGCTCTCCCTGTTGGAACGCACCGACATCGACAAGCGCGGGCCAGCCGACCCGCAGGCATGGTTCCTGTTCGCCGAGGCGAGCCGGCTGATGTACGCCGATCGCGACCGTTATGTCGGCGATCCGGCGTTCACTGCCGTTCCCGTCGCCGGGCTCCTCGATAGCGCCTATGTCGACAGCCGGGCAAAGCTGATCGGCGCTACCGCGGGGCCGCCGCCCTCGGCCGGCGTGCCGCCCGGTGCGCAGATCGCCGGCATCGACGATACCCATGAGCCCGGCGGCACCTCCCATTTCATCGTGGGCGACGCGCGCGGCAATGTTGTCTCGATCACGACGACCGTCGAATCCATCTTCGGCACGGGCCGCATGGTCGATGGCTTCTTTCTCAATAATCAGCTGACCGATTTTTCCTTCACGCCGCAGGATGCGGATGGAAGGCCTGCCGCCAATGCGGTGGCGCCGGGCAAGCGCCCGCGTTCCTCGATGATCCCGCTGGTGATGATCGATCGCGCGGGCCACTTTGCAGGCGCCATTGGCTCAGCCGGCGGCAACGCCATTCTCGCTTATGTCGGCAAGTCGCTGGTCGCTGCAGTGGATTGGGGTCTCCCCATGCAGGAAGCCCTCGCCCTCCCCAACCTCATCGCACGTGGCTCTGCCTTTCAGGGTGAAGTGAGCAAGTTCTCGCCGGACACGCTGGCAGGCCTGAAGGCCCGCGGCATCGACCTGCGACCCGGACAAGGTGAAGACAGCGGTGTTCATGCCGTCATCATCCGCAATGGCGTGGTTGACGGCGGCTATGACCCACGCAGAGAGGGCCGCGTTCTCGTTGAGGCCGCGATCCCGCAAGTTGACCGGTAAAGTTAATCCGTCAGACAAGAGAACGGGCCGCGCTCAGCGCGACCCGTCCCATCTAATCTATCCTGATCAGCGTGTGATGTAGGACTGGCGGAACAGCTCCACAGCTCTTTCCTTATTCGCCTCACTCAAAGGCTGGCCCACATAATCCCGCTGGCCCCAGCTCCCCCATTGGCTGCCGCCTCCATAATCGGCGAACATCACCATGAGGTCTCCGACCTCGTCACGCCATTTGGTGAGATAGGTCGTGTAGAGCTTGGTCATGCGCGCGTCCCGTTGCAGGGCGATCATTTTGTCCAGCGGCGCCGATCCCAGCACGTGCTGGCCCGCCTCATAAGTGATCGTTCGCAAACCGAATTTGGTAGCAACGTCCTTGACCTTCTTGGATTCGGCGATGCGGTCATTCACGTCATTGGCCAGACCGGCAAAGGCAGCATCGACACCTGCCGAGGTATCAAGCGCATTCGCAGACAGGTTCGCTGCAAAATAGGGCGCGATGGCAACAGCATCCACCTTCTTTGCAGTGTCGCCAAAACTTAGAACAAAGTCCGCATTCCAGGCGCCCGTCTGAACTGCCGCAACACGAACGATCCGTTGCATCTGGCCGGCAAAAACGGAGGACCAGATGTCCATCACTTGTCCAGTCTTCTGCGAATAACGAGACAGCATCGCCATATGGTCGTTCGAGGAGAGACCGGCCGCCTTACCTTCTTTCAAAGCCTGCGTCGTCACGGGATAAACGTAATTCCAGACCTCGTTGGATACCTCAACATAGGCTTTGAGAGACGGGTCCAACCGTGTGCGCACGAGCTCCGCGAACTTGCGCACATACTCGTCGTCGGCATTCCAGGGAACGCAGAACCAAGGATCGGCCTTTAATTCATTGGCCAACTGGATCATATATTCCAGCGCCACGCCGTCCGGACCGGCAACGATTTCGTCGCCCTGCTTTGCTCGGGTCTCCCAACGCACGGGAAGATTGCCCTCGACGCCCCCGTAGGACCATTTCATGAACCGCAGGACGCCGTAGCGCTTCACCTCGGCAAGATAAGTCGGGTCGAACGTCGCATTCGGATCGGCGTCGACTTCACGACAGTCTGCGTTCCGAACAGGATCCGACGGGCTTGTACTTGCGATACGAAGCCAGGCTGAAGCTCCGCCCTGAGGCACGAATGTGAATGTCAAAGTTTTTCCCGATATTCGGGTATTCTTTGCAGGCGTACCACCGACGCTGACACTTCCCGTACCCTGCCACCGACAGATGATATCGACACTCTCACCCCACAGGCTGCGCGTGGGCAGAGCCATTTGGCGAATGCCCGATTCACCCGATCGCAGATCGACAAGCCGTTTGTTGGCGTCCAGACGGTCCTCGGGCATGTCAGACCATCCGCCCTGTGCATTGCTGAGACGCCAGCCGCTTAGAAGGTTCAGGAAAGACCTGTTTCCAATCCACGTGGTGGGAGCGGTCAGGTTCAACCCGAGCTTCATGGCCGGCACGCCAGTCGCTGCCGACCCGCTTCCAACAGTGGTCGCGGAACCCGGTGTAGAAATCGTCGTGGTCGATGAACCCGACGGCTTGGTGCCCGAGGACGTCGACGGGAGTGACGCAAGGGTCAGAACCGAGAGAACATCGGCCCATTTCACCAGATTGAGGCCTTTCAGTTTGATTGACGCCGTATAGAGAAGAAACGCGCTGGCCGTGCTGGCAGCCACTGCCGCCGTGCCCATCATCACTGTCGAACTCAGTGCCATCGCACCGATCAACCTGAGTTTCGTCTTACGCACCCGGTTCATACGCTTCAACTTCCTGCCAACCCCGTAGGGATTCATTGCGTCCCGAAGCGAACCTAGGAGAGAGCCAAAAAGCTTCGATTGCCAAGTGTGGTTAAATTCCTGCTTACCACCCCGCTGAACGCATCGCGTTACCGATCCGCTTATATATTGCTCTGTAGATTATCTGCAGCCCGCCGTTGTACGCCGGTTGACCGATCTTTCGGTTTTGCCAAGAGCAAAGCTACCAACAGGTTTCCATCTGCGGCGATCAGCGGCACACCATGTTGCTACGCTCGCGACGACGCCTTTGATGGCGGGTGGATGTCACGGGATGGCCCGTCCACTGGCTGGGCATCGCGCTGGCCTCTCCGGAGCCCCGAGTCCAAGCGCAGTCCGGCAATCGCTCCCGCGACCAGCCACGTAATCGGCTGGATGGATGAATTCGGGATCAAGTCGAGCACATTATACATGTGGACCGCCACCAGTGCGAGGCTAGCTGTCGGCACCGCGCTGCGGCGCAAACGGAAAGCGCGCCAGAAGGGATAGGACAGCAAACCGAAGAATAGCACATAGCCGACCCAGCCCAGCATGCCGATGACGATGATCCATGTGCCATCGGTCACCGCGACATCGAGCGTGCCGCCCCAATGCGCGACCACGATCACACGATTTCGACCAAATGTCCCCCATCCGAACAATGGCCGCTGCTCCGCTCTGTCGAGCAACAGTTCTTCATTCCTCAGTCGAAAATCGAAGGAGTCCGCCCGCTCGGCACTCAACGAGCCGGCGGCTTCCACAATATCCTGCAACGGCAGCAGATTGGCGCCGCGCAGGGCGGGATAGGTCACGACCATCATGGCCAACCCGGCGATTGCGATCAGGAACATGCGCCGCTTGAGCAGCAGCAACATCGGGGCCAGCAGGGCGACCAGGACGACTGCGCCGACGGATTTGTTCAGGATCAGGATGCCCGCCAGATAAGCCGCGATGAGGGACATCGGGAGTCCGAACAACTTCATTCGCATCTTCATCAGGCCGAGTGCGGCCAGAAGTGCCATGCCGAGCAGCGTGGACACCAGCAGGCCATGGCCGAGGAACACCATCGAGCGAAAGCCGCCGAACCGCATCTGCTGCAGGAAATATTCGGCGTCTTCGATGCCATAGACCCATCGCTGCAAAAACGGACTGAGCCTGACTTCGAGCATGATTGGGATGGAATAGGCTAGCGCGCCGATCACTAGCGCGAGCAGGATCTGCCGATGGCCACGCTCATTGCCGAGCAGACCGGCGCCGAGCACGAACGGCGCCAGCGTGATCACGTGGCCGACCGACATGGACAGGCCTTCTCTAAAACCGAGCGCCGGGAAGGCCATGCTCCCGATCATGTAGAAATCGCGGTTGGTCAGAGCCGTGGCAAAGGGCGTGAGGACGAAGCCCAGCATCAGCAAGTTCAGCGCCTTGCTGCGCGGCCATTTGAACTCACCCCTCCGCGCGGTGGCTAGCGCGAGCACGAACGCTGCGAGGCTCGGGATGGTGGACTTGTCGAAGGCCGGAATGCCCGGAAGGTCGAACGCAACCCCGCGCGGCAGCAGCAGATAGCCCGCGAGCAACGTCCAGATCGTAGCCCGTCCGGCCGCCATGGTCATGTAAAGGACCAGAGCCACCAGCGGCCAGAGGATAAGAACGCCCTGTGCGATCAACGCCTGCATCGCTTCATCCCCTCCGCGCGATGCAGTTGAGCGCGCTCATCAACGCTCCGGCCATGGCAGCCCGCTCGCACGACCCTTCACGCTGGCGGACAGCCTCAGTAGGCATGTTTGTCCCAGATCAGGCGCACGACAGTCTCGAGGATGATCCGCAGATCAAGCAAGGGCGACCAATTCTCGATATAATAGATGTCATATTCGACACGTTTCTTGGCTCTCTCGATCGTATCGATCTCTCCGCGCAAGCCCCTCACCTGCGCCAGGCCCGTGATCCCGGGCTTCACGCGATGCCGGGCAGCATATCCACGAACCGCGTCGTGATAATAGGCATCGCCCACGCGCATCGCCAAGGCGTGGGGCCGCGGCCCGACCAGAGACATCTCACCCCTGAGCACATTCCACAACTGCGGCAGTTCGTCGATGCTGGTGCGACGAATGATGCGCCCCACCCGGGTGATCCGCGGATCGCCCTTGCGCGTCCGTTCGCCACCACTGACATCCTGACGATCGGTATACATCGACCGGAACTTGAGAACCTCGATTTCCAGATTGTTGAAGCCGAGGCGCTTCTGGCGGAACAGGATCGGCCCCTTGCTCTCCAGCCGGATGGCGAGCGCGGTGAGGATGAGCAGCGGCGCCAGAACGATCACGCCGATGAGCGCAAGAAGGCGATCCTGGATCTCCTTCAGAACACCGTCGAAGTCTCGCATCGGCAGTTGCCACACGCTGAGCACCGGCAGGGAGCCGATATAATTGACGCTGTACCGATCCCGCAGCACCAGGAACTCGCGCGGCATGATGCAAATGTCGATCGCGCCGGCACTGAGCTGCTCGATGATCTGGTTGAGGCGCTCCTGTCGCACCAGAGGCAGCGCCACGATCACCTGGTCCAGCATCCCCTGCTGCGCGAGGCCCAGCATCTCGTCGAACCCCCCGAGATACGGAAACCGCCCGATCATGCCCGTCTCGACTCGAGAGCGCCGGTCGTCCGCAAAACCCACGATGTTGATATGGGGCAGCCGCTCGATCTCCAGCAGTTCCAGCAGCCGGCTCGTCACCTCCCGGTCCGCGCCATAGATCGCCACGCGCTGCCCGATGATCTTGTGCTTCATCGCGACGCGAACGAGCTGCCGGAACAGTAGGCGCGAAAACACCAGAAAGATGAGGCAGACCAGCGAGAAGACGAGCGCGAAGCGGAGCGACAGATCGCCGCCTTTGCCAAACTGGACGAGGATGAATCCGGTCAGCGTCAAAGCCACGAGGAAGTCGAGGAATGTGCTGCCACCAAGATCATCGCCCTGCCCCCGGAAACCGGAATAGGCGTCCCGGGATATCCGGATCAGGAAAAAGTTGATCGCCATGACGACCACGACGGTCGAATGGAGGCGTGCGTCCAGATAATAGCCCAGGAAACTGCGATAAAAGGCGACCGTGATCAGATAGGACAGCAGGAAGCACAGGCTATCATTAATGATACCGCCCGAGCGCAACACGTTGGACGTGAAGCGGACATATTTGTTACGCGCAGGACGCTGAAAGCTGATCATGGTTCGCCGAATTACAAAACGGTGTCAAAAGCGACCAAACAGGCCGCGATCGGCCGGTTTGCCTGGGGGATCATCCACGAGATAGGCTGTCCGGGCATTGTCCAATCCATTCTGAGCCACGCTCGCGCAGGTCCCATCTTGTATGGCCGCGCATTGCGCCACGAGCAGGCTCCACGCCTTTTCCGACGACGGCAAAGCCCGGGCAAAATTGCGCGCGACCGACATACTCCGCGCCCTATCCCCCGATTCATGAAGATATTGCATATAAGATTGCACCAGAGGAAAATTCTGGGGAATCTGCTTCAATCCCTCTTCGTAGATCTGGCGGGCACGCCAGTTCTCGCCGCGCGCCCGATAAAGCTGCGCCACGGCCTGATAGGCGTCGGGATTGCGCGGATCGTTCGCCAGCGCCAGCTGCGCCGCTTCCAGCGCAGCGCGTGCGTCGCCTCTTTTCGCGGCATAGTGCGCGCGCAGCAGCAGCGCGTCGACATTCTCGGGATCCTGCTTGAGCAGCGATTCGACCTGCCCCTCGACTCCCTTATCCTTACCGGTTTCCATGAGCAGGCGCAGCTTGAGCGGTGCGATCAAATCCTTGGCGCGCCCATCCGGCACGGAATTCAAAAGCAGATTGGCCGTCTCGCGATTTCCGCGCGCCAGCAGATAGCGCGAAACCGTCAGGACGGCGAGCGGGTCGCGCCAATCCGTCGGCCCGCGCGCGACCTCGGGCGACAGCGACGTGGGGTCGAACTCCCACCAGATGCGGGTGAGCACCTCATAATCCGACGGCTCTCGCAAACCCTCGCGGAGCAGCGCCAGGCTAGCCTCGCGGGCCTGCGGCAGCCGGCCCATCTTGTAGAGCAGATTGATGCGGTCCAGCTTCATGGCCGTCCCGGCATTGCCGGTCGCGACCAGCCGGCCCAGCGCCTCAGCCATCGGCTCGGGCTTGCCCAGATAGCGGTACAGATTGACCTTGTTGGTCAACAGCGCCGAGGAATCGCCGGAGACACGCAACGCGTTGTCGATCAGGGCGATGGCCTCTTCCGCCTGCCCGCGCCGCGCCAGCACCCGCGCCTTCACGATAACACCGGCCTCATCCGTCGCCGAGCGCGCCAGAATCCGGTCCGCATAGGACATCGCATCGTCCAGTTGCTCGCGGGCCAGGGCGATCATGCCCTTCGTCTGGAGCGCGGGCATGGCATCGGGTTCCAGCGTCAACAGTCGGTCCGCTGCCGCTTCGGCATCTGCGATCTGCCCGAGCTGAACGCCGAGATTCGCCACATAGGCGAGGGCCAGGCGGTTCGTGGCATCGAACTCCAGCGCCCTCTGGAACGCCCGATAGGCCCCCGCAGGATCGCCCGACTGCAAGGCAATCATGCCAGCCAATTGCTGGAAATTGGGTCCATCTTCCCGCAGACGGATCGCCTCGCCAATCGCCCGCTGCGCACCGGCGAGGTCACCCGCCTGCAGCAGCGCTTCCGCCGCCTGTGCGCGCTCGGCGGCCTGTTCACTCGGGCTCTTGCAGCCGCCCAGGGCCGCGAGGATCAGCAAAGCTGCCAAAGCGTTCGACGATGGGCCTCTGCCCGAGGCCTTCGGCATTCCACCGCCGAAACGGGCGGCGCTGCCATGAGCGAAAGTCAGCCTGCCAAACCCGGTCATATCGCCCTGTCGTGAATATCGCCCAACCCGCGTCGCGTTACAGGGCTTAACCCCAGCAAGCAACGAAAGTAACCATTGCCCCCACATCATTAACCCAGCTTTTACGTAGTGACGGCATAGGGTTTTGGTATATGAAGCCTGCATTCCCGGCCAAGTAGAAGGATCCTCAACCGTGCGGTTTCCCGTAATTTCATGGTCCATGGCGGGCCTTCTTGCCGCCGTCGCAACGCTGCCAGCGATGGCACAGCAGAACGCCACTGCGGCAGGCGGTGCATCCAATCAGGTCGCCCGGCCCTATACAATTAACCCCGGCGACCAGATCGAAGTTTATGTGTGGGGCGAGGAGCGTCTGCAGCGCTCGATCCGCGTGCTTCCGGATGGCAGCTTCTCCTTCCCGCTGGTCGGCCGCATCGTCGCGCAGGGCATGCTGCCCGAGCAGGTCCAGACTGCGATCTCGAACGGATTGGCCAGCCAATATCGCGGCGAGCCCCCGCAGGTGACCGTCTCGGTAGAAACGCCCTCGGGCTTTACCTTCTCTGTGGTGGGCCGGGTCCGCGGCCCCAGCTCGTTCACCCCGGGTCGCTATGTGAACCTGGTCGAGGCCATCGCCATGGCCGGTGGACCGGATGAGTTCGCCAATCTCGATAACGTCACCATCATCCGCAAGAACGGCAATGAGCTGTCCGCGCTGCGCTTCCGGCTCGGCGGCGCGATGAAGGGCAATCTTTCCGAAGAGGCCGCCCGCGCCATTCCCCAGATCCAGACCGGCGACACGGTGATCGTTCCATGAATAAGACGAAGCTGATCGGCTCGGCAGCCATCGCCGCCCTCATGCTCGGCAGCGCCGCGCAGGCTGACACCCGCATTGGCGCGGATCTCGGCGTCACCGGCGGTGTCGCTAGCAATCCCTATGGCACGGTGGGCGGCGATAGCGCCGCCGCCACGCTGGCCGGCAGCTTCGCTCCCACCGTCACGATCAATTCGCCGACGGGCACGACCCAGTTGCGGGGATCGGTGACGCATACGGAATATTCGCGGCTCTACGACGGCACCACCGATTACGGCCTTTCCGGCAACATCAGCCGCCAGATCAGCCCGTTGACCTCGCTGACTGCAGGTCTTTCCTACTCCAGCTATGTGCGCAACGGCCTGTACCCGGTCTACGATCCGATCGTGGGCGGGCCGGTCGATCCTGGCGCCCCGATCATCGTCGATCCGAGCGGCAGCGTGAACTATCGCCAGCGGTCCGACGTGTTCTCCGGCCAGCTTGGCCTTGGCTTCACCCTCTCGCCCCGCGACACGCTCAACGTGTCAGCCAACGGCACGCGCGTGCGGTTCCCGGACAATATGGGCCTCTCCAAGGAATATGACACCTACGGCGGCGGCTTGACCTACATGCGCGCAATCGGCGCAAACACCTCTGTGGGTGTGGGCTTCAATGCGGCTCGCAGCGACTATCTCGATCCCGCCTTCGGTAAGACGACCCAATATACACCGACCGCACAGCTCAACACGCGGCTGGCGCCCCGGCTGAGCCTGAAACTCGCGGCGGGCTTGACCTTCAGCGAGACGCAATTCCCCGCCGTGTCGATCAACAACACGTCCTTCTACGCTTCGGCCGATCTGTGCCGTGAAGGGGATCGCACCAGCTTCTGCCTCACGGGCTCGCACGGGGTTTCCCCCTCGTCAATCGCTGGCTCCTCGCGAGTCACCGCCATCGGCGCGCTGTATAATTACAAGATCGATCAGCGTAGCAGCTTTAACGCCAGCGCCTCTTATTCCCGGTCGAGCAGCCTCGTTGGAACCGGCGGCAATGACAGCGATTATGCGCGAGCGAGCGTCGGTTACGAGCGTTTGCTGCGTCCTCGGCTGTCTGCTGTCATTTCGGTAACCTATAGTGACACATATAGCTCGCTCGTCTCACGCAACGCAAACATCCACGGACTCGTTGGATTGCGGTACAGGCTCGGTCAGAACTGATGAACAACGTCCACGCCAATTACGACACGGCTGAGGAGTCCGGTGGGGCATCGTTCCTGCCGCATATCCCGACGATCCTCATGCAGCGCAAATGGCTGGTCATCGTGCCCGCCCTTCTGCTGCTCCTGGCCGGCATCGCCACGGCATTCCTTCTGCCGGTGCAGTACCAGTCCAAGGCGGTTCTGCTGGTCGAGGCCTCGCTTCTTCCCGAGGATGTGGCGGGCGATCCCCGCAGCGCAGACGGCACGAGCGTCGTCGACCAGCGCATGGCGCGCATTCGCCAGCAGGTCCTCAGCCGTCCGCAGTTGGTGGAACTCATCCAAAGAAACGGACTGTACCAGACCGAACTGCGGACCCAGTCGCTCTCCGAAGTCATCACCACGATGCGCGAAGCGATTGCCATCGAGCCTGTCACAGCGGACATCCAGGCCGCCAATGGCGGGCGGCGCAGCACCATCGCCTTCTCGATGAGCTTCAACTATTCCGACCCGGTGAAGGCCCAGGCCGTCGCCCAGGCGCTGACCGACCAGGTGCTGCAGCTGGACGCCAGCACCTCGGCCGCGCAGTCGGTGAACACCATTCAATTCCTCACCGACCAGCAGGCCGATCTGCAGACGCAGATCGCCGCGCTGGATAAGCAGATCGCCGACATCCAGCTGAAGAATGGCCTGACGCTGGCCAGCAGCACCATGGCGACGACCGGCGGCGGCACCATCGGCATCGACAGCCGCATTGCCGCGCTTCAGTCCGCCAATGCGCAATTGCAGGCGCAGCGTGAACTCACGCAGAGCGCGGCTGACCGCGATCCGGTGATCGCCGAAGCGGAAGCCGCTGTGGCCACCGCCCGGGCGCGTTACACCGAGCAGCATCCGGACGTGGTTCTGGCCAAGCAGCGGCTCGCCGAGGCGCGGGAGCTAGCGAAATCCAATCAGTCGCGCATCCCGACTTCCGCTATTTCCGCGCAGATCGCCGCCAATAATCGCGAGATTTCCCGCCTTGAATCGGCGCGTGCCGCCGAAGAAGGCCGCAGCGCCTCCATTCTGAGCGCCCAGATCCGCGCGCCGGTGGTGCAGCAGGAACTGGCGCAGCTGCAGCAGCGCATGACGGGTCTCAACGAGCAATATCAGAAGGTCTCCAACCAGCTGATGAACGCCAAGGCTGGCAAGCGTGCCGAGGACGAGCAGCAGGGCGAGCGTCTTTCCGTGATCGACCCGCCGGTGGTGCCGGACGATCCCTATTCGCCCAATCGCCCGAAGATCATCTTGCTCGGCGCCTTCGCAGGCCTGGGTCTCGGCTTTGGCCTGATCTTCCTGATCGAAATGCTCACGCGGCCGATCCGTGGCGCTGACGCCGTCCTGCAAGCGACCGGTGCGTTGCCGCTGGTGGTCATTCCCACGATCATGTCGCGGGCCGAGCAGCAGCAGCGCGGTTTGAAGCGCCTGTGGCCCTTTGGCGGGCGCAAGGGCCGCACGAAGCCCGATGACGATGATGACGACGACTGATCCGCGCGCACTGTATCCAAGGAGTTTGAGCATTGTCTGATCAGCTTGCGCCATCGGCCCTGCAGGGCGCCCCTTTCCGCATTCCCGCGCCCAATGAGACGGCGCTGTTTACACCCGACCCGAAGCTTCTCGAAGCCCAGCATGTCGTGGCGTTCAGCAACCGGCACCTTGCCTCGCGCCCGTTCAGCCTGCTGCGCTCGCAGGTGGTCAAGCGGATGGCAGCGGGCGGGCACCGGATCATCGGGGTCACCTCCCCGGCTCCCGGTGCCGGCAAGTCGTTCCTGACCGCCAATCTTGCCGCCACGCTGAGCCGCCTGCCCGGCAAGCAGGTCGTCGTGTTCGACCTCGACATTCGCCGGGCCTCGCTCGCGCAGAATTTCGGCTTGGTGGGCGAAGTCGGCCTGGAGCGCTTCCTCGCCGGCGAAACCGACGATCTGCGCAAGATCGGCCGCCATGTCGAAGGCACCAACCTCACGCTCTACCCCTGCTATTCGAACGATCTCGACAGCATGCCGCTGCTCGCCGGCGACCGCTTCGACCGGTTCGTCAAAGCCCTGCGCACGCTGGATGACGATACGATCATCCTCTTCGACATGCCACCCGTCTTCGCCAATGACGACGCCATGGTGATCGCCGGCCATGTCGATGCTTATCTGATGGTGATCGAACAGGGCCGGACCAACCAGAAGCAGGTCACCGATTCGATCCGCCTGCTCGACCCCGCCGATTGCCTCGGTTCCGTCCTCAACCGCTACGATGGCGGCGTGACCGACCCCTATGGCTATTCCTACGGCGGTTACGGCAAATATACGGATTACTTCAGCAAGGAAGACTGAACGGCGAGGCAGGTTCACGCATCCCGCGCTGCCTGACTGGTCGCACTGGAAGGACTGTCCTCGCTAAAGGGGCTAGAGTGCCCCCAGTTCCCCACCGTCACCCCGGGCTTGACCCGGGGTCCAGCTTCCTAATGCTCAATTACATTCCGGCGCTCGAATGCATGGTTTGGTTGAAACTCCCTCCCCCGCAAGAAGCCTAGCGGGGCCCGGGTCAAGCCCGGGGTGACGAGGGTGGTGGGCCGGCTCGTCGGGCGTCAGGCCGACGTCATGAGTTCGATCAAAGGCCGATAGCGCTGCACTCCGACCCTCTCCTTCTGAGGGAGAGGGATGCGCAGACTTGGCAGCGTGCTGCCTGGTCGAAGCTGAGAGAGGGCTCAGCGATCCGAAGGGTCGCGCGGATCCGAGATCCGCCCCCCGTCACTGGCCAGCAGCGGCCTTCTCAAGCAACGGCCGCCACCACCGCTCATTGCGAAGATACCAGTCCAGCGTCTGCGCGAAGCCTTCACTGAAGGTGCGGCGTGGCGCATAGCCCAGTTCCGAGCGCGCCTTGGTTTCGTCAATCGCGTAGCGCCGGTCGTGCCCAGCGCGATCGGTGACGAAGGTCTTCAGCGTCTCGGACGCCTGTCCCCGCGCGGCGGGCGCGTCGGGGAAGCGCTGGGCAAGTTGCGGATCGGCAGCGAAGGCGCGATCCACCGTCGCGCAAATCTCCTCGATAACGGTGAGATTGGGCAGTTCCTGACCGCCGCCAATATTGTAAGTCTCGCCCGGTCGCCCGACCTGGAGAACCTTCTCGATGCCGTGGCAATGGTCCTCGACATGCAGCCAGTCGCGCACATTCATGCCGTCGCCGTAGATCGGAAGATTACGACCATAGAGGCAGTTGAGCAGGAACAGCGGGATCAGTTTCTCGGGAAACTGATAAGGGCCATAATTGTTCGAGCAATTGCTCGTCGTGACCTCAAGGCCATAAGTGTGGTGATAGGCCCGCACCAGATGATCCGAACCCGCCTTGCTTGCCGAATAGGGCGAGTTGGGCGCATAAGCGGTGGTTTCGCTGAACGCCGGATCGTTTGGCCCGAGCGAGCCATACACCTCATCGGTCGAGACATGATGGAAGCGGTGCGGACGGCCCGTGCCGGTATCAAGCCACAGCTTGCGCGCAGCCTTGAGCAGGCTGTGCGTGCCGATGACATTGGTCGTCACAAAGGCGTCCGGCCCGGTGATCGAGCGATCGACATGGCTCTCGGCGGCGAAGTGGACGATGGTGTCGATCTGCTTGCGGGCCAGCAGATCCTCGACCAGCGGCGTATCGCAGATATCGCCCACCACCAGTTCGACATCGCTCAGGCCATCGAGATTGGCTGGATTGCCCGCGTAAGTGAGCGCATCCAGAACCGTGACAACGTCGCTGGCATGATGGGTGCGCCAATAATGCACGAAGTTCGCGCCGATGAAGCCGGCACCGCCGGTGACGAGCAGATTAGCCATTCGCCTTGATCACTCCGAGCATGTCACGAAGATGGACGCGCCAATGCGGCGCGGGTGCGCCGATGTGCGCAACGGTGCTGCTCTTGTCCAGAACCGAATAAGAGGGCCTTTGCGCTGGCGTAGGATAATCGCTGGTGCGGATCGGCACGATCGGAACGGCCGGGTTCAGCAGGCCAAGCGCGACCGCTTCCTCTTGAATCGCCACGGCAAAATCATACCAGCTCGCCGCACCGCTGTCGGTCCAGTGATGGAGGCCGCTTGCCCGGACGGTTTGCAATCGCCAGAGGACGTCGGCCAACCCGGCGGCATAAGTCGGCGTGCCGATCTGATCGGCGACCACACGGACCTCGTCCCGCTCCGCCATCAGGCGCAGCATCGTCCGCACGAAATTAGGGCCGGTGTCGCCATAGACCCAGGCCGTCCGCACGATGAGGGCGTGCGGACACGCCGCAAGCACGGCTTCCTCCCCCGCCCGTTTGCTGGCGCCATAGACACCCAGCGGGGCGACGGGGCTGTCCGGCCGATAGGGCGTGCCCTGTGTGCCGTCGAACACGAAATCGGTCGAGACATGCGCGAGGGCCGCGCCGCTTGACGCTGCCGCGCGCGCCAGATTGCCCGGCCCGTCGGCATTGATGCGCCAGGCAAGATCGCGTTCGCTCTCTGCCTTGTCCACGGCGGTATAAGCGGCCGCGTTGAGAATAAGCGCGGGTTGGACCTCGGCGACGCACGCCGAAACAGCCGCCTCGTCCCCGATATCGAGCGCGGCCCGATCCAGCGCGACAATGTCCGCATCCTCGGGCGCGCATCGCTGCAGCGCCTGGCCGAGCTGACCGCCGGCCCCCGTGATGATGACCTTCACGGAAAAATTACCGCATCCGCCAGCGGCTTGCCCGCCATATCCTTGGCTGAAAGCTGCGGCACGATGTCCCCCAATGGCCAGTCGATGCCGAGCGCCGGATCGTTCCAGAGCAGACTGTGCTCATGGCTGGGATCGTAAAAGCCGCGGCATTTGTAGAGAAAGTCCGTGCCATCCTCCAGGCACAGGAACCCGTGCGCCATGCCTTCGGGCACCCAGAGCATCCGCTTGTTGGCCGCGCTCAGTTCGACGCCCACCGATTTGCCGAAGGTGGGCGAGGACCGGCGCATATCCACAGCGACATCGAAGACCGCGCCCGCCGTGACCCGCACCAGCTTCCCTTGCGGGCCAGGCTGCTGATAGTGCAGCCCGCGCAGGACCCCGCGCGAGGAGCGGCTGTGATTGTCCTGCACGAAGTCGATCTCGAGCCCGGCATCCTTGAACGCCCGCGCGTTCCAGCTTTCCAGAAAGAAGCCGCGCTCGTCGCCGAAAACCTTCGGCTCGATGATGAAGACGCCATCAATGGCCGTTTCAATGAGGTTCATCAGGCTTTGCCGTCCAGCAGCTTGAGGAGATACTCGCCATAGCCGGACTTGCGCAGCGGCTCGGCGATCTCAAGCAGTTGCGCATCATCGATAAAGCCCATGCGCCAGCACAGTTCTTCCGGGCAGCAGATTTTAAGGCCCTGACGCTCCTCGGTAATCCGCACATAATTAGCCGCGTCGATCAGCGAGCCATGCGTGCCGGTGTCGAGCCAGGCATAGCCGCGCCCCATCAGCTCGACATTCAGCTCGCCGGCTTCCAGATAGACGCGATTAAGATCGGTGATCTCCAGCTCGCCCCGGGCTGAAGGCGCCAGCCCGGCCGCGCGCTCCACCGCCTTCCCGTCGTAGAAATAAAGACCGGTCACGGCATAATTGGATTTGGGCTGCGCGGGCTTTTCCTCGATCGTCTGCGCCTTCCCGTCGGCATCGAAGGAGACGACGCCATAGGCTGTGGGGTCGCTGACATTATAGCCGAACACCGTCGCGCCCTGATCGCGCGCATTGGCGGCCTGCAATAGCTCGGTGAGCCCGTGGCCATAGAAGATGTTGTCGCCGAGGATCAGCGCGGAGGGGTCCGTGCCGATGAAATCCGCACCGATATGATAAGCCTGCGCCAGACCACGGGGCTCCGGCTGCACGGCATAATGCAGGTCGAGACCCAGTGCGCTCCCGTCGCCCAGCAAGGCCTGGAATGCCGCCTGATCATGCGGCGTGGTGATGATCATGATCTCCCGGATGCCCGCCATGATCAGCACCGAGAGCGGATAATAGATCATCGGCTTGTCGTAGACCGGCATGAGCTGCTTGGAGACGGCCTTGGTCAGCGGATAAAGCCTCGTCCCCGATCCGCCTGCCAGAATGATTCCCTTACGCAATAGCAACACTCCATGCCTGTGCCCGGACGGGCGCTCCGAGGTAACGCATCACTTCTACAATGCAAGGCGACCATTTTCGGCCGGTCCCGAGCCTGAACCATTTTGGCATGGGGGGATTATGCAGCCATAGGACGAAAAGATCGTGAATCGCTTTGCGTTTTCATTTCAGAAAAATTAGCGGTTTCGAACCGATCGATCCTGCGATCAAAATTGTGCCGCCTGACGGGAGAAGACTGCATGGAAACAGTTTATGACTGGCTCTCTCTGGCGATATTTGCTGGCATCATCGTGCTGTTCCTCCAGCGTTCCTCGATGGAAAATCCACCAGATCGGATGATCGACTATCTGCCGCCGGCGCTTGGCTGCGCCATTGCCAACCAGGCCGGCAATTATGCGATCGAGCATGACAGCATGGTCATGCATGCTGCCGGGATTTTGCTGCTGGTCGGCGTGGTGGCCTATGTTTGGCTGGTGTTGAAGCCCAGTTTTAAATAGGCCTTGCGCCTGTTGGCGGCTTCCCGCCGCCGGCGCATCCACCGTGATTACGGCAAAAAGGGCGTGTTCCTGTGAGAATTACAATGATCGGCTCGGGGTATGTGGGCCTCGTCTCTGGCGCGTGCTTCGCGGATTTCGGCCATGACGTCATCTGTTTCGACAAGGACGAGGCGAAGATCACCGCCCTCCAGGAAGGCCGCATCCCGATCTTCGAGCCCGGCCTCGATCATCTCGTCGCCAGCAATGTCGCGGCCGGCCGGCTGTCCTTTACGACGCAAGCGGCAGACGCCCTCGCCGACCCCGACGCGATCTTCATCGCCGTTGGCACACCCTCGCGGCGCGGCGACGGCCATGCGGACCTGAGCTATGTGTACGGCGCGGCCGCGGAAATCGCGCCGTTCCTCAAGCGCTTCACCGTGGTGGTCGACAAGTCCACCGTGCCTGTCGGCACCGGCGACGAGGTCGAGCGGATCATCCGGGAGACCAACCCCGACGCCGATTTTGCCGTAATCTCCAACCCGGAGTTCCTGCGCGAAGGCGCGGCAATCGATGACTTCAAGCGCCCCGACCGCGTCGTGATCGGCGGCGATGATCGCCGGGCCCTGGACGTGATGCGGCAGATCTATCGCCCGCTCGTCATCGGCCGCTCACCGGTGATCGAGATGAGCCGGCGCGGTGCCGAGCTGACCAAATATGCCGGGAACGCCTTTCTTGCGACCAAGATCACCTTCATCAACGAGATCGCCGATCTGTGTGAGAAGGTGGGCGCGGACGTGCATGAAGTCGCGCGGGGCATTGGTCTGGATAATCGCATCGGCGCCAAGTTCCTTCACCCCGGCCCCGGCTTTGGCGGCTCCTGCTTCCCCAAGGACACCCTTGCCCTGTTGAAGACCGCGCAGGATTATGAAGCGCCGCAGCGGATCGTCGAAACGGTCGTCGCCGTGAATGATTCGCGCAAGCGCGCCATGGGGCGCAAGGTCATTCAGGCGATGGGCGGGGAAGTGCGTGGCAAGACCATCGCCGTGCTCGGCCTCACCTTCAAGCAGAATACGGACGACATGCGCGATTCGCCCGCCATCGCGATCATCGAGACGCTGCAGGACGCGGGCGCCGAGATCCACGCCCATGATCCCGAGGGCATGGAGCAGGCCAAGCTGGTGCTGCGCGACGTCACCTATTTCGGCAATGCCTATGACACGATGGCCGGCGCCGATGCGCTGGTGTTCATCACCGAGTGGGACGCCTTCCGCGCGCTCGATCTGGCGCGCATCAAGTCGCTGCTGAAGACACCGGTGATGATCGATCTGCGCAACCTGTACCCGCGCGATCTGGTCGAGGAGGCCGGCTTCTCCTACACGGCCGTCGGTCGGTAATTCGGCGGAACCGAGTTTCCCACCGACCGTTCTGACCTCGGCCTGATGGATGCCACCACAAAGCGGGGCTTTTCATCCGGCCTTTGGGGCGGCCAATCGAACAATATGCGGTATCTTTACCTTAATGCTCGATAGGCACGTCCACGACTGACAGAGCAATCAGGGGGTTCATTTGACGATACGCAAAGCTGTCTTCCCGGTCGCCGGGCTTGGCACTCGCTTCCTGCCCGCCACCAAGGCGGTGCCGAAGGAAATGCTTCCCGTCGTCGATCGCCCGCTGATCCAATATGCCGTCGATGAAGCGCTGGAAGCGGGCATCGAGACGATGATATTCGTCACCGGGCGCGGCAAGGGCGCCATCGAGGACCATTTCGATATCGCCTTCGAGCTGGAGCGGACGCAGGCCGACCGCGGCAAAAGCGTTGCGGCGCTGGAAGGCACGCGCCTGACGCCCGGCAATGCGATCTTCGTGAGGCAGCAGGAACCCCGCGGCCTTGGCCATGCGATTTGGTGTGCGCGCGATATCATCGGCGATGAGCCCTTTGCCATCATCCTGCCGGACGAGCTTCTCGTCGGCCGTCAGAAGGGATGTCTGGCCCAAATGATCGAGCAGTATGAGAAAGTCGGCGGCAATCTGGTCTGCGCGCTTGAAGTGCCGATGGACGAGACGCCCAGCTATGGCGTGATCGATCCGGGCGCCCGCGACGGCGTGCTGACAGAGGTCCGGGGCTTGGTCGAGAAGCCGGCGCTGGGCACGGCGCCCTCCAACCTGATGCTGCCCGGCCGCTATATTCTGCAGCCCGAGGTCATGGCCCTGCTGGCGACGCAAGAGGCTGGGGCGGGCGGCGAAGTGCAGCTCACCGATTCCATGGCGAAGCTGATTGGCCAGCAGCCCTTCCACGGCGTGACCTTCGATGGCGAGCGTTTCGACTGTGGCTCGAAGCTCGGCTTTGCCCAAGCCAATTTCGCGCTCGCCTGCCGCGACGATGCCATGGGCGGCGATCTCAAGAGCTGGGCTCGCGATTTCCTCGCCTGAGAGGCGCCAACTCCGACGCAACGACCCTGGGCTTGCGCAGCAGCGCCTGACGCAAGCGCCACCTCCCATATCCATCGGCACATAAAAAAGGGCGGATCCTGCGATCCGCCCTTTTTCTTATCTCGTTGGGCCTGCCGACCCGGGCAGGAACCCTCAGTGCTTCTTGTTCGCCCAGATGTTCTGGTACGACATGTAAGCCAGCACCGTCGCGAACAGCAGGAAGATCACCACGGCGATGCCGGTGCTCTTGCGCGCTTCCATCTTCGGCTCGGCCGTCCACATCAGGAAGGCAGCGACGTCCGTAGCCATCTGGTCGACGGTCGGCTTGGGTTGGCCCTCACCATAGGTCACCTGACCTTCGGCCGTCAGCGGCGGCGCCATCGCGAGGTTGAGGTTCGCAAAGTACGGGTTGTAGTGCAGCCCTTCCGGCGTCTTCGCGTCGGGGAACTTGCGCAGCAGTTCGGCCGGCTGCTCACGATAACCGGTCAGCAGCGCATGAACATAGTTCGCACCGTCATGACGGGCCTTCGCGATCAGCGAAAGATCCGGCGGAATGGCGTTGTTGTTGGCGGCAGCGGCAGCCACGCTGTTCGGATAGACCAGCGGGAACTTGTCCGCCGGCACGCCCGGACGCGTGCTGGGTTCACCCGTGCTGGGGTCGATCGACGGCACCTGACGCGCTGCGGCGATCGCCTTGATCTCGGCTTCATTATAGCCAAGGTCGGCGAGGCTGCGGAACGCCACCTGGTGGATCGAGTGACAGGCCGAGCAGACTTCCGTGTAGACCTGGAAGCCGCGCTGCAACTGCGCACGATCGAATTTGCCGAACGGCCCTTCAAAGCTGAAGCCAGCCTTTTCGGGGTGGAGGTGGAACTCCTTCTCAGCCGTGGGCTGCGGCGGCTCGCTCACATAAGCGACCCCACCCCAGATGAAGCTGAGCAGCAGCATGCCGGAGAAAAACAGGCCGACAAGGAAGGCCAGGACACGAACCATTGACGGACCCCTTAATTAAGCTGCGCCGGTGGGCTGGGTATCGCTGCCCATGCCCGGAGGTGCAGACTGTTCTCCCTCGAACTTGCCCTTGGCCAGCACCGCTTCGGTAATCGAACCGGGGAGCGGCAGCGGCCGCTCGATGGACGCAATGATCGGCAAGATGATCAGGAAGTGCGCGAAATAATAAGCCGAAGCGATCTGGCTGATCATGACATAGGGCTCTTCCGCCGGTGCACCGCCGCAATAGCCGAGCACGAGCACGTCCAGAATGAGCAGCCACCAGAACTTCTTGAACAGCGGGCGGTAGTTGCCCGAGCGGACCGGCGAGGTGTCGATCCACGGCAGGAAGAATAGCAGCAGAATGGACGAGAACATCGCCATCACGCCGAGGAGCTTCGCGGGAACCAGCACGATACCGGTGAACGGGATCACCAGATCCATCGTGAAGGCGCGCAGAATGGCGTAGAACGGCCAGAAGTACCATTCAGGCACGATGTGCGCCGGCGTCGAAAGCGGGTTGGCCTGGATATAGTTATCCGGGTGACCCATCGAATTCGGCGCGAAGAACAGCACCAGTGCGAAGAGGATGAGGAACACGCCGAGGCCGAAACCGTCCTTCGCCGTATAATAGGGATGGAACGGCACCGTATCCTGCGGCCCCTTCACTTCCACGCCCGTCGGGTTGGACGAGCCGGGAATGTGCAGCGCCCAGATGTGCAGGATGATGACACCCGCGATCACGAAGGGCAGCAGATAGTGGAGCGAGAAGAAGCGGTTGAGCGCGGCATTGCCAGGCGCGAAGCCGCCGAGCAGCCAGGTCTGGATCGGCTCACCCACCACCGGAATGGCGGCGAAGAGGCCGGTGATCACCTGCGCGCCCCAGAAGCTCATCTGACCCCAGGGGAGCACATAGCCCATGAACGCCGTCGCCATCATCAGCAGGAAGATGACCACACCGAGCAGCCACACCATTTCGCGCGGCGCCTTGTACGATCCGTAATAGAGGCCGCGGAAAATGTGGAGATAGACGACGATGAAGAAGAAGCTCGCGCCGTTGGCGTGCGCATAACGCAGCAGCCAGCCCGAGTTCACATCGCGCATGATGTGCTCGACGCTATCGAACGCCACGCCGGCATTCGCCGCATAATGCATGGCGAGGATGATGCCGGTGATCAGCTGGATCGTCAGCGCGACGCCCGCGAGGACACCGAAGTTCCAGAAATAGTTGAGGTTGCGCGGCACTTCATAGCCGCCGCCGACGGCGTTGTAGACGAAGCGCGGGAGCGGCAAGCGCTCATCCACCCACTTCATCACGGGATGCTTCGGCGTGTAATGCTCAGCCCAGGGAAAGCTCATTATCTTTATCCTCAGCCTACGAGAATGGCGGTGTCGGAGGTGTACTTATACTGCGGAACCACGAGGTTCTTCGGCGCAGGCCCCTTGCGGATGCGCGCGGCAGTATCATAGCTCGAACCGTGGCACGGGCAGAAATAACCGCCGAACTCGCCCCGGTTCTCACCCTCGCCGGCACCGAGCGGCACGCAACCCAGATGGGTGCACACGCCCATGGTGATCAGCCACTGCTTCTTGCCGTCGACCGTGCGCTCTTCCAGCGTCTGGGGATCGCGCAGGGTGGAGACGTTGACGGCGTCCGCCTCGGCAATTTCCTTGTCCGTCAGATGCCGCACGAACAGCGGCTGCGAGCGGAACACCGTCTTGATCGCCTGGCCGGCCTGGATTGCCGACAGATCGACTTCCGTCGTCGCCTGCGCCAGCACGTCCGCACTCGGACTCATCTGGGTAATCAGCGGATACAGAACGGCGAGACCGCCAACACCAGCGAAACTCACGGCTGCGATGTTGATGAAGTCGCGACGACGCACGCCTTCGCCATCGTCCATGACAGCTTCCGTCCCTTGCACTTCAGTGGCCATGCTTTGTCATTGCCTCCCTTTGTCCACGATCGCCCGAGAGCGTCGTGCACGCCGAAATCTCGATTCGGGCGCCAGTCGATCGCGCGGTCGAACCGAAAGGCTTCCTTATTAGCCGGAAGTCCGCTCGTCCGCCGAATGATGCGACACACCGCACGCCAGGATGGTCCCGGCGCGTTCGGGCGCCTGATAGCGCCGTTGATTGCGATTTGCCAACCTTCAATTTCGTGGCCCGCCCGCCTTTTTCCAGCCGGGCGCAAGAGGGGTGGGATTGCGCAGGGGCCGTGGCTAGGAGGTGAGGATGCGCATCGCCCTCTATCAGCCCGATATCGCCGGCAACGTCGGCACCATCCTGCGACTGGCCGCCTGCTGGCAGATCCCGGTCGACATCATCCTTCCCTGCGGCTTTCCGGTGTCCGACGCGCAGCTGCGCCGGGCGTCCATGGATTATGGCGCGCAGGCGGATGTGACGCGGCATGTGGACTTCGAGAGCTTCATCGCCGAGCGGCTGAAGGATGGCGCGCGTCTGGTAGCGCTGACCAGCGTCGGCAGCGTGCCCCTGCCCCATGCCAGCTTCCAGTGCGACGACATCCTCTTACTCGGCCGCGAGAGCGCCGGTCTGCCCGAGGCGATCCACGCACAAGCGGCTTTGCGCGTGCGGATTCCCATGGCGCCGGGCTTTCGCTCCTTGAACGTGGCGGTGGCAACTGGCATCGCGCTTGGCGAAGCTCTCAGACAGACCGGACTTTTCCCCGCATGACTTCCACCGCTCCCAACAGCCTCGACGATCAACAGCTGGCCGCCCGCGCCTGGTTCGAAAGCCTGCGGGACCGGATTTGCGCCGCGTTCGAGGCGATCGAGCGCGAGGCCGGCAGCGATGCGGCGTTCGATTATCTGTCCTGGTGGCGCGAGAGCGACGGCCAGCCCTCCGGCCCGATCGAACAGGGCGGTGGCGGCGGCGGCGTGCGCGGGGTGATGAAGGGCAAGGTGTTCGAGAAGGTCGGGGTGAATGTCTCGACGGTCGGCGGCGCCTTCTCGCCCGAATTCGCCCGCACGATCCACGGCGCAGGCGAGGAGCAGCCCGGCTTTTTTGCCACCGGTATCAGCCTCGTGGCGCATATGGCCAATCCGCATGTGCCGGCCGTACACATGAACACGCGCATGCTGGTGACGACCAAGCGCTGGTTCGGCGGCGGCGCGGACCTCAATCCGCCCATCGTCTATGAGGAAGACACGGCGGACTTCCATGACACGCTGCGCCGCGCCTGCGATGCGCATGACGAGAGCTACTATCCGCGCTTCAGCAAATGGGCGGAAGAGTATTTCTACATTCCCCACCGGCAGGTTCACCGGGGCGTGGGCGGGATTTTCTACGACCATCTCGAAGGGCCGTTCGAGGAGAGCTTCGCCTTCACCCAAGCGGTGGGCGAGGCGTTTCTGGAGGCCTTTCCGCGAATCGTGCGCCGCCGCATGGGATTGCCATGGACGGCGGAGGAGGAAGCGCAGTTGCTCGAATGGCGCGGCCGCTATGTCGAGTTCAACCTCGTGCATGATCGCGGCACGCTGTTCGGCCTCAAGACCGGCGGCAATATCGACGCGATCCTGATGAGCCTGCCGCCGCGCGTCACCTGGAGCTGAACGGCGCTCCGGCTGCCGGCGCACCCGCCGTCGCCCGGTAGAGCGCAGCGCAGATCAGCACGACGAGCACCGTGCGGGCGGTTTCGACCAGCGCCGAGACCATCGCGATCAGCAGATCGGCGATGTCGGCCGGCAGCAGGAGCTCGGCGACCACCCCGACGACGGAGGTGAGCACGACCCCCAGCACAATCATCATGATGAAAATGAGGCCGAGCACGCCGAACACGCGCCACCCGTTCCCCCGCGTCAGCGCGGCACTGCGCTGGAGGATAGTGAGCGGGTTGCGCTGCGACTCCGCTGCGGCGACCGGCGCGATCAAGGCCAGCCGGCCGATCAGATAGCAGCCGGGCAGAATGAACAGCATGAAGCCGCCCATTGCGCCCAGTCCCTGCAGAAGATTCGCAAGGAAGAAACCGGGCAGGACTGGCAGTGCCATGACCAGAGCCTCCCGCACCGTCGGTCGCTCGCCACGCAGCAGCAGCGCGTGCATCGCCAGCACGGCGAAGGACGAGATGGCAGCGAAGGCTAGCAGTACCGGCCAGTTCAGCTCGGCATATTGGGTCAGCCGCGCCAGCATCATGTCGTTGGTGGCGTTCTCGGCGAGCGGCTCGGGCTGCTTGACGAGCTGCTCGGCCACCAGAGCGGGCAGGAACATGAACATGCCGGCCACGGCGCCCAGAATGTCACGGTTTGCCGCGCCCATCTGCTTGGCGTCGTCCCATATCGCTGCCAGATCGATCCTGCTCAACCGCTTTTGCTCCCGTTTGCGCGCTCGATAGGCAATATCTGCCCCGCGCGCCATAGGCGAGCCATGCCTTGCCAAATTTGGTCGCAGATCGCATCTCGGGCGAGATGACCGCGCACCCCCTCCCCGAACAGGATTTCCTGGCCAGCCCTGAGTGGCGGATCGAGCCGGGATTGCTCGATTATGAAAGCGCGCTGGCCGATATGGATGCGCGCGTCGCGGCGATTGCCGCTGGCGAGGCGCGCGAACGCATCTGGCTTGTCGAGCATCCTCCGCTCTACACTGCGGGCACCAGCGCGCTCTCGACCGATCTTCTGGCGCCGGTCTTTCCCGTCCATGTCACCGGACGCGGCGGGCAATATACCTATCACGGTCCCGGGCAGCGCGTCGTCTACCTCAATCTCGATTTGGGCCGGCGCGGACGCGATGTGCGGCGCTTCGTCCGCGCGCTGGAGCAGTGGATGGTCGCCGCGCTGGCCGATCTCGGTGTCGAGGCGTGGACCGTGGATGGCCGCGTCGGCGTCTGGACGCAGGGGCCGCACGGGGCGGAGGCCAAGATCGGCGCCATCGGCGTGCGGGTCCGCAAATGGGTGACGTTGCACGGCCTCTCCATCAACGTTGCGCCGGACCTTGCGCATTATGGTGGCATCGTGCCCTGCGGCATCAGCGATCTGGGCGTCACCAGCCTCGCTGATCTGGGACGCCCGGCCGACATGCACCGCCTCGATGCCATTCTCCAGTCGCATCTGCCGGCCATGCTGGCAGCGCTGGAGTCCGACGGCGGGTGAACGGCCGCAGCCATGGGGTGGTCGGGTTCCACGGCCCCTTGAGCCCTGCGGCATCCCTCTTTAAGACCGGCTCTTCGTGCTGCCGAGGGGGCCTCGACCGATCGGGAAATCGGCCACGACCAAGAAGACCAGAAAGGATGCCGCTGATGCGCAAGACCCATGTTCCCCTTCTTCTGCTCGCTGCGATGGGCGGTCTCGCGCTCGCAGGCTGCGATGGCGCGCAGGACAGCTCGGGCAATACGGTGGAAATGCGCGACATGAACGTGCTGGAAGGCACCGTGAACGATTCGATGACCGACCTCGATGCCGTGAAGGCCGATGGCCTCGGCGCCGTGGGCAATGCCGGCAGCGTCAGCCGCAAGCAGACGAGCGAGCCCGCCGCCAATGCCAGCTCTGAAGACACCGAGACGGTCGCCTCGGAGTAAACTCTACTTCAGCCCGAGCAACTTGTGGGTCTGGAGGGACAGGCGCCAGCGGCTGTCTGACAGGACCAGCGCGATGGCGGCCTCCCGGTTTGCGGCATTGGCCTCCGGGGTGCCGCTATCCATCGGCTGCACGAGAAACTGGCCGAAGTCCCAATCCAGCAGCTCGGCCGGGTCGATTCCAGGCTGCGGCCAGACCAGCTTGAGTTCATCGCCCCGACGCTGCGTCACGCTACTGCCGGCCTTGGGGCTGATGCAGAGCCAGTCGACGCCCGGCGTCGCCGCCAGCGTGCCGTTGCTCTCCACCGCGATTTCAAAGCCGGCGGCATGGAGCGCGTCGATCAGCGCGGGATCAAGCTGCAGCATCGGCTCGCCACCGGTGATGACCACGAACCGCTGGCCGGCCTCATCACCCCAGAGATCGGCCACGACCTGCGCGAGCGTCGACGCCTCGCCGAAGCGACCGCCATTCTCCCCGTCCGTCCCCACGAAATCCGTGTCGCAAAACTGGCAGATCGCGCTCGCCCGATCCTGCTCCCGCCCGGACCAGAGGTTGCAGCCGGCCAAGCGCAGGAACACCGCCCGGCGACCGGCCTGCATCCCTTCCCCCTGCAAGGTGAGGAACATTTCCTTGACGGCGTAGCTCATCGGCGCGGCTCAGGGATGCGTCGCGTAACGCGTCGGATCGGGCAGGCCGGCTTCCTGATACCCCTTCGCGCGCAAACGGCAGCTATCGCACAGGCCGCAATGCAGGCCTTCGGGCGTCGGATCGTAGCAGGACCAGCTCATGCCGGCATCCAGCCCCAACCGCGCCGCCTCGGCGGCAATCTGCGCCTTGCTCATATATTGGAGCGGGGTTGCGATCTGCACCGGCGCGCCTTCCACGCCCTGCTTGGTGGCCAGCGATGCCATATGCTGAAACGCGGCGATGAACTCCGGGCGGCAGTCCGGATAGCCCGAATAATCCAGCGCGTTCACCCCGATGTAGATGCGCTCTGCCCCCACCACCTCGGCCAGTCCAAGCGTGAGCGAGAGGAAGATCGTGTTGCGCGCCGGCACATAGGTGATCGGAATGCCCTCGCCCACGCCCTCCTTGGGCACGTCGATGTCAGCGGTCAGCGCCGATCCACCGAACAGCGAGAGGTCGAGCGGCAGCACGACATGGCGCTCCACCTCCAGCGCGGCCGCCACCCGCTTGGCGGCCTCCAGCTCGACGCGGTGGCGCTGCTGATAATCGATGGTGAGCGCCGCCAGACGAAACCCCGCCTCGCGCGCCAGTCCGCCGGCGACCATCGAGTCGAGTCCGCCGGAAAGAAGGACAACCGCCACGGGGGCGTGCGATGCAGACGATATCGGTGACATGATGCCTCGCGCTAGCGCAAATCCCCTGCCCCTGTCACGGGATGAGATGAATTCGGGTTTCGCGAGCGGGCGCTCGGGCGGGAGAACGCCGTTGCGGCAGTGCTAGCCCCTCCTCTTTAGAGAAGGGGTTGGGGTGGTGCTGCAACTTCGAAGTTACTCACTGGCTAAGCGATGCTGGCGCATCGCCACCACCCCCCGGCCCCTCCTCTGAGCAGGGGAGATATGTCTTCAGCTTCAGCGCCTCGCAGCACCGGGGCGGCAGGCCCCCACCCGTCGGGCTTCCATCTCATGCGCGAAAGGCAGTCCATCGGACACGCCCTGCGACGAAATCTGCACGAGCCGCGAGGTCTCGATCCGCAGGTCGGTGCGACCACGGCCCCCCTCGCCACAGTCATAGGACGCTGCAACCGCACGCGGCGACTGGCGAATCAGGTAACGCTCGCACTGCCGATAGGGGTGCTTGGGCTGAAGCAGCTGGCTGCCATCGCTGATGCAAATCCGGCGCGCGGCCTGATTGCTGCCCCGCTCCAGCAGCTCCCACTCGCCCGATTCGACCGAGTCCAGCCCGCCGGCCTGCGGCGCCTGCGCCATGGACATGGGCGCCAGCAAGCTGCCCAGCGCGAGCCCGATCGCCAGCGTCGCTGCCTTGAATGCCATGTCGCTTCAGCCACTTCTTCGTTTGCAGGCGGCAACGGCCGACGAGGCCGGATACCGCAATATTTCAACGATGGAAATGCACGGCTTGTCGCAGATTGTCAAATCTGCCGGCGGGCGTGCGCCTCAGTGCGGGGCCTGCAACTCGGCCAAGGTGATATCGAAAATCCGCGAACAGAAAGCGCAGTCGACCGCGATCACCCCGCGCTCGTCGGCCATGGAGGTGCGCTCGGCGGGGTCGAACCGGCCCAGCACGCCGCGAATCCGCTCCGGGTCGCACCGGCAGCCCTTGCGCAAATCAGCGCTGGAGAGCGCGCGAATCTCGTCTTCCTCATGGAACAGGCGCCAGGCGATATCCTCCAGCCCCAGCGCCGGATCGGTCAGTTCTTCCTCGGACAGGGTGTTGCCGAGGATCATGACATGCTCCCAATCGGGATGATCGTGTCGCACATGCAGCCGCTCCCGCCCCACCTCGCCTTCGGGCAGATGCTGCAGGAGCATGCCGCCGCCGATGCAGCCCTCCTCCGCATCGTGCCGAACCGCGATTTTCACGATGCTCGGGATTTGTTCGGACTGGGCGAAATAATGCTCCGCCGCCGCGCCGAGGCCGGTGCCCTCGAGCGGGACGATGCCCTGATAGCGCTCGCCCGTGACCGCCTGATCGAAGGTGATCGCCAGATAGCCCTTGCCGAACAGACCGAAGAGCGTGGGATTTTCGCCGAGCTCGGCGAGGCGCTGCTCATCGAACTGCGCATAACCGCGCACCGCGCCGCCCATATAATCGGCGACCAGCAGCGACACCGCCCCCTGCTCGGTCTGCGCCTGCAGGGTGAGCTGGCCCTCATCATCCTTGAGCATAGCGCCGAGCAAAGCGGCCAACACAAGGGCCTCTGCCACCAGCTTCTCGATGACGGGCGGATAGCGATGGGCGGCGAGCACCGCATTGAGCGCAGGGCCAAGGCGCACGAGCCGGCCCCGGACATTGCGGGCAGGCAGGGCGAAACCGAGGACGCGGTCCTCTGTGCGGGCAGGATCGAATTCTGACATGGCGCCTAGATAGGCACTCCCCTCACGAAAGTCTAAGGGGGCGAGAGTCTAAGGCGCCGCCTGCGAGGAAGCGGGCGAATGAGGCCGCGCCTCCAGCCGGGCCCGCAACCAGCGCCGCGATGGTGTCTCGAACAGGCGGAAGGAGAGCACCGCGATGATGACCACGCTGGTCATAAACATCAGAAAGAAGGCCGGCTCGCGCGCCAGCTGATGGTCAGTCGCCAGACCCGGCACAGCGAGCAGCAGCACCAGCTGGACGGGAAAGTGCCACAGATAAATGCCGTAGCTGGCATCTCCCAGCCAGCGCGTCCGCTGCAACAGGGTCGCCCGCAGGCAGGGCTCCAGCAGGGCGGCCAGCAGCACGATCGCCATGCTGAACAGCGGAACAGAGAGATAGCGCCGGATGTCGAGACTGTCGTCCCAGCTCGTCCATCCCCCTGCCCCCAGCAGCAGAACGACCAGCACGGAGAGCCAGATGGTGCGATTGGCGTGAACAGCAAACAGCGCCGCGCCGCCGAAGAAACCTGCCGCGCACATGAGGAGGATGTAGCCCTCGAACATGAAACAACCGGCGATGGCCGCTGCGGCCAGCAGGGCGGGTCCAAGCACGCCCGCGCGAAACAGCACAGGCAGGCTCAGCCAGAACAGCGCGTAAACAAGAATCTCGATGGACACCGACCAGATCGGCGCGTTGAAACTGTAGACCACCGTCGGCCACCAGTTGGAGGCAAGACCAAGATGCAGCAGAAAATTGCCCAGCGTATTGTGCTGGTAAACGAGGAATGCGCCGAATTTCGCCTGCGCGATTCCCTGCAAGCCCGCCACGATCAGCAGCGTCAGCACGTGAAGCGGATAGAGGCGCGCGAGCCGGTTCACGACAAAGTCGCGCGTGCTGCTTTTCCGGCCATGATAGACATGGGCGAAGACGAAGCCGGATATCACCCAGAAGAGCTGCACGGCATATTTGCCATGCTCATAGAGCCAGCTGGCCTGCTCGAAAAAAGGCTGCTGCGGGCGGAAGCCGGCCATCGCCCGCTCGGCGCCCGGCGGGTAGAAGAAATGCTGATAGTGCCAGAAGATGATGACCAGCGCGGCCACGCCCCGCATCGCATCGATCAGCAGAAAATGCCCCGACGTCCGCTCGGGCGGCGTGAACAGCGTGGCTATCCGCCGTGCCCCGGCGCCGATCATGTGCGGGTTGTGCTGGAGCGCGCGTTGGGCGCCCCGGCATATCCTGTGTGACTCCGGCACGGCGCCGGATGTCCTATGCCTCGTTTAAGACCGATCAACATTCAGATGATGGCGAGTCGAAAAAGGTGGTTTTTCGCGACCCGGAGCGCAGCGTACTTCAGGTACGTGAGCACCGGAAGCACGAAAAACCGCCATTTGCAGGCCGCCAGCGCTGAATCGCGGCTGGTCCTAGCCAATCAGGCCTGCCGCCCAGAGCAGCACCGACTTCTGGGCATGGAGCCGGTTCTCGGCCTCATCCCAGATTAGCGACTGCGGACCATCGATCACCTCTTCCAGCACCTCTTCCCCGCGATGGGCGGGCAGGCAGTGCAGGAACTTGGCATCGGGCTTGGCACGGGCCATCAGTGCGGGCGTCACCTGATAGGGCATCATCGCGCGCAGCTTGGCGTCGCCGCCGGCCTGACCCATGGAAATCCATGTGTCGGTCACAACGACATCCGCGCCGCTGGCCGCCTCCACCGCATCGCGCGTGAGCGTGATCGTAGCCCCCCCAGCCCGCGCCGCTTCGGCAAAGCGCGGATCGGGATCGAACCCTTCCGGCACGCCGATGCGCACGTCGAACTTGAACAGCCCGGCCGCCTCGATGATCGAGTGCAGCACATTATTGCCATCGCCCAGCCAGGCCCACTGGCTACCCGGCAAGGCAAGGCCATGCTCGATGACCGTCAGCAGATCGGCCATGATCTGGCAGGGATGCGAGAGGTCGGTCAGGCCGTTGATCACCGGAACGGTCGCATGATGCGCCATTTCCTCGATCTTAGCGTGATCGTCGGTGCGAATCATGATCAGATCGACCATGCGGCTGAGCACGCGGGCGGTATCCGCCACCGTCTCGCCACGACCGAGCTGGGTCGTGCCGCTGTCCAGGATCAGCGACGAACCGCCGAGTTGGCGGATCGCCATATCGAAGCTGACACGCGTACGCGTCGAGTTCTTCTCGAAGATCATGGCGAGCGTGTGGCCCGCCAGCGGCGCGTCCTTGTCGACAGCCCCCTTGGGCATGCCCGCGCGCGCTGCCTTGCGGTCCATCGCATCGTTGAGAATGGCCGCGAGCGCGTCGCCGCCTGCATCCGTGAGATTGCGGAAATGCCGGATCATGATGCGTTCGCCTCTGCCTTGATGCTGGCGGCGCCTGCCGAAAGCTTGGCGATCGCTTCGTCGATATGACTCTGCTCGATCACCAGCGGCGGCAGGATGCGCACGACATTCTCGCCGGCCGAGACGGTCAGCAGGCCGTGATTGTCGCGCAGATGCGCCACGAAGTTGCGCGCCTCCACCTGCGGCTTCAGCTTCACGCCGAGCATGAGGCCGAGGCCACGCACTTCCTCGAAGACATCGTCATGATTGGGGATGAGCTGCTCCAGCGCGCCGCGGAGCCGCTCGCCGGTTGCCGCGACCTGCTCCAGGAAGCCCGGCTCCAGCAGCACGTCGAGCACCGCCATGCCCGCCGCCATCGCCAGCGGATTGCCGCCATAGGTACTGCCATGGGTGCCGAACACCATGCCCTTAGCGGCTTCTTCCGTCGCAAGGCAGGCGCCGAGCGGGAAGCCGCCGCCAATACCCTTGGCCACGGCCATCACGTCGGGCTTCACGCCATAATGCTCATGCGCGAAGAACTTGCCGGTGCGGCCATAGCCACACTGCACTTCATCGAGCACCAGCAGCAGCCCGTGCTTGTCCGCCGCCTCGCGCAGGCCCTTGATGAAGTCGGGCTTGCCGGCGGTCAGACCGCCCTCGCCCTGCACCGTCTCCACGAGGAAGCCGGCGGTCTCATCGTCGATCTTGGAGAGCGCCGTCTCCAGATCGTTGAACGCGACATAATCGAAGCCCGGCAGAAGCGGCTCGAACCCGTCGCGCATCTTGGGCTGGTCGGTGGCGCTGATCGTGCCCAAAGTCCGCCCGTGAAAGGCGTTCTTGAACGTGATCAGCTTGTGCCGCTGCGGGTTGCCATTGGCGAAGTGATAGCGCCGCGCGGTCTTGATCGCGCATTCCACCGCTTCCGCGCCGCTGTTCGTGAAGAACACCGTATCGGCAAAGCTGTTCTCGACAATGCGCTGCGCAAACGCCTCGCCCTGCGGCGAGCCGTAGAGGTTGGAGACGTGCATGAGCGTCGCGGCCTGTTCGGCAATCGCTTTCACGAGGTGCGGATGGCCATGGCCCAGCGCGTTGACCGCGATGCCGCTCGCAAAATCCAGATAACGCTCGCCGCGCTCGCCGATCAGATAGCAGCCCTCGCCTCGCACCGGACGCACATCGCACCGGGGATAAACGGGCATGAGCGGGGTGATAGACATAAGACTACTCTTCCTTCCTCGCACGGCTTTTCAAACAGAAAAAGGCGGCCCGTGCGAGGCCGCCATCGTCAGGGGGTGGCTATAGCTGTGTGCGCACTGGTTGGCAAGAAAAGCGCCTAGCGGACCTTCACCACCGCCGGGACACCGACCGCGAGGGCACCGGGGGGCACATCCGTCATCACCACCGCGTTCGCGCCAATGGCGGCGCCATCGCCAATCGTCACGCGTCCCATGATCACCGCGCCGGCGCCGATGTTCACATTCCGCCCGATAATCGGGGCTTCATCCAGCCGCTGCAGGGACCGCAAGCCCAGCGTGCAGTTCTGCCGAATGATTGAGCCATCGCCAATGATGCTGGCCCCATGCACCACGATACCGCCCTGATGCTCGACGATCACGCCCCGGCCGATCGTCGCGGTGTAGGGAATCTCGATGCCATAGACATTGCGGCAATGCCGGTAGCCCCAGCGATAGATCATGCTGAGCGGCGCCCGCAGCAGCTTGGAGCGCACCGTCATGCGCCAGTTGCCGAACCGGTGCCAGAATAAGGTGCGGAAACCCGGCCGGGTCCATTCGCGCCCATGCGCCGCATAATCCTCGCGCACGAGCTGACACATGTCTTTGAAGCTCATGGCCGCGCACTCCCTTCTGCGCCCTTATATTCGATGAGGCGGGCCGGCCCTCCCCCCCGCGCGCGCAGATGATAGCGCGCCAAGCCGCCGAATTGCGCGAACTTGCCGAGCATCATCCACAGACCATAGCCCATGGCGAAGCGCAGCGGCGACCCCGCCGCGCGCTTGCGGGCCGCGATCCGCACGACCTGCGCGGGATACATCAGCACCATCACAAGCGCAGCCCAGATCAGCGGCGCCAGGCCCGACGCCAGCCCGAGCAGGATCGCGCCCAGGATGAGGAGCGGGATCATATTGCCCCACAGCAGGATGCTGTTGCGCTGGCGGCGCCAGCTCGGAAATGCCGCATCGCCATGGCGCGCGACATGCTCGGCAAAGGCATAGCCGGCCCGGCGCGCACGCAGCCATTGTTGGCGCGCATGGTGAATGTCGGCATCGTGCAGCGTCATTTCCGCGTCGATCCGCCGGACATGCCAGCCCATCCGACCAAGACGCAGGCACAGGTCAGGCTCTTCGCCGGCAATCAGGCTGCCGTCATAGCCATCGGCTTGCGACAGCGCCGCCACGCGGAACAGCACATCGCCACCACAGGCCTCGACCAGCCCAATGGGGACATTCCATTCATCGTCGCACAGCGCGTTGTAGAAGCTGGCAGCGGGGAAGCGCTCGCGACGCCGCCCGAAGACTGCGCACAGGCTCGGCTCGGCATCCAGCGCCTTTTCGGCCCGACCGATCCAGTCCGGCGCAAGTTCGCAATCGCCATCGACGAACTGAACGAAATCGAGCGTGGGATGATCCGCCAGCAGGCGGCGCCAGCCGGCATTGCGCGCACGCGCCGCAGTGAAAGGCGTCGCGACATCCAGTTCCACCACGCCGATGCCGAGGCTCTGCGCGAAGGCGATGCTGCCATCCGTCGAACCCGAATCGACATAGATCACCGCACAATCAGCCGGCGCGCTTCTGAGGCAGCGTTTCAACCGCTCGCCCTCGTTCCGGCCGATCGCCACGATGCCCGTGCGCGGCGCCACGACGCTCATGGCGCGGTCCAACCGGGCGCACGGCCCGCCGGCTCGTCCCACCGGGGGATGGAGGCGCGCCCATCCGCCCGCTTGGGCCAGAAGCCATGCCGCAAGGTCATCGACACCTCCTGCGGAACGGCATCGGCCCTCGGCCCACGCAACGGGCGCAAGGCGAGCGCCAGCGCCCGCCCGGCAAGCCACGCAAGGTTGGCACTGAACAGCCGCGCAACGCCGCCGGTGCGCACAAAATAACGCCGCCGCGCCTCAAAACGATAAGCCGGATAGGGCCGCACCGCGACCTGCGCCCCGCTCGCGACGCCCGTGGCGGCCCCGGCAATATGGATCACGCGGCTGTCCGGCACGAACCACATCTCCCAGCCCGCGCGGCCCATGCGGTGCATCAGTTCGACTTCCTCGAAATACAGGAAAAAGCCGTCGTCGAACAATCCGGTCTCTCGAAGGGCCGCACTACGAAACAGGACGCTGGCACCGGTGAGCCAGTCTGCCATGACAGGCGCGTCACCCTCGACCAAAGTCGGCGCAATGCCGAGCATCGTTCCGAGCTTGGCCATGCCGCATCCCCGGACGAACTCCCGGCCCGGCGTCGGGAAGCGAAAGGCGGAGCCCGCCAGCGCGCCATCAGGCTCCAACAAGCGACTGCAAACGGCCCCGGCGCGCGGGCGCGCGTGCATGGCCTCCAGCAAGGCCGTGATCGCGCCGGGCTGGACCAGCGTGTCGGGATTGAGCACATGAATGAAGGCCGGCGGCGCGGGGCGCTGGAACAGCCGCAACATCGCCTGATTATTGGCCCAGCCAAAGCCGCCATTGCGCTCCAGCGGCAGCACCGTGACCCAATCCCGCCACTCAGGTTGAGCGAAATGCCCGGTGAGCTTCTCTGCCGACCCGTCAGCCGAGCCACCGTCAACCACGATGACCTCGAACGGCCCTGCCTGTGCTCGTTCCGCAACGAGCGAGTCCACACAACGGATCACATAATCCGCCGTCCGGTAATTGACGATGACGATCGCGAGATCGGAAGGAGAAGTGGCAGGCATGTCGGTTCCGATAAGGCATCATGGCCGGCGCGGTCGACGCCGCCCCGCCCCGCTCTTAGCGGCATTTCCTAAACGAAAACTATGGTCAGCGCGCGGCGCTGTAGCGGGCGCCGCCCTGATGCAGGGTGCCGACCGCGCGGGAGACCGCCTGCATCAGCTCCCAACGCTGTGGAATGCCCACCGTTGTCTCGCCGATCATCACCGCAATCGCATAGCTCGAGCCATCCGGCGCGGTCATGATGCCGACATCATTATAGCCAGTCGAGCGCGGCGCCAGATCCTGCCCGGTGCCGGTCTTGTGGAGATAGGTCCAGCCCGCCGGAACCCCGGCCTTGATCCGCTGCGGGCCGGTCTTGGCGCGCTCCATCGTCGCCAGCAATATTTGCGTCGAGGATGGCGAGAGCATCTCGCCTTTCTGGAGTCGTGCCAGCGCCCCCACGATGGCCAGCGGCGCCGCGCCATCGGGCGGATCGGCCAGATAGCTGTCGAGCGCCCGCTCGCGCACAGAGCGCGGCAGGTTGGACCGCGCGGCATAGAAATTGCGCCCGGCGGACATGTTCTGCGACCAGGTCAGCCCGGCCGTCTGGCTCTGCAACAGCCGCTCGCCGGGGCCGAACCTGATGCTGTCCGTTCCGATGAACCGCCGCGCCAGATAGCTGCGCACGGCGTCCGGCCCGCCAACGGTGCGCAGCACCGAATCGTTCGCGGTATTGTCACTCTGCGTCATCGCCCGCTCGAACAGGCTGCGCAGCGAGGTGGTATAACCCTGCTCGCTATTCACCAGCGCCGCGATGGGCTGATGGAAGAGCGTCAGGTCGGACGGACGGATGGTGACATCCCGGTCCAGCGTCAGCTTGCCGCGGTCCACGGCATCGAGCATGGTCATCGCCACCCACAGCTTGGAGACGCTCTGCTGCGGGAACAGCAGATCGCCATTGTGCGAGACGGTCCACCCCGCATCCACGCTCTGCACCGCGATGCCGACCTTGCCATTGAACTGGCGCCCCAGCGCCTGAATGCTGGCGACCAGCGCGGGCGGCGCCGCCGTGACCGGCACGCGCGGCGTGGGAACGGCATTGCGATTGGGCAGCCAGGGCGCGCTCACCGTGCCGCCGCGCTGCACCCGCTGAACGGCGGCCTGCTGCGGGACCGGCTGCACGACTTCACGCGGCGGCGCGTAGCGGACGGCGGGCTGCGCCGGCGCCGCGATCCGCGCGCTTGGATGTGTCGATGACGGAATGGCGGTGCACGAACTCGCCAATGCGAGCACCGCGAGCGCCGCCGACAATGGCCCCAGACCCTGCCTCACGCGCTGAAATCTTCCTTGCCGAACATAGGGATATACTGACCGAGCCCTGCGCATAATTCCAGAACGAAGCGATCAGTTGCGGTGTACCGAATCCCTTTTGCGACAAAGTGAGGATGTAGCGGGAACAAGCGCTGCCCTAATTATTGCAAACCGCAACGGTTTGATCTCTGTCAAAGCGCGCACTGCCGGCATCGCCCATAAACATCTTGACGCGACGATCCGCAGTCGAAGCGTTGAAGGCAGCTCTGCTGTTTTCCCTCCTAGTCAGAACCTCAGGGCGCGACGGCCTGGCCATCGCGCCCTTTTTTTTGTTCATTCTGACGTCAGGGCACCAGCACCGTGTCGACAGCCTCCGGCAGCATATCGGGATGATCGAGCGTGTAATGCAGGCCGCGGCTTTCCTTGCGCTTGAGCGCGCTGCGAATGATCAGCCGGGCGACTTCGAGCAGGTTGCGCAGCTCGATAAGGTCGGACGTCACGCGGAAATTGCCGTAATAGTCATCGACTTCGCGCGCGAGCAGATCGGCGCGGTGCTGCGCCCGCTCCAGCCGCTTGGTCGAGCGGACGATGCCGACATAATCCCACATGAACCGGCGGATTTCCTTCCAGTTATGGGTCACGACGACTTCCTCGTCGCTGTCCGTCACACGGCTTTCGTCCCACGCCCGGATCGGCGGCGGCGCGGGGAGATCGGCCCATGTCGCCCGGATGTGATTGGCAGCCGCCTCGCCGAAGACGAAGCATTCGAGCAACGAGTTAGAGGCCAGGCGATTGGCGCCATGCAGGCCGCTTTCCGTCACCTCACCCGCCGCATAGAGGCCCGGCAGATCAGTGCGCCCGTCGAGGTCGATCACCACGCCGCCGCAGGTGTAATGCTGGGCCGGCACCACTGGGATCGGCTCCTTGGTGATGTCGATGCCCAGGCTCAGCAGCCGCGCATAGATGGTCGGGAAATGCTCCTTGATGAACTCGGGCGGCTGGTGGCTGATGTCGAGATGGACATAATCCAGCCCAAGCCGCTTGATTTCATGGTCGATGGCGCGGGCCACGACATCGCGCGGCGCGAGTTCACCGCGCGGATCGAACCGGTCCATGAACCGCTCGCCGCCGCCGGGCACGCCCGCGGGCAGTTTGAGCTTGCCGCCCTCGCCCCGCATCGCCTCGGTAATCAGGAAGTTCTTGACCTCCAGATTGTAAAGGCAGGTCGGATGGAACTGCATCATCTCCATGTTGGACACGCGGCAACCGGCCCGCCAGGCCATGGCAATCCCGTCCCCGGTCGCGCCACGCGGTGCAGTCGAGAACAGATAGGTGCGGCCTGCCCCGCCAGTCGCGAGGATCGTGGCACGACCCACAAAGGCTTCCACACGCCCGGCCTTGCTGTCGAGCGCATAGACACCCCACACCCGGCCATCGCCGGAATAGCGCTCGCCATGACGGGAGGTGATGAGGTCGATCGCGACCATATTCTCCATCAGGGTGATGTTGGGATTGGCGCGCGCGGCCGCCATCAGCGCGACCTGCACCGCATGGCCGGTCGCATCATCGACATGCACGATGCGGCGGTGCGAATGTCCGCCCTCGCGCGTGAGATGCCAGCGCTCGCCAAAGGCCTCGCCCGCGTTGAACGGCACGCCCAGCGCCGCCAGCCGCTCGATCGCGGCAGGCGCTTCTGATACGACGAACTCCACCGTCGCCCGGTCGTTCAGCCCGGCGCCAGCGACCATGGTATCCTCGACATGCGCCGCAAAGCTGTCCCCGCCATCGAGCACCGCCGCGATGCCGCCCTGCGCCCAGTTGGTCGATCCGGAATCGAGCGCGCCCTTGGCAAGCACCAGCACCTTGTGCGTCTGCGCCAGGTTAATGGCGGCAGTCAGGCCGGCCGCGCCCGATCCGATGATGATGATGTCATGCGTGGAAATGGTCATGCACAAAGTCCCGAGCGGCCGCGTGGTGGAATGGCGCGCAATGCCGTGTCCTAGCCTGCGCGCGGCGCTTTGCAATGCGGCAGCTCGTAATAGACTGATCGAGAACGATCTTTCCGATTATTTGGCGGAAACTCAAGGGAAGATAGTTAACGAAGAGGAAATATATCGCGAAATGGAGTACAAAGCCTCGTGTGACGCCTTGTGCGTTTACGTGTGGGAGAAAAGATCATGAAATCACTTTATTTTCTTGGGACGGCTGTTGCGCTCGCCTTGACTGGCCCCGCCATGGCGGCCAATCTCGTCACCAATGGTGGCTTCGAGTCGGGGAGCTTCAGCGGCTGGTCGTTGAGCAATGTCGGCGGCGGCACGGCTCCGGTCGTGATCGCTTATGGTCAGGGCTCGGGCTACCCGACCGGTGCCTATGGCGAATCCATTCCCGCCCCGGCCGGCGGCGGCACCTATGGCGCCTATTTCTCGTCCGACACGGCCAATCCTGACTCGCTCTCGCAGAGCGTGAACGTGGTTGCCGGCGTGAGCTACTATCTGTCGTTCGATTACTTCGTGCCGCTGAATGGCTATGGCAATCCGTTCGACGCCTCGCTCCAGTTCCTGATCGACGACGTGCCGGCCGGGCTGAGCCTCACGGCGGGCAGCGTGAGCGGCACCACGCCGCAGACCTGGTACACCTTCACGACGCAGTTCACCGCGACGAACAGCGGCCCGGCCAATCTGAAGTTCAATTTCTTCGGTGACGGCAGCACGGCAGCCGACTTCGTGGTCGACAATGTGTCGATGGCTGCGGTTCCCGAGCCGGCGACCTGGGCTCTCATGATCGGTGGCTTCGCGCTCGCCGGCATGCAGCTGCGTCGTCGTCGGGTTTCGACCAGCTTCGCCTGAGCCTCGCTCAGTCTGAACACATGAAAGGCCGCCGGTGCAAATCGACGGCCTTCATTTTGCGCATCATGCCTGACGCGTGAGAGATTTCTTCAACCGTCCGCGCGGGTGAGAGTCAGGAAGACGTCTTCAAGGTCGGGGTCGTGCGTGGAGACGTCCACGATGCTGTAGCCCTGCGCCTGCACGACATTGAGCACATCGCCCGCCGTGGCCTTGTCCTTGAGATAGGTGATCTTGAGGCTCCGCGCGTCGGACCGCTCGACCCGCTCGAACCGGTCATGCGCGGGCAGCGTGCCGAGATCGCGGTCGACGGTGACTTCCACCACCTTTTCCCGCGCCATGCCGACCAATTCGCGCGTCGGCTTGTCCGCGATCAGCCGGCCGTGATTGATGATCGCGATGCGATCGCACAGCTCCTCGGCTTCCTCCAGATAGTGCGTCGTGAGCACGATGGTCACGCCCTGCGCGTTGAGCGAGCGGACATAGGACCACAGCTGCTGGCGCAGTTCGATGTCCACGCCTGCCGTCGGCTCGTCCAGCACGAGGATCGGCGGGGCATGGACCATCGCCTTGGCGACCATCAGCCGCCGCTTCATGCCGCCCGACAGCGTGCGCGAATAAGCCGATGCCTTGTCCTCGAGATGCACCGCGCGCAGCAGGTCCATCGAGCGCCGCTCCGCCTTGGGCACGCCATAATAGCCGGCCTGGTTTTCCAGCGTTTCCAGCGGCGTGAAGAAAGGATCGAACAGGATTTCCTGATTGACGATGCCGATCGAGAGCCGCGCGTTGCGCGCATCCTTGTCGATGTCGAACCCCCAGATCCGCGCCGTGCCGCTGGTCTTGTTGACCAGCCCGGCGAGGATGTTGATCATCGTCGACTTGCCAGCGCCATTGGGGCCCAGCAGTCCGTAGATGCTGCCGCGCGGCACGGTGAGGTTCACGCCGTCCAGCGCGCGCTTGCCGCCCTTGTAGGTCTTGCAGAGATCCTGAATTTCGAGAGCGGCTTGCGTCATGGTTCGCGCCCTAGACCAAATCGCGGATCAAGGGAACGCTCAGCGCTCGGCCGCCAGCGCGCAATAGCGCGCCGCGTTGAGGAAATCAGCGCGACGACGTGCGAGCCGCGCGCTCTCTTCAGCATCCTCGCCCCATTGCTCGGCCTGCCAGGCCTCGTCCAGGCTCGCCGCCGCGAACAGATCCTCCGCCGACAGCCTGCCTTCCATCAGCGCCAGCGAACCCACCAGCGTGCCGCTGATCTGCACGAGCGTGGCGAAGCCAGCCAGCAGCCACGGATCGAGCGCCTCGACGGCGGCGCGCAGGCCCGCCAATGTCAGCGCCGGCTGATCCACCGGGATGATGCCCTGCGTGACCACGAAGGCGATGCCAAAGCGCTCGCTCGCCCAATCCAGCAAGGGCTGCCATTGGGCTTCCTGCCGCGCGATCAGCGTCTGCGGTCCATCGGCGCGGTAGCAGAGCAGATCGCTTTCGGCATAAGCGGCCACCTGCCCGCGAAAGTCGCCCAGCGCCGGCAGCACACGGTCGATCGTCGCATTGGCAAAGCCGGTCATCGGCATGGTGGCGGGGTCGATCTTCTCGCCTTGCCCGTTCCATTCCTCGGCAATCGCCTGCGCCAGCGCCGCACCGGGCACGACCAGCAGTGCGCGCGCGGGCGTGCGCACCGCGCGCCCGTCCAGCCCGATGGACCAGCCGTCCTCGCTCGCAATCACCTGCGCGGAAGTCCAGAAGCGTTTCATGTCGGGCCTAGCCCTTGTCCTTCGGCGTCGCGAACACGCGCGCTAGCATCCGGGGCACGATGAGAAACTGGATGAAGCCGACGGTGGAGACGATCACGCCCATCCACTTCGCCTTGTCGCCCTGCACCCAATCGAACCGCTCCAGCGAGATTGCCATGCCGAACAGCAGGATGAACGCGCCGGACAGCCGGAACAGGCCGATCGCGTAAAAGCGCTGCTTGGCTGCCGCCGCTCGGCGGGTCTGCGCTGCGGCGTCGGACGGGTTCGGACCGGCGCTCTTGGGTGTCGTCTCTGTCATGAAAGGCCGATATGGCGCGCCAGCTCGGCACTGTCCATGGCCACGGATGCGGCTCCGGCCTCGATCAGCTCTTCGGCGCGATGATAGCCCCAGGCGACGCCCAGCGCCTGGACCCCGGCCGCCCGCGCCATCAGCATATCGAAGCTGGTATCGCCGATCATGACAGCGCTGGCCCGCTCGACGCCCGCCTCGGCAAGCGCCGCGCCGATCATCGCGGGGTCCGGCTTGGAGGGATTGCGATCCGCCGTCTGCAGCGAGATGAAGCGCTTGGCCATGCCATGATGCTCGAGCAGCAGCCGCAAGCCCCGCTCCGATTTGCCGGTGGCGATGGCGAGCAGCCAGCCTTGCGCTTCGAGCCGATCCAGCAGATCGGCGATGCCCGGGTACAGCGGCTCGCGCAGCCCGCCAGAGGCGCGCAGATGCTGAAAGCGCAGCTTATAATGGTCGCAAATTTCGTCGCGCAGCGCCTCGGAGCCATCGGGCACCAGCCGGGCAATCGCATAAGGCAAGGAGAGGCCCACGACCGAGAGGCACTGCTGGCGGTCGGGCGGCACCAGCGACACCGCGCGAAACGCGCCATCCATGGCCTCGACGATGCTGTGCTGGCTATCGACCAGCGTTCCATCGCAATCGAAAATGGCAAGACGCAGGCTCATGACAGGCGAGGCATCCGGATCAGGCGGGTGTGGCTGGACGGGCAGACCGTCCAGCCGCCCGTGCCAGACGCGCCCGAGGCACGCAAGGCCAGCGATTGCTGCCCTTGCGGGCACCGCGCACGCTCAACACAGCCGGTCAGTCCGCCTGACGCGGGTCCCTCTCGCCCAGCTCGGGGTAGAAAAGCGCCCGATTATGGCGGGATTCGTTAAACACCGCGCGCTTGGAAAACAGCCATTTGCCGTCTTCCTTCACATAATCCTCGATGACATGGCCGAAATAGAGCACCTGCACGTCCGTCTGCGGCGTGTTGTTGGTCAGCGCGAACCAATAGACGCGGCCAGACGCGGTCTTGCCGTCCGGGTTCACCGTAATGTCGTGGTTGAGCACATAATGGCGCGTGCGCGGCTGCGAACCGGCGTCCGCCGGAATCGTCGCCTTCTTCGCGATCTGGGCGCGCCACTCCTCGATCGCCTTGCGGATCGCTTCGCGGCCATGTTCCACCCCGCCAATCCAGTCCAGCACGCCATCACTGGCGAAGCTCTCGGCATAGGTCTCGGCATCCCGCGCGTCGGACGCGATCATGAGCCGGTTCGACAGGTTGACGATCTCGGCGCGCGCGACCGCATAGTCCTCCGCCGAAAGGCTCTGCGCCTGGGCATTACCGGTCATGACCAGCCCCATCGCTACGGCCGTCAAAGCCAGGCACCGCAGTCTCGTCATGGCCATATCTCTCTCCTCCTGTTTTTGCAGCCTCAAGGGCCTCGCTCTCATCACGCATCGATGCCTCCTGCTTTTGGAAATGGCGCCAGTTCGTCCGGCCGAACCCAGATGCCGTGAACCTGCGGACCTGCGCGGAACGGCAGGATCACGCGGGCGATGTCGCCCTCCTCCAGCCGCTGCGCATCGGCAATGATCAGCTCGGAGCGCATCTCCGCATAATTGGAAGCCGTGCCGATTAGATAGCCGTCGCCCTCCGGCGCATCGGCACTGCGCGGAATGAAGGTGCATTCCTGCAGGCTGTGCGTATCGCCGGGGAAATAGCGATCGACCTTGTTCGTATGGAGATCGAACCGGGCATAGCTGTTCGTCACGCGCCCGCGCAGATTGCCTGCCCGCGCCTCGTCGAACGGCCGGGTCGGGTCGGTAAATCCCGTGAAGCAATAGCGGTTTTCCTGCGTCAGATAGCGCGGATCGATCCGCCCCAGATCGCCGATGGGCAGCGGGAACAGAATCTCCTCCTCCCAGCTATCCTTCTTGGAATTCAGGTCGAAGGTCAGGCGGCGCACATAGGCCTTGGCCCGCGTCGGGTCCCAGGGCGAGCCATCGACATTAGGGAAGAAGGGGAAGAAATTGGAATCGTAGAAGGGGGCGTAGAGCACCACCTTGTTGCCGATGGTCTGCGCGTTGAACGTGTGCATCATGCACCGTTCCGGGCCTTTGAACCAGCGGATGTCCTTGCCGTTGCCATCGCGCGGCATGATGCCGATGTAGCTGTCCTTGCTGCGGTCCCACCCCCAGTGAACCTTGCCTTCGCGCAAGCGCTCCATGCTGGTGACATAGCCGCCGAACGGGAAGAGGATGTGCTTCTCGGTCAAGGCAATGTCATGCATCACCGAGACATAGGGCACCTCGAACCGGGTCTCGCGCGTCACCCGGCCCGCCTTGTCCATCGCGTAGACCAACACGTCCCTGGAGGCCGGCCCCGTCGCCTCATAGCCATAAGCGATCATCTCGCCGGTGAACGGGTCGATCTTGGGATGCGCCGTGAAGGTCTGGCTCTTGTACTTGCCGTCGAAATCCCACGCGCCGATCGTGTCCAGCGTCACCGGATCGATCTGCTGGGGCAGCGAATCCTCCTTGAGCGTGAACAGCTTGCCGCCATGCACCAGCGGGGTGGTGTTGGACACGGTGCCGTCGATACCCTGCACGCTGGGATCGTCGGTAAAGCGATTGCGATAATAACCAAAGAGTTGCCGGCCCGCCTTGAGATTGGCCTGGAAGCGCGGCGTGCGGACGAACTTTCCCTTGTAAGAGACGCGCCCATCCTTGAACCGGAAGGTGCTGACATAACCGTCGGTATGCAGCATCGCATCGTCCGGCTTGCTCGGCGGATAATACCATTCACCGCCCAAGCGCACGAAGGTGCCGACCAGATCGGCGGGCAGTGTGCCCTGCACTTCGCATTCGAGAATCTCGGCATCGTAGCGCTGCGGGGAAAAGAAGCCGCGCTTGGCCGGATCAGAAGAAAAATCGACCACTTGAACCTCCGGTCAAGGGCCGCCGTGCATGCCGGCAGACCCGTTCAGACATAACAATTCACTCTGCGCAGCATCTCGTCGGACAGCGGCTCCAGGCCCTCGCCGCTGCGGCACCCGTGCGGCGGGTGCCAGGGCGCGGCACGGCCGGTGCGGTCCAGCCACGGTTCGTTAGAATGGAAGGACAGCACGGCATCCATGCGGGTGGGTCCGCTCGCGCGCGCCAGCACGGCGGAGCCGCCCGCGCCGATCAGCAAGGCGCCGACGCAGGCCCCGCGCAACATCTGGCGGCGGCTGGCCAGAAGCCCCAGTTCATGCGCCAACCGGGGACGATGCGCCCGATTGTCCGACTCCACCGACACGTGCTGCTCTCCTGCAATTGCACATGATCGTTAGAAGAGCCGGCCCCGCGGGGCTTTACTGGCGACGCATCGTGCTTTGCATTGCCGGGAACAAAGTGCAGGCAGGCGAACGGCCTTGCGCCGCGTCCGGCAGCGGACGATCAACCGAACCGGCGCAAGAGCTCGCAAAGTTGGGCGACCCGCTCCTGCCCGATGCGCGCGTCGAAATGCGCCTCATAGGCATCATGGCAGCGCCGCAGCTCGGCCAGGAAATCCGTACCCGCCGCCGTCATCCGCAGCAGGCGCACGCGACGATCCGCTTCGCTCACCTCCCGCGCCACGAAGCCGCGCTTGACCAGATCGTCGAGAAGGCGCGTCATATTGTTGGAGGTGATGCCCATGATCTCAGAGAGGTCGCCGGGCGCGCAACCGGGATTGCTGTGGATCAGCAGGAGGACGGAATAAGCGCTCGGCGTCACGTCCGTGCCGGCGAAGAACTTGTTGAACGTCGTCGAGGCATCGCGCCAGGCCGCATGGAGCAAAAAGCCGAAGGTGTGCTCCAGCCCGGCCAACTGGAAGCCCCTCTCTTTCAGCTGCTCTGTTCGTTCCACCGCCGCCTCGCTCATGTCCGCTCCAGCCTTGGCGCGGGCGATGCGCCCTGTCGACCCTCATGCGCGCGCGCCGGCCATCTTCCGCCGCGCAGTTCACCGGCAGACGAACAAGAGTTCCCTGTCCGCAAATTGCGAGCGGGCCGGAGTTCCTAGAATGAGGCGAACCAGAGGAGCCTGCCATGCCCGCTCACCCCGGCGTCAGCAGACGAACGGCATTGAAAGCCGTCTTTGCTGCCACGACCGCTCCCGCCATCATTCTGCCAAAGGCTTTTGCGATGACATCATCCGAACCGATTGCCGACACGCAATATGGGCGCCTGCGCGGCCGCCTCGAAGGCGATGTGATGGCGTTTCGCGGCATTCGCTATGCGCGGGCCGAGCGCTTCCGCCCGCCCGTCGCGCCGGAGGGCTGGACGGGCATTACCGATGCGCTCGCATTCGGGGCCAGCGCACCGCAATCCAACCCCAATCCGCCGCCCGGCCCGCCTTATGTCATCCTTGCGCAACTGCCGCGCCCGGCCAATGCGCCGCCCGCACCCCCGCCGGTCCCGGAATCGGAGGACTGCCTGTTCCTGAACATCTGGACCAGCGGCCTGCGCGATGGCGGCAAGCGCCCGGTGATGGTCTCGCTTCATGGCGGCTTCTTTTATGGCGGCTCAGGCTCGGCGGTGGACGGCAGCAAGCTCGCGGCGCGCGGCGATGTCGTATTCGTCAGCCTCAACCATCGCCTCAATGCCTTTGGCTACACCCACCTCGCCGGCCTGACGGAGAGCGACGAATTCGCGCACGCCGGCAATGCAGGGATGCAGGACATTATCGCCGCGCTCGGCTGGATCCGCGACAATATCGAGAATTTCGGCGGCGACCCGGCGCGCATCATGGTGTTCGGCACCTCCGGCGGCGGGATGAAGACCAGCTTCCTGATGAGCAGCCCCGCCGCGCAGGGTCTCATCCACCGTGCCGGCGTGCAGAGCGGCCCGGCGCTGCGCTTCATGGAGCGGGAGGATGCGGCGGCCGCGACGGACCGGCTGCTGCACCGGTTGAACATCCCGCGCGACGACTGGCAAAGCCTGCTCACCCTGCCCGTGCAGACCCTGCTTGCAGGCTATCATGCGGTGGCGGACGATTTGAAGCCGCGCAACTTCACGCATCTGCCCTGTTTCGCGCCGGTGCTCGATCCGCTGTTGCTCCCGCGACACCCCTTCTCGCCCCGCGCGGCGCCGCTTACCAACGCCATCCCGATGCTCATCGGCTGCAATGCGCAGGAAATGAGCTTCTTCTGGGGCAATGATCCCGGCGCCTTCACGCTGGACGAGGCCGGCCTCGAGACCCGCTCCCAGGCAGTCCTCGACGACCGCACTGGGACAGTCCTCAGCCGCTACCGGCAGGCCTATCCCGAGGCCACGCCGAGCCGGCTCTTCCTCCAGTTGTTCAGCGACTATTCCATCCAGGCACCGATCATCGCGCAGGCCGAGCGCAAGGAAGGCGCGCCCGCCTTCATGTACCGGCTCGATTATCAGAGCCCCGCGCTCGGCGGTAAGCTGGGCGCCCTTCACACCATGGAGACGCCGTTCATCCTCAACACGCCGCAATCCGCCCGTGCCCTGCTGGGCGAGGGCGACGCCCCGGCCATGCTCGCGGCCAAGATGAGCAGCGCCTGGGTCGCCTTTGCCACCAATGGCGATCCCAATGATCAGGCGAGCGGATTGCCGCACTGGCCGGCCTATGAGCGGAGCACCCGCGCGACGATGCTGTTCGACCAGTCGTGCCGCGTGGAGCCCGACGCAGGCGGGCTCGCGCGCGAGATCATGGGCGATCTGGTGGAAGGCTAGGCACGCGGGGACCGTAAGGACATTCTACCCGTTCGTCCTGAGTAGCCGCTGAGCTTGTCGAAGCGGCGTATCGAAGGGTCGGCCCTTCGATACGATGCTTCGATACGCCTCTTAGGTCCGCGCCTACTTCCCGTTGCCCGGCCCCCAGGGCGACGTCGCATTATAGGGCGCCGTGATGAACGTGGCTTCCACCCCGGTAATCATGCCGCCCTGGATCTTGAACATTTCCAGCAGCGCCCAGCTATGCGGCTCACGGAAGATGGATCGACGCGGCGTGCCGTCGGTCAGGGTGTAATCGGCCAGAACGCCCTTGTGATCGATGAAGCCGCGGAACAAGGAAATGCCCCGCTCCTCATCGACGAGGATCGGCACCCGCCTGACCTTATTGTTGAAGGCATAGCGACCCAGTCGGAAATCCTTCTCGATGTCGCCGAAGATCATGCCGTTTTCGTAGCGGATCGCATCGGGCGCAAAGCGCGTGTTGCGGATTTCGCCGATGTTATTCTCCAGCGTCTGGAAGTAGCCGTCGCCCAGGCTCAACAATTCCTCACGGCTATTGCGGCGCGCCTGAGGGACCGGCGCTGCACGGTCGGCGGGGCGCATGAAATCCTTGGGCTCCGCAAACGGCGTCGGCGGCGAGCTCAGGTTGCGCTTGGTCGAGAGCATATGCTCGACCTCGGTAATCTTCCGGTTCTCGATCTTCAGCCGGACGGCGAGATAGCCGGGAATTTCGCTCTGGTTGATGGCCATGAACGCAGCGGCCTGCCCGGTCTGCGGGTCGGAGAGCGTCAGCGCCGTGCCGACTTCCTCCGTCACAGTATCCCAACTCGCATCGGGAAACGCCATCTCGATATTGTTTTCCGTGAAGCGCACATGATCGGCAAAGGGCGCAGCCGAGACATCATGGGCGAGATAGGCCGCCCGATATTGCCCCATAATCTCTTCCAGGCAGGCTTTGTCGCAGCCAGCCTCGGCCTGCACCGCGCCACTCGACATCGCCATCATCATCAATGCTCCCACACGCGCCAGAACCAACCGCATCACACCCTCCACTCGATCGGCTGTCAGCCTAGCATCGTCACGCCCCCGCGCTTGTCGGGGTGGACACGCGCGTTTTGTCCGTGCGTGAACCGGCATCCAGCATCTGCGCGCGGTACGTCTTGGGCGCGGTGCCGAATTTTTCCCGGAAGGCGCGGCTGAAATGCGCGGAACTGCTAAAGCCGTTCTCGAAGGCGATCTGCGTCAGCGTCGTCTGCGCCGCCTTGGGCGACGCCAGCGCGGCGCGGCAGCTTTCAAGCCGCGTTCCCCAGATATACTCGCTGATCGTCTCGTCGCCATTGAAGACCTTGTGCACATAGCGCTTCGAGCACTTCATCGCCTGGGCGATCATATCCACGGATAGAGCGGGATTGCCGACGTTCCGCCGCACAAACGCACGGATGCGGTCCTGGGTGAGTTCGCGCATCGGCGCCACGTCGCTGCCCAGCCGCTGCTCGTGCAGCAGCATGCGCATGAAATCGACCATCGTCTCGCCAAGATCGGCATCGAGCCGGTCGTCCGTCTCGGCGGTGGTGGTAATCGCGCTATGCAGGCAGGCCTGCAGCATCCGTGCGATACCGCCCCCGACCTGCAGCGCACCGGGCAGTCGGGCAATTGCGTCCTGCTCATGGCGCGCCAGCCGGCCGAGCGGTAGTTGCAGCGCCAGCTTGCGCGAGGCTTCCAGATGCGTCGCCACATAGGGATATCGCCCGTCGCTCACAGACCATTGCCCGGCCCGCACGATATGTTCGCCATGGCGGGTCGAGACGATTGTCGAGCCGCGGTGCTGAAACCAGATGCGGACATGCGGATCGCCTTCACCTGCGGCAATCAGGCGCCGCGTCCACGCCGCGCGATGCGGGGATGTGTCGAGCCGAAACACTTTGGTATCGCCGAGCGCCCGCCGGACGACGACGCCCTGAAAAACGTGGTCCTCGATCCGGTCGGCTTCTACCCCGCCGATAGCCGCGGCGCCGGCATTCCAGAACCCCAGCCGGTCGCGGTCTGGGATGTCCTCAGTCGAGACTCTGCGCGCTGCGCCCACTGCCCTCTCCCGTCCTCATGTCCGGGCCGCTCGCATCCCTCTTGGGACCGGCCGCCCGCATTATCTCTTTGCGAGAGATTGTTTCGTGAGACCGCTTCCAAGTCAAGCCGCTTACAGTGCAGCCACTGTTGCGCCCGTGCATCATGAAACAAGTCCGCGTGCACCATCGGAGAAGGCAAATGCCTTTGCCTGCCGTAATTTGGCGGCGGTCTGCCCGATCAGGGTCCCTCGACCGGTCGGACGAAAGAAACGGCCAGTCCTGATTTTGCGCTTCGCATCCTTAGATATCCCAATTATAGTAGGACAAAATAAATTACACACAGGGGAGATGTCATGAGAAAGTTCCGTTTTGCGCTCTTGTCGTCCGCGATCGCGCTGATCTCGTCGACCAATGCTTTTGCTCAGGATGCCGCGCCGCAGGCGGGCAATACGCAGGCCGCGAGTGACGGCGACATCATCGTCACCGCACAGTTTCGCGAGCAAAATCTGCAGGATACGCCTATCGCTATCACCGCCGTGAATGCGGCGATGCTGGAGGCACGCAGCCAGACCGATATCAGCCAGGTCGCCAACCAGGCCCCCTCTGTGACACTGAAGCCACAGGGCGCTGCCTTCGGCCCATCGCTCGGCGCTAACATCCGCGGTGTCGGACAATTTGATTTCAACCCGGCGGTCGAACCGGGCGTCGGTTTCTATGTGGACGACGTCTATTACGCCACGCTCACCGGCTCGATCCTCGACCTGCTCGACCTCGATCGCGTGGAAGTGCTGCGCGGCCCCCAAGGCACGCTGGCTGGCCGTAACTCTATCGGCGGCGCGGTGAAGCTCTATTCGCAGAAGCCGGAAGGCACGAACACCGGCTATGTCGCCGCAGCCTATGGCAGCCGCAACCGCATCGATCTGCGCGGCAGTGCCGACTTCAATCTGGCACAGGGCGTTGACATGCGCATTGCCGGCGTCGCCAAGAAGCAGGAAGGCTATGTCGATCGGCTCGACTTTGGCTGTATGTATCCCGCTGGCGGCACGGCGACCTTCACGCCGGCCTTCGCCACCGCAGCCAATCCCACCCGCGCTCCGCAGCTGATCAATCCCGTCGGCGGTGTGCCCGCGCGCACCAATCGTCCGGACTGCGTGCTCGCCAAGGAAGGAGAGGTCAACTACATCGCAGCGCGCGCGCAACTGCGCCTGCGCCCCAGCGACACGATCGATATCAATATTATCGGCGACTACACCGACGACGATCGCGTCGCGGCCGGCTCGGTGCTGCTGCTGCGCACTTATCCGGATGGCACGGTGGCCTCGCCGCGCTACCCGCTGCCGCTGACCCCGGCGCCCGGCTCCTCACCGGCGCAGAACTATGCGACCGCCTCCGCACAGCGGGACATCAACCCGTTCCCGATCGGCAATACCGCCAATGCCAACCAGTTGGCCTATGACAACCGCTTCATCTGCGGCAATTACTGCAACTTCGCGACCTATGACATGCCCGCGGACACCGCGATCGGTCAGAACGGCCAGCCGATCCTCGTCGGGGGTCAGCCGCTCACCTATCGCGCCGCCTCTGGCGACGGACGCGTGCGTTTCAAGGGTTGGGGTCTCTCCGGACAGATCGACTGGGAAATCTCGCCAAATTTCCAGCTTAACTCGATCACCGCCTATCGCGAGTACACGTCCAACTTCTCCAACGACAACGACGTGTCGCCGATGGCCCACAGCCTCGGCTATGGCCCGCTGACTTTCCGCTTCTTCAGCCAGGAACTGCGCCTGAACGGAAAGGTCAACGACCAGATCAACTTCACCCTGGGCGGCTATTACAGCGATCAGAAGTCGGTCTACACATCCTTCCAGGACCTGCGCTCCTCTGGCCTGCAGTTCCAGCAGAGCGATCCGGTAGATGCAGACAGCAAGGCTGTGTTTGCTCACCTATCGTGGAACCCGGTCGAACAGCTGACCCTGACAGGCGGCATTCGCTATACCGAGGAGTCCAAGACCTACACCTATGTCCGCCAGCGGCCTTATCTGGATGCGACCTCGCTTGCGGCGAACGGCGTGTTGCCGCTGAACGGCACCGTGGGCAAGTATAGCGGAAATCGCGTCGACTATCGCGCCAACGTGCAATATGCCTTTACGCCGGACATCATGGCCTATGCCCAGTTTTCCACCGGGTTCAAAGGGGGCGGCGTGAATCCCCGTCCGTTCTTCGTCCAGCAGGCCCTCTCCTTCGGGCCGGAAACGCTGAGCGCGTACGAGCTTGGGTTCAAGACCGATCTTTTCGATCGCATGGTACGCTTCAACGTCGCGGCCTTCCTCAGCAAGTATAAGGGAATCCAGCTTACCCTCAGCAATTGCACGGCGATCACCGGGGCTGGCTTCGGTGCGCCTTGCGCGCTTCCCGTCAACGCCGGCGATGCCGACATCAAGGGTCTGGAAGCGGAGATCACCATCCGCCCGGTCGAGGGCATGACGCTTGATGGATCGCTGAGCTACATCGACTTCGACTACAAGAAGTTCGGGACCTACACGTCCGGCACCTCCACGGTGGCCGTCGGTGGACCCACCAACCTCAATGGCCCGCAGTTTGGCGATTATGCGCCTTACACGCCCAAGTGGAAGTGGAGCATCGGCGCGCAGTATCGCATCGATCTGGGTAATTCCGGTTCGCTGACGCCGCGCATCGACGCCTCGTACCAGAGCAAGGTCTATACGGTCTCGGCCAACCGCTCGAGTAACCGCATCGACGCCTATGGCGTGGCAAACGCCCGTCTGACCTGGCGGAATGCGGATGAGGATCTCGATGTCTCGCTCGAAGTGACCAACCTGCTCGACGAATATTATCTGCTGACCATCTATGACCAGACGGTCGGTGGCCAGGGTTACTCCAATGGCCAGCCCGGTCGTCCGCGCGAATGGGCTGTGAGCGTGAAGAAGAAGTTCTGATCTCTCTCACTACGATTTGAACGGAGGCCGCGGCCAGCTCATGCTGGTCGCGGCCTTCTTCATTCCTGAGCGCTGTGTCACCCGGCCCAAGATTCCAGAACAAAAACTGTGGCTTCCGGGCAACGCTGCCGGAGAGTTCCGAGCAACCCTTCAATCTCCAGCGCCAGACTGGTAGGACCGGCCCATCGACGCGCCACGAGCCGTCGACCATGGGAACCATATAGGGACCAGTGCTATGTTCGCGGAGGCCGACGCTCTCCTGCTGGCGCGTATCCAGTTCGCTTTCACGGTGAGCTTTCACTTCATCTTCCCGGCCTTCTCGATCGGCCTGGCCAGCTATCTTGCCGTTCTCGAAGGTCTGTGGCTCAAGACGGGCAAGTCGGTCTACATCGACCTGTTCCGCTACTGGCTGAAGATCTTCGCCATCGTCTTTGCGATGGGCGTCGTCTCGGGCATCGTCATGTCCTACCAGTTCGGCACCAACTGGTCGGTCTTCTCGGATGTCGCCGGGCCGGTCATCGGGCCGCTGATGGCCTATGAAGTCCTCACCGCATTCTTTCTGGAGGCAGGCTTCCTCGGCGTCATGCTGTTCGGCATGAACCGCGTCGGCAAGAAGCTGCATTTCTTCGCCACGTTGATGGTTGCCATCGGCACCTTCGTCTCGGCCTTCTGGATTCTCTCGGTCAACAGCTGGATGCAGACCCCGCAAGGCCACATCATGGGCGCGAACGGCCAGTTCCTCCCCGGTGACAGCTGGCTGCCGATCATCTTCAACCCCAGCTTCCCCTACCGCCTCGTCCACACCGTGACCGCTGCCTATCTCACTACGGCACTGGTCGTCGGCGCGGTCGGCGCCTGGCATCTGCTGCGCGATCGCGCCAATGCCCATGCGCGCAAGATGTTCTCCATGGCCATGTGGATGATCGCGCTGGTCGCGCCCATCCAGATTTTCGTCGGCGACATGCACGGGCTGAACAGCTGGGAGCATCAGCGGCCCAAGGTGCTCGCCATGGAGGGCCATTATGAGAGCTATCCGGATGGTGCACCGTTCATTCTCTTCGGCGTGCCGAACGCCAGGGAAGAGCGGGTCGATTATGCCGTGAAACTGCCCGGCATGACCTCCCTTATCCTGGAGCACGACATCCACGCCCCGATCGAGGGCCTCAAGACCATTCCCGTTGACGAGCGCCCGCCGGTCGGCGTCGTTTTCTGGTCCTTCCGCATCATGGTCGGGCTGGGCATGCTCATGCTCGCGCTGGGCATGACCAGCCTGTTGGCGCGGTGGCGCAAGGGCCTGTACGACTGGTCGCTGCTGCACCGCTTCGCGCTGGTCATGGGGCCGGCGGGCTTCGTCGCCGTCATTGCCGGCTGGGTGACGACCGAAGTCGGCCGCCAGCCTTATGTGATCTATGGCCTGCTCCGCACTGCCGATGCGGCCTCGCCGCTCGCCGCGCCGGCCGTCGCCGCCTCGCTGCTGGCCTTCGTCGTCATTTACTTCGCCGTGTTCGGCGCAGGCACCTGGTATATCCTGCGGCTCATGAACATGCCGCCGCACCCGGGCGAGACAGGCGTGGAGGAGACCGAACGCGGTCCGATCCGGACCGCCGGCATCACACCCGGCCCGGCGCAAGGGGACCCCAGGTCGACGTCGCCAGGTCAGCCGACAGTTGAGGGGAGGGTCGACTCATGATCGATCTCACGATCATCTGGGCGTTCATCATCGCCTTCGCCGTCTTCGCTTATGTGGTGATGGACGGGTTCGATCTGGGCATCGGCATCCTGTTCCCCACCATCACGGTCGGCCACGGGCGCAATCGCGCGATGAACTCCGTGGCGCCGGTGTGGGATGGCAACGAGACCTGGCTGGTGCTCGGCGGCGGCGGGCTGATGGCCGCCTTCCCGCTGGCTTATGCGATCATTCTGCCGGCCACATACCCGCTGGTCATCGCCATGCTGCTGGGGCTCGTCTTTCGCGGCGTCGCCTTCGAGTTCCGCTGGCGCGATCCGGGCCACCGCGCCTTGTGGGACATGTGCTTCTTCGGCGGCTCGGTGGTCGCCGCGCTGGCGCAAGGGATGATCCTCGGCGCGCTGCTGCAGGGCATCGACGTCACCGGGCGATCCTATGATGGCAGCTGGTGGGACTGGCTGACGCCCTATACCCTTCTCACCGGCGCCGGCGTGGTCGCCGGCTATGCCCTGCTCGGCGCTTGCTGGATGATCTGGAAGCTGGAGGGCGAGGTGCAGGAGCATGCCTATCGGCTCGCCTTCAAGGCGGCGATCGCCACGCTGCTGCTCATGGGTGCGGTGAGCGCCTATAATCTGCTGCTGCTGTCCGATTATCGCGCCCGCTGGCTGGAAATGCCGAACATCTTGTTCGCCAGCCAGGTGCCGCTGCTCACCGCCATCGTCGCCGGCGCGCTGTTCTACGCGCTCAAGACGCGGCGCGAACTGATGCCCTTCCTGCTGGCGCTGGCCCTGTTCTTCCTCGGCATGGCCGGTCTTGGCGTCACCATCTGGCCCTATGTCGTGCCGGATCAGATCACCATCTGGGATGCGGCAGCGCCTGAGAAGAGCCAGATTTTCATGCTGGTCGGCGTCGCGATCACCCTGCCGCTCATCCTCGCTTATACCGGCTGGTCCTATTGGGTCTTCCGGGGCAAGGTTGGCCATGAGGGCTATCATTGACCCGCGTCCCTGAAGAGGCACCGCTGTGGCAGCGCCTCGGCTGGATGGCAGGCATCTGGCTGGCGAGCGTGTGCGTGCTCGGCGTCGTGGCCTGGGTCCTGCGCCTCTGGATTGCCTGACACGCCGCCACGTCTAACTAGCCGGCATGATAATAATCAGCCGGCGCGCCGGGGGCCAATCCGCCTTTCGCTCATTGTGCTCCTGCAACAGGAGCACCGCCATGACTGCCAACCCCTTTTCAATGTGGTTCGATTTCGCGCAGACCTGCATTCGGGCGACCGAAACGATGGTGAGCACGCACAATGTCCTGCTCGCCCGCACACCCATCATCATGGCGGCATGGCAGTCCCCCTTCACGGCCGATGGCCGGGAGCTCAGCCTGATGGTGACGGAAAAGACCGACGCCTTCGGCAAGGCAGCCCGCGCGCAGGATCGCGGCGCCCGCCGCTTGCGCCAGACCGGCGCGGCCAACGCCCGCGACATGCAGCGCCTCGCCTCGGGCCAGCCCTTTTGGCCTGACGACTGGATGCGGCTGATGGAGCGCAATGTGGCGACGACCGTCGCCATGATGGCCCTGCCGGGCAAGATGCTGGCGCCTTATCACAGCGCCGTGACGGCTAACGACCGTCGTTTGCGCTGAGGCGGCTGGCGCAGCTTGAGGAAGCGATAGCGAGCGCGACTTAAGCCCCTCCTCTTCAGAGGAGGGGTTGGGGTGGTGCATCAACCTCGAGAACACTCGCCAGCCCTGCGATGCTCGCGCATCGCCACCACCCCCCGACCCCTCCTCTGAAGAGGAGGGGAGACCGGGCGGCAATCCCTAAACCAGATCCTCCACCATATAATCGATCGGCCGAAAGCTCCCGCCATTGCTCGCATAAGCCGAGCAGGCCGTCAGGCCGATGATCAGATCCATCTCCGCCCTGAGGACAATCCGGTCGCCCGCCGAGCTGAGCGGCGGCAGAACGCTGATCTTGCCGTCCGCCCCCACCGGCACATTCATGAAGCAATTGAACGCAACCGGGATCATATCGGCCGTGATGCCATAAGGCGCCAACGCCGCTGCCAGATTGCCGAAACAACCCGGAACGACCGGCTTGTCCGGATAAAAATGCAGGAAGGTATCAGTGCTGCACGGCGTCAGCAGAAAATCATGGCAGCCGACCGTATCCTGCTCAATGGTGAGCAGCACATTGGACCGGTTCGACCACAGCCTGTTGCCCGTCGTCAGGCGAATGGTCTCCTCATAATCGAGCGTGCGCCCATTGCTGAGCACCTCGCCGATGTCCGCGCGATTATAGGCCAGCAGGTCCGCCACCTGGCACCCTTCCGGGTCGATCACGGTCAGATACTGGCCGGCAAGCAATTCGAACGCCACGCCCGAACGGGGCGGAATACGCTCTGCCATCACGCGACCTCGCGGGGGTCATGGAACGGGCATTTCCAGTCCTCGCCGACATGCCGCCCGCTATACTGCGCGGCCTCGCTGCTCGTGCCATGGCGTGCAAGCATCGGGTTGGCTTCACCGGCAAGATCGACATCGCGGGCGATGATCGTCTCGCGGATCTTTTCGTAGCGCCCTTCCTGACGCAATTGCTCGAACTGATCGTGCAGGTTGAACACGATCACCGGCCGCTCGAAACGCCGCGCCGGGCGGCTTGCCGCCGGATGCAGGCCCACTGCGAAAAAGGCTTCCCCGCCAAAGCTCAGCGAGAAATGGGGATCGTCAGGATCGCGGCTCACCCGCTCATCATAGGGCAGGCCAAGCCACGCATCCTTGTCGGCCAGCGATTGCAGACGGTCCCACATCGCCTGCTCATAGGCCTTCTCATCCAGCGGCGCCGCATGCGCGAAAATGATCGCGAGGCTGCGGAACAGCCCCGGATCGCTCGCGTAGGATTGCGCCCAGGCCATCAATTCGCCATGCAGCCGCAAGTCATCCCAGCCGCTGTCGATGGACCAGCCCACGAGAATGTTGAGAGTCCCGCGCGAGAGAGCTGATTTTGCCCCCACACACGGAAAACTCCGGTCCATGATAAACGCCTCGAAAGAGGCGCGCAGCCGCGCTTCTTCCGCATGTGAAATCAGCATCCGTCCAAAATCCGCTATCTACTCAGTCTAATTCAGAAATCCTGCCTGGGGCATTCGTTCCAAATCGAGGCGGACCCTTCGCACTAACAAAAAGCACATCAGACGGACCTGCTGCGCGATTACTCCGCCGGAACCGGGAAGCCACGCTTGCGCAGCAGCGCATTCACATCCGGGTCGCGGCCGCGGAATGCCCGATAGGCTTCGGCCCGGTCGGTCTCGTTGCCGGTCGAGAGCAGCGCCTTGTTGAAGCGCGCGGCCAGCGCAGGGTCCCAGACATTGCCGGTCTCCTCAAACGCGGCCCAGGTGTCCGCATCCATCGTCTCGGACCACAGATAGCTGTAATAGCCCGCCGAATAGGCATCGGACGAGAAGAGGTGATTGAACTGCGGCAGGCGGTGCCGCATGATCATCTCCTTGGGCATCCCGATTTCCGCCAGCGTCTCGCGCTCGAACGCGTCGATATCGGTCGGCGCATCAGGGCGATTGTGCAGCTTCATGTCGACGATGGCCGAGGAGAGATATTCGACCGTGGCAAAGCCCTGGTTGAAGGTGTCGCTGGCCTTGATCTTGTCGACCAGAGCCTTGGGGATTGGCGCGCCGGTCTGGAAATGGCGCGCATAGGTCTCGAGGATATAGGGCGTCAGCACCCAATTCTCATGAACCTGGCTGGGATATTCCACGAAGTCGCGCGGCGTCGTGCCCAGCCCCGGCCAGGTGATGTCATAGCTCAGATAATGCAGCGCGTGGCCGAACTCATGGAACAGCGTAGTCGCATCATCGAGGCTGATCGTCGTCGGCGCACCGGCGCTGCCCTTGGCGAAATTGTTATTGTTGGAGGCCAGCACATAGTCATTGCCGTTGAGATGATCCTGCCCCTTATAGGTGGTCATCCACGCCCCGGAGCGCTTGCCGCTGCGTGCCCAGGTATCGAGGTAGAACAGCCCGACGACCTTGCCGCCGCGCGTCACCTCGAAGGTCCGCACATCGGGGTGGAAGACCGGCACCGCGCCGCTATTCTCGGTGAAGGTGAAGCCGTAGAGCCGGTTCGCCATGTCGAACATGGCGGAGACCATCTTGTCGAGCTGGAAATAGGGCTTCACTTCATTCTGATCGAGGTCGTACTTCGCCTTGCGCACCTTCTCGGCGTAGAAGCGGTAGTCCCATGGCTCGATGGTGATCTTCGGCCCCTGCCCAGCCTTCGCCTCGGCATCGGCGATGGCCTGCATGTCCGCCACTTCCTCGCGCACGCGGGCGACGGCCGCCGGCCACACCTTCATCATCAGCGCCATCGCCTTGTCCGGCGTCTGCGCCATGGTGTCGCGCATGCGGTATTCGGCATGTGTCTTGAACCCGAGCAGCTTCGCCCGCTGGGCACGCAGCGCCACGATCCGCGCGATGGTCGCATTGGTGTCATTGGCATCGCCATTGTCGCCGCGATTGGCGAACGCCTCGAACACGCTCTTGCGAAGGTCGCGCCGTGTCGAGCTTTCGAGGAAGGGCTGCACATAGGAGCGGGTGTTGATCAGCAACCAGCCATTCACGCCCTTGTCCTGCGCCACGGACTTCATCGTCGCCACGAAATCGGCCGGCAAACCCGCGAGATCGACCTCGCTGGTGAAGGTGATGAACTTCTCCTCATCGGCCAGCACCTTGTTCTGGAAGCTGCTGAACTCCTGCGCGAGCGCCGTCTCGATCCCGATCAGTTCCTTCTTCTGCGCGGCATCCAGCATGGCGCCGTTGGCGACCAGATCCTCATAAGTGCGGGTCAGCAGCCGCATCTGCTTGGCATCAAGGCCAAGCATGTCGCGCTTGTCGTAGAGCGCCTTCACCCGCGCGAAATAGCGCGGATCGAGCGTCAGTTCGTTGAAGAAGGCGCTCAGCTTCGGGCTCCACTCACCCTGAATGCGGCGGATGTCGTCATTGGAGAGATTGGAGACATACACGCCCCAGATCGGCATGACCCGGTCGGACAGCGTCTCCTTCTGCAGCGCGGTGATCGTATTCTCGAATGTCGGTGCGGCCTTATTAGCCAGCACGCCCTCAAACTGCGCCTTCACCGAGGCCATGACCGCCTCGAACGCGGCAGGGAATGCCGCCGGATCGACCTTGTCCCAGGCGGGCACGCCGCCATAGAGGCCGGTCCATGGCGCGGTGATGGTCTCCGCCTTCTGGGCGGCGAGCGGCGTGGACAGCGCGAGCGCGACGGCGCTCAACGGGGCAAGAACATGCTTTGAAGGCATTTGTCGGAAAACCTCAATCCTTGGGGAAACGCAGTGTCGCGTCACATGAGGCCAAACTTATCGGCTACCCGCTTGGTTTCAACCCCTTGCAGGCGACGCGACAGTCCCCTCGACAAGCCTGCGCGCCCGCCGGCACGAACCGGACGCTACGGCGCAGCGTGATCGCCTTGCGCGCAGACCGCACGCCCGCCGGATCAGAAAATCGTCGTCACACCGATGTCGAAGCGCGTACGGCGGTAGGCGTAGAGCGCGATATTGCTCTCGTTGATCGTATGCGAGACGCCCACGCGCGGCGCAAACCGGCCAAGCGTCACCTTGCGATTGAGCGCGCTCACGCCGAGGCTGTAGCTCGTGTCACGCCGCGCCGTGCCGAACGCGGCAAACACGCCATCAAAGCGGCTGTAGGAAAAGCCGGGCTGCAGCGAGAGCGAGAAGCCCATCGGCAATTCGCGCGCGTAGATCGCGCCCGCCGTGTAGGAGGTCTGCGCGAAGGCGCGGTTGGCGGCGTCGTGGCGATTGATGCCGACGCGCAGATTGCCGAGGCTCTGTTTGTCCAGCGAGCGCGTGACGCCCAGCGACAGGCCGAGCAGCGCCCCATTCAGATGCGTGGCGCCCTTATGGCGCAGATCGCTCGCGCTGGCTTGCAGGCTGATCGCCGTGCGGGTGCCCGGATAGTAAGCGACATCCGCCTGACCGCCGAGCATCCGGCTATAGGGCTGCCCCCCATACCAGCGGCGGGAGGCCGTACCGGTGGCGGCCAGCGCGAACCGGCCCAGCGTCACGCGCGGGCCGAGATAGGCGCTCAGCACCATGTCGTCGAACTGCTGCCCCTGATAATCGCGCCGCGAGAGGGATGCGCCGAACCGCTGCCGAACCCGCGCGGACAGACGCGGCGCCCACTCCGCGCCGATCTGCCCATAGACCCCCACCCCGCTCGACCGGCGGGCGGCATCCGAGAGGTCAAACGGCAGGCCATAAAGCTCGATCGTCTCCGCCGCCGTCGCGGCATTGATGTTGGTATCCGGCGCGAGCGCGAAGGAGGCGCTGAACGACCAGGATCGCATCTCGCGAATGGACTTGAGGTAGCGATCGACGTTGGCGGAGACGATCGCTGGCAGATTGGCCGCGCCGGCCAGACGGAACTGCCGCTCGGCATTGGCATAATCCCGGGCGACATAATAAGCGCGCGCCAGCTCCAGCCGCACGCGCACCGCCTGCGGCTGATCGGCGAGCAAATGCCGGAACTGCCGGATCGCCTCGCGCGTCCGCCCCGCTTCCATCAGCGCCATGCCGAGGCGAAACCGCAGCTCGGGATTGGCCGGATCACGCGCGAGCCGTTCGGCATAGGCTTCTGCCGACACCGACACGGCCGCCGCTGGCGCTGCCGCTTCCGGCGCGCTGCTGGCCGCCGGATCGGGATGCGCGGCGATGGCCGTTGGTGTCCCGGCCATCGCCATCGCCCCCACCTGGGACATCAGCATGAATGCTCCCACTGCAGACATGTATGTGCTGCCGTCCCATTCGATCCGCTGCCCCCACCACGCCCTCGGCGCCCCACGCGCGGGCAGCGAATCGCCCCTCGGGTTACTGCTTGATTCCGGCGATCGTCCCGAGCGCCGTGTTCGTGCCGTCGGAGAGTGACCAGATCGCGCCGATCTCATCGGCTGCCGGCCCGTAGAAGCTGCCGCCGATCGTGCCGACCGCGCCGCTCTGCAAGGATGCCGCACCGCTCGGTGCGCTCGTCACCGCCGTAGTGCCCGAGAAGTCATTGCCGGAGAGCGAAGCCGTGAACGAGGCATCGTTCCACGCCGCCTGCTGCCAGTTGCCGTTCTTCTCATAGCCAACCTGCATGTTGGACGTGGTGCCGGTCAGGCTGTTAGCGGCAAAGTTCACGCTGATCGCGGCATTGCCTTCCAGCTCGCCGACATTGCGGGCACTGCCATCGACAAAGCTGACATAGCCCTCCACCTCGCCGGCATAGGTCGCGGTGCCGCTCGTCGGCATGCCAGCGTTCGGCGTTTCGTACCCGCCGATCAGTGGCGCATAAGTTCCAAGCTGGCCGTTCTGCCCAAAGACCGCCCATTCGCCGAAGCGCAGATAGCTCAGATCGCCATTATCCAGCTCGCCATCGAGCACGACCTCCAGTTTGCGACCGTTGGAGAGGTTGGCCGAGTAGCAATCGTCGCAATCCTCGACGAGGGCCACATTGGTGATCCCGGCAGCGGGGACATTGACGGTGAACTTCAGGCCTGATGAGTCCCGGCTGATCGTGACGCCATTGGCGTTGGCAGTCGCCGCGGCGGTGGGATTCCCCTGTGCGTCGAAATTCACCGCAAGCTGGCTGAGCGGAAAGCTGATCGTTCCCGACGTCTGGGTATCGAACGAGGCGCCATTGGTGGCCTGCACGGCCGGCGTCGCGTTGCTGCCCGGCCCGGCGACGATGTTGGCGATCGGCCCCGCAGCAGGCGTGGGAGTCGGCGTGGGGGTTGGCGTCGGGGTCGGCGTGGGTGTCGGTGATGGCGTGGGTGTCGGCGCAGGCGTGGGCGTGGGGGCAGGCGTGGGCGTCGGCGTCGAGTTCACGCCTTCGTCTCCGCAGGCAGACAGGGTGAGTGACAGCGCCGCTGCCGAAGCGAGCAGCAAGGCCCTGGAATAAGTCCGTGAAACTATCATGATGCACCCCCTGGCAAAGACATGGACCGGCTCGGGATTTCATCCGTTCGCCGCTACAGCCTGCGCCTGCCAGAAGGTGATCGACCCGGCATCTCCCAAACGGGATATGCGCGTGCATCCACAAGAAAGGGGCGCCCGGCCCGTGCCGAACGCCCCTTTCCAATCTTCAACCGATCAGCTCCGCTCAGGCCGCCTTCGCCTGCTCCTCCGCCGGCGCGAGGCGGATCAGATAATCGAAGGCGGAGAGCGCGGCGGTGGAGCCTTGCCCCATCGCGATCACGATCTGCTTGTAGGGCACGGTGGTGCAGTCGCCCGCCGCGAAAATGCCCTGCTGCGAGGTGTGCGCCCGCGCATCGATCTCGATCTCGCCGCGATTGCTCAGCGCCACCGCATCGGTGAGGAATTCGGTGTTGGGCACCAGGCCGATCTGGACGAAAATGCCTTCCAGCTCGACCAGATGCGATTCATCGCTGTTGCGGTCGCGATAGGTAAGGCCCACCACCTTTTCGCCATCGCCATGCACCTGCGTCGTCAGGGCGGAGGTCACCACCGTGACATTGGGCAGGCTATGCAGCTTGCGCTGCAACACGGCATCGGCCCGCATCTGGCTATCGAACTCGACCAGGGTGACATGCTTGACGATGCCGGCGAGGTCGATCGCGGCCTCGACACCGCTGTTGCCGCCGCCGATAACCGCCACGCGCTTGCCCTTGAACAGCGGGCCATCGCAGTGCGGGCAATAAGCCACGCCCTTATTGCGATACTCGTCCTCGCCGGGCACGTTCATCGTGCGCCAGCGGGCACCGGTGGCGAGGATCACCGCCTTGGCCTTGAGGGTCGCGCCGCTCTCCAGTTGCACTTCAGCGAGGCCGCCCGGCGCCTTGGCCGGCACCAGCTTGCTGGCTTTCTGCAGGTTCATGATGTCGACATCATAATCCTTCACATGCTGCTCCAGCGCGGCAGCCAGCTTCGGCCCTTCGGTGTGCGGCACGGAGATGAAATTCTCGATGCCCATGGTATCCAGCACCTGCCCACCGAACCGCTCGGCAACGACGCCCGTGCGGATGCCCTTGCGCGCGGCATAGATGGCCGCGGCGGCACCGGCCGGCCCGCCACCCACCACGAGCACGTCGAACGGCTCCTTGGCGGCGATCTTCTCGGCAGCACGCGCCACAGCACCGGTGTCCAGCTTGGCGAGGATCTGCTCGATATCCATGCGTCCGGAGGCGAACGGCTCGCCATTCAGATAGACGCTGGGCACCGCCATCACCTTGCGCTCATCGACTTCCGCCTTGAACAGTGCACCATCGATGGAGACGTTGCGAATGCGCGGGTTGAGCACGCTCATCAGGTTGAGCGCCTGCACCACGTCCGGGCAGTTCTGGCAGGAGAGCGAGAAATAGGTCTCGAACTGATAGTCGCCCTCCAGCCCCTTGACCTGCTCGATCACGTCATCGCTCACCTTGGGCGGGTGGCCGCCGACCTGCAGCAGCGCCAGCACCAGCGAGGTGAACTCATGCCCGAGCGGAATGCCGGCGAAACGCACGCTGATATCCGTGCCGGCCCGGCGGATGAGGAAGCTGGGCTTGCGCGCATCGCCTTCATCGGCCGCAATGGTCACAAGATCGCTCAGCCCGGCAATGTCTTCCAGGAGGCCCCGCAGCTCCGACGCCTTGGCGCTGTCGTCGAGCGACGGCACCAGCTCGATCGGCTGCTTGATGTTGGCCATATAGGCCTGCAACTGGCTCTTGATATTGGCTTCCAACATGGGATTTCCTTTGAAATGGTCTGCTGTCAGCAGGGTGGGGTGGTGGCGATGCGCAGCACCGCGCAAAAGCGAAAGGTCGCAGCGTCGCCGCACCACCCTCTGCCCCTCCTCGCATGAGGAGGGGAGAGAACGACGGGATCGCCACGCGACCCCGTCGCGAAGCAGTCTTAGATCTTGCCGACGAGGTCGAGCGAAGGTGCGAGGGTCTTCTCGCCTTCTTCCCACTTGGCGGGGCAGACCTCGCCAGGGTGGCTCGCCCAATATTGCAGCGCCTTGATCTTGCGGAGCAGTTCGGCAGCGTTGCGGCCGACGCCTTCTGGCGTGATCTCGACCAGCTGGATCGTGCCTTCGGGGTCCACGACGAAGGTGCCACGGTCAGCAAGGCCGACGCCTTCGCGCAGGATCTCGAAATTGTTCGAGATGCTGTGGTTCTGGTCGCCCAGCATGTAGTAGCTGATCTTGCCGATGGCCGGCGACGTGTCGTGCCAGGCCTTGTGGCAGAAATGCGTGTCGGTGGAGACCGAATAGACTTCCACGCCCATGCCCTGGAGCGTCGGGTAGATGTCTGCGAGATCCTCAAGTTCGGTCGGGCAAACGAAGGTGAAGTCAGCCGGGTAGAAGAAGAAGACGGCCCACTTGCCCTTCACGTCCGCCTCAGTCACGTCGACGAACTTGCCTTCCTTGAAGGCCGTGGCGGAAAACGGCTTGATCGGGGTGTTTACGAGACTCATGTCTGCTCCTCTTGGTGAATTGACGCCTTGCACATAGGCATCATTGTTGATCAGGCAAAATTGATTAATCTCAACGCAAAGATCGATTTTGTCGATCTCTACGCTGTCAATTGCGCGCCTCTCACACAGTTAGGCATAAAACATGTCGGCTAAAGGACAGGCGCGACCATCCAACGCACATCGCGCCCTGCCGGTCCCGAACCGGGCAGGGCGTCATGGGGCCAAAGCGGTGACGCGCTAGCCTTTCGCGAGATCAATCCTTGGCGAGATGCTCGGCAAAGAAGGGCAGGACGAAGGCCCGGAAGCGCTCGCGCACGCGATTGCCATGGTCGCCCCCATAGACGGTGTAGCTATGCGCAACGCCCATCCGGTCGAGCAGCTTGGCCATATCGCCATTATCCTTGATCAGCGTGTCCTTGTCCCCCACGTCAATCGCGATGGCCTTGAGGCTCTTGAGCGCCGGCAGATATTGCGGCGCCATGGCAAGCGGCGCATTGGCCGCCCATTGCGCGATGATCTGAGGCTGGACGACGCCCTTTTGCGTGCCAAGGTCGAGATAGAAGGGCGCCTTGTCCGGCGCGGGCGACCATGCCGAGGCTGCCGCGAAGTCGGCCCGCACGCCAAAGTCGCCCTTGAGCGCTTCATCCATGCTCATCGCTTCGAGGCGCTGGCTGCGCTCTGCATCCACCGGGCGGGCGGAGAGGCAGCAGGCGCTCATCGCGTAGATGCTCGAAAACACGCCGGGATATTTCATGGCAATGCGTAGCGTCCCGTAGCCGCCCATTGAGTGGCCGCTCAGGCCGCGCGACTCTTGCTTGGCGAGCGTGCGATAGTGCTTGTCGACATAGGCAACGAGATCCTGCGCAATGAAACGCTCGAAATTGCCAGTGGTCGGGGAGCTCGAGTACATCGAGCCGCCATGGCGCGAGTTGGAATCCGGCACGACCAGAATCGCCTGGCGGTTCTTGGCCTCGGCGGTGTTCAGCGCGTCGGCAAAGCCGATATATTTGTCATAGCCCTCGGCCGATCCCATGAAGCCGTGCAGGAAATAGACAACCGGATAGCGCTTGGCGCTCGTCGCATAATCCTCCGGAAGGAAGACGATCACGTCGCGGTCGGCGCTGTTTCCTTCCAGATTGCCCTCCACCGCCTGCGAGTGGACCTTGATATGCTCTACCTTCACCTCGGCGCGGCTGGCCGTCAGTGGGAGAAGCATCAGGGACGCCGCCATCAGGCAGCGGGCAAACAGGGATTTGGGCGGCATCACTCTCTCCTCAACGCGCGACCCGCCCTTGCGGGCAGATCGTTAGACCATAGCGTTAGCAGGAGTTGCACGACCGCCGCCGACCGCGCAACTGCCTATGCTGCTGCGCGGTCGAGTTTGATCAGCGTGCCTTGGCTTTCTCTTCGGCAAGCAGCGCCTTTGCCTGCTGGTTGAGATAAGCGCGGATGGCCTCGGCTTCCTCGGGCTTGAGATAGGCCGCGAAGCTCGCCATGCCATTCTGCGCCAGCGCGCCGCCGATCACGACCTGCTGCCACAGATCCTTGTCGGCAATCAGCGGTGAGCGCCGCAGGTTCGGGTTGACCGGACCGCCATGGCAGATCTGGCAGAACTGGAAGAAGCCCTTCTGGCCGGTCGCGATCTGCGCCGCCGTGAAGGTCTCGTTGCTCGGCGTCGGCTCGGGCTGCGGGATCGGCGTGTAGGGCGGCAGCTTGCCACTGCCCTTGATCTTGAACGCCAGCACGAGGCCATTGGGCATCTTGTTCTTCATGAACGGCGTGCCGCTCGCCATGCCCATCGAGCCGCCATAGCCGGCCATGACGGCAATATATTGCTCGCCATTGACGCGATAGGTGATCGGCCCGGCCAGCACGCCGCGATGGGTCTGGAAGGACCACAGCTTCTTGCCATTGTCCGCGCTGAACGCCTCAAAGTCGCCATGCGGCGTGCCCTGGAAGACGAGGTTGCCGGCGGTCGCCAGCGTGCCGCCATTCCACGGCCAGTCGCGCTCGACTTCCCAGCGCGGCTTCTGCGTCACCGGGTCATAAGCGACCAGCTTACCCTTCACCATGGATTCGAGGGCCTTGCGGCGCCCTTCCACGGTATCGGGCAGACCCGGCATCGCCGGCGGATCGAGGAAGGACACTGCCGTATTCCAGCGCCCCTCATGGATCACGAACGGATCGGCATCGCCATAGACGAGCGGATGCTCCATGGCCGGAATGTAGACCAGCCCGGTCTTGGGCGAATAGCTCATCGGCATCCAGGCATGGGCGCCGATGCCCGAGGGGATGACCAGCGCCGGCCCATTGTCATAGCGCACGCCGGGCTTCTCGATCGGCCGGCCGGTCTTGAGGTCGATGCCCTCAGCCCAGTTCTGCCGCGCATAGGGCTTGGCGGAGATCAGCTTGCCGTTCGTCCGGTCGATCACATAGAAAAACGCGTTCTTCGGCGCCTGCATCAGCACCTTGCGGTCGCGCCCGTCGATCTTCAGGTCCGCGAGCATGATCTGCTGGGTCGCGGTGTAATCCCAGGTTTCGCCGGGATTGATCTGATAGTGCCACTTATAGGCGCCGGTATCCGGGTCGAGCGCGAGAATGGAGGAGAGGAACAGATTGTCCCCCTTGCCGGCGCTGCGCCATTTGTGGTTCCAGGGCGAGCCATTGCCGACGCCGATGAGAAGCTGGTTCAGCTCCTGATCGTAGACCACGCTGTCCCACACGGTGCCGCCGCCGCCGAGCTTCCAGTAATTCTCGCCATACCAGGTCGGCCGGGCCAGCTTCTCCAGGATCGCGTCGGAGGCAGCGCCATCCGGTCCGTCCTTCGGATTGCCGGGCACCGTATAGAAGCGCCAGACGAGCTTGCCGGTATTGGTATCGTAGGCCGAGACATAGCCGCGCACGCCCAGTTCCGCGCCGCTATTGCCGATGATCACCTTGTCGCGCACCACGCGCGGGGCCATGGTGATGGTGTAGGGCTTCTTCTGGTCGACCGTGATGGTCTCCCAGACCTTCTGGCCGGTCTTGGCGTCGATGGCGATCAGCCGGCCGTCGATGGTGCCGACGAAGACGCGGCCCTTCCACACGGCGACGCCGCGATTGACGACGTCGCAACAGGCGTGCGCGGCCTTGGAGCCTTCATTCTCCGGGTCGAACTGCCAGAGCTGCTTGCCGGTCGTGGCATCGATGGCGACGACCTTGGACCAGGCGGTGGACGTGTACATCACGCCATCGACCACGATGGGCGTGCCCTCCTGCCCGCGCGCGGTATCGAGTTCCAGCGCCCAGGCGAGACTCAGCTCGCCGATATTGCCGTCATTAATCTGGGTGAGCCGCGAATAGCGCTGCTCATCATAGGTGCGGCCATAGGTCAGCCAGTTGTCGTCATCCTTGCCAGCCGCCTCAAGCCGCGCCTGATCGATGGCGGCGGGGCCGAGCGACGTTTCGCTCCCCTCGACGCCGCTGCACGCCGCCAGAAGCATCGTCAGCACCGCAATCGGCACAGGCCGGATCGACCGCAACACCATAATCCACTCTCCTCTTCGCCCGACCCGCTCCGGCCCCGGCTTTGTCCTGAAACAAAGATAAGAGGGGAATGCCCGGCAGGCAGTCCCCTCTTTCCCCCTTTTAGTCCGTCATCCTCAGAATTTGAACGACGCGCCGAGGTAGAAGCGGCGGCCATTCATATCATAGAAGTAGGCGTTGAACGGGCTGGCACCCACGCCATTTCCAAGCGCTGCGCCCGTGTTGTATTCGAGCAGCGGCGGCGCCTTGTCGAACAGATTGTCCACACCCCAGCGCAGCGTCGCGTCCCGCGTCACGGCGAACGAACCGTTCAGGTTGAACAGATCGTAAGCGGGCGCCCCGACAAAAGTGGTGGCGTTGTTGGAGGTGTAGGTGATCGACTTCGCGGCAGGCAGGTGCTGCCACTGTACCCCAACCGTGACAGGCCCGACCGCATAGCTGAACGAGTTCAGCATCTTCCAACGGAAGGAACCGGGATTGAGGCCGTTTTCGGCAATCGCCGCGCTGCCTGCCGGGCCCAGCGTGCCTGCATATTCAACCAATTGTCCGGCCGCACCAGCCGATGCCGGCAACGGCGCCGATTTCAGCGAGAGCAGATAGTTGAATACGGAGTTGATGCTGAACGTGCCTGGCCCCACCGGAACCGACCAGTCGAGTTGGACGTCGATGCCCGAGGTGCGGAAACGTCCGTTGTTCAGGTAGGTGACCTGCACATTGCCCAACGCACCATCGCCGGCCACGCGCCCGATAGCCTGGCAGGCTGCCGTCGCCGCAGCGGCTGTCGGATTGTTGGCGATCGCCGGATTGAAGACCGGATCGAAGCATTGGCGCTGCGCAGTGTCGAGGGTGAGCGGACCAATCGCGTCGTCGACCTTGATGTTATAGTAATCGACCGTCAGCCGCAGACGACGCAGCAACTCGCTGGTCGCAGTGGACCGCAGCACGGCGCCGAGAGTCCAGGTCTTGGCCTTTTCCGGCTGCACAGACGGGTTGCCGACGAGGGTCGGGAACGCAAAGGCCGGGCCCTGGGCATTGTAGAAAGCCGGGTCCGAGTAGAAAGTGTTAGCCGTCCCCGCAATCGTCTGATCCATCAGGATTCGGCAGACTGCCTGCACATTCGCTGCATTCGAATTCTTCGCCGTATTGGCCGACCATGCTAGGCCGTTATTGAGGCGGCAGACATCGCCGCCACCGGCAGCCGTGAAGGTCTGCTGCGGTGCCAGGAACAATTCGGCGACGTTCGGGGCGCGAACGGCCTTGTTGAAGCCGCCACGAATCGTGAGGAAGTCGGTGACTTCCCAATCGGCCATCGCCTTCCACGTGAAGGCATTACCTGTCGTGTTGTAGTGCGAGTTACGCGCACCCACGGTCACGTCCAGCTTGCGGATCAGTGGCAGATCGGAAAGCACCGGGACGAGCAACTCGCCGTAGAACTCGTCCACGCGGATGAGCCCCTGCGAGTTGCCGCTCGGGTAGATGCCGATCGCCTGATCCTGGAAGGAGGTGCCCTGCGAGGTCAGCGTATCATTCTGGAACTCATAGCGATTCTGACGATGGCTCGCGCCGACCGCCGCACGAACCTGACCGGCTGGCAGGTTGAATAGCCCGCCCTGAGCATTCGTTTCAAACACGCTCTGCTGCATGACCGCGCGGTTCTTGAGATCGGCCCGGATCGCGTCGATACAATCCTGCGAAACCTGCGCATTGGGGTCGAACGGATTGAAGCCGCTCGTGCAGGTGGCTGAAGCCGCACCGAAGCCGCCAAAGGCTGCGTTGCCCTGGGATTTGAAACCGGCGCCCCAGTTCGGCGACTGGATGACAGCGCGGAAGCGGGCGAGCGAGGCCGTGCCCGTGATCAGGGCGTTGGTTTCGGATTCACCTTGGGACGCATAGGCCTCCCAGGTCCAGTCCGTACCGGGGACCTTGCCTTCTAGGCCAGCCACCAGATTGTAGGTAAAGACGTCGGTACGCGCTTCACGATTGGCGTAGTTTAGATAGTAGGTTAGCTGCCACGGCGCCGTGGGGTTCCCGCGAGAAGCCAGCACCTGCGCCAGTTCCGTTGGAATTGCCCGTCCATCCACCGGGATCAGCGCGGACCATCCATTCACCGAAGGCGAAGGCTGCTGGACCGTGTGAGTCTGAACGCGCGTAAACGTGCCTTGGGCGAAGGCGCCGATCCAGTCGTTGATTTCGTAATTGCCGCGTGCGTAGAGGTTATAGCGGTTGAGCGGCAGAACCAGCAGTTCGTCCTGGAAGTTCTGGCCGAGCGAGCCATCTCCCTGACGCTTCCATTTGAGACCCGTCAGATCGCCTTTGAAGCGCGACGCGCCGCCAGTGGGGCTTTGGAAGAAGCCGGTGAAGGCCGTGCCGTCGTCATTGAAATAAAGCCGGCTTCCGGCCGCCACATTCGGGACTGTTTGTCCTTGAGTGTTGACGGTGGTTCCGAACCAACTGTTGAGCAGTGCCTGATTGGGGTTGTTGCCGCCAATCGGCTGATAACCCGAAAAGTCGGGGAAGAACTCAGTGCCAGTAAAACGGGGGTCTTTCCAGGCATTGCGGAACCAGGGCCGGTCGCGGCGCAGGGCGCTCTCGCGATCGTTCATGGACAGGCCAATGGTGATGTTGCCTCGGCCGTCGTCGAAGTTCGCGCCCATGATCCCGCTGATCGAGAATTCACGGCCGTCGCCCCGCTGGGAGATGCCCATCTGGGTATCGAACTGAAGACCCTGGAAGTTCTTCTTGAGGATGAAGTTGACGACACCGCCAACAGCGTCCGCACCATAGGTCGCCGAAGCACCGCCGGTGATGATCTCGACCCGCTCGATAGCCGCTGCTGGAATCGTATTGATGTCCACGACGCCCAAAGCGTTGGCCGGCGTGGCACGACGGCCATCGACCAGGACGAGGTTGCGGTTGGTGCCCAAGTTACGGAGAGAAACGGTTGCCGCACCCGGCGTGCTGGTTGCCGTCGGCTGAATATCGCTGGCAATTGCCGGCGTCTGCACAGGCGTAAACGCGGGAAGTTTGTTCAGGTTGGTCTCAAGCGCGGCGGTCGAGCTGTTCTGGAGCAGTTCCTGCCCCGCTGTGACGATCGGGCTGCTGGCTTCATAGTCGCGTCGAACGATGCGCGAGCCGGTGACCACGATGGATTGCTCGTCAGCGCCATCGGTCTGCTGCGCGATCGCGCCCGATGGCATGGACAGAACCGTCAGTGCCGTCGTGCACGCCAATGCCGCGCGCACGCAAAACGAGTCCATTTTTACAGACATAGTTTCCTCTCCCTTTTCTCAGCCGCCTCCCGACGACTGCACTCCCGCCCACTTTTCGGAGCCCGATTCTGGGTCGTCAGGTCGCTGACACACCCTTGTCGGCACACTCTCGTAGTAAGCTAACTAATAGGCTAGGCGACGATCCGGGACAAACTCAAGCGGATAATATCATCGATAACGCAATCGATGGGAGTGTTGCCAATTAGGCACAATTCTCAGAATTCCTATTTACTCTTTAAAAACAGAGCCTTGTAGATATTTTCCCGCCCAAAATCGCCGATAAACAAGGAGATGCCGCCGGCCAATAAGTGGATGAAGTCAATTTTCGCAAAAACGCTTTCGGCAGTGCTGTCGGATTTCATGCAAATTCCGGCCTGCGATCCCGCGCAGACTCCGTCGCGCGCCGCACGCGTTCGCCAAGGCTTGTGGCCTCGGCCAGCAGAGCTTAGATTATGAGCATGGCCACCGCTGACCATCATATTCACAACCATGCCGAGCCGACGGGCATCAAGCTCTCTGCTGCGGCCCGCGCCACGCTCGAAGCCAAGGGTGAGCAGTGGACGGACATGCGCAGCGACATTTTCGATGTGCTCGCGGCCGAGGAAAAGCCGGCCTCTGCCTATGATATCGCAGACAAGGTCTCGCAAAAGCGTGGCAAGCGCGTCGCGCCCAACAGCATCTACCGCATCCTCGACCTGTTCGTGGCGACCAACCTCGCCCAGCGCGTGGAAAGCGCCAATGCCTATATCGCCAACGCCCATCCCGGATGCCTGCACGACTGCATCTTCCTGGTCTGCAAGGCCTGCGGCGAGGCCACGCATATCGACAATGACAGGCTGACCAGCGAAGTCCGCCGCATTGCCGGAGAAGATGGGTTCGCAACCGAACGTCCCGTTATCGAAGTGCTGGGCACCTGCGCCAAATGCGCCTGACCTGAGGCGCTCACAGGCACTGCGACATAGCGCCCTGCCCCTTAGACCAGTTGCCGCGATATGCGATGAGCGTATCATCACAGGCTGGATGACCGTTCGACAATGGCCGGTTAACGCACTAGATAAGAGCCGATGATGGACCAGCCCGAGACGCCCCTGCTCGATCAGGTGCGCACCCCCGCCGATCTTCGCAAGCTCGCCCCCGAACAACTGCGGCAGTTGGCCGATGAGTTGCGCGCAGAAACGATTTCCGCTGTCGGCACGACCGGCGGCCATCTGGGCTCCGGCCTTGGTGTCGTCGAGCTGACGACCGCCATCCATTATGTGTTCAACACGCCCGACGACAAGCTGGTCTGGGATGTCGGGCATCAATGCTATCCGCACAAGATCCTGACCGACCGGCGTGATCGCATCCGCACGCTGCGCCAGGGCGGTGGCTTGTCCGGCTTCACCAAGCGCTCGGAAAGCGAATATGATCCGTTCGGGGCGGCGCACAGCTCCACCTCAATCAGCGCCGCGCTTGGCTTTGCCATCGCCAACAAGCTGAGCGGCCAGCCCGGCAAGGGCATCGCCGTCATCGGGGATGGCGCCATGTCGGCCGGCATGGCCTATGAGGCGATGAACAATGCGCGCGAGGCCGGCAACCGGCTCGTCGTCATCCTCAACGATAATGACATGTCCATAGCGCCGCCGGTGGGCGGCCTCTCGGCCTATCTGGCGCGGATCGTCTCCAGCCGCGAGTTCCTCTCGGTGCGCGAAGCGCTGCGCAAGCTGGCGCGCAAGCTGCCCCGGCCGCTCCACCAGGCCGCCCGTAAGACGGACGAGTTCGCCCGCGGCATGGCCATGGGCGGCACGCTCTTCGAGGAGCTGGGCTTCTATTATGTCGGCCCCATCGATGGCCACAATCTTGACCAGCTGATCCCCGTGCTAGAGAATGTGCGCGACATGGCGGACGGGCCGGTGCTCGTCCATGTCGTCACGCAAAAGGGCAAGGGCTACGGCCCTGCCGAGGCGGCCGCGGACAAATATCACGGCGTGCAGAAGTTCAACGTCGTGACCGGCGAACAGGCCAAAGCCCCCGCCGGCCCGCCCAGCTACACCAATGTCTTTGCTCAGGCCCTGATGGCCGAGGCCGAGCGCGACGAAAAAATCATCGCGATCACCGCTGCCATGCCCTCGGGCACCGGGCTCGACAAGTTCCAGAAGACCTTCCCGAACCGCTGCTTCGACGTCGGCATTGCCGAGCAGCATGCCGTGACCTTTGCCGCCGGCCTCGCTGCGCAGGGGATGCGCCCGTTCGCGGCGATCTACTCGACCTTCCTGCAGCGCGCCTATGATCAGGTGGTGCATGACGTGGCGATCCAGAACCTGCCAGTGCGCTTCGCCATCGACCGCGCCGGGCTGGTCGGTGCGGATGGCAGCACCCACGCCGGCAGCTTCGACATCACCTATCTCGCCACTCTGCCCAACATGGTGGTGATGGCGGCAGCCGACGAGGCCGAGCTGGTCCACATGGTCCACACCGCCGCCTGTCATGACAGCAGCCCCATCGCGCTGCGTTACCCGCGCGGCAACGGCGTCGGCGTCCCCCTGCCCGCCAAGCCGGAGCGGCTGGAGATCGGCAAGGGCCGCATCGTGCGCGAAGGCAAGCGCGTCGCCATCCTGTCGCTCGGCACGCGGCTCGAGGAAGCGCTCAAGGCCGCCGATGCGCTGGACGCACGCGGCCTCTCCACCACCGTCGCGGATCTGCGCTTCGCCAAGCCGCTGGACGAAGCGCTGATCCGCAAGCTGCTCACCACCCATGATGTGGCGGTGACGGTTGAGGAAGGCAGCATCGGCGGCTTCGGCGCGCATGTGCTCACGCTCGCAAGCGACGAGGGCCTCATCGACGCCGGCCTCAAGCTGCGCACCCTGCGCCTGCCGGACGTGTTCCAGGATCAGGACAAGCCGGAAAAGCAGTATGACGACGCCCGGCTGAATGCGCCGCATATCGTCGAGACCGTGCTGACGGCGCTGCGCCATAACAGCACCGGCATCGAGGAGACCGGAGCGCGGGCGTGACGGTCGGCGCCATCCGCACCGGCATCGGCGGCTGGACCTACGAGCCGTGGCGCGGCACCTTCTACCCGGCCGATCTGCCCAAGGCGAAGGAACTGGACTACGCCGTCAATCATCTCGCGACGATCGAGATCAACGGCACCTTCTACCGCACCCAGTCCCCGGCGACCTTCGCCAAATGGCGCGACGCGGCGCCGGACGGGTTCGTCTATGCGGTCAAGGCGCTGCAATATTGCGTAGCGAAGAAGAAGCTCGCCGAGGCCGGCGAATCGATCAGCAAATTCCTGAACTCGGGCCTCTCCGAGCTGGGCGACAAGCTGGGGCCAATCCTCTGGCAGTTCCGCCCGACGCGTCAGTTCGATGCCGACGACATGGCCGCCTTTTTCGCCATGCTGCCGAATAAGATCGACGGCGTTCGCACCCGCCACGCCGTCGAGGTGCGTCATCAAAGCTTTGCCTATCCCGCATTTGTCGCCCTCGCCCGGCAACATGGCGTCGCCATCGTGATCGCGGACCATGACGAGCACCCGCAGATCGCCGATCTGACCGCCGATTTTGTCTATGCGCGCCTCATGAAGAGTGAAGAGCAGGTCGAGACCGGCTACGCAGCCGCCGATCTCGATCAATGGGCCAAGATTGCCCAATCATGGTCCGCCGGACACGCGCCTGAAGCGCTGACCTATGTCACGCCAGATAAAGCGCCCGCGCAGCCCCGCGATGTCTTCGCCTACTTCATTTCCGGTGCGAAAGTGCGCAATCCCGCAGCGGCCATGGGACTCGCCGAGCGCCTGACCGCGCGGAATTGATCCGACCAATCAGACCGGCATCTTCGCGCGATCGCCGGCTTCCTGCGGATCGATGCGGCTGCCGGTCAGCAGCTTGAGGCGGCCCTTGATGCCAAGATCGGCCGTCCAGATTTCGATATCGCCAAGGTCCATGCGCAGCACCAGCAGCTTGGGGTCGTCGCGTCCGTCGAACCAGGCTTCGACCGGATTGCTCCAGAAGCGATCGATCAGTCCCTCGTCGGTTTCCTCGACAAGCTCACCTGAAACGCAGGCGAACACATCATGTCCCTTGGACATGAACTGCGCCATGGCCGGCCCGCCTGACGCAAGGCGATTGTCGCGCTCGGTAAAGAACCAGACGGCGCCGCCATAGGCCGGCCCGAGATCCTTATCCAGGCAGGCATGCATGGGCAGCGCATGCTCGTCGCTGCCATTGCGGCGGACCATCAGCACCGGGCTGGCGGCCAGCGCCTTCCAGAAATCATCCTTGATATCGTGAGACATGAGTGACTCTCCTTTCCCCCGCTCAACGAGCCGCTGAGCGGAAAGGTTGCAGCGCTGCCCTTCGGGGCGGCGCCGTCACTCATGCTGATAGGCTGCGCCTTATTGCGCGGACGCAACCACGCGCGCGAACTGGCCGTCACCCTCGGGCGCGGCAATGATGTCCTGCGTGACACGGCCCTTTTCGAGCACTTCCGTCTTCGGGTCGCCAACGACCGAGCGGATGCCGACCTCGGCCAGCGAGCGACCGGCTTCGCGCAGCGCGGAGGTCTCAGCGCCGCTGCGCGCAGCGGTGCCGCCGAACATCGCCTCGAGCGCCTGCTGGTTGAGATTCTGCTGGCTCGCAGCCGTGCCGGGCGCCGGCGGCGAGAGCGAGAAGTCCGGCGGAATGACCAGCGGAGGCTGGCGCGAGACAGCCATTTCGTCCGGCCGATCACGGTTGAACAGGCTCGTGCTTCCGCAGGCGGAGAGCAGGGTCAGGCCGGCGAGCACAACCGGAAGACGATAAGACAGACGCATGTTAACGGGACTCCTTCACGGCGGTCTTTTCGCGCAGCAGCAGCGCGCGTGCAAGCAGGATGACGACGCCGATACTGATTGCGGCATCGGCAAGGTTGAAAATGAGGAACGGCCGCCATTCGCCAATGTGGAAATCGGCATAGTCGATGACATAGCCCAGGCGCACCCGGTCGATGATGTTGCCGATGGCGCCCCCGAGCACGAGGCCGAGCGCCAGCGCATCGTCGCGCTCCTTCTCACGCCAGATCCACCAGAGCACGAAGGCGGAGACGGCCATGGTCATGGCGACCAGCGCCCAGCGCATCACATCCGTCTCGGCGTGGAAGAAGCCCATCGAAATGCCGCGATTCTCGGCATAGGTCAGCTTGAAGAACGGAATCAGCTCGATGCCGACAAGGCCGCGCTCGTGCAGTTCCAGCACCTGCGTGACGAAATATTTGACGAGCTGGTCAAGCGCCGTGACGCCGAGCGCAAGCGCCACCGCCGCCTTGCGCCAAGCCCCGGCAAGCGCCGCGCTCATGCCAGCACCTCCGCGCAACGCCCGCACAGGTCGCCATCCGCGTCCACCTCGGGCAGATGCCGCCAGCAGCGGCCGCATTTGTGCTTGTCGGTCGCGGTGATCGCCGGGGCGGCCAGATCGGCATCCTGCGTCACGCTGGCCACGATGCACATCTCCGCAAAATCCACGTCCTCGGGCACATCGGCCATCCGCACATCCGCCGCGAGGCTGGAGCGCACGACCTTCTCGCGCCGGAGCGGTTCAATGGCTTCGTTCACCTGATCGCGCGATGAACGGATCGCCGCCCAGCGCACGCCGAGCGAGGGATCGCGCCACAGCCGATCCACCTCGGGCCATTCGAGCAGATGCACGGAGCCATCCTCGCTCGGATAGCGCGCCTGCCAGACTTCCTCGGCCGTGAAGGGGATGATCGGCGCGGCATAGCGCACCAGTGCGTGGAAGAGATGGTCCAGCACCGTGCGATAGGCGCGGCGCTTGTCCGTCTCCGCGCCCGTCGCCGGGTTCACATCGCAATAGAGGCAATCCTTGCGGATATCGAAGAAGAAGGCCGACAGATCATTATTGGCGAAGTCGTTGAGCGCGCGGGTATAGCGGCCGAACTCCAGCCAGATGTCCCGCTCCTCGCCCTTGTCGACCACCGCGCGCAGCTCCGCGTCCAGCTCGGCGAGGCGATGGAGCATATAGCGCTCCAGCTCCGGCATGGCGGACACCGCCACCCGATCCGCCTTCTCGAACCCGGCCAGCGCGCCCAGCAGATAGCGGAAGGTGTTGCGCAGCTTGCGATAGGCATCGGATGCGCCGGCCAGCACCTCCTTGCCGATGCGCACATCGTCAAAATAATCTGTGGAGGCCGCCCACATGCGCAAGATGTCCGCGCCGCTCTCGTCCATCACCTTGAGCGGATCGACGGTGTTACCCAGGCTCTTGGACATCTTGCGGCCCTGCCCGTCCAGCGCGAAGCCGTGGGTGAGCACCGCGCCATAAGGCGCATGGCCGCGCGTACCGCAGCTTTCCAGCAGCGAGGACTGGAACCAGCCGCGATGCTGGTCCGAGCCTTCGAGATACAGGTCGGCGCGGGCACCCTCGCCATAGCGCGCCTCGACCACGAAGGCGTGAGTCGAGCCGCTGTCGAACCACACGTCGAGAATGTCGTTCACGACCTCATAGTCCGCCAGCGCATAGTCCGGGCCGAGCAGCGCCTGATGATCGGCGCCGAACCAGGCATCCGCCCCGCCCTGCTTGAACGCCTCGACGATGCGGGCGTTGACGGCGGGATCGTTGAGATACTGGCCGGTCTGGCGGTTCACATAAAGCGCAATCGGCACGCCCCAGGCGCGCTGGCGCGAGATCACCCAGTCCGGGCGGTCGCTGACCATCGCGTGGATGCGGTTGCGTGAGCGGGCCGGCACCCAGCGCGTCGCCTCGATGGCATCGAGCGCCACTTCGCGCAGCGTCGGGCCGTTGCTGAGCGGCGCAGCGGCGTTGACGCCCAGCGCGATGCCCGCACCGATGCCAGCGAGCGGCGCGATCTCGACGTCGGACGCGGTGCTCGCCTTGTCCATCGGAATGAACCATTGCGGCGTGCAGCGATAGATGATCCGCGCCTTGGAGCGCCAGCTATGCGGATAGCTGTGCTGGAAATCGCCGGCGGACAGCAGCGCCCCCGCCGCGCGCAGATCGGTGAGGATCGGGCCATCGGGACCGTTGAACTTCGTATTGATGACACTGCCCTGCCCACCGAGCCACGCCCAGTCGTCACGATAGCGGCCATCATCGGTGACGGCGAACACGGGGTCGATACCGACCGCCTTGCAGGCGATGAAATCTTCCTCGCCATGATCCGGCGCCATGTGGACGAGGCCGGTGCCGGCGTCTGTGGTAACATGATCGGCCGCGATGAACGGGCGGGGACGATCGAAGAAACCGACCTTGCCACTTCCAGCACCCCCGTCACCCCGGACTTGATCCGGGGTCCAGCTGCCTTCGGCGCCGGTTGAAGAAGAAGCGGGATCCCCGCTTTCACGGGGATGACGAAGGAGATTGGCCATCGGGTGGCGCGCAATGGCACCCGCGAGTTGAGAACCACGAAACGCTGGCTCGGTCTGAAACGTCAGACCTGGCAGCTCGCGATTTTCCTGCAGGACTCGGTTTGCGAACTGTGCGAATAGCTCCTTCGCAATCAGGAATTTCCGGTTTTGAAGTCTTGTGGGAAGTTGCTCTGCGTCCTTGCCTTCAAACCAACCCAACACATACTCAATCCCCTCCCCATAAGCGATCGCCTGGTTCACAGGGATCGTCCACGGGGTCGTCGTCCAGATCACCGCATAGGCGCCGACCAGCTCCGGCGCATTCGGCGCCTCGACAATCTCGAACGCCAGATCGATCTGCGTCGAGGTGACATCCTCATATTCCACCTCGGCCTCGGCCAGCGCGGTCTTTTCGACCGGAGACCACATCACCGGCTTGGCGCCGCGATAGAGCTGGCCGCTCTCCGCGAACTTCAAAAGCTCGCCGACAATCGCTGCCTCGGCCTCGAACTTCATAGTGAGATAGGGGTCTTCCCAATCGCCCATGATGCCGAGGCGCTTGAACTGCTCCTTCTGGACGCCCACCCACTTGTCCGCATAAGCGCGGCACTGGGCGCGGAATTCCTGCGGGGGAACCTCGTCCTTGTTCAGCTTCTTCTTGCGATATTCCTCCTCGATCTTCCACTCGATGGGGAGACCGTGGCAATCCCAGCCGGGCACATAGGGCGCATCCTTGCCGAGCAGGCTCTGGCTGCGCACGATGATGTCCTTCAACACCTTGTTCATCGCATGGCCCATGTGAATGTCGCCATTCGCATAAGGCGGGCCATCATGGAGGATGAAGCGGGTGCGGCCCTTCCGCTCCGCGCGCAGCTTACCGTAGAGATCCTGCGCCTGCCAGCGCGCGAGAATACCCGGCTCCTTCTGGGCGAGACCGGCCTTCATCGGGAAGTCGGTCTGCGGCAGGAATACGGTGCTCTTGAAGTCTTCGCTCTTCTGGCTTGGCTGGTCGGTCATGGGCTTCCGGCAATCGCTATGGCGTCCGCATCGGGCGAGGCGCGGCGTCCGCCCCTGGCTGCCCTGCGCAGACGAACAGGAAATCAGCGCCCGCCCCTACGCGAGGGCGCGCGCTGGCGCAAGCGACGGGCAGCTCCACTGGCGCCGGCAAGGGCACATCGCGCCGCCCCCCGTGGAACTACACGCCGGGCCGGACGTTCCTTTGAGCAGCATCTGGGATGCGCGCGCGGGACACAGCCTGGGAGATCGCTGTCGTCCAGCCGTTTAAAAAGACCGGGAGGGTTGCATGTCGCTTCTCAACATCATCATCATCTTGATCGTCGTCGGCGTGTTGCTGTGGCTCATCAACACGTACATTCCGATGGACGGCAAGATCAAAAGCATCCTCAACATCGTCGTGGTGATCGCGGTGGTGCTCTGGCTGCTGCAGGCCTTTGGCGTGCTAGGCTCGCTCGGCGGCGTCCACGTCAACTAGCCGACGCCGATCAGCCCTATCAAATCCCCATTTCAGCGGCGCGCAAGTCCGCCGCGCAGCAATCGAACGAGGTTATCCATGAAACTTCCCGCCACTCTCGCCAGCCTGGCCCTCATCTCGCTGCCCATCGCAGCGTGCAGTGAGAAGGCGCAGCAGGAAACCAGCGAAGCGGCCGACGCCGTCGGCAACGATGTCGAGCATGCCGGTGACCATGCCGCGCAGGAATCTCGCGAGGCGAGCCGCGAGGCCGGCGCCGCCGCAGACCGGATCGGCGACGACATCCAGCAGGGCGCGCGCGAAGCCGGCGCAGCGGCGGACCGGGTCGGCGATGACATCAGCCGTGGCGCGGACGCCGCTGCCGACCGCACCGGCGCCGCGCTGGAAAACACCGGACGCGCAATTCGCGACTGAATCTGAGGGGTAGCGCCTCCCGGCGCTGCTCCGCGTATATCACAGAAGGGCGGCTCGGTTTACGGGCCGCCCTTTTTGCGTCTGGGCAGCACAGCCCACATTCTCATGCTTTATCAAGATGATCGACGCGCTCTTAGAAGATCGCTTGTCACGCGATCCATAATTCCGTACATCAGGAATTAACGGTCACTGAGAGCCGTCTTGGGAGAGTGAACATGAGAGCTTTGTTGTTGTGCACCGTCGCGTGCGCCGCCTTCATCCCCACCGCCGTCGCCGCACAGGACGCCGCGGTTTCGCCGGCCGATACGACCAACGATGGCGGCCTGGTCGACATCATCGTCACCGCCCAGCGCGTGGAAGAGAACAGCCAGCGCACCCCCCTCGCCGTCGATGTGATTCGCCCCGAGGAGCTGACCCGCCAGAATGTTGTGCGCGCGGAAGATCTCTCCCGCATCTCCCCGTCCCTCTCCGCATCCGGCGGTGGCGGGCCGACGACGGTGTTCTTCGTGCGCGGCGTGGGCAACTCCACCGTCAATGCCTATTCGGACCCGGCGATCTCGTTCAACTATGACGGCGTATACATCGGCCGCCCCACCTCGACCTCGGGCGTGTTCTACGATCTGCAGCGCGTCGAAGTGCTCAAGGGACCGCAGGGCACGCTCTATGGGCGTAACGCCACGGCGGGCGCCATCAACGTTATCCCCAACCGTCCGAAGCTGGGCGAGACATCCGGCAGCGCGACCCTGGGTTATGGCAATTACAACTGGTTCACCGGCCAGGCGGCGCTGAACGTGCCGCTCGGCGAAACCGTCGCGCTGCGCGCCGCCGGCACGTTCTCGCACCGCGATGCCTTCCAGACCGATGGCACCGGCAACCAGCGCGAGCATGGCGGGCGCCTGCAGATTTATGCCGAGCCGACGCCGGACCTCACGCTTCGTGTCGCTGCCGATTATGCCCACCAGGGCGGCGCGAGCAGCAGCGGCTATTATCTGGGCGCCGTCAACCCGACCTTCGGCCCGAACGGCCCCTCGGGCTACCAGTTCGTGCCCAGCAACTTCTCGACCCAGCAGGGCCTGCTCGATCCAGCCTCCAACGCCTATCTGGCGCCGCGCTTCTTCACGCAGGTCGGCCGGGCGGGCGCGGTCGTGGATGGCGTGCCATTCAACGACAACGATTATTGGGGCATCACCGCCGAGTTGAACTACACCACGCCCGCCGGCACACTGACGATCCAGCCCGCCTATCGTGAGGCGGACCTCGAATATGCCTTCAACGGCGTGTTCCGTCAGGGCTACACCAAGGAGAAGGACAAGCAGACCAGCGTCGAAGCCCGCTGGACCGGCGACTTTGGCCCCTCGGTGGATTATCTTATCGGCGCGATGTACTTCGACGAGGAAATCGCAGCAGTCGCCCGCTACAACCAGCAGAGCCTCTCGCCCTACCAGAACTTCCGGACGAAAACGGAAAGCTGGGCCGGCTTCGGCAAGCTCACCGTGCGCCCTGTCGAACAGCTGAGCCTGACGGCCGGCGCGCGTTACACCTCGGACAAGAAGCGGTTCGACGGCACCTCGAATGTCTACATCCTGTTCTGCGGCAATCCCGCGCCGCCGCAGGATATCTGCCCCACCCTGCCGTTCATCCCTCTGGCGGAGACGGAAGCCGATTTGCAGGCCTTCTATGGCCAGCGCGGTATCCCGATCACGCCGGTCCCGCTCTTCGCCCTGCCGCCGATCGCGGGCGGATCACAGACCGCACCTTTTGTCCTGCGCTCGCAAATCCCGATCAATTCCGGCCTGACGAACAACAAGTTCACCTATCGCCTGGCCGCGCAATATGATTTCTCGCCGCGCAACATGGTCTATGCCAGCTTCGAGACGGGCTATCACGCCGGCGGCTTCAACTTCGCACGCGGCCTTGAAACCTATCGGCCGGAAACGATCGACGCCTACACCATCGGCACCAAGAATCGGTTCCTCGACAACCGCCTGCAGGTAAACCTCGAGGGCTTCCTGTGGAAGTACAAGGACCAGCAGTTCAGCCAGTTCGGCTATGATCTCGGCACGCCGCCCTCGACCGTGTTCCTGACGCGCAACATCGGCAACAGCACGATCAAGGGGCTGGATCTCGACGTGGAGTTCATGGCCACGCCGAACACCCTGCTCTCGGCGAATGTGCAGTATCTGGACACGAAATATGACAGCTTCGTCTACTTCGCGCCGAATCAGGGCCTGCCGGCCAACACCACCTGCGCCTCCACACCGCAGCAGCAGGTGACGCCGGGCGGCACAATCAACGTGTTCCGTATCGATTGCTCGGGGAACCAAGCATTCAACTCGCCCAAATGGTCGTTCAATCTCGACGCGCAGCAGACCATTCCGCTCGGCACCTACAAGGCTGTGCTGCAGGGCGGCACGCGCTATCGTGGATCGAGCTATTCCACGGCGGACTATCTGCCCTATCTCCGGTCGGAAGCGGCGTTCGTGAGCTATGCGTCGCTGACGCTCGCAACGGAGGATGACCGGTTCTTCGTCACGGCGTACATCAACAATATCGAGAACAATCAGCGCCTCATTACCGGCAACATCACATCGGCCTCGCTGGTCACGGCCAGCGCAGAACAGCCCCGGACCTACGGTCTGCGTATCGGCGGCAAGTTCTGAGCGAGGTCAGACTCATCCAGGGAGTTATGCATGGTTAGCGTTACCGATCTTCATTATGTCGCCATGGCCGTGCCGGACCTTGCCAAGGAACGCGAGTTCTATGGCAAGACCTGGGGGCTGATCGAGGTTGCCGAGCAGGACGGCCGCGTCTACTTCGCCGCCGAAGGCATGCCCCATCCTTATGTGATCGTGCTGCGGGAAGACGTGGAGAAGAAGACCGATCTCGTCGGCTTCTCCGCCGCCTCCAAGGAGGACGTGCTCGCAATCTTCGAACAGGTGAAGGCAGCCGGCGCGAAGATCATCAGCGAACCCGCCCCGGCCAGCGGCCCGGCCGGGGGCTTCGCCTTCCGCTTCTTCGATCCTGACGGTCGGGCGATGGAAGTGATCTGCGACAGCACCCCGCGCGAGTTCCGCAAGCTCGACAAGGGCGAGGCGATCCCCATCGGCATCAGCCATGTGGTGTTCCACTCGCCCGACCATGTCGTGCTCGCAGACTTCTACCAGAAGGCGCTGGGCTTCCGCCTGTCCGACTGGATCGGCAAGTTCATGGTCTTCCTGCGCTGCAACTCGGCGCACCACCGCCTCGCGATCCTCCCCGGACCGCCGGCACTCAACCACATCGCGTTCGACGTGAGTTCGGTGGACGAGCTGATGCGCGGCCTCGCACGGATGCATGAAAGCGGCATCAAGCTGAGCTGGGGGCCGGGGCGGCACACTGCGGGCAACAACACCTTCAGCTACTTCGTCACGCCCAACGGCAACGCCGTCGAGTACACTTCCGACCTTGAGGAAGTGGACGAGGACAGCTGGCAGGTCACGCATTATGAGCCAGGGCCAAACACCATCGATCAATGGGGCACCGGTCGCATCATCACCGGCAATGTGCCCCATGCCGAAATGCAGCCCGACAAGGGCCTGTGGCAGGTTCCGGCCTAAGAAAGGCGCTTACAGCATGATCCGTACAGCATTGGTCGTCGGCGGCGGCGTCGGTGGCATGAGCGCGAGCCTGTCGCTCGCCAAACGCGGCGTCGCCGTGGAACTGATCGATATCGACCCGCAATGGCGCGCTTATGGCGCCGGCATCAGCGTCACCGGGCTGTCCTTACGGGCGTTCGATGACCTCGGCATTCTGGACGAAATCCGCGAGCAGGGCTTTGTCGGCACAGGCTTCCGCTTGCGCACGCCGGACGGCGCGGTGGTGATGGAAACGCCGCGCCATGCCGGGCTCGCTCCCATCGATTCGAGCGGCGGCATCATGCGCCCGGTGCTTCATGCCATCTTGCAGAAGCATGTTCGCAAGGCCGACGTCACCGTGACGCTGGGCGTCGAACCGCGCGGGTTCAGGGAGAGCGGCGCCGGGGTGACCGTCGCCTTGTCGGACGGCACCGAGCGCACTGTCGATCTGGTCGTGGCGGCCGATGGCATCCAGTCCAAGACGCGCAAGACCCTGTTCCCCGATGCGCCGGCTCCGCAGTTCACCGGTCAGGGCTGCTGGCGCATCGTCGCCGACCGGCCCGAGGGGCTGGACGGCGCCGAAATGTATATCGGCGGCCCGGTTAAGCTCGGCCTCAACCCGATCTCGCAGGATAAACTCTACGCATTCATCCTCGAGCATGTGCCCGACAATCCCTGGTATGCCGATGAGGACATGCTGGCGCGCGTCGCTGAGTTGCTCGCGCCTTATGGCGGGGACATCGTCAAGATCCGGGAAAGCCTTGGCGAAGACTCGCTGGTCAATTACCGCCCGCTCGAATGGCAGCTCCTGCCCCTGCCCTGGCACAAGGGGCGCGTGGTGGTGATCGGCGATGCCGCCCATGCGACCACGCCGCATATGGCCTCGGGCGCCGGCCTCGCTGCCGAGGATGGCCTCGTGCTCGCCGATGAACTGGCGAAGACCGACGATGTCGAAGCCGCACTGACCGCCTTTGGCGTGCGCCGGTTCGAGCGCGCCCGCATGGTCGTGGAAAACTCGGTGCGGATCGGCGAAATCGAGATGGCCGGCGGCAATCAGGTAGATGCCAACAAGATGCTCGGCGGAACGATGCAGAAACTCAAGGAGCCCTATTGATGACGGTTGGTTTGGCGACAGTGGGCACGGCTGCCGTGCTCGTCCGCGACGATCGCTTCGTCCCGCTGGCCCATTGGGGCGAGCAGCGCGACCTGCCCGGCCTTCTGGCGGCGTGGGACGAGATCCTGCCGCAGATCGAGCGCTGGGCCGCTGACGAGGCGGCCTTTGCCGGTGCGCAGAGCTTTGCCGAGGCGGATGTGCGGGCGCCCTATCGCCCCGGGCAGGTGTTCTGCACCGGCGCCAACTACAAGAAGCATGTCGTCGGCCTTGTCATGGGCGACCCCTCGATGCGCACGGCCGATGCCGAGGCGATGAGCGACGACGAGCGCCGCCGCAAAGTCGAGGAGATGATGGACGCCCGCGCGCAGGCGGAACCCTATTGCTTCATCAAGCTGCCCTCCTGCGTGGTCGGTCCGCGCGATGCCGTGGTGCTGCCGCGCAACGTCATCAAGCCGGACTGGGAGCTGGAACTGGGCGTGGTGATCGGCAAGCCGGCCCGCCATGTCTCCGCCGCGCAGGCCATGGACCATGTCGCCGGCTTCGTGGTGGTCAACGACGTCACCGCGCGCGAGCAGATTTTTCGCCGCGATGCCGGCGGGCTGGGCGCCGACTGGCTCTCGGGCAAATGCTTCCCGACCTTCCTGCCCTTCGGCCCGATGATCGTGCCCCGGCAGTATGTCGCCGATCCCTATGATCTGACGATCACCCTGTCGGTCAACGGTAAGGTCTACCAGAATGAGTCGACGCGCGACATGATGGTCAGCATCGAGCGGCAGATCGCCTATCTCTCCGACCGCGTGGAGTTGATGCCGGGCGACGTGATCTGCACCGGCTCGCCTTATGGCAATGGCTCCGCCTTCGGCGTGTTCCTGCAGCCGGGCGACGAGATGGAAGGCACGATCACTGGCCTTGGCACCCAGCGCAACCGCTGCGTCGCGGAAGGCGCCAGCTAGGTGCGGGGCCGCAGGCCGTTCATCAGCAGGTCGACGACGAACTCCTCATATCGGCTGGTCAGCTCCTCGGCAGCGATATCTGCCGGGAAGAGCTGCCTGACCACCGGCTCTGCCGTCGCAAAGAAGTCGAACAGTCCGAGGACCGCGACGTGAAGCAGGGCGGGATCGACGTCCCTGATCGAACTGGAGTCCCGCGCGAGCACCTCGCCCAGCCAGGCGACAGCCTCGCGGTTCATGTCACCGAGGCGCTCGCCCACGTCGGACGATTTCGCGTCGGCCAACTCGTCGACCATCAGCCGGTGGATATGCCGGTTGGAGCGGGTGAACCGCGCCGTGCGGCGAATATTGTCTTCCACCACTTCATGCGCCGGGCGCGGATCGCGGGCGCTATAGGGCACCCGGTCCATCATCGAGGTCGCAACCGCCAGCAGCAGGTTGCTGCGGTCCTTGAAGTAATAGCGCACCAGCGCCGGGTCCACGCCCGCTTCCCGCGCGATCATCGCAATCGAGATGCGCTCGGGCGGATGCTCCTTCACAAGCCGTTCCGCCGTTTGCAGTACGACCTCGCGCCCAACCCCATTTTCAGCCGGCCGGCCCTGCCCCCTTTTGCGCGGTTTTTTCGCTTCACCCATGATGCTACGCTTGGCGCGAAAAATATATTCCTGCAAATAGGAATTGCTGGACCGCGCGCAATCGCTAAGCTTTGACGGATATCGACAGGAGAGACGGATGGCCAACTGGCCTTTCACCCAAGGCATTCATGACATCGGCAATGGCCTCTATGGCTATGTTCAGCCGGACGGCACGTGGGGCTGGTCCAATGCGGGCCTGATCGCCAGCGACGGCGAGACATTGCTGGTCGATACGCTGATGAGCGTGCCGCTGACGCGCGAGATGCTGGACCGGTTCAAGGCCAAGGTGCCGGAAGCCGCGAAGATCGACCGGCTGGTCAACACCCATGCCAACCCCGATCATTTCTTCGGCAATGGCCTGGTGGCGGATGCGGAGATCATCGGCACCAACGAAGCCAAGAAGGAAATGGCCGGCTTCAACCCGAAGATGCTCGCCAACCTGAAGAACGTCTACACCGAGATGGGCGACACCGGCGCGTTTCTCTATGAGACCATGGGCCGCAAGTTCGATTTCTCCGGCGTGGATGAACTGACGCTGCCGAACCGCACCTTCGACGGGCGGCTCGATCTCAATGTCGGCTCCAAGGCGGTCTCGCTGATCGACCTCGGCCCGGCACACACGGATTCCGACACGATCGTGTGGGTGCCGCAGGATCGCGTGGTGTTCACAGGCGACCTGCTGTTTAACGAGGGGCATCCGATCATGTGGGCCGGCCCGGTCGAGAACTGGATCGCCGCCTGCCAATATATCGTCGATCTTGATCCGCAGGTGGTGGTGCCCGGCCACGGTCCGATCACGGACACGACGGCCGTCCGCAACATGCAGGCTTATTTCGAATATGTCCGCGATGAATCGCGCGAGCGGTTCGAGGCTGGCCTTTCCTATGAGGAAGCCGCGCGCGACATCAACATGCAGGAGTTCCGCGGCTGGAGCGACCCCGAGCGGATCGTCGCCAACGTCTTCTCGCTCTACAAGCAATGGGGGGCGCAGTTCACGCCGGAGCAGCAGCGCGATCTGTTCGGCGCGATGGGCCGCTACCATCATGAAATGCAAAGCCATGCAGAAGGGTGCGACCATGCCCATTGAGATCAACGCGACGCACGACCCGCAGCGCAAGAGCTGGGTCGAAAGCGCAAACGCGGCGGACAACGATTTCCCGATCCAGAATTTGCCCTTTGGCCTGTTCCGTCACCGGGGGGTGACGCGCGGCGGTGTGGCGCTGGGTGCGTACATCATCGATGTACCCCAGCTCCACGCCGCCGCCCTGCTGGATGGCGACGCGGCGGAGGCTGCGGCGGCCATGGCCGGCCCATCGCTCGCGCCCCTGTTGGCCGCCAGCCCGGCATCAGTCAGCGCCCTGCGCGCCCGCCTCTCCGACCTGTTCCGCGCCGATGGGCCGGGCGACCGGCAGCAACTCCAGACCATGCTGGTGCCGATGGCCGAGGCGGAGCTGCTGATGCCGCTCAAGCCCACGGCCTTCACGGATTTCTGCACATCCTACGATCATATCGCGCGGATGGCGCAGAAGGCGCCGCCGCTGGCCGCGCTCTCGCTGCCGGTTGCCTATAACGGCCGCGCCAGTTCCGTGCGGGAAGACGGCACGCCGGTCGTCCGGCCGCAGGGCCAGTTTGAAGCCCCGCCCGGCAGCGGCAACGTCCAGTTCGCGCCGGAACCGATGCTCGATTTCGAGCTGGAATTCGGCGTGTGGCTGCGCGGCGGCAATCCGCTCGGGCAGCGCATCAGCGTGGCGCAGGCGGAAGACCTCATGTTCGGCTGCTGTCTCGTCAATGACTGGTCGGCGCGCGGCATCCAGTTCTTCGAGTCCATTCTGGGGCCGCATCTGGGCAAGAGCTTCCTCACCACGATCAGCCCGTGGATCGTGACGATGGAAGCGCTCGCGCCCTTCCGCGTGGCCGCGCGCGGTCGGCCGGGCGACGAGCCGGCGGTCGCCGCCCATCTGCTCGACGCGCAGGATCGCGCGGCAGGCGGCATCAACATCGAACTCACCGCCGACTTCGCCAATGCGGCAGGATCGAGCGCCCGCATCGTGCGCAGCAGTCTCGCCGAACTCTATTGGACGCTGGCACAGATGGTCGCGCATCAGGCCTCCAACGGGGCACCGCTGGAAGCGGGCGACCTGATCGCGACCGGCACCGTCTCGGGCGCCGCGCAGGAAGCACGCGGCTGCCTCGCCGAGATCGTGCTGCGCGATGGCGAGACCATCGACCTGCCCGACGGCACGACCCGCCGCTGGCTGGAGGATGGCGACACCCTCACCCTCAGGGGCCGCGCCGTGGCGGAAGGCTATGTGCCCATCGGCTTCGGCCCGTGCAGCGGCACCATTCATCCCGCAGGAGCAAACGCATGACCATCACCACCTGCGGCGACCGCCAGCCCATCAAGGTCGCCGCGCGCGGCAAGCATCTGGTGGTGGACATCCATTGCCACCTCGGCATTCCCGCTGCCGACGCCATCGTGCAGGCGCGCCACCCCGGCCCGCCGCCCGGCATCAACGATTTCACCAGTGCGAAAACGAGCGAGGTCAATCGCGCCCAGTTCGCCACGATGGGCCGCACGCTCAATACGCTCGACCAGCGGCTGGCCGATATGGATCGGCTCGGCATCGACGTGCAGGCGATCAGCCCCAGCCCCGGCCAATATTTCTATTATGCCGATGCCGATGTCGCGCGGGAAGCGGCACGCACCGTCAACGACGGCATGGCGGCCGCGGTCGCACAGCACCCTGACAGGCTGGTCGGCATGGGCACCGTGCCGTTGCAGGATGTCGGCCTTGCCGTCGAAGAAATGCGCCGCTGCGTGCGCGAACTCGATCTGCGCGGCATCGAGATCAGCTCCAACGTCAATGGCCGCGATTTCCATGCCGAGGAGTTTCGGCCGTTCTTCGCTGCTGCCGAGGAGCTGGGCATCCTGCTCTTCATCCACCCGCTGGGCTTCACCCATGCCAACCGGATGAGCGAATATTATTTCAACAACCTCATCGGCAATCCGCTGGAATCGACGCTGGCCGTGGGTCATCTGATCTTCGGTGGGGTGCTGGATCGCTATCCGGGGCTGCGCATCTGCGTGGCCCATGGCGGCGGCTATATGCCCGGCTATTGGGGCCGGATGGACCATGGCTGGCGCGCGCGCGGCGATTGCAGCGAGCATTGCCAGCACGAGCCCTCCAGCTATCTGCGCAAGCTGTGGCTGGATACGCTGGTGTTCGATCAGGACCAGCTCGACAGCCTCGTGCGCACTCATGGCGCGGACAAGCTGTGCCTGGGGACCGACTATCCCTTCGACATGTCCGAGCCCGATCCGGTGGGCTTCCACGCCCGCCTGAGCGACGAGGAGCAGCGCAAGATCCTCGGCCTCAACGCCGCTGAACTGCTGGGACTGGAGACTGCCGACAAGAGCTGACCCAGCCACGCACGACCACCACCATCAAGGCCACCGCACAAAGCAGACCTCCCACAAGAGGCAGGGCCGATCAGGAGAGAAGACGGTGACGAAGACGCAGCACGGCGGGGCCTGGGTGCCCGGCTATACTCTGTTCCTGCTCTTCGTGAGCAATGTGTTCAACTATGCCGACCGGGCGCTGCTCGGCATCGTCGTCGATCCGGTGAAGGCCGATCTACAACTGAGCGACACGGCCATGAGCCTTGTCTCCGGCACGGCCTTCGTGCTGTTCAACCTCATCATCGGCATCTTCATCGCCCGGTGGGTGGACCATGGCAATCGCAAGAAAATCCTGCTGCTCGGCGTCGCCATCTGGTCCGGCGCCACGGCGCTGACCGGCCTTGCGGAAGGCTTTGTGTCGCTGGCGCTCACCCGGGTTCTGGTCGGTGTCGGCGAGGCGACGGCCTTTCCGGTCGCCATCTCCGTCATTGCCGACCTGTATCCCAAGGATCGGCGGCCGCGCGCGCTGGGCATCTATCAGTCGAGCGCCTTCGTCGGCATCGTCGGCGGGTCGATCGCGGCGGGGATATTGGCCGCGATATTCGGCTGGCGGACGATGTTCTTCATCTGCGGCGGCGCGGGCCTCGCCTTCGTGCTGCTGCTCGCGCTGACCATGAAGGAACCACCGCGTGGTATGCATGACGAGCCGGATGCGGCGGATATCGGCATGCGCAACCTCCCCCAATCCATCCGCTTCCTGCTCGACGTGCCGGGCTTCCGCATGCTCGCGGTCGGCATGGGGATCTCGGCGATGGGCGCGGGCGTGCTGCCGGTGTGGGCGCCGGCGTTCCTGCTGCGCAGCCATGGCGTCAGCCTTGCCGAAGTGGGCGCCCTCATCGCGCCCTCGGTCGGCTTGGGCGGCATCGCCGGCGCCATTGCGTCCGGTTTCATGGCCAGCTACTTCACCAAGAAGCACGGGCGGGAGATCGACAGCCTCATGGTGCCCCTGATTGCGCTGCCCCTGTCCATCCCCTTCTTCATCGCCTTCTGCTTCGCGCCGTCGCTGGCTCTCACGCTGGGCGCGGCGGCGATCATGAACTTCCTGCTCTCCAGCGGCATCACCCCCTGCTTCTCCGCCGCCATGGGGCTGGCCACGCCACAGACCCGCGCGGTGGCGTCGATGTTGCTGCTGGCCTCCTCCGGGATCATCGGCTCGGCGCTGGCGCCGCTCGTGGTCGGCGCGGCCAGTGATGCGCTGACGCCGCAGTTCGGCACGGAATCGCTGCGCTATGCCATGTCTGCCGTGACGGTGGCTCCGCTGCTGGGCTGCGTCTTCCTCTGGCTCGCCTATCGCCGCGCTCGCGCGACCACCATGGCCGAGACAGCCACCGCGTGAGCACGCCGGCATCCCCGTCCGAGTTCCGCCATGGTTGGCCGGTGGTCCTCGCCGCCGCCTGCGGGTCGGGGCTGGGGATTGCGGGACTGCTGACCTATTCGGCGGGCATCTTTGCGAAAGATCTTGAGAGCGCGATCGGCCTCAGCCGCACGACGCTGGGCGCCGCCTTCTTCCTGGCGACGGTGGCGCTGGCGATCGCTCTGCCCATCGCCGGCTGGCTGATCGACCGCGTCGGCCCGCGCTGGCCTGCCGTCGCCGGCTCACTGGCGCTGAGCGGCGGATTCGCGCTGCTCGGGATCGTCGTCCATTCGGTCGCCGGCTATATGAGCGTGATGGCAGGTATAGGCCTGCTGGCTGCCTGTTCGTCACCCGTTGCCTACACACGCGCCGTCAATGCCGTCTTCGATCGTGCCCGCGGACTGGCGCTCGGCCTGACGCAGGTGGGCATCGGCATTTCCGCCGCCATCGTGCCGCCTGTTCTGGCCATCATTGTGGCAGAACGGGGTTGGCAGGCCGGCTATTTGGCGCTCGCCGCCATTGCCGCGATAGGTGTCATCCCGGCGCTCAGCCTGCCCAACCTCCGCAGCCCCCGAACGCCCGATCGCGCAGGCGGCATGGCCCGCGCCCAGATGCGCTCGCCCCTCTACCTGCTGGTGCTGGCATCCTTCGGCATGATGGCGCTCTCCTTTGCCGGCTTGCTGCCCCATTTCGTCCCGATGCTGCGGGAATCCGGCCTGGATGCCCGCACCGCCGGATCGCTGGCGGGGCTCATCGGCGGCTCCGTGATCGTCAGCCGGGTCGTTGTCGGCTGGCTGGCAGATCGGGTGCCTGCGCCACGCATTGCGGCGGCCTGCTGCGCCTTGTGCGCGCTGGGGTGCATCGCGCTGGCGACCGGCGGCGCAACCCTCGCATGGGTCGGCGCCATCGCGCTTGGCACGGCCATGGGCGCGGAAGCCGACCTCATCGGCTATCTGACCGCCCGCTACTTTGGCATCACCCATTATGGCGCGCTGTACGCCGTGCAATATGCCAGCTTCATGCTGCTGGCGGGGCTTGGCCCGCTCTGGGTTGGCGCGCTGGCCGACGCCACTGGCGGATATAATACCCCGCTCTGGGTGGCCGCTGCCGGCCTTGGCGTTTCCATCCTGCTGTTCCTGCGCTTGCCCAACCCGCAGACGAGCCGCTAGAGCCAGCGACAAGGCAAGTCGCAACCAAACGACCGCCGCGACCACTCACCCGAGGTCGAAACGGCTTTGATCCGGCGCATGGCCGGGCCAGACTGACCGTCACCCCAAAACCGGAGGCCTGCGCCTGATGCCTTTCTGCCCGCCATCTGCTCCCTTCGCCCGTCCTGTCGCGCTGGCGCTGGCGCTCGGGCTCACGCTCGGCGCCTTCGCGGCGACCGCCTCCGCAAAGGAGAAGGAACCGCGCCGCGTGCGCATCGCCATCGGGCCGGAAATCCAGCCCAGCTTCCCCGGTTCAGACAGCCTGTCCGTCCGGCCCTTTCTGGAAGGCGACATTGCGCGCGGGAATGAACCATTCGAGTTCGAGGCGCCGGACGAGAGCTTCGGCATCCCGGTCGTGAGCGTCGGCGGTTTCGAGGTCGGCCCATCCATGGCCGTGGAAGGCAAGCGAAAGGCGGACGAGGTTCCCGGCTTCGTCAAGGTCAATCGCTCGCTGGAACTCGGTGGGTTCGTGCAGATGTTTCTCGCCCCTTCCTTCCGCCTGCGCGCCGATCTGCGCCAGGGCGTGACCGGGCACGAGGCGCTCGTCGGATCGGTCAGTGCCGACTGGATCATGCGCGACGGCGACCGTTGGCTGGTGTCGGTCGGCCCGCGCGTGACGCTCGGCAGCGGCAAGCACCAGCGCACTTGGTTTGGGGTGTCGCCCGCGCAAGCCACCGCCTCGGGCTTGCCGGTGTTCGAGGCGAATGGCGGCGTTCAGTCCGTCGGCGCCGCTGCCGGTCTGATCCGCCAGCTCGATGCGCGCTGGAGCCTCCATGGCTATGCGCGGTACGACCGGCTCGTTGGCGATGCCGCCGATTCGCCCGTTGTGCGGGCCTATGGCGCGCGCGACCAGTTTTCTGGCGGTCTGGCGCTCGGCTACACCTTCTGGTGGGGCAAACGCTAAGCCGCGCGGGGCGTCCTATCGCCCCTCCAGCCGCGCGTAGGCCGGCGACCGGGTAAAAGCCTCCCAGCGCGTGCACCATTGGCGTACCGGCTTGGCATCCGGCCAGAAGGGCGTCCAGATCTCACCCGGCTCGGCGCCCAGGGCCTGGGCGACCTTCTGGCTCGGCACATTGTCATCGGCGATCATGTGCAGCGTCTCACTCTGGCCAAGGGCCTCGTGCGACCATCGGAACGCGGCGGCTGCCGCCTCCGCTGCATAGCCCTTGCCTTGCGCGGACGGGAAGATGCACCAGCCGATCTCGAACGCCGGCCAGCCCGGCGGGTTCATCGGCCCGACATGGCCGATGAATGCCCCACTCGCTTTGTCTTCCACCGCGAAATTGCCATAGCCGCGCGCCACCCAATGGCCGGCGAGACTGCAGAAGCGTTGCCAGCTTTCGCCATAGGTGAGGCCGCGCCCTTCCTTGGTGATGAACCGCGCGAAGTCATCGTCCGCCATGGCCGCGCACAAGGGCTCGGCATCGGCCGCACGAAACGCTCGCAGGATCAGCTTGGGCGTTTCGATAGTCGGTGCGCGGTCGATGGTCGGGGCAGTGCTGTTCTGTTGGGTCATCCGTGGCCTCTCCTTGTCAGCGCAAGTCTTGCCGGAGACCTGCGCGGTGACAAGGCATGATTAGGCCCCGAGGATGATCCGCGCCCGCACGACATCGGCACTCATCTGCTCGACCAGCGCATCCAGACTGTCGAACTTGCGCTCGCCGCGCAACCACTCGATGAGGGCGATCTCCAGCGTCTGGCCGTAGAGGCTGCCGGAGAAATCGAACAAATAGGTCTCCAGCAACTCGCGCGGCGGCACAAAGGTCGGGCGAATGCCGAGATTGGCCGCCCCGCAGACGATTCGGCCATCGGGCAATCGCGCACGCACGGCATAGATGCCATAAGCCGGGCGCAGATAATGGCCCATCTCCATATTGGCGGTCGGGAAGCCGATGGTGCGGCCGCGCTTGTCCCCGTCGATGACTTCGCCGGCAATCGCGAAAGGCCGGGTGAGGAGGCCCGTCGCCGTGGCGCAATCGCCGGCCAGCAAGGCCTCGCGCACGCGGCTGGAGGAGATGATCTCGCCCTGCTCGTCGCGCACCGGCGCCACGGCCTCGGCGGCCAAGCCGTGCACCGCGCCAAGCGTGCGCAGAGCCGCGACAGTGCCCGAGCGCCCGCGCCCGAAGGTGAAGTCCTCGCCGGTCACCACGCCGGCCGCGCCCAGCTCGGTCGCCAGCATGGCCACGAAGTCCTCCGCGCTGTGCGAGGCCAGCTCAGCGGTGAAGTGGAAGACCAGCATGGCATCCGCGCCCGCCTCGCCGAACAGGCGCTCGCGCTGATCGAGCGTGGTCAGGCGGAAGAAAGGCGCATCCGGCCGGAACAGCCGCATAGGATGCGGATCGAAGGTCGCGACAATGGCGGGGCGGCCCTGCGCGCGGGCCAGCTCCACGGCCCGGCCGACCACGGCCTGATGGCCCCGGTGAAAACCGTCGAAATTGCCGAGGGCAATGATGGCACCGCGCAAATGTGCCGGTATCGGCTGATCGCTGCTGATCCGTTCCATGGCGGGCGCCTATAGGGGGAGCGACGCGCGGGCGCCAGCCCCGATGGCGGCTCGCATGCGCACCGCGATCAGGCTCCGCGCCGCAGGAATGTGCGGTAGCCGAAGGCGGCGACTGCGCCCTCCGCCGGGTGATCCTCGCGCATCGTCTCTTCCCACCGGGCGGGATCGGGCGCATCGATGCGCGCGTCGCCCGGCGGCGAGAGATGTACCTGCGTGATCTCCAGCCGGTCGGCCAGCGGTTCGAACAGCCGATAGACTTCCGCACCGCCAATCACCGACAGCACCGGCGCTTGCGCGGCGGCAAGGGCTTCATCGACGCTGTGGACCACCTCTGCGCCGTCCGCCTGCCACGCGCGGTCGCGGGTCAGCACGATGTGGCGACGGCCCGGCAGCAGCCCGGGGAGGCTGTCGAAGGTCTTGCGCCCCATCAGCATGGGCGTGCCCATGGTCATGGCCTTGAAGCGCTTGAGATCGCCGGGGATCCGCCAGGGAATGTCGCCCTCGCTGCCAATCACGCCATTGTCGGCGCGGGCGAGCAGCAGCACGATTTCTGGACGCGCGTCCATCGTCATGCCGCGCTATCGCTTGTGTGCACGCGCGTCACATGGCCCATCTTGCGGCCGGGGCGTGCTTCGTTCTTGCCGTAGAGATGGAGATGCGCGGTCTCGTCAGCGAGAATCGCTTCCCACTCATTGGCCTCGTCCCCAATCAGATTCTGCATGGAGACGGCCGGCGCGGCGAGCGCCGTCGATCCGAGCGGCAGGCCGCAGACGGCGCGGACATGGTTCTCGAACTGGCTGGTGACCGCGCCCTCAATGGTCCAGTGCCCGCTATTGTGCACACGCGGCGCCATCTCGTTGAAGATCGGCCCGGCGGCCCCGGCAAAGAACTCCAGCGTAAGCACGCCAACATATTCCAGAGCCTGGGCGACCCGCGCGGCAATGGCCCGCGCTTCGGGCACCTGCGCGAGCACGACCGCCGGAGCCGGCAGCGTGGATGTCGCGAGAATGCCGTCGACATGCACATTATGCGGCGAATCCCAGAAGCGCACGGTGCCATCCTGTCCGCGCACGAGCACCACCGAAAACTCGTGGTCGAAGGTGACGAACCCTTCCAGCACCGCCGGATTGCAGCCGATTGCGTTCCAGGCGCTGTCCAGTGTCTCGGGCGCCGCATTCATCAGGCGGACCTGGCCCTTTCCGTCATAGCCAAAGCGCGTGGTCTTGAGGATGGCGGGCGCGCCGATCCGCGCGATTGCATCCTGCAGCACCGCGCCGCTGGAGACGGGCGCATAGGGCGCCGTCCGTCCGCCAAGGCCGGCGACGAAGCTCTTCTCGAGCAGCCTGTCCTGCGCGACCGCCAGTGCGCGGGCATTGGGCCGGACGTGCCCGAGCTTGGCGAGCAAGGCAACGGCGTTGCTCGGCACATTCTCGAATTCATAGGTAATGATATCGACCGCGTCGGCGAAGGCGGTGAGCGCGGCGTCATCCTCATAGGGCGCCTGCGTCCACGCACTTGCAATGTCAGACGCGGGGCCGCTCTCCTCAGGCGCGAAAATATGGACCCGATAGCCAAGCTGGATCGCGGCCATGCCGATCATCCGGCCAAGCTGGCCGCCGCCGACGATGCCGATGGTCGACCCGGGCGCAATCGTCATGGGGGAGGTCATTGCGGGCTGCTCGCCACCGAATCCGTTTGCGCCGCGCGCCATGCATCCAGCCGATCGGCGAGCGCCGCGTCGCTGTTCGCCAATATTGCAGCTGCGAGCAGACCCGCGTTCTTGGCGCCTGCTTTGCCGATGGCCAGCGTACCGACCGGGATGCCCCCCGGCATCTGCACGATCGAAAGCAGGCTATCGAGGCCGGAGAGGGTCGCCGACTGCACCGGAACACCAAGCACCGGCACGCGAGTCATGGCCGCGACCATCCCCGGCAAATGGGCCGCTCCGCCGGCTCCGGCGATGATGACGTGCAGACCTCGACCTGCTGCCGTCTTGGCATAATCGACGAGTCGATCCGGTGTGCGGTGAGCCGAAACGATCCGCGTTTCACATTCAATTTCAAGGTCTTGCAAAACATCGACGGCATGGCGCATCGTGTCCCAGTCGGACTGCGAGCCCATGATCACACCGATTTTCGCCATTCTTTGCCGCCCCGTCCTCGTGCTGCCTAGCGTCAACGGGAACGCCGGCCGGAAACTTCTCTTTAAGTCTCAGCCCATAGACACCAGCGCCATGGCGCACAACCGGTCAAAACGCTCTGATCATACGGCGGAACGCGGGTTCCGCAGTGCACAAAGGCAAAGCTTGGAACTATACCCAGCGCACAGGGTTACATGCTGCGGTCGCGCACAGGAGATAGAGCTTTGATGGAAGCCACTGCGCGGACGGTCGCACTCGATCTTCCCGCACCTGACATTTCAGCGCTTGAGCAGGAGTTGGATATACTCCGCCGGGAGCTGTCCCTTCTTAAAACCGCCAACAAGGAACTTGAACGACTCGTCATTCGCGATACGCTCACTCCGCTCTACAATCGGCGGCATTTCATGAACTGCCTTCGGGATCGGCTGGACCGGCTCGAACGGCATGAAGGCAAATGCGCACTGGTGTTCATCGACGTGAACTCGATGAAGCGGATCAACGATCGCTTTGGCCATGGCGCCGGTGATGCCGCTCTGGTGCATATGGCGCGCCTTCTCGCGAATGGATTGCGGTCCACAGATGTCGCGGCCCGCATGGGGGGCGATGAGTTCGCGTTGTTGCTGGACGATCTTGACCCTGAGGCCGTGGAGGAAACCACCCGGCGGCTCCAGCGCATGATCGCGGAATCGGCCTGCTTGCACGAAGGCGTGCTGCTGCCGCTGTCCATCTCTGTCGGCTGGACGGCCCTCGAACAGGGCGACACGGAATTTTCCGCCCTTACTCGCGCGGATATGGCGATGTATGCTGCCAAAAGACCCGGCAGCACCTTTGCCGAGGCAGCAGAATAAGGAGCAGGTCATGGCCCACGCGGTTCAGGACAATGCCGAGCGCAACCGCTACGAGATCATAGTGGACGGCGAGATCGCTTTCGCCACCTATGAGCGCGATGGCGACACGCTGGCGATCACGCATACCTTCACGCCATCGGCGCTGCGCGGCAAGGGCGTCGCGGCCGATCTCGTCGCCGGGCTGCTCGACGATGCGCGCGCACGCGGCCTCAAGATCCGGCCGGTGTGCAGCTACGTCGTCACCTATTTCGAGCGCCACCCCGATCAACGCGACCTGCTGGCCGTCTGACGTGCGGGCCGTCCGCTCACGGTCAGGCCCCCTCTAGCTCGGCCTTCTCGCGGTCCATCATCGCCTGAAGGATACGCCGCCCCTGCACCGCCGTTCCGTCGCTTTTGAGCATCAGCTCGGGCGGGAGGACGTCCAGCGTGGAAATGATCTTCTCGATTTCCTCGGTCGCGAACTTGTCCTCATCCAGCACAGGCTCGAGACGCCGGCGGGCGTCGTCCACCCGCGCCTGTGACGGTGCGCTCATCGCAAAGAAGTAGTTGCAGCTGGTCTTCTTCGCCGGCGTGACGGCATGCCAGACCCGGCTGGTGTGGAGCACCTCGCCGGCCTTCTCATGACCCTGCGGATAGCGGGATTCGCCAATCCCTGCGTGAAAGCCGGGGAAGAAGAAATCCATGCCGGAAATGCGATCGACCAGCCCGTCATGCACGCTGCGATCATGATAAGGCGGCATCGGCGTATCGCGCATGATCCGCCGGCTCGACAAGCGGCGATCATTGAGGTCACGCACTTCGGGCGTCGCTGCATCATCGGGCGTGCCGATCGATGTGGCATGGAGATAGCCGAGATGACTCAGGTCCAGCAGATTATCGTTGAGCAGTTGATAGCGCCCATCCACATGCATGGAATAAAAGGCATCCGGGATCATGCCGGGAATGTTGAAGCCGATCTCGTCCAGCGTCGGGATGAGCGACTCGTCCGCCTTGTCGGGATCGCCTGGCCAGATCCACGCCCATAGCCCGCGCTCGATTAGTGGGTAGCTCTTGATCCGGTAGACACCGGGAATGGTGCTCTGGCTCGGCACCATCGTGCAGGCCCCAGATGAATCGAAGGTGATGCCGTGATAGCCGCATTGGATCGCATCGCCGACGCGCTTGCTCGCGCCCAGGGGATAATGCCGGTGCGGACAGCGCCCCTCCACCGCCACGGCCGTGCCATCTTCCTTGCGGTACAGAACGACCGGCTCGTTGAGAATCCACCGGCTGAGCAAATCCTCGCCGATTTCGCGCACAAATGCGGCGACGTACCAGCCGTTGCGCGGCGCGTAGCTGCCAGGGGTGAAAGGATACATGGGGCCCGCTCCTAATCGAACATCGTTCGTTTAGCGATTGATGCTTTTTCACCGGCAAACTGTCAAGGGGAGCAGCATGTCATTCGCGAAGCTGGATCAGGACGGGATCGTCGAGGAAGCCATTGCGCTGCTGAAGGAAGAAGGGCTGGCGGCGGTCAGCCTGCGGAAGATCGCCACCCGGCTCAGCGTCAGCGTCTCATCGCTTTACTGGCATGTGGAGGACAAGCAGGCCCTCCACGCACTCATGTCCATCTCCATTTTCAAGGCCTGCCTTGACTCGGTGCCGCCGGCAGAAAGCTGGTGGGCATGGCTGCATGATTTCGGCATCGCCTTATGGGACGCGCAGACATCCATACGCGATGCGCGTCAGCTCATTGCCGTCACCCGCGCGCAGCGGGGAGCTGGCAACCATCTGATCGGCCAGATCGTGAAGGAGTTGACCGCGCTCGGCCTGAGCGCGGAGATGGCCGCCGTCGCACAGCGGTCCGTCCAGGCGCTCGTCACGGGCTGGACGACGCTGCGAGCGGTTCAGGTCGAGGCGGACCGGGACAGCTTCATCCTGGCGCTGGATGTTCTCATCGACGGCTGGCGAACACGCGCAGCCACAGATCAGCCGTGACGGACACGCCAAAACGCCCGGCCAGCAACTGACCGGGCGCCTGATTGGCAGAGGCAGGGCGAAAGCGCCCCGCCGCGCGTCTTCAGCCCTGGCGGGCCTTGAAGCGACGCTGCGTCTTGTTGATGACGTAGGTGCGCCCACGACGGCGGATCACGCGGTTGTCCCGGTGACGGTCCTTGAGCGACTTGAGCGAGTTGCGGATCTTCATGATCGGGTCCAAATGATTCTTGGGTGACGGAAAATTCGAAGCCGCGCCTCTATGGGTCAGCCTCCGGAAAGTCAAGGCGGCGGTGCAAGTTTTGCGCAGCCCCGTCCCCTCATGTCGGCAACCGCTTTCCTGAACAATCGTTAAGCCATCATGCAGCATTTCCGGTGCAAACTCGACTGATGAGACGCCATTTCAGAGAGATGGCCAGATGATAAGGGATGCAAGGCCATGACGAGCAGTTTTTCCATGCCGCCGCTCCATGGGCGGGCGACTCCCTACATCGAGGGTCGTCGGCGATTCGGCGCGCGCAAGGCCGGCATCGCGGCCATTGTACTCGGCGCGCTCGCCCTGGGTGGCTGCGCGACATCCACCGGGCCTGTCGACGTCACCCGATTCCATCAGCCGGACGTCGCCCGGCAGGGCACCGTGCTCATCGTGCCCGGAAATCCGGACGATAGCGCCAGCCTCGAATTCCGCACCGCCGCCAATGCCGTGAGCGCGGCGCTGGCGCGGACGGGCTTTTCTACCCTCCAGCCCGGCGCATCCGGTGCCGGGGCAGCGCAATATGAAGCGGTTGTGGACATGGGGCGGGAAACGATCGCGCCCCTGCCCGCACGCTCCCCGGTGAGCGTCGGCGTGGGCGGATCGACCGGTTCTTATGGCAGCGGCGTCGGCCTTGGCATCGGGATCAATCTCTCCGGCAAACCCAAGCCCGTGGTCGTGAACCGGATGCGCGTGCAGTTGCGCCGCGCGAGCGACAAGGTGGTTGTGTGGGAAGGTCGTGCCGAGACGCAGGCCAAGGAAGGCACGCCGGCCGCCCAGCCCGGCCTCGTGGTCGGTCGGCTTGCCGATGCGCTGTTCCAGGGCTTCCCCGGCACGTCCGGCGAGACTATCACGGTGCCATGACCGCACCCCTTCGCATCAACAGCAGCTTCGATAGCGGCAACATCCGCGTCGAAGCGATCGACGGCACTATTGCAACGCTCTCCATCCACAAGGACCATGAGAGCGATTTCTTCCAGTGGTTCCACTTTCGCGCCGCCGCGCCGGCGGGCACGCGCCTGACCCTGCGCATCACGGGCCTCGCGCAATCCGCTTATCCCGATGGCTGGCCCGGTTATGCCGCCTGCGTATCGGAAGATCGCGAGCGCTGGGGCCGCGCCGCCAGCCGCTACGATCCGGGCGTGGATGGCGGCACCCTCACCATCGCCTACACCCTCGTCGGCGCTGCCGCATGGTTCGCCTATTTCGCGCCCTACTCGCAGGAGCGGCATCACGATCTCGTGGCGCAGGCAGCGGCCTGCGAGGGCGTGACCGTGCGCCAACTGGGCGAGAGCCTCGACGGACGCCCGATCGATTGCCTGGAACTGGGGAGCGGCGACAAACCCGTCTGGCTGATCGCGCGCCAGCACCCCGGTGAGACGATGGCGGAATGGTGGATGGAAGGCGCGCTCGACATGCTCACCGACCCCACCAATGCCCATGCCCGCGCTCTGCTTGCCGCCTGTCGCTTCTACATCGTGCCGAACATGAACCCGGATGGCGCCTTTCGCGGCCATCTGCGCACCAATGCCCGGGGTATCAATCTCAACCGCGAATGGCATGAGCCGCAAGCCGACCGCGCGCCGGAAGTGCTTTGCGTACGCAATCGCATGGACGAAACCGGCGTCGCCTTCGCCATGGACGTGCATGGCGACGAGGCAATCCCGGCCGTCTTTCTCGCCGGGTTCGAGGGCATTCCCTCGATCAAGGACGCGCAGCTCGCACTGTTCCGTCGCTATCGCGACACGCTGGCCATCCGCACGCCCGACTTCCAGACTCGCCTTGGCTATCCCGAGGCGCGGCCGGGCAAGGCCAATCTCTCCATGGCAACCGCCCAGATCGCAGAGCGCTACGGCGCGGTGGCGATGACGCTGGAAATGCCGTTCAAGGACAATGACGACCTGCCGGACACCGCCCAGGGCTGGAGCCCGGAGCGCTCCATGCAACTGGCGCGCGACTGCCTCGCCACGCTGGCGGAGATGGTCGGGGATATTTGAGAACGGTCGGGACCAGGGCGCCCGGACTGTGCCTTCCTCCACCGTCGCCCCGGGCTTGACCCGGGGTCCAGCTCACTCTTCCTAGGACGTTCGCCTGACGGGATGAGGCGTGAAAGGAAGCTGGCCCCCGGGTCAAGCCCGGGGTGACGGAAAATTGGGAGCGATCAGCGCTCTCGCTTCACCCCAGTTCATCGCCCAAAAACGCCATCGCAGCGCGCCAGCTGCGGCGGTTGGTCTCTGGCTCGAAGCCGAAGCTCCGGTCCGCATTCAGCGGCACATCGTCTGCGGTGAAGGCGTGGCCGGTGCGACTATAGGTGGTGAACTGGAAGTCCACGTCCGCAGCCGCCAGCTCCTTGCACAGGGCCAGCTTGGCATCGGGCGGGCATAGATTGTCGTTCCACCCGTCGCAGATCATCAGCTTTGCGGTGATCGGCGCGTTGGGGAATGGCGGGGCGTCGTAGACGCCGTGGAAGGAGACACCGGCCTTGATGTCCGCCCCGGCGCGCGCAAGATCGAGCACGCATTTGCCGCCTGCGCAGAAGCCGATGGCGCCGATCCGGCTGCCATCCACGCCCGGCAACCCGCGCAGCTCCGCAAGGGCATCGAGCAGCCGGGTCTTCACCGCTTGCCGGTCTGCCATCAGGTCATGCAGCAGCTTGCCCGCACTCTCCATGTCCGTACCGCGCTTGCCCTGGCCGTAATAGTCGACGACCAGCACCTTGTAGCCCTGCGCCGCCAGCGTCTCGGCCTTGGCGAAATCCCACTCCTTGGTGCCCATGAAGTTGGGGAACAGAAGCACGCCCGGCTGATCGCCTGCATCCGCATCGCCGACGAACATTGATTCAAAGGGACCGCCGGGGCCTTCATGAAGGTGGACAGTGCGGGTGATCGCCATGGTTCCTGCTCCTTTGCTGCAATGGGATGATGCGCTCATCCATGGCGAATTGTGCTCGGGCGGACAAGGGCGCTTGCGGCAGCAATCCCGGCCGAAAAGACAGCCCGCGCGGGTGGTTTCTCAACATTTAACGCAGCCGGTCGCTTTTGCCGGAACCAACCGGCCCCGGCGCAGTTTTCTGCCAGCAATATGGGAGTTTACGAGATGAAGACGTTGTGGGATCCGGGCTTTCTCCAGAGCCAGATCCAGCAATTCGAAGCGCAGGCCACGACGGCGATGCACCCGGATGAGAAAGCCGCCTATCAGAGCTATGTGCAGCATTATCAGACGATGCTGAAAGCGCTTCAAGCGCGTGGCCACGCCGCGACGCTCGAGCACGCCTGAAGCCTCTCTGCGCGTCTTCAAGACCCGCCCGAACGGATTGCGCTTACACCAAATCCCGCTATCAGGCCCGATAACGGTAAAACCGCCGAAGATCGGGAGATAAGACCTCATGCCCACCCTCGTCCTCATCCGCCATGGCCAATCGGCCTGGAATCTGGAGAACCGCTTCACCGGCTGGTGGGATGTCGACGTGACCGAGAAAGGCGCTGCCGAAGCCAAGGCGGCCGGCGCGCTGATGCGGGACAAGGGCCTCGATTTCGACCAGTGCTTCACCTCGCTGCAGACCCGCGCGATCAAGACGCTCAATCTGGCGCTTGAAGAAATGCAGCGGCTCTGGCTGCCCGTCGAAAAGGACTGGCGCCTTAACGAGCGGCATTATGGTGGCCTCACCGGCCTCGACAAGGCCGAGACGGCTGCCAAGCATGGCGATGAGCAGGTGAAGATCTGGCGCCGCAGCTTCGACGTGCCGCCGCCGCCACTGGAGGCGGGCAGCGAATTCGACCTGAGCAAGGACCGGCGCTATGCCGGCATCGCCATCCCGGCGACGGAGAGCCTCAAGGATACCATCGCGCGCGTGCTGCCTTATTGGGAGGGCCGGATCGCGCCCGAGCTGAAGGCCGGCAAGCGCGTGCTCATTTCAGCGCATGGCAATTCACTGCGCGCGCTGGTCAAGCATCTCTCGAACATCCCCGACGACGAGATTACGGGCCTCGAAATCCCGACCGGCCAGCCCATTGTCTATGAGCTGGCCGACGATCTTTCCGCGAAGGACCGTTATTATCTGTCGGAGCGGTAAGGGTTAGGCGGCCGGTCAGGCCGCCACCTTCAGCTCAAGCTGATCGACGGCGGCCAGCGCCGCCTCGATACCGGCCGCGCGATGCTCGGGACCGACAGCAGCGCCTTCCGTCACGATGAATTCGGGTGCGATGCCGATAAAGCCGAAGACGGCGCGCAAATAGCTTGCCGCATGTTCGACAGCGGCTGCAGGCGTGCCCGCACCGTAAAAGCCGCCACGCGAGAGGGCGACGATCACGCGCTTGTCACCCGCCAGGCCGATGGCATTGCCGCTTTCGTCATAGCGGAAGGTCTTGCCGGCCACCGCGATATGATCGATCCACGCCTTGAGCTGGGTGGAAATGGTGAAATTGTACATCGGTGCGCCGATCACGACCGTGTCCGCATCCAGGAATTCCGCCAGCACAGCCGCCGCCTCGTCCGTGCCGAAGCCGGGCAGCGTCAGGTGCGGCAGCGGCTGGGCGGCGAGATCGCGATAGCGCACGTCCGCGCCGGGCTGCTCCGCCTTGAGGCGCTCGACAATGGCTGCCGAAATCTGGCGGGTGATGGAGTTTTCGCCCTGAATGCTGGAATCGATATGCAACACGGTCATGGTCGGCCCTTTCGTAAAATTGCTCTTGAGAGACGGATCGGGAAGATCAGTTTCTGTTTGCAACCAGCTAGGGTGGACCTCTAGAACCAACAAGAACGCATTTTTTCGAGACCTAGTCACATGGATATGACCACCACCCGCCTCACCGTGACATCGCACAAGGAGTGCATGCGGATCACGCAGACCCTCGCGCGCTTTGGCGATCGATGGACGCTACCGGTGGTTGCGGCTCTTGGTGACGGCACGATGCGCTTCAACCAGATCCGGCGGGAGGTGAGCAGCATCTCGCAGCAGATGCTGACCCGCACGCTCCGCGCGCTGGAGCGAGACGGCATGGTCAACCGCACGGTGCACCCGACGACCCCGCCGCAGGTGGATTACGCCCTCACCCCGCTCGGCCATTCGCTGGCCCGCGAGGCGATCCGGCTCGGCAAATGGGCGCAGATGCATCGCGAGGAGATCGACGCGCATCGGGAGCGGTTCGATCGCCTGCAGGAAGGCTGAGGCAGTTTAATCAGCATAGTGCTCCTGCGAAAGCAGGAGCCTAGGGCAGCAAGGCCCGGCTTTTGCGCCCTGGGCTCCTGCTTTCGCAGGAGCACTATGGTGGTCCTATGCCTTGCTGCGGACGAACGCCACGGCGATGCCGGCGATGAACAGCGGCAGCCCGAAGGCCAGCGCCACGCCGAACGGCCCAACACCCTGCGCCAGCAGCCAGCCCCCGGTCGCCGGCCCGATGATCGCGAGCAGTCGCCCCGCCCCGGCCGTCCAGCCAAGCGCCGTGGAGCGGATCTGCGTGGGATAGGCCGCGGAGATGAAAGCATAGAGCCCGCTGATCGAGCCGACCACGAAGGCGCCGAAGGCAATCGCCATGAACGCGGCCAGTGCCGGCGTGAACGGCTGTACCATGTAGACGAGCATCGAGGTGCCGCCCGCGAAATAGCAGAAGAGCAGGGTGCGCTTGACGCCGATCCAGCCGACCAGCGCGATCATGATGAACGGCCACACGATCGCGCCGACGGAGGAAAGGGCAAACAACGCTGCCGCATCCGCCATCGGGAAGCCGGCCTGCATGTGCCAGAAGGTCGGCGCCCAGGAGGCCACGGCATTGCCGACGAACATCATCATGCCGCCCGCCAGCATGAACAAGAGCGTCATGGCCAGCCGCCCCTCGGCAAAGACGGACTTGAGTGACGCCCGCCCGGCTGGCGGTTCATCGAGAAAATAATGGGCCGTGTCGCTGACCTCGCGGGTGATGTGCCGCAGGACGCGGTTGACTTGCGCGGTGCTGCGCCCGGCGGTGACGAGAAAGCGGGGAGATTCAGGCAGGGTGAAGATCAGCACCGGCAGGAGCAGCAGCGGTGCGGCGCCACCCGCCAGAAACGCGCCCCACCAATCGAGCCGATGAACAATGAGAGGCGCAAGCGCGCTGCCCATCGCCGAACCGAATGCAAAGCAGGCGGTGACCAGAATGATCTGGCGGGGACGGATGTGGCGCGGCGAAATCTCCGCCACCATTGCGATGATGTTGGGCGTGATGCCGCCGAAAAACGCAAAGGCGACCAGCCGCAGAAGCGAGACCGCCGTCAGGGTCGATGCCAGGGCCGTGACAAGCGTGACGAGGCCGAAGCCGAGCACGCACAGAATGACGATCGGCTTGCGTCCAACCCGATCTGCCAGCGGCGCGATGAAGGCATAGCCCAGGGCTAGGCCGATGCCCTGCGCCACGAACACGGCGGAAATCGCCGCTGGCTCGACAGCAAGACCCGCAGCAAGAGCCGGCACGATGGCCCCGAGCATGTACATGTCGAAGCCCTCCATTGCCATGGCGATGCCGCAGAGCGCAAAGATGTACCACCGCCAGGCCCCGTAAGGCCGGTCCAGAATGGTCTCGATGTCGATCCGCTGCCCGTCTGTATGGGACTGCGCCATGTATCTCTCCCCCGAAGGCTGGTCGGTCTGTCTTCGAGGGTCAAATGGTGAGAACCGCCCCCGCAGCATCTGCGCTCCTGCGGAACCGCTGCCCGTCTGGCAAGCCAGAATTCACCGTGACCAACCGCGCGTGAGGCAAGATTTTGCGCCGGCGAACAATGCCTTGCGGCTGCCTCCCATAGAGCCGGTCGAAGGAATTCTGGCCCTGCGCGAGCACGTAACGATAGCGCGCGCGCCTGCGCTTTCATCGAAAACGGGTCCGATTGTGCGGTTGCACCAAAGTCGTGCGCCTGTAATGTCCCGCTCAGGTGCGCAATTCATCAGGCCACGAAGGGTCCCCAGTCTTGTTCGAAAAGTCCGCGACACTCATCCTGTTCGGCGCCACCGGCGATCTGGCGCACCGGATGCTGTTTCCTTCGCTCTATCATCTGCTGTGCGACGGGCTGCTGCCCGAGCCGTTCAACATCCTCGCCTCCGGCCGGTCCGAGATGGATGACGCGGCCTTTCGCGAGACCATCCGCAAGGCGCTGGCGACCTATCTGGCCGATGAGCATCATGATGAGGCGCGCGTTACCGCCTTTCTCGAAAAGATCAGCTATTGCGCCGTGTCCGCCGGCGAACAGGCGCATTTCGATGCGCTGGCGAAACGGGCGAAGGCGCTCGGCGATGGTCCCATCGCAGTCTATCTGTCCACCCCGCCCTCGCTCTTTGCGCCCACCGCTCAGGGCCTCGCAGCTGCGGGTCTGGTCGATGCGCACACCCGCATTGCCATGGAAAAACCCATCGGCAAGGATCTCGCCTCGTCGAAGGTGGTGAACGACGCCATTGGCGACCTGTTCGATGAGGAGCAGATTTTCCGCGTCGACCATTATCTGGGCAAGGAGACGGTGCAGAACCTGATGGCGCTTCGATTTGGCAACCGCCTGTTCGAGCCGCTGTGGAACGGGGGCGCCATCGATCATGTCCAGATCACCGTCGCCGAGACGGTCGGGCTGGAGGGCCGCGTCTCTTATTATGACGGCGTCGGCGCGCTCAAGGACATGGTGCAGAACCACATGCTCCAGATCCTCTCGATCATCGCCATGGAGCCGCCCGCGCGGATGGATTCCACCTCGGTGCGCGACGAGAAGGTGAAAGCGCTGCGCTCGCTGCGCCCGATGACGCCCGAAACTGTCCGCACCCACAGCGTGCGCGGCCAGTATCGCGACGGCGCAGTGAAGGGCAAGATCATCGCCGGCTATGCCGAGGAACTGGGCAAGGACAGCGATACCGAGACCTTCGTGGCGTTGAAGGCCCATATCGACAATTGGCGCTGGACCGGCGTGCCGTTCTATCTGCGCACGGGCAAGTGCATGCCCAACCGCCAGTCGGAAATTCTCATCCAGTTCAAGCCGGTGACGCACAGCATTTTCCGCCGCAACGGCTATGATCGCGCGCTGGAGCCCAATTCGCTGATCATCCGCCTGCAGCCGGACGAGAACATCCGCCTGTGCATCATGGCCAAGCGGCCGGGGCTCGACCGGGATGGCGTGAAGCTGCAGGAAGTCGGCCTCGACGTCTCGCTCACACACGCCTTTGCCGGTGAGCGCCGACGGATCGCCTATGAGCGGCTACTGTTGGATCTGCTGGAGGGCGACACCACATTGTTCGTGCGCCGCGACGAGGTGGAAGCGCAGTGGACCTGGATCGATTCCATCACGCAGAGCTGGCAGGAATCCGGCCAGCAGGTCGTGCATTATGCCGCCGGCACCTGGGGGCCATCCGCTGGCATTGCCTTGATCGAGCGCGATGGAGCAAGCTGGTATGACTGATCTCAATTCCACCGTCGCCGCCGTCACGCAGCGCATCGTCCAGCGCAGCGCGGTCAGTCGCCGCAAATATCTCGACCTCATCGAGCGCGGGCGCGATGCCGGCACCAACCGCGATCGACTCTCCTGCGGCAACCTCGCCCATGGCTTTGCCGCGAGCGGTGAGGACAAGCCGGCGATCCGCGCCGGCAATGCCATGAACATCGGCATCGTCACGGCGTACAACGACATGCTCTCGGCGCATCAGCCCTATGGCCGCTACCCGGAGGCGATCAAGATCGCGGCGCGGGAAGTGGGCGCCACGGCGCAGGTCGCGGGCGGCGTGCCCGCGATGTGCGACGGCGTGACGCAGGGCCTGGCCGGCATGGAGCTTTCGTTGTTTTCGCGCGACACCATCGCGCTCGCGACCGCCGTGGCGCTCAGCCATGCGATGTTCGAGGGCGCGCTGATGCTCGGCATCTGCGACAAGATCGTGCCCGGCCTGCTGATGGGCGCGCTGCGCTTTGGCCACCTGCCGACGATCTTCGTCCCAGCCGGGCCGATGCCTTCGGGCCTCGCCAACAAGGAGAAACAGCGCATCCGCCAGCTCTATGCCGAGGGCAAGGTTGGGCGCGAGGAACTGCTCGAGAGCGAGAGCGCCAGCTATCATGGCGCGGGCACCTGCACCTTCTACGGCACGGCCAACACCAACCAGATGATGATGGAAGTGATGGGTCTGCACATGCCTGGCGCCGCCTTTGTCAATCCGGGCACCAAACTGCGCAGCGAACTGACCCGCGCCGCCGTGCATCGTGTCGCCTCCATCGGCTGGGACGGCGATGATTATCGCCCGCTCGGCAAGTGCATCGATGAGAAGGCGATCGTGAATGCCGCCGTCGGCCTGTTGGCGACCGGCGGATCGACCAATCATGCCATCCACCTGCCCGCCATCGCGCGGGCGGCAGGAATCGTCATCGACTGGACGGATCTGGCCGAGCTGTCTGCCGCCGTCCCATTGCTGGCGCGCGTCTACCCCAATGGCGCGGACGATGTGAACAACTTCCACGCGGCAGGCGGCATGGCCTGGATCATCACCGAATTGCTGCGCGGTGGCCTCTTGCACCGCGATGTGATGACCGTCGCCCGCGCCGACCTCACCGATTACGGGCGGATGCCGACGCTGGAAAATGACGCGCTCGTCTGGGATGCGCCGCCGACCGCGCCGGGTAATGAGGCGATCCTGCGCCCGCTCTCAAATCCGTTCAGCGCGGATGGCGGAATGCGGCTGCTCGCCGGCAATCTCGGCCGCTGCATCATGAAGACCAGCGCCGTGGACCGCGAACGCTGGACCATCGAGGCGCCGTGCCGTGTGTTCTCCGATCAGGATCAGGTCATGGCCGCATTCAAGGCGGGTGAACTCGACCGGGATGTCGTGGTCGTGGTGCGCTTCCAAGGGCCGCGCGCCAACGGGATGCCGGAACTGCACAAGCTCACCCCGCCGCTCGGCGTGTTGCAGGACAAGGGCTTCAAGGTCGCGCTGGTGACCGACGGGCGCATGTCGGGCGCCAGCGGTAAGGTGCCTGCCGCCATTCACCTTTCGCCCGAGGCCTTGGGCGGTGGCCCCATCGGCAAGCTGCGCGATGGCGACATCGTCCGCGTCTGCGCCGAGAGCGGCACGCTGGAAGCGAAGGTCGATGCCGCGGAATGGGATGCACGCCATCAGGCCGAAGCGCCGCCGCCGCCCTATGACACCGGTCGGGAACTGTTCGCCCTGTTCCGCCATAATAGCGATCTGGCGGAAGCGGGCGCCTCGCCGCTGCTGGCAGCGATGGATGCGGAACTATGACCGATCTTGTCGCCGCCGATATTGGCGGCACCAATGCCCGCTTCGCCCGTGCCACGCTCGATGCGCGCGGCGTGCCCACGCTGGGCACCGTGCGCAAATACAAGGTCGCCGATCATGCCAGCCTGCAGAGCTGCTGGCGGGCCTTTCTGGCCGATGACGAGGGACCGGCGCCCGAGCGGGTGTCCATCGCCTTCGCCACCGCCATCGGGCGAGAGGTCATCAAGCTCACCAATTCAAGCTGGATCATCCGCCCTGCCCAGCTGGCCGATGATCTCGGCGTTGCGGCGGTGCGGCTGGTCAATGACTTCGAGGCGGTGGCCCACGCCATTGCGCGGCTGCCGCTCAGCGATCTGCCGCTGCTCTTCGGGCCCGACGAGGCCTTTCCCGAGAATGGCTCGGTCACGATTCTCGGCCCCGGCACCGGTCTTGGCGTGGCGATGATCGCGTTTGACGAGGGCGTGCCGCATATCGTCGCGACCGAGGGCGGTCATGTCGATTACGCGCCGCTCGACGCGCTGGAGGGCCGCATTCTCGCGCAGTTGCGCACCGATCTCGTGCGGGTCTCGACGGAGCGGATCGTCTCCGGACCGGGGCTCAATACACTCTACCGGGCGCTGGCGACGATCAGCCAGGCGCCGGTCACGCTGATGAACGACGCGGACCTGTGGGCCGCCGCTCTGGATGGCAGCAATCCCCTCGCCCGCACGGCGCTGGAGCGGCTGTGCATGAGCTATGGCGCCACGGCCGGCGACCTCGCTCTGGCGCATGGGCCGCATCATGTGGTGCTGGCCGGCGGACTGACGCAGCGGATGCGCGACTTCCTCGTGAACAATAGCGCTTTCCATGATCGTTTCACCGCAAAGGGTCGCTTCGAAGCCTTGATGAGAACCATTCCGGTTCGCTTGGCAACCCATCCTGAAATTGGCCTTTATGGCGCCGCCGCTGCATGGCGGGAGAAGAAAGCATGAGCATGACTGTCGATGACGTAATGGCGCTGGCACCGGTGATCCCGGTACTGATCGTGGAGTCCCTGGCGGATGCCGTCCCGCTGGCGCAGGCGCTGGTCGCCGGAGGTCTGCCGGCCCTCGAGGTCACCATGCGCACCCCCGTCGCGCTCGAGGTGATGCGCGAAATGGCACAAGTGCCCGGCGCCGTGGTCGGGGCCGGCACCGTGCTCAACCCCCGGCAGATCGATCAGGCGCTGGAGGCGGGCGCGCAGTTCATCGTGTCGCCCGGCCTCACCGAGCCGCTCGGCAAGGCCGCGATCGCCAATGGCGCCACCCTGCTCCCGGGCGTCGCGACGGCGGCGGACATCATGCGCGGACTGGATCTGGGGCTTGAGCGCTTCAAATTCTTCCCGGCCTCGACCAGCGGCGGCCTGCCCGCGCTCAAAGCCTTGGCGGCACCCTTCGGCGGCGTGCGCTTCTGCCCGACCGGCGGCATCACCGCGGCCAATGCGCCGGAATGGCTGGCCCAGCCGTTCGTCGGCTGCGTCGGCGGAAGCTGGGTCGTGCCCAAGGGGCCGCTCGATCCCGCAGCCGTGGAAGCGCTGGCGAAGGAAGCAGCGACGCTGCCGCGATAATCTCAAAGGCGTCGCTGGCGTGCCTCAACGGGCACGCCCACGCTTAGATTACCGTCAGTCCAGCGCGCCCCACAGGCTCGCGGCCTGCACATAACCGCGCCGGCCGTTCACCTCCATGGCGCACCAGCCGTCCGAGCAGCCGGAAAGCCGCCCCACGACGCCCGGCGCCAGGCGGAACAGCAGGCGGGCGCTCTCGGAGGGGCCGTCGCGCATCTGGGCAATGCCATCTTTCACGATCGCGGTCGCTTCATCCTTGAGCAGCCGCACATGCATCCAGCCCTGCGTGCCGTCCGGATCCTCGATCTTTCGCCAATTGGTATAGACCTCGACCACCTTCACCGGCAGGTCGCGCTGGCGGTAGATCCAGCTCGCCGGATAGTCCGCGCTTGGCCCCACGCGCATCTTGGCCTCCCCCTTGGAGAGTGAGGCCCAATAGGGCGTCGGGCGACCGGTTTGCGCCTGCGCGCCGGCAGCACCCAGCCCCAGTCCCAGTCCCAGGGCCAGCGTCGCAAAAGCCGTGAATAGCCCGCGCGCGTTCATGCCATCGATCTCCCGGAAAATGCCCACACCATAAGGCCCGCTTCTGCCACGGCCACCGCATGGCATCAACCGGAAGCAGCCTTGCGCGAATTGCCGCTTGCCTTTCCGCGCTCGGCTGAGCATTCCCGCCACATGTCCAGGCGTCCCCGGCCCGCTTCGCCCCGCGTGATCGTGACGCGGCGTCTGCCGCAAGCGGTGGAAGCCCGGCTGGGCGAACTGTTCGACGCCCGCTTCAATGTCGACGATCATCCCATGACCCGCGCCGAGCTGCACGAAGCCATGCAGCAGTGCGACGTGCTGGTGCCCACCGTGACGGACGATCTCGATGCCGGTCTGATCGCCGGCGCAGGCGATGCGCTGCAGCTGATCGCCAATTATGGCGCCGGCGTGAACCACATCGCCCTGCCCGCCGCCCGCGCGAAGAACATCATCGTCACCAACACGCCCGGCGTGCTGACCGAGGACACGGCGGACATGACCATGGCGCTCATCGTCTCGGTGCCGCGCCGCCTGGCCGAGGGCGAGAAGCTGGTGCGCTCCGGCGAGTGGACCGGCTGGAGCCCCAGCAACATGCTCGGTCACCGCATCGGCGGCAAGGCGCTCGGCATCGTCGGCATGGGCCGCATCGGCCGCGCCGTCGCCCGCCGCGCCCGCGCCTTTGGGCTCACCATCCACTACCATAATCGCCAGCGCCTGCCCGAGGTCGCCGAGCAGGAAGTGGATGCGATCTGGCACCCCGACCTCGATGAGATGCTGCGCAGCATCGACATCCTGACGATCCACACACCGCGCAATGCGCAGAGCGAGAACCTCATCGACCGGCGCCGCATCGGGCTATTGCGTCCCCATGTCTATCTCATCAACGCCTCGCGCGGCGGCATCGTGGATGAAGAGGCGCTGATCGAAGCGCTGGAGGCCGGGCAGCTTGCCGGCGCCGGCCTCGATGTGTGGGAGTTCGAGCCACAGATCGACCCGCGCCTCCTTGCTCTGCCCAATGTGGTGATGACCCCGCATATGGGCTCGGCGACCTTCGAGGGCCGCATCGCCTCGGGGGAGCGGGTAATCGCCAACATCCGCATGTGGGTCGGCGGCGACCGGCCGCCGGATCAGATTCTCGAAGGCTGGGTTTGAGCGAACAGCTCGCTCCTAACCTCACGTCATCCCGCACTTGATCCGGGATCCCGCTTCTTCTTCGCTCACCGCAAAAGGCTGCGAGACCCCGGATCAAGTCCGGAGTGACGAGAAAGGGATAAGGTGGGGCTGGCTTCCGCTCTTTAACCCGCCAGCGCCTTCGTCGCCTCGATCGCGCTGCGATAGGCTTCCTGCCGCGCCTCGCTCCAGTAAGCGAGTTCGCCGAGCGGGATTTCCACCCCGCTCACGGCGCAGATCACGAAACGGCCCGAGCGGACCACCTGATAATCCGCCGCGCGATATTTGAGGATGGCGAGGCCCGGCATGTCCGGCGTGCGCATCATGCTCATCAATCCCCGGTGAGGATGCGGTCGACCAGTTGCTTCACGGTCGGTACGAACCCGTTGGAGTAGAAGGGGTCCTGCTTGAAGCGATAGGCGCCATGGCCGGCGAACAGCAGGTTCTTGTCGACATCGCCGCCATGCACTGCGTCCTGCAGGGTCTTCTGGATGCAGAAGCTGCGCGGATCGGCAAGGCGACCGGTCGAATAATCGTCATGGTCCTTCCACGACGAGAAGCCGCAATGCGAGAGGCAGCCCATGCAATCGGCCTGATCCTTGCGGATGACAGCCCGGTCCTCGTCGGTCACGAAGACCAGCGTGTTGTCGGGCGTCTTGAGCGCAGTCTCATAGCCCTGCAGCACCCACTCGCGGGCGCGCAGCAGATCGTTGCGGGTCACCCAGTAATTGCGGCCCTTGATGCCGACATCGAGCTGATGGTTGTGGTCGCCCGCTTCCTCCATGGAGAAGGCAATCTGCCGCTCCGAGCGCGCCTCGAGATCGCGCAGGAAGGGATTGCGGATCGCGGAGGAATAGAAGCCGGTCGGCGAGAAGCGGTGGAGGAGGATGTCGCCTTCCTCCAGCGTCATCAGCTTCTCCTTCCACGCCTGCGGAATGGGGCTTTCCTGCGTGAGCAGCGGACGGGTACCGAACTGGAAGGCAATCGCGCCCAGCTCCGGATTGTCGATCCAGTCGCTCCAGTCCCGCAGATACCAGACGCCACCGGCCATCACGATCGGCACTTCGTCGCTGATGCCGCCCTCGCGCATCGTGTCGCGCAGCGCCTTCACGCGGGGATAGGGATCTTCCGGCTTGGTCGGGTCTTCCGCATTGGAAAGGCCATTATGGCCACCGGCCAGCCACGGATCTTCATAGACAACCGCGCCCAGCCATTCCGCAGCCTTGTGATAGGCCCGCTTCCACAGCGCGCGGAAAGCGCGACCGGAGCTGACGATCGGCAGGTAGCTGACCTGATGCTGCGCAGCAATTTCGCTGAGCTTGTAGGGCATGCCGGCCCCGCAGGTCACGCCTGCGACCATGCCCTTGGTGCGCTCCAGCACGCCTTGCAGCACGGCCTGCGCGCCGCCCATTTCCCAGAGCACGTTGATGTTGATGGCGCCCTTGCCGCCGGCCATCTCATAAGCGCGCTTCACCTGCTCCACACCACCTTCGATGGCGTAGGCGATCAGCTCTTCATGGCGCTGCTGGCGCGTGCGGCCATGGTAGATTTGCGGGATGACATTGCCGTCGGCATCATAGCTGTCCGCATTCACGGCCGACACGGTGCCGATGCCGCCAGCGGCAGCCCATGCCCCGGAGCTCATGTGATTGGAGACCGCAACGCCCTTGCCGCCTTCGATAACCGGCCACACCTCGCGACCGCCATAGACGATCGGCTTCAAGCCCTTGAACAAATGAAACTCCTCAGTGCCCCATCGGCCAGCTTCGCAAGCCAGCCACGAGCGCCTTTACCAGCATTTTCCTCAAACCAAGTGCTAAAATGCCACAAAACTCAAAATAACGCCAGTTCGTTACCGACCGCCTCACCATAGAGCCGGGCGTAGAGCTGGATCATCACGGCTTCATCGAAACAGCGCCTCGCTCTGTCGCGATTGGCTGCCCCGATAGTCCGACGCAGATCGGCATCCCCGGCCAGTTCTGCAAGGGCAGCCTGAAAATCATCGATCGCATCGGGGGCCACGATGAAGGGCCGGTTGTCCGGCGCGACCATGCCAAGGGTATCGCCGACGTCGGTCGCGACCACCGGCAGGCCGGCCGCCATCGCCTCCATCAGGGCCGTGGGGAACTGCTCGCTATCGGAGGACAATGCGAAAATATCGAAGGCGCCTACATAATCCTGTGGGCGCGGCAGGGCACCCGGCATCAGCAGATCGTGCATCCCCTGCCGCTCCGCCTCCGCCAGAATCGCCTCCCGCTCCTCCCCGTCACCGATGATGACCAGGCGCAGCCGGTCGCGCAGCGGCGCCACCGCCCGGACGAGCCGGGGCAGGTTCTTGACTGCCCGCAGATTGGCGACGGTGCCCACGATCAGCCGCCCGTCGGGCACCAGCCCGGGAATCGCAGTGACCGGTCGGGTGCCCTCATAGGCGGCGACATCCAGCCCGTTGGGGATCTGGTGGACCTTCTCGGCGGGCTGCCGCCACTCCGCCTGTGCGATATGCGCCAGCTGCGCCGACGGGACGACGAGCGCCCGCGCGCCCTGCAAGGCGATCTGGCGGGAGCGGTTGCGAGCGGCCTGGCGGACGAACGCCTCGTCCACATCGAAGCCCTCTTCGTGGTGGATCAACGGCGGCAGGCAGCGCAGCCGGCGGAAGAGACGGTGCGCCATGACGCCATCGATCGCGCCCCAATTGAAGCTCAGGATGAGGTCATAGCCGCGCATCGCCTTGGCCAGCGCGTTGAAGCGGGCGAAGGTCGCGGCCCCCTCCAGCGCGGGCGAATCGAGAAAGCGCACCTTCAGCGCGGGGTCGAGCAAGGCTTGCGCAGCAGTGGCGCCCGGCTCGCCCAGTAGGATGTCGTGCTGCATCCGCCCGCCCCAACGGTTCATCAGCCGGGCAAGGCGCGCTTCCTTTCCGCCCAGATCGAAGGTGCGGTGAATTTGCAGCACGCGCAGCGGCTCGCGGGAGAGATCGCGCCGGGCCGCCCGCCGCGTCATGGCTTCCCGCTGATCCTGGCGAGCAGCCTGTCGAGTGCCGCCACCGCTTCTGGCTCCTCGAGCGTGGGTGCATGACCCACCCGCGGCACGGTCACCAGATCGAGTTGCGGCAGGCGCGCCTGCATCGCCTGCGCCGTCCGGACGGTCAGCAGATCGCTGAGCGCGCCACGCACCAAGGTGAGCGGGATGTCGCCGATCGCCTCGAACGCCGGCCACAGGTCGACGCCCGCCGCACCGCCGGGCGCCCGAAACGGCTCGGCGAGGCGCTGGTCATAATCCAGCACGATGCGCCCCTGGCTCGTCAGTCGATATAGCCGCTTGGCGATGCGCAGCCAGTCGGTCAGCTTGTAATCGGGGTAGATCACCCCCTGCACATCCGCCACCGCTCGCGCCGCATGGACCCAGGTCGGCTGCGCGCTACCGGTACCGACCCCCTGCCGGATGCGCTCCAGCCCTTCCTCGGCAATCTCCGGCCCGATATCGTTGAGCAGCGCGCCCGCAAGGCTCCCGCGCCGCGTCGCCGCGATCAACATGAGCATGATCCCGCCCAGCGACGTGCCGACTCCCACGAAGCGCGGCAGGGCCAACTCATCGATCAGCTTGAGCAGATCCTGCAGATAGACCAGCGGCACATAGCTCATCGGATCCTTGGCATAGGCGCTCTCGCCGCGCCCGCGCAGTTCCACCACGATAACGCGCCATTCGCCCGCCAGCCGCTCTGCCACCGGTTCGAAGTCGCGGACGTTGCGCGTCAGGCCTGGCAGGCACAGGATCGGCGGCCGATCCTCCCGGCCCGGATAGTCCCGGTAATGCAGCCGTAAATTGTCCTGCGACCACCAATATTTGTCTTCATAGCCCGACAAGCTTGATCCTTTCCCGGGGCGCCCCCCATATCAGAGCATGGACGCAGCGCTTAAGACAGACATATTTCATCCGGAACGCGCAATAGCTTCAATTGCGGATTTTCTGGCCGACCCCGTGCAGCCGGCGGATTTCCCGCAGACGATCCTGCGCTTCCGCAATGATCGCGCGGCCAGCACGGTGGGGCTGGCGGCACTCGACGATGCGCAATGGATCAGCCATTTCGGCCGCTTCACGCCCCTGCCCGACGCGCAGCCGACACCCTTGGCGCTGCGCTATCACGGTCACCAATTCCGTACTTACAATCCCGATCTTGGCGATGGACGCGGCTTTCTGTTCGCCCAGATCCGCGAGGCCGCGCCCGCAGGCGGCCGATTGCTGGATCTGGGCACCAAGGGCTCGGGCCGCACCCCGTGGAGCCGCACCGCGGACGGACGGCTGACCCTCAAGGGCGGCATGCGCGAAATCCTCGCGACCGAAATGCTGGAAGCGCTGGGCGTCACCACCTCGCGCACCTTCTCGATCGTCGAAACCGGCGAGCCGCTGGTGCGCGGCGACGAGCCTTCCCCCACCCGCTCGGCGGTAATGGTGCGGCTCAGCCACGGCCATATCCGCATCGGCAGCTTCCAGCGGCTCGCCTATCTCGGCCAGCGCGAGGAGAGCGCACGGCTGATCGACTACTGCCTGCGCCATCTGCTGGCGGTGGAGCCGGGCGAGGTGCCCGCGCTCACGCTGCTGGAGGCGGTCGTCGCGCGCACGGGCGATCTCGCCGCGAGCTATATGGTCGCCGGCTTCGTCCATGGCGTCCTCAACAGCGACAACATCGCGGTGACGGGCGAGAGCTTCGACTATGGGCCATGGCGCTTCACCCCGCGCTGGGAGCCGGGCTTTACCGCCGCCTATTTCGACCAGACCGGCCTCTACGCCTTCGCCCGCCAGGCCGAGGCAATCCACTGGGATGTCGCGCAACTGGCGCAATCGCTGGTGGAGCATGCGGAGACGGAGGCGCTGGTCGAGGTGCTTCGGCGTTTTCCGGCCATTTATGAGAGTCGCCTGATCGAGCGGTTCCTCTGGCGGCTGGGCCTCGACGCGCCGGACTCGGAGGCCGGCCGCGCTTTCGTGGTCGCCGCTGTCGAGGCGCTGCGCGGCAGCGATGTGCTCATCGACCGCTTCTTCTTCGATTGGCGGCGTGGCGACCGTGCCGAATCGCGTTATTCGGGCGCAGCGTGGGACAAGGTCCGGACCGCGCGCGAGCCCCTCACCCTACGGCCCGGCGCTGGTGACCATCCCTATTGGCACGGCGATGCGCCCTGCTCGATGCACATCGAGGAAGTCGAGGCCCTCTGGGCGTCCATCGCCGAGCGCGATGACTGGAGCCCGCTTTACGCCAAGATCGAGGCGATCCGCGCCATGGGGGCGGCGCACGGCCCGGTGCCCGGCCAGCCGCTCGCCTCGCGCAGCGCATAAGCCGGTGCGCGCCCCGGAGCGCGCGTCGTAAATCCGCTGGAAACTAATTGCGCCGCATAGCCGCTCCATGTTGCACGCGCCGCTTCATGCCACCGAGGCTCCGCACGAGCCTTCAGTCGTCGAATCGCTCGATCCGGCGACGGGCGAGGTCGTCTGGCAGGGGCAGGAGGCCGACCCCGCCGCGCAGATCGCGCTGGTGGCGCACCAATGGACCGCATGGGCAGGCCTCTCCTCCGCCGTCCGCATCGAGACCATGCGCCGCTTCGCCAATGCCGTGCGCGCCAGTGAGGAGGCCTTCGCGACCCTGATCTCGCGCGAAACCGGGCGACCGCTCTGGTCCACGCGGCAAGAGGTGATCAGCCTGTTCGAGCGGGTCGAGAAGGCCGTACAGGCCTATTCCGAACGCACGGGCCAGCGGCAGAGCGAAGGCGCGATGGGCGCCCGCACCGCGCTGCGCCACAAGCCGCATGGCGTGCTCGCCATCATCACCCCGCATTGCCTGCCCGCGCGCATTCCGGTCGATCATATCGTGCCGGCGTTGCTTGCAGGCAATGGCGTGCTCTTCAAGCCCTCGGAGAAGGTGCCCGCCACCGGCGAAATGCTGGTGCGTCTGCTGCATGAGGCCGGCGTGCCGCACGATCAGGTTCAATGCGTGATCGGTGGCCCGGCGACCGGCGAAGCGCTGGCCGCGGCGCCGGACGTTCACGGCGTGCTCTTCACCGGATCGACCCGCACCGGCCGCGCCATCAACCGCGCCTGCGCCGACCAGCCCGGCAAGCTGCTGGCCCTGGAAATGAGCGGCAACAATCCGATCATCGCCTGGGACACGCCGGACATCGCCAGCGCGGCCGCGCTCATCGTCCAGTCGGCCTTCGACATGAGCGGGCAGCATTGCCTGTCCGCCCGCCGCCTCATCGTGCGCGACACCCTCGCCGAGCCGCTGCTCGTTGCGGTGAAAGCGCTGACGGACCGCCTGATCGTCGGCCCGCCGACCGCCGATCCGCTCCCCTTCATGGGGCCGGTGATCGACATGGACGCTGCCGACGGCCTCACCGAAAGCTTCCTCTATCTGATGAGCCATGGCGGCCGGCCGATCCGGCACATGCAGCGCCCGGTCGAAGGCCTGCCCTTCGTCACGCCCGGCATCATCGACGTGACGGCCATGGCACCGCGCAGCGACGTAGAACTGTTCGGCCCGATCTTGCAGGTCATATGCGTCGCCAGCTTCGACGATGCGATCATCGAAGCCAACAGCACCCGCCACGGCCTGTCCGCGACGCTGATCGGCGGTGGCCCCGAACATTATGATCGCTTCTGGGCCAACAGCCGCGCCGGCATCGTCAACTGGAACCGACCCACCTATGCGCTCGCGCCCAATGCACCGGTCGGCGGTATCGGCCTGTCAGGCAATCACCGCCCCGGCGGCCATTATATGGCCGACCATTGCGCTTACCCCGTCGCTTCATCCGAAATGCCCCAGCCCCGCGCGACAATCGGCGTAGGTCTGCGCGCGATTGTGGCGGATCGGTGAAGGCTCGCGAGGGGTAAAGCCAGGGCGATAGGCCCGAGCCGTCGTGGGAGCCAGTTGTTAGCCCCTCCTCTTCAGGGGAGGGGTTGGGGTGGTGCAGCGACCGCGCCGTCATCCGCTGAACGCGCGATGCTGACGCATCGCCACCACCCCCGACCCCTCCTCTGAAGAGGAGGGAGACGTCTCCGCCAAATCAGAACGCCCGGACATCCTACTGGCGGGCAGCCTCCCCCGCTCAGATACAGCGAGTGAATGGCAAGCATAGTACGGCGCGCCCTCCCCCCAACCCTCACCGCTCGTGCTGAGTAGGGTCTGAGTAGCGCCGCAGGCGCGTACCGAAGAGCCGTATCGAAGCACTGCAGCCCGAGGGCAAGTCCTTCGATACGCCGCTTCGACAAGCTCAGCAGCTACTCAGGACGAACGGAAATACCGTCTGCAATGTCGCTGTCTCTGGCCGAGCAGCCTCCATAATCGCTGCGAGTAGCCGGCATATGCACCAGCCACGCAGCCCAAAGCTCCCTCACGCCGCCAGCGGCTGCTCGTCCCGCCGCAGCGTCAGCACCTCGACGCCGGTCGCCGTTACGGCAACCGTATGCTCGAACTGCGCGGAAAGCTTGCGGTCCTTCGTCACCACCGTCCAGCCGTCGCCCTTGGTCATCACGCCGCGCGTGCCCTGGTTGACCATCGGTTCGATGGTGAACACCATGCCCTCGCGCAGTGTGAGGCCAGTGCCCGGACGGCCGAAGTTCATCACCTGCGGGTCCTCGTGCATCTCGCGCCCGATGCCATGGCCGCAATATTCCCGCACGACCGAGTAGCCTTGCTTCTTGGCGTGGCGCTCGATGGCAAAGCCGATGTCGCCGAGGCGCGCGCCGGGGCGCACCTGGCGGATGCCCTGCCACATCGCTTGCTGGGCAACACGCACAAGCCGGCGCGCGGCGGGCGAGACCGTGCCGACGAGATAGGTCTTGCTGCTGTCGGCAATGAAGCCGTTCTTCTCCAGCGTGATATCGAGATTGATGATGTCGCCATCCGCAATGATCCGGTCGGCATCCGGCACGCCATGGCAGACGACCTCGTTGATCGAACAATTGAGCACATAGGCAAAGCCATATTGCCCCTTGCTCGCTGGACGTGCCGCCAGATCATCGACGATGAAGCGCTCGACCAGATCGTTGACCGCCATGGTGGAGCGGCCGACAAGATCCTCGCCGTCCAGCATCTCGAAGACCGATGCGAGCAAGCGGCCGGAGATGCGCATGAGGGCGAGTTCGTCCGGCGTCTTGACCATCTCAGGCGGCCTGCGCGGTGGCGAGGTCCTGCCGGTCCTTTTCCATCTTCACGATCTCGTTGAACGACAATGTGGGATGGGCCTCGGCGAGCATCCCGATCTTCATCCAGAACTCGGCCTGAGCATTGATGGAGCGGCACATGACGGCGCTGGTGCGGCGCGCTTCCTCATGCAACCCATCCTCGATCTTGACCAAACCCATGAACCGCTCCGCATATAGACAATATGCGGACCATATATGGTTCATATCGTCATACGTCAAACGATACGGTTCAGCTGGTGAGTCCCGCCAGCGTGGCCAGGCCCAGGAAAGAGAGGAAGCCCATCGAATCGGTGACCGTCGTCACGAAAATCGAGGAGGCGACCGCAGGATCGACGTTGAACCGCTCGAACAGGATGGGCACGGCGACTCCCGCAAAGCCGGCCGTAACGATATTCAGCACCATCGCGGAGCCGATGACTCCGCCCAGCAAGGGGTCCTGGAAGAACAGCCCGACCCCGATGCCGAGCACCACCGCGACCGTCGCCCCGTTCAGCACGGCCACGCGCAATTCGCGCATGATCATGCGCCAGGTGTTGGAGGCGGTGATCTGGTTGGTGGCAAGGGCGCGGACGGTGACCGCCATGGTCTGGCTGCCGGCATTGCCACCCACGCTGGCGACGATGGGCATCAGCACCGCCAGCACAACCATCTTCGCGATTGCATCCTCAAAGGCAGCGATGATGGCGGTGGCGAACAACGCGGTGATGAGATTGGCGAGCAGCCAGCGCACGCGCGCCTTGTAGCTCTCCCGCACCGGCTCGTTGATGTCGCCTTCACCGGCGCCCGACAGGCGGAGAATGTCTTCGCCGGCTTCTTCCTGGATGATGTGGACCACGTCATCCACGGTAATCATGCCGACCAGCCGCCCGCCCGGATCGACCACCGCTGCCGAGATCAGCGCATATTTCTGGAAGCGCAGCGCGACCTCTTCCTGATCCATGTCGACTGGGATCAGCGTCTGCTCGCGCTTCATCACATCGCTCATGGCGATTTCGCGCGGGCAGCGCAGCACCCAGGAGAGCTGGCAGGAGCCGATGGGCCGATGGGCCGCGTCGACGACGAAGATTTCCCAGAAATCCGATGTCAGGTCGCGGGTATCGCGCAAAAAGTCGATGGTCTGGCCGACGGTCCAATGCTCAGGCACCGCGACCAGATCGCGCTGCATGAGTCGGCCTGCGGATTCCTCGGGATAGCCCAACGCGCTCTCGATGGCGGCGCGGTCTTCCGGCTCCATCGCATCGAGGACGGTCTGCTGGTCCTCCTCGTTGAGATCCTCGATGATCGCGACGGCATCGTCGGTATCCAGTTCGCCGGCCAGTTCCGCGAGTTGCTCAAGCTCGAGCGCCTCGACGACGGTATCGCGCACATAATCGTTCAGCTCGGACAGCACTTCCGCGCCGACCAGCGAGCCCAGCGCATGAACCAGCCCGGCCCGGCGATCCTCGGGCGTCAGCTCGAGAAGATCGGCGATGTCGGCGGGGTGCAGCGTCTCGACCAACGCCTGCGCTGCATCGTCCTTGCCCTCCTCGACGGCGGACAGAACGGCAGAGACGAACTCCGGCCGAAGACGATCGTCCTCGTCCAGATTGGTATCGACGAGCGCGTCTTCCTCCTCGGGAGGGATCGCGCCGGGCTGCGATGCGGCCTCGGTCTCGCTCATGCGGCGCCTCCCTTTCCGGCTGCGGCCGCCACTGGCCACGCCTGCTCTCGATAATCGCTCCTTTTGCCCATGCCCGGGGCAAATGCAACGTCATGCAGCCTTCCCTTGACGAAAGCAGTCACTATAGAGGCGGCTCCATTCCCCCGCCCGCTTCCGCTCCGCATTGCGACCCGAGGCCGGTAGAGACAAGGAGACTGCCCCCATGGCCGACCAGACCCTTACCCTGACGCTCGACACCGGCGACGTCGTGATCCAGTTGCGCCCCGATCTGGCCCCCAAGCATGTCGAGCGCATCAGCGCGCTTGCCAAGGACGGCTTTTATGATGGCGTGGTGTTCCACCGCGTGATCCCCGGCTTCATGGCGCAGGGCGGCGACCCGACCGGCACCGGCATGGGCGGCTCGAAGCTTCCCGATCTGCCGGCCGAGTTCAACAGCGAGCCGCATGTGCGCGGCGTGTGCTCTATGGCACGCAGCTCCAACCCGAACAGCGCCAACAGCCAGTTCTTCATCTGCTTCGACGATGCGACGTTCCTCGATCGTCAATATACCGTCTGGGGCGTTGTGACCGAAGGCATGGAGCATGTCGACGCGCTGCCCAAGGGCGAGCCGCCGGCAAAGCCGGGCAAGATCGTGAAGGCTACGGTGAGTGAAGCCTAAGGCAAGATTGCCTGCGCGATTGTAATACTATCGCGAAGTCTTCAAGTAAAACTGAACGCCAAGTGAATGGCCCCGTTGTGTAGCACATGTGCAACAGCGGGGCCTTTCCACAATTGCTCCACAATTCATTCGGGAACGGTTCATCTGGCTGAGCCATTTTAGGGACAGTGATCGACGCAGGTCGGTCGCGAAACGAGGACCTAAACAGTCCTGTTCTGTTAATAGAAGGTTCAGTGTTATGAAAGCTTTTCCCCTCACCCTCGCCGTTGCTCTGGCAGCGGGTCTCTCGGCCCCGGCTCTGGCACAGGACGCGCAGGGCCTGCAGCCCTATGTCGGCGTGATGGGCGGCCTGCATGACTTCGACAACCAGCAGCCCGCAGGTGGACCGCCGAGCGGCTATCGCGGCTGGGTCGCTGAAGGCGTGGCCGGTCTGAACTACGACCTCGGCCCCGTCGTGGTCGGTGCCGAAGGTAGCGTCGCCAAGGGCTTCGACAAGGACATCGACTGGGAATATGGCGCCGCAGGCCGTCTGGGCCTCAAGGCCGGTAAGGACAGCATGTTCTTCGCCAAGGTCGGTTATCAGTGGACCCAGTTCAATGACAAGACCGTGCCGCTGGCCGACACCGATCGCCACTATCACGGCGTGACTTATGGCGGTGGCGTCGAGCTTTCGCTGGCCGACATGGGCAGCACGGCCGAGACCAGCAACATCCGTCTGCGTGCGCAGGTCGACACGCGCGGTAACTTCAACAGCTTCCGCCCGATGGTCGGTGTTGTTGCCAAGTTCTGATCACCAGTGACTGCGATCCGCTCGATCTGAGCAGATCGCATGAAAAGAAGCGGCCGGGAGTTTCCTCCCGGCCGTTTTTTTTAATGGCTTACCCTTCCGTTCGCCCTGAGCTTGTCGAAGGGCCGTCCTTTTCCTCTGGCCGGGGAAGAGGAAAGCAGACCTTCGACAAGCTCGGGCGAACGGGACGAGTGAGAGGGGGCCGCAACGCCTGCCCGCCAGCCGTTCCTTATCCGCTGTTGCGCAGGGCCGTGGCAATTGCGTTGATCGAGAGTTCAATGCCTTCGCGAATGCGCGGGTCGGTCTCCCCGGCGCGGTGGCGCTTGAGCAGTTCCACCTGCAGCAGATTGAGCGGCTCGATATAGGGCAGCCGCAAGCGGATGGAGGCGTCCAGCGCCGGGCTGTCCGCCAGCAAATGGGTCTGCCCGGTGGCAGCGAGCAGCTGGTCATGGGCAAGATTCCAGCCCTCGCGGATGCGCTCGAAGATCGGATCGCCCACCGCGCGGTCCGCGACCAGCGGCAGATATTTGGCGGCGATCTCCAGATCCGACTTGGCGAGCACCATTTCCATGTTTGCCATGCTCGCGCGGAAGAAGGGCCAGGCCTGCGCCATGTCCTTGAGTAGCGCGTCGTCCCCGAAATCCCGCAGCGCCTGCCCGACGCCATACCAGCCCGGCAGCATCACGCGGGCCTGGGCCCAGGAGAAGACCCATGGGATCGCGCGCAGATCCTCAATGCGATTGCTCTTGGTGCGGCTGGCCGGACGCGAGCCGATCTTGAGGCCGCTGATCTCCTGAATGGGGGTCAGCTCGCGGAAGAACTCACGGAAGCCCTTGGTCTCGTACACCAGCCCGCGGTAGGCTTCAAACGCGAGGCCGGAAATGCGCGTCATTGCCTGGGTGAAGCGCTCGTTGTCCGCAGGGGAGAGCCGCTCGGGCTCCAGACTGGCCAGCAGGGCCGCGCTGGTGACCGCCTCGAGATTGGTTCGCGCGCTCTCCAGCGTGCCATATTTGGCGGCGATGACCTCGCCCTGTTCGGTGATGCGGATGCGGCCCTGCACCGTGCCGGGCGGCTGTGCCTGAATGGCTGCGAAGGACGAGCCGCCGCCGCGCCCGACCGCGCCGCCGCGCCCATGGAAGAGCTGCATCGCAACGCCGGCTTCCTCGAACACCGGTGTCAGCGCAAGGCTGGCTTCGTACAGGCCCCAGGTCGAGGTGAGATAGCCGCCATCCTTGTTGGAATCGGAATAGCCGATCATCACTTCCTGATGGCCGCGCGCCCGGACGAGCGCACCGATCTCCGGCAGGGCGAAATAATCGCGCATGATGGCAGGTGCTTTTTCAAGGTCCGCGATCGTCTCGAACAAGGGCACGGCCATGATCGGGGCATACGGCGCGCCCTCGCCCTGCGCCGCGCGCCACAGGCCGGCTTCCTTGAGGAGGATGTTCACCTCCAGCATGTCCGACACGCTCTCCGCCTTGGAGATGAGGTAATGGCGAATGCAGGCCGCGCCATAGCGGCGATGCGCCTCTGCGGCGGCCTCCACGATGCCGAGTTCGGTGGCGGTTTCCTCGCTCCAGTCGGCAAAGCGGGAGCCCAGCGGGCGGTTGGTGGCCAGTTCGCGGCGCATCAGAGCCACGCGCGCCTCTTCATCGAGCGCGAGATAATCCGGCTCGACACCGGCGACCTTGAGCAATTCCGCGACGACGCGCTCATGCACCGCGCTGTTCTGGCGCATGTCCAGCGTGGCGAGGTGGAAGCCGAACAGCTCGACCGCGCGGATCAGACGGGCCAGGCCGCCGCCACTGCCGAGCGCGCCATTGCCTTCGACGGCGAGGCCACGCCCAAGCGTCGCGAGATCGGCGCGCAGCTCACCCGCATCGGCATAAGGCTCGCCCGCAAGGCGTGAGGGGCGCGGCGGCGGGGTGCCGATGAGCTGTTCATAGGTCGCGGCGACGCGCGCATAGATACCCGCCACGGCCCGGCGATAGGGCTCGTCGCGCCGGCTGGCAGCCTCGTCACCGCTGGCCGCTGCCAGATCGCGGACGCCGGCAGGGATGGCCGCAAGCTCGCTGGAGATGGAGAGCTGCGCGCCCAGCTCGTGCAGCGCATCCATATAGAAGCGCAGGGTCGATCCGCTCGCCCGGCCCAGCGCCGTGCGCAACTGCTCAGCCTGGACGAAGGGATTGCCGTCCCGGTCCCCACCGATCCAAGTGCCCAACCGCAGGAAATTGGGGACGCGCTGCCCCAGCACCCGGTCCCAGCGGGCGTAAAGGCTCGGCAGCACCGGCATGAAGATGTCGCGAAAATAAGAGAGCGCATTGTCGATCTCGTCGCGCACGAACAGCCGCTCACGGCGCAGTGGCCGCGTTTGCCACAGCAGGGCGATCTGACGGCTGATCGCCTCGTCGATCGGCTCGCCATGATCCGTCTCGCTCGCGCCGGTATCGCGCAGGGCCATGAGATCGGAGATGACGTTGCGATGGTCGATCATCGACTTGCGGCGCACTTCCGTCGGGTGCGCGGTCAGCACCGGCACCACCAGCGCCGTCTCCAGCAGCTTGACGATATCGGAGGGGCTGACGCCATGCTCGCTCAGCTTGGCGGTCGCACTGGCAACGTCCGCCCCCGGCTCGGCGGCGACGCCTTGGCGGTCCTCGGCGAGATTGGCGAGCATGGAGAACAGCATGAAGCCGCGCACGAAGGCGAGCGTATCGTCCAGCGTCAGCGCATCCAGACCACTGTCCACGCCCTCAGCCGGGGCGACGCCACGCGCCCGGTCGACGGAGGCGGACCGGATATATTCGGTCTGTTTGAACAGGCGCTCGCCGCCATAGACGCGAATGACATCCCCGAGCAGGCGCCCGAGATAGCGAATGTCAGGATTTTGGGTGATGGCGGGGCGCATGGGTGACATGCACGCCATGCTGCATTGCAGCGATCAACGGGTCAAGAACGGATTGGGCTGGCGGGCCGCAAGTCAGCCCCCGTCAGTCGGTCAGGCATGCTCCAGCGTGCACTGGAGCGGATGCTGGTTCTGGCGAGCGTAATCCATCACCTGATTGACCTTGGTTTCGGCCACTTCATAGCTGAACACACCGCACACACCGACACCGCGCTGGTGGACGTGGAGCATCACGCGGGTCGCCTGCTCGATGTCCATGCGAAAGAAGCGCTGCAGCACATCGACGACGAATTCCATCGGCGTGTAGTCGTCGTTGAGCATCAACACCTTGTACGGCGTGGGCTTGCGAGTGCGTGCGCGGGTACGGGTGGCAACGCCAAGACCGGGATCGCCCGGCCCTTCCTCATCGGGCCGCCCAGCCATGAGCGGCTGATTCATGATCGCGCTTCTGTCTTGCATGGCCCAAAAATAGGGCATCGCCCCCCTTGGTTGCAAGGGCACAGAGACGGACTGCCCAAAAAAGCAAAGGCGGCCCGCCGGAGCGAGCCGCCTTTTCTGATTTAGATCGGCCTGATCAGGCTGCGATCGACTTCACCTTTTCCGTCACAACCGACACGCGGTTGCTGATCGGCTGGGAAATGTCGCTCACCAGCTTGAGCATCTTTTCGCTGTTCTTGGCAGCCTCGGACGCGAAGCTGTCCATCGTCTGGCTGAGCAGCTCGCTCTGAAGCTGGAAGAACTCGGCCGGCGACTTGATCGAGGCAAAGCTCTTCATCGTGGCGCTCGACTTCTCGAAGGACTTGCGGCCGAATTCGGCGGCGTCCTGGCCCAGCGTTTCCATGCCCTTGGCAGCGATCTTGGAGGATTCGACCATCGCTTCGAGATTGCCGCGCGTCAGTTCGCCCAGCTCTTCGAAAGCCCGGCCGGACTTCTCCATGGCCGCCTTGGTCTTCTCATTCATTTCAGTGAAGGCACTCTGCATACGGGTCTTGGCCTCCTCGGCATAGGTTTTCGCGGTGTCCATCATATCGGTCATGGTCGGTTCGCCTTTCGCTGCGGCGGATTTCCCGGTGTCGGGAAGGGGGAATGCATCCGCCAATTCTGGGTTCGAGACAGGTGAGAGGGGCGCCGGACTGGCATCAACGGCTTCAGCCTTGGGGGCAGCGCTGACGGGCCATTCCACCGGCGTTCTGACGGCCGGCACATCGACTGGCTTGCGCGCAACTGTCGAAGTCGCAGGCGTGGCTTTGGGAGCCGCCGCGGCGACAGATTTGGGCGCGAGTGGTGCCTTCGGTGTTACCGGCGCCTTGACCGGCATCGGAGCGGCCGCCGCGACCTTCTCAACCGTGGGCTTAGCCACAGGCTTGGAAGCGTCGTTCTTGGCCGGACTCCGTGCAACGGACGTCGCGGGCCGGGGACCGGCTTTGGACGAACGGGACTTGCGCGGGGTTGCCAACAGACTCACTCCTCGAACTTTGCTGCGATGCAACATAAGCGAATCGGATCGAATCTGCAAGTAAAATGATGCAGTGCAACAAAACTGCCTTATGAGCGTCGCACGCGCGCAAAAGCGCCGGTCAACGCTGCGTGACGTAGCGTCCGGGCGCATCCTCGATCGCGGGAAGTTTGCCTTCTCCGGGCCTCCGCGCCCCGCTCGCACTGACCGTTTCTGGCGACAGCTCCGCCAGCCACGCCTGCCAATCCGGCCACCAGCTTCCCTTCGTTTCCTTGGCTGCGGCGCGGAAGGTGGCAAAGTCCGGCTGCGGCGCGGCGCTGGTCCAATATTGATATTTGCCTGCCGCTGGTGGATTGACCACGCCGGCAATGTGGCCAGAGCCCGCCAGCACGAACCGCCGCGGCCCGGAGAACTGGTCCATCAGCTTCCAGACGCTGCAAGGCGGCGCGATATGATCCTCGATACCGGCCTGAATGTAGGACGGCGTCTCGACCCTGCGCAGATCGATATGCGTGCCTTCAACCTCAAGACCGCCTGGCACGACGAGCCGGTTATCGCGATATAATTGGGTGAGATAGGCGCGGTGCCATTTCGCCGGCAGGTTGGTGGTATCGCCGTTCCAGTAGAGCAGGTCGAACTGGGGATAATCCTTCCCCAGCAGGTAGTTGTTGACCACATAGTTCCAGATCAGATCCTGCCCGCGCAGCAGGTTGAATGTCGCCGCAAGATAGCGCCCATCCAGATAGCCATCCTTCACGAAGCCATCGATCAACGCCAGTTGCTCGTCGTCGACGAAAAGAGCGAGATCGCCGGCCTCGGAGAAATCGACCTGGGTGGTGAAGAAGGTCGCGCTGGCGACCTTGTCGCTCTTCCCTCGCGCGGCCAACCATGCGAGCGTCGCGGCAAGGAAGGTTCCGGCCACGCAATAGCCGATGGTATGGACGCTCGGCACATCGAGCAGATCGCGCACCACGTCGATCGCATCGACCTGCCCCTTGAGCATGTAATCGCTAAGGTCAAAATCGGCCATGCTGGCATCGGCGGATTTCCAGCTGACGATGAACACGGTAAGCCCCTGATCCACCGCCCATTTGACGAAGCTCTTCTCCGGATTGAGGTCCAGAATGTAGAAGCGGTTGATCCACGGCGGGAAGATCAGCAGAGGCGTCTTCATCACCTGCGGCGTGGTCGGCTCATACTGGATGAGCTGGTAGAGCGGTGTCTCGTAGACCACTTTGCCCGGCGTGGTGGCGATGTTGCGCCCCAGTTCGAAGGCCGACCCGTCCGTGTGGGTGAGTTGGCCGCGATCAAGGTCGGCGAGCATATGCTCCAGCCCCGTCAGCAAGCTCTCGCCCTTGGTATCGATCAGCCGCTGGAGCGCGGCGGGGTTGGTGAACAGGAAGTTCGCCGGGCTGGCCGCCTCGACAAACCGCTCGGTCACGAAGCGCAGCTTCTCCTTATCCCGCACATCGAGACCATCGACGCTGTCGGCAAGTTGCATGAAATAATCGGAGGCCAGCAGGTACATCTGGCGAATGAGGTCAAACACCGGATTGTCGTGCCAGCTCGGATCGGCAAAGCGCCGATCGCGACTGGCAGGCGCAGGTTTCGCGTCGCCGTCCGGCCCTGCCCCGTTGGCGTCCATCGCCCGCGCCAGCACCTGCTGCCACACCGCCATGCTGCGCTCCGCCGCCTGCGACTGGATGCGCGCGATCTTCTCGAGATTGGGCCGCGCCTCATGCCCGGGAAAGCGCGTCGCCTGCTCCGCCAGCTCGGCGCTGCGCTCCAATATCGCCTGCTGGGCAAGCCCCACCACCCGCGTCCAGTGCTGCAGCTGAGCAAGGCCGGTCGCGTCTTTCAGGTCCTGATCCATGGGAGATGCCTCGCTCGATTGTCCGGACGGTCTGTTTTCCAGACTCGCCGCCCGTTGTTTTGGTGGCACGACTGGCTGGCGCAAGCTATATGCAGCATTGGCCGGTCCTTACCACTTGCAGTGTGACACGGCCATTTCAACCCAAATGGAGATCGACATCCCAATGTCCGACGAATTCTACCGCATCAAGCGACTGCCGCCTTATGTCATCGCCGAAGTGAATGCGATGCGGGCAGCGGCGCGTGCGGCGGGCGAGGACATTATCGATCTCGGCATGGGCAATCCCGATCTGCCGCCGCCCGATCATGTGATCGCGAAGCTGGTCGAAGTGGCGCAAAAGCCGGATGCGCATGGCTATTCGCAGTCCAAGGGCATTCCCGGTCTGCGCCGCGCGCAGGCGAATTATTATGCCCGCCGCTTCGGCGTGGAGGTGGACCCGGAGACCGAAGTCGTGGTGACGATGGGCTCCAAGGAAGGGCTTGCCAGCCTCGCCACGGCGATCACCGCGCCCGGCGACGTCGTGCTGGCGCCCAATCCGAGCTACCCGATCCACACCTTCGGCTTTATCATTGCCGGCGCGACCATCCGCTCGGTGCCGACGACGCCGGACGAAAATTATTTCCGCGCGCTGGAGCGGGCGATGCACTTCACCGTGCCGCGTCCCAGCATCCTCGTCGTGAATTATCCCGGCAATCCGACGGCGGAGACGGTCGACCTGGCGTTCTACGAGCGGCTGGTGGCCTGGGCGAAGGAGAACCAGGTCTGGATCCTCTCCGACCTTGCCTATTCCGAACTTTATTTCGACGGCAACCCGACGCCTTCCATTCTGCAGGTGCCGGGCGCCAAGGACGTCGCGATCGAGTTCACGTCCATGTCCAAGACCTACTCCATGGCCGGCTGGCGCATGGGCTTTGCGGTTGGCAACCAGAAGCTGATCGCGGCGATGACGCGGGTGAAGTCCTATCTCGATTACGGCGCCTTCACGCCCATTCAGGCCGCGGCCTGCGCGGCGCTGAATGGCCCGCAGGATATCGTCGAGAAGAACCGCCAGCTGTACCAGAAGCGCCGCGACGTGATGGTGGAGAGCTTTGCGCGGGCGGGCTGGGATATTCCTTCCCCGCGCGCATCCATGTTCGCCTGGGCGCCCCTGCCCCCGGCCCTCAAGGAGATGGGCAGCCTGGAATTCTCCAAGCAGCTCCTCACCCATGCCAAGGTCGCGGTCGCGCCGGGCGTCGGCTATGGCGAGGATGGCGAAGGCTTCGTGCGCATCGCCATGGTCGAGAACGAGCAGCGCCTGCGTCAGGCAGCGCGGAACGTGAAGAAATATCTGCAGTCCATGGGCGTCAATACACCGGTGACCAAAGGCGCGGCCTGATGCCGGTGCCGGTGCTGGAAGCGCCCGAGGTCAGCCTCGTCGCGCACACGATCCAGTTGGCGGTGGCGCCGGTGTTCCTGCTCGCAGGCATCGGCGGCTTCCTCAACGTCTGCGCCAGCCGCCTCGCCCGCGTCATCGACCGGGCGCGGGCGGTGGAAGCGCAGGTGATGCGCACGACGGGCGCGGAACATGATCGACTGATCGACGAGATCCGCATTCTCGACCGGCGCATCACGGTGGTGAATGCGGCGATCTTCCTCTCGGTCCTCGCCGCATTGACGATCAGCGCGGTGGTCATCCTGCTGTTCGCCTCCAACCTCATCGAGGTGAATCTGGGCACCGTCATTTCGCTGCTGTTCGTGGGATCGATGACCTCCATCGCAGCCGCATTCGCGATCTTTCTCTACGAGACCCGGCTGGGCTCACGCGTAACACACATCCGCAATGAGGTGCTGTATCACAAGGTAGAGAGCGAGCAGCTGAGCGAAGGGCCGCGCCCGAGCAAGCCGGCCATTCCCGCGCCCGAGGTCAGGCAGTCGCACTAAGCCCGATGCCCGAGCCGTTTCGCCTCGTCATGCCGGCGCCCATCTACCTGCCTGCCTATCGTGCGGCGCTGGAAGCGGGCTGGTCGCCGGATACGGTGCTGGGCAATCTGGCGACCCAGCGCGAGCTGGACCGGATCGACCGCGACGCCATGGCCTTTCTGCTGTCACTGGATGATCCCAAGGCCAAGGGGCCGCCGGTGCTGATGAGGGACGGGACGCCCCGGCCACGTCTACCGGGCTATCGCCGCTGGATGTGGGATGGCGAGTTCTGCGGCAGCATCAGCCTGCGCTGGCAGGAGGGCACGGCTGCGATACCGGATTATTGCCCCGGCCATATCGGCTTTTCCGTCGTGCCTTGGAAGCGCGGGCACGGCTATGCGGCGCAGGCGCTGGGCGCGTTGCTCCCTGAGGCACGCGGACGCGGCCTCCCCCATGTCGACCTGACGACGAACATCGACAACGACGCGGCGCGCCGGACAATCGAGCGATGTGGCGGGATTCTGGTCGACCATATCGAGAAGGACGCCGGTGACGGTGGCGGCAGCGCGGCGCGCTATCGGATCATGCTGGGATAATCGCCCGACGATCGGCAAGCCGTGCTCGCCACCCTCGCGACCAAAGAGACATAAGCCCAAATGAGAGGGGCCGCCGGAACCTCCCATCGGAGGTGCCGAGCGGCCCATCAGCATGGTCAGCGGCCGGAAGTGCCGCCACCCGGGGATTTACGCCGCGGTCCGGTTTCCCTCAGGAGACCCTCGCGCGACCCGCCACCAATGCCTTAGCGGCAGGCTCCCCGAACGGACTTGACCGACCCCATTGCTGAACCATGAGACATCGGATCACCTCCTTTCGCTTGCGTTGAAACTCTCTCGCCGGGTTGGCTGGAAGCCGTGCGTCCCTGCGATGGCTTAGATGTGAGTCATTCCGCGCCTGCGAACAAGACTTGTAATTATCTTTTTTCGAATCATAATCATGCGCTCGCCGATTTTAGGGCGACGCAGCCGGAAGGGCCTAGCTCCGGCAGTCCTCTACGACGCGCCCGATTTCCGAGACCACCGGCAGAATGATCCGTTGCCCGCCTGCGGGCTCGATGGACACGCGACCGCGCGAAAAGGCCATCCAGTCCAGCCCGGGATCGCTGGCGGGGCGCGTGATGACCAGCGCGCTGGTGCCGGCCATCGGTTGTGTGGCCCCGCTCCAGTCGAGCACGCCCTTGCTGGTGCGCAGGGTGACGCGCGGACTGGCGCTCCCCGCCAGCGTCATCGACACTTGCCGGCTGCTCTTCTGACAGCGCAGGATCACCAGCGGCGCGACAGGCGAGGCGCCGAAGCTGGCGACACTCTCGCCAGTGCGGCTTTCATAACCCCAGCTACCGGACGTCACCGGCGCCACTTCCCAGGCATCGCTCGACTGCGACGGGGCAGGGACGGGCGCGGGAGCCGGAGCAGTTGGCGCAGGCGTGGGCGCAGGCGAGGGCTGCCGGCCGCCCGTTTCCGGCACAACCTGACAGCCAGCCAGCGCGATAATAACGAGGGAAGCCGCCATATGCGGCGCGATGCTTCTACCGATGCGCATGATCAGGGTCGGACCTGACCGGTGCCGCGCACGACCCATTTGTACGTCGTCAGCCCTTCCAGCGCCACCGGCCCGCGTGCGTGCATCCGCCCCGTCGAGATACCGATCTCCGCGCCGAGGCCGAATTCGCCGCCATCGGCAAATTGTGTGGAGGCGTTCCACATGCAGATCGCGCTGTCGCAGCGGGCAAGGAACTGCTCGGCAATCGCCGCGTCCTGCGTGATGATCGCGTCGGTATGGTGACTGCCATGCACGGCGATGTGATCGAGCGCCTCATCCACGCCATCCACGAAGCGCGCCGCGATGATGGAATCGAGATACTCGGTGTTCCAGTCGCCATCCTGCGCCGGCTCGATGCGGGGGTCGAGCTTGGTGACGGCCTTGTCACCGCGCACCTCACATTGCGCATCCAGCAGCGCCGCCACCAGCGCTTGCGGCTCGGCATAGCCCTTGTCGATCAGCAGCGTCTCTGTGGCGCCGCAGATGCCGGTGCGCCGCATCTTGGCATTGACCACGATCTCGCGGGCCATTTTGGGGTCGGCGGCGGCATGGACATAGGTGTGGCAGATGCCATCGAGATGGGCGAGCACGGGCACCCGCGCCTCGTCCTGAACGCGCGCGACGAGGCTCTTGCCCCCGCGCGGCACGATGATGTCGATCAGCCCCACCGCGCGCAGCATCGCGCCCACCAGCGCACGATCGGTGCTGGGAACATATTGCACGGCATCGGCGGGCAGGCCGGCCTCGGTAATGCCGCGTACCATGGCAGCGTGGATCGCCCGGTTGCTCTCTACCGCTTCCGATCCGCCCCGCAGGATCACCGCATTGCCGGAACGCAGGCCCAGCGCAGCCGCATCAGCGGTGACATTGGGGCGACTCTCATAGATGATGCCGATGACGCCGAGCGGTACCCGTACACGGCTGAGGCGCAGGCCATTGGGCCGCTCGGATTCATCGATGACCTGCCCCACCGGATCGGCAAGATTGGCTACCTGCTCAACAGCGTCCGCAATGCCATTGATCCGCGCCTCGTCCAGCCGCAGTCGGTCCAGCATGGCGGAGGAGAGGCCATTGGCGGCGCCGCGCTCCATATCGGTGCGATTGGCGCGAATGATCTTCGGCATTGCCTCCCGCAGCGAGCGCGCCGCGGCAACCAGCGCCTGCGCCTTCAGCTCGCTCGGCGCCTGCGCCATGTCCGCAGCGGCGCGGCGAGCACGCGCACCCATCTGGGCAATGAGCATTTCAGGCGTCTGCGTGAGATCATTCATGGTAAGAGTCGTCCTGTCCGGCGGAGGGCACTCCCCATAGCATGGGGAGAGAGTCGCGCAAATGGCGGCAACCCGACGCATGGCGGAGCGTTTGCCCTTTCAGCCGAAGGGAACCGCGAGCGATGCCCAACAGGGAGACGAGCATGAACCGACTGAGCCAGATTTCCTCGATTGCCGTGCTCACCTTCATCCTTGCGGGATGCCAGGTGTCGCCCGATGCGGACAATCAGGCCAATGGCATGAACGCGGCGCAGGCGGACGAAGCCCTCGATAACGCGCTCAATGCCAATGATAGCGGGACTACTTCGGTACAGCCGGAATTTCTCGGCACGCTCGTTCCCCCTGCCCCTGGCGAGCAGGGCGGCCTGCCCGATGACCGCACCCCGCTCAACGAGGCGGCCGCGCGCGTGCCGACCAGCGTCGAGGCTTCCGGCGCGACCATCCAGCTTTGGGGCCTCGCGCTGGCGCAGGGCCGCTTTGGCGATGCCTACCGGCTCTACGCCGATTCCGGGCGCGGCAGCGGCATGACGGAGGCGCAGTTTTCGAGCGCCTATAACCGCTACAGCGATGTGCAGGTTCTGGTCGGCCGTCCGCAGTCGACCGGCAATCAGCGCGTGAAGGTGCCGGTGCAGATGTATGGCCGCATGCGCGAGGATGGTCGCCCATTCAACATGATCGGAACAATGACATTGGTGCGCAACCCCGGCGGGCAGAAAGGCGAGAGCGGCCAGATGGCCTGGCTGATCACGGAATCGGACCTCTCGCCGCGCGGCACGGTGAAGATCATCCCGCCGGGCGGCGAGACAGGCGCCGGCGCCATTCCGCAGGCCTTCCGGGGCAACTGGTCGTCCAGCACCGCGGCATGCGGCAAGCCCGGCGACAATATGCGGCTAGCGGTGGGCGCGGACGACATCACATTCTACGAGAGCGTGGGCAAGGTGACGCAAGCCCGCCCGCTCTCGCCCAATCGCCTGAGCGTCACCGCCACTTACTCGGGCGAGGGCGAAAGCTGGACGGATACGGCCGCGCTGACTCTCTCCGGCGGGGGCGACGTGTTGACCATCGGGTCCGTCAAGCGCGTGCGCTGCCCGAGCTAATGCCCGGCACGGCGCCAGCGCAATAGCAGGACATTTAACGGCCAGCGTTTGAACAGCCGGGTACAGAAATGTCCGGAATGAGAGCCTTGCCTGCGTCGGCGATCCGCTTTACCCCGCCTCGCCGCTCTGTTTTGTCAGACAGTATCCGCCTCCGAAGGGGCGGACATGCAGCGCCGGCAGGGAGAGGCGCGATGAGTCAAACCACGAGGCTGTTGGCAGGCCGGCTTCGCTGGGGCGTCCTCGCAGTGCTGTTTGGCGTCACCGTCATCAATTATGCGGACCGGGCGATCCTCTCGCTGGCGGCGCCTTTGATGACGCGCGATCTCGATATCGATCCGCTGCAACTCGGCATCGTCTTCTCGGCCTTTGGCTGGTCCTATGTCGCGGCGCAGCTGCCGGGCGGATGGTTGCTCGACCGGTTTGGCGTTCGGCGCGTTTATCTCGTCGCCATTGTCGGATGGTCGCTATTCACGGCCGCGCAAGGGCTGGTGGTATTTCTCTCAGGCGCCGCCGCGATCACGACGCTCTTCCTGCTCCGGCTTCTCGTCGGCTTGGCCGAAGCCCCATCCTTCCCCGGTAATGCGCGGATCGTCGCGAGCTGGTTCCCGGCCAGCGAACGCGGCCGCGCCACCGCCATTTTCACCTCCGCGCAATATTGCGCGACGATCCTGTTCGCGCCCATCATGGCCTGGATCATCGGGGTCATCGGCTGGCCGGAGGTCTTCCTGTTCATGGGCGGGGTCGGGCTGGTTGCGGCCATGGCCTGGGCGCGCACGGTTCACGAGCCGCATCGTCACCCGCGCATCCAGCCCGCAGAGCTCGCACTGATCGTCGATGGCGGCGCCTTGATCGAAAAGGCCGAGCCAGCCGGGCGGCCAAATGGCGAGACGGCGCGGCACGTGCGGGCCCTCATTCTCGCCCCGTCGCTCTGGGGACTCTATCTCCACCAGTTCTGCGTGAACGCCCTCACCTATTTCTTCATCACCTGGTTCCCAGTCTATCTCGTGCAGGAGCGTGGCCTCTCGATCATCGAGACCGGGCTGATGACCGCCATTCCGTCGATCTGCGGCTTTCTTGGCGGCTTGCTGGGCGGCCTGTGGTCCGACTGGCTGCTCAAGCGCGGGCATAGCCTCACGCTGGCCCGCAAACTCCCCATCGTCACCGGCATGATGGGCTCACTCGCCATTCTCGGCTGCAATTACACCAGCGCGCAGACAATGATCATGATCTTCATGAGCCTGGCCTTTTTCGGCAAGGGCTTCGGCGCGCTGGGGTGGGCCGTCATGTCCGATATCGCGCCACCTGGTGCGGCGGGCTTGAGCGGCGGCATCTTCAACATGTTCGGCAACATGTCATCCATCGTGACGCCGATCGTGATCGGCTTCATCCTGCAGCAGACGCAATCTTTCGAGCTGGTGCTGATCTTCCTCGCCGGCTGCGGCTTCACGGCCGCCTTCAGCCTGCTCTTCCTGTTCGGCAAGGTCGAGCGCATGAAAGCGCTCGCCCCTACCGCTGGATAAATCAAAGCAATTTAGTCAGAGTTATTCCTCGATCGGCTGTGGCTCGGGCAAGGCGTTGGTCGGCTTCGCACCCCACAACGCATAGAACAGCACGTAGAGTTCGCACGCCGCCGTCAGCAGGAACGACATCTGAAGGCCGTAGCTGTCCGCCAGCCAGCCCTGCACGATGACCAGCGCGCCGCCGGCAATCGCCATGATCAGCAGCCCCGAGCCTTCCTCGGTCAGCGGCCCTAGCCCCTTGATGCCGAGCGTGAAGATGGTCGGGAACATGATCGAGTGGAAGAAGCCCACGAGGATCAAGGCCCACATCGCCGCCGGGCCGGTGGTGAAGACCGTGACGAGCATCACGACGAACGCACCGATGGAGAAGGCCGCCAGCATCGTCTCCGCCGGAATCTTCTGCATGATCGCCGAACCGACGAAGCGGCCGACCATCATCCCGCCCCACAGGAAGGTGAGGTAGCGACCGGCCTGCTCATGGGTGAGGTTGGCGATGTGCGGCTGACTGACGAAGTTCACGAACAGATTGGCGACGCCGATCTCGGCAATCAGGTAGATGAAGATCGCCGGCACGCCGAACACGAGATTGCGGTGCCGCCAGAGCGAGTGGTTGCGGCGCTCCTCCTTGCTCGCACGATTGGCGGCCGACCCCATGGCGGGCAACGGAAAGCGCGCAATGACTATGGCGAGCACGATCAGCACGACCGCGACGAGGCCATAAGGTAGGATCACCGATTGCGCATCGGCAAGGCGCTCCGCCTGGGTGAGCACAACGCCCGCTTCCGCCGTGCCGCCCTTGGAGCGACCGAGGATCAGATAGGCGCCGAACAAGGGCGCGAACATGGTGCCCGCCGAGTTCATGGCCTGCACGAGATTGAGGCGCGAGGACGCCGTTTCCGGCGAGCCGACCACGGCGACATAGGGATTGGCAGCCACCTGCAGCAGCGTGATGCCGCTCGCGATCACGAAGAGCATGACGAGGGTGACGCCATAAGACGGCAGGCTGGCGGCAAGCATCATGCCCAGCGACCCCGCCGCCATCACCAGCAGGCCGACGACCAGCGACTTCTGATAACCGATCCGCTTGATCAGCCAGGCAGATGGGATCGACGCGACGAAATAGGCGATGAACCAGACCGATTCGATCAGCGTCGTCTGCGTATAATTGAGATCGAACACGCTGCGCAGATGCGGCAGCAGCGTGTTGTTGATGACGGTGATGAAACCCCACATGAAAAACAGGCTGGCCAGCAACACCAGGGCCGGGGTGTAATTGACCCCGCCGCTGTTCCTGCTCACCCCATTTGCAACCCCTGCCGGTCCGGCCATCGGCTCCATCCCCTCATCAATTTTGCCGGGGCGTTTTCGCCGGAATGGCGGCTTGCGTCAATGTCATTTGTCTGACTATAAACCCGCACAGCGCGGACAGAGACAAAAGGATTGGGGCAGGGATGCGAAGTGCATATTGGATAGCGATCATCTCCGGAACGCTGGCGATGGCGATGCCGGTTTCCGTGGTTCAGGCCGCCGAGGCGCACCGCGCAGCTGCCGGCACCCTCGCCGATGGCACCGCCATTGAGGCGATCACGCTCAAGAACGCGCAAGGCGTGGAAGCAAAGATCATCACTTATGGCGCCACGCTGCAGTCGCTGCTCGTCCCCGGGCGCGACGGCAAGCGCGCCGATGTCGTGCTCGGGTTCGACAGTGCGGCCCAATATGAGGCCCATCCCAATTATCTCGGCGTTACCGTCGGGCGGTTCGCCAACCGCATCGCCAATGGCCGGTTCGCGCTGGATGGCAAGACCTACCAGCTGACGCAAAATGACGGGACCAATTCGCTGCATGGCGGCGGCAAGGGCTTCGATCGCGCCGTGTGGAAGGTCGTCTCGGTGGAGAGCGGCCCGACCGCGCGCGTCGTGCTCGCCCATGTCAGCCCGGATGGCGATGCCGGCTACCCCGGCAAGCTGGACGTTACCACCACTTACACGCTGGATGAGAGCGGCGCGCTCGGCATTGCCTTCGAGGCCAGGACGGACAAGCCGACCATCGTGAACATGACCAACCATGCGCTGTTCAACATGGCCGGCGAGGAGTCACCCGGCGGCGCGCTCGACCAGTTGCTGACCATACCCGCCAAGGCCTTCACGCCCGTTGATGCCAAGCTGATCCCGACCGGCGAGTTGCGCCCGGTGGCCGGCACGCCTTTCGATTTTCGTAAGCCCCGCCGCATCGCGCAGGACATTCGCGATGGCCGGGACGATCAGATCCGCGCAGGCCGGGGCTATGATCATAATTTCGCGCTCGACAAGGGCGTGACAGCCAAGCCCGAACTGGCCGCCCGGCTTGAAGACCCCGCCTCCGGCCGCGTGCTCGAAGTGCTGACGACCGAGCCGGGCGTGCAATTCTATGCCGGCAATTTTCTGGATGGCACGGTCCCCGGCAAGAGCAGCCGCCTGTACCGCATGGGGGATGGCATCGCGCTCGAACCGCAGAAATTCCCGGATGCGCCGAACCATCCCGATTTCATTTCCGCCCGCGTCGATCCCGGCAAGCCCTATCGGCATGCCATGATCTACCGCGTTTCAATCCAGCAGGGCACACACCACAAATGACAGACCCAAAGGGCTCGCGCCTGCGCTCGCGCGCATGGTTCGACAATGACGACAATATCGACATGACGGCGCTCTATCTGGAGCGTTACCTGAACTTTGGCCTCAGCCTCGAGGAACTGCGCTCGGGCAAGCCGATCATCGGCATCGCCCAGACCGGCAGCGACCTCTCGCCCTGTAACCGCCACCATCTCGTGCTGGCCGAGCGGGTGCGCGAGGGCATTCGCGAGGCCGGCGGCATCGCCATCGAATTCCCCGTCCACCCCATTCAGGAGACGGGCAAGCGACCGACAGCCGGGCTGGACCGCAACCTCGCCTATCTCGGGCTGGTCGAAGCGCTCTATGGCTACCCGTTCGATGGCGTGGTGCTGACCACCGGCTGTGACAAGACCACGCCCGCCGCGCTGATGGCCGCCGCCACGGTGAACATTCCCGCGATTGCGCTCTCCGTGGGCCCGATGCTCAATGGCTGGCATGAGGGCGAGCGCACCGGATCCGGCACCATCGTGTGGAAAGCGCGGCAGATGCTCGCCGCCGGCGAAATCGACGATGAGGGCTTCATCAGGCTCGTCGCCTCCTCGGCCCCCTCGACCGGCTATTGCAACACCATGGGCACGGCGACGACCATGAACAGCCTGGCCGAGGCGCTGGGCATGATGCTGCCCGGCTCCGCCGCCATTCCGGCGCCCTATCGCGACCGGCAGGAAGTGGCTTGGCGCACCGGCAAGCGCATTGTCGAGATGGTGGCGGAAGACCTCAAGCCGTCCGACATTCTGACGCTCGACGCCTTCCACAATGCCATCGTGGTGAATTCGGCCATCGGCGGCTCGACCAATGCGCCCATCCACCTCGCGGCGATTGCGCGCCATATCGGCGTCGATCTGCCGCTCAAGGATTGGGAGCGGCTCGGCCACAAGGTGCCGCTGCTGGTCAACCTCCAGCCAGCCGGCGAGTATCTGGGCGAGGATTATTATCGCGCTGGCGGCGTGCCCGCCGTGGTCGCGCAGCTCATCCGCCACGGCCTGATCCGCGAAGGCGCGCTGACCGTGAACGGCGCCAGCATGGGCGACAATTGCCGGGATGCGCGGATCATGGACGAGCGGGTGATCCATCCGTTCGAGCAGCCGCTGGTCGAGGACGCCGGCTTCCTGGTGATGAGCGGCAATCTGTTCGATGCCGCCATCATGAAGACCAGCGTGATCAGCCAGGAATTCCGCGACCGCTACCTCTCCAACCCGGACGCGCCGGGCGTGTTCGAAGGCCCCGCCATCGTGTTCGACGGCCCGGAGGATTATCACAAGCGCATCGATGATCCGACCACCGGCATCACCGAGAACACCCTGCTCTTCATGCGCGGCGCCGGTCCCATCGGCTATCCCGGCGCGGCGGAGGTGGTGAACATGCGGCCACCGGCCTATCTCATCACGGAAGGGATCAGTGCCCTCCCCTGCATCGGCGACGGGCGCCAGTCCGGCACCAGCGCCAGCCCGTCGATCCTCAATGCCAGCCCGGAAGCGGCGGCTATGGGCGGACTCGCCCTGCTGCGCGACGGCGACCGGGTGCGCATGGACCTGAATGCCTGCACGGTGGATGTGCTGATCTCCGACACTGAGCTTGCCGAGCGGCGTGAAGCCCTGATGGCCAAGGGTGGCTATGCCTATCCCGCGTCCCAGACCCCCTGGCAGGAGATCCAGCGTTCGCTTGTCGGGCAGCTGGACAAGGGCGCGATTCTGGAAGGCAGCGAGCAGTTCCAGCGCATCGCGCAAACCCGGGGCCTGCCGCGCGACAATCACTAAGGCCGAAAGGGCAGCAAGATGACGGGCTGGCGGATCGTCGAGCGCGACGTGCGCGACGAGCTTGGCGAGGGAACGCTGTGGAGCGCGCGCGACAACGCGCTCTACTGGACGGACATTCTCGCGCCGGCGCTCAACCGGCTCTCGCTCGCCGATGGCACGGTCGACCGCTGGGCGATGCCCGAGCGGCTGGGCTGGGTGGTGGAGCGCGATCAGGGCGGTTTCATTGCCGGTTTCGCGAGCGGCTTTGCGCGGCTCTCGCTCGGTCCGCTGATCATCGAGCCGATCGGCAACCCCGAGCCGCATCTGCCGGACAATCGCATGAACGACGGCAAGGCCGATGCCGGCGGGACGATCTGGTGCGGCACCATGCACAGCCGGATCGAGGGTGAAAGCGGCACGCTCTACCGGTTCACGCCCGACGGTCGCTGGACGCCGATGGACAGCGGCTACACCGTCACCAACGGCCCCGCCTTCTCGACCTGCGGCCGCTGGCTCTACCATACGGACACGATGCGCGGCCTCATCTACCGGTTCGCGCGCACGCCCGATGGCGGCATTGCCGACCGCGAGATCTTCATCCGCTTCGGCGAGGGAGATGGCGGGCCGGACGGCATGACCGTCGATGCAGAAGACGGGCTGTGGGTCGCGCATTGGGGGGCCGGCCGGGTGAGCCGCTTTTGGCCGGATGGCACGCTGGATCACAGCACTGCGCTACCCGCCTCCCAGATCACCAATATCGCCTTTGCCGGTGAGCGGCTCGACCGAATGTTCGTCACCTCTGCGGCGACCGGCCTGCCTCCGTCCGACTATGATGGCGCCCTGTTCGAGATCGAGATGCGGTTCAAGGGTGTCGCGCCGGGCCTCTTTCCGGCCTGACATCGACGCTAAACCTCATCCGTCCTGCCCTGATCCTATTAGCGAGTAGCTATAACTTATAGCCTCACAGGCCGTTGCTTCTAACTGCCTCTCCGCATGACAAGGTGGTTCAAAATAGGGAGAGGAACGATGAGCTATTCAAGGAAGATGGCGTCCAAGGCCGCGTGGCATGGCGCCAGCCGGCTGATTATCGCGGCATGTGCGGGCCTTGGGCTTTCCGCCGCGATGGCACAACAAGGCGCGAATTCGCAGCAGGCGTCGCCGCCGGTCGGCCCTGACTGGACCTATTATCCGCAGCCGACCAAGGCCCCCAAGGGTGCCCCCAATATCATCCTCGTCCTTATGGACGATGTGGGCTTCAGCGCCTCCACCTCTTATGGCGGCCCCATTCCGACGCCAGTGTTCGACAGTCTCGCTGCCTCCGGCCTGCGCTACACGCGCTTCCACACCACCGCCATGTGCTCGCCGACGCGCGCCGCATTGCTCACCGGCCGCAACCACCATGCCGTCGGCAACGCTTCGATCTCCAACGTGTCAATCGATGCCCCGGGCTACACCTCCGTGATGCCGGACAGCGCCGCGACGCTGGGCCGGGTGCTGCGCGACAATGGCTATGACACGTCGTGGTTCGGCAAGAACCACAATATCCCCGACTGGGAAACCGGGCCGATGGGACCGTTCAAGCGCTGGCCGATCGGTCTGGGCTTTGATTATTTCTACGGGTTCAACGGTGCGGGCGCCGACCAGTTCAACCCGACCATTGTCGAGAATATCAACCCCGTGCGGCGCGACCGGACGAACGATAATTATATCTTCGACCGCGATATGACCGACAAGATGCTGGGCTGGCTGGGCGCGCAGCAGGCGCAGGACCCGAACAAGCCCTTCTTCCTGTATGTCGCGCCCGGCGCCATGCACGGTCCGCAGCAGGCCCCGGCCGATTGGGTGGCCAAGTTCAAGGGCAAGTTCGACATGGGCTGGGACAAGATGCGCGACCAGATTTTCGCGCGTCAGAAAGCCATGGGCATCCTCCCCAAGGACGCCCGCATGGCGCCGCCCCTGCCCGGCGTGCCGCGCTGGGATAGCCTGCCTGCCGATCAGAAGGCGCTTTACGCGCATATGATGGAAGTGGCCGCCGCGCAGCTTGCCTTCTTCGACAATCAACTGGGTCGCGTGATCGAGCGGGTGGGTCAGGATGGCGAGCTGGACAACACGCTGGTGATCTTCATCAACGGCGACAACGGCGCGGCGCTGCACAATATGTACGGCTCGATCAACGCTTACTCGCAGTTCGCCGGCATCAAGGAAACGCCCGAGACGCTGCTGCCGCAGAAGGACAAGTTCGGTACGGAGGAGAGCTTCGGCAACTATCCGGTCGGCTGGGGCTATGCGCTCAACACGCCCTACCCATGGGGCAAGACGGTCGCCTCCCAGCTCGGCGGGCTGCGTGTGGGGATGGTCGTCTCCTGGCCTGACAAGATCAAGGACAAGGGCGGCATCCGCACCCAGTTCAGCCATGTCATCGACATCGCGCCGACCATCTATGACGTGGTGGGGATTACCCCGCCGGCCACGGTGGACGGTGTGGCCCAGCAGCCGATCGACGGCATTTCGATGAAGTACAGTTTCGATGCCCCCAAGGCCCCGTCGCAACGGCGCGAGCAGTATTTCGAGATGCTGGGGAGCCGCGGCTATTACAAGGATGGCTGGTTCGCCGGGACCGAGGTCAATTGGGAACCATGGGGACCGAACAAGACCGACCCGACCAAGGCCGGCTGGGAGCTGTATAATCTCAACGAGGACTGGTCGCAGACCCGCAATGTCGCCGCGCAGTATCCCGACAAGCTGGCCGAACTGAAGGCGGACTTCGAGGCGGCGGCCCAGAAGTTCCATGTCTATCCGCTCTCGGCCGACTTCTTCGAGCGGCTGAACTACAAATATCGCCCCAACGCCCTCGCGCCCGAGCGGACGCGCACTTATTATACGAGCGACATCCGCTATCCGGCCGTGACCTTCCCGGAACTCAACCCCAACTGGACTGCCGAAGCCCGCGTCAAACTCAGCGGATCAGCGGTCAGCGGGCCAATTCTGACCCAAGGCGCCAAGTTCGCGGGTTATACGCTCGCGATGGAGAACGGCGTGCCGGTCTTCACCTACAACCCCTCGGGCCGCGCGCAGGAACGCAAGGTCCTGCGGGGCACCCAGGCGCTCGGTGCAGGCGACCATGTGATCACCGCCCAGATCGCCCCGGCGAGCGAAGGGCTGACGATCTCGTTGCTAGTCGACGGCAAGTCGCAAGCAACAGCTTCGATCCCCCGCGTCATCAAGATCGTGACCGGCGAAGCGATGATCGGCCACGCGCTGATCGATGATCGCACGGGGCCGCTGAACTTCCCCGATACGATCGAGAAGGTGACGATCACCAGCTACTGAGACCAGCACTTGCCCATGGCCGCCTGCCTATCGGTGGGCGGCCATGTCATTTGGGGTACGCAGGCCGCTTAACGGCCGCTGTTGACCAGCAGCAAGATGGCCACGATCAGGATCGCGAGTGCCTGGAAGGTCACGCGGCCCATCATCGCCTTGTTCTGGCGCAGGCTGGACTGGCTCGGGCCGGTGCCATCGCCTTTCAGCTCCGCCTCGGTCGTGCGCAGGAACGTCACAATGCCGCGAACGAGCATGAAAAGTGCGCCGAGCATGGCGAGCACCAGCAGGATGATCATGAGGGCGTTGCCCATAGCTTGTCTCCTTGTGGCCCCGATTTAGGAGGCTTCGACCCTGATTCCAACCGGAAAGCGGCCAGCCCGCAAATCTTCCGCGAGCGCCGGCCCGGAAAGGCCCTGATCGCGCAGTGCCGCGAGGCTCAGGCCATCGGCGCGCTTGGCAAGGCGCTTGCCCGCCGCATCCACGATCAGCCGGTGATGCCGGTAGCGCGGACTGGGGAGGCCGAGCAGCGCCTGCAGGGTGCGATGGGCGTGGGTGGAGGCGAACACGTCCCGCCCCCGAATGACATGCGTGACGCCCTGTGCCGCATCATCGACCACCACCGCGAGATGATAGCTGGCTGGCCGGTCCCGGCCCTTGATGATCAGATCGCCCAACGCATCCGGCTCGACCGGGACGGTGCCGGCAAAATCGTCCTGCCAGACCAGCGGACCAGTGCGCGCCAGCGCCGCGCCCATATCCAGCCGCCAGCTATGCGGATTGCCCGCCGCGATCCGTGCCGCGCGCTCCTCCAGCGCCAGCGCGCGGCAGGTGCCGGGATAGAGCGGCCCGTCGGCGCCATGGGGGGCGTGAAGGCTCGCGGCCAGTTCTCGCGCGATATCGCCGCGCGTGCAGAAGCAGGGATAGACCACGCCCGATGCCTTGAGTCGGTCCAGCGCCTCTTCATAGGCATCGAAGCGCGCCGACTGGATCATCATCCCATCCCAGCCGATGCCGAGCCAGCGCAGGTCTTCATAGATGCCCTCGGTAAACGCGGGCCGGCAGCGGGTGACGTCGGTATCCTCGATGCGCAGCAGGAAGGTTCCGTCATTTTCCCGCGCGAAGTCATGAGCCTGCAAGGCCGACCAGCCATGGCCGATGTGCAGGCGCCCGGTCGGGCTCGGCGCGAAACGGGTCACCACATGTCGTGGAGAGTCGTTTTCCATCATACAAGGCCTTGACGAAGACTCATCGTCTCTGCTGTCATATGCACGTCACGCTTCTCTTGGAGAGAGTGCGGCGAAACGAAAGGGGCAAGAGCGCGCATGTATCATCCCGATCGAATACGCCATCCAGAAAATTGCCCGGCGCTCGTGTTGAACGCCGACTACACCCCGCTTTCTTATTATCCGCTGAGCCTCTGGCCCTGGCAAACCGCCATCAAGGCGGTTTTTTTGGATCGGGTGGATATCGTCTCCAGCTATGAGCAGGAAGTTCATTCGCCGAGTTTCCAGATGCAAATCCCCTCGGTGATCGCGCTCAAGCAATATGTGCGGCCGAGCGAGCACCCCGCCTTCACCCGCTTCAACCTCTTCCTGCGCGACAAATTCTCCTGCCAATATTGCGGATCGACCAAGGATCTCACCTTCGATCACGTCGTGCCACGCCGCGCCGGGGGCCGCACGACCTGGGAGAATGTCGCCACCGCCTGCTCGCCGTGCAACCTCAAGAAAGGCGGGCGCACCCCGCGCGAGGCGCATATGCCGCTGCGCCAAATGCCGATCCGCCCGACGACCTGGCAGTTGCAGGACCATGGCCGCGCCTTCCCGCCCAACCATCTGCACGAGAGCTGGCACGACTGGCTCTACTGGGATGTGGAACTGCTGGCCTGAGCCAGGGAACCCGTCTCCGCCCTGCCCCTTGCACGCGGCTCTGGAGCCGCTAAGAAGCCGCGATGGACCGTATCCTCATCCGCGGCGGCAAGCCGCTCTCCGGCAAACTCCCCATCTCCGGCGCGAAGAACGCCGCGCTGACGCTGCTGCCTTGCGCGCTGCTGACCGAGGAGCCGGTGACCCTGCGCAACCTGCCCCGTCTGGCGGACGTGGACAGCTTCGGCCATCTGCTCAACCAGCTTGGCGTATCGACCACCATCGAGGGATCCCGGCAGGAAGATTTCGGCCGGGTGATGACGCTCAAGGCCGCGCGCGTCACCTCATCGGTCGCGCCCTATGACATCGTGCGCAAGATGCGCGCCTCCATCGTCGTGCTGGGGCCACTGCTGGCGCGCACCGGCGAGGCGACCGTGTCGTTGCCCGGCGGCTGCGCCATCGGCAACCGCCCCATCGACTTCCACCTGCGCGCTTTTGAAACGCTGGGCGCGACGATCGAGATGGCCAATGGCTATGTCCGCGCCATCGCGCCGGATGGTGGCCTTAAGGGCGCGCTCGTCACCCTGCCCTTCCCCTCGGTCGGCGCCACCGAGAACACGCTGATGGCCGCCGCGCTCGCCAATGGCGAGACGATCATCGAGAATGCCGCGCGCGAGCCGGAGATTGTCGACTTGTGCGGCCTGCTCGTCGCCATGGGTTGCGAGATCGAGGGCATCGGCACGGACCGGATCGTCATCCACGGCAAGCAGCGCCTCTATGGCACCACCTATCGGGTGATGGCAGACCGCATCGAGGCGGGAAGCTATGCCTGCGCGGCCGCGATCACCGGCGGGGAGCTGGATCTGATCGGCGCCAATGCCGACGACATGCACGCGATCCTCAAGGGCCTGCGCGATGCCGGCGTCCACATCGAGGAAAGCAAGACCGGCATCAAGGTCGCGGCCGATGGCCCGCTCAAGCCGCTGACGCTGACAACGGCGCCGCACCCCGGCTTTCCCACCGACATGCAGGCGCAATTCATGGCGATGCTGACGCTGGCCGGTGGCGCGAGCGTGCTCACCGAAACGATCTTCGAGAACCGCTACATGCACGTGCCCGAGCTGGCCCGCATGGGCGCGGACATCACCGTGAACGGCCGCACCGCCGTGGTGCGCGGCGTCGAGAAGCTGACCGGCGCCCCGGTGATGGCGACCGACCTGCGCGCCTCGATGAGCCTGATCCTCGCCGGCCTCGCCGCACAGGGCGAAACCGTAGTGAGCCGCGTCTACCATCTCGACCGGGGCTATGAGCGGCTGGAAGAGAAACTGAGCGCAGTCGGCGCCGACATCGAGCGCGACAGCGACGGCTAAGCCCCCGCCGCAGGTCTGATGGGGCGGTCTGCACGGCGTGTTAATCGCTAATCTTTCGTCATTCCCGCGAACGCGGGAATGACGGTGATGGAAATCGGCGGATGACTCTGCCGCCGATCTTACCGGCAAAGGGGTAAGAGCGGCCCTCTCAGGCCGCCGTATCGATGCCCAGTTCCGCCAGCTTGCGGTAGAGGGTCGAGCGGCCGATGCCGAGGCGGCGCGCCACTTCCGTCATGCGGCCGCGATAATGGCCGATGGCGAGGCGAATGACGTCGGCCTCGATATCGGCCAGCGCGCGCAAATGGCCGTTCGGCTCGTAGAGCGTGACGCCAATGCCGCTTTCCTGCGCGTTGCGGACCATGGGCGTGACCTGCCCGTTCTCGCGCCGCACCGGCTCGCTCTGGTTGAGCTTGCCGGAGAGTTGCGGGAAATCGGCGGCCGTGAGAGCATCCCCCTCGCACAGCACAGCCGCGCGGAAGAGCGTGTTGTGCAACTGACGGACGTTGCCCGGCCAATCGTGCAGGGCGAGCAGGTTGATCGCCTCATTGGTGATGCCGAGGTTGCGCATCCCCGGCTGCGCCACCACGCGCTCCAGCAAATGACGCGCCAGCGCGGGAATATCGCCGCGACGATCCCGCAGCGGCGGAATGGTCAACTGGACGACGTTGAGGCGGTAATAAAGATCTTCGCGGAAACGGCCGGCCTCCACCTCGTCGAGCAGCCGCTTGTTAGTCGCCGCGATCACGCGGACATCGACCTGACTGGGCAGGCGCGCGCCGACGGGCTGGATCTCGCCATCCTGCAACACCCGCAACAGCTTGACCTGCGCATCAAGCGGCAATTCGCTGATCTCGTCGAGAAAGATCGTGCCGCCATTGGCGGTGCTGAACTTGCCGACATGCCGATCGAACGCGCCAGTAAAGGCGCCGCGTTCGTGGCCAAACAGGTCCGATTCGACCAGATTCGACGGAATCGCACCGCAATTCACCGTGACCATCGGCGCGCGGGCGCGCGGACTGGCGGCGTGGATGGCATGGGCGATGACTTCCTTGCCGACACCGCTTTCCCCCTCGATGAGGATGGGCACGCGGGCACGCGCCGCCTTGGCGGCGATGGCCAGGGCAGAGCGGAAGGTGGGCGAGGAGCCGACAATCTCGTCGAAGCCGAGCGGTGCCCGGTTCTTCTCGGTCAGCGGACGCAGTTCCCCTGCGCTGCCGGCATGGTTGAGCGCAGCCTGCAGCGCGCTCAGGAAACTGTCCGGCGCGATCGGCTTGATAAGGAAATCATGGGCGCCGGCCCGCATCGCATCCACCGCCCGCTCAGCAGAGCCATTGGCGGTGATGACCAGAACCGGTAATTGCGGGCGACGGATGCCGATGGCGCGGATGAGGTCGCTGGCCTCGCCTTCCTGCGTCCAGTCGTCGATCATCACGGCATTGATGCGCGCGCCTTCACGGGACTCGAGCAGCTCGAGCGCGTCCTCCGCCGTGCTTGCGCTCATCGCGCGCCACCCTGCCCGATGCGCCATGGCAATATTGAGTCGGCGCTGCGCCGGCTCGTCGTCGACCAGCAGCAGAACAGGATTTTCGGGATCGGTCATGCTCTCTTCCGCTCGTTGCAGCCGCCGGAATTAAAGAGCGGGGGTAAAGAGGCTGTTAAGCCGACCTGTCTTTGCGGCAAGCTGCTTGAGGCCGCCAAATAATGCCGCTAGGACATTGCGAAGACGACAATCTGGAACAGGATAGCCATGGCGCACGAACAGGACATGAATCAGGCAACCGGCAGCTACAGCGGCTTCGTGGCGCTGATGAAGTGGGGCACGATTCTCAGCGCAATCGCCGCGCTCATCGTCATCATGATCATCGCCTGATCCCTCCGAACGGGGGGATGTTCATGAAAATCGCCGTCATTCGCGAGACCGCCGCTGGCGAGCGGCGCGTGGCCGCGTCGCCTGAAACCGTCCGCAAGTTCAAGGCGCTCGGTGCGGAGCTGGCGGTGGAAACGGGCGCGGGCCTTTCTGCCAGCGTCTCCGATGCGGAGTATGAGGCCGCGGGAGCGACGGTGACCGACCGGGCTGCCGCCGTGCAGGACGCGGGCATTATCCTGTGCGTGCAGGGGCCGGAGCCCGAGAGCATTGCGGGCGCGGCGCCGGGCGCATGGCTGGTCGGATCGCTCAATCCCTTTGGCGAGCGCGCGCGGATCGATCGTTATGCGGCGGCCGGGCTGGAAGCGCTGGCCATGGAGTTCATGCCGCGCATCACCCGCGCGCAGAGCATGGACATTCTCTCCTCCCAGTCCAACCTCTCGGGCTACAAGGCGGTGCTGGACGCGGCCGCGGAATATGGCCGCGCCTTCCCGATGATGATGACGGCGGCCGGCACCGTGTCCGCCGCGCGCGTCTTCGTGATGGGCGTGGGCGTGGCGGGCCTGCAGGCCATCGCCACCGCCCGCCGGCTCGGCGCGCAGGTGAGCGCGACCGACGTGCGCGCCGCGACCAAGGAACAGATCGAATCGCTCGGCGCCAAGCCGATCTTCGTCGATGCGGTGAAGGGCATCGAGGGCGAAGGCAGCGGCGGCTATGCCACCGAAATGTCGCCGGAATATCAGCAGGCCCAGGCCGAGCTGGTCTCCAGCCACATCGCCAAGCAGGACATCGTGATTACCACCGCGCTGATCCCTGGTCGTGCAGCCCCGCGCCTGATCTCGGACGCGCAGATCGCCTCGATGAAGCCGGGCAGCGTGATCGTGGACCTTGCCGTCGAACAGGGCGGCAATGTCGAAGGCGCGGTGCCAGGCGAAATCGTGGAGCGCCATGGCGTGAAGATCGTCGGCCACCGCAATGTTCCCTCGCGCCTCGCGGCGGACACCTCGGCGCTGTTCGCGCGCAATCTCTATAATTTCCTTTCCGCTTATTGGGACAAAGACGCCAATACGCCGGTGCTGCCGGATGACGACGAGATCGTAAAAGGCATCCGCGTCACCCAGGGCGGCAAGGTGGTGAATGAGAGGCTGCAGACAAGCAGCACCTAGTCTCCATGGGAGGGGACCAGAATCATGGACTTCATTGCGGTTCTTTCGATCTTCGTGCTGGCCTGCTTCGTGGGCTATTATGTCGTGTGGTCGGTCACGCCCGCGCTGCACACGCCGCTGATGGCGGTAACCAACGCGATTTCCTCGGTCATCATCGTCGGCGCGCTCATCGCGGCGGCGGAGGCTGGCAATCCGCTGGCTGAGTGGCTGGGGCTGATCGGTGTGGTGCTCGCCTCGATCAACATCTTCGGCGGCTTTGCCGTGACCGAGCGGATGCTCGCGATGTACAAGAAGAAGGAGCGCAAGTGATGCTGGCGTTCCTGCCTGTCGGCCCGCTGGCGGCCCTTGCCTATCTCATTTCCGGCGTCCTGTTCATCCTGGCGCTGCGCGGGCTCTCCAGCCCGGAGAGCAGCCGGCGCGGCAATCGCTTCGGCATGCTCGGCATGTTCATTGCGGTCGGCACCACGGTGGCGACGCACGATGCGGTGGCGATGCCGCGCATCGGCGTGGCGCTCATCATCGGCGGCGTGATCGGCTTCGTGATCGCGCGGCGGATCGCGATGACGGCGATGCCGCAGCTGGTCGCGGCGTTCCACAGCCTCGTCGGCCTCGCCGCCGTGCTCGTGGGCGTCGCGGCCTTCCTCAGCCCGGTTTCCTTCGGCATCGCCGATGAGCTGACCGGCGCGATCCATGCCGCCAGCCGCATCGAGATGGCGCTGGGCGTGGCAATCGGCGCGATCACCTTCTCCGGCTCGGTCATCGCCTTTCTCAAGCTCAACGGCAATATGAGCGGCAAGGCGATCCTGCTGCCGGGGCGGCACATCATCAACATCGGTACGCTGCTGGCGATCCTCTTCTTCACCTACGGCTTCTGGCACAGCCAGGCGCCGATGGACTTCTGGATCATCCTCGTCCTCGCCTTCGTCATCGGCTTCCTGCTCATCATCCCCATCGGCGGCGCGGACATGCCGGTCGTGGTCTCGATGCTGAACAGCTATTCCGGCTGGGCGGCCGCCGCGATGGGCTTCACGCTGGGCAACAGCGCGATGATCATCACCGGGGCGCTGGTCGGCTCATCGGGCGCGATCCTCAGCTACATCATGTGCAAGGCGATGAACCGCAGCTTCCTGTCCGTGATCGCCGGCGGGTTCGGCGCGGAAGCGGCGAGCGGCGATAGCGAGGCCAAGGAGCAGCGCCCGTGGAAGCGCGGCAGCGCGGAAGACGCGGCGTTCCTGATGAAGCAGGCGGATAGCGTCATCATCGTGCCGGGCTATGGCATGGCCGTCTCCCAAGCGCAGCACGCGCTGCGCGAGATGGGCGACATGCTCAAGGCGGCAGGCGTGAGCGTCAAATATGCCATCCACCCGGTCGCTGGCCGGATGCCTGGCCATATGAACGTGCTGCTGGCCGAAGCGAACGTGCCCTATGACGAAGTGTTCGAGCTGGAGGACATCAACAGCGAGTTCTCGCAGACCGACGTCGCCTTCGTCATCGGCGCCAATGACGTGACCAACCCGGCGGCCAAGACGGACAAGACATCGCCGATTTACGGCATGCCGATCCTCGATGTGGCCAATGCCAAGACCGTGCTGTTCGTGAAGCGCTCCATGGGCGGCGTGGGCTATGCGGGGGTGGACAATGACGTCTTCTACATGGACAACACGATGATGCTGCTCGCCGATGCCAAGAAGATGGTCGAAGAGATCGTCAAGTCGCTCGGGCACTGACACGCAAGATGGAGTTTTGATGCGCAAGCTTGGACTGATCGGTGGCATCTCCTGGACGTCCACGGCCCGCTATTACGACCTCATCAACCGCTCCGTGCAGCGCGAGCTGGGCGGGCTGCACAGCGCGACCCTGCTGATCGACAGCCTCGACTTTGCCGATGTCGCCCGCTGCGCCTCGGCCAATGACTGGGATTGCGGGGCCGGCCACATGGTCGGCGCAGCCAAGCGGCTGCAGGCGGCCGGCGCGGAAGCGCTGATGATCTGCGCCAACAGCCTGCACAAGGTGGTGCCGCAGATCGAGGCGAGCGTGGACCTGCCGGTCATCCACATCATCGACGAGATTGGTGCGCGGCTGAAGGCGGACAAGGTGAAATCGGTCGCGCTGGTCGGCACCAGCAATGTGATGAGCGACCGCGATTATCGCCAGCATCTGGTGCAGGAGGGCGGCGTCTCACTGCTGCCCGCCGAGGCCGATCTGGCCGAGGGCATCGACAAGCTCGTCTATACCGAGCTGGCAGCCGGCATCATCACCCGCGAAGCCGAGCGCTACATGAAGACCGAGCTGACCAACATCGCCAAGGAGGATGTGCAGGCCGTGGTTCTCGCCTGCACGGAGCTCGACCTGATCGTGGACGTGAACGCCAATGTGCTGCCGATCTACGACAGCACGACCATCCATGCGGAGGCCGGCGCACGCTTCGTGCTGGGCAAATAGCCGGGCCGCTTTGGGCTTGTGCCGGGGTTCGCGCCGGGCGATACATACGGTCCTAATGGTTTGAAAGACCAAGCGAGAGGATCTGCCCGATGCGAGTCTCCCCGACCAAGATCTCGTTGCCTTTGATCGCCGCCGCGCTGCTGCTGAGCGCCGCGCCTGCTTATGCCCAAATGCGGGCACTCAATGACGCGGTGGTGGCGCATCCCGACCCCGAATCGCTGTTCACCAGCCCGGACCCGAAGCTGCATCGCAATAAGCAGGCCGCACTCAAGATCGTGAAGGAGCTGCTGGAGGCCAATCACTGGGACCGCGCGCCGCTCTACCTCACCGATCGCTACATCCAGCACAATCCGATGGCGGGTTCGGGCCTCAAGGCGGTGATGGACTTCTTCATGAACGTGGCCAAGCGCACGCCCACGCCGATCCCTGAAAAGATGAAGACCCCGGTAGTGGCGGTGCAGGCCGAGGGTGACTTCGTGACGGTCAGCTTCGTGCGGGAAGTGCCCTACCCCAACGATCCCTCCAAGACCTACACGACGACCTGGTTCGACATGTGGCGCTTTGTCGACGGCAAGGCCGACGAGCATTGGGACCCGGCGACGCTGCCCGCTGCCCCGCCGCCCGCAGCCGCCCCGACGGCGGCGCCCGCCGCGCCGTCCCAGCCCGTGCCGCCGCCGGCCGGCTGAATCATAAACAGGGAGAGGACAGATGACGACACGCACAACTCTGACCGGCGTGGCGCTGAGCGCGCTCATGCTGGTCGCTCAGCCTGCCCCGCTGCTCGCGCAACATGCCGGGCATGGCGATCAGGCCGATCACGCCCGCATCCTTCAGGAAGTGCAGGATCGCACCCAGATTGAGAAGCTGATGTGGGATTATGTGCGCGCGGCCGACAGCCTGAATGCCGAGGCCTACGCCGCGCAGTTCACGCCCGACGGCGCCTTTAACGACGTCAAGGGCAGCGAAGCGCTGCGCAAGATGATCACCGCGATGAAGACCAGCCAGGAGGAGCGCCGGGCCAAGGGCGAGCATATCGGCGCGATGCACCACATGATGAGCAACCAGACCATCACCTTCATCGACCGCGACCATGCGCAGGTGAATTATTACTGGCAGACGGTGTTTGCCGACCGCGCGCTCAATCCCCCGCCGCGGCTCGCCGCTGCCGGTCGCGGGCGCGACGATGTCGTGCGCGTCAATGGCAAATGGCTGATCCAGCTCCGCAATGTCGCGGTAAAGGACTGACAGCGGAGGTCCGCCCGTGCAGCAACAGATCGCCGTCATCACGCTGGGCATCGGCGATCTGGCACGCGCGCGGCGCTTTTATGGCGAGGGTTTCGGCTGGACGCCGGTGTACGAGGGGGAGGACATCCTCTTCTACCAGATGAACGGCTTCGTCCTCGGGCTTTGGGTGAAGGACGCGTTGGCGCAGGACATGCAGCGTCCGGTGGCTGGCCATGGCGCTGCTTCGGTGGCGCTGGCGCATAATGTCGCGACGCAAGCGGAGGTGGCGCCGCTGATTGCCCGGCTGGTGGAAGCGGGCGGCAGCCTGCTGCGGCCCGCCGACGCGCCGCCCCATGGCGGGATGCGCGGCTATGTTGCCGATCCGGACGGCCATGCCTGGGAGATTGCGTGGAACCCGGCCTGGCCGATCGATGCCGAGGGGCGCGTGACCTTCGCGCTTTGAATGGGGGTTAAGCTGTTTGTGCGCGCCTTAGCCCCTCCCCTTCAGAGGAGGGGTTGGGGTAGGGCTCAACGCCTACGAATGTTCGCAAAGCGAGCGATGCTGCGCATCGCCCCCACCCCCTTCCCCTCCCCTGAAGGGGAGGGGTTGATGGAGGTCAGCTTTCGGCCGGCTCCTTCGCAAGCAGGATCGGATCGTCCAGCCCCGCCGCCAGCGCATCCTCGACCGTCTCTAGCCAGATGAACTCCAGCTTCTCCCGCGCATTCGCGGGGATGTCGTCATAGTCGCGCTTGTTGCGGGCGGGCAGCATCACGCGGGTGATGCCGGCGCTCGCGGCGGCGACGACCTTCTCCTTGATACCGCCCACCGGCAGCACAAGACCCCGCAGGGAAATCTCCCCGGTCATCGAGGTATCGCTGCGCACCGTGCGGCCGGTGAGCAGGGAGGTGAGCGCCATGAACATGGCGACGCCCGCGCTCGGCCCGTCCTTGGGCGTGGCGCCTGCGGGGACATGGACGTGGATGTCGCTCTTCTCCAGCAGCTCTGCCGAGATGCCGAGGCTGTCGGCCCGGCTCTTGAGCAAGCTCAGCGCCGCCTGCGCGCTTTCCTTCATCACGTCGCCGAGCTGGCCGGTGAGGATGAGCCGGCCGGAGCCGGACATCTTCGTCGCCTCGATGAACAGGATGTCCCCGCCGACGGGCGTCCAGGCCATGCCGGTGGCCACGCCGGGCACGCTGGTGCGCTGCGCCACCTCATTCTCGAAGATGCGGTCGCCCAGCACCTCGTGCAGATCATCGACGCCGATGGAAACCTTGTCCGCACTGCCCTCGGCAATCCGCACGGCGGCGTTGCGGATGGTCTTGCCGATCTCCCGCTCCAGGTTCCGCACGCCCGCCTCGCGGGTGTAATAACGGATGATCTCGCTCAGCACGGCATCGTCCACCGTCACCTGCTCGGCGGTGACGCCATTGGCGGCGAGCTGGCGCGCGACGAGATAGCGCTGGGCAATCGCCAGCTTCTCATCCTCGGTATAGCCCGAGAGGGTGATGATCTCCATGCGGTCGCGCAGCGGGCCGGGGATGGTCTCCAGCATGTTGGCCGTGGCGATGAACACCACCCGCGAGAGATCGAACGGCACGCCGAGATAATTGTCCCGGAAGCTGCCATTCTGCTCGGGGTCGAGCACTTCGAGCATGGCGGCCGAAGGATCGCCCTGCACACCGCGCCCCATCTTGTCGATCTCGTCCAGCATGATGACGCAGTCGCGCCGCCCGGCCTTGCGGATCGCCTGAATGATGTTGCCGGGCATGGCGCCGACATAGGTCCGGCGGTGGCCGCGGATCTCGGACTCGTCATGCACGCCGCCCAGGCTCACCCGCTCGAACGGGCGGCCCATGGCCCGCGCGATGGACTGGCCGAGCGAGGTCTTGCCGACGCCGGGCGGGCCGGCGAAGCACAGGATCGGCGCCTTGCCGCCGGGCGCGAGCTTGCGCACGGCAAGATATTCGACGATCCGCCGCTTGATCTTGTCGAGGCCATAATGATCCGCATCGAGCGTCTCGCGCGCCTTGGCGATGTCGATGGGCTGCTCCTCGGGAATGTCCCACGGCAGCTCCGTCAGCCAGTCAAGATAGGTGCGGATGATGCCATGCTCTGCAGCGGCCTCAGGCATCCGCTCGAGCCGACGCAACTCCTTGCGCGCTTCCTTCTCGACCGCCTCGGGCATCTTGGCGGCCTCGATCTTCTCGGTCAGCTCCGCGATTTCCGCCGCGCGGCCATCATCCTCGCCGAGCTGGCGCTGGATGGCGGCCATCTGCTCGCGCAGGATCGCCTCGCGCTGGCGGCTGGTCAGCGTCTCCTGCACGTCCTTGCCGATCTCGGCCGAGAGGCGCAACACCTGCAGGCGTTGCTCCAGCAGGCGTGAGACACGGTCCAGCCGCGCAGGCAACGAGACAGTCTCAAGCAGCTCCTGCTTCTGGGTGGTATCCACGTCCAAATAGGCGGAAACGGTATCGGCCAGCGTCGATGCCGACGCGATGTTCTGGATCGCCTCGGCCAGACCCTGCGGCGCCTGCGGCAGCAGCTGCACCGTCTCCAGCGCCTGTTTGCGCACATGGATCAGCCGCGCCTCGACGTCCGGCGTCTTGTCCTCCTGCTCGGCGAGCTTCTCGACCCGCGCGACCATGAACGGCCAGCCTTCCAGAAACTCGACAATGCGAAAGCGCGTTTCGCCCTGCAGGATGAGGTGATGGGTGTCATCGGGCGCCGTCACATAGCGCAGCACATTGGCGAGCGTGCCCATGGCGTGCATGTCCGCAGGGACGGGGGCGTCGACGCCCGCATCGCGCTGGGTGAGCACGCCAATCGGCAGGCTCTCGCGCACCGCAGCCTGTGCGGCGTTGACCGAGATGGCCCGGCTGAGCGCCAGCGGCATCACCACATCAGGGAACAGCACGAAGCCGCGCACGGGGATGATGATGATCGCATCCTCCGGCAGCGGGCGGAAAGGCTGCGTCTCGCCGGGCGCGGCGCCCTGGGGCTGCGCGGCGCCGGTGGACGTGGGATTGGCGGTGTTCGTGGTCAGAACGTCCATCAGAAGCGGCCTCCATCGACCTTGCTAAGCGTAACGAGCAGGCAGCCATTCACGGCGGCGCGACGCACGCCTTGATACTGGCCGCCGGGGAGCGGCAGGCGGCGCTCGAAGCGGCCCTGCGGCAATTCGAGGCGATGAATGCGCGCGGTGCGCAGCTCCGGCGGCAGGATGCGCTGGCCGCGCACGATGAGCACGCCATCCTCGATGAACGCCTCCGCCTTCTCGGCATCGACGCCGGGCAGCGCGACGATGGCCAGCACCTCATGCGCCGTCTCGATCATGTCGGCAGGCGGCTCCCAGGCCGGCGGACCGCTGGCGGCGCGGACGGGCGCATAATTCTGCTGCTGGAGGCGCTGCATGCGATCCAGCAGGTCGACCGCATCGGCCCACATCCAGTGCCTATTCCGCGAAGTCATGCGCGCCCTCTTCCCCATGGGTCACCGGGCGAGATGCGCGGCGTGCATCCAATAAGGTTGCTCGCCGGACCGATTTCAAGCCCGGCAGGAGGGCGCGGGGAAAGCCCGGGCAGCAATCAGCTGCCGGTCAGCACCGCAGGCAGATGCACGGGCGCGTTCGGCCCGAGCGGCAGGTCAAGGAGCGTCCAGCCGGCGAGCAGTGCCCCGCCAAAGAGCAGCAGCCAGAGGGAATAAGGCAGCATGACCGCCGCAAGGCTGCCAAGGCCGAAGCTCGGCACCCAGCGCTGGCAATAAATGAGGATTAGCGGGAAATAGACCATCAGCGGCGAGATGATGTTGGTCGCCCCATCGCCGACGCGATAGGCGGCCGTCGTCGTCTCCGCGCTGATCCCGAGCAGCATCAGCATCGGTACCAAGACCGGGGCAAGCAGCGCCCATTTGGCGCTGGCCGAGCCGACGAACAGATTGAGCACGGTGGTGAACAGCACGATCAGAAGCAGCAGCACCGGCGTCGGCAAGGCGACGGCCTGCAGACCGCCCGCGCCGTGGATTGCGAAGATCAGGCCGAGATTGGACCAGCCGAACATCGCCACGAAATGCGCTGCGGCGAAGGCGAGGACGAGATAATAAGCAAGGTCGCCCATCGCCCCGCTCATCATCTTCACCACGTCGTGATGATCGGCGATGGTGCCCGCCGCCTTGCCATAGGCCCAGCCGCCGGCCAGGAAGAGCAGGAAGAAGCCGCCGACCAGCGACTGGTAGAAAGGCGTCAGCCGCGCCTCCGGCACCGCTGCATTTGCGTCGACCAGTGGCGCGCCCGGCATCAGCGCCATGATCGCCCAGAGCGCGACCACCGCCAGCATCGCCAGGCCGCCGTGGCGCAGGCCCTTGCGCTGGGCGGTGGTGAGGCGCTGTTCGGCGGTGGCATCCGGCGTTCCCGCGATCATCGCCGCCTCACCTTGCGGCACGTAGCCGCCAAGGCGTGGCTCGATGATCCGGTCGGTCACGTACCAGATGGCCGGGATGTAGAGGATGAGCAAAGCGGCCATGAAGAACCAGTTGCCGGCAATGTTCATCTGCCAGTCGGCATCCAGCAACTGCGCGGCCTGCTGGGTGATGCCGAAGAGTAGCGCGTCGAGCTGGCCGGGCAGGAGATTGGCCGAGAAGCCGCCGGACACGCCGGCAAAGGCGGCTGCGATCCCGGCGACGGGATGGCGACCCGCCGCCGCATAGATGATGCCGGCTAGCGGCACGAGCACGACATAGGCCGCATCCGCCGCGAGATTGCCCATCATCGCCACGAAGGCGACCATCGGCGTGAGCAGCGCGGCCGGTGCATTGGCGACGCTGGCGCGCATGGCAGTGCCGAACAGGCCGGAGCGCTCGGCCACGCCCGCGCCGAGCATCACCACCAGCACATAGCCGAGCGGATGGAAATGGGTGAAGGTGGCGGGCATCTCGACCCACAGGCGGCGGATATTCTCCGCGCCGAGCAGGCTCTGGGCGGTGATCGTCACCGGCGCGCCGGTTTGCGCATCGACCTGCGTCGGGTGCACGGCCGACAGGCCGGCCAGCGCGGCGACGAGCGAGATCAGCACAAGCGCGAGGATCAGGTAGAAGAAGATGAACACCGGATCGGGCAGCTTGTTGCCCGTCCGCTCGATCCAGCCGAGGATGCCCTTTGGTGCGCTGTCCGTCCCCGCCTGTGCCACGAGCCCTCGCTATGTGATTGTGATCGCTTGGCTTGTGCTAACCCGACGGTGCGAGCGGGGCAAGGCGGGTGGCTTATCGTCGACACGTTGCTCCTGCGAAAGCAGGAGCCTAAGGGCAGATAAGGTGGTCGGTTGGGCCCTGGGCTCCTGCTTCCGCAGGAGCACGCGTGAGACCTAATAGCGATAATCCACCGCAATGCGCACGGTGCGCGGGCGCTGGGGGGTGGTGTAGCCGCCGGTGCCGGTGCCAAAGGGCGTGCCGAGCGCGAAGCGGTTGCCGGTTGTGTCGAAGAGGTTGGTGAGCGACAGCGTCACCCCTCGTCGCGCATCGCCGTAGCGGGCGGTGACGCCGGTATCGACATAATCGCCCTGCTCGTCGCCCAGCACCGGCCCGATGCCAAGGCGCGAGGGACCGATATATTTGAGCCAGCCGGCGAGCCGCAGATCCGCCGCGCCCAGGGGCACGCGATAATCGATGCGCGCCTGCGCGGCATATTCGGCGACATTGGGAATGCTGCCAGGCGAGGCATCCGCGCTGAGCTGGCCCAGAGAGCCCAGAGCGGGAAGCTGGGCCAGGGCGTTGGTCACGGGCAAATCGGTGGCCCGCAGCGCGGCGAGCCGGAACGCCTCAGGCGTCAGCGCGATGACGCGGCTGTGATTGTAGACGGCATTGAAATCGATCTGCAGCCCCTCGAGCGGGAAGAGCGAGAGGCTGCCGGCTATGGAGGTGATGCGGCCATTGCCGATATTGGCCGTGGTTGGCAGCCCATTGCCGTCGATGAAATCGGCCTGGATGTCGCGCCAATAGGCGTAAGCTGCCGAAAGGCTGGCGGCGAAGCCATAATAAGCGCTACCCATCCGCACCCCGCCTTCCAGGCTCTGGATGTGATCGTTTCGGAACTGGCGGACGAACTGGGATTCGATGGCCAGGCCGCCGGGCCGGAAGCCCTCCTCATAGCGGGCATAGACGGTGAGCCCCGGCACCAGATGCGCCAGCACCTCGCCGGAGGGCAGCAGCTTGGTTTCGGTCCGGCCCGCAACAATATCGCCGCCCTGCAGGGCGAACAGCGGCTGCACATCCTCCGCGCTGCCGCTCAGCCGGCTGTGCGTGATCCGCCCGCCGCCGCTCAGCAAAATGCCGCGCGACACCTCGACGCTGAGCTTGCCATAGCCGGTCAGCTCCGTGACGCGATTGCGCACGCCGGTGGCAGCGGCCCGCAGCGTGGTGAGCCCCAAGGCGCGGCGCTGCTCGGCCTCATTGTCGATGGCGCTGATGCCCAGCACCCAGCCAAAGCCATTTTCGACCGGGCGCCATAGCCGGGTCTCGCTGGTCAGCATCCGCGTGCGGTTGCGCTGCTCGAACACGCGTGGGAGCGTGTCGGTCCGCGTCGCATCGAAGCGCTCGTCCAGACCGTGGTTGACATAGGCATTGGAGGATTGGAAGCGCAGCGCGCCGAAATCCTTGCGGACCACCAGCGTCGCCATGCCATAATCGGCATTGGCATCCTCGACCACAAAGCTGTTGCGGGTGAGCGGCGGGGCATCGCGGTCGGCATATTGGGAATCGTCGATGAGCGTCGACTGATAGATGCCGCCGACATCCACCGTCCATGCATCGCCCAGGTCCAGCCGCAGCACGGCGCGCCCGCCAGCAATGCGCGTGCGGTTGACATCGTTCACGCCGCGCACCGGATTGTCGATATAGCCGCCGTCGGTGATGCCATAGCCGGTCAGGCGCAGGGCATGGCCGCGCGTGCCGATGGGCATGTTGACGGTCGCGGCGACATCGGCGCCCGGCTCGCCATGCTGGGTGAAGCTGAGCCCAGCGCTGGTCTCAACCGTGAACCCGCGCGGATCAGGATCATTGGGCACCAGCCGGATGATGCCGCCGAGGGACCCCGCACCATAGAGCGTGCCCTGCGAGCCCTCCAGCACCTCGACCTGCTTGATGTCCTGCAGGCGCAGATCCGGATCCGGCGCATTATAGGTGAGGCGCAGGTCGCCCAGATACTGCCCTACCGTCGCCTGCGTTGGCCCGGTGAAGCTGGAATCGGCGATGCCCCGGATGAACAGCTTGTTGCGCCCGGAGCCCAGATGCGTCGAGGCAACGCTGGCGAGGCGCGAGGCGATGGAGTCCGTGCCGCGCTCACCGCCAAACCGCAGGTCACTGCCATCGAGCAGATGCACCGCGCCCGGATAATCCTCATAGCGCTGATCGAGCTTGCTGGCGGTGACGACGAAGGATTCCACTTCGGCCGGCGGGGCCGGAGGGGGTGGCGGAGCGACCGGACGCCTGGGCCTTTGCGCCTGCGCTACGGCAGCGGGCGCGCTCACCGCATCGATCCGCCAGCTCGTGGCGCTCAACTGCACGGCCCGGCTGCGCGTGCCGGCCAGCATCCGCGCAATGGCCTCGGCCGGCGTCATGGTGCCGCGCACGGGCTTGACCTTTGTGCGCCAGAGCGCGTCGCTGGTCACACTGATGCTGATGCCCGCCTGCCGCGCGAGTTGCGGCACCCGATCGGACAAGCGCCCTGCAGGCACGTCGATGGGCCGGGTCTGCGGCGCCTGCGCGGCGGCCGGCCCGGCGACGCCCAGCAGCGCCGCCGTGGCGAACAGCGCCAGCTGGGCACGAGCTATCTTGAGAGCGTCCACCCTCCGCTTTCCTTTGTCGCAGAGGTGCCGGAAAGGGCCGCGAGATCGTTCACCAGCCGTTCCTCGGGCAGATCGGTGCGCAGGGCCCCGCGGAAGCGGATGCCTGCCGCGGCTGGCGTGGTGCGCAGGGCAATGCCGGTGGTGCGCGCGACTTCCGCCGCGACATCATCCAGATGCACACCATCATAGACGAGCTGGCCGGCGCGCCAGCCGCCTACCGCTGCGGGACTGACCGCGCTCAGGTCCGTCGCGCTGCCATCATCCCGCACGGTGAAGCGATAGCCGGCATCGACGCGGATCGCCGCGCCGCGCGGATTGTAGACCACCGCGCCTTCCGACACGGCCACGCTGATCCGCCCGTCATTGCGCGCGACATCAAACACCGTGCCGACATCGACCAGCTCGGCGCCGCCGACCGACACACGGAATGGCGCAACATCCTTGTGGACGACGGAGACGAGCACCTGCCCTTCCTCCAGCTCGATCCGGCGCGGATCGCTGCGGCTGAGCTTGACCGAGGAGCCGCCGTTCACCGCAATCTCGCTGCCATCGACAAGGGTGACCACTTGCGAGCGGCCCAGTGGGGTCTTCACCCGGTAGCTATCCGACGACGCCTGAAACAGGCCAATGCCGACCATGCCGGCGATGGAAGCCGCCAGCGCGCCCCCGACCCACAGCCGACGGCTGAAGCGACGCGGCATGGACGGTGTGGCGGGCGCGGCCCGGCCCCCGTCCCGCGCCACGGCGGCGCCCTCCGGCCAGATATCCTCCGGGCGGGCGGGCAAGGTATCAAGATCGGCATCCAGCGCGGCGAGCTGGTGATAGGCGGTCGCATGGGCCGGATCGCTCTCCAGCCAGTCGGTGAAGGCTTCCCAAGCGTTGAAGGCCGGATCGCGCTGGCGCATCAGCCAGTCGATGGCCGCAGCGTCCGCCGGGTTCATCCCCGCCTGCCGATCATGCGTCATCGGACTGTCTCCTTGCGGCCAGCAGGGCAGCATAAGCACGGCGCAGATCGCTCTCGACCGTGCTGAGGCTTACCCCCAGCTCGGCGGCAATCTGACGTTGGGGCACACCATCGAGGCGATAGCGGCGGAAAACCTGCGAAGCGCGCGTGCCCAGCGCGTCCAGCGCGCGGTCGAACCGCCGCAAATCCTCGCGCGCAATCAGCTGCGCTTCCGCAGTCGGCTCGGGTACGACCTCCCCCGTGCCGCGCGCCTCCGTCCAGGCCTGATCTCGGGCCCGGGCCTGCCGCTCGGCACGATAGCGATCGACCATGAGGTTGTTGGCGGCGCGATACAGATAGCCCAGCGGATTGCCGACCGGGCCAGTAGGGCGCTGGGTGACGCGCATCCACAATTCCTGAAACAGATCCTCGGCGGCATCCCCGGCGCCATGGGCGACCAGAAAGCGGATGAGCTGAACGCGATGCGCCATCAGCGCACTGGCCAGCCCCTGCCCTTCGACAGGACCGGTATCAGTTCCCGTTTCACCTCTCATGGTCCGTCCGTTGTGGCTTCCCCGTGCCTTCATCGCCCGGCACCCTGCGTCCCGGGGCGCACCTGAAGCTCCTGCGCGGTATAGCCCGCTGACACCGCCACGCAAGGGCCGGCGCGGCCTACTCCACACAGGCTCCACGCCCCGTGAGCGAACGGCGCAAGGGGATTGTGAGCCAGCATGCGTGCAGCGGTCGATCGCAAGGACGGTCATCTCCATTCAACTCCGGGTTGGGCAAGAGGGAGTGGGGGTGGTGGGCACGGTTCCACGCTCCCTCTTGCCCGCACATCGGCCTCAAGAACCGCTTAGAGGCCGATGCGAAGACTGGCGCGCAGCGACAGAGCCCAATTGCCCTGATACTGCTCCGCGCCGAGTTCACCGCCGATCTGGAAGCCGCTGTTGCCGGCGACGCCGCGCAGGCGCCCGACCCAACCGCTTTCCCGATCATCGGGCAGCAGCGTGAACGCCTCGCCACCCTTGAACTGTGCCACCGTGGTGCCGAGATTGCCGCTCACGATCTCGCGGCGACCGGCCTCGACCTCCAGCCGGGACCAGCCGGACCACTCATCCTGGCCGCCCATGTCGATGCCCAGCACCGCCGTCCCGGTGACCGCCAGCTCGTCGCTGGTCCGCGAGCGGACGATGAGGTTCATGGCATCGCCGCCGCCCGTCTCGGTGTAGCCATTCTCCTTCAGGCGGAAATAATCGAGCGCCACGACCGGGCGGAAGGAGATGCCGCCCTGCGACACCCAGTCGTAGGAGAGCGTGCCCATGGCCGAATAGAGCCGGGCATTGCGATCGCTATTGGCGGTCAGTGTGGTGGCAGTGCCATCCTTCAGCCCGTCGAAGCTACGCTTGCCTTCCAGATCGACAAAGCCGACCGACCCGCGCGCCGTCGCCCGCAAGCGCCCGGTCTTCAGGCGCCAGTAGCCGGCGACCTCGATCTGGTTGGCGGTCACCTGATTGGCCGTGTCGCCATCGCGATTGCGGCCCCACAGATAGGCCACCGACGTGCCGAAGCTGCCAAGGCCGGTCTTGATTTCGGCGCCGCCGCCAAAGCCCCAGCCGGAGGTCTCATAGGCCGCCGTGTCACCGCGCCCCTTTTCGACACCCCAAACGAGCTGGTTGATCCAGTAGCCCCATTTGCCTTCATCCTTGAACGGGCCGGTGGGGTCATCCAGCATCCGCCCGAAGGTGCGCGATCCTTGGGTGACGACCTGGAAGGTCCCGCCGGCATGATCCGGCAGGAGCTGGCGCAGGCTGGTGCGGAAGTCCTCGCCATCGGTGATGCCGAGGAAGGCGGTTTCCACCCGTTCGTCCTTGGAGAGGGCGGCATAGATCGCATCGAAGGCCGCAGCCTCCGAGCGGTTGAGGCCTAGGTCCCCAGTGGTCTTGCGGCCGAGGGTCACGCTGAGCGTGTTGGCGCTGCTGCTGAGCGTCGCCTTGTAGAGATAGGGCACCAGCGCGGTTTCGGCATTGAGGTTGCCGGCGCCGGTGAGCGTGCCGGCGGTCAGCACCAGATGATTGCCCACCGCATTCTCAATATCGCTGACCCGCAGCACCAGTCGCGAATCCGCCGCGAAGCTCGCGGTGCCGGCGACCGAGAGATAGGCCGTGCTGTTGCCGGCCGCCCCCAGCGTGATGCCGAGCGCGCCCTTATCGGTCACGGCCAGGCTGCCGATCTGCGCCGGGCCCGTGAGATCGAGCGCGCCGCCCGCAAGGCTGAGCGCCAGCTGGCGGGCATTGGCAAAGGTGCCGGAATAGACGGCGGTGCCGCCAATCGAGAGCGTGCTCGCGGTGCCTCCGAAATCGGTCGTGCCCTTGAAGCGCGACGTGCCGGCAAGGCTCATCGTGCTCGTGCCGGTGCCGAAGGCGACATTGCCGGTATAGACCGCATCGCCGCGTAGTTGGAGCGTGTCGGCTCCGGCGCCGAAGCTGGTGTTGCCGGTGACCGTGCCGTCCGCAATGTCGAACACGTCATTGCCGCTGCCGAACCGGACATCGCCCACAATGCTGGGCGCGGTGGCGCTGGCGGCGACCTCGGTCTGTTTGACGGTCACGCCGCTGCTGTTGGCGGTGAGATCGATAGCGATGTTGCGCCCCGAATCCGCCTTGGCGCCGGTCGCCGAGATGGCGCCGCTATTCTCGATCAGCGTCAGGCCGCCCGAGGCGTCGACGATGGCGACCGCGCTGCCGGCCTCGCCGGTCGTCGCCTTGATCGTGCCGGCATTGCGCAAGGTCGGCAGGCTGGCGCCGGCATCGACGCGTACGGCGGTCGCCGTCGCGCCATCCTTGCTGGTGCCGGTCGCCTCGACCTTGCCGGTAACGTGCAGCAGCGGCGTCGACGCCCCGGCGCCGAGGCGCAGGGCCGTTGCCGAGGCATCGCGGGCGGAGGCCTCGACGCTGCCACTGATGCCGATGCCCCCGGCGATGGTCACGGCGCCGCCCTGCCCGCCGACGAGCAGGCCATTGCCCTGCACGCCGGTGTAGAGGCCGCTGCCGGACACCGTGCCGTCGATGATCAGGCCATAGCCGCTGCCCGTCGCCGGCACCGCACCGATGGCGATATCGCGCCCGGCCGCGCCGATCCGCATCGCCGGTGCCGCGCCATAAGAGCGCACGACGGCCGAGCCTTCCTCGCTGTCCTTGATGCCGTCCTTGTCTTCGTCATCATCGGTGGTGCTGGCGTCCTTGGGCGGTACGGCAAGGATGATGCCGCCAGCGACATCGCCTTCCACGATCACGGCCGAGCCGCCCTGCAGCAGATCGTCAGCATCCAGCTTGGAGGGGTCGGACGGCGGCGTGGTGTAGCGATAGCCGGTGGCGCTAATCGCACCCTGAATGGTCAGCGTGCCGCCGACATTGCCGAGGAACGCCGCGCCGACCGCATTGACGCCCTGCGCGCCGACCGTGCCGGCAAGGCGGACATTGCCGCTGATGTCTCCGGCCTGCACGCCGATCGCACGATCGCCCAGCACGCTGGTCGTGCCATCGTGCGAGAAGGCGCCGGTGAGCGGACCGCCCAGCCGGATACCGAAGGAATCATTGCCCTCGACCTGAATCGTGGCACCGCGCGCCACGGTGATGGCGCCGGAATAGGCGCCCAGCGTGCGGATGCCGTAGCGCCCGGTGCCGACCGCGAACGGCCCGTCGAGATCGCCATCATTGTCGCCGTCGGTGGGCGTGTAGCTCTCATCAATGATGATCTTGCCGCTGTGGACAATGCCGCCCGACGTGCCGGCATTTGCGACGATGCCCGCGGCATTGTCCGCATTGCTGATCTGGATCGTGCCTTCATTGGTGATCTTGTTGGCACTGTTGACCGTGACCGCAACGCTGCCCGCACCGGTCAGTTCGATCGACCCGGCCGAGCCGATCTTGATATCGTCGGCCGCGCCATTGTTGGCGGTGGCCGTCGCGATTGCGGTGGTCCGCTTGGTCGTGATCGAGGTTTCCGCTGACGCCGCACTGGCAAGAGCGAAGGCGCAGGTGGAAGCAAGCAGGAAATGACGCATGAATACTCCGCTGGTCGTTCAGTACCGGGGAGTGTTCCCTCCCCCCTTGACCAGCAGGACGGAGCCGAGGGCATACAGCCTTGGCTCCGACCGATATTCTGCGCCGCGTGACGCGGCGACCGGCGGACTGCGGCGCGCCGATCCCGCAGCTTATTGCGGTTTTGCCGCCACGCTCATCACATAAGTGGCGACGTCGTTGATGTCCTTCTCGCTCAGCTGGCCCTCATAGCCCGGCATGGCGCCGGCGCCTTTCGTGACGCGCTCGACGATCAGCGCATGGGTGAGATTGGCATTGCCATCCAGCGAGGGGCCGATGGGGCCGCTGGCATCGGCTGCGGCCAGCGTGTGACAGGCGCCGCACACGGTGCTCTCGAACACTTGCTTGCCATGGGCAGGATCGCCGGCGGGCGCATCGGCTGCCTGCGCCGGAAGCAGCGTGAACGGCGCCGCGGCGAGCAGCACCGCGATCCCTGAAATGCTCCACATTTTGGCGGCGTTTGCGCGTGTCACAGAAAATCCCTCCGTCCGAATCATTGCCATTCTAATCATCTGCGCCCTAAGTCAGGATCGGCAAAAAAGTCCAGAACCGCGCCTGACACTCAAGGTCTTCGTTCCGACGCCTGAACCGGGGCGGCTGAACGGCGGCTGACGCGCACGGCAAGACGAGAGGAGCAGAGCCATGGGCCAGGCAGACACAACGCGCTTTTTCGACGCGCGCTTTCCGCAAAGCGGCGGGTGCCAATGCGGCGCGGTGCGCTATGAACTGAGCGCGCCGCCGCTGGGCATCTGGGCCTGCCATTGCAGCCTGTGCCGCAAGCAGAGCGGCAGCGCCTTTGGGCTCTCTATGGGGGTAGCTATCGAGAGCCTGGCGTTCACGCAGGGGACGCCGGCGATCTGGACGCGCAACACCGACTCCGGCCATCGGCTCGACTGCCTATTCTGCGCCGACTGCGGATCGCGGCTGGTCCATCGCCGTCATCGACATGAAGGCATGCAGACGCTCAAACCGGGCACGCTGGACGATACGAGCTGGGTGGTGCCGGGTCGCCATTTCTTCGCGGAGACGGCGCTGGATTGGGTGAAGCCGCTGATTCAGGGCACGGACTAACCGCCGATCTAAAACCTATTTGGAATATTTTTTTAGATTGATCATTCCAAATTGACCTATCTGCGCCTGAGGCTGCAAACACCTCAAGTCTCTGGCGCCCCCTGCACTTGCCAATATCCCCGGTCAGGCCCATGGGATGGGAATGCTTTCGCTGCTCTCCATTCTGATCGGCGCGGTCGCGCTGAGTCTTGCCATTCCCGCGATCATCCCCGGCCTTGGCTGGGCCAATTGGGTGATTGTGCCGATGGCCCTGTTCGGGGCGCTGATCGGCCAGTTCGCGGCGGGCACTGGCGCGCGCAATTTCTGCCTCGCCGTCGCCGCCTTCGGCATGTTGCGCCTGTGGGCGGGCGGCGGAATTTTCTGAACGAAAGCGGCAATATGAGCAGCCAATCCACCGACATCGCAGGCGCCGAACAGGCGGCGCAACGACGCGCTGGCCTGCTTGCCGGTGTTGGCGCCTATGCGATCTGGGGCCTGATGCCACTTTATTTCAAGCTGCTCGGCCATGTCTCTCCCTTCGAGATCGTGGCGCATCGGGTGATCTGGTCCGTCGCCTTCCTCGCCATCGTGCTGGCGGCGATGCGGCAATATCGCGCCTTCGTCGCGATCTTCAGACAGCCGCGCATTCTTGCAGCGCTGGCGCTGAGCGCGGTGCTGATCGGCATCAACTGGCTCGTCTATATCTGGGCGGTGGATACCGACCATGTCGTGGCGGCGAGCCTGGGCTATTTTCTCAACCCGCTGGTTAATGTGCTGCTCGGCACGCTGGTGCTCAAGGAAGTGCTGCGCCGCCGGCAGGCTGTCGCCATCGGCATCGCGGCGGTGGGCGTGGCATTGCTCGCCATCGGCGAGTGGCAGACGCTCTGGATCAGCCTCGCGCTGGCGATCAGCTTTGCCTTTTATGGCTTGGTCCGCAAGCTGACGCCGGTGCCCTCGACCTCGGGTTTGGCGGTGGAGACGCTGGTGCTGTGCGCCCCGGCCCTCGCACTGGTCAGCTTTTATGCGGCGCAGGGCACGCTGGCGTTCGGCGACGATCGCTGGGTGACGATCGGCCTGATCGGCACCGGGGCGCTCACCTCCGTGCCGCTGATCCTGTTCGCTATTTCCGCGCGCGCCCTGCCGCTCGTGACCCTTGGGCTGATGCAGTATATCGCCCCCTCGCTGCAGTTCCTGTGCGGGGTGTTCCTGTTCGGCGAACCGATGTCCGCCGGGCGCTGGGGCAGCTTCCTACTGATCTGGGTCGCCCTCGCGCTGTTCGTGTGGGACAGTCTGAGCGGCGCTCGCGCGCGGCGGCGCACGCTGGCATGAGCAGCGCCGCCGCTGCCGCGGCCCCCTCCGCGCCCGCACGCCGCGACCGGCCCCTGTTCGCGATCATGCTGCGGCTGCTGGCGATGATGATGATCGGCGCGACCTACGCCATCGGCAAGCTGCTGATCGAGCGCGGCGCCAATCTGGCCGAAGTGGTGTTCTACCGGCAGCTCTTTGCCTTCCCCGTCGCGGCGATCTGGGCGGTCGCACTGATGGGCACGGCCCTGCTGCCCAAGGCGCCGATGCGCACCCACATCACCCGCACCAGCCTCGGCATGATCGGCATGTTGCTCAACTTCGGCGCGGTCGCATTGCTGCCGCTGGCGGAGGCGACCTCCATCGGCTTTACCATGCCGATCTTCGCCACCATCCTCTCCGCGCTGCTGCTGCGCGAACAGACCGGCGTCCACCGCTGGAGCGCCGTGCTGCTTGGTTTTGTCGGCGTGGTCATCATGACCCATCCGGACTCCGCCAATTTCGCCTCCGCCGGGGTGTTCGTGGCGCTCGGCGGGGCAATGGTGACGGCGCTCGTTGCCATCGTATTGCGCGATCTCGGCAAGCGCGAGTCGGCGCCGATCATCGTCTTCTGGTTCACCCTGCTCTCGCTGCCGCCCCTCGGGCTGATGCTGATCTGGTACGGGCAAAGCCATGATCCCGTCGCATGGCTGCTGTTCGTCGGCCTTGGGCTGACCGGCGGGGCGGCGCAATTGTTCATGACCTCGGCCCTGCGCTACGGGCCGGTCTCCATCGTCATCCCCATGGATTACAGCCAGATGATCTGGGCCACGCTGGCCGGCTGGCTGCTCTGGTCCTACTGGCCGGAGCCTTCAACGTGGGTCGGGGCGGGCCTGATCGCGGCGAGCGGCCTCTACATCGCCTGGCGCGAGCATGTGCGCCGCCGCGCGCTCACCGTCAGCCCGGATGAGGACCGCGCCGGAAGATCAGGCTGAGATTATTGGCCGGCATCTCGACGACGCGCTTCAGCTCGAAGCCCTCGGACGCTGCTGCCGCCTCGACATCGTGCACCCAGCGCAGGCCCCAGGCGGGGTCGCGCGCGCGCAGCGACTCATCGAAAGCGAGATTGCTTGGGGCCGTCTCCGCCTCGCGGCGGAAATAGGGGCCGTAAAGAAAGAGCGGCGCGCCTTCCGGCAACAGCATCGCCGCGCCGTGGAGCAGGCCGAGCGTCGCAGCCCAGGGCGAGATATGCACCATGTTGATGCACAGGATCGCGTCCGCCTCGCCGATCGGCCACGCCTCGGGATCGGCAGCGTCGATCTGCAGCGGCGGAGCGAGATTGGGCAGCGCCACCTCATCCGCCCAGGCGGTGATCGAGGCGCGCGCGACCGGGTCAGGGTCGCTCGGCAGCCAGCGCAAGGCAGGGAAGCAGCGCGCGAAATGCACGGCATGTTCGCCGGAGCCGCTGGCGATCTCCAGCACGAGCCCGGTGGCCGGCAGGGTCTGCGCGAGCAATTGAGCGATGGCATCGCGGTTGCGCACCGTGGCGGGAGCATGACGCTTGCCGCCCCGTGCGGGGGCTTCACCGGTCAGCCAAGGCTTCGACCTGTCATCCATCGATCCATGCTCCCTGTTCAAGCTCACCCTCTATAACAGACCGGGCGACGAAAAGAGGCATCAAACCGACGTAAAATGGCTCAATCCCAGCGCATGACGGTCTTGCCGATCAGCGCACCGGCCTCCAGCGCGGCGTGCGCATCACGCAGCGTGTCGACACTGGCGGTGAGTGTTCGGGTGCGGGTGGAAACCAGCGTGCCCGCATCGACCAGCGCCGCCACCTGCCGCAGAACCGCCTGCTGTTCGGCCATGCGAAAGCCGTTGCTCGACTTGGCGAACATGAACTCCCAGTGGACCGAGAGCGCCTTCTGTTTGAACGGCAGGATGTCCAGCGCGGCGGGATCGTCGATGACCATGAGATGGCCAAAGGGGCGTAGCAGCGCGGGAATGACCGGCAGATAGGCATCGGTATGCGTGGTGCTGAAGATGGCATGGAGATCATGCAGGCCCAGCGCCGCCAGTTCGGGCTGCACGTCACGGCCGATGACATGATCGGCGCCCATAAGCTGCGCGAAGGCGACCGTCTCCTGCCGGGACGCGGTGGCGATGACGGTGGCCGGGGTCAGCGCCTTGAGCAGCTGGATCGCCATCGAACCGACACCCCCTGCCCCGCCGATGATCAGCACGCGGCTGTCCGCATCATAGACGATGCCGCGCTCCAGCATCGCCTCATAGGCGGTGAGCGCGGTCAGCGGCAGGGCGGCGGCATCGGCGAAATCGAGGCTCGCGGGCTTGTGCGCGACAAGGCGATGATCGACCGCTTGCAGGCGGGCATAGCTGCCCGGCCGGTTGAGATCGCCGGCATAATAGACCGCATCACCAACCGCAAAGCCCTGCACCTGCGCACCCACGGCCTCGACGATGCCAGCAGCATCCCAACCGAGCACGACCGACGCATTCGCCGTGCCGCCGCGGCGCTGGCGGATCTTGGTATCGACTGGATTGAGCGCGAAGGCCTCAATCCGGACCAGCAGATCCTGCGGTCCGGGCACCGGATCGGGCAGATCGCGCAGGGTGAGCGCAAAGTCCGTCAGCGGGTGGGCGGCGTCATAAGCAAAGGCCTTCATCGCGGGTCGACTCCTGGCTCCTGAATTGGGCATCTGGTTGGAAAGGGCGCCGTCAGTCCTTCAGGCGGACCCAGACCGGGGCGTGATCGCTGGCTTTCTCCCGCCCGCGATAAGCCTTGTCCACCTGCGCATCGACCAGCCGGTCGGCAGCAGTGGGCGAGAGCAGCAGATGGTCGATGCGGAAGCCTGCATCGCGCTGCCAGGCCCCAGCTTGATAATCCCAGAAGGTCCACACGCCGCCGAGCGGATGGCGGGCGGCCAGCGCATCGGTCCAGCCGTCGTTGAGCAGGGTCTTGTAGGCGGCGCGGCTCTCCGGCTGCATCAGTGCGTCGCTGGCCATGGCGGGCGGCGACCAGACGTCGCGATCGAACGGGATGACATTATAATCGCCGGCGAGCACGGCGGGCACTTCCTCCGCCCAGATCTGCGCCGCGCGGGTGCGCAGCCGGGCCATCCAGCGCAGCTTATACTCGAACTTGGGACCGGGAACGGGATTGCCATTGGGCAGATAGATGGAAGCGATGCGCACGCCGTTCACATCCGCCTCGATGTAGCGGCTGTGCTCGTCTTCCGGCTCTCCCTCGAGCCCGCGCGTCACTTCCTGCGGGGTGGCGCCCTTCGCCAAAATCGCGACGCCGTTAAAGCCCTTCTGGCCGTGCCAGATGGCGCCATAGCCGGCATCTTCGATATCCTTGATCGGGAACCCTTCATCCTGCGTCTTGATTTCCTGCAGGCAGGCGACGTCCGGCTGGGTTTCCGTAAGCCACTCGACCAGGCGCGGCAGCCGCGCCTTGATGCCGTTGATATTGAAGGTCGCGATCCGCATGAACTAAAGCCCTTTTGCCGGCACCTGCCAGTGAGGGTCCGTCTTAGGGAGAAGCGGGGCGCTTCGACAAGCGCGTCCCGGCGCAAACGCTCAGAAAGTCAGACCGAGAAGCTGGTTCCGCAGCCGCAGCCGGCGGTGGCATTGGGATTTTCAACCTTGAAAGCCGCACCACCGAGATTGTCCACAAAATCAACCACGCAGCCGCGCACCAGATCGAGGCTCATGGAATCGACGACCAACTTCACGCCGTCCGTCTCGACCATCACATCGTCCGCCTCGGGCGCATCGGCCAAGCCGAAGCGATACTGGAAGCCGGAGCATCCCCCGCCTTCCACCGCGAGGCGGAGAATGGCCGGCTTGCTCTGGCGCTGGGCGATCCAGGCGACCCGCGCGGCGGCGGTGGGAGAGAGGCTGATATCCATGGCTGCTAGATAGGGCGCACACGCCGCAACAGCAAGCGGCTGCCCGCAAGGGAGCCGCGCCGCGCTTGACGATGGAGAAAGAAAGTCAGGACAGCCTGCTCACCCGAGCGGGCGAGCGGCGATCAACGATCGCGGTTGTCGGTGGGGCGGTTGGCTTCCGGGCCACCCATGGCGACCTGACGATCGCTGTGCTCCTTGGCCTCGGCCAGAGCCAGCTCGTAATTGGTGCCTTCCAGATAGGGCATCGGGTTCACGGCGCTGCCGGCGATGCGGACTTCATAATGAAGGTGGCTGCCAGTCGAGCGACCGGTGGAGCCCATCAGGCCGATGAGCTGGCCGCGACGGACGCGCTCATTGGGCTGGGCGATCAGCTTGGACATGTGGCCGTAGCGGGTCTCGAGGCCGTTGCCATGGTTGATCTCGACGAGATTGCCATAGCCGTTCACCCATTGCGAGCGGCGCACGACGCCATCGGCCGTCGCATAGATCGGCGTGCCGATCGGGCCGGGAATGTCGATGCCCTGATGCATGCGAGCGCGGCCGTTGAACGGATCGCTGCGGGTGCCAAAAGAAGAGGTGAGACGCACATCGTCTACCGGCTGGCGCGACGGGATGGAGGCCTTGCTGTCCGTGCTCTGCTCGGTGGACTGCTCCATCTGGACCATCGCCGAGAAGAGCGAGGCGAACTGGGCGTCGTGGCCGGCATCGGCCAGAGCAGGAGAGGCAACCATCAGACCGGCAATCGCCAGAACCTTCGCGGCAGCTTTGAGGACACCCTCTTTGGCGAAGGTCATAGCGCTCGAATCGATCATTTGGACCCCGTGATGGGCCGTGACCGACCCCTCAATGTTTTTGTGTTTCCGGCTCATGTGAACCGGCTGGGGCTTTTCGAGCGAAGAACGGGTTAAGGCGCAAGAGGCAGGTAGAAATCGCGCGTCAAACCGGCCTGACTCCGCGCTGAGTCGTTGAACGGCGGCTTAACGGCACCGCGAAAGTGGCGCCGAACCAACATTTGGTAGCTTTCCTGCGGGTTTGCGCCGGATCGATTCATCGACCACAAAAACCACTTCGTCCCTGCGCCGACATGACGAACTTCGTCGTCAACGATTCGGGTCAGCATCCGCGCGGTCCGCTCATCGTTGAAATGCCTGAAACGCACGATGGTTTCCGGCGTGATGTCCAGCGCCCGCGCTTCCAGCACCATCGGCACGATGGCGAGGCGGGCCGCGACGTCATGCGCGGTTTCGATCGCGGCCTCCCACAGGCCGTCATGGGCGGGCAGATCGCCATAGGCGCTGCCCAGTTCCTCCAGCCGGCGCGCAAGCAAGGCGAAATGCATCGCCTCGTCGGCACCGACACGCAGCCAGTCGTCGGCAAAGTCGGGCGGGAAGTCCGCGCCAAAGCGTGCGACGAGATCGAAGGCCAGGTCGATGGCGACGAATTCGATATGCGCCAGCGCGTGAATCATGGCGATGCGGGCGCGCTCCGAGCCACCCTTGCCGCGCTTTGGCATGCGGTTGGGCGGCAGAAGCTCGGGACGCTCGGGCCGACCGGGGCGGTCTGGCGGCGGTGTATCGAACCGGTGCGCCAGGCGCCCGAGGCGCCAGTCCCGCGCAGCCTTGCGCGCCGCCATCACCTTCTCGCGCGGATTGCTGCATTGCAGCACTGCAACGCAGGCCTCGCCTAAGGTGGCGGGTTCAGTCAGAGCCATTCCATCAGAGCCTTCCCGATGTAGAGCATGCCAATCGCGGTGACGATCCACGCCGTATAGCGCCGGAAGTGGCCGTCACTGATCCGGTCCAGCAGTCGCCCGCCCAGCATCGTGCCGACCATGGACAGCGGCACCGCGATGGCGAACACCCACCAGGGCGGCATGGCGCTCCGCCCCGCAAGCAGCATCGGCGTTCCGAACACGCCGATCTTCGCGATATGACTGAAAACCTGTCCCGCCGCCTTGGTCGAAACGATCTGGTGGCGAGTGAGCGGGGTGCGGACGAAGAACACGTCCATCATCGGGCCGGCAACGCCCGCCGTCAGGTTGAGACCAGACACAGTGAACCCAGCAAGGAAGGCATGGGAGGGCCGGGATGCATCGAGGGCGATCCACCGGCGGGGCAGCCAGACGACCAGCGGCACCAGCCCGAGCAGCAGGAACAGCAAGGGGCGCGAGGGCGAGAAGCCGACCATGGCGACCACCGCACCCGCAGCAAAAACGCCGAGCGCATAAGTGCGCATGATCGGCCAGACGACATGTTCGCGATGCACCACCGCGCGCCAGCCATTGGCGACAAGCTGGAGGATGCCATGCGTAACGAACGCCGCGGACACCGGCAGCAGGAAGGCGAGGATGCCCATCAGCAGCAATCCCCCCGCCATACCGAAGATGCCGGAAAGAAACGCGGTGGCGAAGGCCGCGATTATGATCAGGACGCCCGTCATCGTCGGCGCGGTTAGCCGCTTTTGGTCGGCCCGTCACCCGCCTGCTTGCCCATCACCAACGCGCCGCCGCATCAGTCTTGCCGGGCGAGAACGACGCGCCTAGGGCGAAACCGTGTGACGGATCAATGATCGCGACAGCACGGAGGGGCCAGGCATGATGAGCGCGCAGCAGATGAGGGACCAACGGCCATGAGCAGCGGGGGCACCTTTTCTCCGTTGCGCCACCGGACCTTCCTGCTGATCCTGCTCGGCAGCCTGTTCTCGCATTTCGGCAATGCCATCCAGTCCGTGGGCGCAGCCTGGCAACTCACCATCACCGGCCAGCCGGCTGACGTCATAGCCCTCGTCCAGAGCGCGACCAATCTGCCGATCATGCTGCTGGCCCTGCCGGCCGGCGCCTGGGCGGACATGTTCGACAAGCGGCTGGTGATGCTCGGCGCGCAGACGGGCATGGTCTCGCTCTCGATCCTGCTGGCCGCGCTCGCCTTTGTCGGGACGACACCTCCGGGGCTGCTCATCGGCCTCACCGCTCTGCTCGCCTGCGGCGTGGCCTGCTTCAATCCGGCGCTGGCCTCCTCCATCGGCAGCATCGTGCCGCGCAACGAACTGGCGGCGGGCGTCGCGCTCAACATCCTCGCCTTCAACATCGCCCGCAGCCTCGGCCCGGCCATCGGCGGCGGTATCGTCGCGCTGGGCGGCGCGAAGGCCGCCTTCGTCGTCAATGCCCTCTCCTATCTGATGGTCATCATCATCCTGCTGCGCTGGCGCACCCCGCCGCCGGCACCGGCCACAAGGCGCCCCCTGCTGACGGTGATCGGCGAGGGCTTCCGCTTCGCGCTCGGCTCCCCGGCGATCCGCACCGTGCTGGTCCGCGCGATCAGCTTCACGCTCGCCGGCAGCGCCGCCTGGGCGCTGATGCCGCTCGTTGCAACGCAGATGCTCGGCCAGGGATCGATGACCTTCGGCCTGCTGCTCGGCGCACTCGGCCTTGGGGCCGTGATCGGCGCGGCGAGCAGCACATGGTTCCGCCAGCGCTTCTCCAGCGAGGCGATCATCCGGGGCGCCGGCCTGCTTTATGGCGCGGTGTGCGTGTGCGTCGCGCTCGGCATCGGGCTGGTGCCCACGCTCGTACTGCTTGTGCTGGGCGGCGCCGGCTGGGTGCAGGCGCTCTCCGGCTTTGCCGTCGCCGGCCAGATGTGGTCGCCCGCCCCGCTTATCGGGCGCATTACCGCCATGGTGAGCAGCCTCACCTTCGGCGGGATCGCGCTGGGGAGCTGGCTGTGGGGCCATGTGGCGCAGGCCCATGGCGTTGCCAGCGCCCTGCTGTTCTCCGGTCTGACGATGCTGGTTCTGCCGTTCATCGGCCTGATCTGGCCGATGCCCCGGCACGAGGGCGCCAAGCCCGCCTGAGGCTCTGCGTTCTCGGAGCCTCCCCCGCCCTCCTGGCCCCACGCTCTTGCCGCCGCTGGCCCACGCGCCTAGGGAAGCAAGGGACCATGGCCGATCCCCGCATCATCGACATCGTGCTCGACGAGAAGACGATATTGTGGCGCAGCGCGGATGTGGAGCAGGAGCGACGGATCGCGATCTTCGACCTGCTGGAGGACAATCATTTCGCGCCGGTGCGCCAGCATGAGGACGGCTATGCCGGCCCTTACCGGGTGTTTCTGCGCGTGGCGGACGGGCGGCTGGTGATCGAACTGCGGCGCACGGACGACAGCGCGCTGGAAGCGATCATCCTGGGTCTCGCCAGCCTACGGCGCGCGATCCGGGACTATTTCGCGATTACGGAGAGCTATTATCAGGCGATCCGCCAGGCGACGCCCAGCCAGATCGAGACGGTCGACATGGCCCGGCGCGCTGTCCACAACGATGCCGCCGAACTGCTGCGCGGGCGGCTGGAGGGGAAGATCGACGTGGATTTCGATACCGCGCGGCGGCTGTTCACGCTGATCTGCGTGCTGCATATCCGCGCATAACAGGACTGACGAAAAGACATGAGCACTACCAAGGCCAAGCGCATGACCAGCGCTCCGGGCGCCCGGCGCCGGCGGATCAAGGTGACGCCGCTGCGCCTCTTCATGCTGCTGCTGGTGATCGGCGGCGGACTGGTGGCGGGCCTCTTCATGCTCGCCCGCAGCTGGACGCCCTCTGCCAAATATTTCCCCGTGCAAGGCATCACGCTGAGCGCGCAGAGCGGCACGATCAACTGGCGGATGGCCCGCGCGGCAGGTGCCGACTTCGTCTATTTGCGCGCCACCGATGGCGCGCGCGGGCGGGACAGCGCCTTTAATGATTATCTCGCCGGCGCGGTCGCCAACGACATGCGCCACGGCGCGATCCATCGCTATGATCTGTGCAGCAGCGCCTCGGCGCAGGCCACGCGGTTCATCGCCACCGTGCCGCGCGACCCGCAGATGCTGCCGCCGGTAGTGGAAATGGGCTTCGACCTGCCCTGCACGGCGCGGCCCAACCGCGATACGCTGCTGGCCGAGCTGAACACCTTCCTCAACCAGATCGAAACCCACGCCGCCAAGCCCGCCGTGATCCGCACCAGCCGCGAATTCGAGGCGGCCTATGACGTGGCCGGTGGCATCAACCGCACCTTGTGGGTGGACGGGGACTTCTTCGTGCCCGATTACACCACACGTCCCTGGACGATGTGGACTGCCTCCACCTGGAAGCGGGTCAACGGCATCGAGGGGCCGATCGAATGGAATGCGGTGCGGCAATGAGCGATGAAGCGACCCGACAAGACCCGGCAACGCCGACCCCGGACGAACGCGCCCTGATCGACGCCGCGCGCGGTGCAATGGCGCAGGCCCATGCGCCCTACAGCCGCTTTGCGGTCGGCGCGGCGCTACGATTGACCGACGGGACGATCCTCACCGGCGCCAATTTCGAGAATGCGAGCTACGGCCTGTCGCTCTGCGCCGAGACCGTGGCCATCGCTGCCGCCAATGCGCAGGGGCGGCTGCGGGACATCGCGGCCATCGCGGTGACGGGCGGTGCGATGGCGGGCGGAGATGGCGACATCATCACGCCCTGTGGCCGCTGCCGGCAGATCATCAAGGAAGCGCAGGATATGAGCGGACGCCCGCTCGCGATCCTGTGCGCCACGCCAGATGGCAGCGCCGTGCTGCGCCTTACGCTCGACGCGCTGCTGCCGCACGCCTTCGGCCCGGCCAATCTCGGCATCGGCCCGGGCTGATCCTCACCATATCATCGCCTCTGGCATTCGGCGCGGCGAGCGATTAGCAACGCCCCCATGGCCATACTCTCCGACAAATGGATTCGCCGTCAGGCGCAGGAAAACGGCATGATCGAGCCGTTCGTGGAAAGCCAGCGGCGCGAGGGCTGCATCAGCTATGGCCTCTCCTCTTATGGCTATGACGCGCGGGTGGCCGAGGATTTCAAGATCTTCACCAATGTCGATAGCGCCGTGGTGGACCCCAAGGACTTCGCCGCCAACAGCTTCGTCGACCGCAAGACGGACGTGTGCATCATCCCGCCCAACAGCTTCGCGCTGGCGCGGACCGTGGAATATTTTCGCATTCCGCGCGATGTGCTGGTGATCTGCCTCGGCAAATCCACTTATGCGCGCTGCGGCATCATCGTGAACGTGACGCCTCTGGAGCCGGGCTGGGAAGGCCATGTGACGCTGGAATTCTCCAACACCACGCCGCTACCCGCCAAAATCTACGCCAATGAAGGCGCCTGCCAGTTCCTGTTCCTGGAAGGCAATGAGCCGTGCGAGACGAGCTATGCCGACCGCGCCGGCAAATATATGGGCCAGCGGGGCGTGACACTGCCCAAGCTCTAACCGTGCTGGCATGTCGCCGGAAAGCTTTTGCTAAGCACGATTGCGCTGGCCGGATCGCGCCCGCTCGCTTTATATGGAGAGGCACATGTTTGGCCTCTTCAAATCAAAGTCAAAGCCTGAACCTCTGACCCATGCCCCCGACCTGGGCGAGGGCCGCCGCGTCTATGCGATCGGCGACATTCATGGCCGGCTGGATCTGCTGCTCGAACTTATCGATCTGATCGCAGCGGACGACCATAGCCGCGGCCCGACCGGCAGCACGCAACTGGTGTTCCTGGGCGATTATGTCGACCGCGGGCAGGACAGTAAGGGCGTAATCGACTATGTGCTGCAACTGCGCGACTGGTGGCCGAACATCCTCTGCCTGCGCGGCAATCACGAGGAAGTGTTCGCCATGGCCGTGGAAGGCGATGAGAGCGCGCTGCGCTTCCTCACCCGCATCGGCGGCCGCGAGACATTGCTCTCCTATGGCACGAGCGAGACCGATCTCGACACGATGACGCTTGGCGAACTGCGCGACTGGCTGACGAGCGCGGTGCCGGATACGCATCGCGCCTTCCTCGCCGGGCTGACGGACAAGGCGATCATCGGCAACTATGCCTTCGTCCACGCCGGCGTCCGGCCCGAAGTGCCGCTGGACGAGCAGGACGAAAAGGACCTGCGCTGGATCCGCGAGGAATTCCTGTTCTACGACGAACCGCACGATTATTTCATCGTCCATGGCCACTCGATCACCGAGGCGGTTGAGCAGCGCGAGAACCGGATGGGAATCGATACCGGGGCATACAAGTCCGGCGTGCTGACGGCGGCCGGACTTGAGGGTACCGAGCGGTGGTTTCTCTCCACCGGTAAATCGGGGGGCTAGGTCGGCTCCGTCGGACACAACGCAGACACTGCGATGAGTGCAGCCGGACTGCCCTCGTTTCCCGTCACCTACGGCTCCCCACCGCTCCGTTCGTGTCGAGCGAAGTCGAGACACGGTCGGCACAGGCCTCGCGTGTCTCGACTTCAACCAAAGGCTGAAGTTCATCCCAAGCGCTCGCCTGCGGGCAGTCGAAGGGCTCGACACGAACGGCGCGTCTGTTCTGAGCACATGATGCAATCACGCCGAGGGCCATCGCCACGGGGTTGAGGCTGCGCGCAAGTGCTTTAAAGGCTTCCGCTCACGCACTACGAGCGCCTTGTCGGTCGCCGCGCCCGCCCGCCCGGCCGCGCGTGTCAGGAATTTGAATCACCATGAATTATCGCCATTCCTTCCATGCCGGCAACAGCGCCGATGTCGTGAAGCACAGCCTGCTGATCGCCCTTGTGCGCGCCTTGCAGCAGAAGCCCGGCGCCCTGACCCTGATCGACACCCATGCCGGCTGCGGGCTGTACGACCTTGGCGGCGAGCAGGCCCAACGCACCGGCGAGGCCATGAACGGCGTGCTACGCGCCTTTGCCGATCCGAACCCCTTGCTTGGCGACTATCGCGCCGCCGTGCAGGCGGTGAACGTGGGAGCCGAGCCGCGCCTCTACCCCGGATCGCCGCAGATTCTGGCGCAGCTTCTGCGCCCGCAGGATTTACTGATCCTCAACGAAAAGCATCCCGAAGACGCCTATGCCCTGCGCGGTGTAATGCGCGGCACGTCCGCCGCAGTGCACGAGCGCGATGCCTACGAACTTTGGCTGGCCATGGTGCCGCCCCGCACCGCGCGCGGCGTGGTGGTGGTCGACCCGCCCTATGAGCAGACGGACGAACGCGCCCGCATCACCGCCACTCTCGCCGCCGCTCACCGCAAATGGGCGCATGGCGTGACGGTGATCTGGTATCCGCTCAAAGACCGCGCCACGCATCAGCGGTGGAGCGGGCAACTCCGCAAGCTCGGCATCCCGAAATTCTTGCAGGTGGATCACTGGCTATACGATGCCGACCAGCCGGGCATCTACAACGGCGCGGGCCTTTATATCGTTAACCCGCCCTACGCCTTCACGCAGGCGCTGCCGCCTCTGCTGGAAGCCCTGCGGGCCGTCTTGGCACCCGAGGGTCACAGGGGCGAGATTAAGGCCGATTGGTTGAGCGAGTAGGGCAACATTCGAGCCGGGGCGGCAGTGGGCTCGAAAGCCCCCGTTTGCCGGTGGGTCAGCGCATGGCCGGTCCTTCGATACGCTGCTTCGACAGGCTCAGCAGCTACTCAGGACGAACGGAGGAAATGAGGCTACGGTGTCGTGCCCGGACCGGCCGCTTTTAGAGCATAGGCAGTTTGCCGCCGTTCGGAAGACCGTGCTGGGTTTAGGAAGCAATCTTAGCCCCTCCTCTTCAGATGAGGGGTTGGGGTGGTGCAGCAACGCCTCGGTCACTAACTTCCATGCCGCCCCCGGCCCCTCCTGCGAGCCGTAGGCCAGCAAAGCTCCATAGGAGAGAACGATCGTCCGGATGCCGTTTTCGGTCGCAGATGACGCGGCGGCTACTCCATCCGAGACTGCATCTATCTGGGGGGTGCGCCAAGTCCAATCGAGGCGCTTGTCTGCCCTGGGCTCCTGCCTTCGCAGGAGCACGGGGTGGTTTTTGGTGGTCGGCCGTGTCCGGTATAAGGCCTATAGGCCGCCCGCATGCGGTTGGGTTCCTGCACCCCCTATCCCGCGTCTTCCAGCGCCGGCGAGGCCCGCGTAGCAAAAGCCGACGGATCGCTCCGCCGGCCTTTCCCCTAAATCCCGTTCGCAGCGTGACGTCAGGCGACCTGCGCCGTCTCCAGCTCGTCGATGATCTCGTCGGGATCGCGCAGCACATAGCCGCGGCCCCAGACGGTCTCGATGTAATTGTCGCCGCTGCATGCCAGACTGAGCTTCTTGCGCAGCTTGCAGATGAACACGTCGATGATCTTGAGTTCCGGCTCGTCCATGCCGCCATAGAGATGATTGAGGAACATCTCCTTGGTGAGCGTGGTGCCCTTGCGGAGCGAGAGCAGCTCCAGCATCGCATATTCCTTGCCGGTGAGGTGGACGCGATTGCCATCCACTTCCACGGTCTTGGCGTCGAGATTGACCGACAGCTTGCCGGTGCGAATAACGCTTTGCGAATGGCCCTTGGAGCGGCGAACGACGGCGTGGATGCGCGCCACCAGCTCTTCCTTGTGGAACGGCTTGGTGACGTAATCGTCTGCACCGAAGCCGAAGGAGCGGACCTTGCTGTCCATCTCCGCAATGCCGGAGAGAATGAGGACCGGGGTCTGCACGCGAGAGGCGCGGAGCTTCTTGAGCACGTCATAGCCGTGCATGTCCGGCAGGTTCAGGTCCAGGCAGATGATATCGTAATCGTAGAGCTTACCGAGATCGAGGCCTTCTTCGCCCAGATCGGTCGTGTAGACGTTGAACCCCTCGGTGGTCAGCATCAGCTCGATAGCTTTGGCAGTCGTCGGTTCGTCTTCGATCAGCAACACGCGCATACACCAGCCCCTTTGCTCAGTTGGCCGGAGAGCTGCTCGTCACTCAATCCAACCACCAGTAACTATTAACCATATGAAGAGTGAACGCAAAAGGTTAATTTTACGTAAACTGGCCTGAAAGCACGAGTCGCGGGCCGTTTGCGTGCTTAATGGGGTGAGAATCAATGCGGCCCCCTCCGCCGCTGGCAAGTAAATGGAGCCCGTCCATCCCGGCGTCTTCCCCCTGCGGGCGATAGCGCCTAGGGAGGCACCATGTCCTTCACCCATGATCCCCGGAATAGCCGCAGAGGGTCGCCCGCGGGCGATCTGTCCCCCCTTACCGACCGGGTGATCTTCATGGATGGCGAGGCCATCGTGCTGGACAAGCCGGCGGGCCTGCCCGTCGACCGCCCGCGCGACGGTGCCTTGAGCCTGGAAAATCATCTCGACAGCCTGACCTTCGGCTTTCAGCGCTGGCCGGTGGCGGTGCATCGGCTGGACCGGGACACCAGCGGCTGCCTGCTGCTCGCCCGCAACCCCAAAGCCGCCAAGCGCTTCACCCAGGCCTTCGAAGCGCGGGAGGTGGAGAAGGTCTATCTTGCCGTGCTGGACGGCGTGCCGATGGCGCGCGAAGGCGTGATCGACCTGCCGCTGGGCAAGACCAGCACGCGCGAGGATGGCTGGCGGATGCAGCCGGACCCGAAGGGCAAGCCGGCCGTGACGCGCTGGCGCCTGCTGGAGGCGCGCGATGGCCGCGCCCTCGTGCAGTTCCGCCCCGAAACCGGGCGCACGCACCAGCTGCGCGCCCATGCCCTGCACGGCCTTGGCCTCGGCATATTGGGCGACCGTTATTACCCCTCTGCACCACCCGGCGCGCCATGGGATGGCCGGATGCTGCTGCACGCGGTCAGCCTCAAGCTGCCCCGCCCAGGCAAGCCGCCCGTCGAGGCCGAAGCCCCACTGCCGGCGCCTTTTGCAGCGGCGGGCTTCGCCGATGCCCAGGCGCTTAACCGGGATGCGCCCTCACCGGCCGAGGGCTAACGGGGCTGGTCAGACCTGCGCCTTGAACGGCGTGAAGTCAGTCTGCTCATCATAGACGTCCAGCCCTTCGCGCCGCTTGAAGAAATTGACGGCGAGGTAGGTGACCGGCGTCAGCACCGCTTCCCAGCCTACTTTCAGCGCCCAATTGGTGACCATCACGGTCAGCACCTGATCGGTGGACCATAGGCCATAAAAGGCCAGCGGATAGAAGAGCAGGCTGTCAACGCCCTGCCCGACGATGGTCGAGCCAATAGTGCGAGTCCACAGATGCTTGCCTTTGGTCAGCAGCTTCATCTTGGCGAGCACGAAGCTGTTGGTCAGCTCACCGGCCCAAAAGGCGAAGATCGAGGCGAAGACGATCCGCGGCACCTGGCCAAAGACCGACTCATAGGCCGCCTGCCCGTCCCAGCCATCCGCCGGGGGCAGCGAGACGACCACCCAGCTCATCAGGGCCATGAACAGCATCGCGGCGAAGCCGGCCCAGATGCAGCGCCGGGCGCGGGCATAGCCATAGACTTCCGTCAGTACGTCGCCCAGCACATAGCCTAAAGGAAAGAACAGGATGCCGGCACCGAAGGTGAAGCCCCACAGGCTCGCCAGCTTGGCGGCGCCGATGACGTTGGAGAGCAGCAGCACCGCGACGAAGGCGGCCATCACGAAATCATAATATTGCAGCCTGTGCCCGGCGAGCGCGCTGGCATCGACATGAGCGATCGAATGGGGAGCGATCGAGGGCGGAGTCGCGGCGGACGCGGCGTCGGAGGGAGCAGCCATGGCGCGGGACTATGCCGCGCGATATCGCGCCCTGCAATCGATCTTGCAGCCTCCTGCCCCCACCCAAAACCGCGCGCGGCATCGCTTTGCCATTGCCAGACGCCCGGCGATGCGGTTAGCGGATCGTTCCGTGGCCCCGTAGCTCAGCCGGATAGAGCATTCGCCTTCTAAGCGAATGGTCGCAGGTTCGAATCCTGCCGGGGTCGCCACTCCCTCCTTCGGCGCGGGCCAAGGCCGCGGAAACTACGCTCGTGCCGCCTGTGCCTGAGCGCGCCGTCGTTTGGCGGCATAGAGCGCCTCGTCCGCCTCGCGCATCAGCACCTCCATGTGGCTCTCCTCGGCGCGCGCGGTCGCGGTGCCGATGCAGGTGGAAATGCGGATGCGGTTGCCCTCGATGACGAAGGGCTGCGCGATGGCGCGGACCACGCGATCAGACAGCAGCGTGGCATCCTCCGCCTTATCGAGGCCGAACTGCACGATGACGAACTCATCGCCGCCCAACCGCGCCACGATATCCTCGCTGCGGATGGCACTGCTCAGCCGCTTAGCGACCATCTGCAGCAGCGTATCGCCGGCGGCATGGCCGTGGGTGTCGTTCACCGGCTTGAACCCGTCGAGATCGAGATAATGAACGGCCACGATCCCCTTTCCCCGCTTGAGGACCACGGCCTCATCGAACCGCTCGCGCAAGGCGAGCCGATTGGCGAGGTTGGTCAAAGGATCGCGCCGGGCCAATGACCCGGAGGTCAGCCGCTTGCTGATGCCTGTCACGGCAGACTCATGCCGCGTCGCCAGACTTTGCGCGCCGGCATAGAGGAAGGCGAGAATGGAGGCGCCGGTGGCGATCGACATGGCATCGGCACGGATAAAGGCGGCCAGAGCGGTGGGGAGGCTGGCCGCCAGCATGCCCGGCACGGCAACGGGGGGGCGCAGGCCCGACCCGGCGGCGAGGCCGGCACAGAAGCCGACGACCAGACACACCATCAATGGCTGCCCGTCCGACTTCTGCAGGATGACGAGCCCGCTGAACAGGCCAAGCGCGAGGGCAAAGCTGAGCTGGGGTATGAGGAACATGAGCTCGAGCTGTCTGGCTCGAACCGGGTGAAGGTCGCTGGCCAGGGCCTGCCCGCGCAAGCGTAGCGTGACGATGATCCGCACCCCCATCGCCAGCACTCCGGCCACGCCGAGCGTCAGTGTGAGCCGGTCCCGCGTCTCGTTCACAATGAGGGCGACGCTGAGGGTAAAGGCGACCGCCATGATGGCAGACGGCGTCACATTGACGAACAGGCTGCGCACCAGTTCGACATACACCTTGTCTGCGAGCAGCACCTGCCGGTTGATCATTGGCCCTCTTCCCTGCCCCTTTGTACCAGCAAAACACACGGGCGCCGAGAATGTTCGCCGGGAGCCGGAAAAGACGGGAAATGCCAAGACGGCGCAGTGGTTCCCTACGCGCGGAGTTGGCGCGTTATCCGCGGATCAAGGTTCCGGCGGCCCGCAGGCTTTCATCGCTATTGACGAGCATCGACCAGCCCTGCGCATGCTGCTGCTCCAGCAGGCGACCGATCTCGCGATAGCCCTGCGCGAGCGGGTAGCGCTCATGCGCCTCCAGCCAGAGCCGCAGGAGCAACCGCTCGCGACCGGGCGTGTTGGTAAAGCCGGTGCGCGAGTGCATTACCCGGAAATTGTGCCAGAAGATCATCTCGCCCGGCTGCAGGGTGAAGGATACCTTCAACTCCGGCCGCGCCGCCATGCGCATCAAGACGCGCAAGGCCTCCACGAAGCGCTCCGGCACCGGCTCGCCCCTGATCTGCGCGGCCTGCACGATGAAGAGCACATAATTGTAGATGCCGATATGCCCGTCGATCACGGAGAAGCTGGGCACCTTGTAATCGGTGACGCTCTCCAGGCTGGTCGGGTAATAATAGCCCTCCTCCAGCACCGCCAGAACGTCCGGCCGCTCCGCCTGGATCGCCGCATAGACGGCGGCAGCACTGACCAGCCCGCTCACCCCGCCTTCCGGCGAGGTGACGACGGAAGCCAGGCTGAGAATCTCGTGATAGTCTGTGTGCGGCCCGAGCTCGGTATCGTTAAGATAGCCGCGCCGTTCGGGATTGGGCTCCTTGCGCACCAGCCCGATGCGATCATGCCGCGCGCTCTGTTCGACCGCGCGGCCCAGATGCGTCCCAAGACCGAAGTGCAGGCGCTGGAACGCCTCCAGATCGTAGCGCGCGATGTCGATCCCGCTCAGCAACACGGCGCCGCGCCCGGCCATCAGGTCGTAATTCACCGCTGCCATCAGGCTCGCGATCTCAGGCGCGCAGAAATCCTCCCGCGTGACGGATGTTGGCGCGCGGCCCTGCGTGGCGCGGACGGCAGCGTCCAGCGCGTCGAGCTGCGCCGGTGCCAGCCGCCGGGTCAGGCCTTCGGCACCCCCGCCGAGCGTGCCGGTCCATGCGCCGGAAGGCTTGCCGAGACGGGTCAGTTCGCTCGGGTCGGGGCGGGATAGGGTCGCGCTGTCAGTCATCAATACTCTCAATTCGCAGGATCATTCCGCCACGGCGGCCTGTTCGGCTTCCGGCATCTTGCCTGCCTGGTCATGCAGGAACACGCCCTGCCTGCGCAACTCTGCCTGCAGGCTGGTCACATCGAGCGCGCGGGGCTGGACGCCGGCGTTCACGGAAAGCGCCGCTGCGGCGCCAGCGGCCTGTCCGGTCAGCCAGCATTGCGGGATCTCGCGCATGAAGCCATGCGAGTTGGCATCGCAGCTGATGTGCTTGCCGCCTGCGAGCAGGCCATCGAGCTTGCGCGGGACCAGCGCACCATAGGGCACCGAGATCACCGGATATTTGAGGCTGACCGAGGGGCTGACCCCGACCTCGTCAGGCAGCGCAATGCCATCGGCCCACTGGCTGCGCAGGATCTTGCCCATGCCGGCCAGACGCCTTGTGTGCCGCACGCCAAGCTGCGAGCCGCTCTGCAGCATATAGCATTGCTCGAACCCCGGCGCATGGGCGAGGAAGAATTCGCAATGCGTCTGCATGAACCGGTGCGAGCGGATCTCCAGCTCGGTCTGGTCGTCGACATCCAGCGCCGAGAGGCCGGACTGGCGCGGGCCGAGGAACAGCGCGATGTCGTTGCGCCAGGAGACATAAGGCGGCTGGAAGAAGCCGAGCCGCTCGCGGCCGAGCTTGGCGAACTCGGCATATTGCTCGGGCTCATTGGCGCGGAACGCCAGCCAGCGGTCCATATCCACACCGCCCAGCATGAAGCCGGTATTGGCGCTGTGATGGACGTCGCCTTCCTCGATATCGGTGTCGAACTCGGCCCCGGCCCGCGCGAAGATGTCACCATCGCCGGTGGTATCGACCACCACCTTGGCTCGCAGCGCCTGACGCCCGGCCTTGGATTCGAACACCACGCCCTCGACCTTGCCGTCGGCGACCATCGGCACTGCCGCCCAGCTGTGGAACACTAGCCGCACGCCGGCTGCCAGCAGCATCTCCTGGCTGATCAGCTTCAACCGCTCGGGATCGAGCGTGGGCGACCAGCAGACCGTGCCGTGGAAGGCCGCAGTGCGCTGGCCCCAGTAGCTGGCCTTCTTGGGATCGCGCGAGCCCCAGTCGGCGCGCGGCGGCCCGGCAAGACCCGCGGCGGGCAGGCGCCCGAGCACATCATTGGCAAAGCCCTGGATGACCTGGCGGCCGGTCCAATCGGTCATCCGGTCGATCCAGATGACGAGGCCGCCGGTGGAAAGGCCGCCCAGATGATTATAGCGCTCCATCAGCACCACATCGGCCCCGGCCTGCGCCGCCGCCCAGGCCGCCGCCGTGCCCGAAGGCCCGCCGCCGACCACCAGCACGTCGCAGCTGTGATACACCGGAATCTCGCGCGCGGGCTCGACCCAGGTCCCCGTGCCATTGGCCCGCGGCAGCACCCGACCACCCGTCTCGAACACGTCAGAGGCCAGAAAACGATCCTCCGACTGGCGAACCTGACGGACCTTCGGCGTCTGCTCTTCAGCCATCTGACATTCTCTCCTCACTGATTCGCCTTGCTTCATAGTCAAGGCAACAAATTTTCGCTCGTGTATAGAGAGCTTGCTAATTATTAGTTCAGATGTAGCTAAACAGGTAGCGAAATGATCGCGGTCCCGGCAAAGGACGGCGAGATATGGATAATCTGCGCGAAGAGGGAGATGCCTGCGGTATGGCCAGAGCGGCAAAAACGGTTGATCTTGCGACGTTGCTCGACGGACGCAAGCTCACGCCCTTCAACTATCTGCTGATCATGCTCTCCTGGCTCGTCACGCTGTTCGACGGGCTGGACATGATGATGATGTCGTTCACCGCCCCCTATATGCAGGACGAACTGCAACTGACCGACATCGAGATCGGCAATGCCTTCTCGGCCGGCACAGTGGGCATGGTCGTCGGCGGGTTGATCTTCACTTATGTCGGCGACCGCATCGGCCGCCGCCCGACCATCATCATGTGCACCTTCGCCTTTGGCATCCTGACCTTCCTCACCGGTTTCGCGACCAATTATCCGGCCCTGCTCACCCTGCGCTTTCTCGATGGTCTGGCCATTGGCGGCGCTCTGCCGCTCGCCTGGGCGCTCAATGTCGAATTCGTGCCGCCCAAGCTGCGTGCCACGGTGATCGCCTTCATCATGATGGGCTTCAGCCTGGGCAGCGCGGCCGCCGCCCCGCTCACCAACATGATCGCACCCATCCATGGCTGGGAAGGCGTGTATTTCGCCGGCGGTATCGGCTCGGTCGTCTGCGCGCTTGCCATCGCGATCTTCCTGCCCGAATCCCCGCGTTTCCTGGCCAGCAAGGGCATCAAGCCCGAGCTGATCGTCGCGACGATCAAGCGGCTGGACAAGAGCATCGACGTGCAGGCGGACGACCAGTTCATTCTCGCCGACGAAGGCAAGCACAAGCGCAACTTCCGCTTCAGCGACCTGTTCGTCGGCAATCTGCGCCTGCTCACACCGATCATCTGGATCGGCTATGGCGCCAGCGCCCTCGGCATCTTCTTTAAATCCGCCTTCGGCCCGCTGGTGCTGGAGCGGATGGATGTGGCGCGGGAAACCGCCGCCAACGTCTCGGCCATCGGCGCGCTGCTCGGCGCGGTTGCCGGCGTGGTCATCATGCGCTTCTCCGCCCGCTACGGCCTCAAATTCGCGGCTGCCTGCACGCTCCTTATCGTGCCTATGGCCGTCGGCATCGGCATGGAATGGATTCCGCGCGCGATGCTGCTGCCGACCATCGTGGTGCAGAGCATGCTGGTCGGCGGCTGCCATGCGGCGATCATTAGCCAGCTCGCGCTCTATTATCCGAGCGCGATCCGGGCGAGCGCCGGTGGCTGGGCCTCGGCGGTCGGCAAGATCGGGGGCATCGTCGGCCCACTGATTGGCGGTGCGATCCTTGCGAGCGGCATCCCCGCCGTACGCACCTATGCGCTCGCAGCGATCTGCCCCTTCATCCTCTTCCTCTCGATCCTGGTGATCAACATGCTGCTCAAGCGGCCGGAACGTCCGGCGGCTGCGGCATAAGGACGATGACTTAGCCAGATCCTCCCCGCTTGCGGGGAGGGGGACCGCCGAAGACGGTGGAGGGGGGTTATCGTACACCCCCTACGTCAGCGCTGCGCGCTGCCACCTCCCCATTTCATGGGGAGGATCTAGCGGCGCTTAGCCGAGTGCGCGCTCAATCAGCGCCATGGTGGAGGGATCGAAGCCCTGCGCGCCATTCTGTTCGATGGACTTGGCGATCTCCTTGCCGAGTTCCACGCCGAACTGGTCGAAGCTGTTGATCTCCATCAGCACGCCATTGGCAAAAGTGCGGTGCTCATAGAAGGCAATCAGCGCGCCCAGCGTGTGCGGGCTCAGCTCATCGATGAGAATCGTCGTCGAGGGGCGGTTGCCCGGATAGGCCCGCGCCGGGTCGGCGGCATTCTCGCGACCCTGCATCAGCGCGGCGCCCTGCGCGAAGCAATTGACCAGCAGGGTCTGGTGATGGGCCGGATCCAGCGTGTCGCCCGGTTCGGTCACCGCGACGAACTCCACCGGCACGACATGCGTGCCCTGATGGAGAAGCTGGAAGACCGCGTGCTGCGCATCCGTGCCGACACCGCCCCAGGTGATCGCAGACGTCGGTCCATCGACCGGGCTGCCATCCGCCTTCACCGACTTGCCGTTGCTCTCCATCTCCAGCTGCTGAAGATAGGAAGGCAGCAGCCGCAGCCGTTGATCATAAGCGAAGACCGCGCGGGTCTGGCAGGCCATGACGCGGGCATAGAACAGGTCGACAAAGGCAGCGCGCAGCGGGGCATTGTCGCGGGCGTCGGCGTGGCGGAAATGCCGGTCCATCGCCGCAGCACCCTCCAGCAGCGCCTCATAGGCATCCCAGCCCAGCGCCAGCGCGGCCGGGAAGCCGATGGAAGACCAAAGCGAATAGCGCCCGCCCACGCTTTCGGAAAAGCCGAGGATGCGCGTTTCGTCCACGCCCCATTCGATCGCCTTGTCCGGCGCTGCCGTCAGCGCAATCACCTGGCCATAGGGATCGTCCACCCCGGCCTGCGTCATCCACGCGATCGCGCTGGCGGCATTGAGCATCGTCTCGGTGGTGGTGAACGTCTTGGAGGCGATGACGAGCAGCGTGAAGGCCGGATCGAACCGGGCCATCGCATCCTCCAGCGCCACGCCATCGACATTGGAGACGATGGCGACATCATAGCGGTCGGCATGACGAGCAAGCGCATCGACCAGCAGATCCGGCCCCAACGCCGATCCGCCGATGCCGACGTGCAGGATGTGGCGGATCTCGCCGAGCGCGCCGGCCTCAATGGCGTCGATCAGCGTGCGCATCCGCACCTTATGCTCGCGTGCTGCGGCCACGCTGTCCGGGTTGCCCTCGCCCCGCTCGACGGTGTGCTCGACAGCGCGACCTTCGGTCACATTGATGACCTCGCCGGCGAACATCGCCGCGCGCTTGCCATTAAAATCAACTGCCTGTGCCAGCGCCTCGAAGGCCGAGAGCGTCGTCTCGGTGAGGTGCGTCTTGGAGAAATCGAAGCGCAGGCCAGCCTCTTCGACCACATGGCCCGCCAGCCGATCCGCGTCGTCGCGGAACAGGCTGCGCAGATCGGGAATCGGCGCGGCCTTGATGTCGGTCCAGCAAGCGGTGATGCGATCAGGGTCGGTCATGGTGCGTAAGCGCTCCGGTCTGGCGTTGCTCGTCATAGGTCCTGAGGGCGGCATATCCAATGCGCGGGCCTATTGCACGTGCGAAGCGCGCCACAATGCTTGACGCCGCCACCCCCGCCCCGCAAAGACACTATATTCCCCGTCATCGCGACGAACCTGTCTGGAAAGCTGCCTTTCGATGTCCCACAAATCCGAGACACGGGATTTCCTGTGGTTCCTCGTCAAGCTTGTGGTGATCGTGGTGGCGATCCGCTCGCTGCTGATCGCGCCGTTCAATATTCCCTCCGAATCCATGCAGCCGCGCCTGCTGATCGGCGACTATCTGCTCGTCTCCAAATGGTCCTACGGCTATTCGCGCTACAGCTTCCCCTTCCAGCCCGCTTTGTTCGAGGGGCGGGTGATGGGCAAGGTGCCCGAGCGCGGAGACGTGGTGGTGTTCGCTTCGCCAGGCAATCCCAAGGAAGACTGGATCAAGCGCGTCATCGGCCTGCCGGGCGATACCATCCAGATGCAGGACGGCGTCGTCTATCTGAACGGCAAGGCCATTCCCAAGCGGCGAATCGATGATCTGGTGATCCCGGTGACCGCCAATATGCTGCAGGCAGCCAATACCGAGCGCAGCCCCTCGCCCTGTTTCATCGAGGAATTCGAGTTCACGGATGCCAAGGGCGAGGCCTTTTGCCGCTACCCGCGCTATCGCGAGACGCTGCCGAACGGAAAAAGCTACGAAGTGCTGGACCTGATCGACGGTCCGGCGGACAATAGCGCCGTCTCTGTTGTACCGGAGGGCCACGTCTTCGTCATGGGCGACAATCGCGACCGCAGTGCCGACAGCCGCATTCCCGTCGACGCCCGGGGCGTCGGGCCGTTGCCGATCGACCATCTGATCGGGCGGGCGCTGATCAGCTTCTTCTCCACCGACGGTTCGGCCAATCTGCTCCTGCCCTGGACATGGTTCACCGCTGCCCGGCCCGAACGCATCGGCGAAGGCTTTTGAGCACGGCCGATCTCGACGCCTGGCTCGCCGACCTCATCGGTCAGGCGCCGGGCCAGCGAGCGCTCTATGAGCAGGCGCTGACCCATGGCAGCGCCAGCGCGACCCATTATGAGCGGCTGGAGTTTCTGGGCGACCGGGTGCTGGGGCTGGTGATGGCCGATTGGCTCTACGTCCGCTTTCCCGCCGAGAAGGAAGGCCAGCTCTCCCGCCGCTTCAACCAGCTGGTCACCGGCACCAGTTGCGCGCAGGTTGCCCGCGAGATCGGCGTGCGCACGCATCTGCGCCTCGGCAAGCAGGCGCGCGACGACGGGGCGGTCGAGAGCGACAATGTGCTCGGCGATGTCGTGGAAGCGCTGATCGGCGCCATGTATCTCGACATCGGCATGGATGCCGCGCGGGCGTTTATCCACCGCATGTGGGAGCCGATGGTCGAGGGACAGGCCAGCGCGCCCAAGCACCCCAAATCCGCGCTGCAGGAATGGGCGGCCGCCCATAACCGCCAGCCGCCACATTATGAGCTGCTGGAGCGCAGCGGGCCGCAACATGCCCTGCGCTTCACCATCTCGGTGTCCATCCGCAGTGCGGGTGAGGCGCAGGGCGAGGGCCATTCCAAGCAGGAGGCCGAGACGGCCGCCGCCATTGCCCTGCTCGCCAAGCTCAAGGCATGATCCGCACCCCTTTCCAGCCAGCGCGCGCCATGCGCCCGACGGAGTGACCAGTGACCTCAACGCCATCGCCTGACCATCAACGCTGCGGCGTCGTCGCGGTCGTGGGGGCTCCTAATGCGGGCAAGTCCACGCTGACCAATGCCTTGGTCGGCCAGAAGATCGCGATCACCAGCCCAAAGGCGCAGACCACCCGCACGCGGGTAATGGGCATCGCCATAGAGGGGCCCGCGCAGATCATCCTTGTCGACACGCCCGGCATCTTCCAGCCGGACCGGCGGCTCGACCGCGCCATGGTGCAGGCCGCGTGGGGCGGCGCGCAGGATGCCGACCTGATCGCGCTCATCGTCGATGGCCGCGCCGGCCTTGGGCCCAAGATGGAGCCGATCCTCGACGGCCTCGCCCAGCGGCGCGAAACAAAATGGCTGATCGTCAACAAGGTGGACATCGCCGCCAAGGACAAGCTGCTCACGCTGACCCAGCGCCTGCACGAGCGGGTGGATTTCGCTGAGACCTTCTTCGTGAGCGCCACCACTGCGGACGGGCTGGTCGACCTCAAGGCCGCCATGGCCGCCGCCGTGCCGGAAGGGCCGTGGCATTTCCCCGAAGATCAGGTTTCGGATGTCACAGACCGCCTGCTCGCCTCCGAAATCACGCGCGAGCAGCTCTATCACCAGCTCCACGACGAACTGCCCTATCAAAGCGCGGTCGAGACCGAGCAATATAAGGAGCGTGCCGACGGGTCGGTAGAGATCCACCAGCAGATCCTCGTCGCGCGGGCAACGCAGCGCGGCATCATTCTCGGCAAGGGCGGGCAGCGGCTGAAGGAGATCGGCAGCAAGGCCCGGGCCGAACTGTCGAGCCTGCTGGGCGTGCCCGTCCACCTCTACCTGCATGTGAAGGTGAAGGAAGGTTGGGACGAGGACCGCCATGTCTATCGTGACATCGGCCTCGACTGGGTGGACTGACCCACCCCCCCGCGCAATCCCGGATTGGATCAATCCGCTCCTCGCGTCGAAACCAGTGGTTGACGCCATGACCCCGCTTTTTCATGGAGCTTAGGTCGCTACCGAACGCCGGGAGGCTCGGTCGCGGGGTTGGGAGGATTGATCGCTTTTGGGAAGAGCGCTGCCCAGTCTGACCGAAGCTATCCTGAGTGCGCCTCTCACCGAGGGCGGCTGGGAGGGCGCCTTGCGTGCGCTCGCCAGAGAGACGCGGTCCTTGTCAGGCCAGTTGCTCGGGATCGGATCGCCGACCACGCTGGCCTTCAACCTCCTTACTGATCCGGTGAACGAGCGTCTCTGCCGCCAGTTCGACAGCGAGGTTGCCAACTATTCCCATGGGAATTGGCGGGTCGCCGCTGCCAGCGGTCCGCTCGATGTGCGCCACGAATATCATTATGATGCCATCAAGGCCGCGCAGAACACCGACATCTATGACGACTTCACGCATGACGCCAACATGCCACATGGCTGCCAGGTGGTGCTCGTCAATGACGGGCAGGTGATGGTCGGACTGGCCGTTCTGCGTACCTATCAGGATGGGCGTACCACCGAGGCTGATCGCGCCGTTTTCACGCAGGCCGCGCCGCTGATGCAGTCTGCCGTCCGAATGCAGCGCACGCTGGAAGGCGAAGGCGCAAAGCTGCTCGCCGGATCGCTGGACACGATGAACACCGCCGCTTTCGTGTGCGACGGGCTGGGCCGGGTGTGCGCCACCACCCGAGCCGGTGAGGCGCTGCTCCGCGCCGAAGACCTGATCATGCTGCGCGACGAGCGGTTGACCGCCCCCAACAGCGCCGAAGCGCGCGAACTGCGGATGCAGATTGGCGCGATGCTGCAGGCAGGTGACTTGGCGCTGCCGAGTTGCGGGGTGTGGCTGGGCCAGCAGCGCCCCATCGCCCAGCGCCGCCTGTGCGAGATCTTCCGCCTGCCGGCCAAACCCGCTGCGCTCGGCTTCGAGCCGCGGCTGCTCGTCACTGTACGCGCGGCTGGCAACATTGGCGCGATGGAGCGCCAGGCATTGCAACGCATGATGGGCCTGACGCGGGCCGAGACCGAGATCGCCATGCTGCTGGCCGAAGGCACCTCGCGCGAAATGATTGCCCTGCAGCGCGGCACAAGCCTTGGCACGGTCAACATCCAGATCAAGCGCCTGTTCGAGAAGACCGGCACCAATCGCGAAGCCGAGCTGGTCGCGCTGATCAATCGCCTGCTCCGCTGAGCGGCTTTTCGGACTTTATCAACGTCAACCATCGCGCATGGCTTGACCGGCGGGGGACAAGCGGGCAGCAGCGGCAGCACGAGACTTTTCGAGAGGAGCCGGAAATATGAGCGCCGGAAATATGAGCGATCGCCGCATGGTGACCATTGCGCCCACCGGGGGCACCACCTTCAAGAGCGCCAACCCGGCGCTGCCCACCCAGCCGCAGGAAATCGCCGACGACGTCTACGCCTGCTACAAGGCCGGCGCCTCGATCGCCGCCATCCACGCGCGCCGCCCGGACGACGAGGCCACCTGCAACCCGGCCATCTATCGCGACATCAACGAGCGCATCCGTGCCAAGTGCGACATCATCCTCAACAACTCCACGGGCGGCGGCAACAGCGGCGACATGCTCATCGAGCGGCCCGACGGCATGTTCGAGAACAGCTTCGAGGAGCGCCTCAAGGGCACCGAGGGCGGCGCGGAAATGTGCACCTTCGACGGCGTGACCGTGGTCGACACGATCAGCGGCAAGGACGTGCTGGTCATCACCCCGCCCTCGCGCTGCGAGACGCTGGTCAAGGCGATGGTCGACAAGGGCATCAAGCCGGAGTGGGAAGTCTTCTCGCCTGATCACATCCTTCAGGACGTGACGCGCCTGATCCAGAAGGGCTATGACAAGCCGCCCTACTACATCAACATCGTGCTGGGCGGCGAAAAGGGCTTTCAGGGCGCAATGCCCTACAGCACCGACATTCTCGACTTCATGGTGAAGTGCCTGCCGCCGCAGTCCATCTGGTGCATCTCCGGCATCGGCCCGGCCCAGCTTCCGGCCACCACGCAGGCGCTGCTGCTCGGCGGTCATGTCCGCGTGGGGCTGGAGGACAATCATTATTATTCGCGCGGTGTGAAGGCGACCAATTTGCAGCTGATCGAGCGGCAGGTGCGCATCATGAACGAGATGGGCATCGAGCCGATGAGCGCGGCGGAGTCGCGGGAGTTGCTGGGATTGAAGGCGGTCTGAAGTCAGGCGGTGGGGGGTGAGTGATGTGCCGCTGCCTCGACGGCAGGCACAGGTGCGAGCTTGCTCCCCACCCCAACCCCTCCCCTGAAAGGGATGGGCTTAGGAGGGTACGCGCAGCGGTTTGACTCTGCTGCACTGACCATCCAAGGTTGCCCGGTCGATGAACGCGCGGACGGGCTGCTGAGATCTGCCTCATCGAGCATGGAACCGCCCGATTGTCCGCGCTGACCGCGCCGGCCTGACGGCTGCCGGGGATTGGGACGGACAGCATGGCGGACGCATCGATGGGTTTCGGGCTGGGGCAGGCCATCATCCTGATGGGGGCCGGCGTGATTGCGGTGCCGCTGTTCCGGCGGCTGGGTCTCGGATCGGTGCTAGGCTACCTCGCCGCCGGCCTCTCCATCGGTCCCTTCGGGCTAGGGCTGATCAACGATCCGCAAGCACTGCTGCACATCGCCGAGCTAGGCGTGGTGATGTTCCTCTTCATCATCGGCCTCGAGATGCGGCCGCGCAAGCTGTGGAACCTGCGCAAGCAGATCTTCGGCCTTGGCGCGGCGCAGGTGCTGCTGTGCGGGGCGCTGCTGACCCTGCTCGGCATGGCGGCCGGCCTGCCTCCGGCCGTAGCGGCGGCAGGCGCGATGGGCTTCGTCCTCTCCTCCACCGCTGTCATCATGCAAATGCTGAACGAAGCTGGGGACGCGGGCACCGAGGAAGGCCAGAAGGCGATCTCGATCCTGCTGCTGGAAGACCTCGCCATCGTGCCGCTGCTCGCGCTCGTCGCCTTCTGGGCGGCGTTCCATGGCGCGGTGGGTGTGGAGGACGCGCCACCAGTCTGGCAGAGCATCGGCCTGGCGCTGGCGGCGCTCGCGGCGTTGATCGCGGCGGGGCGCTGGCTGCTCGATCCGCTGTTCGGCCTGATCGCGCGGGCCGGCGCACGCGAAGTGCTGACCGCCGCGGCGTTGCTCATCGTGTTGGGATCGGCCGTGTTGCTGGATGCAGCCGGGCTTTCTATGGCGATGGGCGCTTTCCTCGCTGGCGTGCTGCTCTCCGAATCCAGCTATCGCCATGAGCTGGAGGCCGATGTCGAGCCGTTTCGCGGCATCCTGCTCGGCCTGTTCTTCATCAGCGTGGGCATGTCGCTCGATCTCTCCACCGTGCTGCGCGAGTGGCAGCTGGTGCTGGGCGGCGTCCTCGCCTTCATGGTCGTCAAGGCGATCGGCATTTATGCCGTCGCGCGGCTGATGGGCTCGGCCCACAGCGCCGCAAGCCACCGCGCAGCGCTGTTCGCGCAGGGCGGCGAGTTCGCTTTCGTGCTCTATGGCGCCGCGCTGGCAGTGGGCCTGTTCGATGCGCGGATCGCAGCGATCATGAGCGCGATCGTCATCCTCTCCATGGCGCTGACGCCGCTGGTGCTCATCGTGCAGAACCGGATGCGCCGCAACGCGCCGGTTTCGCTCGACGGCGTAGACAAGGCCAAGGACCTGACCGGCCGCATCCTGTGCATTGGCTTCGGCCGGTTCGCGCAGGTGGCGAGCCAGGCGCTGCTCGCGCGGCGCTTCGAGCTCTCGTTGATCGAGAATGATGTCGAGATGATCCAGGCGGCCGGCAATTTCGGCTTCAAGGTCTATTATGGCGATGGCACGCGGTTGGACGTGCTCCATGCCTCCGGCGCCGGGCGGGCCGAGGCGATCCTCGTCTGCGTCGACAAGCCGGATGTGGCCGACAAGATCGTCGAGCTGTGCCGGCACGAATTCCCGCTCGCCAAGCTCTATGTGCGCGCCTTCGACCGCGGCCATTCGCTGCGCCTGATCAAGGCGGGCGTCGACTATCAGATCCGCGAGACGTTCGAATCCGCGCTGGCCTTCAGCGAGGCGGTGCTGACCGACCTCGGCGTGGACGAGGACGACGCGCGCGAGGCGATCGAGGACGTGCGCGAGCGCGATGCGCAGCGGGTGGAACTGCAACTGGTCGGGGGGATCACGGCCGGGCGCTCACTGATGCGCGGGAATATGGTGACACCGGAGCCGGAGCCCTTCTTCCCGCCGCAGCGGGCTGAGGGCGGCTAGGGGGGGGCGAGGGGTAAAGGTCGAAGTTTCGGTTCGATCAATTAAAACAAGGTCCGTCTGCATTTTGAAAGGGGGAGAGTAAATGTCATGGAAGGTGATGATCGAAGGTCGCTGAAACTAGCGCAGTTGCCCGCGCTTCGGGACATTTATCGCGTTAGCGCGACATTAGCGGACGAAGAACTCTACATTACCACGAGACGTTACGAACAATCGCTAGATCGTCGCGACAAGTTACGAGAACGGACACGATTTGGCCTCCTAGCACTCAACGCCACTTCTTTGGTCGCCGTGCTAAGTAGCTCGGGAGGTGAGTGGCTCACGAGACTCAAAATAGCTGACGCCGATATCGCTCAAAGTATTCTCCTGCTTATACTCGGCTTAGTTGCTGGCGCGTTAGCTATCTGGTGGAGCGGGATCACGGCTACGCGCGACGCAGTTGATGATTTTGAGCACTTGCTAGAAGTCCGCCAGCGCAAAGCTGACTATGACGGCGCTGCCACTGTGGAAGCCGAACAAGATCTGTTGAACCGCCCAACGCCAAAATGGAAAATCCCGCCGGATTATCGCTGGTCGAGAATCGATAACATATTAACAAATTTTGCGGGCAGTGCTTGGATTGTCGCAGTTGGTGGTATCGCTTGGGAGGTCGCTAAGCGTGTGGACTGGTGCAGCACTTGGTGCGGCTAAATATCCGAGGCGAAGTTCGTCTAAAGAGCGTAGTTCCCCCCAAATCTAGGTGACGAAGAATACGTCAGTTCTAGACGGGCCGGGGATATACAGATGCACTCCGGCTCGCGGCGCCTCAGCCCTCGCTGAGCGCAGCCACCAGGGCTTTCACCTTCTTCTGGCGCCATTGCGGGAGCGGAGCGATGAGCCAGTAGCCGGGGCCGTTGCGCGGTTCGCCAAGGGCGGCCACGCGGCCGGTGGCGATGTCCGCTTCCGCCAGCAGCGCGGGTACGCAGGCGCGGCCGAGGCCGTTGGCGGCAGCATCGATGGCGAGGCCGGCGTCGGCGACGCGGACGATGGCCTTGCCGTCATCGACCGGGCAGCCGGGCCAGGCGATGGGCGACTCCAGTCCGCCGCCATCGGGCGCGCCGACCGTGACGAAGCGCGGCTCGCCGAGGGCGACGCCCTCATGCTCGCCGGCACCGTCGGTCAGGCGCAAGGCGAGATCGAGATTGGCCTCGGTGAAATCGAGCGCATCGTCGGCAGCCACGAGCATGAACTGCACGCCCGGCTCCTGCGCCGCGTACGCAGCAAGGCGCGCGCTGAGCCATTTGGCGGTGAGGTCGCGGGGTGCGGCGATAGTGAGATGTTGGCTGCTCTGCCCGGCCTGCATGGCGCGGACCGATTCCTCGAGTTCCAGGAAGGCGCTGCGTAGCGCAGGAAGCCCCGCTTCCGCTTCCGGGGTCAGTTCCAGCCCGCGGGGCGTGCGGCGGAAGAGGACGACGCCGAGCATATCCTCCAGCGCGCGGATCTGCTGCCCTACGGCCGCGGGCGTCACCGCCAGCTCATCCGCCGCGCGAGTGAAGGAGAGATGCCGCGCCGCCGCGTCGAACACGCGCAGGCCGTTCAGCGGCAGATGGGTCCGCTTCATCCCGAGACCGCCGGCGCCTGCAGCGCGAAGCGGGGAATGCGCACATCCAGCAAGCTGCCGCCGGCATCGAGCATCTGGTAGCTGCCTTCCATCCAGCCGGTCGGCGTGGAGAGCGGACAACCGGAGACATAATCATAAGCCGCGCCGGGATGAATCACCGGCTCCTCGCCGACGACGCCCTTGCCCTCGCGCTTGTACAGCGCGCCGCGCCCGTCCGCGATGGTCCAGTGACGGGTGAGTAACTGCACCGGCGCCTTGCGGCCATTCTCGATGCGGATGTGATAGGCCCAGAACCACTTGCCCATGTCCGGCTCCGATTGCTCGGAGAGGAAGTTCACGGACACGCGCACGGTCACGTCATGCGTCGTCTCGGCATAGGCGAAAAGGGCGTTCATCAAGGCATTCATGCTACGACCCGTCCTGTGTCCTGCCTGGCCCCGAGACCGACCCTACTCAAAGGCCGACAGCGGTCAATGCCTGATCCAGATCGGCGATGATGTCCTTCGGGTCTTCCAGCCCGACATTGATGCGCACCATGCCCTCGCCCACGCCGGCCTCGGCGCGGCCCTCCGGCCCCATATTGTTATGGGTGGTGGAGGCGGGATGGCAGAGCAAGGTGCGGGAATCGCCGATGTTGTTGGAGATGTCGCACAGCTCCATCGCATTGAGCAGGGCCATGGCCTGCCCGCGATCAGCGAGGTTGAACGAGAAGATCGGTCCGGCGGCACTCATCTGCTTCATGGCGAGATTGTGCTGCGGATGGCTCGGCAGGCCGGGATACAGCACATCCACGCCACGCTGCTCCATGAAGCGCGCGACCTTGAGCGCGTTTTCGGACTGGCGATGGGCACGCAGGTCCAGCGTCTCCAGTCCCTTCAGCACCACCCAGGCGTTGAAAGGCGAGCAGATCGGCCCGGTGTTGCGCTGGAAAGGCGAGAGCACGCCGTTGATCCACGCATCCGTGCCGCAAATGGCGCCGGCAAGCACCCGGCCCTGCCCGTCCATCAGCTTGGTGGCGCTGTAGGCCACGACATCCGCGCCGAAATCGAGCGGGCGCTGCAGCACCGGCGTCGCGAAGGCATTGTCCACCACCGTGGTGATGCCATGGGCACGGGCGAGGCCGCAGACATGCTCCAGATCGACGATGTCCATCGTGGGATTGGCCGGCGTCTCGAAGAAGAACACCTTGGTGTTGGGCTGGATCGCCTTTTCCCACGCATCATTGTCCCGCGCGTCGACGACGCTGTGCGTGATGCCGAAGCGGTCGAGCACATTGGAGAGGATCCAGCGGCATGAGCCGAAGGCCGCGCGGCCGGCAACCACGTGATCGCCCGCGCTCAGCATGCACAGCAACGCGCTGGTCATCGCCGCCATGCCGCTTGCCTGCACCTTGCACGCCTCGGCGCCTTCCATCAGCGCGATGCGCTCTTCCAGCATCTGCACCGTGGGGTTTTGGAAGCGGGAATATTGCATCCCCGTCGCTTCCCCGGCGAAGCGGGCGGCGACTTCCTCGGCGCTGTCATAGGTGTAGCCCGAGGTGAGGAAGAGCGCCTCGCTCGTCTCCCCCTGCTCGGAGCGCCAGGTGCCGCCGCGCACGGCCTGTGTCGCGGGCCGCCAGCGGCTGGTGCGCGAACGATCCTGTCCGGTTTGTCTCTTCATGACGTTGCCTTCTAGACCCTGTCGGGGGCCGGTCAATCCAATGGCGTCAGAGCGCCGCGAGCACAGCATCGCCCATAGCAGACGTGCTCATCGAGCCGCCAAGGTCGGCAGTGCGGGCACCACCGGCCAGCGCCTTGGCCACAGCAGCCTCGATGCGGTCGGCCGCCTGCGCCTGACCGAGCGAGAAGCGCAGCATCATCGCGGCGGAGAGGATCGTCGCCAGCGGATTGGCCTTGCCCTGCCCGGCGATATCCGGCGCGGAGCCGTGGATCGGCTCATACAGCCCCTTGCCGTTGGCATCGAGCGAGGCCGAGGCCAGCATGCCGATGGAGCCGACGCACATGCTCGCCTGGTCGGAGAGAATGTCGCCGAACAGATTGCCGGTCACGATCACATCGAACTGGCCGGGATTGCGCACGAGCTGCATGGCGGCATTGTCGACATACATGTGGGACAGCTCGACATCGGGATAGTCGGCGGCAACCTCGATCACTACGTCGCGCCAGAGCTGGCTGGTTTCCAGCACATTGGCCTTGTCCACCGAGCAGAGCTTGCCCCTGCGCGCCTGCGCGGCGCGGAAGGCGCTGTGGGCGATGCGGCGCACCTCGGCCTCGTTGTAGGACATGATGTCATAGCCTTCGCGCAGGCCGTCGGCGGTCTTGCGGATGCCCTTCTCGCCGAAATAGACGTCACCATTGAGTTCGCGGACGATCAGCAGGTCGATCTTCTCGGCGACTTCCTTGCGCAGCGTGGAGGCATCGGCCAGCTCGGCGAACATCTTTGCGGGGCGCAAGTTGGAGAAAAGCGTCAGCTCCTTGCGCAGGCCGAGAATGGCCTGCTCTGGCCGCAAGGCGCGCTCAAGCGAATCGCAATCGGGATCGCCCACCGCGCCGAACAGGATCGCATCGGCGCGCTTCGCCAGATCGAGCGTGGCCGGCGGTAGCGGATGACCCTCCGCCTTATAGGCCGCGCCGCCGACCGGCGCGTCCTCATAGGTCAGGCCGGGGATCGCCAGCGCATCGAGCACACGCCTGGCCTGCGCGGTGACTTCCGGGCCGATGCCGTCTCCGGGCAGGATCGCAACGAGCATGGGTTTCCCTTTCTCAATCTGAAGACGGGCGGTGCTGCAAGAAAGGCGCGCCGGCCCTGAGGATGTGGGCTGAGCCATTGCCTCAAGCAGGCCGGGTCACGCAACCGCTCTTTTGAGCCGTTCGATCAGCCGCTCGCGCGCGGCCAGCGCGTCAGACCGGCGTGGATCGAACAACGACTGGGCGAGAAAATGGCCGGTCAGGTCAAATCCGGCGAGAATATCCGGCCAGCCAGCTTCGCCGCCCTCGGTGAGGAAGGTTGGCAGGGGCAGCAACCGGTCGCGATGCGTGCCCGCCGCCGCTGCCGTCACCGCGCGCCCGGTGCGCGGGCTGACATAGGCCAGCCCCTCGCGCGCGCCGGTGACGGCGCATTCCGCCAGATCGAGTCCGAAGCCCAGCTCGGCGAGCAGCAGCAGCTCGTAGCGCACCAGCGCCACAGCCCAGCCACGCGCGGCGGGCGCGGCTTCCACCGCGTCGAGCACCGCGCCCAGCGCGGCGAAGAGCGCCGGATAGGGATGGCCTTCCGGCAGCGTAATCGCCGTGAAGGCGCAAGCCCAGTCGATGGCGGCGGCGGGCAGCGGCTCGGCCAGCAGCGGCCCCCGGCTGTGCTCCAGCTCGACCGAGAGGCTGGCGAGCTGATCGGCCGTGCGGGCGCGGAAGGTGCCGCGCACGATATTGCCGGGCAGCAGCACCGGGCGCATCCGGCTCGAGCGGCCGCCCTGCACATAGCCCGCGACCAGCCCCGCATCCGCTGTGAGCGCCCTCACGATCGCGCCATGCTCGCCATGCGCCCGAACGGCGCAGACGATGGCAGTGGCAGCGAGCGTGGACATGGGCGCTTATCTACCGGCTCGCGACCGGTTTAGCGATGCCGATCAGGCTGCGGCGATGATCGGCCCGAACTTGGCGGCGGTAAGGCTCGCCCCGCCGACCAGCGCGCCATCGACATTGTCGGTGTGGAGGATGTCCGCTGCATTCTCACCGCTCACCGAGCCGCCATAGAGAATGCGCATGGCATTGCCGGCATCCGCGCCCAGCGCCTTGACGAGCGCGGCGCGCAGCGCGGCGTGCATGGCGGCGATCTGCGGCGGGGTCGCGACCTTGCCGGTGCCGATCGCCCAGACCGGCTCATAAGCGATGGTCAGCCATTCCGGGTCCGCGCCCTCGGGCAGCGAAGCGACAAGCTGATCGGCCACGAAGGCGTGCGCCACATCGTCGCCCTGCTCACGCGTATCGAGTGTCTCACCCACGCACAGGACGACCGAGAGACCGCCCTTGTGCGCGGCGAGCGCCTTGGCGGCGACATCGGCATTGCTCTCATGCTGATATTGCCGCCGCTCGCTATGCCCGACGAGCGTACTGCGCGCACCGGCTTCTGCCAGCATGGCTGCCGAGAGATTACCGGTGAACGCCCCGGCCTCGGCCTGATGGCAATCCTGCGCGCCGATGAGCACGGCGCTGCCAAGCGGCGCGGCGGGCGCGATGAGCGTGGCCGGGAGATAGAGCGCAACATCGATATCGCTGCGGGCGGCGGCAAGCTCGGCAATGGCGGAGACCTCGCCAAGCTGCCCCTTGAGGCCGTTCATCTTCCAATTGCCGGCGACGAATTTGCGGCGGACGGTCATAGCTTCACTCTCCTGCACAGGTGATCGATGATCTGGCGGCCCGGATGAACGGGCAGAACGGCTTTGTCCAGCCGGCACCGCATGGCTGCGGAAGCCCCATGGACAGCCGAGCGCGCAAAGGCTTGATGCCGTCGGACGCCCGCCCTAAAGCAGCCCCCAGCCTTTCGCCGCCTTTCTGGACAAAGACCCCATGCAGATTTTCCGTCGTCTTCTCGGTTCGAAATTTGGCGGCCTGTTCGCAATCGGATTTCTCGCGATCATCGCCTTCGCGTTCATCGCGGGCGATATCAGTGGCAATAGCGTGAATTTCGGCGGCAGCTCCAAGACGGAAGTCGCCAAGATCGGCGACCGCCCGCTGACCGTCGCCGAGTTGCAGAGCCGCACGCAGATGGTGTTCGAGCGGCAGCGGCAGGAAAATCCCGCGCTGACCATCGACCAGTTCTTGGCCCAAGGCGGCCTTAAGCGCGTGGCCGACGAGCTGATCTCCTCGCGCGCGCTGATTGCCTATGGCGAGAAACACGGGATGCGGGTGAGCAAGGCGCTGATCGATGCGGAGATCGCCCGCAATTCCGCCTTCACGGACGCGACCGGCAATTTCAGCGAGACGGTGTTCCGCCAGATGCTCGCCCAACAGCGCGTCTCCGAGCAGGATCTGCGGGACGATATTGCCGCGCAGATCATCCAGCAGCAGCTGCTCCAGCCGGTGGGCGTGGGCACCAAGGCGCCTGCAAGCATGGTGCCGCCTTATGCCGCGATGCTGATCGAGGAACGCGCCGGCGAAATGTTCGCGATTTCCGCCGCCAGGTTCGCGCCGCAGACCGCGCCGACCGAGGCGCAGCTACAAGATTATTACAAGCAGCATGGCAGCCAATTCGCGATTCCCGAGCAGCGCCAGCTGCGCTACGCGCTGGTCAATCTCGCCCGCTTCGAGCCCCAGGCGACGCCGACCGACGCGGAAATCGCCGATCTCTACAAGAGCCGCCAGAGCCAGTTCGCCGGCCGCAAGACGCGCGATTTCAGCCAGTTGATCCTCGCGACGGAAGCGCTCGCCAAGGACGCCGCCGCCAAGGCGAAGGCCGGCCAGTCGCTGCAGGATGTCGCCAAGAGCCTCGGCCTCGCCGCCTCGCGCGTCGATGGCGTGGACGAGAAGCAGCTTGCCACGCAGATGAATGCGGAAATCGCCAAGGCCGGCTTCGCCGCCGCGCAGGGCGGCATCGTCGGCCCGGTCCGCTCGCCCGCCGGCTGGGCAGTGCTGCGCGTGGAAGCCCAGCGTGACGTGCCGGGCAAGACGCTGGCCGAAGCGCGCGAGGAACTGTCCGCCGAAGTGCGCCAGATCAAGGAGCGCCAGCTCTTCAGCGAATTCCTGAACGATATGGATGGCCGCCTGGGCGCCGGCGCGACGCTGACCGACATCGCCAAGGAGCACAACCTCACCATCGTCGAGACGCCGCTGATCGTGCGCAACGGCCAGTCGCTGCGCGATCCGGCGTTCAAGCCCGACGCGACGCTGCAGGCGTTGCTCGAAGGCGGCTTTGCCGCGCGTCAGGATGACGATGCGCAAATCGTGCCGGTGAAGCCCGACGAGGAAGCCGCGCTGCTGACCGTGGCCGAAGTGGTGCCCGCCGGCCCGCCGCCCTTCGCGCAGGTGAAGCCGGCCGTGGAAGCGGCCTGGAAGCTGGCGCAGGGCGTTGGCAAGGCGCGTGAAATCGCCACGCAGCTCGCGGCGCAGTTGGGCAAGGGCGCCGAACCGGGGCCGCTGCTCGCCAAGCTCGGCATCGCCGACGCGCCGCGCCAGCCGCTCTCCGCGCGCCGCGCCGACATCAACCAGCAGGGCGGCCAGATTCCGCCGCCGCTCAAGGCGCTGTTCAGCATCCGCCAGGGTGGAACGCAGATGGTGCCGCTGGAGAATAACCAGGGTTTCATCGTCGTGCGGCTCGACAAGATCACGCAGAATGATCCCACGCAGGTGCCGCAGCTGATGCAATCCACCGCGGCCGGCCTCAGCAATGTGCTGGGCGGGGAATATGCGCAGCAGTTCGTCACGGCGATCCAGCAGGAGCTGGGCGTCAAGCGCAGCGAAGCGGCCATGGCCGCTGTGGAGCAGGAACTGCGCCGCGCTTATGGCGGCAGCGCGGAATAAGGCGGACCCGTTGACCATCGCACAGGACAGCATCGATGCCGCACGCGCGGCCCTCTCCGCCGGGCGCTCCGCGCTCGTGTGGGCACGGCTGATCGCCGATACCGAAACGCCGGTCTCCGCCGCGCTCAAGCTGATCGAGCCGGAACGGGGCGACTTCATTCTCGAATCGGTTGAAGGCGGCGCCGTTCGCGGGCGCTACAGCCTGATCGGCATCGCGCCCGATCTCGTCTTCCGCGCCACTGGGCGCAGCGTCGACATCAACCGCGACTGGCGGACCGACCGGACCGCCTTCACGCCGCTGGAGAGTGATCCCCTCGCCGCGCTGCGCGATCTGGTGGCGGAATGCCGGGCAGACGTCGACCCGGCGCTGCCGGCTGCGCTCGCCTGCCTCGTCGGCTATTTCGCTTATGAGACCTTCGGCCTGGTCGAAAAGCTGCCGCGCCCGGCCGACAATGGCCTCGGCACGCCCGACATGCTGTTCGTGCGCCCGACGGTGGTGCTGGTGTTCGATCGGCTGGCCGATGCGCTCTACATCGTCGCGCCGACCTGGGCCGACCGGCTCGGCACCGGCGAGGCCGCCATCGACGCGCTGATCGATACGGCTGTGGGGCGCATCGAGGATGTCGCGGCCCAACTCGCACGGCCACTCGCCGCGCAGACCGGTCAGGCGCCCGCCATAGACCTGGACGCGATCACGCCGACGCCGGTGATGAAGCCCGGCGCCTATGCGGAGATGGTGAGCAAGGCCAAGGACTATATCGTCGCGGGCGACATTTTTCAGGTCGTGCTGGCGCAGCGCTTCACCACCCCCTTCCCGCTTCCGCCGATCGACCTCTACCGGGCGCTGCGGCGGATCAATCCCTCGCCCTTCCTCTACCATCTCGATCTGCCCGGCTTCGCGCTCACCGGCTCCAGCCCGGAGATTCTGGTCCGTGTGCGCGATGGGGAAGTGACGATCCGGCCGATTGCGGGCACCCGACCGCGCGGCAAGACGGCCAGCGAGGATGCCGAGAATCGCGATTCGCTGCTGGCCGATCCCAAGGAGCGCGCCGAGCATCTGATGTTGCTCGACCTGGGGCGCAACGATGTCGGCCGCGTCGCCAGCGCCGGCTCGGTGAAGGTGACGGACAGCTACACCATCGAATTCTACAGCCATGTGATGCACATCGTCTCCAATGTCGTCGGCAAGCTCGACCCGAAGCACGATCCGCTCGATGCGCTGTTCGCGGGCTTCCCGGCCGGCACGGTCTCCGGTGCGCCCAAGGTGCGCGCCTGCGAGATCATCGCAGAACTGGAGCCGGAGACGCGCGGGCCTTATGCGGGCGGCGTCGGCTATTTCTCGCCGGATGGAAACATGGATAGCTGCATCGTGCTGCGGACGGCATTGGTGAAGGACGGCGTGCTGCACGCGCAGGCGGGCGCCGGCATCGTCGCGGACTCCGAGCCGGCCTATGAACAGCGCGAATGCGAGCACAAGGCCGGCGCGCTGTTTGCGGCCGCGCGGGAAGCCGTGAAGGTCGCGCAGGACGGCCGCTTCGGGCAGTAAGAAGCTGTTCTCAGCAGTGTCGTGCTCCTGCGAAGGCAGGAGCCTAGGGCGTAACGGACGAACTTAGCCGCCCTGGGCTCCTGCCTTCGCAAGAGCACGGTAGGGGTTAGGCACTACCGCGCCACAAAGGCCCCCTTAGCACGATCCTTCACCACCTGATCCGCACGGAACACCGTGCCATTCATGGTGATGTAAACGCCCGGCGGGGCGATCTGCGCTGTCGCGAAGGCCATGCCGAGATTGAAGGTGGCGTCGCTCTCCGAGAAGCGCGCCGGGGCCAGCGCGCCCACCAACACAATGGTCTTGCCCGATATGCCCGCCAGTGCAGCGGCCGTGTCCGTCATCGTATCCGTGCCGTGGGTGATAACGATGCGCTCGGCGGGCGAGGCCGCAACCCGCGCCGCGATCAGCGCGCGATCATCGGCGGTCAGCTCCAGACTGTCCTTGCGGGTCACTTCCTCGATCTCGACCGGCAGCTTCACCCGCGCGATCTCCAGCAGGCGCGCGAGGATCGACTCGCCGATCTGATATTCGCTCAGCGCATCGAAATAGAGCTTGTCGATGGTGCCGCCGGTGGTGAGCACATGGATGCGCGGGTCTTGCTGGGTCATGCCCGCGCTTATAACCGGTCGGTGCGGCCTTGTCCCGCTTGCGCGGTGGAGCGCCGGCCCGTAGAAGCCGGCCATGATCCTCGTCATCGACAATTATGACAGCTTCACCTGGAATCTCGTCCATTATCTGATGGAGCTGGGCGCGCAGGTCGAGGTGGTGCGCAACGATGCCATGTCCGCCGGGCAGGCGCTGTCCTCGGGCGCGGAAGCCTTTCTGCTTTCGCCCGGCCCCTGCACGCCCAATGAAGCCGGGATCAGCCTCGATCTCGTCGCGGCCTGCGCCGATGCGGGCAAGCCGCTGCTCGGCGTGTGCCTGGGCCATCAGACGATCGGCCAGCATTTCGGCGGCAAGGTGGTGCGCGGCGGCCTGATGCACGGCAAGACATCACCGGTCACCCATGACGGCACTGGGCTTTTCGAAGGCCTGCCGTCGCCCTTCACCGCCACGCGCTATCACTCGCTGATCGTCGAGGACATTCCCGATTGCCTGCTGGTCAACGCCACCAGCGAGGATGGATCGGTGATGGCGTTCCGCCACGCGAGCCTGCCCATCCACAGCGTGCAATTCCATCCCGAGAGCATTGCGACCGAGCACGGCCACGCGATGCTGGCCAATTTCATGCGCCTCGCCGGAATGCCGGTGACCGCGCGCGCAACGGCCTGACCCGAAACCGTTCGTCCCGTTTGAGGGAACGCCCATTTATCTCCCACGTTGGTCGGCCATCATGCGAATGCGCCGCAACAGTGGAGACTATAGGTGAAAATCGACCCTGCGGCCGCGCTCGCCTTGGCCCTTTTACTAGCGGCCTGCAGCGGTCGCGATGATGCGGCCAATCAGCATCCCGATGAGCCTGCCGTGCAAATGATCGCCCATCCCGGCTCTCAAGCCGCCAAGGGTAAGGCAGCACTGAACCTGACCGAGCGCGAGCTGCTCGATGCCGAGCTCGTCGATACCGACGGCACCGAACTGGGCGATGTGATCGCCCTGAAGCGCGGCCCCGGCGGTGCTGTCGAGGGGCTGGTGATCGCTGTTGAAGGCAGCGTGCCCGAGCAGCATGTCTATCTCCCCCTCGATGGTCTCGCGCCCCTACGCGAGGGCGATGACTGGACGATCGTTACGAGCCTCACCCCTGCGCAGATCGCCGCGCTGCCCAAGGCCAATCCTGACCCGCCGACCAGCCAGCCCGCAGCTGCCACCGCCGGTTCGGCGCCGTCTCAAGGAGCAGCCAACGCCCGTTGAGGGCAAGCGCCGGCCACGTCTGGCGCCCGCGACAATCCACCTAATATTAACGCCGGGCTGATAGGACGCCCCTGTCCGATCCCGGTGCGGCTGCCATGGTTGCCGCTTGTTCACGCTCCAGCGGCGAGTTAATAGGTGGCCACAAAGTACGACGAGCCGATCCATGTTGCTCGACAAGATGAGGGGGATGTTCAGGCAGCCGATGGCCGGGCATATACTGGCCGCAATCTTCCCGCCGCACATGTAATGATTTGTAGGCATCTTGCCTCGCCCACTGCTTTCTAGGATGACAGGCTCGATCGGGGGATCGCCGGGCCTTCAACCGAGAACCGATTTTTACCACTTCACGCTTGTTCTGGAGACTATGGATGTCACTGCTGAGGAACGTCTCGCTCGTTGCGCTCGCTTCCCTTTCCCTCACGATCGCCGGCTGCGAGAAAAAAGCCGAAGGTCAGGTCGTGGCCGTGGTCAATGGTGAGGAAATCACCCTGACCGAACTGAACGCCGAGATCGCCGATCTCAACGTCCCTGCCAGCGCCGACAAGGACATGGTCCGCAGCCGCGTGCTGCAGCGGATGGTCGACCGCCGGCTGCTGGTGCAGGCCGCCAAGGAAGCCGGGCTGGACCGCGACCCGGAATATCTGACGCAGGAGCGCCGGATGCGCGAGCAGCTGCTCGTCAACCTGTACGGCCGCAAGACGATGGACACGGTCAAGGTGCCGGATAACGCCGCCATCGACAAATATATCAGCGAACGCCCCAACGCCTTCGCGCAGCGCAAGCGCTTCGCCCTCGAGCAGCTGCAGATGGATCCGCCGTCCAAGCCGGATGGCCTCAAGGAGCTGGAAACCGCCAAGACGCTCGATGAGGTCGCATCCCGCCTGACAGCCATGGGCATCGCCTTCGAGCGTGGCCGGGGCTCGCTCGACACCGCCGTGATCGATCCGCAGATGCTCGCCCGCATCGAGGCGCTGCCCCCGGGCGAGCCGTTCATCGTGCCGGCCAATGGCAAGCTGGTCGTGAGCGTGATCACCGGCAGCGAAGCGACCCCGGTTCCGCAGGAGCAGGCCCGCCAGATCGCTGCGCAGGCCATGCGCAACGAGGAGCTGAACAAGATCGGCGAATCGCGCCTGAAGGAAGCCAAGGCCAAGGCCAAGATCGAGTATCAGCCGGGCTATGCACCCAAGGACGATGCCAAGGCCGCCGGCGCCCTGCCCGCAGCCGGCAACGCCGCGGCGCCCGCCGCCAAGTAACGGCGAGGCGTTTTCCGCACGATATGAGGGGAGGAGGCACCAGCCTCCTCTCCGCCCCCTCGAAGCGTCGACGCGCCAGTCGCCGGACGCGGGAATGAAGGCATGATGATCCTCGACTCTCTGGCTTGGCTCATCATTGCCATACCCGTGCTCCTGCTGGCCGTGCTGGCCGTGGAGCTGGCCCTGGGCCTGATCGCCGGCCGCCCGGCAAGGCCGCGCATTGCCGCCCCCCACAGCGCCATCATCCTCATGCCCGCCCATAATGAGGCCGCCGGCATTGCCCGTACCATCGCGCTGCTCCAGCCGGCGCTGGATGTGCATATCCGCCTCATCGTCATTGCCGACAATTGCACGGACGACACCGCCGCCGCCGCGGGCGCGGCTGGGGCACAGGTTATCGAGCGCAATGACCCCAGCCAGCGCGGCAAGGGCCATGCGCTGGCCTTCGGGCGGGACTGGATCAAGGCTGCGACAGACACCGCGCGGCCGGATTGTATTGTGGTGCTGGACGCGGACTGCGAAATCGACGGTGCGTCGCTGCGCGCGCTAATCGACACGACCTGCGCCAGCCAGCGCCCGGTACAAAGCTGCTACCTGCTCCGCTCGGCCGCCGATGACGGGGCGATGACGCAGATTTCCAACTTTGCGATGCTCATCAAGAATCGCGTTCGCCAGCGCGGCGCCTCGGTTCTGGGATCGCCCGCCATTCTCGGCGGCACCGGCATGGCCTTCCCATGGGCGCTGATCGAATCGGCGCCGCTCGCGACGAGCCATCTGGTCGAAGACCTTGTGCTCGGCCTCCATTTCGCGCGCGCGGGCGCAGCGCCCCGCTATCTGGAGGCCGCGACGACCTGGAGCGACCCGGCGAGCCAGAGCGACACGCTCACACAGCGGGCGCGCTGGGAGCATGGCTATATCCAGACCGCCCTGCAGCAAGGCGCGCCGGTCATGCTTGAGGGTATCGCCAAGGCCAAGCCGAGCCTCGCCTGGTTTGGCCTGAGCCTGCTCGTACCGCCGCTGGCCCTGTTGATGAGCCTGAGCCTGATGGCGCTTGTGGTGAGCGCCGGGCTCGCGCTGCTGGGCGCCACCACTGCCGCGCCTGCTACGCTGGCGGGTCTGTTGACGCTGGTCGCGCTGCTACTGGCCCTCGCCTGGATGCGCGACGGGCGCGACACGGTCTCGGCGGCAACGCTGGCGCGCATCCCGCTCTACATTCTGTGGAAAGTCCCCGTCTATCTGCGGCTGGTCAAGAAGCGCGAGACCGAATGGGTGCGCACGCGCCGCAAAGGCGAGTGATGAAGCGGGGCGCTAAACCGGTGCCCTGAACCGCTCAATAGCCTCGCATTGATGATCTTTCAACTTGCATTGGCCGCCGCAAAGCGCGCTATGATGGCGCAACGCCAGCGGGTGAAGGAGAGGTCATGACGGGGACGAGCGAAGCGACGAGCGCGCGCGGCTGGGGCGGGTTCCTGCTGATCCTCAACGCGCTGATGGTCGAAGGTTTCGACTTGCAGGCCGCAAACTTCGCTGCGCCTTCCATCCTGGAGGACTTTGGCGTCAGCCGCGCCGAGATCGGACCGCTGCTCTCCGCCAGCCTGTTCGGCGTGCTGATCGGCGCCGTGTTCATCGGTCCGCAGGGCGACCGGCTGGGCCGCCGGACGATCCTGATCAGTTGCTGCATTGGCTATGGCATCATGTCGCTGGTGGGCGCGCTGGCGACGAACCTCACGCAACTCATCGTGCTGCGCTTCCTCATTGGCATCGGCCTTGGCGCCGTGCTGCCCAATGCGTTGGCGCTGGCCGGCGAACTGGCGCCGCGCAAATATCTCGCGCGGGCGACGGCGCTGGTCGGCATCGGCATCACCTTTGGCGGGGTTCTCGCCGGGATCGCCGCCGCCAAGCTGCTTGCGCCTTATGGCTGGCAGAGCTTGTTCATCCTCGGCGGTCTCCTGCCCATCGCGATTGCGGCGCTGCTGTGGATCGGCCTGCCGGAAAGCCCGGTCCTCAACCGCGCACAGACCCATGCGCCGGGCGAGCGCGGCCTTTCGGCCATCCTTTCCCCCGCCCAGCGCGCCCGCACGATCGCGATCTGGATCATCTTCGCGCTGGTGCTGATGGTCGTCTATCTGGTGAGCGGCTGGGTGCCCCTGCTGGTCAAGGATCAGGGCTATTCGACGACCACCGCCTCGTGGATCGCCACCGGCACCCATGCCGGCGGCGTGGTCGGCGGTGTGGTCGCCAGCCTGTTGCTGGTGCGCCGCAACTGGTCGGTCGTGGCGCTGTTCGCAGGGCTTGGCGCGCTTACCTTGGCGATCATCACCGTGCATGATTGGGGCATTGTCGGCCTCACCGTGTTGCTCGTGCTGGTTGGCCTGTTCAGCACTGGCACGCAGAATGGCCTCAATGGCTCGTGCGGCGCCACCTATCCCTCGACCATGCGCGCCTCCGGCCTTGGCTGGGCGCTCGGCATGGGGCGCGTTGGCTCGATCGCCGGGCCGCTGGTCGGCTCGCTTGCGGTGCTGCTCGGCCTTTCGGCGCCGCGCACCTTCTTCATCCTGCCGGTGATTCCGCTGGTGATCGCGGCCGCGCTGGCGCTCTGGCTCGCCCGCCGGATCGGCCCCGCCGCGCCCGAGACCAGCGCTCAGGACAGCCCGGCTCCCCTTTCCGCCCCCATCATGGAGACTGCCCGATGACGAAGATGCGCAAGATCGCCACCGAAGAAGCCTGGTCGATCCCCGAGGTCGCCCATGCCCTGCGGGATGTGACGCGCGGGCCATCGCAAAGCCTCGACAAGCTGCTCGTCGGCGGCATCTACGATCCGCCCGAAAACGCGACCGGCTATGCCGCGATGAACTTTCTCGATGGCCTGCTCGATATCGAGGAAAAGCGCCTGCCGGAAATGGACGCGCTGGGCGTGGACATGCACCTGCTCTCGCTCACCGCGCCGGGCGTGCAGATGTTCGATGCCGACACCGCGACCGATCTGGCCGCGCTCGCCAATGATCGGCTGGCCGAGATCTGCCGCAAGCGCCCGGACCGTTTCGCCGGCCTCGCCAGCTTCGCCCCCCACAGCCCCAAGCGCGCGGCAAAGGAAATGGAACGGGCGATCAATGATCTGAAGCTCAACGGCTTCATCCTCAACAGCCACACCCATGGCGAATATCTGGACGATCCCAAATATTGGCCCTGCCTCGAAGCCGCCGAAGCGCTCGATGCCTGCATCTATATCCACCCGCGTGCCGCCTCGGATACCCTGAAAGGCCCGCTGCAGGATTACGGCATGGACAGCGCTATGTGGGGCTATGGCGTGGAGGTCGGCACGCATGTCGTGCGGATGATGGCCAGCGGCGTGTTCGATGCCTTCCCCAAGCTCAAGATCTGCATCGGCCATATGGGCGAGGCGATTCCCTTCTGGATCTGGCGCATCAACTTCATGAACAGCCGCGCCCAGAAGATCAGCCGTGCGCCGAAGACGAAACTGAGCATCGCGGAATATTTCCAGCGCAACTTTGTGGTGACGACCAGCGGCGTCGAGGACCCGCTGGCGCTGCGCTACACCATCGACAAGCTCGGCATCGATAATGTGCTCTGGGCAATTGATTACCCCTATCAACCGCAGCAGCCGGCAGTGGATTTCATGGATGCGGCGCCGGTGACGGAGGCGGAGCGCCACGCGCTGTACCACGGCAATGCCGAGCGCATCTTCCACATCGCGCCGCTCACCGACTGACGGCGCTCATTGAGCGCAGGAAAAAGGGCCGGGCGTCATCGACGTCTGGCCCTTTTTTGCATCTTTCAATCCGATCAGAAGTCGACCGAGAGCGACGCTTTGTAGGTGCGCGGCGCGCCCTGCAGGAGTTGGGGGCTGAACGCATCGAAGGCGGAAGCCCAGTACCGCTCATTGGCGACATTATCGACGTTGAAGCGGAAGGTGACCGGCTGCGAACCCAACACCGCGACATAGCGCGCGCCAAGATCGACGCGCGTCCATTCTGGCAGGCGCAGGGTGTTGGCATTGTCGGCCATCTGCTTGCCGGTGTGGACAACGCGCCCGGTGAGCGTGAGGCCGGGGACAAATGCGGTGTCCCACTCGAGTCCGGCATTGACGAGATAGTCCGGAATGCCCGGCACGCTGTTGCTTTCATTGACGCCATTCAGCGTCTCGCGGAACTTGGCTTCATTCACCGAGGCACCGGCAATGAGGTACAGGTCCTTCGTCAGTTCGCCATCCAGCGAGACCTCAATGCCCCGATTTCGCTGCTTGCCATAGGCGCCGTAGCGCAGCAGCCCCGACCCTTCCGGATCGGGAATCGCATAAGCGCTGGGCTTATCGGTCTGGTAAAAGGCAAGTGAAGCCGCGATGCCGCCGATGTTGAGCTTGCCGCCAAACTCATATTGGGTGGACTTGAACGGCGCCAGCACCTCGCCACGATTGATGACGGTCGCCTCGTTCGGCGCGGTGGCGCCGCGCTGCAGGCCCTCGATGCGGTTCGCGAAGAGCGACAGGCCCTCCACCGGCTTGATGACGAGACCAGCGACCGGGGTCAGCTCGCTTTCGTCATAGGTGGAGGTGAGAGCGCCGCCGAACGCAGAATAGCTCCTGCTCTTGATCGCCTGAATGCGAACGCCGCCGGTGAGCAAAACGCGGTCATCCAAGAAACCAAGCGTGTTGGATGCGAACACGCTCGCCAAACGACTGCGCTCGATCGGGAAGGGATCGTCAAGATTGCCGCCAACCGGGAAAGAAAGCGTCGAGGACCGGGGAAGCACGACCGGATTGTAGATATTCGTTGTGCCACTCGACGTATAAAACGCATAGGCGTTACGATTGGTGAGCCAGTTCACCGAGCCGCCGATATTGGCTTGACTGCTCACGACATCATTGCCGAACTTGGCGCGCAGGCCGGCCTGAACGCTCTCATTGTTATCGGTGCGGGGGATGTACGAACTCGAATAATCGGCAGCGCCGGTGACGGCGTCCGCCAAGACGATGCTGCCGTAGATGCCATGCTCGCTGCTGTCGCGCGCGCCGGCCGAGGCATAAAACAGCACGTCGTCGGCGAGGTCATATTCCAACTTGGCGATGCCGAAAATGTCGCGCGCCGTGGTGTAGGTCCATGGCTGGGCATAATTGGTGTCGGGCGCGGGTACGGCCGGAATGGCGCCAGCGAAACGCAGCTTGGGCCGCAGGCCGCGCACATGCATCCGCTGATAGGCCACATCCAGCGACATGCGCAGCGGCCCGGAACTATAGTCGAACGCGCCGCCGACCAGATAGGTGCTGCGGAACTCGTCGTCGATAGCGACATCGCCGCGACGGGCCACGGCATTCAGCCGCACGCCGAACGCACCGTCGCCAAAGCGCTGGCCAACATCGAGGCTGCCGCCAAAATGCTCGCTGGAGGTATAATTCAGCGTCGCGCGCTTCAGGCCGTCCGCCGTCGCCCGCTTAGGGACGAGGTTGACGCTGCCGCCCAAGCCACCACCACCGGGCGCCGCGCCGTTGAGGAAGGCGCTCGCCCCGTTCAGCACCTGCACTGACTCGTAAAGCTCCGGCGCGACGAGCTGGCGGGGGACGATGCCGTACAGGCCATCAAAGCCGACATCGTCGCTGGCCAGCGTGAAGCCGCGAATGACGAACACTTCCTGGGCGTTGCCAAAGCCGTAGGTCGTGCGGACCGAGGGATCGTTCTCCAAGACCTGTCCCAGCGTCTGCGGCTGCTGGTTGAGGATGAGCGCCGCGTTATAACTCTTCACGCTGAACGGCACATTCTCGGCCGGCTGATTACCGAGCACGCCGACGCTCCCCTCACGGCTGACCTGCGTGCGATTCTCGCGCTGCGCCGTGACGATGATCTCGCTGGCCTCCTGCGCCGCGGCAGGCATGGCCACCGCGGCGACCGAGGCAATCAGCGCGGCTTTCAGAATTTGGCTGGAACGATGGAAATTCATGCTTTTTCCCTTTGAAACGCGCTTGCATGCGCGGCTTGTTCTCATGATCGGCGATATCGGAAAGCCCAGAGTATGGCAGCGAGCGGCGCGGCCAGCGCGATCCAGGACAAAGCGTCGGCCCAGCCATCGCCGGTCAGCGCGCTGACTAGGCCGACGATGCTGAGCAGGGCGAGGGCGAGCGGCATCGCGAAGATGCGGCCGAGCGGCGCGCGGCGGCTCATTCGGCTGGCGCCACAAGGCCGCCACTCTCGACCTCCCGCACGCGGGCGGCGAGCGGGGCGCGGCGCTTGCCGAGCCAGAGATACAGGCCAGAGCCGAGCACGACGATGGTGAACAGCGTCAACGCCGCCCACAGCAGCTTGAGCGGTAGCCCGCCATAATCGCCAAAGTGCAGCGGCTGCGAATAGAGCAAGGCCAGCGTGTACCAGGGCATCGGCCGCACGTCGGTCAGTTCGCCAGTCTCGGCATCGATGAGCGCCGGGGTGAGGGCGCGCTGGGTGAGCGGCGTGTTACCTTGGAAGAACACCGCATAATGGTGCTTGCTGCTGTACGAGCCGCCGGGAAAGGCGATAAATTGGGGATTGTTGCCGGGCAACGCCTGCCGGGCGGCGGCCATGGCCTTGTCCAGCGAACCATAGCGCTCGGGCCGCAAGGCCGGGCGACCGGCATAAGCGCCGGTCATCTCGGCCAGTTCGCTCATCTGCCACACCTTGATGATGGGCGTCGCCAGCGCGTTGATGACCCCGGTCAGGCCCACGACACTCATCCAGGCCAGCGCCACGATGCCGAGCAGATTATGATAATCCAGCCATTTGAGCCGGCGGCTGCGGCTGACCCGGATCGTCCCGAACTCCAGCTTGCGCATGAAGGGCGCATAGAGAACCACGCCGGAGACGATTGCGGCGAAGAACAGCACGCCCATCGCGCCGAGGAACAGCATGCCCGGCAGCCCCATGAACATGTCGGTATGGAGCTGCAGGAGGAAGTGCATCACGCCTTCCTCGACCACTTGCCCCGCCGGCTCCCCGGTCACGCGGTTGAAGAGCTGGATGGTCATGGCACTGCCCGGCGAATCCGGTGCCGGGGCAGTGGTGACCGTGAGAATCGGCGTCTCATTGTCGAAGGCCATGAATACCGGCACCTCGCCCGGTCGTGCGGCCAGTGCCTTGCCGAGCATGACGTCCAGCGGCTGCAGGCCCGGCCCGTCGCCGGACGAGCCCGCCCCCTGCATCGCCGGTGCCTCCCCGGTCATCACCTCGATTTCGTCATGGAAAATCAACGGCAAGCCGGTCAGGCAGAGCATCAGCAGGAACGCCGTGCAAATCAGGCTCGTCCATTTATGGACGAGATACCAGATGCGGAGACTGCGCGTTCTCAACGAGACACAAACCTTGATATTGCGAGCGATTTGCATGGGCGCTTAATAGGAAGCCCTCGCAATTGCAACATGAGCCGGCGGCAATTCGGCGCATAAGCCCTGCGTCGATTGGCGCGGACGGGTTGTCGCGCGAACAGCACAGCCAACCAGCCCTTGCCCCCACGCCGTCCATGGCTATGACGGCGCGGTGACCTCTTCAATCGTGATCGGGACGGATGCGCATGGCGCGCCGGTGCCCATGGACATGGAAGAACTGCTGGCCACCCGGCTGCTCGTTCAGGGCAATAGCGGGTCCGGAAAGTCGCATCTGCTGCGCCGGATGCTGGAAGAAAGCGCCGGCCTGCTGCAGCAGGTGGTGATCGACCCGGAAGGGGATTTCGTCACGCTGGCCGAGCCGTTCGGCCACATCGTCATCAACGGCGCGGCGCATAATCCCGGCGAGATCGAGACGCTGGCGGCCAAGGTCCGGGCCCGCCGCGCCTCCGTGGTGCTGGCGCTGGACGAGCTGGAGCTGGAAGCGCAGATGCGCTGCGCCGCTCAGTTCATCGCCGCCTTGTTCGATGCGCCCCGCGAGCACTGGTATCCCGCTCTGGTGGTGGTCGACGAGGCCCAGATGTTCGCCCCGGCCGCCGCTGGGGAAGTGGCTGACGACATCCGCCGCATGTCGCTCGCGGCGATGACCAACCTGATGTGCCGAGGCCGCAAGCGCGGCCTCGCCGGCGTGATCGCCACCCAGCGCCTTGCCAAGCTGGCGAAGAATGTGGCGGCGGAAGCCTCGAACTTCCTGATGGGGCGCACCTTCCTCGACATCGACATGGCGCGCGCCGCCGACCTGCTCGGCATGGAACGGCGGCAGGCCGAGCAGATCCGCGACCTAGAGCGCGGGCGCTTCCTCGCGCTCGGCCCGGCGATCAGCCGCCGCCCCGTTTCCGTGAGGATCGGCGCGGTGAAGACCAGCGCACGGACCTCTTCCCATTCCCTCATTCCCCTGCCCGGCGAGCCGACCAGCGACCTTGAGGATCTGCTCGCGCCGCAACCTGGCGAGGAGCAGCCCGAACTGTTCGCCGCGCTGATCGCGCCGCCCCCGGCCGTCGACAACAGCGCCCGGCTGGAGCGCGAAGACCCGCCCACTGCCGAGGGCCCCTTGTCTGTGGATGAAGAGTCGGCCGTCGAGACAGCCAGTCCTGCCGCCACCGAGACGCCGGACCGCCCTGCCCGCGAGCCGGTGATCCGCGCGGTTTTGGCCGACATGGCTGCGGAAGAAGACTGCACCTATCGCTCGACCGCCGCGCTATTCCAGGATTTCGCGGTGCGCTGCCGGATGCAGCGGATCGGCAATCCCGGCATCGATCTGCTCAGCTTTCGCCGGCGCTTCGCGGTCGCCGTGGCGGGTGGCGAGGAGGATGAAGACCCGCGCTGGCAGGCCGCGCTCGCGCTCTCCAGCCGGGTGCAGGACGATGTGCTCGCGCCGTTCCTGCTCATCGCCCGCGCCGCAATCAAAGGGCAGCCCTGCCCCGACGACGAAGCGCTGGCCCGCGCCTATGGCACGCGCTCGGTAGGTCGAATCCGGCGGTTGCTGGATTATCTGGAGAAGGGTGACCTCATTGTCGTGCGGACCGACTTCGGTGGGCGGCGCTCGGTTGGCATTCCCGAACTCGGACTGACCACCGCCCCCGCTGAAGGCTGACCGCCGCCAGGATGGCGCTAAGCAGCGGCTGGCGGAGACTTTTGCATCGCCTCATAGGCCCGGCGCAGCAGTTGCTGCAGCGTCTTCACCTCTTCCTCAGACAAGGCATCATGAATCGGCTGCTCGACGTCCTGGGCGCGGGCGATCATCTGCGCGGCAAGGCGCTGGCCTTCGGGCGTGAGCGACAGCGTGTTGCGCCGCCGGTCCCGCGTCGAGCGCATCCGGCGGGCAAGACCGCGGGCTTCCAGATCGTCGATGATCGCCACCATCGCCGAGTCGTCCATCGCAACTTCCCGCGCGATTTCGGATTGGGAGCAATCGGGATTCGCCTCGATCAGTGCCATGGTAGAGAGGGCGCCGTGGCGAAGGCCGAAGGACGAATAGACGTCCACGATCCGCACCGACAGCTCATTCCGTAACAGCCGAACGACTGTGCCCACTGCCTGATCGAGCGCACCCCAGTTCAGGCCGGTCTCCTCCGGCCGCTTCCCGTCTTTCATAACACTCCCCTTCGACCCGGTGCCTTATTTGGCTTGCCGCTTGTGTAACTTATAGCAATGATTGTGGTGCCCGACTATTTGGATCGTGGACCAAAGGGCTATTCAAAAAAGGCGATGCTCCGGCATTCGATGCTCTCGCGCGGCACCGGGTCGGGCAGGCTGTCATCCCAAAATGCCGTGTGCGGCACCCGCCAGGCGCCGCTGCGGTCGCTATCGTGGAATTTGAACAGCAGGGCTTCATCCCGCACCATGTTGGAGAAATACCACCAGCGGTGAGCGGGATTGTGCCGGAAGATGTGCGCAGCCGGTTGGCGGTCATCGTCCATCGGCGCGAACATGGCGTCGCCTTCGGGGATCTTGTCGACGATCCACAGGATATTGGTGGTGCCCTCATCATCGCCGACACTGCGCGCATCGCACAGGGCCAGCGGACAATCCTGTGGCGGCGGCGAATAGCTGCGCCAGAAGCTGGAGACGATGAACCGGCGGAACCCCGGCCCGTCCGGACGGGCCTTGCGGTAGGCGATCTCGGCGGCGCGCTGCTGCCGGGCGGGATCGGTATCGACGTGCACCTCGCCAGCAGGCGGCTGTACGCCCTCGGCATGGCGATAGGGCGCGTCCAGCTTCTTCTGCCGGCTGGCAAGATCGCCGGACGTGCGGATCATCCAGCCACCGACGACGACGAGATCGGCGCCGGTTGCCTGTTGGACATAGCGGGAGACCTCGCCCGGGTAGACGCGATTGACCTCGTCCCGGTCGGTGAAATCGGCGACGTCACTCGGCGCATCGAGCAGCACGAAGCCTTGCCGGTCGAGCGTGAAATGCGGGCGGATGGCCCGCGCGTCGCGGATCGTGACGGGGAATGACCCGTAACGGCCGGTGTTCACCTCCACCCCGGCGGAGACGAACCGCCGATTGATCGCGGGGCCGGGCAGCAGATATTGAAGCTGCGCCTCGACGCTGCGCACCGTGGCTTCGGGATCCATGACCTCGTTACTCATAATCTGCTCTCCTACGCGACGCCCGACTCTTTTGCCGCACCATGGCAGGCTATCCCGCTCCCCCGCAAGCGCCTGGATGGGCGACTATTCTTCGGTACCTCTTGGCGAACGCGCGCTCGCCTGTCATGGCTGGCGCAGAATGAGTTTGACTAACAATCCGTCGGAGGGGGAAGCCAGCATAGCGTCGGACGACGCCGCGGCCTTGCGTCGATCGCGGCTGGCCGCCGTCGTTCTGGCCGCAACGTCCTTCATGGTCGCCATCGATCTGATGGTGCTACTGACCGCGCTGCCGCGCATGGCGCAGGACTTCGCCGTGCCGCTGACGTTGCTGAGCGCGACGATCACCATCTACATTCTCGTCACCGTGCTGGTGCTGCCGATCAGCGACTGGGTGGGCAAGCGCTTCGGCACGCGCCGGGTCTGCACGCTCGCGATTCTGGGGTTCGTGCTGGCCTCGCTGGGGGCTGGCCTGTCGCCCAATCTTCCGGTCTTTCTGGCGATGCGGATGTGTCAGGCGGCCTTTGGCACCTTAATCGTGCCGGTCGGCAGCATCGCCCTGCTCAGCATTACACCCAAGCGCTATCTTGTGACGGCGATGACGATCAGTTCCACCCCGGCCCTGATCGCGCCGGTGATCGGCCCGCCCATCGGCGGCCTCATCACCACCTTTCTGGACTGGCGTTGGGTGTTCTTCCTGAACGTGCCCACAGGCCTCCTCGCCTTTGTCCTCACCCTGCGCTTCATCCCCAATATCCATGCTGTCGAGCGAAGGCCCTTTGACGGGCGCGGCTTTGCGCTAGTCGGCGGGTTCCTCGCCTGCATCATTGCCGGGTTCGAGCGGCTGGGCGCCAAGGGCGGCGGCTGGCAGCAAGGGCTGCCGCTGATCGCGCTCGGGATTTTCCTGGGCTGGCTGTGCTTGCGACACATCCGTCGCGTGCCCCACCCGGTCGTTCCACTCGATGCGCTGCGCCACCGCAGTTTCTTCGTTTCCACGATCGGCGCGGGAATGCCGGCGCGTACGGCCTTCATGGCAACCGCTTTCATCATCCCGCTGATGATGCAGGTCGGCCTCGGCCTTACGGCCTTTCAGGCCGGGCTGCTGCTGCTCGCCCAGAATGCCGGTGACCTGGCGCTCAAGGCGATCGCGACGCCTTCGGTACGGTGGCTCGGCATCCGGATGGCGCTGACCAGCGGCGTGGTGACCATGGCGCTCTCCTTTGCCGCCTGCGCGCTGCTGACGCCCACCATGCCTTTCTGGCTGCTGGTGGCGATTATGGTCTTCGTGGGCATGGCCCGCTCGGTCCACATGACCGCGATCATGGCGCTGCGCTTTGCCGACGTGCCGCAAAGCGAAGTCGGCGGCGCGACGGTGCTCGGCAATATCGCCAACCAGATTTCGCAGGCGCTGGCGATTTCCGCCGCGGCCGCCCTGCTCAACCTGCTCTCGCTCGGTGTCGCGGAGCCGACCCTCGCCGATTTCCAGATCGCCATGCTCGTCTTCGCCGGCCTCGCGTTGGCCGCCGCGCCTTTCTACGCGCGCCTTGCGAAGGATACCGGCGCCGCCGTGACCGGGCGCGAGACGCGGGGCCTGCGCGCGATTCGCAGCGAGGAGGTTTAGATGAGTGCTACAGCCTCCGCGCGACCCCGCTGCTTTTCCGTCTGCGTCAAAGCGTGGCTCTATCTCAGTCAAAGCCTCGCTTCGGGCAAAAGGATAGTGAGCTTCCTAGCCAACGGACGGACGGGGCGCTCCATGAGAGCCTCGCGCCGCGTCGTCTGGCTGCCGGTCATTGCGTCTCAACGGCGACAGCCGCCCGACCTTTCCGCCTGACAGAGGCGGGCAGGCGGCTCGCGCGGGGACGAAGAAACGACCGGCAAAGCGAAGAGGAGGGGAGATTCACCAATGAACAAAGTTCGTCATAACCGCGCACGCACCGTGTCGCGCATGGCGCTGAGCGCCGGGACGATGTTGTCCGGCGCGCTGATGCTCGCAATGCCGGCAATGGCCCAGACCGCCGCGCCGCAGGGCGCCGCCGAGGGCAATGTCGACGACATCATCGTCACCGCACAGATGCGTGCGCAGAATGTGCAGGACATTCCGCTGGCAATCACCGCCATCAGCGGCGACCAGCTCGAAGCCCGCAGCCAGACGCGCCTAACCGACATCACCGCGCAGGCACCGAACGTCATCCTGCAGCAGAACCCCTCTGGCTCGGGCAACTCGATGCGCGCCTATATCCGTGGCGTGGGTCAGGGCGATGCCAGCCCCTCGGTCGAGCCAGGCGTGGGCATCTATGTCGACGATATCTATTTCGGCACCGTCACGGCCTCGGCCTTCGATTTGACCGACCTCGAGCGCGTCGAAGTGCTGCGCGGCCCGCAGGGCACGCTCGCCGGCATGAACTCGCTGGGCGGCGCGGTGAAGCTCTACTCGCGCAAACCGGAAGGCCGAGGCGGCTACGTCGAACTGACCGCCGGCTCGCTCAACCGCCGCGACATCAAGGCGAGCGCCGACTTCACCGTGGTGCCCGATGCCGTGTTCGCCCGCATCACTGGCGTGTCACGCAACCGCGATGGCCATGTCACGCGCTACGATTATGCCTGCCTCAATCCCAACGATCCCTATGTGCAGCCGGGCACCAGCGTGGTGCAGCCGGGCGGCGCGGCGATCCCCAGCCTGGCGTCGGGCGGCAATTGCAAGCTCGGCACGCTGGGCGGCCAGAGCATGTACGCCGTGCGCGGATCCTTGCGCATTGCGCCGGTCGGCAGCCCGCTGGAAATCAACCTCTCCGGCGACTACACCCACGACACCTCCACGACGCAGGCCTCCGTGCTCATCGCCAGCGCCGAGCTGACCGGGCGGCAGAATAACAGCATTCCCTATCAGGGCGCGCCGTTCGACAACCGCTTCGTGACCTACGGCCAGTATCGTCGCGCCGGCGCGGTGCTGAACGATCCCTATGCGACCTACGCCAACTTCTACGATCCGGGCGTGACCTATCGCGCGGCGACGACGGCGTCTGCGGGTGGCCCCGGCACGGCCGGCGCGCCCAATGGCCCGACCTATGCCGAACCCCTGAGCGGTGTGAAAGGCTGGGGCGTGTCCGCCGAGATCAACTACACGCTGGGCGACAATCTCGCGCTCAAGTCGATCACCGGCTATCGCAAATATGATTCGCGCAGCTCGGACGACAATGACAACTCGCCGATCGCTTTCATCGGCGGTGTGTACAGCGACTTCTCGCACAAGCAGTTCAGCCAGGAACTGCGCCTCTCGGGCAAGGTGCTGGACGATGCGATCTCCTTCACCATCGGCGGTTTCTATTATGATGCGGACACGCGCTATAACGCCCGCATCCACACGCCGTTCTCGGGCTTCGGCGAATATGCCGTTTCCCCCTGTGGTGGCGCGCTCCCGGCGTGCGTGATCGCCAAGCCGACCTTCTCGTTCATCAACGACGATACAGCCAGCCTGCGCACCTATGCCGGCTTCGGTAACGTTGCGTGGAACATCACGCCCGCGCTGACGCTGGAAGCCGGCATCCGCGTGAGCCATGAGAAGAAGGACTATCTCTACAACCGCCTCAACCCCAATGGGGTCGGCGATTATCTGCCGCTCAGCAACGCCACCAATCCGCTGACCGGCCAGGTGGGTACCTACAAGGAAACGCTGACCGACTATCGTGCGGCGCTCTCCTACAAGATCACGCCCGACATCATGGCCTATGCGCAGTTCGCGACCGGCTTCAAGGGTGGCGGCGTGGCGCCGCGTCCGTACAGCTTCCAGCAGATCCGCCCGTTCGGCGCGGAAAAGCTGAAGTCGTATGAAATCGGTATCAAGGCGGACCTGTTCGACCGGCTGCTGCGGATCAACGCCAGCGGCTTCCGCATGGACTATACCGACTATCAGGGTATTCCGCAGGTCTGCCTCGACTCCAACAACAATCCGCTCCCGGTCAACCAGGGCGGCGTACCCGGCCTGTGCGGCCAGTATCTGAATATCGGCGATGCCCGCGTGAACGGCTTCGAGCTGGAAACCACGCTGCGTCCGGTCGAGGGTTTCACCATCGACGGTTCGCTCAGCCTCACCGACTTCAAGTTCACCTCCATCAACTATCCCACGACCTCCATCGTCGTCGGCGCGAGCCGGCCGGGCGTGGGCAAGTGGAAGTGGAGCCTGGGCGCGCAGTATCAGGCTGATCTGGGTAATGTTGGCACGCTGACACCGCGCATCGACGTCTCCTATACGGACGGCTATTGCGGCGACTTCCTCTGCACGCCGATCGCCATCGTGGACAGCTACACGCTGGCCAATGCCCGCCTGACCTATGAGACGGTGGACAAGGACTGGTCGGTCGCGCTGGAAGTGACCAACCTGTTCGACAAGCTGGTCTATCTCAACAAGTTCACGAACGCCTGGTATGCGACGGCTCAGCCCGGCCTGCCGCGCCAGTGGGCCGTGACCGTGCGCCGCAAGTTCTGATCAAGCGGTGCGCAACACAGATTGATCCGATAGAAAGAGGAGGAGAGGGGCAACCCTCTCCTCTTTGTCGCTTGGGCGACAGCAGAATGATAAATTGGGAGAGTGGCATGACATATTGGCGGACCGGTTCGAGCGCATTCCTTCTGTCCCTGCTGGCGATGACCGTCCCGGCGGCCCTCCAGGCCCAGCCGAGTTCCGCGCCGCCGCCGGGAGTCGGCGCCGATCTCGCCGCACAGGCCGCCGTCCAGATGATGGAAGAAAGCCGGGCGCCAGACAGCACGGGCACCGGACCGTACAAGGCCATCAAGCGGCAATATGAGAATTTCCCCGGCTTCGTCGTCTATCAGCCCGCCGATCTGAGTGCACTCGGCGCTCGCAAGATGCCGGTCTATATATTCGGCAACGGTGCCTGCACCGAAGACGGCGCCTCATCACGCCAGCATTTGCTGGAGGTCGCCTCCCATGGCTATCTCGTCATCGCGCCGGGCGGCATCTACAGCGGCCCGGGCGTGACCGTCACGCCGCAAAGCTGGGAGCAGCATCGAGACAAGACGCGCTACCAGCAGCTCGGGCAGGCCATCGACTGGGCCGCAGCCGAGAATGGTCGCGCGGGCAGCCCGTTCAAGGGCAAGATCGACACTGCGCATGTCGCGGCCTCTGGCTATTCCTGCGGCGGCATTCAGGCGCTCAAATATGCGGGCGACAAGCGCGTCAGCACCTTCGTCATCATGAACAGCGGCATCATGAACGGTCCGGTCCCGGGCGGCTCGGGTGAGATGTCTGCGCAGAAGAGCCTGCTCCAGAAGATCGACAAGCCAACCCTCTATGTGCTCGGCGGCAAGACGGACATCGCCTACCCCAATGGCATGGACGATTATGCGCGGCTGACCCACGTCCCCTCCGCCGTGATCAACACCGACGTGACACACGCTGGCACCTATGCCGAGCCAAATGGCGGACGCGCGGCGCAGGCAGTGGTGGCGTGGCTGGACTGGCAATTGCGCGGCGACAAGGCGGGGCGAGCGTGGTTCGTCGGGGATGATTGCAAGCTGTGCAGCGATCCTGCGTGGACGATCGAGAGCCGCAAGCTGGACATGTTGCCATGAGCCGGTTGTTGCGGGCAGCGCTGGCTCTGGCGCTGATCGCGCCCAGTGTGGCGATGGCGCAGCAGGGTGGCGCTCCTGACAGAGCGCTCGCCCAGCGCGTGCAGATGCTGGAGGACCGCGAGGCGATCCGCCGCGCGATCATTGCTTATGGCGAATATCTCGATGCGCGCGATTATGCCGGCTATGCCGGGCTTTTCGCCAGCGACGGGACTTGGTCCGGCGGGCTGGGCAGCGCCACCGGGCCGGCGGCGATCCAGAAGCTGCTTGAGGAGAAGCTGGGCAAGCCGGAAGCGGGCTTCGTCAATAAGCGCAGCTTCCACCTCGTCACCACCGAGGTGATCGACGTGACCGGCGACACCGCCATCGCCCGCTCCCGCTACATGTTCTACACCGCCGACGGCGAGGGCCGCCCCGCGACCACGCTGGCCGGGCGCTATGTCGATCATTTCGTGCGCGAGAACGGCGCCTGGAAGATCAAGACGCGCACCAGCCACGGCGTGATCCCATGGCGCGATGGCGACAATCCAGAGCGCCCACCGCTGCCGCCGCAATTGCAGGGCGCCGTGAAGAACTGAGGGGCAGGACGACGTCGCCGGCTCGCCCTCACCCTTCGTCATTCCCGCGAACGCGGGAATCCAGTTCGGCCTCGCGTTGACGAGCAGCGTTGCAGCTGGATTCCCGCGTTCGCGGAATGACGGGGGTTAGGTGCAGAAGGCGCGCCCGGAGCGCCTCACTCCTCGCGGTGGGTGCGCAGCTCGTCGCCCCGAATGGTCGCGACATGGAGCACATTGGTGGACCCCGGCGTACCGAAGGGGACACCGGCGAGCACGATGATCTTGTCGCCTGCCCCCGCAAAGCCGTGGCGCATGGCCATGCGCTTGGCCTTGCCGATCATTTCCTCAAAGCTGCCGATATCCTTGGTGCGCACGGCATGGACGCCCCACATGAGGCCCATGCGCCGCGCGGTATCCATGCGCGGGGTGAGCGCCAGGATGGGCGCGCCCGGCCGCTCGCGCGCGATACGCCGCACAGTGCTGCCCGAGGTGGTGAAGCACACGATGACCTTGGCCGAGACCGTGTTGGTGATGTGCTGGCTGGCGCCGGCCAGTGCGTCCGACGTTGTCGGGTCCGGCATGGTCTTGGTGAAGTGCAGCCGGTCCAGATAGCCCGGATCATGTTCGACGCTGTGGGCGATGCTGTCCATCATCGCCACGGCTTCCTCCGGCCAGTCGCCCGCCGCCGTCTCCGCCGAGAGCATCACTGCATCCGCGCCATCATAGACCGCCGTGGCGACGTCCGACACCTCGGCGCGGGTCGGCGTGGGCGCCTTGATCATCGATTCCAGCATCTGCGTGGCGACGACCACCGGCTTGCCCAAGCGCCGGGCGCTCTCCACGATCTGCTTCTGCAGCGGCGGCACGGCATAAGGCGGCAGCTCGACGCCGAGATCGCCACGGGCGACCATCACCGCGTCGGACATCTCGACGATTTCCTCCAGCCGCCCAAGCGCGGCTGGCTTTTCGATCTTGGCGAGCAGATAGCCATAGCCACCCATCAGCTTGCGCGCCTCGGCCAGGTCATCAGGCCGCTGGACGAAGCTGAGCGCGATCCAGTCCACGCCGGCCTCGATGGCGAAGGAAAGATCGCGCCGATCCTTCTCGGTCATCGCCGCCATCGGCAGCACGACGTCCGGCACGTTGACGCCCTTGCGCTCGGACAGCGAGCCGCCGACCTCGACCAGCGTATCGATGACATCGTCACGCACCGCCCGCACGCGCAGGACAAGCTTGCCGTCATCGATGAGCAGGCGCATCCCTTCCTGCGCGGCGGCGAAGATCTCCGGGTGCGGCAAAGTGACGCGGCTGCTGTCGCCGGGCGCGGGGTCGCGATCCAGCCGAAAGGCGGCGCCCTTTTCCAGAAAGACCGCGCCCTGCGCGAAAGTGCCGATCCGCAGCTTCGGTCCCTGAAGGTCCGCGAGGATGGTGGTCGGGCGGCCGAATTCCTTTTCAAGTCCCCGGATGATCGCGACATTGGCGGCATGAACGTCGTGCGTGCCGTGGCTCATGTTCAGCCGGAAGGCATCGGCGCCGGCCAGGAACAGCTTGCGGATCATCAGCTCGCTGCTGCTCGAAGGGCCGAGGGTCGCCAGAATGCGAACCTTGCGGGTGCGGGGAGTGAGCTTCTTCATTTGGCCTCTTGCTTCGGTGCGTTCTCTGCCCACATGGCGAATGCCGTGGCGGCCACCGGCGTGGCCCGAGGTTGGAACCGGACATGAAGGTGCAAGCAATGACGATAGACACGCTCGATGACAAGACAGCGGCAGAAGCTTTTCGCCGGCTCGTCCACCATCTGCGTCACCGCACCGATGCGCAGAATGTCGATCTGATGGGTCTGGCGGGCTTCTGCCGCAACTGCCTGGCCGACTGGGTGGCCGAGGCCGACGGCACGTTGGACAAGGCCGCTGCACGCGAACTTATCTACGGCATGCCGCAGGATGAGTGGAAGACGCGCTACCAGACCGAGGCGACGCCTGAGCAGCTCGCGCGGATGAAAGATAGCGTGGCGAAGAACAATCACTGAGCGACGGCACGTCTAAAAAGCCGTTTCTCATACGCGGCGCGATCCCGTAAAGCGCGGACATGCTCGCGCGCCTGACCCGCACTGATACCAGCATTGTTACCGGCACCGGGCAGGCCCATGGCCTGATCGCCGCGTGGCTGGCGCTTGTGCTGCTCGCGCGGCTGCTGGTCCCGGCCGGTTTCATGCCCGCCGTGCAAAACGGGCCCGCGGTCGTGCTCTGCACCGGCGCCGGCATGGTCACCGGCTGGATCGATGCGGACGGCACCGTCCGCAAGCAGCCGGACAAGCAGAACACCGCCCCGGACGCACCCTGCGCCTTTGCCGGGATCGGCGCCTCGCTGGACAGCATCCCGCCCGTGGTCGCGCAGATCGCCGTGACGATAGTGACGGTACCCATCCTCAGCCCGAGCACGGCCGTGAGCATCGGACGCGGTCTGGCCGCGCCGCCGCCCCCGCAGACCGGCCCGCCGCATCAGCCCTGACGCTCCCCTCGCTGTCGCCTCGCGCGACATCCCCATTTCGGCACGCCCCCGCGCGCTGCCCGTCAAGGCTGACCCTTTCATGACCCGATTGCTCTTCTGCTGCGCAGCCATGCGCCGCCCTCCCCTCGCCCGTGCGCCATTGTCCGCCGGAGGCCGCCGATGAGCGCGCGCTCCAAGACCGGCGGCGGCTTCTATCAGGCCGTGTGGCGCTGGCATTTCTATGCCGGGCTGATCGTCCTCCCGGTGCTGCTGTGGATGGCGATCACCGGCGCGCTCTATCTCTACAAACCGGAAATCGAACGGCTGGTCTATGCGGACTGGTCGCATGTGACGCCAAAGGATGCGCCCCAGCCGCTGAGCGAGATGATCGCCACCGTCGAGCGGGAATCCGGCCAGCAGGTGAGCCAGATCCAGCGGCCTGCCGAGCCGACAGAGAGCTGGCGCATGACCCTGCAGGGCGCGGACGGCGCGCGCCGGCTCGCCTTTGTCGATCCCTATCGCGGCAAGCTGCTCGGCACCGCGCAGGCCGGCGGCATCATGCAGACCGTGCGCGATCTGCACAGCCTCATCATCACCGGACCGGTGGGCAATGCGCTGGTGGAGATCGTCGCCGGCTGGGCGATCCTGCTGGTGCTGACCGGGCTCTACCTGTGGTGGCCCCGGCGCGGCAGCCCTGTCATCGGCCTGCGCGGGCAGGCGCGCGGGCGGCTGTTCTGGCGCGATCTGCATGCCTCGACCGGATTGCTCGCCGGCGGGGTGATCCTGTTTCTGGCGATCACCGGCCTGCCCTGGTCCGGCTTCTCGGGCAAGCAGTTGCAGGGCTGGGTCGCCCGTGCGGAGCTGGGCCGCCCCAAGGCGCCCGGTCCCAATCCCTGGGAGGCGCCGGCACCACGCGCGCATCACGGCCACGGCCATGACGAGGGCGCAAAGCAGAGCCTGCCCTGGTCGATGCAGGAAGCGACGCCGCCCGCCGCATCGGGCAGCGACGACATCGGCGCCGACCGGGCTGCGGAGATCGCCGGCAAGCGCGGCCTCGCCGCCCCTTGGACGCTCACCCTGCCGATGGCGGACGGCGCGCCCTATCTCATCTCACAGTCCGTGCGCCGAGCGCAGGATGCGCGTGCTATCTACATCGATCCGGCGAGCGGCGCGGTCCTGCAGGATGCCCGCTTTGCGCATTTTGGCATCGGCGCGCGGGCGATCGAATGGGGCATCGCCACCCATCAGGGCCAGCAATATGGCGAGATCAACCGCACGCTCATGCTGCTCGGCTGCCTCGCGCTGATACTGCTGTGCCTCACCGCGCCCGTGCTCTGGTGGAAACGCCGCAAGAACGGCCGGCTGGAGGCGCCTGCCCGGCCCGCCGATCCCCGCAAGGCGCGCGGCGTCGCGGCGATCATGCTCGCCATCGGCCTGTGCCTGCCGCTAACCGGCCTCACGCTGGGGGCCGCCCTGGCGCTCGACATGCTGATTGGACGCTGGCGACACGGAGCCGCCCTGGCGGGCTGACCAAGCGATGAGTCGTGATACCGCCGGAACAAGGGCGGTTGTGCGGCGTTATTCAGCACGAGCCGGCGCGATACGTGCCGGTCGCTTGTTTGATATTACGAGGATGAGTCCGATGAAGAAGATCCTGCTCGCCACGGCGCTGATGGCGTTTGCGATGCCCATGGCACCGGCCATGGCCGATCCGCCGCACTGGGCGCCCGCGCACGGGAAGCGCGCGAAAGACCGGGACAATGGCCGCGCCCTTTCCCATAACGACCGCATATGGCGCGGCGACGATGGCCGGTATCGCTGCAAGCGCAATGACGGCACGACCGGTCTGCTGATCGGTGCCGGCGTCGGCGCGCTCGCCGGCCGCGCGATCGACACGAAGGGCGACCGCACGGTTGGGACCTTGCTCGGCGCGGTTGGGGGCGGTCTTCTCGGTCGCTCCATCGACCGGGGTGAAGTGCGCTGCCGCTGATCCACCGAAAATCTGAAGATCATGGATGCCTGCTTTCTCCCGAGAGCAGGCATCTTTGCCATTTACAGCAGGCGCCACGCTCGCTAGAGGCGCGCGCCATGTCCATGATGATCGTTCAGCCGATTATTACCAAACCGACCCGCATCAGCGGGGCGGTTCGGATGCGCGCGGCCTAAAGAGCCACGATCAGCCGGACAGGAAGCCCCGCGAAGTGCGCGGGGCCGACTTTCCAGACGAAAGCCTGACCGCCGCGTCCTTCAATCAACAGGAAGGAACGTATAGATGGTTGCCCGCTTTTCCCCCGATGCCCGCCTGAATGTCGGCGTGGTCGGCGCCACCGGCCTCGTCGGCTCGATGATGCGCCAGTTGCTCGCCGAGCGCGATTTCCCGGTCGGCACGCTGCGTCTGTTCGCCTCGGCCCGCTCGGCCGGCTCGCAGGTCGAGTTCAAGGGCCAGCAAGTGACGGTGGAAGATGCCGCGACCGCCGACTTCGCCGGGCTCGACATTGTGTTCTTCTCCGCGGGCGGCTCCACCAGCAAGGCGCTGGCGCCCAAGGTTGCCGCAGCCGGCGCCATCGTGGTCGACAACAGCTCGGCCTGGCGTTCCGACCCGGACGTGCCGCTCGTCGTCTCCGAAGTGAACCCGCATGCGCTGGCAAACCTGCCCAAGGGTATCGTCGCCAACCCCAATTGCACCACCATGGCAGCGATGCCCGTGCTCAAGCCGCTGCATGAAGCCGCCGGCCTCAAGCGCCTGATCGTCGCCACCTATCAGGCCGTCTCCGGTGGCGGCATGGAAGGCATCGACGTGCTGGCGCGCCAGATCGCCGCCGTGGGCGACAAGGGCGCCGCGCTCGCCTTCAACGGCAAGGCCGACTTCGTACCCCAGCCCGAGAAGTGGGCGGTGCCGATCACCAACAACATCGTGCCGCTCAATTATGTGCTGGGTGAGGACGGCTATACCGAGGAAGAGCTGAAGCTGCGCGACGAGAGCCGCAAGATCCTCGAGATCCCCGGCCTGCCCGTCTCCGGCACCTGCGTGCGCGTGCCCGTGTTCACCGGCCACGGCCTCTCCATCAATGCCGAGTTCGAGCGGCCGATCGATGCGGAGACGGCGCTGGCGCTGCTCGGCAAGGCGCCGGGCGTGGTGGTAAGCGATGTGCCGAACGCGCTCGACGCGACGGGGGCCGACCCGGTGTTCGTGGGCCGCGTGCGCCCCGACCGCACGGTTGAGCATGGCCTCGCCATGTTCGTCGTCGGCGACAACCTCCGCAAGGGCGCCGCGCTGAATGCCGTGCAGATCGGCGAAGTGCTCGCCGGGCGCTAAAACCCACATCGTGCCTCCCCGGCCGCTGGTCGGGGAGGACATAGAGCGCTGCTCTCAGAGGCGCTTGCTCAGGAAGAAGCGCTGCTGGCCGACGGGATGATCGTCCAGCGTGCCGAACACGCTAAAGCCGAGCTTCTCGTAAAAGCCGCGCGCCTGGAAGGCATAGGTGTCGAGCCAGATACCGACACAGCCATGGGCCCGCGCCACCCGCTCTGCCTCGGCCATCAGCGCTTTGCCATGGCCGCCGCCGCGATGCTCCGGCGCGATGGCGAGAAGCTCCACGAACATCCAGTCATAGGAGCATTTGCCCCAGATGCCGCCCACGCGCCCGCCCTGCTCATCGGTCAGCAGAATGGCAACGGGGCGGATGTTCGGATCCCCTGCCTGCGCGATGTTATAGGCCCGCAAGGGTGCAAACACGGCATTGCGGTCGGCCTCGGAGGGCTGTTCAGGCACGGTGATATGAAGCGGCATAGGCTGATTAGTAGGCCGAATGCTGGGCATGGCAAGGCTGACGACCGGCTCGGCGGCTCGCCCGAAATCGCATGCCCACGCGAGCATACTTGCTTTTTCCACAAACGCCCTCTATGTGCATCGCAGCATTCGGCGCCAGGACTAGTGATCCGGCGCAATCCCGCGCAGCGTGAGGCCCCGCATCTTGCACAAGGGCCGCCGGGACGGACGGATGCGAGAATCGCTCAAGCTTCCTTATTCACGCAGGGTCGCCCGTTTGGAGACCACTGCTGCGCCCGCTCGCGACAGACGCGAGGGCGACGCATGTCATATCGAAAGTCTATTCATGTCTTTTTTCAATGAGCTTGGCCTTGCCGAGCCTATCCTCCGCGCCCTTGAGACCAAGGGTTATGCGGACCCCACGCCGATCCAGCAGCAGGCCATTCCGGCGCTGATGCAGGGCCGCGACCTGCTCGGCATCGCGCAGACCGGCACCGGCAAGACCGCAGCCTTCTCGCTGCCCTCGCTGCACCGGCTGTTCAACAATCCCCAGCCCCGCAAGCCAGCCTCCTGCCGGATGCTGGTGCTCTCGCCCACGCGTGAGCTGGCGGCGCAGATCGCCGAGAACATGCGCGGCTATGCCAAGTATCTCAGCCTCAACGTGCAGGTCGTCTTCGGCGGCGTGCCGGTGGGCAAGCAGGCCCGCGCGCTGGTGCCGGGCACCGACATTTTGGTCGCGACGCCGGGCCGCCTGCTCGACCTGATCGACCAGCGCGCGCTGACGCTGCGCAATGTCGAAATCTTCGTGCTCGACGAGGCCGACCAGATGATGGACCTGGGCTTCATCAAGCCGCTCACGCAGATCGCCAAGATGCTGCCGGCCGAGCGCCAGAGCCTGTTCTTCTCCGCGACCATGCCGCAGGCGATCGCCGAGCTGGGCAAGCGCTTCATCAACGATCCGGTCAAGGTCGAGGTTGCGCCGCAATCCACCACCGCCGAGCGCGTGGAGCAATATGCGACCTTCATCGACCAGAAGGAGAAGCAGGCGCTGCTCACCCTGCGCCTGCGCGATGCCATCGCTTCCGGCGCGCTCGACCGGGCACTGGTCTTCACCCGCACCAAGCATGGTGCGGACCGCGTGGCGCGGCACCTCGTCGCTGCCAAGATCAGCGCGGCGGCCATTCACGGCAACAAGAGCCAGGGCCAGCGCACCGCTGCCCTGCAGGGCTTCCGTACCGGGGGCGTGCAGGTACTGGTTGCGACCGACATTGCCGCGCGCGGCATCGACGTGTCGGGCGTGAGCCATGTCTTCAACTTCGAGCTGCCCAATGTCGCCGAGCAATATGTCCACCGCATCGGCCGCACGGCCCGTGCCGGCGCCGACGGTATTGCGATGAGCTTCGTCGCGCCGGACGAGAAGCCCTATCTGCGCGACATCGAGAAGCTGACCCGCGTCAAGCTGGCGGTGATGCCGCTGCCCGAGGACTTCGTGGTGGAAGCCCGCCGCCTGCCGCTGCCCTCCAAGGCAGCTGTGGCCGAAGCCGTCGGCGATGCCGACGGGCGCCGGCAAGGACGGGGCCAGGGTCGAGACCAGGGCCAGGGCCGTCGCCCCGCCTCGCAGCAGCGCCGCGATCGCCCGGAACGCGGCCGGTCCGACGACCGTCGCGAAGCCGGCGCCGGCGCACCGCGCCATGATGGACGGGGTGAGGGACGCGGCGAGCGCCCGGCCCGCTTCGACCACGCGCCCGGTCAGGATGGCCAGCGCCGGAATGCCGGTGAACGCGGCGAACGCCCCTTCCGTGGCGAGCGGGACGGCCAGACCGCCCGCCCGGCGCGCGCGCCTCGCGATGGGCAGGACGCCCAGCGCAGCGGCCAGCGCAATCCCGGCGGCCGCTATTATGATGGCCACGCCCCGAACCGTCCCGGCTTCGACCCGCTGGCCCAGCGCCCTGAACCTGCCGCGACCATGGATGCCGAGCGCCTGCCCAAGCGCCTGCGCCCGGTCTATGCTGCCGCATCGGGCGAACAGCGCCAGACGGACACCCGCTCCGAGGGCGACCGCTCCCGCAAGCCGGGCGGTCAGCGTCCGCGCCACTTCGGCGGCGGACGTCCGCAAGGCAATCCCGGTGGCGGTCGTCGCAGCGGCGCCGGTCGCGCGGGCTGATCCGTCAGGCCGATATCCTTGAGATCCGATGAGGGGGGAGCGCTGCTTCCCCCTCACTGCATTCCGCCTAGTGCAAGTGCCGCAATTTATCGGGATTGCGCACCACATAGATGCCAATGATGCGCCCCGCCTCGATCTCGAAGGCCGTGGTCTGCAGCTCGCCATCGGCCTCGCGCGTCACGAACCCCGGCAGGCCACTGATGAGCGCTGTGCGCACAAGCTGCGAGCCATGCTTGCGAAACAGCACCGCCAGCGCCTTGTGAAACAGCAGCACATTGCGTCGCCCGAGAACCTCGGCGACCGCTGCCGAACGCTTGCCCCCGCCATCTGCGTGCATGCTGACATCAGCAGCCAACATCGCGCTGAGCGCGGTCATGTCGCCGGTGCGCGACGCCGCAAAGAAGGCGCTCGCGATCTCCAGACCCCGCTGCTTCTCAACCTCGAAGCGCGGCCGCGACTGCCGCACGTGGTCCCGTGCCCGAGCGGCAAGCTGGCGACAGGCCGCCGGCTCCCGATCGATGGTGGCGGCGATTTCCTCGAACGAGACGCCGAACACATCATGCAGCAGGAACGCCGCTCGCTCGAGAGGTGAGAGCCGCTCCAGTGCGAGCATCAGCGGCAGGGTCACATCCTCCTGCTCCTCCTCATCCTCGATGACCGGTTCGGGCAGCCATGGCCCGACATAATGCTCCCGCTGGACCCGCGCCGACTTGGCATGATCCAGGCAAAGCCGCGTGACCGTGCGGCGGAGGAACGCCTCCGGCTCGCGCACTTCGGCACGGTCGACCCGCATCCAGCGAATGAATGCCTCCTGCACCACATCCTCGGCATCGGCGACGGAACCGAGCATTCGGTAGGCGATCCGCACCAGCCGGGGACGCAGCGGATCGAAGCTGATCGCTGCATCCTCCCGCTGATGAGGGGACATGGGATGCCCGGCGCGCATCAGGCAGCCAGCTTGCGGGTCGCCGGCGTTTCGATCCACAAGTCGAAGCCGACCGCGAGGCGGTTCCAGCCATTGATGATGTTGATCAGCAGCGTCAGCTTCACCTGCTCTTCCTCGCTGAACTGGGCCGCGAGCTGTGCATAGGCTTCGTCCTTTCCGCCATGCCCTTCCGACAGACGCGTAAGCGCCTCGGTCCACGCGAGCGCGGCCCGCTCCCGTGCGCTATAGCATGGCGCCTCGCGCCAGACCGAGAGCAAGTAGAGGCGCTGCTCGCTCTCGCCCTTTTCACGGGCTTCGGCGGTGTGCATGTTGAGGCAGTTGGCGCACTGGTTGATCTGCGAAGCGCGGGCCTTCACCAGTTCCACGAGCGCAGGCTCCAGGCTGTCGTTGATGGCGAGCGAGGTCGCCATCCATTGCTTGATGAGCGCGGGCGCGGCGGTGAAGGGATCGAGGCGTGCGGTCATGATCGTGTCTCCTGTCCATCGGGTTTGCACAGGCATGACGAGTGGGCGGACGGCGATTGTGACATGGCGGGAAATTTTTTCTGCCGCCGGCGCAATGGCTACGCCGTCCGGTGCGATCGATGCCTAGACAGGGAGGGCAGCGGCTGGCTAGGACCGCGCATTCGATTCTGACACATTCCATCCGGAGACCTTGCAGACATGAGCGACAACATCGCCGCCGACCAGTTGCGCCTTCTCATCGAGCGCATCGAGCGCCTCGAAGAAGAAAAGAAGGGCATCTCGGACGACATCAAGGATGTCTATGGCGAAGCCAAGGCAACAGGCTATGACGTCAAGATCATGCGCCAGATCGTCCGCCTGCGGAAGCTGCCGCCGCATGATCGCCAGGAGATGGAGGCAATCCTCCAGACCTATCTGGCGGCCCTTGGCATGGAATAAGCCGCACGCGCGGCGAGAGGAGCGGAGAGATGGCCGATAATCCCTGGGGCAATGCCCCGACCGAGATGATCGTCACGACCACCAACAATATCGATGGCCGTACGGTGCAGCGTTATTGCGGCGTGGTGACCGGCGAGGTGATCGTGGGTGCCAATCTCTTCCGCGATCTCTTTGCCAGCGTGCGCGATATCGTTGGCGGGCGGGCCGGCGCCTATGAAGAAGTGCTGAGCCGCGCCCGCGAGGACGCCATGGCGGAAATGCGCCAGCGCGCCGCCGCAGCCGGTGGCAATGCGATCATCGGCGTGGACCTGGACTATGAAGTGCTCGGCTCGGGCGGATCGATGCTGATGGTCTCGGCCACCGGCACGGCGGTGCTGCTCACGGACCCGGCCTGAATTGACGCCAGCCGAGGCGCCGCCGCTCAAGGCGCAGTGGGCGCCAGCGGCTTGAGCTTTCCGCGATTGAAATCCGGCACCGGAATGGGCGCATCGAGCATGGTCCACTGCGCGCCGACCAGCGCCAGCCAGCTCGTATAGGGATGCCAGTTGCCGTCCCGGCGCTGTTCCCACTGGCAATCGAAGGCGCCGGGCGCCTCGCTGGTTTCCACGCAGGTCACGGCGCGCAGATCACCGGCATCCACTTCTCCGCTGCCATGATCCCGCAAGGCATGCGAGAGTGCGTCCGGACTTGGTGCGGGTGACGCGGCAGGTGCCTGTGCCGCCAGCGGCGCCGCGACCGGCAAGGCGAGCGCGACCAGCCCGGTCAGGACCGCCATGGCCGCGCCGCGCACGACGCCTGTTACTCCGCCGCCTTGGCCACGCCGACCAGAGCCGGGCGCAGCAGGCGATCCTTGATCATGTAGCCGGCCTGCATCTCCTGCACTATGGTGCCGGGCGCAGCCTCTGCCGAGGGCATCTCGATCATCGCCTGATGCTTGTTGGGATCGAGCGGCTCGCCCACCGAGGTGAACTTCTCCACGCCGTGCTTGCGCAGCGCGCTCTCCATCTCTTTGCCGGTGGCATCGAGGCCGGCGATCAGCCCTTTCACCTTCTCGTCCGCGCGCAGCTCGGCCGGAATGGCCTCCAGCGCGCGGCTGAGATTGTCGGCCACGGAAAGAATGTCGCGGGCGAAGGCGGTCGCGGCATAGGCGCGGGTATCGGCCAGTTCCTTCTCCAGCCGGCGACGGACATTCTGGGTATCCGCGACGGCGTAGAGCGTCTCCTGCTTGGCGTTGGCCAGCTCTTCCTCCAGCGCGGCGATACGCGCGGCGGCGATCTCCTCGCGGCTCAGCGTCTCGCCCGCGCCCTCGGCGATGTCAGCGGCCAGGGTCTCATTCTCATTGTTGGTCTGGTCAGTCATGTCTTCCGTCATTTCATCAATCTGCTGAGGGTCTGTGCGGTGAAGTCCACCATGGGGACGACGCGGGCATAGTTCAACCGGGTTGGGCCGATCACACCGACCACGCCGACCACCTGCCCGCCGGGTCCGCGATATGGCGCTGCTATGACCGAAGAGCCGCTCAGGGAAAAGAGCTTGTTCTCCGAGCCGATGAAGATCTTGGTCGCGGCACCGGCGCGGGCGCTGTCCAGCAGGCGGGCGATCTCGCTCTTGCCCTCCAGCTCGTCCAGCAACTGGCGCACGCGCTCCAGATCGGCGGCGGATTGCTCGTCGAGCAGATTGGCCTGGCCGCGCACGATGAGCACGGGCCGGTCCTCGGTATCGCGACTCCACGCTGCCACGCCCCGCGCGACCAAATGGCGCGAAGCCTCATCAAGCGCCGTTTCCTCCGCTTCGATCTGTCCGCTCAGCCAGGCCTGCACCTCGCTCAGCGTGCGGCCGGTGGCGTGGGCGGAGAGATAATTGGCCGCTTCCACGAGCATCGATGGCGTCGTGCCCGGCGGCAGATCGACAATGCGGTTCTCGACGGTGCCATCCTGCCCGACCAGCACGGCCAGCGCCTGCCGGTCCGAAAGCCAGGCAAAACCGAACTGCTTGAGCAGCGTCTCGCGGCGCGGAACCATCACCAGCCCGGCGCAGGCAGACAGGCCCGAGAGCAGAGCCGAGGCGGCGTTGAGTGCTTCCTCGATCGGCCCTTCCCCGGTCAGCTGCCGCTCGATGGCGCGCTTCTCGTCCTCGGAGGGCTCGGCGACCTGCATCATGGCGTCCACGAACAGACGCAGGCCGGATTCGGTCGGCATCCGCCCGGCCGAGGTGTGCGGCGCAGCGAGCAACCCCGCTTCCTCGAGATCCTGCATCACATTGCGGATCGACGCCGGCGAGAGATTGAGCCCGCTCAACCGGCTGATCGTGCGCGAGCCGACCGGCGCCCCGGTGCCGATGTAGGATTCCACGACGACGCGAAAGATATCGCGCGCGCGATCGCTCAAAAGGTTGATGGGCGGGCCGGACATGCTCTGTATGTAGGACGGCGCGCGGCGCTGGCCAAGTCGCAACAGGGGCGCTAGAGCGCGGGCAAATTTCAGCAGACAAAAAGGACATGCTCATGCGCCCATCCGGCCGCGCCCCCGACGAAATGCGCACGATCGCCATGGAACCCGGCTTCACCGTTCATGCCGAAGGCAGCTGCCTCGTCTCCTTTGGCGACACGCGGGTGCTCTGCACGGCGAGCGTAGAAGAGCGGGTGCCCCCGTTTCTGCGCGGCAAGGGCGAAGGCTGGGTGACGGCGGAATATGGCATGCTCCCCCGTGCCACGCACACGCGTGGGTCACGCGAGGCAGCCAAGGGCAAGCAGTCTGGGCGCACGCAGGAGATTCAGCGGTTGATCGGCCGCTCGCTCCGCGCGGTGGTGGACCTTAAGGCACTCGGTGAGCGGCAGATCACGCTCGATTGCGACGTGATCCAGGCCGATGGCGGCACCCGCACCGCCAGCATCTCCGGCGCCTGGGTGGCGCTGCGGATCGCAGTGGACAAGCTGCTCGCCAGCGGCGCGCTGACCGCTGATCCGATCCAGGCCAAGGTCGCGGCGGTCTCCTGCGGCATCTATCAGGGCAATCCGGTGCTCGACCTCGATTATATCGAGGACAGCAATGCCCATGCCGACGCCAATTTCGTGCTGCTTTCCAACGGCAATATCGCCGAGGCGCAGGCGACGGCGGAAGGCGCGACCTATGACGAGGAAGCGCTGCTGCGCCTGCTGCGCCTCGCACGTATCGGCTGCACCCAGATCTTCGCCGCGCAGGACCGCGCCACGAGGCGGTGAGTTACCTCCCGTTCGTGTCGAGCGAAGTCGAGACACGGAAGGACTGTGCTGGACGTGTCTCGACTTCGCTCGACACGAACGGAAAGAGAGCGCTGAATGACCCGCAAACTCACACCCGGCAAGCTCGTCATCGCGAGCCACAATGAAGGCAAGGTGCGCGAGATCAGCGCGCTGCTCGGGCCTTATGGCATGGCGCCGGTGTCTGCCGGATCGCTCGGCCTGCCCGAGCCGGAGGAGACCGGCACCACCTTCGCGCAAAACGCCGCACTCAAGGCGCTCGCCTCCGCCACCGCCTCCGGCCTGCCTGCGCTGGCCGATGACAGCGGCCTCGATGTGGCGGCGCTGGGTGGACGGCCCGGCGTCTACACCGCCGATTGGGCAGAGCGGCAATGGTTCGAGGGCGAGCCCGGGCGCGACTGGTATATGGCGATGGGCAAGGTGGAGGGGCTGCTCTGCGCGCAAGGCCCGCAGGTGGACCGCAGCGCGGCCTTCGTCTGCACGCTCTGCCTCGCCTGGCCGGATGGCGAGACCGTTTTATTCGAGGGCCGCGTCGCCGGCAGTCTCGTCTGGCCGCCGCGCGGCGCACAGGGCTTTGGCTATGATCCGGTGTTCCTGCCGACCGGAGCGACGCAGACCTTTGGCGAGATGCCCATCGAGGCGAAGCAGGCGGTCAGCCACCGCGCCCGCGCATTCGAGCAACTGGTCACGGCGCTGTTCTGAAAGGACGCCGCGCGCTCAGCGCCCGGCGTAATCGACCGACGCGCGGTGCCCGTAGACATTGCCCGCCGGATCGTAGCGGCACACCAGCACGTCTAGCGTGGCCGTGGGGTGAAACGCACAGCCGACGCGGCGCGTACCGGCCCAGATGATCTGTGAATAATGGCCAACATCCGCCCAATTGCCGCTGCGCGAAATGTCCGGCACCGGCGCATCTAGGTAGAGCGCGCGCTCTTCCAGCCAGCTTGCCGCCATTTCCTCATAGGCATAGGCATCGCGGGTGCCGGCCCACAGATTTTCGCCATAGTTGCCCGCGCCGCCGGATTTGTGATGGGCCGCAATCGGGTCCGGCTCCTGCGCCAGCCGGGTAGCGCTCTGCGCCGCATCGGCCGCGAGTTCATCGCTCCACGCCAGCTTCGGCACGCCCCGCGCGGCGCGTTCGCCATTGTGAGCAGCCAGCATGATATCGCGGAAATGCGCCGCATCGCGCGGCATGGCAGCAGAAGGCGCATCGCCAGCCAGCACGGGCGCCGGCGTCAGGGTGCAGAGCACGAGCAGGCCCATCGCCGCCCGCATACGCCGTCGCACCACTTCTCGCCCTTTGCCCGCGTCCATGTGCGTCCGCCGTTCCCCCTGCGGTTCCGGTGTAGAACCTAGCTCAGTATGAACGGTTGGGAAAACATTTTCTTCACCAATAAATTGCGTTAAATAATTGTTAATTAATGTTTAACCCTGAACCGTGGCATATTCGCCATGGGCTGACTTTGGCGCGCAGTCCGCTATAGCGGCGGCCATGGCCTCTCCCGCGCCGCTTGCCCTCTATATCCACTGGCCGTTCTGCGTGGCCAAATGCCCCTATTGCGACTTCAACAGCCATGTCCGCGATACGGTGGATCAGGAAGCGTGGCGCGCGGCGCTGCTCGCCGATCTGGCCCATGAAGCCGCGCTGCTGCCGGGGCGGACGCTGGGCAGCATTTTCTTCGGCGGCGGCACGCCCTCGCTGATGCCCCCCGAGACGGTGGCCGCCCTGATCGATGCGGCGACCGGGCACTGGGCGGTCGCGGACGACATCGAGATCACCATGGAGGCCAATCCGAACAGCGCCGAGGCCGCGCGCTTCGCGCAGGTGGCCTCTGCCGGCGTCAACCGCCTCTCGCTGGGCCTGCAGGCACTGGACGATCATGCCTTGCGCTTTCTCGGGCGGGCGCACGGCGTGGACGAAGGCCTCAGGGCTCTGGCGGCCGCGCAGGCCTGCGTGCCGCGCGTCAGCCTCGACCTCATCTATGCGCGCCCCGGCCAGAGCGAGGCGGACTGGGAGCGCGAACTGGCCCGCGCGCTCAGCTTCGGCACCGATCATCTCTCGCTCTATCAACTGACCATCGAGCCCGGCACGCGGTTCGAAACCGACGTGCGCCGGGGCACGCTGGTGCCCGCCGATGCGGACCATGCCGCCACGCTGTTCGAGTTGACGCAGGCCATGACATTGGCGGCCCGCCGCCCGGCCTATGAAGTCTCCAACCATGCCGCGCCGGGGCAGGAGAGCCGGCACAACTTCGCTTACTGGCGTTATGCCGATTATGCCGGCGTTGGCCCCGGCGCGCATGGTCGGCGCGGCGGCATGGCCACCGTGCGTCATCGCAAGCCCGAGAACTGGATGGCCGCGCTGCACCGCAACGGCCATGGTCTCGCCGAGGAGCGGGTGCTCCCCGCCGGCGAACAGGCGGCCGAAGCGCTGATGATGGGCCTGCGCCTTGCCGAGGGGATCGATCTGGCCGCGCTCAGCCAGCGCACCGGGTTGGACCGCCCGTCGCTAGTGGACGAGCACGCCATTGCAAAGCTGGCCGGCCATGGCTTGCTGGAGCAAACCGGTGAGCGCCTACGCGTCACCCCGGCCGGAATGCTGCTGCTCGATGCCATTCTGGCGGAGATCGTAATCGCAGGCTGAGGCGACCACCCGCCGCCCTCATTAACCATTCGACCATTTGGGTTAACTCGTGAATAATGGCCACAGTCCTTCCCACCCGAGTCAGCTCATCTGAGGGAAGGCGTCAACTTCGTGGGGGAGTAGACATGGCCTTTCCAACCATTTCCGAAATCGCATCGCGCCGGTCCGGCGTGATCATCGCTGCTTGTGCGCTGGCGCTGCAAGGGAGCGCTACGCAGGCCCTGACAATCGCCAGTCTTAAGGGCCAGGGCCTCGATCACATCTATGGCAGCTACGCGCCGCGCGGCGATTGCAGCGCGGAGCCCCGCGTCACCATCGACGACAAGGGCATGACCTTCCGCGCCCATGGCCGCACCGTCACGCCGCCGCGCGTCGAATATGCAGTGAGCTTCATGGGGCCGAGCTATGAGGGGATCACGGCCGTGTTCATGCCGTTCCCGATCAGCCCCAGCGATTCCGGGCGCGTCTATATGTACGTCAATGATGACGAAAAGGCCGGGGTCATCCGGTTCGAGGACAATCTGATGCGCGGTCAGAGACCTGACCCTTTTCATGCCGCCTTTACGGCAGGCGGATTGTTCATGCTCTGCAAGGGCAGCGCGGCCGTCGGCACGCCAGCCCCGACGCCGCCCCGACCAGCGGCAACACCGGCCGCCGCCGTACAGGGCATCCCGGCGGAATGGACGAACCTCGCCAGCCTCGTGGGCAAATATCCGGGCAGCTACGCCAAAGATAATATCGATCTGCTGGATCGCGGCGCCGTCGCGACGGCGCTCAAGTCCCGGCTAGGGCCGAAGATGGACGTGCTGCGGACCAATCTCTCGGTCGTCACCCCGCTCAAGCGCGTCGGGAATTATTATTATCTCTCCGGCAACGCCCAGCACAAGGGCGGCGAGGAGCAGGCCTATATCATGATCGACCCCGCCCGGCGGGCGGTGCAGGTGGGCCTGTGGGAACGCGGCAAGCTGAGCGTTTACGCCCCCGCCACCGGTACACGGCTGCCCGTCGCGCCCGAGATCAAGACCCTGCTTGATAACAGTCCGCCCGAGACGGCGGTGGCCCTGCCCGGCACGCCGTGGGAAGTCGTGCCCGTCGCCGGGCGCGCGCCCATGGCCTATGTCAGCGCCGCAGCATCCCCCAACATCGAAGCCCTCAGCCTCTATTGCGAGGGCGGGAAGCCTTATATGGCGATGCTGCTCAACAAGCCGACCGCCGGCAACGCCTTGACGATGACCTGGAATTTCGCCGGCCGTCTGGTCAACATTCCCGTCCAGCGTGGCAGCGCCAACGGCACCCACTGGATCGGCGGCATCACCGGCACACCTTTGGTGCCGCTGCTGACCCAGCAGAAAGGAACGGCGATGCTGCGGATCAACGGCAGGCTGGAGGGCGAGGCATCGCTCAGCAATGCGACGATGGCGCTGCGCGCGGCCTTGCGGGGCTGCGTGAAGATGTGATCCGGCAGGGGCGGATGGCCTCGCAGGCCATCACTCCCGCCACTTCCCCCGCCCGGCTTTTACCGACGCGCGCTTGGTCTTGCCCTCGACGCGGCGCACTTGCGAGGCCTTGGTGGGCTTGGTCGGCTTGCGTTTCTTGGGCACGATGGTGGCCTGCGCGATCAGATCGCACAGCCGCTGGCGCACCTCGCGGCGGTTCTCGAACTGCGAGCGCGAGCCCTCGCTGCGCAGGATGAGCACGCCCTCCCCGGTCATCCGCGCGCCGGCCAGCACGGAAAGGCGCGTCTTGACCGCCTCCGGCAGGGAGGGCGAACCGGCGACATCGAAGCGGAGAATGACCGCACTGTCGGTTGTGTTCACATGCTGACCGCCAGCCCCAGACGCGCGCGTGGCGCTCTCGAGAAGCTCGTCCTCATCGATGCTGATCGATCGCGTGATCTGGATGCGCGGCATGGCCCCTCATCACCCGGCGCGGGGCACTGTCGCAAGACCCAATCGCCGCCGGGCCTGACGATCAGTTTCCGGTGGTGGGGGCGCCGGGAGACAGCAGCGGCGCCTCACTCGGCACCGAAGGCGAGGACGCGGCGGGAGGCGGGGCCGGATTCGCAGACGCGGGCTGCGATGTGGTGCGTGCAGGCGCGGATCGGACCGGCGGCGGTGAGGCCTGCCGCTCGCTCCGCGCTGCGGGCCCAGGTGCGGCTGTCGCGGCGCGTGGCTGCGCCTGTGTTCGAATTTGGGCCGGGCGCGCGGCAGGACTAGGCGCCGGCGCAACCGCCGACGCCCGGGGCGCGGCGGCGTCAGGCAGAGAACTGGCGGGCGCAGTGCTGTTCGCGGCGGCCTCGGGCGCCGCGCCCTCCACCGCAGCGGCGGGCTCGCTCGAGGGACCGAAGGCGCCCAGCCGCTCGCCGAGCATGAGCGCCCCCGCCGCAAACAACGCCAGCGCAATCAGCCCGACCAGGCCCATTGCGGCGATCCACACCGTCCCCATCCGGCGGACGTGGCGGGCGGAGGTCATCGCCGCATCGCTCAGCTCGCCGGAGAGAGAAACCTCGGTCCAATCCGTCATTGCACGCCGCATCGCTCCAGCCAGTGGGACCGTGAGCGCAAGGCCGACGAGCGCCGCCAGCAGCGCCATCATCATGCCGCCGAAGAAGGTGAGCGCCACTTGCGGGAGGGCATCCGGCCCGAGGCTGTCCCGCGCGAGCAGGCTCAGGCACAGGCCGCCTGCATTCAGCAGAACCAGCATCGTGAGCGCCCAGCGATAGAGCGCGGAGGTCTCCTCCACCAAGCGCGTCATGCCGGTGCCAAGCCGCTCGACGCCACGGCGCCCGACGTCCCGGCCCAGCGCCCGCATCTCCTCCACTTCGCTCACGCCTGTCTGCCCGATCGGCTCCATGGCTGCTTCCCCGTTTCGTTAACCGCCCGATAATCCAGCGCCTGAAGACCATGCGGCGGCCCGATCCGCAAGAGCCAAGAGGCTGGCGCGGGGGACAAGCGGCACCTAAATGGCAGGCATGTACGATTTTTCTCCCGCGACGGGCAGCGACAAGCCCGCTCTTTATGCCGATCTCCTCGCTGCGGCGCGCGCGCTGACCGAGGGCGAGCCGGACGCCATCGCCAATATGGCGAATGTCGCGGCGCTGATCTGGCAATATGTCCCGGACCTCAACTGGGCCGGCTTCTACCGGCTGGTGGATGACGTGCTGTTGCTCGGCCCGTTTCAAGGCAAGCCAGCCTGCATCCGCATCGCGCTGGGCAGCGGCGTGTGCGGTACGGCTGCGGCGACCCGGCAGATCCAGCGCGTCGAGGATGTCCACGCCTTCCCTGGCCACATCGCATGCGATGCCGCCTCCGCATCGGAACTGGTCGTGCCGGTGATCCACGAGGGCGCGCTGATCGGCGTGCTCGATCTCGACAGTCCCCGCCCCGCCCGCTTCGACGAGGCCGACGCCGCCGGGCTGGGCGCGCTCTGCGCGGCAATCGCCCCCGCTCTGGCAGGCTGACGCACGGGCCTTTCGGCTGATCCACTTTGGGACGCGCGACGGGGCGAGCGGACTCGCCAAGCCGCTAAGGCATTGATAGCCTCCCCTTATCGCTCGCACCAAGGCGCATGGCCGCAAGGCGCAACATCGCGGCCAAACGCCAAGAGCGAACTGGAACCGGGGGGCTTTCCAGCAGGGGTCCGGCAGCTTTCGAGCGGCCGGACCCTTAGCGTTTATGGACGGGTGGCGTGCACAAGGCGCTCTTGCACGAAAGGGCGGCTTTTCGATTGTAAATGCGAAAGCTGCCCTTGCTGACACGACGCCAATGCAGCCCGAACCTCCGTTCGTCCTGAGTAGCCGCTGAGCTTGTCGAAGCGGCGTATCGAAGGACTGCCCGTGCGCGGGGATACTTCGATACGGCTCTTCGATTGCGCCTGCGGCGCTACTCAGACCCTACTCAGCACGAACGGTGAAGGTCGGAGATGCCTACCTGCTCCCCATTGGCGCCCTCCCAGCGCAAGTCGCCGCGCACCCTCGACAAGCCCCTCCAGACGGCCGCAGGCCGATTACTTAAGCACGCGCCCCTCATGGTCGCGAGTCAGGCTCTGTTCCGGGCGGCCGGCATTCGGGGCATCGGACTGGCCAGCCGGCAGCACCAGCCGCTCCCAGCCGGCACGGCCGAGCTTTTCCATCGGCTGATAGCGGACCTTGTAATTCATCCGGTCCGAGCCTTCGACCCAGTAGCCGAGGTACACATAGGGTAGGCCGGCGCGTTGGGCGCGCAGGATGTGGTCGACGATGATGTAGCTGCCGAGGCCATTGCGGCCTTCCAGCTCCGGCTCGAAGAAGCTGTAGATCATCGACAGCCCGTCGCCCTGCTTGTCGGTTAGGCAGGCGCCGATCAGCCGACCGGGGCGGCCGTCTTCCCCCGGTTCGCGATATTCGATAAGATAGGTCTCGACCGGCGTCTGCTCGACCATGTCGGCAAAATCGATCTCGTCCATCTCAGTCATTCCGCCAGTCGGGTGGCGGGCGGCGAGATAGCGCTGGAGCAGCGAGAATTGCTCGTCGGTGGACCAAGGCTTGCACGCCCGCACCACCAGGTCGCTATTGCGGCGCACGAGGCGGCGTTGGGTGGCGTTGGGCTTGAATTCGTTCGCCACGATCCGCACCGAGACGCAGGCGGTGCAATCCGCGCAGCTCGGGCGATAGGCGACGTTCTGGCTGCGGCGAAAGCCGATGCGGCCCAGCGCGTCATTGAGCTCGGACGCGTGCTCGCCGGTCAGTTCGGTAAACACCTTCCGCTCCGTGCGCCCAGGCAGATAGGGGCACGGTCCGGCATTGGTCATGAAGAACCGCGGAAAGCGGAAAGCAGCGCTCACATCAACTCCCAGCGGCCCGGCAAAGGCCCGTGATTCAATGGCTCAGGAGACTATGCCTCTATCCCCCCAGTGTGAAAAGAGCATTTACCACGGATTTTTCGGTGCCCGAAGGGGCAGGCTTCGCGTTGCGCGACAATCACGAGCCTTGCTTCTCGCGCCATCCTGATCGATAGTAAGGTAACGAATAATGGAGAGCCTGCCATGGTTATGCTGACCGATGCCGAACAAGCCATGCTGGACGGAGAGTCCGGCGCCGCGACGCAAAAGGCCATGGAACTGCTGATCCGCTATGCCGACGCGCTCGGCGCGGAGCGTTTCGTCGAGACAAACAACGTTGCCGGCGTGCCCGGCTCCGCCCCGCAATGGGTGAAGGATTATTATGCCGCAGATGGCGGAGATTATCGCGCCGTTTTTTCCCGCTTCGATCTCGACAGCGACGAAGTTGTGGAAGTGCCGCGCATGAACGCCTTTTCGTGCCATCTGCAGGGCGGCATGGACCCCACGCTCTGGCAGGAGCAGGGCATGACGACGGAGGCGCACGACAATTTCGTCTCTGACGAGGCGGAAGTCGCCGCCCACGGTATCCAGATCCTCAAGACCTGCACGCCCTATCTCGCCGGCAACGTGCCGGTGATGGGCGAGCACTGCGCGTGGATGGAATCGAGCGCGGTGGTGTTCGCCAACTCCGTCATCGGCGCGCGGACCAATTGCGAGGGACGCGAATCCACCAGCGCCGCGATGCTGGCCAAGCGCATTCCCGACTGGGGCTTCCACCGCGACGACTTCCGCAAGGGGCAGCATAGCGTGGACGTGCAGGTGCCGGTCGACAGCATCTTCGAATGGGGAATGCTCGGCTATTTCGTCGGCGATGCCGTGCAGGATACCATCCCCGTCATCACTGGCGACATCAGTGAGGCGAGCCTCATCCGCCACAAGCATTTCGGCGCGGCCGCGGCCTCGTCCGGCGGCGTCGAGATGTATCACATGGTCGGCATCACCCCCGAGGCGCCGAGCGTGGAGACGGCCTTCGGCGGCGCGGCGAAAGGCGAGCGCTTCGTCTATGACGCGGCGGCGCGGCGGCGCATCTACGAGACGCTGAACAGCGTCGGCTCCAGCGAGGATGTCGATTATGTCATGCTCGGCTGCCCGCATTATTCCATCGAGCAGATTGCGCAGGTCTGCGCTCTGATCGAGGGGCGCAAGGTGAGCGCCAACAGCGCCTTGTGGGTGTTCACCAGCCGCGCGGTGAAGGCGACGGCGGATGCCAACGGCTATTCCAAGATGCTGCGCGATGCCGGCGCCTACCTCATGACCGACACCTGCTCGGCGATCAGCCAGGCGGTGCCCAAGGGCACGAAGGTCGCGGCGCTCGATAGCGCCAAGCAGGTGCATTATCTACCCGCGATGATGGGCATCGAGGGCTGGTATGGCACCACCGCCGACTGTGTGGATGCGGCCTGTACCGGCAAGTGGAAAGGAGCCCTGGCATGAGCGACGTTCTGGACAAGCCCCGCCTCATCATCCGCGGTCGCTCTGTCGTGCCCGGCGTCGCCGAGGGCGAGGCGCTGGTGACGCGCGAGACGATCTCCGGCTGGGGCGGCGTCAACCCGATGAGCGGCACGGTGATCGAGAGCCGCCACGAGCTGAAGGGCCAGAGTTTTACCGGCAAGGTGCTGGTCTTCCCCGGCGCCAAGGGCTCCTCGGGCTGGTCGAGCATCTTCCACATGTCCAAGCTGCGCGGCGCCTCGCCGGTGGCGATGGTATTCAACATCATGACCACCAAAGCCGCGCTCGGCGCCGTGGTGATGCGTACGCCGACGGTCACCGAGTGCGACCAGGACCCGCTCGACGCCATCCGCACCGGCGACTGGGTGCGGGTGGATGGCGATGCCGGGACGATTATGGTTTGGGATCGCAGGCCGGGGTGAACGGCGGGTGCGGATCGGCCTTCCCGTGATCCTCATCCTTGGTCATTCCCGCGAACGCGGGAATCCAGCTTCGACACTGCCCCATAGCGCAAGCGCTGACCTGGATTCCCGCGTTCGCGGGAATGACGAAGAGGAACCGGGCGTGAAGTTATCCGCGCAGGCTTCGGCTCGCCACCTCACCGCCGCGCCGTGATGCTCTGCGCCACGGCCTCGGCGACCTTGATGCCGTCCATCGCCGCCGAGAGGATGCCGCCGGCATAGCCAGCGCCCTCGCCGGCGGGGAACAGCCGCGCGACGTTGAGGCTCTGATAATCCTTGCCGCGGGTGATGCGGATCGGCGAGGAGGTGCGCGTTTCCACGCCGGTCATCACCACGTCCGGGTGATCGTAGCGCGCGATCTGGCGGCCGAAGGCGGGGATCGCCTCGTGGAAGGACTCCAGCACGAACTCCGGCAGGCAGGTGGCGAGGTCCGTCATCTTGACGCCCGGCTTGTAGGAGGGGGTAATGCTGCCCAGTTCCGTGGAGGCGCGCCCGGCCAGGAAATCGCCCACCTTCTGCCCCGGCGCGCAATAGTTGGAGCCGCCCGCGACAAAGGCCAGCGATTCCCAATGCCGCTGCAGCGCGATGCCCGCCAGCGGCCCATCGGGATAATCGCGGGCGGGATCGATGCCCACCACGAGGCCCGAATTGGCATTGAACTCGGCGCGGGAATATTGGCTCATGCCATTGGTGACGACGCGCCCTTCTTCGGAGGTCGCCGCGACCACCCGGCCACCGGGGCACATGCAGAAGCTGTAGACGGTGCGCCCGTTGGCGCAGTGATGGCTGAGGCTATAGGCGGCCGCGCCCAGCACCGGATGCTTGGCGTATCGCCCGTAGCGCGCCTCATCCACCCAGGCCTGCGGATGTTCGATACGCACGCCGAGCGAGAAAGGTTTGGGCTCGATGAAGACGCCGCGCTCGTGCAGCATCTCGAAGGTCGGCCGGGCGCTGTGGCCCACGGCGAGGACGACATGATCGGCCTCCAGAAAGCTGCCATCGTGCAAATGGAGCCCGCGCAGGGCCATGTTGCCATCCGCGCTGCGATCCAGCTCCAGCCCGTCCACCCGCGTCTGCCAGCGATATTCGCCGCCAAGCCCCTCGATGGTGCGGCGCATGCTCTCCACCATGGTGACGAGGCGGAAGGTGCCGATGTGCGGATGCGCCTCGGTGAGAATATCCTCCGGCGCGCCGGCGCGGACGAACTCCTCCAGCACCTTGCGACCGAGGAAGCGCGGGTCCTTCACCCGGCAATAGAGCTTGCCGTCCGAAAATGTGCCCGCCCCGCCCTCGCCGAACTGGACATTGCTGTCCGGGTTCAGCTGTGAGCGGCGCCAGAGGCCCCAGGTATCCTTGGTCCGCTCCCGCACCACCTTGCCGCGATCCACGATGATCGGGCGAAAGCCCATCTGCGCGAGGATCAGCCCCGCGAACAGCCCGCACGGCCCGGCGCCAATGACCACCGGACGCAGGCCGGACCAGCCCTCCGGTGCACGGGCGACGAAATGATAATCCGTGTCCGGGCGCGGGCGCACATCCTTGTCGCCCACGAACCGCGCCAGCACGGCGGCTTCGTCGCGCAGGGCGACATCCACGGAATAGACGAGCAGGATCGCACTCTTGCGCCGCGCATCATTGCCGCGCCGCACGACCTCATGGCCGAGCAGATCGCCCTGCGAAATGCCAAGGCGCGCTGCAATGGCGGGCGCGAGTGCATCGTCCGGGTGATCGAGGGGCAGGGTGAGACCGGTCAGGCGGATCATGGCCCGGCCCTAGCGCGTGTGGCGCGGGAGGGGAATGGGGGACGGGGATTTACCCTTATTCCAACCCTCAATTCTTACAGTATTTCGGGACTCAAAATATGCACGGTTTGTCGCTAGACCTACCTAGAACTGGGGGAACTAGTAGTGTCTGAAAGTGCAATCCATATCGTCTATGATGGCGGCGATGCCGCTAACCATACGATCGACGCTCGGCTACTTGGAAAATCCCTCCAAGGGATCGGGAGGATGGTTTCAGACTGCCTCTTTATTTTTGCCTTCGAGAGATTGCCTAACCGAAACGAGAAGGTGCCCCTTCTTCTGAAAGTCCACGAGCCTAAAAGAGGTTCATATGGCATGGATGGCCTGTTCGGCGAAGTGTCTACAGCCCTGAGTTATGGCATACCAATTATCGCTGCAATTGGTCCTGATATCCTCACCCACTACGTCACTGCGATAATCGACAAGTTCCGTGGAAAGGATGACACCGTGGAATTTGCGATTCAAAAAATGGCAGAGATGCACAAGGCGGCTTTGGGCGCCATGAGCAAATCCCAGCGGATGGCACACGAGAGTGTAGATCGTTCTGACGAGCGGCGTCACCGTGAAATAATAAGCTTACATGATGTTCTTCGCGCAGCGATCTCAGGCAGTGGACAAGCAGCGACCGATTATGTAGCTCCCGTGGGCCGGTCTGTCAGCACGGCAAGCTTCGTATCCGGCGACGCCAAGCCACTCATCGTGAACGCAGATGATGCCGAGGCGATAAGAGAATCTCAAAAGCTCGACTGGACTCCTCTGGGTGACCTAACACTCCGCACGGACGGCTTTCGTTTCCACACAAACGGCCTAAGCGTAGAAAATCCGGATGGAGGCTTCCTTATGGCGGAGGTACTTGACCCAGTTTTTGAGAATGAATCCAATCCCTACACTGTAGCTGCCGGCAAGCGCGGCGCAGTTGAGGTAACGGGGCGATTAGGTCGCAAAGCCGGGCGGGTAACTCGTATTCAGATCGTAGAATTTCTGCGACCAATTGATCACTGATCTCCGGCACGCTCATATGTATTTCGGTAACAAGTTCGGCAGAGAACCAGAACCATGAAAGAGAGACGAACTGCCTTAGCACTGTTGATCAGTGCCATTCTCCCGTTGACCGCGTGCGATAGTGCGTCTGCTGAGGGAATCCGGGACGGGAAATGGGAAATAACAGTTGCGAGACTGAACGTAAAAGGTGCGCCTCCAGATATTGCCACTCATTCTTTTTGCATTACAAAGAAGGAGGCGGAGTCGATTACTGTAAAATCTCTTCTATTCCATCGCTACCCTGCCGCACCAAAACACTTTGATAGCGCTGTAATGGAGAAAGGTCGTATTACCGGATTTACACGAGTTGACACACCAGAACGTGAGATCAAGGGAATCCCCGTAGAAGTAAATGGCCACTACGGTGATAGCAGCGTCACAGTCACCGAAACCATGCGGCTATATGGGTACGAAATAATAAGGACCTTCACTGGACGCCGCTTAGGCCCTTGTTAGCCTGCGCCCTCGCCTCACGTCTATCGGTCGAGAAATGACGCTGCGGATCATCTTGCAGTCGAGATCAATTCAGTCTCGTGCCATGGATGCTGAAACAAGTTCAGCATGACGCGCATGGGATTATGGGGATGCCGCGCGTGGAGTGGCGGAACCGTCGCGCGGGTGCGCTCTACTCCCCCTCCCCCTTCAACACCCCCGCCACCAGCGGCCCAACCCGCCCCACAATCGTCTCCACGCCTTGCGGATTGGGGTGGATGCCGTCGGGGAGCATGAGGGTGCGGTTGCCGATCACGCCATCGAGGAAGAAGGGGTAGAGCGGCGCGTCGTACTTCTTCGCGAGATCGGTGAAGATCGGATCGAAGGCCTTGGCGTAGTCCGCGCCCATATTGGGGGCGGAGACCATGCCGGTGAGCATGATGGGGATGCCGCGCTTTTGCAGCTCGGCGAGGATCGCATCGAGATTGGCGCGGGTTTCCTTTGGCTCCAGGCCGCGCAGCATGTCGTTGCCGCCGAGGCCGACGATCACGAGATCCGGCTTGCGCTCCAGCCCGTCGAGCGTGAAGGCGAGGCGCTGGCGGCCGGCTGCGGTGGTATCGCCCGAGACGCCGGCATTGACCACCTGCGCGGGCACGCCCTGCCCCCCCAGCGCGCGCTCCAGCACCGGGGCAAAGCCCTCGCGTGGCCCAAGATTATAGCCGGCGTAGAGGCTATCCCCGAACACCACGACCAGCTTGCGGTCCGCGACCGGGGCGCTGCGGGCGTCAGGGCCATTTGCCGTATTGGAGAGGGCTGCGGCGGCGTTATTGCCGGCACCAGCACCCCCCTGAGTGTCGGGAGTTTGTGGAGAACAGGCGAGCAGTGCTTGGACAAGCAGCAGTGAGACACCATAACGAGTAAACGTCTTTGCCACGCGAGGCCCTTTCCGCATGCATGCACCCATCGATGCCTCCCATATCGCCATCCGCGCCCGCAATGTCACCCTCTCGCTCGGCACGGGCGAGGCGAAGGTGGATATCCTCAAGGGCGTGGACCTGGACATAATGCGCGGGGAGAGCATTGCGATCCTCGGCGCCTCGGGATCGGGCAAGTCCTCGCTGATGGCGGTGCTCTCCGGCCTGGAGCAGGCGAGCAGCGGTAGCGTGAGCGTGGCAGGCACGGATTTCAGCACGCTGGATGAGGACGGGCTGGCGCGGGCGAGACGGGGCCAGATCGGCATCGTGCTGCAGGCATTCCACCTGCTGCCGACGATGACGGCGGTGGAGAATGTCGCCGTGCCGCTGGAGCTGGCGGGGCTTGAGGACGCCTTTGCGCGAGCGCGCGCGGAACTGACGGCGGTGGGTCTCGGGCATCGCGTCGACCATTATCCCGCCCAGCTTTCCGGCGGGGAGCAGCAGCGCGTGGCGATTGCGCGCGCGGTGGCGCCGGGGCCGCAGATCATCTTTGCCGATGAGCCGACGGGCAATCTGGACGGGCACACCGGCGCGGCGATCATCGACCTGCTCTTCACCCGCCAGCAGGCGAGCGGGGCGACGCTGATCATCATCACCCATGATCCCGATCTTGCGCAGCGCTGCGACCGCATCGTGGAAATGCGCGACGGGCTGATCGTGGAGGGTGCGCCCGCATGACGACGCGCATGAGGGCTTTGGGCCTGCAGGCAAGCTGGTCGATTGCCCGGCGCGACCTGAATGCAGGCCTGCGAGGGCTGCGGCTGCTGTTCGTCTGCCTGTTCCTGGGCGTGGCGACGCTGGCGGCGATCGGCAGCCTGACGACCTCGATCACCAGCGAGATTTCCGCACGGGGGCAGACGATCCTGGGCGGCGATATCGAGGCGCGGATGAGCCAGCGCGAGGCGAGCGAAGCCGAGAAGCAGACGCTGCGCGCGCTGGGAACGATGAGCGAGACGATCCGGCTGCGGGCGATGGCGAATGCAGTGGGGGCCGGCGATACCGATGGCCCCGCGGCGGTGCTGACCGAACTCAAGGGCGTCGATGGCGCCTATCCGCTCTATGGCGACCTGCTGCTGCGCGAAGGGACTTATGCCCCGCTTGCCGCCGACCGCATCATGATCGGCGAGGCGCTGGCGGAGCGCTTGCAGGTGCGGCCCGGCGGCGCGCTGCGCTATGGTACCGCGACCTTCACTATCGCCGGCATCATCGCCGACGAGCCGGACCGGGTGGGCGAAGGCTTTACGCTCGGGCCGGTCGCCATCGTCTCGCTAGAAGGTCTGCGGCGCACCGGGCTGATCCAGCCGGGCAGCCTCTATGAGAGCAAATATCGCGTCCGCGTTGCGCCGGGCACCGATGTCGAGGCGCTGCGCAAGCGGCTGGAGGACGAGCAGGCCGAGGCAGGCTGGTCGTTCCGTGACCGGGAGAATGCGGCGCCGGGCACCAGCCGGTTCATCGAGCGGATGGGGCAGTTCCTCTCGCTCATCGGCCTCACGGCGCTGGTGATCGCGGGCATCGGGGTGAGCAATGGCGTCTCCTCTTACCTTGCGATCAAGCGCGGCGGCATCGCGACCTTCAAGGTGCTGGGGGCGACGTCTGCGGATATCGAGCGCATCTACCTGATGCAGATCGGCACCGTGGCGGCGATCGCCATTGCCTGCGGGTTGATCGCGGGCGCGCTGCTGCCGCCGGCGCTGATTGCCGTGCTGGGCGATGTTCTGCCGGTGCAGCCGGGCTTCCGTATCCATCCGCTGCCGCTCATCACCAGCGCGGCTTATGGCCTGCTGATCGCCTACATCTTCACCCTGCCGCCGCTGGACCGCGCGCGGACGCTGCCGGTCGCCGCGATCCTGCGCGCGCATGTCGAGCCGCGCAGCCGGCTGGACCGGCGCAGCGTCGCGGGCGTGGTGCTGGGCGTGCTGGCGGTGCTGGCGATAGCGCTCGGCACGGCGCGCGAGCCCTTGTTCTCGGCTGCAGTGCTGGGGGCGACGGCGGCGGTGCTCGGCCTGCTGCTGCTGCTCGGCTGGGGCATCAGCGCGATTGCCCGCCGCGTGCCGCGCCCGCGTCGGCCGCTGTGGCGCCTCGCCATCGCCAATCTCTATCGCCCCGGCGCGCAGACCAGCGCGCTGGTGATCGCCCTCGGCCTTGCGCTCACCTTGTTCGTCACGCTGGCGGGCGTGCAGACCAGCCTCACCGCCGAGATCGACCGGACGGTGCCCAAGAAGGCGCCCAACCAGTTCGTGCTCGATATCCCGTCCGATCAGGAAGCGCGCTTCCGGCAGATCGTGGCGCAAGAGGCGCCGGCGGCGGAGCTGAACGTCGTCCCGGCGCTGCGCGGGCGCATCGTCGCTTATGCCGGGCAGCGCGTCGCCGACATGGAGACGCTGCCCGAAGGCGCCTGGTTCCTGCGCGGCGAGCGCGGCGTGACCTATAGCGCGACGCTGCCGGAGGGAAGCGATCTGGTCGCGGGCCAGTGGTGGACGCCCGATTATGCCGGTCCGCCGCTCATCTCGCTGGACGAGGAAGCGGCGAAGACGCTCAACCTCAAGATCGGCGACAGCATGACGGTGAGCGTGCTCGGCCGCGAGATCGAAGCCAAAATCGCCTCGCTGCGCAAGGTGAACTGGGACAGCATGGGGTTCAACTATGTCATGGTCTTCTCGCCCAGCGCTCTGGCAAGCGCGCCGCACAGCCTCACCGCCACCATTACCATGGACGAGGCGCAAGGCGCGGGCGTGACGCGCGCGCTGCTCGCCGCCTTCCCGGGCGTCTCGGTGATCGCGGTGGCCGAAGTGGTCGAGCAGATCAGCGGGCTGCTGGAGCAGATGTCCGGCGCCATCGTGGCGGCGGCCTCCATCGCCATCTTCGCGGGCGTTGCGGTGCTGATCGGCGCCATCGCTGCCTCGCGGCAAGCGCGCAGCTATGACAGCGTGATTCTCAAGACGCTGGGCGCGACGCGCTGGCAGATCCTCGGCACGCAGGCCATGGAATATGCCCTGCTCGCCGCCACGCTGGCGCTGGTTTCGCTGGCGCTGGGCATGGGCGCGGCCTGGTATGTTATCGTGCAGGTCTTCGAATTCGGCTGGGCACCGGACTGGGGCGTGGTGCTGGCGACACTGGCGGGCGGCGCGATCATCACGCTGGGCATCGGGCTGGCCGGATCGATCCCACTGATGTCGCTGCGGCCCTCGCGGGCCCTGCGGGAATTGTAAGAGTCCGGAATTTTGTCCACAACTTATGTAGACTTGTAGACACAAGTCCGCTTTACAGGCACCTATGGTCCAAATTATGGTTAATGCATCTCAGAAGCATGACCATTTAACGGATCATCAAACGGCCGATGAAGCATTCCTTGAGCCATTTGACAGGTCTTTTTGCGCTCTATGGCTTGCCCAGGCCATGGGCGATCGCAAAGCAGCTTTCGAGGCAATTCGCCTCGCTGGCTGAGTTGGTCCACGCTCCACCGGACGTCCTCAAATTGCGGGGCGCTTCGGAGGCGCAGATACGCGCGATCAAGGACTTTCGGAGCCTTCATCTCAGCGTGCTGGCATCCGAAGCGTTGAAGACCACGCAGCCCCTCGATGTCGAAAAGTTGAAGCGTCACCTTGCTGCGGAAATCGGGCATTGCCGGATCGAGCACTTCCATGTGGTCTATCTGAGCCAGCTCAAACACGTCATCGAGAGCCGTACTCATTGGTCCGGGGGATATGACAGCACCCCGGTCTATGTCCGCGAAATCGTCATGACCGCGATCATCCTCGGGGCGGCGCACATCATTCTTGCCCACAACCACCCCTCCGGCATCGCCGAACCCAGCAAGGCCGACCGGATCATGACGGACCAAATCTGCAAAGCGGCGCGCCCCTTGGACATTCATGTCGCAGACCACTGGGTTTTTGCCGGTCAGGCCGTCTTCAGCTTCGCCGGACACGGCCTGTTGTAGCGGGCGGGGTTGCGGCAATGGCTCGCAGGCCTGGCACGGCTGAAGGAAGCGGCTTCAGGCCATGTCGGCTGGCAGAACCTGCTGGGGATGCAGTCAGTCCACTTTGATGCTCTGTGGCCCACAGCAATATCTCAGAAAAGGCATGGGCAGTGAACATAGTGATCGCTATGATCGGCTTATGGAAAGCCCAGAAGAACGTGTGGGCTATGACCGCCAGCCTCCAGAGGAGGGCATTCCGAAAGATCGAAGTCGTTGGCTGCTGTTAATCAAAGAAATGCGGGCCGCCCATAGTTGCGGCATTTATGAAGCCGAGTGCCGGGCTTTGCAGCAGCCTGCCTGGAAACGATGGGTCGCGCGCCAAATCAATCATGACGCCGAATGTGCAAAAATGGCGCGCAGCCATATTCGCTATAACGGCGACAGAGCTCTGATCGCGGAAGACAATGGAAAGCTGATCGTCCGCAATGGCGTGGGTTCCAAATAGGCCCCCTTTCGCTCTCACTCCGTTGAAGAGCAGCATTGATTTCCAGCCCAGTCCAACCCTCTCCTGCTGGCAGGAGAGGGCTGACGGACCAGCTCAGAACAGCTGATCGAACGCCGTTTCCAGCCGCTTGAGGCTGGCAGGCACGTCCTTGAGCTTGTCGAGGCCGAAGAGGCCGATGCGGAAGCTGCGATAATCCGGGCCTTCATCCACCATCAGTGGCACGCCGCCGGCGACCTGCAGGCCGAGCGCGGCGAAGGGCTTGCCGGTCTGCATCGCGGCATCCTCCGTGAACACCACGACCACGCCCGGCGCGGCAAAGCCATCGGCGGCGACCGACCGCACGCCGCGCTCCGCCAGCATCGCCCGCACGGCATTGCCCTGCTCCCACTGCGCGGCGCGCAGCGTTTCGAAGCCGATCTGCTTGGTCTCCATCATCGCCTTGTGGAAGGTGCGCAGCGCATCGGTGGGCATGGTGGCATGATAGGCATGGCCGCCATTCAGATAGGCTTCCATGATGCTGTTCCACTTGGCGAGATCGATCGCGAAGCTGGTCGACTGGCGGGCGCGGCAGCGCTCCAGCGCGGCGGCATTCATCATCACCAGCCCAGCCGATGGCGGCGCGGACCAGCCCTTTTGCGGGGCGGAAATGAGGATGTCGACACCGGTCGCGACCATGTCCACCCAGATGCAGCCCGAGGCGATGCAGTCCAGCACGAAGAGGCCGCCGACCTCATGCACCGCGTCCGCGACGGCGCGAATATAATCGTCCGGCAGGATCATGCCCGAGGCGGTCTCGACATGCGGGGCGAAGACGACGGCGGGCCGCTCGGCACGGATGGCGGCGACGACCTCATCGATGGGCGCGGGCGCGAAAGGCTGGTCCGCGCCGCCATTGCCGATGCGGCGGGCCTTCATGACCGTTTCCGACGCGGGGATCGATCCCGCCTCGAAAATCTGCGTCCAGCGATAGGAGAAGAAGCCATTGCGGATGACCATCACCTTTTCGCCGGTGGCGAATTGGCGGGCGACCGCCTCCATCGCATAGGTGCCGCCGCCAGGGACGACCACCGCGCGCTCGGCGTTGTAGACTTCGCACAAGGTGGCGTGGATATCGCGCATCACGCCCTGGAAAGCCTGGCTCATGTGATTGAGCGAGCGATCCGTGAAGACCACCGAATATTCGAGCAGGCCATCGGGATCGATATCGGGGCGCAGGGCGGGCATAGATGGTTCTCCTTGCTTCAGGCAGCGCATCCTGATGCTGCCCGTTCGTGCGACGGCGCTGACTCGATGCCACGCAATCGCCGCTGGCCGCGCATAGCGGGGCATGGTGCGGGATGCCAGTTGATCCTTCGCATCACCGTTCGGTGCTTGGATGAAGCGAAAGATGCAGATCGCGCTTGACGAAGTCCACAGGGATCGGCATGACGCTGTTAATGCGATTCATTGTCATTAGCAGATCAGTGCAGTCGCAACGCCTTCACCCGCGCGAACCCCTCTTCGCGCGGCGCGGACGTTCCCGGCCTGCAGGTGCAGCCGGCCGGGGACGTCCTTCCACCGGCGATATGCGCGCTTGCCTTGCCGGCGCCAGCGCCGCCTGCCATCGCCCCTGACTGCCACGGGAGAGATTGCCCATGTATGCGTTTCTGGATTGCCCGCTTTCGTTGCTCGATCGTGGCGGCCGTTTGCTCGTCTGGGCCATGCGGCACTGGGCAAAGGCGGTCTCTTGCGGGCGTTGCCCGTGCGGCGATGTCGGCCCGGCCTTTCACAAGGCGGATCTCATGGCCGGCTTCCCGCATTTCCACATGATGATGGCCGTGGTCAACCGCCACGCGCGCGAGAAGCTGTCCTTTGCCGACGTCGATTGCCCCCGGCTCAGCGATGGCGAGGCGCTTCTGCTCAGCCTGATCCGCCTGCCCGGCGGGGCACACGCGGATCAAACGCCCGCGACGGTCGCGCTTGTCGTGCAGCCCGAGGGCGCCCCGGCGCTGCGTATGGCGCTGGATTCGCTCGGCGCGGCGCTACGGACGGTTGAACTCTGGCCCGCGCTGCCCATGTTCGATCCTGCCACTGTAAGGTTCCCCAATGAATGACATGACCCATCACGGCTTCGAGCTCGAGCCGACCGGCGCACTCAGCGTGGAATCCGTTCGCTGGGTGAAGCACTGGAACGACCATCTCTTCAGCTTCGCGATCACGCGGCCGGCGAGCTTCCGCTTCCGCTCCGGCGAGTTCGTGATGCTCGGCCTGCCGGGTGAGAATGGGCGGCCGCTGCTGCGCGCCTATTCCATCGCCAGCCCCGCTTATGCCGAGGAACTGGAATTTCTCTCGATCCGCGTCGAGGATGGCCCGCTCACCTCGCGCCTGTGCAAGATCCAGCCCGGCGACAGTCTCTATCTTGGCCGCAAGCCCACCGGCACGCTGGTGATGGACGCCCTGCGGCCCGGCAGCCGCCTGTTCCTGCTCTCCACCGGCACGGGCCTCGCGCCCTTCCTCAGCCTCGTGCGTGATCCGGATGTCTATGAGTATTTCGGCCAGGTCATGCTCGCGCACAGCGTGCGCACGGTCGCCGATCTGGCATGCCGCACCGATCTGGAAAGCCAGCTCGCCGGCGATCCGCTGGTGCAGGATCAGGCCCTGCTGCAGTTCCATTATTGCCCCACGGTGACGCGCGAACCCTTCCGCACCACGGGGCGGATCGATGCCCTGATCGACGATGGCACGCTGTTCCGCGGCCTGAGCGGCCCCGCGCGCCTGGACCCGGAAACAGACCGGGTGATGATGTGCGGATCGATGGCGATGATCCGCGACTTTTCCGCCCGCCTCGACGCGCTCGGCTTTGAGGAGGGCTCGAACGCCAAGCCGGGGGATTATGTGATCGAGCGGGCGTTCGTGGATTAGGTTTTAGGTGCAGAGGGTTAATCGCGAAGGCGCTTCACCTTCGTCATTCCCGCGAACGCGGGAATCCAGCTCGGACGTTACCTCCCGGCGCAGGCGTGGAACTGGATTTCCGCGAGCGCGGGAATAACGAAATCCTGGTCGCCCACGGCGATCAGGCGCTCCAACTGACTGCAAGCGCGCCCAGCGCCTTGAGCGCGGCTTCGTCTTGCGGGCGGACATCTTCGGCGAAGGTCGGCGTCTCGACATAACCGATCACAATCAGCGGACTGCGTCCGCCCGGCGGAACCAACACCGCCAGATCGTTGGTCTTGTTGCCGACGCCTCGGCGCATCCCGGTGCCCGTCTTGTCCATGCCCTGCCAATCGGTGGGAATGCCGGCCCTGATGCGATTGCGCCCGCTCTGGGTCTGCACCATCCACTCCCTCAGCCGGTCGCGACTGGCCGCGCTGAGCACATCGCCAAGCACGATCTTGCGCACCGTTTGCGCCATCGCCTCTGGCGTGGTGCTGTTCTGCTCTGTGCTAGGCGGGATCACATTGATCTCCGGCTCATAGCCATCCAGCCGGCTCGTGTTGTCGCCAATCTCCCGCCAGAAGCGCGTCAACGCCTCGGGGCCGCCGAGCCGGCGCATGAGGATGTTGGCGGCGGCATTGTCGCTGGTGATCTGGATCGCCTGGGCCAAGCTGAGGATCGGCAAGCGCCCTTTGGCGAGATTTTCTTCCACCACGGGCGCGTAGGCGACGAGGTCCGCCTGACTGAAGCTCAGCTCTTCCGCCAGATCGAGGCGCCCGGCGTCGCTTTCGCGCAGGGCCATCGCCGCCAAGGACAATTTGAAGGTCGAGCAGTGACAGAAGCGCTCGTCGGTCCGCCAGCCGAAGCTGCGTCCGCTGCCGGTATCGAGCACGAGCGCGCCCAGCCTGCCGCCGATCGCGCGCTCCATCGCCTGCAGGCGGGCCACCGGGTCATTCATCCCCTCCCGCTTGTCGGCACAGCCGGCCAGCAGAACACTCGCGCCCATAGCCAGGGCAAAATCGCGACGATCGATCATCCGGCTTTGATAAGCGGGACGAACCGGTTTCGCCAACCCTTCCTGACTGCGCCGCGCATTGCCTCTGCATTCTGAGCGAGAAAACGCCCCCGCGCGGCCATTGGGTGCTGCATCATCAGGCAAAACTGTGCATTAGGTTTGTCAGATGCTGACGATATTGCTGATTTCCTTCCTCGGCGCCTGCCTGATGCCGCTGCTGGCCTACGTCATTGGGCGTGGTGCGGGCATGGTGATCGCCCTCTTCCCCTTCGGCCTGCTCGCGGCGTTCGTAAACATGGCGCAGTTCGTGGAACGGGGCTGGGTGAAGGGGGAAGCAGCCGAATGGGCACCCTGGCTCGGCCTTGATTTCACGCTTCGGCTCGATGGCTTTTCTTTCCTGCTCTGCCTGCTCATCACCGGGCTGGGCGGGTTGGTGACGATTTATGCCGGCGGCTATCTCACCAACAAGTCGCCGGCCGAACGCGCCCGTTTCTTCTGCTACATCCTGCTCTTTCTCAGCGCGATGCTGGGGGCGGTGCTGGCCGAGAACCTGCTCGTCTTCCTCGTCTTCTGGGAAGCGACGAGCATTCTCTCCTTCCTCCTCATCGGCTTTGAGGGACGCAGCGCCCGCGCCCGCCGGGCGGCCCTGATGTCGCTGCAGGTGACGGCGTTCGGCGGTCTCGCATTGCTGATGGCCGTCGCGATGATCGGCCATGTGCTCGGCACCTATTCCATGGCGCAGGCGGTGGCGCGGGTTGGCGAATTGCATGACAGCCCGTGGGGCACGGCGATCGTCGTGTGCATCCTGATCGCGGGTTTCACCAAGTCCGCGCAATTCCCGTTCCATTTCTGGCTGCCCAACGCCATGCAGGCGCCGACGCCCGCCTCGGCCTATCTGCACTCGGCGACGATGGTGAAGCTGGGCATCTATCTGCTCGCGCGGTTCGAGCCGGTGATCGGCGCGGAAAGCTGGGGACGGGGCGCGCTGATCACCGTGGCCTGCGTCACCATGCTCGTCGCCGCGTTGCAGGCCCTGCGGGCGGAGAACTTCAAGTCCGCGCTGGCTTATTCCACGGTCGCATCACTCGGCATTCTCGTGCTGCTCGTCGGGTTGGACGGGCCGGCGGCATCGGTGGCGATGATCGGCTTCCTGTTCGCGCACGCGCTCTACAAGGCGGCATTGTTCTTCTGCGCGGGATCTGTGCTGCACGCGACGGGCCTCTACAGCTTGCGCGCTATGGGCGGGCTTGCCCGACATCTGCCGCTGACGGCGCTGGCCTGCCTCGGTGCCAGCCTCTCCATGGCTGGCATCCCGCCGTTCATCGGCTTCATCTCCAAGGAATTCCTGTTCCAGGCGCAGTTGGAGAGCAGTTGGGAAGTCATCCCGCTGGCCATCGCCGTGATGGTCAACGCCGTCATGGTCGGCGTGGCCGGAGTGGTGACGCTGCGGCCGTTCTTCATGGGCCGCGGCAAGGTGAACAAGGTGCAGCATGGCGAGACCTTCTCGCTCGTGATGCCCCCGCTGCTTCTCTCTGCCGCCGGCCTGTTCATGAGCCTCGCGCCGGACTGGATCACGCGCGTCGCCATCCGCCCGGCGGTCGCCTCGGTCTACGGTCGGGCCGTGGAGGTGGACCTGACGGTGTGGCACGGCCTCACGCCGATGCTGCTGCTGAGCTTTGTCGTGGTCTCCATCGGCGCGCTGATCGTGGCCTTCTGGCGCAAGATCCACATCTGGCTGCGGCAGACCAAGCAGTTCAACACCTATGAGATCGAGCCGCTGTGGGAAATCAGCCTGCGCAACCTGATCCTCTCCTCCCGCAAACTGACGGATGCGCTCCAGCATGGCGATCTGCGGCGCTATCTGCTGGCCGTGGTCGGCGGTGCCGGCTTGCTGATCGCCTGGTCGGTAGCGAAGGCCGGTGTCGCGCCTGACATCCCATTCCCCGGCGATTTCCGGCCGGGCGAGGCGCTGGTCGCGCTCATCGGGCTCGGCGGAGCCATTGCCGCTGCTCGCGCCAATACGTTGCTCAGCGGCATGATCGCCACCGGCCTTGCCGGCTTTGCCGCCGCGATTACCTTTTTGATGAACGGCGCGCCCGATCTTGCGCTCACCCAGTTCACCGTCGAAGCGCTGCTCGTCGTGCTGCTCTCCGCCCTGTTACTGGCCGTACCGCTCGCCAGCCCGGCGACCCGCACCCGCGCCATGCGCAAGCGCGATGCCCTGCTCGCAACCAGCATCAGCGCGCTGCTGTTCCTGGCGGTGATGGACATGGCCGCGCGCGAACATGTGTCCGCCGCCAGCCACTTCTTTGGTCAGATGAGCCTCGCGGCGGCGCACGGCCATAATGTCGTCAACGTCATCCTCGTGGATTTCCGCGCCATCGATACGCTGGGCGAGACAATCGTGATTGCCATTGCGGCCGTCATGGCGCGCTCGCTGCTGCGCAGCCGGGGCAGTGAAGGGCCGGTGCCCGGTCCCGAGCCGGTCCACTTCTCGCTGCAGGTTGCCGGGCGCTGGATCAGCCTGCTGCTGCTGCTCGCCTCGCTGGTCATTCTGTTCCGCGGTCATAACCAGCCAGGCGGCGGCTTCGTCGGCGGGCTGGTCGCGGCTCTCAGCTTTGCGCTGCTGGCACTGGCTTATGGCGTCAATCACGCCCAGCGCGTGCTGCGCCTGCGCACCCTGACGCTGGTGGGCCTGGGCATGCTATGCGTGCTGCTCGCTGGCCTGCCCGGCCTGATAACCGGCGAGCCATTCCTGACGCATCTCTGGTGGGAGCCGGGCGGCCTCATCCCGGCCCTCTCGACCACGTTGATCTTTGATCTGGGCGTCTATCTCGTGGTGCTCGGCGCGGTGCTGGCCTTCCACTTCGGCCTCCAGCGGGAGGCGACGCGATGACCCTGCTCTACGGCGCTGTCGGCGCAGGCATCATCGCCTGCGCGCTCTACATGATCCTCTCGCGCAATCTGGTGAAGATGCTGCTCGGCTTTTCGATGCTGGCGACGGGGGTCAACATCCTGATCTTCCTCGCCGGGCGCATTCAGAGCCGGCAGCCGCCCATTGTGGGCGAAGGCCAGCACGCGCTGGGCGAGTCTGCCGATCCGATCACGCAGGCACTGATCCTCACGGCCATCGTCATCGGCTTCGCGCTCACGGTGATGCTCGCCGTTTTGGTGCTGCGTGCTTGGCGTCACAGCCACAGCATCGATGCGCGCAACGTCGATTCCGCCGAAGCACTGGGCACACCGCAGGAGCGGGAGCTGACCGATGACTGATGCGCTGCTGCTGCCCGCGCCCGTCATCCTGCCCTTCATCGGTGCGGCCCTGGTGCTCATCCTGCGCGCGCGCATCGCGCTCACCCGCGCCATCGGCCTGATTACGAACGGCCTGCTATTGGTCGTCTCGCTGCTGCTGTTCGTGCAGGCCAATGGCGGCAACCTCGTCCCGCTCACCGTCTTCGGCGGCTGGCCGCACGGCATCTCGATCAGCTTCTCGGCGACGATGCCGGGGCTGGTGCTGGTGGTCGTCACGGCGCTCATCGCCTTTGCCGCAGCGATCTACGCGCTGGTCGACGTCGGTCCGCGCCGCCGCCGCGCCGGCTATGACGCGCTGATGCTGGCGATGACCGGCGCGGTGAACGGCGCGTTCCTGACGCGCGATCTGTTCAACCTCTACGTCTGGTTCGAGCTGGCGCTGATCGCGGCGCTGGGCCTGCTAACGCTGGACCGCCGCCCGGCGCAGATCGACGGCGCCATCCGTTATGCCAGCTTCTCCATGCTCGCGGCGACCTTCATCCTGCTCGGCGTCGGTATGATCTACGGGATCACAGGCACGCTGGACGTCGGCGCGGCCGCCACTGCGCTCGCCAGCCGCCCGCCCAGCTTCGCCTCCGCCACTGCGACCGCTCTGTTGATGGCCGGTTTCGCGCTCAAGGCTGGGCTGTTTCCCTTCCACCTCTGGCTGCCGGCTTCCTATCATACCGGGCCGATCACCGCGGTCGCCGTGTTCGCCGGCCTGCTCACTAAGATGGGCTTTTATGCGCTGCTGCTGGTCTTCGCCGGGGTGTTCGGCGTGGGCGCGGGCGGCATCGGCGCCGCGCAGATGGTGCCGGTGTTCGGCTGGATCGCCGCGGCCACCATCCTCATCTGCTGCGCGGGCGCGCTGGCGCACACCGATATGCGCCGCATCCTCGCCTACCATATCGTCGCGCAGGTGGGCTACATCACCATCGGACTCGCGATCGCCACACGCGAGGGGATTGCCGGCGCGGTGTTCTACATGGTCCACTCGATCATCGTGCAGGCCAATCTGTTCCTCGGCGCAGGCCTGATTCGCCGGGCGAGCGGCAGCTGGGATCTCACCCGCGCTGGGGGCATGGCGCGGACGAACCCGCTCTTTTCGCTGGTGCTCGCAGTGCCGGTGCTGTCGCTGGCGGGCATCCCGCCCCTGTCCGGCTTCTGGGCCAAGTTCATCGTCATTCGCGAGAGCTTCGATGCCGGCATGGCTTGGCTGGGCATTATCGCGCTGATCGGCGGGCTGATGACGATCGTCTCCATGTCCATCTTCTGGTCCGATGCCTGCTGGAAGGAACCGCGCGGCAAGCCGGTGCGCAAGGTGCCGCTGGCGGGGTTGATCGCCATGGCGATCCTCTCCGGCGCGACCATCGCCATCGGCCTGCTGCCACAAAGCCTGTGGACGCTCTCGCTCCTCTCCAGCCGCGCGCTGGCCGCCGTCAGCGGAGGCGGCTTATGAGGCCCGCCCGCCGCCTGCGGGCCAGCCTGACGCTGGTCGCGATGTTCCTGTGGGATCTCCTCGTCGCGTCCCTGGCCGTCGCCAGGATAGTCCTGTCACCCCGCATCCGCACCGCCCCGGCGATCATCCGCGTGGAGACGGACTTGCAGCGGCCTTGGGCGGTTGCCCTATTCGCCTATTTCATGTCGCTCACGCCCGGATCGACCTGCCTGCATGTCTCCGAGGACCAGCGCAGCCTCTACGTGCATGTGCTCAACACCGCCGATGCCGCGACCACCATCGCCCGGTTCAAGCGGATCTACGAGCGCTGGATTATGGAGTTGGAGCGATGATCGATATGGCGACGCTCACCACTGTTCTCGCCGTGCCGCTGGCGCTCGCCTTCCTGCTCGCCGGCTGGCGCATGGTGACCGGGCCGAGCTTTGCCGACCGGTTCGTCGCGCTCGATATGCTCACCGCCATCGCCGTCGGGTTCGCGGCGCTGACCACGCTCGCGACCGGGCGCGGCGCCTTTCTGGACATTGCGCTCGGCATCTCGTTGATCAACTTCGTCGCCACGGCAGCCTTCGCCGTGTTTCTGGAACGCAAGCGGAGGCGGCAATGATGATCCTCGCCATGGCCCTGCTGATTACAGGTACCGCCTTTCTGCTCATCGCCGCCATTGGCATCGTACGACTGCGCGATCCACTGCAGCGGATGCACAGCGCCACCAAGGCTGGCACACTGGGGGCAACGCTGATGCTGCTCGGCGTCGTGCTGGCGGCCGACATCGCGGAGCTGAACTGGACCAGCGGGCTGACGATCCTGTTCCTGCTCATCACCCTGCCCATCGGCGCGCAGTTGCTCGGCCGCGCTGCCTATGTTTCCGGTACGCGGCTGGAAGGGCTGGCGCATGATCCGCTCAGCGACGAGCTGGAGCGCCATCCCGGCAAGCCTGATGAGCTGACGCGGGACAGCTAGGCCTCAGCGTCCCCGAGGACGGACGAAAACCCCAAGTTCGCTCGTCCGGATATGTTGCCTATTTGCAACAATCCGGCCTCACTAGTGATGCATCGCAACCACGAGATGGTTGACCCCGTTAACCGGGCTCCATAAGCGGCCCGTCCGCCCCGTGCAGAAGGCGAGATTAAAACAAGGAAAATACAATGAAACTTGCTGTTCTGGCTTCCGCAGCCGCCGTGATCGTTGCCACCCCTGCCGCTGCGCAGGAAGGCCCCACCTTCTCCGGCCTGAGCCTCGCGGTCCTCGGCGGCTATGACTCGGTGCGGCTGAGCGACGGCGTCGACAATGGAAGCAGCGATGATTTCGCTTATGGCGTGAGCCTCAGCTACAATGCCGATCTCGGTTCCGCCGTGGTTGGCGTCGAAGCGGAAGTCGCTGACTCCGACGTCAAGGAATCGGTCACGGACCAGTTCGTGACGGGCGATGAGCTGTCCCTGTCAGCAGCGCGCGATCTGTACGTCGGCGTCCGCGCTGGCGCCAAGCTCGCCCCCAACGCGCTGATCTACGCGAAGGCCGGCTACACCAACGCCCGCCTCAAGGTGAGCTACACCGACGGCGTCGACTCCATCAGCGACGGCGACAACCTCGACGGCTATCGTCTCGGTGCCGGCGTTGAGTACAGCTTCGGCCGCTTCGGCATCCGTGGCGAGTACCGCTTCTCCGACTATGGCAAGCTGAAGTTCGACGATGTCGACACCGGCATCAGCATGCAGCGTCATCAGGTCATGGTCGGCCTCGTCGGCAAGTTCTGATCCAGCGTTTTCGCTAAACGGGAAGGGCTGGCCTTGCGCCGGCCCTTCTTTTCTGTGCGCGACATAGCCAAGCCAGGCGCGCCGGTTCCGAACTAGGCGGCGACGGCGCTCACCAATAAAGCCTTGCCGGCGAGCATGACGCCCTGTCCGGGCACATGATGCGGCACAAAGGCGGCCGCAAGGCGGGCCTGCGCCTCCGGCATCCGGTCAGGCGCGACCTGATTGCCGATGTGCATGGCCGACAGCACGAAGGTCGCGGCATCCTGCGCGCTCGCGCCGGGTCCGCCGACCGGCAGATCGCGCAGGCACGGCGCCACGTCCATGTTTGCGAACCCTGCGTGCGCCAGCACCTCTCCCAGCCATGCCGTATCGGCAAAGGCGAACGGGCCGGGCGCTCTGGGGTCCGGCCGTCCATCCGGCGCCGGCAGCAGATCCTTCAGCGCCTGCTGCATCAGCTGCATCCAGGGATTTTCCGGTGGCGCCGCCCAGACCGCGAGATCGATACGGCTGCCGTCGCGGACCTGCCTGCGCAGATTGCGAAACGCCGCCTTGGGCTCGGCAAAGAACATCGACCCGAAGCGCGAAAACAGCCGGTCGAATGGCGCGCCGTTGATCGGCGCGGCACCGGCGTCGGCACAGACGAAGCTGACATTCTGCAGGCCACTGAGCGTTGCACGCGCGCCGCAGGACAGGATGAGGTCGGACGAGATGTCGACGCCGGTGACATGCCCCTCCGGCGCCACTGCCCGGGCAATCGCAAGGCTGGTGCCACCACCGCCGCAGCCGACATCGATCACGCGCTCGCCCGGCTGGAAGTCCGCCCGAGCCAGCGCCACCACGCCGATCGGGTCAATCATCCCCTCGAGCCGATCCAGATTGGCGAGCCAGTTGCGCCCCATGTCGCCTGCCCAGCCTTCAGCAGTTTTGCTGATCCCCACCCCGCTGTTATCGGCACCCATGCCTTTGTCTCCCGACCCATGATGCGGCCCCTGCCGTCATGACTGTCCGGCAGGCCGCTTGCTCAATAGATGACAATGTCCCGTCCCTCTGTCGAGCGGTGATGCGCGCGACATCAAATGCTTTGCGCTTGCATGTTTCCACGCAGCGCAAGCTCCAGCATCCGCGCCGCCAGTTCGCGCTCGCCCATCACGACGTCACCGATCCCCAGCTTGATCAGATGATCCACCTCGCCGTCCGAATGGGCCCGCGCGACAATGCCGATCCCGGGGCGCAGCGCGCGCGCCTTCTGGGCGATGGCCCCGGCGTCGAACCCCTCGGGAATCGCAATGAGCAGGCTGGTCGCGCGGTCGATGCCGGCCGCCTCCAGCACCCGCCGGTCCAGCGCGTTGCCGGTCACGGCCTCATGACCGTCGCGCCGCGCGGCATCGGTCAGTTCGGCATTGCTCTCAATGACCACCAGCGGCTTGTTCCGCTCGCGCAGCGCCTTGGCGATCAGCCGCCCGACGCGGCCATAACCGACCAGCACGACATGCACGAGCGTGGCGGACGGGGCTGCCACCGGCGGCGCATCGACCTTGGCCGCCTCGCTCGCGCGATGGGTGATGTAGGAAAACAGAAACGGATGCAGGAAGATCGAGATGATCGCGCCGGCCAGGATCAGATCGCGCGCTTCGGACGGAAGCACGCCGAGGCCAAAACCCAGCGTGACGAGAATGAACGAGAATTCGCCGATCTGCGCGAGGCTGGCTGCAACCGTCATCGCCGTCTCGCGCGGATAGCCGGAGACGCGGACGATGGCATAGGCAGCGAGCGATTTGCCGACCGTAATGATCAGCACCGTGGCGAGCAGCGGCAAGGGCTGGCGAAGGATGACCATCGGATCGAACAGCATGCCGACCGAGACGAAGAACAGCACCGCGAACGCATCGCGCAACGGCAACGTCTCTTCAGCCGCGCGCCGGCTGAGCGGGGTTTCGCCGAGGATCATGCCCGCAAAGAAGGCCCCGAGCGCGAAGGACACATCGAAGATGAAGGCCGATCCCGCTGCCACGCCCAGCGCAATCGCCAGCACCGCGAGGCGGAACAGCTCGCGTGAGCCGGTATGCACCACCCAGTGTAGCGCCCAGGGAATGATCCGGCGCCCGACCAGCAACATCACCGCGACAAAGCCGCTCACCTTGATGATGGTCATCAGCACCGGCCAACCCATCGCCGAGAGGCCCTCGCTCTGCGGATCGAGCGCGATGCCGGCCAGCACCGGCAGCAGCACCAGCGCCAGGACCATCACCAGATCCTCGACGATCAGCCAGCCCACGGCGATGCGCCCGCGCTCCGTCTCGACCAGATCGCGTACCTGCAAGGCCCGCAGCAGCACGACGGTACTGGCGACCGACAAAGCCAGGCCGAAGATGAAGCCGGAAAGCACGCCCCAGCCCATCAGCCAGGCGAGTCCCATACCAAGCACAGTGGCCGTCGCGATCTGTACAATCGCGCCGGGCACGGCGATGCGGCGCACCGCCATCAGATCCTTCACCGAAAAATGAAGGCCGACGCCGAACATCAGGAGGATGACGCCGATTTCGGCAAGTTCATTGGCGAGGTTGGGGTCAGCGACGAAGCCCGGTGTGAACGGTCCCACCATCACGCCGGCGACGAGATAGCCGGCGATGGGCGAGACCCGCAGCCGCATCGCCAGCGCGCCCATGAAAAAGGCAGCGACGAGGCCGGCAACGACCGTGGCAATAAGCGGCGTGTAATGCGGCATCCTGTATGGCAGCTCCTGTTGAGGCGAAATCCTATGGTGCGGAACGCGAATGTTGCAGCGTCTCTGCCAGAAAGGCATCGCACGACGCCGCAACCATCGCTTCGTCGCAAGGACTTTAATGGCTTGACGGCCATGCGCAACGATGGTCATTGCCTTCAAGCACTTAGGCTGGCCGCACCGACTATGACGAGGCCGCGGACCATCCGCGTTGCTGGCCGTTGCGCCGAGCGCCGCTTTCCGCTAAGGGCCGCGAGAAATTCCGGCCGGATGACCCGTGTCGGCCGTCCACAAGCCCAGAGAGATTATCATGAGCCCCCGTCCCAACGCTCTGCGGAACGTTGCCATCATCGCGCACGTCGATCATGGCAAGACCACCCTCGTCGACCAGCTTTTCCGCCAGTCCGGCACTTTTCGAGACAATCAGCGCGTCGATGAGCGGGCGATGGACTCCAACGATCTGGAGAAGGAGCGGGGGATCACGATTCTCGCCAAGCCCACCTCCATCGAGTGGGAAGGCACGCGCATCAACATCGTCGACACGCCCGGCCACGCCGACTTCGGCGGCGAGGTGGAGCGCATCCTCTCGATGGTCGATGGCGTGGTGCTGCTGGTGGACAGCTCCGAAGGCGCGATGCCGCAGACCAAGTTCGTGACCGGCAAGGCGCTGGCCCTCGGCCTGCGTCCCATCGTCGTCGTCAACAAGGTCGATCGGCCCGACCAGCGCATCCAGGAAGTGCTGGACGAGGTGTTCGACCTGTTCGTGAGCCTCGACGCGACCGACGAGCAGCTCGACTTCCCCGTGCTCTATGCTTCCGGCCGCAACGGCTATGCCAGCACCGACCCGACCAAGCGCGAAGGCACGCTGACGCCGCTGTTCGAGACGATCGTCAACCATGTGCCGCCGCCGGCGCTGGACATCGACGCGCCGTTCACCTTCCTGGTGACGCTGCTGGACCGCGACAACTTCCTCGGTCGTATCCTCACCGGCCGCGTGACCTCCGGCACCGTGAAGATCAATCAGCCCATCCATGCGCTGGACATGGACGGCAAGATCATCGAGACCGGCCGCGCCTCCAAGATCATGACGTTCCAGGGCCTCGACCGCGTGCCGGTCGATGAAGCGCGCGCTGGCGACATCATCAGCCTCGCCGGCCTGACCGTCGCCACGGTGGCCAACACCATTGCCGACACCTCGGTCTCCGAGCCGATCAAGGCGCAGCCGATCGATCCGCCGACGCTCTCCATGCGCTTTGCGGTCAACGATTCGCCGATGGCGGGCCGCGAGGGCGACAAGGTGACCAGCCGCATGATCCGCGACCGCCTGTTCCGCGAAGCCGAGAGCAATGTCGCGATCAAGGTCACCGAGAGTGCCGACAAGGACAGCTTCGAGGTCGCCGGTCGCGGCGAGCTTCAGCTGGGCGTGCTGATCGAGACGATGCGCCGTGAAGGCTTCGAGCTCGGCATTTCGCGCCCGCGCGTGCTGTTCGGCGAGGACGAGAACGGCAACCGCACCGAACCTTATGAGACGGTCGTCATCGACGTGGACGATGAATTCTCGGGCACGGTTGTCGACAAGATGAACCAGCGCAAGGCCGAGATGACCGACATGCGGCCCTCGGGTGGCGGCAAGACCCGCATCACCTTCTCGGCGCCTTCGCGCGGCCTCATCGGCTATCATGGCGAGTTCCTCTCCGACACGCGCGGGACCGGCATCATGAACCGGCTGTTCGAGAAATACGGTCCCCACAAGGGCAAGATCGAAGGCCGCAAGAACGGCGTGCTGATCTCCAACGGCGCCGGCGAGGCCAATGCCTATGCGCTCGGGCCCCTTGAGGAGCGCGGTGTGTTGATGGTCGGCGTGGGCGAAGCGCTCTACGAAGGCATGATCATCGGCGAGAACGCCAAGCCGGAAGACCTTGAGGTCAACCCGATGAAGTCCAAGGCGCTCACCAACTTCCGCGCCAGCGGCAAGGACGACGCCGTCCGCCTTACGCCGCCGTGGAAGCTGACGCTGGAGCAGGCCATCGCCTATATTGACGATGACGAGCTGGTCGAGGTGACACCCAAGACCATCCGCCTGCGCAAGCGCTACCTCGACCCCAACGAGCGCAAGCGCGCCTCGCGGTCCAAGGCCGCTTGAGCCAAGGGGCGCTTGTCCAACCGGACGAGCGCCCTTTTCTTTTGGGGAAGAGGCGGCGTGCGCCGAACGACCCCATTCCCAGTCCCGCTCAAGGGCGTTGCGCGCGAGGGACAAGCTCCCAACCCTCTCCCCTTGAGGGAGAGGGTTGCGCAGACTTGGCAGCCTGCGGCCTTAGTCGAAGCTGGGAGAGGGGTAAGCGATCCAAAGGATCGCGCGGATCAAAGATCCGCCACCCCTCATCCAACTCCGCCTAACCGCCAGATGGCGACAAGGCGCCGTATCCTCCTCCCTCAAGGGGAGAAGGTTGAATTTGACCCGCGCCACTTCGTCCCTGCAACCTAGCGCGCAGGCGTGGGCGTTGCTGTCCCAGTCGTTCGCATCGCGGCGACCACCCGGTCCGCCTCGGCATGGGCCTCCGCCTCGACACCCTGATAATCGCGCGTGTAGCGCTGGGCGAAGCCCTGGACGCCCCATTGGCGATACTGGTGCACATGATGCAGCTCATGCGCCCAGAGGCCGACATCCGAGGCGGCATCCTCGGCGGAGCGGAAGAGCACCACATCGTCCAGCGTGATCGCCGCGGCGTTGCTGCGGTTGAAGGTATTGGTCTGCAGGCTGAACTCGTGACCTTGGCCAACGCGATAGCGCACGCGGTCCAGCAGGGCGTCCGGCATATGGCCGCGCAGCCGGGCGCGAATGGCGGGCGGGATCGGCTCGACGCCGGCGGCCACCGCATCGTTCCGCGAGGCGGTGATCCAGCTCGCCAGCGCCTGCGCCGCGAACAATTGCCCCGCACCCTGCAGATCAGTCAGCAAGCGCCGGCCGGCCTCGTCAAATGCCGGTACGACCTGGCGGGCGGCGTCCTGAGCCCGCGCGGGAACGGTGAAACCGGAAGCGGGAATCAGAAGCCCCACCGCAGCAAGCGGCACGACCAGCAAGGAGGGAAAGGAGAAACGGGGCATAGAGCAGACCTCTAGGTCGTCGCGGCTGAACCGGCTTTTAACGCCTTACGTGTCCCACGCGATCCGCGACCGTCCTTCCACATATCACCGCATCCAGGGCACGCCCCATGGGCAGATGAACGGCCTGTTTCGCGGGCGTTCAGGCCGGTCTGGCAGAGAGGATGGATCGGACGAGCGAAGGCCGCGCGCAACGCCGACATTGGACACAGGAGAATGACATGCCTCTTACCCCCCGCCTCGCTTCGGTCGCCTTCGCCGTTGCGGCCACATTCGGCCTCATGCCGCTCGCCGCGACACCGGCTCAGGCCCAGAGCAGCCTGTCGATCAGCTATCGGGATTATGATCGTGATGGCTACCGCGACGTCCGCCGCGACCGCCATTATCGCGAACGGTCTTATCGCAGCGACCGCCGGGACTGGCGACGTCACGACCGCGGCTATCGTAGCGGCTACGGCTATAACGACCGTCGCCGCTGCTGGACCGAAACCCGCTGGGACCGCTGGCGCGGCGAGCGGTATCGCGTGCGCATCTGCCGCTGATCATGCCAACCGCACGACCGGGGCCGGACAGTCTCCGGCCCGGCCGCCCTCGCGGACTGCCCCATGCGCGCTCCTGAGAAGCGTTGACTGGCCGAAAGCTCTTCGGCAAGGACGAGCCATGGTTGATACTCACGCATCCGACACGCCCGCCGCACCGCAGAGCGAGACGCCGCCCGACCGCCTCTCCACCAATCCGCGCAGCCCGCATTTCGACGTGGAGACGCTGCAGCGGGGCATCGGCATCCGCTTCAAGGACCGGGTGCGCACCGATGTGGAAGAATATTGCATCTCCGAAGGCTGGATCCGCGTCGCCGCCGGCAAGACCCGCGACCGCCATGGCCAGCCGCTGACCATCAAGCTCTCCGGCCCGGTCGAGGCCTGGTTCGAGGACGCCAAGCAGGACTGAGCCCTGATGGCCCGCGACAGGCGCGCGGGCCAAACCATCTGCGTTGATGGCCGCGCCGATAGTGGCGGATGATCGCCATCCGATCGAAAGAATTGCCTTCCCGCCCACCTCGTTTATGGTAGCGTTATCAAGACGCGAAGTTGAACGCGATTGGGGAGGATTAGATGGCGGCTATGTCCTGTCATACGCATGCGAGAGGCGTGTCGGCGTCTCGCCGTGAGTTGCTGGCTTCCGTCGCCTCGGCCACGCTGGTGAGCGGGATTCTCGCGCCAGTTACCGCGCGTGCAGCCTTGCCATCAGCTCAGTCTAAGGGCGCGCTCAGCGTGGCGCCGCGCCTTCAGCCCTTCGACATGGCGGATGTGACGCTACTGGAAAGTCCGTTTCTCGCCGCGCAACGAGGCACGGAAGCCTATCTGCTTTCGCTCGAGCCGGACCGGATGCTGGCCAATTTCCGCACAAATGCCGGGCTCGCTCCCAAGGCACCGGTCTATGGCGGTTGGGAATCCGAGGCGACCTGGGCAGACATCCACTGCCACGGCCACACGCTCGGCCATTATCTCTCCGCCTGCGCACTGATGTTCCGGTCCACCGGCGATGGGCGATTCAAGCAGCGCATCGATTATATCGCCGACGAGTTGGATGCCTGCCAGCGCGCATCCGGCGTGGGGCTGGTCTGCGCCTTTCCTGAAGGCGCCGCGCTCGTCGCCGCGCATATCCGGGGCGAGCCGATCACCGGCGTCCCCTGGTACACACTGCACAAGATTTTTGCCGGTTTGCGCGATGCGTGGCAGCTTGCCGGCAGTGACACTGCTCGCCTTGTGCTGCTGCGCATGGCCGATTGGGCGGTGGTCGCCACCCGGCCGCTCGACGCCGCCGCCTTCGAGGCGATGCTCGCCACCGAGCATGGTGGCATGAACGAGGTGATCGCCGATCTCTATGTACTGACCGGAAAGGCCGATTACCGCACCTTGGCCGAGCGATTCTCCCAGAAGGCGGTAATGGAGCCGGCCGCTAAGGGGCGGGACTTGCTGGATGGCATGCACGCTAATACGCAGGTGCCCAAGTTCGTCGGCTTCCAGCGCGTCTACGAGGTGAATGGTGAGAAGGCCTATGGCGATGCCGCAGCCTTCTTCTGGCGCACAGTCGCCCGCACCCGCTCCTATGCGACGGGCGGCCATGGCGATGCCGAGTTCTTCTATCCGCCCGCCGACTTCGCCGCGCATGTCTTCTCGGCCAAGGGCTCTGAAACCTGCGGCCAGCATAATATGCTCAAGCTCACCCGCGCGCTGTTCCTGCACGATCCGCAGGTGGAGCTGGCCGACTTTTACGAGCGCGCGCTCTACAATGGCATTCTGGCGTCACAGGACCCGGAGACCGGCCTCGTCACCTATTTTCAGGGCGCGCGGCCGGGCTACATGAAGCTCTATTGCACCCCGATCGATTCCTTCTGGTGCTGCGCCGGATCCGGCATGGAGAACCATGCGAAGTATCGGGATTCGATCTATTTTCATGACGCCGAGGCGCTGGTCGTCAACCTGTTCATCCCCTCATCGGTGCGCTGGCGGGATAAGGGCGCGGTACTGACCCAAACCACGCGCTTCCCCGAAGAACCGTCCACCACCCTGCGCTGGTCTCTGGCCCGCCCCATCCGCGCGACCCTGCGCCTGCGCCACGCGCGCTGGAGCCGGACAGCGCGCGTCAGCCTGAATGGCGCGCCGCTGGCGCAATCGACGAAGCCGGGCAGCTATCTGGAGCTGGACCGCAGCTGGCGGGATGGCGACATACTGACGCTCCAACTGGACATGCAGGTGCGCGTCGAGGCATCGCCCGCGGCGCCGGGAATCGTGGCATTCACTTATGGGCCGGTCGTGCTCGCTGGCGCACTCGGGACGGAGGGGCTGGCACCGGGATCGGATGTGGTCGTCAACGAGCGCCTTTATGGCCAATATAACGATACGCCCTTCTCCCCGCCCCAACTGGCGGGCGATGCCGAGACGATTGCGGGGCAGCTCCGCCCCGGCACCGCCCCGCTGGAGTTCATGATCCCCGACCGGGAGGGCCGCCCCGTGCGGCTGATCCCTTATTATCAGATCCGTCACGAACGCTACGCGACCTACTGGCCGCTGCATCCTGCCAGCAATTGAGGGCCAGCCCCCCTCCCTGGTCGGCCCGCTCTTTCGATGCGGCTTAGCGGTCCCGTACCGCCATCTCGTCTTGCGAATGCTTCTCAATATATGCAATGGAGGCGCTCGAACATGATTCGCGCAGGCTGATCGCTGCGCGTCGCCAATCATCGTCGGGGGGCATGTGGACGGACAGCGGGTGGACAGGCAGCGGGCGGATGAGCCGGTAGCGGCAAGCGGCGGCGCGGCAGCCATCGCGCGCGGGGCGTCCGTGTCGGCATCTCCCTCCAGTGCCGCTCGGCCCGCGCAGAAGGCCCCGGGCAAGCGCAAGGCACGCGCCTTCTGGCTCAAGCAATTGCACAGCTGGCACTGGATCAGCGCGGCGATCTCGCTGATCGGCATGATGTTGTTCGCGATCACCGGCATCACGCTCAACCACGCCGATTCCATCGGTGCCGCGCCGAAGGTCGAGGAGCGAACCGCGACCCTGCCGTCCGCCCTGCTCGCCCAGATCGAGGCGGCGCCTGCTTCAGCCGATGCGCCGCTGCCCGCCCCGGTCGCCGCGCATCTGCGTCAGGCAGTCTCACTCGACGCAACCGGGCGCGCGGCGGAATGGTCGGACGAGGAGGTCTATGTCGCCCTGCCCGGCCCAGGCAGCGATGCGTGGATCACCATCGATCGCGCGACCGGCGCCGTGACGGCCGAGCGCACCGATCGCGGCTGGATTTCCTACTTCAACGATCTGCACAAGGGCCGCAACACTGGCGGCACGTGGAGCTGGTTCATCGACATCTTCGCTGTCGCCTGCATCGTCTTCACCCTCACCGGCCTGCTGCTGCTCCAGCTTCACGCCCGGCATCGCCCCTCCACCTGGCCGCTGGTCGGGCTGGGGCTGCTCATCCCGCTCGTCATCGCCCTGCTGTTCATTCACTGAGGACCCGCTCTCCCATGAAGAAGACTTCCCTCGTCCTTGCCGGTCTCGTCGCCACGCCTGCCACGGCCGGCACGATCAGCGTGACCATTCCCCGCCTCAATGTCGCCGAATATCACCGCCCCTATGTCGCGGCATGGGTGGAGCCGACCGGCGGCGGCGCGGCGCAGACCATCTTCGTCTGGTATGACGTCAAGCTGCAGGGCCGCGAGCCCGGCACCAAGTGGCTCTCCGATCTGCGCACCTGGTGGCGCAAGGGCGGCCGCAGCCTCAAGCTGCCCGCCGATGGCGTGAGCAGCGCCACCCGCGCACCGGGCACGCACAGGATCGCCCTGCCCGCCACGCTCAAGCCGGGCCAGTATACGCTCTACGTGGAAGCCGCGCGCGAGACCGGCGGCCGCGAGATCGTCTCCATTCCGCTGCAGGTGCCCGCCAAGGGCGGTTCCGCCACCGGCAAGTCCGAATTGGGCGCCATCACCATTTCCGCTCGCTGAGCTTTCCAAGACCCGAAAGGCCACGACCCCATGCGCATCAAGACCGCTCTGCTTGCCGCCGCCGCGTTGATCGCTGCCACGGCGATGCCCGCCAATGCTCACCGCCAGTGGCTGCTCCCCTCCGGCACCATCTTCTCGGGCGAAGACCCGTGGGTGACGGTGGATGCGGCCAGCTCCAACGACCTCTTTTATGCCGATCATAATGCCATGCGGCTCGACAGCGTGAAAGCCTGGCGGCCGGACGGCAGCGAGGCGGAGATCAAGAATGCCGCAACCGGGCGCTATCGCTCCGTGTTCGACGTGCAGCTCGACCAGCCGGGCACCTGGCGCATCGGCAGCGCGCAATCGGGCGTGATGGGCACGTTCAAGGTCGATGGCGTGGAGTGGCGCCTGGGTGGACGGCGCGGACCGCCGCCGGCACCGGGCGCACAGGCGCCCGCCAATCAGGTGAGCAGCGTCGCAGAGATTCCGGCCAATGCGACTGACCTCAAGCTGACCGAAACCAGCGGCCGCAACGAGTTCTTCGCCACCAAGGGCGAGCCGAGCGCCATCAAGCCGCTGGGCAAGGGCCTCGAAATGGTGCCGATCACTCATCCGGCCGAGCTGGTGCAGGACGAGCCGGCCAAGCTGCGCTTCCTGGTCGATGGTCAACCGGCGGCCGGCCTCAAGGTCACGCTGGTGCCGGGCGGCAAGCGCTATCGCGACAATGAGGGCGTGTTCGAGGTAACGACCGATGCCGACGGCGTGGCCACGGTGAACTGGCCGATGGCGGGCATGATCTGGCTCAACGCCTCGCTGAGCGACGACAAGCCGGCAACCCCGCGCGTCACGGCCCGGCGGATGAGCTACACCGCCACGCTGGAAGTGATGGCACCCTGAGCGTGTTCGGCGCCGTCCCGCGCATCGTCGTGCCCCCGATCCAGTCCGGCGCCCTCGCCGGGATCGACCCGGGCGCGCCGGTGCGGGAGATTGGCGGTGAAACCATGGGCACCATCTGGCGGGCGCGCTTCTGCGCCCCGCCGGATGTGGATGCCGAAGGGCTCAAGCAGGATGTGCAGGCACGGCTCGATGCCATCGTGGCGGATATGAGCCATTGGGCGCCGGATTCCGCCCTCAGCCGCTTCGGCGCGGCGCCGGCTGGGCACTGGACCACCTTGTCCGCCGACTTTGCCGCCGTGATGGAGACCGGCCTCGCTCTTGCCGAGCGCACCGATGGCGCGTTCGATCCGGCCATCGGGCGTTTGACGGATCTCTATGGGCTGGGCCCCAACCCCATGCAAAGCGAGCCGACGGAGGAAGCGCTTGCGCAGGCGCTGACGCAATCGGGCTGGCGACGCCTCGCGTTCGAGCCAACGACCCGCCGGTTGCGTCAGCCGGGCGGCCTCTGGCTGGACCTCTCCGGCATCGCCAAGGGCTATGCCGTCGATGCCGTGGCGGACCTGCTGGCCGAGCGCGGCGTGGCGCATTGCCTTGTCGAGGTGGGCGGCGAATTGGTGGGCCGCGGGATGCGCCCGGATGGCGACCCGTGGTGGGTCGACCTTGAAATTCCGCCGTCCATGCGCGCCCGGCCGATCCGCATCGCCCTGCATCAACTGGCCGTTGCGACCTCCGGCAATTATGTGCGCGGCGCCCACACGCTCGATCCGCGCACCGGGCGGCGGGTGGAGAACGGCGTCGCCTCGGTCAGCGTCCTCCACGCCCGCGCCATGGATGCCGACGCCTGGGCCAGCGCGCTCACCGTGCTCGGACTGCACGCCGGCGCCGCACTGGCGATCCGCGAGGGACTGGCCGTCCACATGCTCGCCCAGGACGGCGCGACGACCCGCGAGTGGATCAGCCCTGCGCTGGCAGAGATGCTGGGCAATTGAGCCCCGCCAGTTACTTCGCCTTCATTTCCCCATTTCATTCGGGTCAAATTTCAGCATCGCCGCACTTTTGAGCGCCGGGTCCCAATGTTCGGCGATCAGGCCGTTTTCGATCCGGTACACATCGAACCAGCTGGTGACATAGGGCTTGCCCGCCTCGTCCTTCATCGGGCGCTCGCTCATCACCAGCACATAATCGCCCTCCGCCACGATCCTGATGATCGGCAGCGTGATGATCGGCAAAATCGGGCGGGCGGGGCGCGAGCCGCGCAGGAAGGCCGCCAGCGCATCCCGGCCCGAGGCGACATTGGGATTGTGCTGGATATATTCCGGCGTGAAGAAGCGCTCGACCAGATCGGCATGGCCGCCCTGCACGATATGGCGATACATGTCGTAAACGAGCTTCTTGTTGGCGGCGAGCTTTGGGTCCGGGCTGGCGAGCATCGCCTGCTGCGCCTCGGCCGAGGCCGCGACCTGCGCATGCCCCAAGCTGGTGACCATGGTCATGGCAACCAACAGCGCCGCGATGGCCGGAATACGCGCAAAAATCCTCATGCTCTCTCCCCTCTCCGTTCCGCCCGTCCATCAGTGCCAGCGGCTCTGGCCTTTGTGCCGCAAAAGTCTCATGCTGGCGAGCCTGAGGGAGAGACCGCATGGACGACCGCAACAATCGCCGGGCCGTAGACCTGCTCAACAGCTTCCCGTTGCTGCTCATTCCGGTGCTGATCTACAATCTGGTCGCGCTGTTCGCCGGCGCGCCGCAGCCGGATCAGACCGAGCCGGCGCTGGCCGCCGTGATGCGGGGCGAGGCCTTCACGCTGCCCATGCTCTCAGGCGTAGTGCTGATGCTGAGCTGGGGTGACATGTTGTTGCTGCTCACCATCGTCTTCCTGCTGGTCGAGGTGGTGCGATCGACGCGGCGCGGGCCATCCTCCATCGCCAATCTGCTGCTAACCATGGCGGTGTTCCTTTTATGCGCGGTCGAGTTCTTGCTCCTCCCGCGCTTTGTCAGCGCCACCTTCTTCCTGCTCACGATGATCGTGCTGCTCCATGGCCTGACCGGCCTGTCGCTCTGGCTGGCAGACCGGCGCCACGCCGCAGCCGCCCCGCCCGCTTAGCGCAAGGCCAGTTCCGCAGGCTTCGGCGCCGGGCCAGCCGCCGCCGCGTCGGCCGTCGCCCCGCCGCGCAGCAGCGTCCCGCAAGCCGGCGCCTGCGCTTCGTCCGGGTCGACAAAGCCGAAGATGGCCCGCACATCCGGCAGCATCATGGACAAGCCAAACAGGCGCTGGGGCCGGAACAGATCGACCGGCTCGCGCAGCACGGTCGGCGCGGCCAGCGTGCCGCCGATCAGGATCGGCGAGGGACGACCGAACCATTCGCGGCTCTTGCCCTGCGCCTGCAAGCGCAGATCGAGCCGTTCGCCGCGCAGATCGAACTCGCCGCGCCCGGTGAGGACATGACCATCGGTATCGATCAGGATCGGGTCTGCCGTCGCCAGCCCGTCGCGGACCGAAAAGGCGATCAGCCCGCAATTGAGGCGGGTCGCATTGTCGGCAGCCTCGCCATCGCCGCCGATCCCTAGGCGCTGGCCGAGGCGCCAGAATATGCCTCCCGCCGAATCCACCCCGTTGCCGCTGCGCGTGCCGAACATCGCAGCACGCAGATTGGTCATATCCAGCTCCGAGGCGCTTGCCCGCGCCATGCCCACGCGCCCGGCCGGCAGCACCAGGGCGATGCGGCCATCGGCATGACCGAGCGTCTCGCGCAGGGTCTCGCCGCGCCCGCTCAGCTGGATGCGCCCGCGCGCCAGCGCCGTTGTCTCGCGCGGGGCGAGGCCCCAGCCGGCCAGCAGCGGCCCCATCGGCGTCGGCGAGAGGCGGATATCGTAGCGGGCAAGCGCCGGGCCTTGCCGCGCATCGATGTAGATATCCGATGAGACGAAGCCGCCCGCCAGATCGACACTGGCCGGCGACAGCATGAACCGCCCATCGATCAGCGCGAGCCGCATGGCGAGATGCGCGGCCTTGAGCGCGGAGCCCGCGTCCCCGACGCCCTCGATCTGCTCGGCCTTGTAGTCGACCACAGCATCGAAACTGCGCAGCGCCCCGGGAGACAGGGTGGCATCCGGCAGCAATGAGGCGACGGGTTGAGGACCTTCGCCATCGGATGGGGACGTCGCAGTGCGCAACCCCAGCACAGCCATGCCGTCCGCCAGATGCAGGGCCTCGGACGCCAGAGACGCCACCACGCGCGGACGGGCGCCGCGTTGATCGAGCGTGAGGCTGCCGCTGAGATCGGTCTCGCCAATCTGCCCTGCGATGCGGCTGAAATGCCAGCCGCCACGCCGTTGCGCGAGCCGGGCCGTCAGCGAAAAGGAGGGCCCCGCCGGAAGATCGATGCGCGCCAGTGCCGCCAGCGCCGCAAGGTCGGGGCCGCGCGCTGCCACACGCAGGTCCGCCCCGGCCAGCCGGAACGGGCTGTCGCTTTCCCCTTCCAGCCGCAGGTCCAGTGTCTCTGCGCCCGCACGCAGGGCAAAGCGGAACGGTTGCCCTTCGGCCGAGTTGCTGGAGCCACTCATGCGGAAGGCATCGCCGGCAAGGCTGGCTCGCCCGGCGAAACGCACCGCGCCCGGACCGCTGCCGACCAGCTTGAGCCAGCTCTCGATCCCGTCACGCTCGTCCCGGTAACGCAGCACGACATCGTCCGCGTCCACCCTCTGCACTCCGGCGACGGCAAACGGACCGTCCCTGCCACCGAGTTTCCAGTTGGCCGCGCCCGTGCTCGCCTGCCGCTCCAGATCAAGCGTGCCGCCGCGCAACCCGAGCGCACGCGGGCCAGAGCGCCCGATCAGCAGATCGAATGTGGAGAAGCGCGCGGTGAGAGCGCGGACATTGAGCAGATCGGGCGCCTGCGCCCAGCCGGCATTGGCGATGCGCACATCGTCCGCAGCCAGTTGCAGGGAGAAAGGCGTCACCAGCAGGCGGACATCGCCCTCAATCGCGACGGCACGGCCCAGCGCGGCGCTCGCCCGGCGCTCGATCGGTTCGCGCAGCAGCGAGGTGCCAAGACCGGCGGCCAGCCCCGCCCAGCCGAGCAGCGGCACGGCCAGCGCCGTCCAGAGCAGCGGACGGCGACGGCGGGCGGCCCGAGGCGTGGCAGGGTGAGGATCGCCAGAGGGCGGCAGGTGCGGGGGTACGGTCACGGCGCGCCTGTACTGGCACGCCGGATCGTCAGCGCTGCCGCCGCCCCACGCTCATCCCCGGAGTTCATGCCGCCGCACTAGCGCCGGCAAGCTGAACCGCCGCTGAGCGCTGGCGCGACTTACTTCTCGAAGGCCGCGCTGATCGTCAGCTTGACTTCGTCGGAGACGATGGGGATCGCATAGGTCATGCCGAAGTCCGACCGCTTGATCGCCGCCGTCGCCTCGAAGCCGAGCGTCGCCTTGCCGTTATAGGGATGCTTGCCGGCCCCGGTGAACTCCGCTTCAAGCACCACCGGCTTGGTCAAGCCGTTGAGCGTCAAGTCGCCGGTGATCTTCGCGGCCGTGGCGCTCGTCGCGACAACGCTGGTGGAGACGAAGCGGGCCGGCGCCGGATCGGGGCCAAAAAAGTCGGGCTTGCCGCCATCCTTGCCGGCGCGCAGCAAATGGCCGTTGAGGCCGGCGCTGGCCGTCACCACGCGCGCGACCGGAATGGACACATCCACCTTCGCGGCTGAGAGCTTGGCCGGATCGATCTCCAGCGTGCCGGTGATGTCCCCGAAAATGCCGAAATAGTCGTTGAAGCCGAAATGGTTGGCGCGCCAGCCGACGAGCGTATGGCCCGCATCGGCCTTGTAGGTGCCGGCCGCGACCCGGCTGACATCCTTCTGCCCGGGCAGTTGCGCCTCATTCTGCGCGGCCAGCGGCGCCACCACGAGAATGGCCGGCAGGGCCACCAATGCGGTCGCCAGAGCGATCTTCGTTCTTTTCATCATTCCACGGTCCTCCAACCAGTCAAGAAAAGGCGTGCGGATATCGGGCGCTCAGAGCGGCGAATCCGGATTGAACAAGGTCCGCCACATATGGGCGCTCGGGCTGCTATCGAATCCGAGGCCCTCCGCGGGCTGACGGAAGTGGCGGCCGATCACATCCTCGAACGGATCGAGCGAGACCTGCGCACTGGGATCGAAGGCGTAGAGATCGTTCACGGTCACAAGGCGGGCCGCCATGTACCAGCGGTGCTTGCGGACCATCGCGAACTCCCGCTGCACATGCGGCGGCGGGACATAATCCTCGCCGAACATCTCGCGGTAGATATCGGGATAGGTGTAGCCCGTCTCCTCATCTGGGAAGAAGCGCAGCGCGGCATGGTGCCGGATGGCGAAGGCGACCTTCTCGGAGACATAGGGCTCGAAGAGTTGCGCACTCCAGAAGCCATGATTCGCGCGCATCATCGCCATCGACAGGTCATGGACGAGGCAGGCGAAGACGATATCCTCATCCATGTTCCGCTTGCGCGCCTGCGTCGCGCTCTGCAGGCAGTGGTTGGACGTGCTCTGAAAGCGCAGGCGAATGAAATCGGCGAGCTTGGGCTTTTCCGGCATAGGCGCCAGCACGTCGACCGTCCCCTGCTCGGCGATGAAGACATTGCCGACACCCCGCCGGTAGTGGCGCGTGGGGATCTGCGCATCGACCTGCGCGACGGTGGGAAAGGTGCGACCGGCAGGGCCAAGATTATCCGCCAGCGCATGTTCCAGCGCATCGGCCTTGGCCTCCGCGCTCATCGCCGCGACCGCGGCCGCACCGCCGAGCGAGGCGATGAACGCGCGCCGCCCGATTCCGCCGACAATATCCTTCGCTGCTCCCGATTGCATGTGATCCCTCCCCGTCTGCCCCGACACTTTTCAATTGACTTTGTGAACTCCATTGACGGATTTGCGAACAGATTTGTATCTGGATCATGACGTTGCACTGCGTTTTTCCGTCAATCGGAAAACTGACAGATGCTGATTGACAGTGCTATCCGAATAGCACGCGCAATGGAGGGGAATGATGGGCGGCACGCAAAGCCGGGGCCGGATCGGCGCGGCATCGTCATGTCCATGGGGGACGCGATATGGGGCACACGCACCAACCGCGCGCGCCACTTGGATGCACGCGGAATGACCAGCCCGCGCGGTTCGGCAGAGCGAGTCATCTATCTCCTCAGGCTGGTGATAGAGGGCAGCGAGCAGTTCACGCTCGGCGAGCTTGCGGAGCGGTCGGGCCTGCCGCTCAGTTCCGTCCACCGCCTGCTGCGCCCGCTGCTCACCGAGGGCATCGTCGAGCGCGGCGATGGCCAGACCTACCGCACAGGGCGCGAACTCACGCGGCTGGCATCGCAGCTGATGGCACAATTCGATCCGGTGCGCAGCGCGCGGCCGCTGCTTGCCGGGCTGGTGCGCAAATGGTCGGAGACGGCCGTGCTATGCCTCTATGCCCCGGTTCGGCGCCGCGCCGTGGTCGCCGCTGTGGCCAATGCCGCCTGCGACCATTGCCCGGCGCTGGAAGAAGGCATCGAGATCGAATTGCCTTGGGGATCGCTCGGCCAAGCCATTCTCGCCAGCCTGCCACCGAGTGAGAGCGAGGCCATCTTCCGGTCCATCACTCGCAGCCCCATCGCGGGCAGACCGCCGGCAAAGCGCGCGCAGTTTCTCGAGCAGATGCGGCGCATCCGCGAAGAGGGCGTCGCGCGCAATCTGGATGAGGAGCTTGGCCTCGCCGGGGTCGCGGCGCCGGTTTTCGATGGCGCGGGACGGCTGATCGGCTCGCTCGGCGTCGTCATGCCCCTGCCCCGCTTCCACGCGGCGCGCGATGCCGATCTCGTTCGTGACGTGGTGAGGGCCGCGAACAGCTTCGCAGGCCGCGCCGCCGACAGCACAGGGCGCGCCCATTCCTTCCACATTCCGGAATTGCGGCCCGATGTCCATTGAGAGGATTGACGCCATGGGGCCCCCGTCCCTGTTTGGCAGGCAGAGCTGCACACTGTGCGCAATGGGGAGAGGCGGGGTGACACATATTGGCCGATTACAGCGCAAGCGCCGTGCGCCCGATTACTGAGCCGCTGCCCATCGGCCGGGAGAGCGCGGCCGCCCCATCCTGTCTGCCCAAGGAACAGCGGGCGCCCTGGCCCTGGCAATCGACATGGCCATTCGCAATGCTGATGGTCGTCTCCATCTTCAACTATCTGGACCGGTCCCTGCTCGGGCTCGCCTTACCGGCGATCAAGGCGGAGATGGGCGTTTCCGACACCGCGCTCGGGCTGGTTTCGGGCGTCGCGTTCATCGTGATCTATTCGCTGATGGGACTGCCCATCGCGTGGGCGGCCGACCGGTTCAATCGCCGTACGATCATCTCCATCGGACTCGCCTTCTGGAGCGCCGTCACGCTCGCAACCGGCTGGGTCACCAACATCTGGCAGCTCGCTTTCGCGCGCTTCTGCCTGGGCGCGGGCGAGGCCAGCAGCACGGCGCCGGCCAATTCGATGATTGCCGACCTGTTTCATCCTACAAGGCGTCCGCTGGCCTTGGCGATCTACGGGATCGCCGCGACCATCTCGCACATCGTGCTGTTTCCCATCGCCGGCTGGATCGCGGAAACCTATGGCTGGCGCGCCATGTTCATTGCCGCCGGCGTGCCGGGCATCGTGGCAGCGCTGGTCTTTCGGCTCACGGTCCGCGAGCCGGCCCGCACCGCACCGCGACCGGCGCACAGCCGCTCGCCGATTGCCGCGATCAAAACCGACGTGCGCGCGCTGCTGGCCAACCGCTGCTATGCCTGGATGCTGCTCGGCATGACGTTCATGGGGTCCAACATCTGGGCGACCGGCTCCTGGACGCCGACCTTCTTCCAGCGCGTCCACGGCCTGACCATGGCGGAAGCCGCGACGATCATCGGCCCCTCGCGCGGCTTCCTCGGCGCGGCGGGCATTCTCCTGGGCGGCCTGCTGGTCGATCGGCTGCGTAAGAGCCAGTTGCGCTGGCGGGTCGGCATTCCGGCGCTCGCCTGCCTGGCGATCGGCCCCGCGGAACTGCTGTTTCTGCTCGGCGAGGAGACCGCAATCTGGGTGCTGGGCTTTGCCGGCGCCAGCTTCTTCACCCTGCTGCATCAGGGGCCGATCTATGCCGCCGTCGTCAATGTGGTGGCGCCCGACCAGCGCGCGCTGGCCATTGCGATGCTGCTGCTGGGCGGCGGTCTCGTCGGCAACATCATTGGCCCGACGGCGGTCGGCATTTTGAACGATGTGCTGGCCGCGGACTTCGGCCAGTCCGCCATCCGCTATTCCCTGCTGCTCATCGCGATCACGCCGCTCTGTGCCGGCGCCTGCTTCTGGCAAGCCTCGCGCCTCTACGTGCGCACCGCGAATGAGGAGGGGTGAGCGCCACCGTGCAGCGAGTTGATTTCGGAAATCATGTTTGCCGCTCGATGCGGCCGCGCCGTCCTTCCATATATTAGAAATCCCGCCTTCACCCCGTGACAAAAGAAAATTGATTTTGTATACCGAGACTCATGAAGGGGATTTCTGAAACGGCGCGCAAGAGAATGAGCGCGATGGCAGGAGAGGCAGCCCGGTTCGGCGGATCACGCCAGGGCGCTGCTGTGATTCTTGCGGCGGGCGCAGTCTATCTGGCCGCGCTCGGCGCTGCCTTCCCTGTGCAGGGCGACGAGCCCACTGCCGTGGCGGAGAATGCGCCGCACCCGATGATCGGCAAATACTGCATGTCCTGCCATGATTCGGAGGAGCGCGTGGCTGGCCTCTCCTTCGAGGGGATGGACTTCGACCATACCGGCAAGAATGCGGCCATCTGGGAAAAGGTGGTGCGCAAGGTGAGCGCAGGTGCCATGCCGCCGCTCAACAGCCCTCGGCCCGAGGCGGGCGAACTGGCCTCCTTTCTGGGCGAATTGACCGACCGGCTCGATTCCACGCCCGCGCCACTCCCCTCGGCGAACCTGCGCCGCCTGAACAGAACAGAATATGCCAATGCCGTGCGCGATCTCATCGGGCTGGAGATCAATCCGGCGGACTTCCTGCCACCCGATGCCGCGACCGGCGGGTTCGACAATATCTCCAGCGTACTGACCACCTCCCCGGCGCTCATTCAGGGCTATCTCAATGCCGGGCTCAAGATCAGCAGCATCGCCACGGGCGCTTCAACGCTCGAACTGACGCGCACTGTTTACAACGCGCCGGGCAAACTCGTGCAGACCAAGCATCTGGAAGGGCTGCCGCTCGGCACCCGGGGCGGGATGCGGGTCAACCATTTCTTCCCGGTCGACGGCACCTACGAGATCAGCGTGCGCACCAGCACCGGCGGATTCATCGCCGGACGCCGGGCGCCGGCCCCCATGCCGGCCGTCAACCTCACCATCGATGGCCGCCGGGTCGCGCTGGGCAAGGGCGACAAGGTCCGCGTGAAGCTGGGCGCCGGGCGGCGAACGATCACGGCGGCGCTGCTCGATGAGGTCGCCGGCGCGGGCGTGAACGACATCTATGCCAATTATCTAACCAAGGGCCTCGTCCTCAACGTCGCGGTCAACGGGCCATTCACGACGCAGGGGCCGGGCCGCAGCGCGCCACGCGCCACGGTCTTCTCCTGCCGCCCGAAGAGCTGGATGGAGGAAAAGCCCTGCGCCCGCGCGATCCTGACGCGTCTCGGCAGCCTTGCCTTCCGCCGTCCGCTCAAGCCGATGGGCGGCGAGGTGGACGCGATCATGAAGATGTATGATGCGGGCCGGGCGCAAGGCACGTTCGAGGACGGCGTCCGCGCAGGCCTCTCCTACATTCTCGTCGATCCCCGCTTCATTTACCGGTTCGAGCAGCCGGTCGCGCAGGACAAGTTCGCAATCAGCGATCTCGACCTCGCCTCGCGACTCTCCTTCTTCCTCTGGAGCAGCATCCCCGATCAGCAATTGCTCGATCTGGCGGCGCAGAACAAGCTCAGCGACCCCGCCGTGCTGGACCAGCAGGTCAACCGCATGCTCGCTGACCCAAGGGCGGAAGCGCTGGTCGACAATTTCGCGACCCAGTGGCTGCATCTGCGGGAATTGCGCTCGGTCCAGCGCGAGAGCCCGGCGTTTGATGACAATCTGCGCGTCGCCTTCGAGAATGAGACCAAGGGCCTCGTTCGCTATGTGATGCTGCAGAACCGCCCGATCCGCGATCTGCTCGATGCCGACTACACGTTCGTCAACGAGCGGCTGGCCCAGCATTATGGCATTAGCGGCGTGCGCGGCGATTACTTCCGCAAGGTCAGCCTGCCCAAGGACAGCGTGCGCCGTGGCCTGCTCGGGCAGGGCGCGATCCTCACCGTCACCTCCGTCGCCAACAGAACCTCGCCGGTCATTCGCGGCGCCTGGGTGCTGGAGAACATCCTCGGCGTGAAGCCGCCGCCGCCGCCGCCCGGCGTCGAGACCAATCTCGACGCAAATGCCGAGGCGACGAGCCTGCGCCAGCGCCTTGCCGTGCATCGCGAGAACAAGGTGTGCGCCTCCTGCCACAATATGATGGACCCCATCGGCCTGGCGTTGGAGAATTACGATCTTGTCGGCCAGTGGCGGACGCGGGACGGCGCCTTCCCCGTCGATGCCTCCGGCGTGATGTCCGACGGCACCAAGATCAATGGCCCGCGCGATCTGCGCAACGCCATCCTCGCCCGCTCGGACGCCTTCACCCACACCTTCATCGAGAAGCTGATGACCTTCGCCATCGGCCGCGAACTTACCTTTGCCGACATGCCGGAAGTGCGCCGGATCGCCCGGACCAGCGCCGGTAATGGCGATCGCTTCCAGACGATCCTGCGCGGCGTCGTCACCAGCCGGCAGTTCCGGATGCCGGCGGGCAGCCAGAAGGATCGGCTGCGCGTGTCGCCCAGCCAGTTGACCTGGAACACCAGCCGGCAGCCGCCCGCCATGATTGGGAGAAAGAAGTGATGAACGGCGATGACTTTTCGGGCGATGGCGCGGGCATATTCGACCGGCGCAGTGTGATCGCCGCCGGCTCGCTGCTTTCGCTGGCTCTCTCGTCGGGTGTGGCGATGGCCGCTGAAGCCCTGCGCGGTGACGAGCTGCCGCTGCGCACCACGGGTCTGGAACATATCGGCATGCTGGTGCCAGACGTGACGAAGGCCGCGCAATTCTATGGCCGGCTGTTCAATCCGGCCGTCCACAAGGAGGCCGACCCGCCGCTGCGTTATTACGTCGTGCTGGGCAAGGGCTATATCGCTCTGGGATCACGCGCCACCGCGCCCGATCCGGCGATCGACCATTATTGCGTGCTGCTGCAGAAATACGACCGCAAGGCGATGGATGCGCGCCTCGAGCGCGAAGGGCTGGCCCCTGCCATGCGCGGCATCGTCTACGATCCCGATCACATTGGCCTGCAATTGCTGGAAGAGCCGGCCGGCCTCGCCAGCACGACGGTGCCTGCCGGAAACATCGTGGAGGGCGCGCCCCTCGTCACCCCGCTCAAGATGGAAAGCATCCTGCTGCGCGTCAGCGATCTGGCTGCCACCAGCAAGTTCATGTCGCTCTTCTTCAAGGAGATGCGCGCGCCGGTGCCGGGCCAGCGCTGGTTTGCCGCGGCGAACACGCCCATCGCCATCCGCCAGACGGTCGGCCGGGAAAAGCCGGCCGTGGATGACTGGACGGTGAGTTGCCGCCGCTTCGACAGCGGCAAGGTGGCCGCCGCCCTCGCCCAGATGGGGGCGGTAATCCTGCCTTCCGCGCCGGGCACGCTGCGGCTGCTCGATCCCAATGGTTTGCCGCTCACGATGAAGATGGCCGGCTGATGCGCCGGCCCGCCCCGCCTTTTCCGCTTGGCTCTGAGGTCTGGAGACGTCGATGACCTACCTTACCCGCAAATCGCTTTCGCGCCGGACCGTGCTTCGCGGGGCCGGCGCCTGTCTTGCGCTCCCCTTCCTGGAATCGATGATACCCGCCGCATCGTCCGGGCTGCCACCGGCGCGGACGCGGCTCGGCTTCTTCTATGTGCCCCATGGCGCGGTGATGGACAGGTTCCGCCCGGCAACGCTGGGCGCCGGCTTCGAGCTGTCGCCCACGCTGCGCCCGCTGGCTGCCTTTCATGACAAGATCAACGTCATCAGCGATCTGACGCTGCCGCTCGCTTACACGCAGGATGCCTCGGCTGCGGCCAATCACAGCAGTTCCTCCGCCGTCTACCTCTCCGGCACGGCGATGACCAAGAATGTAAACAAGCTCGGCATGACGGCGGATCAGGTCGCTGCCAAGCATCTGGGTCAGGATACGCCTCTGCCCTCGCTCGAACTCGGCATCGAGGAGCCCTCGGCGATCTGCGGCGAAGGCTGGAGCTGCGCCTATCGCGACACGATCAGCTGGCAGGACGCCAACACGCCGCTGCCGATCCAGCGCAACCCGCAACTGTTGTTCGAGCGCCTGTTCGGCGCCGGCGGCACGCCGGAGGAACGCGCGGCGATCTGGAGTGAATCGCGCAGCATGCTGGACACGGTGACCGACCAGACGCGCAAGCTCTCAGCCGATCTGCCGGCCGAGGACCGGCGGCGGCTCGACCAGTATCTGACCGATGTGCGCGAGGTCGAACGGCGGCTGGAACTCACCCAGGCACAGACCAGCCACGATATCGTGGTGCCGGAAAAGCCGATCGGCATTCCCGAGGATTTCGAGACGCACATCAAGATGATGTTCGATCTGCAGGTGCTGGCATGGCAGACCGAGCTGACCCGCATTTCCACGTTGATGCTGGCGGTCGAGAACAGCAACCGCATCTACCCGGGCAGCGGCGTAATGGAGAGCTTCCACCCGCTTTCGCACCACAGCAACGTCCCGGCCAACAAGGACAGGCTGGCGCAGCTCAATGCCTATCACGTCTCCATGTTCGGCTATCTGCTCGACAAGATGGCCAGCACGCCGGATGGCAATGGCTCGCTGCTCGACAACAGCATCCTGATGTGGGGCAGCGGGATGAGCGATTCCAACGTTCATAATCACGGCCCCCTGCCGATTGTCCTCGCGGGCGGCGGCTCGGGCAAGATCGCCGGCAAGCGCCACATTAGCGGCGGCGTCGGCAAGGATCGTCCGCTCTCCAACCTGCTGCTCTCCATCCTGCAAAAGGCGGGCGCACCGGTGGAAAGCTTCGGCGACAGCGACGGCACGATCGACATCTGATGCCCGCCACAAGCAAACGCATCGCGCTGGCAGGCCTGGCGCTCCTGGCGCTCGCCCTTATCGCCTTCCTGCTGCTGCGTCCGCAGCGCCCCGTGCTGCCGCCGGCCAAGGCGCAGGAGCTGGGCGTGCAGATGGCCTCGGCGGCGCGCGACAATCAGCTAAAGCGCATGTACGAGCTGGTCGATAGCGGCGCTAATCTCGATGCCCGCTCGCCCGACGGCACGCCCGCGCTGCACTGGCTGGCGCGGCGCAACCTCGCGGACGATGTCGACCGCCTGCTTGATCTTGGCGCCAATGCGGGGCTCGCGAACGAATATGGCCTGACGCCCTTGCATGTGGCCGCCGAGTTCGGCGCGTCCGCAGTGCTGCGCCGCCTGCTCAAGGCCGGCGCGCCTGCGGATACCCTCTCCCACACCGGCCAGACCGCGCTCATGATTGCCGCAGGCGAGGGCGACGGCGCCAACGTCAAGGCGCTGCTGGCGGCTGGCGCGAACCCCAATTTCACCGACAAGGCCTATGGCCAGACCCCGCTGATGCTCGCGGTGCGTGGCGGCAGCGTGGAGGCGGTGCAGGCGCTCATCGAAGCCGGCGCCAACGTCAACGCCGCCACGAAGCTGGGCAAGAAGCCGGAGTTCCGCGCGCCGGGCGAAGGCGGCGGCTCGCATGGCGACGGCATCGTGCGCGGCGGCGTGCCGCCCGAGGGTTCGCGCGCCGAGTGGCCCGGCAAGATCACCCCGCTCCACCTCGCCGCCCGCGAGGGCACGGTCGAGATGGCCAAGGCGCTGGTCGAGGCCGGCTCGAAGATCGAGCAGCCCGAGGCCAATGATGCGCGCCCGCTGCTCGTGGCGGTGCTCAATGACAATGTGCCGGTCGCCCAATATCTGCTGGACAAGGGCGCCAATCCCAACGCCGCCGATTGGTACGGCCGCACGCCGCTCTGGGCCGCTGTCGACGTGCGCAACATGGAGCTGGATACCGACACCGCCAAACAGAAGGGCGTGGATCGTCCCCGTGCGCTCAAGTTCATCGGCGCGCTGCTCAACAAGGGCGCCAACCCCAATGCGCGGGTGATGCGCTATCCGCCGACCCGCTTCTGGCTGCTGACGGCTGGCTCCCTGTCCTGGGTCGATTTCACTGGGCAGACGGCGTTTCTGCGTGCCGCCCTTTCCGGCGATGTGGACGCCATGAAGCTGCTCGCCAGCAAGGGCGCCGACCCCAATATCACGACGAACAACGGCACGACGCCGCTGATGGCCGCCGCCGGCATCAACTGGGTGTTCTTCCAGACGTTCGACGAGGGCGAGGACAAGCTGCTCGAAGCCGTGCGCCTTTGCCACGAGCGGTTCGGGCAGGATCTGAACGCGACGAATGCCATGGGGCTGGCCGCCGTTCATGGGGCTGCCAATCGCGGATCGAACAAGATCCTGGCCTATCTGGCGAGCAAGGGCGCGCGCTTCGACATTCGGGATGCCGAGGGCCGCACGCCCTACACGTGGGCGAAGGGCGTATTCCTGGCGACGACCGCCGCAGAACCGAAGCCGGAGTCCATGAAGCTGATCGAGCAGGTCTGCGCGCGTACCGGGCAATCCTGCGGCATCAACTGACATCGTCCGGACACAGCGGACCGCATCATTCGGGGGATTTTCGTGCAGGACTTCATCTTCTTCCTCGGTCGCTTCCACGTTCTCGTGCTGCACCTGCCGATCGGCATTCTGATGCTGGCGATCGGACTGGAGATCGCGACGCGCTGGCCGCGCTTCGCCGCCCTGCGTCCTGCCGTCCCGGCGACATGGCTGATCGGCGCGCTCTGCGCCTTTCTGACCGTGACATTGGGCTATATGCACGCGAGCGAGCCCGGCTTCACCGGCGAGGCGGTCAACTGGCACCGCTGGAGCGGCGTGCTGCTGGCAGCCAGCGCGCTGCTGGTCTGGGCCTGGCAGCGCGAATTCCCGAACATCTATGACCGAGGCTGGCCGCTCGCCTGCCTGATCACCGGCGGGTTGCTCGTGGCCACCGGCCATTTCGGCGGCAATCTGACGCACGGCCCTACCTACCTCACCGAATTCGCGCCCGGCCCGCTACGCTCTGGCCCCGGTGGCCGGCCTCCGGTGACCAATGTTGCCGATGCGGACATCTTCCTCGATGTGGTCCACCCTACCCTGCAGACGCGCTGCGCCTCCTGCCACAATGATGACAAGCGCCGCGGCGCCCTCTCCATGGCGACCTACAAGAGCCTGATGGAAGGCGGCGAGAGCGGCGCGGTGATCGATCCGGGCGAGAAGCAGCGCAGCGACCTGTATCGCCGCATCACCCTGCGTGCCGACCACAAGGACTTCATGCCCAAGAACGGCCGCACGCCGCTCACCCCGGATGAAGTTGCGGTCATCGGCTGGTGGATCGAGGCCGGCGCCCTGCCGGAAGGCACGGTGGGCAAGCTGAATGCACCCGAGGACATCCGCGCCAAAATCGCCAAGGTGCTCGGCCTTTAACCGCAAGCGGCCAGGCGAGACCCGCCGGGCTTGTCTTCAAAATCTCACAACGATCCCGCTGGCGGATGTGGGCCCCTGCCGATCCACGCCCCGCCGCTCGTGCAATGGCCCAGCCGTTCCAAGCCCAGCCTCATAAAAAACGGGCGGATCGATTACCCGATCCGCCCGCCGCAATGTTGTTAGCGGGTGCGGGGGCACCCGCCCCCGTCAGAAGTCGTAACGGATCGACGCGCCGATCATGCGTGGCTTTCCGCGCACCACCGAGAGCATGTTGCGCGGCGGCGCGCCCACGCCGGTGGGCGTGAAGCTGTCGAAATAGGCCCCGCCGAAGCGGGTGGCACCGGTTGCGTAGGTCTTGTCGAACAGATTATTCGCGAAGACCGAGATCACCACCGGCACGTTCTTCGGCATGAAGCGAACGCGGGCGTTGACGAGGCTATAGGCCGGAAGCTGATACTTCGAATCTGGGTTGTCGAGGTTCAGCGTGGCCTGATCGTCGGTGTAGCTCCAGTTCATGTTGACCGTGAACTCGCCGAATTCGGCTGGCACATTGAGCGTTCCGCCGAGGCTCAATTGCTTGCGCGGGATATCCGGGAAGAGGAAGGGCCCGCCATTACGAACCGGATCGAGCTTGACGCCGGTCAGCGAGCCGCTGGCATCGAGCGAGAAGTTCCGCGAGAGGCGCAGGCGGCTATCCAGTTCAAGTCCGTAAACGTCGATGTCGCCGGCGTCGACAACCTGAAGGTTGAACCCCAGCGGGCAGGACGGCCCCGTCGTGCAGGTCACGCGACGCGCTGACTGCCGGTTGCCCCATTGCATGTAGAAGACGGTCGGATTGACGATGAACGCCCGGTTGAAGAGCGCCATACGCAGGCCGACTTCATAGTTACGGACGGTCTCGGGCGGCACGGTCGGCACGCCGTCGCCGCTCTGCGCCGGGCCGGGAATGTTGTCGGCGATCGAGAAGCTATAGAGGCCCGCCTTGTACGCCTTGGAAATCGTCGCATAAGCGAGGATATCCGGCGTGATCTTGTAATCGATGGTCGCGCGATAATCGACCTGCTGCCAATGTCGCGAACTGTCCACGAAGGTCGATGTTGTGCCGGGCGCCGGCGTGAAGTCCGACGAGGCATATTCGATCGATTCGATCCGCTTGCGGTCATACGCATAGCGCAGGCCGCCCGTAAAATTGAGCCGGTCGGTCACGTGCCAGGTCGCGCTGACGAAGGCACCGAAAGAGTTGGCCACCTGCGTCGTGTCGGCGTCCTGCCGGCGGACCAGGCCGCCATCGGCATTGCCGTTAGGGCTGTTCGGATAGACGCTGGTGCCCTTGCGGGTAATGGTTAGGCCCTGCTCATCCGACTTTTCGTAGAAATAATTGAGGCCACCGACGACATCGAGCGCGCCACCGAACGGCGCCGCGTTGAGCTGCAGTTCCTGATAGAAAACCCTCGACCCGGTATCGAGCTTGCGATTTTCCGTGCCCAACTGCTGATAATCGATCACCCCGTTGAAATCGAGCTTCGACAAGCCCGAGGTCGAGGACAGGGTCACATCATCGGACAGCTCGTAGGACATTCGCAGATCGGCCTGCCAATAGACCGACGTGTTCCGCTGCACGCACTCTTCGCCGAAGTCGGGATTGAAATCATCGAGCAGGCAGATGTCGTGCTGGCGATATTTGTCGCCGGTCACCACGCGCGGATCGTTATAAGGCGCAATCGGCGCCTGACCGACGGACTTGAAGGCATCGTTGAGCCAGTCGCCATAATTGCCCTGAATGCCGACAAAGCCCGGGGCGGGCTCGATGCCCGGTCGCAGATCGAGCTCCTCGGTGACGATCGGCGACCCGTTGGCGCGGGAATCGGTGTAGAGAAAACCCAGCGTGGCACTGAAGCGGTCATTGGGTTCGTACAACGCCTGCACGCGCCCGACATAGTCCGTGGACGCGCCGTTCTTCTCGGTACCGCGCTGCACCCATCCGCCCTGATGCAGATAGGCGCCCTGCGCGCGCACGGCCAGCGTATCGCCGATGGGAATATTGATCGCGCCGACGATATCCGCCCGGTCATAATTGCCGGCCGTCACCTGCGCATAGCCTTCCGTCTCGCCGAGGCGCGGCTGCTTGGTGAAGTAACGCACCGCACCGCCCGTGGAGTTGCGGCCGAACAGCGTGCCCTGCGGGCCGCGCAGCACCTCGATCCGGTCGATATCGATCACTTTGAGAACCGAGCCGGCGGTGCGCGGCATGTAGATGCCGTCGATATACAGGCCCACGCCGCGCTCGCCGAGTGCGCCACCGCCGCCGCCGATGCCGCGGATCGTGAAGGAGGGGGTGGATGTGCTGCCGCCGCGCTGCGGGGCGATGCTGAGATTGGGTGTCTGGTTGGCCAGATCCTCCAGATCCTCGATGCCGCGGGCTTCCACCATTTCTTCGTTCACGGCGACGATCGAGAGCGGGGTATCCTGCAGGTTCATCGCGCGCCGCTCGGCGGTGACGACGATGTCATGGATGACGGAGGTCTTGTCCTCATCGTCATTATCAACGTCTTGCGCGGAAACCGGAGAGACGCCGCCCGCCCCCATCAACGCGGCGCCAGCCAATAGCAATCCATTGCGCCGCAAGGGCGCCCGTCGAACGATCTGCATGTAACCTCCCCTAGATGGAAACCTCTGGCTTCCGGCCCCGCACCTTGTCGGTGACCGAAGCAGGGAGGGGTATTGCAGGCCAATTATCGATGCACAAGAGTTTTGTTGATTTTGATAACGAAATGGATCATCCGTTCAGGCAGATAGCTTGACGAGGTCTCGAACAGCCAAAACAGTTTCCCAGAAACCAGCGGCATTCCAGCCAGAATCAGCACGTCACGCACATCTGCGCGACGCGTTTCTGCCTAAATGCTGTTGTTGATTTGAATACCGCCGAACGATCGCCGGGGACCGGTTGATCGATCGATCAGCCGCGCGCCATCGCGCGCGCATTTTCCATCAGCAAAGTGAGGACGGCGCGATAGCGGGCCTCTTCTCCGGGCTCCAGAACCCCCAGCAACCGCGCGTCCCGATCAGCCTCCGCCGTGGTCAGCAGGCGCCACAAGCCGCGCCCCTCCGCCGAGAGATCGAGCAGGATGTCGCGGCGGCCCGGCACTTTCGTGCGGTTGACCAGCCCGATGCTCTCGATGCGCGTCAACGCGCGCACGATCTGGCTCTTGCTGGCCCCCGTCGTGCGCGTCAGGCTGAGCTGGGTCATCGGCTCGTTCTTGCCGATCAGCAGCAGCATATCCGCCTCAAAAGATGAAATCGCTCCGACCCGCTTGGCCAGCAGGGTGGCGGTGCGGTTGAGATAGGAGGCCAGCGTCGTCAATGGCGGCAGAACCATCACATGGACGCGCGCATCGGCAATGCCCGGCTCGTTTCGTTCATTGGGGCGCCGCTCCGACTTGCGCTCCGCCCCCGGCTCCTGCGTCCCGCCGGACAGCTGGATTTCCGCGTCGAGCATCGCCGCTGCCTCGTCGATCATGAAGCGGGTCGCGCGGATGAAAAAGTCCCGCGTTGGCGCATCGAGCCCGCCGCAGACCTCCACATTGCGAGCAATGGCAACCGCGAGGATTTCCTCGTAGACCGCCCGGCCCTTCTCGGTGAATTCCGCCTTGGAGCGCACGTCGGGACGGTGCACGAGGCCCTTGGCGGTCAGGTGCGCCAGCGACCGACTGATCTGCGCGCGCTGAATGCCCGAGAGGCGCGCAATCTGCGTGAAGGTCACCTTGCCCCGGCGACCGATCAAAGACAGCAGCCGCCGATCGAGATTGGCAAGATCCAGCTCGGCATCGATCTGCCGTGCGCTGGACATTTGCGCGGTCGCCAGAAGACTGTTGATCAGCCTGCCAAAAGGCGTGCGCTCGGGCGCCTTGCCAGCGGATAATTCCGGTTCTCGCGACATGATGCGCGTTATGCAATGAAACGCGCCAAAGCCAACCGGAAATCGCGAGCGCGGGGAGATCAGGGCGGGACACTAGGGTAGCGAACTGGTCACCAGCTTGCTGCGAGACCGGCTGCTTGGACCTGACTCATTGCCCCGATCCTGTCCTTCATCCGAAGGACAGACGGCGCGGCGGCGCTTCCATATGGCTCCAGACATCATCTGGAGAAAAGCGGAATGCTGGCTGACAACAAGGTCATAATTACAGTCGCGATCAACGGCGGAATGCAGCAGGACCGCGATGGAGCGGTGGTGCCCAAGCAGCCGGTCGAGATCGGCGAAGCGGCCGCGCGTTGCTATGAGGCGGGCGCGGCGATGGTGCATTTTCACGCACGCGGCCCCGATGGCATGAACAGCGGCGATCCCGCGATCTATGCCGAGGCGATCCGCGAAATTCGCGCCCGTTCGCCGATCCTTGTGCAGACCACCAACGGCATTGGCGTTCGCCGGGACAAACTGACCGGGCAGTTGCACTGGCCATCGGACAAGGAGCGGCTCGGTATTCTCTCCATTGAGCCGTCGCAGGACTTGTTCGGCATCGCCGCGGGCTCGGCGGATTTCTACAATCCGGGCGGCAATTATCCGGGCGAAACGCCCTATGTGAATTCGCCCGAACTGCTCAAGAGCACGATCAAGGCGGTCTATGAACGCGGCTCGGCACTTGAATATGAAGTGGTGGAAGCCAGCGCCCTCCATCGCCTGCTGCGCTATGCCAATGAGGGCATTTTCGATCGTGATCGGGACAATATGTGGCTGCTCCATGGCGGTGGCTTCGGGGCAACGCCGGCGATCGCTCGCAATGTGATCTTCTCGATCGATGAGGGCCTGCGGCTTTTCCCCAAGGCCATCGTCGGCGTCACCGCCACCGGGCAGGACATGTTCCGCTTCGTCACCCTGGGCATCGCCATGGGGTGCGATCTCGTGCGCGTCGGCCTGGAAGACAGCCTGTACATGCCGGACGGCTCAATCGCGCGGGACAATACCGACATGGTGCGCGCCGCGACGCAGATCGCGGCGCTCTATGGCGCAAAGCCCGCGACGGTCGAGGAAGCCCGGGCAAGGTTCGGCCTCAAATCATGAGGCCGCCTGTCCTTCGGATGAAGGACATATTTCGGCCCGCAGAGCCGCTACGTCACAAGAATAAACAGAAACAAAGGGAGATTGTATGTCGAGCCGGCTAATCGTGCTGTTATCGGGCACAGCCCTGAGCATCATGCCCGCCCTTGCGCATGCGCAAGCCGTCACGGCTGCTGCCCCACAGGATGGCGCAGCAGGGCTTGAGGATATCGTCGTCACGGCGCAGCGGCGGGAAGAGAATCTGCAGCGCGCGGCCGTCTCTGTCACCGTCCTTTCCGGCGAAAATCTGACGACGCGAGGCGTGACCACGGCAGCGGCGCTGACCCAGGTGGCTCCTGCGCTGCAGGTCACGGCCGGAACCGGGCCCTATACCGTCCTGACGGTCCGGGGCGTCAGCAACTTTGGCGGCAACGCCTTCTCCGACCCGGCCATCGCCGTCAATTTCTCAGGCGTGTATCTTGCCAGTCCCACGGCGGTGCAGGGCCTGTTCTATGATCTTGAGCGCGTCGAGGTGCTGAAAGGCCCGCAGGGCACATTATATGGCCGCAACGCGACGGGCGGCGCCATCAATATCCTGCCGCAGCACGCCCGCATCGGTGAGCGTGGCGCGCAACTCAATTTTGAGGTCGGCAATTATGCGCGGGTTGCCGCGTCCGGCGCTGTCAACCTCCCGGTCGGCGAGACCAGCGCCTTCCGCGCCGCCTTCCAAATCCTGCAACGCGATGGCTTCTTCTCGGACGGGCTCGACGATGAGCGCGGTCAGGCCGTCCGTCTCTCCTACCGGCTCCAACCGAGCAGCGCCGTCACCATCGACATCGTCGGGGATTATACCCATCAGGGCGGCCGCGGCGGCGGCTCGACGGTGCGCAAGCGCTGCGGGCCGGACATCTGCTATTTCGGCGACCCACGCACCAGCCTATCCCAACAGGATGCGGCATTTGCCCCACTCGCGCGGCAGACCGACAATTCGTTCATCGACAGCGACTATTATGGGCTGCTCGCGAACGTGAATGTCGAGACCGATGCCGGCACGCTGACGCTGATCCCCGCTTATCGAACATCCAGGCTGAGCTACAACAGCGCCCAGACCGGCTTCCAGATCATCGAGCAGCAGCAGCCCGAGCAGATCTCCATGGAAGCGCGGCTCGCCTCGCCATCGGGCAACCGCTTTGGCTGGCTCGTCGGGGGCTATTATCTCGACACGCATGTCACCGCCCGCTCCAATACGGAAAGCGCGGCCGCCCTCACCTATAGCGATCAGATCATCGACACATCGGGCAAGACCGCCGCCGGTTTCGGCCAATTGACCTTTGCGATCGTGCCCACATTCCGCGTGACCGGGGGCCTGCGCTACACCTGGGAGCGCAAGACCAGCGACAGCGAGCGGTACACCATCCGCAATGCTCCGGGGCCGGACCCGGTCATTCCCCTCGTCCCGGTCGGCGCGCCGGCATTTGTGGTCGATCGATCGCTGACCTTTGAAGCGGTCACATGGCGTGCCGGCCTTGAGTTTGATGCGGGGCCGCGCTCGCTGATCTATGCCAATGTCGGCACCGGTTTCAAAGCGGGCGGTTTCTTCCTCGGCCCGCCGGGCGCCAACAGCTTCGAGCCGGAAAAGGTGACCGCCTATACCATCGGCACGAAGAACCGCTTCCTCGACAACCGCCTGCAACTCAACGTGGAGGCGTTCCTGCTGGATTATAAGGATCAGCAGCTCGGCTATGTGAAGCTCATTCCCCCGGCGGTGGTTCTGGTGACGGAGAATATCGGCCAGGTTCGCACCAAGGGCGTGGAGGCCGAAGCAGAACTGCTGGTCTCCCCGACCACCCGGATTGGGCTGCAGGCCCAATGGCTGGATGCCCGGGTGAAAAAGCTCGTCTATAATTCGGTTTCGACCCCCGGCCCGACCTCACAATGCCGCACCGCCGGCACCACGGTCGATTGCAGCGGGCTTCGCGCGCTCAAGTCGCCGGAGTGGGTGGTCGCCGCCTCGCTGGAACAGAGCTTTACGCTCGGATCGGGCGACCGCATCATCGCGAACATCTTCAGCCGCTATGAAGGGCCGCGCGAGCTGGATCTGGCCTACACGCCGGAAACGCGCGTTGGCGGATCGACCCGGACGGATGCAGTTCTGACCTATGCGTTCGAGGGCAAGGGCATGAGCATCAGCGCATTCGTCAACAACATCGAGGATGACGTCGTCGTCAACAATGTGGCGCCAAACCCGGCCTATTCGACCATTGGTGTGGTCGCGACGTCGCTTCGCCCGCCACGGACCTACGGCGTGCGACTGTCGGGAACCTTTTGATTTCACCCGCATCACTCCAACGGCCAGGTGCGAAAGCCTCGACGCTTCTGATCGTGTCGATCTGTGCGATGGTCTATTTTCTGGACGGGCTGGTCCACACGATCATGGGGCCGCTCGCTCCCGAATTCGCGCCGATGCTCGGCCTTGGTGATGCCGATCTCGGTCCGATCTTTTCGGCCAACCTGATCGGCCAGTGCATCGGCCTGATTGCGTTTCCTCCGCTGGCCGCGAGATTTGGCGACCGGTGGACGGTGGGGCTGACCCTCGCCGGCTTTGGCGCCGCTCAGGCCTTGACGGGTCTGGCGAACAGTGGGGAGCAGTTGTTCTGGATGCGGCTGATAACCGGCGTCCTGTTGGGTGGCTGCCTGCCGAGTTGCCTTGCAATCGTCACCGCAGCCGCCCCCCTCGAACGCCGTGGCCTGGCGATCACCTTCCTGTTCACCGGCTACGGCCTCGGCGCCACCATCGCGGGCATCGTCGCCATCGCCTTTACCGGACTAGGCGGCTGGCGCGTGGCGATGGGCGCCGTGGGACTGCTCTGCCTTGCAACCTCCGTCATCACCATCATGGTTCTGCGGGACGCCGAGGCGGTAGCACCGCAAAGCGATGCGCCGCAGCCCACCGCCAGCCCCTTGAGCCTCCTGGCGCCAAACTATCGGCTGGGCACGCTGATGCTATGGCTCGTCTTCATTGCCATGCTGACCATCAGCTACTGCCTCAGCTCGTGGCTGCCGGTTCTGCTCGTCCGCCTCGGCTATGCGCCGGCCTTCGCAGCCTTGGCGCTCTCCATTTTTTCCTTCGGCGGCATCGCTGCGGCGCTCTGCATGGGGCTTTTGATCGACCGCTACGGCGCCTATCGCGTTCTCGTCTCGTCCCTGCTCATCGCAGCAGCGTTCTTCTTCGTGGCCGGCCAGATTGGGGGCGCGTCCTCGGCCTTGATCCTTCAACTCGTGCTCGCGGCATGCGGCTTCTTTGCCCTCGGCGCTTATGGCGGCGTGAATGTCATCCTCGCCAGCTTCTACCCGCCGCGCCTGCGATCGACCGGTATCGGATGGGCCAAGAGTGTCGGCCGCATCGGAACGGTCGCGGCGCCGGTCCTGATTGGCACGCAGCTCGAGGCGGGCATTGCGGAGATCACCATTCTGGCCTCCTTTGCGGTGCCGGCCATCGCGGCAGCGATTGCGTTGATCGCCATGAAGGTGTTCAAGAGGCGTGGAGTCGCGACTGAGGGGGTATAATCCCAGAGGCGGCAGGAGAGCTGAATGTCCTACATCCGCAAGATCGAGGAATGGCGCGCCCCCGTCTCCATGGGTGCCATCTATGAACGCTTGCTGGAAACCGCCGGGACCGACCAGTTCGGCACCGCCGTCCATGATTCGGTGATGACGGTCACCGGTGGGGCGCGCAGAATTTACTTGTTCGAGGCGACGGGCAGAGAAACCAGCGAACTGCAATATTTCTTCGGCGAGCCACGCGTGGAAGCGATGCTGCCGGCCTACAGCCAGCATTATCACAATATCGACCCGGTGTGCGACGCCTATAGCGCAGCGCCATGCGTGAGCGACCTTGCCATCCAGCGCATCCGGCCGCCGGACATCAGCTCCGATGAGTTCCGCAGGCGCTTCTTCGATCAGGCCGGTATCGTTGAGCGCGTCTCGATCATCCAGCGCGGACCACAGGCCTGGCGCGTCATCAATGTCGCGCGCCATCGCTCCACCGGCCTGTTTACGGATAGCGAGCTGGACGCGTTGGTGGGTCTGGCCCGCCTGGCGCTGCCGATGCTGCCCCTCAACCGCAGGCGCGACCTTTCCTGCTTCTCCTCCGCCCAGCACATCGAAAGCCGACTGCGGCACCTCTTCCCAAATCTGACGCGGCGCGAGCGGCAAGTCTGCGCCCGCGCAACCGCCGGCATGTCGGTCGAGGCGACAGCGCTGGATCTGGGTATCGCGAAAACGAGCGTCATGACCTACCGAAAGCGCGCCTACCAGCGACTGGGGATCAGCAGCGTGCCGGAATTGTGTGCGCTGGCAGCGCATTGATCTGGGTGAGGAAAGGCGCTGGAAAAGGCTGGCGGAATTACGCGGACGTCTGTTTATGGCTGAGGGACGTGCGGAGTTGCTTAGGTCGTAGACTCACAAGCGCGCAGCCAAAGGCGCACTGAGGCGAGTTGGTCCCCAGCTAGGCCGTAGACTCGTAAGCTCGCAGCCACAGCCGCATTGAGGCGAGCTGGACCATGGCGAGGAAGTTGACTGCGAGCTTGTCGTAGCGGGTGGCGACACGGCGGAAGTACTTCAGCTTGGAGAAAAAGCGTTCGATCAGATTGCGCTCGCGGTAGAGGCGCTTGCTGAAGCAGGGCTTCCAGCGCCGGTTGCTCTTCGGCGGGATGTTGGGCGTGGCGCCCTGGTCCTGGATCAGCTCACGGATGCGGTCGGCGTCGTAGGCTTTGTCCGCGAGCACGATGGTGCGGGGCCCGAGGTGGTTGAGCAGCGTGTCAGCGATCTGCCCGTCGTGCGTCTGCCTAGCCGTCAGACCGAGCCGGATCGGGAGGCCCTGCGCGTCGACGACGACGTCGATCTTGGTCGTGAGCCCGCCGCGTGATCGACCGAGACAGTGATCTGCCCCCCTTTTTTCCACTTTCGAAAATCGAAGGTCTTGAGCGTTAGCGGCAGGGCTGCCACGTTGGGCGCCCAGAATTTGGTCGGGCCGCCGCCGAGCTTGCCCGGCGCGTAAAGAGGCATGGCGGGCAGCGTTTCCCGCGTAGCGTGGTGACCGTCTCAACGATAAGTTACCCCGAGCGCATGCGCACGGCGACCTGTAGCCTGGATAAGGGAGCCCTGACGTGATGAGGGACTCAGAGCCATAGCATGACGCCAAACTGCCTGACGGTTGCCGGATCGAGCGCGAGCAAGTCGCATCGAGACTCTCGATCAGATGCAAATATGTCGCGCATGACGTCGAAACCGTCGTGTGCGCCCCAACCGGACCCGGACCAACAAAAAGGATCGGTCACTAACACGTGAGCGGCGCGGCGATTTTCCACTTAACCTCTCGCATCGGGAAACGAGATCCCTTGATCATCCGCAAGTGAACGATAATGACGTGCGGGCCAAGGTCTTTTCGGCGGCTGCGTGGGAAAAGGTACGGCTCACCGGCATTTGACCGTAGTTAGGGTGAGGGAGGCGTTGCCGCCGCCAGCGAAATTCAATAGAGCCGCCCGGTCAGATGGCGCCGCCGTTCAACGCTAATTTAATGGAGAATTTGATGCAAGCCTATAAGCCCCTGGAACGTTGCCGCGTATCAAAGTCTGACAATCTTATATCGGTGCTGAATCTGGGCCAACAGGAACTGACCGGCGTGTTCCCAAAAAGCGCGGATGAAACGGTAACGCGCGGCCCGCTCGAGCTGGTGCTATGCCCGGAAAGCGGATTGCTGCAGCTCAATCATACCTATGACACTTCAGAAATGTACGGGGACAACTACGGCTACCGATCTGGCCTCAATAAATCTATGGTCGAGCACTTGACGGCCAAAGTCCGATATCTCGAAAAGCTCGCTGATCTGAAGGCCGGCGATACCGTTCTCGACATCGGTTCGAATGACTGCACTACGCTGAAGGCGTACGACAGGCCTTCGCTGAACCGTATTGGCATCGATCCTACCGGCGCCAAGTTTGCGGCCTACTATCCGGATGACGTCAAGCTGGTGCCAGACTTCTTCTCGGCAGCTGCATATGCCTCGACCGGTGCGCAGCCGGCGAATATCATCACCTCCATCGCGATGTTCTACGATCTCGACGATCCGATCGCCTTCGCGCAACAGATCGCCCAGTGCCTGGCGCCGGGTGGCATCTGGCATTTCGAGCAGAGCTATATGCCCTCGATGCTTCGCCTGAATTCGTACGACACGATCTGCCACGAGCATCTTGAATATTATTCGCTCGGCGTTGTGCGTCTGATCCTTGAGGCAGCGGGTCTCAAGATCGTCGACGTGGTAATGAACAACATCAACGGCGGTAGCTTCGCAGTGACTGCCGCGCACAAGTCAAACACGAGCGTCCGCGTGAATGAGGCGGTCGTGAACTGGTTGCTCGAGCAAGAAGACCGTATGGGCATCAATACGCCCAAGCCGTACCGCGAGTTCGAGGAGCGGGTGTTCCGCCATCGCGACGACCTGGTGCGCTTGATCCGCGCTCTGCGCGGCGACGGCAAGACGGTGCTAGGTTACGGTGCATCGACGAAGGGCAATGTTGTCCTGCAGTTCTGCGGTTTCACCACGGAAGATATTCCCGCGATTGCCGAGGTTAATCCCGAAAAGTTTGGAAAAGTAACGCCCGGTACGCACATCCCAATCATCAGCGAAACTGACGCTCACGCGATGAAGCCGGATTATTATCTGGTCCTGCCTTGGCACTTCAAGGACGGTATCGTCCGGCGGGAGCAAGAATACCTCAATTCAGGCGGCAAGTTCATCTTCCCCTTCCCCGAAATCGAGATCGTCTGACGCAAGATCGGACTGGTGTCGCATGTCTTAAAGGAGTCGGCGGAAACGTCGGCTGGGAGCGGAAAATGAAACATGAGCGATTGAACGTGGTGCGGGTCAGAAAGGGTCCGCGACACGTAGCCTTAAGGTATGTCGGCACATGAAGGCTTTGATCACCGGCATCGGAGGTTTCACTGGCCGTTACCTCGCGCAAACCTTGCTCGCGCGGGGCATCACCGTGGTCGGACTGTCGCACTCCGACTGTACGCTTCCCGGCGTAGAAATGATCCATGTGGGCGACATGACGGACGGCGCGATGGTCAGCGACATCGTGGCACGCGAAAAACCCAATTATGTCGTACACTTGGCCGCAATCTCCTTCATCCTCCACAGCAATGTAGAGGAAATATATCGCACGAACGTGATCGGAACGCGCAACCTTCTGGCGGCGCTTGCGGGAAGCGGCGAGCCGCTGTCCGCCGTGCTGGTGGCGAGCAGCTCGAATGTTTACGGCAACCGGACGGAAGGGATTATGCGGGAGGATTCCCCTATCGATCCAGTGAACGATTATTCGGTGAGTAAAGTGGCTACCGAACTTGTGGCTGGCCTTTTTAAAGACAAACTGCCGCTCATCGTGGCCCGCCCTTTCAACTACACCGGAATCGGTCAATCCCGGGATTTTCTCATACCTAAGATCATCGCGAGCATTCACGCCGGTGACGACACGCTGTCGCTTGGCAACCTCGACGTCGCAAGGGATTTCTCGGATGTGCGCTTCGTGTCGGAGGCCTATTCTAGGCTCCTGACTTGTCCCAACGCCATTGGTGCAACCGTGAATGTCAGTTCCGGCCGCGCATATCGGTTGTCTGCCATTCTGGAAATGGTTTCCCGGATCGTCGGCTACGACTTGAAGGTCCAGGTCGATCCGACTTTGGTTCGCGCCAACGACGTCAAGCAGTTATGGGGAGATTCATCGCGACTCGAAACACTCGTTGGCCCTCTCCAGAGGATCGAGTTGGAAGACACGTTGCGCTGGATGATTTCCGGGCCGCTGTGAGTTATGTAGCTGGTGAGTGGCGTGGCGCAACGTGATGGTTGCCGTCTGGCAGAAATGCCTTTTGGAAGCGTATAGATGGTAGAGCGATATCGACACCGGAAACCTGCAGGATCGGTGCGGCAATTACTTGGTTTGAGCGACGATGCCTTTATCGACAGCGCATACCTGACCTTACTTGGACGCCCTGCGGACGAAGTAGGACGGGCACATTATGCGGACGCCCTAAGAATGGGTGAGAGCAGGCTGCGTATCATTGTCCAGCTCCATGAATCCAGAGAAGGTAGAGCATTCGATGCTCAGATCGAAGGACTTAAACAGGCAAGGCTTTTTGCGCGACTGTCCAAATTTTCGTCGGGAATAACTTATTGGAAAAAGAGACGGAAAGCCCATAAAATTCTGTCTCTGCGTTCGTCGGCCTCCAATATCAGTTGTCGCGGGGCCAAAGTGGTTTCTGCCTACGATCTCCTCAATTTCTGGGACGAGGATTTTGTCAAGGCAGCGTATCTAGCTATTCTAAAGCGGGAAGCTGACCCGGCCGGTCTCGCGCATTACGTGCTGCAGTTGCGCGGCGGCGTCGATCGGCGCCGTATTTTAGCCGATATGGCATCCTGCAAGGAGGGCCGGGCTGCGAACCTGCCCGGCCTTAGGTCGGTGGTTCGCTCGATCGAGCCTTACGGCAAGCTGTCACGCTTAATCGGCCGGTCCAATTCCAAGCCCGCGATGCAGTTTTCCGCGCTTCAGAACGCCCTGTACGCACAAGACGCGCGCGTTCAGACGCGCCTCGAGGCCCTGAAGCGACAACTCACAGAACTTCAAGGAGCGCAAGTGGCGCTCGGCAAGAAACTCGACGCTGGATTGATCGCGGCAGAAACCGGCGGACGTAGTACATTGCATGCGCAGGTTATCGCTCGCGGTAAAGCGCTGGCCTCGGCGCAACGCCTCAGGGGCGTTACCCGGCTAAGCGCGTGGTGCTGTTCTACGTCGATCACACGATCAAATGCCCCACTAGGTCGGGAACTCATAAATTTGCCCAGTGCTTAATTTGAGGCTGCGGGCAGGTCGACCTCTACTGCATGAGTTTGGGATGGGGTGAGTAGAAAGACCGCCGCGCTTGCCAAGCCGACAATCCCTCAAGCGTACCGCTGGGCACGGAGGTCGATGGCCGCCTTGGCTGTGCAGTAAATGGCGGCGGCAAGAGCCGCAAAATTCCAGAGGTAAGAGGTCCACATGTGGTTAGGCTATCAAGCCTGACGATGGTGGGCAACGTCGGCAAGAGTGGGTTCATGCTTCCATCTCGAGGCAGTTTCTGATTCAGGCCCTTCATGAGCCGATATGACCTTACCGACTTCGAGTGGCGCGTGATCGAACCGCTACCGCCCAACAAACCGAGAGGCGTGCCGCGCGTTGACGATCGCCGGGTGCTGAACGGGCATCTTCCGGGTGTTGCGCTCTGGTCCGCCATGGCGTGATCTGCCGGAGCGCTATGGCCCGCGCACGACCTGCTACAACCGCTTCGTGCGATGGCGGAAGGCGGGCGTCTCGGATGATGGATGCCATCACGGCTGCACATGACGGCGACATACAGACGATCGACAGCACTTCAGTTCGCGCCCATCAACAAGCTGCGACGGCAAAAAAGGGGGATCGAGATCATTGTCTCGGTCGTTCCCGAGGCGGCCTCACGACCAAAATCCACGCAGTCGTCGACGCGCAAGGGCTCCCGATCCGGCTCGGCTGACCGCCGGCCAAGCGCACGACGGGCAGGTCGCTGACACGCTGCTCGATCATCTCGGTCCGCACACAATCGTGCTGGCCGACAAGGCCTATGACGCTGGCCGCATCCGCGCCTTGATCGAGGATCAGGGCGCCACGCCGAACATCCCGGCGAAAATTAATCGAAAATGGAAACCCTGCTTCAGCAAGTGGCTCTATCGTGAGCGCAACCTGATCGAACGCTTCTTCTCAAAGCTCAAGCACATCCGGCGGGTTGCCACCCGCTACGACAAGCTCGCCGCCAACTTCCTAGCCATGGTCCAGCTCGCCTCAATGCGGTCGTGGCTGCGCGCTTATGAGTCTAAGGCCTACGACGCTATCCCCTATAAGCGCCGAGATCTATATAGCAAAGGATGGCACGCTAGCCACCGAGGCTGTATGTAAAATGTCGGGAATTTCAACAAGATTTACTCTATATCAAATACGGCTGCAACCGATCTTCAAAACTTCTTTCTTTCTTTGCCTGACAAGACGAGTAGTTTTGATCATCGTTTTAAAACGATAGCGCTGGCCTGCGAACTAAACGGCTATCAACGGGATAACTCTATCAAACGGGCTCAATCGGCGGAGATCCAGATCGTGTCGGTTGGATCGATCGAGCCTCGCAAGAACCATCTTGCGCTACTGGAAGTCTTCCAGCGCGCATCAAAGGTTTCTACGAAGCGACTATCTCTGAGGCTCGTAGGTAAAGCATCGTCAGCCTGGCCGACGCTTGCCGAGGAAGTCGCTATTCGGGTGAAGGCGATTTCGGATTGCGCGTGGCTGACCGATGTCGACGTGGGAAGAGTACGCGCGGGATATCATCGCGGATATAGCGTCGGAACGGTTGTCGGAAAACCTGGTAACTTTGACGGGGTCACCGGAAAACGTATATGAGGAGTTGCCACAGTTGAAGAGCAGTCCGCTGCTTTCACTGTGCATAAGCACGTACAACCGGGCTCGTTGGCTCAGCCTCAATTTGCAAAATATCTTTTCCCAGATCGATGGAGAATTGACGGATGTAGAGGTGTTGGTGGTCGATAACGCCTCTACTGATCATACCCAAATGTGATCGAGCCGTTTCTAGGTCATCGCAATTTTCGATACGTTCGAAATATTCGCAACGTTGGTATGCTTGGCAACCTGATGGTAACGGCTCACGAGGCACGAGGAGAATATATCTGGATATTGGGCGACGACGACCTCATTTATAATCGTGCATTTTCCAAATTAATCAGTATTACAAAAAATATCCTGACGTATCTATAATTTATCATAACTATGATTACACGTCTGAAAATGACCCAAAAAAAATGCGCGATCTCTCTATTTTTAGAATAATTTTCCCCAATTGCCTCGCCTTTTCCTGATCAAATTAGCACGGTCAGGTTTCTGGATGAATAACGAAAATCTTTTTACAGCGATTTACACCCTCATTTTGCGTCGCGATCATGCGATCCGAGCCTATTCTCAGGACACAGCCGGACGCGAATTTTCATCGATGCGAACCGCGATCCCGACAACTTATTACGTCGTCAACTACATGATGGAGGAAGATGCCTATTGGATCGGGGATTCGATCATTGTGGTCAATTTGAACGTTTCCTGGACCAAGTTCGCGGCGCTATTCATTCTGGAGCGCTTTCCCGAAGCGCATGATCTTGCAGACCGGCTGGGTGCGGATGGTCGTCAGGTAGACAAATGGCGCGCGCATGTCATGCAAGGCTTCCTGCATTGGTGGAATGAAATCCTGGGCGGTGATCCGGTCGGCAATGCGCCTATTTTTCGCCAGAGACAGTGATTATGCGCGTTAGGCACTTGGAAGAGTTTGAAAAAATATCGGAACAGCTCAAGCTGATCTATCCTCAAGCGCGCGCTTCGGATAAATCGTTGCTAAGACGCCGGTTGATATTCTCTTCGCGTCAATTCAGTGAGAATGGCCTGCGCGGCGAGCCGCATATAGGGATCAACGGCACGGCGCTGAGCTGGTCGGCTATCTTGCGCTCGTCGCAGGAACGGCGTGTTGAATGGCATTCATCGCTCCAGGCAAGCCATGCAGAACGGGTTTGCGGAAAGGCCTCCAGCAAGGATGCCCCAACGAGGCGCTTCCACCTCGGGGCCCTAGGCCCGCTTCGTACTCGAGACTAGCGTCACAGGTACAATTACGTCAGACCGCAGTCGAAACCGGGCGAGAAGCCCCGCCGGGATCGCCGGCCAGCATGGTTGGGCATGCCCTAAACCATGCTGGCATCAGTCCAACGATTTATCATGAAGGAGCACCACGCTGCGCCTGGCCGGTAACGTTTAGGGGCGCACGTCAAACGCACCTTAAAACGACCACCCCGCAGTGTTGCGGCGCATGTCAGCTTCCATCATCAGCTGTGCGAGCTCCTCTAGCTTGACTTTTGGTGTCCAGCCCAGCTCGCGTTCGGCCTTTCCAGCGTCCCCAATCAACAGGTCGACCTCCGCCGGGCGGTAAAAGACGGGATTGACGCGCACGAGTGTCTTGCCGCTTTTACGGTCGATTCCTTTCTCGTTTTCTTCCTTGCCCGACCAATCGAGCTCGATCCCGACATGGGCAAAGGCGAGTTCGACGAAGCGGCGGACCGGCTCGGTGCGGTTAGTCGCCAGGACGTAGGTGCCTGGGACGTCGTGCTGGAGCATCAGCCGCATGCCTTCGACATAGTCCTTGGCATAGCCCCAGTCGCGCTTGGCATCGAGATTGCCGAGTTCGAGAAGTTGGGCCTTGCCCTGCGCTATCTTAGCTACAGTGTCGGTAATCTTGCGCGTAACGAACTCACGGCCACGCAGCGGGGATTCATGATTGAACAAAATGCCGCTGGTTCCGAAAATATCGAAACTTTCGCGATAATTGACGGTCAGCCAATGCGCATAAAGCTTCGCCACGCCATATGGGCTGCGCGGATAGAAAGGAGTATCCTCCGTCTGCGGGATCGCTTGGACCTTGCCGAACATTTCGGACGTTGAAGCTTGGTAAAAGCGGATGTCGCGATTGACGGTGCGGATCGCCTCCAGAAGATAGGCGGCTCCCAGCCCGGTAATCTGACCTGTGGCAATCGGTTGGTCAAACGAGACACCCACAAAGCTCTGCGCTGCGAGGTTATAGACTTCGGTCGCCTCGGACGTTTCGATCAGTCTGATCGCCGAACCCATGTCTGTGAGATCGTATTCCACGAGCTTGAGCCGAGGATGGTTGGTGATTCCGAGCTCGTCTATCCGCCAGAAATTAACTGAACTGGTCCGCCGATATGTACCGTAGACGGTATAGCCGCTGCTCAACAGGTTTTCTGCCAGATATGCACCATCCTGGCCGCTGATTCCCGTAACGATGGCGGTCTTTGACATATTTTCGTCCCTTAATGATGTGGCATCGCGTCGATAGTGACGTTGCGCTCCAATAACCAGAGAGTTCGGTATGTATCAGCTTGAGGTTATCCAGCTCGAGGCGTCCACGATGGGCGTCAAGCCGTTGTCGCAGAACGCCGCCGTAGCCCTGCCCTCGAAAACCGCGATCAAAACAGATAGGTAGCCCGTCTCCAATATCTTCTTGAATTAGGCCACGATCCGGGACGTACTGTTATGTTGAACGCCCTCGTCTTCGCCCGCAAGGCCGCTCCCAAAGCGCGCGGTCATCGCAATGGCTTGTCGGATTCCCACTTAGGAGATAGAGATCAACCACACATTCGTTCTAGCCAATTAAAAGTCTAACTATTGCAGAAATCTCATAAGAAATTGGAACGCTTGATCGGCTTGGTTACCATGCCCCCCTCGAAGCCATGCTGCGGTGGATGATTGGGTCATAGGCATGCGACTTGGTATAACGGTCGATCCTCTTTCGCCAAATCTCACGGGTATCGGGCGCTATACCTGGCAATTGTGTCAGGGTCTCGCGGGTCACCCTGGGATCGACGATCTAACGTATTTCCTGATGGATCATTGGCATACCGACCCAAGCGGGCTGCTCACAGGCAAGGCGCGTCGACGCGCCGGGTCATTGATCCCCCGTTTAATACGGCGGCGACGCGCGCGCCAAGGGTTCGAAGAGCGCCTGATGCACGGGACCAATTATTTCCTTCCTGTGCAGGCAGAAAAAGGCGTGATCACAGTTCATGACCTCTCGATCTATCTGCATCCCGAAACCCACCCTTCCGAACGTATCCGCGATTTCGAGAAGAACTTCGAACGCTCGCTAGATCGCGCTACCCATGTCATCACCGATTCCGAGGCTACTCGGCGCGATCTCATCACGCATCTTTCCTATCCGGCCGCAAAGGTGAGCACGGTACATTTGGGGGTTTCCGAACGCTTTCGGCCGCAAGCCAGAGCAATGCTGGATCGAGATCTGCTGCGTCTTTTCGGGCGTCCAGTCGGCGATTACATCCTGTCGGTCGCTACCTTCGAGCCGCGCAAGCGAATCGAGGCAGCAATACTCGCCCATGCGCACTATTGCGACCGGACCGGCCATGATATCCCGCTTGTGCTGGTTGGGGCAAAGGGATGGGCGAATGACCGATTGCATGCGCTGATCGAGGATGAACAGCGCAAGGGCCGGTTGCTCATGCTGGGGTTCGTCGATGACGCGGATCTCCCGGCGATTTATGCTGGTGCGCGCCTTTTCCTTTACCCATCGATCTATGAGGGCTTTGGCCTTCCGCCAATCGAAGCGATGGCTTGCGGCATCCCGACGATCGTGTCCAATCGGTCGTGCCTGCCCGAGGTCACACGCGGCGCCGCAATGATGATCGACCCGGACGACGTCGATCGCCTCAGCGCCGGCATCGAGCGAGCTTTGAATGATGACATCTGGCGCGACGGCGCCATGCGAGCCGGACTGGCGGTGGGCGCGCACTATAGCTGGGCACGGTGTATCGAGCAAACCGTCGACGTGTACCGTTTATGTAATGACTTGATCGCCTAGCACTACATTGGCCCGAGTTCAGCTCGGGATTTGAACAAATACGACGTAATCGCGAGAGCGCTGGCCGCTAGTTCGAGATTGCTGGCCGGATGGCCGGCCCGCAGTGCCCGAACCTTTCTCTCGCACAAAGCCTGGCATTGCGGTGAACGAGATCGACCGCGTCATGACTGTAGGGGTCCGCTTAGGCTGCGTTTGGCCGAGAGGAGCTATGGCTTGTCGGCGCAGTCCCGGCAGGCCATTAGCGCCCGGCGCATATGCTGGGCCGTTCCCCGGCACCAGAAGGTCAATCCGGCAGACGTGCAGTCGATCTTTCCCGTCACGGGCCGCGGGGCGTGACCGCCTATACGAAATTCCCGCCGCAGCAACGTACCAAACGGCGCAGCAACAATCCCGTACGCGGGCGTTGCGATTGGGTCATGGCGCGGGCTTGGGTGGTGATTGATGAGTACAGTAACGCGGAAAAAGCGTTCGAATTCTATAAGCAGTCGCTTTACTGGAGCACCCTGGCGCATCGCCAAGGAGGTGATGTGGAAAAGAATGCAGCGGCAGGGACGACATGATCTGGTCGATGGTACGTTTTCTGCTGCCGGTTCTGTCGCCGCGTTGGCTGGAACGGCGGCGCATCGAATCGGCCCGCCGCGTCGATCCGGTCGTTTCGCCACCGGCCAAGCCGTCAGGTCGTCTTCTGGTCGATCTTACAACCATCGCGCGCCACGATGCGCGCTCTGGCATTCAGCGCGTCGTGCGATCGACCGTGACCCAGATGCGATCCCGGTCACGCGGCGCGGACATTCAGGCGGTGCGGTATGAGCGTGGCGCCTTCCGTCATACGGCATGGCCAGCCGCCGAGGTAACGCCAGACGTGATAATGAATCCGCGGCCGGGCGACATCTTTCTAGGGCTGGACCTGTCGTTCGACGCGGTTCGCCGAAACGCGAAACAATTTCTTCGATACAAGCGGTCCGGCACGCGCTTCTGGTTCGTCATTTACGACTTGTTACCGCTGCAGAGCCCGCAGTATTTCTCGGCCAAGGTAGCCGTACGCTTCCGCTGGTGGCTGGTTGCCACAGCGAGGCTGGCGGAGGGATATATCTGCATTTCGCCACACGTCGCAGACGAATTGCGCACAGTGCTGGCGCAAAGGTTCGCGATGCGCGACGAGGTCGCCATTGAGGTCATACCGATGGGTTTCGACAGTCTGTCTGCCGGGAAGCCGCCTGTGCAGGAAGCGGATCTGGCTACCGTGATCAGTGCCAAGGAAGTGGTATTAGCAGTCGGCACCCTAGAACCGCGCAAGGGGTATGGCCTGCTTATAGACGCGTTCGAATTGTTGTGGGAACGGGGTTCCGATGCGACGCTGGTTATCGTCGGCCGTAGCGGGTGGAAAACCGAAGCTCTGCGGCGACGCATCTTAAATCATCCCGATTTTGGCCGTCGGTTGCATTGGTTACCGACCTTGGACGATGCGGGCCTGGCGATATTGTATGAGTGCGCGAGTGCCCTCGTTGCTGCGTCCTATGGTGAGGGATTCGGTCTGCCGGTTTTGGAAGCGGTTGCACGCTCTTGCCCGGTTTTAGCCCGGGATATTCCAGCCTTTCGCGTTCATGCCCGACACGGTCTGCGCTATTTTCCTGCGGACGCCGGTCCCGGCCAGTTGGCCGATGCGATCGCGGAGACGCTGCACGACAGTACCGCACTGCGAACATCGGCTTCGCCAGCACCTCTTCCACAATGGCGGGAAACCGCCGACACGATACTAGGTTTGCTGGGACACGACCTCGTTACCGCCAAGCGTGAATGATTGTGCGGTGGGTCGCGGCCTGGCTAGCCTTTGATCGCAGTTGCAGGCCACGGCCTTGTTTGAGGGGGTGTCCGAGCGATACCGGTGATGGCATCGCCTTTACCTTCGAGAAGCCAAAACTTTCCAGCATCACTTCGAGCGCCGGAACGTTCGGTGCCCAGAAATTGGTTGGATCGCCGCCGAGTTCGCCGGGCTTGTAAAGCCGCATTGCGGGCAGGCTCTCAAGCGGCAATGCTGTCACGGTCTCGATAATGAGGTGATCCGAGCACATTGCAGCTGCCGCTTCGAGGCAGCTATACGGATCCTTGACGTGGTAAAGCACCCCCAAGAATAGCACGATGTCGAACTGTCCCAACACGTTAGGATCGAGCGCAAGCACGTCGACGTCCAGGCTTTCGACCTGGGAGTCGAGCTGACGATGCATGAAGTTGAAGCCATCGCGTGTCCCCCAGCCGGGGCCTGACCAGCAGAAATGATCGGTCGCCAACACGCGTGCGGCACCACGTCGTTCTGCTTCGAACGAAAAAAAGCCGTCCCAAGCGCCGATATCCAGAACCGTCTTGCCTGAGAGACTTTCGGCAAAAAACAAATCGGCTTCGGCAAGCTGGACGTCCAGCGGCTTGATCCCTTTGATATGCCGCCCCCCGGGAAGTTCGAATGAATGGAACCAGCGGATATCTTGACCATCCGAGGCGTCAACTAAGCGAGAATTTTCCATGGTCATGACTTCACCTGCTAGTACTTTGGCATGAAGCCTCTTCGACAGACCAAAGCATCGCCAGGTCTGGGTTTCTTTCAAAAACGAGTTCGAGGCTTGACCGGTATTCGGTAACTGAGTCGAGAGATCCGCCGTCCTCTGCGTTTCCAATCCGCTATCATGCTCAATATTCTATCGGAAGGTGTGCCACTGCAAGCGTGCGTCGTCGCTGTCAACTCACACCTTGATCTTGCGCCCGCAGCACATGAGTGGCGTTGACTACTTGGGCGTCTTCCCTGACGGTATGGTCTGAGCTACCCTCAAAGTCCGCCATAACATCCGCATCGTCGCAGTGGCGCTTACCGGCGCGAGGTGTTCGGCGCGCGGAAGACAGAGACATCTTGAACCGACGTTCTGTGCAGTCTGGTCGGCCGGGATCGTCATGGCGTGAAGCTCGTCCTTTCCCTTGCCTGACTTGGTGGGACACGATCGCTTTGGTTGATGACATTTGACGCAAATCAGGCTATGGGCCCAAGTTGGCGGTCGGTGCAAACTACAGCTGACAACGGTGTATTTAAGAAGGCCATCGGCCGCACTGTGCGATAAATGGGGTCGACTGAAGGAATATGATGACGAATTCTCGGCGCACCCGACGAAACAGCGTGATTTACAAGTTTGGTCCTGTCCTCCTCGGCGCTCTTTCCCTGTCAGCCTGCGCGGTGCTGCCCGGGACGGGGCCCTCGTCGCGTGCGGTGACGCGGGCTGACGGTGCGACCTTGGCGAATGCGGATATCAAAATCGTTGATGTAACTGATGACGTTGCGCGCCGGGTGATTGCGAGCCAACGGGCCACACTTTTTTCCGAATCTCTAGGGGACGGCCGTGCGGCCGGTTCGGTCATAGGACGCGGCGACGTCCTCGATATTGCGATTTGGGAAGCGCCGCCGGCAGCCTTGTTTGGGTCCGCAGGCGGGCAGGCTCAGCTGAGCCGCTCAACCCGTTCCACGGTGCTCGCACGAGCTTCATCGCTGCCGGAACAGGTGGTCGACAGCGACGGGCAGATCAACATCCCGTTTGCCGGCTCGATTGTCGCGGCAGGTCGCACCTCGACGCAGATCGAGCGAGAGATCGTCGGCCGTCTGGCCGGCAAGGCGCATTTGCCACAGGTCATTGTGCGCGTTATCAGCAACGCCAGTTCCAACGTCACGGTCGTTGGCGATGTTGCGAACAGCGCACGTGTACCCGTTACCGCCAAGGGAGAGCGACTTCTTGACGTGTTGGCGACGGTTGGTGGGGTACGCCAGCCAGTCGGAAAGGTGTCGATCCAAGTCACGCGCGGTCCGCAGGTGGCATCTATGCCCTTGGGTGCGATCATTCGAGATCCGCAGCAGAATATTCGTATGCAGCCCGACGACGTGATAACGGCTCTTTATCAGCCGTACAGCTTTACCGCGCTCGGCGCCACGACCAAAAATGATGAAATTCCCTTTGAGGGGGCGGGGTTGACGCTTGCGCAGGCGCTCGGTCGGTTCGCCGGCCTGCAAGATGCGCGCGCCGACGTGAAGGGCGTCTTCATCTTTCGGCTTGAGGAACCTGCGGCGCTTGATGCAACGGTGCGAGAAAGTGCCCACCTTACGCCTGACGGGAAGGTGCCTGTGATCTACCGGGTCAATCTCAAGGATCCATCAATCTTCTTCGTCGCGCAGAGTTTCCCGATTCGCGATAAAGACGTTGTCTACGTGTCCACTGCACCTCTCGCCGACATCCAGAAGTTTGTCGGCGTTATCTCGTCGACGGTCTTCCCGATTGCTGCGCTCAGCACAATCGGCTTGTAACGATCTTCTTACAATCAACGAACTGCGGGTGCCCGGACTTTCGGATAGGTCGCTTTAGAAAATGCGGCATTCATGATCGTTGCAGAATACGGAATTATATGCAGAACACTATTTTCAGCCGGATAAAGAACGTTGATCGATTGTTTTTGATCATAGTCATCATCCCGACTATTATTGCGACCATATATCTAGGTCTATTTGCTTCGGACGTATATATATCGGAATCGCGCTTTGTTGTTCGCAGTCCTGACAAACCCGCCTCGACCGGCTTGGGTGTTCTGCTCAAATCTTCTGGTTTCACGAGTGGAAGCGATGAAATATATGCGGCCGAAAGCTTTATAATGTCGCGTGACGCACTGGCCGCCTTGAACAAGGGTGGCCGGTTTGAAAAGGCCTATGGTGCTCCGGAAATTTCCCTGTTCGATCGTTTCAATGGGTTTGGTGGTGATCCCAGCTCAGAAGAACTTTACAAATATTATCGCAACAAGATTTCGATCGAGCATGAGACGAACGCCTCGATAACGACACTGCAGGTCCGCGCTTATTCTGCCGAGGAGGCTTATCGCATAAACGCCGCGTTGATCGGCATGGCGGAGGCGATGGTCAACCGTTTGAACGTACGTGGTCGGCAGGATCTAATACGCTTCGCATCCTTCGAGGTGGAAGAAGCAAAGGCACGGGCCGCTTCGGCGGCCTCGGCCCTGTCGGCTTTTCGCAACAGCCAAGGCGTCGTCGATCCCGAAAAGCAGGCAACCGTCCAGATCCAGATGATCTCGAAGCTTCAGGACGAAGTTATTGGGGCACGCTCCGAGTTGTTACAGCTACGGTCGTTTACCCCACAAAACCCGCAGATCGACGTTCTCGCGACGAAGGTGAAGGGCTTGGAGCGCGAAATGGAACAGCAACTCTCGCTGGTCGCGGGTGGCAGCAAATCACTCTCTTCGACCACCGCAAGGTATCAGCGCCTACAACTGGAGAGCCAGTTCGCAGATAAGCAGCTCGCCGGAGCGATGGCATCATTGCAGGACGCGTCCAATGAGGCACGTCGCAAGCAGGCATATCTGGAACGCATCGTCGAGCCGAGCAAGCCGGACGAAGCACTTGAACCCCGCCGCCTGCGCGGAATTCTCGCGACCTTCGTATTGGGTCTGATCGCGTGGGGAATTCTGTCGATGCTGTTGGCGGGTGTGCGTGAGCACAAGGGCTGACATGGCGGCTGATCGCCAATCCTGGGGGTCCTATGCATCTGCATGGGCCGTCCAGCGTCGGGTAATCCATGCGCTCTTCATGCGGGAAGTGCTGACCCGTTACGGTCGGCACAACATCGGTTTCCTCTGGCTTTTCGTTGAGCCAATGTTGTTCACGCTCGGCGTGACCGCCCTATGGAGTCTTACTAAAGCCACGCATGGGTTAGATCTGCCAATCGTTGCCTTTGCGCTGACCGGGTATTCGTCAGTGCTTTTGTGGCGTAACATGCCTGCGCGGTGCATTGATGCGATCAAGCCGAACTTGTCACTGCTTTATCACCGTCAGGTGAAGGTTCTAGATATTCTTATCGCTAGGCTCCTGCTTGAGGTCGCTGGTACTACAACGTCGTTCTTCGTATTAGGGATCTTCTTCATCACGATCGGCTGGCTGAATCCACCCGAAGATCTGCTGCAGGTGATCGGGGGCTGGCTTGCGCTTGCGTGGTTCGGTATGTCAGCTGCATTATTGCTCGGCGCTTGGTCGGAACAGTCCGAGCTTGTCGACAAATTCTGGCACCCTTCCGCTTACCTACTCTTTCCACTGTCGGGCGCGGCATTCCTCGTGGATATGCTCCCAAAGCAGGCGCAGGAGATCGTGCTGTATCTGCCGATGGTTCATTGTATCGAATACATTCGAGAGGGTTTTTTCGGAAGCAAGTTCCACGCGCATTACGACATGTCGTACGCGCTGATCGTCAGCGCCTGCATGACCCTGATTGCGCTGGCGCAATTGCGGAAGGTCAGTCGAGAGGTCATTCCCGAATGATCACGCTCCACGATGTCGATAAATTTTACCAGACGCGACGTGGGCCGCGGCAGATTCTCGACAACATCAACCTGGCGATTGCGCCCGGCGAAAAACTTGGCATCCTTGGCCGCAACGGTGCGGGCAAGTCGACCTTGATCCGCATCATCAGCGGTGCTGAACAACCGACCAGTGGCAGGGTTGAGCGGAACATGACGGCCTCATGGCCGCTCGCTTATACCGGAGGTTTCCAGTCCGCACTGACCGGCGTCGACAATATCCGCTTCATTTGCCGCATTTACGGCGTGGATATCGAGGAACGAATTCCGTTTATCCAGCAATTCTCCGATCTCGGCGAATATCTGCATGAGCCGATTAGAAATTACTCCGCCGGGATGCGCGCGCGCCTGGGGTTCGCCGTTTCGATGAGCATCGAGTTCGATTGTTTCCTCATCGATGAGGTGATCTCCGTGGGCGACTCGCGCTTTCACGAAAAGTGCCGGATCGAGTTGTTCGAAAAGCGCGCCGATCGCGCACTCGTAATTGTATCGCACGATGCAGGCTATATTCGTGCGCATTGCGACCGCGCCGTCGTGCTCGATCGTGGTCGTCTCCATAGCTTCGATGAAATCGAACAGGCTTTCGAATTCTATAATCACTCGTGACAGATGGTCAGAGGCCGTCACGCGTCGTTGCCTGACTGGTGTTCACCTCGTTCCGCTTCCAGTCATTCCAACAGCCGGGCGGGTTCAAGGACTGATCGCCAATCTACAACCGACGCTGCAACACGCTCCCGAAGATCATCAGATAAGCTCTCGCCTTCTCTTCCTCCCTCCAAGCTTATCTAGCAGTTTTAAGTACAACCGGTGAACTTGGAAACCACCCACCGATTCAATTGGGATGATCCAGACTATAGCTACTGTTCGCGCCAGGTCAATGCAGGCGATCGCCTGCTAAATTCCGAGGTCTCGCGCCGCTTGAAGCGAAATGTGCATCGCTGGTTTATCGCACGTTGACTTGCGCCGGATTGTCCCCTCCGGGTGCCTGACGTTCAGTTTATTTCTAGTGCGTATAACAGGGCGCTATCGACTCACGGGCTGACGTACTACCCGGAAACTCCTCCAGCTTGATGAGAGTCCACTTCGAGAAGGCGTGCGACGTGAAACACCGAGGGGCAGATCGTTGCGGTTCTGCGGGAGCAGGAAGCCGGAACGGCGACAGCGGATGTGTGCCGCAAGCACGGCGTTAGCAGCGCGACGTTCTACAAGTGGAAGGCAGCCTATGGCGGCATGGACGTGTCACAGGCGCGCAAGCTCAAGGTGCTGGAGGACGAGAATTCCCGGCTGAAGCGACTGCTGGCTGACGCGATGCTCGATAATGCTGTGCTGAAGGAAGTAACCTCAAAAAACTGGTGAAGCCTGCCGCTCAGCGCAAGGTGGTCGAGCATGTTCGGCGTAAGCGTGGCTTGAAGGACGCCTTGAACTTTTCGCGTGTCCTAGGCTGATTGCCGCTCTTTGGGAGCGGCGAAGTTGGACGACAAGGAGGCTGATGGAGCGGTTAGTCATACCAGCGGTCGTATGACCACTCGGATCGAAGTCGTTGGCCGGGTATCGGGCCGGCGGCGCTGGACGGTGGAGCAGAAGCTGGCGATCCTGCGATGCCTTCGGTTCGAGTGGGTCGGTTCGCGATGCGTGTGAGCGGCATGATGTGGCAGCGGTCAGCTCTACACATGGCGTCGGGAAGCAATGTCGGGCGAGTTGACCGGAGTGCAACCGCCGGCGCTGCCATCATTTGCCGAAGTTGAAGTGGCCGCGCCGCCGGTGCCGACAATGGCTTAACCGGAACCGGCACTCCCAAGTGGCCAGATTGGGATCGAGTTACCCTCAGGCGTCCGTCTGACTGTGGACGCGGCGATGGATACCGACGCCTTGGCGCGCGTGCTTGGCGTTCTGACGCGATGATCCCGCTGCCACTCCCCGGCGTTGCGGGCACAGGCTCCACCCGGATATTCTGGCCTGCGGTGCAACCGATATGCGCAAGGGGATTCGACCGGCTGGCGGTGTGGCGCAGCAGGTGCTCGAGCAGAGCCCGCATTCGGGCGCGCTGTTGCCTTTCGGGGGCGTCGCGGCGATCTGGTCAAGCTGCTCTGGTATGACGGTCAGGGCCTGTGCCTGTTCTCCAAGAGGATGGACCGGGGCAAGTTCGTTTGGCCGGCGATGAAGACGGGCAAGGTGACCCTCAGCGCGGCACAGTTGTCGATGCTGCTGGAGGGCATTGACTGGCGCCGGCCGGAACGCACGGTAGCACCATTACTGGCCGGATAATCGGCAGATTGCCGTTGGCCAGTCGTCTGAGAAGCTTTCCCTGCAGATCGAGCAGCTGGAACCGGCGCTGGAAGAACTGGAGGGGGATGCCGAGCGCGCCGACGTCCGCAAGCCCTCCGTCGACCGGGGCGACCGGCCGACACCGATCCGCTCCTTGCCGGCGCATCTGCCGCGCGAGGAGCATCGGATCGAACCGCCAGCCGGCACCTGCACCTGTCCCGACTGCGGCGGCGCGTTGCGCCCACTCGGCAAGGACAGCGATGAGATGCTCGATGTCCTGCCGGTGCAATGGCGCGTCGTGCCCACCGTGCGCCCCAAGTATAGCTGCAGGGCCTGTGAGAAGATCGTCCAGGCGCCGGCACCGCCCAAGGCCATTGCGCGCGGCAAGGCGAGCTTCGCAACGCTGGCGCATGTGGTGGTGAACAAGTTCAATCATCATCTACCGCTCTACCGCCAGGCCGAGATGATGGCGGCACAGGGCATCGACATTGACCGCTCGACCCTAGCCGGTTGGGCCGGACAGGCTGCCGCACTGCTCGATTCCATCGTTGCTCGCATTCGCAAGGAAGGACTCAAGGCCGGCAAGCTCCATGCCGACGATACACCGGTGCCGATGCTCGATCCGGGCAAGGGCAAGGCCGCCACGGCGCGGCTGTGGACCTATGCCGGCTACGATAAGCTCTACGAGGATGGCCGGGTGAGAGAGGTCGCCTGCTGGGCGCATTCCGGCCCAAGATCTTCGAGAACCACGCCACCAGCCCAACGTCGCTGACCATCGACCTGCTGGAGCAGATCGCAGCGCTATACCGGCACGAGGCCGATATTCGCGCACAACCGCCCGATGTCCGTTGCCAACACCGGCAACAGCATAGCAAGCCGCTGATCGATGACCTGCGCACAGCGATCGACGATGCGCTGCGCAGCCTGTAGCCCAAGTCCGCAATGGCCAAGGCACTCGCCTATGGCCGCAAGCGCTGGACGGCGCTCACCCGCTTCCTTGACGATGGCACAGCCGAGATTGATAACAACATTGCCCGCGGGCGATCCGGTCCATCGCGATCGGCCGCAAGAACTGGCTGTTAGCCGGATCAAAGGCCGGGGGCGAGCACGCCGCCACCATCTATTCCGTTATCGAGATGGCCAAGTTGAACGGCATCGAGCCGCAAGCCTATATCGCCGATGTCATCGCCAAGATCGCGAGCGACTGGCCAACCTCGCGCTGGGACGAGCTCATGCCTTGGACTGGCAGCCAGATCAGCAGATGATCGCCGAAGCCGCCTAGCTCCGGGCAATTCAGTCGGTGCGAACGTAAATGGCTATGGCCGTTTCGCTATCTCGTGGCCGTGGGCGAGATTGCCGGTTAGCTCCATTCGAACCGTCACAACCCAATTCAGATATTCGGCGACTGCCTCAACAGTCGTGCCAGCGGCCAGCATGCCGTGAAAGTGGAGCGCGTATGAATCATACTCATCGACCGCCTCGGGAATACCCGTCACGCCAATTGGATCCCAGTCATTTAGGAGCAAGCTTTTAAGCTCTTCGAGTTCGCCTATCATATCTGAGGTGAGACACCTCTGCCCAACCAGGGGCACGGCCTTCACGCCACGCTTACTGTTCGGCAGCTCTTTGCGATCAGCGAGCGTCGGGCATGCTCCATCCTTGCCGTGGTTGATGACTTCACGCGCGAGTGCCTGACGCTGGTGGCGGATACGTCGCTGTCAGGTGCGCGTGTCGGTCGAGAGCTTGACGCGATCATCGCAGTGCGCGGCAAGTCGTTGATGATCGTGAGCGATAACGGGACAGAGCTGACCAGCCTAGCGATTCTGCGGTGGGCCCAGGACCGACGCGTCGAATGGCATTACATCGCGCTCGGCAAGGCTCTCCTCAGCTTGTCGAAGGACCGCAGAAAACGTCTAGAGCTTCAATGGTCGCTTACGCGACGAGTGCTTGAACGAGACGCTGTTCGCGTCGCTCAGCCATGCCCGGTCGGTGCTGTACAACTGGCGCGACGATTACGACCATGTGCGGCCGCATAGCGGGATAGGCGGCAGGCGGCAGGCGCAACACCGCCTAGACGGGCACCACGACAACTCTGGACTCTAGTTATTAGTGGATGAACTTTGGGGAGCACATCACTGCCGACTGCATGAAAGAAGAAGAAATACAAGATGGTTCAGGCCCAATGGAGAATATTTTCACTAGGGTGGGGACTCATAACCACCATGTGACGGCAGCGGCGAGGTAGATGGCGCTCAGGAAGTTGGTGGCGAGTTTGTCGTAGCGGGTGGCGATGCGGCGATAATCCTTGAGGCGGCAGAACATGCGCTCGACGGCGTTACGGTTCTTGTAGAGTGTCTTGGAGAAGCAGCTTTTCCAGCGCCTGTTGGCCTTGGAGGGGATGTTTGGAACGGCACCCTGCCGCTCGATCAGGTCGCGGATCGCATTGCTATCGTAAGCCTTGTCCGCGAGCACGATGGTGCGCGGCGCAGGGTCATCGAGCAGCACATCGGCCGCGCGGCAGTCGGCGACCTGACCTCCGGTCAGCAGGAAGCGGAGCGGCGGACCTTCGCCGTCGGTGAGCGCGTGGAGCTTGCTGTTGCGGCCGCCGCGGCTGATCCCGATCGCCTGGACGAGCGCCCCCCTTTTCCGCCGCTCGCGCAGCGGTGCGCCTTCATGTGGGTGCTGTCGATCAGAACCTCGGCGGGTGGCCCACCTGCGGCTGCCAGCGCAATGAACAGCTCCTGCCACACGCCCTTCGCCGCCCAGCGCACGAACCGGTTGTAGAGCGTCTTCCTCGGCCCATAGCAGGCCGGCGCATCGACCCATCGCCCGCCCGACTTCAAGACGTGGATGATGCCGCTGACCACGCGACGATCATCAACACGGGCAACGCCCCGCTCCTTGTCCGGAAGCAGCGGCCGAAGCCGCTCAAACTGTGCCTCACTCAAACAGAACTCGCTCAAACCCAGGCTCCTGCAGTCGCAGAGCCTGAATCACATCCGAGCCACCAAGGGAATCCCATTTATGGGTCCCGGCCCTAGTGAGTTTTGCGCTAACGTCGACCGTTACCTCAAAACGTCGTGCCTTAGTAGTCTGCCTCGCCTTTGCACATCCGCTCTCATAAGGAACTATCGCATGCGTTGGCCACTATCTCGGTTTTGCCAATTATCGCTAACACGCACAACAGACTGTTAGGTTTAGACAAGCGAATTGCGCGAAATGATGCATTGATGGCACGTCCTCAACGATTAAATGGTGGCGAACAGAACTTCCGGGGGAAGATTTGCGGCGGGATGAAGGTTTCGATAGGCATGATCATAAACTTCGCGCATTCTTGGCGCGATTTTTCTGAACCCATCTAGATGTTTATAGCGCAAGACAACGCGTTCTGGAGAAAAATGCGCGGCGTTGTTTAACGGATCATTCTCAAAGATTTCCCTCCAGTAATGACTCAGGCTCGAGAGAAAATGTTCCCGCCAGCGATCCATAGCTTCACCGTCCGACCCGAGGCGTTCGGCAAGGTCGTGCGCCTCGGGAAAACGCTCAAGGATGAAGAGAGAGGCATACGCATTCCATGATACGTTGAAATTGACCACGACTATCGGATCGCCGATCCAGTACGCTGGTTCTTCCATCATGTAATTTAAAACATAGTAGGTTGTCGGTATTGCCGTCCTCATCGTTGAAAAGGCGCGACCTGACGTATCCTGTGAATAGGCCCGCAACGCGTGATCCCTCCGCAATATCAATGAATAGATTGCGGTGAACAGGTTCTCGTTCTGACAAGCAACTACCTTGACAGGTGCATAAAGGTCTGGCCCAGCGGGCACGATCGCTGGGCAGGGCTCCAAAAACGCCTCCATGTCCTGAGCATTCGCGGGCTCTGTTTCATAAGTATATGCATAATTCGGGTAAACTAGTGCTACATCCGGATGATCCTTGAGGGCGCGTAATACCCGGTCAATTGCATCTGCTCTTGTTAGGTCGTCATCTCCCAGTATCCATATATAATCCCCGCGTGCCTCGTGTGCAGTGACGGTCAAATTCCCTAGCATGCCCACGTTTTTCAAGTTTCGGAGATAGCGGAAATCCTGTCGGTCCAAATAGGGGCGAACGATCTCACTGGTATTATCGGTGGACGTATTATCCACCACAAGTATCTCGATCTCTTCGCTAGGGTTAGGCAATTGCGAAAAGATATTCTTTAGGTTGACGCCAAGCCAGCCTGCTCGGTTATAGGTGCTAATGCAAATCGATAATTTTGGCCGCGGACGCAGATTCGGCAACTCAACACGAACATCTCTTTGGACGATACCCTCTTGTATGAGCAGAGCGTCACTCAGCCTGTCCTGTGACAGTTGTTCGATTATTTCACGGGCATATTGGTTCCATGTCTTCAGTTCACGGGTTACTGACTGGACTGCAACTTCTCGCCTGAACCTCTCATTTTCCGCCATTTCCAAAATAGCATCCGTTATAGCCTGTTTGTCTTTCATGTCGATTGTGAGGCATCCTCCCCCTTGAGCGATTTCAGCCACGGCACCAGTCTGGTGCACGATGCAGGGGCGGCCGTTCCAGAGACTTTCCGCAATCGGCAAGCCGAAGCCCTCTTCTAAAGACGGAAAAATAGTGAAATCGGCGCCCTCGTAGAGTTGGTGCAAACGATCATCATCTATGTCTATCAGCCATTCGCAATTGGGAATGGTTTCTAACTTCGTATGCATCATCTCCGTCATTTCCGGCCATGGCTGCATTGGTTTACCTACGATCGTCAGATTCAGCTCTTTGGAGCAGATGAAGGATGCACGAGAAAAAGCCTCCAAAAGAAGGAGTTGATTTTTGCGTGGTTCTATCGACCCGACCATCAGAATATTTATTTGTTCCGAATTATTCTTTTTGATCTTTCGGTTGCGTGGATACCCAACGAGTTCGCAAGGTAGGGGGAGCGTTACAACGCGATGATCAACGCTATGGGTCTTTTGTGAGGTCGAGAGGAAGAAGTTTATGAGATCTGCCCGAGCCGATGCTGATATCGCAAAGACTTTGTCGAATGCGATGAGGTCTTCCATGTATTTCCCATGATTTTTGACCCACTCTTGATTGTACATCGATCGCATTTTGTAGGGAATGGCATCATAAAAAATGGTGGCGGTTCTCAATCCCTGTTCACGGGCATAGGTAGTCACGTCATCCAGATAGATGTGTACAAGTTCGCCGACCATTATCCACTTGGGGGCTTGATGGTTTGACGGCTCGATCCATTCGGCCCAGTCGCTAACACGTGGGCCGTTCCACCTTTCGCAATGCAGCAATGCCTCTGGGTTGGCCGGTATCATACGCTTTGCTTCGGCATCCCAAACAACCGGGATGAGCTTTAAGCCCTGCTCCATGAGCCCGCGAGCGCTTTGCCGGATGACACGCTGAATGCCAGTATTGAAGACTTGCGTGGCGGTGTCGCTGATCCAGAAGTAGATTGAGTTCAGTCTTGCCGCATGGTCAGATGCTGTGGCTAAACAGGCCCCAATTTCCTGCGCGTATCCCGCCCAACTTTTTATTTCGCGCGTTGTCGCTTGTGTTCGAAGCTTCTCCCTCAGGTCGCTATCGCCGGCCAGCCTTTTCAGTGCGCTTGCAATGTCGCCCACTTCGCGCGTGTTGATAGTAAACGTTCCGCCACCTTCGGCGACTTCGGCCATGGCACCAAAGTTGGCGCAGATGCACGGTACACCATACCACAAGCTTTCTAGAATCGGTAAGCCAAACCCTTCTTCCAACGATGGAAAGACGGTGAAGCTGGCAGACCGATAAAGGCGATCTAGTTCTTCGTCAGTGGGATGTGGTACCAATTTTATGCTCGGATTCTTCTTCATTCCCGCTTTAATGAACGGGGCGACATCACTGTGGATATTGCCAGCAAGTACGAGTTGCCACTCCTTGCCCAAAGCCGTTTGCGAAAACAAATGAAACGCTTCTATCAACCGACTATGGTTTTTCCTCGGCTCCATCGATCCAACGGAAAGAATGATATTTTCGAGTGGCGTTTCAACGGCGCGAACCCGGTCTGCCAAGTTGGTTTCACCCGGCAGCAGCACACTGCGGATACTTGGTAGAGACCGAGCTCTTTGATGCTGGGCAAAAAACAACCTTAACTCTTCGGCCGACCGTTCCGATATCGGAAGAATGAGGTCAGCTAGGAGCAGGCCTTGCATATATTTTTCGTGCGCGTCTAATCCGGCCGCATATGAGGGCAGGCGCAACGGGATTGCATCATAGTAGACTGCCGCGACTTTTGCGCCGAGCGCCCGCGCTGCCAAGATCGCATCCACGGTCGGGGGTACGTCGTGGTAGGTGATGTGACTGACTTCGGGCTGCAGAAACCAACAGTCGAGTGTTTCTAGTGGATCCTGCAGATCGTTCCGAACGCTGTCAGCATCTGGATAGCGTGCAATCTCGCCATCAGACAGCTTGGGGCCGTTCCACGCTGCCAAATGATTTAGCTCAGCCTTGTTGATGAGACCGAACCGCTTGTCTTCGGGTATCCACTTTACGAAGCGAATGTTTTCGCCCGCTTCGACTAGCCCGCGCGCCAATTGCCGTACAAGACGCTGCATTCCTGTATTAGCCGGGCAATTGATCGTGTGATCGACATAGTAAATAATCAATCTGGATCCGCTGGGCAGTCTGCTGCCTCCCGCGTCCTTAGTCAGCCCAAGAAAATCGCTTTTTTCTCTGATTTGTGCATGAAGGCCGCGAAAGTCGGATCGCACTAGCGCGAAATCGCTACCAAGAGGAGGAGGCGTGAAGGCAGACCGCTCATAAGATTGCGATTTCACCAAATCGCGCAGTTCCAAGAATCTCTGTTCATTTCGCACGTCGGAAGCGTGCTGCATGTTCTCAATGGCGGCAATTCTAGTTGCTTGACTTTTGGATCGATTGAGCCGTGATTTCAGGGCTGTTGTGGCCCTGCGCAAGCCATTAAACGGCCTTATCTCGGCTTTCAGGCCGGGGAGGCTCGCATTATATTCGCGCCCTTCCTTCGAATTCGAGAGGTCAGCGAGCAACTGCCGCCGGTCGACACCGGATCGCAAAAGAAAAAGGTAATGCCGCATCCCTTTGACATCGGCAGGCCTTCCGAGAACGGACTCAAAAGCAGCGTTTACAAAAGTCTGATCATATAATTCAAGGATGTCGTAAACAGAGCTTATCTCTGGCAAGGACTCCCCGACCCGGGCTAGAATAATTGAAGATTCCATCCTCTTTGCAAGTAGCCGACGTTTTTTGAAATACCGGGGCGTGACCGGCAGTCCATTCAACTTGGAAATCCATAAAATTTTCTTCAATCCCGCAATGTTGGCATTGAAGTCCCGAGCTTCTTTGGATCTGGCAATTTGCGCTATAACATCGATTTTGTCGCCACCAAATTCGAGAAACTGCGTATAGAAATATTTACCCGTTTGATCGGCCTTTCGCCCCATTAGCGCCATATAAGCAGCATCAATAAATGCATCGTCACTTAAGGACAGGAGCGCATCAGCGGAATTAAATATTACGTCAGCCATCTTGGTTTCAAAATTCCGTTATTATGTGTTGAGCACTTAGCATACGGACCAGAATTTCGTCATGTTCTGAGGAGTGATTTTGTCCTTGAAAGTAGGTATTCTGGAATCTTACTGCTTAATCGTAACACCGTCAAAACTCGCGACGCATAGTCGACACCGTTTCTAGTTATCATATCTACCATCGAACTTGCACGGTCGAATGCATTGAAAGCTAAACGCAAGACGCGCTCGGCCAACCGTGATCCCGCCGTATTTATCAAGCGCGGCGGCGATCTGCCGCAGGACAGGGTTCGTAATTTATCCTGCATCAGATACGCGCACTGCTAAAGCTGATCTCACGGCCAAGTCCAATAATCATGTTTGGGTCATATCGCGTTTATTCACGCCGTAAAGGCGCATCGCCTCCAACGATACGGGAGCCGGCGAATGGCCCACGCTTGGTTGATGGGTCAGCAAGACGCCGCGAGGCCTGATCGCCCCATAGGCCGATCGGATCGCAGCTGATTCATCATCAGCATGGTGCAGGCAATCGCAAAATACGGCGCAGCGAAATTCCCGTTTGAACGGCAGTGTTTCATATTCTGATGTTATGAACCGTAGTGCTCTATCGGTGTTGCTCTGATGCTTGTTTTGATGCGCCAGATTGATCTTATCTGGGGCCCGATCCTTGCTGACTACGTCAAACCTGCGCCGCGCATAGAACCTGCCAATCCATCCGCTATTGCAACCCAAGTCAAGTAAACGAGCCCGAACGGGATAGATTAATGAAATTAGCGATCCTATAGATGACAAGTTGACCTCGCAATATTGATCAGAAAAGGGCTTCCTCAAAGCATGACGGCGGCTTATTCGCCGATCATACTAAGATATGAATCTTCTGCGTCCTTAGTCATTTAATGCGACTGTCCTTTTAGCCGGCTCAGCAGCACGAAACCGTAAATCTGACTCTTAAGCGGTCACATTGACTGAGTATAGGAGAAACTGCTCTGGCCGAATTGTTCAAGCCCGCGCATGCCCGTAATGTAAGTCCCCCAACATTTTAGACTCAGAACTCATTGACCACAACCAGTAGCAGCAGGTTGCGGCGATGGAGATGGCGGACATGAATGTGTGTGCAGCGATCGTAGCGGGTTGCAATGCGTCGCCAGTCCTTGATCCTACCAAAGACATTTTCGATTCTGTGACGCTGGCGGTAGAGTGTCTTGTCGTAATGGTATTGGACCTTGCGGTTTGACCGTGGCGGGATGCGCAGTGTGACGCCACGTTCGGCCAGTGCTGCCCGGAACCAATCGCTGTCGTAGCCCTTGTCCGCTAGCAGTTCCCTGGCGTTAGGTAAGGCGGGAAGCAGCAAAATGTGCTCTTGTGGTCGCTCATTTCCCCCTCGGTGAGCAGCATCATGATTGGTCGCTCCAAACCGTCGCAAACAGCTGGAGCTTCGAGTTCAGACCGCCGTTGGTGTGTCCGATAAATCGGGAAAGAGCCCCCCCCTTTTAACGGGCTGGCCGCCGTCCGGTGCGCCTTGAGGTGGGTGGTGTCGATCATAATCCGGTCGGGCTTGCCCGCCTTGGCCGCCAACTCTGCAAAGATACGGTTGAATACGCCCAAGCGGCTCCAACGGATGAAGCGGTTGTAGATCGTCTTGTGCGGGCCATAATCTGTGGGGGCATCGCGCCACATCAAGCCGTGCTTGATAACGTAGATCATGCCCGAAACGATCCGCCGGTTATCGACTCTCGGCACACTGTGCGACAACGGAAAAACTGGCTCGCTCCGGCGCATCTGCGCTTCGCTCTGCAAAAAACGGAGCACGCATCGCGGCACCTCCTCAGTGCTGCAGTTGAACCAACCGAGGACGCTTCACGCAAGCAATTTAACAGGTCCTGAGCCTAATCTCTCTTTAAGCGTTTTGGAGACCGAAAGCCACTCCGATATGTCCAACTGCTCTTACAACAGGATTATCTTAATCCAGCTTCGCTACCTCAGAGAGTCTTCGGTCCAAAATTCTGCCCAGCAGGTTCCGGATTTCTTCGCACTCTTCACGTGTTTTGCGGAGATGACATTCCTCCATAATTCGCGTGTCTGAAAGGAAATCGTCCTGTCACAATTCCATCTGTGCTCAACTAACCGCTTCTGCCGTCAATGTCGCATGAGTGAATGCTTCGGCCGTGCACGCCGTCAAATTGGTGGGCAGACTCTGGCAAGCTATTCAAAAGCAATGAATTACCCCGTTCCGTTTTTGATGCTGTCGAGATAACACCTACCAAAGCGCTGACCCTGGCCGCTGCTTTGCTGCCCGCTGCGTGCTTCACCGCAGCAGACATAAAGCTGACTCTATCGTGCCAGCAGTTGATTTTCTTGAATTCTGATAGAATTGCTTCATCTCTGACAAGCGCGAGAAAAATGGATTCAGGGGCGCTTCTGTCTCTGACCAGCTTCCCAGGCTGCGTGAGTGGATCGATCTGCTGACGTTCAGTTTAGCAGGACGCGGCGCCATCAACGCCCCGGCTAGGAATTAAGTCATACCATTGGGCATAACTTCGGCGCCGGTTTCACGCGATCTTTGGCGATCCCACATAAACTGATAATCCTGATAATTTCACTAAACTGTCTGAATTTAATCGTTTTTTGGTTCACCCCGAACCGCTGATGTTCGGAGTCTGGCGGAGCGGGAGGGATTCGAACCCTCGATACGCTTTTGACGTATACTCACTTTCCAGGCGAGCGCCTTCGACCACTCGGCCACCGCTCCGCATGCACTGGAGCCGTGCGCCCTAGCGGGGTCGCGCGGGTTTCGCAAGGTGCCTTCGCGCATCAACATTGACGAAGCAATGCCGCCCACCGGTGGGCGCCCCGGCCGGGCGGGTTCGGCAGATTTACGTAGGGATATCCGCGTGTCGCTCGTCCTCCCCCACCCCGCCGGGAACCGCCGCCCTGCGCGAGACGTTAAAACCACTGTCAGCAACAGGAGCCCCTCATGATCCGTCTTGCCATCCTCAGCCTGCTCATCGCCGGTGCGGCCGCCCTGATGGGCTTTGGCGGCGTGGCGGGGGCGTTTGTCGGGATTGCGAAGGTGCTGTTCTTCATCGCCCTCGCGCTGTTCGGGATCTTCTTGGTGCTCGGCATCCTTGCCGGGCGCCGCATGTCCCGCGTGCTCGACTAAACCGCGCTGTTATCGCCCCCCCAGGGCTTTCTGGCGGCGGCGCTGCACGGACGATCCCAGCCCGATCGCCTCGCGATATTTGGCCACCGTGCGCCGAGCGATGTCGAACCCGCGCTCGCGCAGCAGGTCTACCAAGGAGTCATCCGAGAGGATCGCATTTGGCGGCTCGTCGGCGATCAACTGTTTGATGTGGCTCTTTACTGCCTCGGCAGAGGCTGCCTCACCGCCATCTGCTGCGGCAATTGCGCTGGTGAAGAAGAATTTGAGCTCATAGGTCCCGCGCGGGCAAGACAGATATTTGTTGCTCGTCACCCGGCTGATCGTGGACTCGTGCAGCCCCACCGCATCGGCGACCACGCGGAGAGTAAGTGGACGCAAATGGGCCACGCCATGGCGGAAGAAGCCCTCCTGCCGCCGCAGGATTTCCTCGGTCACCCGTAGGATGGTGCGCTGGCGCTGGTCGAGCGCCTTGATGAGCCAGTTGGCGCTGGCAAGGCAATCAGACACCCAGGCCTTGGACGTCTTGTCCCGCGCGCCGCTCGCCAATTGGTGATGATAGCGGCGATTGACGAGGATGCGCGGCAGCGTTGCACCGTTGATCTCCACGGACCAGCCATTCCCCGCAGGCGCGATGAGCACATCCGGCACCACGGCGGCAGGCCGATCGTTGGCGTAGCGCAGCCCGGGCTTGGGATCATAGCCGCGCAGCTCGCGGATCATGTCCGCCATATCCTCCTCATCCACCCCGCAAATCCTGCGCAGATGCGCGATCTGGCCCTTGGCGAGAATGTCGAGATTGGCGATCAGCGTTGCCATGGCCGGGTCATAGCGATCCGCCTCCTTGACTTGCAGCGCGATGCATTCGCTGAGGCTCCGCGCCGCGATGCCGGCGGGATCGAACCCCTGGATGACGGCCAGCACCGCCTCTACTTCCGCCAGCGGAACGCCCAGCCGGTAGGCGGTCTCCAGCAGATCGGCCTCCAGATAGCCGGCATCGTCTATCTGGCCGATCAGCTGCTCGGCGATCATCAGCGCCCGGCCGGAGAGCGCGGCACCGGCCTGGTGCATCAGATGCTCGTAAAGCCCTTGCTCGGGCGCGGCGAAACTGTCGAAATCCGGTCCATCCGCACCGAAGTCAGCGGAGGACCGGCCGGGGTCCGCCCCGCCCGGCAGCGCGCGGTCGCTTGGGCCATCATCGATGAAGGTCTCCGCACCGTGATCGACATCCAGCGGCCCGTCCGCCTCGCCGCTGCCCTTGCCGATCAGCACGTCGGCCGGAGCGTCGGGGCCCGATTGCGGCTCGACGCCGTCCGGAAGCTCAGCCTGCTCGCGCGCGGGCAGCGCGATGTCCGTGCCGGCTTCCAGCAGCGGATTGCGCTCCAGCTCGCCGCCGATGAATGCCTCAAGCTCCAGATTGGACAGCGCCAGCAGCTTGATCGCCTGCTGGAGCTGCGGCGTCATCACCAGCGACTGGCTTTGCCGAAGATCGAGGCGAGGCGCCATCGCCATGGGTGGTGCTGCCCCTCAGCCTGTCCGCGACCGGCCCGCCATCACAGCGAGAAACTCTCGCCCAGATAGAGGCGGCGGACATCGGCATTGGCGACCAGTTCCGCGGGGCTGCCGGCAAACAACACCTTGCCATCGTAGATGATGCAGGCGCGATCGACGATCTCCAGCGTCTCACGGACATTGTGATCGGTGATGAGTACGCCGATGCCGCGCGTCTTGAGATCCTTCACCAGATCGCGAATATCCGCGATGGAGAGCGGGTCGATGCCGGCGAAGGGCTCATCGAGCAGCACGATGGACGGATTGGCCGCCAGCGCCCGCGCGATTTCGCAGCGCCGCCGCTCACCGCCGGAGAGTGCCATGGCCGAGCTGGCGCGCAGGCGGGCCAGACCGAATTCCTCCAACAGCGTCTCCAGCTTCTGTGCCCGCGCCGCCTTGTCCGGCTCGGCCAGTTCCAGCACCGAGAGAATGTTTTGCTCCACGGTCATGCCGCGGAAGATGGAGGTTTCCTGCGGGAGGTAGCCCAGACCCAGGATCGCGCGACGATACATGGGCAGGCCGGTAATATCGGTACCTTCCAGCAGGATGCGGCCCGAATCGGGCTTCACCAGCCCCATGATGGAATAGAAGCAGGTCGTCTTGCCTGCACCGTTCGGCCCGAGCAGCCCGACCACTTCGCCATGGCCGACCTCCAGGCTGACGTCGGCGAGGACGGTACGCTTGTCGTAGCTCTTGGCGATGGAAATGACCTGCAGCCGATGATCCTCTGACGCGCCGGCGGGGTCGTCCGCGACTGCGGGATCGCGCATCGTGTCTGCCTCACTCATCGCCTTGTCCTCATTTCCAGATCATCCTGATCGCCGGCCCTATCGAACCGACGTTCCTCCGCAGCTTCCACGATCTGGCAGGAAAATTGCATGGAGACCGAATCGTTCAAGGCAGCGAAAAAGGCAAGCTTTTTGGCGCTGCGTCCGGCCTTTTCCTACTGATCGCCGCTCTGGCGAACCTGGAACGTGCCGGAGACGCGACCACCCGACTGGGTGGTGCCCGGCGCGCCACCGGCGGCAGAGCCGTCCACCGTCGAGCGGCCACTGGCCAGATCGATGACGAGGCGCGAACCGGTCAGGCGGTTGCCGCCCTGATTGAGCTGCACATTGCCGATCATGGTGATCAGCCGGCGATTGAGATCATAAATGGCGACCGAGCCACTGGCCCGCTCGTTGCCGCGCGTCACGACGACACCGCCCGAGGCGTCGAGTCGGTCGATCTCGATGCCGCCGGTGTTGTGATAGGCCACGGTAAGACGTTGCGCCGTCATGGTCATGCCGGCCTGCGTCACCTGCACATTGCCGGAGACGACGACGCGGTCGGCGCGATCCTGCACCTCGATACGGTCCGCCGAGAAATCGACCGGCGCGCGTGTATTGTGCCCCCGCAGAACCTGCGCATCGGCAACGCCGGCAATCGCGACCAGAGTGGACCCGGCCAGGGCGCCGGCAGCGACAAGAAGGAAGGGTCTGCGCATCGACATGCCCTTAGCGCCCGACCTGCTCCATGCGCAAGCGGGCGTTGCCCTCCAGCGTGACGGTGCGCCCCTCCAGATCGGCCTTAAGATGATCGGCGCGGAACGTGCCGGTCGGCATCCGCCCCTCGACATCGCCCCGGCTGCGCAAGTCCCGCTCCTGCAGTCGAATGTCGACATCGCGCGTGGTCAGCCGATAGCCATTGGCGCTCTGGAACTGGATCGGCCCGTTGACCGCGACCGTCTCATTCTCGATGTTGTAATTGCCTTGCCGCGCGGTGACGACGGCGCCGCCGCCTTCCATCTGCAGCCGCGCCTCCAGCTCGTTGAGCTGCACGATCGGATCGCGCGAGGTCTTTTGCAGCGCAGAGCCGGCACGCAGCGAGAAGGGCCGGCCCTCGCCATCTTCGCCGCGATACAGCGCCTCGGTCACCTTCAACCGCTCGCTCGCGACATCGACCTTGTTCTTGTCGAGCACGAAGCTGACCTCGGTCTGGTGGGTGAACGGCGCCGCCAGCAGGAAGGCGCCCAGCACGCCGGCAGAGATCGGCAATACCCGCTTGAGCAGGGTCACCAGCCGGTCATGGCTGCCGCCGGGCGCGGCCCAGCGCTGCAGCCGGCTGTGCTCGGCCCGTGCCAGCGCCGATGGCGCCAGCTCGTCCTCGGACCCGGACGTCCCGCGCAGGGCACGCCCTTTACGCATGGGCGAAAATATCTGTCTCCGGCCAGCCGGCGAGATCCAGCAGTGCCCGGTGTGGCAGGAAGTCGAAACAGGCCTGGGCGAGCGCGGTGCGCCCTTCCCGCTCCAGCCTTATGTCCAGCTCCGCCTTCAACTGGTGGAGAAAGCGCACGTCGGACGCGGCATAATCGCGCTGCGCCTCGCTCAGCACCGGGCCGCCCCAGTCGGAACTCTGCTGCTGCTTGCTGATGTCCATGCCCAGAAGCTCGCGGACCAGCTCCTTGAGGCCGTGGCGATCGGTATAGGTACGCACCATGCGCGAGGCGATCTTGGTGCAGTAGACCGGCGCTGCCAGCACGCCGAGATAATGCTGAAGCGCCGCGATGTCGAAGCGGCCGAAGTGGAAGAGCTTGAGTCGCGTGGGATCGGCGATCACCGCCCGCAGATTCGGCGCGGCATAGCTGCTCCCCGGCGAGAAGCGGACGAGATGCTCATCGCCCTGCCCATCGCTGATCTGCACGACGCACAGGCGATCGCGCGGGGTGATCAGGCCCATCGTCTCGGTATCGATGGCAACGGCGCCCGGCGCGAGCACATCGGCAGGCAGGTCTTCTTCATGAAAATAAACGGTCATGCCGCTCCTCTTAGCTGCATGACCGGGCCAGGGAAACCTCCGAAAAAGGCAAGACGGCAGAGCGCCTCCCCAGCGCTGCGGATCGGGCCGATGTCGCCCGCGAGCGGGATCGACGTTCAGCGCGGCAATTGCGCCAAAATCATTCGCGCTTTGCGAAAAAGGCCGCTATAGCGATGCTTGGCCGAGTGTGGCCTTGGTCGAGTCCCTGTGCATGTCGTCCGGCATGGGTGCGGATCGAGAGTGGACGAGCGAAAGTGATTAACAGGGCATGAGTTTTGATAGAGGGCGCCGCGGTCGCGGCAGGGACAAGCGGGACAGCTTCGGAGAACCCCAGTTCGACGCCTTTCCGGAATATGGTGGCAGCAGTTACGGTGGACCTCGCGGCGGCGGTGATCGCGGCGGCTTCGGCGGCGGCGGCGGTTTTGGCGATCGCGGCGGCTTCGGCGGCGGCGGTGGCGGCGGTTTCGGTGACCGCGGCGGTGGCGGCGGCGGCGGTTTCCGCAGCGGCGGCGGAGGTGGCGGCGGCTTCCGTGGCGGTGGTGGCGGCGGCGGCGGTCGTGGCGGCATGCCCGCGCAGGTCGTTGGCGAAGGCTCCGGCACGGTCAAGTTCTTCAATGCCCAGAAGGGCTTCGGCTTCATCGTCCGTGACGATGGTGCGGAAGACGTGTTCGTGCACATCAGCGCTGTCGAGCAGGCTGGCCTGACCGGCCTTGCCGAAGGGCAGCAGCTCAAGTTCACGCTGGTGGACCGTGGCGGCAAGATTTCCGCAACCGATCTGGTGATCGACGGCGAGCCGCTCCCGGTTCCCGAGCGCGCTGCAGACCGCGCACCGGCCGAGCAGCGTGGCGGACCGTCGCGTCAGCTCACGGGTGAGCGGGCCAGCGGCACGGTGAAGTTCTTCAACGCCATGAAGGGCTTCGGCTTCATCCAGCGCGATGACGGCCAGCCCGATGCGTTCGTGCACATCAGTGCTGTCGAGCGTGCCGGCATGGTTTCGCTGCAGGAAGGCGACCGTCTGGACTTCGAACTGGAAGTCGACCGTCGTGGCAAATATGCCGCCGTGAATCTCGAGCCCAAGTCCGAGTAACAGGCGACTCACTTCGCAAGAAAAAGGGCCGGGATGAAAATCCCGGCCCTTTTTGTGTGTCCATCGCCGCAACTGCAGCGCGGCGATGGCTCAGTCCAAATGGATCAGCCGTTGCGGCTCGTTTCGAACAGGAACCACGCCCGCTGCTCGGCCTGATCGGTCCAGTCGTCGATCAGCCCATCGGTTGCATTGTCGCCGGCGGCCTCGGCCAGTTCCTTGGCGGCACGCAGCGATTCCACCAGCGCCATATTGTCGGCCCGCAGCTCCGCCAGCATGTCCGCAGCGGAGACGAAGTCGTCATTGTTATCCTGAATGCTCTGCTTGCGGGCGATGTCGCCAATGGAGCGCAGCGCAGTGTTGCCGGTCTTGCGAATCCGCTCGGCGATCAGATCCGTCGTCGCGAGAATCTCGGCCGCCTGTTCATCGAACATCAGGTGATAGTCGCGGAAATGCGGGCCGGAGACATGCCAGTGGAAATTCTTGGTCTTGAGGTAAAGCGCATAGCTATCCGCCAGCAGGCCATTCAGCGCGTCGGCGACGGCCTTGATGGCATTTCCCTTCAGGTCCGTGGGCGTCTTGAGCGCTTTGTCTGTCATGAAAGGCCTCCAATGGTTGATGTGTCTGACGTAAATTTCGGAACGTCGAACGTTCCCCACGCCCCGCTTATGCCAGATGGAACTCGGAATGACGAACAGATAGGCCCGCACAGATTGATCGACGAAATCAATCAACACTTATGCGCCGGCGCAATGAAGCGATCAGCGACACCCCCGCAGGGCGGCCGCGGCAAGGTAGACGCGCGCAGTCTGGGGCGCAGCCGAATCGCCTTGGGCAGCGTCCCGCATGAGCGTGAGATAGGTCTGCGCGACCTGGCGGTGGCCGTTATAGGCCACCACCGACTCCAGCAGGCTGGCCAGTCCTTCCACCGCGGCAAAGTCATGCCGGCGCGCGAACAGCCGCAAATCTTCCAGCCGCTCGCACAGGGAGAAGAGGGACAGGCCCGTGCAAGCCCCCTCCAGTGCCTCAATGCGGCCAAGCATCTGATCGCGAACCAGACGGTCCGAGCCTTGATACATCCCGATTCTCCCATCCCGCCTTGTCCATCGCGAATCGGTTCTTGCCAGCCTCGCGAGTCAGGCTTGTGACAACGGCACCATAAGCGCCCATCGTTAAGCTTCGGTTTTGCAGCGAAGAGCGGCGACTGCGGCGACTCCTTCCCTTGACAAGGGCCGGCTTTTCCCGCATTGGCCGCCGCCGAACGGGTCTCGCCAGAGGCGGAGCCCGTCTTTTGCATGTATGTCAGCGCACCGCACCTGCCCGCAGGGAGGTCGCTCAATTATTTGAGGAATTGGCCATGGCGAAGCCCGCCACAGTGAAGATCAAGCTGGTCAGCACCGCTGACACGGGCTTCTTCTACGTGACCAAGAAGAACCCCCGCACGCAGACCGAGAAGTTCACCTTCCGCAAATATGATCCCGTCGTGCGCAAGCACGTCGAGTTCAAGGAAGCCAAGATCAAGTAAGTGCCGCGGCGGGCCTGTCGGTCCGCTCGCTTGTGCATGACGCTTCAGGCTCGGATCGCGCGATCCGGGCCTTTTTGCGTGCGGCAGCTTGGCGATGAAGTTGGGCGATGGCGTGCCGGGTAGGCTCAGCTCGCCAGCGCAGTCGGCGCGATGAGTCCGTTGACGACATTCATAAACATGAGCACCGAAATCGGCTTGGAGACATAGGCATTCGCGCCTGCCTCCCGAATCCGTGCTTCATCGCCCGGCGCGGCATAGGCTGTCACAGCCATGATCGGCGTCTCTGCCAGAGCCGCGTCCGCGCGGAAGGAGGCGATGAGGTCCAGACCGTTCACATGCGGCAACTGGATATCCGTGATGATAAGATCGGGCTGGAAGGCGGATGCGCGGGCGAAGGCCTCCCGCCCGTCTCGCACCGGCTCTGTCTCATGCCCATGCGCGCGGAGCAGGTCGCAAAAGAGCTTCATGTTGAGCTCATTGTCCTCGACAACCAATATGCGTTTTGACACGAACAGTCCTTATGCCGATGGACAAAGCCATTTTTGCAGCCGCGCAGGGGAGAACCTCCCGCTGCCCGGCATACAGGTGAACAATGCGGACCTATCCGATCCCTCAAGATGATGAAACCATGGCGCTGCGCCTCGTGGGATGGATTGTGGCTGATTCGGTCCGTGCCGAACGGATGCTCAGCCTCACCGGGCTGGAGCCGGATGCGCTGCGGCAAGCCCTGACCGACCCGGCCACGCTGGGCGCGCTGATGGATTTTGTCATCAATCACGAGCCGGACCTCCTGGCCTGCGCGGAAGCCCTGGAAGTCGCGCCGGCGGATCTCGTCGCCGCCCGCGAGCGGCTCGGCCGATGAGCCGCCCGCTTATCATCAGCGATTGCGACGAAGTGCTGATGCACATGGTCGTCCCCTTCCGGTCTTGGCTGGAAGAGCAGCACGGCATCGACTTCAGCTTCTCCGGCGGTTTCGAGCGTGCACTGCGCCACAAGACCAGCGGCGACCTGATCGAGCGCGAACTGGTCTGGACGTTGCTGGGCGCCTTCTTCGAGACGGAGATGCATCGCCAGACGCCAATTCGCGGCGCGGTGGAATCGATGGCGCGAATCGCACAGCGGGCAGACATCGTGATCGTCACCAATATCGGCGAGGAACGCGCGCAGGCCCGCGCCGACCAGATCCATGCGCACGGCCTCCCCTATCCGGTGATCGGCAATCGCGGCGGCAAGGGGCCGGCGGTGCGCAAGCTGCTGGACGAGCGCAAGCCGGGCCTGAGCATCTTCATCGACGATCTGGGTGCCAATCATGTTTCTGTTGCGCGGGACGTGCCGGAATGCTGGCGGCTGCACATGGTCGGCGAGCCCGAGTTCGCCCCCCATGTCGAGCCGGTGCGCGAGGCGCATGAGCGGATCGACGACTGGGACCGTGCCGAGGCATGGATCATGGCCCGCATCGACGAGTATGACGCGATTGCCACCGGGGCGTTGTCCTAGCCGGTCTTGACGCGTCTGCGGCCTCATGCTCTGGCTCCGCCCATGAGCAAGATCGACCAACACCTCGCCGCGGAGAACATCTCCCTTCCGCAAGCCGCCGCTCCCGTCGCCGCTTATGTGGCTGCGGTGCAGACCGGCAACCTGCTGCACATCAGTGGCCAGCTGCCCTTCGCGGCCGATGGCGCCCTGATGAAAGGCAAGATCGGCGGCGAGCGCGATCTCGATTGGGGCGTCGCGGCTGCAGAACGCTGCGCCCTGATGCTGGTGGCGCAGATGAAAGCGGCGCTGGGCGGCGATCTCGACCGGGTCGAGCGCATCGTGAAGCTCGGCGCCTTTGTGGCCAGCACCGCAGAGTTCACCGATCAGCCCAAGGTCGCCAATGGTGCCTCGGAGATGATGGTCCGCATTTTCGGCGATGCCGGCCGCCACGCCCGCAGCGCCGTGAGCGTACCAGTGCTGCCGCTGGATGCATCGGTGGAAATCGACGCCATCGTGCAGATCCGCGACTGAGCTACCGCGCCCGGCCGGCATGTTGGCGGCCCTGGGCGCGATGGACCTGCGGGCACTGGCAATTTCGCGCCAGACGCCCCATGTTCCGCACGTGCTGCACGACGTCGCTCCGTTTCGCTCTCCGCCCTCCTTGGCGCACCGAGAGGCGCCGTCCTCATGAGCGACGCGCTGACCGTCCACCTCACCCAATCCGTCGCGGCGCTGGACAAGGCGCAGTGGGACGCTTGCGCCGGCCCGGATAATCCCTTCGTCAGCCACGACTTCCTCTCCATCCTGGAAGAATCGGGCAGCGTCGGCCGCGGCACGGGCTGGTCGCCAGCGCCGATCACCATTCAAGACGGCCGTGGCACCCTGATCGCCGCAGCGCCGGCCTATCTCAAGGGCCATAGTCAGGGCGAATATGTGTTCGACCATGGCTGGGCGGACGCCTGGGAGCGCGCTGGCGGGCAATATTATCCCAAGCTGCAGATCGCCGCGCCCTTCTCCCCCGTGCCGGGCCCGCGCCTGCTGCTGCGCGACGCCGGTAAAGGCCCCTCGCTGATCGCCGGTATCGAGGCGGTGGTCGACCAGAATGAGCTGTCCTCCGCCCACGCGACCTTTATCACGCCGGAGGAATGCGACCTGTACCGCGCGGCGGGATGGCTCATCCGCCAGGGCAGCCAGTTCCACTGGGCCAATGAAGGCTATGCCAGCTTCGATGATTTTCTCGCCCGTCTCTCCAGCCGCCACCGCAAGGATCTGCGCAAGGAGCGCGCCAAGGCGCAGGCCGGGCTGGACATCCGGCACCTGACCGGTGACGCCATTGAGGAACATCATTGGGATGCGTTCTGGGAATTCTATCAGGATACCGGCAGCCGCAAATGGGGCCGCCCCTATCTCACCCGCGCCTTCTTCTCGCTGCTCGGCGCGCGCATGGCGAACCGGGTTCTGCTGATTTTCGCCTATCGTAACGGACGGCCGATTGCCGGGGCGCTCAACCTCATCGGCGGCGATACGCTGTACGGGCGTTATTGGGGTTGCAACGAGGAGGTGCCGTTCCTCCACTTTGAGCTGTGCTATTATCAGGCGATTGATGCCGCCATCGCGCGGGGCCTGGCCCGGGTCGAGGCCGGCGCGCAGGGTGAACACAAGCTCTCGCGTGGCTATCGGCCGGTGCCGACCTATTCAGCGCATTACATCCCGCATCCCGATTTCAGGCGCGCCGTGGCCGACTTCGTCGAGCGCGAGGCCGCCGCCGTCGCCGATGAACGCGAATGGCTGGATGAACGCGCGCCATTCCGCAAGGGCGGAGACGCGGGCTAAAGCCGATCAAGCCGCGACGCGCTGACTGGTCTCGATCGTCCAGGCGCGGGCGAGGCGCTGGGCCTCGGCGATTTCCCGCGCGGTCATTTCCTCGGCGATTTCAGCGCGGCAGGTCTGTGCCTCGCGGCTGCCTGCCTGCGCAGCCAGATTGAACCAGCGATGCGCTTCCACAAGATCGACGGACAGGCCGCCGGTGCCGCAACTATAGGCCACGCCAAGATCGAAACAGGCCTGCGCATTGCCGAGCGCGGCGCGCGTGCGGCTTTCGATCAGGACCCTGGCATTGTTCATGCTTGTACCCACGAATTCCCCCCAAACACAGGTTCGCGATACCGCAACCAAGCACGCCAGCTCTTGCGAAATGGTTAACGGGGCAGAAGGGATGTTAGCGCCCGGATTTGCTCGGGCATGTCTTCAGGGGTGGATGGGGATATTGTCGATCAGGCGCGTGCTGCCGATCCGCGCCGCCACCAGCAGGCGCGCGGGCCGGTCCAGCCGGGTCATCGGCTCCAGCGTGTCAGCATCGCTAAGCAGGAAATAATCGACCGAATCGAAGCCCGAATCGAGCAGATAGCGGATCGCCCAGGCCTGCACGGCGGCGACATCCTCACCGGCGCTGATGCCCTCCCCTGCCCCGACCAGCGTCTCCGGCAAGGCGGCCGCACGCGCGCGCTGGTCGGCAGTGAGATAGGCGTTGCGGGACGAGAGGGCGAGGCCGTCATGGTCGCGCTGCGTCTCGACGCCGACGATCTCGACCCCCAGATCGAGGTCGCGCGTCATCCGCCGGATGATGGCAAGCTGCTGATAATCCTTCTCGCCAAAACAGGCGATGTCCGGCCGGACCTGATTGAAGAGCTTGGTGACGACCGTCGCCACGCCCTCGAAATGGCCGGGTCGCCATTCGCCATCCAGCCGGGCGGAGAGGCCATCGACATTCACATGGCTGGTGAAGCCGGCGGGATACATGGTCGCGACGTCCGGCAGCCACAGGGCGGCAACGCCCGCCTGCGCCAGCATCGCGGCATCGCTCTCCTCGCGGCGGGGATAGGCCGACAGATCTTCATTGGGGCCGAACTGGGTGGGATTGACGAAGATCGACGCGACGACATGGCTTGCCCGGCGCCGCGCTTCCGCGATCAGCGCCATGTGCCCGGCGTGCAGTGCCCCCATGGTGGGGACGAAGGCAATGCGGCCCGCATCCGCCCGCAGCGAGGCGAGACCGGTTCTGAGCGAGGGAAGGTCACGGAAGATTTGCACGCGGCACGAGGCTCCGATAAGGCCGGCGGAGAAGGTCGGGGCTGGCTTCGCTTGTCCTGACCGGACGGTCAAGAGGCCGTAACCACCCAGGAAGAGTTTCGACCCAGCCCATGTCCAGCGCCGCGCCGCATCTCATCGTCTTTGCCAATGAAAAGGGTGGCACAGGCAAATCCACCACCTGCGTCCACACCGCCGTCGCGCTGGCTGCGCAGGACGTGTCCGTGGCCCTGATCGACCTCGATCACCGGCAGCGCACCTCTGCTCGCTACCTTGAGAATCGCGAGGCGACCGCGCGCCGCCGTGAGGTGGACCTGCCCTCCCCCAGCTACGCCGTCTATGATGGCGACAGCACGGCGGGCCTCAACGAGGCGATCGCCAAGGCCGCCAGCCAGGCGCAGGTCGTCATCATCGACACGCCCGGCCGCGATGATCCGATGGCGCGTTATGCCGCGGCGGCGGCGAACACGCTCGTCACGCCGATGAACGACAGCTTTGTCGATTTCGACCTCATCGGGCAGGTCGATCCTGAGAATTTCAAGGTCAAGCGGCTGAGCTTCTACTCGGAACTGATGTGGGAAACCCGCAAGACCCGCGCGAAGGCCGACGGCGCCTCGATCGACTGGGTGGTGCTGCGCAACCGCCTGCATCACATGGAAGCGCGCAACCAGAAGCGCGTCGGCGATGCGCTCTCGGAACTCGCCCGCCGCGTGGGCTTCCGCGTCATTCCCGGCCTGTCCGAACGCGTGATCTTCCGCGAACTGTTCCCCTCGGGCCTGACGTTGCTCGATCGCGGCCATCTCGGTGAGCTGGGCGTCAGCCATCTGGCGGCACGGCAGGAACTGCGCGAGATGATCGCCGGCCTTGCGCTGCCGATGCTCGGCGGGGCTCCCCAGAAAAAGAGCGCCGCCTGAGGCATGCTGCTGCTCGCTGTCGCACTGGGCGGGCTGGGCTTCTGGTTCTGGTACCGCCTCCGCAAGAGCGGGCGCAAGGTGCCGGCGGCCTGGCTGGGCGTCGCCGGCACGCTGATCGGCACGATCATGATGACCAAGGGCATGGCGGTGACAGGCGCGCTGGTTGCGACCGTCTCCGGCCTGTGGCTGCGCTTTGGGGACAGTCTGGCAGGCGGGCGCGCGCCCTCTCCCGCTCCGCTGACTGCGCGCGATCTCAGCCGCGCGGAAGCGGCCGACCTGCTTGGCGTGTCGATGAATGCCAGCCGCGACGAGATCATCGCCGCGCATCGCAAGCTCATCGCCAGAAATCATCCGGACGCCGGCGGATCGCCCGGCCTCGCCGCGCGGATCAATGCTGCGCGTGATACGTTGCTAAAATCGCAAGAAACATAAGCTAGTCGGTTCGCTTTCCTTCGACCTTCTCCGGGACTTTTCATGACGCATCAATTCCATCCGACCACGCTGCGCGAATATGACATTCGCGGCATCATCGACGAAACGCTGGGCGAGGCGGATGCCTATGCCATCGGCCGGGGCTTCGGCACGCGTGTCGCGCGGCTCGGCGGACGGGCCGTCGCGGTCGGCTATGACGGGCGCCTCTCCTCGCCGATGCTGGAAGAAGCGCTGGTGCGCGGCCTCAATGACAGCGGCATTCACGCGGTCCGCATCGGTCTCGGCCCGACGCCGATGCTCTATTATGCCGAGGCCGTGCTGGATGTGGACGGTGGCATCCAGATCACCGGCAGCCACAACCCGGCCAATTACAATGGCTTCAAGATGGTGCTCCAGAAAGGCCCCTTCTTCGGCAAGGACATCCAGAGCCTCGGCACGATGGCGGCTTCCGGCGACTGGGTCGAGGGCAGCGCCGGCAGCGAGCAGGTCGACATTCTCGACCGCTATGTCGCCCGGCTGATGGAGGGCTTCGACGGCCAAGCCTACAAGATTGGCTGGGATGCCGGCAACGGCGCCGCCGGCCCCGTGCTCGACCGGCTGGTGAAGCTGCTGCCCGGCGAGCACCACACGCTGTTCACCGATGTCGACGGACATTTCCCGAATCACCATCCCGACCCCACCGAGGAGAAGAACCTCGTTGACCTGCGCGCGCTGGTCGCGGAGAAGGGCCTCGATTTCGGCCTCGCCTTCGATGGCGATGGCGACCGGATCGGCGCCATCGATGGCGAAGGGCGCATCATCTGGGGCGACCAGCTTCTTGCCATCCTCGCCGAGCCGGTGCTCGCCGCTGAACCGGGCGCCACGATCATCGCCGATGTGAAGGCCAGCCAGGCGCTGTTCGACCGGGTGGCGGAACTGGGCGGCAAGCCGCTGATGTGGAAAACCGGCCACAGCCTCGTCAAATCCAAGATGAAGGAGACGGGCAGCCCGCTGGCGGGCGAGATGAGCGGGCACATCTTCTTCAAGCACGAATATTATGGCTTCGACGACGCCCTCTACGCGGCCGTTCGCCTGATTCGTGCGGCCAGCACGCTGGGGCGCAGTGTCACGCAGTTGCGCGGTGCCATGCCGGCCATGGTCAACACACCGGAGCTCCGTTTCCAGGTCGATGAGAGCCGCAAATTCGCCGTGATCGAGGAAGTGCTGCGCCGACTCGCCGAATCCGGCGCGACGATCGACGCAACGGACGGCGCCCGCGTCACCACGCCGGACGGCTGGTGGCTGCTGCGTGCATCCAACACACAGGACGTTCTGGTCGCCCGCGCCGAGGCGCGCGATGCTGATGCACTGGACCGCCTGCTGGCGCAAGTCGATGAACAGCTTGCACTTTCTGGTCTGGAGCGTGGTCCTGCCGCTGGGCATTAACGTCAACCAAATGCGTAGACTGAAGAGATCGATTGCAAATTGTGCAATCAACACTCTTCATTTCGCAATTGCAGGAAATTCGTATGTAACGCATACAGTTCCTGCCTTTCAGGCATCCTCTCCTAAAACTTCCAGGCCGTCCTTCGGGGCGGCCTTTTTTTTTGGCTTACCGCCCGCCATCCGTCACCCAGCGAGGCGCGCCGAACCCGCTGCGCGGCCAGACGCGAAACTCAGGCGACGTCCATGCGTTTGATGGGTTTGGAAAATAGGAGAGAAACATGGGCAGCCTCTGGAGCCTCATGACCGTTGTCGGGCCAGTCCTGTTTGCCGCGGTGCTGGTCTACGCAATCTGGCGCAACAAGCGCGACACCAAGCCGGGCGACGAAGCGCGGAGCGACCGCGCCGCGAAAGACCTGCGCGACAGTCTCGACCGCGAAGACAAGCGCCGGGATCGTAAGGAGCCCTATTCCACCCGGGCTTGAGTAAGCATGGCGGGGCATCCACATTGAAGGCATGGCCCCGCGCGCGCACATGACCCCATCCCTGCCGCCCCTCATCACCGGATGGTTCGACCGGCGGGGTTGGTCCGTCCGTCGCCATCAAGAGGCGATGCTGGAGGCAGCGCAGGCGGGGCGCCATGCTCTGCTCGTCGCGCCCACAGGAGCCGGCAAAACGCTCGCCGGCTTCCTGCCCACGCTGGCCGACCTCGCGGAGGCGCCGACAGAAGGCCTGCACAGCCTCTATATCTCCCCGCTCAAGGCGCTGGCCGTGGATGTGCAGCGTAATTTGCTCACCCCCGTCAGTGAGATGGGCCTGCCCATCCGCATCGAGACGCGCAGTGGCGATACGCCGTCCGATCGCAAGGCCCGGCAGCGGGCCAAGCCGCCCCACATCCTGCTCACGACGCCCGAATCGCTCTCCCTGCTGCTGACCTATCCCGATGCGGACCTGATCTTCGCGTCCCTTAAAACCGTCATCATCGATGAGATCCATGCCTTCGCGAGCGGCAAGCGCGGCGATCTGCTCGCCCTGTCCCTCGCCCGCCTGCAGAGCATCGCCCCCGAACTTCGCCGCGTCGGCCTGTCGGCAACCGTGGGCGACCCCGATGCCTATCGCCGGTGGCTGGCGCCGGCCGGCGCGCAGGAAGAAGTAGCGCTGGTCGAAGGCGAGCCGGGCGCCGCGCCGGACCTCACTATTCTCATGCCGCAGGACCGCGTGCCCTGGTCCGGCCACAGCGGCAAATATGCGGCGGGGCAGGTGATCGACATCATCCGCCAGCACCGCATGACGCTGGTGTTCTGCAACACACGCGGTCTCGCCGAACTCATCTTTCAGGAATTGTGGGCGGAGAATGAGGATACGCTGCCCATCGGCATACACCATGGCAGCCTCTCCCGCGAGGCCCGCCGCAAGGTGGAGGCCGCAATGGCGGCCGGCAAGCTGCGCGGCCTTGTCGCCACCGCCAGTCTCGATCTGGGCATCGACTGGGGCGACATCGACTGTGTGATCCAGATGGGCGCGCCGAAGGGCAGCTCGCGCCTGCTCCAGCGCATCGGTCGCGCCAATCACCGGATGGATGAGCCGAGCAAGGCGATCGTCATCCCCGGCAACCGCTTCGAATATCTCGAAGCGCAGGCCGCTTGGGACGCCGTGATGAGCGGTGAGCGCGATGCCGACGATTTTCGCCCCGGCGCGCGCGATGTACTGGCGCAGCACATCATGGGGCTAGCCTGCGCCGGCCCGCTCGATCCTGCCGCGTTACTTGCCGAAATCCGCACCGCCACGCCTTATGACTGGCTGGACGCGGCCCAGCTTGAGGACATTCTCCAGTTCGTCTCCACCGGTGGCTATGCGCTGCGTGCCTATGACCGGTTCCAGCGCCTTGTCCGCACGCCCGAAGGCCTCTGGCGCATTGCCCATCCCCGCCTTGCCCAGCAGCATCGGCTGAACGCCGGCATCATCGTCGACCAGCCGGCGCTCGATGTGCGCTTCAGCAACGGCCGCAAGCTCGGGACGGTGGAGGAGAGTTTTGCCGCGACGCTCAGCCCGGGCGATCGCTTCTTCTTTTCCGGCCTCTCACTGGAGCTGGTCCGCCAGACCGAGGCCGAGCTGTTCGTCAAGGCGACATCCCAGCAGGCCCGCATTCCAAGCTGGGGCGGCACGCGCATGGCAATGTCGACGCATCTGGCCGGCCGCGTGCGCGCTTTCCTGGCCGACCCGACGCAATGGAACCGCTTCCCGCCCGATGTTCATGAATGGCTGGCGATGCAGGCGGTCCGCTCCGTCCTGCCGCAGCCCGAGCAGTTGCTGGTCGAGACCTTCCCGCATGAGGGGCTGCACCACATGGTGGTCTACAGTTTCGAGGGGTGGAACGCGCACCAGTCACTGGGCATGCTGCTCACCCGCCGCATGGAAGAGCGTGGCCTCAAGCCCGTCGGCTTCGTCTCCAACGATTATGCGCTGGCCGTCTATGGCCTGCAGCCCGTTACCGACCCCCGCCCGCTGTTTTCCGCCGACATTCTCGACCGCGAGTTCATCGCCTGGGTCGAGGAAAGCAGCCTGCTCAAGCGCGCCTTTCGCGACGTGGCGGTGATCTCCGGCCTCATCGAACGCCAGCAACCCGGCGCGCGCAAGACCGGACGGCAGGTGAGCTTCTCGACCGACCTCATCTATGACGTGCTGCGCCGCTATGAGCCGGAGCATCTGCTCCTCAAGGCCGCCTGGGCCGATGCCCGCGCGCGCATGACTGACGTGGGGCGCCTTGGTGAGCTGATCGACCGGGCCAGCGCCACCATGCTGCACAAGCCGCTCGACCGGGTGAGCCCGCTGGCCGTGCCGGTGCTGATCATGATCGGGCGCGAGCATGTGGCCGGCCCGCAGACCGACGACAGCCTGCTCGCGGAGGCCGAATCGCTCGCCCGCATTGCCATGACGCCCGACGCGCCGGCCAGCTAGCATCGCCCGCGCCCGCCTCGATCCTTTTGGCGGGACCGCAAAACCGTGATAAGCTGCCCGTCTTGGGAGACCTTGGGGATGGTTTTCGGCTCGACGCTTCGGCTGACCCTGGCAAAGGCTATAATCACGGCCGCTGCGGCTTTGACCGGGCCGTTCGGCATCGCCAGCCAGATCCCGAGCGCGAGCGACCATTTCGTCATCGCGCCGCGCGGCCCTGAGATACCGGTCGATCCCGGCACCTTCGACCTCAACGAGCCGGTCATGCCCATCGGCGGCGATCCGGGGATGCGGATGACCATGCCGGTGCGGATCGGCGAGCGCGGCCCTTATCCGTTCATGATCGACACCGGCTCCCAGCGCACCATCATCGCCACGGAGCTGGCCACCCGGCTGATGCTGCCCCAGCTCCAGCCGGTCGAGATCATCAGCATGGCCGGGCGCGTCACGGTCTCATCCGTTCAATTGAGCGATCTGCGCTTTGGCGACCATGCGGTCAGTTCGCTTGCCGCGCTCACTATCGCTCGCGCGGACATGGGCAGCCTGGGGATCATCGGGCTGGACAGCCTCGCGGACAAGCGCCTCATCCTCGACTTCAACCAGCGCCGCATGGAAGTCAGCCGCAGCCGCCGCTCATCCGCCGTGCGTGACGAGAAGGACGCCATCGTGGTGCGCGCGCGCAGCCGCTATGGCCAACTGATCCTCATGAACTCGCGGGTGGACGGGCGTAAGGTAGACGTGATCCTCGACACCGGCGCCGAGCAGAGCGTGGGCAATATGGCGCTGTTCCGCAGCCTCAAGGCCAAGCGGCTGGTGGTGCCGCCAACGCCGACCGTGCTGACCAGCGTCACCGGTGTCGATGTGCCGGCCCAGTTCGCCGTCGTGCGCCAACTCACCATCGGCGACGCGACGCTCGACAATGTGCCCATGCTGTTCCTGGATGCCGCGCCCTTTACCGAGCTTGGCCTGGGCGAGCGGCCAGCCATGCTGCTCGGCATGGGGATGCTGCGCCTGTTCGACCGGATCGCGATCGATTTCGGCCAGCGGCATGTCGATTTCCACCTCGCCGGCGGCGATGCCCGGCAACGGGGCAGGCTAGATTTCGCCGATACCGGCGCAGCGGACGCAAGCGGGCGCTGAGCCTCCTTCATCCGCACCTCCGGCAAGCGGTTGCCCGCAGGCGGGGCACAGCGCGGCCGGGACGACCCGCTCGCCATGGGTGATGCCGACGCGATCATCGAACAGGAAGCAGGCGCCGTCCCACAGGCTGGCGGCCTCCTCCACTTCCGCGAGATAGGCAAGGATGCCGCCCTTGAGGTGATAGACCTCCTCGAAACCCTGCGCGCGGGCATAAGCCGTCGACTTCTCGCAGCGTATGCCGCCGGTGCAATACATGGCGATCCGGGGCTTGCGGCCTTCCGCGCGCCACTGCGCCGCCTGCGCATCGAACCAGTCCGGGAAGTCGCCGAAGCTCGCCGTCATGGGATCGACAGCGCCGGCGAACCGCCCCAGCGCCACCTCATAATCATTGCGGGTGTCGATGAGGATCGTGTCCGGATCGCTGATCAGCGCGTTCCACTGCGCCGGCGGCACATGCGTGCCCGCGCCCTGCGCCGCATCGACGCCGGGCCGGCCCATGGTCACGATCTCGGGCTTCACCTTCACTTTCCAGCGCGCGAACGGATGCCGCTCCGTGCTGTGCAGGCGCGGCGCCAGCGGCGCGAAGCCCGGCTCGGCGCGCAGGCGCGCGAACAGGCGCTCCACCGCATCGGCCGACCCCGCGATGGTGCCATTCATGCCCTCCTGCGCGAGGATGATGGAGCCGGAGAGGCCCAGCGTCGCGCCCAACGCGCGCAGGTCGGTCGCGAGCGCCTCCGGGTCGGGCAAGGGCGCGAAGCGGTAGAAGGCGGCGACGGTCAGCAAGGATGCGGGTTCGTGCGACATGGGCGCGCGCCTACACCAGCCGAGCGGGGAGAGCCAGAGCCTGCGGGCCATCGCAAAAGTTCCACTTTTGTTCAACTGCCCGATTGCGCCATGCCCGCTGCGACGGCATAGCAAGGCCATGAGGTCGTCCCCACTCATCGATCAACCCATGCCGCGCGCGGCAGGCTGTGGCCCGGCCTTCAGCTTTGCCGGCCAAAGCTGGCAGGCTTTGCCGCAGGGCGCCTTGTTCTGGCAGGAGCGGGCCGCGCTGATCGTCGCCGATCTTCATTTCGAGAAGGCCAGTGCTTTCGCCCGGCGCGGCCAGATGCTGCCGCCTTATGACAGCCGCGCCACGCTGGATGCGCTGACGGCGGTGATCGCCCTCACCCAGCCGCGGGAGATCTGGTGCCTGGGGGACAGCTTCCACGATGGCGGCGCACACGAGCGGATGAGCGGCGAGACGCGCGCGCGGATCGCGCAGCTGACGGCCACCTATCGCTGGACCTGGATCACCGGCAATCATGATCCCCTCGGCGCCTCGGGCGTTGATTCGCCGCTGGGGGGTGAAAATCGGGCAGAAGCGCTCGTCGATGGCGTCATCTTGCGCCACGAAGCCATGCCGGGAGAGGTGCGACCGGAAATTTCCGGACATTTTCATCCCAAGTTGCGAATGAGCCTGCGCGGGCGGCATATCTCGCGGCGCTGCTTCGTGAAGGGCGGCAGCAAGATCATCGTGCCCGCCTTCGGGGCGTTCACCGGTGGCCTTGACGCAGCGTCACCGGCAATCGCCTCTCTTGTCGGCCGGAACAGCGAAGCGCTTATCGCGTTGGAGGATCGGCTGCTGCGTTTCGCTCTTTGGCGATAAGCGGCCTCCGCCGACTGTAACCCTTATGCAACAAACCGCTAAATCCCGGAAATGAGGGAGTTGCGCCCTATGGCTATTGGCATATGCTCTCGAATAACCGGCACAAATGCCGGACCGGACAAACGTGCAGGAGAGCGAATGATGCCCAAGCCATCCCTCATTGCGTCTGCCAGTGTTGCCGCACTGCTATGCGCCCTTGCGACCCCCGCCTTTGCTCAGGACGCGAGCGATGCGACCGCGCAGAGCGGCGACGAAAGCAATATGGGCGAGATCATCGTCACCGCCACGCGGCGCGCCAGCCCGCTCTCGGATGTGCCGATCGCCGTCTCAGCCGTGACCGCCCAATCGCTGCAGAACAGCGGCGCGAACGACATTCGCCAGCTCAACCAGCTTGCGCCCTCGCTGCTCGTCTCCTCCACCGGATCGGAAGCCAATGGCGCCGCGCGCATCCGTGGTGTCGGCACGGTGGGCGACAATCCGGGTCTGGAAAGCTCCGTCGCGGTGTTCATCGACGGCGTGTATCGCTCCCGCACGGGCGCGGGCTTGACCGATCTCGGCGAGATCGAGCGGGTGGAAGTGCTGCGTGGCCCGCAAGGCACGCTGTTCGGGCGCAATGCCTCGGCCGGTCTGCTCAACATCGTCAGCAAGGCGCCGGAATTCCAGTGGGGCGGCAGCGCGGAAGCCAGCTTCGGCAATTATGAAGCTTGGCGGCTCGCCGGCCGGATCACCGGCCCGCTCAGTGAGACCATCGCCGCCAGCATCGACGGCGTCTATTCGCGGCGTGACGGGTTCCTCAATATCGTAGACGGCTCGGGCGCCAAGATCGGCGACACCAATGACCGCAACCGCTACTTCCTGCGCGGGCAATTGCTCTTCGAGCCCTCGGATGCGCTCTCCGTCCGCCTGATCGGCGACTACACCAACCGCGACGAAAGCTGCTGCGGCGCCGTCTATATCGATACCGGCGAGGAAGTGGGCAGCTCGCCCACTAATTACACGCAGAACGCCACAAACCGCATCGTCACGATCCTGAGCGCGCTCGGCACGCGCTTCCCCAATGGCCCCACGCCCTATGCCCAGAATCCCTATCAGCGGAACATCAGCATCACGCCGGGCCGGGACTATGTGAGCAAGCTGGAGGATTGGGGCCTCTCGGGCGAGATCAATTATGATTTCGGCAATGCCAAGCTGACCAGCATCACTGCCTATCGCGACTACAAGTCATCCGACTATGGCGATTATGATTATTCCACCGCCGACCTGCTCTATCGCGACCCAGGCACCTTCCGGCAGTTCCGCACCTTCACGCAGGAACTGCGCCTGCAGGGTTCGGCCCTGGGCGGCATGCTCGACTGGCTGGTGGGCGGCTATTACGCCAACGAGAAGCTGACGCTGCGCGACAATATCCGCTTCGGCGCTGATTATGGCCGCTTCGCAGCCTGCCGCCTGATGGCCGGCACCGGCGCCGCCAGCAACCTCTCACCCGCCCAGCTCAGCCTGTGCGCCGCGCCGATCGACGGCAACGCGCTCACGCCGGACGTCGGCAACCTGATCAGCGCAACGCAAGCCAGTCTGAATGCCGGCCTCTATGCCTCCATCTACGCCCGGGCGATCGGCCAGGGTGCCTCGCCAACGGTGGCCAATGCGACGGCAACAGCGCAGGCGGGCGCGATTTCGGGTGGCCTCGGCACCGGCCTCACCGCGCTGGCGACCATCCCCAACGGGGCCGGCGATACCGACAGCCGCTATTATCAGCGCAGCGAGAACTGGGCGCTGTTCACCCACAACATCATCCATCTCACCGATGCGCTCGATCTGACCCTGGGCGTGCGCTACACGCGCGAGACCAAGCGCTTCTCGGGCGATCTCAACAATAACAATGCGACCTGTGCCGCCTTGCAGGCCTCCGCCCTGCCGGGCATCGCGACCAATCCGGCGCTCGGCTCGGCCGCGCAACTGGCGGGCGGCATCCTCACGCTCGGCTGCCTGGGCAATGCCAGCACCGGCCTCAACGCGCTCGACCTGCAGGACCGGCAGACCGAGGGCAAATTCTCAGGAACTGCCGTGCTCTCTTACAAGGTCGGCGGCGGCCTGATGGTCTATGGCGGCTATTCGCGCGGCTATAAGGCTGGCGGCTACAATCTGGACCGGTTCGAGTTGGGCAATACCGGGGTCGGCACCGGCATCGCGCCGATTACCTACTTCTCACCGCGCAGCAATGCCGATGCGGCGAGCCTAGCCTTCGGCGCGGAGACGGTCGACGCTTACGAGATCGGCGTCAAATATGCGCGCCGCGAATGGGGCTTCAACCTCGCCGCCTTCCGGCAGGAGTTCAGCAACTTCCAGCTCAACACCTTCAATGGCACCAGCTTCGTCGTCCAGAACATCAATGGCTGCGATGGCGCCAAGGCCGCGAACGGCACCTGTGCCAAGACCAAGCCCGGCCTCATCAGCCAGGGCGTCGAGATCGAGGCCTATGTCCAGCCGGTTCGCTCGCTGCGGGCCACGGCGGGCGTGACCTACACCCGCGCCAAGTTCGCCGACCAGCTCGTCGGCAATGCGGATGGCTCGGTGCCGCTCGACCCCGCGCTGTTCCTGCTCGAAGGGCAGGATAACAGCAACGCGCCGCGCTGGGTGGCGACCAGCAGCATTGCCTGGACACCGGAGCTGGGCGGTGGCTTCAGCGGCCTCGTCTATGTCGATAACCGGATCACCGGCGACTATAACACCGGCTCGGACCTCTATCCCGAGAAGGCGCAGGACGGCTACATCGTCACCAATGCCCGCATCGGCCTGCGCGGTCCGGGACAGGCCTGGGCCATCGAGCTGTGGGCGCAGAATCTGTTCGACAGCGATTACAGCCAGGTCGCCTTCAACAGCCCGCTGCAAAGCTCCAGCCCCAATCACCAGTCGCGCGCGCAACTGGGTCGGTTCGGCGCCATGTCGAACCAGCTCTTCTCGGCCTATCTCGCCGAGCCGCGCACTTATGGCATCACGGTGCGCAGCCGCTTCTGAGCGGGCATAGCCAGGACGACGGAAGGGCGCGGTGCGAGCCGCGCCCTTCGACGTTTTTCACAGATCAAGAACGCGGTCGCTCAGGCGGTATAGCGATGCAGGCTACGCCCTTCAGCGCGCAGCCAGGCGCGGGCCGCATCCGGGCAAACCGGCGAAATCGCCCGCACCAGCGCATGGAATTCCGGTCCATGGTGCATATGCTCCAGATGCGCGACCTCGTGCGCCACGGTGGCCAGCCGCACATGCGGGGGCGCCAGAATCAGCCGCCAACTGTAGCGGATGTTGCCGTCCACCGAGCAACTGCCCCAACGCGCGCGGGGATCGCCGATCGCCACCTGCCGCAACGGCAGGCCGTGCCGCGTGGCGAGTGCCTGCGTTTCGGTCGTTAGTGCCGTTCGCGCCTGCGCCTTGAGCCAGCGCAGCGCTCGTGCGCCGGCCAGATCGGCAGGTCCGCCCACCAGTAGCTCGCCCTGCTCGGCCAGCACATGCCGGGTACGCGCGCCGGTCGCGACGATGCGCAGCGGCGTCCCTTCGAAGGGCACAAGCGCGCCATCGGCCAGCGTCACGAGCCCGCCATTGCGACCCCGCTGCCCCTCGATCCACTCCCCTTGCGCCCGGACCCAGTCCAAGGCGCGCGGCAGGGACGCACGCGGGGGAATGGTGAGTAGGGCACGGTCGCCCAACTCATCGAACCGCAGCTTCATCCGCCGCGCCCGCCCATGGCGCATCACGACGACAGACAGCGCCGCCCCGTCCGCCAGCGTGAGCCTGTGCTCAGAGCGCGCGGTCGACAATGTGATTTTCCAGATCGCCCGCGATCGTCTCGGAGATCGTCCAGCCGCGAATGCTCTGGCCGGCACGATGCACCGCCTCGCGATCCCCGCAGATCAGATAATGCCAGTCCGGCAGGGGCTCGTCATGGGCACGCAGGCGATAGGCGCAGGTCTGCGGGAGCCATTCGATCTCCTGCAGATTGGCCCGGCTCAGCCGCAGGCAATCAGGCACGAACGCGCGGCGCTGGCGGTAATTGCTGCACTGGGCGGTGTTCCGATCCAGCAGTCGGCAGGCGACATTGGTCGGGTAGATGCGCCCGGTGTCGGCATCCTCCACCTTGTGCAGGCAGCATTTGCCGCAACCATCGCACAGCGCCTCCCACTGCGCGCGGTCAAGCGTTTCGAGAGGCTGCTCCCAGAAGCTCATCGGACATAGTGAACGAGGAAATCGTGCACGCCCTTGGCCACCGTCTCATCCGCGGAAGCCAGTTCCTCGACCGGCACAAGCGCGATGGGCTTGCCATCCGGCCCGAACAGGAACGGCGTGCGGGTGTGGTTGACAAGATAATCCTGCTTGGCGGCCTGATCGCCCTCCTTGCTGGCGACTACCACGAAGTCCGTCTTCACCTTCTCGATCTGCTCGGGCGTGCCCGTGAGGCCGATGAGCCGGGGATGGAAATGCGCGACATAGCCTTTCACCACATCGACGGTGTCACGCTCGGGATCGACGGTGATGAAGATCGGCTGGATCTTGGCCGCAACCTCGGGATGGTCCTTCTCCAGCATCCGGTAGCCGAGCATGATTCGGTTGAGATCGAGCGGACACACATCCGGGCAGAAGGTGTAGCCGAAATAGACGAGGCGATATTTACCCTGGAAATCCGCCCAGCGCACGCTCTTGCCGTTCTGGTCGGTCAGCGTGAAATCGCCACCGATGCGGGCGCCGACGAGGTTGCCCTCGGCAGGAAGCGACTCATTGCCGCCGGCCTGGTTGCCGCCGCTCTGGCCCTGGCAGGCGGCCAGCGCCAAGCCGATGGAAAGCGCGAGGATTTTTTTGCAGGCTTTATTCATGACAGGGCCAGCCATGCCCTGCTATTGGAGCCAAGGCAACTGCTTGAGACGAACGCAAGGCGAAGGGGGTACAGGGTGAAGATCGAACGGCGCAGGGGAATGTTGGTCCGCATGGGCAGCCCACTGGCGCTCGCGATGGCGCCGCTGATCGTCGCGGTGACGGCACAGCCCGCCATGGCGCAATTCTCCGACAGCTACCGCTTCCTCGAGGCGGTGCGCAAAGGCGATACCGCCAAGATTGCCGAAGTGCTCGAAACCCCCGGCGTCACCCCGATCAACACCAAGGATCGCACCAGCGGCGAGACCGCATTGCTGATCGTGGTCGGCCAGCGCAGCGTAATGATGACCAATTATCTGCTCTCCAAGGGCGCGCGCGCGGACCTGACCGACAATAACGGCCGCACGCCCCTGATGCTCGCGGTTGAACGCCGCTTCGTGGAAGGCGCACAGCTGCTGCTCGCCCACAAGGCCGATCCCAACCAGACCAACAGCAGCGGCGAAACCCCGCTGATCCGCGCGGTGCAGATGCGCGATATGGAGATGGTGCGGCTGCTCGTCACCAACGGTGCCGACCCGCTGCGCCGCGACCGACTCGCCGGCATGTCGGCGCTCGATTACGCAAAGGCCGGCGCGCCGATGAGCGGCCTGATCGATCTGCTCAACAGCGCGGAAAAGCCCAAGGTCAGCGGCGCCGTGCAAGGCCCGCGCCTCTAGGCCACCGCCTGACGCTCACAGGCCAAGCTGCCTGGCCCGGCCCGCATCGCAAGCGGGACCGGATCGACAGGCGGTGGGGATATTACGCCATATCGGATGCTTCACCGCACGGCTTGCGCCCCGCGACCCGGCCGCGCGCATCCTATCCGCCGATCAAGCGCTATTGCATCCATTTCGGATCGGCGGGAGCTTCCGCCCAAGTCCAGATTTGTTACTTGATGGTTAACGGAACGATAATTTGAGCAGCATCCGCATGATCCAAATCATGACGGAACTGTTCCAAATTAGAATGATCATCAACGGGGGACGAAATCGATGAACTGGTCTGTATTCGACGAATATGGCTGTCGAAAATATTTGAACCGATCCGAAATGAGCTGCTTCCTCGATAGTGCAAAGACTGCCCCGCCTTCCGTCCATGCCTTCTGCCGCTTGCTCGCCGAAACCGGGTGCCGCATTTCGGAGGCGCTCTGCCTGACCTTAGGGCGGATCGACCCCGCTGCCTGTGTCGTCATCTTCGAAAGCCTCAAGAAGCGGAAGAGAGGCATTTTCCGCCGCGTGCCGATCTCGTCGGGGCTGGTGCGCCTGCTCACCGATATTGCCGGCAATGATCGCGCCGCCCCCCTTTGGCGCTGGTCCCGCACCACCGCCTGGCGCCACGTCCACGAGCATATGGACCGGACGCATATCAAAGGCCCGCAAGCCTGCCCGCGCGGCCTGCGACATGGCTTTGCCGTCGCCGCGCTCGGGGCGGGCGCGCCGCTTAATCTCGTGCAGTCATGGCTCGGCCACGCCAATATCGAAACCACGAGCATCTATGCGGTAGCGGTCGGCCCCGAGGAGCGCGAGATCGTCGAGCGTATCTGGAGCCGCATCCGCGCCGGCGACCTCGCGCAGCGCCGCGTCCCATCCGCCAACCACCGCAGTGCCGGATCGGTAGCAGCCCGGCGCAATGCCAGCCCTGCCGCAACCGAGCATTATTTCTTCTGATCACCACAATCTTAGCCCCTCCTCGTCAGAGGAGGGGTTGGGGGTGGTGCGGCAACCACCCCGTCATGCACCTTCCGCGCGATGCATCTCCCTCAGGACGGACTCTTGGTCCGCCCCAGGCTCGTCTCCTCAAGGGCGAGGCGGGAGATGACGTCCTTGATCAGCGCCGCACAATCGGCCGGCACGCAATAGCCGCGCCGATAGAAGGAGACGATCGGGTCCGGCATATTCTTGTTGCGAAACGCCTTGCGCAGCTCGGACACGAACACCTTGATCGAGCTTTCTGCAAATCCCAGGCTCGCCCGCAGTTCATGCGGCGCGTGGAACACATCCGGATTGGCCATCAGCCACATGAGCAGGCGCACAGCGCTGGGGCTGCGCAGATTCATATGCGCCTGCAGCATCCGCAGGATTTGCGTGTCGCCCTGCCGCGCGGAACGGCGGGCATCGCCTTCTCCCGTCCGGCTGTCGATCAGGTCGGTCGCAGAGGCGTGCTCCATCTTCTCGATGGCTTCCGCCAGCGCGCGCGACCAGATCAGCCGCGCATAGGCCGATTCCATCGTCCCCAGCCGCCGCACCATCAGCGCGATTCCGGCGGCCGATCGCGGTACGGCGGCCCCTACGCTCTCGAAGTCACTATCGAATATGGTCATAACCCTGCCCCCAGCATGAAGCGCGAGGCCGCTCCATTCGTCTCCCCGGTTTCAACTCTTCGCGGGTCATGCCCCCCCGGCCGCGAAGTCGGTCCACATACGGCGATAAGCGTCTTCCAGCTCGCGCGTGTATCGATCGATGTCGCCGGCCGGCGATGCGGCGAAGCGCGTGCGCAGGCTGCGCTTTTCCTCCAGCAGCGCGGCGCGGTCCGAGGCAAGGCGGACGGCGATCTCCACGAACGCATCCTCGTCCTGCGCCACCCATTCGGGCCGGCCGATGGCGCTCATCAGCCCCGCGCCCATGCGCTGCACGAAGCTCTCGCCCGCCAGCGTGATGACGGGCGTGCCCATCCACAGCGCCTGACAGCTCGTCGTGCCGCCATTATAAGGGAAGCAGTCGAGCGCGATGTCGATGTCGGCATATTCGGCCATCATCTCATCGAGGCTCGATGGCCCCCGGAATTCCAGCCGGTCAGCAGCAACGCCCGCGTCCACGAACAGATCGCCAAAGCGGTTCACCGCCACCGAATCGAGGAAGCTCGGCCCCTTGAGCACCAGCCGCGAGCCGGGCGTGGCGACGATCGCCTTGGCCCACAGGCGAATGGTGTATGGGGTGAGCTTGGAGACATTGTTGAACGACCCGAAGGTGAGCGGGCGCTCCAAATGCGTCTTGCCATAATCGGGGAACGGAAACTCCCGCTCGGGCGCGTAGCAAAACACAAAGCCCGGCACATGCTCCAGCCGCTCGGTGTAGAGATGGGCATGGTCGCTTGGTGAGGTCACCGGATCGCTGATCAGCCAGTCCATGTTGGGAATGCCGGTGGTCGAGGGATAGCCCAGGAACATCGCCTGCACCGGCGCCGCCCGGCGGCCGAACAACGGCGCGCGATTGCGCCCGGTGTGGCCGATCAGGTCGATCAGCACGTCGATGCCGTCATCCTCGATCATTTGCGCCAGGCGCGTATTGCTGATGCTCGCGGCATCGCGCCAGCGATCGACATGGCCGCGCGCGCGGCGAGTCATGTCGTCGGTCAGGGGGCTCAGCGAATAGACCGTGATCTCGAAGGCGTCCCGGTCATGCCGCGCCAGCACCGGCCGCATGAACAGGCTGACCGGATGCTCGCCATGCATGTCGCCCGTGACATAGCCGACGCGCAGGCGACGGCTGCGCTTCCCGGCATCGGCCGCGCCCGCCCCGGTCGAGCGATCATTGGCGAAGGAGGTCGCCACCCTCGCACCCTCGGCCAACGGCGCGAACAGCGTCTGATGGAAGTCGCGGGTCTCCTCCGCCGTCATCGTCTCGCTGTACAGCGCCGCCATCGCCGCCGAGCCACGGAACGGCGATTCCGGGCCTTCTTCCTCGCCCAGCTCGGTATAGATATCGCGCGCGGTGTCGACATCGCCGCGCTTGCCGGCAATCGAGCCGCGCATCGCCCGCAGGTCAGGCGCATCGTCGCCGGCAAGGTCGTCTACCCGGGCGAAGCAGGCCTCGGCCTCCTCGGTGCGCATCCCCTCAATGAGCACCTTGCCGAGGTTGAAATGGCCCCGCCAATTGTCCGGATCCTTCTCGATCCGCGCGCGCAACACCGCGTCGCACCGGTCGTACTGATTGTGCTTCATCAGCGTGCCGGCGAACTTGATCTCGTCCTCTTCCTCCAGCGCCGTCACCTCCAGCTGAGCGAACAGCGGCTCGGCCTGCTCGGTGGCGCCCATCTGCATGAGCGCATCGGCCAGATCGATCCGCGCGGCGTGGAACGCCGGATCGGCGGTCAGCGCATGGCGGAAGCCCTCGACCGCGCGGTGCCACTCGCCTCGCTCTGCCCGGCCCAACCCCATGCGGTGGTGGATATCGGCATGATCGTCCGGCCCCGCGCAATCCAGCGCCTTGAGCCAGGCCAGCACTGCCTCATCCTCCCGCCCGACCTGCTCAAGCGCGCGGGCGACGCTCAGATGCGCGCCATAGCGCGAGGGCGCCGCCTCGGCGGCCCGACGATAGAAGTCGAGTGCTTCCTCCAACGTGCCATGATGGCGGCAGACATTGCCCGCCTCCAGCCATGCTGTGAAGTTGTTGGGGTCGCGACGCAGCACGTCGCTGAACAGTCGCCGCGCCTCCTCATATTCGCCCTGCCGCACGGCGCAGCGGGCGAGCTGGATGGTGGCGGGCACGACGGCCGGGCCATCCTCCCGCTCCAGCGCCAGCGCCTGCTCGAAGGCCGCCTGCGCCTTCTCCCACTTGCTCTTGTCGTAGAGCACATTGCCATAGTTGAACCACACAGCCGCCGGTGCCTCCGGGCTCTCGATCGCCCGGCCATATTGCACCAGGGCCTCGTCATCCCGGCCAAGCTTGCGCAGCACCTGGCCATGGTTGCCGAGCAACACCGGATCGTCCGGCTGCTCGGCAAGCAGGTCTTCATAAAGCTCGGCCGCCCTGGCCCAGTCGCCACGCGACTGGGCCTTGACCGCCTGCTCCGGATCGGGTCGCTGTCCCTGAAACATGGACCTGCGACCTTAGGCTGCGAGAACGGTCGTGGTGACCGCGTTGTCGATCAACAACTGAACCGCAGCCCCGTTGTAGTTGTACAGGCTGTAGCTGACACCGCCGTCGGTATAGTCCTGGCCGCTGTCTACCCACAGGCCGGCCCCGACCAGTTGTACCGAGTCTCCGGCATCGCCGTCGATCATCAACTGCTGTTTCCCAGTCGCGCCGGTGATGGATTGGAACGCGTTGAACGCGCTTTCGTCCGTATCATGCAGGTTGAGCACATCGGTCAGGTTCAGCTTCAGGGTATTGTTGCTCGCACCGGTGATGTCGATCTTCTCGATGCCCTTGATCACACCGTCCTTCAGGGTGGTGAGGTTGAGGGTGATGATGTCCGTTCCCTCCAGCGCCAGCGTGTCGATGCCCTGACCGCCCCGGATGCTGGAACCGGACTGGCCGAGTTTCACCACATTGTCGGCATTGAGTACGATCCGGTCATTGCCACTACCGCCATAGATCGTATCGATGCCGCCCTTGCCGAAGAGCACGTCGTTGCCCTGACCGCCGATCAGCGAGTCATTGATTGAGGTGCCGGTGAGCGTATCGGCACCGCTGGTGCCCATCTGGCTGACCTTGGTGGTTGAGAAGACACCCGAGGTCGAGCCGTAGACCACGAAGGCAGCACCATTGTCGGTCAGGCCATTCACATCCGCATTGCTGCTGCCGATGATCAGGTCGGCCAGGCCGTCGCCGTTGAGGTCGCTGCCGGCCACCGCGCCAAAGGTCAACGTACCGGCCTGATTGCCTTCGATGACAAAGCCCTGTGTGTTGCCAGCCACGCTGAGCGCGGAAAGATCGACCCCGCTACCGTCGGTCTTGCCGAAGACGACATAGACCTTGCCGGCATCGGTCCCCAGGCTGGTATCCGCCTGCCAAGACCCGATTGCGAGGTCGGCCAGACCATCGCCATTCATGTCGCCGATCACCGAAACTCTATTGTGCAAATCGTTCGCGCTGGACCCATTGATGATGAACCCTTGCGTGTTCGTGGCGAGTGAGAGCGCGCTCAGATTAATGCCCGCACCGCCGGTCTTGCCGTAAACGATATAGGTCTTGCCGGCGTCGCCACCGGCGGACGCATCCGCGAGACGGGCCGTCATCACGAGATCCATCTGACCGTCGCCATTGATATCGCCACTGCCGGCGATCGACCATGCTGTATGATCATTGGCAACCGAGCCGCTGATTGCGAAGCCGAGGGTGCTGGTGCCCCCCGCGGTCAGCGCGGTTAGGGCGATGGGCGTTCCGCTGGTACCTGCCCGCCCGAACACTACATAAGCCGCGCCCGCGTCCGTCGTGCCATTCGCGTCGATGTATGGCGAACCGATCAGGAAGTCGGCCAGACCGTCCCCGTTCACGTCGCCAAGTGCGGTCGTACTCCAGCCGAGTTGGTCGTTGGCGCTGGAGCCATCGATCATGAAGCCGAGCGTGTTCGTCGCCACCGTCAGCGCCGACAGGTTGATACTGCTGTTGTTGGCGCGGCCATAGACAACGTAGACCCGACCCTGAGCGCTAGCGCCGGTCGAGATCGCCCCCACCAGCAGATCTGCATAGCCATCGCCATTGATGTCGCCAGCGGCGGACACGGAGAAGCCGGCTTGTTCATTCGCCGTACCGCCCAGCAATTGGAAGCCTGCCGATACGGCAGTGGACAGGCTCGACAATGCGACCGTCGCGCCACTGGTCTTGCCATAGACGACATAGGCGGCCCCGGCATTCGTACCGACATTGTCGACACCCGTGGCGCCGACGATGAGATCGCCCAGCCCGTCACCGTTCACGTCGCCTGCAATCACCGCATTGGCAAGATAATCGCTTGCCGACGAGGCCAGAATGGCGAAGCCTGCCGTTCCGGTTGCCACCGTGTAGATGCTGTCGATCACGCTGCCGTAGATGTTGTTGGGTCCGCCAAAGACGACATAGGATTTCGAGGCGGTCTGGTTGGCGCCCCCCACCGACACGAGGAAGTCGGCATAGTCGTCCCCGTTCACATCGCCCGCCGCACTCACCGATGCCGCGAAGGACTCGGTGCCGCTGGAACCGGCGATCATATAGCCCAGCGAATTGCTGGCCTGCATGATCGCGCTCGCCTGGATGACGGGCGTCACGGTGAAGCTGTTGGCACTGGGCGAGGAGAGATTGCCCAAAGCGTCAACCGCATAGGCCTTGTACGTGCCGCTGGCCAAGCCAAGCAGGCTGAGGTTGGTGTCGGTTCCGGCCGCCGTGATGGCGACCGAGTTCCAGTATTTGCTGTCCTTGCCGGTGATGTCCGCCAGCGTGGTGACCGTGGGAATGGCCGTGGTGTTTACCAGATAGAGCGTGCCCACTTCGGTCGAGCGGACGACGGCCAAGTCCGTGCCGCTTCCGCTGACGCTTGTGTCCGCAAAGCTCGGCGCCGGAGCAGCATTGTCCTGCACCGTCACGGTGACCTGATTGTCCACCAGCAACTGCACCGCAGCCCCGGCATAATTGTAGACGCTGTAGCTGCGGGTGCCGTCCTGCACGTCCACACCGCTGTCGAGCCAGCTACCGACGAGCTGAAGGGCATCGCCGCTGTTACCATCGACCATCATCTGCTGCTTGCCGACCTTGCCGGTGAGCGCCTCGAACTCGTTGAACGCGCTCTCCTCCGGATCGTGCAGGTTGAGCACGTCCGTCAGGTTCAGCTTGAGCGTATTGTTGCCCGAGCCGGTGAGGTCGATCTTCTCGATGCCCTTGACGAAGGCATCCTTCAGCGTGGTGAGATCGAGCGTGATGCCCGCTCCGTCCAGTGCCAGCGTATCGGTACCGAGGCCGCCCTGGATGCTCGCGCCGGATTGGCCGAGCTTGGCAACGTTGTCCGCGTTGACGATGATCCGGTCATTGCCCGCACCGCCATAAAGCACGTCCGCGCCGCCATTGCCGCGTAACACGTCGTTGCCCACGGCACCGACAAGCGAGTCGTTGCCGGACGTGCCGATCAGCGTGTCGGCTCCGCTGGTTCCCATCTGGCTGACCTTGGCCGCGTTGGAAAATACGCCCGAGGTCGAGCCATAGATGACGAAGACGCCGCCGCCCTCGGCATTCCAGTAGTCGTAATAGTTCGCGCCAATCATCAGATCGACCAAGCCGTCGCCATTGAGATCGCCCGCCGACACGGACTTGCCAAAAAACGCACTCACCTGCCCCGTGCCATTGATCGCAAAACCTTGCGTATTGCCGGCAACCGAGAGGGCGGAAAGGTCCACGGCGCTGCTGTCCGTCTTACCGAAGACGACATAGGCCTTGCCTGCATCTGTGCCGCCGTTCGAATCGGAAACGCTTGAGCCGACTAGCAGATCGGCCAGCCCGTCGCCGTTCATGTCCCCGATCACCGAGATGCTGGTAGCATTATCGTCAGTGCTGGACCCATTAATGACGAAGCCAAGCGTGTTGCCGGCTACGGACAGGGCACTGGCGCCAACGCCAGCCCCGTCCGACTTGCCGAAGACTACGTAGAACTTGCCTACATTCGATGCAGACGTATCCGCATAGGCGGCGGCAAAGGCCAGATCGGACAGGCCGTCACCATTGATGTCGCCCGAGCCGGCTATGGAGAAACCCAAATAATCACCCGCACTCGACCCGCTGATCATGAAACCACGCGTATTGGTCGCAGCTGTCAGGGCCGAGACATTCAGGCTAGCGCCGCTGATACCAGTCTGGCCGAACACGACATAGGCCGCACCAGAGTTGCTCCCAGGGGTATCGGCTACGTTAGCCGAGACGATGAAGTCGCTCAGCCCATCGCCATTGACGTCCCCGGCATCGCTGACCGAGAAGCCCAATTGATCGCTGGTGCTCGACCCTTCGACCATGAAGCCGAGCGTATTGCTGGCCGCCGTGAGCGCCGAGAGGTCGATGGTGGTGTTATTTGACCGACCGTAAACGACATATGTTCTCCCGGCCTCATTGGCAGACCCGACATCCTGATAATAGGCACCGACAAGAAAATCAGCGTAGCCATCACCGTTAATATCGCCTGCGACAGAGACGGACCAACCGGCGCGACCATCCGTATTGCTGCCTATCAGAGCGAAGCCGTTCGATTTTGTCGCGCCGACCGCACCGGGCAGCTGCGCGAGATCGACGAAGGTTCCGCCGGTCTTGCCATAAACGATATAGGCACCCCCGGCCAGGTCATTGGTATTGTCGCGGCCATAGGCGCCGACCAGAAGATCGTTCAGGCCGTCGCCATTGACGTCGCCGGCATTGGACACGGTATGGCCTGCATATTCAGCATATTGAGAGGCACTGATGTAGAAGCCCAGCGTGTTGTTGCTGGCTATGAGCGAACTGACATTATACGGGCCACTCAGATTGGTCGGGCCGCCGAAGACGACATAGGCACGGGCCCAGTTGCCCGTTGCCGTAGAGCCCACGATGAAGTCGCCATAGCCATCGCCGTTCACATCGCCGGCGTAATCGATTGAGTTACCGACGAACTCGTTGGTCGACGAACCGAAGAAGCCAAAACCTATCGAATTCGACGCTTGAAAGACGGCGCCGGCCTCAACCACGGCATTCACCGTGTAGGTATTCGCGCTAACCGCAGAGATGTTCCCGGCATTATCGACCGAATAGGCCTTATAACTTCCGCTAGCCAAGCCAAGCATTTGCATGGTCGTGTTACTGTTTGCGGTGGTTATGTTGACGGAGTTCCAATATTTCCCGTCGATGCCAGTAATGTCCTCTAGTTTCGTCACCGTCGGGATCATCGCCGTATTGACGATATAGACCGTACCGAGTTCCGAGGACTGCACCGTGGCGCTGTTGGTGTTTGCACCACTACCGGTGCTTAGAACGACAGTCGGATTGACGGTATCGAGTACGAAGGTGGTGCTGGCGCTTGTCGCCGAGATGTTGCCCACGGCGTCGGTCGCTGTCGCCGTGACGGTGACAGTGCCGTTGCCCAGCGTGGTGAGCTGGGACGCATCGAGCGTCACCGCCTGGGCCGAGCCGGTGCCGATCACCGTCCGCACCACAGGGCCAAGTGTGCCGGCGAACGTCACAGTGACCACCGAACCGGCCTCGGCCGTCACGGTAACGGCACCTGCGGCATTCAACGCCTCGGCGCTCGAAGCACCGCCCGTGAAATAAGACGGCAGGGTGATAACCGGCGCGGTCGGCGCGACGGTATCCAGCAGGAAGGTCAGTGGATCGGCGGTGGTGACATTGCCTGCGGCGTCCGTCACCTGCGCCGAGACGAGCACATTGCCATTGCCCAGTGTCACGAGATCGGCCGCCGTCAACACGATCGGCTTGGCGGTTCCATCTGCGGCAACCGTCTTGGTGACCGGGCCGCTGTTACCGATGAAAACCACCTGGATCGTGCCGCCATTTTCAGCAGCCACTGTAACCACGCCGCCCGCGGCTACCGCCTCCGCAGAGGAAGCGCCATCGGCGACTCCCGCTCCGAGCGCGATGACCGGCGCTGCCGGCGCCACCCGGTCGAGCGTGAACTGACGGGTCGGTGAGGCGGCAGAAATATTACCCGCGGGGTCCCGCGCCAACGCCGAGAAGGTGATGGCACCGTCCGCAAAGCTGGCCACGTCGGTCGCCGTGAGGACGACATCCTGTGCCGCGCCCGTGCCGACCAGCGTCTTGGTGATCTCGATCGAGCCCTGGATGAAGGTCACGGTAACGGTCGCGCCCTGTTCGGCGGTCACCGTTGCCACCGTGCCGGTCGCTAGTGCCGTGTTCTTCGATGCCGTGCCAGAGAGCAGCAGCGTGGGGCTGGTCGGGGCCACGGTGTCGATGGTGAATGTGCTGGTGGCGGCTGCCGACTGGTTGCCGACCGCGTCCGTCACGAAGCTGGCGACCGACACCGCACCGTTGCCCAGCTTCACCACATCGTTCGCGGTCAGCGACACCGTCTGGGTGAGGCCATTGCCGGTGAACGTCTTGGTGACGCTGTTGGCCCCGGCGGTGAAGACGACCGTGACCAGCGCATTGGCCTCCGCCGTCACCTTGACCACACCCGTGCTCGCTAGCGCCTCAAGGGCGGTAGCGCCACCGGCGATGCCGTCCGAGAGGGTCATGGTCGGCGTCGCCGGTGGCGTCCGGTCGAGCACGAAGCTGCTGGCCGTTTCGGCCGACTCGTTGCCCGCCGGATCCTTCGCCTGCGCGGTGACGGCAATCGTGCCATCACCCAGCGCCTGCAGATCAGCCGTGGTCAGCACGACAGCCTGAGGCGAGCCAGTCGCCGTCAGCGTCTTCACGATACTGTTCGAGCCGTTCGAGAACACCACCGAGATGCTGGAACCGATTTCGCCGGTGATGCTGATCACACCGCTTGCCGCGGTGGCCTCCGCCGCCGAAGCGATGTCGGCGACGCCCGTGCCGAGCGTGATCGTGGGTGCACCCGGCGCTGCACGGTCCAGCGTGAACTGGACCCCCGAGGCAATAGACGAAGCGTTGCCCGCCGGGTCAGTCGCCACGGCCGTGATGGCCACGGTGCCATCGCCCAGGGCGACCACTTCGGCCGCCGAGAGCGCGACGCTTTGTGCGGTCCCAGTTCCTGTGAGGGTCTTCACGACCGTGTTGCTGCCACGCGCGAAGGTGACCTTCACCACGGCGCCGGCTTCCGCCGTCACCGTCACCACGCCCGAAGGGGCCGCAGCGCCGGTGGACGACTTGGTGGCATCACCCAGCAAGGCAAGCGTCGGCGATGTCGGAGCGACCATATCCAGCGTGAAGCTGGCGGTCACCGGCGTCGAGGCGTTGCCCACCGCATCCTTGGTCACGGCGGAAACCGAAATCGTGCCGTTACCGAGCAACGTGAGATCCGATGCCGAGAGCGTCACCGGGTTCGGACCGCTGGCGGCCACGATCGACTTTTCGACGCTCGCACTGCCGTTGGTGAACGTCACCGTGACCGTCGTGCCAGCTTCCGCTGTCACGAGCACGGCGCCGGTCGCCGCTCTGGCTTCCGCCAGCGTGGCCCCGTCGCTCATGCCCGTACCGAGCACAAGGGTAGGCGAAACCGGCGCGATGCTGTCCAGCGTGAAGCTGCTGGTGCTTGCGGGCGATGTGTTCCCGGCGGCGTCCTTGGCGCTCGCACTGATGGCAATCGTGCCATCTCCCAGCGTCGCAAGATCAGCGGCGCTCAGCACCACGGCCTGCGCCGATCCCGTGCCGGTCAGCGCCTTGGTGACGCTCTTGCTGCCATTGGTGAAGGTCACCGTGATGGCGGCGCCGGCTTCCGACTGCACAGTGATGACGCCGGTGGCCGCCGTGGCTTCCGCCGCCGAGGCGATATCCGCCACGCCGGTGCCCAGCACGATGACGGGCGCATTCGGCGCGACGTCATCAATGGTGAAGCTGGTCGTGGCAGTGGTCGAGAGATTGCCGACCGAGTCCTGTACCTGCACGGAAACAGTCACCGTGCCATTACCCAGAGAGGACGCGTCAGCAGCCGAGAGAAGAACCGTCTGCGCCACGCCGGTGCCGACCAACGTCTTCTTCACGACCCCCGCCGTGCTGGTGAACGTGATCGTTGCCGTGGCGCCCGGTTCCGTGGTGACCTTGACGACCCCCCCGGCCCCGGTTGCCTGCGCCGTCGTTTTGGCGGGCGAGCCCACCAGCGCGAGGACGGACGGGTTGGGCGGCGTCATGTCGAGCAGGAAGGTGCGGCTGGCTTCGGCCGATTCATTGCCGACCACATCCGTGGCGACCGCCGACACCGAAATCGTACCATTGCCAAGCACCGTCAGATCCGCCTGGGTCAGCGTGACGGACTGGGTGAGACCGGTGGCGACGACATTCTTCACCAGGGTGTTGGAGCCGTTGACGAAGGTTACGGTGACCAGCGAGCCAGCATCGGCTGTAACGGTCGCGACGCCCGTTTCGGCAAGCGCCTCGGACATAGAGGCACCGTCGGCAATGCCCGCGCCAAGCGTGAGCGTGGGCGCATTCGGCGCGACCCGATCCAGCGTGAACTGCACCGAACCGCCGCCAGCGGAGACGTTGCCCGCCGTGTCGGTCGCCGTTGCCGTGACGTAAACGGAGCCGTCACCAAGGGTCGCCAGATCCGTGGTGCTGAGCGTCACGATCTGCGGGGCGCCGGTGCCCGTCATGGTCTTGGTCACGACATTGGCGCCATTGGTGAACGTCACGGTCACGGCCGAGCCGAGTTCGGCCGAAACCGTCACGGCCCCCGCCGAGCTGCTTGCTGCCGCCGCGGACTTCTCCGTGGAGCCGACCACCGTCAGCGTCGGATTGTTGGGCGGGGTCATGTCGAGCGTGAAGGTCCGGCTCGTCGCCGCCGAGTCATTGCCGACCGTGTCACGGGCCACTGCGGACACCGAGATGGTGCCGTTGCCGAGCGTCGCCAGATTGGCGGCGGTCAGCGTGACAGCCTGGGCCGAGCCCGTGCCGGTCAGCGTCTTTGTGACGCTGTTCACGCCATTGGTGAAGGTCACGGTGACGGCAGCGCCAGTCTCGGCCGTGACGGTCACCACGCCTGTGGCGGCCTTTGCCTCGGCGAGCGTCGCGCCATTGGAGACGCCGGCGCCAAGCGCCAGCACCGGCGCCGTGGGCGGCGTCCGATCCAGCACGAAGCTTGCCGGTGTGGCCGCAGCAGAGGTGTTGCCGGCCACATCCTTCGCGATGGCGGAGACGGAGATCGTTCCGTCGCCGAGCGCTGCCAGATCGCTGGCCGTCAAGACCACAGCCTTTGCCGTGCCAGCGCCGGTGACCGTCTTGGTCACGGTATTGCCGCTGCGGGTGAAGGTGACAGTCACCGTCGCGCCGTCCTCCGCCGCGACGGTTACGACGCCCGTGCTCGCCGTGGCTTCCGCCAGCGAGGCGGTATCCGCCACGCCTGCACCCAGCTCGATGACGGGGGCAGCAGGCGGCGTGTTGTCGATGACGAAGGTCGCATTGCCGGACTGCGAGATGTTCCCCACCGCGTCGATCGCGGTGACGGACACGGCAATGGTGCCGCTGCCGAGCGATGCGACGTCACCGGCCGTCAGCACAACGGATTGCGCCGCTCCCGTACCGGTGAGCGTCTTGGCCACGCTGTTGATGCCATTGGTGAACGTCACCGTGACAGCCGAGCCATTCTCCGCGGTCACCTGAGCGACGCCCAGCACATTGGCAGCCTGGGTGCTGGTCTTGGCCGAAGCACCGATCAGCGAGACCAGCGGAGCCGCCGGCGCCACCGTATCCAGCGTGAAGCTGGACGTGGCGGCCGTCGAGGCGTTGCCCGCCTCGTCGCGGGCCAGGGCACTGACCGAGATCGTGCCGCTGCCCAGCGTCGCCAGGTCGTTTTCGGTCAGGACCACCGCCTGCGCCGCGCCCGTGGCCGCCACTTCCTTGACGATCTGGTTGCTGCCATTCTTGAACGTGACGCTCACCGTCAGCCCGGCCGTGGCCGTGACGAGAGCCACGCCCCCCTGCGAGGACGCTTCCGCTGCCGACGCACCGTCTGCGATGCCGGTGCCGAGCGCCAGGGTCGGCGCACTGGGCGCCACCCGATCCAGCGCGAACTCGAGCGGCGTGCCCACAGGCGAGGCATTGCCGGCCGCGTCCGTCGCCGTGGCGGTTACAGAAATGGCGCCATCCCCCAGCGTGGTAAGGTCAGCCGCAGTGAGAGTCACCGCCTGAACCGCACCCGTGGCGACCAGCTGCTTCGAGACTGTCCCTAGCGACCCGGCAAAGGTGACCGTGATGGCCGACCCGCCTTCCGCACGCACGGTGACCACACCGGTGCTCGCGAGCGCTTCGGCCTGCGTGGCACCGCCGGCAACGCCGGCACCGAGGGCGAGAGTTGGCGAAAGGGGCGCCTGCCGGTCCAGCGTGAAGCTGGACGTCGCCGGGGTGGAGACATTGCCGCTGGCATCGCTGGCGACGGCTGACACCGACACGGCGCCGTCACCGATCGTCTGCAGTTCCAGCGCGGTGAGGACAATCGTCTTGGGTGCGCCATCGCTGACCAGCGTTCTGGTCACGCTGCCGACGGACCCGCTGAAGGTCACCGAGACGACGGCACCGGGCTCAGCGGAGAGTGTGAGAATCCCGGTGGGGGCCGTCGCTTCCGCTTCCGTTGCGCCGTTCGCAGCGGCAGTGGCCAACGTCAGCGTCGGTGCTTCCGGTGCGCCAGCGTCCAGATTGAACGTCAGGCTTTCGAGCGAGGACTGATTGCCCGCCAGATCAGTGACGACCATCGAGACCTGGACGACGCCGTCACCCAGGGCCGCGATCTGGGCTGCCGTCAGCGTCACGGCCTGTGCCGTGCCGGTGCCGATCAGATTGACCGTTTCCGTGCGGCCCGAATAACCGTTGAACGTCACCTTGATCGCCGCGCCGTTTTCGGCAGCGGCGAGCACGACACCGTCCACCGAGAGCGCGTCAGCGGAGGACTTGGTGCTGCCACCGACCAGCGTGAGGCCAGCAACCGGCACGGCCGTGTCGAGAATGAAGGCCGCTTGGGCCGGATCGGACTGGTTGCCGGCGACATCCGTGGCGACGGCCGTCACCTGGATCTGTCCATCGCCCAGCCGGGCCATGTCGCCAGCCGTGAGATGGATCACCTGCGAGGCGCCGTTGGCCGTGATAGCCTTCACAACTTCGTTGCTGCCGCGCGTGAAAGTGAGCGTGACGATGGTGCCGGTATCGGCCTTCACCAGCACGGCGCCGGCGCTGGCCTCGGCCGAGGTCGCACCGCCATTTTCCACGCCCACGCCGAGCGTGAGCAGCGGCGCCGCGGGCGGCACCGCATCCAGACTGAAGTCCAGCGTCGCCGGTGCCGAAGCGTTCCCGGCCACGTCCAGCGCAAGCGCGGTCACGAGGATGGGGCCGTCGCCCAGCGTCACGAGATCGCCGGACGTCATCGCGATGATGTCCTCACCGCCGCTCGCTGCAGCAATGACCTTGACGACCGTGCCGCTCACGCCGGTGAAGACGAGGCGGACGCCGAGACCTGCTGCGGCTGTCACCGTCAGTACGCCGTCGGTCGAGAGGGCGTCGGCCAGCGACTTGGTCTCGCTCCCGACGATTTGCAGCAGCGGCGAGTCAGGCAGCGCCGTCATCAGGGTGAAGCTGGCCGTGCCATTCAGCGAGGTGTTGCCGGCTGCATCGCTGGCCACGGCCGTGACCGCCACCGGACCATCGCCGATCTGGGCCAGTTCGGCAGCCGAGAGGAGAACCGCCTTCGGGGCACCGGTGCCGGTCATCGTCTTTTCCACGACGCCGTCGGCGCCGGTGAAGGTCACCACCACGGTGGACCCGGCTTCCGCAGTGACGCGCACGACACCGCCGCTCGATGTGCCTTCATCCAGTGAGGCGCCATCGGCGACGCCTGCGCCCAACGTGACCGTCGGCGCGGCGGGCGGCGCTGTGTCGACCGTCAGGCTCATCATCGACGCGGCAGAGAATTTGCCGCTTACGGCATTGAACTGCCGGACAGCCAGCAGGGTCGCCCCGTCCAGATTGCCGATGTTGTCGCTCCAGCTTTCGCCGCCATCGAGGCTGTATTGCAGCGCGGTGTCGCTCTCCTGGCCACCGACGACCAGGCTGGCGTCATAGGTCACGCCATCCGTGTTCGAGACGCCGGTATCATTGCCGAGCGAGAGGGAGAGCGACGTCAGGGTGATCGAGGGATCGAGCGTGAACTCCTCCAGCGTGGCCGGCGAGATGTTGCCGGCGACGTCGGTCTGGCGCACCATTACCGAATTGGGCCCCGGATTGGCCGTAAAGCTCTTGCTCCAGGTCGCGCCACCATCGACGCTGAACTCGATCAGCGCACCCGGCTCCTGCCCGGTGATGCTGAGGATTCCGGTATATTCATTGCCTTCGACGACGAGCGCATCGGGCAGACCCGTGTCCAGAGCGAAGCTCAGCGCGGACGCTGCCGACACATTGCCGGCGCCATCCTTGGCCGTGGCCGAAACGGCGACAGTGCCGTTGCCGAGCGTGGTCAGCTCGGCCTGCGTCAGGCTGACTGCGACCGCCGAGCCCGTGCCCTGCACGAGCTTCGTCACCGTCCCGCTCGTGCCGTTGAACACCAGCCGCACGCTGGTGCCGACATCCGCCGTCACCGCCATGGCGCCCTCAGTGCCCGTCGCCTCCGCCGCTGTCTTCTGCGCATCGCCGATCAGGTCGAGAAGCGGTTCGCTCGGGGCCGTGGTGTCGAGCGTGAATGCGCTCGTCGCGACAGCCGACGCATTGCCGGATGCATCGGTCGCGATAGCGGAGACCGCCACCTCGCCGTCACCCAGAATGGCGAGATCCGCAGCATCGAGAACGACCGCCTGCGCGGCGCCAATCCCAGAGACGGTTTTCACCACGCTGCCTTGCGCGGTGGCGAAGATCACCGCGACGGACGTGCCGATTTCGGCCGCCACTTGCACGGCGCCGCCGGAATAGAGCGCTTCCGCAGCGGTCGCGCCGTTCGCAACATTCGCAGCGACAGTGATCGCGGGCGCCTCCGGCGCGAGCGTATCGAGCGTGAACACCAGCAGGACCGGCGGAGAGACGTCTGTCCCGTTCGTCTGGCGGACGTGAACCTGGTTGAGCCCTTCCACCGCCGTGAAGGCGCTGGTCCAGCTCTGCCCGCCATCGACGCTATATTCCACCGTGGCGCCCGCGCTCACGCCGGATACCTGCAGGCTGCCATTGCTGGTCAGCCCGTCAATGGCCGAGAGGCCGCTATCCTGCGCCAGCCCGACCGACAGCACGGGCAGCGCCGTCGCCAGATTGAAGCTCAGCGACTGCGGCGCCGAGGCATTGCCCGCAGCGTCCACCTCGCGCACCTGAACGGCATTGGTGCCGGCCCGCGCCGCGAAGCTCTGGCTCCAGCTCTGCCCGCCATCGATGCTGTATTCGATGGTGGATCCGGCTTCCTGACCGGTGATCGAGATAATCCCGCTCTGCGCATCCGCGCTGGCGACCATCGCGCTGGGCGCGACGGTATCGAGCGTGAAGGCAACCGGCGTCGCCGCCGAGACATTGCCGGCAGAATCGGTCGCCGTGACCGACACGGCAATCTGGCCATCACCCAGCGTCGCCAGATCTTCCGCCGTCAAGACGACAGGCTGTGCCGTCCCGTCAGCGCTCAGTTGCTTGGTGATGCTGCTGGTGCCGTTGGTGAAGGTCACCGTCACGCTTGATCCGGCCTCGGCAGTCACGAGGACCACGCCGTTGGCTGACGTGGCTTCCGCCGCCGTCGCGCCCGTTCCGACGCCCGTGCCCAGAGCCAGCACCGGTGCGCCCGGCGCCTCGCCGTCAATGGTGAAGCTGAGGTCGCTCTGCGCGGACACATTGCCGGCAGCATCGGTGACCTGCACGGAGACCTGCACCGGGCCGTCGCCTAGCTCGGCCAGATCGGCGGCGCTGAGCGTGATCGCCTGCGCGGCGCCCGTGCCAGTGACGGTCCGCACGACCACGCCGTTGGCGCTGCGGAATTCGATCTGCACGGTGGCTTGGTTTTCAGCCGTCAGCGAGAACACGCCATCCGCAGAGAGCGCCGCGTCGACGCCCTTGATCGCATTCCCGACAAGGTTGAGCGTCGCGGCATCCGGCGCGCCGGTATCGACGCGGATATTGGGCGCCTGAATCGCCGGTGACGTCAGCACGACGGGCAGGCCGCCGTCGCCCTTGAAGTCGTCCGTGGTCGCGGTGCCGAGCGCGAGGCTGTCCGCCTTAAGCGTGATGCCGTCGCCATCATAGAGATTGCCGGCCAGCGCGGCTGTGAACTCCAGCCCGCGCACGCCAGCGGCCGTTGCGCTGGTGCCGGTTGCCGTCAGCAGCACTTCCTGCCCGCCGATCAACGCCACGACCGTGACGGTCTTGCCTTGCGCCAACACGACCGGCTGAGAGAAATTGAGCGTGAGGCTGAGCGTGTCGCCAACCTTGAACCAGCTCGGCGCGGCCGGCTGAGCGATGGACTGGATCGCCACGTTGAGGCCGGGCGTCACCATGGCGGGATCGTAGCCGGACAGGTCGGCGAGGGCGACGGTGGCATTGGCTTTGACCGCTGTGCCCGCGACCTGCGAGCGCACCGCGCCATCGGCAAAGACGAGCAGATCGTTCAGCGTGTTGCCCGCTGCCGACACCGTCACGGTCTCGACGTTATCGCCCACCGTGCGGGTTAGCGTCATACGCGAGCCGCTCACCGTCTTGGTGTAATCGCTCCACCGGCCGCGGAAATAGATGACGTCCGTACCGCCACCCAGCGCCGATGCATCGATGGTCGTCCCATCTGCCACATAGACGACATCAACACCGTTGTTACCGAGAATCTGGAAAGTCACGCCCGGCTTGGAGAGGGAAATGGTTTCACCGTTGGCATCGAAGGACACGACCTTGACGGTGGCGGAAAGATCCGCGCCCGGCGCCGCAGCGCCGGTCGGCGCAGTCGAGGTCTCGCCGGACGGCACCGGGAGCGGGTCGCCTTTCGACACATAATTGTACAGCGCGTTGGTCGCGACCGTGCCGTCCGCGAAAATCAGCGCGTCGGGCGTCGTGGCCGAGTTGGCACTGGCGAGATTGACCGTCTCGACCTTACCTTCGACCGTGCGCGACAGGGTCAGCGTCGCACCGGTCCGCGTTACCGTATAATCCGCCAGCGATCCTTCAAAATAGATGCGGTCCGCGCCCGCACCTGTGCTCAGCGAATAGGTCGCGCCGGGACGGATGAAGATGGCGTCCACAAAAGAGGAGCCCAGAAACTGAATTTCCTGCCCATCCAGAGACAACGTTCCGTAATTCAGCTCGAAATCGATGAAGTTGCCACCATTGGTGGTGTTCATGATGATATATTTCGACGTGATTGCCATGACCTTTGACTCCGGAAGAGAATTTCAAAAAAATTCTGCTAGAAAATGTTCTCGAGGAAACGCGTTAAGGCGGGCCAGATTTCGATCTGGCCCGGCATGATTTAACCGCCTACAAAAAGAGCTGTTTGTGACTGTAGGAAAGCCTGCGCAGCGGCCGGCGAATCTTGCCACTCGCCACCGATATCGAGATCGATCCAGGCTTGGCTACTGTTTGGGAATGGCGCAGTTGCGCTGTAGGTGCCGAAGTCGACGCGCGTGTCATTCGGGTTGGCGGCATCGCCGCTTCCGAACGAGGTGCTTGCGAGATCCCACCCACTCGTTCCGTTGTGCTGGTTGTCCAGATAGACGAGATCGTCAGCGCCAAAATTGGTCGCGCGGACCCAAAAGTCCCAGGTACCGACCACGCTCGAATCGTCCCTGTCCGTCACAATCAGCGCATAACCATCCGCGGCAAGGCTACCGATCGACGTGGCAGCCGAGACCGCCGTGTTGCCAATACCGTCGAGGCCGACCCATTTGTGGCCTGCGGTCAGAGAGCCATCCGCCACCATGGTCTGCGAAGCCGCAGCGCCGGTAACGAGCGCGGCTCCGGTGCCGCTGGTGTTGGGCGTGACGGTCGAGAAGGTCGCGCCGCTGAGCAAGGCCGCATTGCCGAGACCCGAGGTCGCGCTAACGAGCAGGCCCGCATCGATCTCGACATGATAATTGTTCGAGAAATCGAGATCATATTTGGGATTGATGATCAGCTTGTCGCCCGAAATGGTGAGGACATCCGCAATGGCGACGGTCGCACCGTTCCAGGTCGCCGAGACCTCGCCGTCGACGACGGTGACGACCAACGTTTGTGTGTTGTCGATCGCTTCACCCAACGAGCCGGAATATCCCGCCTTAGCGGACGTGTTGGCATCGTTGACGATCTTGATCTCATAAACGCCGTCGACAGCGGTCAGAGCGATGTCCTCGCTCGAGGTGAAGACGAGGTCGGACCGCACATCAAGGTTGGTCACGCCATCGACATTGGTCGAAAGCAGCGGCACAGGATGCGCTTCGATGGTGAAGTCGTCGGATGCCGACAGGCTCCCATCCGAGGCCGTGACGCGAACGGTGATCGGATTGGCCAGTGCCGGCGCGGACGTGGACGAGAAGGTGCCGGTCGCGCCATCGAAGCTCAGCCAGGACGGCAATGCGGAGAGATTGCCCTGCGCATCGACCAGCTGCGCCGTGTAGGTCAGCGCATCTCCATCCGGGTCCGTGAAACTTCCGGCCGCGATGCTGTAAGTGAACGCCTGCCCCTCGACCGTCATCTGATCGACAAGTGCCTCTGCAAGCACCGGCGCCTCGTTGAGACCGGGCGTGATCGTCGTTGCGTCGTAGCCGGAGATAGCCGCAATCGCGACGTTGGCGTCCGCCTTCACAGCCGTGCCAGCAACCTGCGAGCGCACGGCGCCGTCAGCAAAGACGAGGAGATCGTTGAGCGCATTGCCGGCGGCCGAGACGACAACTGTTTCGAGCTGACCGCCAACTGTCCGGGCCAAGGTCATCTTCGAGCCCGAGACCACTTTGGTGTAATCGGCCCAGTGACCACGCATGTAGACAATATCGGTGCTGTTTCCGAGCGCCGAGGCATCGACCGTCGCACCATCAGAGACGTAAACGACATCGACGCCGGCATTGCCCAGCACCTGAAATTTCATGCCCGGTTTGGACAGCGCAATCGTCTCGCCAGTCCCGTCGAAAGACACGACCTTGACCGTCGCGGACAGGACTGCCGCCGGCGCGGCCGGGCCGCTCGGCGCGACAGATGTCTCGCCGGACGGCACCGGCAATGGGTCACCCTTCGAGACATGATTGTACACCGCATTGGCCGCCACGCTGCCATCCGAGAACACCAGCACATCAGGGGTCGTCGCGGAGTTAGCGCCGGCGAGACTGACCGTCTCCACTTTGCCCTGAGCCGTCCGCGTCAGCGTGAGCGTCGCGCCAGATCTGGTGAGCGTATAGTCGGCCAGTGCCCCTTCAAAATATATGCGATCTGCGCCCGCACCCATGCTGAGGGAATAAGTCGCGCCCGGTCGGACGAAGACGGCATCGACCAGAGCCGAACCGAGAAACTGCATCTCCTGCCCGTCCAGCGAAAGCGTACCGTAATTCAGTCCGAAGTCGATAATGTTGGAATTATCGGCAGCAGTGCTCATAATGATATATTTTGAAGTCGTGGCCATTTTTTGCCCCCTACGAAAGTAAAATTGAATATTTCGTCTTTCGATTATCCCACAGGTCCCAGTGTTCAGGGCCGGATGCTCATCCGGCCCTGATGGATATTCACCCGCCTACGAAAAGCGGCGTCGCAGATTGGAAATAAGTCTGAACAGCGTCAGGCGTTTCACGCCATTCACCACCAATATCGAGGTCGATGTACGACTGGCTGCTGTTCGGGAACGGCGCCGTCACGTTGTAAGTGCCGAAGCCGACGCGCGTATCGTTGTCATTGGGCGAATCGCCACTGGCAAAGGATGTGGTAGACAAATCCCAGCCCGCAGTGCCGTTCTGCTGATTATCGAGATACACCAGATCGTCGGCACCGAAGTCGGTCGCCCGCACCCAGAAGTCCCAGGTGCCGATGTCAGCGGAGGCGTCGCGGTCACTGACCACCAGCGCATAGCCCGCGGCAGACAGGCTGCCGATGGACGTAGCCGAGGCAACCGCCGTGTTGCCGACGTTATCGATCCCCACCCACTTATGGCTGGCAGCTAGCGTGCCGTCTGCATGCATGATCTGCGAGGCCGCTCCGCCCGAGACCAGCGCTGCCCCCGAACCGGTGGTGTTGGGCGTGACGGTCGCGAAGGTCGCACCGCTCGCCACCGCCGCGTTGCCAAGGCCAGAGGTCTGCCCGATGAACAGTCCCGCGCCGATCTCGACATGGTAATTGTTCGAGAAATCGAGGTCGTAGACCGGATCGATGATCAGCTTGTTGCCAGAGACGGAGAGTACGTCGTTGACGTTCACCGTCGCGCCGTTCCACTTGGCGGAAGCCACCCCGCCGCTGACAGTGACGACCAGCGTCTGCGTGTTGTCGACGGATTCCCCGAGTGTGCCGGAATAGCCCGTCTTCGATCCGCTGTTGGCATCATTGACCAGCTTGATCGTGTACGTGCCGTCGACCGTCGTCAGTGCGATATTCTCGCTCGCGCTGAAGACCACGTCGGACCGCACATCCAGATTGGTGACGCCATTCAGGTTGGTGGAGAAGACCGGCACAGAGGCCTGCGAGACGGTGAAATCGTCCGAGACCGACAGGCTGCCGTCGGACGCGGTCACCCGCACCGTGATCGGGCTGGCGAGCGCCGGCGCGGACGTCGAGGAGAATGTGTGGGTCGCCGCATTGAAGGTCAGCCAGGACGGCAAGGCCGACAGGGCGCCGCCGCTGCCCACCAGCTGAGCCGTGTAGGTCAGGGTCGTGCCGGCATCCACGTCCGAGAAGCTGTTGGACGGCACGGTGTAGCTGAACGCTTGCCCCTGCACGGTCGCCTGATCTGCGAGCGGATGCGCGACGACCGGCGCTTCATTGACGTTGGCCAGGTTTACCGTGACGGCCTGCGACGTCATGTTGCCCGCCAGGTCCGTCATGTTGACGTTGATGGTGTAGCTGTGGGCCTGCGTCTCGTAATCGCGCGGTGCGGCAAAGCTCAGCGCCCCTGAAGAACTCAGCGTGAACAGGCCAGCATCGCCGCCGGGCGCCAGGGCCCAACTCACCGCTTCGCTGGCGGAGAGGGTCCCCACCGCAGTGGCGTTCTCGTTCACGGTGAGCGTCGCGCTGGTGAGGGCAGGCGCCGTGCTGTCGACAACGAACGGCAGCGCCCCGTAGGTCACGAGCTGACCTGAGTCCGAAGAGACCGGCTCGCCGGACACCAGACCCGTCACGTCCGTGAAGTTCAGTGCCAGGATTCGCACTTCCGTGGTGTCCGTCACCGGCACTTGAGCCGTGAACACCAGCTTCGTCGGGTCGTTCAACGCGGCCGTGGCGGCTCCGTCCAAAGTGGCTGTCGCAAGATATGTGTTGGTCGCAACGAACCGCAGCACAACCTCTGGAACAGGGCTCGACGGATAAGTGACCCCCTCGCTGAGCGTGACCGTGAACGTCACGGTGCTCGCTCCCATCGCAACCGCCTTGTTCGCGACGATTTCCGTGACGACCGGCGCGCTCGCGATCGACAGGGTAAAATCGTCGGTGGCGGTGAGGCTGCCATCGGACGCTGTCACGCAGATCGTGATCGGGTCGGTCAGCGCTTGGGCGGCCGTGGAGCTGAGGGTGCCCGTCTGCGCATTGAACGTCAGCCAGCTCGGCAGGGCCGAGACATTGCCTTGCGCATCCACAAGCTGCGCGGCGTAGGTCAGCGTATCGCCGTCGACATCGTAAAAGGCGTCGCTGGGGATGATGTAGCTGAACGGCTGATTGGCCGTGGCGACCTGATCAGCGAGCGGATGATCCAGAACCGGCGCTTCGTTGACATTGCCGACGTTCACGGTGACCGCCTGAACGCTCTGATTGCCCCAGAAGTCCGTCGCTGTGACCTCGATCGACCAGCTGGCGCGATCCTCATGATCAAGGGTCTGAACCGTCTTGATCACGCCGGTCTGCGGATCGATGGTAAAGAAATCCGCGATGTCATAGGCGGCAAAGGGCGCGGGACCGCTGCCCCAGGCGATCGAATAGCTCGTCTTGCCCGAGGGATCGGAGGCCGTCGCGGTGTAGAGCAGCGTACCGGGGGCCGCCGTTTCGAGGACGGACACGCTGACCGTGCTGCCGTCGCTGAATGCCGGCCCGGTCGTGTCGTTGATCATGCCGAGTTGCTGCAATTGGGCCTGCGGCAGCGAGGCATTGGCCAAGGCCGGATTGACCTGGGTGACATCGTGAAAACCCTGGATCAGAATGTCGGCGAGCAGCTGGCCCTGCGCCTGTCCCAGATCGGCCAGCGTGGTGTTGGCGCCCTTGGCGGTGGTGGTGATGGCATCGACGATCTGCTGGATCGCCTGATCCAGCGTGAGGCCTTCACTGTGCGCCCAGCCCTGAAGCGCGGCGAGGTAGACGCCGTAAACGTTCGCGGACGCGGCAGTGTTGGCCCCATTGCTGTCGATGACCAGCTTTGCGAGCTGCGCTGGCAGCGACGTATCTACATCGTCGGTGAACAAGGTGGCGACGGTGGCATTGGCCTGCGTGACAGCTGTCGCGGTCAGACCGGTCATGTTCGAGCTGCCGCTCGCAAGCCCCATGAGACGCGCCGCAGCCTCGGTGAACGGCGTGATGTTGACGACAAGATCCTGACCGGCCTCGATCGTCGTAACGACACGCAGCGCCACGTCGATGTCCGCCTGCAGACCGGTCGCTTCGTTCAGATAGCCTTGGGCGTTCGCGAGCGGGTCGGTCGCGACGACCATGACGTAGCCGGTATAGCCTTTGACGGCGATACTGAACGCGCCATTGGCGTCGGTGACGCCGGAGCCGAGGAGCGTGCCGTCTTCCTTATAGGCCTTGATCTCGATGCCGGCGCCAGTCGGCCCGGCAAAGACGGAGCCGGTGATATAGTTATTGCTGTCGATCGTAACCGGTCGTGAGCCTGTTGCGGAGATATTGCCGGCGGCGTCGGTGGCCTTGGCGGTGACGGTATAGGCGCCGTCGGCGGGCAGTTCGTTGGCAGCAAAGCTGGCCGTCCAGGTGCCATTGGCGGCGGTGGTGACCGTCTTGCTGGCGGTGCCCCAGGTGATCGTGATGCTGGTGCCGGCCTCGGCCGTGCCCGAGACGCTGACCGGTGCCTGGGTTTCGGCTTGGTTGACCAGATCATCACCGGCGACCGCATTGATCACCGGTGCGGCGGCGGCGGTCTTGTCGACCGTGATGGCGTTGGCGATCTTGCCGGCCTCGCTGGTCTTGCCACTGGTCGCGTCCTTCTGGCGAACCTGCACAGCGCCGGCGGCGTAGCTGCCCTCGGCCAGCGTGAAGCTGGTGCCGGTGCCGGCGGTCCAGGTCGAGCCGCCATTGGTGGAGTATTCCCAGGCATTGGTGCCGGTGATGGCGGAGACGTTGATCGTGCCGTCCTGGGTGATGTAGTCGGTCGCCGAAGCGCCGGTGTCGGTCTTCAGCGCGAGCTTGGGCGCAGCGATGCTCGCCTCGTCGCTGCCGCCGCCGAAGATCGCGAACCCGGCGCCGATCGCACCGGCAGCGCCCAGCACATAAAAGGCGGGCGTGGAGAAGAAGCTGCCCGATCCGCCGCCAGCGCCGGCGCCGGCAGCACCCTGGGCATAGACGCGATCGGCCCACTGGCCTTCGCCGACATGACCCTGTCCACCGGCGGCCGAGGCCTGCACGGCGCTTTCGGGCTGGTCGGCATCGTCGGCCTGCGCGGTGTCGGCATCCTTCTGGTCGCCATTTTGGGCGGCTTCGTCCTCGTCGTCCTTCTTGTGCGTCCTGGCCTTCACCTTCTTGGGCGTGGCGCTGTGCGCGGCAAGGGTCGCGTGTGAGGCCGCGGGCGCCACAGGTGCATGACCGGCGGCGGCCTGAGCGGAGGGAGCCGCTGCAGCTTTGGCCACAGCCTGGGCCTGCTCGGCCGGAACGGCTGCGTTTGCCGGAAGCTCTGCCTGCATCTCTGCCTGCATCTCTGCCTGCATCTCTGCCTGCATCTGGGCCTGCGTCTCGCTCTTGTTGGTCATGTCATTGGCTCCCTGTATTCCAAGCTGTGTCTTCAAAGCTGTGTGCGGTTGAGGTCAGCGCTCGCCGAGCGCCTCATCGACGGTTTTGGTGATGGGTTTGGTGAGGTAGGTGAGCACCGAACGCTTGTGGGTGCGCACTTCCACGGTGGCGGTCATGCCGGGGCTGACCTGAATGGGCTTGCTGCCCGCGTTACCCGCGCCGCGATCCTTCAGGCGGATGTGGACGCGGTAATAGAAGTGCTCGCTGCCCTGCGGCCCGGGTTCGCTCAGCGCATCCGGGCTGATGTAGACGACCTCGCCGGCAAGGCTGCCGTAGATGCTGGGATCATAGGCATCGAGCTTGACCTGCGCGGACTGGCCGACCTTGACCGAGCCGAGATCGGCCGGGCTGAACTTGGCCTCGACGATCAGTTCGCTGGTCGTGGGCAGCATCTCCATGATCGCATCGCCCGGCCGCACCGAGGCGCCCAGCGTGGTCACGTTGATCTTGCGGATCTGCCCGTCATGCGGCGCGCGCAGCTCGGTAAAGCCGAACACCGCCGAGCGCTCGCGCAGCGCCTCTTCCTGCGTCGCGAGATCCTCCTCGGCCTTGGTCATCTCGGCCTGGGCGTCCTGGAAGTATTTGTTGCGGGCATTGACGATCTGCCCGTCGAGCTCGGCCACACCCCGCTTGAGGCGGATCACCTCGGCCTGCCCGACATCGCCCGCCTCCAGCAGCGGCTGCGTGATGTCGAGCTCGGCCTGCACGAGCCGCCGGCTCTGGACCAGCGCGCCAATGCCCTCGTTGAGCGCCTGGCGGCGCCGGTTGAACAGATCGGTCTGGTTCCTGCGGAACGCCGGATAGGCTTCCAGCTCGGGCGGGAACACCAGCGCCTGCCTGTAAACCTCGGCCCGCAGCCGGGCGAGCGTCGCCTTGAGCGCGGCCACCTTGTTGCGGCTGTCGTCATAGGCGGCCGAGGCGCGGCTCTGGTCCATGAGAGCCAGCAGCTGGCCCTTGCGGACCATCTGCCCTTCCTCGACCTTCATCTCGGCCAGCACGCCGCTGTCCGCCGCCTGGATGACCTGCGTGCGGGCCAGCGCGATCACCTGTCCCCGGGCGCGGGCCAGCTGGTCGATCTGCGAGACGCTTGCCCAGATCAGCAGCGCGATGATGCCAAGGCCGGTGATCACGATGAACCAGCCCCCCGGCCCCAGCGGAAGCCGGGCCAGCTGCTGGCGCACGCTGCCCAGGCCCGCGCGCATCGCCCTTGGATCTTCCATCTTCATGCCACGCTTCCCTTGTGATGCTCAGCTTGCGCTGCCGGACCCTGCCGCAGCCGCTCGATCACCGCGTCGCGCGGGCCATCGAGCGCGATGCCCTGCGGGGTCAGCACGATCAGCCGGTCGATGAGCTCGAGCAGGCGCAGCTTGTGGGTGACCAGCACCAGCGTCTGGCCAGGCTGAACCGCCGCGCGCAGGGCCGAGAGGCAGCGCTCCTCGGTGCCATCGTCCATCGACGAGGTCGGCTCATCGAGCAGCCACACCTGCGGACGCGCGAGCAGCAACCGGGTCAGCCCGATAAGCTGGCGCTGACCGCCCGACAGGCCCCCGCCGCCTTCGGCAATGCGCAGATGCACACCCTCGGGACGCCCGGCGAGGAAGCCGGCAAGACCAGTCGCCTGGATCGCTGCGACCAGCTCCTCATCGCTCACATAAGGCAGGCCCATGGTGAGGTTGTCGCGCAGCGTGCCGCTGATCATCCGTGCCTGCTGGGGCAGATAGCCGATCAGCTCGGCCCGCCGCTCGCTGGCGATATGCTGCAGATCCAGGCCATCGAGCAGCACATGCCCCCGCTCGGGCTTGACCAGCCCGGCGAGCAGCTTGAGCAGCGTGCTCTTGCCCGATCCCACCGCGCCCAAAATGCCGACCCGCTCGCCCGGCGCGATGGTCAGCGCCGGCAGCTTGAGCGGCGCAGGCTGCGAGGCCCAGGCGAACTCCAGATTGGCGACCTCGACCCGGCCCTGGATCGCATCGGGCACCAGCGGCGCATCGATGCCGTCATTGTCCTGCTCCGAAGCGTAAAGCCGCTCGAGATTGTCGAGCGCGACCTTGGCATTGGCGCCCTGCACCAGCAGCCCAGGAATGGCGTTGACGGGGGTGAGGACCCGGCCCGAGACGATCGAGCAGGCGATGATCGCGCCCACGGTCAGGCTGGTGGTCGTCGCGGCCAGATAAGCGCCGGTCGCCACCATGCTGACATAGCTGATCTGCTGGACCAGGCCCGAGATATAGCCGGCCGTCTCGTTGAGATGGCGGATTTCGGTCATCTCGTCGGCGGTCCGGCGCGAGAGATCGTTCCAGCGGTTGCGCATCTGCCATTCGCCGCCGCTCGCCTTCAAAAACTCGGCGCCCTGGATCGTCTCGACCAGCAGGCCATAGCGCTGGTTACCGACCAGATTTTCCCGCGCGCTGTGCGCCTCGATCGCCCGGCGCGAGCGCAGCCCGGCAGCGACCGCCACCACGAACGCCAGGGCCGGCACCGCTGCCACGAACGGCCCGCCGATGAGGAAGATGACCGCCAGGAAGAACAAGGCGAACGGCACGTCGGTGAACAGATAGAGCTTGCGCGCGACGATGAACGCCCGCACCCCCTCATAGCCGCGCACCTGCGCCGCGAACGTCCCCACGCTCGGCGGATATTGGTCGAGCCGCGTCGAGAGCATCCGCTGGAAGACGCTCATCGCCGCCTCCAGATCGATGCGATGCACCGCCTTGTCGACAATGGCCGAACGCGCCAGCTTGAGCGCGAACTCAATGCCGATGGCGATCGCCGTGCCGACCGTCAGCACGATCAGCGTCGAGACACCGCCCTGCCCGATCACCCGGTCATAAACCTGCATCGAGTAAAGCGAGGTTGCCAGCACCAGGATGCTCGCCAGCGTCGAGGCCAGCGCCGCCATCACCACCCAGGATTTGTCGACGGCCATGATCGCCTCGAACACGCCCTTGGCGGTGCGCGCATGGGCGATCTCGCCACGCGGGGTGACGCCGGCGAACATCGTGCCTTCGGGCCATGCCGCCATCCGCTCGCGACCCTGCGGCCCCTCGCACAGCCAGGTGCCGTCGTTGCTCAGGCTCAGCACCATGCGATAGCCGGCGCCTGGCACCAGCGCGATCATCGGCAGGTCCGCCTCATGCGGTTCGCGCCGCCAGCGCGAGAGCTTGAGCCGCAGCGTCTCGCACAGCGCCAGCGCCGCGCGCGCCGCAATGCGGCTTTCCTCGCCCGGAGCGCCTGCCCCCGATGCGCCAGCACTGAACAGCGCGCGGATGCGGCGACCGTCGCGCCGCGTCAGACCGCCCTGGCACGCGAGCGCCGTCGCCAGGCGCCCGCCCAGCCAGATCACGCCATCGGCAAAGGGCGTCGCGGGCGGCGGCCCCATGAAGAGGACGTCCTCGGACGCACTCTCAGGCGCGCCGGCGGGAGTCTCGGCCGGTGAAGGCCCTGCAATCAGTTCCATGGGAAGGCCCCTTCCTTGAGGCGCAAGCGGTAGCGGGCGATCAAAAGCTGGACCTGCGCATCGCTCAGGCTCCGCTCGATGTCGGTCTGCTCTCGGGTGACATTGAGAACGTCCAGCCAGCTGCGCTTGCCGGCCAGGAACATCCGGTTGTAGGATTCGAAGGTCTGCTGCTGCACGCCCCGGCTGACCTGCAGCTCGCGCACCAGGCTGCGCGCCGCGCGCCAGCTCGCCAGATCCGCCGCGACCTCCGCCGTCAGATCGGCCCGATAGGCATCGCGAGCATTGCGCGCCGCGCTCTCCAGTGCCTGCGAGGCGCGGATGCGCTCCACCGAGGCGAGCCCGGAGCCGAAGGCGAACTTCACGCCGACCACGACCCGCGTGTCAGGCAGCGCCGAGGCATAATAGCGATCGTCCGAGAAGCGCTGTTCGGCCCGCGCATAGATGGTCGGCATCATCGCCCTGGACGCCACCCGCGCCTCGGCCTTCGCCACCCCGATCTCCTGCTCGGCCCGCAGCAGCGCCGGGTTGGTCTCGATGCTGCGTGCCAGCAGGTCCTCGCTGCGCACATCCAGCGGCTCGTCGCCTGCCGCCACGTCGAACGCGATCCGCGCCGGATCGATCGGCCGCCCGGTCAGCTGGCTCAGCGCCTCGGCCGCGGATTGCTCGATCGCCTGATAGTTGGTCAGCGTGTTGCGCGAGAGGCTCAGCCGGGTGAGCACCAGATTATGATCGACCGGCGCGGACAGGCCTGTGGCCACCCGCCGGCGCATCATGCCTTCCAGCGCTTCCAGCCGGGCAATGTCGGCCGCATAGACCTGCGCGCCCAGACGCGCCGCCACGAACCGGCCATAGCTGTCGATCACCCGCAACGCGACCTGGTAGCGGGTCGCGTCAACCGCCGCTTCCGCCGAGGAGAGCCGCGCCTTGGCGGCATCGACGTTCGCACCGATCCGCCCGAAGGTCCAGACCGGCTGCGTCAGCGTGCCGGTGACGACATAGCCCCGCCGCCCCCGCTCGCTCTCGAACGCCGGCTCGGGAAAATACGCCCAGCGCGCACTCGCCACCTCATAAGCCGACGCCCGCGCGCCATCGGTCTGCGACAATACCTGCGGATTGGCCCGCGCCGCCTGCGCCATCAGATCATCCAGCGACAAAGAGGACGGCTCAGAAACCTGGCCCGGCGCTGCGGCCACGACCGCCGGCGCGCGAACATCGCCCTGCTGCGCAAATGCCGTAGGCGGAACCGCAAGCACCGCCCCCAGCACAGCGCAGCCGATCAGCCCGCCCCCGCGCCCTGCGGGACCGCGCAAACCACGACACAGCGTCGCAGCGCGCCTCGTCCCAACCCCCTCAAACATCGAAATCACCCCGAATATCCTGATCTTGTGCCGACATCGCCAACCACCCCGCGCCAAAGCTACGAAGCGACCCGCACAACCAGTTGAAGAAGAAGCCACCACAGCAGCAGACTGACCGGAGCACCCAGGAGAATGCCCCGCGCCAGCGAAGGCTGGACCACATCCGGCGCAGCCCAAGGATCACCGAGGGGCGTGCCTGTCCGGGCACGAACATCCGCAAGGCCGCTCATCCGACCGCCCTCCGCGTTTCGGACCAGCCGGCTTGCGGCTGATCGAACAGCGTCAGCACATTGGTGCCGCCCATAGGACCGGACCAGGAGCGGACGACGGAGGGATAGCCCGTGTGATAGCCTTGCAGCCACACAGCGCCGGCGCGCAGGGCCAGATCGGCCTCGGCGCGCGTTTCCACGCCCTCGACCACGACATCGCGGACAAAGCTGCCCGCCAGGCCGATCAGATGATGCAGTGCCACGCGATCCGGCTCGGAGCCGATCGCTCGGCGCAGGAAGAAGGCGTCGATCTTGATAATGTCGGGCTGCAGCGCCAGCAGCGAACGCAGCGAGGCATGGCCAACGCCGAAATCGTCCAACGCGACCCGCACGCCGAGCTTGCGCAACCGCGCGGCAAAGCATGTCGCCTCGCCAATATCCGGATAATGCGCGGTCTCGGTGATCTCGATAACGAGACGCCGCGCGACGGACGGCATATCGCGCAGGCGCGGCATCAGCTCATCCCACCACCCACCGGGACAGGCGCTGTGCGCGGAGATATTGGCGCCCAGGCACACGTCGGGATCGCGCTGCAGTTCCTCGATCACCGTCGAGACCACATAATGATCCAGCACGCCGACCATGCCCAAGCGCTCCAGAGCGCCGATGGCGGGGCCGGCCGTCTCCTGACGCCCGTCCTCGAGCATCCGCAGCAGACATTCATGATAGAGCACGGCATCGCCCTGCGCGCCGCTGCGCACCGGCTGCCAGACCGGGAGCAACCGCCCGTTCGCCAGCGCCGAAAGCAGGGACGCAGCCTGCGCCATGTCGGCCCGGTAACGCAACGCCCAGTCGGCCTGCGTATCGATCGCGTTGCCGTTGAAGCGCTGGGTCGTCAGGCGATGCGCCAGATCGTCCCGCGCTGCGCCAAGATCGGCATCGGAATGGACATCGGGCAGCAGGGACCAGGCTGCACTGACAGCCAGGCGCAGATCGGCATTGCCGTGAATGAGCGGGCGGCCAGCGACCGCGACCGCAAAGCGCCGGGCGAAGTCCGCACATGCCGCGTTGGTGAAGGCTTGGCCAAAAGCCGTCGGCGACCAGACCACCGCCGTGATCAAATCATCGCAGACCGGCATCACGACGCCGTCGCCGCCGAGCACCTCGCCGAGCAGAGCGGCCAGCAGAGCGCGCGCGCCTTCACGCACAGCTTCGCCATAAGCCTGGGCAAGGTGGGACAGGTTATCGATCCTGAACCCCACCATCACGAGTTCGGGTGCCGGCCCCACCGAAAGGTTAACCGGCACCCCGAAATCGTCTGCCATCCGTTGCGCCATATTCAGCATCCCAAACCCCTCTGAGTCCGTGACAGAATACTGAATACTGTTTCAAATGACTGTTTTTGCATCCTTTTGCAGTGCGGAAACGCCCGGATGGCGGTCCCGGCGGCGGCTCTCCGAGAGGGAGATGCGCGATGCTGAACATGGTTTACGGCAATGAAGGGCAGCGCAAATATCTGACCCAGGAAGAGCGGGCCGCCGTGCTCGCTTACGCCGCACGCGAAGCGCCCGAGACCTATACCTTCTGCATGGTGCTCGCCGTGACAGGATGCCGGATCTCGGAGGCCCTGGCGCTTACGCTCAGGAGCATCGATCTGCGCTCGCAATGCATCATCATCGAAAGCCTCAAGAAACGGAAAAGGGGGATTTACCGCGCCGTTCCGGCCCCGCTGGAGTTGGTGAAGCTGATCCACAAGGTCCATGGTCGGGGCAATGGCGCGGACGACAGCCTGCTATGGACATGGTCGAGAATGACAGCATGGCGAAAGGTCAACGCCATCATGCAGGCGGTCGGCATCAAGGGAATGCAGGCGACGGCCAAGGGTTTTCGACACGGATTTGGCGTATCGGCCATCCACTCGGGCGTGCCGTTGAACATGGTGCAGAAGTGGATGGGGCACACCGACATCAGCACCACCGCCATCTACACGGGCGCCGTTGGGCGGGAGGAGCTGGAGATTGCGAGCCGCATGTGGGGAAGCAGACCACGCCAGCGGAGTCGGCGCCAAATCGGCCTGAAGGGAGTGACGGGCACGCTCGGAAGCGCCTGGCAGTTGTAAACGGGCAGAAGGTTAAGGGCGTTTGCGCTCTTGGCCTTCTCCTTGCCGGTCAAGGCAGGGGCGAGAAATATTCTATATTTTTCAGAGTGTAAGACGGCGCAGGCCGGCTATCGGCTCGAGCTTAATCGGCGTTAAAAGCAGATCGATAATTAAATAATTTAATGGATTTCGTTGAAGCTGTTGCCAGAAGATACAGTATTCAGTATTTTGTAACGTGTAATTTTATTCATTTTCAATGCCTTACCCGTTTTATGTTGTGATCATCCGACTTTAGACCGGCATGGTGCGACCCAGCAATGCTGCACTGCAAGAAACCCTTAACGACCGGCAGATTTGGAGCCTGACACGGCTCAAATGAACCCTGCCTGTCCCGCATGTCGAGCGCCGTATTTCAGAAGCAGGTCGGATACACGAGACTCCTAACAAATCAGGAATTTCCAGTAAAATTAAATAGAATTAATTATAGGTTAAATATTGCGTACTAACCATTATTGTTGACTATTTTAAACGTTTCCTTCTTCAATCATCAATCTCCTTCCTTTCCAAGATTCCCTTACGTCCGTAGCCATTTTTTTGGACGCCCTGCTTACGCAAGAGAGCAATTAACGCCAAGCTCTTCTCGGTCGTCATCCGTCGGACAAAGTCGCGTCCGCCTACGGAACTGGAACCGAGTCCCCTTGCCGCTGTCAGGAAGATGACGATGCTGGAGAGGCGAATCCCTTGAATCGCTGTCGCCGGACTGATCTTTCCCCAAGCTCGATGGCCCCTGAATGGCCGTGCGGGCGTCGGGTTCCCGGCTCCACTTGCCCTTTGGGGCTAACCCGCTTCAACGCCCTGGAGAGACGAACAAAAAGAATTGATCCCGCTTCCGCATCTGCTATCGGTTTCGTTGATTGCTCAACGAGGGGCGGATGACTGACACCGAAGTTCTGATTATCGGCGCGGGGCCCGTGGGGCTGCTGCTCGCGCTGGACCTGGCGTCAAGGGGTATCCAGGTTGTCGTTGCGGAAATGCGTCCCGCCGGTCAACCACCCAGCGTGAAGTGCAACCATGTGTCCTCGCGCACGATGGAGACGCTGCGCCGCCTCGGCCTGTCGCGGGAGGTGCGCGCGGTCGGCCTGCCGCATGATTACCCCAATGACATCGTGTTCCGCACCCGGATGACCGGCACCGAACTCGCGCGCATCCCCATCCCGTTGCGGCGCAACCGCTATCAGGACAGGAGCGGGCCGGATGGCTGGTGGCCGACCCCCGAGCCGCCGCATCGGGTCAACCAGATTTTCTTCGAGCCGATCTTCTTTGCCCATGCCGCGCAGCACCCGAACATCACGCTGCTCAACGAGACCCGGTTCGACAGCGTGGAGGACGAGGGGGGAAGCGTGCGCGCGCTGCTGATCGACCTGCCCACCGGTACGTCCCGAGAAATCCGCTGCCGCTACATGGTCGGCTGCGACGGGGGCAGTTCAGCGGTGCGCAAGCAGATCGGCGGAAAGCTTGAGGGCGATGCCGTTGTCCAGCGCGTGCAATCCACCCTGATCGACGCGCCCGATCTTCTCGATGCGCTCGGCAGTGGTCCGGCGTGGATGAACTATAATTACAATCCCGATCGCGCCGGCACCGTGCTCGCCATCGATGGCGAGCGGCGGTGGCTCGTCCACAATTATCTGCGGCCCGATGAGGAGACGTTCGAGGAGGTCGACCGGGACCGGTGCATTCGGCACATCCTTGGTGTCGGGCCGGACTTCCCCTTCACGCAACTGTCCAACGAGGACTGGATCGGCCGGCGGCTGGTCGCCGACAGATTCCGCCAAGGCCGCGTCTTCATCGCCGGCGATGCCGCGCATCTGTGGGTGCCTTATGCCGGCTATGGCATGAACGCCGGCATTGCCGATGCCATGGACCTCTCCTGGATGCTTGCCGCAACTCTGCAGGGCTGGGCGCCCGACGGAATCCTCGACGCCTATGTCGCAGAGCGCAAGCCCATCACCGAACAGGTTTCCCGCTTTGCGATGGGCCATGCCAGCGGCGCCATCAAGGAGCGCAATACCCTGCCGCCGGAGATCGAGGACGACACGCCCGAAGGCGAGGCGGCGCGCCAAGCCGTGGGCGCGGCTGCCTATGCGCTCAATGTGCAGCAATATGCCTGCGCCGGGCTGAACTACGGCTATTTCTATGATGCTTCGCCGATCATTGCCTATGATGGCGAGGCTGCGCCGGCCTACACCATGCACGATTACACGCCCTCGACCGCGCCGGGGTGCCGCGTGCCGCATTTCTTCCTCGCGGATGGGCGCTCACTCTACGACCTTTGCGGGCCGGGCTATACGCTGATCCGCATCGATGACGAGGGCGATGCGGCTCCCGACGTCGAACCGCTGGTCGCCGCGGCGCGGGCATGCGGGATGCCGCTTGCTGTCATCAGGGTGGACCGAGCCCTCGATGGCGTGCCGGACGTCTACCGGCACCGGCTGCTGCTGGTCCGACCGGACGGCCATGTCGCATGGCGCGGCGATGCCATCGACGATGCCGCGTCGCTCGTGGATCTGCTGCGCGGCGCGCGAATGACGGCGTAAAACGCCCGTCTGGGGTGTCGCGCTGCGCACGCATGCTCTATAAGTTGATCCATCAACACGAGCTACAAGGACATTCATGACTGACGATCCGCTCGCCCTCCGTTCCGATCATGTCTTCGACATCCGCATCAATTTCGACAAGCGCTGGGCGACGGGCGCGATCCATGCGGGTGGCCCCAATCACGGCTATACGTCCGTGGGCGAAGGCAGCACCGTTTCAGGACCGCGCCTCAATGGCAAGCTGGTCGATTATAGCGGCGCCGACTGGCCGGTGGTCCGCACCGACAAGGTGGTGGAGCTCAATGCCCATTATATGATCGAGGCGGATGACGGCGCGCTGATCTATATCCGCAACCTTGGCTATGTGCACGGTCCGCTGGACTTGCCGGACGGCACCAAGATATCGTCCTATTTCCGCTGCACGCCCTATTTCCGCGCGCCAGACGGGCCGCATGGCTGGCTCAACCGCACCGTGATCGTCGGCGTCGGGCAGCGTCGCCCGAAACTGACGCCCGACGACGCGCCGGACCATTCGCTGTTCCGCTATTACGCGATCATTTAACCGCGTCGGTCGCCACCGGTTGCGAAAGCACGACCAGCTGCTCGCCGATCTTGGCGAGCAGCTGGTTGAGCGTCTCGCACTCCTTGTCGGAGAGTTTCGCGGTCAGCAGTTCGTGGAAGGCTTTCCGTTCGGCCAGCGCCGCGCGGTATCGCTCCAGCCCCACGGGAGTCATCTTGAGAATGGGCGCCCGCCGGTCATGGGGGTTCTCCATGCGCAGCGTATAGCCCTTCTCTTCAAGGGTGCTGACGGCGCGGCTGACTTCAGCCCGGTCGACCCAGGCCATCTCGGCCACCTGCCGCACCGTTCCGCCCTGGTGCATCGTGGCGAGCCGCGCCATCACCCGCCATTCCGCATAGGTGATGTCCTCAATCTCCGCGAGATTGCGAATGGTCAGCCGATCCATGATCTTGGCGATCAGCGTCATCCGGAACGTCGGATAGTTCAGCTCATCAAGGTTCCAGCCGGGGAGTTGGACCTCGTCCGCCGGGCCTGCTTTACGACCGCTCACCTTCGACTGCACTTTCTCATCGCTCATCATTACAATCGCTGCCCCCTTGCCCGGCCCAACCCCCAGGGGTCAAGCTGCGGCCTCCGTGCCCCCAAGCCACGTCGCGAAACCCTACCACTGCAACAATTGCGCGCCAAAAGCAATTCATTGAGTCATCAACAGTCTTGCGTCGCCGACTGGCCGGTCTATACCGTCTGCGCGCCGGCAAGCGCCCTTCGTTCCACCCCCTATTGCGCAGGCCCCATGACCGACGACGCCTCGACCACCCCATCGCAGCGACATTATGGCCCCGGCTATCGCGCCATGCTGCTGGCGCTGATCATGCTGGTCGCCGCCTTCGCCTATATCGACCGGGTGATCGTGCAGACGCTGGGCCAGCCGATCAAGGAGGATCTTGGCCTCACCGATTTCCAGCTCGGGCTGCTGGGCGGGCTCGGCTTTGCCATTCTCTATTCGACGCTGGGCTTGCCGATCGCGCGCCTTGCGGAACGACGCGACCGGATCACGATCATTTCCGTCTCGGTGGGGCTGTTCTCGCTGATGAGCGCGCTGTGCGGGCTATCCGCGAATTTCTGGCAGCTCTTCCTGTGCCGGATCGGCGTCGGCATCGGCGAGGCAGGCGTGCAGGCACCCAGCACGTCGCTCATCGGCGATCATTTCCCGCCGCATCAGCGCGGCTTTGCGATCACCATGATGCGGCTCGGCTCTCCGCTCGGCTCGTTCATCGGCGCGCTGGCGGCGGTGTGGATCGCCAAGGACCATGGCTGGCGGACCGCGATGATCGCGGTATGCGGCCCCGGCCTCGTCGTTGCGCTGCTGTTCCGCCTGTTGCTGCGCGATCCGCCCAGAGGCCTCAGCGATGGCCTGAGCAACGGTGCCCGGCCGACCAGCAAAGCCGCGACCCCGCCCCCGCCGATGGGAGAGGTCATGAGCATGATGGCGCGCAAGGCGGTGTTCCGCAATCTGCTCATCGGCCTCGGCCTCTCCAGCATGGCGCTCTATGCGGGCGGCGCTTTCACGGCGCCGTTCTTCATGCGCGTCCATGATCTCTCGATCACGCAGGCCGGCGTCTATGTGGCGATCATCTCGTCCACGGCGGCCACGGCCGGTATGGTGCTGGGCGGCGTCGGGATCGACTTCATCGCCCGGCGCGGACAGCATTGGTATGCGCTGCTGCCCTTTTGCGGCATCGCCACCAGCGTGCCGCTCTATCTGGTCGGTTATTCGCTGGGCAGCCCGCTGCCGGCGCTCGTCTGCCTGACCGTGGCCGGGGTCTTCCTGTTCTTCTATTCGGTGCCGACCTTGGTCGCCCTGCAGAACCTCGTCGCGCCCAACGCGCGGACGACGGCGGCCTTCATCTACTTCTTCATCGCCACGCTGGTCGGCGTTGGCCTCGGCCCGCCGATCATCGGCCTGGCGAGCGACATCTTCGCAGGTCTTGCAATGCCCGGCTTCATGAGCGTCTGCACGGATGCCCGCCTCACCGGCGCCTGCGCCACCGCCTCGGCCTGGGGTGTGCGCCACGCCCTGCTGGCCAGCATCGCGCTCTATGCGCTGGCTGCCTTCCATTATTGGCGCGCGGCCTGCGCGCTCAAGCGGGACGCCAGCCTATCGGCCTAATCGGACGTAGCCCTAAATCCTGAACCGAGCGCAATTCTCCTTTTCTTGCGGCAAGGGATTGCATCGCCCGAACAATCGACATAGTTGCGACTTACTCGCATTATCGATTCATTCAGGGGGCTGTCTTGTCTTTTCTCCGATCCGTTCTGCTGGCGTCCGTCGCGCTGTCCGCTGCCCCCGCTATGGCCCAGATGGAAGGCGCCCCGGCGGAAGCTGGCGCGGATAGCGACGACACGATCATCGTGACGGGCCGCGTTCAGCGCCTCTACCGCGCGGATGAGACGACGGTCGGCAAGGCCGCCGAAGACCCCATGAACATCCCGCAGGCCGTTCAGGTCATCAAGTCCGAGCTGTTTGCCGATCAGGGCGCGCGCGATGCGACCGACATCTATCGCAACATCTCCGGCGTGAGCGCCTTCAGCTATGCCGGCGTCACCTTCCGCGGCTTCCGTCAGGACCAGTCCTTCTACGATGGGCAGCGCGGCAACCCGTTCATCGGCTTTTCCGTGCCGCAATTGTTCAACATCGAGCGGGTGGAAGTGCTCAAGGGGCCGTCCGGCCTGTTCTTCGGCCCCGGCTCGCCCGGCGGCATCATCAACTATGTCTCCAAGACACCATCCGACAAGCGCGCGCTCAGCATGGTCGTGACCGGCGGCAATTACGACCGCGTCGGCATCTCCGCCGAGGCGACCGGGCCGGTCGATGCCGAGGGCATCTTCACCTATCGCCTGGGTGGCTTCTATGAGTCCATGGACCCTTACCGGCTCAACGCTCAGAACAAGGCGCGCATCGCCGATGCCGGCATCGCCATCAAGACCAATGAAGGCGGCAAGCTAACGCTGCAGGCGACCATCTATGACAATGAGCTGCGCGCCAATCGCCTGCGCGGTGTCCTTGTCGATAATGCCGGCAATTTCCTCACCGACATTCGCTGGAATGCCAATGAGCCAACCGACTTCCTGCACCTGACGAGCGAAGCCTATCAGGCGCGCTATCAGACGGCGATCGGCGAGCGGGTGACCTTCGATGCCGGCGTGCGTTACTTCACCGCGCGCGAGGTCCAGCAATATCATGAGCCGCGTGGGCTGAACGCCAATAATCCTGACCTTGTTCTCCGTGAGTTTCGCGACCAGATCCGTCCGGTCGATGGCCTGTCCTTCATGACCAACGCCACCGCGCGCGTCGACCTGTTCGGCATGGAACATAAGTTCCAGGCGGGGGCCGACTGGTATGACGAGACGAACCTTCTCGATTCCCGCATCCTGCGGGCCGGGGTCAGCTCGCTCAGCCTCTCCAACCCGATCTACGGTGCAGGCAAGGGGGATGCCGCCCGCGCGGCCCTGCTGCCTTTCACCACCACCGACACACGCTCGAAGCGACGCGGCGTCTATCTGCAGGACCAGATCAGCCTCACCGATGCGCTGCTGCTGGTTGGTGGGATGCGCTACGACTGGTTCCAGGACAAGGTGACGACCAGCACCGGCGGGACCGTCAACAGTCGATCATCCTACACCGATAATGATGTCAGCTTCCGCACCGGTCTGATCTTCAAACCCCGACCGGACGTTTCGACCTACGTAAGCTGGTCGCAGAGCTTCGAGCCTCAGAGCGCCGCCAGTCAGGACGCCAATGCGGGCGGCCCCTTCGCACCGGTGACCGGCAATCAAATCGAAGGCGGGATCAAGACCGAGCTGCTCGACGGGCGCATTCAGGCGAATGCCGCTGTCTATCGAATCGTGCGGCGCAACATCCTGCAGGTCGACACGTCCCGCGCGCCCGTCAATGGGGTCGATCAGTTGGCCCCCATCGGCGAAGTGACCAGCAAGGGGTTCGAGATCGACCTCGCCACGGACATCACGCCCAACTGGGTTCTGCTGGTCAACTATGGCTATAACGATGCCCGGATCACAGACACAGCCCCCGGCCAAGCCATCACCAATGCAGTCGGTGACCGGTTCGCCAATGCCCCGCGCCACAAGGTCGGCTTCTGGACGCGCTATCAACTGCCCGTCATCGACACCGCTTTCGCCTTCGGCGGCGAGCATGTCTCGCGCCGCATCAGCCTATCCGGGCAGACGGTGAAGCCCTACACAATCTTCGACGCCTCGATCACCAAGGGGCTGGGCTTTGCTGAGGTGCTGCTGCGGGTGGATAACATCTTCGACACGGTCTACGCCGCCTCGGGCTTCAGCGCGCAGAGCGGACACTTCCCCGGGGAACCGCGCACCTTCCTCGCCGAGCTGCGGTTCAAGTTCTAAGCGCGTCCATGACAGTCGCCCGGAAGCCCAAACCCCGTTCGATCTGGTGGCGCGTCCATAGCTGGGCTGGGCTGAAGCTCTCGATCTTCCTGACCTTCATTCTCGCGACGGGCACGCTTGCCGTATTCGCGCATGAGATCGACTGGCTGGTGACCCCGGCCATGCGCGTCGCCCAGCAAGACCGGCCCGTGGCAAGCTGGGGTGCCATAGCGCAAGCAGCGGCCCGGGCGGAGCCGGAGGGGCGGCTGCAGATGGTCCACGCCCCGCTCGATCCCTGGTTCGCCGCGGAGGCGTGGGTGGACAGGGGCAAGGGTTCGCCTCGCCGCGTCTATGTCGATCCCTGGGAAGCGCAGGTGACCGGCACGCATGGCTGGGCCAATGTCCACCGCTTCCTGCGGCAAGTGCATCGCCACCTCATGCTGCCGACCAAGATCGGTATCCCCATCGTCAGCGCGCTCTCGCTGGTGCTGCTGGCATCGCTGGTCACGGGTATCGTGACGTACAAGAAATGGTGGCGCGGCTTCTTCCGCGCGCCAAGACGCGGGGACTCACGGCGCTTTCATGGCGACCTGCACCGCCTCGCCGGCCTGTGGAGCCTGTGGTTCGTCGCGCTCATCACGCTGACCGGGCTCTGGTATCTGGTCGAAACGCTCGGCGGTCGGGCGCCGGTGCCGGAACTGCCCGAGATCGCCGCCGCCACTGTGCCGCCGCCGACCGGCGCCGCGCTGGATCGGCTGGTCGCGGTCGCCCATGCGGCCAAGCCAACACTCTCGATCAGGGAAATCCGCTTCACGCCGGACAATGGCGTCATCTTCCTCGGGCAGGACCAGGCCTGGCTGGTGCGGGACCGCGCCAATGGCGTCGCCGTCGATCCCTCCACCGGCCGCGTGACCGCCCTGCTGGATGGGCGCGACCTCAACGTCCATCAGCGCATCTCGGAAATGGCTGACCCGCTCCACTTCGGCGACCTCGGCGGCCTGCCGACCAAGATCGTCTGGTTCCTGTTCGGCGTGCTGATGACCGGCCTCTCGGTCACCGGGACAATCATCTACGCCCGCCGGCTGCAGAAGGCCGACGGCATGGAGGGCGGCGCCCTGCGCGCGGCCTGGGCAGGCATGGGCGTCTGGGCCTATATCGCCACCGCGCTCATCCTGCTGGCGCTGGTGCTGACGCCGGGCGCAATCGGCGGCGCAAGCTGAAGACGAGCTGCATTGCCTAACAATTTTATGTAGCCAATGCCCGCCCCGCGCGGCACTGTGCGCCCTATGAAGATCGTGAGAACAAGGGCGTTGCGAGTGAAGGCTGTTCGGAAAATCATCCTTTCCGGCATGATGGCTTTGGCGGGCGTCGCTGGCCTCAGCGCCTGCGCGACCAGTGGCCTGCCAAAGGCAGTGTCGAACGAGACGCCGCTGGGCTCCGGCCCATTTCCGGTGACCCCGTCCACCGATGCGCGCCTGTCCGATCACACGATCTATGATCCCCTGCGTGGACGCACGCTGCCGAACCAGAAGCTCCCTATTGTGGTGTGGGGCGTTGGCGGCTGTCTGGACAAGGGCACGTGGTTCCGTTGGTTCCTCAGCGAGATCGCCTCTCACGGCTATCTTGTGGTCTCGAACGGCAAGATCGGCGCGCTGGAGGAGCAAAGCTGGCGGCCCGAGCCTGCCCCCAACCAGGGCCCGCCCGATCCGGCGACGGCACCGCCTGCCCCGACATCGGCCCGGCAGTTGATTGCCGCCATCGACTGGGCCATCGCCGAGAACAGCCGCGCCGGCAGCCCCTATCAGGGCCGCATCGACACGGCGAACATTGCGGTGATGGGCATGTCCTGCGGCGGCGTGCAGGCGATCGAGGCGGGCGCCGACAGGCGCGTCACCACCACCGTCGTGTGGAATATGGGCCTGTTCCCTGACGAGTCCGGCCTCAATGCCACCGCCGGCGGCAAGGCGCTGGTCAAGGCCGATCTGGCCAAGCTGCATGGTGCGGTCGCCTATATCAGCGGCGATGAGATGGATGTCGCCTTCCCCAACGCGAATGACGACTTCGCCCATCTGCCGAACATCCCGGCCCTGCGCGCCTATCGCAAGCAGACCCCGCATGAGGGCACCTATTGGGAGAAGAATGGCGGCGAGTTCGGCAAGGTCGCCGTCGCCTGGCTCGACTGGCGCCTCAAGGGCGATCCCCACGCGCGCGCCATGTTCGTCGGCGCCGATTGCGGGCTGTGCCGCAACCCGCGCTGGGTCGTGCGGCAAAAGAACCTGCAATAGCGCAGCGCCGGCCTGCCACGGGCAGCAGACTTTCAGATTCTGAGGAAAGTGGTGCCCGGGGACGGAGTCGAACCGCCGACACTGCGATTTTCAGTCGCATGCTCTACCAACTGAGCTACCCGGGCACGGGGATCGCCTCTGGTGCAAGACCCGGCGAAAGAGCGTGCGCTATAAGCATGGTCGCGGGGGCATGTCCAGCCCCGTTTCGCCCTTTTCCGTTCAAGAAAGTGACGGGAGCCGAAGATGCGCATTCCGCCCGCATTTGGCGGGCCTTGCGCGCCGGTCAGCCCCGCGAAGCGTCCTCATTGGCGGGACCGGCACTGCCGCCTTCGCCATCCTCGTCATCATCGGCACGAACGGGGACCCGATAGCCCTCATCCATCCAGCCGATCAGATCACGGTCGCGGCAGCCGCGCGAGCAGAAGGGGCGAAATTCCTGCACGCTCGGCTGGCGGCACAAGGGGCAGACGTTCTTAATGGGCATGATGCGTCCCGAGCGTCAGGGCGTCGTCGATGCGCAGGTCCAGCGACCCGCCGCGCCGGCGCTCCAGCAGCTTTATCCAGTCCGGATGGGTGCGGATATCCTTCGCGACAGCCGCAGGCACCGTCAGCACGACCGGCCCGCCTCCGCCGCCGGCGGTCTCCTGCCGCTCAGCCGCGCGCAGCGCCGCCATGCTCGCCGCGCGCACTGGGTCGGCGCGCAGCAGTTCCATGAGCGAGGGCCGCTCGCGCTTGCGGATGATCTGCACGAAGCCAAAGCCGTTGACCGCCGTGCGCTCGAAGGGCTGGGGCAGATATTTGTCGATCTGCGCCGCCGCGATCAGGCGCTCGTCCTTGTTGTTCATCGTTGGCAGATCGATGCCGATCGACCCGGCTATGCCCATGCGCGCAATCGCCTGCGCCGCAAGCTTGGCGCCCTTGGGGCCGAGCTGGGCGGGCGGCGCGGCACCGTCGACATCGATGAGTGTCATCGCCGGCGTCGGGAAGATGCGTAATGCGGCATCCTCGGCGCCCACCTCACCGCTCATCGCCTCGGCCAGCAATTCGCTCCAGCCGGCCGCTTCCATCCGGTCGGCCTCATGCGCCGGGCATGGCACGATAGGCACGCCGCTCGCCTGCAGCCGCTGGAGCAGGCTCGGCCCGGGACCGGCCTGCACGCCGAGCTGCGCGATGCGCCCCTTGGCCAGCTTTTCGCGCGCCTCGTCCAGCCCCGGCTCGGCGATAGCCTCGCGCAGGATCTCGACGCGCACGGGCGCGCCTTCCGCCACCTTGGGCGGGATCGGCTCGATCAGGACCATCTCGCCGCTATCCAGCCGCGCGATGCCGCGCTTGCGGGCAATGAGCGTGCGAACCAGCCGCCCGGAATGAATGCCGCCGGCGCGGGCGCGCTTGTCTTCCCGCTCGATCTGCGCCTCGACGATCCGCCCGCCCCTCACCAGCGCGGCGCGGGCCTCGCCAATGCCCTCTTCATAGAGCCAGTGGAGCGTCGTGGGTATATCAGTCACAAGAATAGCCTGCTGAAAGGAGGAGCGTGCGCGTTTCGTAAAGTGGCAGGCCAATCACGCCGGACGGACTGCCGGAGAGGGCGCGGATCAGTCCCGCCGCGCGTCCCTGAATGGCGTAGCCACCAGCCTTGCCGTCCCACTCGCCGCTGGCGAGATAGGCGTCGATCTCCTGCGGATGCAGGCGCTTGAAGGTGACGGTGCTGGTCGAGAGCTTGTGGCGCGCCTTGCCCTCGGCATCGATCAGCGTGACCGCACTCAGCACGCGATGCCGCCGGCCGGAAAGCAGCGTCAGGCAAATACGGGCGGTCGCCTCATCCTCCGCCTTGGGCAGAATGCGCCGCCCGCAGGCCACCACCGTATCGCCGCTCAACACCAGCGCGCCGGGATGACGCGCCGCCACCGCCGCGCCCTTCTGCGCGGCCATGCGCGCGGCATAGGGCACCGGCAGTTCGGTCTTGCCCGGCGTTTCGTCGATGTCGGCAGGGTCCACACCATCGGGCGTCACGCCGATCTGGGCGAGAAGGTCCAGTCGACGCGGCGAGGCGGATGCGAGAATGAGGCGCATGGAGTCGCCTGTCCGGCTATCGCGGGGCGGAGGCGCCACCGCGCTGCCGATCAGGGCTGGCCGGGGCCAGGGCCGCCGCGGCCGGGCATGTAGCGATAGGTGATCCGGCCCTTGGTCAGGTCATAGGGCGTCAGCTCGACCAGCACTTCGTCACCGACGAGCACGCGGATGCGGTTCTTGCGCATCTTGCCTGCGGTGTGACCGAGGATTTCGTGATCATTTTCCAGACGGACGCGGAACATGGCGTTGGGCAGCAGCTCAACCACCTGCCCGCGCATCTCGAGGAGTTCTTCTTTGGCCATAATCTTCCAGTTTTTCGCGAATGGCGCCCCATAGCCGCAAAAGCGCGGATTGGGAAGCGATTGAGCCGTCCGGTGAATTTCAGCGCCTGTGTCAGCGCGTGTTGGCGTCCACCGCGTCCGCAATGACGGAGAAAGCCTGCGCAATCTCGGCCGGCGTCGTGCAATAAGGCGGCATGAGATAGATGGTGTTGCCAAGCGGCCGTAGCAAGAGCCCCTGCGCCAGCGCATGCGCCCGCAAGCGGGGGGCGACGTCGGACAGATAGCCGCCATCGGGGACCACCATGTCGATGGCCGCGATGGCACCGATCCGCCGGGGGTTGTGCAAGCACCTATGGCCGGCAAGCGTGGCCAGCCCTTCATCGAGCGCCGAACCCAGCGCCACGATGCGCCCCGGCACATCCTCGTCCCGCCAGATCGCCAGATTGGCATTGGCCGCCGCGCAACAGACCGGGTTGGCCGTGAAGCTCGATGAGTGAAAGAACATCGCCGCACGGTCAGTGCTGCGGTGCGAGTCGAAAATTGCTGCGCTGGCCAGCGTCGCCGCCAAGGGAACTGCCCCCCCGGTGAGCCCCTTCGCCAGGCAGAGGATATCCGGCGACACACCGGCCTGTTGGCAAGCGAAGAGCGTGCCGGTGCGGCCCCAGCCGGTCATCACTTCATCGACAATGAAGAGCACGTCATGCTGCGCACAAATTTCGGCAAAGGCGCGGAGCGTTTCGGGCGGATAGAAGAGCATTCCGCCGGCCCCGAGCACCAGCGGCTCGACGATGAACGCAGCGGGCTTCTCGCCCGTCCGGCACAGCCGCTCCAGCGCATCGAGGCTGGCCTGTGCCTGCCCTTGCGCGGGGAAGGGCACCATCTCCACATCGAACAGCAGCGGCGCATAAGCGCGATTGAACACGCCCCGCTCGCCCACAGACATCGTGCCGATGGTGTCGCCATGATAACTATGCTCGAGCACCAGCAGGCGGTGGCGCGCCTCGCCGCGATTGTGCCAATGGCCAAGCGCCATTTTGAGCGCCACCTCGACGGCCGTCGACCCGCTATCCGAGAAGAATACATGATTGAGGCCAGCCGGCGTCAGCGCCACCAGCGACCGGGCCAGCGCCTCCGCCTGCGGATGGGTGTAGCCCGCAAAGATCATCTGATCGAGCGTGCCCGCCTGCGCCGCAATGGCCGCCGCGATGCGCGGTTCGCAATGGCCGTGGGTGATGACCCACCAGCTTGAGATGCCGTCGAGCAGTCGATGGCCGTCATTGCAGGTCAGCCACGCCCCGGAGGCGGAGACGATCTGCGGGATGGGCTCGCCCAGCCCATGCTGGGTAAAGGGATGCCAGACCGGGGAGGTCATGACGGCCCACCCATCGCCGAGCGCACCCCGGCCAGATCGATCTGCGCATGCATGGCCCGCCGCAGATGCGGCACATCGAGCGGATCGAGCATCGGCAGGCGGCCGAAGCTGCGCACGCCCGTCAGCGCCGGCACGATCGCCTCATTGTCCGGATGTGCCGCCCCGACGAAGATCAGCCCGGCAATCGGGATCGCCCGCGCTTTCAGCGCCTCGATGCTGAGCAGACTATGATTGATCGTGCCCAGCCCCGTTCGCGCGACGAGTAACACCGGCGCGCCCCAGCCCGCGAACAGGTCGATCATCAGCATCGACGGATCGCGGCGGACGGGCACCATCAAGCCGCCGGCGCCCTCCACGATCAGCGGACGCGCGGGTGGGAGCGCCAGACGGGATGGGGCCAGCACGAGCCCTTCCCGCTCGGCGGCCAGATGCGGCGAGGCCGGGAGCGCGAGCCGATACGCCTCCGGGAGGCACTGGCCCGGCGCAACGCCGAGCGTCACCGCATCCGAACTGTCCGTGCCATCGGCCGTGCCGGCCTGGATCGGCTTCCAGTAGGAAGCGCCCAGAGCCGCAGCGAGACCGGCCGCAACCACCGTTTTGCCGATGCCGGTATCTGTGCCCGAGACGATGAGGGCGCCGCTCATGCCGGCACCTGTCGGAGCGCTTGCTGCAAGGCTTCCCCCAGTTCTGCGATGATCTCCTCATCGACATTCAGCGTGAGCGACAGGCGCAGGCGCGCGGTGCCGCGCGGCACCGTGGGCGGGCGGATACCGCGCACATCGAACCCGGCCTGCTGCAGCAAGGCCGCAACCTGCATCGTCCGCGCATCGTCCCCCAGCACGATCGGCAGGACCTGGCTGGCAGGCGCGGGAAGCCCCAGCGGCGCGCATAAATGCTGCGCAGCATGATCGATCAGTTGGCGCAGCCGCGCGCGCAGATCGTCGCCCTCCAGACTGCGCGCCAGCGCGGCCTGCACCGCAACCGCCATCAGCGGCGATGGCGCCGTCGAGAAGACGAAGCTGCGCCCGCGATTGACCAGCAGATCGATGATCGGCCGCGTGGCCGTCACCAGCGCCCCCTCCGCGCCCAGCCCCTTGCCGCAGGTGTGGAGCGCAATGACGTTTTCCGCCGGCTCAAGATGCGCGCCCAGGCCCCGCCCGCCCGGCCCGTGAACGGCGGTGGCGTGCGCCTCGTCCAGCACCAGCATCGCATCATGTCGCGCGGCGACAGCGGCAAGGTCATCGACCGGCGCCCTGTCACCGTCCATGGAATAGAGCGTTTCGGCGACGATCCACACCCGCCCCGTGCCACCCTCGCGCCGCCAGCCGGCAATGGCGTCGGCAAAGGCGTCGGCATCATTATGCTGCGCCAGCACGGAGCCGGCCTTGCCGAGCTTCATCCCGTCATGGGCGCTGGCGTGAATGAGCGCATCCGCGACGACAAGATCGCCTGGCCCCGGCAGGCCGGCAAGAATGGCGATGTTCGCGGCAAAGCCATTGGCTAGAAACAAAGCTGCTTCGCTGCCGAACATCTGCGCGGCCTGCGCCTCCAGCGCCTCATGCTCAGGCGCATTGCCGCGCAGCAGCCGCGACCCGCCCGAGCCGACCGGCACACCCCGCGCCAGCGCATCAGCCACCGCAGCGGCAATCGCCGGGTCGCCGGCAAGGCCGAGATAGTCGTTAGATGCAAAATCATGGCCTGCGCGCGGCATGAGGCGCCGCCGGCGGGCGCGACGCTCCAGCGCATCAAGCTGGGACTGGAAGGAGGCAAGCGCAGAAGACATGGTCGGCGCTATAGCGTCGGCGCCTCCGGCTCGCCAGCATCGCGGAGAGGGCCCATCGGCCAAGACGTGAAAAGCCCGCCCGGACAGGATCCGGACGGGCTTTCCTCCTCTCCCGTTTCCGGGATTGTGCGCCGGGATCTTTACATCGCCCCGTGCGCCAGTGCGGCGAGCAGAAGCAGCGCCACGATATTGGTGATCTTGATCATCGGGTTGACCGCCGGACCGGCCGTATCCTTGTAGGGATCGCCGACCGTGTCGCCCGTCACGGCAGCCTTGTGGGCCTCGGAGCCCTTGCCGCCATGATGGCCATCCTCGATATATTTCTTGGCATTGTCCCAGGCGCCGCCGCCACTCGTCATCGAGATAGCGACGAACAGCCCAGAAACGATCACGCCAAGCAGCAGCGCGCCCAGCGCCGCGAAGCCCTGCGCCTGCCCGGCCACCGCGGTGATGATGAAGTAGACCGCAATGGGCGTCAGCACCGGCAGGAGCGAGGGAATGATCATTTCCTTGATCGCCGCCTTGGTCACGATGTCCACGGTGCGGGCATAATTGGGCCGGGACGTACCCGCCATGATGCCCGAATCGCTGCGGAACTGCTCACGCACATCCTCGACCACCGCGCCCGCCGCCCGGCCCACGGCCGTCATGCCGAATGCGCCGAACAGATAGGGCAGCAACGCCCCCAGCAGCAGGCCCACGATGACGTAGGGATTGCTCAGGGAGAAATCGACCGCGATGTCCGGGAAGTAGATTTCGAGATCGGCTGTGTACGCCCCGAACAGCACCAGCGCCGCCAACGCCGCCGAACCGATGGCATAGCCCTTGGTCACCGCCTTGGTGGTGTTGCCCACCGCATCGAGCGCATCGGTGCGGTGGCGCACATCATCGGGCAGGCCCGCCATTTCCGCGATGCCGCCGGCATTGTCGGTCACCGGACCATAAGCATCGAGCGCGACGACCATCCCGGCCAATGCCAGCAGCGAGGTAGCCGCGAAGGCCACGCCGATAATCCCGGCGATCTGGTAGGTTGCGATCACCGCGATGGTGATGACCAACGTCGGCAGCGCCGTCGATTCCAGGCTGATCGCCAGACCCTGGATCACATTGGTGCCATGGCCCGTGACGCTCGCCTTGGCGATGGACTTGACCGGTCGATAGTTCGTGCCGGTGTAATATTCGGTGATCCACACCAGCAGGCCGGTGACGATCAGGCCGATCAGCATGCACCAGAAAAGCGCCATGCCGGTATAGCCACCAGTGCCATCCAGCCCCGCGCCGATCGCCATATCCATGTCGCCCAGCACGCGCCAGGTGACGTACCAGATGCCGCCGACCGAGAGCACCGCCGTCATCCAGAAGCCCTTGTAGAGCGCACCCATGATGTTCTGCGACTTGCCCAGCCGCACGAAATAGGTGCCGATGATCGAGGTGATGATGCAGATGCCGCCGACGACCAGCGGCAGTGACATCAGCGCCATGAGTTGCGCAGACGGCGCATCGACCAGCAGCGCGATGGAGACCATGGTGAGGCCGAGCGTCACCACATAGGTCTCGAACAGATCGGCGGCCATGCCGGCGCAGTCGCCGACATTGTCGCCGACATTGTCCGCGATGACCGCCGGATTGCGCGGATCGTCCTCGGGAATACCGGCCTCGACCTTGCCGACGAGATCGGCGCCCACATCGGCCGCCTTGGTGAAGATGCCGCCGCCCAGCCGCGCGAAGATGGAGATGAGCGAGGCACCGAAGGCCAGCGCCGTCAGCGCGGCGATGATCGAGCGATCATTGGGTGCGAGGCCGCCCGGACCGGTCAGATACCAGAACGTCCCGGCGATGGAGAGCAGGCCGAGGCCCGCCACGAGCATGCCGGTCACCGCGCCGGACCGGAAGGCCAGCGTCAGCCCGCCCTGCAGGGATTCGCTCGCGGCCTGCGCGGTGCGGACATTGGCCCGCACGGAAATGTTCATGCCGGCATAACCGGCGACGCCCGAGAGCACCGCACCGATCAGGAACGAGACGGTGGAGAGCAGACCGAGCGTGAAGAAGAGAATGATGGCGACGATGACGCCGACGATAGCGATGGTGGTATATTGTCGCCCGAGATAGGCTTTGGCGCCTTCCTGAATGGCACCCGCAATTTCCTGCATCCTGGCACTACCGGCCGGCGCGCTCAGCACCTGGCGACTGGTCACCAGACCATAGATCACGGCAAGCAGGCCGCAACCAATGGCGATCAAGACCGAGGTCATATCGCGTTCTCCCCTGTGACGGTGCCCGGGCGTTGACCGCCCATGTTCGGCTTTGGAGCGGAAGGTAAAGCGCTCTCCCGTGCCGTCAAGCGGTTAAAAGGAGGGGCGGGATCGGGGCTACGCGTCCGTTCGCATCGAGCGAAGTCGAGATGCCGCAAGCGCCGCCCTGCTGTGTGTCGACTTCAGCTTACAGCTGAAGTTTATCCTGAGCGCCCGCCCTACGGGCAGTCGAAGGCCTCGACACGAACGGGGCCAGGAATAAGGCCGTAACAGCTCACGAACAGGTCGCCGGCCTTGCGATCCGCCCAACGGCCGCACTCCCCTAATCCGTTCGTCCTGAGTAGCCATTGGGCCTGTCGAAATGGCGTATCGAAGGACTGCTCGCGGCGCGATGCTTCGATACGCGCCACCGCGCTACTCAGAGCCTACTCAGCACGAACGGACGAGAGCGACCGTCACCCCCTTCTAACCGTGCTCGTAGCCCAGCCGCGCCGGCAACGGCACTGCCTTGCCATCAAGGCGCACCGTCAACCCGTCGCCGTGCTTGAACCGCCCGACCTCCAGCAGTCCGCGCGGCGGCGCCAGCGTGCCGGGCAAGGCAACGAGTAGCACATAATCATCGCCGGCCGTCGCAGCAGCCAGCCGCGCCTCGATGCCGTTCCCGCGCAGCGACACATAGGCGTCCGACAGCGGCACCTGATTGATTTCCACCGCGCAGTCGCTGGCCAGCGCCATGCGCTGCGCATCGATCAGCAACCCGTCGGAGACGTCCATCATCGCATGCGCCTGCGACGAGAGCGTCTGCCCGAGCGTGATATGCGGCGTTGGCACCCGATAGGCACGGATCAGTTCCGCCGGCTCCTTGAGCCCTTCATCGAGCAAGGCGAGACCCGCTCCTGCATCGCCGATCGGGCCGGAGACGAACAAGCGGTCGCCCGGTCGCGCGCCGGTGCGTGCCGGCACCTGTTCATGCGCGGGCACCTCGCCCATGGCGGTCAGGCTAAGCACGCGCGGCGCGCCCGCCGGCAGCTTTACGGTATCGCCGCCGATGAGGTGCATGCCGAAGCTGCGCAGCGCTCGACCCAGCCCATCGAGGAACCCCTCGTCCCAGCCGGGCTGACCGGTCAGTCCATAGTTCAGCAGGCAGGAGACCGGCACCGCGCCCTTGGAGGCGAGATCGGAGAGATTGACCGCCGCGAGCTTCCAACCAACGGTTTCGGCCGGATCGTCGGCGCGGAAATGCACGCCTTCGACCATCGTGTCGCTGGTGATGACGAGTTGCTGCCCCATGGTGGGCATCACCGCGACATCGTCCATCAGGCCGCGCGCCGCGGGGTCGCTCGCCATGGCGCGCAGACGGCGGAGAAGGTCCGCCTCCGCGCTCATCTTAGCTGCGCACGCTCTTGGCGATGCCGTCGAGCAGGCCGTTGACGAAGCCGGCCTCTCGCTTGTCGTAGAAGGCGTGAGCGACATCGACATATTCGCTGATGACGCTCGCCGTGGGCACGTCGGCGCGGGCCAGCAGCTCATAGGTGCCGGCGCGCAGGATCTGCCGCATCGGCTTGTCGAGGCGCTCCATCGACCAGCCCTTGGCCAGCCGGTCGATGATATGCTGGTCGATCTCGTCGCGGCGCGCGTCCACGCCCTTCACCACATCATCGAAGAAAGCCTGTTCGGCGGGGTGATAGGTCACGTCCTCGATGGTTGCGCCAAGGCGGTGCTGATGGAACTCATGGAGGAGCAGCGGCAACGGCGTGCTTTCCATCTCCTGCTGGTAGAGCGCCTGCACGGCCGCGAGCCGCGCCGCAGAGCGGGACTTTGATTTCGTTGGCTTCATTGCGTCCTTCATATCGGTTCGGGCGCGCGATGGATACGGGATTTCACCATCCCGTTCCGCGCGCCTCTGCATCGGGTCTGTCTATTTCAGCCGCACCGCCACACTGGCCGCGTGGGCCGGCAGCCCCTCCGCCTGCGCCAGCGCCAGCGCTGCCGGGCCGATGGCGCCGATGGCGCGGGCATCGAGCTGCAGGAAACTGGTGCGCTTCATGAAATCCAGCACGGAAAGCCCGGAGGAGAAGCGCGCGCGGCGCCCGGTCGGCAGCACATGGTTCGGCCCGGCGACATAATCGCCGATTGCCTCCGGCGTCATCCGGCCCATGAACACCGATCCGGCATGGCGCACCTTGTCGAACAGCGGCTGCGGATCGTCCACGGCCAGTTCGAGATGCTCGGGCGCCAGCCGGTCGACCAGCGGCAGCGCGGCCTCAAGGTCCGGCACTAGGATGATCGCGCCATTGTTGGTCCAGCTCACCCGCGCGCGAGCGCCGGTTTCGAGCCGATTGAGCCAGCCCTCGACCGACGCAGCCACGGCCTTTGCAAAGGCCGCATCATCGGTGAACAGGATCGACTGGCTGGTCTCGTCATGCTCGGACTGGCTGAGCAGATCGGCGGCGATCCATTCGGGATCGTTCTTGCCGTCCGCGACGACCACGATCTCGCTCGGCCCCGCCACCATGTCGATGCCGACCACGCCGTAAACCTGCCTCTTGGCTTCCGCGACCCAGGCATTGCCCGGCCCGACGATGACGTCCACCGGCTTGATCCGCTCCGTGCCATAGGCCAGCGCCGCCACGGCCTGAGCACCGCCGACGCGCCAGATTTCGCTCACGCCGGCGATGTGCGCCGCCGCCAGCACGGCGGGATTGAGCTGCCCGCCCGGCGTCGGCGACATCATCACGATGCGCTCGACCCCGGCGACCTTGGCTGGAATGGCATTCATCAGCAGCGAGCTGGGATAGGCAGCCAGCCCGCCCGGCACGTAGATGCCCGCCGCTTCCACGGCGTTCCACCGCGCGCCGAGCCGCACGCCGGCCTCGTCGGTCCAGCCGGCATCTTCGGGCTTCTGCTTCGCGTGATAGGTCGCGATCCGCTCGGCGGCGAGGTTGAGCGCATCGCGCAGCGGCGCGTCGATGTGCGCATAGGCCTGCGCGCATTGTTCGGCGCTGATCGACCAGCCCTGCGCATTAAGATCGAAGCGGTCGAACCGCGCGGTCAGGTCGGCCAGCGCTGCGTCGCCCTCGCCTCGCACGCGCCGGACGATATCGCGCACAGCCTGTGCGACATCCTCATCCGCCTCGCGCCGGGCGTTGACCAGCGCCTCGAACTGCGCAGCGAACCCCGCATCACGGGCATCCAACTCAAGCGGCACGGCTGGCCTCCACGGCAGCGCGGAAGCGCTCGACCATTGGCACCAGCTCGGCAGCGCGCATCTTCATCGCCGCCCGGTTGACGATGAGCCGCGCGGAAATGTCCATGATCTTCGCGGTTTCAACGAGGCCATTGGCCTTGAGCGTCGCGCCGGACGAGACGAGATCGACGATCCGCCGCGCCAGCCCGAGCGAGGGCGCCAGTTCCATCGCGCCATTCAGCTTCACGCACTCGGCCTGCACCCCCAGCGCCTCATAATGAGCGCGGGTGAGATGCGGATATTTGGTCGCGACGCGGACATGGCTGGCAGCCCCCAGCACCTCGGGCACGGCATCGGCCGGCTCGGCGATGGACAGGCGGCAATGGCCGATATCGAGATCGACCGGCGCATAAAGCTCGGAATAGCCGAACTCGGCGATCACGTCCGACCCCACGATGCCGACCTGGGCTGCGCCATGCGCGACGAAGGTCGCCACATCGAATGCGCGCACGCGGATGATGGACAGGCCCTCGACATTGGTCGCGAACCGCAGCGCCCGGCTTTCCTTCTTATGGAACTCCGCCTCGGGCTCGATGCCCGCGTGCGCCAGCAGCGGCAGGGCCTCTTCGAGAATGCGTCCCTTGGGAATGGCGAATGTGATGGAGCGGCTCATAGCCGGCGCGCTTTAGGCCCTCACGCGCGAAACTGCAATTGCGGGCCGCATTCGCCCATCAAGGCAACGGATTGGCGCGCGAGGCATTGGTCAAGGAGACAAGAAGGAGACTGATGACATGGGTAAAGGCATCTTGCTGTGGCTGATCGGGATCCCGATTCCCATCATCATCCTGCTCTATCTGCTTTTCTGAGGGGTTTTAGCACAGACATCGGCGTCTCTGCCGTTCGCCCTGAGCTTGTCGAAGGGCCGTCCTTCCTTCTAAATGGCTTCATGTCGTTCTGGGTTTACATGCTGCATTGTTATGGCGGCGCATTTTACGTGGGCCATACCGATGATATTGAGCGTCGTATCAATCAGCACCAATCCGGCGAAATTGCTGGGTTTACGCAACACCGGCGACCGTTGAAGCTGGTCTGGTCTGAGCAGTTCTCAACCCGGATTGAGGCGCTGGAAATGGAGCGAAGACTGAAAGGCTGGTCTCGAGCGAAGAAAATGGCCCTCATTCGCAGCGATTGGGAGACAATCGCCCGACTAGCCCAAGACCAGAAGAACAGCCCTTCGACAAGCTCAGGGCGAATGGATGGGTAGAGGCCCCCTAACCACTGGGAACCTCTACCCACGCGCTAACGGGTTAATTTTCAATCCTCGAACGGATCGCGCACCAGGATCGTGTCCTCACGCTGTGGCGAGGTTGAGACGCTGGCGACCGGGCATTCGATCAGCTCTTCGATGCGGCGGATATATTTGATGGCCTGCGCCGGCAGGTCCGCCCAGGAGCGGGCGCCGACGGTGGTGCCTTCCCAGCCGTCCATCTCTTCATACACCGGCTCGACGGCGGCCTGATCGGCCGCGTGCGCGGGCAGATAATCGATGATTTCGCCATTCAGCCGGTAGCCGGTGCAGATCTTGATCGTCTCGAACCCGTCGAGCACGTCGATCTTGGTGAGGGCAATGCCCGTGACGCCCGAAAGCGCGCAGGTCTGGCGGACCAGCACCGCGTCGAACCAGCCGCAGCGGCGCTTGCGGGCCGTGACGGTGCCAAATTCATGGCCGCGCTGGCCGAGGCGCTCGCCGGTCTCGTCCACCAGCTCGGTGGGGAACGGCCCGGAGCCGACGCGGGTGGTGTAGGCCTTCACGATGCCGAGCACGAAGCCAGCCGCACTCGGCCCCATGCCGGAGCCCGAGGCGACCGTACCGCTCACCGTGTTGGAGCTGGTGACGAACGGGTAGGTGCCGTGGTCCACGTCGAGCAGCACGCCCTGCGCGCCCTCGAACAGAATGCGCTTGCCGCCCTTGCGCACATCGCGCAGCCGCTTCCACACCGGCTCGGCGAACTGCAGCACGAACGGCGCGATCTCGCGCAGATCGGCGATCAGCTTGGCCCGGTCGATGGGCGGCTCGCCAAAGCCGGCGCGCAACGCGTCATGGTGGGCGCACAGCCGATCGAGCTGCGGCTCCAGCGAATCAAGATGAGCGAGATCGCAGACCCGGATCGCACGGCGACCGACCTTGTCCTCATAAGCCGGACCAATGCCACGGCCCGTGGTGCCGATCTTGCCCTTGCCGGCGGCCGTCTCGCGCAGGCCGTCAAGATCGCGGTGGATCGGCAGGATGAGCGGGCAATTGTCGGCGACGGCGAAATTGTCGCGCGTCACATGCACGCCCTGACCCTGCAGCTTCTCGATCTCGGCCTTGAGCGCCCAGGGATCGAGCACCACGCCATTGCCGATGATGGAGAGCGTACCCGTGACGATGCCCGAAGGCACGAGGCTGATCTTGTAGACCTGCTCGCCGACGACGAGCGTGTGCCCGGCATTGTGACCGCCCTGGAAGCGCACGACGCAATCGGCGCGGCTGGCCAGCCAATCGACAATCTTGCCTTTGCCTTCATCGCCCCACTGGGCGCCGATCACGGTTACATTTGCCATGGATACACGTCTCCGCCTGCCGGGCGGATCGCGACCACCCTTCGACAGGACTCGGTGGTCGGACTGGATCAAAGCGGGCGCGCCATCGCACCCGGTCCGGGGCGCCCGTTAGCCGCTCGATGGACCTTCCGTCAAGGCAGGTGCGGCGAGCAGGCATGTCAGGAGATGGGACCATTCACCAGCAGCAAACTTCCGTTCATCGCATTGTAAGGCAAAGTTCCCAATCAAAAGGCCTGACGTTTTCGAAAGTCAGGCTCATGATTCGCTCTCATTTACATGGCGTCACGCTCATCGCCGCAATCGTGGCCACGGTCGGTGTTACCAGCCTGCCCGCCGATGCAAGCCTGCGCGATCGCATTCGCGAGCGCATGGCCGGGCGGATGCAGCAGGATATCGCAGCCGACAAGACGGTGGACGGGCGCGAAATGGCCTATGGGCGCGACCCGGCGCAGACCCTCGCCTTCTGGCCCGCTGTTGGGCAGAGGTCCGCGCCGGTGCCACTCGTCATCTTCGTGCATGGCGGCGGATGGCAGCATGGCAACAAGACCAATGCCACGGGCCAGCGCAAGGTCGCGCATCTGACGGCGCAGGGCTATGCGCTCGCCTCCATCGACTACCGGCTGGTGCCGCAGGCGACGGTCGAGCAGCAAGCGGCGGATGTGGCCAGCGCCCTCGCCTATGTCATCGCCCACGCGGACAAGCTGAACATCGACCCCCGGCGGATCGTGCTGATGGGGCATAGCGCGGGCGCGCATCTCGTCGCATTGGTGGGCACGGACCCGCGCTATCTGCGCGAGGCCGGTCTGGCACCAGATGCCGCCGCCGGCATCGTGGCGCTGGATGGCGCCGCATATGACGTGCCGGCCCAAATGAAGTCCGGGCCGCGCATCATGGGCAAGACCTACACGGAGGCCTTCGGCAACGATCCGGCCCGGCAGAAGGCTCTCTCTCCGACGCTGCACGCCGCCGCACCCAATGCGCCGGCCTTCCTCATCTTCCATGTCGACCGCGAGGATGGCACCGCGCAGGCCCGCGCGCTGGCCGAGGCTCTGCGCAAGGCCGGAACGCCGGTGCAGATCGACCGGTTCGAGGGCAAAGGCCTGCAGGGCCACATGGAAATCAATCGCCGGCTGGGCGACCCGGATTATCCCGCCACGCCGGTGCTCGACAAGTGGCTCAAGGCGCTCTTCGCGCGCTGAGCGCGCCATAAGCCGGCGATAAGGGTCGCAATCGCGGTCGCGCCGGCCTATCATGCCCGCCCCAGCAAGAACGCCCCGGAGATAGACCCATGCGTGTTTTCCTGATCGGCCTGGCCACGCTCTCGCTCGCTGGCTGTGGCGGCGGCGCCAGCCAAGAGAATAGCGCAGGCGCAGCCAACAATGCCGCGCTGGCCCGCAATGCGATGGACAACGCCGCCAACGCGATCGACCATGTCGCGGCCATCGAAAATCTCTCCGAAACGCAGCAGCAGGCGGTCTTCCTGCGCGCCATTCGCGATGCCGATATTTCCTGCCGCGACGTCACGAAGGTCGAGCGGCTCGAGCCGGAAGGCGGCGTGCCCACCTGGCGCGCCCAGTGCGATCAGGGTGATGCTCATCTCATCATGGTCCAGCCGGACGGCAATGCGCAGGTCATGTCGCGCCCCACTCGCTGACCGCCCTGCCGGCAGGGTCGTCAGCCAGGCCATTGCACTTTGCCGATGAGTCTCTAGCATCCTGAGCGGCCGGACAATCAAGCCGCAGGGGACGCGTCATCAGCCTGATATTGAGCGAGAGCAAGCGGCTGCGCATCGGCAGCATGATGACCTTCTATGTGGCGCAAGGGCTGCCGCTCGGCCTTTTCCTGACGGCGGTGGCAGCCTGGCTTGCCTCTAACCAGATGCCGCCTGCCGCCATCGCCTCGCTGGTGGCGACCGCCTATCTGCCGTGGAGCTTCAAGTTCATCGGCGCGGCGCTGATGGATCGTTACGCCTATCTGCCAATGGGGCGGCGACGCGCCTGGCTGATCGGATCACAGGCCGTCATCCTGATCGGCCTCACCGTCGCCGCGATTGCCGCACCGGGGCCGCAGGATCTCGGCCTCATCACCGTGCTCGGCGTGCTGATCTTCTCCGGCGGCGCCATTCAGGACGTGGCGGTCGATGGCCTCGCGGTCGATATCCTTCCAGATGAGGAACAGGGAACGGCCAGCGCCTTCATGTTCGGCGGACAGGCGCTGGGCATGGCCATTGGTGGCGCGATGGGGGGCTATCTGCTCCAGCATTATGGCGCCGCGATCGCCTTTGCCGCCTTCCTGCCCTTCAATGCCGGCTTCCTGCTGCTCGCTCTGGTGCTGCGCGAGCGGCCGGGCGAGAAGCTGCTGCCATGGACAAAAGGCCGGGCCTCGGCCGAGGCGCTGAGCGCCCATGGCCTGCCCTGGCTGCGCATCCTCGCCATCACCTTCCGCTCGATGATCAAGCGCGACAGTCTGGTGCTGCTCGCCGCCAGCGTGCTCGGCCGCGCGGTGGGCGGGGCATTCACTGCCTTCTGGCCGGTCTTCGCGACCACACAGGCGAATTTCAGCACCAGCAGCTATTCGGGGATGGTCGCCACGGTCGGCCTGCTGGTGTCGATCTCCTGCATGGGCGTCGGCTCCCTCCTCGTCGGGAAGATCGGGCCGCGCCGCGCGACCGTCATCACCTATGCCGGCTATGCGATCATGTCGCTGGTCTTCCTGCTCTCGCCCGAGGTCGCGATGATCGGCACCGTCTTCGTGTTGCTCTCCATCGGGCGCGAGGCGACGGACATTCTGACGTCGATCAGTTCCAACCCGCTGCGGATGCGTCTGTCCGACAAGCGGGTCGGCGCCACCCAGTTCACGATCTATAATTCGCTGTCCAACCTGCCGGTCGCGCTGGGCGCCAGCCTTTATGCGTGGATCTATGGCGCGAGCGGCCTTGCCTGGCTGATGGTCATCCTGATCGCGATGACGGTGCTGAGCTGCGTCATCTTCGCCATGCTGCGCATCGGTGAAGTGGCTGACACGCCCGCCTCCAATGAGGACGACCTCATCCCGGTGATTAACTAGCCGGCGAGGGACGGGCCCGCTAGATCGTCAGCCGGCCTCGCAAAATGTCCGGTAGGTATGCAGCTCATGCACGCCGGTAACGATGCCGAAGCGGTTCATATACTCTTCCGCCTCGCGCGCCGCCTCGCGGAAATCATAGGTCGCGCCGATGGGCTTGGTGTGTCGGAGCGCCGTTCCGTCGACGACGCCCGTCTTCCAGCCTTCTTTCTCCGCGAGCACCGGCCACACCGGGTCCAACCCCCAGCCATATTTCAGCGAGGGGAAGGGAAAGACGATGTCGAACACTTCGCGGCGAAAGGCGACCAAAGGGCCGACCTCCGTAAAGTTCGTCTCACGCACCAACACGCCCTTGCGCCGCCGCATGATGTCCCACCCCCAATAAGAGTAGGCGCGCTGCGCGGGGCCGCAGATCTTCAGCTCGGCATATTCGGCGAGCGCAAGGAAAGTGTCCATGAACTGGTCGGGCAGTTCGACATCGTCGTCGGTCATTACCACCCAGTCGAATTCGCTAAGGTCATGCCGCGCCAGGAGGACGTTGGTGTTGTCCAGCTTGCCGAGATTATCGACGCCCTTGCTGTCAAAGGTGATGCGGTGTCGCTCGCTCTGCATCCGAGCATAGATTTCGCCCAGCGATTGCGGCGAGCGGTTCGATTGAACGCCAACCACGAGAACCCGCAAGCTCGGCAGGGACTGGAAGTGCTGGGAAGCCCGAAAGCGGGCAATTTTGGGATCGATGGCGCGATCGTGGAAAACGTCCACCACCCGGCCTGAGAGATTCCTCGCGGTTCGACTCGCCCGACCCTTGATCCTTTTCAAAATTGCCATGAACGCACTCCCGCAAACCGTCACTCGCCCTACGACATGGGAGTTGACGTTTTATTCACGGCAAAGCGCACAGGATCGTCAGCCCGCCTCGTAAAATGTCCGGTAGGTATGCAGCACATGCACGCCGGTGACGATGCCGAAGCGGTTCATATACTCTTCCGCTTCGCGCGCCGCCTCGCGGAAATCATAGGTCGCGCCGATGGGCTTGGTGTGCCGGAGCGCCGTGCCGTCGACGACCCCGGTCTTCCAGCCTTCCTTCTCCGCAAGCACCGGCCAGACGGTGTTGACGCCCCAACCGTATTTCAGCGAGGGGAAGGGAAAGACGATGTCGAACACCTCGCGGCGGAAGGCGACCAGCGGGCCGACCTCCGCAAAGTTCGTCTCGCGCACCAACGCGCCCTTGCGACGGCGCATGATCTCGCGGCTCCAATAAGAATAGCCGCGCTGCGCGGGACCGCAGATCTTCAGCTCGGCATATTCGGCGAGCGCAAGGAAAGTGTCCATGAACTGATCGGGCAGTTCGATATCGTCATCGGTCATCACCACCCAGTCGAACGCGTTGAGATCATGCCGCGCGAGGAGGACGTTGGTGTTGTCCAGCTTGCCGAGATTATCGACGCCCTTGCTGTCAAAGGTGATGCGGTGGCGGTCGCTTTGCATCCGGCCATAGATTTCGCCGAGCGATTGCGGCGAGCGGTTCGATTGAACGCCGACCACGAGAACCCGCAGGCTCGGCATGGACTGGAAGTGCTCGGAGGCCCGAAAGCGGGCGATTTTGGGATCGATCGCCCGATCATGGAAAACATCCACCACCCGACCTGAAAGGTTCCTTGCGATTCGATTCGCCCGACCCTTGATCCTTTTCAAAATTGCCATGGACGCACTCCGCAAGCCGCCACTCACCTCTAAGCCATGGGAGTTGACGTTTTGTTTCACGGTAGGGCTCGCGGCCCTTATGCGATGGCCATCTCCGCGCCTTCCGTTTCCGCGATCCAGCCGCCACCGAGCACCCGGTCTCCATCGTAGAGCACTGCCGCCTGACCCGGCGCCACGCCAAATTCTTCGCTCTCGAAGAGCAACCGGTCGCCATCCAACCGGGCGGGAACGGGACGGGCCATGGACCGCACCTTGGCGCTCAAGCTTCCATGGAACGTCCCGCCGAGCCAGTTGATCTCGTCAAGGCGCGCGGCGCGCACGGCCAGTGCCGCCTTCGGCCCGACGATCACCCGGCGCTGCTCGGCATCCAGCCGCACGACATAGAGCGGTTCTGCGAGGCCGCCGATCTCCAGCCCACGCCGCTGGCCCACCGTATAATGGATCAGGCCCTTGTGCGGCCCCAGCACACGGCCATCGATATGGACGATCTCCCCCGCATCATCGGCTTCGGGCCGGATTTTCCGCACCACGCCCGCATAGTCGCCATCGGGCACGAAGCAGATGTCCTGACTGTCCGGCTTGAGCGCGACGCCCAGCCCCAGTTCTGCCGCGATCTGCCGGACGACCGGCTTTTCCATGCCGCCGAGGGGAAAGCGCAGATAATCGAGTTGATCCTGCGTCGTGGCGAACAGAAAATAGCTCTGATCCCGCGCGGGATCGACAGCGCGATGCAGCTCAGCCCCGGCCGGGCCTACCACGCGCCGGACATAATGGCCGGTGGCCAGGCAATCTGCACCCAGATCGCGGGCCAGCGCGAACAGGTCAGTGAACTTGACGCCCATATTGCAGCGGACACACGGAATGGGCGTGCGGCCGGCCAGATACTCATCGGCGAAGCGGTCCATCACGCTTTCGCGGAAGCGGCTTTCATAATCGAAGACATAATGCGCGATGCCGAGCTTGTCTGCGACCGCCCGCGCATCGCGAATATCCTGCCCGGCGCAGCAGCTTCCCGTCCGCCCCACGGCGGCGCCATGATCGTATAGCTGCAGCGTGATGCCGATCGTTTCCGCGCCCGACCGTGCGGCCAGCGCCGCGACCACGCTGGAATCCACGCCGCCGGACATGGCGACGACGATGCGCTTGCCCTGCAAAGGCGTTGGAAGCTGAAAAAGTCCGTCCATCGGCGCCATATAAGCGCATTGGGGCGCAGCGACCAGCACCCGCAACCGATGACCAGCGGGTAAAGGCCGTCCGTCGCGGTCTATGCACCGGTAATCTCACCTAACAACCTGTCACCACGGCCTTTACGAGCGCTTATCTTTTGGCTGCTAGCAGGGTGGCCATGGACATAAGTGCCAACCTCGATGATCAGGCCCTGCCTGTCGCCCTGGCAAGCGGACGCAGCCCCCGGATTCCGGATCTGCGCCTGCTGCTCACGGTTCACGCCGCGCGCCAGGATACGACACCGACGGCCCGGGCCATTCGTGAAGCCGATCTTCCGGTCGTGCTTGCGGATGAGCCGTCACGGCTGAGCCTGATCTTTGCATCGAACACACCGAGCCCCGCAACGCTGCGACGCGCGGCGGGATCGTTCAATGCATCCGTGGCGGCATTCATGGCGGTGGGGACCAATGGTGAAGGCGCCGTTCACTCTGGCGGTTAGCCGGAGTGAAAAGCTTTGGGGTCAACATCATGAGCAAGAAGACCGTGTCAGACCGATCCCCGTCGGTGAATGAGGAAAGAATGATCGAGAACCAGAAGATTCGCCCTGCTCAAGTTGTCGGCCCTCTCGGTGAGCCGCTGACGCTTGACTCGCTGCCGCCCCCGTCGACCACCCGCTGGGTAGTGCGTCGCAAGGCGGAAGTCGTGGCGGCCGTCAATGGCGGCCTGCTGACAGTGGACGAAGCCTGTGCGCGTTACGATCTGACGCTCGAGGAATTCGCCAGCTGGCAGCGCGCGGTGGACCGGTCCGGCATGCCGGGTCTGCGGGTCACGCGGATCCAGCATTACAAGTCGCTTTACGAGCGCCAACAGCGCTTTTGAGGCAGCGCGGGGTCTCTTCCGCGCTCAAAGAAACAGGCCCGCCCGAGCGATCGGCGCGGGCCTTTCTTTATGCGCGATTTTGTGACGACTTTGCTTTGGGGCGGCGCCAGCGGCGCCAAAACCACGCGGCGGTCATCATCGCCAGCCCGGGCAGCCAGATCAGCAGCAGTTCGGAGTAGACCGTCTCCAGCCCGCGTGCCGAAAAAAAGCGCGCGCCGATCGGAGAGACGCGGATCGGCTGCCAGTCGAGGAACAGCCGCTGATGGTCGAACGGCCATAACAGCATCACGCCCTGCCCTCCGTCGGTCAGCATATCGAGCAGAGGATGGGACACTGCGCAGGCGAACAGAAAGGCAAAGGCCGCTGGACGTCCCGCGCGCGGCCAGACCAGCGCGATCAGGCCGACCACGCCGAGCGCAAACGCCAGCGAATGGGTAAAGCCTCGATGCCCCCATTGGCTGGCATAGCCGATGCCGAGGGGAAAGCCGATCACATCGAGATCCGGCAGGGCAGCGAGCGCACCACCGATGATGATAAGGGCTGGCGCAATCCGGCGCCGGCCCAGCGCACCGCCGGCGAACAGGGATAGGGCGGCATGGCTGAAGATGGTCGGCATGTCGTCTCTCTGCGCGACTTTCGGCTGTCAGCCAACCGCCATCGTCGACCCTTAATAGCCGACCGTTAGCCCCACGGACACATAACGGTCCCCGACATTGCCCTTCACGGCAACCCGGGGCAGCACCGGCATGGCGACGGTGCCATAGACGCGCGGCTCCTCGCCGCTGATCCGCGCGCCGATGCCGATGCGCAGGGACATGGGGATCTGGTAAGCCGCTTCCACCCGGCCATAGGCTGCCGTGCCGCCATCGCGCAGATAGACCCCGGCGCCCGGCGTGAGGCTGAAGCCTGCAAAGTCCACCGCATAACCAGCACCCAATTCGGCACCCCAGCGCCCATTGGCACGGGCATAATTGCCCTCCGCCCCCAGCCCTTCTGCCTGCGCGGGGACGGCAAGGCCCGCCAGCGCAAGCGCTGTGCAGGATATCAGGGCGGTGCGAACGGTCATCATCTTGAAAGCTCCGGAAAACTGGGATCGCACTGGCTAGGCGGCCGGTTCCGCAGCAGCAACGTTGCAGGGACGAGCCGAGTCGCCGGCGCGGCGGACAGACTCCGGCGCCCCTTGAGCCATCGCGCACAGATCCGCGCGAAAAGTGGGAAGCCTCCGGGCACCCTTTTGCGTTGCAACCGTAATGATAGCCGTTACGCCTAAGGGTTCCGATGGCGATTGAAACGGGGAAAGCATGATCGAAGCAGGCCGCCAACATCCCCACTCTCGCCGACACGTCGAGGCGGGGGTCGCGGGGAGCGCGCCGGCATGAAGGGCAATTACTGGCGCGCCGCCAAGGCCGCGAAAGCCTGCGTGATCGTCGATGCGGAAGATTATTTCCGGTTCGCGCGGCAGGCCATGATCCGCGCCCGCAAGCGCATCATGCTGGTCGGCTGGGACTTCGACGCGCGGATCGAACTCGCGCACCAGGAAGAGGGGCAACCCGATGGACCGGAACCGACCACCATCGGCGATCTTATCTACTGGCTGGTCGAGACCAATCCCGAGCTCGAAGTCTATTTGCTGCGCTGGGATCTCGGGGCCATTGGCTCGCTGTTCCGGGGCAAGACCATCTTCACCGTGGCCAAATGGGCCATCCATCCGCGCATCCATGTGAAGCTGGACGCTCATCATCCTACCGGCGGGTCGCATCATCAGAAGATCGTCGTGATCGACGATTGCTTCGCCTTTTGCGGCGGGATCGACATGACCGGCGACCGGTGGGACACGCGCGCGCATCGTGACGAGGAACCCGAGCGGCATCGCCCCGGCAAAGGGCCGGCCTACATGCCTTGGCACGATGCGACGACCGCGCTGCAGGGGCCGGCGGCGGCGGCGCTGGGCGAGCATTCGCGCGACCGCTGGAAGCGGGCGACCGGGCAGACCATTGCCGGCATCCGCAGCAAACATGACGTCTGGCCGGAAGCGCTGCCCGTGCAATTCGAGGATGTAGAGGTTCTCATCGCCCGCACGGCACCCAAAATGCCGGATCAGCGCGAGGTGACCGAGATCGAGCAGCTCTATATCGAGCAGATCGGGCGGGCGAAGCGGTGGATCTATGCCGAAAGCCAATATTTCGCCTCCCGCCGCATCGCCGAAGCCATGGCCCGGCGACTGGACGAGCCGGACGGGCCAGAGATCGTGATCGTCAATCCCGAGGCCGCGCAAGGCTGGCTCGAACCGCTGGCGATGGATACCGCGCGCGCCCGACTGGTGGCCGCGCTGCGGCGGCGGGACAAGCATGGCCGGTTCCGGCTCTACCACCCCGTCACCCGCGATCAGGAGCCGATCTACGTCCACGCCAAGGTGATGATCGTGGATGATATGATCCTGCGCGTCGGCTCATCCAACATGAATGCCCGCTCCTTGCGGCTCGATACGGAATGCGACGTGGCCGTGGACTGCTCGCGGCCGAGCAATTCTGGATGCAGCGCCGCCATCGCGGAGGTTCGCAACGATCTGCTGGCCGAGCATCTCGATGCCAGCATCTCACAGGTCGAGAAAAAGCTAGCCGCCAGCGGATCGCTGATCGAGACGATCGAGGCGCTCCGCTTCAAGGGCCGGAAAAATGCAAAGAGCCGCCGGCGCACGCTGGTGCCCTATGAGATTCCCGACCTCACAGGCGTCGAGGCTTGGCTGGCGGACAACCAGATCCTCGACCCCGAAGGGCCGGACGACATGTTCGAAGCCCTCAGCAACCGCGGCCTGCTGCGCCGCCTCTCCGGCTGGCGCCGTAGCAGGGGCTGATCCTCCCCAACGATCAAGCGGGTAGCGCGGCACAGCCCGATTGTGGGCCTCACCCGGCTTGCTTCCGCGCGCGAAGGGCCTAAACCTGTAATCGATTGCGAAGACCTTAGGGCAAGGAGAGGAACATGACAGGTTCGCGCGGAGAGGGCGCAAGTCGTCGGGCGCTTCTGCAAGGGCTTGTCGCCACCGGTGCCTTAGCCAGCGGGGCGCGACCGGCGCAGGCGAGTCCCGGAGCCATCGGCGGGCGAGGTCCCATTCTTACCGGCACAGGCATGGCGGATGTCGAGACCGCCAGCGGCCGGGTGCGCGGCTTCATGCGGGGCGGGATCACCATGTTTCGCGGTATCCCCTATGCCGACACGACCGGCGGCGCCAATCGCTTCCTTCCGCCCAAGCCAGCCAAGCCCTGGACCGGCGTGCGCAGCAGCCTCGCCTATGGGCCGATCTGCCCGCAGGACAAGGGCACAGGCCGCCAGAATGACGAAGAGGCCTTCATTTTCCAGTGGAATGACAGCTTCGACGGCGAGGATTGTCTGCGCATCAATATCTGGACGCCCGGCACGGACAATGCCCGACGACCGGTGATGGTCTGGCTCCACGGCGGCGGGTTTGTCGCCGGCTCCGGGCACGACGTCCCCGCCTTCGAGGGCTATAATCTCGCCCAGCGGGGCGACGTGGTGGTCGTCACGCTCAATCAACGTCTCAACCTGCTCGGTTTTCTCGACCTCTCCTCCGTGGACCCGGCCTATGCGCAGTCCGGCAATGTCGGCATGCTGGATATCGTCGCGGCGCTGCAATGGGTGAAGCGCAATATCGAAGCCTTTGGCGGCGATCCCGGTCGGGTCACGATCTTCGGCCAGTCCGGGGGCGGCGCCAAGGTTTCGACGTTGATGGCCATGCCCGCCGCGCGCGGCATGTTTCACCGTGCGATTGTTCAGAGCGGCTCCTTCGCCAAGGCCACGCCCCACGCTCAGGCCCGTAAGCTGGGGGAACTCATGCTGGCGGAGTTGGGCATCGGCAAAACCGATCTGCGTGCCTTGCACTCCCTACCCTATGATCGCTTGCTGGCGGCGAGCTCGGCCATCTTCCGCCGGGAGAATCCGCCACTGCCCGAAGGCGGCTCTATGGAGGCTCGGACCCGCGGCCGCTACGGCTTTACCCCGGTAGTGGATGGCGCGGTGCTGCCCGCCAATCCCGACGCACCGCAGTCCCTTGCGCTGTCGGCCGATGTGCCGCTGATCGTCGGCACGACCCTCAACGAGTTCACCACCGGGATCAACCAGCCCGACTTTTTCACGATGAGCGAGGCGGAGCTGCTGAACCGGGCTGATCGCTACACGGGAGGGCGCGGCGCGGCGGTGGTGGCCGCGTTCCGCCGGACGACGCCGGAGGCCCTGCCCTGCGACATCTGGTCACGCATCGCCACCGCACCGATCCGCCAGACCGCCATCGATCAGGCGAGCGGGAAGGCCGCGCTGCGTCGTGCCCCGGCATGGCTTTACAGCTTTGATCGGAGCACGCCCGTGCTGGACGGGCGTCCGCGCGCCTTCCACTGCGCGGAAATCCCCTATGTCTTCGCCAATGCCGAACGATGTGCCAGCATGACCGGCGGCGATGCCGAGGCCCTCAAGCTGGAGGCCGAGATGGCCGATGCGTGGATTGCTTTCGCGCGGACGGGCAACCCCAATCATGGCGGGCTGGCGCAATGGGACCCTGTGGTGGGCCATGGCGCACAGACCATGCGGTTCGACACCGTCTCGGCCATGCGAACTGGTTGGGACGAGTCCGAGCTCGCCGCGATGAAAGGCTGACACCCACGCCCGGTCGACGGTAAGGAAAAGGGGGCGACCTTGCGATCGCCCCCTTGTGCTCTCCGACCGGTAAGGGCCGGAAGACGCTGTAGATCAAGCTATAGCTTATTTCTCCGGCGTCGCCAGAGCGCGGCGCAGGGCCTCGATGCGGGCCTTGTTGAATTGCTTGGCCTGCGGCGAGTCCGGCGCCATGGCGTCAAAGCCGTGATAGGCGGAGGGCACGACGAGCAGCTCGGTCGGCACGCCGGCCTCGGTCAGGCGACGGGCATAGTCGATGTCTTCGCTCACGAAGAGATCGACACCGCCGACAGCGATGAACGCGGGCGGCAGACCCTTGAGCGAAGCAGCGCGTGCCGGCACGGCGGTGGCCGGCACCTTGTTCGTGCCCGGCTGCTGGCCGAGGAACGCCTTCCAGCCGAGCTGGTTCTGCTGCGCGTCCCAGCCGACTGTGGCGATGTGCGAAGGCACCTTCACCACGCCGCCGGTGCGATCATCCAGCATCGGGTAGATGAGCACCTGGAAAGCAACCGGGATTTCGCCGCGGTCGCGCGCGGTCAGCGCCAGCAGCGCCGCATGGCCACCACCGGCGCTCTCGCCCATCACGGCGATCCGCTTGGGATCGAGGCCGAGCTTGGCGGCATTGTCATGCATCCAGCGCAGGCCGGCATAATTGTCTTCGATGGACCCGGCATAGGTCGTTTCCGGCGCGAGGCGATATTCGACGGAGACGATGACCACGTTCAGTTCCTTGGCCAGCTCCTGCAGGCGACGCACATCGGTCGCGGCCGTGCCGAGAATGTAGCCGCCGCCATGGGTGTGCAGGATGCCGCCGCGCCAGGCGCCTTCCTGCGCGTTGATCACGTACAGCTTCACCTGCGGCGCGCCGGCCGCACCGGGGATCATCTGCTCGACGACCGGAACGTCGCGGTGATGCGGCGGCGGGGGCGGCCCCATATTGCCCGACTTGCGCGACGCGCGCACCGAGTCCTCGGTCATTTGCCCCATCAGCGTCGAATAATAGAGCGCCATGCGGGCGGCGCCGTGCAGTTCCGGCGCGACGGGCGCGAGCTTGGCTGCGTCCTCAGCGCTTAGCGAAGCCGCGGCGACGGTAGCGGGATCGGGCAGCGGCTGGGCGTTGGCCATGTGGGTCGGGCCGGTCGTGGCAAGCAGCGCCGCCACCAGCCAGGCCGAGGATCGGTTCAGAAACTTCATGAATGCGTCTCCTGTCGCATGAGTCAGATCAATGATCGCTGGCGCCGGCGGCGCCGATGCCGGTCTCCGACCGGATGCGCTGGGCGGTGTAGCCGGCCCGGTCCACCTGCGCCCGCGCGCTGCGGTCGAGCGTCGAGATCAGCCAGATGGTGAAGAAGGCCAGCGGCATCGACACCAATGTGGGCGAGGCGAGCGGGAAGATGGGGTGCGCGGCGCCAAGCTGGCCGACCCAGATCACCGGTGAGAGGATGGTCAGCGCCAGCGCAGTCAGCGTGCCGATGGCCGAGCCCCAGGCAACGCCGCGCGTCGTGCAATCCTTCCACAGGATGGAGAGCAAGAGGGCGGGGAAATTGCCCGAGGCGGCGACCGCGAAAGCAAGGCTCACCATGAACGCCACATTCTGCTTTTCAAACGCGATCCCCAACCCCACCGCGATCAGGGCCAGCACCAGCACGGTGATCCGCGACAGGCGCAGCTCGGTCGCCTGGTCGACATTGCCCTTGCGGATGACCGAGGCGTAGAGATCATGCGCGATCGTCGAGGCGCCGGAAAGGGTGAGCCCGGCCACCACTGCCAATATGGTGGCGAAGGCGACCGCCGAGACGAAGCCCATGAACACCTCGCCGCCCACCGCGTCCGCGAGATGGACGGCAGCCATGTTGCTGCCGCCACGTAGCCCGCCGCTCAAGGCATCGAGATAGGCCGGGTTGCTGCCGACGAACACGATCGCGCCAAAGCCGATGATGAAGGTGAGCACATAGAAATAGCCGATCCAGCCCGTCGCCCACAGCACGGAGGCGCGCGCGGTGCGGGCATCGCGCACCGTGAAGAAGCGCATGAGGATATGCGGCAGGCCAGCGGTGCCGAACATCAGCGCCATGCCGAGCGAAATCGCGGACAGCGGGTCCTTGATGAAGCCGCCGGGTGCGAGAATGCCCCGCGCGCTCGCCGCCGCGGCATCGGCGCTGGCGCCTGCGGCCAGCGCAATCGCCTGCTTGGCGGCGACGGCCTGCTCGAACAGCGTGTCCAGCGAGAAGCCGACGCGATACAGCACGGCGAGCGACATGAAGGTGGCGCAGCCGAGCAGCATGACTGCCTTGATGATCTGCACCCAGGTCGTTGCGATCATCCCGCCGAACAGCACATAGGCCGTAATCGCGAGGCCGATGATGCCGACCGCATAAGGATAGGGAATGCCGAACAGCAGCTGGATGAGCTGCCCCGCGCCGACCATCTGCGCGATCAGGTAAAAGAGCACGACGGTGAGCGAACTGAAGGCGGACGAAATCCGCACCGGCGTCTGCGCGAAGCGGAACGCGACGGCATCGACAAAAGTGTAGCGCCCGAGATTGCGCAGCCGCTCGGCGAGCAGGAACAGGATGATCGGCCAGCCGACCAGAAAGCCTGTGGAGTAGATCAGCCCATCATAGCCATCGGCATAAATCTGCGCGGAGATGCCGAGGAACGAGGCGGCGGACATATAGTCACCGGCGATGGCCAGACCGTTCTGCCGACCGCTGATGCCGCCGCCAGCCGTATAGAAATCGCTCGTCGTGCGCGTCCGCCGTGCAGCCCAGGCCGTGACGCCCAATGTGACGATGATGAACAGGCCGAAGGTGACCACGGCCGGCATGTTGGGGCCGGCATTGCCCGGCGTCGCCGCACGGGCGATCCCGGGCATCAACGCGCCGATGGTCACCATGAGGGCGAGCGCCGCCCAGCGCGAACCGCTCACAGGCGATGCTCCGCGCGCAGCGCATCCAGTTCGGCATCGAACCGGCGGTTGGCGATCCAGACATACAGGCCGGTCAGCGCGATGCCCGAGAGGATCACCGCCATGCCCAGCGGCACGCCAATGGTCGTCGTCATGCCCGGCAGCGGTTGGCCAAGAATGGTGCGCCCAAACGCGACCAGCAGGATGAAGCCGAAGAAGATCGCCATCATCACGCCGCTCAGAATCCAGCCGAGACGGCCACGGGCCTGGACGAGAGCCTGATAGTGCGGATCGCGACTGATGGCCGCAAGTTCATGATCGCCATCCAGATCCATCAGCCACTCCCCTCGCCCGCCACATTTATCTGCGACAGGCTATTGTCCATCGATTGCAAGTCAATCCCTCATCCGGCGGCTGGGGACTTTATCCGCATGGGTCGCCCAACTCTGCCCGGCCAGGTGTGCAGGATGGCCGGGCAGAGGGTTCGGGCGGCCCGAACTCGTAGGCCCGAAAGCAATTTTGCAATCGATTGCCATTCAATACACAGGAGGTTCGGCTGTGACAAGCGTGGGTTGAAATCGGCGGTGAGGCGAATTTTTATAGGAAGGTTTGCGATACGTTCGCCGGGCGATATGAGCCTCCGCTTCATCAACCGCCCCCTTTCAGGCTGATGAACCCATCTGCCCCAGAATTTCGACGGTGCGTTCGTCAGGGCTGTCAAACCAGCGCTCGATCGCGGCACGGAAAATCGGCCTGTCCTCAGCGCTGTTAAACAGCGTCAGTGATGACCTGAGCTTGATCGCGTCGATGGCGCCAAAGACCTGCTCAGCGCTGGAGCCATGCAGCTCCTGTAATGCGATGACGCATTCCTCATAGCGCGGGCCGAGGACCGGGTGCGCCAGATAGGCTTTGGCTTCGGCGCGCGAGCGGATCGCGAAGTGCTGCGCCGTGGGGCTGGTCCCCAGGCCCGCAATCTGCGGAAAGATGAACCACATCCAGTGCGTTCGTTTTGCACCGCTGCGGATTTCCGCCAGGGCCTGCGCGTAGCGTCCCTGCTGGGCGTCGACAAATCGGTTCAGATCGAATGGATCACTGGTCATCCCGCAACATTGGCAGTGGGAGCCTGTAAAGCCAACCTGTCCCGAGCGGTGCTGAACAGGCCGGGCAGTGCCGCGCCTGTCCGCCACTCACGATAATTTGGAAGCCAATTCGCAGCTGCTGCGTTCGACCAGCATGGGATTATCCAATCAGCAGGTGCGAAGGACGACGATGCCATGGATCGATCGGAGGAGTGGCATGTCTCTCGACGCGGCGCGCTGGTTGGCGGCTCGGCCACGGCGGCGACCATGAGCCTGAACAACGCCGATGCTCGGCAGCCCTTGCCGCAGCCCGCCCACGCGATGGTCGAGGTTACCCTGAGCGTAAATGGTCAGCCGCACAGGTTCAAAACCGATACGCGTACCACCTTGCTCGATGCGCTGCGCGAAGAGCTCAAACTCACCGGCACGAAGAAAGGCTGCGACCATGGCCAGTGCGGCGCCTGCACCGTGCTGGTCGATGGTGTCCGGATCAATAGCTGCCTGACGCTCGCGGTCATGCATGACGGCGACAAGGTCACCACCATCGAAGGGCTGGGCACGCCGGAACAGCTGCACTCCATGCAACGCGCCTTCGTGAAGCACGATGGCTATCAGTGCGGTTATTGCACGCCTGGCCAGATCTGCTCTGCGGTCGCCATGCTGGATGAGATCGCCGCCGGCGTACCGAGCCACGTCACCGATGATCTGTCGGCCAAGCCGCAACTCAGCAACGCGGAACTGCGCGAGCGGATGAGCGGCAATATCTGCCGCTGCGGCGCCTATTCCAACATTGCCGAGGCGATTGCGGAAGTCGCGGAGACCAAGGCATGAGGCCGTTCACTTATGAGCGCGCGACCTCGCCCGCTCAGGCCGCGACGGCCGTCTTGAGACAGCAGGGCGCCCGCTTCATTGCCGGCGGCACGAACCTGCTGGACCTCATGAAGCTGCAGATCGAAACCCCGACCCATCTGGTCGATGTCCAGGATCTGAAGCTCGATCAGATCACGCAAGAGACCGATGGCGGCCTGCGGATCGGCGCGCTCGTCACCAATACGGCGCTTGCGGCGGATCGGCGCGTGCGCAGCGATTATGCGGTCCTGAGCCGGGCCATTCTGGCCGGCGCGTCCGGGCAGCTCCGCAACAAGGCGACCACCGGCGGCAATCTGCTGCAGCGGACCCGCTGTCCCTATTTCTACGATACCAACCAACCCTGCAACAAACGTCAGCCCGGGACTGGCTGCGCGGCTATTGAGGGCGCCTCCCGCCAGCTGGCGGCGATTGGCGGCAGCGCTGCATGTATCGCGACAAACCCCAGCGACATGGCCGTTGCGATGCGGCTGCTGGATGCGCGCGTGGAGACGGTCGATGCACAGGGCAATGTCCGGTCGATCGACATTGCCGACTTTCACAAATTGCCCGGTGAGACGCCCCACGTGGAAACCGCGTTGGCGCCCGGCGAACTGATCACGGCCGTGCTGCTGCCCAAGCCGGTTGGCGGCCAGCATGTCTATCACAAGGTGCGTGACCGGGCCTCCTATGCCTTTGCGCTCGTATCGGTGGCGGCGATCCTCCAGCCGGATGGCACAGGCCGCGTTGCGGTGGGCGGGATTGCGCCCAAGCCCTGGCGCACGGACGCCGCGGATGCCGCGCTCCCGCAAGGGGCGGAGGCAGTGGCCCGGCACCTCCTCGCCGGCGCCGCGCCGACCAAGGACAATGCATTCAAGATCGAGCTGGTCGAGCGGACGCTCGCCGGCATCTTGCACGACGCGAAGGGTTGATGCCGTGAAGTTCGATGCCCCCGCCACCCAGAACCCGATCGACCAGCTCAAGGTCGTCGGCAAGTCCACCGATCGCATCGACGGGCCGCTCAAGACGACGGGGCGCGCACCCTATGCCTATGAGCGGCATGATGTCGCCGCGAACCAGGCCTATGGCTTCGTCGTCGGCGCGGCCATCGCCAAGGGGACGATCCGGTCGTTCGATCTGGTCGACGCCAAGGCCGCGCCTGGCGTGCTCTCGATCATCACCACGCTGGACCATAAGCCGCTGCCGCTCGGCGGCCAGAACACCGCCAATCTATTCGGCGGGGCGAAGATCCAGCATTATCATCAGGCGATCGCGCTGGTGGTCGCCGAGACGTTCGAGCAGGCCCGCGCGGCCGCGTCGCTGATTCAGGTCGATTATGTCCGGGAGGATGGCAAATTCGATCTCCAGCGTGAGGCGCCTCGGGCCGAGCCCGTTCCGGACGAGGACGAGACCAATAAAGCCGGCGATTTCGCAGCCAGCTACGCCAAGGCTGAGGTCAAGCTCGACCAGCGCTACAGCACGCCGGACGAGAGCCATGCGATGATGGAGCCGCACGCCACCATCGCCGCGTGGGAAGGCGACAGGCTCACCGTCTGGACGTCGAACCAGATGATTGCCTGGGGCAAGCGCGATCTGGCCAAGGCCCTGTCGCTCAAGCCCGAGCAGGTGCGGCTCGATTCCCCCTTTGTCGGGGGCGGCTTTGGCGGAAAATTGTTTCTCCGCTCCGATGTCGTTCTTGCGGCGCTGGGGGCCAAGACGGTCGGGCGGCCGGTGAAAGTCGCGCTCACGCGTCCGCTCATCATCAATAACACGACCCATCGGCCCGCGACGCTGCAGCATATCCGGATCGGCGCGAACAAGGATGGGCGCATTCTCGCGATCTCGCATGAGAGCATTTCGGGAAACCTGCCGGACGGCGAGCCGGAGACCGCCGTCCAGCAAACCAAGCTTTTCTACGCGGGGGAAAGCCGGGAAGTCGCCATGAAACTGGCGCAGCTCGATCTCCCGGAAGGCAATGCGATGCGCGCGCCTGGCGAAGCGCCGGGGCTGATGGCGCTGGAGATCGCCATGGATGAAATGGCCGAGAAGCTGGGGATGGACCCGGTGGAATTTCGTATCCTGAACGATACGCAGGTCGATCCGATGAAGCCCGAGCGTCCCTTTTCGGCGCGTCATTTCGTCGAGTGCCTCAGGACCGGCGCGGAGCGGTTCGGATGGTACAAGCGCAAGACGACCCCGGGGTCGGTGCGTGACGGTCGCTGGCTGATCGGCATGGGCGTGGCCGGCGGCTTTCGCAACAATCAGCTGACCAAATCCGCGGCACGGGTCCGGCTGTCGGGCGACGGTAAGGTCACCGTCGAGACCGATATGACCGATATCGGCACCGGCACCTACACGATCATCGCCCAAACCGCCGCCGAGATGATGGGCGTGGACCTGGGCGATGTCATCGTGAAATTGGGCGATTCTGATTTCCCCGCCGCAGCCGGCTCCGGCGGCCAATGGGGCGCTGCCAACTCGACGGCTGGCGTCTATGCCGCCTGCATCAAGATGCGCGACCAGGTGGCGGCGCGCTTGGGGCTGAACAATGCAGATGTGACGTTTACCGACGGCGAGGTCCGCTCGGGCGATCGCGCCGTCCCCTTGCGCGACGCGGCGCGCGATGGGGAGGTCGTCGCCGAGGATGGCATCGACTATGCCGACGACTTCGCCGACCGGGCGCAGCAATCCACCTTCGTTGGTCATTTCGTGGAGGTCGGGGTCGACGCCTTCACGGGCGAAACCCGCATCAGGCGAATGCTCGCTGTGTGCGATGCCGGTCGCATCCTCAATCCCAAGTCAGCGCGAAGCCAGGTGATCGGCGCCATGACCATGGGCGCAGGCGCGGCCCTGATGGAGGAACTCGTCGTCGACAAGCGGTTCGGCTTCTTCGTCAATCACGACCTCGCGGGTTACGAAGTACCGGTCCATGCCGATATCCCGCATCAGGACGTCATCTTTCTCGATACCACCGACCCCTGGTCCACGCCGATGAAGGCGAAAGGCGTTGGGGAACTTGGGATTTGCGGCGTGGGAGCCGCGGTCGCCAACGCCATCTACAATGCCACCGGCGTGCGGCTGCGGGATTATCCGATGACCTTGGACAAGCATCTCTCGCGCTTACCGAAGGCGGTTTAGGCTGGCGCCGACGAGGTTTTAGTGCGGTAGCGCAGGACTGCCTAAGATAAGGCGCGAGGAAGACATGTCGTGGAGGCCAAGCAATGGTTGCGAGGCATTCTGCTCTCATCGAGGCCGCGCTCTGCTCCAACTGAGGATTGGACGATGAGTGTCAATCGTCGGCGCCCAAGATGACTATTCGGGCTTCCTACGAGGAAACATGCGGGTGGTTCCTGAGCTTGGATCCGCTAATCACGAATGTTGGTGGTTTCTCAGGCCGGCTGACTTTGGGATTTAGCGAAACCGCTGAAATAGGCTTTCAGATTTGCGTCGGTGACAGGTTCAAGCAAGCTTGCCACCTGCTCTTCAAGGGTCGAGCCCTCGTTGACGTCGCCACCCCGCTGAAATCCCATCTCCCAACGCGCGAACGACCGTGCCGCGATTGCCTTGTTATTCAGTTGGACCACAGCATAGTGACGCTGATCCTTTGAAATGCGGGAGAACGTCGAATTGACCGCGTCTTCAGGGCCTTCGAGAACCTGAAGGAAGCGCCGATTCCCTACCACGAGTAAGCCCGTTACATCAGCGAGCCGGTTATTCCGTCGGGACGCAACCAAAATGTCCTCAAGCTCCGCATCCGAAAGCGTTCGACGGACAGTGCTGATATATAAAATGCGATGCATGGCAGGCTCCTTAGCGACCGGGCTAGGGATGCGATGTTAATCAAATACTTCCAGCGCGGTGAGCCGAGTGGAGACCCCATGATCGGCGGCGATTTAAATGGTGAAAATCCGTGCTCCGCTGGGTCGCACGCTGACGCTGATTGAAGTCCGCGGTGCCCAAATCAGGGTCATTCACCGCGCATGTTGGCTATGTGGGACTGGGCCGAGTTCGGGTATGAGGCGACCTTAGCTCCTGACCAAGAGGAATTACACTCGCCAAGCTTCTGACCAGCGCCGCAGGCCGGCCACGTGACCGCGCGAAGGGCGTCAAGGCAAGCATTGCTTGACCGATAAAACATGTAAACATATGTTTAAAGTGATCCCGCAACGCTGCGTCGTACCAGCCCAAGATGCAGAGAGCTGGCCGTGACAACCGCTCCTGGCCTGACGATCAGAGAGGATACAGATATGAAGATGCGATTGTTGGGTGGTCTTGGCCTTGTCACTGCCTCGGTGGCTGCCGGCGCCGCGCCCGCCGCTCCATCGATCGCAAGCCAGGCCGAAGCCCCCAACACCCAGGTTCGGGTGGAGCGACGGTTGGTGCACTCGCAAGCCATTGCCGGCAATCTTCTCAGAACCTCCGCCGAGCGCGAGGTCTTTGTCGTTCTTCCCCCGAGTTATGGCCGCGACATCAAGCGGCGATACCCCGTGGTTTACGCCCTGCACGGCTTCTCCATCGACGCGGCGAGCTGGATGCAGAAACTCGATGCGGCCAGGCGGATCGCTGCAGCTTTTGCTGCGGGGGTGCCGGAGGTCATTGTCGTGTTCCCCGATGGGAGCAATGAGTATGGCGGGTCCTTCTATGGCAGTTCCATCGTCACCGGCGACTTCGAGACATTCGTTGCGGACGAATTGCCTGCCTATATCGACCGGGAGTTCCGCTCGATTCCAGAGGCGGCCGCGCGTGGCTTGATGGGGCATTCCATGGGCGGCTACGGCGTCGCGCGCATTGGCATGAAGCGCCCAGGGCGGTTTGGCGTTCTCTACATGATGTCGCCCTGTTGCCTGAGCGCTCTCGGAACGCAGGGATTGACCGCAAAAGAAGTGAGGGAGATCAACGATCTTGCATCCCCTCAGGCAGCCCGGGGGCTTCCGTTCAAATATGCAGGGCCACTTGCGACAGCGGCGGCCTTCTCGCCCAATCCGGCGAAGCCGCCGCTCTTTGTCGATCTGCCGATTACGGAACAGGGCGAGTCGCGCGAGGCGATCATGGCCAAGCGCGCAGCCAATGCCCCGCTCAGTTTCATCGACCAGTACGTCTCTGCTCTCAGGACCTATCGCGCCATTGGCATCGACGTCGGCGATCAGGACACGATCGTCACCGCAGCAACCGAGCTCCATAAAAACCTAGATAACTATGCTATAAGCAATCAACTGGACATTTATCCGGGCGATCACAGCAGTAAAGTTCCGGAAAGACTGCAAAAAGAAGTCCTCCCATTCTTCGGAAAACATCTGAAAATTGTCGTAGATCGATAAACATATACATGAACTCTCTCAGCGAGATCATACATGTAGACAAGACATATCTGTAGTTGATCACTTATTTTATCGCCCGACTCATCACAGTCCTGTCTCATTTTTACAAAATAGATACATCGCACCTCCGCCAAATTCCTCTGGAGTTCGCCGATTATTAGGATTGCAGCTGCCGAAAATGCGCGCTAGATCGCTAACCGGAAAAATATCCGGAAATATGGCGAGCATCGCGAGAGGCGACGAGAGGGTCTCCATTTCGCTAGAATTCGCCCGAGGGAGACTGAGATGAAAAACCTGGAATTGGCAACCATAAGCTCGGCAGCGCTGGTTCTCGCTTTGTTAGCAGGGCCGGCAAGCGCACAGGTTGGATCGGCATCGGCGGCCCCGCAAGCGACGCCACAGGACAGCCGGGCAGGCGGCCTTGAGGACATCGTGGTTACCGCCACGCGCCAGTCGACGAATTTGCAGGATACGCCGATCGCCATCACCGCGGTCACGGCCGAGGCGATCGAGCAGAAGGGCATTACCAGCGTCGGCGAACTGACCGCTGTGGTTCCCAACACGCAATTCCGGAAGTCTCAGGGTGCATTCGGGCCCGGTATCGACGCGACGATCCGGGGGATCGGCAATCGGGACACGAGCCTCGCCAGCGAGCCTGTCGTCGCTTTCTATCTCGACGACGTCTATTTCCCGACGCTGCTCGGGTCGAACTTCGATCTTCTGGATATCGAGCATATCGAGGTGCTTCGGGGTCCGCAGGGCACCCTGTTTGGGCGGAATTCGCTCGCCGGCGCCGTCAACATCATCAGCAAGCAGCCATCCACCAGCGATGTTTATGGGCGTATTCAGATCACGGCGGGATCCTATGACCGCATGGACTTCCGCGGCTCGCTGAATCTGCCGTTGAACGAGCAGCTCGCCCTCTCCGTTTCCGCGCTCTCGAAGAAGCGGACCGGCTATCAGAAGATCCTCGATTTCACCTGCGAGATGCGCGCGCGCGGCACGCCTGCGCTGTCGGGCTCCTTGCCTTATGCCTCGACCCTCAACATGCCGACCGCCGGGTTCACGCCCAAGGATTGCGTCGTCGGCCATCAGGGCGGCGAAGATGTGCAGGCCTACCGGGGGTCCTTGCTCTGGAAGCCGTCCGAGGATCTGCGGTTCACGGTGACGGGCGACTATATCCGCGATACGAGCGAGAATAACGCCGATAGCATCGTCGGGATCATCAACAACCGGGTATCCGGGACGGTCGTGTCCGCCGCCAACACCTTGGGTCTGGCCTATGACACGCGCTTCCTGACGGGCGATCCCTATAGCACCTATGCCAGCTTCAGCGATCCCATCGCCGCAGGCACGGTCATCCCGGGCAACACATTCTATAATGGTTTGCGGATCAATGGTGTGGCCGTGCGCGGCGGCGCCAGCTTTTCGCCGTTCATCGACCTCAAGAACTGGGGCGTCTCAGCCAAGATGAGCTGGGACATCAATCCCGACATCAATTTCCTCGCGGTGGTCGCCCATCGTGAGATGGTCGAGACCCATTCCTATGACGATGATGGCTCGCCGCTCAATGTGGTGTTGCGGTCCAATACCTTCTCGGAGGAATATTGGACGGCCGAAGCGCGCCTGTCCGGCCAGTCATCGTTCATCGACTGGGTCGTGGGCGGCTTCTACTTCACGGCCGATGGCTCGCAGCACGCCGCCTTCATCTCGCCCCAGAGCTCGTTCCAGCGGCTGATCGATTCTGAGTTCAACCCGACGAGCAAGGCGGTCTTCGCCAACGCCACGATCCGGCCATTTGGTGAAGCGCTCAGCTTCGTGGGCGGCCTGCGCTATTCGGACGACAAGAAGGTCGTTGACTTCTATAACGTCCTCGACACCTCGCCCAGCGCCAGCGACACGGTCTTTTACGTCGTTCCGCAGCAGACGCGGTTCGACTGGAAGGCCGGCGTCAATTATCAGCTGGCGTCCAACGCGCTCATCTATGTGTCCGCTGCGACCGGCAACTCGCTTCCCGGCTTCGATCCGCGCCCGCAACAGCCCTCGCAGATCGCGCAATATGATGGCAATGACGACATCGCCTACGAAATCGGCGCCAAGCTCGATCTCTTCGATCGTCGGGTGCGCCTGAATCTCGCGGCCTTCTATACCGACTTCAAGAACCGCCCGACTTCGATTTCAGGATCCGAGGCCCTGCTGGACGCAAATGGTCAGCCCGTGCCCGGAAATCGCGCGCTCGTCCCACTCGCGGGAGGCCCTGCGGGGTCGACCACCTGCGGTGCGGTCGTGGCGGCAGGCACCGGCATTACCTGCCTCGGACGGACCTACTATCGCAATCAGGCTGCAAAAATCCGCGGCTTTGAAGCCGAGTATACCATCAATCCTGTCGATGGCCTGCTCATCAATGGCTCGGTGGGGTACACCAAGCTGACGGCGCCGGACATTCGGGAGCGCGCAGTCAACCGGCGGCAGAATTCGCCGTTCTGGACGGCGAATGCGGGCGTGCAGTACACGGCGGAGCTTCCGTCACTGGCCGGATCGATCACGCCCCGGGTGGACTGGATCTATGAATCGAGCCAGGTGGTGTCCGGCACGTCGACCACCTTTGATAACCTTATGCCGGCGCGTTCGGTCTTCAATGCCCGCCTGACCTACGACAACGACGAATATGACTTCTCGATCGCCGTTGGAGCCACGAACCTGTTCGACAAGGTTTATTATTATAACGTGTTCGACTCCCAGGCGTTGGGCGCGGCCTACACCAACGCGCAGCCGGCGGCGCCGCGCCAGTTCTACCTGACTGTGGAGAAGAGCTTCTAATAATGCGCTGAGCCGAGCATTCGGCTTACCCCAAAGCGACACAGGGCTGTCGGCAGGCGCCGGCGGCCCTGTCTGCTTCTGGCTCTGTCTGCCATGCAGGATCGGCTAAGGGCGTCAGCTTGATTCTGACCGCCAGCCGTGGAAAGCAGAGAAGCATCATTCCCCGCGAAAAAGTCGGAATATTGAACATGGCCAAATCGAAAACGCAGACCGGGGAGCAGGAGGGCGCGCGCGCGGTGGATGACGACTTCATTCCCTCGCTGGAAAAAGGGCTAGCCGTCCTGGAGTTGTTCGGATCGGACAATCCTGACTGGACCTTGAGTCAGATTGCACGGGAGCTCAAGCTCACGCCGGGAACCACCCGCCGTATTCTGCGGACGCTGGAAAAGCTCGGTTATGCCGTAGCCGACGAAGGCCGGTTCTGCCTCACCCCCCGGGTTCTCAAACTCGGCTTTTCCTATCTCTCGTCGCAGCCATTCGCTACCATCGCGAAACCGCTTCTCACCCAGCTTGCGCGCAGGCTGAATGCGACATGCTGCATCACGGTGCTGGACGAGCGGGATGTGGTCTATATCGCGCGGGGCACGCATAAGCCGATCGAGCCCTTTTACGTGCATGTCGGCGCGCGGCTGCCGGCCTATGCGACGGCACCCGGCAAGGTTCTGCTCGCCGGATTGGCGCCGGACGTCTTGGACGAGCGCCTGAAGGGCTGGGACTTCCAATCCTTCACGCCCAACACCCTTTCGAGTGCCGCAGCGCTGAAGGCCGATGTGGAAGAGGCGCGGAGCAAAGGCTATGCCTTGAACGATCAGGAGATCTTCCTCGGCCAACGCTCCATTGCCGTCCCTCTGTCGCTGGGCGGGGTTCAGGCGGCTTCGATTGTCGCAGCCGCCTCGGTCAGCAGTGCGTCCCTGGATCGGCTGGTGGCCGATCTGCTTGGCCCATTGCAGGAGGCTGCGATCGAGATCGAACAGGCGGCGTCTTCGCTGCTCTGACGGCAGCCACACCGGCGCGACTAGTCCTTCCAGGAAGCTTTCCAGGTCGCGCAGACTTTATTGCCGTCGGGATCGCGCAGATAGGCGATATATGGCTGGCCGTAACTGCCCGGCCGCGTGCCAGGCGCGCCATCGTCTACCCCTCCATTGGCCAACCCGGCACGATGAAACGCATCGACATGTTCCGGGCTTGGCGCCCGAAAGCCGATCGTGCCGCCGTTCGCGAAGGTTGCCGGATCGCCATTGCGGGGCGCCCTGACGGCGAACCCTTGCTCGCCACAGCGATAAGAAAGCAGGGGCGCGTCCGGGGCGGCGGCATTGGCATGCCCCAGTGCCCCCATCACGGCATCGTAAAACTGCCGCGCTCTCTCCAGGTCGTTCGTTCCGACAAAGATGTGATTGAACATCATGGCTGGGACACGCAGGCCGCTGCTGTGCACCCCGCCCGATCGAGGCGAATGCCCGAAACGGAGACCCGCTGCATGACCCGCCGCTCGCCGTGATAATCATTGACGGCATAGTGCAGGACTTGGAGATTGTCCCAGAACGCTACCGTTCCCGGGCGCCACTTGAGACGGACCTGATATTCCGGTCGTTCGCACTTCTGGAACAGATATTGGAGCAAGGGCGCGCTCTCTTCCTGCGTCCAGCCCTCGAAATGGGTCGTGTAGCCGCGGTTGACGAACAGCGATTTACGGCCGGTGATCGGATGCCGGATGACCACGGGATGGGTCGCCTTCACGACCTTCGCCTTGGCGCCTGCATATTGGGGCAGCAGGGACATCGACGTGACGACCCGCTCGTTATTATGCTCTGCGCGCATCGTCTCGAGCTGGGTCTTCATGCCCTCGGAGAGATCATCATAAGCGGCAGCGAGGCTCGCAAACACCGTGTCGCCGCCGGCTGACGGCAGCACCTTCGCCGCGAGGATAGAGCCCCAGGATGGAATCTCGTTGAACGTCTGGTCGGCATGCCAGCCGCCGCCCACATTCTTGAGCTGCTGCTCTTCCTTCTCGATCATCGTGATCTGCGCGTCCGCCACCGGCGCGCGCTTTGCGCCCGGCAAGGCAAAGCGGCCTGCAAATGCGCGTTGCCGGTCGGCGCTGAGATCCTGATCGCGGAAAAAGATGACGCCATTCTCGGCGAGAGCTTTTGTGATCTGCTCGATCGTCCGGTCATCAAGATCCTTGGACATGTCCACATTGCCAATCTCGGCGCCGATGAGACCGTTGATCCGCGTGACTGAAATGTCGTCCAAATTTCCTCTCCGAACCCCGCGATGCATTGCTCTTGTCTGGGCGGATGCCTGTTCAAGACGCCGCTGGGACGCTCCTGAAACCTGCCCGCGCCGCAATAAGCCGGAAAATATTCCGGATTCACAAATTGCATGGCTTTGTCTGCAGCGCAAGCCATCCTCCGGCCTTGAGAAGCGGAAATTTCTCCGGTAGCATCTGCGGATCAATGGATGATGCAAGACCGGCGGTGGGAAACTGCCTCCGCGCCCTGCGAGCCTCCTGACATTCTTCATCTGCCTTTCCGGGGAAGACCGAATCCATGAGAAGATCACTGCGCCGATTGCTAACGTTGGCGAGCATCGGCAGCTTGTGCGTCGCCGCGAGTCCGTTCAAGGCAACTCCGGCATTCGCTGCGCCCATCGTCCTTGAGCGGCAAGGTTCGTTTTCGGTCGGAGGTGCGCTGCTGGGTGACGCCGCATCGGGACATCTGTCGTGCGATCACGGTTTCGTGGAATATCAGATCCCCCGGCGGGCGCGGAAGACAGCGCTGCTGCTGTGGCACAGTTCCAGCGTGGCCGTGTGGCAAAACCGGTGGGATGGCGGCGAAGGCTTCCAGAGCATCTTCCTGCGCCGCGGCTTCCCGATCTACCTCTGGGATGGCCCGCGTGTTGGCCGCGCGAACTGGGGCTGCGAGGACTATACCTACAAGGCAGTGCCCGGCCGAGATGAGGGGAATTTCAAGGCCTGGCGCCTGGGGGAAGCCTACCCCAACTGGTTCCCGGGCATCCAGTTCCCCAAGGACGACCCGCAAGCCTGGGATCAGGCGATGCGCGCGCGGTACGATGAGTTCGACACTGTGCCTAACGCCCAGTTGCAGAGCGCGGCAGCGGCGAAGGCTGTCGACCGGATCGGCCCAACGGTGCTTGTCACCAATTCCGGCGGCGGTTTCCGGGCCTTCATGACCGCGCTCGAGAGTGACAATGTCAAAGGCATCGTCGCTTACGAGCCGCCCGGGTTCGTGTTTCCTGAAGGGGAAGGCCCGCCGGCTGGAAAGGGACCGTTCGGCCCGGTCAAGGTGTCCGCCGAGCAATTCAAACGGCTCACGCGCATTCCGATCCAGATCGTGTTCGGCGACCACATTGCGCAGTCGACGAACTGGAGTGCGGCCTATCGCGCGGCGACGACCTTTGTAGCGATCGTCAACGCCCATGGCGGTAAGGCGGAAATCCTCTCCTTGCCGGCCGCCGGCCTCTCGGGGAACACCCACCTCCCCTTTGCGGACCTCAATAATGTGGCCGTGGCCGACCTCCTCTCGGCCTTCCTTCACCGGCACGGGCTGGACGAGCGCTGACCACCGCCGTCGCCGGAAAGCCGGACTTAGGACGGGCGCGGCGGCATGGTCAGCCCGCGCTGAACTGCCGGCCGCGCCAGTCCTTGTTCGAGCCATCGCGCGACGTGGGGCATTGATCCGAAGTCAACCAACTCTGCCGCGTCGAACAGGCCGACAATATTGCGGATCCATCCGAGCAGCGAGATGTCAACGATCGAATAATCTTTACCGAGAAACCACTCCCGATCTGCGAGCCGCGTGTTCATGACGCTGAGCAGCCGAGCCGCTTCCGCCGCATAGCGGTCTCTGGGGCGCTTGTCCTCCCAGTCCTTGCCCGCGAACTTGTGGAAAAACCCCAGCTGCCCGACCATCGGACCGACGCCCCCGACCTGGAACATCAACCACTGCAGCGCTTCCCAGCGACCGGATGCGTCGGTGGGTATGAACTGCCCCGTCTTGTCGGCAAGGTAGAGCAGAATGGCACCGGACTCGAACAGCGCGATCGGGGCTCCTCCCGGGCCGGAGGGATCGACGATCGCCGGAATCTTCCCGTTCGGGCTGATCGAGAGAAACTCCGGGCTCTTTTGCTCGTCCGTCGAAAAGGCGACGAGATGCGCCTCGTACGGCAGCCCCGTCTCTTCAAGCATGATGGAGACCTTCACGCCATTGGGCGTGGAGACGGAATAGAGCTGAATCCGATCGGGATGTTCGGCCGGCCAACGCCGGGTGATTTCCATCTCAGACAGGCTGGGCATCGCAATTCTCCGCTATGTTGGGGCCTGGGAAGCATCAACGCTCGAAAAGTAGGTTCTTGCCGCGTCCGTCAAGTGATCGATGACCGCCTGCCGCGCTTCAAATGTGAAGCTTGCGGCGTGCGGCGTCAGGATCACATTCTCGAGGCGGGCCAAGCGCGGGTCGAAGTCCGGCTCCTTGTCGAACACATCGAGCGCCGCGCCGGCGATGGTGCGATCTTGCAGGGCGTCGATCAACGCCTCTTCATCGATCACGGCGCCGCGCGCGATGTTGACGACAATGCCTTGCGGGCCAAGCGCGTCCAGGACCTCGCGGGTGACCACGCGCCGCGTCCGATCCGTCACCGCGCAGGCCAGCACCAGAATGTCGCACGCGGCAGCGAGCGCGGTTACGTCGGAATGATAAGTGTAGGCGCAAGCCGCGACCGGGGCGCGCGCGTGGTAATCGACAGACATGCCCAGGCTGGCACATTTCTGGGCGAGCCTCCGCCCGATCCGACCCAGCCCGACAATGCCGACCCGCCGGGCGCTCACGCGACGGCCATTCATGAAGCGGTTCTCCGCCCAACGTCCGCTGCGCATGAACCGGTCGGCCGCGACGATGTTGCGCTCGGCGGCGTAGATGAGCCCGAGTGCAAAATCGGCGACATCCTCCGTGAACTGGTCGGGGGTGTGCGCGAGGACGATCTGGCGTGCGGCCAGCGCCTCGACGTCGATATTGTCCAGACCCGCGCCGAGGGAGAGCACGAGTCCTAAATCCGGCAGCGCTTCCAGAAGGCCCGAGGGAATGCCAAGGACCGCCCGCGTGGCCACAGCGCGCACAGTCGATGGAATTGCCGTGACTGGCTGCGCATTCGCGCCTTCGAGCGGGACGGGGATCAACCGAAAATCGCGTTCGAGCGCGGTTCGCAGGTCTGCGGGCAGCTCGGCGATGACAGCAATTTCGGGTCGCTCGTTCATAGTCGCTCCTTCTGGCCGACTTGCATGACCTAAAGAAATAGGTCAATAGCGCTAACCCGGCCGTCGTCCGACGGTGAAAGCACGTCAGGAGGCAGAAGCATGACCAGCAACTCCGGAATGTCCGGCGACGGTCGTCCTCCGCACATCCTGCCGGCCAGCGCCTGGGATTTCCACACCCATGTTTTCGGGCCGCGTCCGCACTTTCCGCTCGCAGCAGGCGGCGCTTACGAGCCTCCGTCCGCCGACCGCGACCTGCATCTTGCGACGCTCGACCGGCTGGGGTTCGATCATGCGCTTCTCATCCAGCCCTCCCTCTATGGCGACGATCATAGCGCCCTGCTGGATGCTTTGCGCCACGGCCAGGGCCGGCTGCTGGGAGTCGGCTCTGTCAGCGCGACGATCGATCGGGATAGACTGGCAGCATTAAGAAGCGCAGGCGTCGTCGCCCTTCGCTTTGTCGGCGTTCCGGGGCCGGACGGCGGCCCCTATCCGGGGACGCAAGGCTTTGATCAGCTTGAGGATCTGCGCAGCGATATGCGCACTCTCGGGCTTCACGCCCATGTGTGGGGAAGTTTGGAGCAATGCGCTGATCTGGCGCTTGGCGACGCTGGGAGCGATATGCCGTTGGTGTTCGATCACCTCGCCGGTCTCTCCCCGGATGACCGTCCGGGCACCTATCGCTTCGACCGGCTGCTGGATGCCGTCGCCACCGGCATGGCCTGGGTCAAGCTGACTTATTTTCGGCGGTCGGCACTGCCGGGCGACTATAGCGACATGCAGCCGGTCGTATCCGCACTTGTAGACGCGGCACCCCACCGGGTGATCTGGGGATCGGACTGGCCCTTTGTACGGACCGCTCAGGTGCCCGACCCGTCAGCCCTGCTCAATCAGCTCCGGTCCTGGATGGGAGAAGAGGCTTTCCGTCGCTGCCTTTCAGACAATCCTGCCGCCCTTCTCGGGATGAAAATGCCTTGACCGTGCCAATCCCGACTCCTAGAACTAAAACCTAGTTATATGGGTATTCTCTTGTCATGATTACCGAGGATCTGGTCCAGGAGATATCGGAATCCCTCTACTCAGCCGCATTGCGGAGGGTTCCGCCGGATACGGTCCAGGCGCTGGAAGCAGCACGGGAACACGAGGCGCAGGAGGGCGCCAGGGCAACGCTCGATCTCATGGTGCGGAGCGCGCGCCTGGCAGAGGCGAAAGACACGTTCGTCTGCTCGGACAGTGGTGTGCCGACCTATTTCGTCGAAATCGGCGGGGCGGCACAGTGGCAGGGCGACCTCAAGGCCGCCATTACCCGCGGCTTCGATCATCTTGTCGAGACCATTTCACCGCCCCTTCTCAAACACGTCAATAATCCCCTGACGAACGAGCGCGGCGGGCCGGGCAAGGACATGCCCGCTATTACCGTCGATCTGCTCGGCAATGCCGATTATATCGACATCACCTGCGTGCCCAAGGCGCTCGGGTCGGGACGCTGGGCATCATTGCGCACGTTGATCTCGCCTTCGCTGGAAGACATCGAAGCCTGCGTGCTGGATGCCATCATCGAAGCGGGGTCTCAGCATTGCCCCCCTGTCGTTGTTGGCGTGGGAATTGGCGGTAATTTCGACCTGACGGCCAAACTCGCCAATCGCGCGACCTATCGCGAGATCGGCTCTCTCAACCCCAATCCAACGCTCGCGGCCATGGAAGAGCGGCTGACCGAGGCGGCCAATGCAACGGGTTTCGGCCCGATGGGGGTTGGCGGCAGCACCACGGCGCTTGCCGTCCACATCGATTACGCTTTCGGCCATGGCTACACGCCGGTCGCGGTCTGCTTCAATTGCTGGATCAACCGGCGGGCGAAGGCGCGGCTCCATAGCGATGGCCGCGTGGAACGACTGCTCTGATGGCGGTCGTCTCGATCACATGCCCGCCTTCCCGGGACGCGGTGGCCGCGCTCAATGTTGGCGATCTGGTCTTTTTGAGCGGCGATATCGTCGTCACCGGCGGCCTGCCGGCCCACAAGCGGATGATCGACTGTCTTGATCGCGGCTTGCCACTGCCGCTCGCGATGGAGGGTGTTTTCATCCATCTCCCGCACATGATCGAGGCGCGGCCCGACGGCGGTTATGATGTGCAATACGTCAATCCCACGACCAGCCGCCGCTTCGATGCCTATATGCCGCAGATTATCCGCGATCTGGACCTGCACATCGTTGGCGGCAAGGGCGGCCTGGGCGCTGATGTCGCCAAGGTCATGACGGATACAGGCTGCGTCTACCTGTCGCTGCTCGGCGGCGGGAGCCCGATCCTGTCCGAAGCGATCAAAGCGGTTCTCGCCGTCGAATGGCGCGATTTTCCATCGCATTTCAGGCTGAGCAAGATGAGGGTCGAAAATCTCGGCCCTCTCACCGTCGGCATCGATGCCCGGGGCCGCTCCATCTACCAGTCTCTTGAAGATCAGGCGCGCAGTCGCCTGCCCGCAATCATGCAGACGCTCAACCAGCGTCGCGTAGCAGCCGAAAGATCGGAATAATCATGGCCAATGTTCAGCCCCTCTTTTTCGATCCGAAGGACAGCGCGTCGTTCAAACGGGGTATCTTCAATGCCATCGTGGCGCCCCGGCCCATCGGCTGGCTGAGCACGGTCGACGAGCACGGCAAGTCCAATCTGGCGCCCTTCTCCTATTTCAATATCGTCTCGAACCTGCCGCCCATCCTCATGTTCTCCTGCAACACGCCGGAGGATCGGCCGGCCAAGGACACGTTGGCGAACGTCAGGAAGACCGGCGAATTCGTCTTCAATCTCGTCGCTGCCAGTCAGCTCGAAGCGATGAACGATACCTCCTCGCCGGTGCCTTACGGCGTCGACGAATTCGAGCATTTCGGGATCGAAAAAGCGCCCTGCCGGGTCGTTGCCGCGCCCCGCGTTGCCGCCTCGCCCTGCAGCCTGGAATGCCGGGTCATCAAGGTGGTCTCGTTCGGCGGGGGCGATCTGGGGCCCGAGACGAATGTCACGTTCGGCGAGGTGGTGGGGATGCATATTGCGCCCGGCTATCTGCACGAAGACGGGCATTTCGACACGCTCGCCGCCCGTCCGGTGTCGCGACTGGGCGGCGCCGAATATGCGGTGACGCAGGAGAGCTTCGAACTGACGCGCAAATTCAAGCGCGCCAATGAAGCAACCTATTGAGGGCCGAACACATGAACAAGCCAGTGCGAACGCCCATGCTCGTGGACCTGATGCCCGCTCCTGCCGATGAGCTTGGCCGCACCGCTGCCAGAGCGCAGAATTTCTCCATCGAGCGGGTCGAGAGCGGCCCCGCCGCATCGCATCGCTTCGCTTCGGAGCGGGAGATCATCCTGCTTCTTCCGCATGCCGGGGGAACGCTGAGCGGAGATCGGGCCATGGCGCTGCCTGACCACAGTGTGGTCATCATCCCGGCCGGCGCCTATGCCTTCGCGTTGGACCGGCCCGCGGCCTTCTATCTTCTCGCGACCCATCGTGAGCAGGCCGACATGGCGATGCCCCGCAATGCCGACGCCTATGCTTCGCATGACGCGCGGGTGCGTCCCGTGGGCAAGGCTTATGAGCGCATCGCGCATGGGGGGGATGTCCGCATTCACCGGATCGAGGATGTGACCATTCCGCCCGACAATGGCAGGCTGCGTTTCCTTCAAAGCGAAACCATGAGCATCAACTGGGTCGAATATGACGGGCTGCGGGACAATAGCGCGCTAAGCCCCCATGCCCATGCCGATCTGGAGCAGGCAAGCCTGGCCATCGAAGGCCAGTTCACCCACCATCTGCGGACCCCTTGGGGCCGCGATGCGCGGCTCTGGCAGGAGGATCAGCATCTGCCTGCCGGCCCTTCCAGCGTGGTCGTCATTCCGCCCGAGATCATCCACACCACGGAAGGCGTAGGAGACGGCAAGCATGTGCTGGTCGACGTGTTCGCGCCGCCTCGCGCCGACTTCATCGCGAAGGGCTGGGTGTTCAACGCACATGAATATCAGGTCCATGCGGAGCCGGCGGCATGAGCCGGGAAGCGCCTCGCGGGCTGTTCATCAAGACGCCCGCGCCCCAGATTGTCGAGATCCTGGCGCTGGAGAAGCCGGACTTCGCGGTGATCGATGCGGAGCATGGCCCTTTCGACCGGGGCATGCTCGATCTCATGATGCTGGCAGGACGCGCGGCGCAGTTGCCCTTATTGGTGCGGGTTGCCGACGCCCAGAGCAGCTCGATCTGCAGCGCTCTGGATCTTGGGGCCGCCGGGATCATGGTTCCCCATGTCGCGTCGGTGGAGATGGCACGCGCCGTGGTCGCGAGCGCCCGCTATAAGGGCGGCAAAAGAGGCTATTCGAGCGCGCCGCGCCACGCAAATTACGGCTCGGGCTCGATGCGTGACGTCATCGATGCCGCGGACGATGTCCTTGTTCTGGTGCAAATCGAACATCCGGACGCGGCACATGAGGCGAAAGCGATTCTGGAGCTTGAGGGCGTGGACGGAATTGTGATCGGTCGGGCGGACCTCGCTGTGGCCTTGGGCGAAAGCGACGCCTCCTCCCCTGCTGTCGAAGCGATCGTGACCTCGATTTTTCAGGCCGTGGCAGACAGCGAAAAGATCAAGGGCGTCGTCGTCTCCAGCGAGGCGGAGCGCCGTTACTTCTCGGACATGGGTGCCAATTGGTATATCATGGGGAGCGATCAAAGCCTTTTACGGAAGGCAGCCCGGCAGCTAATGGCGGACTCTTTGTAACGGAGACAGGCTGTGAGCACGCATTCAACCCGGTCCAATCCGAAAGGCCCCGGTGGCCGGCCCGCAGGAGCCGCCGATCTCGGCAGCCGGGGCATCGCGCGCTATCATCAACTCGCGGCCGTCTTCCGCCGCCATATCGAGACGGGCGTGTGGGAAGTCGGCAGCCAGATACCGACCGTCGTTGAGCTGGCCCTGTCCTATGATGTGGCGCGGGAGACCGTCCGGCAGGCCCTGGGCATGTTGGCCGAGGAAGGTCTGATCCGCCGATACCGCGCCAAAGGCACGTTCGTCACCGGCGCACCGCGCGATCAGATCTGGTGCCAGTTGGAGACCAACTTCCTCGGCCTGCTCCAGGCGCGCGAAGGCGCACAGATCGAACTGATCGGCGAGGAGCGCAAGGTCGGCATCGCTGGAACGATCGAGTTTGGCGTTGCCGACGGGGCCTATCGCAAGCTCAGCCGCCGGCATTGGCGCGATGACCAGCCCTATATGATCGCCGAGGTCTTCATTTCCGAGCGCTGGGCGAACAAGATTCCGCGCGCGGCGTTCACAAGCAAGACGGCGTTGAAGCTGGTCGCCGACATCGATGGCCTCGCCATTGCCGATGTGGAGCAGATCATGACCATCGGCGTGGCGGATCTCGACGCGTCGGTTTCCCTCCAGATCCCGCTCAACGCACCTGTCGCGCAGATCGAGCGCTATGTGGTCGATGCGGACGGCATCCTCGTTCTGTTTGCGCGGAACACCTATCGAGGGGACGTCGTTCGCCTCAACATCAAGTCCAAATAGGCTTAAAACGGTCATTTCGTGGCCATTTCCCCCCAATCTCCGCTTTACTAGGCCGTTAATCTGGATATATAGGTTTTATGTGAGGGAGAGCGTGCGCTGATGAGGGCGCGCTGTCGAGCCGGAGGGATGCAATGAACTGGCCACAGTTGATCGGCATAGGTTGCGCAGTGACATCGTCATGCGTCGGCGCCTTCGGGCTCTTCACCCTCAAGCCATTACCGCCATCAGCCCGGCTGGGCGCCCTCGCGACGCTGGATAGCGACGGAAACGGCCAGCTTTCGCGCGCGGAATGGGCATCTGGCGGTCGAAAGGCTGCCGCTTTCGATGCCCAGGATACCAACCGCAACGGCATACTTGAACCCGCCGAGGTCCGGTCTCGGCGCGGCGCTGCTCGGAAGGATTGATTATGGATGCTCGGCCGGGCCTTGCCGGTGGCGCTCTCAAGCCAGCCGCCACCAAATTCTCCAGTCACCAGCTCTGGGCACTGACGATCCTGGGGATTTTCAGCGGCTTTAACATGGTTGATCGCGGCTTGCTGGCGCTCAATCTGGAGCCGATCAAACTCGAGCTCGGTGCGACCGATACCCAGATGAGCCTGGCCGCGGGCATCGGCTTCTTCCTGCTGAATGCCGTCGCCGGCGTGCCCCTGGCGCGTCTGGCCGATCGCTACAGCCGTCGCGACATCATCGCCATCGGTTTCGGCTTTTACAGCCTCATCATCGGCTTGATGGGGATGGTCACCAGCTTTGTCGGCCTGCTGTTCACGCGCATGCTGCTGGGGATCGGCGAGGCATCGGGTAACGCCCCTTCCAGCGCGATGGTCAACGATCTGGTGCCGCCGCAAAACCGCCGGATGGCCCTTGCGAGCCTGCGGATTTTCGGCGCGATCATCGTTCTCGTGATGATGAGCAGCCTCGGCTACGTCACGGATCGCTACGGCTGGCGTGCGTCTTTCTACGTTCTGGCTTTGCCGGCGATCATCCTCGTGCCGTTGGCCATCTTCACCGTGCGCGAGCCGGAGCGCGAGAAGGACGCCCAGGGCAAGGCCATTGCACCGGTCAGCCTGAAAGCGGCCTGGGCTCAGTGGCGCCGCTCACCGGCTTTCCTGCTTGTGATCACCGGGTTCGCGCTGGCTGGCGTGACGTTGCAGGCCAACAGTGTATGGGCGCCGGCCTTCCTGGTCCGGGTTCGGGAACTGTCTCCCACGGAAATTGGCGTGCTTTCGGGAATTTCGCGCGGCCCGGCCTTGCTGATCGGCGCGCTTGTCGGCGCATGGGTCACCGACCGACTTGCCCGGCGTGACCATCGCTGGCGCTTCTGGGTGCCGGGGATCATGCTGATGCTGGGCGCGCCCGCCGAAATGACCTATCTGATGGCAGACGACTATTGGGTGTGGATGCCCGCCTATCTGCTGACCGGAATGCTGATCATGGGGTCGCAAGCGTCGACGGTTGCCATCTGCATGGACGTATCGGGCGCCGGTCTGCGCGCGACAGGGTTGGCCTTCGCGCTCCTCGCCAGCAATTTCTTAGCCGATCTCATCGGGCCGACCAGCATCGGCCTGATGAACGATACGATCTTCGCCGATCTTGGCGTCCACGCATTGCGCTATTCGATGGGAATCGTGGCGTGCTCGGCGGCCGTTGGCGGCTTTCTGATCTTCGTCGCCTCCCGGTTTGAGACGGAGCAAACCCGCTCCGGCTAGCCGATGGCGGCGGGACATGGGCGCCTTGGGCGGATCGGCGTTCGCCCCCTGCCCTACCCCGCGTGATCCACTCGGTTTTGGCCTCCTGGATTTAACATCATGATCGACAAGACCTTTGCATCCCTGATCGAGGCGACAGCGGATATTCCTGATGGCGCCTCGGTGATGATCGGCGGGTTCGGAACCGCTGGCATGCCGGACGACCTCGTCGACGCGCTGATTGCGCGGGGCGTGGGCAACCTCACCATCATCAGCAACAATGCGGGCAATGGCGAATCCGGCCTCGCAGCATTGATCCGGGCCGGATGCGTCGCGAAGATCATCTGTTCCTTCCCGCGCCAGGTTGATTCCCACCATTTCGACGCGCGCTATCGGGCCGGAGAGATCGAGCTCGAACTCGTGCCGCAAGGCAATCTGGCAGCACGGATACAGGCCGCCGGTGCGGGCCTTGGCGCAATCTTCACGCCCACCGGCTTTGGCACGCAACTCGCAGAGGGCAAGGAAACCCGCCGCATCGGCGAGCGCGATTATGTGCTGGAATATCCGATCTCGGCGGACTTCGCGCTGATCAGGGCACACCGCGGCGACCGCTGGGGCAATCTCGTCTACAGCAAGACGGCCCGCAACTTCGGCCCGATCATGGCGATGGCGTCCAGAACATGCATCGCTCAGCTGTCCGAAATCGTCCCGCTGGGAGCCCTCGATCCTGAAGCGATCGTGACGCCCGGCATCTTTGTCCAGCGAGTGGTGCAGGTCGATCGCCGGAACGTGGCCGCCGCATGAGGAGAAGCCTGCCATGAACCGACGCGATCGCAATCAGCTTGCCCAGCGCGTGGCGCAGGACATCCCGGAGGGCGCCTACGTCAATCTCGGCATCGGACTGCCAACCAAGATCGCGGACTATCTGCCAGCAGACCGCGACATTTTCCTCCAGAGCGAAAATGGACTGCTCGCCATGGGGCCTGCGCCAGCGCCGGGCGAGGAGGATTGGGAACTGATCAACGCAGGCAAGCAGCCGGTCACCCTGCTACCCGGCGGCGCCTATTTTCACCATGCGGACAGCTTCGCGATGATGAGGGGCGGCCATATCGATATATGCGTGATGGGCGCCTATCAGGTGTCCGTGACCGGCGATCTCGCCAACTGGCATACCGGCGAGGAAGGCGCGATCCCGGCTGTCGGAGGCGCGATGGATCTGGCAATCGGCGCCCGGCAGACCTTTGTGATGATGGACCTGCTGACCCGCCAAGGGAAAAGCAAGCTCGTGGCCGAGTGCAGCTATCCGCTGACAGGGCTGGCCTGCGTGTCCCGCGTCTATACCGATCTTGCCACCTTCGAAGTGGGGCACGCAGGCGCCCGCGTGATCGACATGGTGGATGGCCTCGGCCTTGACGATCTCCGTGCGCTCACCGGAGTGCCCTTGGAACTCACGGCCGGAGCGCGAGGCCTCTGCGGATCGGGGCAAGAGGCATGAGAGAGGCCTTCATCTGCGATGCCATCCGCACCCCGATCGGGCGCTATGGCGGGAGCCTCTCCGGCATAAGGGCGGACGATCTGGGCGCGTTGCCTATCAAGGCGCTGCTCGAACGCAATCCGCAACTCGACCCAGCCGCGATCGAGGAGGTGTTCTACGGATGCGCCAATCAGGCGGGCGAGGACAATCGCAATGTCGCGCGGATGAGCCTCTTGCTTGCCGGGCTACCTGTGACGGTGCCGGGCGTCACCCACAACCGCCTGTGCGCTTCGGGGCTGGAGGCCGTCAGCGCGGCCGCGCGCGCGATCGGCACGGGGGAGATGCAGCTTGCGCTGGCTGGCGGTGTGGAGAGCATGAGCCGCGCGCCGCTTGTCATGGGCAAGGCCACAAGCGCTTTCGACCGCGATCAGCAGTTGATGGATACAACGATGGGCTGGCGCTTCATCAATCCAGCGCTCGATGCCGCCTATGGCACGGAGACGATGCCGCGAACGGCCGAGAATGTCGCATCGGCATACAAGATCAGCCGCGCGGATCAGGATGAATTTGCGCTCCGCAGCCAGCAGCGCGCCGCCGCGGCAAGAAGCAGCGGCTTCCACGACGGTGAAATTCTGCCCGTCGCGGTGCCGGGAAAGGTGCGTGGAGAGACGGATCTCGTGTCCTTCGACGAGCACCCGCGCCCTACCACCTCCCTTGAAACGCTCTCGCGGCTCAAGCCCTTGTTCGGTGCCGAAGGCACCGTCACCGCCGGCAATGCGTCCGGCATCAATGACGGCGCGGCGGCGATGATCATCGCGAGCGAACAGGCCGCGAAGACCTTCGGGCTGACGCCGCGTGCGCGCATCCTCGGCGCGGCCGCAGCGGGCGTAGAGCCCGGGCTAATGGGAATCGGCCCGGTGCCGGCCACGCAAAAGCTGATGCAGCGGCTCGATCTCACCATCCGTGACTTCGACGCGATCGAGCTGAACGAAGCTTTTGCCAGCCAGAGCCTGGCGGTCCTCCGGTCGCTCGGGCTGGAAGACGATGCGGCGCACGTCAATGCGCATGGCGGCGCCATCGCGCTGGGGCATCCGCTCGGTATGTCGGGCACGCGCCTCGCGCTGACATTGGTGCGTCAACTGGAACAGACCGGTGGCCAACGCGGGCTCGCCACCCTTTGCGTGGGCGTGGGCATGGGTCTGGCGCTGGCGGTGGAGCGCGTCTGAACAGGCGGTTTCAGAACTTGCACGAAACACCGCACGCTAGGCGCCCCAGCCTTGCACGGGAGGGCCGGAGACCGGCCCTCCCTCAGCCTCAGTATCTCACCCGCACACCGGTCTGGAAGCGAGCGCCCAGCGTGTCGAAGAACACAGGGTTCGTGGGGTAAGGCGAGCCGCCGCTCCCGCCGGTAGCAACCGCAATCGGCGGCGATTTATCGAACAGATTCTCGATCTTTCCGAAAATCTCGAAGTTCTGATCGCCCGAGCCGAAGGGGATGCGATAGGTCATCGCCAGATCCACATAGGTCGCACCGTCGAAACGGTTGACGCTGATGCTGTTGGGGAGAGAAGGATCATAACCCTCATCCTCAGGACCGACCTTGGTCACGTCGCCAATGCCGGAGCCGATCCGCCGCACCTGCAACACACTCGTGAAGCCACCCTGATTGTAAGTAACCGATGCATTCCACCGCCACGCCGGCGCCGGATTGAAGTCCGCCCGGCCCACAAGAGGCCCCGTCATGCCGGCATAATCGAGGGCACGGACATTGGGATCTGGTTGGACCTTGAGATCATATTGATGCGCCGCAAGTACCCGCAGGGTCAGCGCGCCGTCCCAATTGCTTGCTACGTCGGACAGCGGAAGATTGTACTCCAGCTCGAAATCAAGACCGCGATACGTGATCAGGCCCAGATTGACCTGACGGGCATCGATGAAGCTGATGTCGGCCAGATTGCCGCCATTGAATGTTATGCGGTCGCAGAAGGTGTCGAACTGATCGCACAGGTCGACAATCGACTGGCCCGACAGCGTGGTGACCGCATCCTTGAGCTTGATCTCGAACCAGTCCGCCGAAAACCGGAGGCCCGGGACGAAGGCAGGTTGCAGCACGATCCCGGCCGTCGTCGTATCGGCCTTTTCGGCGCCTAGCTGGAAGCTGCCGCCGCTCAGGATCGGCGTGGCATCATTGGCGTTGCCGCCAGGACCATTGGGATTGCGGACGGTGCCCTGCGAGGTGCCAGGATCGGTCGGCACCTGCTGCAGGAACAGCTCCCGGAAGCCCGCAGCGCGGATATCGCGGGACCGCGATCCACGAAACCGCACGCCCCTCACTGGCTCGTAAATGGCGCTGAGCTTCCAGCTGGTGGCGGTCGTCGATTTCGCTTCGTCGGTGATGCGGTTCTTGGCGCTGTTGCGCGTGTACCGGATTGCGCCGTTCAGATCGAGCCGCTCGGCTCCTGGCAGCCCGGCCAGCAAAGGCGCGTTGAGTTCCGTAAAGCCTTCAAGCACCTTGATGCTTCCGCCGTAATCCAGGCCGAAGGTGAAGGCGTAATCAAGATAGTTGGGAATGTCGCCATGGGTGACATTGCCGCTTTCCGTCCGGTACTCGCCGCCCGCCGCAAAGCCGATCGGCCCCGCGCCGATGCCGCCAAACAGATCGCCGGTGATGCTCGCGGCCAGGACGTGCTGATCATAGACGAAGTCCTCGAACACCGGCCGATAGACATAATCGATCGCGGCTTGCGTCAGATTGTCGAGGCCGAAGAAGTTTGCCGGAGAGCAACCGACCGCAATGGGGTTGGGGTTCGGCTTCAACAACTCGGCGCATACGATCGTGCCAGGAGCGACCCCCAACACATTGCCCGCCGGCGCGCGAACGGCATCGAGAGCGAAGGTGAAGGGCGTATTGACGCGCGAGCGATTGCGCATCTGATTACGCTCATTGTGCCCATATTGGTAATAGGCATCCCATTTCCAGCTGCCGCCGAGATCGCCCGAGAGGGCAATCACGCCCCGGTACACTTCCACCTCCGCGCGGCTGTAGGACGGGATCTGACCGTCAAGATCCTTGCCGAAACTGAATGAGGCACCGCCCAGCAGAGCGGCAAGCTCGGGCGGAACATAAGGGTTGGTGGCTTTCACGAAGAAGGTGGATCGCGGACCTGCCGTCAGCGTGGCGGCCCGGGCGATCCGCTTGCCATAGTTGAACTCTCCGGAAAGCGTCAGGCTATCGCTGAGCGCAAATTCCGCGGCCGTATAAGCGACAATGCGCTCCAGCCCGGCCTGAAGGCTGGCATCGTCATAGTTCGAAATGCCATCGCTGCCTTGGACCTGGCCGATGGTGCTGTTGTTGACGAACTCGCCCTGATCGAAGGGCACGATTCCCCTGCCATCAGCCGTGAACCGATAGTTGCGTGCCGCGAGCGGGGCGGGCGCGCGATTGCGCACGACGCCATAAGGTGTGTTGAATGCCAGCGCGGAATCCCGGCCCAAAACATAGTTGGGCAGCCCGAAGCCCGGCGAGCCCGGAACATTGTATCCCGACGGTTGGCCATTGGGCAGGATATTATTGGCGTTCTCGAAGATATCCCAGCCGGCCTGACACCAGCGACGGGCATTGAAACAGCTCTCGATCTCGTCCTGATCCTGATATTCGACCCCGAGGATGATGTGACCGCGATCCCCCGCGAAAGAGGTGCCATAGGCCAGCGACCCATGGATCTTGCGCCCGTCGCCACGAAAGGTGAGGCCGGAATCAACCTGTGCGCGAAGGCCCGTCATCTTATTGTCCAGGATGATGTTCACGACCCCCGCGACAGCATCCGAGCCATAGGCGGCCGAGGCCCCACCCGTCACGGTCTCCACCCGCGCAATCAGGGCGCTGGGAATGAGGTTGAGGTCAACGGCCCCGCCGTCCCCGGTCGGCACGAAGCGGCGGGTGTTCACCAGCGTGAGCGTGCGTGTTCCGTAAAAAGGGTTCAGGCCACGGAGGTTCGCCGTCGCGGACCCCACCTCCGCGCCAGACGCATTGCCCGGGTTGGTGTCCGAAATGGCACTGGTGATCTGAGGGATGCTGTTGAGAACATCCTGCGAATTGGTCTGCACGAGGTTCCTGATCTGCTCGGCGCCAATCACGGTAAGCGGCTGAGGGGAGTTGAAACCGCTGGTACGGATGCGTGATCCGGTGACGACGATCGACTCCTGCTCCGCGGCGGCCCGCGCTTCAGGGGACCCTGCCCCCTCCCCGTCTTGCGCATGCACAGGCGCTGCTGAGCAAATGCATCCTAGGGCGACCGCCCCAACAGATGCCAACAAGTGATTCCGCGATATGTTCTGCCTCACCGTCTATCTCTCCCCATCGCCCGATTAGATTACCGGTAACTTTTCCGGTAAATCCTAGAATGGAGATTGGGCCTTGGCAAACCAACTATCGGCAATTGGGTCAGTATGCCTTTTTAGGCAAGCAACTGAGCCGTTCGGATCAAAGCAGGTAACCGCGTCGGGAGCGCCACCTATCGCGGCCTTGTCAGAACCCGCACTCTCCTGGAGTGCCAGCTCCACCGTGGCAACCTCGTGACGTCCCACATGGTCGAGCGCTCAAAGCGGCCCGTCTGCGGCAATAATTCACCGCTTCGATGAAGCCATGTGCGCATATTGATCAATGAAGTGATCGTCGGCGAGAGTAGCGAATCCCACGTCATCGGGCATGGCGCACACGCTGCCATCGAAACGGCAGCGATTTCCGCCGCCGCCTCAAAGAAGGCCTAAATGCTCATCTTTGACTGGGAATGGTGCGTAGCGCAGTCCTGAGCGAACGCGTCTGGGAGCCTGTTTCCCTGCCAGCAGGGTATTTTGCAGGGAAATTAAGGAGAATCTGCTCATCAAGCGGATCCTGCAGTCGTGAGACGCCCGGAATGCCAAGTGCGCGAGACCAAATTCCCTACTGCGGTGAGCAGGGAATAATTTTGGCGGAGCAGGGAAACGTAAGTGAGCGCCAACCTTGATGACGCGGATTTGCGTTGGCCAGCGTCAATCGCCTTCATAGTAAATGATATCGAGCAACGCGACGCGACCTTCCCAAATTTGTCGCTCGCGTCGGCCGGCAGGCTTTGGGGATTGATACCAAGGTGCGCTGCTGGGCGATCCCTTTCAATTGGAGAGTGGGCCCATGCATGATTTTATATTGGTCATCGGCAAAAACCTGCAACGCCTCGTCATATTACCAATGGCCGCCTTGATCTGCGCTGCGTTGCCTGTCTTCGTGCCCAATATCACTTCGACCTGGGCAAGCTTCACCGCTGCCATCTGGTCGTTATACGCCTTGTGCTCGGAATTGCTGTTCGCTGCACTGAGCGCTTGGGCCTCGCGCTGTAAAGCGACGGCCTTCATCCCGGCTCGCGCAGCTTCGAACTGAGACCGCATCTCGGCAAAACGGATTGGGGACCGGTTGCAACTTCAAGCCGCTTCTGCGGCTGCCAGTCGTCGGGGGCTGCCTCGTCGAGTCCGAGCAGCCACGGCGATGTCGTCGCGCATTCGCGCAGTAGGTCGCGATGGCAGTAGAATGCCGTGTAGCAGGCGCAGAGCCTCGAGGCATACAACGCGTTCGGCAGTGAGCCGCCATTGACAACAACGGGGAGCGCTAAATCCGCCTCCCTGTTTCCCATATTAATGAGGGCCACTGAGCCAATGATCTCCAGCGCTATCTGTGGGTAGGCGGCTCTAAAGGTCGTAAGCCCCAGCAGCCCAAGTAATAGACGGCCGATTTTAGGGATCCGCTTCGGATGGTCGGATGCGGTCATGTTGGCGATCGATCGTCAACATCACCAACCAATCCGCACGCCAAACGCACCATTGATGCCTTCGCCGATGTTGGTCTGGGTCCAGTATTTTTCATTGAACAGGTTGTTGACGTTGCCCAGGAACGTCACCTTGCGGCGACCGACCAGCGTCTCATACTGAAACCCAGCATTGGCCACAGTGTAAGACGGAATGACGAGACTGTTAGCGTCGTTTGTCGGAGCCTTGCCAATGTACCGCACATTGCCGTGCAAGCTGAGGCCTGGAACCCCGGGGACATCATATTGCGCGTTGCCAGTTACCTGCCATTTGGACGCGCCGCCGGGTGCATTGCCCAGCAGCGTTTCATTTCCCGCCGATACATCGCGGATGGACGGATCGAGCCGAAGAACGCCGAGACCCAGCTTAAGGTTTGGCATGAACCGATAGTTCGCGACAGCTTCAATGCCCTTGTAGAGCGTCAGGCCGCCCTGTGTCAGGCGGCGAGCACCGTCAAGGATCTGGTCGATGGTGGCAGCCCGTTCGATGCGGAAGCCTGCGAGCGACATGCTCAGACCTTCATGCTCATATTTCGCGCCGAGCTCATATTGGCGGCTGCGGGTTGGTTTCAGCACCTCGCCGGCGTTGGCGTATTCGCCGCCGACACGACTGCCCGGCTCCATCGCCTCGGCGTAGCTGCCGTAGATCGACACATAAGGTGCTGGCTTATAGATGAGCGCGAAAGTGGGGGTCACTGCAGACGTGCGATAGGATGAATCCACTGACGGATTTCCATCCACATCAAGCAGCTTGTACCGGGTATAGCGCGCGCCGATTACAGCCTGCACCTGCTCGCCGAAATGCACAGTGTCACTGAGAAACAGACCGCGCTGACGGTCCTTCGTAGGCCAACCCTCGGTATCAAAGTACAAAGCGCGCGTTACCAGAAACGGCTGATCCTGGTAGACCGATCCGTTGAAGTCATTGCCCCAGTAATAATTTCGGTCGTTGAACCCGAACAGGCTGTCGGTCGCGAGATAGGATGCCCCAGCGACGATCTCGTGGCGGATCGATCCTGTCGTAATATCGCCCTGCGCGAGAAACTGGGCAAAGTGATTCCTGTCCAGCTCGGCGAAGTTATAGGCGTAGCCGTTATAGTCACCGTCCGCGTTCTGCATGTACACGAACATCTTGTTCGAATGATGCCGCTTGCTCGTATATCCATAGGTCAGTCGCGCAGACCAGCCGGGAGCGAAAGACCAATCAAGACCCGTAGCCGTCGCAAGTGTCCGCGCCTTGTAGAAGCTGTTGGCGACATTCAAGTTATCATAATCGTAGGTAGGCCGGGGGAGCTTGTTCCCGACATACTCGTCCCAGTAAAACTGGAATGGCTCGTGCTCTAGATTGCTGTCTTCATAGGTGGCGCTGGCGTACCATTTGAGATCGGGGCTGAACGCATAATCGAGCGCCAGAGATGCGACAAAGCGATTGACCCCTGCCTTATTGTAGGCCGTGCCCTTTTCTCCGGCCAGATTGACGCGATAGCCAAGGCGGCCGTCTTGTGTAAGCCGCCCACCCGCATCGGCTTTTGCGTAAAAGACACTATTGGTGCGGTAGCCGACTTCCGTGGTCAGCATCGCTTCGGCCGTAGGGCGCTTGGTGCGATAGGCGATGACGCCACCTGGCGCGCCGATGCCGTACATGAAGCCGGTGAGGCCCTTGAGCGCGGAGACGCTTTCGATCGGTTCCAGCGGAAAGTCCCCGCCCCAGTAGAGCAGGAGGGGAACATCATCGATATAATAGTTACGAACGCCTAATCCTCTGATTTGCGTCCCCCACCAGTTGACCGCTCCCGATGGCGCAGAGGAATAAACCGACGGATCGTTCTGGAAGACTTGCCCGATGCTCGTGACCTGACGGCGGGCGATATCCGACTGATCGACAAGGGTTATGGAATAAGGCGTGTCGAGCAGCGTTTTCGCGCCCAAGGCGCCATTGCTGGCCGATCGAGTCTGGTCTTCGTCAGAGCGATGACCGGTAACGAATATCGTTCTTCTCGCGTCCTCCGCCGCTTCTTCATCCGGCGCCGCAGCCTCGGCGGCATGCGCGCGCGGCGCGATTACAGAAACCAGCACCAGCGACAGAGAGAAAATTGGCGCAATAAACTTTGGCATTAGAACCCCCTACAGATGCAGGCGCCGTAATATTATGTATATTGCGAGTCAATATCATTATGTCGAAGCGTGATACTGATGGTTCTCTCCTCTCCTTCGGGATTGGATGTCTGTACAACCAGGCCTGCGACCGGCCGTCTTATACGATCCCCTACTTGCTGGCAGAACATGACCGCCCTGGCGGGACAAAACCCGGTCAGTGACAACGTGCAGCGCATGCTGCGCCCCCGCCATGGAGTATCACCTCCCATCCAGTCTCAATTCCAACGGTTCCTGCTAATTGCAAACTATTGCAACTCATTATCGATTAAGCGATAGGATGCAGGCGGGATCGCGGCTACTCCGACGGAGAGGCTCAAAACAGCAGGATTCTTAGATCGTGAGTGCTAACGTCATGGCGAGAAATGGTGGAGCAAAGGCTTCGGTCTCATGGGCCCAAGCGGTTAGAACGGCTAACCGTTTCGCAGCCGCAATCCTTGGTGGCTATCTGTTTGCTTATGGATTCACTGCGCTGGCGACGTTCATTGGCTTTGGCCTGGGCCTCCCGTTTTCGGAGGCACAGGTGCTCGCATGGATGCTTGGAGCCTTAGTCTATCTGGGCGCGATGCTGTGGGGTTTCGTGCCGCGCACCGCAGCAACGGCCTGGGCCGTTCTTGCAGGCGGCGGTGCAGCAATGGGATCGGCCGCCTGGGCGCTTTCGCGTCTGACAGTCTGAGCGGGAAGGAACAATCGATGCGTGAGACATTCCGGCTATCGATGGCCTATCTGCACACCTGGCTCGGCCTTGTGGTTGGCTTCGTACTGATGGCCGTGTTCTTCTTTGGGTCGCTTTCCGTGTTCGACCGCGAGATCGACCGGTGGAGCGTGCCGGAGACGCGCGCACAGGCAGCGCCCTTTCCCTCGTTTGATCGGTCCGTGCTGCCCGTCATCGCATCGGTGAAGCCCGATGCCGAGAGCATCGAGCACACGGCCGCAGAGGTCATCGGCGCCTTGCCGCCGGCCGATGCGATGAAGGTCGGCGATGTCGGTGTTTATACCAATCACCGTGACCCCATTTTGCGGATGTACGTGGCCTTTGATGTGCCCAACAAGCCGCGCGACGCCAACCTGGATCATGTCCATGTGTATGGCTTTGCGGCCGTCGATCCACAGACAGGCGAACGTCTGCCTGCCGATGTTCAGGATCGGCTCAATCTTGGCACCGGCTTCTTTTTCCCCATGCATTATATGCTCCACCTTGACTGGATGGAGATCGGCTACTGGATTGTCGGTCTGGCGGGCATGGTCATGATGGCGTTGCTCGTCTCCGGCGTGGTGATGCATCGCAAGATCTTCCGCGAGTTGTTCACCTTCCGCCCGGAAAAGGCGCGGCTGCGCTCGATGCTCGATCTTCACAACATGACGGGCGTTCTGGCGTTGCCATTCCTCTTCGTCATCACGCTGTCGGGCCTGCTCATCTTTGCCTATATGTATCTGCCATCTCCCACGAGCCTCATGCGCCCGCTGGCGAAGGCTCAGGAACTGGTGGAAGCGTCCGGGACCGGACTGCCCGTCGACCCGTCAGGCCGGCCCGGTGAACTCGCATCCGTCGATGCGATGATGGACGCTGCAAAGGCGCGCTGGACGGCCAAGGGTGTGCCCGGCGAAGTCGGATCGGTGGTGATCGTCCATTATGGCGATGCCGATGCTTATGTCTCGATCGCGCGTGACAATGTGGATCGTGTTGCGACGAGCGAGACCCTTCACTTCAAGGGAAGCACCGGGGCGCTGCTTTACGAAGATCCGCCAGCGAGCGGCATCCGCACGATGGAAGGATTCCTCTACGGGCTGCACTTCCAGCAGTTCCGCCACTGGCCGCTGCGCTGGCTGTTATTCGCGGGCGGTCTGGCAGGCTGTGCCTGCATTGCGACCGGCTTTTTGTTCTTCGTCGAGAAGCGCAAGAAGAAGCATGCGGCCACCGGCGCTCCCGGTGCGCGCATCGCGGAGGCCTTCGCCGTCGCCAGCGTGACCGGCATGCTGATCGCGACCGGCACGATGATGGTGGCGAACCGATTGCTCCCCACAAGCCTGCCGGGGCATGACGCCTGGCAGGAGGGCATTTTCTGGCTGACGTGGCTCGCGACGCTGGGCCATGCCGCTCTGCGGTCCCGCGCGTCGGCCCATATCGGCGTCTCGCCAGCATGGGCCGAACAATGCTGGCTGGTGGCTCTGCTGGCTGTGGGTGCAGCCATTGCCAACTGGGCGACGACCGGCGATCATCTTATCGCGACGATCGCAAATGGATATTGGCCAGTGGCAGGCGTCGACCTCGTTCTTCTCGCGACAGCAGGTGTCGCTGCCTACACGGCAGTTCGCCTGAGCGCCCGTGCTGAACGGCTTGCGCGGATGCCATCGGCGATCGGGAAGCCAGCCCATGTCTGACGCCGTTCTGCTCACTCTCGCGCTGCTCGCTGCCATCATCGGCATGGCTGGCTTTGCGGCCGCGAACGACACGCACTGGCGACAATTGTTCCGCGAACGCCCGCAGTCAGCCGGCGCGCGCGCATTTTGCCAAGCTTCTGGTGTGCTGCTGCTCGGCATTTCCTTTGCGTTTTGCGCAATGGCCGACCCTATCTCGATGGCGTTTCTGGTCTGGCCGATGCTGCTCGGCGTGGCCGCCGCCACCGTGGCGGCCTTCCTTACGCTCAAAGCGCAATCTCAGCGTCGATGAGATATGGGGCCGGGTTCGAGCCCGGTCGTCCTCGGGGCATTGGATGGCGCCGGCCGGGCGTTCAAAGCACCGCCATCAACCCGTTCGGTTAGCCCTGCTAACGTGGTAGCTGCGCAGCGCTGCGGAATGGGTGGGTTTGGAAGATCGCCATTGGCGAAACTGTGCGCGGTTAGTCTGTGCTCGTCGCTTAGCTGACGAGATATCAACGCTCAGCCGTCGCTGATTTTCAAAACGTGAATATCGCTTGCTGTAGCCCAGCAGCGACGGCCCGCACGCTTTTCAGTCTCAGCTTGTGAGACGAGATGCTTCGCGGGCGGTCTCCATTGGTGAGATGGCCGGGAAGGATGAGATCAGCGCGACGCATCGTCACACATGATCAAAACCTTCCCAGATATCTCCCACAGCGACCCGCTCCCGTTGCAGTGCCTGCTTATCAGAAACGCACACCTAAGGTTGCCATGACGTTACGCGGGGCACCGACAAAACAGTCGCCGCGCGCCAAACAGGACGCGAAATATTTTTCGTTGAGAAGGTTGGTGGCGTTGAGGGAAATGCGCCAGTTGTCTTTGCTGATTTCCGCCAGCGCGTCCACAGTGGTGCGGGACGGCGTGACGATCGACCAGATCGCGCTGGTTGAAACACTCTTGCCGCTATGCACGACGCCGGCGCCCAAGCGCAGTTGCGCCTCACCAGCCAGCCCGAAGGTCTTGGTGGACCACAGCGACGCGGTGTGACGGGGCATATAGTCGAGGTCGGTATTGGTTTCGGACTCGAGCTTGGAATAGCCATAATTGGCCAACAGCTCGAAATTACCGGGCATGGTGTGGCTGGCCTCGATCTCGAACCCCTCTGTGTTGAGTTCACCCGACTGGGCCGTGCCGCCTGCTGCGAGATAAAGGACGCGGTTGCGCTCCTTGATTTTGAAGACCGTGGCCGTGACCAGCGTGCTGGGAGCCGGCTGCCACTTCACGCCAGCCTCAAATTGCGTGCCGGTCTGCGGGCGATAAGGTGCGCCAAAGGTGCCGTCGCCATTGTCGATGGAGCCCGCGACAGGCAGGAAGCTTTCCGTATAGCTGAAGAAGGGTGAGATGCCGGCGCCGATCTCGCCGATGATGCCAGCGCGGAAGGTGGTGGCCTTGTCCTCCTGACCCGCAGAGTTCGTGACGCGGTCACGGCGAGCGCCCAGCACAACCGAGACGCGATCAAAGAAGCGGATCTGATCCTGGACATAGATGCCCAGTTGCTTCTGCGACTGCGCGGTGAACGGGCCGGACGGCTCGTAAGTCAGGAGCGCATCATAGTCGATGTCGTAGAGATCCACGACCTCCACACCGGCAGCATAGCGCTTGGCGACCTCGTTCCAGCTATAATCAATGCCAACGAGCAGCTTATGCTCGATATTCGCGCCTGTGTTGAAGTTGAATTGCAGGTTATTGTCGGTGGAGAAGACATTCATCCGCGCGTCGCTGGCATCGGCATAAAGACCAATAGTCCGCCCGTCGGTGCCGTAGACCGAGAAGGGATCGGTCGGATTGCTATAGCTGTCGGCGTAGTGGGTCTTATATTCAAGATTGCTATCGATATAGCGGGCCTTCAGGCTCAGCGTGATCTTGTCAGAGAAGTTGTGCGTGATGAAGCCGCCGCCTTGCAAGGAGCGTCCGGCGTAGCGGTCCCACCCGGCCTTACCGACAAATGTATATCGATCCAGCTTGCCAGAGGGATTGGCAGCATTGGGCAGAAACGTGCCGACGATCGGCAGAAACTGGGAGGTCGATCCGGTATCGTCCTCCTGATAGAGGCCTGTCAGCACGATATCCGTGTCAGGGGTAGGCTGCCAGCGGATCGAAGGCGCGAACATCACGCGATCGTCGGGAACATGATCGACATAGGTGTCGGCATCGCGGACGCGGCCCACGGCGCGGATCGCCAGATTGTCGGCCAGCGCGATGTTGACATCGCCCAGCGCCTCCTTGCGGTCGTAGCTACCATATACCAAGCTCAGTTCGCCACCCGTCCGGAACTCCGGCGTCTTGGATACGAGGTTGACCAGGCCGCCGATCGATCCCTGGCCAAACAGCACCGACGCCGGGCCGCGGACGATTTCCACGCGGGAGAAGTTGTACGGGTCCGCGGTGATGCTGGCATAATAAGAAAAGATGTCGCGCATGCCGTCGCGGAACTGGAGCGCATCCAGCCCGCGCACGTTGAAGCCGTCTACGCGCGTATCGCGGCCATAAGGATTGGCAAGGACACCTGCGGCATATTTTACCGTGTCGGAAATGCTGATTGCGCCCTGCGCGAGATATTGCTCAGATGTGATGACCTTGATCGGCTGAGGCAGCTCGATGAGCGCTGTATCGGTCTTTGTACCGGTTCTAGCGGCGGTCACGATAATCGCATCGCCATTCTCGTCCGCTGGCGCGACTTCGTCGGCCCATGCCGCCTGGCTCGCGCAAAGGCCCGCCAGTCCCACCATCATAATCATCTTCGCCATTGTACGCCCCTTCACTGTCGCTGCGCTTCTTGCGTGCAAGCCCCTAGAGTTTATGCGACTGCCTATCAATAGCGTTTTTGATCCGGGAGCGAGGGGTGATGGATGGAAATATCGTCTGTTTTTACAGCAACTCGTGATGAATGCCGTTCGACACTGTACCTGCTACGGGTCCCATGAGGCACACCTTGACCCTGCTTGGATCAAGAGGGTCGGCATTGAAGTCCCTCGTTTGACCGCACCAGCAGGCGATGCGGGCTGCCGAAGCAGCGGATGTCGAGACGGACTGCGGCACGGCGTGAGTTCCGGCATCTCTTGATGCCGCGAGAAGTACGCAGCCAGCGAGCCTTCGCTCTTCCTTATTTCTACCGCGCGCCGGGGGCTGTTGATAGTCCGGGAGACAGGAAGAACTCGACCGGGACCACAAATTCAATAGTCTCCCCTGCCTTGTGGGCTGGTGGCTGAGCACGGCGAGGCAGCGCGACGACCTTACGGTCGAGGTCAGTAATGCCGCTGGAACGTCCAAGGCGAGCAGCCAGCACCCGACCCTCTCTATCCATGATAAAATGCACCCCAGGCACGCACTGCATTCCAATTCAGTTGCGAATTATGATACATGATAACATATCATAGCCCAAGAGCCGCCCTGCGGATGGGTGGGCGCCAGCAGCAACGGCCGAACATCAAACGGAATTGGGGGAACAATGAGATTTCTGGAAACTGCGGCTGTGGCTGCCGGTATCGTCGTCAGCGCGCCAGCCTGGGCGCAGTCCATCGACACGCCCGACCAGACCGAGGGGGCCAAAGATCAGGCGACGGCGGCGGCGAGCGATATCGTCGTCACCGGCTCGCTCATTCGCGGCCTTCCAAGAGAATATGTCGCCAGCCCGGTATTCACTTATGGGCAGGCGGACATTGTCCAAGCCGGTGCCGGATCGGTGTCGGAATATATGCTTACCATTCCCCAGAACTTCACCGCGGACCTGAGCGATTTCGGCAGCACGGCCGCAGGTGTGGGATCCACTCTCAGCACGGGCACGACCTATAATCAGTATGACGGCTTTGCCAGCTTCGCGTTGCGCGGCCTTGCCTCCGATGCGACGCTCACGCTCCTGAACGGGAGGCGAATGGCGTCAGTGGGCATGGTCGAGGCGCCAACCGTTTCGGTCATCCCAGCGGGATTGATAGAGCGCATCGACGTCATCTCTGACGGCGCCTCAGCCACCTATGGCGCGGATGCGGTGGCGGGCGTGGTCAACATCGTCACGCGAAAGCCCAAGGGCGGTCTTGAATTGCGCGTGCGCGGGGCGACCATGACCGACACCGGCGCCAAGAACTGGGAAGCGAACGCGCTCGCCGGGCATAGCTGGAGCACGGGCAGCGTATATGGCATGGCGATGTATCAGCAGCGCTCGGCTTTCCTCGAAGAGCCGATCGTGGCGAGCGGGACGCGCCTTCAGCAAAGCCAGTTGCCCGACGAGCAGGTGAGCGGCTTTTACGGCGGCGTTCGGCAGGAGGTCGGCGACCTGACCTTGTCGGTCGATGCCTCTCGCTTCCAGCGTGATCGCGAGGCGATTAGAAACTATCCGGACTTTCCCAGATATAACCGTTTCTTCAAGACCCACACCACCGGATATGCCGTGAATGGCAATGCCCATTGGCAGGGCGACAGCGCAACTTCGATCGACCTCAATATCGATTATGGGCGCAACAAGACCAGCAGTAACGTATTCAGCGGCTTGCCGCCTTTCGCCGCGGCGAGCACGCATTATAGCGATACCAACACGCTCTTCGTCGCCGAGCTGACCGGCCAGACGGCCCTGGCGACGCTTCCGGCGGGACCGGTCCTCGTCGCCGGCGGCGTTCAGTATCGCAAGGAAACGCTGCGAACCGACGCCAAGATCTTCTTCAATCTCAACGGCGGCGAGCGCACGGCAAAATCCGCTTATGGCGAAGTGAACGTGCCGATCGTGGGCGCCGAGCAGGGCATTGCGCTTATCCGCTCCCTGACGCTTTCGGCGGCGGCGCGCTATGAGGATTTCGGCTTTGACGACGCATTGGCGCCCAAATTCGGGCTCCGCTGGCAGATCGATCGTTCCGTCGCGCTGCGCGGCACCTATGCCCGCTCCTTCCTCGTCCCGCGCTTTCGGAATACAATCGGCATCGCCGAGCAGGTCTCGTTCTGGAACTACCCCTACGCCTTCCTGGGCGCAGGAGAGCAGAATCCGGCGCTACCGACCGGCAATGCGATCGTCATGTTTCGCGCAGGCGCCAATCCCGACCTGAAAACGCAGAAGGCCGACACGTTCACGCTCGGCCTCGATCTGACCCCCACCTTCATTCCCAACCTGACGATCAGGGCGGGCTATTATCGCATCAAAATCGCGGGGCGGGTCGTGACGCCATCGCAGGACGACAGCGTGTCGCTTCCCGAGCTTCAAGGGTTCAACATCCGCAATCCCAGCCTCGCCCAGATCGAGAGCATCATCAACAATCCTGCAGTGTTCCGGTGGTTCACGGCAGATATCCCGTTCATCGGTGGTGGCGGAACGGAAATCTACAGCAGCGCGAACCAGATTCCCCAAGGCCTGATTTCGCAGGTGCAAGCCGTGGCGGATATTCGCCCGCAGAACTTCGCGGTCGAGAAAACCGACGGCATCGATCTCGATCTCCGCTATCGCACGCCGCTGCTGGGTGGCGATGCCTCCGTGCACCTGACCGGCCAATATATCCTCAATCTCACGCTGGGCGCCGGTACCGGCAGCGCAGTCTCGCGGCTGGACGGCTATGCGCAGCCGGCCGACCTCCGACTGAACGGGACCTTCATCTGGGGACGCGACGGCGTGTCGGTCGGCTCGGTCGTCAACTATGTCGACGGGTTCACCGATAATCGCCCCGGCCGGCCCCCGCGCAAGGTCGCGGCCTATACCACGGCGTCTCTATTCTTCGGTTTCGACCTCGGGCGCCTTACATCCACACCTACGCTCGACCAGAGCGAGGTGCAGCTTGTCATCGCCAACCTGTTCAATAACCGCCCCCCAAATATCGCAGACTCTGTGCTCGGCTACGACCCATATAATAATCCCCCCAATCCGCGCACGATCGGCCTGGTGCTCACAAAGCGATTCGGACAGCTTTGAGCCATGTCGGTCGATCGCTGCTGCGGGAGCGGGGCGATGAATGGAAGGCAGCTTTCAGGGAGGCGTTTTGCATGATCGAACGACCGCTCTGTCGGCGAAGTCGGTCGTATCTGTGCGCGCTGGCTGAGTTCAAGGGATTAAAAGAGCTATGCTCTGCCATGGGTAACGGCAGCAGAAGCTGACATGCTATGTCGAGCTGCGCCGCTCGGACATCCGCAGCTGCATTTGCTCTGACAGACCCCATTGTTGTAGGTAATTGAGCACCCGAGGCGTATCGTGTTTCTGATCGGTGATCTTGCGTCGCCGCGGAGCGCTTCAGGCCATGCTCGTCACAATCTTTGCCCCAAGCAACGTACATCTGCTGGAAATAGCCGGTGTACGAGACGCGCTGTTTGAAGCGAACTGCAAAATGGGGTCCAGTAATCGCTATCGCGTCAAGCTGGTGACAGAACGGGGCATGCCGGAGGAAAGCGCCTCCGGCATCGTTTATCTGCCTGACGCCAGCATCCACGACGAGACAGAGCCGTGCGACACCTTGATTGTAGCAGGGCCATATGGCGTCCCGTCGCCCCAAAGCGAAGCAGTCAATGATTGGTTGCGGGAGCAGTCACGGCAGTCCCGGCGTCACGGATCGACGTGCACCGGGGCCTTCCTGCTGGCTCATGCCGGATTGCTGGCGGGTCGTCGTGCGACAACCCACTGGGAGTATGCTGCACGCCTTGCCGCCGACTTTCCGGACATTCTGGTGGAACCCGACCTCATCTTCGTGCGCGACGGACCAGTGTTCAGCTCCGCAGGGGTAAGCGCAGCGATAGACCTCGCATTTTCGTTGATCGAGGAGGATCACGGGCGGGCACTGGCGCTTTGGGTGGCACGGCGGCTGGTCGTCTTCTTGAAGCGACCCGGCGGTCAGTCGCAATTCAGCGCACTGTTGACCGCACAAACTGTTTCCAACAGCCCGATCGACAAGATAAGACTTCACATCCTCGAACATCCCCGCGCGAAGCTGACCCTTGAAACCCTTGCAAAGATTGCTGGCGTAAGCTCGCGCCATCTCTCCAGGCTGTTCCGCGCCGAACTCGGCATGAACCCAATCGCATATGTCGAATTGACCCGGATCGATATTGCGCGACGACTGCTGGAAGAAAGTTCCGCTCCGATAAAAGCGATTGCCTACACTGCCGGGTTCGGCTCGACGACTACGCTCAGACGGGCATTCCTGCGCAGGATGGGCGTCACGCCCCTGGAGTATCGCATGCGCTTTCACAGCAGCGGAGGCGGAGAGCCGATCAACGTCGAAAGAGCCGCTATTCTGTCCTGAATGGTCGCATCAGCGAAGTTGAAAACAGCGCTGCGGGACGACATCGTGGTGCCAAGAGGCGATGGCAACTCGTTCCCGCAGGCTCACGATAAGTGAAAAGACATAAAGCGCGGCAGTCTCGCCACCCCAGCGTGGAGATTTCAGCAAATGATACAAAACGCTGTTGAGCAATGGCAAAATGTTCCGCTCCGCAAGGACTCTCTTTTCGATACTTACTTCCACACTTTGTCGCATGATCTCAGGACACCGCTCACCCACATCACGGGATTTGCTGAGCTTCTCAAGCTCGATGGAAACCTTGGGGCAACCCAGCAGGAATATGCCTCTGCAATCGTGTCGGCATGCAGCGAGCTGCAAAATACGGTCCTGGCGCATCTTCGCCTCATAGAAAGTAGCCTTCAGGCTGCATGTCAGATGCCTCCGCTTGCTGACGACGCGTCTTCGCCCGCACCTCAGAGCGACACGTAAATCCAAAAATATCTTTACCGGATATCGCAGCTTGGTGACCCGCTCGACCAGGCCACGAGACGTTTGCCGTACCCCGACGAAACTGGCGTCGATTTGTCTCGAAACGCCGCGCCGCTGAAATTGAAACGTCGGCACCACGGCATCATCCTCTAGCACGGAGGCATGGGATGAGATCTGATCTTTACGCGCTCATCGCGATGAAACTCGAAAGCCTGTTTGCGAGATGACTCCCGATGCGGCCGACGGCACGATCGTGGAGCCCGGTAGAACTGGTTCCCCGTTGCTGCGATGGCCTCGCCTCCTCGGTGGGCGCAGAGGCCAGTGTGTAACAGAGCTCTTTTCCAAACTTGCGCTCGATCATGTCAGCGATGGCCTGCTCGTCGCGGACATGCGCCTCCGGGGGCAGCCCATAGTCCTGGTAAACCCAGCATTCGAAAAAATTACTGGCTATTCTGTTGACGAAGTCATCGGCAAGAACTGCCGCTATCTCCAGGGAAGCGATCGGTTGCAGCCGGAACTTACGGAAATACGGGCTGCGCTTGCGGAGGCGCGCGCCTGCTCGGTGACACTGCGCAACTACAAGCGGGACGGAACGATGTTTCGCAATGCTTTGCGTCTGGAGCCGTTTCGGGACTACCTAGGGCGCCTCACGCATTTCGTGGGCCTGATCCGGGATGTCACGCACGCACCGGGTGTCGATCGGCTTACCGGACTGCTGGATCGTTATGGGTTGCTCGACCGGCTGGCACAGATCGAAATGTCGGCGAACTCCGCCTTGCTGGTCATCAAGCTCGACGTCCTGCGGTTCCGTGACGTCAACAACGGTTTCGGTTACGATGTCGGTGATGCGCTGCTTCGTTCGGCGACAGCGCGTCTGGCTGTTGTGCCAGCCCTGGCTATCGCTCGCGTCGGCAGCAATAACTTCATCCTGGCCTTCGCGCTCGATGATGCCAGCCGTGCGGGCAAGATCGTCAATGAGGTCCTCGACTTGCTGAGACCCCGATTTGTCCTGCCTGGCGCATCGCTTACAGTGCAGTTTGCCGCTGGCTTCGCTGTCGGGCTCGCCGGAACCGATCCTCTTCTACTGGTCCGGCATGCAGGTGCGGCGATGCAACGATCCAAAGCGACGCCCGACCACGGCCCCCATCCGTTTGAGGAAGCAGATGACCGAGACGCGCGTAATCGCATTCGGCTCGCGAACGAACTGCAATCCGCCGTTTCCAATGACGAGCTGCTGTTTCATTATCAGCCCCAGGTCGATCTGCAATCCGGTGACCTGATCAGCGCTGAAGCTCTGCTCCGTTGGGACCACGGCGCATTCGGCCTCCAGCTACCCGGCCGGTTCATCGCCGTTGCTGAAGAGACCGGCGCCATGATGGAGATCGGAGCGTGGGGCCTGCGTACGCTCGCGACGTATGCAGCGCGGGTCAATCAAAACCGTCGGATACCGCTCCGGTTCGCTTTCAACATGTCGGTGATGGAGTTCACGCGAAGGGACGTCGTCGCCTTTGTCGAACAGGTGCTCAACGAAACCGGGTGCAAGGCCGAATGGCTGACGCTGGAGCTTACCGAAGAGCTGATGGCCCCTGAGTCGGACGATATACGCCGATCCTTCGAACATATGCGGCGCGTGGGGGTCGGCATTTCGATCGACGATTTCGGCACGGGCTATTCCAACCTACGCTATCTCGAACGGTTTCCACTCAGCGAGATAAAGATTGATCGTAGTTTCGTGCGGGAAGTGGCGCACAACCATGTCAAGCACGTCATCGTTGAAAGCATCGTGAAGCTCGGAGTGGCGCTCGACGCGCGCGTCGTCGCGGAAGGCATTGAGACTGAGGCCGATCGAGTGATGATGCGGACACTGGGCTGTTCGGTGGGACAAGGCTACCTCTTCGCGCCGCCGCTCGACGAACAGCGCTTCGAAATCCTACTCAATCAAGGAATTGTAATGCGCGAGGACCGTCTGTCTAAGAGTTAAAGCGAATGTGCGCCCCCAATGCCATCGTGCACCTCGCAGGCGAACAAGACGCAGCCCATTTGTGAACAAATATGACGATGGCTTCTTTGCCACCTGACCGTTTCACATTTGGTGAGTAATGCTCACCTGAATGAGCGGCAGCTATTGGGTCACCGAAACCTTGCTTCCAACGACCGCTTTGTTGGCGCGTTCCGCCGGATGGGCTGAAGAGGATCGAGTGGCTGCTATTGTTCGGATCAGACGCTAGCTTCGCTCGCTCTGAACGACGGAGTTTGGTTGGCATCGGACCCAGGTATTGTCGGTCGCGGACCCCGACAGGTGGATGAAAGCAGGACGGGTTTCGACGAGCAGCTTTGGCCCACCGAATGTCGTTTTTGAGGGCGTAGACGGCAATCTTCCTAATGGCTGAGCCCCCCGCACTTATCTTAGGGATTGGAGCCGGCCCTTCGCCCGCACCCAAACTTTGCCGTGGCAAAAGCAAAACTTGCCTTGACGAAATCATATTCTATCGATTAGGTTGAAATACCTCGAGCGGGATGGCTGGTCAGGCCCCTCCCGCATCATCACGAGTGTCTGACCCGCGGCTTTTGATAGGGATGCAGCTTGCTCCGCGTGACCAACCGCTAAAGCGCACGATGCTCAGGCGACCGCGCCAGGCGTCGTGTTCCCCTCTCTAACGATGAGGTGATCCGATGCGCATGACCCACCAGCTCTGTTGACCTAGCCCGCACGCAGTCGCGTGCCGGTTATCGCGAGCCAGCGCCCGAAACGGCCTATGCCGTCCGGAAGCACTCGGGACCGGCGCGTGATGATGTCGCGCCCACCATCCGGTGGCTGCGCCTTTCGCTCTGCGAGGATCATCATGATTAGGCTCACCAGTTCCGATTTGGCGGACCTGGCGCGCTACCCCCTGTCTCTTCAGCAATCGGCGCTGGCCATCTGGTCTCAGCTGCCGGGGGGAAGCCTGCGCTCTGTCCGCCCCGAAGACCGTGACGGCGAAAACCGACGGTCGACCAAATACAGTCACGCTCAGGGACAACCATAATAATGACACTTAATCAGTATATTATCGGGCTATATACAGGCGAGCGCTTCTCGCCTACCGGCGCGCTCCGGACGATGCTGCGTGCAACAGCTGCAGCCCTGTCGCTCGCAGTGCCGATCAGCGCCCATGCGGCCGAAGAGCCATGGCAGACCGAGCCGACCGCAGCGGAGGAGGACGCAGGCTCGCCGATCATCGTCACGGCCTCCCGCCGCCGGGAGGAAGCCGTGCAGGACGTGCCGATCGCCATCAGTGTGATCGACGCGGCGACGCTTGATCGTCGCGGCGACTTCACCCTCGGCCAGATCCAGCAACAAGTGCCGGCGCTGCAGGTATTCAGTTTCAACCCGCGCAATACCAACATCAACATTCGCGGCCTCGGCAGCAATGTCGCATTGACCAATGATGGGCTGGAGAACGGCGTCGGCTTCTATATCGACAATGTCTACTATGGCCGCGTCGGCCTTTCGCAGTTCGATCTGGTCGATCTCGAGCAGATCGAGGTGCTGCGCGGCCCGCAGGGCACGTTGTTCGGCAAGAACACGACCTCGGGCGTCATCAACATCAGCACCCGCAAGCCAAGTTTCGAGCCGGACGCTTCCGGCGAGGTGAGCATCGGCAATTATGGCTATCGGCAAGTTCGCGGCTCGGTATCCGGCCCGATCGTCACCGATCGTCTCGCTGTGCGCCTGAGCGGTGCCTACACCAAGCGCGATGGCCTCCTCTTCAACACCACCACCGGAGAGGAAGCGCAGGACTATGAGAATGCGAGTTTACGCGGCCAACTCCTCGTCAAGCCGACAGACGATCTCTCGGTCCGGCTGATCGGCGACTATGCCAGCCAGAAGCAGAATTACGCCCTTAACGTCTTTGCCAACTATGTCGGCACCTACGACAATGGCGCGACGATCCCGAACAATTTCGCGGCGCGCCTGGCGCGGTTCAACCGGTCACTGCCGGCCATCGATCCGTTCGCGCGACGGGGCGAGTCCGACAGTCATTACCAGTCCAACATGGATGGCTATGGGGTGTCCGGTCAGGTCGACTGGGATCTGGGCGGCGCCGCGCTCACTTCCATCACTGCCTATCGCTGGTGGGACTGGAACCCGGCCAATGATGGCGATTCCACTGCGCTGCCTGTCGTCACCAAGGCGCAGCAGGCTAACCGCCAACGCCAGTTCAGTCAGGAAATCCGCCTTGCGTCCAAGGATGATGGCCCAATCGATTATGTGATCGGCGGCTATTATTTCTGGCAGATCATTCGCGGTTATGGCGCAAGCCGCTACGGCTCGGCGGCGGCGGCCTGGAACTTGCCGGCAGTCGATCCCGTGGTCGGCAACGCAGCGCTTGACGGGTTCGAGGCGAACTCCACCTCTACGCCGCAGACGAGGAGCCTCGCCCTGTTCGGGCAGGCGGACTGGTCGATCAGCGATGCGCTGACGCTTACCGCCGGCCTGCGCTACACCCACGAGAAGAAGGAAGGCGCGTTCCGCCAATATTGGGTGGCGGGCAATGATCTCTCCGGCCTCACGCCCGCACAGCAGGCGACAGCGAACGCCATCCGCGCCCAGTTCAACCCGGTGCAGACCTTCGCGACCGCTTTCTCGGATGACAGCCTTTCCGGCCTCGTTACCCTTCGCTGGCAACCGACGCGCGACGCGATCATTTATGGCACCTATTCGCGCGGCAACAAGTCAGGCGGGCTCAATCTGACTGCCTTGCCGGCGGGTATCGCGCCAGAGGTCGCGCCGGAGCGAGTCGACGCCTATGAGGTCGGCTTCAAGTCGCAGCTGTTCGATCGCGCGTTGACCTTCAACGGCGCCCTCTACTGGATCGACACCGCCAATTATCAGACGGCGATCACCGAGCAGGTGGCGAACACGGTCACCTACCGGCAGTATATCGCGAACATTCCCAAGGTACGCTCACGCGGCTTCGAGCTGGACGCGGTTTACGCTCCCTCGCAGCACTTCAGCCTCAATGCGTCGCTGGCTTATGCCGACACCAGCTATCGCGATTACAGGAACGCGCCGCAGGCCGTCGAACGCCTGAACATTTCTGCCGTACAAGACCTCACCGGCCAGCAGCTCCCTGGCGTGCCGAGGTTCACCTACACTTTGGGCGCAGATGTCTCGACACCGGTTCCCGCATTGGGCAGCACGGGCGAGATTTACGGCCACGCCGACTGGTCGCACCGGTCGAGCTTCAACACCTCCGCCTCCAACTCGCGGCTGGCGATCGTGGACGGCTACGGCCTGCTCAACGGGCGGATCGGCTTGCGGTTCGACGACGGCCGCTACGACCTCTCGATCTGGGGCAAGAACCTGCTCGACGAGAATTATTTCCAGACGCTGTCGGCCGGGAACACCGGCCTGGTGACGGGGCTGATCGGCGACCCACGCACCTACGGCATCACACTCCGCGCAAAATTGTGAGGCACGCCATGACCGCACTCACTGCAATCCCCTCGTCCTCATTGTCGCCGCCGCAGAGCAAGGGCGACGAGCGCTCCAGCGCCTTTCGGCTCATCCGATTCTCGGCGGTTGCCGTGCCGATCGCCGCCGCGACCATGCCCATCGGCGTCTACCTCCCCGCTATTTTTGCACGGGACTTTGGCCTGTCGCTCGGCATGATCGGCTTCATCTTTCTGATCGGCCGCTTGTGGGATGCCATTTCCGATCCGCTGATCGGCTCCCTGAGCGACCGTACCCGCAGCCGCTTCGGGCGGCGTAAGCCATGGATGGCGGCAGGGGCCGTGCTGTTCACCCTGTCCTCCATCTTCCTGTTCTTTCCGGTCGCGAAAGTCACGCCGCTCTATCTTGGCGGCGTCCTGTTCGCTTTTTACCTAGGCTGGACGGCGATCCAGATTCCCTTCCTGGCCTGGTCCGGCGAGATCTCCGGGCATTATCACGAGCGGACCCGCATCGCGACCTACCAGACGGTCGTGGGTTCGGCGGCGTTATTCGTCACGCTGCTGCTGCCCGCGCTCGCCGATCAACTGCGGCCGGGCGACGGGCACCTGCAAATGTCCCTGATGGGCGCGCTGGTGCTTGCCACCGTCATCCCCGGCGTCTTTCTGTCGCTTACGGCTTTCCCGGAAGTTCCGGCTCCGGCCGGGCCAGCGGAGACGCTGTCGATCAAGCACACATTGCGCGCGGTGTTCGCCAATACCCTGCTTCTGCGCGTGCTCGCCTCGGACTTCGCCGTGACGCTCGCTCAGAGCATTCGCGCCGCGCTCATCGTCTTCTACGTCAGCTTCTATATGGGCCGGCCGGACTGGGCAGCGGCGCTGTTCCTCTTCCAGTTCATCTTCGGCATCTTCGCGGGTCCCATCTGGCTGCGCATCGGCCTCAAGCTCGGCAAGCACCGAACGGCGGTCTTGGGCGAGCTGGTGCAGGTCGCGGTCAATCTCAGCCTGCTGCTGGTCACGCCGGACACCTTCGGTCTGCTGCTGGCGCTGACCTTGGTGCAGGGGCTCGCGCAAGGCTCCGGCAACCTCATGCTGCGCGCCATCGTCGCCGATATCGCCGACAAGCACCGCTTCGAAACCGGTGAGGAGCGCACCGGGCTTTATTATTCGGTGTTCAGCCTCGCGGGCAAAGGCGCCTCGGCCATCGCTATCGGTGTGGCCCTGCCGCTCGTCGCCTGGCTGGGCTTCGATCCCCGGGGCAGCAACAGCCCGCAAGCGCTGCTTGGCCTTGCCTATGTCTTCGCGCTTGGTCCTGCGCTGGGCCACGCCTTTTCCGCACTGCTCCTCGCCCGCTTCCCGCTCGACGAAGCCGCCCATTCCGAAATCCGCCGCCAACTGGACGACCAGCCCCTCGCTCTCGCCCCAGCCGAATGACCCGCACTGAATGAAATCCCTGAAAGGAGATGCACGTCATGACCGTCCTCGAAGAGACCCTCATTGCTTCCGATACCGACCTGTTCGAAATCACGCCGCTTCAGCCCAGTCTGGGCGCGCAGATCAGCGGGATCGATCTCTCCCAACCCCTGACCCGGCCTTTGCATGCCGCGCTCCACGCCGCCCTGCTGCAGTACAAGGTGCTGTTCTTCCGCGATCAGCATCTGACGCATGAACAGCATATCGCCCTGGGCGCAGCGTTTGGTGATCTGGAGACCCACCCGGTCTTCGCGCACCCCGATCATCCGGAAATTCTGCCTCTGCGCTCCAAGGAGTTCGCCGGCAAGTATCGCAGCACCACGGACAGCAACTGGCACGCGGACACCACCTTCCGCGCTGAACCGTCTGCGGCATCCATCCTCATCCAGCGCGTCTCGCCGGGTCTGGGTGGCGATACCGTCTTTGCCAACGCAGTCGCAGCCTATGAAACGCTCGACGAGGAGACCAAAGCCCGGATCGACGGGCTGAGCGCCATCCACGACACGCGCGTCTTCCTGCAGTTCATCGAGTCCGCTGAAAAGCGGGCCGCCTTGCAAGCGCAATATCCGCCGGTCGAGCATCCGGTGGTGCGCATCCATCCCGAAACTGGCGAGAAGCTGCTCTACGTCAATTCCGTTTTCACCCGCGAGATCGTCGGACTTGCACCAGGCGAGAGTGAAGCGCTGCTCGCCCGACTCTTCGACCAGGTGAAGCGGCCGGAATTCCAGGTGCGTTGGAGCTGGCAGCCCGGCTCGATCGCTTTCTGGGATAATCGCGCGACCCAGCACTACGCGGTGCCCGACTATCGCGGCAATCGCGAGATGGAGCGCGTGACCATCGTCGGCGAGCGCCCGCGCGGCCCCCAATCGCCCAACTGAAATTCCCCCCAGCACCCCCAAGGCAAGAAGGAGCCTCATCATGTCCATCACGACCTATGCCAATGCCGCAGACCTCAATAGCCCGCTCGACATCAAGCCGGTAACAGGCACGATCGGCGCCGAAATCCGGGGCGTCGTGCTCTCCGGCGATCTCGACGCTGCGACCGTACAGGCGATCCAAGACGCGCTGGTTCGCCACAAGGTCATCTTCTTCCGTGGCCAGCATCATCTCGATGACGCTGAGCATGAGAATTTCACGGCACTCTTCGGCGATCCGGTTGCGCATCCCACCGTGCCGGTCGCAGAAGGATCGCGCTACCTGCTGGAGTTGGACAGCCGCGAGGGATACGCCGCCTCGAGCTGGCATACTGACGTCACCTTCGTCGATGCCTATCCGAAGGGCTCGATCCTGCGTGGCATCACCATCCCGGAGGCGGGCGGCGATACGCTCTGGGCCAATGGCGAGACCGCCTATGAGGCGTTGCCGGAATCCCTGCGCCAGCTCGTCAACAATCTCTGGGCCGTCCATACCAATTTGTACGATTATGCCGCGATCCTGGGCAATGCGCCGAAGGACAACGCGTCAGCGCGTGAGCAGATCAAGCGGCACCGCAACGTGTTCGCTTCCACGGTGTACGAAACCGAGCATCCGGTGGTCCGCGTCCACCCCGTCTCCGGTCAGCGCAGCCTGCTGCTCGGACATTTCGTCAAGAACTTCGTCGGTCTCAATCAGGCGGATTCCCAGCGGCTGTTCAGCATTCTCCAAGACCATATCACCCGGCCGGAGAACCTCGTGCGGTGGCGCTGGCAACCCGGTGACGTCGCCTTCTGGGACAATCAGGCGACCCAGCACCGCGCCGTCGCCGACTTCGGACTGCAGCGCCGCACCCTGCGCCGCGCCACCATCCATGGCGAGGCACCGGTGAGCATCGATGGCCGCACCAGTCGCATCGTCCGGCAGGAAAAGGCGGTGGAATACGAAGCGGCCTGAGCAGCACCGTTACCCGCGTCACGGCTGAGGGAGAAACTGTGGCGCGGGTGACGTTGGATAATCGATTGTACAAGTCCTCGATCAGCAGTGCCAATCGGCCGCTTTGACGAAGAGGAATTGCGGGGCATTTCGCATCTCACGCTCTGGTTGAGATGGATGATTACCGTCAACGAATGTCCTGTCATTAGATGAATGAAAGGCAGGTTTCGGGAACCGGTTCGAACGATTGCACGTCGGGTTTGAGGGCGGGTCCCGTCGGATGGGCCAAAGTAACTCAATGACTGCTATCGTCTGGAGCAGACATTAGCGCTTTTCAATCTGAACGACCGGCATTGGTCGGAAGCGACCAATGCATAGCCGGCCAGCGGACTGGCAGGTGCCGCCGCCTTAGCGGCCATTCGCGGCGCTTGAACGGCTCCTTGGAGCTGGTTTTTGTTCATGAGGGTGTAGCGACACAGGGGAGCAGTCGAAGTTGTGCAACACCAGTACCTTTGTTGGTGAGAAAGTGGGTCACCCCCATCGACTGGACAAGAGCGCGCTTAAGTACTGCGCCGCTCCACAAGGGTAAAACCGATGTCCACGCGCGCTGCTTTGGTGCGATCACGCTGGTTCTTGGACAAGGCCTTGAGCATGAGGGCCGCTGCCTGACGCCCCATCTTGGCGCCGTCGATCCGGACGGACGTCAAGGATGGCTCCAACTCCTGGGCGAAATCGAAATCGCCAAAACCCATCACGGCAAGATCATCGGGAACGCGGACGCCGCGGACGGCTGCCTCGATCAGCACGCCTTGCGCCAGCCAATCAGAAGAGCAGACAATCACATCCGGTCTCTCGCCCGCCTCCCATATACGGCCGAAGCTGCGCCGGCCTTCGCCGATGGTGCCGGGCAGGCTGTGGTCGATACTGCGAGGCTCCGGCCGCCCTGCTTCCATCAACACCCTCGAAATTCCATAGCGACGGATGTGCCCTCTGCTGCTGTCCGTTGAGAAGATCATCGGGCGCTGATAGCCCTTGCGCATCAGGAAGTTGCCCACTGCGATGCCGATATCATGGTGAGAAATTCCCGCCACCATATCGATGGGACTGATCGGGGTTTCCCACGTCTCGACGATCGGCAGGTTGGATTCGACCAGCAAAGCGCGCACGTCTGGCGAAATGGGGAGGCCGATGAGAATGAGACCGCCAGGGCGGCGGCTCAGAATTTGGGTCACGATCTTCTCTCGGGTCGCATCTCTCTCGTAAATCCCGAGCAACGTCTGATAGCCGCCATCATCGAGCGCCGCGACCGCAGCCCGCACCGTCGTGTCGAACAGTTCGAGCGGGGTCGGCGGCGCCATGATCGCGATGAGCCGGCTGCGGTTGGTGATCACCGTCCCGGTCGTCAGCGACGGGATATAGCCCGTTTCCGCAATGGCGGCATGAACACGCCCGAGCGTTTCCTTGGTGAGAAGATCGGGGGTATTCAACGCCCTTGAGACGGTGGCCGTCGAGACCTGCGCTGCCTTGGCAACGTCGGCGAGGGTTGCGCCCGCACGGCGGCGGACCGTTCCTTCACTCGACACCGTTACCATTTATTCCGTCACTCCTTGAACCGGCTCTGATAGGCGAGGAGCTTGAGCGATCCGCGCCGCTTAGGCAATGGCCCAGGACCACAGGACTCCCTTGCGCTTTTCTCTGTCTCGCTCCGGCAGGCGGCTGTCAATTGGAGCGTCGGCACGGTTGCTCATCATCGTCCAGAGCGCATGGGGCCATTGCTTGCCTGCAGCCTCCAGCACATCCGCTTGCGCGGCCGGACCGATGGATACGCGATGTGCAGCACGCTCATCCACTGTTTGATGCGACATGCACAATCGCAGCGTGCCGCGCATCTCTGCCGCGATGCCACGGGCGACGACCATATCGGCATAGCCTGTCAAACCCATCAGGCTACCAGACCATGTCTCGCGCAACGCTCCATACCAGAGCGTCGCAAGATCGCCGTGGCTGTGCAAAATCTGAGCCTTGGCACCGATTGCCGCCGCAGCAAAAGCGCTCGTGGCAGCGAAACGGGGGTCCACGATCACATGTCGCATCTGCGCTCTGACCTGCGCAGCCCGAAGAGGCGGCGGGAGGATAAGGCTAGCGGTGGCCAGGCCGCCGAGCTTCAGAAGGTCTCGCCTTATCATCGCGCCTGCGCCTTGTCCTTATTGGGCATGGCCAGAAATGCCGCGAGCTTCTCAAGCTCATCGTCCGTCACTTCCACTCGTGTGATCGGTGGCATGCTGAACAAGCCGTGGCGTGCGACCGCCTTCACATAGTCCGCCGGAAGATCGGTCCGTTCAGCAAGAAGCGCGCGCTCCTTGCCCCAGCGCCGTTCGAGCTGGATGGTGCCCGTGCCTCCAGGCAAATGACAGTAGCCACAATGCTGGAGGAACAGCGCTCTCCCGTCTTTCACGGTCGAAGCCGTAGCCGATGCCGTGGTTGATGCCGACACAGGCGCGGCCGCATCAGACGATGCAAAGGCAGCAGCCGTGCTCGCAATAATCAGCGCCGCAACGGCACTCCAGTGGATGGCATTCACGCTTCCTCTCCCTGACCGTGGGCTTTGTAGGCTGTTGGCCAAATGCCGTTTTTACCGGGTGCAATGATGCCATTGGGATCGATCGCATTCTTCACGGTCTCGTTGAACCGCGCCAAGGCGCCGCCGTTGAAATCGAAGCTCTTCGCGACCGGATCCATGAAATCGAGATGGGTGCGGTATTCGCCGAAGCCGGCCGCTTTGGCGTCGGCGATCAGCACGTGGAACAGCCTGTTGGCCCGAGCCACCATGTCGGCGTCGTCACGGTCATAAAGCAGGATGTTCACATTGTTGATGTGGCGATGGCCCATGGTGAAGGAGGTGTAATAGTCCAGACCATGTTCCTCGAAGCGCGCTTTCATCGCGCGGAAGGTCTTGCGGGCCAGGGCGCCATCGGGCGGCATGACCGGGGAGAAGCCCATATGGCCGCCGCGGCCACCCCACCAATTGACGATCTGGAGAGACGTCGCGCTCGGCGCCCGCGCGGCCGCCTTGTCGAGAGGATCGCCCCGCCGCCATACCTCGAACTCGATGGCCTTACCGAGATGGGGCTCAAGAGCTTTGCGGATCAGTTGCTCCTTGGCGCGGACAATGCCTTCGTGGCCATAGACGCCGAGATTGAAGCGCCACCATCCGATGTCATAATGTTTCATCATCTTCTCGGCGATGGCATCGGTGAGGGCGCCCTTGCCGTCGTACCACTCGCTGCGCTGGGACAGCACGGCCGCGTCGTGAAGATAATTGCCGAACACGAAATTGTGGTCGACGACGTTGTTTACGCGTAGTTGGTGGAGTTCGCGAATGGCCCATTCGATGTCGTCGGCCTGAGGTAGCTCGACTTTCGCTCGCAAGGTCATTTCCGGTTCGGGCATCAGCCACAGGCCCATCTTGGTGACCACCCCGAAGTTCGACTGAACGAAGGCCTGATCCCAGGAGGGGCCGAAGCCGTGCTGATAGGCCTGCCAGGTTTTACTCCCGGCCATCGCGCCCATACCGGTCCGGAGCAGATCGCCTGTGGGCGTAACTACCTCCATACCGCAGATTTTCGCCGCGTGATCGCCATAGGGGGTGTAGCCCAAGCCTCGCTCCAGGGCGTTGCCCATCACGCTGCCCCAGGCATTGCCTGGCGTCGACATCCAGAGCGGAATATTGTTCTGCCGGAGGTAGTTGTAGAGATCGTAGAAGCCTACGCCCGGCTCGAGAAGGCAGTGGCCATATTTCACATCCACATCCAGGATGCGGTTCATGCGGCCGAGGTCCAGAACGACCGATCCCGGCATGGCCGGCGCTGCCCAGCCATAGCCCAGATTTTTCCCACGGGCGGTGGGCCACAGCGGGACGCGATGTTCATTGGCGAGCCGGACAAGGGCGCGCACTTCTTCCGCGCTGGCTGGCGCAACGGCGGCGGAAGCTTCATGGTTCAGCCCATCGCCGAGCGCATAGGGGTCTATATAGGTTGCGCGGTCCTCATCGCTGGAAAGGACCCACTGCGATCCCACGACTGCCTCGAACGCGCGCAAGGCCTTGGAAAAAGCGGCATTGCCAAGATTTGGGGGGGCTTTGATGGACATCATTCTCTCCTTGATGAGAGAATAGCCCGGGCTGAAATTCAATGCAAGAATTACATCATGATGACGATCATATCAGGACTAATATGAAATAATTTCATTCAGTCGATGTCCGCGCTAGGCGTTCTGCAGAAAGCTTCAGACGGCATGTGCCTTACGGTTCTCCTTCCCTTGGCTGGGCCGATCGTTCGAAGCGGCTTCGAAAAGGAGGGGATGCCGCTTGGGCGACATCCCCTTGAGCGAAGGAAGCGTTCAGAAGCGGCGGCCCACCGTCACTGCCCATTCACGCGGGCGACTGGGTTGGCCGGTAAAGATGTAGCTTCCCGATTGGATGAACTTGTTCACATAATAGAACTGATCGAACAGGTTCGTGACCGAGACGGCCGCGTACCATTCGTCATCCGGGGCATTATAGCCAAGGCGGGCGTTGGCCACTGCATAGCCTTCCTGCACCGCACGGGGATTGTTGGTCCACTCGTTGAAAACCTTGGACTGGTAGTAGACGTCGAAACGCGGCGTCAGCGTGCCGCCATTGCCCAGATCGGCGCGGTACTGGATGCCCGCATTGTACTTCCATTCCGGCGAACCGGGCGCTTTGCTGGCAAGGGACGGGCCGCCTGAAACGCCTGCCGCGGCACCGAGATTCTTGATCTTGAAGTCCGTGTAGCTGCCGGACATATCGATTTGCAGCCCCCGCGCCGGCCGGATCTCCAGCTCAGCTTCCAAGCCGTTAATGCGCGCGCTGCCAGCATTGGCAACGACGATGCTGGGGACGCCATTGATATCATACCCATTCGCGCTCAACTGCAGGTTGGAATAGTCGCTGTGATAGGCGGCCAGGTTGAGCCGAACCAGTCGATCGAACAGGTCACTCTTGAGGCCGATCTCGTAAGCATTCAGCGTTTCAGGCCCAAACGGCACTGCCGTGGCGGGTGTGAACGGGCGAGGATTGATGCCGCCTCCCTTGAAACCGGTCGAAAACTGCCCGTAGACCATGACATTGCCGGTCAGCTGGTAATCCATCCCGAGCTTGTAGTCGACGCGTTCCATCTCCGACTTGGGAGATGTGAAGGGGCCGCCTGCAAAGAAGGACGTGCCCGACGGCACATTGACCCGGTCAAAGCGATAGGTCTTTGATTCCTTGGTGTACCGCAGGCCCGCTGTCACGGAGAACTGCTCAGTGAGATGTAGGGTGCCATGCGCGAAAGCCGAGCGGTTGGTGGCGTGGGTGCTGTCATTCTGGTCAAAGGCGATGTTGGAGGCCGCAAGATAGGCGCCACCGCCCAAGGAACTGTCGCCCTCGAAATAGAAGACGCCCGTCGCCCAATCCAGCATGTCATTGAACGAGGTGCCCACCAGGCGGAATTCCTGGGTAAACTGATCAAACCCCGCCAGATTGTCGGTCAGAGCGACCGGCAGTGGCGCATTGTTGGCGTTCTGGGTGAAGCGGCCGCTGAACGTCTGGTAGGCCGTCGTCGATTTGAATTGCACGCCCTCGGCAAGTGTCCAGCTGATATCGCCCGAGTAACTTTCCGAGTGAACGGTGTTCACGGCCGGCACGGCGCGCCCGAGGAACTTGCTGTCGTAGCTCGCGAAGGTGACATAGGGGTCGACAATGAACCGCTGATCAAAGGGGATGCCGAACGTCGGGATCAGGCGATTATTGTTATGATTGACCAGCGCCGCCGCTGCCGTGTTGACATAAATGAGCGAGTCAGCCGCACCCTCCGAATTATCGCGGATGATTTCTGCAGCGACATTGACCTCGATGTCGGGCGAAGGCGTCCAGCGCAATGCGGCGCGTCCTGCGCGCACGCTTTCGCCGCCCAAAGTCCCGAGCTTGCAACTATTGCCGTGAGTAGAAACTGTCGGCTTGAGATTGCCGGCCAGGGCCGGATAGGCGCAGGCAAAATCCACCCGGTCCACATAGCCGTTCCGTTCCTTTGACGCGAAGGAGACGCGCAAGGCCAGCTTGTCCGCGACAAGCGGCACGTTCAACATGCCCCGCAGATCGATGCGATCATAGCTGCCATAGGTGCCTTCGACGGAGGCGCCGAACGAGTCCTGCGGCTTCTGGGAAATCAGGCGAACAGCGCCGCCGATGGAGTTCTTGCCGAACAGAGTCCCTTGCGGGCCGCGCAGGATCTCGACCCGCTCTAGGTCCAGCAGGTCGAAGGAGGTTCCGAACAGCGACGCATGATACACGTCATCGACATAGAAGCCCACGGCAGGCTCCAGCGCAAAGTTGAAATCGGACTGGCCAATGCCGCGAATATAAGCCTGCGTGGACTTGCCGTAGCCCGAACTCCCAAGGCGCAAAGTGACGCTGGGTGCGGCTTTTCCGACATCGGCGATGTTGCCGAAGCTGCGCTCGCTGAGCTGTTCGCCCGTCATCGCGGTGATCGCGATCGGCGTGTCCTGCAGATTGGTTGATCGGAACTGCGCGGTCACGACGATGTCCTGCGCGTCTTCGTCCTGCGCATGGGCTGCGGTCGCAAGCGCACCTAAAGCGAGCAGCGATGCCCCGCTCAGCGCGCTTCTCTTCAGCATTTCACGAAAGATCATGTCGTCTCCTCTCCCTGTTGATGATGGCCTCCTCCGGCGAGGAGGCGCCGGATTCACTCCGGCCTGATGCGCGCTGATACATCTCGGATGCCGACAAATGCAATATATAATGCAAACTTTACATATTGCGTTGATTCTGCTTGAAAGAGCTCTGGAGACGAAAATCGTCAAAATACAATGGTGATCACATAGCGACGCTGGAGGGCGAATGCCGACAAAAATGAAAATATCTCAGTGGTCCTACCATGGGGTCACTGCGGCATGAGCGGCCAGTTTGATGGTATTTCCATTCGCGACCGGCTCATGATTTCAGACCGCATGGCGCGCTATTCATGGGCGATCGACTCGGGCGATCTGCCTGCCTATCTGGATTGTTTTACGCGCGATGGCGTGCTTCGCCATCCGCTGCGGGATGGTAGCCCGGGCGTGTTTACGGGCCGAGAGGGGATTGAGGCCTTCATCGGTGGCAGCATCAGTCAGCGCGCCACCCAAACCTATGGTCATCAACATCAGTTCAATGCCCCCCAACTCAGCAGGGAAGGGGATGACATCCGCGTGGCGGCGTATTGCATGATCTTCCGGCATGAGTTCCACCGGCAATACTGGCCTCGCGGTGCCTCCTGGAGGATGGGCACATGGCATGCCCTGTTTCGGTTTGCCGACGATGGGTGGAGGATCGCGGACCTGGATGTGCGGATGTGGACGGATACCGCACTTGGGGCCGGCACTGCATTGGTGGAGCGTGGACCGGGGATGCCGGGCACGAAGGACTGACAGAGAAAAGAGACGGACTGGGAGGGGAGAGGCAAGATGGACGATGAAGAAACGCAGGCGACAGACCATTCGCCCTATCCATACTGGATGATGTTCATCCTTCTGCTGGTTGCGCTGTCTTGTTTCATCGACCGGGTGATCGTCGCCGCGCTCGGCCCGGCCATTAAAGCCGACCTCGGCATCAGCGATGCGCAGTTCGGCCTGTTGACAGGTCTGGCCTTTGCTTTGCTTTACACGACTGCAGGTATCCCGGTGGCTCGCCTGGCGGACAAGGGCAGGCGGATACCGCTGCTTGCCATCGCGACGACCATCTGGTCGCTCATGACGATGCTGAGTGCTTACGCGGCCAGTTACTGGCAACTCCTGCTGCTACGGCTGGGCGTCGGCATCGGTGAGGCGGCCGCCAGTCCCTGCACGGTGTCCATGGTGTCGGACAAATTCCCCCGCAACAAGCGGGCGACTGCGCTTGCCGTGGTGGCGCTCGGGGCTTCGTTCGGTTCGCTCATCGGCGGTTTCGGCGGGGGCTGGCTTGGCGAGACCGTGGGGTGGCGGCACACCTTCCTGATCGTCGGTGCTCCCGGCCTGCTCCTCGCACTCCTCATCCTCACCGTCAAAGAGCCCATCCGTGGCCGTTTTGACGATCCTGCCAGCATGACTCGGGAAATGCCCAGCTTTGTGGCGATGCTGGGTATTTTGGGGGCAAAGCGCACATTCCTGCATCTCGGTATGGCCTGCGGTCTCAACAGCTTTGTGAACTTCGGAATTCTGTTGTTCCTGCCGATGTATTTCGGCCGAGCCTATGAGATGAGCATGACGCAGGCCGGCCTGCTGTTCGGCATCGTCACCGCCATTTCAAATGGCACCGGCACGTTGCTGGGTGGCATGGGAGCCGACTGGGCAGGCAAGCGGGACGAGCGCTGGTACGCCTGGTTGCCCGCGCTCTGCCTTCTGTGCGCAGCGCCGCTCTACATGATCGGGCTGTCGATGCCGAACTGGCAGACTGCCATGCCCCTGGTGGTGATCGGCGCGACGCTCGCCTTCACCTATTACGCGCCCACCTTCGGCGCGATCCAGAACATGGTGGAGCCGCGTATGCGCGGGACCGCGTCGGCGATCATCATATTCTTCCAGAATCTGGTCGGAATGGGGATTGGCCCCCTATTCGTGGGATTTCTCAGCGACACCTTTGCCGCCCGGGCTTATGCTGGCAATTATGCGGCAGAATGCCACGGCGCAGTAGGGCAGGCCGCTATCGATTGCGCGGCGGCCGGAACCGTCGGCATCCGCTATGGGATGATCATCTGTGCGTCCTTCGCCATTTGGGCTGGCTTTCATTACTGGAGAGCATCGCGCACGCTCAAAAACGACGTTATCTGACGCTTGTTGTGCTGCCTAGGTTCAAAGAAGGACGGCGACATGCGCCGCCAAAGAGGTCATTCGGCTCCCCTTCTAGTCTGTCTGAAAGCCGACATTCGTTCATGTGCTGGAGCCTGGACAATTTTGATGCGGGCTCGGTTAATTACCGAGCCCGCACCGAGGCCAGGGTATGTCCGCCGCCATCAGATGTTTGCGGGACAGATGTGGCACCAGTCCCGCCGCATTCTGCGTGGTTGAGGTGGCATTTCGACCACTCCAGCAATCGCTTTTAGCGCGCCCTAAATCCGGCTCGGGCATCAGATGCGCACGATGATCACGCAACAGCTGGCGTAGGTCTTCGCGGAAGGTGACTGCCCACAGAAGGGCCACCAGAAGGCCAATCGGCGCTGATAGGCCTCACGGCATCAGAACTTTGTCGACGACATGGATGACGCCATTGGACTGGTTGACGTCTGCAATGGTGATGCGGGCCTTGCCGCCTTTCGTATCTGTCACCCACCAGGCACCCTTAGGGTCCTGAGAGAGGGTGATGTTCTCCCCCTCGACGGTTTTAAACACCGCTTTTCCGCCGTGCCTCTTCGCCATGGACGCGATTTCCTTGGCGTTATGCCTGCCTGGCACAACATGATAGGTCAGCACCTTGGTCAGTGTCGCCTTGTTCTCGGGCTTTAGTAGATTGTCGACGGTGCCGGCAGGGAGCTTGGCGAAGGCGGCATTCGTGGGTGCGAACACCGTGAACGGGCCTTTGCCGTTGAGTGTGTCAACGAGGCCCGCGGCCTTGACGGCGGCGACGAGGGTCGTGTGATCCTTCGAGTTGACCGCGTTGTCGACGATGGTCTTGGTCGGATACATTGCCGCCCCGCCGACTATTGGATTGGTTGCTGCGACGGCAAGCGTACCTATCGACGTCAAGGCAAGGATGCTAGCGATCCGCAGGGCTGTGCTGGATTTACGCATGAAGACATGTCCTCTCTCAAACTCCCGTCCCCGATGGTGGAGACGGGACATTTACGAGAGGATGGCGGCCACGGATGCAGTCGGGCTCAGATTATGTTGATCGAGCCGGTGGCCACAGGGGCAGAGCTTGGCGCCTTGTGCGGGACGCCCTCACTCTTTTCGAGCGTGATGGCGAGTGTGGCGCCGTCTTTCAACAAGGGACGCAACTGCGGTGCGACGATGATGCGCTTTGAACCCGTCGCTGAGACGAGGCCGAGCGAGCGTGGTACATTGTCGGTCGGGATAATCCAAAGCTCGGGCGAGAGCGGGCTTGACGGCATCTTGAGCGTTCGAATGCTGAGCTCGCCGCTGCTCGTGTCGTAATTGACGGCGAATTGGTGCGCGTCCTCACCCGTGCCCAGCTGTGCGATGGCGGGCTGGCCAACACGGGCGACCTGAGTTTGGGTCCGTACGGGGGGTGGCGCAGGACGGACCAGCGGGAATATTGCTAGGCAAGCGGCGATGGCGCCCATTGAGAATGTACCGAAGCGCCAAGCCGCCAATTTGCGCCGGATTGCTTCGGGCTGGCTTGATCTTGCCGCTCCGCCGGTCTGCAGCCGCTTCTCGATCGCGTGCCAGAGATTTGGCGCTTCGGTGTCTTCATAGTCGTCGAGCAGCGGCTCGAAGCGCGCCTGCCAAGCGAGCACATCGGACCGGAACGCCGGATCGGACACCTGCAGTCGAAGCGCGATGGCGCGTTCGTCCCCGTCGAGGATGCCGAGCGCCAGTTCTGCGGCGAGCATGTCGCGCTCTTCCGGAGTGAGCGCTGCGTCAGCCATCGCCGATGCACTCCTTGAGCTGCGCGAGCCCGCGGCGGATCCAGCTCTTCATCGTGCCGAGTGGGACATTCATGCGATGAGAGAGCTGCACATAGGTGAGACCGCCGAAGAAGGCCGCGCGGATCGCTTCGGCTGGATTACCGCCGAGTTCCTCCAGACAATGGACGATGCGGGCCTGGCTCTGCGCCTCTTCGATCTGTTGCGGGGCGCTGGCGCGCGTATCGGCAATCGTGCCGGCGTCATCGATGACGATGATCATCCGACGATTCGCACGACACCAGTCTATCGCCCCATTGCGCGCAATGGCGCACAGCCATGTGATCGGGCTTGCCTTGGCCGGATCGAAACGTCCGGCGCGCTGCCATATCTTGAGGTAGGTTTCCTGCACGATATCCGCAGCAATGTCTCGATCCTGGCAGATACGGAGGCAGACGCCGAATAGTTTCGCACTGGTCATTTCATAAACCTGCCGCAGCGCAGCTGGATCGGCACGCGCCACTTGAGCCAGTGCTGCCACCAGCTTCTCGCGGTTACGATCGGCGGCCTCGGTCATATCGTTCGGCGGTTTTCCCAGAGCGCGGGAGCATAGCGGCCTGTCAGGTTATGCATAGGGAATTCATATTGCAGCCGGCCGGACGCACCGGTGAGGCAGCGTCCGACCAACCGCGGCATGTTCAGGCCGTGAGTGCCACGAGATATGGCCGGCGCGTGCGTAATGCTGTACCTACAAGTGCAAAGCCGACAATGAACAGTGCCCAGCTGACCGGTTCGGGGACTGGTGCCACTGCGCTGGAACTGGCGGTCACGAAAGACGAGCTACCAGGCGAGAAGGTGTTCACCCGGTAGATGCCGTTGCTGCTCTGGTTGAAGAAAGTGACCGTATTCTGGTTGTTGCTGCCGGTGGTCCTGAATGTGACGCCGGTGCCATCAAGAAAACTTGGGCCGGTTGTGAAGTAATTGCCGTAGCTGCCGGTCGGAGCGATGATGTCGAAGCCGTTCACCTGGCCGGTGATGCTGGTGACGGCGTAGGCCGTCTGCCCCCCGACGATCATCGGGGTGTCAGACGTTGTGAAAACTCCGCTGCCGGTCACCGAACCACCGAATAGGGGAGTGCTTGTCGTGAAGTTGAACATATACTGCGCGGCGTGAGCCGGCAGGCTAAATGAAAGCGCCGCAATCGCGATGAGCCCGCTTGCCTTTTTGAACATTAATCGTCTCCCACATTTCTCTTCATGCAGGCGACAGAAATGTGCCCGCGCGCGAGATACGGGCGGGGAGCTCAAGTGGACGCAGGCGTGGTAAAATAAGTGTTAATGACGCTCGTTCCCCTGGCACCTGCTTCCGAGCTTCGCAAATCGCCCTAAAATGGGACATTAGACGGCCCGAAGCTTCTCGTTGAAAGCCGCCGCTCGTTCATCCGGCTGCTGGGGTACAACGACCCGACCAGCACTGGGACTTTGCGGCCGTTCCAGAAGACTGCAAGGAGCGACAGCTCTCGTCAAAACTCAATATTTAACTGGCCAGGATGCCACTTCCATGTGGAGTGCACCGGCTGATCCGCGTGGCATCGCCGGGATCTCTGACAGTTAAATGGTGGGGGCTGTTGTTGAAAGGATTTCGAGAGCACGCCGGCACTCACCCTGCTACTTGGCTCAACGATCTTGAAATTGGACGTTTGGTGGACAGCAGAACCTGACGGACTGGCCTTTGGGGGCTAGTCATCTCGCAGGAATACATCTTCGACTTTTAGCGCGAAGGCGTCTCCGATACGAAAGGCGAGCGGCAACGACGGATCGAATTTTCCGTTTTCAATCGCATTTATCGAGTTGCGGGAAACGCCGACCTTTTCTGCAAGCTCGGCCTGGCTCCAGCCCTTTTCTGCCCGGAGAACGCGAATCCGATTCCTCATCAAACGACCCTGGATTACCGCTTCCTCGACCACCAGACCGCGCTCATAATCAATGTTCCGATGGATTGTAGCAACACGACCCCACACAATCCCAAAGTCATTGCGAGCACGACAATCTTTTCGCCAACAGCCGGGCGCGGAACGCTCATGAAGTTCCAGACGAAGGAAGCCGCCATGTTCTGGAAGATGGGCACCATCAAAAGCAGTATGAACGCGACCGTACCAACCCACATGCCCCACTTCACGGAGAAACCGATACTCGCCCGCTCCACCTCATCAGCCTTGCGCTGCCAATGATGCGTTATGAATGTGGCATAGGCCAAGGCGTATCCGGGGCCAGCTACGGCTATCAAACCAAGAGTTTTGGCGTCGTGCGTTCTGAGCCAAAGCCCGGTGGCCAACAGAACGATCGGTGCGATGGCCAGTGGGAGGGCGGCAAGAGCAAGCCACACTTTTATGCGGTTAGTGGTCATCGGCGCGTTTCCAGCCATGACAAGCATCCTTTTCGTAATGACAAGGAAACCTGTCATACTGTATCAGTGGCGTCAAGCCGTGATGTTGACTGAGGCGGTAAGAACTACGGTCACGTTGCCGGAAGGCTGTTTAGAAACCACCGTATACCTCTCGCGCAAGCGCTGCCCCTCGAGACAGACCTTGCGCGGGAGCCCGGAACGCTGGGCTTGCCGAATGGGCATCCGAAAACCCACCTCGAAATCTATGTTGCAACAATGGGCGTGACGGTTGATTCAACTTTCCGGCAGACGAACGTCCAGTTTGCCTCAGCGACGGCTGCTTTCGTTGGGAGCGGTCGCCCGCGAGCTCTATCAGGAACGGCGTATGTTGGTGGGGCGTCGCTAGTCCGGAAGAAATTGACGCCGGTCTACAGCCGCCCAGCTCAGGACATTCAACGCTCTGCCTCGCCCGTGGTGAAAATCTGCGAAGCGCTTTCGCCGTCGATGAATCCAGCCCGCTTGGTCAGCGCAAGCTCCGCAATGCGCTAGAGCATTACGACGAGTATCTGGACGAGTTTTTGCTTCAACGTCGCGTCGGGCATTTTTTCCCTTCGCCAATCGTCGTTCACCATGAGCTGGCCGATGACGCGTTGGGCAATATTTTCAAGCTGGTCGATCCCGACAACGGAATCTGCGTCATTCTCGGTGAAAAGTACGAGTTCGCTCTGATTCGTGATGAGGTGAGGCGCATCCTCGGAATTGCCACCACCATGGACAGTGGCGGCTCTCGGTTGCGGCCCTATCGGCGAACATCGGGGCAGTGTTAACACCGCGCCAACGACTGCTCTCCGCGTTGCGTGTCGCAAAGCTGTCAGTCCGCAACCGGCCAGCTTCTGACGTTCCCAGATGCCGGTCGGGCGAACGTTGAACGTTGGCTTCTTAACAAGAGGCGCCGTTCGACACGCCGCACGCGAACGGCAGCAAAGTCCGATTAAACGGACATTGGATTGGCGGGCTGAACGAACGTCGACTTGCAGCCTGGACAGGTTTAAAAGCGGACAGTTCGGACCGTCCCCATTAGCCGACGTTCAGCAGCGCGCGTGAAGGAAGGGCAGCTTGCGGCCACTGGCGCCCTGCATCTGCCTTTCCAGACCGTCCCCAATACGGAAATCGCCAGCCGTGTTCGCGGAGCTATAAATGAACGGCCGCTTCCCGGTTTTCCTACGTAGAAGACGCGTGTCGAAACTGTCTGACCTTAACCCCCTCGATATCCAGCTTTGCCAGGCGTGCACTTTCCAGTCGACTTCGCCCACGAACCGAGCATTGCTATTCGCAGAGCCGGAAAAGCCTGCGGCCTAGCCCTGGAGGATGTGATTCCCGGGGCCTTGGGTGGTGGGAGCAGCACGTCGCTGCTCACAACCAGGAGACCACCCATGACCGAGGCTAATACTGATAAGCTTATTCCGCTCGCCTCTAAGATAGCGCAGGTCATTTCGATTCTGCAGCGCACTCAAGGCGCCAGCCTCGAAGAGATGATCCAGCTGACGAGCTGGCAGCCCAACACCACCCGGGCTGCGCTGACCGGCCTGCGTAAGAAACGATATGAAATCGCTCGCACGTCGGTCGATGGTATCACTCGTTACACAATCATCGGTCGCTCGGAGCCCGAGGAGCAATGAGCAAGCTCGACAAGGAGCTTGCTGCCCTGCCCTCGCTCGACGCCGCTCAACTGCGCGAACGATGGCAACAGCTGTCCAAGATGGACCCGCCTAACGTGCCAGTCGCTCTGCTCAGGCGGCTGGTGGCACAGGTCGCCCAGGAACGACGCCTGGGTGGTTTGCCAGTGTTGGTTGCACGGGAGCTGACGAGAGCAGCGGCCTCTTCCGGTGCTGCTACCCGTTCAAAGCCCCCTGCCCCTGTGCTGGCGCCGGGTACACGCTTGATCCGTGAGTGGAACGGCCAGACCATCGTGGTCGAGGTCCAAGAGAAGGCATTCGTCTGGCAGGAGCGCCCCTATCGCTCGCTCAGCGAGATCGCCAAATTGGTGACCGGTGCACACTGGTCCGGCCCACGCTTCTTCGGATTGAAGCGGGGTGGCTGAGAAGCGCCTGCGCTGCGCGGTCTATACCCGCAAGTCGACCGAGGACGGGCTCGATCAGGAGTTCAACAGCCTCGACGCGCAATATGAAGCATGCGCTGCCTATGCGCTGAGTCAGCGTCACGAAGGCTGGACGCTGGTTCCGGACCGGTATGACGATGGCGGGTTCTCGGGTGGCAATATGCAGCGCCCCGGCCTCAAGCGGCTGCTGGCCGACATCGCGGCTGGTAAGGTCGACATCATCCTGGTGTACAAGATCGATCGTTTGACCCGCAGCCTTGCCGACTTTGCCAAGATCGTGGATGTGCTCGATACCGCAAAGGCCAGCTTTGTCTCGATCACCCAGTCGTTCAACACCACGACCAGCATGGGGCGGCTTACGCTCAACATGCTGCTCTCGTTCGCGCAGTTTGAGCGCGAGGTCACCGGCGAACGCATTCGTGACAAGATCGCAGCGTCGAAGCGCAAAGGGCTTTGGATGGGTGGCCCAGTACCGATGGGATATGCGGTCGATGATCGCAAGCTCGTTCCTCACCTGGGGGAGGCAGAGTTAGTCCGGCATATCATGCAACGCTATCTCGAGCTGAGCTCGGTTGTCCAACTTGCAGAAGAGTTGAATGCGCAAGGATATCGCACCAAGGTCCAGCGCCGCACTAGCGGTCCTCATCGCGGCGGCTGCATCTTCCGCCGTGGCACCTTGTTCCACATGCTCTCCAACCGCATTTATATAGGAGAGCTCTCGCACAAGGGAGCATGGTTCGATGGTGAGCATGAGGCGATTGTCCCGACCTCGCTCTGGGAAGCCGTTCAGGAGAAGCTGAAGGCCAACGCTTCGGGCAGCTCGCGACGAATCAGGGCGATCCAGCCGAGCCTGCTCATTGGCCTCCTATTCGATGGTGAAGGTCGCGCTATGACCAGCAGCCACGCGACCAAGCCGGGCAAGCGTTATCGCTATTATGTTACCCGGCCGGACCTGATCGACGGGACACCGGCCTGGCGGGTCGGCGCCCACGATCTTGAGAAGTTGATCCTGGGTCAGCTATCGACGCATCTCATGGACCGTCACGCGGTCATGGCGTTGGCTGGCGAGGTCTCAGCGGACGTGCTTGATCGCGCGCTAAAGACCGCAGCGCTTAAAGCGAGCGCGATCACCAGTGGATCCAACGCCGACAAGCTACCGATCCTCGCCGCGATCGATCGGATCATGATGCGCGAAGACCGCATCGAGCTGTTGATCCATCAAAACCGCTTCGCGGCGCTGCTCGGCCTCGATCAGTCGAGCGAACGAGAAGCATTAGAGCTGATCCTCCCGGTGCTGAAGGTGCGGCGAGGACATCAGCTGCGTCTCATTATTCCAGGCCCGGAAATGCTCCGCCCCACCAAAGCCAATCGAGACGAGAAGCTGGTCACGCTGCTGGCTGAAGCACATTGGGCACGCCAGCTCATCCTCGGTAGTCCGGATCGATCCATCGCTGCCATCGCGTCCGAGCAGGGACGCTGTCGCACGCGGCTCGGAAAGCTGGTCGCCCTCTCCTGCCTAGCACCTAATATCGTCACGGCTGTTCTCGAAGGTCGGCAGCCGGCCAACTTCACCGTGCGTTCGCTCACCAGCACCGATCTTCCACTCGACTGGGCTGATCAGCGCCGCGCGCTCGGGTTCACCTGAACCCACACCCCACTGCAGTCAGAAAGTCAGGGCCAGAGACGGCCCTGATTTGTTGCACCCGGAAAATGCAGAGTTTGCGCGTCTCTGACCGCACCTTTGCGTGATCATCGCACTCAGAGTCGCAGAACTGCGCGACAAATGGGGCCAGGCTGCTAGCCTGCCCGATTCTACTGGTTTTTCATGGACTGTATGGTGCGGTCGAGAAGACTCGAACTTCCACGGGCTTTCGCCCACAACGACCTCAACGTTGCGCGTCTACCAGTTCCGCCACGACCGCACATCAGGGAGGTGGGAGCCGATGGCCCCCGGGTAGGCGGCGGCCTTTAGCAAAGGGATTCGGGGCATGCAACCATCCTTCGCACTTCATCGTGATATAGCGTGAAACGCGCCGCGGGATCGGGCTGTTGGCTTGACTTGCGCGGCCCTGCAGGCGATCCAGCAGGGCGCTGACGTGCCCAATGCACGCGCTTTTATCACGATTTTTGCAGTCCTTGTGTCGCGGGCGCTAAAAGCCCGACCATGGCTGCGCCGGAAGGACCGATCCGATGCCACGCGGCTGTGCTGACTATGCGTTTCGTCACTTCGATACTCCGCAGCCTGCGCCGCGCGAATCAGTATGTCCGACGCGTGCGCGGAATGCATAACCTCTTCCGGTCTCGTTTACTCTCTCCCCTCCTCTCCTGACCAAGCAGCCTCATGTCCGACACTGACACCATCCTGCCACCCCGCCACACCGGCCTGCTGAGCGAGGCCCGCCGCATCGCGTGGCTGGCCTGGCCGATCGTCCTCACCAATCTCAACTGGACGATCATGCACCTCGTCGATGTGACGGTGGTGGGCTATGCGGGCACGAGCGAACTCGGGGCATTGGCAGCCGGCCGGGTGGTGATGTTCGTCATCCTGATGCTGCTGCTGGCCGGCATGTCCGGCGTGATCGTCTTCGCCAGCCGCGCCGATGGCGGCGGAGACCTGCTCCGCACCGGGGCGCTATGGCGGGAAGCGGTGCTGACCGGCCTGCTGCTCGGCGTGCCCAGCGCGATCGTCATCGCGCTGTTCGCCCGGCCCCTGCTGGCGCTGACCGGCGTCGCCGATGCGCTGGTCGATCCCGGCGCGCATGTGCTCGCCGCGATGATGCTGGGCCTGCCCGGGCAGATGCTCTCGATCGGCTGCGCTTATTTTCTGGAAGGGGTGAGCGCGCCGCGCCGGGTGCTGATCGTCAACCTCGCCACCCTGCCGGTCAATGCCGTGCTGACCTGGGCCATGGCGCTCGGGCATCTCGGTTTTCCGGCGATGGGCGCGTTCGGCGCCGCGCTGGCGACATCACTGACCTCGCTGGGCGGCGGCCTAGCCATGGCCTATATGGCGTGGACGCTGCCAAGCGCGCGCGAGCGCGGATTGCGCCGGCTCGATGTCGCGGCCTGGCGCAGCGCGCTGAGCGGCATCGGCGCCATCGTCCGCTTCGGCGCCATGCCCGGCATTGGCGCCGCCATGGAAGTGCTCGGCTTCTCCTATCTCATGATCCTCTCCACGCAGATGGGCGAGATCGTGGCCGGCGGTTTTCAGGTGATGCTCTCGCTGCATAATCTCGGCTTTGCGCTGGCGCTCGGGCTCGGTTCTGCTGCGGGCGTGCGGGTCGGCAACGCGGTGGGCGCGGGCGAGCCATGGGAGGCGCGCAGCCGGACCATGATCGCATGCGGCCTTTCCATTTTGTTCATGGGCGCGGTGGTGCTCGCCTATCTGCTCTTCGGCCGACCGATTGTCGCCGGGCTGACCGCGCAACCGGCCGTGGCCCGGGAAGCGCTGATCATGCTGCTCATTCTGGCCCCCTTCATCCTGTGCGACGGCATCCAGGCGATCTTCGTCGCCGCGCTGCGCTCACTGGGGGATCAGGTGGTGGCCAGCGTCAATGGCATCATCGCCTTCTTCGGCGTGATGGGCGTCATGGGCTGGTACGGCCATGCGCAGGGCTGGGGATCGGCCGGGCTGGCGTTCGCCGCCGCGCTCGGCATGGCGGCGGCGATGGTGCTGCAGGCAGCGCGCTTCTGGCAGGTCAGCCTGCGTTATCGGCGAACCTGAGCTCAAGGTTGCGCGCGTTCTTGGGGATGTCCAGCCGGCTCTCGGACACGCGCGCTTCCTCATTGGGCTTGAGCGTGGACTTGTCCGCCTTGGTCATCCAGCTGAACACCAGCCGGCCCTGATCGTCCCGCAGTTCGACCACCACCGGCGGAACGGTCTGTTCCTGGTCGCTATCGTTGAGGATGCGGGCGCTGAACGCGAAATATTCCTCGCCGGTTGGCAGGTTGCGGCGCTCGGGCGGCTTGGGCAGGTAGAAATTGAGGCCGGAGGTCGCAGGCGCTCCGCCAAAGCCGAGCGCGACGGCCCAATTGGGCGGGCCGAAATAGGCGAGCGCGCCACCGGCAAGGCTCACGGCGACGAAGAAAGCGAGCGCCGCCGCCGTCCAGAGCCTGGCGGGATTGCGACGCGGACGGGTGGGCGCCTCGCCTGGCTCGTCGGGATAATGGACGAACTCCTGCGCCGGCGCGGCAGCAGGCGGCGGATCGATCGGGTCGTGACGCGGTTCAGCCGGGGGCGCTGCGGCGGCGGTTTCCTCAGTGCCGACCGCGACCGGCGCCACAGGAACCTGCGCTTCGGCACTCTCGACGGGTGCGGATGCAGGGGCCTCATGCGGCGCAAGGCCGGCGTCCGCCGTAGCATCGGCCATCGCCGGCTCGGGGCGCTCCACTGGCGCGCCCTCCTGAAACCAGCTGTGGCGGCAAGACGCGCACCGGACCTGACGGCCCGCAGCACCAATCGCGCTATCGGGCACAACATAGCGTGTGGCGCATTGAGGGCAGACGAGGATCATCGCGCTCCATAAACACCGGTTTCCCGCAGAGGGCAAGCGGGCGTTTGAACGTGGCCGGGGGATATCCCCACAGCGACGGACGACAGGGCCCGCGGGACGCGCGCGAGGCCGGCGCACCATCCGCCACCTTGCCCGCAATGGGGGCCTGTGCCATGCACGGCGCGGCAGATCATCGGCGGGCGTGGCCGCGCGCCATTAATGGGGACATGCAATCGCGGCGATGGCTAGAATAGTCCAGTTCGAGAATGTCGGGCTGCGGTACGGGCCCGGCCCGGAGACGCTGTCCGACCTCAGCTTTTCGCTCGACGAAGGGGCCTTCTATTTCCTCACCGGCGCGTCCGGCGCGGGCAAGACCTCGCTGCTCAAGCTGCTCTATCTCGCCCAGCGCCCCAGCCGTGGCGCGATCCGGCTTTTCGATGCCGATATCGTCACCCTGCCCCGCGCCCGTCTGCCGAGTTTCCGCCGCCGCATCGGCGTGGTGTTTCAGGATTTCCGGCTGGTCTCGCACCTCTCGGCCTTCGATAATGTCGCGCTGCCGCTGCGCATCGCCGGCGTGAACGAAGACCAGATCCGTCCGCCGGTGGAGGAAATGCTGCACTGGGTCGGCCTGTCCGACCGCGCCCATGCCTTGCCTGCCACGCTCTCGGGCGGGGAGCAGCAGCGCGTCGCCATCGCGCGTGCCGTGATCGGCCGGCCTGAACTGCTGGTGGCCGACGAGCCGACCGGCAATGTGGACCGGGACATGGCGACCCGGCTCATCACCCTGTTCGAGGCGCTGAACAAGCTCGGTACCACTATCGTCGTCGCCACGCACGACACTGCCCTGCTGGGCAAGGTCTCCGGCGCGCGGACCATGCGGCTGGAGGGCGGACGCATGGCACCGATCGAGGGGCAGGACGGCGTCAGCGCGCTCTCCTCACCCCATCGCCCCGCGCCCCACCAGCCGGGACAAGTCTGAGCCATGGCGCGCAATCCGCTCGAAGGCATGAGCCGCCCTTATCGCCCTGGCCCGCTGCTGCCGCAGGGCCGGCTGACCGGGCCGATGCCGTGGGTGATCGCGATCATGATGTTCCTGACCGTGCTGGCAACCGCCGCCGGCCTCGCCCTCAATCAGGGCGCGCGGGCGCTGGTGGATGAGGTCTCCGGCCGCGTGACCGTGCAGGTGGCCGAGGCCGATCCGCAGGCGCGCGGCGAGGCGGTGCGCCGCATCGTGGGCCTGCTCGATCGGGCCGAGGATGTCGGCACCGTGCATGTCGTGCCGGAGAGTGAACTGGCGGCGCAACTCGCGCCCTGGCTCGGCAACGACCTCAAGCTGGCTGACGTGCCTCTGCCGGCGCTGATCGATGCCGAGCTGCTGACCCCGGAGAGCGCGCGGACCGAGCGCCTCGCTGTGCTCGACAAGGCAGTGAAAGAGATCAACGCCCATGCCCGCGTCGAGCCGCATGGCGATTATCTCTCGCCCCTCGCCCAGCTTGTCTGGTCCATCGGCCTCGTCGCCTTCGCCGTCGTCGCGCTGATGGCCTTTGCGACCGGCGCCGTGGTCGTGCTGGCCGCGCGAGGCGCGCACGCCACCCATCGCGGCACCATCGACATCATGCACATGCTGGGCGCCACCGATGCGCAGGTGGTGCGCCTATTCCAGCGGCGGATGATGCTTGATGCGCTGTTCGGGGGCGTGGTGGGCTATGCGGCGGCGACGCTCGTCATCATCCTTGTCGGTCGCTCGATGGCGGCGGTGGCGTCCGATCTCATGAGCAGCGCCTCGCTGCCCGGCATCGCGTGGATCATCTTCCCGCTGCTGCCGGTGGCGGGTGTGGGCGTCGCGTCGCTGTCGGCGCGCCTCACCTTGCGGCGGGCACTGGAGCGCTCCTTGTGATCCGGCGGTTTCTCTCGATCATCCTACTGATCTGGGCGTTCGGCTTTGCCTGGTTCGCGCTGCTGCTGCCCCAGCCGCACGACGATGAGAAGACCGACGCCATCGTCGTGCTGACCGGTTCGGCAGGCCGCATCGAGCGCGGGCTGGCCCTCCTCCGCCGCGACCAGAGCCGTCATCTGCTGGTCTCCGGCGTCGACCGGGACGTGCGGCGCGGCGAATTTGCCGCGCTCTACAGGGTTTCGCCGCCACTGATGAGCTGCTGCATCACCTTGGGCCGCGAGGCGATCGACACGCGCTCCAATGCCATCGAGACCGCGCGATGGCTGCGCCGCAACCGCTACGCCTCCGTGCGGATCATCACCACCGACTGGCACATGCGTCGCGCGCAGTATGAACTCTCGCGCCAGATCGATCCTTCGGTCCGCATCGTGCCGGACGCGGTGCGGTCTCACCCCAGCCTGACCGTGCTGTTCCGCGAATATCACAAGTTCGCCCTGCGGCGGATTGCCGGTCTGCTCGGCATTTGAGCGGGAACGGACAGCCCATGCCGCCCCTGTCCCCGCTCGGCACGCTGGTCACGGCGCTGCGCTCGGCGCTGTTTTCGGTGCTGTTCTACGGCATGACCGTCTTCCTGCTGCTCGCCTGCCTGAGCGTGATGCCGTTCGGCGCGCGCAAGGTCGTGCCGCTCGCGGCGGTGTGGTCGCGCATTCACCGGTTTCTGGCGCGCTGGGTGCTGGGCCAGAAGATCGTCGTGGAGGGCGCCTTCCCTGACGAACCGGTGTTCATCGTCTCCAAGCATGAATCGATGTTCGAGACGCTGGACGCCGTGATCCTCTTCCATCGCCCGGTGATCGCCGCCAAGCGCGAGCTGGGGGACATCCCGGTCTGGGGCGCGGTGGCGCGGGCTTATGGGCTGATGATCGTCGACCGGGCAGGCGGTGCCAGCGCGCTGCGCGGCATCCGTGCCGAAGCGCGCGCCGCGTTCGCAGAAGGGCGCCCCGTGCTGCTCTACCCGGAAGGGACGCGCGTGCCGCATGGCGAGCGTGCCCCGCTCAAGGCTGGCTTTGCCGGACTGTATTCCATGCTCGGCGTGCCCGTGCTGCCGGTGGCGCTGGATACGGGCCGGCTATCGCCCCGCAACAGTTTCCTGAAGCGCTCCGGCGTCATCACCTATCGACTGGCGCCGCTCATTCCGCCCGGCCTGCCTCGTGCAGAAGCGGAACGCCAAGTGTTCGAGGCGATCAACAGCCTCAATGGACCAGCGGCCGAGCGGGAAATCGATTCGGTTTGACGCGAAATCGATTCGACTCACCGTTCGTTCATTGTCGTTTCATCCGGGCGAACGGATAGCTAAGCTCGAGCGGGGGTCTGATCGTGCCAGCGATATTGCGGCACGACCGCTGGCCGATCTGCGATTGCGGGAGACATTTGAATGAACCGGACGAGAGCACCGATCCAGCCTCTCATCACTTGGGCGATCGGGCTGGTGGCCAGCGCGGCACTGGTAGCGGCGCCTGCCGCGGCCCAGATCAACACGGTCGATCCCAACACGCAGATCGACGCGGATCTCGCGCCCGGCGCACCGGCGAACCAGACGCCGCTGCCATCCGAGCCTGCGCCTTCTTACCCGCCAGCCAATCCGGTCTATAACGATCCGGCAACCAGCCCGCCGCCCGCGCCCCCGGCGAGCACCACGGCTCAGACCGCAACCACAGCGACCGAGGCCGCCGGCGTGCCGGAGAACGCCGCCGCGAACACCTACAAGAAGGACGATCTGATCGGCGCGGCCGAGGGCGTCTTCGGCAAGGGCGCCGAAGGGCTCGCCGGCATCATCGAGAACATCCTCAAGGATCAGGGCGAGCCGATCGCCTACATCGCCGGGCGCGAGGCCTCGGGTGCCATTGGCATCGGCCTGCGCTACGGATCGGGTACGCTGTTCCACAAGATCGAGGGCCAACGCGACGTCTACTGGACAGGCCCGTCCATCGGCTTCGACCTCGGCGGCAATGCCGCGAAGACCTTCGTGCTCGTCTACAATCTCTATGACAGCCAGGAGCTCTACAAGCGCTTCCCGGCCGGCGAGGGCGCCGCCTATCTCGTCGGCGGTTTCAACGCGAGCTACATGCGCTGGGGTGATATCGTGCTCATCCCCATCCGGCTGGGCGTCGGCTATCGGTTGGGCGTCAACGCCGGCTACATGAAGTTCAGCGAAAAGCGCAACTGGCTGCCCTTCTGAGCATCCACGCGAGCGGCGCTCGACCGATCGGGTAAAGCGCCGCTTTGCGCGGGCAGAGACAAACTCATCCCACGCAGCGCTGGTCTGTGCGCGCGCAGGCGCTAGATTGGCGGCATAACACCGCGCACAGGAGACAAGACCATGGCCGACAGCGACCCCGCCAACAATCTGCCCGCCGGATATGTTCCGCCCAAGGTGTGGCGCAACGAGACGGAGAATGGCGGGCAGTTCGCCAGCATCAATGCGCCGACGGCGGGCGCGCGGCAGGACATCACCCTGCCCATCGGCGAACATCCGCTCCAACTCTATTCGCTGGGCACACCCAATGGCCAGAAGGTCACGGTGATGCTGGAGGAGCTGCTGGCCGCGGGCTATGACGCGGAATATGATGCCTGGCTGATCAAGATCTACACCGGCGAGCAGTTCGGCAGCGATTTCGTGAAGATCAACCCGAACAGCAAGATTCCGGCGATGATGGATTACAGTCAGAACCCGCCGCTGCGCCTGTTCGAGAGCGGATCGATGCTGGTCTATCTGGCCGAGAAGTTCGGCGCCTTCCTGCCGACCGACCTGCGCAAGCGCACCGAGACGTTCAACTGGCTGATGTGGCAGATGGGCTCCGCGCCGTTCGTCGGCGGCGGCTTCGGGCACTTCTATGCCTATGCGCCGATCAAGATCGAATATGCCATCGACCGCTACGCCATGGAAACCAAGCGTCAGCTCGACGTGCTCGACAAGCAATTGGCCGACAATGAATTCATCATCGGCGACGAGATCACCATCGCCGATTTCGCGATCCTGCCCTGGTATGGATCGATGATGCGCAGTGCCTATGATGCGCAGGAGTTCCTCTCGGTCCATGAGTATCGCAATGTCGACCGCTGGGTGACGCAGCTCCATGCCCGCAAGGGTGTGAGCCGCGGCCTGCTCGTCAATGCTGCAGGACGCCCGGGCGGCGGCATTGCCGAGCGACACAGCGCCAAGGATCTCGACGACGCCATCGCCGCAGCGGCGGAAAGCGCGCCCGCATGAGGCGGCTTTAAACGCACAACGCGCATGGCCGGGTCAGCCAGGCCCGGCCATGCGCATCATCCTGCCTGTCCGGATTCCCCGGTTATCAAGGCGCCGAACAGCCCCGCCGAGAAATTTCTTCACGCATTTAAACGGTGCGGGAACCAAAATGCCTGATTGGCGTTCCCCTCGGGGGTCTGAGCTATCTGCCCTTTTGGCATCTGAAAGGGCGGGCATTAAGTGCTTCATAATAATCGCGAAGTGTTTCTCTATGCCGCCATCGCCTTTCTTCTGGCGATCCCGTTCGCCGGAGACCTGATCTTTCCCCTCGGTACCGCTGTCTGGGTCATCTACCTCCTCCCTACCGTTCTCGCCTTCCTGGCGTCTGCTCCCCTCGCGCCGCTCGTCACCGCGTCGCTGGCGACGCTGTTGACGATCATGGGCTTCTTCTTCGCGCGCGATGGGGTCGATCCGAACATCGCCATCGTCAACCGCGTCATCGGCGCCTCCGTGAACTGGCTGCTGGCTGCCGTTGGCGTCATGTTCATCCGCAGCAAGCTGGAAATCGCCCGGCAGGATTGGCTGCAGGCCGGGCAGGTCGGGCTTGGAAATGCCGTTGCTGGCGACCTGTCGATCGAAGAGGTCTCCCAGCGGGCCTTGCGCTACCTGGCCGAATATCTCGGCGCGCAAGCGGCTGCCCTGTTCGTGCGCGAGCAAGCGAGCTTTCAGCGCCGTGCCGTCTATGGCGTTCCGCAGGACGCCCCCATTCCGCAAGAGATCACGCCAGACGATGGGTTGCTCGGTCAGGCCGTACGCGACAAGCGCAGCTTTCTGCTGACCGAGGTGCCGGAAAATTATCTCTATTACGGCTCGGCGTTCGGCCGGGCGGTCCCGCAGCAGATTCTGGTCGCGCCCGCGCGCGCCGATGGCGAAGTCAACGCCGTGATCGAACTGGGATTGACCGGCAAGACCACGCAAGATGCCGAAGCTTTCATGACGCGGATCGCCGCGCAGCTTGGCGTCTCGATCCGCTCAGCAGCCTATCGGTCGCAGCTTCAGGCGCTGTTGGAGGAAACCCAGCATCAGGCCGAGGAACTGCAGGCGCAGGGCGAAGAGCTGCAAGCCAATAATGAGGAGCTGGAAGCGCAGAGCCAGCGGCTGCTGGAATCCCAGGCGCGGCTGGAAGCGCAGCAGGCCGAGCTGGAGGAGAGCAACGCCTCGCTGGAAAATCAGGCCCATGAGCTTGAGGCCCAGCGCGACGAGCTGGAACAGGCCCAGGCCTCGCTTGAGGAGCAGACCGCCGAGCTTGAGAAGGCCAGCCGCTACAAGTCCGAATTCCTCGCCAACATGTCTCACGAGCTGCGCACGCCGCTCAATTCGCTGCTCATCATGGCGCGGCTGCTCGGGGAGAACCGCGCCGGCAATCTCTCGGCCGATCAGGTCAAGCACGCCCGCACGATCGAATCCTCCGGCAATGATCTGCTGGCGCTGATCAACGACATTCTCGACATCTCGAAGATCGAGGCGGGCAAGGTGGAGCTGGACATCCGCCCGGCCAAGCTCTCGACCATGTTCGAGCGCCTGAGCGCGACCTTTTCCGCAGGCGCGACCTCGAAGGGGCTTGCGCTGCGGACAGAAATCGACCCCGGCCTGCCAGCCGACATCCGCACCGACGCCCAGCGCGTCGAGCAGGTGCTTAAGAACTTCCTCTCCAACGCGATCAAGTTCACCGCCGCCGGTGAGATCACGCTGCGGGCATCGGCCGCGCCGGGCGGCGGGGTCGCGCTGAGCGTGCGGGATACCGGCATCGGCATCCCGGCAGAGAAGCTCGGCATCATTTTCGATGCCTTCCGTCAGGCGGACGGGACGGTCAGCCGCAAATATGGCGGCACCGGCCTTGGCCTGTCGATTTCTCGCGAACTGGCCGGGCTGCTCGGCGGCTCGGTCGGCGTCGAGAGCGCCGCCGGCGAAGGCAGCGTGTTCACGCTGACGCTGCCGCTCGAGCTGGAGCCATCCGCGCTCGATCAGGGCCGCTCGCAATCCCGCCCTGCCCTGCCGGAACCCGCGCGTGGGCCGGCGATGCCAGCCTTGCCGCGCCAGTCGCCGGTGGCGGATGATCGCGAGGTGCTTTCCGGCGATTCCCGCTTGATCCTGGTGGTTGAGGATGATGCGCGTTTTGCGGAAATCCTCGCCGACCTCTCGCACGAACTCGGTTTCCAGTGCCTCGTCGCGGGAACGGCGGACGAAGGCGTCTTGCTGGCCCGGCAATATCTGCCCCACGCCATCATCCTCGACATGAACCTGCCCGACCACACTGGCCTCTCCGTGCTCGACCGGTTGAAGCGCGACGTGCGCACGCGGCACATCCCGGTGCATATCGTTTCGGTGAGCGAGGATGCACAGGCGGCGCTGGCCAATGGCGCCGTGGGCTATCTGCTCAAGCCGGTGCGGCGCGAGCAACTGGTCGACATGCTCGAAGCGCTGGAGACGCGCATTTCGCAGCGCGTGCGCCGGGTGCTGGTGGTGGAGGACGATGCCCGCCAGGCCGAGAGCATCGGCCTGCTCTTGGGCTCGCGCGATGTCGAGACGGTGGCCGCACACAGCGCGGCCGAATGCCTCGACCAGCTGGGCACGACCAGCTTCGACTGCATGGTGCTGGACCTCAATCTCCCCGATACGCCGGGCCTCGATCTGCTCGAACGGCTGAGCGAGGATGAGACGATCGGCTTCCCGCCGGTGATCGTCTATACGGGCCGCGACATCTCCCCCGAGGAAGAGCTGCGCCTGCGCCGCTACTCCAAGTCGATCATCGTCAAGGGCGCAAAGTCACCCGAGCGGCTGCTCGATGAGGTGACCTTATTCCTGCACCAAGTCGTTTCCGAACTGCCCGAGGCGCAGAAGGAGATGGTCGTCCGCTCGCTCAACCGGGATGTCGCGCTGGACGGCAAAACCATCCTCGTGGTCGAGGACGACATTCGCAATGTCTATGCACTGACCAGCATTTTCGAGCCGCATGGCACCACCATCCGCATCGCCCGCAACGGCCGGGAAGCGCTCGACGCGCTGGACCAGTCCGCAAAGGGCGAGGCGCCGATGGTCGATCTGGTGCTGATGGACGTGATGATGCCGGAGATGGATGGCCTGACCGCCACCCGCCACATCCGCGGGCAGAGCCAGTGGCGCAACCTGCCGATCATCGCCCTGACCGCCAAGGCCATGGACCGCGACCAGCAGGAATGTCTGGCAGCCGGCGCCAATGATTATCTCTCCAAGCCGCTCGACGTGGACAAGCTATTGTCGCTGGTGCGCGTGTGGATGCCGCGATGACCCCCGAAGCCGAGCTTGCCCCGCTGGACGTGCTGGAAGCCGATCTGCTGATCGAGGCGATCTGGCGGCATTATCATTATGACTTCCGCGGCTACTCGCGCAATTCGCTCCACCGCCGCTTGCTGCGCGCCCAGCCGCACCTTGGCTGCGAGAGCTTCTCCCAGATGCAGCACATTGTGCTGCGCAGTCCCGCCGCCTTTGGCGAGCTGATGCGCTACCTGACCATCCAGGTGAGCGAGATGTTCCGCGACCCCGATTATTTTCGGGCCCTGCGCGAGCAGGTGATCCCGCATTTGCGGACCTACCCCTCGATCAAGGTCTGGATCGCCGGCTGCGCCAATGGCGAGGAATTTTACTCCATGGCCATCCTGTTTCGGGAAGAAGGGCTGGAGGAGCGCACGATCTTCTACTGCACGGACATCAGCCCCGGCGCGCTCAACAACGCGCAGAGCGGCGTCTACGAGCAGAGCCGCATCGCGAAGTTCACCGAGAACCACCGGCTGTCCGGCGGACACACATCCCTCTCCGATTATTATACCGCAGCCTATGGCGGCGTGGTGTTCGACAAGTCGCTGCGGTCGCGCGCGGTGTTCGCCGAGCACAGCCTCGCGACGGATCAGGTGTTTGCCGAGGCGCATCTGATTTCCAGCCGCAACGTGCTCATCTATTTCGACCGCGATCTGCAGGATCGCGCGATCGACCTCTTCGCCAATTCGCTGGTGCGCGGCGGCTATCTCGGCCTAGGCTCGCGTGAGACGCTGCGCTTCTCGCGGACGTCCGGCTGCTTTGATGACTTCGTGCCTCAGGAAAAAATCTATCGCCGCAACCTCGTCCCGTCACAGGAGCCCGGCCATGTCGCCTGATCCGGTCCGCATCCTCATCGTCGATGACGTGGTGGAAAATCTCGAAGCGCTCGAAGCGCTGCTGGCTCATGACGGCGTGGAAACGGCCCGCGCCGGTTCGGGCGCCGAGGCGCTGGAGCTGTTGCTGGTGAACGAGTTCGCCCTTGCCCTGCTCGATGTGCAGATGCCGGGGATGGACGGGTTCGAACTGGCCGAGCTGATGCGCGGCACCGAGCGGACCCGCCGGATCCCGATCATTTTCCTCACCGCCGTGGCCACCGACGAGACCCGGCGGTTCCGCGGCTATGAAGCCGGCGCCGTCGACTATCTGCTCAAGCCGATCGATTCGCTCGTGCTGCGCAGCAAGGTGGAGGTGTTCGTCGAGCTTCACCGGCATCGGCAGGCCCTGGCGCGCCATGGCGATGAATTGAGCCGCGCTCTCGGTCGGCTCCAGGCGCACCGGGACAACAGCCCGCTTGCCATCGTGGAGTTCGATGACAGCGAGCGGATCGTCGGCTGGTCGAAGGGCGCCGAGCGCATGTTCGGCTGGAGCGAGCGGGAGATGCTGGGCGGCGACCTCGCCACGACAGCCTGGAGCGATGCCGATGGCACTGCCCCCCTGCACAGCCTGTTCGCGGACTTCCGCGCCGGCGTGAAACAGCGCGACATGCTGAGCCTCGTGCTGCACAGCCGCCAGGGGACGGACATCGACACGGAATGCTATTGTTCCGCAGTTCATGGCGCCGGCGGCCGGCTGCTCTCGGTGGAAGTGCAGATTCTTGACGTGACCGAGCGGCGCCGGGCCGAAAAGACCCAGCGGCTTCTGGTGGGCGAGCTCAACCACCGGGTGAAGAACACCATGGCCTCCGTGCAGGCCATCGCCTCGCAGACGCTCCGCCACTCGGCCGATCCAGCCGATTTCGCGCCGACCTTCATCGGCCGCATCCATGCGCTGAGCAAGGCGCATTCGCTGCTGAGCGAAGCGACATGGAAGGCCGCGAGCCTGCGGGAGCTGATCCATGGTCAGTTCGATATGGGCGTGGTCGGTCCCGACCGCCTCTCCGCGACCGGGCCGGACGTGGACCTGGAACCCGAGCCGTCCCTGCATCTCTCCATGGTCCTGCACGAGTTGGTGACCAACGCCCTCAAATATGGCGCGCTATCCACCGCAGAAGGCCACGTCGCGCTGAACTGGACGCTGGAGGATAGGCAACTGCATCTGGAATGGGTAGAGCGCGGCGGGCCGCCGGTCTCGCCCCCATCGCGCACCGGTTTCGGCAGCATGTTGATCGAGCGCAGCCTGCGCAGCGAGGGCGGGGCTTCCACCGCCACTTACGAGCCGGAGGGGCTGCGCTGGACCCTGACCCTGCCCTGCGCCGTCGTGAGGAAGTCCGCCCCCGCCGCGATCCCACGGACGGCGCCCCAGCCCGTCCTCCAGGTTACCATCGAAGGCTCGCTGGACGGCAAGTCCGTGCTGGTCGTGGAGGACGAGCCTCTGGTCGCGCTGGATATCCTGACGGTGCTGGGCGAGAGCGGCGCGCAGGTCATCGGGCCGGTCACCACGCATGACCAGGCACTGGAGCAGGCCCGGACCGGCCAGTTCGACCTTGTGCTGCTGGATGGCAATCTGCAGGGCGAGACGGTCGAGGACATCGCAGCGCTGCTGCAGGCCCGCGCCATCCCGTTCCTGATGGTCAGCGGCTATGGTGCGGCGCAATTGCCGGACCTGCTCGCGCGCCAACCGATCGTGACCAAGCCGTTCAGTGCGGAGGAATTGCTCCGGGCTGCACGATCCCTGCTCGCGCCCAGCCCCGCCATGGATATCGCGGTCTAGCGCCGCGATCAAAGGAATGCCTCGGGACTGGGCAAGGTTAGTGAAATCTCCCACACGTCGGGAAAATTTTCACACCTTTCTGCCATGTCCGTTCCGCTGACGTTCAGCGAAATGGCGTAAAAGCAGCCCCAGCCACAAATTGGCACGACACATGCTTTGGAGAGGACAGCGGGTCGAACGGATCGGCCCGCCTTCAAGGAGCCTACCGATGTCCGCCTCACACCCCTCGATGCTCGCACGCCCCGATACGCTGCTGGGAATCTGCCAGGCCATTGGCGAGGATCTCGGCATCAACCCGACCTGGGTCCGGGCGGCGCTTGCCTGTGGGGTCTTCTTCAATCTCGCTGCGACAGTGGCCATCTATCTCGGCCTCGGGCTTGTCGTGGCCGTCAGCCGCTGGCTGTTCCCTGCGCCATCGCGCCCAGTCGCTGATGTTGTGGCGGTCGACGCAGACGCCGCGCAGACCGAGCCGGCTGCAGAGACCGTCGATCAGGACACCCAAGCGCCACAGCCCCTGCCGCTGGCCGCCTGAGCCTATTCGGCTCCCGCACCTGCCTGACGATCAGTGCAGGCGCTGGCTGCCCTGCCCGTCGCCCCGCCGCGCGAACTGCATGAGCTGGATGATCAGGTCGTTGCGGTCGCGCAGCGCATCGGCTTCGAGCAGGGCCTGTTTGGCCGCCGGATCGAAGGGCGCGATCTGCGCGATGGCATTGACCAGCATCTCGTCGTCCAGCGTCTCGACCGCATCCCACTCGACCTCATAGCCAAGCGACGCCGCGAATGCCCGGGCCTCATCCTCCAGCGCGGCCCGCTCGCTGGGCGCCAGCACGCCGGGTTCATCCTCGACGCCTTCGATCATCTCGACTTCAACCTGACGGAAGGCGGTCGGCACATCCAGCTCCCGCTGCACGCGAAAGCGCGCCTCGCCGGCCAAGATGATGTTGAAGCGCCCGTCATCCAGCGCCTCGATCTCGGTGATCCGCCCCATGCAGCCGATGGAGAAGAGCGGGGCCGGCTCGCCCGGTCCGCTCGGCTGGATCATCCCGATGCGCTGGTCCTTGGCCATCGCCTCCGAGACCATCGCCCGATAGCGCGGCTCGAAGATGTGCAGCGGCAGGTGCATGCGCGGGAACAGCAGCGCCCCGCCCAGCGGGAAGATGGCCAGCCTGCGCTGCATCACAGCTTCAGGCGAAGAGAATTTGCGAGAGGCGACGGCGCTGGCCGGCAACCCAGGGATCTTCCAGCCCGACCACCTCGAAGAGCTGGAGCAGCTGCGTCCGCGCCTTGCCATCCTCCCAGCTGCGGTCGCGCGCGATGCTGGTCAGCAGCGCCTCGGCGGCGGCATCCCGGTCGCCATTGGCCATATGAGCGGCCGACAGCTCGAACAGCGCGTCATGATCGTCCGGATT
>NZ_JAOQOG010000001.1:0-440000 GCF_025961755.1 Sphingobium sp. B11D3D | reverse complement strand
TACGCACCCGTGCGCCACTAGATCCGAAGATCTCGTTCGACTTGCATGTATTAGGCATGCCGCCAGCGTTCGTTCTGAGCCAGGATCAAACTCTCAAGTTTGATGTCCAGTCCAAGGGCAACGGAATATGCCACCCAAGAACCGCTCATTTCTAGGAGCCATTCCTGCACAAATCTTACATGGTGTGTAGGACATGTTAGGAACGGCCTATTTTTACCGAGCACCCGACGCCTAAAAACCGTCGGACCCGGGGCCGCCGCCCACATGTCCCTTCATCAATACCTACAATGTCAAAGAACCACTCAACATTAGAAGCGGACACTGAAGGTTCCCCGATTTTTCTTTCGGGGGACTTAGTGTCCGGTTATGTTGGCGACCGATTGCGGCGAGAACCGTGTGGCACCACCGCGTCGGTGAAGGCGTCTCTAAGGGGGCCTCCCTGAGTCGTCAAACACTTTTTGCATTTTTGTTGCGGTCACGGCCCTCCCCATCCGGAAAGCCGCAGATATCCGCGCAAGACCATAAGCGGGCCGGCGACCTATCCCCACTTACGCCTTTGCAGACAGGCCGCGTCGACACGAGAAACGCGTGCCGGAACTCCCGCCAGTCCTACGCCTCATCATTCAGAAATGGCGGAATTGCGACGTTGAATCGGAACGCCACCCCCCTCACCCGAATCTCACCGCCTCCGTCAGGGCGACACAAGCCGCATCCGCTCCCTCAGGCGCTCTGGATATAATGGCGTAAGGCATCGGCCTCCGCCTCGATCCGGTCCATGCGGTGCTTCACCAGATCGCCGATACTGACGAACGCCACCATCTCCCCATCCGCCATGACAGGCAGATGACGGATCCGCCGCGTCGTCATCAGGGACAGGGCGGCGATGATCGGCGTATCCAGACCGATGGTGACGGCAGGGCTAGTCATGACACTTTCGACCGGACGATCGAGCAGCTGCGCGCCTTCCCGGGCCAGACCATAAAGCACGTCGCGCTCGGAGAAGATGCCGAGCACCTTTCCGTCCTCCACAACCGGCACACATCCGATGCGCCGCTCCGCCAGCAACGCGACGACATGGCCGACGCTGTCCGTCCGCGCCGCACAGATGACGTCCCTATAGGGTGAGCCCAGCAATGTTCTGATGGTCATCGGCCTCTCCTCTGTCTTGCAGCCCTTCCATATGAGGGCGCTGCACGGACCGGCCGGTCGACATCCTGGCTGCAGACCGGATGCACGGTCTCGTTGCGACAGACTATGCGCGCGTCGGGCGCGAGCGTCAAAGGAGGCGTGCTCACGATGGTTGATCCGCACCGCCGCTCTCCCATATGGGCGGCATATGGCCGAACCTTCCACTCTTGATGATCCCCGCTACGCCCGCTTTGCCTGGGCGCGCTTCCGCAAGATCCTGTGGCTGATCGCCGGCGTGTCGCTGCTGGTCGGTCTTGCGGTCGCCGGGCTGCTCTGGTGGCTGCGCGGCCCATTGCCCTGGGTCTTCCTCGGCATGGTCGTCGGCGGCGTGTTCGCTACCATCATGATGGCGGCGGCGCTCATGGGCCTGATGTTCCTCTCGAGCGGGACGGGACATGACCAGAGCGTCGAAGATCCGCTGAGCGACGATCTGCTCGAGGCAACCGAGCGCTAGGTCCACTCAGCGCCTGAAACGACAAGAGCACGATCAGCCTGCATGGCCGATCGTGCTCTTTTGATTTGGTTGAACCGGATCACAGCCCAACCCGCGAACGTCCGTGCCCTCAAAGAGCGCGGCTCCGGATCAGATCATTCCGCCGCTTCGGTCGCACGAGGGCGACGGCCCCGGCGCGGCTTTGCGGGCGCTTCCGTGGCCTCGGTTACCTCGGCCGGCGCTTCGGCCCGATCCTCGGACTCGTCCGATTCGATACGGGCGATGGAGGGCGGCAGACCGGGAAGGCCGATCTCGCCCTCATCCCGATCGGTTTCGTCATCATTGGCAACGCGCGGACGGCGCGGCTGACGCTCTTTGCGTTCAGCACGCTCCGGGCGCTCGGCACGTTCCGGGCGTTCCGCACGCTCGGGCCGCTCTGCCCGCTCAGGGCGTTCCGCACGATCGCCCTGGTCCTGACGCGGCTCCTGCCGTGCCGGGCGATCCTGACCGTCCCGGTCCCGCCCACGATCCCGGCGCGGGCGCTCGTCCTGATTACGATTGTCCTGCTGACGGAAGTCCTGATGCCGCGGCGCGAACTCGTCGCCATCGTCGCTGCCGTCGATCAGCTCGTCATTGTCGAAGCTGTTGTCCTGATCGCCATCGTCGTTGCGACGGAAGCGGCCCTGCTGCTCCTCCTGCCGCGCACGGTTGTCGGCGAGGACGCGAAAATAGTGATCGGCGAACTGCAGATAATATTCCGCGTTCACCCGATCGCCGGACATCTGGGCGTCGCGCGCCAGATTGCGATATTTTTCGAGAAGCTGAGGCGCATTGCCCCGTGCGCGGCTGTCGATCCGGTTGCCCGAATCGCCGTTACCGCGATTGCCTCCGCCCCCTTGGCGCGGGTTATTCCGACCGCGACGGCGACCGGCCTGACGATTATTGATCAAAGGTTCGTCCCTATGCTCTCGACTAAAACCCGGCGTTCCTGATCAATGGCCCCAAGCGCTATACAACACATCGTTGGCGGAACGGTTTTGACACCGCTCTCGCCCCGCGCTTCGGCCAACGGCTCCAATTCCAGAACGCCGCCAAAACTGTGGGAGCAGACCACTCACGCAAGCGCTTCGCGCGTTTGCAACAGTGGTCCTGAAACTGGCAGATAGTCGTTCCCGTGCATCAAACCAAGCGAAAATCGTTGGGAGCCGTGAAAAAGCGCAGCCCTATGCCCTGGTGAGCACCAGCGCCCGCGCCCGCCCGGCCAGATCGCGGCGCACCGCGACATGGAAGCCGGCTTCCCGAAACAGTGCGCCGGCCGTCTCCTCTTGGTCGAAACCGATCTCGAAGATCGCTGCGCCCCCTGCGGCGAGGCGGTCGCCCGTCTGCGCGGCAAGCCGCCGATAATCGTCCAGCCCGTCGGCTCCCGCGAACAGGGCGCTGGCTGGCTCATGATCGCGCACCTGCCGGGGCAGCATGGTGGACGTGCTGATATAAGGCGGGTTGCAGAGAATGAGGTCGAAGCACTCGTCGATCCCGTCGGCCCAGTCCCCCGCGCGGATCTCCGCCCGCGCCTCCATCCCGCAAAGCCGGACATTCTCCCGCGCGATCTCGATCGCGGCCGCAGAGGCATCGACGCCGATGCCGCTCGCCTCCCTCCAGACATCCAGCGCCGCCAGCAGCAGCGCCCCCGAGCCGGTGCCGAGATCAAGAATGCGACCCGACGCCTGCCTCCCCTCGAAATGCGCTATGGCCGCCTCGATCAGGGTCTCGCTGTCCGGTCGCGGCACGAGCACGCCCGGCGCGACCTTCAGGGTCAGCGTCCAGAAATCCCGCGTGCCGGTGATGTAGGCGATCGGCTCATGCGCCAGCCGCCGGGCGAGCAGCGCATCGGCGCCCTCGGGGCAGGAGAGCCTGGGCATGGCGAGGATCATCTCCTCGCGGCTCATCGCCAGCGCGTGGGCGGCAAGCAGTTCAGCATCGAGCCGGGGCGTATCGCTGACCGCGCCCAGAGCGGTCGTGGCGGCGCGCAGCCAATCGGCCAGCCCGCTCACAAGCTCGTACTCCTGCGCAGGCAGGAGACCCGGACAAAGCAGCCCGCCACGCCCGGCTTCATGGTCGACACACCCCCGCCGCTCACGCCGCCATGTCGAGCTGCGCCAGCCGCGCAGCCTCATCCTCGGCGATGAGCGCGGCGATCACCTCGTCTAGTCCAGGGCCTTCGAGAATTTCCGGCAGGCGATGCAGGGTCAGGTTGATGCGATGATCGGTCACGCGGCCCTGCGGGAAATTATAGGTGCGGATGCGCTCCGAGCGGTCCCCGGAGCCGACCATCGCCTTGCGCGCGCCCGCATGCTCCGCCTGCGTGCGCTCGCGCTCGGCTTCATAGAGGCGTGTGCGCAGTACCTTCATGGCCTTGGCCTTGTTCTTGTGCTGGGACTTCTCGTCCTGCTGCGTCACGACGAGACCCGTCGGCAAATGGGTGATGCGCACAGCGCTGTCGGTCGTGTTCACATGCTGCCCGCCCGAACCGGACGAGCGGTAGACGTCGATCCGCAGGTCAGTCGCCTCGTTGATCTGCACGTCGACATCCTCGGCCTCGGGCAGCACGGCCACGGTCGCCGCCGAGGTGTGGATGCGCCCGCCGCTCTCCGTCACCGGCACGCGCTGCACGCGATGGACACCGCTCTCGAACTTCATGCGCGCGAACACGCCGGTGCCGGTCACGCTGGCGATCACTTCCTTGAAGCCACCCGCTTCGGACGCGCTGGCCGAGATGATCTCGACGCGCCAGCCCTGCGTCTCGGCATAGCGCTGATACATGCGGAACAGATCGCCCGCGAACAGCGCGGCTTCATCTCCACCCGTGCCGGCGCGAATCTCCAGCATCGCCGGACGGGCATCCGCCGCATCCTTGGGGAGCAGCGCCACGGCAAGCGCATGTTCGGCCTGCGGAAGCCGCGCGCGCAGGCTTTCCAGTTCCTCCTGCGCCATCGCCTTCATTTCGGGATCGGCGAGCATCGCCTCCAGCTCACCCTGCTCGGCGCGCAACGCCACAACCGCCCGCGCGGCCTGCACCACCGGCTCCAGCTCGGCATAGTCCTTGGAGAGCCGCACGAACTCCGCGGGATCAAGATCCGGCCGCGCCATCTGCGCCTGCACCTCCTCCTGCCGCCGGAGGATCGCAGCGATGCGATCGGGGGAGATTTGCATCAGCTTTCAAGAACCACGCGCACGCGGTCAGCCAGGTCTTGATCTGGAAGTCGATCCCTCACCAAGCTCTTGAAATTGTAAGTTCCCCGCTCGTCATCTTCATCTCGGACAAACAGGAGAAGTGCTGCGCCATCTTTGGTAGCTTTTTCGATTCTTCTTTTTGTGTTTCCACGAAAATCCACTCGCGCAGCGATACCAAAGGAACGAAGCCTGTTCGCGATCTGGACTATTTTATACTCTATCAAGTTCCCATCGGGGATCACGGCCACAAAATCCTGTTCCGATGGAAAACTTGTCAATAGCATCCCCAGCCGCTCAATCCCCGCCGCCCAACCGACCGCCGGCGTCGCCGGGCCGCCCAGCGTCTCGATCAGCCCGTCATAGCGTCCACCGCCGAGCACCGTCCCCTGCGCGCCCAGCCGATCCGTGACGAACTCGAACGCGGTGTGCCGATAATAATCCAGCCCGCGCACCAGCCGGGCATTGCGGGTCCACGCCACGCCGGCCGCCTTCAGCCCGTCGGTCACCTTCTCGAAGAAGGCCTGCGCCTCCTCGGTCAGATAGGCGTCGATATCCGGCGCGTCCGCCACGACCGCCTGATCGCGCGGGTCCTTGCTGTCGAGGATGCGCATCGGGTTCTTTTCGAGCCGGGTCAGACTGTCTTCGCTCAGGCTCGCCTTGTGCCCCTCGAAATGCGCAACCAGCGCCTCGCGCCACGCATCGCGGCTCGCGGCATCGCCCAGCGTGTTGAGCGTCAGCGTCACGCCCTCGCTGATGCCCAGCTCCTTGAGCAACTGATCGGCGAAGATCAGCAGTTCGGCATCGGCCAGCGGCTCGGCCGCGCCGATGATCTCGGCATCGATCTGGTGGAACTGGCGATAGCGTCCCTTTTGCGGCCGCTCATAGCGGAACAGCGGCCCGTGCGTCGCAACCTTGAGCGGCGCATATTGCTGCCAGCCCTCGGTGATATAGGCCCGCGCGATGCCGGCGGTGAACTCCGGGCGCAGCGTGAGCGAATCCCCGCCGCGATCCTCGAAGCTGTACATCTCCTTGGAGACGACATCGGTGGTTTCGCCCAGCGAGCGGGAGAAGACCGCCGTCTGTTCGAACACGGGCACCTCGATCCGCCGGAAGCCATAGAGCTTGCGGACTTTCTCGAACGTTTCGACCACATGCGCGAAGCGGTCCGCGCTGTCGCCGATCATATCCTGAGTGCCGCGAACGGGCCGGGGTGTCTCGATTTTCGCCATGGCCGCGCCTCTAGCGGGAATCGCGCTTTAAGGAAACCGGCTTGCAAGGGCAGTCTGTTCCCTTTATGTTCCTATGTAGGATTTAGGAGACGATGATGAGCGAGAGTTTGGAAGGTGGATGCCAATGCGGCGCGGTGCGTTACCGGGCGACAGGAGTGCCTGAGCATGTGGCGCTCTGCCATTGCGCAGACTGCCGCAAATCGTCCGGCGCGCCGATGGTGCTCTGGGCCGCCTTTGCCGAAAAGGCGGTGACGGTGCTGACCGGTTCTGTCAGCGATTATCAGTCCTCGCCGTCGGTGACCCGGAGCTTCTGTCCCGTCTGCGGCACGGGCCTGTTCTTCACAAATCCGGAGGCGCTGCCCGGGCTGATCGACATCCAGGCCGCCACGTTCGACGATCCCGAGGCGCTGCCGCCGCAAGTGCAGATCCAGACCGCAGAGCGGCCGCACTGGATGACCACGCTGGACGCGCTGCCGAGCTTCGAGCGCTTTCCCGGCGAATAAGGTCCGCCCCATCCGTTTCATCTGAAGCGCGACGAGGCGGAGGGTTTGACACGGATCAACGCCGCCCCTGCCGAAAGCGGCCATTCACTCGACTTGTTGAGAGATCAATCAAGGAGAGTCGGATGGCCCACTACCCCAATACGCCCGGCATGACAGGCGTGCTGCGCCCGTTGCGCATCGAAGGCGACATTCTGGATATGGAAGTCGAGGGGGAAATCCCCGCGCAACTCAATGGCACCTTCCATCGCGTCCACCCCGATGCGCAATTCCCGCCGATGTTCGAGAACGATCAGTTCTTCAACGGCGACGGCATGGTCAGCCTGTTCCACTTCCATGATGGCAAGGTGGATTTCCGCCAGCGCTACGCCCAGACCGACAAGTGGAAGGCCGAGCGGGCCGCCGGCAAGTCGCTGTTCGGCATGTATCGCAATCCGCTGACCGATGACGAGAGCGTCAAGGGCATGATCCGCGGCACGGCCAACACCAACGTCATGGTCCACGCCGGCAAGCTCTATGCCATGAAGGAAGACAGCCCGTGCCTCATCATGGATCCGCTCAGCCTGGAAACCGAGGGCTACACGAATTTTGACGGCAAGATCAAAAACCAGACCTTCTCCGGCCATGGCAAGATCGACCCCGTCACCGGCAATTTCTGCAACCATGGCTATGCTGCGACCGGCGTGCTGACCGATGATGTAAGCTATTTCGAGATCGACCCGCAGGGCAATGTGCTGTTCGAGACCTTCTTCAAGGTCCCTTACTACTGCATGATGCACGACTTCGGCCTGACGCAGGATTATGTGATCTTCCACATCGTGCCGATCACCGGCAATTGGGATCGGCTGAAGGCCGGCAAGCCGCATTTCGGCTTCGACAAGACGCTCCCGGTCTACCTCGGCGTGCTGAAGCGCGGCGCTGATGGCTCCGACATTCGCTGGTTCAAGCGCGACAACTGTTTCGCCAGCCATGTCATGAACGCCTATCAGGACGGCACCAAGATCCACTTCGATACCTGCGAGGCGAAAGGGAACAGCTTCCCCTTCTTCCCGGACATTCATGATGACAGCTTCGATCCGGTGGCCGCGCGGCCCTTCCTGACCCGCTGGACGGTCGACCTGGCGTCCAACGGCGACGAATTCACCAGTATCGAGAAGCTCACCGACTGGATCGACGAATTTCCCCGCATCGACGAGCGCTTCATCGGCCAGCCCTATCGCCACGGCTGGGGCCTCGTGATGGACCCGGACATGCCGATGGACTTCCTGCGCGGTCGCGCCAGCGGCTTCAAGATGAACAAGATCGGCCATTGGGATCTCGTCGCACGCACCGAGGATTGCTGGTGGGCGGGTCCGGAATCGATCATCCAGGAGCCCTGCTTCGTGCCGCGCTCGGCCGATGCGCCGGAGGGCGATGGCTACATCATCGCGCTCGTGGACAATCTCATCACCAACTATTCCGACCTGGTGGTGCTCGACGCGCTCAACCTGCCCGCCGGGCCGATCGCCCGCGCCAAGCTGCCAATCCGCATCCGCTCGGGCCTGCATGGCAATTGGGCAGACGCCAGCAAGCTGCCGCGCGCAGCCTGAGGGCCGAGCATAGGATATAGACCGAGGGGGTGGACGCCTTGCCACCCCCTTGTCATGCTGGGCGCATCTATTTCCCCGGAGTGCCATGATGCGCCGTTGCCTTTTGCCTGCCCTTCTTCTGCTGACTCTGCCCGCAAGCGCGCTTTTCGCTCAGGATGCCGCCGCGCCGCCGCCGCGCTCTGCCCCCGCGGCTCTGCCGATCCTGAGCACCGTGCCGCAAGCGCGAGACATCGCCTGGACCAGCGGCACGCTGAAGCTGGAGGTGGACGCGACCGATGTGGACCGGCGCATCATCACCATTCGCGAGACCATCCCCATGTCGACCGGTGGTCCGCTGACCCTGCTCCTGCCGGAATGGCTGCCGGGCCACCACGCCCCGCGCGGGCAGATCGAGAAGATCGCGGGCCTGAGCTTCACCACGGCGGACGGCCGGCCGTTGCGCTGGAAGCGCGACCCGCTCAACGTCTACGCCTTTCACCTCTCCGTGCCGGACGGGGCAGGCGCCGTGATCGCCAATTTCCAGTTTCTGGCGCCCACCGCGGGAAATCAGGGCCGGATCGTGATGACCGACTCGCTGCTCAACCTGCAGTGGGACAGCGTCTCGCTTTATCCGGCCGGCTTCTACACCCGCCGCATCCCGATTCAGGCCAGCGTCACCCTGCCGGAAGGCTGGACCGCGGCGACTGCGCTGGCCAGTGAGCGCGACGGCAAGACGGTCCGCTACGAGGAGACCGATTACGAAACGCTGGTCGATTCGCCGATCTTCGCAGGGCTCCACAGCCGCGAGATCGCGCTGGCGCCGGACGTGCGGCTGAGCGTCTTTGCCGATACGCCGGAAGAGCTCAAAGCCACCGAGCCGCAGATCAACCTGCATCGCCGCCTTGTCGATGAAGCCGTCGCCCTGTTCGGCGCGCGCCATTATGATCGCTATAATTTCCTGCTCTCCATCTCGGACAAGCTGGGCGGCATCGGCCTGGAGCATCACCGGCTCAGCGAAAATGGCGTCTCGCTGGGCTACTTCACGCAATGGGAGGCTGCGCTGGGCGACCGCGACCTGCTCGCGCACGAATTCACCCATAGCTGGAACGGCAAATATCGCCGCCCGGAGATGCTCTGGACGCCCGATTTCGCCACCCCCATGCAGGACGATCTGCTCTGGGTGTATGAAGGACAGACCCAGTTCTGGGGCTATGTGCTCTCCGCCCGCTCGGGACTGCTGAGCAAGGCCGAGACGCTCGATGCGCTGGCCGCCATCGCGGCGCGGCTCGACGCGACCAGAGGCCGCACCTGGCGCCCAGTGATCGACACCACCTACGATCCGATCATCGCGGCCCGCCGCCCCAAGGCCTGGACGAGCTGGCAGCGCCCGGAAGACTATTATAATGAAGGCCTGATGATCTGGCTGGAAGTGGACGCCATCATCCGCCGCGAAACCGCTGGCGCGCGCGGCATCGATGATTTCGCCAAGGCCTTCTTCGGCGTGAACGATCGCGACTGGGGCGTGCTGACCTACAATCGTCAGGATGTCATCGACACGCTGAACGGCGTCGTCGCTTATGATTGGAACGGGCTACTGCGCGAGCGGATAGAGCAGACCAATAGCGAGGTCACCAAGGCCGGGTTCGACCTAGGCGGCTACAAGCTGACCTACGGCCTTATCACCAACTCCACGATTCGGGCCGCCGAGACCGTGGGCAAATATGTCGACCAGAGCTTCGGCCCCGGGCTGATCGTCGGGGAAGATGGCGTCGTGCGCTCCGTCATCTGGGATAGCCCCGCCTTCAAGGCAGCCATCGCGGTCGGCGATTCGATCACGGCGGTTGGCGACACCGAGTTTTCCGCCGATGTCTTCCGCGAGGGGGTCCGGGCAACGGCCCAAAAACATCCGCTCGTCCTGACCCTGAGGCGGGACAAAAGATATCGCACGATCACGCTCGATTATTCCGGCGGCCTGCGCTATCCGCGCCTCGAAAAATCACAAGAGGGTTCAACCAGTCTCGACCGACTGCTGACAGCGCGGACCGGCGAGACTTCCGTCAATTAACCTGTGGGTGCGAAAAACCATGAACATCGATATGATTCCTGTCGGCAGCAATCCGCCGGAAAGCCTCAATGTCGTCATCGAGGTGCCGACCGGTGGCGAGCCGGTGAAATATGAGTTCGACAAGGCATCGGGCGCCCTGTTCGTCGATCGCATCCTGCACACGCCGATGCGCTACCCGGCCAATTACGGTTTCGTGCCGCACACGCTCTCGCCCGATGGCGATCCGCTCGACGCGCTGGTCGTGGCCCGCTCGCCCTTCATCCCCGGCTCGGTGGTGCGCGCCCGCCCCATCGCCGTCCTCAACCTCGAGGATGAGCATGGTGGCGATGAGAAGCTGCTCTGCGTCCCCGACGACGCGACCTTCCCTTATTACGCCAATGTGACCGAGAAGGAGCATCTGCCCGACATCGTGTTCAAGCAGGTCGAGCACTTCTTCACCCACTATAAGGATCTCGAAGCCGAGAAGTGGGTGCGTGTCGGCACCTGGGGCAACAGCGCGGAAGCCCGCCAAATCACGCTGGAAGCCATTGAGCGCTACCAGCAGAACAAGGCCGCGAAGAGCGCCGCCTGATCGTTTGGCCCCCGTGCGCGGGGCCCGCAGATACAAAAAAGAGGCTCCCAGCGCACCGCCGGGAGCCTCTCTTTTATGAGATCATGTCGAAATAAGTTCAGCCCGCCGTCTTCACCTTCTCATAGGGGACGAACTTGCCGAGGCTGACGAAGCCGCGCGGGAAGTGCCCGGCGCGATCGACCAGCCGTACGATATCGACATCGCACAGCTGCGAGCTGCTCGTCTTGGTGACGAGAATATCGTCATCATCAAGGGACGAGGCGCCGCTCACCGGCCGGTTGACGTAGAGCTTGCCGCCGACCTCATAGATGATCGCCGTCTTGTCGATGATCTGCGTCGAACGCACGCTGCTCAGGCTGATGCACCGGACCGGTTCTCCGGCGGTGCGCCCTTCCAGCGCCTTGGCGAGCTTGGCGTCAGCCTTGGCCTGCGCCTCTGCTGCGCGAGTCGATTGGGCGGCGGCGGGCACCGTAGCGACCATCGCGACCCCGATAATGCCTGTGAACAGGCGAGACATGAAACGCATGCTGCGTCCTTTCCGGTTTCCCATTTCCCGCGCCCGATTGCCGCTCTACCCCCTTCTGCCTGAATGGGCCATGAGCGCCCCTTCCCGCGCGGTGAAAAAACAGCATTTCGCTTCCGTTCGTCGCCCCCTTTTCCTATAGGCTGGGGCATGACGGACAATAGCAATACGACCCCCGCTCAGAACGCAAATGATTATGGTGCCGACAGCATCAAGGTGCTGAAGGGCCTGGACGCCGTGCGCAAGCGCCCCGGCATGTACATCGGCGATACCGATGACGGCTCCGGCCTGCATCACATGGTCTTCGAGGTGAGCGACAACGCCATTGACGAGGCGCTGGCCGGACATTGCGATCTGGTGCTGATCGAGCTGAACCCGGACGGCTCCGTTTCGGTCGAGGATAATGGTCGCGGCATCCCGACGGACATTCACCGCGAGGAAGGCGTTTCGGCGGCCGAGGTCATCATGACCCAACTGCACGCCGGCGGAAAGTTCGAGAACACCTCCGACGACAATGCCTATAAGGTCTCCGGCGGCCTGCACGGCGTCGGCGTCTCCGTCGTCAACGCGCTTTCCGAGTGGCTGGAGCTGACCGTGTGGCGCGAAGGCAAGGAGCACTGGATGCGCTTCCGCTATGGTGATGCGGAAGGCCCGCTCGTCGTGCGCGGCGATGCGCCCGTGGTCGACGGCAAACCAAAAAAGGGCACGCGCGTCACCTTCCTCGCCTCGACCGACACGTTCAAGAACGTCACCGAGTTCGATTTCGACAAGCTGGAGCATCGCTATCGCGAGCTTGCCTTCCTCAACTCAGGCGTGCGCATCCTGCTGCGCGACAAGCGCCATGAAGAGGTGAAGGAGCACGACCTGTTCTACGAGGGCGGCATCGCGGCCTTCGTGAAATATCTTGATCGCAACAAGAACGCGCTGATGCCCGACCCCATCGCCATCTCGGCCGACCGGGACGGCATCGGCATCGATGTGGCCCTGGAGTGGAACGACAGCTATTACGAGAACGTCCTCTGCTTCACCAACAACATCCCGCAGCGGGACGGCGGCACTCATCTGGCCGCCTTCCGCGCCGCGCTAACCCGCACGCTCAACAGCTATGGTGACAAGTCCGGCCTGCTCAAGAAGGAGAAGGTCAGCCTTACCGGTGAGGACATGCGCGAGGGGCTGACCGCCATTGTCTCGGTCAAGCTGCCCGATCCCAAGTTCAGCAGCCAGACCAAGGACAAGCTGGTCTCCTCCGAGGTGCGCCAGCCGCTTGAAAGCCTGATGGCCGACAAGATGCAGGAGTGGCTGGAGGAAAATCCCGGCCACGCCAAGTCGATCATCCAGAAGGTGGTCGATGCCGCCGCCGCGCGCGAGGCTGCCAAGAAGGCCCGCGAACTGACGCGCCGCAAGGGCGTGATGGACATCGCCTCCCTGCCCGGCAAGCTCGCCGACTGTCAGGAGCGCGATCCTGCCAAATCCGAGCTGTTCCTCGTCGAGGGCGATTCGGCCGGCGGCTCGGCCAAGCAGGGCCGCGACCGGCATTTCCAGGCAATCCTGCCCCTGCGCGGCAAGATCCTCAATGTCGAGCGGGCCCGGTTCGACCGGATGCTGGCCAGCCGCGAGATCGGCACGCTCATCCAGGCGATGGGCACCGGCATTCGCGACGACTTCAATCTGGAGAAGCTGCGCTACCACAAGATCGTCATCATGACGGACGCCGACGTGGACGGCGCGCACATCCGCACGCTGCTGCTGACCTTCTTCTACCGGCAGATGCCGCAGATCATCGAGGCAGGCCATCTCTACATCGCCCAGCCGCCGCTCTACAAAGCCACGCGCGGGCGCAGCGAAGTCTACTTGAAGGACGAAGCCGCACTCGACCAGTATCTGGTCGACAATGGCGTCGATACACTGGTGCTGGAGACGGAAACCGGCACCCGCTCGGGTCAGGACCTGCGCGACCTCATCGACCATGCCCGGCGCAGCCGCGCGCTGATGCGCTATGTGCCGCGTCGCTATGACGGTGCGATCGTCGAGGCGCTGGCGCTGGCTGGCGCGCTGGCCTTCGATCTCTCCGACGATGCCCGCGCGCAGGCGCTCGCCCGCGCGGCGGAATGGCTGGACCGGACCGACGAGGAAGGCCGCTGGACCGGCCGCCTCTCGGCCGAGGGCGGCTATCATCTCGAGCGGCTGGTGCGCGGCGTGACCGATCACCACATCATCGAGCCGGCCTTCCTCAATTCCGCCGAAGCCCGCAAACTGGACACGCTGACCAAGGAGCAGGCGAGCCTCTACGCCAGCCCAAGCCATCTGCTCGCCGCGCGCGCGGCCGCGGCGCAGGCGCAGGCCGAGAGCGAGGCGGAAGACAGCGACGGCGAAGAGACCGCCCTGCCCGCCGCCACGCAGGCGCGCGGCGTGCGGATCACCCGCCCGTCCGAGCTGCTCGACGCCGTGCTGGCCGCCGGCCGCAAGGGCCTCGCGATCCAGCGCTACAAGGGCCTTGGCGAGATGAACGCCGACCAGCTGTGGGAAACCACGCTCGACCCCAATGTGCGCTCAATGCTCCGCGTCGAGATCGAGCAGGCGGACGTCGCCGACGAGATCTTCACGCGCCTGATGGGCGACATCGTCGAACCACGCCGCGAGTTCATCCAGGACAACGCCCTCAACGTCGCCAATCTCGACGTTTGAGGCATCCTCACTAACCAGCTTGGAATGAGGCACCCTCGGTCCGCTCGATATCGAGTCGGCTGAGGGTGTCCATCAATGTGCCGCGCCCGGATCGACCACCCTCTTGGGCCGGGGCGCGAACCATACCGCTGCGGCAGCGAACACGAAGGCGGCTGCGGACAGCAGGAACATGTGGTTGATCGCCACCGTCAGGCTTTCCTGCTGGACGGTCTGCTCGATCACCCCGCGCACCTGATCGAGCGAGAAGCCGGCGCCTTGCAGCGCCTCGCGCGTCGCCTCGCTGTTCATGGCGCCGACCATCTCGCTGCGCGCCGTCACAGCACTATTGGCCCACATGGTCGTCGCGACGGAGGTGCCGATGGCGCCGGCCATCGTGCGCAGGAAGCTCATCACGCCCGCGGCCGACGCGGTCTCTTCCGGGTCCACAGCCGAAAGCGCGATGGTGGTGAGCGGAATGAAGAAGAACGGCATACCAATGCCCTGCATCAGCTGCGGGAAGGCCAGCGTCCAGAAGTCCGCGCCCGACGTCCAGTGCGCCCGCAGCAGCGACGTGAGGCCGAGCCACAGGATGCCGAATGTCACCAAAATGCGCGGATCGACTTTGTTGGTGAGCTTGCCGACGATGGGCGACATGATGACGGCAGCCACGCCCATGAAGGCGGTTACGTAGCCAGCGTCGGTGGCGGTGTAACCAAGGTCGGTCTGCAGCCATTGCGGGATGAGCACCACGGCCGAGAACATCGTCCCGAAGGCGAGCGACAGGCTGAGCACCGCCGCGGAAAAGCCGCGATGCCGGAACACCCGCAGATTGACGATCGGCTGCGCCTCGGTCAGCTCCCAGGCGAGGAACAGCGCGAAGCCGATCAACGCGATGATCGCCAGGATCACGATCTTGCTGTCTCCCAACCAGTCATGCTCGCGGCCGATGTCTAGGATGATCTGCAGCGCGCCGATCCACAGGATCAGTAGCGCCAGCCCGATCGTGTCGACACGCATCTTCTCGGTCCTGGTCTCCGCGTGGCGCAAGAAGCGGGTCGCGCCATAAGCGCACAGCGCGGCGACCGGAATATTGATGAAGAAAATCCAGTGCCAGGACCAGCTATCGCTGATGGTCCCCCCCAGGATAGGGCCGAGAATCGGCGCGATGACGGTGGTCATCGCCCACAGGCCCATTGCCTGCCCCCGCAGATGCTTGGGGAAGATGCGCATCAGCAAGGTCTGGCTGAGCGGCATTAGCGGCCCACCGCACAGCCCCTGGCCGATGCGGAAGGCGACCAGCATGCCGAGGCTGCTCGACAGGCCGCAGAGCACCGAGAAGATGCCAAAGCCAATCATGCCGAAGGTAAAGGTGCGCACGGTGCCGAAGCGCCCCGCAAGCCAGCCGGTCAGCGGCACGCAGATCGCTTCCGCGACCGCATAGGATGTGATGATCCATGTGCCCTGCGAGGCCGAGATGCCGAGCGAGCCGGCAATGTGCGCCACCGAGACATTGGCGATCGTCGTGTCCAGCACGATCATGAAATTGCTGAGCGCGAGCACCGCGCCGGCAATCACCAGCGCAGCGCCCGAGAGCGGCGTGAAATCGTCCGCCTTGCTGGCCATGTCTGTGCCCTTCCTATCCGGTCGCGCTCAACGCGCCGATGTATCGACCTCGGCGGTCATCGAGAGCCCAACCCGCAGCGGATGCGCGGCCAGCTCCTTGGCGTCGAGCGCGACGCGCACCGGCAGGCGCTGCACCACCTTGATCCAGTTGCCGGTCGCATTCTGGGCGGGGATCAGCGCGAAGGCCGATCCGGTGCCACCCGAAAAGCCGACGACGCGGCCATGATATTCGACGTTGCTGCCGTACAGGTCGGAGACCAGCGTCACCGGCTGGCCCGGCTTCACCTTGGTGAGCTGGCTTTCCTTGAAATTGGCATCGACATACACCTGACCGACCGGGACCACGCGCATCACCGTCGCGCCCGGCGCGATGCGCTGGCCCACCTGCACGGTCCGGTTGGCGATGACGCCATCGATGGGTGCGCGGATGACGGTTCGCTCAAGATCGAGCTCGGCCTGACGCACTTTTGCCTTTGCGGCGAGCACATCCGGATTGGTCTCCACGGTGCTGCCCTGGATCAACGCATCATTGGCGGCGAGATTGCCCGCGGCGACCCCGCGCGAGGCGTTGGCCTGCGCCATGGCGGCCTTGGCCTGCTCCAGCGCGGCACGCGCGCTGGCCAGCGCGTTGGTCGCCGCCGTCAGCTCATCACCGGAGACTGCGCCATTGGCGGAGAGCGCCTTGCGCCGGCTATAATCGACCTGCGCCTTCTCGAACGAGGCCTGCGCCGCGACGAGTTGGGCCTGCGTGCTGCGGATGTCCGCGCCCCGGGCGAGAACCTGATCGGACAGCGCGTTACTTGTCGCGCTCGCCTGCCCGAACTGGCGGCGCGCCTTGGCCAATTCGGCCTGCGCGGTCGCGAGGGCAATCTGCGCATCGCGATCATCGAGCCGGACAAGGATGTCGCCCGCCTTCACGCTGTCCGTGTCCGTCTTGAGCACGGCCGCCACCTGTCCGCCGACCATGGGGGTAATCTGCGCGGTATCTGCGCCGACATAGGCATTGTCGGTCTCGACATAGTGGCTGCCGATGGCGGCATACCATCCGCCATAACCGATGCCCGCGAGCAGAACCGCGCCGGCAATCGCCAGCAAAGCCGTCTTGCGCCGACTGCGGGAGGGCGCAGCGTCCGACGTTTGCGTTGCAGTAGCGGCGGGGAAGTGATGGTCAGCTTCAGCCATGGGTAGCATCCTTGGTGGGCGTCGTTTGGGCAGCCGTGCCCGCATCGGTAAATCCGCCGCCGAGCGCACGGACGAGTGCGACGTCGAGCGTGAAGGCCCGCGCCTGAAGATCGGCCACGGTGCGCTTGGCCTGCAGCGCACGGTCCTGCGCGGTCAGCACATCGAGAAAGGTGGAGAGCCCACCCTCGTAACGCTGCGTGGCAATCGCATAAGCCGCTTCGAAATCCGCGAGCGACTTGCGCGATTGCTCAAGCTGAACGGCAAGCGCGCGCTGGCTGACGACGGCATCTGCGACGGCGCGATAGGCGTCGGTCACTGTCCGGTCGTAGCTCGCCACGGCCTCGTCATAGCCGGCGCGGGCGCCTTTATACTGCCCTTGCAGCGCGCCGCCGCGAAAGATCGGCAGGGTGATCGCCGGACCGACACTGCCATAGTCGGAGCCGCTCTTGAACAGGTTGGATAGCCCAAGCGACTGAAAGCCGAAGATCGCGGACAGGTTGATAGCGGGATAGAAATCGGCGCGGGCAACCTTGATGCGGCTCGCCTCGGCCTCCACCCGCACCCGCGCGGCGGCGATATCGGGCCGGCGACCGACCAGATCGGTGGTGACATTCTCGGGAATGCCCCGCGCCGCGATGGTCACCGCCGGCGGCATGATCGCCAGACCGCGATCGGGGCCGGCGCCGAGCAGGGCCGCCAGCCGGTTGCGAGCCAGCCCGATCTGCTCATCCGTCGCGGCGAGATCGCTGCGGGCGGCCGGAACGGCAGCGCTGGCCTGCTTGAGCTCTGCCTGGGTATCGAGGCCGGAGGTCACGCGATCGCTCACCAGGCCCTGCGTCTTCTCGCGCACCTCCAGCGCCGTCTGCAGCACCGCTCGCTGCGCGAACAGCCGCGCCAGATCGGCATAGGCATCCGCGACATTTGTGGAGAGCATCAGCGCCGCCTGCTGATAATCGAGCTGCGCCGCCTCGGCATCCGAGCGGGCAGCGGCATAGGCCGCGCGATTGCGACCCCAGAGGTCAAGATCGAAACCGAGCGCGGCGTGGACATTGCCCGAGCTGTTCCAGCCCTGCGGCACGAAAGCCGGCGGAATGCCGTTATTATAGCTTTGCTTGGCAGCGGAGCCGCCGGCGGACACATCAAGCGAGGGCAAGCGGGCCGCGCCGGCCTGCTGGGCGATCGCCTCGGCCCGGCGGACGCGCGCTAGCGCAACCGCGAGATCCGGCGCTCCGGCCAAGGCCTCCTGAATCAGCCCGTCGAGCTGCGGGTCGCCATAGCTGGCCCACCAATCTGCCTTGACCCAAGGCGCGCCCGGGGCAGTCGGAGCCAGGCTCTGGCTCACCGCGTAATGATCGGCCGGCGCGATCGCCGGTGCCGGGCCCATATGAGGGACGGCCGCGCAGCCGGGGAGAGCCAGCATCGCGAGCAGGGCACCAGCGCGTCGGGACAGGAAAGTCGTGGCCATGAGTCGAAAAACCGTACTGTTGGGTACAGTCAGCGCTCTGATCCTCAATGACGGGGTTGTCAACAGAAAACTGTACTGTATAGTACGGTTATGGAGCAGGATACCGAAACACTCCCCGTCACGCGCCGCGAAAGCCGCAAGCAGGACCGCCGGCAGGCCATTGTCGACGCTGCGCGCACCTCATTTCTGGAGCATGGTTATGCCGGCACGTCGATGTCCGGCCTGCTCAAGACGCTCGGCGGCTCCAAAGCGACGTTGTGGGGCTATTTTCGATCCAAGGAAGACCTGTTCGCCGCAGTCGTTGAGGAAGTCAGCCTGCAGTTTCGCGCCGAGATTCAAGATGTGCTGGCAACGAAGGCCGATCTTGAGTGCACGCTTATCGCCTTCTGTCGCGCCTTCCTGCGCAAGATCACGTCACCCGATGGGCAGGCCACCTGGCGGCTGGTCGTTGCGGAGAGTGGGCGCTTTCCCGAGGTCGGCAAGATTTTCCATGAGCGGGCCGCGCAGCCTGTCCAAGGCGCATTGCAGGCTTTCTTTGCCCGGCAGATCGCCAGCGGCGCGCTGATCGAGGAAGACCCCGCAGTCATGGTGGAAGCTCTGATGGGCCTGTGCATCGGCCAGCACATGCGGGCGATCTGGGGATTCGAGCGACTGAACGACGCCGAGATTGACGTCTATGCACTCCGCTTCACGCACATCTTCATGCGGGCCTACGCGCGGGGCACCTGAGATCCGGGCGGCGCATCGTCGCCCCCGCGCGGCCCGCCGCCTCATTGTCTCCAACACATCCTCTCCTATGTGCAGAAGACAGGAGAAATTCGATGCGCATCGGGACAGTCAGGGAAATCAAGAACCACGAATATCGTGTCGGCCTCACCCCGGAGAGCGTGCGGGAACTGGTGGCGCACGGCCATGAAGTCTGGGTCGAACAGGCCGCGGGTCTAGGCATCGGCAGCAGCGATGAGGATTATCGCGCCGCCGGGGCGATCATCCAGCCCGATGCGCGGACGGTGTTCGAGCAGTGCGAGATGATCGTCAAGGTCAAGGAGCCGCAGCCCGAGGAGCGCGCGATGCTTCGGCCCGGGCAGATTCTCTACACCTATCTCCATCTCGCCCCTGATGTCGCCCAGACGGCCGATCTGGTTCGCTCCGGCGTGACGGCCATCGCCTATGAAACGGTGACCGGGCCCCACGGCACGCTGCCCTTGCTCAAACCGATGAGCCAGGTAGCGGGGCGGATGAGCATACAGGCCGGCGCGACCGCGCTCGAGAAGGCGCATGGCGGGCGCGGCGTTCTGCTCGGCGGCGTGCCGGGCGTCCTGCCGGCGAAGGTGGTCATTCTCGGGGGCGGCGTGGTCGGCTTCAATGCCGCGCAGATGGCCACAGGATTGGGCGCCGACGTGACGATTCTCGACCGCAATCCGGATGTTCTGGAGCGCCTCGGCACCCACTTCGAGGGGTGCGCGAAGACCCGCTTCTCGGGCCGCGCGGCGCTTGCGGAAAGCCTTGTCGATGCGGATCTGGTGATCGGCGCGGTGCTGGTACCCGGTGCCACTGCGCCGAAGCTGGTCTCACGCGACATGCTCTCGTCCATGAAGAGCGGCGCGGTGCTTGTCGATGTCGCGATCGATCAGGGCGGCTGTTTCGAGACCAGCCGGCCCACCACTCATGCCGAGCCGACCTTCATCGTGGATGGCATCGTGCATTATTGCGTCGCCAACATGCCCGGCGCCGTGGCGCGCACGAGCACTTATGCGCTGAACAACGTCACCCTGCCCCATGCGCTCAGCATCGCCGATCTCGGCTGGCGCGCCGCGCTTGCCCGCGACCCGCATCTGGCCAATGGCCTCAATGTCCATGCCGGCAAGGTCACCTGCCCCGCCGTCGCGGAGGCGCTGGGTTATGAGGTGGAGCCGGTGAAGGCCGTGCTCGGGCTCTAGATTCCGGAAACGGTCGGCCCCTCGCCAAAGGGCATCAACGGGCTGACGCCCAGCACATCGGCCAGCGGTCTGCCATCGCTGAGCCGCCGGAACAGCGCATAGGCAATCCAGCGGGCGCGACCATCGACATTCGGCGCGCCGCGCCCTGCCAGATGATCGCTGATCCGAACAGTGCGCGTCTCCAACGAGATGCGCGTCAGCCCGGTCCGGTTCTCCACCCCGACATGAGCGTGCTGCGCCGAAAAGGCGATGATCTCGCCCGGCGCGATCAGCACCGGCGTGCCCTGGGCGGCATCGATGGGGACGAGCGGGCGCGGCGCCATGCGACCGCGATCGGCCGAGGCACTGCCGGTGCGGCGCCGAGCCATCGCTTCGGCGAGATCGAAATCGGCGCTGTCATTGGGGATCGGCCGGTCGAACAATTCGGGCAGAAACGCGAAGGTGCGCCCGCTTGTGATCGGCCAGACCGGCGCCCACCAGTTGACCTGCGCCGCCAGATTGGTGCCCCAGCTATCGCGATGAAAGCCGACCGTCGCCGTGCTGCGCGCGCTGTGCGGCTGGTTATCCGCCGGCACGGGCGGCTGGAAGCGCAGCAGCAGCCGGTCCCGCGCCACGTCGTCGGCCTGCAATCCCATCGCCTCGAACAGCGCGCGCCATAAGTGCTTGGCTTGCGCATCATTGGAGAAGGCGCGCTGCACGGCGTCGAGCGTCTCGGCCAGCGCCACCCTGTCCAACGCCTCGTGAATGCGCTCCGGATCGTGGGGCGCGAGGTGCTGCTCGACGAAGGCGCGCGCATGATCCGCCAGCGCGCGCATCGCCGGAAGCGCCCCGAAGCGGACGATATCCCCACGATAGAGCTGGTCATGCAGCGCATCGACCGACACCGCCGGGGCCGCGTAGATATCCGCCGCTGCGGCCATGCTCAGTCCCGCACCTGCCGGCCTTCGATGGGATAGGCCGGATCGGTATAGCCATGGGTGGAGGCATAACCGGGGGCCACCAGTCCGTCGGCAAAGGCCTCGTCCTCGGGGCCCATCGGTACGCTCAGCGCATCGAGATAGGCATCCCACTGCGCCTCGGTGCGCGGGCCGGCAATTGCGGCGCTGACGAAGCGGTTGCGCAGCACCCAGGCCAGCGCGAAGGCAACGGTACTCACACCCTTGGTGGCGGCATGGGCATTCACCGCCTCGGCAATGGCCAGCGATTCGGTGCGCCACTCGGTCTGCTTGAGACGGATGTCGCCTCGCGCGGCGCGAGAGTCCGCCGGCGGCGGCCCGTCGCCGGCATATTTGCCGCTCAGCACGCCCCGGGCCAACGGGCTGTAGGGCACCACGCCCAGACCATAATGGCCGGCGGCGGGCATCTGCTCCACCTCAACGAGGCGATCGACCATGTTATAGAGCGGCTGACTGGCGATCGGCCGATCCATGCCGATGGCATCCGCCGCGCGACAGATCTCGGCGATGCGCCAGCCGCGAAAGTTGGACACGCCATAATAACGCAGCTTCCCCTGCGCGATCAGATCGTCGATCGCCCGCAGGCCTTCCTCGAAGGGTGCGTGAGGATCGGCCTTATGGAAATAAAGGAGATCGATATAGTCGGTGCCCAGCCGCTTGAGGCTCGCCTCGACATCCTGGACGATCCATTTGCGCGACTGCCCGCCCTCGTTCGGCCCCTTCCCGAAGGCATGGCCGAATTTGGTGGCGACGACCCAATGATGCCGATGGTCGCGGATCGCCCGGCCCACCACTTCCTCCGACTGGCCGCCATTATAGCCATCGGCGGTGTCGAGAAAATTGATCCCCTGGTCGCGCGCCTTGTGGATGATCCGCGTCGCCGTGGGCTCGTCCGTCGCGCCGCCGAACATCATGGTGCCAAGGCAAAGCGGCGAGACCTTGAGGGCGCTGCGCCCCAGATAGCGATAGTCCATAGTCCCTCTCCTCTCCCTCCTGACACGATCGTGCGATTGGCAATCGCTACCATGCTAAGCAATCGCCGTCAGCCTTGAGGACAGCGCATCCATTCAAATTTCCATCTTCGGCCATTAGCCTCCGCTCGATGATGCCCGGCAAGGGCGCACAGAACAGAGGGAGAGTGCGATGCGTGATGCAATTATAGCTGCAGGCCTGCTGGCCATGGCCGGACTGAGCGGGACGAGCCTGGCGGAGACGCCAAAAGCGCCGCTCACCGTCGAGCAGCGACTGCAGCGGGTGGAGGATGAGCTGGCGATCCGGCGCATCATCGTCGATTATGCCGCCACGCAGGATGCCCGCGACTATGCCGCCTATGCGAATCTGTTTGCCACCGATGGCGAATGGGCGAACGGCAAGGCCGTCCACAAGGGGCGCGCAGCAATCCGCCAGCTGCTCGTCAACCTCTATGGCACGCCGCCCGCGGGCTTCGTGAACAACGAGAACTATCACCTAACGTCCAACATCCAGATCGACATCGACGGTGACCGGGCGACGGCGCACTCGCGCCACCTGCTCATCTGGCGCGGCCCGAATGGCGAGCCGGTGCCGGCGCTCGCGGGCCGTTATGAGGACGAATTCATCCGCGAGAGTGGCGAATGGAAAATCCGGCGCCGCGTCGATTATCCGGTGATGCCCACCGCCGAGGAATGGATGAAGGTCGTCCGCGCGCGTCAGGCCGCGCAATGATCGGGCTGCGCCCCATCGCCGCGATCGCGCTGCTCGCCGGTGCCACTCTTCCTGCCAGCGCCCAGCGCGACGAGACAGCTGATCGCGCCGCCATCCACGCGCTGCTCGTCGCTTATGGCAGCACGCTCGATGCGCGCGACTTCGCGGGGTTCGGGCGACTGTTCGGTAAGGATGGCGTCTATGCCGCCGGCGGTGGCGCAGAAGCGCGGGGGCCAGCTACGGGCGAGATGATGCGCAAGGTCTTCGCCGGCAATGCCATGGGCTTTGCAGAGCCGAATTATCACCTGTTCTTCAACGAGGTCGTGACCTTCACCGGCTCGGACAGCGCCACGGCGACGTCCATGTCCCTCTACGTCGTGCCGGATGACCGGAACCGGCCCACGCCCATGCTCATGGCCGCTTATGAGGACGATCTGGTGCGCGAAGACGGGCGCTGGGTCTTCGCGCGCCGGTCTGTGAAGGGGCTCATGCCTACGCACCGACCTTAGCGGAGCTGGGGCGGCGCAGGAGGAAGCTGCTGTTCCTCGCGGAAAAGCAAATGTTCATCGCAATCCTATTGTCAATATAACCGATTGAGTTAAGTTAGTGGCTCCGACCCGGCAAAACAGGAGGAACGGCCGATGTCCACACCCACGCCCCATTCCGCTGCGCAGAGTGGGGATGACCCCCATGGCAGCGCGCTCTCTCTGATTCGGCAGCATCTTGACCGCCTCAAATTCGGCGCCGTGCATTTGACCGTGCACGAAGGCCGCCTCGTCCAGATCGAGGTGACCGAAAAGACCAGGCTGACCGCCTGACCCTTTCGTCGGGCCGCCTGGCCGCCCGCGCGATAACAGACCCATAGCATGATGCTGACCGGACCACTGGAGGCATCCCTTTTTTCCGAACAAGGGGATTTCACCATGGTCAACAGACCGCTTCTTTCGCTGAGCGCGCTCGCCGCAGCTCTTCTCTTTCATGGTACCGCGCAAGCGGACGAAACCGCGGGCGCAGCGCCGGCTACCGGCTCCCGCAGCACGGCCGCAGCGCATGAAGACCGCAGCGCCCCGCAGGAGATCGTGGTGACGGCGCGCCGGCGCTCCGAAACCTCGCAGGAAATCCCGATTGCCGTCTCCGTCGTCGGCGGCGCCCAGCTCGACAGCACCGGGGCCTTCAATGTCGGCCGTCTCCAGCAGCTTGCGCCCACGCTGCAATTCTATTCGTCCAACCCGCGCAACACGGCCGTGAACATCCGCGGCATCGGCGTGCCCTTCGGCCTCACCAGCGACGGCTTCGAGCAGGGGGTCGGCATCTATGTCGATGACGTCTATTATTCGCGCGTCGCCTCGGCCACCTTCGACTTTCTCGACGTTGCGCAGATTGAAGTGCTGCGCGGGCCGCAGGGCACGCTTTACGGCAAGAACACCACAGCCGGGGCGATCAATATCACCACCAACCAGCCGACTTTCGACTTTGAAGGCAAGGCGGAGGTCAGCGTCGGCAACCTGAACTTCAAGCAGGCTAAGGCCGCCATTTCCGGCCCTCTCTCGGACACGCTGGCCGCGCGCATCGCCGTCTCCAGCACCAGCCGGCGTGGCACGATCTATAATGTCACGACCGACCGCTGGATTCAGAGCCAGGACAATATCGGCCTGCGCGGGCAGTTGCTCTGGAAGCCCACCGATACCTTCAGCGCCACCCTGGTCGGCGATTACAGCAAGCAGGATGCCATCTGCTGCGGCTCCGTGTTCGTGCGCACCGGCGCCACGCAGCGCCCGCTCAATCGCCAGTTCGCGGCGCTGGCTGCCGCGCAGAACTACGCCCCGCCCAGCCTCAACGGGTTCGACCGCCTGACCGATCTGGATGCCAGCCTCAATGCCGGTAACGTCATCGGCGGCGTCGCCCTGCGGCTGAAGTGGGATGTCGGCCCCGGCACGCTCACCTCCGTGACGGCCTGGCGCAGCTGGAACTGGAAGCCCGAGAACGACCGCGATTTCACCGGATTGCCGGTCGTCACGCTCTCGCAGAACCCCTCCCAGCAGGACCAGTATACGCAGGAGCTGCGCTACAATTACAGCGGCAAGCAGTTCGATTTCGTCCTCGGCGCCTTTGCCTTCAACCAGCGGATCGACACGCAGGGGACCGAGCAGCATGGTTCGGCATCCAGCCGCTGGACGCTGAACCCGACCAGTGCGCTGGCCAACCAGCCGGCTGTGCTCAACGGGCTGACCGCGCGCAACTCGCAATATCTCAAGAGCACCAGCCTGGCGCTGTTCGGCCAGCTGGCCTGGAAGGCCACCGACGCGCTGACCATCCAGCCGGGCCTGCGCCTCAACTATGACAAGAAGGAAGGCTTCTACCAGCGCCGCGTCTTCGATGGGCAGGGCGTGGAAATCCTCGCGACGGACACGGGCGCGGTGCGTGCGGCGCAGCTCGGTGTCTTTACCCCGCAGCTCAGCGCGCCGGAGGCCAGCGACTGGAACTTCAGCTACGACCTCACAGTGAGCTACCGCGTGGCCCCGGACATTCTGACCTATGCGACCTATGCCAAGACCTTCAAGACGGTCGGCATCAACCAGAACGGCCTGCCCACCGATGCCGCCGGCAATCCGATCCTCGCCGCCGGGCAGATCCGGCCCGAGCAGGTCCAGCATTTCGAGGCCGGCATCAAGGCGCAGTTCTGGGATCGCCGCGCGACGCTCAACCTCTCGGCCTTCCGCACGGACATCAAGGACTATCAGGCCACGGTGAACAACGGCCAGTTCGGGGTGCTGCGCGGTTACCTCGCCAATGCCGACAAGGTCCGCTCGCAAGGCGTGGAGGTCGACTTCTCGGTGCGCCCGAGCCAGCGCTTCAATGCCTATGTGAATGGCGCCTACACGGACGCGACCTATCGGCGCTTCGTCGACGCGCCCTGCCCGCCGGAGCTTTCTGGCGGCACGGCGGCCGGGAGCAATGCGCCGAGCGCGCCGGGCACGCCCGGGGGCTTGAGCCCGGCAAATTGCGACATCTCCGGCCAGCGCCTGCCGGGCGTCTCCAAATGGGCGCTCTCCTTCGGCGCGGAAGGCAATGTGCCGGCAACGCTGCTGGGCCAGACCGGCGAGGTGTATCTCGGCTACGACGGCAGCTATCGTTCCAACTTCTCGTCCAACGCCTCGCCCTCGGCCTATACCTGGATCGATGGCTACAGCCTGTCGAACGTCCGGCTGGGCTTCCGGACGGATGCCGGCCTCGACATCTTCGGATGGGTGCGAAATGCCTTTAACGAGAATTATTACGAGCAGCTGTTCGTCGGCCCCGGCAATACCGGCCTGATCGCCGGCCTGCCCGGCGACCCCCGCACCTGGGGGGCAACGGTGAAGGTCTCGTTCTGATGGGAAGGGGCGGGAGGCTAAAAATCTCCCGCCCTAATGCGCGCCAGAAACCACCCCTCCGTTCGTGTCGAGCGAAGTCGAGACACCAAAGCGCAGCGCTGGGCGTGTCTCGACTTTGCTCGACACGAACGGGATGTTGGGATGGCGGCCTTTAGAGGGAGTGCAACCTCGCCCTCAAATGCCCGCCAGCTGCGCCCCAGTCGACCAATTACCGTGCAACCCCTGCCGGATACGCACCGGCAGCTTAGCCCGGGCGATCGGTCCCTCGTCGACATGCTGGGCATCGAAGAAGCACAGCTCCGAATAATTGGTCACGTGATTGTCGACCAGCGCGATGACATAGCCCTCGCCTTCCGGCGCATCCGCTGATTTCGGAACGAAGCAGGGCTCCTGGATGCCGCATTGCGGCCCGGGCCACCAGCTCTTGGTGCTCCCGGTCGCCAGATCGATATGAGCCAGGCTGTTGATCATGCCGACGAACGGCCCGCCCGGACCTTCATAGGGTTTCTCGCGATCCATCACGAGCATCCAGCCATGGCGATAGGCTTGCGTCGCATAGCGATCGTCGATGCGCGGAAACTCGTCGGCGAGGTTGGTCAGCTTCTCGATGCTCTCGAACTCGTCACTGTTGGACGCCATGTCGACGCTCCAGCGGCTGAGATAGCCCAGTCCCGCAATGGGATCGAACGGCGCGCCGTGGATATCGGGGAAGAAGGGGAAGCTGTTGTTGGCCGCCACCGGATGATCGAAGTAGATCCGCGTGCCCTCGTTGAAGGCGTTCATCACATGCCCCACGAAGCAGTTGGACGGCGCCTTGAACCAGCGCATGTCGGCCGCCGTGGCACCCGCCTGGCGCGGCAGCACGGCAAGCCAGACCGGCTGGGTGGTATCGAACCCGAAATAGGGTAGGCGCTTTTCCAGCCGCTCCATGCTGGTGAGCAGCGGCATGACCGAGAAGACCGCATAATCTTCCGTCACGCCGAAATCATGCATCATGCACAGATATTTGTTCTGGAAGGGAATCTCGAACAGCAACTCACCGGTTGGCGAGATTTCCATATAGCTCATGTCATGGGTCATCGGCCCTTTGGACATGTAAGAGAAGGCGCACATATTGCCGGTGGCCGGGTCGATCTTCGGATGGGCGCAAAAGGTCTTGCTGTCGATCCGACCGCCGAAGTCGGTGTAGCCATGGGTCTCCAGCGTGTTCGGGTCCATGAGCAGGCAAGGGCTGTCCTCCTTCATGGCGTAGAGCTTGCCGGCATGGACCAGCACATTGGTATTGGCGGTGCCGCGAATCTGCCCCTCGACGCTCGGGTCGTCGGTCAGGTGATTGCGGTACATGCCGAACAGCGACTTGCCGGCCTTGTTCTCCAGCTTCCATTTGTCGGTCTGCGCATAACGCTGGCGGAAATCGACCTTGCCATCCTTGACCCGGAACATGCTGACCATGCCATCGCCATTGAAGAACTGGTCGTCCTCGAATTTGGGCGCAAACTGATTGTCCGGGTGGACGCGGTGGAAGGCGCCATCGAGACCGGCGGGGACCTCCCCCTCGATTTCGACGTCGTGAATGTCGCCCTGCAAACGGAGCGGGCGAAGTGTACCGGTGAAACCGAACGTGTTGGGGAAATGGGCCATGCGTCGCTCTCCTCGATTCTCTCTCTCGCGCCTGATCTACCGGCCCGCGCATCCGCAGAAATTGATCGAGCGCAACACGCGCCTGGATCATCTCGTCGCCTGATTGGACAGGCTGGCAACCGCCCCCTCGCAGCCCTGTTTTTGCGAAACAGCCCGTTAACCAGGCGCCGCTAGTGTCGCAGCGCGCATCGTCGCGCGGACGGGGAACCTGCAATCATGCGGCATGTGATCGCTTTTGGCTCGGTAGTGGCGCTGCTGACGCTGGCCGGCTGCGGGGGTGGCGGCGGCGCGCTCAATTCGACGCCCACACCCTCACCCGCCCCGGCTCCCGCACCGACCCCAACTCCGGCCCCGGCACCCACGCCCGCGCCGACACCCAGCACGGTCAATTACGACACCAGCGAATACCGCAATTCCTCCGGCCTGCCTTATCATGGCGCGATCACTGCCTATCAGGCGGGCGCCAGCGGCGCGGGTGTGACGGTCGGCGTGGTGGACAGCGGCCTGTCGGATCCGACCGGCGAGTTTACCGGCCGGATTAGCGCCGCCTCCGCGGACTTTGCCGGCAATAGCAGCTACACGGATGTGGAGGGCCATGGCACGGCGGTCTCGGCGGTGCTGGCCGCCGGACGCAACAACCGGCGCGTGATGGGCATGGCTTGGGGCGCGACCGTGATGGCGTTGCGGACCGACGACCAGTCCGACTGCGATGCCGATGGCTGCAAGCACAGCACCACGGCCATTGCCAACGCCATCGACCATGCCAGGATCAATGGCGCACGGATCATCAACGTCTCGCTCGGGGGCGGCGCGGCTCCCAATTATCTGCTGCAGGCGGTGAAGCGCGCCACCCAGGCCGGCATCATCATCGTCATTTCCGCCGGTAACAACGAGGACGGCCAGCCCATGATGGCCGCGCCGGACGAGCTGGCGCAATCCTTTGCCAACCCGGCCTATAGCAACGGCCTCGTCATCATCGCGCCATCCGTGAACAGCAATGATACGGTGAGCAGCTTCTCGGCCGGCGTGGCCGGATTCGAGAGCGTGAGCATCGCCGCGCTCGGCAGTCGCGTCCTGTCCTTCGATCACACCGGCACCGACTATCTCTACTCCGGCACATCGTTTGCCGCGCCGCAGGTGGCCGGCGCCGCTGCGCTGCTGGCGGATGCCTTCCCCAATCTCACCAGCGCGCAGATCGTTGCGCTGCTCAAGAACAGCGCGCGCGATGTCGGCGCGCCGGGCGCGGATGCGCGCTATGGCGTGGGCATCCTGGATATCGCCAAGGCCTTCCAGCCGGTCGGCGCGCTCAGTATGGCCGGCACACAGATCGCGCTCTCACCCCTTTCGACCAGCATACTGTCCGCACCGATGGGCGACGCCACGCCTGCCGCGCTGGATGCGGTTGCGCTGGACGATTATCAGCGTGCCTATCGCGTGGACCTGACCCCGCGCTTCGCCCGCCCTGCACCGCGCCGTGCGTTCGCCGCTGCGCTCGACACCGCCCAGCGCCATCTCAACCTCGGGACGCCGGCGCTCAGCCTGTCGCTCAATCTCCGCCCGACCGTGGAGGCCGCCACCACGCGCGATCCCTTCGCGTTCCGTCAGTCGGACGAGGCCCGCACCCGGCTGCTCTCCGGCACGCTGAGCGCGCAGATCGCGCCCCACGCGCGCGTGATGTTGGGCCTGCGGACGGGCATCGCCGCCCTGGAACAGCGCCTCCCCGACCGTGCCGGCCCCAGCTTCCTGATGGCGGATCATGGCTTCGATGCCGATCATGCCGACCGGCAGGCGCAAGCTGCCCTCACCGTCTCGCAGCAGCTGTCACCGGCGCTGACCATCATCGGCGGGTTCGAGCGGGGCGATATGCAACGTGCCGCTCTCGCGGATGCCGAGCAGTGGCGCGCCACGCCCTATCATGCGGCGTCGCTCTCGCTCGACTATCAGCGCGGGGCGATCGGCCTCACTGCCGGGACGACGATGCTGGACGAGCAGGCCACGCTGCTCGGCGCCCGCTTCTCCGCCAATTTCGGCGCGCAGTCAGCGCGCAGCCTGTTTACACGGCTGGGGGCGCGCGCCGACCTGCCGGGCGCCGTCCGCCTCTCGGCCAACTGGCAGCGCGGCTGGACCCGCGCCGCGGCCGGCGGAACCTTGCGCGAAGGCGGATCGCTGGTCAGCCAAAGCTGGTCGGCCGATCTGGCCCGTGGCGATCTCTTCACGCCCGGCGATCTGCTGGGTCTGCGCATCTCCCAGCCGCTGCGTGCCATCACCAGCCGCTTCACGCTGATCGTACCGCAGACCTGGGACTGGGAGCAGCAAATGGCGACCGACGCGCGCGTGCCGCTCAACCTCGTGCCGCGCGGCCGCCAGCGCGATTATGAGCTGAGCTATGGGCGCGGCATCGGCCCCGGCTGGCTCGGCGCCAACCTCTTCCTGCGCGAGCAGGGCGGCAACATCGCGGCCACACCCGACGAGCTGGGCATGGCTCTGCGTTGGTCGGTAGGGTTCTGAGGCTCGAGTGCTGCCGAATGGTGGGCTGGCAAACCGAGAGCCCACCTATTCCCGTCATTCCCGCGAACGCGGGAATCCAGAACCCAGCCGAACTGCGATTGCGCCCCTGGATTCCCGCGTGCGCGGGAATGGCGGGAGGGAATAATTGCCCGCCTTCAAACGGTGAAGCTTTCGCCGCAGCCGCAGGCGCCCTTGGCGTTGGGATTGTTGAACACGAAGCCGGCGGTGAAATCGTCTTCCACCCAGTCCATGGTCGAGCCGATCAGGTAGAGCACCGAGGCGGCATCGATGAAGAACAGACCGCCGGGCGTCTCGATCCGCTCATCGAACGGCGCGACCTCGCTCACATAGTCGACGGAATAGGCCAGCCCCGAGCAGCCCCGGCGCGGCGTGGAGAGCTTGACGCCCATCGTGCCCTCAGGCGCCTTGCCCATCAGATCCGCAACGCGCTGCTCGGCGGCCGGCGTCAGCGTGACGGCGGCGGGCAAGGGGCGCTTGGTGGTGGTCGTGGTCATCCGTCTCACTCTCACTCGATGTCCGTCCGGTCTTCAAACGAAGAACAACCCTTCGACAAGCTCAGGGCGAACGGACAAGAATTGTTCCCAACTCGCCAAAAGATCTACTTTTGGCGAAGCGTTACAGCATCCCCAGTTCCAGCTTGGCTTCGTCGCTCATCTTCTGCGGGTCCCAAGGCGGGTCCCAGACGAGATTGACGTCCACCAGACCGACGCCGGGCACCGATCCCACGCGCATTTCCACTTCGCCGGGCATCGATTCCGCGACCGGGCAATGCGGCGTCGTGAGCGTCATGGTGACGGCGACATGATTGTCCTCGCCCACCTCGACCCCGTAGATCAGCCCGAGATCATAGATGTTCACGGGGATTTCCGGATCGAAGATGCTCTTGAGCGCATCGATCACCGCATCATAGGTCGCGCCGCCCGGCTCACCTGCGGGCGCATCGCTGGGCTTCTGGGCGAGAAAGCCCTCCAGATAATCGCGCTTGCGGGCGACCTTGTCCGCCGCGTTTTCCGCAACGCCGGAAGCATCCTCCACCACATCGCTCACGCGAGCGCGCGGCGGCGGAGCGACGCCTTCGACTTCCTCGGTTCTGATTCTGCTCTCGTCATTCATCCGAATATCGTCCTGACCCGATCGAGGCCACGCAGCAGCGCCTCGATATCGCTTTCATCATTGTAAATCCCGAAGCTGGCCCTCGCCGTCGCCTCGACGCCAAGATGCGCCATGAGCGGCTGTGCGCAGTGATGGCCCGCGCGGATCGCCACGCCGCTCTCATCCAAGATAGTGCCGATGTCGTGAGGATGAACCCCCTCCATCACGAAAGACACGATTCCCGCCGCATCCTCAGGCCCCAGCAGGCGGATGGTGTTGATGCCGCGCAACGCCTCGCGCGTGCGGGCGACCAGTGCATCCTCATGGGCAGCCATGCGATCGAGCCCGATCGCCTCGACATAATCGATTGCCGCCGCCAGCCCGATCGTCTCGATGATCGCGGGCGTCCCGGCCTCGAACCGCGCGGGGGGCGGTGCATAAGTGGTGCGCGCGAAGGTCACCTTGTCGATCATCGCGCCGCCGCCATGATAAGGCGGCATGGCCTCGAGGATTGCGCCCCGCGCCCACAGCACGCCGATGCCGGTTGGGCCGTACAACTTGTGGCCGGAGAAGAGATAGAAATCGCAGCCCAGCGCCTGCACATCGATGGCGAGACGCGGTGCGGCCTGACAGCCATCGACCAGCAGCAGCGCCCCGGCGCCATGGGCAATCTCTGCCGCGCGCCGCACGTCCAGCACGCTGCCGAGCACATTGGAGACATGCGCAAGTGCCACGAGCTTGTGCTCCGGGCGGAGCATCGCCGCCATGGCATCCAGATCGATGCGACCATCCGGCGTCAGCGGCACGACGTCGATTTGCGCACCGGTCCGCTGCGCAATGAGCTGCCAGGGCACGATATTGCTGTGATGCTCGAGCGTCGAGAGCAGGATGCGGTCGCCGGCCTTGAGATTGGCGCCGCCCCAACTCTGCGCGACGAGATTGATCCCCTCGGTCGCGCCGCGCACGAACACGATCTCGTTCTCGCTCGGTGCGTTGATGAACTCCGCCACGCGACGACGCGCGGCCTCGAAAGCCAGCGTCATGTCCGCCGACCGCGCGTAGACGCCGCGATGGACCGTCGCATAGTCCGCGCCCATTGCCCGCACCGTGGCATCGATCACCGCCTGCGGCTTCTGTGCCGTGGCGGCGGTATCGAGATAGTGCCAGGGCTTGCCGTCAGTGGTGACGAGGCCGGGGAAATCGGCGCGGCGGCTGTGGAGCGCGTTCATGGTTGCGGCGGAGGGTGTCTCGACTTCGCTCGACACGAACGGGGTCTTGGTCGTCATCACGCTGACATCTCCGAACAGTGCGCGCGAGCGCGAACCCGAGGCCGGAATAACCCGATCAACCTCACCCTTCCGTTCGTGTCGAGCGAAGTCGAGACACACCCAGCACCGTCCCTTCCCGTGCTCCTGTCAAGGCAGGAGCCCAGGGGGGCAAGGGCAGTCGGTTGCGCCCTGGACTCCTGCCTTCGCAGGAGCACGGGGATGGCAGAGGCCAGCGAACCATTCAGAAGAGCAGCACGCCCCATCATCCCAGCGCCTCCAACCGAGCCCGCGCCACGGTCGCGAACCGCTCGCGCTCGGCCTCGTCGGCCATGTCGTCGAACAGCCCGGCGATGAAGGCTTCGAGCAGCAGCGCCTTGGCGCTTGCCGGATCGATCCCGCGCGAGGCCATGTAGAACAGGGCAGCGGCATCGAGCTGGCCGATGCTGGCGCCATGGGCGCACTTCACGTCATCGGCGAAGATCTCCAGCTCCGGCTTGGCATTGGCCGTGGCGGTACGGCCGAGCAGCATCGCCTTGAAGCTCTGCGCAGCATCGGTCTTCTGCGCATCGCGCGCGACGCGGATCTGCCCGAGATAATTGGTCGTCGCCTTGCCCGCCGCGATCGCCCTCACGGTCTGTGCACTGGTCGCTTCCGGCTCGGCATGGTTGAGCGTCGTCACCAGCTCGATGGTCTGCGCGGCGCCGCCGATCAACGCCGCCTTCAGCTCGAAATGCGCATGGCGGGCGAGCGTAACCTCGAAGGTGACGCGCCCCAGCGTGCCGCCGCTGTTCAGCAGATGGACGTTGAGCGAGCCGCCCGCACCGATCTCGACCAGATGATCGCGCACGATGCTCTCGCCGTCCGCGCCATCCTGCAGCAGCGCCAGCGTGCGCACTTCGCCGGGCGCGACGACGATCCGCTCGGGCGCGCCCACGGGCCAGACCTGCGCCGCAGCGTCGAGATCGCTATAGCGCCAAGCCTCGTCGCGGCGCGTGGGGAGCGTTGCCGGTGCCATCATGCGCCGCCTCCCGCACGCTCGATCGACAGATACTCGCGAATGCGCGCGACCAACGAGGGCCGGGCCTTGTCCACACAGGCGCGCACCTCGTCCTGCGACGCCTTGCCTTTGCGCACGCATTGCGTCGTGGCCTTGCACAAGGCCGCGTCGAGCTTGCGCACGCCGGTCGATTCACTCAATCCGCAATGATATTTGCCCGCCGCGTCACGCGTGACCCCCACCTGAACACCACGCAGACGCTGCGCGATGACGGTGATCTCGTCGGCGGGCGTGGCCTCGCTCGGCACTGGCGGCGCGACAACCGGGCTCTGCGCGAGCATCAAGGCGGCAATCAGACTCATGCGGCGACCACCTCGGCATAGCCGTCCTTCTCCAGCGCCAGCGCCAGTTCCGGTCCACCCGATTTCACGATGCGGCCGGCCGCGAGCACGTGCACGAAGTCCGGCTGCACATAATCGAGCAGGCGCTGATAATGGGTGATGAGCAGCACGGCCTTGTCCGGCGCGCGCATGATCGCGTTGATCCCGGCGCCCACGGTCTTGAGCGCATCGATATCGAGACCGGAATCGGTCTCGTCGAGAATCGCCAGCTTCGGGTCCAATATGCCCATATGGACCATCTCGGCGCGCTTCTTCTCGCCGCCGGAAAAGCCCACATTCACCGGGCGCTTGAGCATCTCCATGTCCATGCCGAGCAGCGCCGCCTTCTCGCGCGCCAGGCGCAGGAAATCGGCGGCGGACAGCGGCTCTTCCCCGCGGACGCGGCGCTGGCTGTTCAGCGCCTCGCGCAGGAACTGGACATTGGAGACGCCGGGAATCTCGACCGGATATTGGAAGCCGAGGAACAAGCCGGCGGCGGCGCGCTCATGCGGTTCCATGTCGAGCAGATCGGCGCCATTGAACGAGACGCTGCCCTGCGTCGCTTCATAACCGGGCCGACCGCCAAGCGTATAGGCCAGCGTGGACTTGCCCGCGCCGTTCGGCCCCATGATCGCGTGGATCTCGCCCGCATTGATCGAGAGGCTGAGGCCCTTGAGGATGGCCTTGCCGTCGATTTCCGTGTGGAGATTGTCGATGGTCAGCATCAGCGCGCGCCTTCCTGCTCGTGCTGGCGGATCAGCGTGCGGGCCGTCCAGAAGGCCATGTCGCGCACGTCGCCGGGGGCGGGAAACAGCGTGTCGATGTGCCGCTTGATCGGCATATAGGGCCACCAGTCGGCGCCCGGCTCCGGCGCGCCCTTCTCCAGCAGGCCCACGACGAACTCGCTCACCGGCCCCATGCGCGCGAGATTAGGCGCCTTGGCCTTGTGGAACGCCTTGTCCGTCCGCAGCCGCTCGGTGAACGTCGCATCGCCCTCGGCCAGCGCCTCGCGGCACTGCGCCTGATAGGCATCGAGATCGCCGAAATCCTGGACGGCACGCGGCTGAAGCTCGCCCTCTTCCAGTTCGTAATCCTCGGTCAGGATGCGGATGGCCGCCGTCCACGACTGGCCATTGCCGACATCTTCCGCGAAATCGGCGAGGGCATCCTGAATATCGTCTTCGTCGCTCAAAAGTCTGTCCTTCGATTCTTAAATTCTTGATCGTCAGAACCAGATGCTGTGCATCCGCTTCAAAAATGCTTCATCCGAAACCCGGAAACCAGAAGCATCCCCAATCACTGAGTCGATGCCGCAGTTCGGGCACAAGGCTGTTCCGCCATCATCAACCCAATCCTCTATCCCGGCAGCGGCGAAACTAGTGCAGCAGTAAAAACAACCCGCCACGCTACTTCGATCAAGCTCCGTCCGATGGTTAGCGCAATGGACGTGCGCTTCCACCTCGGGACCGCCTTGTCGCTTTAACTCGGCGGGATTTGCGCTGACCTCGTCGAACTCGCCGGTCACCCTCCGATGGCCTTATCTAATTCGTCACCCCGGACTTGATCCGGGGTCCAGCTGCCTTTCGGCGCTGCGCTGGACGAAGCGGGATGCCGGATCAAGTCCGGCATGACGGTGGGAGAAAGCGCAGGAGTCACCCAACCGATCCCTCAAGGCTGATCCCCAGCAACTTCTGTGCTTCCACTGCGAATTCCATCGGCAGCTGTTGGAGCACATCCTTCGCGAAGCCGTTGACGATCAGGCTCACCGCCGCTTCCTGATTCAGCCCGCGCTGCAGGGCGTAGAAGAGCTGATCGTCGCTGATCTTGCTCGTCGTCGCCTCATGCTCGACGATGGCGCTCGGGTTCTTCACCTCGATATAGGGCACGGTGTGGGCGCCGCACCGGTCACCCAGCAGCAGCGAATCGCACTGGGTGAAGTTCCGCGCCCCTTCGGCATTGGCGCTCATCCGCACAAGGCCGCGATAGGTGCCGTTGGACTTGCCGGCGCTGATGCCTTTGGAGACGATCGTCGAACGGGTATTCTTGCCGTTGTGGATCATCTTGGTGCCGGTGTCGGCCTGCTGGCGATTGTTGGTCACCGCCACCGAGTAGAACTCGCCGACGCTGTTCTCGCCGTTCAGCACGCAGCTGGGATATTTCCAGGTGATCGCGCTGCCGGTTTCCACCTGAGTCCAGCTCACCTTGCTGTTGCGCCCTTGGCACAGCGCGCGCTTGGTGACGAAATTGTAGATGCCGCCCTTGCCGTCAGCATCGCCGGGATACCAGTTCTGCACGGTCGAATATTTGATCTCGGCATCATCGAGCGCGACCAGCTCGACCACGGCAGCGTGGAGCTGGTTCTCGTCGCGCTGCGGGGCGGTGCAGCCTTCCAGATAGGAGACGTAGCTGCCCTTGTCCGCGACGATCAGCGTGCGCTCGAACTGGCCGGTATTCTCGGCATTGATGCGGAAATAGGTGGAGAGCTCCATCGGGCAGCGCACGCCCTCCGGAATGTAGACGAAGGTCCCATCCGAGAAGACCGCGCAATTCAATGTGGCGAAGTAGTTGTCATGCATCGGCACGACCTTGCCGAGCCACTTCTTCACCAGATCGGGGAACTCGCGGATCGCCTCGCTGATCGAGCGGAAGATGACGCCGGCTTCCTCCAGTTCCTTGCGGAAGGTGGTGGCGACCGAAACGCTGTCGAACACGGCGTCCACAGCGACCCGGCGCGCGCCCGCGACATTGGCGAGCACTTTCTGCTCCTCGATTGGAATGCCCAGCTTCTCGTAAGTTCGGCGGATCTCCGGATCGAGCTCGTCCAGGCTCCCCAGCTCGACCTTCTTCTTGGGCGCCGCATAATAATAGGCGTCCTGATAATCGATGGACGGCACGTTGAGCTTCGCCCAGTCCGGCGAGTCCATCGTCAGCCAGTGGCGATAGGCCTTGAGGCGCCACTCCAACATCCATTCCGGCTCGTTCTTCTTGGCCGAGATGAAGCGGACAGTGTCCTCGCTCAGGCCCTTGGGCGCGAACTCCTGCTCGATGTCCGAACTGAAGCCCCACTCATAGTCGCTCACCTTCTTGGCGGCGGCGAGCGCATCTTCATTCTTGGGGCGGGTATCGACCGGGGCAGTCATTGCACGGACTCCATGGCGGTTGCGCTTGCAGGGCCAGTCAGGCCCGGAGGCGAGAAAGCCGCAACCGGCAGCGTTTCAGGGGAAGCGATGAGATGAGCCAGCGTGACATGCGCCAGCGCATCGCGGACCAGCGCGTTGACGCCGATCCAGTGCGGGCGGATGTCACAGGGCTGCGAGAGGGCGCAGCATTCCGCCCCGTGCGGCTCGAGGCAGCCAGTGAGCGCGATCGGTCCATCGACCGCTTCGATGATGTCGGCCAGCGTGATCGCCGCCGCCGGGCGCGCCAGCTTGATGCCGCCGCCGCTGCCACGCGTCGCCTTGATCAGCCCGGCCCGTCCGAGCAGGCTCGCAAGCTTCTGTCCCGTCGGCACCGGAATGCCGGCCTTGGCCGAGAGGCTCGCCGCATTCGCCCGCGCGCCACCGCACTGCGAGGCGGCGGTCCGCATCATCAGCACGGCATAATCGGCAAGGCTCGACAGGCGCATGTTTGCAAACGACTCTCAAATCGGAGTAAATCGGTCTGATTGCGCAAATGGGCCGGCGCTCGCCGGAAATCAAGCCCGAAAGCAGAGCAATTCGCAGCGCGGGCGCTTCTGTTGCCTTACGCCATCAGGGGCGGGCAGGCGACAGCGGCTGGCGAGTCAGCTGATCTGGCTCAACCTGGCGATCCCGCCCTTCAGCTCCGCGCGCTTCATCGAGAGGCGAATCACGATGCTGGCCCGCTCGCGCAGTTCGGTGGGCGTGAGACCCGTGAAATGCTTGATCTCGCGGATGAAATGCGATTGGTCATAGAAGGCATCGCCGCTCACTTCCGCCCACTCCAGATCTTCGCGCGCCAGAACCTGGGCACAGCGCAGCGCCCGATACTTGCGCGCCAGATATTTGGGCGGCGCGCCGTACAGGCGATTGCACCAGCGCGCGAGCTGGCGCGCGGAAAGGCCCGTCGTCTCCTGCAGCACCTCGACCCGGGGCGACTGCTCGTCTGCCAGCCAGCGGTCCACAACCTCGATGAATCTGCGCTCTGCATCCGGGACGGGATGAAGGTGATCGCGGATGAAAGCCCAGAAGATATCTTCCGCGCTGCCAGGATCATCGATCCTCCGCAGCGCTGACAGCATATCGGTCCAGCCGGGGCCGAACCGCGCAGCGAGATCGACCACATCATCGGATGCCGCATCCGCATCGCCGGCCCGCAGCGCCGCCCAGCCCAGCGGCAGAACGGAAACGCCGAAGACCTGCAAAGGCCCGTGCACATCGAAATGCGTCGCCGCGCTGGTCGCGCCGAGCAGGCAGCATTCAGGGGTCTCCGCCCGGTGCCCGTCCACGAACCGATAGGCACCCGAACCGGCGAGCATGAAGCGAATTTGCGCGAAGTCCGCACGGGTATGGTCCGCCACGCGCGGCTGATCCGCCGTGAACAGGTACATCGCGCCAAAATAGTGGGCCAGATCGACAGGGGGAACGAAGTAGCTGAGCGCTACCATGTCCGCAGTATCGGCAACGGAGAATCTGTGACGCACGCGCGACCCTGACCACTCTCCAGGGAAAGACGAGCCGAAATGTTCGATCGGAAGGACTGGCAGTTCGGCAGGGCCAAGGCCACGCCATCGCGTGCTCCACCCTGAACGACCTTTCGCACAAATCGCTGATGCGGCAAATAAAAAAGCGGCCCGGCAGGCAATATCACCCGCCAGACCGCTAAAGTTCAAGGTCTCTGAGCCAAATGACCAAGAGCCCTTCGGGTCGCAGTCTCGCCGTAACGCGATTCGTTCAGCTTGGATTGGACGGAATCGTCATGATAATGCGAATCGTAGCCCGGTTGAGATTGCGCGCCTCGGCTCCGTTGCGCTGCCCTTTGACCGCTTGACCGAGCGCTGGCATAGCGCGCGGCATGTACCAGAAGCTCCGCCCTCTCCTGTTCGCGCTCGATGCGGAGCGCGCCCATGGCCTCGCCCTTGCCGCGCTGCGCCTGCCTTTCCCCTCAGCCCCCAAGCCGGACCCAATTCTGGCCCAACGGCTGTTCGGACTGGACTTCGCCAGCCCGGTCGGCCTCGCTGCGGGGTTCGACAAGAATGGCGACGTGATAGACCGGGTCGGCGCGCTCGGCTTCGGCTTTGGAGAATTGGGGACGCTGACCCCGCGCCCACAGGTCGGCAATCCACGCCCGCGCATTTTCCGGCTGGTCGAGGATGGCGGCATCATCAACCGGCTGGGGTTCAACAATGGCGGGCAACCGGCGGCCTGCGCCCGGCTCGGTCGACGCGGCAAGCCACGGGGGCTGATCATCGGCATCAACATCGGCGCCAACAAGGACACCGAGGATCGCATTGCCGATTATGAGGAAGGCGTGCGGGCCATGAGCCCCCATTGCCATTATCTCACCGTCAATGTGTCCTCGCCCAATACCCCCGGCCTGCGCGCCCTGCAGGACCGGGGCGCGCTCGACGCCCTGCTCGGCCGCGTGATGGCCGCGCGTGCAGAGGATGGGCCGCCGATGCTGCTTAAGATCGCACCCGATCTCGAGCCGGCGGACGTCGACGACATCGCGGAACTGGCTTTGCAGCACCGCATCGACGGACTGATCGTAACGAACACCACGATCAGCCGTCCGGCCTCCCTCCGCTCCGCCAATGCCGGGGAATCGGGTGGCCTGTCCGGCGCACCGCTGCATGATATGGCCCTTGGCCGCCTGCGCGATTTCCGCCAGCGCCTCGGCGACCGGCTGCCGTTGATCGGCGCCGGCGGCATCCGTACCGCCGAGCAGGCCTATGCCCGCATCCGCGCCGGCGCGAGCCTCATCCAGCTCTATTCGGCGATGGTCTATGAGGGGCCGTATCTGCCCGCGCGCATCAATGCCGGGCTCGCCGATCTCTTGCGCCGGGATGGGTTCACGTCGATCAGCCAGGCTGTCGGGGTCGATACGCGCTGAGGAATCGCCGACCTCAACGGATCGACATTGCCTTTGCGCTGTTTTTGCGATGAGGTCGCGCCAGACGAACTGAACGGAATTCGCCCATCATGGATGCCAGCCCACCGCCCCGCAAGATCGAGGATCACGCCTTTCTCGCGCTGGTCATTCTCATCACGGTCGCCTTCGCGTTCATTCTGGAGCCTTATTTCCAGGCGATCCTGTGGGGCGTGATCATCGCCATCCTGTTCCAGCCGGTGCATCGCGAGATTCGCGACATCATGCCGCGCTGGCCCAGCGCCGCTGCCGGCCTGACGTTGCTGCTCATCATCGCACTGGTGATCGTACCGGCGCTGCTGCTCACCATCGCGCTGATTCAGGAAGCGAGCGTGTTCTACGCGCGCATTCAGTCCGGCGAGATCAACTTCGCGCAATTGTTCGATGATCTGCGCGCCAGCATGCCCGCTTGGTCCGAAAGCTGGCTCCAGCGTTACGGGCTCGACAATTTCAATGCCGCGCAAGAGCGGCTGCGCGAAGCCGCGGCAGACAGCTTTCAGTTCGTGGCGGCGCAAGCCGTGAACATCGGCCAGAGTGCGTTCAGCCTGTTCATCGCGTTCACCGTCATGCTCTATCTCACCTATTTCCTGCTGCGCGATGGCGAGACTCTGATGGAGAGCGTGATCAAGCGCACGCCGCTGCGCGATGGGCCGCGTCGCGAACTGCTCCGCCAGTTCGTGTTGGTGATCCGCGCGACCGTGAAGGGCAGCATCATTGTCGCCATTGTGCAGGGCTTCATCGGCGGGGTCGTGTTCTGGCTGCTGGGCGTCGAAGGCGCCTTGCTGTGGGGCGTGATGATGGGCTTCTTCTCGCTGCTGCCCGCCGTGGGTACCGGCATCGTCTGGGTGCCGGTCGCGGTCTACCTGCTGGTCAGCGGCGCGCTGGCCCAAGCGCTCATCCTCATCTTCTGCGGCATCTTCGTCATCGGCATGGTGGACAATCTATTGCGGCCGATCCTTGTCGGGCGGGATACGAGGATGCCGGACTATCTGGTGCTCATCACCACGCTGGGCGGGCTGCAACTGTTCGGCTTCAGCGGGCTAGTGATCGGTCCGGTCATCGCTGCCCTGTTCATCGCCACCTGGAACATCGTGGCCGGGATGCGCGGGCAGGATGAGGCCGCGCTCCCCATCACGGAGCCAGACGACCTGCCGGATGCCGCTTCCGTCCCGGTCGGCGAGGTGGAAGCGCGCTTGCGCACGGATACGGCAGGCACGCAGAAGCCGGCTTCGTCGCCACAAGGCGGTTGACGCTGTCCCGGATCAGGGCTAATGGCCCGGCCTTCGCGCGCCTGCGGCTTCCGCCTGGCGAGTCGGGCCGCGCGCCCAAAAACAGTTTCGAGTTCGAGGAATTTCATGGCCAATACGCCGCAGGCAAAGAAGCGCATTCGTCGCAACGCACGTCGCGCCGAGATCAACGGTAGCCGCATGAGCCGCATCCGCACCCTCGTGAAGAAGGTGGAAGCAGCGGTCGCAGCGGGTGACAAGTCGGCGGCGCAGGCAGCCCTTTCCGCCGCGCAGCCCGAGCTGTCGCGTGGCGTGGCCCGTGGCGTGCTCCACAAGAACACCGCCTCGCGCAAGTTCAGCCGCCTGACCAAGAGCGTCGCCGGCCTGGCCTGAGCGCTCTCGCGGATTTCGAGACAAGAACGGCGTCGGATTTTCCGGCGCCTTTTTTGTTGTCCGGACGAGCGGCTGGCCCCTTCCGTCCCTCATGATCAGCCGCGCCTCTCGCGGGCTCGTCAGTCCTGCCCGGCGATCTTGATCTTCTTCCCAAGCAGGGTCCGCACATAGATCCGCTGGACCATCACGAACACCACCACCGTCAGCGGCGCAGCCAGCAGCATGCCCATGAAGCCGAACAGAAGCCCGGCCGCCACTACCGCGAAGAGCAGCACGGCGGGCGGCACGTCCACGGCCTGTTTCTGAATCATCGGCTGCAGGAAATTGCCCTGCAATTGTTGGATGATGAGGAACACCAGGGTCGTCCACAGGGCGGTCATCGGCGACACGGTGAAGGCGAGCAACACGGCCGGCACGCCCGCGATGATCGGGCCGATCATCGGGATCACATCCAGCAGACCCGCAATGATGCCAAGGCCGCCTGCTGCGGGCACGCCTAGCGCCGCGAGCCCGGCCCAGGTCAACGCCGCCACGACCACCGACGAGACAGCCTGTCCCATCATCCAGCCCCGCAGGCCGCGCGCCGCATCATCGAGTGCCTCGCCGAGCGGGGATTCGGCCCGCCGGGGCATGAGCAAGATGAGCCCGCGCCGATATACGGCGGGATCGCTGGCGATGAAGATGGCGCCAACGAACAGCAGCACCAGATTGGCGATGCCATTGCCCGCCGTCAGCGCATAACCTCCGGCCTGAGACAGAAGATTGGAGAGGTCGCCCTGCCCCTGCTCGATCAGGTCGCGGGTGGCGTCGCCGAGGCCAAACCGCTCCAGCAGCGCCTGCACCTGGTCGATGGCGGGCGGAATGCTGTCCCGGATGGTGTCGAACTCACCCACGATCTGCGTGCCGAACAGCGTGAAGGCGCCGGTGATGACCGCCAGCAGCGTCACCACTGCAAGCGCCAGCCCAAGCCCGCGCGGCAGCCCGGGGATGCGGCAGATGACGCGGGTTATGGCATCGAGAATGGCCGCCAGCACCAAAGCCGCGAAGAGCAGCAGCAGCAGGCCGGACATTTTGACGAACAGCCACGCAGTGCCCACCACTGCCAGAATGATCACGGTCGCCATGGCGATCCGCGCGCCCGGACCTTGCCGTTCGCGCGGCTCCTGATGCGCCTCGCGTTGCTGAACTGTCATGACATCCCCCTTATCGTTCGCCGCAGCTTAATGCTTAGCGATGCCTGTGCAATGTACCGTTGGGTTCCCGCTCACCAGCCGAAGCGTGACGCGCCGCTTACCAAAGGGCCGGCCGAAACGGTCTGCAGGCGCCGGTAACGTGCTTCGATCAGGCTGAACATGCCAAAGCCGAGCAAGCCGATGGCAATCAGAATGTCCCAGGGATTGGTCAGCCAGGCGAGCGCGTCCGACATGCCGCCGGCCTCGCTTGCCTGAGAATCCAGCCCCGCAGAGATCAGAAAGCCGCCGGTAATCAAAAACACTGCCCCGCGCGCGGCATAGCCCAACCGTCCGGTCCACTGCGCCCAGGCCTTGCGCGCGACCTGCGGTTCCAGATGCTTAAGATAGCTGCCCTTGGCGGCCTTGACGAGCTGGTACAGTCCCGTACCGATCAGGATCAGGCCGCCGATGATGAGCAGGATAAAGCCACCGGGCAGTTGGAGGGCGCTCTGTGCGCCTTCCTCCGTCCCGCCGCCCGAGCCACCGGAGGTGCCCTGCATCAACCGGATCGCCTGCCACGCCAGAAACAGGTGGATCAGGCCGCTCGCCGCCGCGCCGACGCGGCTGATCTTGCCCTTGGTATCATCATCATGCTGCTCGATGTTGAAAGCGGCGTCCGACAGCCGCCAGAGCCCATAGCCGATCAACCCCGCCGCCATCAGGCCAAGGAGAATCATGCCGCCGCCATCGCCGAGATATTCAAGCGCGCCCGACGGATCCTCGGCCCGCCCGGCCCGCAACACGAGAAAGGCAATGACGATGTAAAGCGCGCCACGGGTCGCGAAGCCGGCGCGCGCGAGCATCGTCAGTCTGGCTCCGGCATCCATGTACGCATCTCCCTGTTCACCGACGCTAACGATCAGGGCGCAGCGACGTTCCGCGCCGATGCGTCGATCGGATAAGGTTCGCTCGACCGGGAGAGGTCGCTCATAAGGGAGGCCTTGGACCGTGCAACGGTCAGGCGGTGGTGGCGCGGCTGTCCATGGGTGACACGTCCACCGAATTGAAGGTCTTCTGGGAATGGCCGCCGACGAACACGCCGTCGATGGGCGAGATGTCCGAATAATCCCGGCCCATGCCGACGACGAGATGATCGCCATTGGCGAGCACGCCATTGGTGGGATCGATCCCCACCCAGCCGCGCAGGGGACCGCACCACAAGGCCACCCAGGCGTGCATCGCGTCCGCGCCGACCAGCCGCGCTTGCCCCGGCGGCGGATCGGTCCGCAGATAGCCGCTCACATAAGCCGCCGGCAAACCGGCGGCACGCAGCGCGACGATGAGGATGTGCGCGAAATCCTGGCAGACGCCGCGCCGGATGGAGAAGGCCTCGGCCACCGGCGTATCGGCTTCGGTTGCCTTGGTGTCGTAATGGAAGGTCGCCTGAATGTGCCGGGCCAGCGCCAGTGCCGCGCTCAGGCAGTCCGCATCGGGCGCCAGATGCGGCCGCGCCCAGGCGGCGATCTGCGGCACGAGCGGTAGCAAGCGGGATGGGAAGATATAGGTCACGGGGGACATCGGCCCGACATCCATGACGGCTAGCGCCGCCTGCGCCACCTTCGTCACGCTCATCTGGGCGCCAAGCAGATCCAGCTCGGCCTCGCTCACATCGGCAATGAAGGTGGAGCGCACTTCCAGCGAGGCCACCGGCTTGAGCATCTCGATGCGGGTGAGGTTGAAGGGATAGGCACCGACGCGCTCCTGGCGCACGTCGGGCACAGGATCGACGATGAGGCGATAGTCCCGCACCTGCTGACCCGGCCATGCGATGGGCGCGAGCCGCAAATTGAAATGCGCCAGCCGCACGGGCGGATCATAATCGACGCGGATGATGTGGCTGACCCGATATCTCATCGCCTGTTATACATCCGCCTCATCTATGCCAGCCGCGTCATGCCGGAGGCGCGCGGCGCATCCTCGCCCTTGAGGAAGAAGCGATCATCGATCCGGTCGGAGAGATCGAGCAGCGCCGTCTCGATGACCTCCAGATCGCGCGCCGTGAGCATCTCGGCCGAGGCGGCATGCAGACGGGCAGAGAGCGCCAGGGCGAGTTGCACCGGCGGCTCGGGCATCCCGTCGTCGCGCAGCGTCGGCAAGGCGCGCAGATGATCGAGAATCGCATCGACCTGAAAGGCAAGCGAGCGCGGATTGCCCGGCTCCAGCAGCAGCATGTCGCGCACCGGCGCCAGCGCCAGACCGGAGAGATAGCGGGTGCGATAGCTGATCTGGCAATCGCACAGATCCAGAAACAGATTGAGATCATGCCCATTGGCATCGTCGCCGGCAAAGGTGCGCGCCAGCCGGCAAAGGTGGATGGCACGCTCCAGCCGCCGGCCCAGCTCCAGGAAACGCCAGCCGGCGCCGCGCACCATATTCTCGGCAGACAGGCCGGAGAGCGCCGCGCAACGATCCAGCAGCCGCGCGACATGGGCCATGAGCTGAGATTCGCGCGCTTCACTCACCCGGTCGATCTGGCGGCTGAGCAGGCGCCAGAAGTCCACCGCCAGCCGCTCGCGCAGGCCCCGGCCGATCGCTTCGGCCGCCTCGAACAGGGATTGGACGCTGCCCGGCATCTCCGGATCGCTGAGTGCATGGACGCAAAGCTTGCCGGTACCTTCACCCAGCTTGTCCTTGCGCGCGCTGCCCCAGGCGACCAGCGTATCGGCGACGCGGCCGAGCGTCGGGCGGTCGAGCGCGGAGGCTGCCTCGCCCTCGATGCTGCCGCCGATCAGCACGCGGATCATGCGCAGCACCATTTCGCCGCGCTCCAGATAGCGCGCGAGCCAAAAGAAGTTATCCGCCGCCTTGCTGGGCAGCGTGCCGGCGACCCGGCGAATGGCGACCGGCGCACCGCTGTCGAGCGTAACCACCGCCGTCTGCGGTTCATCGGCAACGATGCAGACGTCGGCGGACATGTCGCCCTGCCCCATCAGCACCGCCCGCATGTCGTCATGGGCTGCAAGCCGCGCAAACCCGCCCGGCATTGCGCGCCACTGGCCATGCGCATCGCGGGCGAGGAAGGCGCGCAGGATGAACGGGCGCGGCAGCAGCACGCCATCGACCAGCGCCGGCGTGGTGGACAGTTGCACCAGTTCCTGCCCGATATAATCCATCGGGCGCTGCTGCAGCTCGGCGAGGAACGCGGCATTCTCGGCAGGGCTGAGGCGCGAGGCCAGGCGCGCGCGGCCATGGGGGATCGCCGGCACCGGCAAGCCGAAGGCAGAGCCGATGGCCAGCCGGTCCGCCTGCTCGCGGACATGGGCGCGCTCCTTCGCTTGCCCGCACCACCATGTCGCAACATTGGGAATGCGCAGCGGCTCGCCGAGCAACTTGCGGCAGAGGCGCGGCAGGAAGGCCGCGAGTGCCGGCGTCTCCAGCACCCCGGCGCCGGGCCAGTTGGCGATGACAAGGCCGCCATGGCGCATCGCCTCGAAAATATCCGGCACGCCGATGGTCGAGCGCGAATCGAACGCCAGCGGATCGAGCAGGTCCGTGCCCATCCGCCGCCACAGCCCATCAACCCGCTTCACGCCCTCGACGGTGCGGACGTAAAGCTGCCCGTCGCGCACGGTGAGGTCTTGCCCCTCGACCAGCAGGATGCCGAGATAGCGCGCGAGGTGCGCCTGCTCGGCATAGCTCTGATTGTAACGCCCCTGCGTGAGCAGCGCGATGCGCGGATCGGGCCGGGCACAGATGGCGGCGAGGCCCTGCCGGAAATCGGAGAAGAAGGGCGCCAGTCGCACGAAATTGACGATGCCGAGCGCATCGTCCGTCGCGCGCGTCATCGCGAGGCGGTTTTCCAGCGCATAGCCGGCACCGACGGGCGTGCGCACATAATCCGCCAGCACCCGCCATTCGCCATCCGGCCCGCGCGCCAGATCGACCGCGTAGAATTGTAGCCGGTTGCCGCGCGGCGGCGGCAGGCCGCGCATCTGCCGCCAATAATCCGGCGCGCCGGCGACAATCGCCGCCGGCAGTTCGCCGCTCGCGACGAGGCTGCATTCGCCGTAGAGATCGTCCAGCACCCGTTCGAGCAAATCGGCCCGCTGCGCCAGACCCGCCTCGATGCCCTGCCACTGCGTCGCGTGGATCAGCATCGGCACGGGACTGAGCGGCCAGACGCGCTCCTCGACCTCACCGGTCAGGCGAAAGGCCATGCCGAGATCGACAACCTGCTGGTCGGCGCGGGCTTGCAGACCGGCAAACCCGCCCCGCGCGGCGCTGGCAATGGCACCGAACATCGCTTCCCAGCGATGCGCCATGGCAGGATCGCCCTGCGCCGCGAGCATGAGGTCACCGCGCCCGGCTTCGCGCGCATAGCGCGCGAGGGCCTGGCCGATGTCCTCTTCCCCGGCAGTCATGGCAAGCGACGCATTCAAAGGGTCGCGGGCCGTCGCAGATCGAGCGTCAATGGGAATTCCCCCGTTTTCTCGTCCGGTGGCAGCACCATGGAGCCCGGCGTATGACCATGATCCTGGAAACGCGCCTTGCGCCGCGCCTCCGCTTCATAGGCATTCACCGGCACGTCGTCATAATTGCGTCCGCCCGGATGCGCCACATGATAGACGCAGCCGCCCAGCGACCGGCCGCTCCATGCGTCGAACACGTCGAAGGTGAGCGGCGCGTTGACCGGTAGGCGCGGATGGAGACAGTCCGAGGGCGCCCAGGCCTTGTAGCGCACGCCGGCCACCGCCTCGCCCGCCACGCCAGTGGGTGCCAGCGGCACGCGGCGGCCGTTGCAGGCGACGACGTGCCGCCCCTCGACCAGCCCGGAGACGCGCACCTGCAGCCGCTCGGTCGAACTGTCGACATAGCGCACGGTCCCGCCGATCGCGCCGGTTTCGCCGAGCACATGCCAAGGCTCCAGCGCGTGGGAAATCTCCAGCTCCAGCCCGCCGGCCCGCACCGCCCCATGGACCGGGAAGCGGAACTGCTTCTGCGCCTCGAACCAGTTGGGGTCGAAATCATAACCGGCCCGGCGGAGGTCGCCGAGCACGTCGAGAAAATCCTCCCAGACGAAATGGGGCAGCATGAAGCGATCGTGCAGGCGCGTGCCCCAGCGCACCAGATTGCCCTCCTGCGGCGTGCGCCAGAACCAGGCGGTGAGCGCGCGCAGCAGCAGTTGTTGCGCCAAACTCATCCGCGCGTCCGGCGGCATCTCGAAGCCGCGGAACTCGACCAGCCCCAACCGCCCGGTCGGCCCATCGGGCGAGAACATCTTGTCGATGCAGATCTCGGTGCGGTGCGTGTTGCCGGTCACGTCCACCAGCAGATTACGGAACAGCCGGTCGACCAGCCAGGGGGGCGGCGTGGCGCCTTCCCCCGGTTTCGGCACCTGCGCCAGCGCCACCTCCAGCTCGTATAGCCCGTCATGCCGCGCCTCGTCGATGCGGGGTGCCTGGCTGGTGGGGCCAATGAACAGACCGGAGAAGAGATAGCTGAGCGAAGGATGGCGCTGCCAGTAGAGCACGAAGCTCTTGAGCAGGTCCGGCCGACGGATGAACGGCGAATCGGTGAGGCTCGGCCCGCCGAGCACGAGATGATTGCCGCCGCCCGTGCCCACCGCGCGCCCATCGACCATGAACTTGTCGGCCGTGAGCTTGAGCGCTCGCGCAACATCGTAGAGCGTTTCGGTCAGCTCGACCGTCTCGCCCCATGTCGCGACCGGCTGCACATTGACCTCGATGACGCCGGGATCGGGCGTGATCTTGAGCACCTGCAGGCGCGGATCGGGCGGCGGGGCGTAGCCTTCAATCCGCACTTCGACGCGCATGGCGCAGGCTGCGGCCTCCACCTGCGCGATCAGCTCCAGATAATCCTCCAATTCGCGCACCGGCGGCAGGAAGACGGAGAGATAATGTGCCTTGGGCTCGACGGTGATCGCGGTGCGCACCGCGCCCTCGATGATCTCCTGCTCCACCCGCTCCTGCGCTGCCGCGCCGCCGGCCTCCGCGCGGGAGGCAACCATCTGCTCGCGCACATCCGGCCGGTGCGCCCGCTGCGCACGCTGGACATGATAATCCGCCAGCGGCTCGCGCGGTTCGCTGGTGTCCCGCGGGTGAATGTAGGGGAAGTCGGCCGGCGGCACGAAGGGCAGCGAGCCCAACGGCAGGCGATAGCCGAGCGAGCTGTCGCCCGGCACGGCATGGAGCTTGCCCCGGCGCACCGCCCAGACCTCGCTCTGCCAGCGTGGCTTGGTTTGCGCAGCCTGCCAGCGCTGGATGGGCAAGGCGTAGCCGACGGGCTCGACCAGCCCCATCGCAAACGCCTTCTTCATCCGCTCGCGCGCCTCGACATCGCTGAGCTTGTTATCGTCTGGTGTCACATTGACGGGCAAATCTTCCGCCTTGCGCGCCCACTCCTGCTCATCCTCATAGACCGGCGCGACATAATCGGGCTGAACCTCAAGGCCTGCGGCGATAGTCGCCAGAAAGCGCGCGGCAAGCGCCGGCGTCGCGAGCGGCTTGCCCTCGGCCTCTTCCCGCGCGATCAGCATCGGGTCACGCCACACTGGCACGCCATCCTTGCGCCAGTACACCGCATAGGCCCAGCGCGGCAGGCTCTCGCCCGGATACCATTTGCCCTGACCGTGGTGGAGCATCCCGCCCGGCGCGAATTTCTCCCGCAGCGCCCGCACGAGCTTGTCCGCATAGCCCTGCTTGGTCGGGCCGACGGCGCCGCCGTTCCACTCATCCTCCTGCCCGCCATTCTCGGCGACGAAGGTCGGCTCGCCGCCGGTGGTCAGCCGCACATCCTGCGCCACGAGGTCAGCGTCCACCTGCTCGCCCAGCGCCTGCACGGCGGCCCAGCGCTCATCGGTGAACGGCTTGGTGATCCGCACCGCCTCGGCAATGCGCGAGACGCGCATCTCGAAGCGGAAGTCCACTTCCGCCGGCTCGGCCAGCCCCTCGATGGGCGAAGCCGAGCGATAATGGGGCGATGCACAGAGCGGGATATGCCCCTCGCCGGCGAACATGCCGGAAGTGGCATCCAGCGCGATCCAGCCGGCGCCCGGCACATAGACTTCCGCCCAGGCGTGGAGATCGACCACGTCGCGCGTCACGCCCTTGGGGCCTTCCACTGGCTCGACATCCGCAACCAGTTGGATCGAATAGCCCGAGACGAACCGCGCCGCGAAGCCCAGCCGCCGCACCAGCTGCACCAGCAGCCAGGCGCTGTCCCGGCAGGAGCCGGTGCCGATCTGCAAGGTCTCTTCCGGGGTCTGCACCCCGGTTTCCATGCGGATGACATAGCCAATGCGCTGTTCGAGCTGGCGATTGATCTCCACCAGAAAATCGATGGTGCGCCCCTGATGGCCTGCGTGCTGCGCCACCAGCGCCTCGAAGAGAGGCCCCTGCGCCTCGACCTCGAAATAGGCGGCCAAATCCGTCTTCAGCGCCTCGTCATAGGCGAACGGATAGTCCTCGGCATAAGGCTCGACGAAGAAATCGAACGGATTGATGACGTCGAGATCGGCGAGCAGATCCACTTCCACCACGAAGCGGTCCACCGGCTCGGGGAACACCAGCCGGGCCTGCCAGTTGCCATGCGGGTCCTGCTGCCAGTTGATGAAATGGCCCTCTGGCTCGATCCGCAGCGCATAGTTCGGCACCTTGGTGCGACTGTGCGGCGCGGGTCGAAGCCGGATGATCTGCGGCCCGAGACGGATCGGCCTGCTGTAGTGATAGGCCGTGCGATGATAGACTGCAGCTTTGAGCATCCGCACAGTGAATGCGAATATTGTGCAATGCGCAATAGACAATGCACGCCCGGTGCGCCAACGGCTCGGCCCGGCCTTTCCAAAACGTTAAGAAACGGCGGTCAGGGATTGCACGAGCAGGACGGCGCGCAAGCCGGGCGCAACAGAGGAAGGCATGGCGGAACAGGATTTCAGGCGGCAGGAGTATATTTCCGGGGCGCTTATTGATTGGGAGCGGCGCGGCGCGGACCATGGCGTCATCCTGACGCTGCATATCGCCGAAAGCGGCATGCGCGGCGGCCACCACCGGGTGTCGACGGCACTCAACGACCGCCAGTTGCGCGCGCTGACCCGCGATCTCATGCGGGCGGCGCGTGCGCGTGGCCTCAGCATCGAATCGCGCACGCCGCTGCGCACGCGAATCTGGCGACGCCTCAAGTCGATCGTAAACTGAGCGGCGGTCAGCCCGCCCGGTCGATCAGCTTGCGAAATGCGTCGAGGAAGCTGCGGAAAAAATCCTCCGTCTTCTTGTCCGTCAGCCGGCCGTCATCCTCGAACAGCTTGGCCGCATTGCCGACATAGGCCTCGGGCTGCTGGAGGATGGGTGTATCTTGAAAGACCAGCATCTGGCGCAGATGGTGATTGGCGCCGAACCCGCCCAGCGCTCCGGGCGAGACGGTCATGATCGCCGCCGGTTTGCCCATCCACACGCTCTGGCCATAGGGCCGCGAGCCAACGTCGATAGCGTTCTTGAGCACGCCCGGCACCGAGCGGTTATATTCGGGCGTGACGAACAGCAACGCGTCGGCCGGGGCGATCTCCTTGCGAAAGCGCGTCCACGCTGCCGGCGGGCTGTCGGTCTCCGCATCTTCATCATAATGCGGCAAATCGCCGATCTCCACGATCCGCAGCGCCATATCGTCATCGGCGAGGCGCGCCAGCTCCAGCGCCGCCTTTCGATTATACGAGTCCTTGCGCAGACTGCCCACGATTACCGCGACATCGATCTTCCCGCTCATCACTGACCCTTTCATCTGGTTGCTATCCGGCGCGACCGAGGCGCTGCCGTCTCAGCTTCCTGAACGGCCCGACGAGGCACGCGTTCCCTGACACCTTCCCTGCAACCTGCGCCTGCCGACCGGGAATCGCAACCGAACCGTTGCTCAAGCATTTCATCGCCCGGAACAAACAGAAGGAAGACGATCATGAAACAGCGCGGCACATTGATTCTGCTGCTCGGCGCGGCCCTCGCACTCCAGGCTTGCGCGACTGTCAAAGGCGCCGGCAAGGACATCGAATCGGTTGGTCAGGCCGGGCAGGAAGTGATCGACGGCAACTAAGCGCGATTGACACGGGCGGCCTTGATACGGCCGCCCGATCCTTCAAGAGCCCGCCCGCCGACTATCAACGTCCCCAGCATCACAATTTGACGGCGGCGTTGCCCCCATCCGCCCACAGCGCCGAGCCAGTCACAAAGCTCGCCATGTCGCTGGCCAGAAATAGCGCCGCCTGCGCGATTTCTTCTGGTTGTGCGATCCGCTTCATCGCGTGAAGACTAGCCGCCCAGGCCTGCTGATCGGCATCGCCTGCCATCCCTGTCGCTGTCCCGCCCGGTAGCAGAGCGTTGGCGCGGATGCCCTGCGCGCCATAATCGGCCGTAATGCCGCGCACGAGGCCAAGCAGCCCCGCCTTCGCCGCCCCATAAGCCGACATGCCCGGCAAGCCGACGCTATTGCCCACGAAGCTGCCAGTGAAGATGAGCGCGCCGCCGCCTTGATCGAGCATGGCCGGAATCTGCGCGCGGGCGCCGAGGAAAGCCGCCGTCAGGTTGACCGCCAGCACCTGCGACCAATCCTCCGGCGTGAAATCTGCCAGCGGCTGCATCGTCCCAACAAGCCCGGCATTGTTGAACGCGATATGCAGCCCCCCGAAGGTCTCACAGGCGACCGCGACGGCTCGGCGGTGCGTCTCCTCCTCGCGCACGTCGCCCGCGACAATGGCCGCCCGACCACCCTGCGCTCTGATGGACTCGGCCACGCTCTCAAGCGCCGCCTCGCGTCGGGAAACCAGCACGAGGGCCGCGCCCTGTTGCGCGAACAGCAGAGCAGCGGCGCGTCCGATTCCCGAACTCGCGCCGGTGACGATGGCGACTTTGCGATCCAGTAATGTCATGATCCAGCTCCATAAGTGGAGCTGATCAGCTAGACGCGCGGCCGGACGGGCGCGTCCCGTTTCTTGTGGTCAAACCCCTCCCGCATGGCTCAGCCCTGCGCGGAAGGCTCGTCCCCATAATACAGCTCGCCGATGCGGATTTCCTCACGGCCTTGGGCGACCCGGTGCGCGTTGGTATCCCGCAGCGAGAAGACGCAGCCGCAATATTCCTGCTGGTAGAAGCGCTCGCGCTTGCTGATCTCGATCATCCGCGCCGCGCCGCCACCCTTGCGCCAGTTGAACGTCCAATATTTGATGCCGGGATAATGCGCCGCCGCGCGCTCCCCGCAATCGTTGATCTGGTTCATGTTCTTCCAGCGCGAGATGCCGAGCGACGAGGTGATGACCGGGAAGCCATGCTCATGCGCGTAGAGCGCCGTGCGTTCGAAGCGCATGTCAAAGCACATCGTGCAGCGCGCACCGCGCTCGGGCTCATTCTCCATGCCCTTGGCGCGCTTGAACCAGTTCACCGTGTCATAGTCGGCATCGACGAAGGGAATATTATGCTGCTCGGCAAAGCGGATATTCTCCTCCTTGCGCAGCAGATATTCCTCCTTGGGGTGGATGTTCGGATTGTAGAAGAAGATGGTGTAATCGATGCCGCTCGCGGTCATCGCTTCCATCACCTCGCCCGAGCAGGGCGCGCAACAGCTGTGCAGCAGCACCTTCTTCTCGCCATCGGGCGGCGTGATGACCGGGCGTTCGTAATCGAGGCTATTGGGGTTCGTCATGGCGCGCGCCCATAGCAGATCGCCGGGCCCGCGTCACCCTGTGCGGCGGGCGAGTGGACTGATCTATGCCTTAACCCCAATCACGGTTCGGCCTTTCCCCACGCCGTTCGGGCTGAGCTTGTCGAAGCCCCGTTCTTCTACCCTCGAGGCTAAGCAGGGAAGGACGGCCCTTCGACAGGCTCAGGGCGAACGGAGATCATATATCTCATAATCCGCCCGACCAACCGACCGTCCTCTAAAAGGTCGAGGTCGTGGCACCGCCATCGATGGTGAGGCTCTGGCCCGTGGTGTAATTCGCAAACTCGCTGCAGAACATCGCCACGAACGCCCCGACATCGTCCGCATTGCCGAAGCGCCCGCTGGCGATCCGCCAGTCTCGCACGAACTCGGCGACCTCATCCTCATAGGTCGTGCCCTTGGCCTTCGCGCGGGCATTGAACTGGTCCTCGACTGTCGCGGTGTGGTGCATGCCCGGCAGCAGGTTGTTGATGACGACATTGTGCTTGGCTACCACCTTGGAGACGGCGACGCTGTAGTTCACCAGCGCCGCCCGCGTGCTGCCGGAAAGCGCCCGGATTTCGCCGGGATATTTCGCAGCCACCGTGGCGATGTTCACCACCCGCCCCCATCGGCGCTCCACCATGCCATCGAGCACGCGGCGCATGAACTCGATGGGCGAGAGCAGCGAAATTTCGATGGCGCTCTCCCATTGCTCACCGGTGATCGCGCGATAGTCCGGCGTCATCGGCGGCGGGGCGCAGGTGCCGACGAGAATGTCCGGCTCCGGGCAGGCCGCCAGAATGCGCTCGCGCCCCTCGGCGCTGGCATGATCGGCGACGATTGGCAGGACCCGCGCGCCGGTCTCATCGGCAATCTCCTGCGCCGCGCGCATCAGCCGCTGCTCGCCCCGCGCCGAGATGAACACGTCCACGCCCTCGCGGGCCAGCGCCATCGCCGCGCTCTTGCCCATGCCGGCGCTGGCGCCGTTGACGATCGCCTTGCGGCCCCTGATGCCCAGATCCATGGCTTGCCTCTCCTGTGTTTCTCGTTCGGCCCAGCCTAGCGTCGGCGAGCGGCTGACACCATCACACTCTCGTCATTCCCGCGGACGCGGGAATCCAGAGGCGCGATGGCAATGCGGCTGGGTTCTGGATTCCCGCGTTCGCGGGAATGACGGCTCAAGTTATTGGCGCTGCCCTCAACCCAAAGGCCGCCCACTTGCCGTTTCCGCCGGCATCGCTTGCGTCACGTCCCAATGCTCAACGATCATCCCGTCCTCGATGCGGAAGATGTTCATGACCGCGCTGCCGCCATCCTCCGGCCCCATCCGTCCGATGATCTGCACGGTGGCATAATCGCCATCCACCAGCACCCGCCGGACCTGAATCTCCGTGCCCGCCTTGGAGAAGACCGGCTCCAGCCATTTGAGCGCATTCTCGCGGCCGTCGGCGATGATCGGATTGTGCTGGATATAATCCTCATGGACATATCGCTCGAAGGCCCCGCGGGGATCGCGCTGCTCGTAGAGGATCGTCACGAAGTCGATCATCAACGCCCGGTTGCGCGCCGTCAGCGCGACATGATCGGCGCTCCCGGCCTGTGCCGGATCGACGACCGCGCCCTGCGCGATCGCCCGATCCACCGGAAACAGCCCTGCAGAGGACTCCGCCATGTTCAGAGCACCGCCCAATAGTTGAACACGGACTTGGTCTTCTGCCGATCCGTCTTGCCGATGAACACGGTCCGGCTGAGCCAGCCATGCGGCCCTTCCGGTGCATCGAACTGCGGGGTCACCCGCATATAATATTCGGAGGGGTCGACCGGCTCATAATTCTGCAGGCGATCCAGAACCTCCTTGGGTCCATGACGCACGCCGGTGTTGCGCAGCTGGATCAGCGTGCCGTCATCAGTCTCGATCAGGTAACGCGCGTTGAAGTCGCAGGTCTGGTCCGGGCGGATGCTGGGCCAGTCCCCGCCGGTGTGGGGCACGATGCGCCCATTGAGGCGCGGACCGGTGATGCGGCCACCGAGCACGCCGACATAGCCGCGCTCCAGCCCGTCCGTGGTCGGGCCGTAACGAAAGCGAGGGCTCAGATCGATCTCGATGGTGAAGACATATTCCAGTTCAGGCGGTTGCATACCGGTTCCTTGCATGTGGGTGTGTGGATGAGGCGGGTGGCGGCGCTCAGGCGAGCGGCGGCGGCTTGGTGTTGACCTTGCCGGAAACGAAATCATCCTCGTCCGTCACCATGCGGACGCCATGGGTTTCGTATCGCAGCATCGAGGTGGCGAGGAAGCCGATGACGGCAAAGGCGGCGAGCGTGAGGAAGCCGGGCGTAATCGCGGCTTCCGTTGCCTGCGGCGAGAGCAGATTGCCGCTGCCGGCGATCAGCGCGAGAATGATCGGCCCGAGTAGCTTGCCGAAGCCGCTGACCATCTGGACGAGGCCGCCGCCCAGCCCGGCGAGGCGGACCGGGAATAATTCCGTCCCGTAGGGCGAGCTGTTGGAGGCGCCGCCATCGTAGAACAGCGATCCGCACATCAGGCACAGCAGGAACACGGGCACCCCGGCCACGAAATAAGGGTGCAGGAAGGCCGCCGCGCTGATCGTCACCGCCGTGCCGAACAGGCAGATGAGCGCGGAGCGCCAGCGACCGATGAAGTGCGGGGTGACCGTCCACAGCGCCCGGCCGGCGATGCCGGCAATGCTCACGAACACGAAATAGGCAGCCGCCTCGGCCGGCTGGATCTTGAGCAGCATGGTGAGCACCGTTGGGCCCCACAAGGCCACGCCGAAGCCCGCGATGCCGAGCCCCGAGCTGGTCGCGACGATCAGCCAGAAGCGACCTGGATACAAGGCGATGTCGCGCAGGCGCGCGCGGCGCACTTCCTTGGGCACGCGCGGTAGCGGGATCTGCTCCTTGGGCAGATCGACATATTTGGCGAGCACATCATGCGCTTCGGTCGCGCGGCCCTGGGAGACCAGCCAGCGGACCGATTCCGGCACCAGGAAGTAGAGTGCGAAGGCGATGACGAGCGGGAAGAAACCGAGCAGGGCGAGGCCGCGCCAGCCGATGGTCGGCAGGAAATTGGCGACCAGCAACGAGGCCAGCAACACCCCGCCGGGCGCGATCAGGCCGCTCGCACTTGCGATCATGGTGCGCCAGCGCGTCGGCGCGATCTCGATCAGCAAGGTGATCTGCGTGCCGCCATAGCCCACGCCGACGATGAAGCGCAGGAACGCGAACAGCATCCAGCTCCCGTCCGGCACGAAGGCCGCGCAGCCGGCCGCCAGCGAATAGAGCACAATCCCGGAAATCAGCGCCGGCTTGCGCCCGTAACGATCCGCGAACCAGGCGAAGGGCAGCGCACCCACCAATTGGCCCACGCCTGCCGAAAGCAACACGATGGAGACCTGGCCGAAGGTGAGGTTCCATTCCGGCCCGATGACGCTGACCAGAAAGCCGATGATGTAGAAATCGAAAAACTCGAACAGGCCCTGCGTCATCAACAGGACGACGAGCAGCCAGTAGCGCGGCTTGAGCCGGGCCGATTCGAAAATGTCGATGCCATCCTGCTCGGGCAGGGCCGTCGCTGCGGCAGTCATACGCGACCACCCGCGTCCGCAGCCGGGCAGACAAGGATGCTCATCCTCAGGGGACGCCTCTCCACATCTCTCGAGAGCGATACCCTTCCGAACAGTGAGAATATATCATCCATCTCGCTCATGCTCTCATCAGTTGGCCGTGGTGATGCGGGAGTAGATCGGGGTTTCCTGCGGCGCTCCGGCCTGCTGACGGGCATATGCCTTGCTCTGCAGATCGATCAGATGGGCATGGATCGCCTGCACGTCGGCGCGCGTCAGCAGATCGTCCCAGCGCGGCATTCCGTTGGGCAACAGCAGCCCTTGCAGCACGATCTGCTCGAACGCCTGATGCGCGCCCTCGCTCATGCGGGTCAGGCTCGGCAGCGGCGCGCGCGGCATGTTGGAATGGCAGATCGAACAATTCTTTGAGAAGAGCACCCGTCCCTTCGCCAACCGATCGGCATCGGTGCCGGAGATCTGCACGGGCGGGGCCGGGATCGGCCCCTCCGGCGGGACGTCCGGCGGGATCGGCACTGGTCCGCCATCCAGCCGAAAGACCAGGATGCGATTGGCGTTCCCCTTGGCATAGGCGGCGGAATAATCGGGGACCAACCCCCAGCCGCCCCCGCCCCAGCCGGTCTGCACCGCGATATATTGCACGCCCTTCACCCGGTAGGTCATGGGGGCGGCAAGGATCGAGCGACCGGTGTCGATCGTGCGCACCACCTTGCCGGTATCGGAATCCAGGATGACCAGCTTACCCGACAGCGTGCCGAAGATGATGAGGCCACTCTGCGTCGCGAGTACGCCGCTGCGGTCCTGCCAGCCGTCCTCGCGCGGATAGCTCCAGATCGTCCTGCCGGTCACCGGATCAACGGCGCGCACATCGGCCGCCCAGGGCTTGTCCTTCACCCATTGCCATTGCGGCAGATCGGTGATGGTCTTCTGCACATCCTTGGGGAGACTGGGAAGCGCCGCTTCCAGAAAGGGCGTGAAGATCGATTCCGTGCCCGCGTTCAGCGCCAGCTTGCGCCGCGGCATCGTCAGATTGGCGGGCGGCACCATGATGAGATTGCCCATGTCGAGAAAATGGGCGACGTACATCTTGCGCTGCGGATCATAAGCCGCGCCATACCAGTTGCGCGCGCCGGGCGGGGCCGGGAAGACCAGCTTGGGGCCGGCATTGATGTCCGAATATTCCGGCGTGGCGATCGGCTTGCCGGTCTTGAGGTCCCAGCCCGAGGCCCAGCTTGTGCGCACCATCCTGTGCACGGCGAGCGGCTTGCCCGTCTCCCGGTCCAGCATGAAGAAGAAGCCGTTCTTGGGCGTGTGCAGCAGCACGGGGCGCTCGGTGCCGTTCACGACCATGCGCGTCAGGATCATGGGCTGGACGGAGGTGAAATCCCAGTTGTCGCCCGGCGTCTCCTGAAAATGCCATTTCATCGCGCCCGTCGTGCGGTCGAGCGCGACCAGCGAACTCAGGTAGAGATTATCCCCGCCGCCCGGCGAACGGATCGCCTGCGCATAAGGCCCGCCATTGCCGACGCCGATGATGACCTGATCGAATTCGGGATCGTAGGTGATCGCATCCCAGGCCGTGCCGCCGCCGCCGATATCCCAGCGACTTTTCGGGTTCCAGGTCTTGAGCGCCGCCTCCAGCGCCTTGCTTTCCTGCGGCCCCAGCGCGGGATCGCGCGGTATGGTGTAGAAGCGCCAGACTTCCTTGCCGGTGCGGATGTCGAACGCGATGACATAGCCGCGCGTGTCATATTCCGCGCCGGCATTGCCGATGATGACGAGGTCGCCCGCCACTTCCGGCGCGCCGGTGCTGGTATAGGCCCGACTGCGATCGAGAAAACTGTCGACCTTCCAGACGACCGCACCGGTCTTCTCGTCGAGCGCATAGAGCCATCCGTCGAGCGCGGCGACGAACACTTTCCCGTCCGCCACCGCCACCCCGCGATTGGCCTGATCGCAACAGGCGTAGCGATTGACCTGCATGTCGACCTCGGGCGAGAAGGCCCAGAGTTGCCGGCCCGTCGCCGCGTCCAGCGCATAGGCCCGGCCGAGATTGCCAGACGTATACATCACCCCGTCGATGACGACCGGTGTCGCTTCCTGCACGCGGGTGGTGCCGAGATCATACTCCCAGGCGAGGCCGAGCCTACCCACATTGGTCTTGTCGATATCGGTGAGGCGGGAGTAGCGACTTTCCGCCCAGTCCCCGGCCGGATTGTTCCAATCGTCGCCCGCACCGAACGGAGGCGGTCCCGCCATGCTGCCGGGCGGCGCGTTCGAGCAGGCCGCCAGCAGGGCAAGGCCCAGCATGGCGCCAAGCAGGCTCGACACACCGGATGGCGGCACGGCAGGACGCCCGGACACTGCTCAACCCATCTGCGTGACGGGGTTCACATATTCGGCGGCGCGGTCCTCCATGCACTCGTTCCAGATCTTGCGGAAGGTGAAGAGCCATTTGCCATCGACGCGGCGCAACTCGTCTTCATAATGGCCGTAGCCGCCGACATAGGGCGTGCGCAGGCGGGTATCGTTGTCGATTTCGAACCAGAAGGAGCGGCTCCAGGCCTTGTCGCCCTCCACCTTCACGGTGATGTTGGTGATGAAGTGGCGCAGCCGCGGCGGGCGAGTCGGCTCCTCGCCCTTGCCGCGCCCCGAGAAGTAGGTGCGCATGCCCTTGCATTCCTCGCGGATTGCCTCGCGCCCTCGCACGATGCCACCGGCCCAGTCCAGCACGCCTTCCGGCGCGAAGGTGCCGGCGTAACCATCCGGGTCCTGCCAATCGAGCGCGAACAGATAGCGCGCCTGCAGATCCTCGATTTCCGCGCGGTCGTCAGCGAAACTGGCCATGAACTTTCCTCTCCTCAGGTCTCTCATCTTCTTGGGGCGCCGGATTTAGGGTCAGCGCGCCTAGCGCCGCCAGGGTGTCAGCGCCTTGCGGGTATCGTCCCAATGCTCGACGACCTTGCCATCGGCGATGCGGAACATGTCGAAGGCTTCGCCGGAGTAGGTCTCGCCGGGATTGTGCGGATCGGGCTGCGGCTGGGTCCAGATCACCACCACATAGTCGCCCTGCGCGATGGCCTTCTTCAGCGTCTTCTTGCCGGGCGGGATCATTGCGGGGGGCGGATTGCGGATCAGCGAGATCAGCTCCAGCACGCCCTCGCGGCCCTGCCGCACATTGGGGTTATGCTGGATGTAATCCTCATCGATGTATTTCATTACCGCATCGGGATCGGCGCGATTGATGACGCCATCCCACATTGCCAGCACCATCTCGATATTGGCCTGCTCGCGCCTGCGCTCGTGATTGATCCCGAGCCACCAGCTGATCGCGGCAGTCACGCCCACCAGCAGGAGGGCACCGAGCACTAGCGATATCTTCATCCTCTCACCTCTTCCCGACCCATGATCGTCCGATCCGGTGTCGACGGTCCGTCGCGCACGCGCCGGACCGAATCGCACCCTCTCCGCGCGGCCGCCTGTTCAGACCTCTGGCCCGACTCGGCGATCCGCATTTCCCCGCTCAACCGCTCCGCAACGAAATGGGAAACGGCAATTTTTTCTCATTGAACGGAACCAGCTTGCACTGAATGAACAAATTTGCAAGTTTCATCTCATGATTGCTAGACGATTCAGGAAAGAGTCGCGGCAGGAGCTTGGTTCACAGGAGAGGACAATGCTGCATCCCGGCTGCATCCGCGTGTCTCAGCGCGCCTTCCCATCGCGGAAGGTGATGCGATGAGCGATCCGTTCTCCACCGCACGCACCGGCAGCTTGTCACGGCGGCCACACATGGCCTTCTCGCGGCGCGGCCTACTCGGCGCTGGCGTCGGATTGATCGCCGCGCCCTCGCTCGCCGCCATCGGCGCGGTCGGTGAGCGGCCCATTGTTTCGACCTCGGCCGGCAAGGTGCAGGGCATTACCGAGGGCGCCGTTTATGCGTTCAAGGGCATTCCCTATGGCGAGCCGACGGGCGGCGCCGCACGTTTCCTCCCGCCTGTCCCACGCAAGCCCTGGAGCGATGTGCGCGACGCCTCGCGCTACGGGCCGCGCTGCCCGCAGCATGGCTTTCTCGGCGGTCCCGACACGCCCACGCATTCGGAAGACTGCCTTGTCGCCAATGTCTGGACCGGCTCGCTGACCGGCAGCAAGCCGGTGATGGTCTGGGTCCATGGCGGCGGCTGGGAAGTCGGTGGCTCGGACGATCCCGTCAGCAATGGCGCCTGGCTGGCGCGCAATCATGACGTCGTGATGGTCTCGATCAACCATCGCCTCAACGTCCATGGCTATCTCAATCTCTCGGAAGCGGGTGATGAGCGTTATGCGCTCTCCGGCAATGCCGGCGCACTCGACATTGCGCTGGCCCTCGCCTGGGTGCGCGAGAATATCGGCCAGTTCGGTGGCGATGCCGACCGGGTGATGATCTTCGGCCATTCCGGCGGCGGCCGCAAAATCAATGCGATGATGACGATGCCATCGGCCTCGGGCCTGTTCCACCGCGCCATCTCGCAAAGCGGCCCCGGCATCCGGCTCGACTCGCGTGAGGTCTCGCTCGACCGCGCCGACCGCCTCCTACACAAGCTCGGCATCCGCAAAGGCGGGCTCCGCCGGCTGGCGGACGTGCCGACCCGCACGCTCACCGCCACCGGCATCGAGGTGCGCAACGAGACCGGCCAGTTCCGTCCCTTCGTGGATGGGTTGAGCGTGGTCCAGCACCCGTTCCTGCCGCACGCGCCGCTGCTCAGCGCCGACGTGCCGATGATGCTCGGCACCACGATCGAGGAAACGACGATATTCCTCGGCCATGTGCCTTCCTACGACACGATGAGCGATGCGCGGGTGCTGGAGGAATCGCTGCGCTTCTTCCCGTCTGGCGAGGCGCCCAAGGCCATCGAGACCTGGCGGGGCATGTTCCCAGACCATAGCAACACCCGGCTGTTCGCACGGCTGACCACCGACCGGTCCTATCTGCTCGACGCGACGATCCAGGCCGAAAGCAAGGCCGCGCTCGGGCGGGCACCGGCCTATCTCTATCTGGTCGACTGGCCGACTGACATTGGCAGTCTGCACGGGGTGTCGCCCCATGGCATTGAGCTGGCCTTCACCTTAGGCAATATCGAGGCACATTCCGGCGTCGGCACGGTGACGCCCGAAGCCGATGCCCTGCGTGCCGCCATGTCCGGCGCATGGACGTCCTTCGCCCGGACCGGCCGGCCGGACAATCCGCACATGCCGGTGTGGCTGCCCTACGAAACCTCGCTGCGGGCCACGATGCGCTTCGGCAAGACCGTTCGGCTCGAATCCGATCCGCTGGCCGCGCAGCGCAGCTACATGTCGCGCTTCGGCTCCGAGCAGCTCGGCGAACGCGAACCGCGCCCGCCCGGGCCTTGGATACGCTGATGAGGAGGGGCCGCTAATGAGTAGATCGCTAACGCCCGAGCGCCAGCCGCCCGCGCTCGATTTCGCCTTCGAGATCGAGATCGAGCTGACCAAGCGCTATCGCTACGGCCCCACCTTCTGGGGTGCCGAGCGCGGCTTTGTGGGCGTGGAAAGCGGCATCGTACGCGGCCCGCGCCTGAATGGGATCGTCGTCCCGCACAGCGGCGGCGACTGGCCGACCATCCGCACCGACCACACCGTCAAGTTCGAGGCGCGCTATCTGATCCAGGCGGATGACGGCACGATCATCGAGCTGCAGAACCGCGGCGTGCGGCATGGCAACAAGGATGTGCTGGCCCGGCTCCAGAATTACGAGGCCGTCGACCCGGCGGACTATTATGCCGGCGCCAGCCCGGTGTTCGATGCGCCGGAAGGCCCGCATGACTGGCTCTGCCGCACGATGTTCGTGGGCAAGATCGATCGCCGCGCCGACCGCGCGGTGTTCTCCTACTGGGCGGTGCTGTGATCGCGGCGCGATCCCTCACAGCTTTCAAGACCCTCGCTTTGGCGGGCCTGCTCGGCAGCGCCTCCGTTGCGCTCGCCGCCAATGGAACGCCGGCCTTTGCCGATCGCTGCGCAGCGGCCCGCGCCCTCCTGCCCGCCAACGTGACGCTCACCACACTCGAAACGGTGGCGCCCGCTTCGCACTGGCAGAGTCCCACCTCGCCGACATCGCCGCAAGGCGAAGCGGTGCGAGCGGACTTCTGCCGATTGGCCGGCAGGATCGACGGCGACATCGGCTTCGAGCTCTGGCTTCCCCGCGACTGGAATCGGCGCTTCCTCGGCACCGGCGTCGGCGGCGAGGCCGGCTATTATAATTATGCCGACATGGCGCGCGGCGTGGAGCAGGGCTTTGCCGCTGCCTCCAGCGATACCGGGCACCGCCAGGGCGAGCGCTGGATCGACGATGCCCGCAAGTCGGAAACATACGCTCATCTCGCATATCACCGGCTGACGCAGGTCTCTAAGGCGATCATCGATGGCTTTTACGGCGTGCCGGCCGCGCACGCCTATTTCCTCGGCTGCTCCGGCGGCGGACGGCAAGGCCTTCGTGAGCTACAGCTTTACCCCGGCGATTATGACGGTGCGCTCATCGGCGCGCCGGGTCTGGACGTGCCCCTGCTCGCCGCCCGGCTGCTGCATGTGCATCTGGCCCAGACGCAGAACGACGGCGTCGCGATCAGCGCGGCGGAATGGGATCTGGTCTCCCGCCGCGCCATTTCGCGCTGCGATGCGAATGACGGCGCGGTCGATGGCATTATCGACGATCCGCGCAGCTGCGCTTTCCGCGTCGAGGAGCTCGCCTGCAAGCCCGGCCAATCTACAGACTGCCTTGCGCCCGCCACCGTCAAAACCATCGCGAACATCGTTGCGCCGCTCACCGACAGCACCGGCAAGGCCCATGATTTCGGCCTGCTGCCCGGCATCACCGCCCGCCCCGGCGGCCTGCCACCGCTGCCGGTCCAGATGTTCGGCCATGCGCGTCACAGCGCAGGCCGGGGCGACGCCGGCTGGGACCCGGCAAGCTTCGATCTCGCCGCCGATCTCGCGGCCGCCCGCAAAAGCTTTGCAACCATGGATGCCCGCAGCGCCGACATGCGGACCTTCGCGGCGCGCGGGGGCAAGCTGATCCTCTATCATGGCTGGGCCGATGCATCCGTGCAGCCACTCTCCACGCTCGATCTCTTCGCGCGCATGGGCGCAGAGGCGGAGCAGGACCGCGACGCCTTCGCCCGGCTCTACATGGTCCCGGGCATGCAGCACTGCCGGGGCGGGGCCGGCACGGACCGCTTCGGCGGATCGGAAGACCGCAGCGCGACCGGCAAGCCCGAGAGCGACCTGCTCGCGGCGCTGGTGGCATGGGTGGAGCAGGGCACCGCGCCCGGCGCGATCCTCGCCCGGCATGCGGACGCGGACGGGACCGTGACGACGGCCCGCCCGCTCTGCGCCTGGCCCGCACAAGCATCACACTCCAAGGGCGCCGAGACCGGTCCAGGCGCCGATCTGCGCTGCGACAGCCATGCGCGGGGAGGCACGTAACGACACTCGCGACACCCTATGGCTCGTCGCCTGAGCGACTCTGCCGGAGGGTGCGCGCCAGACACTGAAGAAGGAGGGGAAGAAGGGGGAGCAGGGCCCGATCCGGTTCACGCAATCGCGCAGATACAGGCACGAAGCCAGACCGCATCGACCGGGCCACGCCAGTTTTCAGACGACGTAAAAAGACAAAATTCTGAGTCCAGACAGCCGATTTTTTCAAAATTCGAGTTGAGGGAGAGAGCCAATGATTTCCGAGTTTCTGAAAGGACGCGCGCGTGGCCATGTCCGCCTCGGTGGCATATCACGCATCACCCTGGCCGCCGCATTGTGCGTGCCCGCCAGCCTGTTCGCCACCGCGGCCGCCGCGCAGACGGATGCCGCCCCGCAAGAGAGCGGGAAGACGGAAGACATCATCGTCACCGCCCAGTTCCGCTCGCAGAATGTGCAATCGACGCCGATCGCCATCACCGCGCTGAGCGCGCAGCAGCTTGAGGCACGCGGCCAGACCAGCATCACTGAGATCGCCACCAAGGCGCCGAACGTGAACCTGCGCGAGAGCAATCCGCAGGGCCCGTCGCTGCAGGCCCATATTCGCGGCATCGGCCAGGCCGACTTCAGCCTCGCCTTCGAGCCGGGCGTGGGCGTGTATGTGAATGACGTCTATTATTCGACGCTCACCGGATCGGTGCTCGATCTGCTCGATCTGGAGCGGGTCGAAGTGCTACGCGGGCCGCAGGGCACACTGGCGGGCATGAACTCCATCGGTGGCGCCATCAAGCTCTACACCAAGAAGCCCGATGGCAATGACGGCGGCTTCGTGGAAGCGACCGTTGGCAGCCTCAATCGCGTGGACGTGCGCGCAGCGGCTAACTTCACCATCGTGCCGGATCGCCTGTTCGCCCGCATCTCGGGCGTGTCGCGCAATCAGGACGGTTATGTGAAGGTCTACGACTTCGCCTGCACCCATCCGCAACTGGACGCGGTCTACAACATTCCCTCGCAAGCCGATGGCCGCAAGTGCCAGCTCGGCACGGAGGGTGGCAAATCCTATGTCGCGGCGCGCGGCTCGCTGCGCTGGGTGCCGACCGAGGATCTGGAGATCAACATCAGTGGCGATATTACCCGCGACGATTCGGAGGCCGCGCCGCAGACGCTGATCTTTGTCGGCACTGCCAACGCGACAAGCTACACGCCGGGCACGACGGGGCTGAACCTCAGCCGCAACTATCCCATGTATTCCACGGCCCCCACAAACGGCCTCAACCTGTGGAATCCCACGACCGGCACCTCGCCGTTCGTGCCCTATTCGCCCTGGGGTGTGGCGGGGGACAGCTTCACCAAGAGCCCCTATGTCAATTACTCCACCTACTGCGATGCGCAGCCGGTGGATGGCTCCGCGCCCTATTGCTTCAAGTCGCAGAGCCGCGTGAATGGCTGGGGCGTCAGCGGCAACATCGATTACAGCTTCTCTGACAATCTCAAGCTGACCTCGATCACCGCCTATCGCAGCTTCACGGCCAACTGGGTGCAGGATTTCGATGCCACACCGCTCAGCAACGCGCTGATCGATTATGAAGCGACCAACTGGCAGTTCAGCCAGGAACTACGCCTTGCCTCCAGCCTGTTCGACAACAAGGTCGATCTGGTCGTGGGCGGCTTCTACATCAATCGCTTCGGCACCTATCGCGGCACGATCAACCAGGGTCTGTTGATCTTCACCGAATATGACGAAATCCCCGCCACCAACTGGGCGGCCTTTGCCAATGCCTCCTGGCGGATCACCGACAAGCTCGAGCTGAACGGCGGCATCCGCTATTCCGAGGAGGAAAAGACGTTCCGCTTCTTCCGGGGCGGTCGTCCGGGCGTGCAGGCCGGTAACCCGGCGCCTTATTTCCCCTGCACGGTCAATGGCGTGAACTATGGCGTCGTCCACGTTGCCTTCTGCGGACTGAATGGCGCTGAGGGCGATTACAAGGGCAACAATGTCGATTGGCGCGCCGTGCTGCAATATCAGTGGACGCCGGATATCATGACCTACGCAAGCGTCGCCACCGGCTTCAAGGGTGGCGGCATCAATCCCCGTCCTTATACACCGGCGCAGGCGGTTCCGTTCGATCCCGAGAACCTCAAGGCGTATGAAATCGGCTTCAAGTCGCGGTTCTTTGATCGGCGCGCGCAGCTGAACGTCTCGGCATTCGTCAACAAATATTCGGACTTCATCGCGAGCGTCTTCTCCCGCGTGACGACCGCACCGAATGCGGGCTGCCCGATTTCGCCCAACGACCTGACCTGCTCCTACTTCGTCAACGCGGGCAAGGCGACGCTCAAGGGTCTGGAAGCCGAACTGTCGCTCGAGCCGGTCGACAATCTGCTCATCGATGCCTCGGCGGCGTTGCTGGACTTCAAATATGACCAGCTGTCGGGCTGTTCGCCGGCCCTCACGCCGACGACCTGCACGGCACCGTCGGGCGGTCTGGGCGCCGGCCTGCGTTACGGCATGACGCTGCCCTATGCGCCCAAGCGGCAGATCAGCGTCGGCGCGCAGTACAAGTTCGATATCGGCTCCGCCGGATCGATCACGCCGCGTCTCGACTGGAGCTGGCGTTCGCGGCAGCAGACCCTGACGGTCCAGAACAACGTGCTGTCCTATCTGCCGTCCTACGGTCTGCTCAACGGCCGCATCGCCTGGAACTCGGCGGATGATGACTGGCAGCTTGCCCTGCAGGTGACCAACATCACCAACAAGCTGTACTGGACTGGCATCGGCCCCAACAACAATTCGGGCACCGTGGCTGCCAATCCCGGCATGCCGCGCGAGTGGTCGCTGTCGCTCAAGCGCACCTTCTGACGAACCGGCAGGCGGCGGCGGGTTGGCCATCCTCCCGCCGCCGCCCCGGCCATTTTCTCAAACCCCGATGAAGCCGGAGAGGCAGCGATGTTGAACAGCAGCAGCAAGGCCCTGATATCCCTCGCACTCGGCGCGGCGCTGGCCACGGCGGCCCCAGCGACCACCTCCACCAGCGGCGGAGCCGGCCCCTATCGGGTAACGATGACCGACGAGATTGACGGCCTCGATCATCACACCGTCTATCAGCCGGCCAATCTGGCCGCGCTCAGGGACAAGAAGCTGCCTATCTTCATCTGGGCGAATGGCGGCTGCGCGGATAAGGGCAACGCCTATCGCTACATGCTCGATCACATTGCCGCGCATGGCTATCTCGTCGTGGCGCTGGGCAAGATCGGTCCCAAGGGCGAGGAGAATAATTTCGGGCGCTGGCCGCGCGAATTCGGCATGCCGGCAACGCCCCCGCCGCTCGATGGCCCCACCGGCACGCTGCCGCACGAGATGAAGGCGGCGATCGACTGGGCAGTGGCGCAGAACAGCAAGGAGGGCAGCCCGCTCAAGGGCCGGCTCGATACCAGCAAGATCGGCGTTTCCGGCCATAGTTGCGGCACGCTGCAGGCGCTGGCGATGTCGTCCACCGATCCGCGCGTCACCACCACGCTGATGCTCAATGGCGGCGTGTGGAACATCGGCACCGGCGGCCTGCCCGGCGCGCCCGAGATCACCAAGAAATCGCTTGAGACGATCCACGGCACGATTGCCTATATTCATGGCGAGAAGGACAGCGCCCTGCCCAACGGCACGGACGACTTCTCGCGCATCAGCGGCATCCCCGCGATGCTCGCGGTGCGCAAGGATGTCGCCCATTCCGGCACCTTCCTGCTCAAAAATGGCGGGGCTTACGGCACCGTGGCGCTGGCCTGGCTGGATTGGCAGCTCAAGGGCGACCCGCAAGCCGCCCGCTGGTTCGTCGGCGCGGATTGCACGCTCTGCACCGATCCGCGCTGGACGGTCCAACGCAAGAACTTCCCTTAAGGCCGCGCCGCAAATTGGCATTGCGCGCGACCGGGGTCCGGTGATTGCGAATTTACCGCCCACTCCCTAAGAGCCTGCGAAGCTGGGCTGCGCGGAGCGGGCGGGAAACGGCCGGCGCAGCAAGAAGGATGCGTGGTGATGGCAAAGGCCAGTGAAGCTCCCGAAATGACCGGCGCGATCGAGCGCGCGCTGCGGGCGCTCAAGTCGGTCGCCGAGCATGGCGAGTTCACCCCGCGCGATCTCGCCGAGGATGTCGGCATCCCAACCAGCACCGCCTATCGCCTGCTGCAATCGCTGGGCGCGATGAACTTCGTCGAGAAGTCGAGCCATGGCAGCTACCGCGTCGGTCGCGAGCTGGTGCGCCTCTCCTCGATGGTCGCAGCGCAGTTCGATTATGGCGCCATCGCACGCCCGTTCCTCGCCGAGCTGTCGGAAGCGTTTCAAGAAACCTGCGCCTTCGCCCTCTATCTGCCGAACGAACATAGCTGCTCGATCATCGAGACGATCAACGCGCTCCACCCGCTCCAATATGTCGTGGAGACCTACAAGACACGCGCGCTTGTCTGGGGCGCGCTCGGCCGCGCCATGCTGCCTTGGCTGGACGAGGCCGATGTGCGCATCGCGATCGAACGGCAGGGGCCGCCGCTGGAGGCGGGCACGCCGCCGATGACCTACGAGCTGCTGCAGACCGAGAATGAGCGCGTGCGCAAGCAGGGCTGCTTCGTAGCGACCAGCCCCAGCGCGCTCGGCACCAATGGCACGGCGGCGCCGGTGTTCAATGCCCGCGGCCAGATCTTCGGCAGCCTTGGCGTGACCATTCCCGCCGTGCGCTACGATGCCGAGATGCAGCCCAGCCTCAGCGCGGCCGTGATCAAGGCCGCGCGCGGCATGAGCGCGGCGCTCGGCCATGGCGGCAACCGGCAGCGCAAGAGCCGCTGACCTCAGGGGGATATGGCTGCGAGGCCTGGGCACACGGCGGATTGCAGCTCCGCCATCATCGCGTGGCCGGGCTCGCCGCCTCCTCCGACGCCCCGTCAGCAGACAGCAAAAGGCCCCGCCGGTCGTGCCAGCGGGGCCTTTTAAATGCTTGGTCCGGTCAGGCCGGAGCGTAGAAGCCTCAGGCAGCTTCCAGCTCGTCCTCATCGGCGGTCTGCACCGGGCCGCTGTCCTGCCCCTTGGCGCTCGTGTCGCGGTCAACCAGCTCGATGATCGCCATCTGCACGGCGTCCGAGGCGCGGATGTCCGCCTTGATGATGCGGGTGTAGCCGCCAGCGCGATCCTTGTAGCGCTCGGCCAGCACGTCGAACAGCTTGGTCAGCTGCGTGTCGTCGAGCAGGCGGGCATGCGCCAGACGACGGTTGGAGAGGCCCCCACGCTTGGCGAGCGTGATCAGCTTCTCGACATAGGGGCGCAGTTCCTTGGCCTTGGGCAGCGTGGTCTTGATCTGCTCGTGCTTGATGAGCGCGGCCGCCATGTTGCGGAACATCGCGGTGCGGTGAGCGGAAGTGCGCTGCAGCTTGCGGCCGCCATATCTGTGACGCATGAGTCCAGTCCTTCGTTCGTTATGGGGCCGTGCAAGGCACCCCGTACCAGGCGATGCATAACGGGCACCGCCAAAACCCGGCCTCCTGCAAGAAGGACTTGAAGCGCCGCCCTAAAGCGGGTTGGCGGCGAAGAGTCAAGGGAAAGCGTGTCGCACAGCGTCAGGCCGAAGCCGCGCTCAAGCGGCTCGGCGACCAAGGTCGCGCGGCGTTTCGGGTCGCCCCCCTCAGGGCGCCAGCTTGCCGGCCGGGATCAGCGGTCCATCGCACACGCGCTTGAGCAGGGCAGCCTGCTTCGGTTCCAGCTCCACAAGCAGCGTCAACACGTTGAGCACGTTGATGAGTTCGCTGGTATATTCGTGGAGCCAGTGGTCTGGCTGAATGTCGCCCAGCGGCGAAGGCGGACGCTTGTCGCCGATCTGCGGCCGCTCGCGGTTCTTGCGGCGATAGCTGAACCACTGGCGCAGCACCTGCTTGCCGGAGACTTCATAAGCCCAGACCTGCGGACTCACATTGTCGATGAACCCGCCGCCCACGCGCAGCCGGCGCTTGCCCGCATCATAGTCGAGAGTGTCCGGAAACCCTTCGGGCGTGGGCGGAATACGGCCCTCCTTCGGGACCATCGGCGGATTGACCGCGACGCGCGGCGGCCCAGCCGGGCGTCCCGCATCCGCATCGGCAAAGCGCTCGCCGAATGTATGCAGCCAGATCACCTCGCGCCCCAGCGCCGCCGCCTGCGCGAACAAGGCCGCGTCGGCGGTCATCGGCACACGCAGGCCGGGGCGGATCAGGTCGGCCCTGAACGTCTCGACAAATGCGGGATGAGCAAGGAGCGCGACGACATAGGCAAAGACGTCAGCCGGATCGACTGCCGTACCGTAGGTTTTCGCGAGGATCGCCAGCAGTTGCGGCGAGACATTGCTTTCTGCTGCCGCCGCATCTTTCCAGAGCGCGAAGACGCGACCGCCAAATGAACCGCGATAATGATCCAGATCGGGAACGTTCGAGGTGACAGTCAATGACGGACCATTTTTGGGAGCAGTGCGGGTGAGGGCGGTCAGATACGCCTGCTGGCCGCCAAAAGCGTTCCACAAGCTCGGGTTGGCACGGTTGATCAGACGATTGTCCGGAATGATCCACTGCCGATCGAATGACCGAAAGCCGTAATGCATTGGCTGGATAATTTGCAGCTGCTGCTCTGCCTGGGCTTTCGTCGCATTGTGTTTTGTCTCAGCCAAAAGCGCTTCGATAGACCTCAATGCGCCATGATGGCCGGCGAGTCCTTTCGTACTCGCTTTGCTCATTGTCTTGTCGCCGCCCTCGTGCGGATGAAAGAGCTTCGCCCGCTCTTCCGAAGATTTTTCTTCAATGAGCCTCGCCCAACGGGCCTCAAGCGACTCGGCATCCGGCGCGATGATCCACGTCCGTCCCGGCATCACGCCCGATCCGCAATCGCCGAGTACCGCGTCAAGCGCCGCAAAGTCGCCCCATCCTCCGGCATGATCCGGCAGGAAGGGCGCGCGCCAGTCCTGTGGACAATCGCTCCATCCCTTGCTCTCGAGCGTGAGCGCCTCCAGTTCCTTGAACTTCTCGTCCCGCCGCCCCTTGCGCAGGGCGCGGAAGCGGACCCGTGCGGGCTTCGCCGGATCGTTCGCGGGCGAGCGGGAAGCCAATACGATGCAGACCGGATGCTGCACGCCCTGAAAAATGCGCGTCGCCACTTCCGGCTGATGCCCCTCGGGTGAACAATCGATCACCCAGATCTCGTCGCAGTCGCGGCGCAGATCGCTGCGCATCTTCTGGAAGCCGGGACCGTTCAGAAAGCCGGCGACCGTGATGTAGCACACCATGCCGGCAAGCTTTTCCTCGACCGGAGGCTGCCTGTCTCGCCCGCCCGCGCCCTGCTCAAAAACCTTCCATGCTGCCCAGCGCCAGAAATAGACGTAGAGATTGCGCAGATGCTTGGCGTGGGTGCCGACTTTCCAGCTGGCTGGCGGCACCCAGTCTTTGAACGGGGCTGCGCGATTGCCGCCATTCTCGATCCAGCTGCCTTTGCCTTTGGCTTTCTCCTTATAGGGAGGATTACCGATCACCACCGTGATCGGCTGCTCACGCTTGACCTTGTTGGCGGCCTCCCGTGAGCGGGAGATTTCCCGGTAAATGCCCTGTCCAGATTCGACATCGGCATAGGGGTCGCTGAGTGTATCGGTCACGAACAGGCCCGGCGTCCCAATCGCCTCCAGCGCGATCATTTCCGCAAGCAGGCGAAGCTCCGCCACCGCATAGGCGCCGAATTGCAGTTCAAACCCATAGATGCGTTTGGCCGCCGCGCTGATGGCGTCGGGAATCGCGCCGTCGCCTTCGCTCTTCTCCACGCTTTCGGCAATGGCCCGCAAGATTGCGAGCAGATAGGTGCCCGACCCCATCGCGGGATCGACGACATGGACCTGCTGGCTGGCCAGACCCTCTGCAACCCCGAACCGCTGGGAGGATCGCAGGGCTTCGTCGCACAGCCGGACCATGGTCTGCACCACCTGCGGCGGGGTGTAATAGGAGCCGGTCAACCTGCGCAGGCGGTTGTCATAGACTTCGAGGAAGTCCTCGTAGAAATACAGCCAGGCTTCCGCATCGCCCTTGGCAATCACGGCCCAGTCGACCACGTCGAGCACGCGCACCATCGTGTCGAGCGAAGGGCCGAGGGAAAGGTCCTGCTCGGTCAACAGGCGCAGCGCCGTGCCGATCAACGTGTCCGTCTTGCCCAGCGCTTTGGCAACGTCGTCCAGCCCGTTAGCCAGTTTAATCTTTCGCGACTTGGCCATGAGCAGGCCGAAAGTGACGGCCTGCGCATAACCGTCGGCAAATTTCGCATCGTCGGCATCAGGGAAGAGCAGCGCTTTCCAGTCCTCCTTGAGATCAGATAATCTTGCATTCTTGACGCCGAGTTGTTCGATCACCTCGTCGCGCAAATAGCGGCAAAGCCGGGCAGCGGTTATCGCGAGTTCCTTTGGGCCTCGGGGCGGCAGCGGCTGCCAACTCAGAAAATCCTGAATGAGTGGAAGCAAGGACAAAGGCGCCGCGAGCGCAGAACCTGAGGTTTCGATGTCGCCATCGAGCCTGACGATTTCGCCAACCAGTTGGCCGTTCCGCCAGAGCGAAAGGGCGTGGCCATTCATATAGAGAAGGTTGGGTAGCGACTTGAGCTTGTCCCATTGCTCCTTGTCGTGCTTGTCTCTGAACTTGCGTGGATCGGCGCCCTTGTCGGGGGCCTTGACCTCGATGAATCCGATCAGCGCCTTGTTGATCTGAACAGCGAAATCGGGACGGGTACGCAAATCCGAAAGGGATTTCTCACCGATCAGCGCCAGCGCACCCTTAGCAAGCCCGCATTCGGCTGACAGAGCCGCGAACAATTGCTCGATGGGATTGCGCAGCTGGTCCTCCGGCTGACCTCCCTGATTGAGCTTGGCCTTGGCTGCTACACCGAATTCACCCACAGCTTTTTTGATGCGTTCAGCTTGCGTCATAGGTCCCCTTGACTAGTATCTTTGCATCAGGGCCACTGGTCCGGCAATCGATGAATGGTGGTTTGCGTGAATGATCTTTTCGACAGCGGCCCCAGACAACTTGGCTTCGACATGGGAGACGCCGGCCAGCCAGTTTCTTACGAACCGGACCGCGATCAGGTTCGCGCGGAACTGACGGAAATTCTGGAGATAGCACGGTCTGCCAAGGATATAGCCCCTTGGGACGCCCGCACATTCCTTTATCATAAGGTTGTGTTTCCACAGATGGCGCGCTGGCTGCCGGATGACGAGCGCGATCAACTGTGCTTCGAGTTCGCTTCTCAGGTTGAACGGATCGAGCTGCTGCTGGCTGCCTGAATGCAGGCCCTTCTCACTAATTCAATGCACGAATAAAAAAGGCCCCGCCTTTCGGCGGAGCCTTTCATGATTTCTCGGGTGTAGCCCGATCAGCCCAGCAGTTCCTGCTCGAGCTTCTTGGCGATCTCTTCGATGTTCTCCGGCGGCCAGCCCGGGATGTCCATCCCGAGGCGCAGGCCCATGCTGGAGAGCACTTCCTTGATCTCGTTGAGGCTCTTGCGGCCGAAGTTCGGCGTGCGGAGCATCTCGGCCTCGGTCTTCTGCACGAGGTCGCCGATGTAGATGATGTTATCGTTCTTGAGGCAGTTGGCCGAACGGACCGACAGCTCCAGCTCGTCCACCTTCTTGAGCAGATAGCGGTTGATCTGGTTCGCATCGCCCTCGCCTTCGTCGGCGGCGGCACCAGCGCCTGCACCCGTGCTCGGGCCGGCGGTCGGCAGCGCATCCTCGAAGTGGACGAAGAGCTGCAGCTGGTCCTGCAGGATGCGCGCAGCATAGGCCACGGCGTCCTCGGGGCTGACGGTGCCGTCCGTCTCGACGGTCAGATTGAGCCGGTCATAGTCCAGCTCCTGGCCGATACGGGCGTTCTCGACCTTGTACGCCACTTGGCGCACGGGCGAGTAGAGCGCATCCACCGGGATGAGGCCGATCGGCGCATCGGCCGGGCGGTTGTTCACGGCAGGCACATAGCCCTTTCCGGTGTCGACGGTCAGCTCCATGTTGAAGCTGGCGCCTTCGTCCAGATGGCAGATCACCAGATCGCTGTTCATCACGGCCATGTCGCCGGTCACCGCGATGTCACCGGCGGTGACGGTCGTCGGGCCGGTGGCGCTGAGCTGAAGACGGCGCGGGCCTTCGCCCTCCATCTTGAGCGCGATCTGCTTCACGTTGAGCACGATGTCGGTCACGTCTTCGCGCACACCGGCGAGGCTCGAGAATTCGTGAAGCACGTTCTCGATCTTGATCGCGGTGACGGCGGCGCCCTGCAACGAGGAGAGCAACACGCGGCGAAGCGCGTTGCCCAGCGTCAGGCCAAAGCCGCGCTCAAGCGGCTCGGCGACGAAGGTCGCGCGGCGTTTCGGGTCGCCCCCGGCCTTGATCTCGAGGCCATTGGGCTTCTTCAATTCCTGCCAGTTCCGGATGTTGACAGTCATGTATTTCCCCTGGGAGTTGGGCGGAGGACGGTGGAGTGCAGCTGCGATCCGGCCCCGGCCTTAGAAGGAATGGTCGGGCAGGGATGGGGTTTCCGCAAAGAAACCCCCGCCCTGCTCGTCGGGCCGAATCAGACGCGGCGGCGCTTGCTCGGCCGCACGCCATTGTGCGGGATCGGCGTGACGTCACGGATGGACGTGATGGTAAAACCGACGGCCTGCAGCGCGCGCAGAGCCGATTCGCGGCCCGAACCGGGGCCTTTGACTTCCACCTCGAGGGTGCGCACACCATGCTCGGCAGCCTTGCGGCCGGCGTCTTCGGCGCAGACCTGTGCGGCATAAGGCGTCGACTTGCGGCTGCCCTTGAAGCCCATCATGCCGGCGCTGGACCAGCTGATCGCATTGCCCTGCGCATCGGTGATGGTGATCATGGTGTTGTTGAAGCTGGCGTTCACATGCGCGACGCCTGCCGAGATATTCTTGCGCTCGCGCCTGCGAAGCCGCTGGGGTTCCCGTGCCATCTGACTAACTTTCCTACTCGAAACTGGTTGAACCGGTGCCTGCGCCTGTTTCGCAATTTTGCGTCGCACACACCCTGCCATGCCTGTCCGCGCCGGGAGCATTGTCCCTTTGCCGGCCCCCGTGCCGATCACCCCATCTCGCTTCGGGCGCCGAATGATCGGCAGACCCGCGGGAAGAGGCGATCCCATGCGGGACCAGGACCTGAGCGTTTGCACGCTACCGAGATGGGGAGCGATGAACCGGATGGTCCGGTGCTCGCGCCTTGCCCCTGCACGTCCCTGCCCTTGCGGGCCTTGCCGGGTCCGGCGCGCCTCCACTGGGGCGGGCCTGCTACGGCGGGGGACGTCTGGTCCGGACTGTTCTGGCGGGTGCGGATGCGATGTTTCAGCACATGCGCCCGGCGGAACAGAAGAAGCCGGATCGCTCCGGCGCCGGGCGGCTCGCGATGGCATGGCCGCAGCCATGCCAGCATCGCGCCATCCGGCCTTGCGTTACTTCTTCTTGCCGGCGATCGGCTTGGCCTTGCCCTTGCGGGTGCGCGCATTGGTATGCGTGCGCTGGCCACGGACCGGCAGGCCCTTGCGATGACGCAGGCCGCGATAGCAGGCCAGATCCATCAGGCGCTTAATGTTCATCGCGGTTTCGCGACGCAGATCGCCCTCGACCGTCAGGTCGGCGTCGATCGTTTCACGGATCTGCAGCACTTCCGCGTCGGTCAGGTCCTGAACCCGGCGGCTGTGATCGATGCCGAGCTTGTCGGCGATGCCCACGGCGGTCCGGGGACCGATGCCATGGATGTAGGTCAGCGCGATGATCACGCGCTTGTTGGTCGGGATGTTGACCCCCGCAATACGTGCCATATATCCTCCTGCTCCACAGGATGCTCTGGCGGGCATCCTATCTCGTAGCGTTGAACCCGGACGCGCAAAGCGCGGCGAGCGCTCGCTCGCGCTGCCGTTGACCTCGTCGCATTGGGAACGGTGGTCGTTACTGCAACGCTCGTGCCCTGTCAACGGCAGGCCGGAACGGACCGCCTCTTTAACAGTATCAAAACCCCTGCCGGGTTCTTATGAGCCTTCCGGCCCGCCGCCCTGTCGCCCGTTTCCGAATCAGAGCCCCCTTTTCATGTCCCAAAGCGCTCCCACATCCTCGGTGACCACGCGACTCGTGAAGGGGGCCGGCTGGGTGATGACCTCGCAGGTCATCATCAACGCAGTGTCATTCGCCTCGTCGATCGTGCTGGCGCGCCTGCTGATGCCGGAAGACTTCGGCCTGGTCGCCATTGCACTGGGGGTCAGCGCGGTCGTAACGGCCTTGACCTCCATGCCGCTATCCGAGGCGCTCATCCAGATCAACGATATCGAGGACGATCACTTCCACAGCGCGTTCACGCTGGGTTTCATTCGTGCGATGATGCTCACGCTGCTGCTGGCCGGGGCAGCCTGGCCGGTCGCGGCCATGTATGACGACAGTCGCCTGGCGCCGATCATGCTTGCGCTTGCGGGGCAGGCCTTCATCAGCGGCTTCTACAGTGCCCGCTGGCCGATGATCCAGAAGCAGCTCTCCTTCGCACCGGACGCGATCGCCGGGGTCGTAACGCGCGTGGCGGCCGTTACCGCTTCGGTCGTGATCGCCTATCTGTACCAAACCTATTGGGCGATCGTGATCCCGATTGTGTTGATGCAGTTCCTCAGCGTGGTGGTCACGCATCTCTATGCGCCCTATCTGCCGCGCCTCAGGCTCTCGAAGGTGCGCGAGATCTGGTCCTTCTCGATCTGGATGACCTTCAGTTCCGTGCTGACGACCGTCAACGCGCGCATCGACAGTCTCGTGCTGGGCGGTGTTCTGGGGCAGCGCGAGGTGGGCTTCTATAGCTACGCCGATGAGAAGGCGCGGATGCCCACGCGCGAGCTCTCAACGCCGCTCATCCGACTGCTATTTCCCGGCCTCACCGCGGTACGGCACGATCCCGCCCGGCTCGCTGCGGCCTATCAGCGCACCCTGACCGTCATTTTCGCCGTCTGCGTGCCGGCCGGCGCCGGCTTCGGCCTGGTTGCCGACATGTTCGTTCATGTGTTGCTCGGCCCGAAATGGATCGAGATTATCCCGATTATGCAGGTGCTGGCCTTTACCTTCGCGTTCGAGAATCTGGTCACCGCCACCGCGCCGCTTGCGATGGCCATGGGCGCGACCCGCGCGCTGTTCGTGCGCGATCTCATGACCTTTGCATTCCGCGTGCCGCTTATCATCACCGGGCTTCTGCTGTTCGGCATAACGGGGCTGCTCGGGGCGCGCGTGCTGTCCACCCTTGCCTCTGTCCTGCTCAACATGCTGCTCGCCAAACAGATCGTGCATGTCAGCATCCGCCGTCAGTTTCTCGGCTGCGCGCGCACCTTTGTCGCCGTGGGCGGCATGTGCGCAGGAGTGATCGCCTTCAAGATGGCCTTGCCCACCCATATCGCGCACAGCGTGTCCGGCCTGCTGGCGACGATTGCGGTCGGCGGGGTGGCTTACATCGCCTGCCATCTGGGGCTATGGATCCTGCGCGGACGGCCTGTAGGACCGGAAACGGATCTGATCGCAATCTTTAGCGGCGTCCTGCGCAAGCTGGGACGGTTCAAAAGGCCCCAGCCCGGACTATCCGAGCGATAAGACGAAGGCTTAGCCGGCCGAGGCGGTCCCTGCCGTCAATCGCTGCAGCAGCATTTCGAGCTTGGGGCCATCAAGATGGCGCTTGATTGCCGCGAAGGCGCGCTCCGCGATGGCCCGGCATTCGTCGGGGCGCTTGAGCAAGTCCGCGACGACATCCTCCAGGTCCGAGAGATCCCAGCGTACCGGCACATAGGTTTCCCCGGCGCGGTAGATGTCGCAGAAGGTTTCCAGATGGCTCATGTCGGGCTTCACCAGCACGGCGCCGGTCAGCACCGCCTCCAGATCGCGCCAGCAGATCTCGCCAAAACCGAACGGGCTGAAGCACAGCTGCGACTGGTCCATCTCGCTCATGAACGCAGCCCGATCGACCCGCCCCTGCCACGCCACCTGATGGCGCGCAGCGAGGGCTCGCACGGCCTGCTCGGCCTCGCGGCGCATGATCACATACCAATGTGTGCGCTCACCCGCGTCGACGCGCCCCTCAGCGTGTAACTGCGCAGGTGCGAGCGCGAAGCGCGCATGAACGTCGATGGGGCGGGAACCGCTCGGGATCGCCTGACGCTGTTCGAACGCCTTGAGCAGCACCGGCGCGGTCGCAAAAGCCGGCGCTAGCACGAGGCGGTCGACGATGTCCGGCCGACAGCGCCAGTTTGGCTCGTCCACAGTCAGCCCCGCCTTGTCGCTGTAATAGGCCGCCAGATTGGTATGCGCTGCTTGAGGGACACGATAATGATCGCGATCCAGCATCAGCGATTTCTTGGCATAAAGATCGACATAATCCGCGACCCGGTCGGCAAAGCGGACATCGGTCGGCGCGAACCAGTCGAGATAGGTGATCGGCGCGTGCGGATTGGCGGACTTGACCCGCTCCAATACGCGCTCGAGCTCGCCATCCGGCAACACATAAAAGGACTGGATCAGGATGGCGGACGCGTCCTTGATCAGATGCTCCGCATTTTCCGCCGGATAGGGCACGGCGCGGAACGCATAGCCCTGTCGGGCAAAGCGATCCGCGTCATGATAGAAAGGGTAGATTTGCGGCCAGGCGATCTGGTCATCGGCATAGATGAACAGAATCCGCGTCTGGGCCTGGCGAGGGAAGCGGCGCGCGAGATGGGACCGGATGACAGGCTTGACCGGATCGTAGCGGCGCCTTCCATCATCCAGAAGGCTTATCACCCGCGCTTCGATCCCCGTCACCACTATCGCTCCGTCCTATTTGCGCCCAGCGCACCAGCCTCGTTTGCGAACGAGGGGAGGATCAGCGATCGAGAATGGTCACAATCGCGTTCGACACCTCATCGATATCCGCCATGCCGTCAACCCGGCTGACGATGTTGCGTTCCTCATAAATTGGGAGGATCGGCGCTGTTTTCGCGCGATACTCGGCCATGCGGGTGCGCACCGTTTCCTCATTGTCATCGGGCCGCCGCTTGAACTCGGTGCTTCCGCACCGGTCGCAAACGCCCTCGACCTTTGGTGTCTTATACCGATCATGATAGCCTTCACCGCAGCTTGCGCAAGTGAAGCGGCCGGTGATCCGGTCGACCAGTGCATCCTCGTCGACCGCCAGTTCAATGACATGATCGAGCTGACGGTTGCGCGCGCCCAGCAGCGCGTCCAGGCTCTCCGCCTGCGCCGCCGTGCGCGGATAGCCATCGAAGATCACGCCGACATCCGGTGCGAGCTGATCCAGCGCCTCGCCGATGATGCCCGAGACGATCTCGTCCGAGACGAGCTCGCCGGCATCCATCACCGCCTTCGCCTTGAGACCTACCGGGGTGCCGGCCTTCACCGCCGCCCGCAGCATGTCGCCGGTCGAGAGCTGAACCATGCCACGCGCAGCGACCAGACGCTGCGCCTGAGTGCCCTTGCCGGCGCCGGGCGGTCCCAGCAGGATGATGTTCATGTCACTCCCCCAAAATTCACAAGAAGGATAAGCCTGCGGCCGGGTTGCCCCGGCCGGCTCAGCGCATCCGGCCCTTCAGACGCGCCTTCTTGATGAGGTCGCGATACTGGTGGGCGATGAGATGGCTCTGGATCTGCGTGACGGTATCCACGGTCACGTTGACGACGATGAGCAGGCTCGTGCCGCCGAGATAGAACGGGATCCCGGCACGGGCGATCGCGAACTCGGGAATCAGGCAGACCAGGGCCAGATAGATGGCACCGATCACCGTGATCCGCGTCAGCACATAATCGAGATAGTTCTCAGTGTTCTTGCCGGGACGGATGCCCGGAATGAACCCGCCGTTGCGCTTGAGATTCTCCGCCGTCTCTTCCGGGTTGAAGACCACCGCGGTGTAGAAGAAGCAGAAGAAGATGATGCCCGCGCCGTAGAGCGCCATGTAGAGCGGCGTGCCGTGCGACAGATACTGGTTGATCGACAGCACGAAGTCGCCCCACGCGCCGGTCGACGCATTGGCGCCCGCACCGGAGAACTGCGTGATGGTGAGCGGCAGCAGCAGCAGCGACGAGGCGAAGATCGGCGGGATCACACCGGCGGTGTTGATCTTCAGCGGCAGGTGGCTGCGGTCCGCCTGCATCACGCCCTGCTTGGTCTGGCGCTTGGGATACTGGATCAGCACGCGGCGCTGGGCGCGCTCGACAAAGCAGATGCCCGCGATCAGGCCGAGGCCGACGATGATGATGCCGAGGATGACCAGACCCGAGATCGAACCGGTGCGGCCCGATTCGAAGAGGTTGGTGAGCGTCACCGGCAATTGGGCGACGATACCCGCCATGATGATCAGCGAGATGCCGTTGCCGATGCCGCGGCTGGTGATCTGCTCACCCAGCCACAGCAGGAACATCGTGCCGCCGATCAGCGAGATGACCGCGCTGATGCGGAACAACATGCCGGGATCGACCACGGCCTGCAGCCCGGATTGCGCGCCATAGGCCTCGAGCCCGACGGCAATGAAATAGCCCTGGATCGCCGTGAGGCCGACCGTGCCATAGCGGGTGTACTGGTTGAGCTTCTTGCGGCCGGCTTCGCCTTCCTTCTTGATCGCGGCCAGCTTGGGCGAGAGCGACGAGCCGAGCTGCACGACGATGGAGGCAGTAATATAGGGCATGATGCCCAGCGCGATGAGGCTCATGCGCTGCAGGCTACCGCCGGAGAAGGTATTGAAGATGTCGAGAATGCCGCCCTGCGTCTGTTGATAGAGCTGGGCCAGCACGGTCGGATCGACACCGGGGAGCGGGACGAACGAGAAAAAGCGGAAGACGATGAGCGCGCCCACCGTGAACCAGATCCGCTTCTTGAGCTCTGTAGCCTGGCCGAAGTTAGCGAGGCTCAGATTGGCTGCCATTTGGTCGGCGCGTGATGCCATGATCGCTTGCAATCCCGAAAAATGATGCTCGCCCAGGATTTGGGGGACGAACAGCCTTATCCCTTAGACGTCTGACCGGCGCCTGTCGAATAGCGGTGCCTGACTATATGACGGCATATGCAAGCGACCCCACCCGCCCATATCGGCGGGAGGGGTCGGCTATGCAAGCTCACAGTCAGGCCTGTCTCCCGATCAAGGAGATTATGCGGCCTCGGCCGGTGCAGCCTTGGCGAGAATCTCGACCTTGCCGCCAGCCTTTTCGACCGCCTCGATGGCAGCGCTGGAGGCGCCCGCCACGGCGAAGTTCGCCTTGGTGGTCAGTTCGCCCTTGGCGAGCAGACGCACGCCATGCTTGCCGCCGCGCGAAATGCCGGCCGCGCGCAGCGCCGCCTGGTCGATGGTCGCAGCCGCATCGAGCTTGCCGGCGTCGATCGCCTTCTGGACCATGCCGAGGTTCACGACCGCATAGTCCTTGCGGAAGATGTTGTTGAAGCCGCGCTTCGGCAGACGCATGTGGAGCGGCATCTGGCCGCCCTCGAAACCGTTAATGGCGACGCCCGAACGTGCCTTGGCACCCTTCTGGCCGCGACCGGCAGTCTTGCCCTTGCCCGAGCCGATACCGCGGCCGACGCGCATCCGGCCCTTGCGGGAGCCGGCATTATCCTTGAGTTCATTCAGCTTCATAAGTGCACTCGCTTTCGCTGTTGTCGCGCTGGTAGAAAGTGCGGCCCATAACCGCCGCACTTTGCTTTGTCACCCCATAGAATCTGTCTCGGCCGATCTCCGTCCTTCGCGTCCTGCACACGGCTCAGCGCTATCGGCGTGACAAGCCTCATGGTTAAGCGGCACCCCGGCATTCACAAATTTTGCAGGTGCGAAGGCTCGAAAAGTCATTCGCTATAGGGCTTTACATGGTTAACGCTCGTGATCAGTCGCGCCCGAGCGCGCCCGGCTCCATCGACGAGTTGCGCATTATCGCGACCGTTCTCCTCGTTGCCTTCCATGTCGTGGGGCAGACCGACAGCGGCCTGCGAATCGAGGACGGTCATCCCGCGCGGTTCATCGTCGATCTGGGCGCCAGCTTCCGGATGCCGGCCTTCGCCTTTGTCGCCGGCTTCATCTACTGCCTGCGTCCGCCTACGCGAGGCCATATGCGCGACTTTCTGCGCGGAAAGGCGCGGCGGATCGCGCTCCCTGGCCTGATCGCTGCCGTCCTGTTTGGATCGGTTGCCTACATGCAGGGCTCACGGTTCGGCATCCCACCCGAAGCCCTGTGGGGGCTGGCCATCTTCCCCTATGCGCACTTCTGGTTTTTGCAGGCAATCCTTGCGCTGTTCATCGTCGTCGGCCTGATCGACATCGCACTCGATCATCGCGGGCAGTGGCCAATGTTCGCCGGCGCCTTGCTGCTTGCCTTGTGGCCGCCGCCCATCCCGACTCTTTTCGCACTGCCGCAAGCGATCCTGCTGGCGCCCTTCTTCATCTTCGGCATGTGCGTCTATCGAAGCTGGGCATGGATCGCGCAGCATGGGCGGCTGATCGTCCCGCTGGCCGCCGTGGCTGCATTGCTCGCCTTCAGTGGCGCCTTCTATGATTATCTGATGCTCGGCGTCTCTCCGAACACGGGCATTGCCTCATCGCTGCTGCTGGGCATGTCGGTCAGCCTGCTCATTCTGCTCCGCTGGCCACACCACCCCTATGCACGCAAGGTTGGGCAGTTCAGCTTTACCATCTATCTCTATCATGTGTTCGCCACCGCCGGCGCGCGGATGGCGCTCCACACAGTCGGTATCGACGCGCTCGCGGTTCATCTGCCGGTCGGCGTTCTTGCCGGGCTGCTCGGCCCGGTGGCACTGCATCTCATTCTGCTCAAGACGCCCGTCGTCGGCCCGCTGGCCCTGGGCATCCGGACCAAGGCGCGCGCGCCTCGCAACGCCCCGGCCCCGCATGTCAAAGCGCGCGCATCTGCATCCGCTCTGGCCCTTCCGGCCACATCATCCCGCCCGGTCGTCCCGCGCGGCCATTGAGCCGCCTTCCCGAGTACGCGTTCGGCATTACCTACAAACGAAAACGGAGCGCGTAACCCTCAAGGCTACGCGCTCCGTTTTCAATGTCGGTCGTAAAAGGCTTCAGCCTTCGACGATCTGCACCATGTGCGGCAGCTTGCGGATCGCGCCGCGCACTTCCGGCGTGTCCTCGAGCTCGACGACACGGTTCATCTTGCCCAGGCCGAGGCCGATCAGGATCTTCTCCTGAGAGGCCGGACGGCGGATCGGGGACCCGATCTGCTTCAGCTTGATCTTCGCCATGTCAGTTACTCCGCAATCGCTTCGGCGTCAGCCGCAGCGACCTCGGCAGAGGCGCCACCGCGACGAAGCAGGTCAGCGACCTTCTTGCCGCGACGCTGAGCGACCGACTTGGGGCTGGTCTGCTCGGTGAGAGCCGCGAACGTCGCCCGGATCATGTTGTACGGGTTCGAGGTGCCGACCGACTTGGTCACCACGTCGGCCACGCCAAGGCTCTCGAACACGGCGCGCATCGGACCGCCGGCGATGATGCCGGTGCCTGCCGGCGCGGTACGAACGGTCACCTTGCCGGCGCCGAAGTGCCCGCGACCATCATGGTGCAGCGTGCGGCCTTCCTTGAGCGGAACGCGAACCATTGCCTTCTTGGCAGCGGCGGTCGCCTTGCTGATCGCCTCGGGAACCTCACGCGCCTTGCCATGGCCGAAGCCGGCACGGCCCTTGCCGTCACCCACGACCACGAGTGCCGCAAAGCCGAAGCGCTTGCCGCCTTTCACGGTCTTCGAGACGCGGTTGATGTGGACGAGCTTCTCGACGAATTCCTCGCCATTGTCGTCCTCACCGCCACGGCCACGGCGGTCGTCACGACGGCCACGGCCGCCACGATCCCGATCGCCACCGCTGCGGCCGCCACGGCCACGGCGCTGTTGCTGCTGCGGCTCGGCGGCCACACCCGTCACGTCCTGCGGCGTGGTCTCGGGCGCGAGAACAGCCTCGGGCTGATTGCCCTCACCGGTGGTGTTTTCGTCTGCCATCATCAGAACTCCAGTCCGCCTTCACGAGCGGCATCGGCCAGCGCTTTCACGCGACCATGAAAGAGGAAGCCACCACGATCGAACACGACCTTGGTAACGCCGGCCTTGGCCGCAGCCTCGGCCACGCGCTTGCCGACATCGGCTGCAGCCAATGAGGTGGCGCCGGTCTTGCCGCGCACATCCTTGTCCAGGGTCGACGCTGCGGCCAGGGTCTTGCCCTGCGTGTCGTCGATGACCTGCGCATAGATATGCCGGCCGGAACGGTGCACGGACAGACGGGGCTTGCCACCCGCCCGCGCCTTGATCGCGGTACGCACGCGCCGGGCGCGACGATCGAAGAGAGAGAGTTTCGCCATGGCTTACTTCTTCTTGCCTTCTTTGCGGAAGATAAACTCGCCGCGATACTTGATACCCTTGCCCTTATAGGGCTCCGGCTTGCGCCAGCGACGGATTTCCGCCGCGACCTGGCCGACCTGCTGCTTGTCGATCCCGCTGATTTCCACCGTGGTGTTATCGGGGGTCTTGATCTCGATGCCGGCCGGAACCGGGAAATCGACATCATGGCTGTAGCCGAGCTGCAGCTTCAGGTTCTTGCCCTGGGCCGTGGCACGATAGCCGACGCCGGTGATCTCGAGCACCTTGGTGTAACCCTCGGTCACGCCCGTAACGAGGTTCTGCACCAGCGTGCGCTGCATGCCCCAGAATGCCCGAGCCGCCTTGGTAGCGTTGGCCGGCTTGATCGAAATCGCACCGTCTTCCAGCTCATAGCTGATCTCGTCGCGCATCTGGAGCGCCAGCGTGCCCTTCGGGCCCTTCACGGAAAGCTGACCGTTCTCGATGGTGGCCGTCACCCCGCTGGGGATCGTGACCGGCTTTTTGCCGATGCGGCTCATCAGAACACCTCCGCCAGCACTTCGCCGCCGACATTCTGTGCACGCGCTTCGGCATCCGAGAGCACGCCACGGGGCGTCGAGACGATGGTGATACCGAGGCCATTGCGTACCACCGGAAGCTCCTTGGAGCCCGAATAGACGCGACGGCCGGGCTTGGAAACGCGCGCGACGTGCTTGATCGCCGGCTCGCCTTCAAAATATTTCAGCTCGATGCGCAGGCCATCATGGCCAGCCACCTGCTCTTCGGAATAGCCGCGGATGTAACCCTCGCGCTGAAGCACGTCGAGCACACGCGCACGCAGCTTGGACGCGGGCGAAACCACGCTGTCCTTGCGTGCCCGCTGGCCGTTGCGGATGCGGGTGAGCAGGTCACCCAGGGGATCGGTCAGTGCCATCTCTTAATCCTTACCAGCTCGACTTGGTGACGCCGGGGATCAGGCCCTTGTTGGCCAGATCGCGCAGCTGAACACGGCAAAGCCGGAACTTGCGATAGTAAGCGCGGGGACGACCGGTCAGCTCGCAACGGTTGCGCACCCGGGTCGGGTTGCCGTTGCGGGGGATCTCGGCCAGCTTGAGACGCGCGATCAGACGCTCGCTGTCATCAAGCGACGTGTCATTCGCCACTGCCTTGAGACGGGCATATTTGCCGGCGTACTTCTTCACCAGCTTCTTGCGCCGTTCGTTCTTGTTGATCGAACTCAGTTTCGCCATGGACTTAAGCTCTCTTCCTTAGAAATTGGATCCGGCCACGCTCACGCAGCCTCTTTTTCCGCCTCGGCGGGGAACGGGAAACCGAAAAGACGCAGCAGTTCGCGCGCTTCTTCGTCCGTGCGGGCCGTGGTGGTCACGATGATGTCCATGCCACGCACCTTGTCGACGCGGTCATAGCTGATCTCGGGGAAGATGATCTGCTCCTTGATACCGAAAGCATAGTTGCCACGGCCGTCGAAGCTCTTCGGGTTGAGACCACGGAAGTCGCGGATGCGGGGCATCGCGATCGTCACGAGACGATCGAGAAACTCATACATGCGCTCGCGACGCAGGGTCACCTTAGCACCGATGGGCATGCCTTCACGCAGCTTGAACTGCGCGATCGACTTCTTCGCCTTGGTGATGACCGGCTTCTGGCCGGCAATCAGTTCCATTTCCTCGGCGGCCTGGGTGACCTTCTTCTTGTCCTGGGTCGCCTCGCCCACGCCCATGTTGAGCGTGATCTTCTCGATCCGGGGGATTTCCATGTGGTTCTTGTAACCGAACTTCTCGCTCAGCGCCTTGACGATGGTCTCGTCATACAGCTTGCGCGAGCGCGGGATGTACTTGTCAGCCATCAGATGACCTCCCCGGTCTTAACCGCGACGCGGACCTTCTTGCCGTCACGGTCCTCGAAGCGGACGCGCGTGGCCTTGCCGTCGACAGCCAGTGCAACATTGGAAATGTGCAGCGGCGCTGGCTTGCGATCGATGCCGCCCTGCGGATTTGCCTGGTCGGGCTTGCGGTGGCGGGCGTGAACGTTGATGCCGTCGACCAGCACCTTGTCATCCTTGGGCATCACCTGGAGGACGGAACCGGTACGGCCCTTGTCCTTGCCGGCGAGCACGACGACCGTGTCACCCTTCTTGATACGTGCAGCGCTCATCACAGCACCTCGGGAGCAAGCGAAATGATCTTCATGAAGTTCTTCGCGCGCAGCTCGCGGACCACGGGGCCAAAGATACGCGTGCCAATCGGCTCCGCATTCTTGTTGACCAACACGGCCGCATTGCCGTCGAAGCGAATGACGCTGCCGTCGGGACGACGAACGTCCTTGGCGGTGCGCACGATCACGGCGCGGTGAACGTCACCCTTCTTCACGCGGCCACGGGGGGCGGCGTCCTTCACGGAGACGACGATGATGTCGCCAACGCTGGCAAAACGACGCTTCGAGCCGCCGAGCACCTTGATGCACTGGACGCGCTTGGCGCCGCTGTTGTCAGCGACATCAAGATTGGATTGCATCTGGATCATCGATCCGGTTCCTTCTCAATTGGCCTGCCGGGACACAGCCTGTGTCTGGCCCGGTGGTTCCGTTAAATCCTTGAGACCTGCTCAGGCTGCTGCGTCTGCAGCGACCTGCTCGGGAGACTTGTGGGTGTCGACCCGCGCGATGACCTTCCAGGTCTTCAGCTTCGAGATCGGCGCCGTCTCCTCGATACGGACGGTCTCACCCTCGTGATACTCGTTGGCATCATCGTGGGCGTGATACTTCTTCGAGCGACGGATGATCTTGCCGTAGAGCGGGTGCTTCACCTTGCGCTCCACCTTGACGACGACCGTCTTGTCACCCTTGTCGGAAACCACCGTTCCCGTCAGCACGCGCTTGGGCATGGGCCTGTTTCCTTCTTACTTCGCGGACGAGCGCGAACGCTCGGCCTGGAGGGTTTTGATCCGCGCGATGTCACGACGCACTTCGCGCACGCGGCTCGGCTTCTCAAGCTGGTTGGTCGCAGCCTGAAAGCGCAGGTTGAACTGCTCGCGCTTCAGCTCGCCCAGATCGGTCGACAGCTGATCGTCGCTCTTCGCCTTGAGGTCAGAAATCTTGGTCATGACCATCATGCTCCCAGATGCGAGGTGTCGCCGAGACGCGCCACCACCTTCGTCTTGATCGGCAGCTTCATCGCTGCGCGGCTGAATGCTTCCGCAGCCAGCGGACCGGGCACGCCGTCCAGCTCGAACAGGATGCGGCCGGGCTTTACGCGCGCCGCCCAATATTCGATCGAACCCTTGCCCTTACCCTGACGGACTTCGGCAGGCTTCTTGGACACCGGCACGTCCGGGAAGACGCGGATCCAGAGACGGCCCTGACGACGGATGTGACGCGTGATCGCGCGGCGAGCCGCTTCGATCTGGCGCGCGGTGACCCGCTCCGGTTCCAGAGCCTTGAGGCCGTAGGATCCGAAATTGAGGTCCGTTCCACCCTTGGCATCGCCCTTGATGCGACCCTTGAAGGTCTTGCGGAACTTGGTTTTCTTCGGCTGTAGCATGATGCTTTACCTTGCTCTCAATTCTCAGCGAGCCGGACGCACACCGGAGGTCTGAGCCTCCAGCATGAGACGGTCGGTCGCCATCGGATCGTGGCCGAGGATCTCGCCCTTGAAGATCCAGACCTTGATGCCGCAAACGCCATAGGCCGTGTGGGCCTCGGCTTCTGCATAATCGACGTTCGCACGCAGCGTGTGCAGCGGAACGCGACCTTCGCGATACCACTCGACACGGGCGATCTCCGCGCCGCCCAGACGGCCGCCGCAGGTGATCTTGATGCCCTCGGCGCCGAGACGAAGCGCGCTCTGCACGGCGCGCTTCATGGCGCGACGGAAAGCGATACGACGCTCGAGCTGATCGGCAACGCCCTGGGCGACGAGCTTGGAGTCGATTTCCGGCTTGCGGATCTCGACGATGTTCAGGCTCACGTCGCTGGACGTCATCGCGCTCAGCTTCTTGCGCAGCTTCTCAATGTCCGCGCCCTTCTTGCCGATGATGACACCGGGACGGGCTGCATAGATCGACACGCGGCACAGCTTGGCCGGACGCTCGATGACCACCTTGGAGATCGCGGCCTGGGGCAGCGTCTTCATGACATACTTGCGGATCTTGAGATCCTCAAGCAGCAGGCGACCATAGTCCTGGCCTTCCGCGAACCAGCGGCTGTCCCAGGTGCGGTTGATCTGCAGGCGCAGACCGATGGGATTGCTCTTGTGACCCATGGATCAGGCCTCCTCTTCCGCAGCTTCACGCACGACGATGCGCACGCGGCTGAAGGGCTTCAGGATGCGGGTGGACTTGCCGCGACCACGCGCATGGAAGCGCTTCATGGTGAACGACTTGCCGACACTCGCCTCGGCGACGACGAGCGCGTCGACGTCGAGATTGTGGTTGTTCTCCGCATTGGCGACCGCGCTGGCGAGCACCTTGCGAACATCGACCGCCATCGCGCGCTTGGAGAAGGCGAGCACGTTCATCGCGTCCTCGACCTTGCGGCCACGGATGAGCGCGGCGACCAGGTTCAGCTTCTGGGCCGAACCGCGGATCTGCGTGCCGACGGCCAGCGCCTCATTGTCCGAGACGCGGCGGGGAGCTTTTGCCTTGCCCATCAGCGCTTGCCCTTCTTGTCAGCGGCGTGGCCGGGGAAGTAGCGCGTCGGCGCGAATTCACCCAGCTTGTGACCGACCATGTCTTCGTTCACCGAAACGGGAACGTGCTTGCGACCATTGTAGACGTTGAACGTCAGGCCAACGAACTGCGGCAGGATGGTGGAGCGGCGCGACCAGGTCTTGATCGGACCGCCACGGCCGTTGTTCTCCTGCGCGGTTTCTGCCTTCTTGAGCAGATGCAGGTCCACGAAGGGACCCTTCCAGACGGAGCGAGCCATCGCTTACCTCTTCTTCTTGGCGTGACGCGACCGGATGATCATCTTGTCGGTCGACTTGTTGTGACGGGTACGAGCACCCTTGGTCGGCTTGCCCCACGGGGTAACCGGATGACGGCCGCCCGAGGTCCGGCCTTCACCACCGCCGTGCGGGTGGTCGACCGGGTTCTTGGCGACGCCGCGGGTGAGCGGGCGACGGCCGAGCCAGCGGCTGCGGCCGGCCTTGGCGAGGTTCTGGTTCTGGTTGTCGGGGTTCGACACCGCACCGATGGTCGCCATGCAGTCCGAGCGGATGTAGCGCTGCTCACCCGAGCCGAGACGGACGATGACCATGCCGCGATCGCGACCGACGAGCTGGGCATAGGTGCCCGCGCTGCGTGCAATCTGAGCGCCCTTGCCCGGCTTCATCTCGATGTTGTGGATGATCGTGCCGACCGGCATCTGACCCAGTTCCATCGCATTGCCCGGCTTCACGTCGGTCTTCTTGCCTGCGATCACCTTGTCGCCCACAGCCAGACGCTGCGGGGCGATGATGTAGGCCTGCTCGCCATCGGCATAGCTGACCAGCGCAATGAACGCCGTGCGGTTGGGGTCATATTCCAGACGCTCCACCGTGCCTTCGACGTCCCACTTGCGACGCTTGAAGTCGATGATGCGATAGCGCTGCTTGTGACCGCCGGCGATACCGCGCGAGGTCACATGACCCTTGTTGTTGCGGCCACCGGTCTTGCGCTTGCCTTCGGTCAGCGCCTTGACGGGCTTGCCCTTGTGGAGGCCGGACCGGTCGACGAGGATCAGGCCGCGCTGGGCCGGGCTCGTCGGGTTATAATGCTTGAGTGCCATTGTTCAGTCCGCCCTCAAATGCCCGTGGTGATGTCGATCGACTGGCCTTCGGCCAGGGTCACGACAGCCTTCTTCACGTCCGAGCGCGTGTAGGGCTTGCCCTTCCAGCGCTTGGTCTTGCCCTTCTGGACGATCGTGTTGACCGACTTGACGCTGACATTGAACAGCGCCTCGACAGCGGCCTTGATCTCGGGCTTCGAAGCGTCACGCGCGACCTTGAACACAACCGCGTTGTGCTCGGAGACCAGCGTCGCCTTTTCGGTGATGTGCGGGGCGACAATCACGTCGTAATGACGCGTGGCCACCGCTGCTGCCTGCTTCTTAGCCATTGAAGCGCGCCTCCAGCTGCTCGACCGCGGCACGGGTCAGCACCAGGCTGTCCGCACGCAGGATATCGTAGACATTGGCACCGATGGCGGGGAGCACATTGACACCGACGAGATTGGACGAGGCCTTGGCGAAGGAGAGGTTGGTCGCCTCGCCGTCGATGAACAGCACCTTGCCGAGGTTGAGCTTGGCGAGCTGACCCGCCAGTTCCTTGGTCTTGCCGTCCTTGACGTCCAGATTGTCCAGAACCGTGAGCGAGCCGCCCTTGGCCTTGGCCGAAAGCGCCATCTTCAGGCCCAGTGCACGCACCTTCTTGTTGAGCGAGTGCCCGAAGGTACGGGCGCGCTGGCCGTGCGCCTTACCACCACCGATGAAGATCGGGGCGCGGCGATCGCCGTGACGAGCCGTACCGCCGCCCTTCTGGCGACCGAACTTCTTGCCCGTGCGGGCAACGTCAGAACGCTCGCGCGTCGCCGATGCCGGGGCACGGCGCTTTTCAAGCTGCCAGGTGACGACACGGTGCAGAATGTCCGCGCGCGGCTCGAGGCCGAACACATCGTCATTCAGCTCAACATCGCCGGAGGCCTTGCCGCCGTCCAGAGTGAGAACCTTGATCTTCATGACTTAGCCCTCCTGGCCTTCAGTGGCCTCGGGCGCCGCGACGTCCTGCGCAGGCGTATCGGCCGGAGCCTCGGCGTTATTGTTCGCAGCCGACTTGATGCTGGCCGGGTACGGCACATCAGCCGGACGATCGACCTTCACGGCGTCCTTGACGAGAAGCCAGGCGCCCTTCGAGCCGGGCACGCTGCCCTTCACGAACAGCAGGCCGCGCTCCACGTCCGTGCGGACGATCTCGAGGTTCTGCTGGGTGCGCTGACGGTCGCCCATGTGGCCGGCCATCTTCTTGTTCTTGAACACGCGGCCCGGATCCTGACGGTTACCCGTCGAACCGTGGGCACGGTGGCTGATCGACACACCGTGCGTGGCACGCATACCGCCGAAGCCCCAGCGCTTCATGGCGCCGGCAAAGCCCTTGCCCTGCGTCTGGCCCGTCACGTCGACGAGCTGACCAGCGATGAAGTGATCGGCAGCGATTTCCGCGCCGACATCGAGCAGGGCGTCCTCGGCCACGCGGAACTCGACGACCTGCGCCTTGGGTTCCACCTGAGCCTTGGCAAAGTGCTCGCGCTGCGGCTTGGCGACATTCTTCGCCTTCGCAACGCCGGCACCCAGCTGCACGGCTACATAGCCGTCCTTATCCATTTCGCGACGGGCAATGACCTGGTTGCCTTCGAGCGCCAGGACGGTGACGGGCACATGGCGGCCATCATCCTGGAACAGGCGGGTCATACCCACTTTCTTCGCGATCACGCCGGTACGCATGATCCAATCCTCCAATAGAGGCCCCTGCATGATGCGGGGGCTTATCCAACGAAAAAACCGCCAGGACCCTAAGACCCAGGCAGCCAACCCGATTTTGCGATGCGTTCCCCCGTCCGGGCTGGATGCTTCCGGACCCTCGACAAGCGAGGTGGAAACGACGGAGGACGCTGCCCGGCCGAAGCCGGCGGTATCCAAATGTCCTGCAAGGCGACCCGAAGGCCGCCCCGCTACGGCCATCAGGCCAGTTTGATCTCGACGTTCACGCCGGCAGCCAGATCGAGCTTCATCAGCGCGTCGACGGTCTGCGGGGTCGGCTGCACGATATCAAGCATGCGCTTGTAGGTGCGGACCTCGAACTGTTCACGGCTCTTCTTATCGATGTGCGGCCCACGGTTGACCGTGAACTTCTCGATACGGGTCGGCAGCGGAATGGGACCGCGAATGAGAGCACCCGTACGACGAGCGGTATCGGCGATGTCGCCGGTCGCCTGATCCAGCACGCGATGATCGAATGCCTTGAGACGAATACGGATATTCTGCGTTTCCATGTCCACTAACCGATGTGAAAGAGCCAAAACAAAACCGCTTCACCCTGATGGCCCCGGTGCCGTTCTGGCACTCACGAGCCCGCGCGAAGCGGCGAAAAAAGCAGGCCGCTCGAATCACCTGATCCGAGCGGCTCGCTGCCTATATTACTTCGAGATCGTCGCGACAACCCCAGAACCGACCGTGCGGCCACCTTCGCGAATAGCGAAGCGGAGACCCGGGTCCATCGCGATCGGCGCGATGAGCTTGACGGCCAGCTTCACGTTGTCGCCAGGCATGACCATCTCGGTACCCTCGGGAAGGACGACCTCGCCGGTCACGTCCGTCGTGCGGAAGTAGAACTGCGGACGATAGTTGGCGAAGAACGGCGTGTGACGGCCACCTTCGTCCTTCGACAGCACGTACACCTCGGCTTCGAACTCGGTGTGCGGCGTGACCGAACCCGGCTTGGCCAGAACCTGACCACGCTCGACTTCTTCACGGCCAACGCCACGGATCAGCGCGCCGATGTTGTCGCCGGCTTCACCCTGGTCGAGCAGCTTGCGGAACATTTCCACGCCGGTGACGGTCGTCTTCTTGGTGGGCTTGAGGCCGATGATCTCGACTTCCTCGCCAACCTTCACAACGCCGGTCTCGACGCGGCCGGTCACCACGGTGCCGCGACCCGAGATCGAGAACACGTCTTCGATCGGCATCAGGAACGGACGGTCAACCGGACGGGCCGGCTGCGGGATGTAGGCGTCGACGGCATCCATGAGCGCCTTGATCGAATCCTTGCCGATCGCGTCGTCACGGCCTTCGAGAGCGGCCAGAGCCGAACCCTTGACGATGGGGATGTCGTCGCCCGGGAAGTCGTAGCTGGAGAGCAGCTCGCGCACTTCCAGCTCGACGAGCTCGAGGAGCTCCTCGTCGTCGACCTGGTCGACCTTGTTCATGTACACGACGAGCGCCGGCACGCCGACCTGACGGGCGAGCAGGATGTGCTCGCGGGTCTGCGGCATCGGGCCGTCAGCAGCGTTCACCACGAGGATCGCGCCGTCCATCTGGGCGGCACCGGTGATCATGTTCTTCACATAGTCAGCGTGGCCCGGGCAGTCGACGTGCGCATAGTGACGGGCGCCGGTCTCGTACTCGACGTGTGCGGTCGAGATCGTGATGCCGCGCTCGCGCTCCTCGGGAGCCTTGTCGATGTTGGCATAGTCCGTGAACGTGGCGCCACCGGTTTCGGCCAGCACCTTGGTGATGGCGGCGGTCAGCGTGGTCTTGCCATGGTCGACGTGACCGATGGTGCCGATATTGCAGTGCGGCTTGTTCCGCTCGAATTTAGCCTTAGCCATTTCCTACCTCTTTTCGCTCAATAGCTTGGGTTCAACCGCTCGGGGAAGCCTCGCGAAGGCGCCCCCATAACAGCAAATTTACATAAATCCAGATGAAAGTGCCGGCTTAGGCCAGCTTCGCCTTCACCTCGTCCGCGACGTTCTGCGGCACCTCGTCATAGTGCGAGAACTGCATGGAGTAGTTCGCGCGGCCCTGGGTGAACGAGCGGAGCGAGTTCACATAGCCGAACATGTTGGCCAGCGGGACCATCGCCTCGACAACCTGCGCATTACCGCGGCTGTCGGTGCCCTGGATCTGGCCACGACGCGAGTTCATGTCGCCGATGACGTCACCCAGATATTCCTCAGGCGTCACCACCTCGACCTTCATCACCGGCTCGAGCAGCGTGATGCCGGCCTTCTGCGCGACTTCACGCATCGCACCGCGACCGGTGATTTCGAATGCCAGCGCCGACGAGTCGACGTCGTGATAGGCGCCGTCATACAGGTTGATCTCGAAGTCGATGATCGGGAAGCCGATGAGCGAGCCCGTGGCGGCCGTCTCGCGCATACCCTTCTCGATCGCCGGGATATATTCCTTGGGAATATTGCCCCCCTTGATCTCGTCCTTGAAGATGATGCCCGCACCGCGCTCGCCCGGCGTGACCTTCACCTTGATGCGGCCGAACTGGCCGGTGCCGCCCGACTGCTTCTTGTGGGTGTAGTCGACGTCGACGGCCTTCTTGAGATACTCGCGATAGGCCACCTGCGGCGCACCGACGTTCGCCTCGACCTTGAACTCACGCTTCATGCGATCGACCAGGATTTCGAGGTGAAGTTCGCCCATGCCCTTGATGATCGTCTGGCCCGATTCGTGGTCGGTCGAGACGCGGAACGACGGATCCTCGGCAGCCAGACGATTGAGCGCAACGCCCATCTTCTCCTGGTCGGCCTTGGTCTTGGGCTCCACGGACAGCTCGATGACCGGCTCGGGGAATTCCATACGCTCCAGGATGATCGGCTGACGTTCGGCGCACAGCGTGTCACCGGTCGTCGTTTCCTTCATGCCGGCCAGCGCGACGATATCGCCGGCATAAGCCGTATCGATGTCCTCACGGCTGTTCGCATGCATCAGGAGCATACGGCCGATCTTTTCCTTCTTGTCCTTCACGGAGTTCAGATAGGTGCCCTTGCTCAGCGTGCCGGAATAGACGCGCAGGAAGGTGAGCGAGCCGACGAACGGATCGTTCATGATCTTGAACGCGAGACCCGAGAACGGCGCCTCGTCGCTGGTGGCACGGCTGTCCGGCTCTTCCGTGTCGGGGTTGATGCCCTGCACGTCCTCGATGTCCAGCGGGCTGGGCAGATAGTCGACGACCGCATCCAGCAGCGCCTGCACGCCCTTGTTCTTGAAGGCCGAGCCGCACAGCACCGGCACGAAGCTCTGGTTCAGCGTGCCCTTGCGGATCAGCTTCTTGAGCGTCGCGACGTCGGGCTCGTTGCCCTCGAGATAGGCTTCCATCGCAGCATCGTCCTGCTCGACGGCCAGCTCGACCAGCTTCTCGCGATACTCGGCAGCCTTGTCGGCGAGGTCGGCCGGAATTTCTTCATAGAAGAACTCGGCGCCCAGATTCTCATCCTTCCAGATGATCGCGCGGTTGTTGACGAGATCGACGAGACCCTTGAAGTCCGATTCCGCGCCGATGGGCAGATACAGGACGGCCGGGGTCGCGCCCAGGCGATCGATGATCGTCTGCACGCAATAATAGAAATTGGCACCCGTACGGTCGAGCTTGTTGATGAAGCACATCCGAGGCACGCCGTACTTGTCAGCCTGACGCCACACCGTCTCCGACTGCGGCTCCACGCCGGCAACGCCGTCGAACGCGGCAACCGCGCCATCGAGCACGCGCAGCGAACGCTCCACCTCAATGGTGAAGTCCACGTGGCCGGGGGTGTCGATGATGTTCAGGCGATGCTCGGGGCCTTTGCCCTCGTCAGCCTTCCACAGGCAGGTCGTCGCAGCCGACGTGATCGTGATGCCGCGCTCCTGCTCCTGCTCCATCCAGTCCATCGTGGCGGCGCCGTCGTGCACTTCGCCGATCTTGTAGGACTTGCCGGTGTAATAGAGGATGCGCTCGGTCGTCGTCGTCTTGCCGGCGTCGATGTGCGCCATAATGCCGAAATTGCGGTAACGCTCGAGCGGGTGGCTGCGGGCCATGATCTTTACTCCATTGCCCGCGTGCGGCGGGGCTGCGGTCTGAAAGGTTCCTCTCCGTTCGGGTTGGCTCGGCGGGGACCCGTTTCTCCCCTCACGGAAGAACAGCCCTTCGACAGGCCCGAGCGAACGGTGGTGCAGGAAGCCGGGACAGTCCTGTGACTGCCCCGGCGTCCAATATAGTGCTTACCAGCGGTAATGCGAGAAGGCGCGGTTGGCTTCGGCCATCCGGTGCGTGTCTTCACGCTTCTTCACGGCATTGCCACGGTTGTTCGCGGCGTCCAGAAGCTCGCCGGAGAGGCGGGCCGCCATCGTGGTCTCGCTGCGGCTGCGCGCCGCATTGATGAGCCAGCGAATGGCCAGCGCCTGGGCGCGCTCGGGACGGACTTCCACCGGCACCTGATAGGTCGCACCGCCAACACGGCGGCTGCGGACCTCGATGCCCGGCTTCACATTGTTGAGGGCGTCATGAAAGACCGAGATCGGATCCTTCTTGGCGCGGGTTTCAACGGTGGCCAGTGCGCCATAAACAATCTGCTCAGCGACGGCCTTCTTGCCGTCATACATGACGCTGTTCATGAACTTGGACAGAACCTGATCGCCATACTGGGGATCGGGCAGGATGACGCGCTTTTCGGGGCGACGACGACGTGACATATCTCTGTTCTCCCCTACTTACTTCGGACGCTTCGCGCCGTACTTGGAACGGCTCTGCTTGCGGTCCTTGACGCCCTGGGTATCCAGAACGCCGCGAAGAACGTGATAGCGCACACCGGGAAGGTCGCGCACACGGCCGCCACGGATCAGCACGACGCTGTGTTCCTGGAGGTTGTGGCCTTCGCCCGGAATGTAGCTGATGACCTCACGGCTGTTGGTGAGGCGCACCTTGCAGACCTTGCGGAGAGCCGAGTTCGGCTTCTTCGGGGTCACGGTGTAGACACGGGTGCAGACGCCGCGCTTCTGCGGGTTCTGCTCCATCGCAGGGACCTTGCTCTTGGCCTTCTGCGGCTCGCGGCCCTTGCGGACCAGCTGGTTGATCGTTGGCATGAAGCCCTTCACCTTTTTTCAGTTACTCTGCCATCTGCATGTCCTGGGTCGGCCGATGGCCAGCCGGGGCTGACCTCCAAACGACAAGAGACCCGGCGGTCGGTAAAGACCCCCTGGCCCCGCAAGAGCATAGGCAATGTTCAAGCTCTGTATGACCCAGCGGACGAGCGACCGAATCCTAGTGAAAGCACAGGTTGCGGGCCGCGAGGCAGGCGGGCCTATACAGAGAGGCCGCCAACCGGTCAAGCGCGGCTCACCCCAAGGGGCACGCGTGGCGGTCGTGCGTTTTGAAATGCCGCCTTGCCTCTTTCGGCCCGCACGCGCACATCCGCAATCTTACAGATAGAGAAGGCGAGGCGCCGATGACCCTGACCATGCACGAGATCACCGTTCCCCTCCTCGTCAACACGCTCGGCAACATGAAAAACTGGCTCGGTCGGGACGATGTCCGCGCCACGCAGGCCGATCTGCTGGCCGCCCGTCTGATCGAGGATATGCGCCCGCTCACGGCGCAATATCAGATGGCGTCGGACAGCGCCAAGAATGGCATCGCCCGTCTCGCCGGCATCGAGCCGCCCGCCATGCCGGACACCGAGGCGAGCCTCGATGCCCTGCAGGAGCGGTGCGCAAAGACCATCGCCTTCGTCCGGAGCGTGACGCCCGCGCAACTGGAGGGCAGCGAGGACCGCGAGATCGTGCTGCGCTTCCCGAACGGCCAGGGATATCGGTTCCACGGGCGGGATTATGTCACCGGCTTCATGCTGCCCAACTTCCTGTTCCACGCGACGACGGCCTATGCGCTGCTGCGGACACGTGGGATCGCGATCGGCAAGCCGGATTTCCTGGCCCATCTCGGCGCGCCGGTCGCGCTCGCCGACCCGGCATGAGCTGACGGCGGCCCATCCCGCGCGGCATCGGCCGCTCCGGCATGGTTCGCCCTTTGCGCGACCGGCAGAGTCGGCTAGAGCCCGGCCCCATGAGCGAGACAGTGTCCTTTGGCTATCGTGAGGTAGCCCCCGAGGAAAAGACGAAGCTGGTCGGCGACGTCTTCTCCAATGTCGCCCGCAACTACGACATCATGAACGATGCGATGTCCGGCGGTATGCATCGGCTATGGAAGGACCAGTTCGTCCGCCGCGTGAAGCCGCGCAAGGACGAGGCGATTCTCGACATGGCCGGCGGCACCGGCGACATCGCCTTCCGCATGGCCAAGCATGGCGCGCGTGTGACGGTGAGCGACATCAACGAGGATATGCTCGCCGTGGGCATGACGCGGGCGCAGAAGCGCGGCATCGAGGGCCTGGTCTGGCAGCCGCAGAATGCCGAGCAGCTGGTCTTCGGGGATCGCAGCTTCGATGCCTACACCATCGCGTTCGGCATCCGTAATGTGACCGATATCCCGGCCGCGCTGCGCGAGGCGCATCGCGTGCTCAAATATGGCGGCCGCTTCTTCTGCCTGGAATTTTCCAGCACCACCTGGCCCGGTTTCGGCGATGTGTATGACGCCTATTCGCACAAGCTGGTGCCCAAGCTGGGCAAGATGATCGCCGGCGATGCGGAGAGCTATCGCTATCTCATCGAGTCGATCCGCCGCTTCCCGGACATGCCCAAGTTCAAGGGCATGATCGAAGAGGCGGGCTTCGTGCAAGCGAAGGCCGAGCCGATCATGGGCGGCCTCGTCGCCATTCATTCTGGATGGAAGATATGATTCGGCGGCGCAGCGGTCCCATGGTGCGTTCCGCAAGGCGATAAGGTCATGACAGCCCACATCACCCATCTCTGGCGCCTGCTCTCATGGGGGCGGACCCTGGCTCGCCACGGCGCGCTGCGCGGTATCGAGCGGGATGGCAATACGCCCGCGCCGGTCCGCCGCCTCGCACGGCTGGCGCGGCTCGGTGCGCGCGTGCCCAAGGAGCCGCGCTATGCGGAGGCGTTTCAAGCCATTGGCCCGGCCGCGATCAAGCTCGGCCAGTCGCTGGCGACGCGCCCCGATCTGGTCGGTGAGGATGCCGCCCGCGATCTGCTGTCGCTGCAGGACGCGCTGCCGCCCATGCCCTTCTCCGCGATTCGCGCCGAGATCGAAGCCAGCTTCGGGCGACCGCTCGACTCGATCTACGCCAGTGTCGATGAGCAGGCTGTCGGCGCGGCGTCCATCGCGCAGGTGCATCGTGCCGTGACGACGGACGGCCGCGCGGTCGCCATCAAGGTGCTGCGCCCGGGCATTCGCGAGCGATTCAACCGCGACATCGACACTTATGAATGGGCGGCGGCGCATCTCGAGCAACTGGGCGGCGAGGCCTCGCGCCTCCGACCGCGTTTGGTCGTCGCCAATCTCAAGCGCTGGACAGCGCGCGAGCTGGATCTGCGGCGCGAGGCAGCCTCTGCCTCCGAACTGGCCGAGGCCATGTCCGCCGTGCCGCGCTATCGCATCCCGCAAATCGACTGGGATCGCACCAACGGCCGGGTGATGACCCTCGAATGGATCGACGGCATCAAGATCAGCGACCGCGCCGCGCTGGTCGCGGCCGGGCATGACCTGAGCGATCTGGCGGCGCGGCTGGTCAACACCTTCCTGCGCCAAGCCATCGCGGACGGATTCTTCCATGCCGACATGCACCAGGGCAATCTGTTCGTGCAGGCCGACGGCACCATCGTTGCCATCGACTTCGGCATCATGGGGCGGATCGACCGGCGCGCGCGGCTATGGCTGGCCGAGATCCTCTATGGTCTTATCACCGGTAACTATCGCCGCGTGGCGGAAATCCATTTCGAGGCGCAATATGTGCCGGCCCACCACAATGTCGCCGAGTTCGCGACCGCCCTGCGTGCCGTGGGCGAACCGATGCGCGGCAAGCCGGTCAGCGAGCTATCCGTGGGTCAGATGCTGGACGGCCTGTTCGCCATCACCCGCGATTTTGACATGCAGACCCAGCCCCATCTGTTGCTGCTGCAAAAGACGATGGTCATGGTCGAAGGCGTGGCGACGATGCTCGACCCGACGATCAACATGTGGGACGTTTCCGGCCCCTATGTGAAGAGCTGGCTGCGCGACGAACTCGGGCCCGAAGCCAAGCTCGCCGATTCGATCCACGAAACGGTGGACACAATCCGCCGCCTGCCCGGCCTCGTCCGGCGGCTGGAGGAAGCCTATCCCGAGCCGGGCGGCGCCCCGCCCCCGCCGCCCTTACCGGCGGTGAAGCTGGTGCAGGTGAAGGTCGGCTGGTTCTGGCGCTATGCGGGCGTGGCGATTCTGGCGGCAGCAGCCGGCGCGGGTGCCATGGCGCTCCTTGCCTGACGTCCCGCCCCTGCCGAGCCGCTAGCCGAACCGGCGCCCAGCCGCTATGGAACCATCATGACCCAGCGGATCCTCCTCATCGTCTCCGGCGGGATCGCCGCCTACAAGGCGCTGGAACTGGTGCGCCTGCTCAAGGGCAAGGGCCTTGCCGTGCGCGCCGTGCTGACCGACGCCGCCACCCAGTTCGTGACGCCGCTTTCCTTCGGCGTGCTCACCGAGGATCATGTCTATGGCGACATGTTCGACCTCAAGGAGGAGCGCGAGATCGGCCATATCCAGCTCAGCCGCGAGGCCGACCTGATCGTCGTCGCGCCGGCGACCGCCAACATCCTCGCCAAGATGGCATCGGGCATCGCTGACGATCTCGCCACCACCGTGCTGCTCGCCACCGACAAGCCGGTGCTCGCCGTGCCCGCGATGAATGTGCGGATGTGGCACCACAAGGCCACCCAGCGGAACCTCGACACGCTGCGCGGCGATGGCATCCATGTGATGGAGCCTGACGTCGGCGCCATGGCCTGCAACGAGTGGGGCAAGGGTCGCCTGCCCGAGCCGGCCGCCATCGTGCAGGAAATCGAGCGGCTGCTGGCAGAGGCGCCGTCACCGGCCGCGCTGCTGACCGACACCAGCCGAACGATCCATGCGCCCGATCTCAGCCACGCCAATCTGCTCGGCCGCCATGTGCTGATCACCGCCGGCCCCACACATGAGCCGATCGACCCGGTGCGCTACATCGCCAATCGCTCGTCCGGGCAGCAGGGCTTTGCGATTGCCGCCGCCGCCGCACAGGCCGGCGCGCGCGTCACGCTCGTCGCAGGGCCGGTCAGCCTGCCCACGCCGCGTGGCGTCACCCGGGTGGACGTGCAGACCGCGCGGGAGATGCAGGCCGCCGTGGAGGGAGCCTTGCCAGCCGATATTGCCATATTGGTCGCAGCAGTGGCCGATTGGCGCGCCGCCGACGAGGCCGGCCAGAAGATCAAGAAGGATGGCTCGGGCACGCCTGCCCCGCTCGCGCTGGCCGAGAATCCGGACATCCTCGCGACGCTGGCGCGCCACGTCCAGCGCCCCGCCCTGCTCGTCGGCTTCGCGGCCGAGACCGAAACTGTCGTCGACCACGCTATCGCCAAGCGCCAGCGCAAGGGCGCGGACTGGATCGTCGCCAATGACGTGTCCGGCGATGTCATGGGCGGATCGCATAACAGCGTCCATCTGGTCACGGCGCAGGGCGTCGAAGACTGGCCGGACATGCCCAAAGCCCTTGTCGCCACGCGGCTGATTGAAAGGATTTCCGATGAACTGGCCGCCCGTTGACATTGCGGTGAAGCGCCTGCCCCATGGCGAAGACCTGCCATTGCCCAGCTACGCCACCGCCGGCGCAGCCGGCATGGACGTGGTCTCCGCCGAGGATGTAACGCTGCCGAGCATGGCTCGCCATGCGGTGGCCACCGGCCTCGCGCTCGCCATTCCCGAGGGGTTCGAGGTGCAGGTGCGCCCCCGGTCCGGGCTGGCGCTCAAGCATGGCATCACGCTGCCGAACACGCCCGGCACGATCGACAGCGATTATCGCGGCGAACTGAAGGTCATTCTGGTCAACCTGGGCGAGGATGATTTCGAGATCAAGCGCGGCGACCGGATCGCCCAGCTCATCGTTGCGCCTGTGCAGATCGCGCGCATGGTCGAGGTCGCGACGCTGGACGATACGGCGCGCGGTGCGGGCGGCTTTGGCTCCACCGGCGTCCGCACGGTCTGACGCACAGCCGCACTGATGGACTTCACCGACGATCAGCTTGAGCGATATGCCCGCCACATCGTGCTGCGCGAGATCGGCGGCGCGGGGCAGGCACGGCTGGCCGGAGCGCATGTTGCGATCATCGGAGCGGGCGGCATCGGGTGTCCGGCGATTGCCTATCTGGCGGCAGCCGGCATCGGCACTCTGCGGATCATCGATCATGATAGGGTGAGCCTCTCCAACCTACAGCGGCAGATCCTGTTCGCCAGCGACGACATCGGTCGCCCGAAGGCGGAAGCCGCGCGGGATGCCGTGCGCCGACTCAACCCGGATTGTCATGCTATTCCGATCAACACAGCGCTGGATGCCGACAATGCCGCGACGCTGCTGCGCGATGCCGACATCATTCTGGATGGCTGCGACAATTTCGAGACGCGCCTCGCCGTTTCCGACGCCGCGACCCGGCTGCGCATTCCGCTGGTGAGCGCCGCCGTCGGCCAGTTCGAGGGGCAGATCGGGGTCTGGCGGGGCTGGGAGGATGGCCAACCCTGCTATCGCTGCCTGGTCGGCGACACCCGCACCGACCCCGCCCGCACTTGCGCCGAGGAAGGCATTGTCGGGGCGCTGACCGGCATCATCGGCTCCATGGCGGCGCTGGAGGTCATCCGCGCGCTCGTGCCCTTCGGTGAACCGACCACCGGCAAGTTGATCGTCTTCGATCTGCTCGCCCGTCGCCTGCGGACCATGGCTATTCCGCCGGACCCGGCCTGCAAGGCCGCGCTGGCCTGCGCATGAGCGCGCGGCCGCCTCTCGCTCTCGTCGTCGTCAGCGCCGAGCCGGCCCGATTGCGCGCGGCCCTGTCGCTCGCGCGGGCGGAGGTCGCTCTGGGAAGTGCGGCCCGCATCTTCCTGCAAGGCGAGGCGGCTGCCCTGTTGCGCACCCCGATCCGCGCCCCGCAGGACGCCGCCTGGGCTGCAGCCGGGGAGCCGACGCTCGCGCAATTGCTGGATGATGCGCTGGATGAAGGCGTGACGATCAGCCTCTGCCAGAGCGGCGTTGCCATGGCAGGCGTGGCGGCGGACGGCCTCGACTCCCGTATCGAGATGACTGGCCCCATTGCCTTTCTCGCAGCGGCTGGGCCGGACATCCGCCTGCTGACGCTCTGACCATGAGCCTCGCTCTGTCTCCATCGCTGCTCGGGCTTCTCGCTGCTCTCGCCGCCGGCCTTCTGATCGGCCTCGAACGAGGCTGGACTCAGCGCGACAAGCAGGCCGGGCAACGGGTGGCGGGGTTCCGCACCTTCGGCCTGATCGGCTTTGCCGGGGGCCTGTCGGCGCTCCTGCCGGAGATGATCGCCGCGATCATGGCGCTGGGCGTGGTCGGCGCGCTGCTCATTGGTTTCGGCCAGGCGATTCGCGACGACCAGCTTTCGGCCACCACGATTGTGGCGGCGCTCCTGACCTTCGCCATCGGCTATGCCGCAGTGGCGCTCTCACCTGCCATCGCTCTGGCAGCAGCGGGCGCGGCCTTTGTGCTGCTGAGCGCCCGCCACTCGATGCACGCCCTGCTGCGCGGGCTGACGGAAGGCGAGATTGAGGGCGTCGCCCGCTTTGCGCTGGTCGCCCTCGTCGTCCTCCCGCTGCTGCCCGATGCCACTTATGGCCCCTATGATGCCTGGAACCCCCGCCAGATCTGGATGGTGGTGGTGCTGGTCGCCGGGCTCTCCTTTGCTGGCTATGTCGTCGCGCGCCGGTTCGGCAGCAGCCGGGGCGTATTGATGATGGCGCTGACCGGCTCCATCGTCTCGTCCACGGCGGTGACGGCCTGGTACGCCCGCCGCCTGCGCACCGAGCCGGAATTACGCGGCGTGCTGACCGCCGGCATCGCCATCGCCACCATCGTCATGTTCGTGCGCGTGCAGGTGTTGACTGCCATCCTCGTGCCCCGCGCCCTGCCCACGCTTGCGCTGGTGCTGACCCCAGCGCTGGTCGTCTCGGCGATCATGGCCCTGCTCGCCTGGCGCCGTGACGATTCGCCGGATGGGCCACCGGTCAAGCTCGGCAATCCTTTCGATTTCGGCCCGGCGCTGATGCTCGCCGGCTTCGTCGCGGTCTTCTCGCTGCTCGCGCGCTGGGCGCTGGATGTCTGGGGCGACGAAGGCATCGCCGTCGTCATAGGCCTCACCGGCTTTATGGATGTGGACGCGGCGGTGCTCACCCTTGCCGGCCTGCCCGCACAAACGCTCGACAACGCCACGGCGGGTTTCATCCTCGCCGCGCCGGTCTTCGCCAATACCGCCGTCAAAGGCGTGATGGCGCTTGTACTGGCCGGGGGACGCAATGGCATCATCGCATCCGCTCCGCTCTTTGCGTCCCTGCTCGCCTCGCTGGCGGGCGCTGCCCTGTTCTGGCTGGGCTGACCGCGGCGCGCCTGCAACGGCGCGGCACCGATGCCACAAGCGGACGCGCGGGGGGCATGACAGCCTGCGTTTATCCTGATACCGCCTGCCCCACCTGAACCCATCCACCCTCAATGGACAGATTTCGCATGTTGGACTTCACGACCCAGCCGCTCGCCACCTCCACCTCGCCCGAGGACCGTGTTGCCGCCATGGCGACGCTCGGCTTCGGCACGCTCTTCACCGACCATATGGTGACGATCCGCTATACCGAGGGACAGGGTTGGCATGATGCCGTACTGGGTCCGCGCCAGCCCATCCCGCTCGATCCGGCCGCCGCCGTGCTCCATTATGCGCAGGAGATTTTCGAGGGGCTCAAGGCCTATCGCCTACCGGACGGGTCCGTCGCAAGCTTCCGCCCGGAGGCCAACGCCGCCCGCTTCAACCAGAGCGCCACACGCCTCGCCATGCCGCATCTGCCCGAGGATCTGTTCGTCGAGAGCATCCGCAAGCTGGTCGCGGCAGACATCGACTGGGTGCCGGATGCCGACAAGGGCAGCCTGTACCTGCGCCCCTTCATGTTCGCGAGCGAAGCGTTTCTCGGCGTCCGCCCGGCGCGCGAATATGTCTATTGCGTGATCGCGTCCCCGGTCGGCGGCTATTTCAAGAGCGGCAAGTCGGCCGTGACGCTGTGGGTCAGCCATGATTATGTCCGCGCGGTCCCCGGGGGCACCGGTGCTGCCAAGTGCGGCGGCAATTATGCCGCGAGCCTGCAGCCACAATCCGTCGGCATCGAGCATGGCTGCGACCAGGTGCTGTTCCTCGACGCGGTCGAGCGCAAATGGATCGAGGAACTGGGCGGCATGAACATCATGTTCGTGTTCAATGACGGCACGATCATCACCCCGCCGCTCAACGGCTCGATCCTGCCCGGCGTCACCCGCGATTCGTTGCGGCTCGTCGCCGAGGACGCCGGCTACACGGTGAAGGAGGAACCCTACAGCTTCGAGCAGTGGATGGCCGATGCCAAGAGCGGCAGGCTGAAGGAAGCGTTCGCCTGCGGAACCGCTGCCGTCATCACGCCCATCGGCGAGGTGCGCTCGACCCAGGGCGATTTCATCATTGGCAATGGCGATGGCGGCGAGGTGGCCCGCGCGCTGCGCGAGGCGCTGGTCGGCGTGCAGCTCGGCCAGAAGCTGGACCAGCATGGCTGGATGACCCGCCTGGCCTAAGCGGGTTGGCCTGAACGGGCCGGCAGACGGCCGGGAACGGAGCGGGTCATTCTGCATAAGGATATGAACAAGTCTATCTGAAGGAGCAGACCCGATGACCTTGCGCCAGACCTTCATCGACAGTGTCGACATGATCATCCTGCCGCCCGTGCGCGATTTGGGCGACGGCTTTCAGGTCCGGCGCGCGCTGCCATCGGCCCATCGCCGGATGGTCGGCCCCTTCGTGTTCTTCGATCAGTTCGGCCCGACGACCTTCTCGGCCGGCGAGGGCCTGGACGTCCGCCCCCATCCGCACATCGGCCTCGCCACGGTGACCTATGTGCTGGAGGGCGAAATCCTCCACCGCGATTCGCTGGGCAAGGTCCAGCCGGTGCGCCCCGGCGCCGTCAACTGGATGACGGCAGGGCGCGGCATCGTCCATTCCGAGCGCAGCGCCGATGATACCCGCGCCGCAGGCGGGCCGTTGTTCGGCCTTCAGACCTGGGTCGCGCTGCCGCAAGCGAAGGAAGAGGTCGATCCGGCTTTCTTCCATCACCCCGCCGACACGATTCCCGAAACGGAGGCAGAGGGCGTGCGCATCCGCGTCGTCGCTGGGAGCAGCGACGGGCTGACCTCGCCGGTGCAGGCCTTCTCGGACATGCTCTACGCCGACGTCACGCTCCAGGACGGCGCGCGCTACCGGCTGGGCACCGACCATATCGAACGCGCGGTCTATGTCATCTCGGGCGGACTGGCGGTGGAAGGCCAGAGCGGCGGTTTCAACGCCGGCGAACTGGTGATCTTCAAGCCGGATAGCGAGATCGTCCTGCGCGCCAATGGCCCGACCCGCATCATGCTGGTCGGCGGCGAGCCATTGGATGGGCCACGGCACATTTACTGGAACTTCGTTTCCAGCTCCCGCGATCGCATCGAGCAGGCCAAGGACGACTGGCGGCAGGGCCGGTTCGACACCGTGCCCGGCGAGCGCGAGTTCATTCCGCTGCCCGACTAGGCTCTCGCAATCTCAGGCCGGGCGGAGGCCTTCAATCCCGATCCATTTCCTGGATCGCCCGCTCCCGATCGAGCTGGACTTCGGCATTGTGCGTCAGCGCATCGAATGTCGTCATGAAGCTGTCGAGCTGGTCGGCAGGGATGCCCTGAAACAGGAACTCGCTGCGCCGAACCGCTGTCTCCTCGATGATCTGGCTCACCGCGCGTCCCTTCTCGGTCGGACCGAAGAAGCCGTGGCGGCGCCCTGGTCGCCCGGTGCGCTCGATCAGGCCGATCTCGATGAGATGATTGACCGTGCGGCCCGCCTGGCTCTGGTCGCGCGCCAATGCCAACACCAGCTGAGGCCAGCTGATCGGGGGATTGCGGCAGATTTCCGCCATGACCCAGGTCTCGAAATTCGAAAGGCTCGTCTGGCGCTTATGGGCTAGGGCACCGCCGCGCAGCATGTAGGAGCACAGAGTGACGAAGGGCGGCAACACGCGTGAGCGGTCCGCCGCCACACCGTTTTCGTCCGGCAGGCCCTCATCGACGAGATCCTGAAATGCCACGGTTTCGAGCCGCTGGTTGCTCGCCGCCTGCTTGCGCTCCTGCTCGAACAGGGCGATCGCGCGGGTCAGCAGCAGGTCCAGCACGCCGGAGAGCGTCTGAAGCTCCTCGTCGCTGATGCCGAAGGTCAGCTCCCGATTGCGCAGCTCGGCATGGCGCTGCAGTCGATCCGCCAGCTGCTTGCCGCTCGGGCTAAGCCGGATGGGGCTGCGGATGCCGCTGCGCAGCAGCAGGGCGACCTCGCCCATGCGCTTGATCGCACGGCTGATCTGCGCCTTGTCGACACCGCAGGCCAGGGAAATCTGCGCGAGGGTCATGCCGCCCTGGACATGAAGGAGCAGCAGGATCCGGCGGTCCAGCTCGTTGATATGCGCGGTGCGGGCGAAGGAGATATTCGCGCTCTCGCGGGCATTGCGCAGAAAGACCCAGAGCTTGGACTGGAACCGGGCCTGACGCTCGTCCCGCGGGCCGGGCGCCGGCGACGGGGCGTCGACGTCGATGCCGTCGAGCAGGACATCCAGCTGGCGATCGAAGGAACTGTCCGGTCCCGATGGTTCGGCACGGGCCTGCTCGACCAGCGTCCACCCGATCACGAAATGCTCGAGCGCCTGCGCGATCACGCGGGCTTCATCGAGTGCGAGGCCGACCTCGCACAAGGGTGCGACCGCGTCCGGCGTCCCCACCGCGAGAGGAAAGCGCGAGGCGACATGCGCGAACAGCCTGGCGCCATCGCGACTGGAGAGCATAGCGACCCGGCTGGTCTGCGCGCGCAAGGCAAGGCGACCGCGCCAGCCCGGGCCTGCCGCGCCGCCCTCGGCAGCACGCACCATATCCTGCGCCAACGCCGTCAGAAGTTGATCGTCGCTCGCGAAATGCTCTTCGATTTCGGCCGGATCGGCTTCAAGGTCGGCAGCGACTGCCTGCAGAGTGCAGCCGTCCAGGCCCGACCGGCCCAACAGGGCCAGCCCGGCGCTGATAATCGAAGCCCTGCCGATGCGCGCCCGGACCGAACCGAGCGCCGCGCGCCCCTTATTCATGATGACCGATCCCCAAAGACCCACCTTTCGCGTGATTCGGCCAGATTCATCGCATTTTCGAGCAGCGGTCAATGTTTATGCAAAATAATCAGACATAATGGTCATCCCCGAGCGATCCGTAAAATCGTTAGACCCGCAATAGATGGCGTAGTAAGATTTTCGCCACGCGGACGACCGCGTCACGAGAAGACAAGATATGTGGGAGCGAGAGGACCGGTGATCAGCAAATCCGTGGCGGCAGTCAGCGCCTTCATCATCGTCGCAGCCGGACTGAGCGGCGTGGCCCAAGCACAGGGCAGCCTGAACGACCAGTTGGCGACCTGCGCGAGAATTGGGTCCACGGAAGCCCGCCTCGCCTGCTACGATTCGGTGGCGCAGCATAATCAGCCGCAAGGCGGCGCCTCTTCTCCCGCGCCTGTGCCGGGCGCCGCGGGCTCCGGCAGTGCGAGCCGCACACCCACGCCTACGCCCGCACCGGCTGCCTCGTCCGCCCCGGCGGCGACGACCGGCTTTGGCGCCGAGCAGGTGGAGCGCGCCACGCGCCAGCCCCGCGCATCGCAGGAGGACAAGGAAACAAGCGCCACCGTGGCAAGCGTGCGCGAGATCGGCCCGGGGCTCTGGCAGGTCACGCTCGGGGATGGCGCGGTCTGGCGGATGGCGGAGCGGATGACTGCCTTCCAGCCGCCTGCCCCCCAGGACTCGGTCACCATCCGGAAGGGTGCGCTCGGCAGCTATCTGATGCAAGTCGGGCGGCAGGCGGCTGTGCGCGTGAACCGCGTGCGCTGATCGCGCGCGGCTTCCGGCGGAAAGACCTAATCAACAAACCGCTGGCTTGCTGCGAGCAGGGTCGGACCCGCCTCTGCTCTGACTTATCGCCTAATCGACTGTCGCGCACCGCAGTCACGCCACGCACGCGCCACCGCTTTTTTGTGGACTTAGTCATTCTGATCTCGATAGGGCCTTGCCGTCCCGCATGAGCAGGCGGATTGAGGAGAGGTGATCTGATGTTGAACGTGAGTGGCAAGACGGCCTTCATCACCGGCGGCGCGAGCGGCATGGGCTGGGGCATGGCAAAGGCCTTCGGCGAAGCGGGGATGCGGGTCATCATCGCCGACATCCGCCAGGACGCGCTCGATCAGGCGATGGAAGGCTTTGCCAAGACCAATCTGGCCGTTCACGCCATCAAGCTGGATGTCGCAGACCGCGATGGCTGGGCACGCGCCGCCGATGAAGCCGAGGCGCAGTTCGGCAATATCCATGTGCTGGCGCTCAATGCCGGCGTGGGCGTGACCGGCTCGATGCTGACGGCGACCTACAAGGACTGGGACTTCAACATGTCCGTCAATGTCGGCGGCGTCGTCAACGGGCTCGTCACCATGCTGCCGCGGATGCTCAAGCATGGCGAGGAAGGGCAGATCGTCGTCACATCCTCGACCGGCGGCTTTTCCGCAGTGGGCAATGCCGGGCTCTATTGCGCCGCCAAGTTCTGCGTGGCCGGCATGTTCGAAAGCCTCGCCACCGATCTGCGCGGCACCGCGCTTGGCGCCTCGGTCTTCTTCCCCGGCCCGGTGCAGACCCAGCTCGGCAGCACGACCAACGCCACCCGCCCCGAGCATCTGCGCAATGATGCGCCGCCCCCGGCCCCCGAGGCCGTCGGCGCGAAGAAGGATGCGCGGCCGGCACCCGGCTTCGACCCAAACCTGTTCATGTCCAGCGAGGAAGTGGGTGAGCGCGTGCTGCGCGGCATCCGCCGCCGCGACCTGTTCATCATGACCCACCCGGAGTTCCAGCGCGGGATCGAAGCGCGCAGCAACGCGCTGGTCCGTGCCATTCCGGTTGAAGCACCGAACGAGGTCCGCGCCAATCTCGTCGCCCAGTTCGGAACGCTCATGTACAACCCGATCTACGACGAGCAGCAGCCGCTCGACGAACCGCTTTGAGACGGCGGAGCTGACCACACAGGAGAGAACAGATGGCAAAGGTCGTCCGCGTGCATGAACTGGGGCCGCCTGACGTGCTCCGTTTCGATGAGATCGCGGTCGGCGCGCCAGACCCTGGTGAAGTGCGGATCAGGGTCGAAGCCATTGGCCTCAACCGCTCCGAAGCGATGTTTCGGGCAGGGCGCTATCCCACCAAGCCGACATTGCCGACGCTGATCGGCTATGAGGCCTGCGGCATCATCGAAGCTCTGGGCGATGGCGTGTCCGGCTTCGCCGTCGGTGATCGGGTCTGTGCTCTGCCCATGTATCCGCTCGGCCAATATGGCGTCTGGGCCGAGCAGGCAATCGTGCCGGCCCGCTGCCTCCTGCACGCACCACCCGGGCTCAGCGCCGCGCAGGCTGCGGCGGTGTGGATGCAGTATATGACGGCCTATGCGATCATCGAGGTCGGCAAGGCCGGCATCGGCGATTATGTCATCATTCCCGCCGCCTCCAGCAGCGTCGGTCTCGCCGCGATCCAGCTCGCCAACTGGGCCGGCGCCGTCTCGATTGCGGCCACGCGCACCAGCGACAAGGCCGAGGCGCTCAAGGCGCACGGGGCCGCCCATGTCATCGCGACCGGGGAGACGGATCTGGTTGAGGCCGTGATGCAGATCACCGACGGCAAGGGTGCGCGGCTTGTGTTCGACCCGGTGCAGGGACCCTATGTGCAGACGCTCACCAGCGCGATGGCCGAGCGCGGCATCCTGTTCATCTATGGCGGCCTGTCCGAACAGCCGACCCCCTATCCGCACTGGAATATGGCGTTCAAAGGCCTGTCGATGCGCGGCTGGGTCGCCTCGGAAATCTGGAACCACCCCGAGCGGTACAAGCGCGCGCAGGAGCACATCCTGCTGGGATTGAAGCTGGGCAAGCTCAAACCGGTGATCGCGCGCACCTTCCCGTTCAGCGAGATCGTGGAAGCCAATCGCTATCTAGAATCGAACCAGCAAATCGGGAAGATCGTTGTGACCGTCTGAACCCGACGGCAGGCGTCACTAGGGGGCAGAGAATATGACGAACGAAGAGGGCGGCCAGACCAGCGTGAAGCTCCCGGCGCGGGACATCCCGCCGCCACGGACGATCAGCCCGCAAGCCCGGCAAGCACTGATCGAGGGCGCCGCCACGCCGGCGACGAACTGGCCTGCCGCGACCGATCTGGCAGGCTGGCGGGAACGGCTGGCGGCCAGCAACGCCATGTGGGAGCCGATGGCGCAAGCCATGCTCGCCACGCTACCAGTGACCATCGACACCGTGCAGATCGCGGGCGTGGCCTGCCATGATTGCGTGCCGCACGCCGGAACAGCTGATGATGGTCCGGTCTATCTCTTCATTCATGGCGGCGCGTTTGTTTTCGGCGGTGGCGCATTCGCCAAGGCGACCGGTGCCCGGCAGGCAGCGGCGCTGGGCTGCCGGGTCGTCTCGGTGGATTATCGTATGCCGCCCGACCACCCTTACCCGGCTGCGCCGGAGGATTGCTTTGCGGTATACCGGGCGTTGCTGGCCGGGACCGATCCGCGCCGCATCGTGATTGGCGGCAGTTCGGCCGGCGGCAATCTCGCCGCGGTTGTGACGCTGATGATTCGCGATCAGGGCCTGCCGCTCCCCGCCGGTCTCGTGTTGCTGACGCCCGAAGTCGATCTGACCGAGTCGGGCGACAGCTTCCTCACCAATGAAGGGCTGGATGTGGTGCTCAAGCGCGGGCTGCCGGAGTGCAACGCGCTCTACGCCAACGGCCATGACCTCACGCAGCCTTATCTTTCCCCGCTCTTCGGCGACTTCACCCGGGGCTTTCCGCCGACACTGGTGCAGACTGGAACGCGCGATCTCTTCCTGTCCAATTCCGTGCTCTTCCACCGCAAGTTGCGAGAGGCGGGCGTCGATGCCGAATTGCACGTGTGGGAAGCGATGCCGCACGCCGGGTTCGGCTGGGGCAAGGTACCGGAGAACAGGGAAATCGAGCGCGAGGTTGCGCGGTTCATCGGGCGCGTGATGCCGCGGCAGACCTAGCGCAGCCGCAGGCTGGTCATGAAAAAAGGGAGAGCGCGCGCCCTCCCTTTTTCTATCTCACCGCGAAGTGTGCGCTTACTCAGCGGCAATCGCGTCGACGCGGGCCGGAATGTCCAGCCCATAGAGCTTGGCGGCATTCTCATAGGCAATCTTGCGCACCAGCGCCGGATCGGCGCCCTCGGTGAACTCGGCCAGCACCTTGCGGCTGTTCGGCCAGATGCTGTCCGGGTGCGGATAGTCCGTCGCCCACAGCAGCTTGTCCTCACCGTAGAACTTGTGCAGCGCGATCGCCGTCGGGCTCTGCTGGAACGTGCCGTAGACCTGCCGCTTGAACAGCTCGGACGGCTTCATCTTGTGCGGAATGCCGCCGCGCGCGTTCCAGAATTCCTCGGCTTCCCAAAGGCGCCAGTGGCGATAATCCAGCTCCTCGATCACCCATGGCAGCCAACCGATGCCGCTCTCCGCGATGACGATCTTGAGGCCGGGGTGACGCTCGAGAATGCCCCAGGCAAACAGGTCCACAAACGGATCCATGAACTGCTCGATGAACATCTTCACGTGCAGGAAGGTGGCGCCGGGGCTGCCCTTATACTTGTCGAACGCGCGGCTGACGCTCGGGAACACGGTCACGTGGAAGGAGAGAATGATATTATTCTCCTCCAGCATGGTCCACAGCGGCTCCCAGCGCTCGTCCTCAAGGCGCGGCTGGGCCATGGCGATCTGCAGATTGGCCTGCTTGAAACCGCCCAGATCGACGATCTTCTGCAGCATCGCGACGGCCGCCTCCGGCTCGGGCGGCAGCATCGGCACGCCGATCAGCCGGTCGGGAGCCGCGGAGCAGAACTCCTTGAGCCATTCATTATAGGCGCCGTAGCAGGCGTCGCGCAGTTCCTTGTCGTCGAAATCGAGCGAGGTGACCGGGCCGAAGATGACATGCGCGTACACGCCATCCCGATCCATGTCGGCCAGTCGCAGTTCGGCGACCGCAGGGCGACGCTCGGTCTGATCGACAATGCCGCCGCGATCCAGGGCGGTGAAGATCGGCTTGGGACCGGTCATCGTGCTCGGCGCACCCGACCAGCCGCCCAGGCTTTTACCGTCGCTCATCCAGGTGGCGCGGCCATCGACCATCTCGACCTTGGGGCCGCGATCCTTCAGATGGTCGGGCAGCCGGCTCGTCCAGAGATCGGTAGGAAGTTGATTGAGATCGAGGTGATCGTCACAACTGATCAGCGGATAATCCATGGGCCTGCTCCTCTCGCCTGAAGACCGAATGAAACGAGGACGGCTTTGTGCCGACAGCCTTCGGTCCTCAGCAATGTAATTAGCTACCTAACTATCTTGCAGCTTTTCATGGAGCAATGCAAGCATTTCCGTCGCCTTGCCCTTCGGTTCAACCCGGCCGGCGCTCCTCAATTGGAAATAGCGCGCAACGGCGCGGTGATCGCGCTGCGCTCCTCGCCATATTCATTGACGTTGGCGCGGCGCAAATCGCGCTTGTAACGCACATAATCGAACGCAGTCCCGCGGTGCAGCGCATAGCGATTGTCCCAGATCAGCAGGTCGCCCTGGCGCCATTTGTGTGCGTAGATAAACTTCTCCTGACTGGCGAAGGCGATCAATTCGTCGATCAGGGCCGTGCCCTCGGCATCGCTCAGCCCCTCGACGCGGAACGCATGGCTGCCCACGAACAGGCTCTTGCGACCCGAGGGACTGATTCGCACCATAGGCTGCATCGCGCCCGGCATGATCTCGCGGATACGGGCCGCTTCCTCCGGGCTGGCGCCGCCCTTGATCCGGCTGGCCGCAAAGCTGTGCTCGGCAACGAGAGTCTCGATGCGATTCTTCATCGCCTGCGGAAGTTCATCGTAGACATGGCGCAGATCCACGAACTCGGTGTCGCCGCGCTCCGGCGGGACGATCACACCGCGCAGCATCGACCATTTGCTCGGCATGTCGTTGAAGCTGCTGTCCGCGTGGAAAATCTCATTGCCCTTGGCGAACTTGGCCCGCAGCGATTCGCGGTCCACGATCTCGCCGTTCACGTCGAGATTGGAGGCATCGTAGAGGCCATAAGCCATCCGGCGCGGCTCATCCGGGCGATACATGCCAGGCAGTTCGAGCGGGCCGAAGGCACGGGCAAAGCGCAGATGCTCCTCATCCGTGATATGCCCCTGGCCGCGGATGCACAGCACGACATGCTCTTCCATCAGGCGTTCGACGAGATCGATCAGCGCTTGGTCTGGGACTTGCGACAGGTCGGGGCCGGACAATTCGGCGCCAAAAATCGGATGCAGCCTCCTGACGTCCATCGCACCTCTCCTGTCTCACATGTTTGTGCAGCTTCTATTAATTCCGATTCAAATGATTTGCAAATTCAATGCTTGCGATGCCGAGCCGTCAAGGATCGACCAGGATGATCCGCAAGTCGTTGACGTTGGTGAGCGTCGGCCCCGGCGTAAACAACGCACCCACTTGACCCAGCGCGCCCCCGGCATCGTTGGCGGCCTGCACCGCCTCGACATCGATCCCGGCCTCGTCTAGCGCAAAGCCGGTTTCGCCATCGACATAGGCGCCCGCGACATCCCGGTTGCCGTCCACCCCGTCCGTATCGGCGGCCAGCGCGGCGACGCCGGGATGGTCGGCGATCTGCCCGGCCAGCTCCAGCGCATATTCCTGATTGGGGCCACCGACCCCATGGCCGGTGACCGTCACCGTCAATTCGCCGCCCGAGAGCAGCGCGCAGCGTTGGGCACGATTATGCGCCAGGATCGCGGCCCGGGCATGACGGCGCGCGACCTCGCGCGCATCGCCATGGGCCTCCCGATCGAGAATGACCGGTTCATAACCCTGCGCCTGCAAAAATGCGGCGGCGGCATCCAGCGCGTCATCGGGGCGGACGACCACCTCAAACCGGCTCTCCGCCAGGCGGGGATCATCCGGCTTGATCGATTCGCTCCAGCCGCCCGGATCGGCAATGCCATAGCGCGCCAGCACCGCTTGCGCCTGTGCCACCGTGCTTTCATCGCCCACGGTCGGGCCAGAGCCGATGTCCTGCGGCACATCTCCGACCACATCCGAGACGGCAAGGGTGACCACCTGCGCTGGCCAGGCAGCCGCCGCGAGGCGTCCGCCCTTGATGCGCGACAGGTGGCGCCGCACCATGTTGATCTCGCCGATCGACGCGCCGGAGCGCACCAGCGCGCGGGTCACCGCCTGCTTGGCCGCGAGATCGAGTGGCGGGGATGGCGCTGCGAGCAGGGCCGAGGCTCCACCCGAAAGGAGCACCAGCAGCAGATCGCCTTCCTCGGCGCTCTCAGCCAGGGCGAGGCATCGCTCTGCCGCCGCAAGACCTGCAGCATCCGGCACGGGATGGCTGGCTTCGACCAGCTCGATGCGGGTGAGCGGGCCGCCATAGCCAGTGCGGGTCACGGCGAGGCCGGTGGCATCCGGCCAGTGCTGCTCCACCGCCTGCGCCATCGGCACGGCGCCCTTGCCTGCGGCGATGACGAGCACGCGCCCCTCGGGCCGGGGCGGCAGGGCCGCAATGATCGTCTCGGCCCGCTTGCACGCCGCCACAGCGACGGCAAAAGCCTCCTCCAGCAAAGCGCGCCGGTTCATCGCCATTTAGCGGGCCGCCAGGAAGGTTGCGACATTCTCGCCGGTGCGCCGCGCCACTTCCGTCACCGCCTGTGCGCTCAGCCATGCCGAGTGCGGCGTGACGATCACATTGTCGCGTTGAGCAAGGCGCAGAATGGGGCTGCCCGGTGGTGGCGGCTCGACCGGCGCCACATCGATTCCGGCGCCGCCGATATGGCCTGACGCCAGCGCGTCCTCCAGCGCATCGAGATCGATCAGGGCGCCGCGCGCGGTGTTGATGATGACGGCACCGGCCTTCATGCCGGCCAGCGTCTGCGCGTTGAGCATGTGCCGCGTGTCGTCCGTCAGCGGGCAATGCAGGCTGATGATGTCGCTGGTCGCCAGCACCTCCTCGAAGGCCAGCCGCCCCTCACCGGCCGGCTGCCCCTGGCGCCCGGCAAACACAACATCCATGCCCATCGCCTGCGCGCGACTGGCGACAGCCTGCGCAATCGCGCCGCTGCCGAACAGACCGAGCCGCTGCCCGGCAAGATCCCGCACGGGTGCAGCGAAGACGCAGAAGGCCCGGCCGTTCTCCCATTGGCCATCAACCACCGAATTGCGAAACGGCACCAGCCCGCGAGCGAGCGCGAGGATCAGCATCATCACATGCTCGGCGACGGATGTGCCGGCGTAACCCACCACATTGCGCACTTCGATGCCCCGGGCCTTGGCCGCGACGCTGTCGACCACGTCCATCCCGGTCGCCGTCACGGCAATGAGCTTGAGGTCCGGCAGCGCGGCAAGCATGGCCGCGTCCAGCCGCACCTTGTTGATGATCGCCACCTGCGCGCCGGCGAGGCGGGCAGCCACATCCTGCGGCTCGGTGAAATCATGCTCGATCCACTCATGCGCGATATCGGGCCGGGGAATCTCGAACCCGCCCATCGTTATCTTGTCGAGATGCACAATGCGCGGCGCGCCGTGCGCTGCCTGCTCGTTCGTGCCCGTTGCCATGCGGATCGCTCTCCCTAGATCGTTCGCAATGCAACTATCTAGCGCGGCAGGCCAAGTCCAGCGCCTGATGCGCCGGACCCGACGGGCAATCAGCCCATCGGCGATTCGTACAGTAATCTCATGAGCTTGTCGGTGACGACATTGACCTGATCGATCTCCTTGTCGCTCAGCCCTTCCAGTACGGACGCACGGAAGGCGTGGGCAACCGCCATGATTTCATCCAGCGCTTCCTGCCCGGCCGGCGTGAGCTGGATCAGCTTGGTGCGCCGGTCGCTGGGGTCCTGCAACCGCACCACCAGGCCATCGGCCTCCAGTGTATCGAGCATCCGCGTCAGGGTCGGCCCTTCAATGCCGATCCGCTTGGCGATGGCAATCTGGGCGCTCGGTTCCGGTGACCGGGCGATCGTCGAGAGCGCTTCCATGCGGGCCGAACCATAGCCCAGTGGACGCAGGCGCTCGTCCAGCATCGCGCGATAGCGGCGCGCAACGAGGATCATGCGATAGGTGAACCCATATTCGCGATCCAGCCGGCTCCCACCGGTGATCGTCGGCAGGACGATGGCTGCCGGTTCCTCAGAATTCTCAGCCAATAGTAACCCCCACGTGGCCGGCGTGCCTGATTGCAAGTCGTTCCAAAGGCCCGATCATTTGCCCCCTGTCAACCCGAGAGCTGAAGCCCGGCCGGATTGCCGCCCAGCCGGCCGGCGTATCGCAATGCACAATTGAGTGTTGACGCTGCCCGTCCGCCACGCCAGATGCTTGGGCACAAGCCCGTGAGGGTTGGAGAGGACGACAGAAAAGATTGTTGGGAGTTGCTGCAATGTCCACCCTTCGCGCGCTGTCGACTCGCGCTCACGCTGCCCTGATCCTGCCTTGCCTTGCCGTGCTTTCGGCCTGTGGCGGCAGTGCCGAACCGGCCCAGAACAATGTTTCCGAACCTGACGATATGCAGGAAAACGCCGTGAACGCGGCGGCGGTGCCTGTCACAAATGAAGCCAGCAATCAGGCGGCGGCGACACCCGCGCCGGCTGCCGGGGCGACAGAGGCTGCAGCGACAAAGCCTGCCGCCGAAACCGCAGCACCCAAGGAAACCGCAGCGGCCGCACCGGCCCCCGCGAAGGTCGCAACCTCGGCACCCGCCAGTGCTCCGGCTGCCGCGCCGGAGGGCGATGCCGCCAATGGTGCCAAGCTGTTCGCACAATGCCGCGTGTGCCACTCTGTCGAGCCTGACAAAAATGGTCTTGGCCCGTCGCTCCACGGCGTGGTCGGCCGCAAGGCCGGCACGCTCGCCGGGTTCAATTACTCGCCGGCCGTCAAGGGCAGCGGCATTACCTGGTCGGCATCTGCGCTGAACACCTATCTGCGCTCGCCGATGAAGGCGATGCCGGGCACGAAGATGGCGTTCGCGGGCATTGCCGACGATGCCAAGCGCGCCGACGTCATCGCCTACCTTCAGACCCTCAAATAAGCCGCCAGGCTGAAGCCGAGCCAATAAGGTCCGGCTTCAGCGGGACGACCCGAACCGATCCGGCGCGTAGATGGATGCATCGATGTGCCGGACCGCCGTCGGCAGCGCCTCGTCGAGCAACGTGGCCGCGCCGATCTGTGCTGCGGCCGGCGCCGTTTGCATGCCGAAACCGCCCTGTCCCGCGAACCAGAAAAAGCCGGGCACAGCCGCATCATAGCCATAGACCGGCAGCCGGTCGGGCGCGAAGCTACGGAGTCCTGCCCATTTATGCTCCACGGCCGCGACCGGCCAGTCGGTGACCTGCATGAACCGATCGACCGCGCGCGCGACATCCAGCTCTTCCGGCACCACGTCGCGTGCATCGTCCGGCGTTTCGTCATGCGGGGTCACCCACAAGCGCCCCTGCCCTTCCGACTTGAAGTAGAAGCTTCCATCGAGCGCGATGACCAGCGGGACATGCGCGGGCGCCGTTGGGCAGCGCAGTTGCACGACCGTCCGGCGCAGGGGCGTGATGCCCAGCGGCACGACGCCGCAACGCCGGGCGACATCATCGGCCCAGGCGCCGGCTGCATCGACGATGATGCCGCACGACAGCGGCCCGTCGCTGGTCTCCACAGCCCAGCCAGCGCCCTCGCGGCGCGCTGAAAGCAGCCGATTCGTCAGCCGCTCTTCCACGCCGCCGCGTCGTGCGGCCCGCCGATAGGCAGCGAGAAGCCCGCCGGTATCGATGTCCGCACAGGAGGGGGCCGCGACACCGATCGTCCATTCGTCACGGATGCCCGGCACGGCCTCGGCAACCGCCTCACGCCCGAGTCGCGTGAACTGGACATCGCTGCTCGCGAAATCGGCGATCAAGCGGTCGGCAAGCCCCTGCTGATCATGGCGGCCAAGGTGGATGGCGCCGCGCGGCGAGAGAAAGCCATGCTCGGAAAATGACGGTTCCGGCCGCGCCAGCATCGGCCCGCTCGCACTGGTCAACGGCTGTACGCCGGGACCACCATAGGTCTCTTCCCAGAACGCCACCGACCGCCCGGACGCGTGATAGCCGGGCTGATCTTCCTGCTCGATGAGAATGACCCGAGCGCTGCCGGCTATGCCTGCGGCCAGACTGAACCCGGCGATACCGCCGCCGACGATAAGGATATCGACCGAGGTCATCGGCGCCGCTCCGAATCGGCGGCAGCCCGGCAAAGCCAGGGAATGCGCGCCAGATAGTGGTTACGCTTTGGTAAGGCGTACACTCTAGTCGTGCCCCATCATGTCGGGTGTCTGGATATCGACAGCGCTCAGCGCCGTGCTGGCTTTGCTCCTCATATGGGGAGCGACGACGGACTTGCGCAGCCGAATCATATCCAACCGCCTCAATCTGTCCATCGCGCTGCTCGCGCCCTGCTGGTGGTGGGCCAATGGCCTGTCCTTCTATCCTGACGTTCTGCTGCAAGTCGGCCTTGCCGCCGCAGTTTTCCTGCTGTTCACGGGCTTGTTCGCGCTCGGCATGATGGGCGGGGGCGACGTCAAGATGCTTGGCGCGCTGGCCTTGTGGCTTCCGCTGGCGGCAATGTCGACCCTCATCATCGTCATGGCGCTGATCGGCGGCCTGGTCACCATCGTGACCGTCGTCCACCACCGGACGACGCGCCGAATCGGCCAGCCGGAGATCCCCTACGGCGTCGCCATCGCGCTCGCGGGCCTTTGGGTTCTCGGCGAACGCTATCTTAACCATTTGACTTAATGATCACGCGGATTGGGGCCGGGGGTGGCTCCGCCGACTGGAGGCGAGTTTCGAAATGGAACCGAAGAAGATCGCGCTGCTTGCTGGCGCGTTGATCATAGCGGTGGCGGCGGCGTTTCTCGCCCGATCCATGTTCACCAGCGGCGGGGGATCGCCACAGGCAACGGCATCGGCCATGCCCGATACCGCGCAGATGCCGCATGTGCTCGTGGCCACCAAGCCGCTGCCGGTCGGCACGATCGTCGGGCCGGATGCCTATCGCTTCCAGCCCTGGCCGAAGGAACTGGTCGAGGACGCCTATTATATTCAGGGGAAAGCCGACGAGGCCCAGATGGTGGGCGCGGTCGTGCGCACCGCCATCGCGGCGGGCCAGCCGGTCACGCAGGGATCGCTGATCAAGCCGGGCGATCGCGGCTTCCTCGCCGCAGCGCTCAGTCCCGGCATGCGCGCCGTGACGGTGCCTGTCTCCGTGCAGAGCAGCGTTGCCGGTTTCGTGTTCCCCGGTGACCGCGTCGACCTGGTGCTCACGCAGAGCGTGCCCGGCGGCGGCGACGGCCCGCCCCTCAAGGTCTCTGAGACCATCCTGCGCAACCTGCGCGTGCTGGCGACCGATCAGCGCACCAACGCGCTCGACGAATCGGGCAATCCGGTGGTGCGGACGTTCTCCAACGTGACCATGGAAGTCACGCCGCGCATGGCCGAAAAGATCAGCGTCGCGCAGACCGTTGGCGCTCTGTCGCTGGCTCTGCGCTCGCTGGCGGACAACACGCAGGAGCTGGAAGCCGCGCTGGCCTCCGGCGACATCGATGCGGTGGATGCCGAGAATGGCGGCAACACGCTGATCACCGCCGCGCGGCCGGTCGATGGCCGCTCCACCTATTCCACCGGTGCCGACGTGTCGCGCTATCAGCGCAGCACCGTTCCCGCCAAACCCATTGACCCCTCGGGCGCGCCGTCCGGCAATGGTCCGATGGTGCGCGTGGCGCGGGGGACGGCCGTCACCAATGTCGAGCTGGGGAGCAAGTGAGATGAACAGCCCGTCCAGGCTCCGTATGGCGCGCACCGCGACCGGCGTTCTCGCCACCGCGCTCGCCCTGACCGTCAGCGCTACCGTGGCGCCGGCCCTTCATGCCCAGGCGACCATGGCGCCCAAGACCGACGGCACGCTGCTGCTGGCCGTTGGCGAAAGCCGGGTGATCAACCTGCCGGCCAATCTCACCGACGTGGTGATCGCCAACCCCAATGTGGTCGATGTGCATGTCCGCTCGCAGCGGCAGGTCTATCTGATCGCCAAGGCATCGGGCGAAACCAACGTGTTCATCACCGCGCGCGACGGCAAGATGCTCTATGCCAATGCCGTGCGGGTCGGGAACAACATCACCAGCATCGACCAGATGCTCCGCCTCGCCATGCCCGAATCGGACGTGCAGGTGAACACCATGAACGGCATGGTGCTGCTCACCGGCACCGTCGCAGCGCCGGAAGACGCAGCGGAGGTCCAGCGGCTCGTCCAGGCCTTCTCGGGCGCCGACACCAACGTCGTCAGCCGGCTGCGCACCGCGACGCCGCTGCAGGTCAACCTGCAGGTCCGCATTGCGGAAGTGAACAAGAACTTCACGAAATCGCTCGGCTTTAACATCCTTACGCAGGATACGACGGGCGGCTTCCAGTTCGGCATTGGCCGGGGCAACCCCGGCTCGCTGGCGACGGGCCAGTTCAACGTCATCGAGAATGGCACGTCCATGGCCTTCGCGGGCAATCTGCTCGGCCTCAACGTGCTCAGCACGCTTGATCTCGCAGAGAATCAGGGCCTGGCGGTCACGCTGGCCAATCCGAACCTGACGGCCCTCTCCGGCGAAACGGCGAGTTTTCTCGCGGGTGGCGAGGTGCCGATCCCCATCGCGACCCAGCAGCAGGTCAGCGTCGAATATAAGCAATATGGCGTCAGTCTGGCATTCACTCCCACGGTGCTTGCCAATGGCCGCATCTCGATGCGCGTGCGGCCCGAGGTCTCGCAGCTCGACAGCAGCTCGGCGGTGCGCGTGAGTGGGTTCGACATTCCCGGCATCCAGACCCGCCGCGCGGAGACGACCGTGGAACTGGGCTCGGGCCAGAGCTTCATGATCGGCGGCCTGCTCTCCACGGCGAGCGGCAACACGATCGAGAAGACGCCGTTCCTGGGCGACATCCCCATTCTTGGCAATCTGTTCAAGTCGCAGAGCTACCGGCGTCAGGAAACCGAGCTGGTGATCATCGTCACGCCCTATCTCGTGCGCCCGGTCGACGCGCGCCAGATCGCGCTGCCGACTGACGGTTATCGCAATGCCGATGACGCGCAACGCATTCTGGGCGGGCAGATCCAGGACGGCAGATCCGGCGACGCCCGGCCCACGCCGCAAGCCCTGCCCCCCAAGACGGTCGAGCAGGGCAGCGTCGCCGCGCGCTCGGGCAATGCCGCACCCGGCTTCAGCTTCTGAGGTGGAAGGACGAGAGATGACCAAGACAAGCTTCTTCCGCACAGCCGGCACCACAACCCTGATGGCACTGGCCCTCATCGGTCAGTCCGCCAATGCCCGCTCCCGCGAGGTCAATCGCGGGGTCGAGCCAGTGCATCAGCCGGTCGTCGAGCGCACCGATTTCGTCTTCGACCTGAGCCCGGACGGCGCAGGCACGCTCAGCCGCATGGACGAGCGCCGGTTGACCGTCTGGTTCAACGCCCTCGGCCTTGGCTATGGCGACCATGTGACGCTCGCCGGCGATACCAGCGGTTCTCTGGCGCTGCGCGATGGCGTGACGCAGGTCGTGGGGCGCTACGGCCTGCTCGTGGATGGCGAGGCGCCACTGACGGCAGGCGCACCGCCCATCGGCGGCCTGCGCGTCGTGGTCAGCCGCTCGGTCGCCAGCGTGCCGGGCTGTCCGACATGGCGGGACAAGGCGGAAGCCAATTTGAGTGGCGGCCTGAGCGACAATTATGGTTGTGCCATGGCCACCAACCTCGCAGCCATGGTCGCCGATCCACGCGACCTGGTCGAAGGACGCGAGGGCGGTCTGGACGTCACCAACGTCGTGAACAGCAAAGCCATCAAGACCTATCAGGAGACGGCCCCGACGGGCGCCGGCGGCCTGCAGGGCATGTCGGTGGGAGGCAAGTGAGATGAACGCACCCTGGAAAGCCGGCGGACCGCATGGCCGCGATGCGTTTCACGCCTATGTCTGCGACGATCATAGCCTTGAGGTACTGCGGACGGCGGTGCAGGAGATGGGTTGGCCCACCGAAAAGCTCTACAAGGGCGGGCTGCGCAATGCCGTGCAGTCGCTCTCGATGTCTGCAAGCCCCAACATTCTCTTCGTCGACCTCTCCGAATCGGCTGACCCGCTCACCGACATCAACAGTCTGGCGGAAGTGTGCGAGCCGGGCACGGTGGTGATTGCCTCGGGGCAGGTGAACGACGTGCGCCTGTACCGCGATCTCGTCGCCAGCGGGCTGCAGGATTATCTGCTCAAACCGCTCGCCGTCGACACCATGCGCGACATTCTCACCGGCGCTCAGGCGGTCTTCCTGACGCCCAAGGCCGAGGTGGCGAGTGAGCGGGCGCACATGATGGTCTCTGTCGTTGGCGCGCGCGGGGGCGTCGGCGCCTCCACTGTCGCCACGTCACTCGCTTATCTCACCAGCGCGCGGGGCAAGCGCTCGACTGCCCTGCTCGATCTCGACGTGCATTTCGGCACCGGCGCCCTCGCGCTCGATCTCGAACCGGGGCGCGGCCTCACTGATGCGGTGGAAAATCCCAGCCGCATCGACGGGCTCTTCATCGAGCGCGCCATGGTCCGCGCCAGCGAAACGCTGGCCGTGCTCTCGGCCGAAGCGCCGATCAGCCAGCCATTGCTGACGGACGGATCGGCTTACTTCCAGCTGGAGGAAGAGCTGCGGTCTGCTTTCGAATGGACGTTCGTGGATATGCCGCGTGGCATGTTGGTCCAGCACCCGCATTTGATCCATGAATCCAGCGCCATCGTGCTGATCACCGACTTCACGCTCGCGGCGGCCCGCGACACCATCCGCATCCTCTCCTGGCTCAAGACGAACGCCCCGCAATCGCAGGTGATCGTAGCCGCCAACAAGGTGCAGGTCGGCGTGGCGGAGATCACCCGCAAGGACTTCGAGCAGAGCATCGAGCGGGCCATCGACGTGGTGCTGCCCTATGACGCCAAGGTCACCGCCCAGGCGGCCAAGCTGGGCAAGACGGCAGCGGAAAGCGGCCGCTCCAGCAAGCTGGGCCAGGCCTTGCTCGATCTGAGCAACCGACTGAACTCGGCAGACCTCGCCGAGACGGGCGCCAAAGGCAAGAGCGGCGGATCGCTGATCGGCCGGCTGCTGGAGGTGAAGATTCCGGGCAAGGCGAAGAAGAAGATGGATGCCGATTCCGTGCCGGGCAACGACTGACGCGATGCCAGCGCCTGCGAGCAAGACGTAACTGGATGAGACCTTGATGAATAGCCAGCTTCTTCTGCTGATCCTGCTCGCGGCGATGGCCATTGCCTTGCTGGTCATGGCCCTCTCCGGGCCGTCCGCAGACCGCGTCGGGAGCCGTCGGATCGCCGCCATTCGTGGGCGCCATGCAAGTAGCGAGAGCAACCAGATCGAAGCGCGGATGCGCAAGGCGATTGCCGCCCGTGGGCTCGATCAGGGGCATCTGTTCACATCGCTGATCCCGAACCCGGAATTGCTCGCCACCCGCCTGCGCATGACGGGCAAGAAATGGACGCTCAGCCAATATGTCACGACGTCCGTCGCGCTGGCGATTGCCGTGCTCGCCATCATGGTGCTGCGCGATTATTCGTTTCTTCTATCGGTGCTCGTCGCGACCGCGATCGGCTTCGGGATCCCGCATTTCGTCGTCGGTCGGCTGATTGCGCGGCGGGTCAACAAGTTCACTACCAATTTCCCTGACGCGCTCGACCTGCTCGTGCGCGGCCTGCGTTCTGGCTTGCCGGTGGGCGAGACAATGATGGTCGTCAGCCAGGAAATCCCCGGGCCGGTGGGTGAGGAATTCAAGCTCATCACCGAGCGGATCAAGATCGGCCAGTCGATGGACCAGGCGCTGCAGGAAACCGCCGCCCGCCTCGGCACGGCGGAATTCAAGTTCTTCTGCATCACCATCAACATCCAGCGCGAGACGGGCGGCAATCTGGCCGAAACGCTCGCCAACCTCAGCAACGTTCTGCGCCAGCGCGCGCAGATGAAGCTGAAGATTCGCGCCATGTCGTCCGAATCCAAGGCATCGGCCTACATCATCGGCGCTCTGCCCTTCATCGTCTTCGGGCTGATCAGCTGGATCAACTTCAAATATATGTCGGCCTTTTTCATCGGCGATCCCAATGGCGTGTTCGGCCTCAGCCTGATGCAGGTCATCGCCATCGGCGCGATGATGTGGATGAGCATCGGTGTGTTCATCATGGCCAAGATGATCAGCTTCGAGATCTGAGGGGAGCGCGCGATCATGCAATCCACCGGCGCTACGCTCTTTGGCCTCACCGCAGCCGATCTCGGCACCTTGCTTGCCGCCATGGCGACCTTCGCCGTGCTGGTCGCGCTCTACGCCGCTACGACCGTGCGCAACCCGATGGGTCGGCGACTGCGGGCGCTGAACGATCGCCGCGAGCAGCTCAAGGCCGGCATCATCGTTGCCCCGTCCAAGCGGCGGACCAAGATCGTCCACCAGAGCGACACGACGGACTGGATGCAGCGCTTCCTGTCCTCGCTCAAGGTGCTGCAGGACGATCAGTTGCGGGATGCGCAGAAGAAGCTCGCCCAAGCCGGCATCCGCTCCAAGGAATATGCTATCGCGGTCATCTTCGCGCGGCTGGTGCTGCCGATCGCCGTGGGCGGCTCGGCGGCTCTGCTGATCTACGGTCTTGACCTCTGGCCGCACTGGGGGCCGCTCAAGAAGTTCGGCGCCTTCGCCGGGGCCCTGCTGCTCAGCTACAAGGCGCCGGACCTCTATGTCGGCAACAAGGTCACCAAGCGCTCCGATGCGATCCGCAAGGGTATTCCCGATGCGCTCGATCTGCTGGTGATCTGCGCCGAGGCCGGCCTGACCGTAGACGCCGCCTTCGCGCGCGTCGCCCGCGAACTGGGCTCGGCCTATCCCGAACTGGGCGAGGAATTTCAACTCACCTCCATCGAGCTCTCCTTCCTCACCGAGCGGCGCATGGCCTTCGAGAATCTGGCCGAGCGGGTGGATGTCGAGGCGCTCAAAGGTGTCGTCACCACGATGATCCAGACCGAGAAATACGGCACGCCGCTGGCCTCTGCGCTGCGCATCCTCTCCGCCGAATTCCGTCATGAGCGCATGATGCGCGCCGAGGAAAAAGCGGCGCGCCTGCCGGCGATCATGACCATCCCGCTGATCCTGTTCATCCTGCCGACGCTGTTCGTCGTCATCCTCGGCCCGGCGGCCTGCTCCATCAAGAAAGCGTTGCTGTAACCTCAGGTTACATCGCGGGCCGCCTTGCGGTCAGGCCGTCCCTGCGCCACTAGGGCCAGAATCGCCATTTGGCACGGACTATCAGGAGACCGTCATTGCCCGCTCAGATCATCACGCCGGTCATCCTCTCGGGAGGATCGGGCACGCGGCTCTGGCCGGTCAGCCGCAGCGAGCATCCCAAGCAATTCATCGCTCTCACGGCGCCGGAAACCATGTTCGAGCTGACGCTGGGCCGGGTAGCCGGTCTCGAAGGCGGCGCGACGCCCCTGGTTGTTGCGAACGCGGCCCATGCCGAGATCATCCGCAAGCAGGCGGGGCCCGAGCTGACGCTGATACTCGAGCCGAGCGCCCGCAACACGGCGCCCGCCATCGCGCTGGCCGCGTTGGCTCTGGAAGAGAGCGACAGCGCTATGCTGGTGATGCCGAGCGATCATGTGATCGCTGACGTCCCGGCTTTCCATGCCGCCATCGAGCGCGCCCGGCCGCTGGTCGCCGATGGCTGGCTCGTGACCTTCGGTATCGAGCCGACCGCACCGGAAACTGGTTTTGGCTATATCGCGCTCGGGGACGAACTGGCTGCGGGCGTCAACACCGTCAGCCGCTTTGTCGAAAAACCTGACGCAACCCGCGCCGCACAGATGCTCGCACAGGGCGGGCACGTATGGAACGCCGGCATCTTCCTGTTTGGCGCCCGCGACTTTCTGGCCGCACTGGCGACGCACCAGCCCGCGATGCTGGCCGCTGCGCGCGCGGCGATGGCGGCAGCCACCCGCCAGGGCGCCGCGATTCTGCCGGATGCCGCAGCCTTCGCGCAATGCCCGTCCGACTCGATCGATTATGCGGTGATGGAACGGGCGGACAAGGTCGCCTGCGTCCCGGTCAGCATGGGCTGGTCGGACGTGGGGAGCTGGGATGCGCTCTATGACCTCGCCGACAAGGATGAGGCGGACAATGCCCTGCAGGGCGCCGCCTATGCCATCGATGCCAAGGGCTGCCTGATCCGCAGCGATGGCCCGGCTGTGACTGTGGTCGGCGCGCACGACCTGATCGTCATCGCGTCGGGCGACGAGATCGTCATCCTGCCGCGCGGGCGCTCTCAGGAGGTCCGCAAGGCCGTCGCGGCGCTGAACGAGCGGCCGGAGCGGTGATGAATCGCACCCGCCCGCACTGGCTGCGGGCACTGCTGATCGTTCTGGCCTTGATGATCGTCCTGCCGGTCGTCGCGCAGTTCGTCTAGTCGCGCGACCGCCGAGGGCACTTCCAAGCGCAACAGGCTCGTGGCAAGGCAGCCCCACGCAGCAAGGAAACCCGATGACCGACAAGCCCACCATCCTCGTTACCGGCGGCGCCGGCTATATCGGCAGCCATGCCGTGCTGGCGCTGGTTGATGGCGGATGGCCGGTCGTCGTGGTGGACAATCTCACCACCGGCTTCCGCTGGGCCGTGCATGAGAATGCCGCGTTCGTGGAAGGCGACATTGGCGACACGGCTTTCATGGAAGGGGTGCTGCGGCAGCACGGCGTCAAGGGCATCATGCACTTCGCCGGCTCCATCATCGTCCCCGAATCCGTCGAGAATCCGCTCAAATATTATCGCAACAACACCGCCAACAGCCGCGCCCTCATCGAGGCCGCGGTGCAGGCCGGCGTGCCGCACTTCATCTTTTCCTCCACCGCCGCCACCTACGGTATTCCGAAGGAAAGCCCGGTGCGCGAAGACAGCCCCAAGCAGCCGATCAACCCTTACGGCATGTCTAAGCTGATGACCGAGATCATGCTGGCGGACGTCGCCGCGGCCCATCCGCTCAATTTCTGCGCGCTGCGCTATTTCAACGTCGCCGGCGCGGACCCGCAAGGGCGGTCCGGCCAGTCGACGGCGGGGGCGACGCACCTCATCAAGGTCGCGGTGGAAGCGGCGCTGGGCAAGCGCGAGAGCGTCGCGGTCTTCGGCACGGATTTCGACACGCCGGATGGCACGGGCGTGCGCGATTATATCCATGTGAGCGATCTGGCTGCCGCGCATGTGCTGGCGCTGGAAGCCCTGATGGCGGAGCCGGAGCGCAATCTGACGATGAACTGCGGCTATGGCCGTGGCTTCTCGGTGCTGGACGTACTCGACGCGGTGGACCGGGTGACGAACCGCAAGGTGGAGCGCCGCATCGAAGGCCGGCGCGCTGGCGATCCGCCGGCGCTCATCTCCGACAACAGCCGCATCAAGGCCACCCTGCCCTGGCAACCCGCTTATGCGGATCTCAACACCATTGTCGATCACGCGCTGGCATGGGAGCGCAAGCTCTCGGACATCCGCGGCGACAGCTGAGCGGTTCAGCGCCGGTGCGGCGGGATCGCCCAGTGCGCGGCAAAGTCTGAGGGTTTCTCCGCGAACAACGCCTCGCCCAGCCGGGTCGCCTTGCGGGCAAGAGCCTCGGCGCGTTTGTGCGCCAGAGCAGCGAGGTGCGCCGCCGCAGCGGGGTCGGACAGCAATCCACCATCCTGACGCAGGCGCGCGATCAGCATGTCGAGATCGTGCCGGTCGCCCAGTAGGTCGCCGAGACGATCGGTCCTGGCGAGGCGCCGCTTCGCGAGGTCCGGGTTCAACCGGCTCAGAAGGCGGATATGCTGGCCGTGATATTTGACGTGCTTGCGCCATGCATGACTGGCTTGCGCAGCAGCGGGCGTTCCGCTGACGGCCTCGAGCGCGCGCATCGCTTGCCGGGCCTGCCGATACGTCTTGCGCAAGCCCGGCAAGATCGCGTCCTCGCCCCGCGCGGTGAGCGCCCATGTCGGCGCGCGGACGCGGGCGGCGAGCAACGGCGCCCGACATGACTCGATCTGCTCGGCCATAGCCCCGGCAGCACCATGCCCCGGCGCTGCCCAATGTGACCGCAGCATCGCCCAGTCCTGGCGCGCCTCGTCCGCATCGATCAGGCTATCCAGCGTCTCGATCAGCACCGCGCTGTCCCGCGCGCCGGAAAGCATTGCTGCGATATCCCGGAAGGCGGCATTTTCGGCTTGATAGGCTGGAAAGGCGGGGCGGACGAGCCGCAGCAGGCCGCGCATCGCCTTGCAGGTCCGCCGCAGCTGATGAACGATTCGCGCGGGCGGCTCCTCAGCGCCGCGAAGGAGAGCGAGCGCCTCATCCAGCCGCTCGCAGGCGATCCGGCGGAAACCCTCCTCCACGGATGTATCGGACGATCTGAACCGAAACGGCATGTCGCGCCCACCCCCCTCGTGACGGGCCTGACGCTAAAGACTCGGGGCAGGCTGGTCCAGCTGGGATGCGGCGGAAGCCGGCCGCGCACGCCCTGCGCGCAGCCGCATGACCGCTCGCCAGCCGAGCAGCGCCGCCACGATCCCCCCGTAGATCAGCGGCGAGCGTGTATCGGCCTTCACCAGCAGGAAATAGTGCACGACGCCCATGATCGCGATGAGGTAGACAAGCTGGTGCAAGCGCCGCCATGCGCGCACGCGCATTTTGCGCCGGATGCGATTGGCGGAGGTGATCGCCAGCGGGACCAGCAGCACGAAGGCCGCCATGCCGATGGTGATGTAGGGCCGCTTAACGATATCCGCGACGATGAACGACCAGCCGAACTGCTGGTCCACCGCCACATACATGATCAGATGCAGCGCCACATAGGCAAAGGCCCACAGGCCAATGCGGCGGCGATAGCGCAACAGCGCCGGCATTTTGAGTAGCTTGGCCAGTGGACTGATCGCCAGCGTGATGCACAGGAAGCGCAGGCCCCACAGACCCAGCTCGCGCAACACATATTCGATGGGATTGGCCGTGAGTCCACCGGTCAGGCCCTGCCAGACGAACAGCAGCAGCGGCGCCACGCACAGCAGCCAGACCAGCGCCGAGATCAGGCGATCGCGCGTCTTCCTGGTCATGCCGTCAGTAAAGCTTCTTGGGGTTCATGCCGCGATAGAGACTCGCAACCTGATCGCCATAGCCATTGAACGGCAGCGTCTTGCGGCGCAGCAGCTCGCCGATGCGCCGCTCACGCGCCTGCGACCAGCGAGGATGATCCACATCCGGGTTCACATTGCCGTAAAAGCCATATTCGTCGGGCGCGAGCATCTGCCAGCTCGTGCGCGGCTGGCGGTCGGTTAGCGTGATCCGCACGATCGACTTGATGCCCTTGAAGCCATATTTCCACGGCACGACCAGGCGAATGGGCGCGCCGTTCTGGCGGGGCAGCAGGCGGCCGTAGAGGCCCACCGAAAGCAGCGTGAGAGGATTCATCGCCTCATCCAGCCGCAAGCCTTCACGATAGGGCCAGTCGATCACGTTCCGGCGCTGGCCGGGCATCTGCTTGGGATCATTGAGGGTCTGGAAAGCCACATATTTAGCGCTGCCGAGCGGCTCCACCTCGCGCAGCAGCGCGGAGAGCGGAAAGCCGATCCATGGAATGACCATCGACCAGGCCTCGACGCAGCGCATCCGGTAGATGCGCTCTTCCAGTGGAAAGCGGCGCACGATGTCCGAAATATCGAACTTACGCGGCTTCTGGCACAGGCCATCCACGGCGACGGTCCATGGCGCAATTCGCAGGCTGCTGGCATTGGCGGCCGGGTCGCTCTTGTCGGTGCCGAACTCGTAGAAATTATTGTAGGTTGAGACGTCCGCAAAGGGCGTCGGCGTCTCGTCGATCTTCATCTTGTTGGGCGAGAACTTTACCGTCGCGGGCGCATCCGCCGCCATCGCCGCCGGCGCGATCAGTCCGGCGGCGCCGATGCCGGCCACACCGGCAATGAACTCGCGCCGGCGCAGATACAGCGCTTCATCGGTGACGTCGTTTTCGGTCAGGTCGGCAGATTGACGGATCAGCATGGCAAGACTCTCCTGCCCCCAGAGCCGGAACAATGCCTGCCCTTGGCTGCATGTGCAATGAACATGCCCATGGCCGAAGGGGCAATAACCCCTCCCGCCAGACGCAAAAGCCGGTTTCCATCCGCCGCACCAGCCTCTAGGGGCGCAGATCATGGATCATTTCGCTTACAAGGATGGCGTGCTGCACGCCGAAGACGTGCCGATGGCGGCGATTGCCGAGGCCGTCGGGACACCGGTCTACATCTATTCGCGCACCACGCTGGAGCGCCATGCCCGCGTGTTCCGCAAGGCGCTGGCCGGCCTGCCCCGCAAGCACATCGCCTTTGCCATCAAGGCCAACCCCAATCTCTCCGTGCTGCGCGTACTGGCGCGCGAGGGTTATGGCGCGGATATCGTCTCGGGCGGCGAGATGCAGCGCGCGCTGGCGGCCGGGATGCCGGCCAAGGACATCGTCTTCTCCGGCGTCGGCAAGACCCGCGCCGAGCTGAGCGCGGCGCTGGAAGCCGGGATCGGCCAGTTCAACATCGAGCTGGAGGAGGAGGGCGCCGTCCTCGCCGAGATCGCCGCCGCGATGGGTAAGACCGCCGATGCCGTGCTGCGCGTCAACCCGGATGTCGATGCCGGCACGCACGCCAAGATTTCCACCGGCATGAAGGAAAACAAGTTCGGCGTCGCCATCGATCAGGCGGGCGGCATCTTCGAGCGGCTCTGCGCCCTGCCCGGCCTCAACCTGCGCGGCATCGCCACGCATATCGGCAGCCAGTTGTTCGACCTCGCCCCCCTTGAAGCCGCCTATGGCAAGATCGGCGCGCTGATGGGCGAACTCCGCGAGGCCGGCCACACCATCGACCGTATCGATCTGGGCGGCGGCCTGGGCGTGCCCTATGAGCGTACGAAGGTGCCGCCGACGCCGGCCGATTATGGCGCAATGGTGGAGCGGGCGACCAAGGGCTGGGACGTCACGCTCTATTTCGAGCCGGGCCGCGTGATCGTCGGCAATGCCGGCGTGCTGCTCACCCGCGTCATCTGGGTGAAGCCCGGCGTCATCCGCCCCTATGTGATCGTCGATGCGGCCATGAACGACCTCGCCCGGCCGGCCATGTACGATGCCTTCCACGATTTCGAGGCTGTCGCGCCGACCGGCGAGCGGATCGTGGCCAACATTGCTGGCCCGGTCTGCGAGAGCGGCGACACCTTCGCCATGGCCCGCGATATCGACGTGGTGAAGACCGGCGATCTCGGCATCTTCCGCACCGCCGGGGCCTACGGCGCAACGATGGCCAGCACCTACAATTCGCGCGCGCTGGTGCCCGAAGTGATGGTGGATGGCGACCAGTTCGCCGTCGTTGCCGACCGCATCATGCCCGAGGCGATCATCGCCGCCGAGCGCCTGCCGGATTTTCTTAAGGACTGAGCATCGGCCGCAAGGGGCAGACGGACGGGCCAGGACCGGCTAGGAGAGCGCCATGCACAGCCTTCCGCTCTTCGTCATCCTGTCGGGCCAGCCGGTCATCCTGCTTGGCACTGGGGAGGCCGCGGACGCCAAGCGCCGGCTGATCGAGCGGGCCGGCGGCGTGCCGGTTGCGGACGAGAATGCCACTGCCCGCATCGCCTTCGTGGCGCTGGAGGATGAAACAGCCGCCCAAGCCGCCGCAGACCGGCTCAAGGCGCGCGGACTGCTGGTCAATGTCGTCGACCGGCCGGCGCTGTGCGATTTCACGACCCCCGCCATTGTCGACCGCGATCCGGTATTGATCGCCGTTTCCACGGGCGGCGCCTCCTCAGGGCTGGCCGCAGCCTTGCGTCAGCGGCTGGAGACGATCCTCCCGGCCCGGCTCGGCGCCCTCGCCAGCGCGCTCAATGCCGCCAAGGTCGCAATGCGGGAGGCCTGGCCCGATGCCCGCGACCGCCGCCGCGCGCTTGGCGAGGCGCTGGCGCCGGGCGGCATGCTCGACCCTTTCGGCACGCCTGCGGTGGACCCGTGGCTGGAAGCGCGCATCGCGCCTGCCTCCCGCGCCGTGCATGTCATCGCCTTGCGCTCGGACGACCCGGATGACCTGACGGTTCGGGAAGCCCGCACGCTGGGCCAGGCCGATCGCATCCTGTTCGCCCCCGACACCCCGCCCGCCATTCTCGCCCGCGCCCGCGCCGACGCGGAACGCCTGCCGCTCAGCGCGGAAGAAGCCCCGCCCGAACTGCCGGGGCTGACCGTCTGGCTCGTCCCGGCCGAGGATTGATAGGCCTTTCCGCCGTCAGCGCCGGGAATCCCGGCCCAGGAGATCGTTCATGACGTCACATCCCTCCGCCCCCGCAGCTTCGCCCGCCGTATCGGTCGCGCTCGATGCCCGCGCCGCGCTTGGCGAAGGGCCACGCTGGCACGCAGCCGAGCGCCAGCTCTATTGGGTGGACATCCTGCGCAACGAACTGCACCGCTTCGACCCCGAAACGGGCGCGGACGAGATGCGCGCCTTCGCCCAGCCGGTCGGCTGCTTCGCCTTCCGCGCGGCCGGTGGCTTGCTGCTGGCGATGAAGGACGGCCTCGCCATTCTGGCCGACTGGGGCTCCGAGCCGCAGCCCTTTGGCGATCAGATCCTCGCGGGCAAGCCGGACCTGCGCTTCAATGATGGGCGGACGGATTCGGCCGGGCGGTTCTGGGTGGGCAGCGTCAACATGGCCAAGAGTGCGCATGACGCCGCGCTCTATCGCGTCGGCACGGACGGGACGATCGACCTGATCGAGGGCGGCATGCTCACCTGCAACGCCGCCGCCTTCAATGCGTCGGGGACGACCTTCTGCCACGCGGACACCCCCAGCCACGCCCTGCGCGCCTATGATGCCGATGTGCAGCGTGGCACGCTCTCCAACCGCCGCATCCTCCACCAGTTCGAGCATGGAACCGGGCGCCCCGATGGCGGATCGTTCGATGCGGAGGGTTGTTACTGGAGCGCCCTGTTCGAGGGTGGCCGGGTGGTGCGGCTCTCGCCCGAAGGCGAGTTGCTCCAGACGGTCACGCTGCCGGTCAGCCGGCCGACCATGATCGCATTTGGGGGTGAGGATCGGCGCACCGCTTATGTCACCACGGCGCGGGCTGGGCTGGACGAGGCGGCGTTGGGGCGCGAGCCGCATGCGGGCGCGATTTTCAGCTTCCCCGTCGATGTGCCGGGTCTGCCCGAGGCGCCCTTTGGCGGCTAAGCTTAGGCTTTGCTGGCTCGCTTGGCGAAGCGGGTCACGAACACTGGTGGGCTGGTCGGGTAGCAGGCCTGTGCGAGCGGCAGCGCCGTTTCGCATACGGCGCACTGGGCGCTGAGCCGTCCGACATACCATTGGGTGCTGGCGCAATCGGGACAATGATTGAGCTTGCCTGGCTCGTAACGCGCGCCAATGGCCGTGCCATCGAATGGTTTGACGTGAATGCCCGGGTGACGAACGGCAGAGCTCAAAGCCTGCACAGGTGAATGCGCCATGTCACGATCCTTCCGGCGATGAAAACGTCCCGCGCGTTCGCGGGTTCCTGCCTGTGCCAACGGCTCGGCGCATCCTGTCTCTTGTCGGGACGATTTGCCACGCGCGCCTGATGGCGACTTGCGACGGCTGCGACCCGTGCTCCCGACAACGGGTCCATCCGCGCAATCCCCCCTCGCCTCTGCCCTAGAGCGGGGCTATAAGCGCCGGGATGATGACCGACCCCCGGACACGCCCCTTCTCCAAGGACAATCATGTCAGAGCATAATCCCGGCCTGCGCCCGTGGCGCGACATTGCGCGGCGCGAATGCCGCCAGATCATGGTCGGCAACGTGCCGGTCGGCGGCGGCGCCCCCGTGACCGTGCAGACCATGACCAACACGCCCACCTCCGACGCGAAGGCGACGATCGACCAGATTCGCCGCTGCGAGGAAGCCGGGGTCGATCTCATCCGGGTTTCCTGCCCGGACGTGGAGAGCACGGCGGCAATGAAGCAGATCGTCCGCGCGGCCAAGGTGCCGATCATCGCGGACATTCATTTCCACTATAAACGCGCGCTGGAAGCCGCCGATGCGGGCGCGGCCTGCCTGCGCATCAACCCCGGCAATATCGGCTCTGCCGCCCGCGTGAAGGAAGTGGTGGATGCCGCCAAGGCCAATGGCTGTGCGATCCGCATCGGCGTGAATGCCGGCAGCCTCGAAAAGGACCTGCTGGAGAAATATGGCGAGCCCTGCCCCGAGGCGCTGGTGGAAAGCGCGCTCGACCATATCAAGCTGCTGCAGGACCAGGACTTCCACGACTATAAGGTGGCGGTGAAGGCGAGCGACGTGTTCCTTGCTGTCGCGGCCTACATGCAGCTTGCCGACGCGGTGGACTGCCCGCTGCACCTTGGCATCACCGAAGCCGGCGGGCTGATCGGCGGCACGGTGAAGAGCGCCATCGGCATCGGCAACCTGCTCTGGGCGGGCATCGGGGACACAATCCGCGTCTCGCTCTCCGCCGAGCCGGAAGAGGAAGTGCGCGTCGGCTATGAGATCCTCAAGTCGCTCGGCATCCGCACGCGCGGCGTCCGCGTCGTCTCCTGTCCAAGCTGCGCAAGGCAGGGCTTCGATGTGATCCGCACGGTCGAGGCGCTGGAAAGCCGCCTGCAGCACATCAACACGCCGATCTCGCTTTCCGTGCTGGGCTGCGTGGTCAATGGCCCCGGCGAAGCGCGGGAGACGGACATCGGCCTCACCGGCGGCGGCAATGGCAAGCATATGGTCTATCTCTCCGGCGTGACCGATCACCACATCAACGATGCCCAGATGATCGACCACATCGTCGCGCTGGTGGAAGCCAAGGCGGCCGAGATCGAAGCCGCAAAGCTGGAGGCCGAGATGAGCGATGCTGCCAACGCCAGCGCCGTAGCGGCCGAATGACCAACCGGCCCGACATGGCTCCGTCCGCGCCGAGCCGTGGTCTGCGCGCGCCGCAGACACAGGCTGCGTCACGCGTCACGGGCGCCAGCGCCACGGGTGCAGTGGCGACCGGTGCGACGGCGACGGGGGCCTCCGCGACCGGCGCAATTGCGGTCGGCGCCTTCGCATTGGGTGCCCTCGCCATGGGCGCGATTGCCATCGGCGCGCTCGCCATCGGGCGGCTGCGCATCGGACAGGCCCGCATCAGCCGGCTGCGGATCGACACGCTGGAAATCGGGAACGCCATTCGCACCGGGGAAACGCCTCGCCGGTGAGGCTCGCAGCGCCGGCGCCTGCCGTAGCGCGCCCTGCATGCCGAAAAACCGGGGACTCTTGACGCCGAGTCCGTGAAAGAGGATTGTCGCCGCGCGGAACATTTCGGGCACGGCGCATGCGTGACCCCGCCGCGCCGGACGAAGGAGTGAGTGGCAATGGCAAGTCGGGCACCGATGAATCGGACCCCCGAATGGCAGGCGATGCTGCGCCGGAGCCTGATCCGCATCGGCACCTTTGCTGGCTCGGTCGGGCTGTACGCGCTGGCGCTGTTCCTCCTGCTCGCGCTGCTCAGCTACAAGGTGAGCGATCAGGCGCTGAACACCGCGGCCGGGCCGGAGACCCGCAATCTGATGGGCGCCGCCGGTGCCTGGGCGGCGGACATTCTCTTCACCTTCGCCGGCCTGCCCGCCTTGCTGCTGCTGCCCTTCATCCTCGTCTTCGCGCGGCGCCTGTGGGCCGATGCAGACATGAGCGGCTGGCAGGGGCAGATCGCCAAATGCATCGGCGGCCTGCTGCTCATCGGCACCGGCCTGTGGATTGCCCAGCCCGAACCGCTGGTCGGGCTGCCGGCCCGCTGGGGCGGCGTCATCGGCTTCCTGTTCGCCCACGGCCTCACGGCCCTGACGGCGCGCCTTGGCGAAACCGCCGACCTCATTCTGCAATGGCTGCTGCTTGCGGCCTTTATCGCCAGCGGGCTGTGGCTGTGGGTCCGCAGCCTCGCGCTCGAAAAGCCGCTCTGGCATCTTGCCCGCCCTGCCCTGCCGCTGCTCTCCAGCCTTGGCTCCTTACGCACGGCGAAAGCTGGCAGCCTGGATGTCGCCGAGCCCGAACGCGACCCGCATCCCGAGCGCGAGGCGGAACCACGCCGCCCGGTGGACACCACACCCCGCCAGCCGATCACCATCCAGTCGCCGAGCAGCGCCGCCATTCCCAAGGCGTTCGGCCCCGTCTCGGGACAGGAAGACCTGTTCGGCAATGGCGCGCTGCCATCCCCTGACCTGCTGTCGCCCGCGCCCGCCAGCGCGGTCAGCAAGATCGACCGGCCCGGCCTCGAGCGCAATGCGCGGCTGCTGGAAAGCGTGCTCGATGACTTCCACGTCAAGGGCGCGATCACCGAGGTGCGCCCCGGCCCCGTCGTCACCATGTATGAGCTTGAGCCAGCCCCCGGCATCAAGGCCAGCCGCGTCATCCAGCTCGCCGACGACATCGCCCGCAACATGTCCGCGCTCTCGGCGCGCGTCGCCACCATTCCGGGGCGGACGGTGATCGGCATCGAGCTGCCCAATGCGGACCGCGAATCCGTGGTGCTGCACCAGCTCATCACCAGCCAGCAGTTCGCCGAGCAGAAGGGCGGCCTGCCCATCATCCTCGGCAAGAACATCTTCGGTGAGCCGGTGATCGCCGACCTCGCCGGCATGCCGCATCTGCTCGTCGCGGGTACGACCGGCTCGGGCAAGTCGGTCGGCCTCAACACCATGCTGCTCTCGCTGCTCTACCGGATGACGCCGGACGATCTGCGCCTGATCATGATCGACCCGAAGATGCTGGAACTGAGCATCTACGACAACATTCCGCATCTGCTCTCCCCGGTCGTCACCGAGCCGGCCAAGGCCATCCGCGCGCTCAAATGGGCGGTCGAGCAGATGGAGGATCGCTATCGCATGATGGCCTCCATCGGCGTGCGCAACCTCGCCGGCTATAATGAGAAAGTCCGCGGCGCCCGTGCCAAGGGCAAGTCGCTGGGCCGCCGCGTGCAGATCGGTTTCGATGAACAGACCCGCCAGCCGATCTACGAGGAGGAGGAGCTGGATTATCAGCCCCTGCCGCAGATCGTGGTGGTGGTCGACGAGCTGGCCGACCTGATGATGACGGCCGGCAAGGAAGTCGAATTCCTGATCCAGCGCCTCGCGCAGAAGGCGCGCGCCGCCGGCATCCACCTCATCCTCGCGACCCAGCGCCCCTCGGTCGACGTCATCACTGGCGTCATCAAGGCGAACCTGCCGACCCGCATCAGCTTCTTCGTCACCTCGAAGATCGACAGCCGCACCATCCTGGGCGAGCAGGGCGCCGAGCAGCTGCTGGGCAAGGGCGACATGCTCTACATGGCGAGCGGCAAGGGCCTGATGCGCGTCCACGGGCCGTTCGTGAGCGATGACGAGGTGCGCGGCGTCGCCGACCATTGGCGCTCCAAGGGCCAGCCGGATTACATCTCCGCCGTCACCGAGGAGCCAGAAGATGGCAGCTTCGCGCTCGATGGCGTCGATCTCGGCGATGACAGCGCCGATGCCAAGCTGTTCCGCAAGGCCTGCCAGCTCGTCTTCGAGAACCAGAAGGCCTCGACCAGCTGGCTCCAGCGCCAGATGCGCATCGGCTATAACAGCGCGGCGCGCCTGATCGAGCGGATGGAAAATGAAGGCATGGTCGGCGCGCCCAACCATGTCGGCCGTCGTGAAGTGCTGCGCGACGAAATGGGCAATCCCAAATAAGAGCGGTCCGTTGCCCCGCCCCCGGGCGCGGGAACGCGCTGCGGCGCGCGGCATTCAGTGGATATTCAACGGCAGGGACCTATCCGGGCGCGATGATCAGACTTCCCAAATTCACCCGGCGTTCCGCCATGCTCTCTCTGATGCTCAGCGCGCTCGCGGCACCGGCCTTGGTGCCGGCGAGCCCGGTTGCTGCGCAAGCCGCGCGGTCGAGCGATCTGGCGAGCGTCAGCACGGCGGTTCGCGGCATCACCACGCTGAGCGGCGACTTCACCCAAACCGACCGCAACGGGCAGGTGCAGAACGGCAAGCTCCTTTGGAAGCAGCCGGGCAAGATCCGCTTCGATTATGGCGCCGGCGATCTGCTCATCGTTGCCGACGGCAGCTCGCTCTACATGATCGACTATCAGGTCGCGCAGGTGCAGCGCTGGCCGATCCGCAATTCGCCGCTGGGCGCCTTGCTCGACCCCAAGCGCGACATCACCCGCTATGGCAAGATCGTCGACACGGGCGATCCGCGCGTCGTCTCGGTGGAAGTGCGCGATCCCCAGCATCCCGAATATGGCGTGATCACGCTCATCTTCACCCGCAAGGTAGGCGTGCCGGGCGGGCTCTCGCTCTATGGCTGGGTGGCGCTGGATGCGCAGGGCAACCGCACCAACATCCGCCTGAGCAACCTGAAATATGGCGCGCCCATTGCCGATTCGGCCTTCCGCTGGCGCGACCCGCGCGGAACCCGCGGCCCGCGCTGATCCGGCCGCGAAACCGGCGACCGGCCGCGCCACCCCGAAAGGGGCGGACGCGGTCGCGATGATCTGAAAAGCTGGATGCCCCGCGAGGATTCGAACCTCGATTGACGGAGTCAGAGTCCGTAGTCTTACCTTTAGACGACGGGGCAAGAGCGGGCGCAGATAGGGCGCGGACTGCCTGCGGTCAAGGCGATTTTCCACCCTCATCGTTCAGAGCATGGCAGCCACCTTGCGTCGCCCGCCACGCACGTCTAGCGTGGTAGCAAGTCCCGGCGGAAGTCCCGCCGGAAGAGAAGGTCAAGAAGTCATGGCGCATAAGGCGACGCCCGCGCCGCGCATGGGGCAGGAGCCCGGCACACTAGTGTCCGCCGGGAGCGCGAAACAGAAGGCGCGATCCTTCAATCGTCCGCTGCCGCGCGGCAATCTCGCTGCGCTCGACCTCGGCACCAACAATTGCCGCCTGCTCATTGCGCGGCCGGATGGCGACCGCTTCGTGATCGTGGACGCCTTTTCCCGTATCGTGCGCCTTGGCGAAGGCCTTTCCGCCACCGGGCGCCTGTCGGACGCCGCGATCGACCGCACCTTGTCCGCCCTCTCCGTCTGCGCCGAGAAGCTGCGCCGCCGCCGCGTGGTCCTGGCGCGCTCTGTTGCGACCGAAGCCTGCCGGCAGGCAGAAAACGGGCGCGCCTTTGTCGACCGGGTGCAGCGCGAAACCGGCATCATGCTCGACATCATTTCGCCCCGCGAGGAAGCGCGGCTTGCGGTCCTCGGCTGTAAGGCGCTGCTGGAACGTGGCGAAGGCCCGGCGCTCATCTTCGACATCGGCGGGGGCTCGACCGAGCTGGTGCTGCTCGATGGCGATGGCGACCAGTTGCGCATCGTCGACTGGCACAGCGCGCCGCACGGCGTCGTGTCGCTGGCGGAAGCCGTGGCGGGCTATGGCGACACCGCCAGCGAGCGCGCTGCGGCCTATGCCGAAATGCTCCGGCGGATGCGCGAAGCTTTTGCCGCCTTTGCCGAGCGACTGCCCAAGACCGGGCCGGTGCGCCTGCTCGGCACGTCCGGCACTGTCACCACGCTCGCCAGCGTCCATCTGGGCCTGCCCCGCTATGATCGCAAGGCGATCGACGGGCTGACCGTGCCGGCCGATGCCATGCGGGAAATCGCCGGCCGCCTCTCCACCATGAGCATAGCGGAGCGCATCGCCCAGCCCTGCATCGGCGACGAGCGCGCCGATCTGGTGGTGGCGGGCTGCGCCATCTTGGAAAGCATTCTCGACATCTGGCCGGCAGACCGGCTGGGCGTCGCCGATCGCGGTATTCGCGAAGGGATTCTCCGTGCGCTGACGGACAGCGCCTCAAGCCGGGACCTGGGATAATGGCCAGAGGTGACAAATCTGTCGGCACGCGCGTGCGCACGGCACGCGGGCGCACGGCCCAATCGACGCGCTGGCTGCAGCGCCAGTTGAACGACCCCTATGTGAAGCGGGCCAAGGCGGAGGGCTATCGCAGCCGCGCCGCCTACAAGTTGCTGGAGCTGGACGAGAAGTTCGGCCTGCTCAAGGATGTCCGCCATGTCGTCGATCTGGGCGCAGCGCCCGGCGGCTGGACGCAGGTGGTGCGGAAGCTACTGCCCAAAGCGAAGGTCGTGGGCATCGACCTCTTGCCCGTCGAGCCGCTGCCCGATGTGACGCTGCTCCAGATGGACTTCATGGCAGACGAAGCGCCCGATCAACTGATCGCGGAGCTGGGCGCCGCGCCGGATCTGGTCCTGTCGGACATGGCGGCCAACACGGTCGGCCACCAGCAGACGGACCATCTGCGCACCATGGGCCTGGTCGAGGCCGCCGCGGACTTCGCGATGCAGACCCTGCGGCCCGGCGGCGCCTTCGTCGCAAAGGTTTTTGCCGGCGGGACCGATGATGGCCTGCTGCGCCAGCTCAAGGCGGCCTTTCGCACCGTCAAGCACGCCAAGCCGCCGTCCAGCCGGAAGGGATCGGTGGAGTGGTTCGTCGTCGCGCAGGGGTTCAAGGGCCGGCAGGCGCCCTAAAGGCGGTTGTGCGGTTGACCCGGACCGCACAAGGGGACTAGCGCGATCTGGCCTGCCACTGCGCGGGCAAGCAGCGTCGCTCACCCGCATGGACATGCGACCAGACGCCGCGTCGGGCGTTGTGCCGGAACAGGATAGAGGAGGCGGCATGAGGTCAGGCGGCAATGGCATGTTTCGCTCCCTCTCCAACCGCAACTTCCGGCTGTGGGTCAGCACCAATCTCTTTTCCAACATCGGCACCTGGATGCAGGGCACGGCCCAGACATGGTTGGTGCTCACCGAACTAACCGATCATAGCGCCGGCGCGGTCGGCATTCTCACCGCGCTGCAGTTCCTGCCGCAGGTGCTGCTTGTGGCGGTGACCGGATCGGTCGCCGACCATGTCGACCGGCGCAAGCTGCTCATCACGATCCAGTGCTTCCAGACCCTGTTGGCGCTCAGCCTTGGCGCCCTGATCATTTCCGGGCTGGCGGAGCTCTGGCACGTCTACATCTTCGGCTTTGCGCTCGGTTGCTGCATGGCATTCGAGGCGCCCGCGCGGCACAGCTTCGTCTCCGATCTGGTGGGGGACGAGATCATCGGCAACGCCGTAGCCATGAACAGCACGGCCTTCCAGACCGCCCGCATGATCGGCCCGGCACTGGCGGGCCTGTGCATCGCGCTGGTCGGCACGGGCTGGGTGTTCGTGATCAATGGCCTGTCCTACCTGATCGTCACCACCGGCCTGCTCAACGTGCGGGTGACACGGCATGCCCATGCGGCGGCGCAGCCGCGCGGGGTGAGCCGGCTGCTCGACGGCTTTCGCTATGTGGCCGGGCGACCGGACATTCGCACCGTGTTCCTGATGCTGTTCTTCTTCGGCACGCTGGGCATGAACTTCGGGATTTTCATCAGCGTGATGGCGGCGACCGTCTATCAGCAGGGCGCCAGCGAATATGGCCTGCTGACCTCCATCATGGCGATCGGCTCGGTCACCGGCGCCTTACTGACCGCCCGGCGCGACCGGCCGCGGATGCATCATGCCGTTATCGGCACCTTCCTGTTTGGCTGTTTCATGACCGCCGCCGCGCTCTCGCCGAGCTATATCCTCTTCGGACTGGTGCTGATCGGCGTGGGCCTCGCGGCTCAGACCTCGCTCACCTCATCCAACGGCTTCGTCCAGTTAGCGACGGACCGGGCGATGCGCGGGCGGGTAATGGCCATCTATGTCGCGATCACCTTGGGCGGCCTGCCGCTCGGTGCGCCGCTGATCGGCTGGGTCGCCGACACCTATGGCGCGCGGGCGGCGATGGGCGTTGGCGGCGCGGCCGGCTTTCTCTCCGCAGCGATTGGCCTCAGTTATCTGATCCGCGTGCGCAACCTGCGCTTCATCTGGGATGACGAAGGACCGCGCCTGCACATGAACCCGGACCCGCATCTGCGCGAGCCTGGCCCGGCGGTGCTACCGCCAGATCGGGCGCTTTAAGAGCAACGCTCCCTCCCCCCGCGCGGCGCGGTGGGAAGGAGCGCGTCTAGTCCTCGTCAACCCCAGACCTCCTGGGCCACCTCGGCGACCAGCTCCATCTTCGCCTTCTGCTGGTCGAAGGCGATGTCATTGCCGTGGACGGTCGAGGCGAAGCCGCATTGCGGCGACAGGGCAAGCTGGTCGAGCGAGGCATATTTCGTCGCGTCGTCAATCCGGCGCTTCACCTCGTCCTTGGTCTCCAGTTCACCCAGCTTGGTGGTGATCAGGCCGAGCACGACGATCTTACCCTTGGGCAGGAAGCGCAGCGGCGCGAAGTCGCCCGAGCGCGCATCGTCATATTCGAGGAGGAAGGAGTCGATATCGACCTCGTTGAACATGATCTCGGCGACCGGCTCATAGCCACCCTCGGCGGCCCAGCTGGAGCGGAAGTTGCCCCGGCACAGGTGCATCGCCGTGAACATGTCATCCGGCGCGGTGGCCAGCGCATCGTTGATCATCTTGGCATAATGGCGCGGCAGATCATCGGGATCGAGGCCGCGCTTGCGGGCATTTTCGCGCTGCTTGTCGTCGCACAGATAGGCGAGATTGGTATCGTCGAGCTGCAGATAGCGGCAGCCGGCCTCGGCGAGATCGGCGACTTCCTCCTGATAGGCCGAGGCCACGTCCGCGAAGAAATCGGCCATGTCGGGATAGACCGCCTCGCTGATGCCTTCGCGCCCGGCGCGGAAATGCAGCATGGTCGGCGAGGGAATGGTCACCTTGGGCGTCTCGCTCACCACGCTGGCGAGATATTCATAATCCGCGCGCTGGATCGGCTTGGCGTGGGCGATCTTGCCGGTCACCACCATTTTGGGCGGCGCGAAATGCACGTCCTTGCCGATCGCATTCTGGAACTGCACTTCCATGCCGCCGTGCTCCTCGATGCCGTCGAGCTGCAGCAGGAAGTCGGTGTGGAAGAATTTGCGGCGGAACTCGCCGTCCGTCACCGCCTTGACGCCGACGCTCTCCTGGAACGCCACGACATCGGCAATGGCCTTGTCCTCGATCGCGCGCAGAGCGGCAGCGTCGATCTTGCCGGCGGCATGATCGTGTCGGGCCTCGATAAGCGCCTGCGGGCGCAGGAAGCTGCCGACATGGTCGGCGCGGAAAGGGGGTTTGGACGTCATGGCAGTCTCCAGCTCCAACCGGCGCAACACACGCCGTACGAATCCTCATATAAAGGATTCTTTATATATAGGAAGCTTTATGTGATAGACTGACGCGATGGGCCGACAAATGAAAAAGCCCGGCGCAAAGGCCGGGCTTTCATGGATGCTGTGAAGAAGGCAAAGCCGCTCAGGCGCGCGCCTTCGCAGGCGCTTCCGCGATCTCCTTGGGCCGCAGCACGATGTGGCCGACGGCGGTGTTGGAGGCCGGAACATGATAGAAACGATGCAACGCCTCCACCTCGGTGCCGAGCGCGGCGCGCATGATGAGCCACATGATGAGCTCAATGCCCTCAGTGCCCGCCTCGCGCAGATATTCCAGCCGCGTGATGGCACGCAGCTCATCGGTCTCGCCGACGAGCTTGTCCAGAAAGGCATTGTCGAACTCGGGATTGATCAGCCCGGCGCGCGGCCCCTGCAACTGATGGCTCATGCCGCCAGTGCCCCAGATCTGCACGTTGAGATCTTCGGGATAGGTCTCCACCGCATAGCGGATCGCCTCGCCCAGCGCCCAGCAGCGCGCGCCCGAGGGCGTGGGGAACTGCGTCACGTTCACCGCAAGCGGAATGACCTTGCACGGCCATTTGTCGACCTTGCCGAACATCAGGCTGAGCGGAACCGTGCAGCCATGGTCGACATCCATATTGTTCATCAGGGTCATGTCGAACTCGTCGATGACGAGTTGTTCGGCCATGTGCGCGGCCAGCTCGATATGTCCCTCGACAACCGGAACCTCGCGCTTGCCCCAGCCTTCGTCGGCCGGCTCGAATTCCTCGGCCATGCCGAGCGCGAAGGTCGGCACCACGTCCAGCATCATCGCGGAGGCATGATCGTTGTAGCACAGGATGACGACGTCGGGCTTTTCCTCCTGCTCGAAGGTCTTCACCCACTCATAGCCATCGAAGATCGGCTTCCAGTAATCGTCCGTCGAGCGCCCCGTGTCGAAGGCGGCGCCGATGGCGGGGACGTGGCTGGTGGCAATGCCGGCAGTGATCCGTGCCATGTCAGTTGCCCTCCCGCTTGGAGCGCTGGCCAGTCGGCGAGCGACCGCCGGACCGCATCATCGCGGCATATTCGTCGGGCGTCATGTTGGTCATCGAGCTCACCGCGCGCTGCGTGCTCCAGCCGTCGGTATTGGAGAGCTTGACGAGGAAGTAGATGTTACCGCCCAGATCGATGAGCTTGCTGAAATCGCGATCCTGCACGGCGCGCTTCTGCTCTTCGCTCATCTTGAACTTGTCGAGATAGGCGCGCTCATGGTCCTTGAACTCGGCGCGGTTGCCCGCGTCCATCAGCGACATGCAGAATTTGTGCAGGTGATAAGCCTCGCGCGAGCGACGGGCGTTGAACACGGTCGTGCCGGGAATGTCTTCCAGCTCGCTGAGCGGATAAAGGCGAGTGCGCATGGCGGACCTTTCGATCGGTCGAATGAAGAATATAATGGAAGGCCTGCGCCTTTCCAATGGCAGAGGCCCTTGTCATTGTGCGCCTGCGAAATCAAGCGGGGTGATGCTGTCGGACGTGCGCATTGGCCCTGCCTGCAGCGCAAAATCGAACGAGAACACCTCGCTTCAAAAGGATACGCAGGCCCCTCCTCTGAAGAGGAGGGGAGCAGGCGGTGTCATTCCGCGGCGCCTTTTGTCTTTAATCCCGCTCCGGCTTTCGCGGCCGTGCGCCGCCGGTGGGCCGCTTGGCACCCGGGCGCGCGGCTGGCCCGGCCGGCTTGGCCCCCTTGCCGCGCGGCTTCGGCGGGCCCTTGAAGCGCTCGGGCTTGTCCGGGGCGCTGCGGGAGCGGCGTTCCCCACGGCGAGCCTTGCGCATGTCCTTGGCGTGGGCGGTGGACGCACGCTTGTCGGCGGCCTTGCGGTCGGAGGCGGTCGGCTGGATGTCGATCTCCAGCGGCAGATCGCCCTCATTCACGTCGAAGCCCAGGCTCGCCAGCGTTTCGGCGAAATGGAAGGGCGGCTCGGCCTTCACATCGAGCGGGGAGCCATCGGGATGGTCGATGCGGATGCGCCGGGCGTGCAGGTGCATCTTGCGGCTGATCGATCCGCTGAGGAACGCCTCCTTGCCGCCATATTTGCCGTCGCCCACGATCGGGTGGCCGATTTCGGCCATATGGACGCGCAGCTGATGGGTGCGGCCGGTGTGCGGCTGCAGCTCCACCCAGGCGGCGCGGTTGCCGGCGCGCTCGATGACCCGGTAGCGCGTGCGCGCGGGCATTCCATCCTTCTCATCGACATGCATCTTCTCGCCACCGGTGCCCGGCTGCTTGGCGAGCGGCAGGTCGATGAAGCCGTCCGAGACGGAAGGCACGCCCATCACGATGGCCCAATAGACCTTGCGCGCCGTGCGGGACGAGAAGCTCTTGGCGAAATGCGCCGCGCTGCGCGAGGTGCGAGCGAGCAGCAGCGCACCGCTGGTGTCCTTGTCCAGCCGGTGGACGAGGCGCGGCCGGTCGTCGCGCTCGAACATCAAAGCATCGAGCAGTCCGTCGACATGCTCGTGCGTTTTGGTGCCGCCCTGCGTGGCAAGGCCCGGCGGTTTGTTGATGACGATGGCCTGCGCGTCGCGGTGGATGACCAAACCCTCGGCAAAGTTGATCTGATCCTCGGTCAGGATGGGTCGCGGGCGTGGTGCCTTGCCGGCTTCCTTTGCCGCAGCGACATCGAGCGGGGGCACGCGCAAGGTCTGCCCCTCGGCAATGCGGTCGCCCGGTGTCGCGCGAGCACCATCGACCCGCAATTGCCCCGTCCGCGCCCAGCGCGAGACGATGGCGAAGCTCACTTCCGGCATGTGGCGCTTGAACCAGCGGTCGAGGCGGATGCCATCGTCCTCGGCGCGCACGGTGAACTGGCGGACGCCAGCGAGATCGGTCTTGCTCATGCCGTGGCACTCCGCATGAGGGTGAGCCCCAGCGCAAGCGCGCCGATGGAGGCGGCGACGGAGAGCAGCACATAACTGAGCGCATTCAGCGCTTCGCCGCGCTCGATCATCAGCATCGTCTCCAGGCTGAAGGCGGAAAAGGTGGTGAAGCCGCCGAGTACGCCCACGGCGACCAGGAGCCGGATCTGCTCGCCCTGCTGGCCCTGATAGCGCGCGGCCAGCCAGCCCGCGACAAGGCCCATGGCCAGCCCGCCCAGCACGTTGGCGGCGAGCGTACCCCAGGGGTAGCCCGGCCCCATGATGCGCAGGCTCGCGCGTCCCAACTGGTAGCGCAGGGCCGCGCCGATGGCGCCGCCGATCATCACGAGAACTGTATTGAGCATGGTCCACGCCCTAGCCGCTTTTGCGCAACAGGCAAATGGGCGTTCGCTGCGAGGCCGCGCCGGGGCTTGCTCAGTCAGGTTGTGCCAGCAATCCATCCCGCACCACTGTCCGGTCGACCTCGGCAACGAGCCTTGCGTAGCGCGGGTCTTCGACGCTGCCGTAGCGCGCGGCGAAGGCGGCATCGCTCAGCCCCTCGTCGTTCTGAAGCAGAGCAGGCGGCAGCAGGCGTTCCTGCGTCGCGGTCGCCAGGCGTCGCGCCACGTCCTGCGCCCGGCGCGGATCGCCAGCGGCCTGCGCGATCTGGGAGCCGGAGCGGTCCGCCGCCAGATCGACGAAGGAGAAGCCAGAGGCGGTGCCGGTCTGGAACGCCGACGCGGCAGACAGGCTGTCCGCCAGTTCCTTCCATTCGCCCATTGCGGATGAGAACTGCACACCGGTCTGCGCAGCCAGCGCGGCGGACAGCGCCCAATGCTTGGGGAGGTCGTCCCGGCCATGGAGCGTGATTGCTGTCGCAGGCGGCGGACAGCGGCGCGTGGCGCTCAGCGCCAGCCCGGCCAGTTGCCCGGCGCGCGGATCGACCACTAGCATCGCAAGCGCGACAAAGCCCGCCCGATTCGTTTCCGACGTTGCGGTTTGGCTCGGCGGGAACGCACGGCGGACCTGTATGGCAAAGTCGCTTTGCGGATCGCGCGCCTGCAGCGCGACCAGCGCGCAATAGCGATCGAGCACCTGCGCGCCGTCGACCGCGTCACCGCCAGTAAACTGATCGAGCAGGCCGGTCTTGGGCGGCAACTGCACCGCCGCCATCACCGCGCCATTGCGGATGGAGAAGCGCTGCACGACCGTGTCGAGCGGCGGGATCACGGCGCCGCGCAGACGCAGCAGCTGACGCAACCCCTCCAGCAGCAGCCGGGTCGGATATGCCGGCAACGAGACCGCGCCGATGCGCGCCTCTACTTCGGGAAATCCGTTACTTGGGCCGCTTACGACCAGACCGACATTCAGCCAGCGCCCGAGCGGCAGGGCATGGCTCGCGGCGATATGAAGCCGCTCATCGTGGAGATAGAGATCGAGCCGGTCAGGGCGGAAACCATGAGTTGCGAGCGCGCTCAAGCCATCGAGATGGGTGGGCGCGAGCGTGAGCATGCTGACACCGCCGGGCCGCTGCCTGCTGGCCTGCAACTGCTCGATTGCGGCCCGACCGGCACCGACCTGCAGAGGCGTTGGCGTGGGGCGGGCGTCGGCAAGGGGCGCCCCGCTGGTGAACAGCACCGCGCCGATGAGCACCGGCAGGACGAACAGGACGAAGAGGATCGCCAGAACACGCCAGACCTGCTGCCGCGGGCTACGGCCTGCCAATCCCATCCACGAGCCAGAGGCACGCTTGCGCTGCATCGCGTCCCCTATTCGTTACGACTGCCCCTTCGCCTAGGCGACGAGCGCAATCCGCAAACTCGTCAGCCGGCTACCGTCATCAGGCGCTTTTCACCGGCGATCCGCAACATGGCGCGCTGCAGTTTCTCGAACGCCCGAACTTCGATCTGGCGCACGCGCTCGCGGCTGACGCCATAGACCTGGCTCAGCTCCTCGAGCGTCTTGGGCTCCTCCGCGAGGCGCCGCTCCTGCAAGATATGCCGTTCGCGGTCATTGAGGTCGTCCATTGCATCGAGCAGCATGTCGTGCCGCACGTCGCTTTCCTGCGCGTCGGCAATCCGCTCATCCTGCAACGGCCCCTCGTCCGCCAGCCAGTCCTGCCACTGCCCTTCGCCGTCATCGTTCATCGAGACGTTGAGGGATGTGTCGCCGCCCATGGCCATGCGGCGGTTCATGGAAATGACGTCATCTTCCGAGACGCCGAGATCGGTCGCGATCTTCGTCACATCCTCGGGGCGCAGATCGCCATCCTCGAAGGCTTCGATCTGGTTCTTCATCCGCCGCAGGTTGAAGAACAGCTTCTTCTGCGCCGCCGTGGTGCCGATCTTCACGAGGCTCCACGAGCGCAGGATGAATTCCTGGATCGACGCGCGAATCCACCACATCGCATAGGTCGCGAGGCGGAAGCCCCGGTCCGGCTCGAACTTCTTCACGCCCTGCATCAGGCCGATATTGCCCTCTGAGATCAGCTCGGAGACGGGCAGACCATAGCCGCGATAGCCCATGGCGATCTTCGCCACGAGTCGCAGATGGCTCGTCACCAGCCGCGCCGCCGCTTCCGGATCGCCATGCTCCTGATAGCGCTTGGCGAGCATATACTCCTCCTCGGGCTTGAGGAGCGGGAACTTGCGAATCTCCGACAGATAGCGGTTCAAGCTTGCATCGCCGCCAAGCGCAGGGATCGTTGCAGGGAGATTACTGCCGTTACTCACGAAACTTCATCCTTCTGGAGCGCGCAAACAAGAAGGGGCATCGCGCTCATCCTTATACGCAAAGATGGCTGAACAGTTGCTGCATGTCATCCGTAATCGGGCTTTCAAAGCTGAGAGGCTGGCTTGTGACCGGGTGGATGAAGCCCAGCCGGGCCGCATGAAGCGCCTGACGACGAAAGCCAAGGTCAGCCAGCATCGCCTTGTGGATGCCGCCGCGGGCATAGACCGGATCGCCCAGCAGCGGGTGGCCGAGATGGGCCATATGCACGCGCACCTGATGGGTCCGTCCCGTCTCCAGCCGGCACTCGATCAGCGCCGCCCGATCCAGTCGCTCGAGCGTGCGATAATGAGTGATGGCGTGCTTGCCGCGCCCCTCGCGCTGCACTGCCATCTTCTTGCGATCCGCATCCGAGCGGCCGATCCATTGATTGACCGTGCCAGAGGGCGGCGCGGGCCGCCCCTGCACAATGGCGAGATAGCGCCGGTCGATGCTGTGATCCTTGAACTGGCGGGCCAATCCCTCATGTGCCTGATCGGTCTTGGCGACGACGAGCAGACCGGAGGTATCCTTGTCGATGCGGTGGACGATGCCGGGCCGCGCTACCCCGCCAATGCCGGAAAGCTGCCCGGCGCAATGGTGGAGCAAGGCATTGACCAGCGTGCCATCCGGGTTGCCGGCGGCGGGATGCACGACCATGCCCGCCGGCTTGTCCACCACGATCAGATGCGCATCCTCATGGGCGATCACCAGATCGATCGCCTGCGGCTGCGCCTCGGCGGGCGTCGCCTCCGGAATCTCTACGGCAAAGGCCATGTCGGCCTTCACCTTGTAGGCTGGATCAGCCGCCGGGCGGCCGTCCGGCCCGGTCACCTGACCTGCCAGGATCAACGCCTTCACGCGCTCGCGCGACAGGGCTGGCAGCACGCTCGCAAGCGCGCGATCCAGTCTCATGCCGTGCTCGGCCTGCGTGATCAGCGCCGTAATGCTGGTAACCCCCGTTTCCACGGCCTAATATCTGGGGATGGCCGTGCACATATCAAGACCGCTGCGCGATGCGATCCGCGCGCAGGCGAAGGCCGCCGCCCCGCTGGAATGCTGCGGCCTGCTGCTGGGGCGGCGCCTCGCCAGCGCGGAAGGCGGAACGACTACCATCGCCATCACCGAACTTCGCGCCGCCGCCAATGTCGCGGAGCAGCCCGAGCACCGCTTCGAGGTCGATCCGGCCGTACTCATCGCCGCGCATCGCGAGGCGCGCCAGGGCGGGCCGGCCATTGTCGGCCATTATCATTCGCATCCCCATGGCGAGGCCGTCCCCTCGGCGATCGATGCGGCCATGGCGGGGGCGGCGGGCGAGATCTGGCTGCTCGTCGACGCGCGCGGCGACCTTCTGGCCTGGCAAGTTGTTGCGTCAGGCCGCATCCATGGCGTTTTCGATCCCGTCGAACTGGTCGGTTCGCCGCATGGGCGGCTTGCACCCGCGCGCCCGCAGCGCCATGAGGGCACGGCCATCGCCTGAAGAGAGGATATCCCCGTCTTGGTCAAATCCACCGCGTCCGACTCCATCGATTTCGCCAGCCTGCTCTGCTCTCGCCTGTGCCATGATCTGCTCAGCCCCGTCGGCGCGCTGAACAACGGCATCGAGCTGCTTGCCGATGAGACCGACCCGCGGATGCGCGAGCAATGCCTCACGCTGCTGGCGGACAGCGCCCGGACGACGGCGGGCAAGCTCAAATTCTTCCGCTTGGCCTTCGGTGCCGGGGGCGGATATGGCGAGGCCATTCCCGTGCACGAGATCCGTTCTGCCGTGGAAGGCATGTTTCCGCCCGGCGGCAAGATCTCGCTCGACTGGATGATCGCCGGGGACAGCCTTTCCAAGCCGGCCGCCAAGCTTTTGCTCAATCTGGTGCTGTTGACCGGCGAAGCCCTGCCGCGCGGCGGCGTGATCGCCATCGGCGCGGAACAGCAGGGCGGATCGACCGAGATCGCGGTGCGCGGCGAAGGCACGCGCATCACCTTCGACCCCGCCATTCGCGCCGGGCTGGAAGGGCATGGCGATCTGACCACCCGCACGGCCGCAGCCGTGATGATCCGCACGGTGGCGACCGAAGCGGGCGGCGAGCTGATGATCTCGGGCGCTGATGAGCCCCACCTGCTGTTCGGCGCGCGCCTGCCGGCTTGATCCCGCCTGTGTGAGAGCCCGACCGGCAGGTCTTAACCGGGCTTTCACGACTTGGCCCCAAAGGTGTCGCCGCGTTAACCACAGGCGGCGGCATGGACGAGATCATCGGGGAGTTCATTGCGGAAACTCTTGAAACGCTGGAGGTCCTCTCCGGCGAAGTCGTCGCGTGGGAAGCGGACCCGACCGACAAGTCTCGCCTCGACGCGTTTTTCCGGTTTTTCCACACCGTCAAGGGAAGCTGCGGCTTCCTGAACCTGCCCCGTTTCGAGCGGCTGGCGCATGGCGCCGAGGACGTGCTGGCAGCCATCCGGCGCGGCGAACGGCTGGCCGATCCCGCCACCGTCACGGCTGTGCTGGCGGTTATGGACCGAATCGGCGCGCTGGCGCGTGGTCTGGGCGGCGAGCCCGTCCCGGATGAAGCCGATGATGACGGGCTGCTGGATGCCCTGTCACTCCGATCCGGCGGCTTCGAGCTCTTTCACCCGATCGCCGCGCGTGCCGCAACGATGCCGGCCCCGCCCCACGAACCGCCCGCGCAGCGCGCGGACTCGCTAGAGACACCCGCTCCCCCGACGCCCAGCCAGCAGCAACCAACCGCCCCACCGCGCGACAAAGCGCCGCGCACGATTCGACTGCCGCTGGCTCTCATCGATCAGCTGATGAACGGCATCTCCGACATGGTGCTCGCCCGCAACGATCTGGCGCGCCGGATGCGCGACCATGGCGTCGCGCCGGATGTGGAGAGCAGCTTCGAGCGGATGTCGACCAATGTCGCGGACCTGCGCGACATGATCAGCAAGACGCGCATGCAGCGGGTCGACCGCCTGTATGCGGCCATCCCGCGCATGGTGCGCGACCTCAGCCGCGAGCTGGGCAAGAAGGTCACCGTGACTCTCGACGGCGGCGATGTCGAGATGGACCGCGAAATGATCGAGATGGTCGCCGACCCGCTCACCCACATCGTCCGCAATGCGCTCGATCACGGTCTTGAGCTGCCGGCGGACCGCATCGCCGCCCGCAAGCCGGACGTCGGGCGCCTGAACATCGTCGCCCGTCAATCGGGCAACCAAATCGTCATCGAGGTGGCCGACGACGGGCGCGGCATGGACCGGGCGGCCCTGGTCGATCGGGCGGTCGCGGCCGGGCTTGTCACCGCTGCCGAGGCGGCCGGGATGAGCGACGCCGAAAAGCTGAACCTGATCTTCCTGCCCGGCCTCAGCACGGCGCGGGAGGTGACCTCCATCTCCGGGCGTGGAGTCGGCATGGATGTCGTGCGGGCCAATATCGAGCAGATCGGCGGCGTGATCGACATCACGACCGCGCCCGGCGACGGCACCGTGATCACCATGCGCGTACCGCTGACACTGACCATCATTCCCGGCCTGATCGTGCGGTGTGGCGGCCAGACCTTCGCCATGCCGCGTGGCAATGTCGTCGAGCTGATCCACGAAAACAGCAGCATGGTCTCGATCGAGGAGGTCGCCGGCGGACGCATCGCGACCATTCGCGGCGAGCGGCACCCGGTTGTGGCGCTTGAGGACGTGCTCGGCCTTGCTCGTCAGGCAGAAGCGAACGGACCGCGGACCTTGATGGTCATTCGTTCCTCGGCCGGGCAAAATTATGTGCTCGGTGTCGAAACCGTCGACAGCAATGAGGAGCTGGTCATTCGCCCGGCCTCACCGGTGATCGCATCCGCCGGGGCATTTGCGGGCATGACGCTCCCCGACAACGGCCAGCCGATGCTGCTGCTCGACGCCACCGGGCTGTTCCAGATCGCGCAATTGCCCGTGGTCGATGCCGACAAGGCGCGGCGGGATCATCACAGCCAGGAACCGACCGAGGCCATCGATACCTTGCAGGTGCTCTTCTATCGCGACCGGGATGGCGTGGAACGGCTGATGCCGCTGCCCATCGTCGAGCGTGTCGAGGAACTGGACTGTGCGCAGATCGGCCGCTCGGAGGGGCGCGCATTCGCGCGGATCGAGGAGCGCCTGTTGCCAGCGCTCAATGTCCGCCCGGATGAGACCGGCGTGCTCAAGGCCATGCGCCTGCATGACGGGCGCGATCTGCTTATCTTCCTCATCGAAGAGGTGCTGGACATCCTCGAAATTCCCGCCCGGCTGGACGTGCCGATCGGCCGGGGACGGATCGCCGGCCTGGTGCTGGTTGGCGAGCAGCAACTGGAGCTGGTCGATCCGTTCACGCTGTTCGAGGAGGCCGCGGCCCGCCCGGCGTCTGACGCCGCCGCGCAGGCCGTGCGCTGCATGATCGCCGATGTCGAAGACCCGTGGATGCGCAACATCCTGGCGCCGCTGCTCGTTCAGGCCGGCTATGACGTCGTTCTGGGCGCCGCAGGCGACGCGCCGCCCGATGTCGTACTGTGCGGCAGCGGACATGCCCCTGCGCCCATGGGCGTTCCGGTGCTTGCCCTGCGGGAGCAGCCGCAACTGCCCGCCGACCCCGACGCGCCGCCCTCCATTTACCGCTATGACCGCGCCGGGCTGATGGCGGCGATCTCCAGCTTCGCACGGAAGGCCGCATGACCGACTCACTGTTCCTGTTCGCGTCCATCGCGGGCGCCCCGATTACCGTGCGGGCCTGTGCCATCGAAGCCGTGGTGCGGCTGGGGGATATCGTACCCGTGCCATTGGCGCCTGTGCATGTGCGTGGGCTGGCGGCGCTGCGCAGCAGGGTGCTCACCGTGATCGATCTGCAATCGCGCATCTTTGGCACGGCGGCGGATGCACAGACCGCACCGCTGGCGATCGTCGCGGACATTGCCGGGCACAGCTATGGTTTCCTCATCGATGCGGTGACCGATATCTGCCAGGCGCAGGGCGGCGTGCAGCCATTGCGCGGCCGCATCGATCCTGCCTGGCGGCCGTTCGTTTCCGGCCTCGTCGATTATGATGGCCGCAGCCATCTTCTGCTCACGCTCGCCGATTTCACCAACGCCCCGTCTGGCGCGCTGGCCGCCTGAGATATTTAACGAATTTACCAAAATGACACGCTCTGCCCGTAGGTTAGTAGCCAAGCAAGTATCAGGGGTCGCGACTCATGCCGAACTGCCTCATTGTCGATGACTCCAAGGTGATCCGAAAGGTGGCGCGCCACATTCTCGAATCCCTCGATCTCGACGTTCACGAAGCGCAGGACGGACGTGAAGCGCTCGACATGTGCGAAGGGCAGGTGCCGGACGTGGTGCTGCTCGACTGGAACATGCCGGTGATGAGCGGCCTGGAGTTCCTCAAGGAACTCTCCCGCCGCAATTTCGCACAGCCGCCCAAGGTGATCTTCTGCACCACCGAGAATGGCGTGGACCATATCCGCGCCGCCGTCGATGCCGGTGCCGACGAATATGTCATGAAGCCCTTCGATCGCGACACGCTGGAGAGCAAGCTCCAGATCGTCGGGGTTCTCTAAGGGCTCGGGAGCGCCGGGAATGGCGTGCGCTGCCCTCCTGTCCGATGCCAGCTCCGGAACCGATGGTTCGCCCATCGATGTGCTGATCGTCGATGATTCGCTGGTCGTCCGGCGCGTGCTTGGCCGGGTGCTCGGCGAAGATCCGCGCTTCCGCGTCGTTGGCACGGTCGCCAGCGGAAAGCAGGCTCTGGCTTTCGTGGCCAGAAAGTCGGTGGACCTGGTGCTTCTCGATATCGACATGCCCGAGCTGGACGGCTTGCAGGTGCTTCCTCACCTGCTTGGCCCCGATCAGCGCCGGCAGGTGGTGCTGCTCAGCGGTTCATGCAGCGAGGGCAGCGAGGTCGCCTTGCAGGCGTTGGCTTTGGGTGCCGGTGATGTCGTGGCCAAGCCCAGCGCTGGCCATTTCAGCCCGCAATTTGTGGAACATCTACTCGATCGCCTGGCCCATCTGGCGCCGGCGGCCGAACGAAGCCGCACCCCGGAGCGGTTCGACGAGGCAAGCGCCCGCCTGCGGCCGCCCGGCACGCTCGTGCGCGCCGTGGCCATCGGCGGATCGACCGGCGGGATCAGCGCGATCCTCTCGGTCATCAAGGGCCTTGAGGACAATCCGGCCTTTCCCATCTTCATCACCCAGCATCTGCCTGCCAGCTTCCAGCCGCTGCTGGCAGAACAGCTCCGCCGCGCCACACATCTGCCCGTGGTTCTGGCGGAACAGGCCATGCCGGTGCAGCCGGGTACTATCCATCTGGCACCCGGCACTGCCCATCTTTCGCTCGGCAAAGGAGCGCGCGGGCAAATACTGGTGCGATTGAGCACCCAGCGCTGCCTGCATGAGAGCTTCCCGGCGGTCGACCCGATGTTCACCGCCCTGGCGCGCCATTATGGACGCGGCGCCTGCGGCGTCATCCTTTCCGGCATGGGGCGCGACGGACTGGCCGGCGCGCAAGCCATTGTCGGCGCGGACGGCTGGGTGATCGCGCAGGACCACCAGTCGAGCGCGGTATGGGGCATGCCCGGTTCGGTCGTGAAGGGAGGTCTCGCCAGTGCCATTCTGCCGCCCGCTCAGATCGCCGAGCTGATCATGCAGCAATGGCAGGCAGGCGCATGACCATGCAGCCAGTTTCCAACGCCGCCTGTCGCCTCGCCGAATTGCTCCACCGGGAGACCGGGCAGACGCTCTCGGAAGCACGGCGATGGCGTATCGAAACGTCGCTGCGACCGCTGCTCCGCGCACACGGGCTGCGCACGCTGGAAGAGCTCGTGAACGCGATTGATCGGGCGCCTCACGGGCTCCTGCAGGCCGAAGTGATTGACGCCCTGCTCAATCACGAAAGCTCGTTCTTCCGGGATGTCAGTGTCTTTCACGCGATCGAAAACAGCGTCCTGCCCGCACTCGCCCGGACGCGCGCGGATCGGCGACTGCGCATCTGGTGCGGCGGGTGCTCGACCGGGCAGGAAGCCTATTCGCTGGCCATGATCGTCCACCGCTCGGCCGCGCTGGCCGATTGCACGGTCAGCATCCACGCCACGGACGTGTCGGCCCTCGCGATCGCCAAGGCAAAGCGCGGTCGCTTTTCGCAGATGGACATGCAGCGCGGCCTGCCGATCAGCGAATTGCTGCGCTGGTTCCATCCTGTCGATAACGAATGGCAGATTGCCGGCGAGCTTCAGCAGATGATCGTTTTCCAGCAGGACAATCTGCTCGACCCCGCTCATGGCGCAGGCCCATTCGATCTCATTCTGTGCCGCAACGTGCTCTTCTACTTTTCCGAAGAGAGGCGCCGCCGGGCATGGAAAACGCTGTCGGGCCGGGTTCGGCCCGGCGGCTATCTCGCGCTCGGGGCGGGCGAAATGGCCTGTGCCGAGTCCGGCTTTTCGGCCTGCCGGGGCCTCAGCTGCCTGTATCAGGCCCGTGAAGCCCGGCCCGATCAACCGCGCATGATGCTGCCTGCAGGCGGCGCTTCCTCCGCATCCGCCATTGAGCTAGGACAGGGCTGACCGCACCGTCCGGCAACATGCCGGCATGCGCAAGGAAAGTGGCCCAGTTCTGCATGATCGAGACGCCGTCACCCAATTTTGACGACCGAACGCTCCCGGTTTCCATCCTCGTCCTGCACTATACGGGAATGCCGGATGCCCAGAGCGCGATCAACTGGATGGCCAATCCGGATAGCAAGGTTTCTGCCCATTATGTCGTCACAGAGGAGGGCAAGGTGGTCCGCATGGTCGACGAGACCAAGCGGGCCTGGCACGCCGGACGGGCCTGGTGGCGCGGCATCACCGACGTCAATTCCGCGAGCATCGGCATCGAGATCGTCAATCCCGGCCATGAATGGGGCTATCGGCCCTTCCCGCAGGCGCAGATCGATGCGCTGATCCCGCTCGTCCACGACATCATGCAGCGCCACCGCATCACCCGCGGCAATGTCGTCGGCCACAGCGACGTGGCGCCCGCACGCAAGCAGGACCCCGGCGAGCTGTTCCCCTGGAGCAAGCTCGCCCGGCTGCGCCTCGCCCTGCCGCGCCCGACCCGCAATCTCATGGACCCACTCTGGAGCGACGGCGCCTTCATGCTCGCGCTCGAGCGATTCGGCTATGATATCGCGGAGCCGGAAGCCGCGGTGACGGCGTTCCAGCGCCGTTTCCGGCCGGAATTGATCGACGGCGTGATCGACGGGGAATGCCGCGCCATCCTGCTCGCGCTGCTGCTGCCAAGGCCCCGCGGCGACGACTGAGCGCGATCGGACAAGACGGACCGGAATATTTTTCAGTGCCCGCACACTGAAATCCATTTCGGGCGTTTGGCGGGGATGATGACAGCGAGGGTGGTCGCGCAGCGCCGCGACGGGCTTGGGGGGAGAACGGGATGACCGGGCCGCAATGGCTCTCTATCGCTACGCTTGCCGGCATGATGGTGCTCTTCCTCTGGGGGCGCTTCCGCTATGACGTCACGGCCGTCATCGTTCTGCTCTTCGCGGTTCTGATCGGGATTGTCGATCCGGCCGACGCCTTCTCCGGCTTCTCGGACGATATCGTCATCATCGTCGGCTCGGCGCTGGTGCTTTCGGCCGCTGTGCAGCGCTCCGGCGCGATCGAGGTGGGGCTGAAATTCGTCGCGGGCCGCGTGCGCCATGTCCGCTCGCAACTGCTGCTGCTTACCGCCACGGTCGGCACGGCCTCGGCGCTGGTCAAGAATGTCGGCGCGCTTGCCATGCTGATGCCCGCCGCCTTCCAGATGGCCAAGCGCAACAACGCCAGTCCCTCGGTCTTCCTCATGCCCATGGCCTTCGCCTCGCTGCTGGGCGGGCTGATGACGCTGGTCGGCACCTCGCCGAACATCATCGTCAGCCGCGTGCGCACGGAGATGACCGGCGAGCCCTTCGGCATGTTCGATTATTTCCCGACGGGCTTCGGCCTGTTCATCGTCGGCCTGCTGTTCCTGCGCTTCGGCTACCGGCTGCTCCCGCGCGATCGGCGCGGCGCGGCGACTATGGGCGATGCCATGGACATCTCCGGTTATGTCACCGAAGCGACGGTGCGCGAGGACACGCCGCCCGATGGCGAGACCATCGCCGCCTTCCTCAAGCGCCACGATCATGAGGTGCAGATCACCAGCCGCCTGCGCGGCCGGCGTCCGCTCTCGACGCAGGGCAATGCGCGGTTGCAGGAAGGCGACGTGCTGATTCTCTACGGCGAGCCGGATGCGCTGGAGCGGGTCATCGCCCGCGACGCGCTGGAGCTGGACGGGGAGACGCGCGATTTGCCCGAGGGCAGCGAGGGGGACGAGATCGGCGTCACCGAGGCAGTCGTGACGGCCGAGTCCCCGCTGGTCGGCCAGAGCGCGGAGCGGCTGCTCCTCCAGCAGCGTTATGGCGTCAATCTCATCGCCGTCTCGCGCGCCGGGCAGATGCTCGGGCGCAAGCTGGGCGAGATCAACCTGCGTGCGGGCGATGTCATCGTGCTGCAGGGGCCCCTCGGCCTGCTGCCGGCGCGGCTGCGCGATCTGGGCGCGCTGCCGCTGGCGGAGCGGGGCGTCAAACTGGGCAAGTCACATCGCGGCTGGCTGCCGCTGCTGATCCTCGCCGTCGCCATGACGGCCACGGCGAGCGGTTATGTGCCGGTAGCCATCGCTTTCTTCGCCGCCGCCGCGCTCACCGTCATCAGCGGCGCGTTGCCGGTGCGGGAAGCCTATGATGCGGTCGAGTGGCCCATCCTCATCATGCTCGCCGCGCTCATCCCGGTCAGCGACAGCATCCGCAGCACCGGCGCGTCTGATGTCATCGCCACCAATCTCGCTCATGTCGCCGCCGCCCTGCCCCCCTGGGGCGCCGTCGCGCTCATTCTGGTCGCGGCCATGGCCGTGACGCCGTTCCTCAACAATGCCGCGACGGTGCTGGTGATGGCCCCCATCGCCGGCGTCTTCGCGCATGACTTGGGCTACCGGCCAGAAGCCTTCCTCATCGCCACCGCCGTCGGCGCGGGCTGCGATTTCCTCACGCCCATCGGCCATCAGTGCAACACGCTGGTCCTCGGCCCCGGCGGCTACCGCTTCAGCGACTATGCCCGCCTGGGCGCACCCCTTTCGCTACTGGTGGTGCTCATCGGCACCCCGCTCATCATCTGGACCTGGCCACTGCAATAAGGTCAGTTGAGGCGAGCGCTCGCCACCAGAGCCTCGAAATCCGGCGCGTTCCGGCTGAAATAGTTCAGCCGCGGAGCATCATAGGTCATCATGTACAGCTTACCGGCGATGATCGCCGCGCGCGCTTCCCCCTGTCGCGTCAGCCCGTCCTTGTCGGTGAACGCGTACCGGAAGCGCACACCCTCCGCTCCGACGAATGCCGAGGGCTCCGTTGAGATGAGTTCAAAGGCGGCGAGATCTTTCGCAGTCCGGTACGTCCTTTCCAGCAGCTCGGGAATCTCGATCAGCAGCGTTTCGCTGGTGAACTTGGGCAGAGGCTCCCGCTTCTTGCTGCGCTCCTTGATCAGGGGCTGGCCCGCAGGCACGGCGGCGTAGAAGGTGACGTCGTTCAGCTGGGCGCCGTCCACCGTCCAGCTTTCCGCAAACTGGCCCGGCCGCCGGCCGAGTTGATTCCAGTCGCGGGAGGGCGTCACCGTCAACGAGGAGGCGGCTACTTGAGCGGCCACTCCGCCGGGACGCAGCTTGTGCGCAAGAGCCGGTGTGGCCATCAGCAGCGCGAGCGCTGCGGCGCCAGCGAGCGGAAGCTTGAAATGCGTGCGTTTCATTGGTGGGCCGTTTCTTTCGGAAGCATCATTTTAATCATGGTTGCGTCGGACGCATCAGGCTTCAACCGCAGGTAGCTGCGCAGCCCCTCCCACGCCTCGGCGCGCACGCCTGTCTTCAGCTTGGACAAGCCCAGCCCTCGGTAGGCCTCGGCGAAATCCGGGTCGGCCTTGATGGCGTTTGCGTAAAAGTCGGCCGCCTGGATCAGATCGCGCGGGTGCCCACGGCTGCGATACAGCTCCCCTCTGGAGAACCAGAGTTGCGCGGTCCAACCGTCCTGCGCCAGCGCCTGGATCAGGTAATCGCTGCCGCCGAAATCGTTCAGCTTGATCTGGTCCTCGAGAAACCGGGGCGTCCAGGTCGCCAGTGCGGCCCGATATCGCGCCACCCCATCGTCTCGCCCGGCGCCCTCCGGTGCTGCCAGCTCGGCCAGATAGGATGCGCGCTCTCCCTCCGGCGGATGCGAGGCCGTGAAGGCGATTTTCTTGAAATTGGGCTTGCTCAGCCCCTTCGCGCTGGCGGAGGCACTCATCTCGCCCATGAAATTTTCCCACACCTGGGCTGCAGCCTGCGGGCGGTAGTCACTGCGGTTCAGATAGGCGAGTCCGAGCAGGTCTGCCTCCCGCTCCTGATCTCGTCCGAACCGATACAAGGTGCCGTAGACCTGCAACTGCATGTCGCGATAGGTCTGCATGCCCCCGTAAGGTGCGGCCATGCTCGCGAGCACGGCGGTCCACGCGAGCAGGTCGGTGCCGGACCGCCGCGAGCGAAATTGCTGCAGCGAATGCCGGCTCTCGAAATGGCCGAACTCGTGGCCGAGTATCGCCGCCAGTTCCGCTTCGTTGCGCATCCGCAGCAGCAACCCGCTGTAGACGCGCATCGTGCCGTTGGGGGCCATGCTGGCGTTGAAGCTCGGCTCGCGGATCACATAAATCCGCGTGGCCTTGCACCGGTCGTCGCCAACCGTGCTGCACAAAACTCTGGTGATGTAGCCGGTCAGGGCCTCGTCGCGGATCACGAGCGGCGATGTCGCCAGCACGCGTTCCTCTTCGTCCATTTCCCGCCACATGCCGATTTCATCGACACCCTGCGGCTGGTAGGCACCCGCATAAGGCGGCGGAAGCGGCGGCACGGCGTGCGCGCCAGCTGCAAGCAATTCCGCCAGCGTCGCCGCGACGGTGCAGGCGAGGCGCCGCATTACTTCGCAGCCTTGCCGATGCTGCTGCCCGGGAAATCCTCCAACAGCTGGGCGACGCGCTTTTCCGAGCCATCCGGCTCACGCACATCGCCGCCCATCTGGCCGTCCGCGTTCAGCCAGAGCAGATCGCCGGTCTTGAGATCGACAAGCCCAGCGAACCCCATATGCTCGCCGGACGTAACCGAGACGCCGCCCATCAAGGCCATGATCTGCAGCACCTTGCGCCCGGTCGAGCCGTAAGCATCGCGATTGTAGATGAAGAGGCCGTAGTCGGCATCCTGCGCACCGGGCAGGCGCGCAACCCCGTCGCCAAGGGACCACTCGAAGACTTGCTCTTTATTGTCCCGCTTCTTGGTCGGCAGCCGGTTGCCGACGAAGAACTGATACTCGATCACCGCCTGCGAAACGGCCGAGAACAGGGACATATATTCCTGCAGATTCTGGTCCTGTTCGCCATAGGCTTCGGGCGCCACGACGACCTGATTGCCCAGCCTGCTCTGATACTGCGTCAGCGCCGCCTCGATATTTGCCTTGGCCTTCTCGGTCCATTCGGCATTGGGCTCGAACATCCCGCCAGTGGACTGCGCGCCCACGCGGACCGCCGGACGAAACAGCAGGATTTTCTTCTGACTGTTTGGCGGCAGCGAGAAGCCCTGCTTCACGGCCGAACGCTCCTGCGCAAAGCCCGCGCTACAAATGGATGCGGAAAGACCCGCCGCAAAGGCGAGCCACATAGTGAATAGTCTCAAGCAATCCCCCCATTCGCTTTGCAGCGACCTGATGGAAGATAACAACGCGAAGTTGACTTGTGCAAGTCCTCTTTCGGGGGAGCTGGTTACTATCTTGCACTATCTGCGTGACACCGCCCGTGACTCTCCGCCCGCCTGCGCCTATAGCCCCGTTCGCCAGGCGGTCGGGCGGCCGCGGCGGGCGCTTGCGTCCGGCGAGGAAAGTCCGGGCTCCACGAAACAACGGTGCCGGATAACGTCCGGCGGCTCTCCTCGCGGGAGTTAGGGACAGTGCAACAGAGAGCAGGTCACGTGCGCCTTCGGGCTTGGGCTTCGGCCGCGTGAACAGTGAAAGGGTGCGGTAAGAGCGCACCGCGTCCCCGGCAACGGCGGACGGCACGGTAAACCCCACCGGGAGCAAGACCGAATAGGGGCGGCGCGCAGGTCTTCGGGCCTGCTAGGCTTGTTTCGGCCGAGATCGCCCGGGTTGGTTGCTTGAGGCCCTGCGAGAGCATGGCCCTAGAGGAATGGTCGCCCATCCGCATGCGCGTCCCTTTACGGGATACGGCGGCGGTGGACAGAACCCGGCTTACAGACCGCCTGGCATTTTGCTGATCGCCTGCAGGGCAATTGCACGACCGCTGCGATACCCGCATTTTCACCGCGCTACGGTGGATTTCACTACGAACCCACACTAAGTGAGATCGGATGGCCAGAAGCGGACGGAACAATGACTGGGGCTTTCCCCGCTGGCGCAGCTATGGCTCCACGCGGGAAGCGCAGGCCGTTCGGCTGTGTGACCGGCATGGCTGCGACCAGCCCGGCAACTGCCCCGCGCCCAAATCCCCCAACAGCCCGGACCGCTGGTATTTCTGCCAGGCTCATGCCGCTGAATATAACAAGGGCTGGGATTATTTCGCGGGATTGGACGAGGAAGAGCGCAACGAGCGCATGCACAATGAGCAACGCGATGCCTCCGGCTATCGGACCAGCGCCCATAATCAATGGGCCGGCCCCGGCGATGGCACCCGCTCGCGCGACGAGATGCGCGCGCTCGATGTGCTGGGGCTGGAGAGCGATGCCGATTTCGAGGCGGTGAAGCGAAGCTGGCGCGCACTCGCCAAGGAATGCCACCCGGATGTGCGCCCAGGCGATGCCGACGCCGCCACGCGCTTTCAGGCCATCCAGGCCGCTTATGACGTGCTGCGCGTGGCCGAGGAGCGCAAGAGCTGGAAGCCCGCGCCATGAGCGCCCGTCAGGTTCGCAGTCGCTGGTCCAACGCGGTGCTGGTCTGTCGCAAATGCGAGAAGAAGATCAAGGGTGGCGGTTTTGGGCCGGAGGGGAACAAGACCCTCGGCAAGGCCCTGCGCAAGCATCTGCAACTCGGCAAGGGTCGCAAGGCCGGCGCGGGCATTCTCGAGGTCGGCTGCCTAGATATCTGCCCCAAGCGCGCGGTGACCGTGGTCGACACCAGCAAGCCGGACCGATGGCTGATCATCCACCCCGGCGCCAATCTGGATGTTCTCGCGCACGATCTGGGGCTGCGCAACAAATCCTGAGATGATCGATGCGGCCCGGCTGACCGGTGCCGTCAGTCGATGGGCGGCACGGGCTGCGGCGGCGCGTCGGGATCGGCCTCATGCACCTCGACGGTGCCGCGCCCGACATGGCTGCGCGAGCGGCTATAGGCGAAATAGACGACGAGACCGACTACAGCCCAGGCCACGAACATCAGCTTCGTCTCGATACCGAGTTTGAAGAAGAGGTAGATGCAGCCGAGGATCGCGACCGGCGCGGTGATGGCGATGGCCGGTGTACGGAACGGCCGCTTGCGCGTCGGGTCCGTCCGCCTCAGCACGAGCACGGCGATGGAGACGGCGGCAAAGGCAAACAGCGTGCCGGAATTGGAAATGTCGGCGAGAATGCCGACCGGGAAGAAGGCCGCGAACAGGGCCACGAAAACGCCGGTGATGATCGTGATGACATGCGGCGTGTGGAACTTGGGGTGGACCTTGGAGAACACCGCCGGCAGCAGCCCGTCCCGGCTCATGACGAAGAAGATGCGCGTCTGGCCGAACATCATCATGAGGATGACCGACGGCAGGGCAAGACCAGCAGCCAAACCGATGAGGTTGCCGATCTGCGGCCAGCCGATCTCCCGCATCGTCCAGGCCAACGCTTCTTTCGAGCAGACCACTGCCTGATCGCCGATGGCCGCGCACTGATCGGCCAGCGCCTTGCTGCCCGGCGCCAGCGCTTCCCCGGCCGGGCCCATCAAAGGCTGCGAGCCCACCGTGCCGACAACCCCGGCAGCAACCAACAGGTAGAAAATCGTGCAGATGGTGAGCGAGCCAATGAGGCCGATCGGCATGTTGCGCTGGGGATTCTTGGTTTCCTCTGCCGCCGTGGAGACCGCATCGAAGCCCACATAAGCAAAGAAGATCGACGCCGCCGCCGCGCCGATGCCGCCGAAGCCCAAAGGCGCGAACGGCGAAAACTGGTCCATGTTCATCACTGGCAGCGCCAGCACGATGAACAGAGTGAGCGCCGCGACCTTGATCACCACGAGCACGGCATTGACCATCGCGCTCTCACGCGTGCCGATGACGAGCAGCCAGGTGACCAGCAGGGCGATGCCCATGGCGGGCAGATTGACAAGGCCGCCATCGAACGGCCCGCGCACCAGCATGTTGGGAATGTCGATGCCCAGCGCATGTTCGAGCAGGCCGACGACATAGCCGGACCAGCCGACCGAGACCGCCCCCGCCGCCACGGCATATTCGAGGATCAAGGCCCAGCCGACCATCCAGGCGATCAGTTCGCCCATCACCGCATAGCTGTAGGTGTAGGCCGACCCCGAAACCGGGACCATCGAGGCCATTTCCGAATAGCAGAGCGCCGCCACGGCACAGACGAAGCCGGCGATGACGAAGGAGAGCATCATGCCCGGCCCCGCCTTCTGCGCCGCTTCCGCCGTCAGCACGAAAATGCCGGTGCCGATCACGGCGCCCACACCCAGCATGGTCAGTTGGAAGGCCCCGAGCGATCGGTGCAGTGATTTCTTTTCGGCAGTGGCGAGAATGGCGTCGAGTGGCTTGATGCGGCCAAAGATCATGCGCGTCTCTCTATACAGCGCGGCCGCAGCCGCTCCCCCTGAACTGACCGCCAAGCCTATAGGCTTATCGGCGACGCGCAAGGGGCTTGCGACAGGGGAAGGCGTCGCGGGCAGGCAAACCGCGCTCAGCGCGCCAGCATCGGCCCCAGCGCGCGTCCGCCGAACAGATGAACGTGCAGATGAGGCACTTCCTGCCCGCCATGCGCGCCGACATTGGCGAGCAGGCGATAGCCCGGCTCCACCAGCCCCGCCTCGCGGGCAATCGCGCCGACCGCGCGCACGAATGCCGCGATCTCGCCCTCGCTCGCACGGGCCGAGAAATCATCCCAGCTCACATAGGCGCCCTTGGGAATCACGAGAATGTGCGTCGGCGCCTGCGGGGCGATGTCGTGAAAGGCGAGGACATGATCGTCCTCGAACACCTTGTTGCAGGGGATGTCTCCGCGCAGGATCTTCGCGAAGATATTGCTCTCGTCATAGGGAAGGGTCGGGTCGATCGCCATGGCTCACTCCTTTGTGCGCGATGCCTTTTCGTCCAGCCCAGAAACGCCCTCGCGCCGGTCCAGCTCGGCGCAGACATCGCCGAGCGTAACGCCACGCTCGGCGAGCAGGACGAGCAGGTGGAACATGAGGTCGGCCGCTTCGCCGGTCAGGGCCCCCTTGTCCTCACTCAGCGCGGCGATCACCGTTTCGACCGCTTCCTCGCCGAATTTCTGCGTCATCTTGCCCAGCCCCTTGGCGCGCAGGCGGGCGACATAGGAACTGTCGGGATCGGCCTCGCGCCGGGCGAGGATGGTCTGTTCGAGGCGGAAGAGGCTGTCCATAGCGCTTGTCCTTGCCGCTGCGCCGCCGGGCGTCAATGGCTTTTCCCGCTGACGCCGCGCTCAGAGATGGCGGACGGGAATGCCCGCAGCGGCCAATGCTGCCCGCGCCTCACGCACGCTGTACTGGCCGAAATGGAAGATGGAGGCCGCGAGCACCGCGCTGGCATGGCCCTGCGTCACGCCCTCGACCAGATGATCGAGCGTGCCGACGCCACCGCTGGCGATGACCGGCACGGTGACCGCATCGGCAATGGCGCGGGTCAGCGCAAGGTCATAGCCCTGCTTCGTGCCATCGCCATCCATGGAGGTGACGAGCAATTCGCCCGCGCCAAGCTCCGCAAGCCGCGCCGCGTGAGCAAGCGCGTCGATGCCGGTGGCGCGACGGCCGCCATGGGTGAAGATTTCCCAGCGGCCCTCACCGACCCGCCGGGCATCGACGGAGGCCACGATGCACTGGCTGCCGAACCGATCTGCAATCTCGCTCACCACCTCGGGACGCGACACGGCGGCGCTGTTCACGGCGACCTTGTCCGCGCCGGCAAGCAGGAGCGCGCGTGCATCCTCCGCGCTGCGCACGCCACCGCCGACGGTGAGCGGCATGAAGCAGACTTCCGCCGTGCGCGCGACGATATCGAGCAGCGTGCCGCGATCCTCATGGCTGGCGGTGATGTCGAGGAAGCACAGTTCATCCGCCCCGGCCGCATCATAGACCTTGGCCTGCTCGACCGGATCGCCGGCATCGCGCAGGTCGACGAAGTTCACGCCCTTGACCACGCGGCCATTGGCGACATCGAGACAGGGAATGATGCGGGTGCGGACGGTCACTGGACTAAATCCTCACATCCGTTCGTGTCGAGCGAAGTCGAGACACGGCCACCACTGTCCTCGCGTGTCTCGACTTCGCTCGACACGAACGGGAGGTAGCTGCGTGACATTCACGCGGCATTCGCCACAGCAATCGCGGCCCGCAGGTCCAACCGACCATCGTAAAGCGCCCGGCCGGTCACCACGCCCTCGATGCCATCGCCAGCATGGAGGCTGAGCACCCGAATGTCCGAGATATCCGCCACGCCGCCACTGGCGATCACGGGAATGTCCACGGCCCGCGCCAGCTCGACCGTCGCATCGATGTTCACGCCCTTGAGCAGGCCGTCGCGGCCCACATCCGTGAACAGCAGCGAGGCGACGCCCGCGTCCTCGAAGCGGCGGGCCAGATCGACCACCGGCATGTCAGACTTCTCGGCCCAGCCATCGGTCGCGATCATGCCATCGCGCGCGTCCACCGCAACGACGATGCCGCCGGGATAGTCCGCCGCCATATCCTTGACGAACTGCGGATTCTTGAGCGCCGCCGTGCCGATGACGACGCGCGACACGCCGAGCGCGAACCAGCCCTGCACCGCCTGCGGATCGCGAATGCCGCCGCCAAGCTGGACATGGCCGGGGAAGGCCTGAACGATGGACGCAATCGCTGCGCCATTGACGGCATGGCCGGCAAAGCTGCCGTCCAGATCCACCACATGCAGGAAATCCGAGCCCTGCTCGGCCCAGATCAAGGCCTGCGCGGCGGGATCGTCACCATAGACGGTCGCCCGGTCCATATCGCCCTCGGCCAGGCGAACGACCTGCCCGCCCTTGAGATCAATGGCGGGAAAAACGATGAACGGCGGAATTTCACTCATGGCGCCCACTCCAGAAAACGGGCGAGGGTCGCGAGGCCATAGGCCTGGCTCTTTTCCGGATGGAACTGGACGCCCAAAATATTGTCCTTGCCGACCGCCGCCACCAGCGGTCCGCCATGGTCGGTGGTCGCGACGACATGCGCCGCCTCCGCCGCCTCGAAATGATAGCTGTGCAGAAAATAGGCCTCACCCGGCTCCACCAGCGGATGGGCGCGCGCGCCGACAACATCGTTCCAGCCCATATGCGGGATCTTGATCGCGGGATCGTCCCGCTCGATGCGCCGCACCGTGCCCGGAATCCAGCCCAGCCCCTCATGCCGCCCAAACTCCTCGCCGGCATCGGCCAGCAACTGCATACCCACGCAAATGCCGAGGAACGGCCGCCCGACCTCGAACACCGCCTCGTGCATCGCCTCGATCATGCCCGGCAGCGCGCGCAACGGCTCGATGCAGGCGCGGAAAGCGCCCACACCCGGCAGCACGATGCGGTCGGCCCGGCGCACCACCTCGGCATCGGCGGTAATGACGACGCCATGCGCCCCGGCGGCCCGGAGCGCATTGTGCACGGAGTGGAGGTTCCCCGCGCCATAATCGATGAGCGCGATGGTCATGGACTGTCAGCCGCCCAGCGTGCCCTTGGTGGAGGGAATCGCATCGCTCTTGCGCGGATCGATCTCCACCGCCTGTCGCAGCGCGCGGGCCAGCGCCTTGAAGCAGCTTTCCACGATGTGGTGATTGTTGCTGCCATAAAGGTTCTCGACATGCAGGGTGATCCCCGCCGACTGCGCGAAGCTCTGGAACCAGTGCTCGATCAGCTCGGTGTCCCACTCGCCCAGCCGGTGCATGGGGATCTCGACCTTCCAGACCAGCCAGGGCCGGCCGGAAATGTCGAGCGCGACGCGGGTCAGCGTCTCGTCCATCGGCGCATGCGCTTCGCCGTAACGGGCAATGCCGCGCTTATCACCGAGCGCCTTGGCGATCGCCTCGCCGACCGCGATGCCGGTATCCTCAGTGGTGTGGTGCTGGTCGATATGCAGATCGCCGACCGCCTTCACGCTCAGATCGATCAGCGAATGGCGCGAGAGCTGCTCCAGCATATGGTCGAGAAACCCGATGCCGGTCGAAATGGAATAAGTGCCGGACCCATCGAGATTGACGCTCACCTCGATATCGGTCTCGCCGGTTTTCCGCCTGATCTCCGCGCTACGCATGGTTGCGGCCTATAACGCGCGCGGCGGACCATGCAATGCGCTTCTCGACCGTTAACGGCTGTAACGCTCTGTGCTTGACCGGCGAGCCCCCCGCGCTAGGACTGTGGCCATGACGGAAGAGCCAGCAGACAGCCTGATTCCCTATGACGAAATCGTGCAGGAGGCGCTGCGTGCGATTCCGGGGCGCGTTTTGCAGGATATTGCGCTGACGGGCGTCCTGCCGGGCAATCATCATTTCTACATCACGTTCAAGACGCAGGCGCCGGGGGTGAGTATCCCCACCTGGCTGGCGGAGCGCTTCCCGGACGAGATGACTATCGTGCTGCAGCACAAATTCTGGGATCTCAAGGTTACCGATACCAGCTTCGAGGTCGGCCTCACCTTCAACCAGGTGCCCGCGCATCTGGTGATCCCGTTCGCGGCGCTGCGCTTCTTCGTGGACCCGGCCGTCAACTTCTCGCTGGAATTCCAGGTGATGGAGAGCGGCGAGGCCGTCGAAACCATGGAGATGGCGGAGAACGATACGCCGGTTGCACAGGCCGAAGACGGCTCCAACGTGGTGACGGTAGACTTCGGCAAGAAGAAGTAAGGGCCAAGCGCGACCCGAGCGCGCCCTGCTCCCGCTTACTCCGCCCGCTTTGCCTGAAAATTGAAGCTGATCGTCACGGCATCCGGAATCGTGCTGGTGTCGGACCATTCTCCGGTTCCAACGCCGAAGGCCGTGCGGTCGATGCGCGTGGTGCCGCGGGCGCGCGCAACCGTTCCGTCGATATCCAGCGTAAAATCGAGCGTTACCGGCTTTTGCTGCCCGTTGAGCGAGAGCGTGCCCGTCGCGCGGTAACGATTGCCGTCGCGATGCGTGATGCGCGTTGCCCGGAACGTCGCGCGCGGATGCGCCGCCACGCCGAAGAACTCGTCACCGCGTAGCATGTCGTCGCGCTGGCTGTCGGCACTGTCGACCGACGCCAGATCGACCGTCACGGCGATGCGCGAGCCGGGCAGATCATCCGGGCTGAACAAAATGTCGGCATCCCAGCGTGAAAAGCCGCCTTCAATGTCGGAGCCGGAATAGGCCGTGTGGAAATTGAGCGTGCCGCCGCGCTGCACCGTCCAGGCGACGGCCTTCTGCGCCTCCGCCTTGGCGGGCTCATCGGCAGGCGCCGCTGCCTGATTGACCGCCACCGCGTCTTCGGCTGCGTTGCTGGCGTTGACAGCAGGGTCACCCGCATTATCCGCGGCCGCCACGTTTGATGCCGAAAGATCGGCATCCGCTTGCGCCGGGGCCTTGCCGCCGAACGGCAGCACCCAGGCCAGTGCAAAGGCCGTCAGCGCGCCCGCGATCGCGAGACCCGCCACCATATTGAGCGCGCCTCGTCTGCCCAAGGCGCTAGGCACCATGCGGCCAAGAATATCCTTGCGCAAAAAGTGGTGCCGCAGTGCTCCCGCGACATGCAGGATCACCAGCCCAGCCAGGAGCCAGCCAAGCAGGCTGTGCACGGCTTCCGCCGGGTCGTGCAGGGCAGCGCTCACAGGCAGATGCGGCCATGGAATGACGCCGAACAGCAATGTCGGCACCTTGATCGCCGAGGTCGAGACGATGATCCAGCCCGTGAGCGGTCCGAGGATCATCACCACATAGAACAGGGCGTGGACACCGCCGGCGAGGGCGGCAAGCAGCAGGCTCGTGTTGAGCGGGCGGGGCCGGGGCACCAGCAGCCGGATCACCAGACGCGCCACGCTGAGCAGCAGGATGCTGATGCCGATCGTCTTGTGAAGCTGATAGGCCGCGAACTGCGGCAGGCCCGCCAGATCCTCCAGCCGCCAACCCAGCGACACCTGAAAGAGCAGCAGGGCAGCCAGCAGCCAATGCAGAATAATCGCGGCAAGCGAATAGCGCGCAGGCGATTGATGCAGGCTCATGTCCGTCGCGTTCCCCCAACACCCAGTCGAATAGAGTGGTGCCGAACCTGCCAGCCGGACAGGCGCTTAGCAAGCGCGCAGGCGAGCGGCGTACCGCTTCGGCGAGGGTAAGCGCTCAAAAGACAAGGAAGTCGGAGCAGCCGCCAGACCGGGGCGACGGCACAACACCCGCCGTTAGGGAAAAACGGTGCCACAGACGACAAAGATGGGCACTCAATTCACGGGGAAGTTTATATTGATAACGCGTCATAGGGCGGCTTCGAAAGGTGGGTGACACGACCGCCGCCTAAATCGGACGTTCAATCCCTCGCGTCGCGGAGCGCTTCCAGTTCGGCCAGCCTCACCGGATCGCCGGCGGCAAGCGTTTCCTCAAGATAGAAGCTATAGGGTATGTCGAGTACCAATTTGCGGGCCTCGCCGCTATATTCTGAGGCGATCACAGGAAATGCATCGACCAGCTCTCGAAGAAAACCTTTGTCCAAATCTTGAAGCCTCGCTGCCATATCCTCCATCATGAGGACAGCTGCATCAGGATCTAGCAAGTCCTCATCAGTCATATTCAAGAACAGAAAAAAATCTGCGATCATTCTCGCGATCTGTTCAACAATCATGGCTTGACCACCCTCACCTTCATGTTGGTTATTTTCATTTTCTTAAACAGCTTGAGCGCAGCAATACCCTGAGCATTTGGAACTTCCCAGGTTCCGATAGAGCGATTATGCGCTAGAGCCTCTGACTGGCGCAATAGCTGGTGATCGCCCGGTTTGCCGACACATCGGGGACCCTGCCCCTAAAGCTGACATCGCTCGCGTGGTTGGTCGCGCTCGCCGGCAAGGCTAAACTGCGGAAACCATCCTTCAGCACGCGATGAAGCACAAAGCCGTCGGCATAGGTGACGCTCAACCCGCCCTGAAACCGGACGTTCAATCCCTCGCGTCGCGGAGCGCTTCCAGTTCGGCCAACCTCACCGGATCACCGGCGGCAAGCGCTTCCTCAAGGTAGAAGCTATAGGGTATGTCGAACACCAATTTTTGGGCCTCGCCGCTATATTCTGAGGCGATCGTAGGAAATGCGTCGACCAGCTCTCGAAGGAAAGCTTTGTCCAAATCTTGAAGCCTCGCTGCCATATCCTCCATCATGAGGACAGCTGCATCAGGATCAAGAACCTCATCATCGGTGAGATCGAGAAACAATATGAAATCAGCGATGATCCGCGCCACCCCTAGCACACTCATGGCTTCACCACCCTCACCTTGATGTTCGTGATCTTCATCTCTTTAAACAGCTTTAGCGCAGCGATTCGCTCGGCTTCAATGGGCACTTCCCAAGTTCCAATGGCGCGATTATGCGCTAGTGCTTCTGACTGTCGCAACAACTGGGCACGCGCCCTGGGACGGTTCACGACCCTGAACTTTCGGTCGATCACATAGTCGCCCTGCACGCCATCAAACTTGACCCGGCGTCCCGAGCCATCCGGCATCGTCCGCATCAACGTGGGCGCCTGACCGGGCCGCGCGCCCGTCGCGGCATCATTATATCGCTTCGCCAGCGTTCCGCGACCGAGGTTTTCCTTAACCCAGCCGATCTGCGGCGGCTCATGAGATGGGCGAGGGACGGTTCCGCGCAGACGGCGTAACGCGGAAACTTTGCCAAGAGCCGCTTGGCGTACAAGACACTGGCCTAGGCCGTTCTCCGCCATAATAATGTCCTGATCCGGCAAAAGTGAACCAGCCATCTTCCGGATCATGCCAAGGATTGAACTTACACTCTATCGCCGTGTTCCCGCAACGAAGGCACTTTGCCCTTGGGCAACCATGCCGAAAGGGCATGTCGCCATCCGTCCTCCGATAACTCGATCATTCGCCCCACCTCCACCTTGAGATGAGAACATTTCAGGAACATTTTCCAGCAAGTCAAGCGGACTGTCGCCAGACCCAGATGCGTGGCGATCAGCTGGGGATATCACCCGTTGGGAAAAATGGTGCCGCTTAGGTGACTCGAACACCTGACCCTCGCATTACGAATGCGATGCTCTACCGGCTGAGCTAAAGCGGCTCCGGCTCGCCGGCAAACCGGCGATCATCATGATGCGTGTCCAGTGCGGCACACGATCATGCAGGCGGGGCGCTTATCAGCGTGTGCCGGGCATGGCAAGCGCCGATCGCGTTTTCGCCTGTGGTATCGCGCGGGCCGGCGGCGATATTTGGTGCCTTTACCGGGCCTTTACCCTTCATGGCGCAGGGTTCGCCCCTTGCACGCGACCACAGGCGAATCCTCGAATGGACGTACATCACAGCCAGGCCGACGCGGTCACCACGCTGGACGAAGCCATGGATGCCCCTCCGCTCGTCCGCTTCGACGAGCGGCGCATGCACATCCGCGCCTATAATTACTGGTCTTCGCTGCTGCGCGATCGTTCGCTGCCGAGCATCGAGGATCTCAATCCCGAGGAACTTCAGGATTTCGGTTCGCACAGCGTGCTGCTGGACTTCACGGCGGGCGTCGAGGATCCGACCATTGCCTTCATCGGCCCCGCTCTGGCCGCGCAGTGCGATATCGACACCTCCGTACGCCGGGCCAGCCAGGTGCCGGCGCGCACATTGCTCTCCCGCCTGACCGACCATTATCTGCAGATCGTGGCCAACGCCGCGCCGATCGGGTTCGAGGCGGAGTTCACCAACCAGCGCGGCACCGAGGTCATGTATCGCGGCATCATGATGCCCTTCTCGACCCGCGACGACGCGATCGACTTCGTCTACGGCGTGATCAACTGGAAAGAGGTCGCGACGGATGCGCTGACCGAAAGCATCATCGCGCAGGCCGAGGCCGCCTCTCCGGTGCGTGTGAGGACGACCGACGCCACCGCCATCTGGGCCGATGGCCCCTCCGCGCAGACGATCGCGGCTGCGTCCGTGACCGATTTCGCCGAAGACGTGCCGACCGACGATGCGCTGGACCTGACCGGCGAGACGATCACCCTGCCGGACCACGACACGGCCTTGGCGGACATGCTGGCCCTGGCGCGCGATGCCGCCATGGCGGCCCATGCCCAGGAGGGGCGGACACGCCACGCGCTCTACCGGGCGGTCGGGCTCGCGCATGCGCTGGCGCAGGTCGCCGCCGTCCGGACGGAGGATTATGCCGCGCTGCTCGCCGACTCCGGCATAGCCGTGCAGCCCCGCAGCCCGCTGACCGCGCTGGTAAAGCTGGTCTTCGGCACACACTATGACAAGACACGCTTGGCCGAGTTCGTCTGCGCCATCCAGTTCGCGCTCGACGCGCGGATGCAGCCGGGCGCCCTGATCGCGCATCTTCATGCCACGGTGGGCGGCCTCAAGGGCGTGGTGGCGCAGGTCCGCGCGGCGCGCCGCAACGAAGCTCCCAAAGAGCCGCACAAGGCCGTCGCGCGCTCCCGCCGGGTGCTGAAGCATGCCCCTGCCCTCCCCGCCGATCAATTGGCCATGGACGGCGAAGGGCTGGCCGTGGTGATCATGCGGCGAGAGGCCGATGGCTCACTTGCCATGGTCGCAGCGCTCGACGGCGCCGACCAGCTGGCCGAACGGGTTCTGACGAAAGCAGCCAAGGCCCTTCCGGCATCCTGAGCAGGCGCGGAGCATAAGCAGGCCGTGCAATGGTCCGGTTGCGGACCCTGCCGGCGGGGTTTAACCACACAGGCCCGACACTGCTTCCACAGATGTGCGTTAGGCAGACAAGGGCCGGCACAAGTGGAAGAGGATGTCCATGACCATCAAGACCAATCGCGACGACGCGCTGACAGCAGCCATCGCGGAGGCACTGGCCAAGGGCGTGCTCGAAAGCGAGCAGCAATCGCCCCAACCGGACCAATGGAGCGACGCGGCGCGCTTCGTGCTGGAAGCCGCCGCAATGCGCAAGGATGGCGAGAGCGCCATCCTCATCGACAGCCTGACCGATGAGCGCAGTGCCGGCGCCGCGAGCCGGCGGCAGCGCATCGCCATCATCAACGCCGACATGCCCTTTCTTGTCGACAGCATCGGCAATTGCCTGAGCCAGGCCGATCTGGTGATCCACGTGCTCGCCCACCCGATTCTCCCGGTGCGGCGTAACGAGGACGGCGGGTTGCTGGCCATTGGCGATGAGGACGGCGCCGTCCGCGAATCGCTGATTTATATCGAGACCGACCGCATCGACGCGCGCGGTCGGCGGGAGCTTTGTCGGGCGCTGGAGGAAACCCTGTGCCACGTCCGCGCGGCGGTGAGCGACTGGCGGGCGATGATCGACGCGCTCAATGGCGATGCCAATCGCCTGGGCGCCGGCGAAGGCGGCGACTTTCTGCGCTGGCTGCTCAAGGGCAATCTCACCCAATTGGGGCACGAGCTTTGGACGCCGAATGCCCAGCCAAGCCGGCGCAAGGGCATTTGCCGGGCTGCCGAAAGCCCCGTGCTTTCGGACCAGTCCGCCGCTGCCGCCCTGGCCTGGTTCGAGTCTGGCCATGCCGGGCCACTGATCCTCAAATCCAACATGATGGCCAAGGTCCATCGCCATGTGCTGATCGACCTGTTCCTCGTGCCGGTGCGGGAAGAGGGCAAGATCACCGCCATTTCCATCCATGCCGGCCTGTGGACGAGCGCAGCGCTCGCCACCGCGCCGGAGGATGTGCCCATCCTGCGCGACACACTTTCGGGATTGATGGCGCGGTTCGGCTACAATCCCTCCGGTCATGCCGGCAAATCGCTGGTGCACGCCCTCACCGCCCTGCCGCACGACCTGATGCTGGCGTTCAGCGCGCAGGACCGTGATCGCATCACGCTCACCGCCATGTCGCTGGCCGACCGGCCCCGCCCCAAGCTGGAGCTGGTGAGCGATGTGCTGGGGCGGCATCTCTTCGCCTTCGTCTGGATGATGCGCGACGACCTCTCGACCAGCCGCCGCGAAGGTATCTCCGCGCTGATCGCCTCGGCGGCGCACGCCAGCCTGCTCGGCTGGTCCATCGCGCTGGAGGAAAGCGGGCTGGCGCTGGTGCGCTTCACCTTCGACCTGCGTGATGAAGGACAGGTGCCCGATGCCGAGGCGCTGGACCTGCAGATCGCGCAACTGCTGCGCGGCTGGACCCCCGCCGTGGAACAGGGCCTGATCGAGCTTGGCGAAAGCTCACGCGCCGCCGTGCTCGCCCAGCGTTATGCGCCCACCTTCCCGATGTCCTACCGGGAAAGCGCCGGGCCGGACGAAGCCGCCCGGGACGTGCTGGCGCTGCACCAGCTCACCGGCCCCGATGATCGCAGCGTGCGCTTCTACCGCATCGCGCAGGATGGCGACCACCAGCTGCGCGTGAAGATCTATTCGCTTGAACCGCTCGTTCTGTCCGAAGCGGTGCCGGCGTTCGAGAATTTCGGCTTCCGGGTGCTGGAGGAGCGCAGCACCAGCGCGGGCTCGGAGGGGTCGCTCGGCCATATCCAGCGCTTCACCCTCGAGCGGCAGGATGGCGGCCCGGCCGCCGAGGTACTGGACCGCGCGGCAATTGTCAGCGAGGCGCTCGATGCCGTGCTGGAGGGCCGGGCGGAGAATGATCGCTTTGCCGAACTCATCGTCACGGCGCAGCTGGGGCCGCGCGACATCGTCTTCCTGCGCGCCATCTTCCGCTATCTGCGCCAGACCGGCCTTGCCTACGGCCTTTTGACCGTCGTCGAAACACTGCGGCGCGAGGCGCATATCGCCCGCCAGATCGTGGACCTGTTCTTCGCGCTGCACGATCCCGCGCGCGGCAAGGATGCTGACGACGCCGCGACGATCAATGCCGCCATCGACACCGCACTCGAAGGCGTCAAGGGCCTCGATGAAGACCGCATCCTGCGGCTCTACCGTGCGGTGGTCAACGCCACGCTGCGGACCAATGCCTTCACCCCGGCCGCGCAGGAGGCGCTGGCCTTCAAGCTGGATAGCGCGCTGGTGCCCGGCCTGCCTAAACCGCTGCCATGGCGCGAGATCTGGGTCTATTCGCCGCGCGTCGAAGGCATCCACCTGCGCACCGGGCGCATCGCCCGCGGCGGGCTGCGCTGGTCCGACCGGCGCGACGACTTCCGCACCGAAATCCTGGGGCTGATGAAAGCCCAGCGGGTGAAGAATGCGGTGATCGTGCCGACTGGCGCCAAGGGCGGCTTCTACCCCAAGATGCTGCCCAACCCGGCAAGCGACCGCGATGCGTGGCTGGCCGAAGGCACCGAGAGCTACCGCGTGTTCATCCGGGCGCTGCTCTCCGTCACCGACAATATCGTCAAGGGCAAGACCGTGCACCCAAAGGGCATGGTCATCCGCGACGGCGCCGACCCCTATTTCGTGGTGGCGGCCGACAAGGGCACGGCGAGTTTCTCGGACGTCGCCAATGCCATCGCCATCGATCATGATTTCTGGCTAGGCGATGCGTTCGCCAGCGGCGGCTCCAACGGCTATGACCACAAGGCGATGGGCATCACCGCGCGCGGAGCGTGGATCAGCGTCCAGCGCCATTTCGCGGAAATGGGCGTCGACCTTCAGAAGAACCCGGTGCGGGTGATCGGCGTGGGCGACATGTCCGGCGACGTGTTCGGCAACGGCATGCTGCTCAGCAAGAGCATCCGCCTGGTCGCGGCGTTCGACCACCGCCATATCTTCATCGATCCCGACCCCGATGCATCCGCCAGTTGGAAGGAGCGCCAGCGCCTGTTCAAGCTGCCGCGCTCAAGCTGGGCGGATTACAAGGAAAGCCTCATCAGCGAAGGCGGCGGCGTGTTCGCCCGCAGCGAAAAGAGCATCCCGCTCAGCCCGCAGATGCAGGCGTTGGTCGGCACCGACCAGACGGCCATGGAGCCGGCGGCGCTGATTTCGGCGCTGCTGCGCACGGAGACCGATCTGCTCTGGTTCGGCGGCATCGGCACCTACATCAAGGCCGCCAACCAGAACAACGCCGAGGTCGGCGACACCGCGAACGACCGTCTGCGCGTGGATGGCGAGGACGTGCGCGCCAAGGTAATCGGCGAGGGCGCCAATCTGGGCGTCACCCAGGCCGGGCGCATCGCCTATGCGCTCAAGGGCGGCCGGATCAATACCGACTTCATCGACAATAGCGCGGGCGTCGATTGCTCCGATAATGAAGTGAACATCAAGATCGCGCTCAACAAGGAGGTCGCCGAAGGGCGGCTTGCGCAGGAGGCGCGCAATGACCTGCTGCGGGCCATGACCGATGAGGTCGCCGCCATCGTTCTGGAAGATAACCGCCTGCAGGCACTCGGCCTCTCCATTGCGGAGCAGGGGGGGAGCGCAGACCTCGCCTCCTATGTCCACCTGATCCACACGCTGGAGGATGGCGGGCATCTCGACCGCAAGGTGGAAGGTCTTGCCCCGGACGAGGAGCTGATGCGCCGCGCCAGCGAAGGGTTGGGGCTGACAAGGCCGGAACTGGCCGTGCTCTTCTCAACCGCGAAGCTGACGCTGCAGGACGCCATCGAGAAGAGCGACCTCGCCCGCGATCCCGCACTGGAAAGCGACCTGATCGGCGCCTTCCCGCCCCTGATGCAGCAACGCGAGGGGGATGCGATTGCCGCCCACCAGCTGCGCGACGAGATCATCGCCACCAAGATCGCCAACCGCATCGTCAATCGCCTCGGCGTGATCCTGCCCTTTGCCCTCACCGAGGAAGCCAGTTGCTCGCTCGATGAAATCGCCCATGCCTTCGTGATCGCCGAGCGCCTGTTCGGCGTGCGGCAGCTCTGGGACGATATCGACAGCGCCGATCTCTCCGAGCAGGCGCGGCTCGCCCTCTACCGCAGCGTCGCCAACGCGATGGCAGGCCATATCGGCGATGCGCACCGCTCCTTGCCGACCGGCATCGCGCCGCACAAAGCCATAGCGATGCTCGATGGCGCCATCGACACGCTCAAGACCAAGGTCGACAGTCTGCTGCAGCCCGAGCCGCTCAAGGCCGCCGAAGCCATGAGAGCCATGCTCACCAGCCTTGGCGTGCCGGATGCGCTGGCCGAACGGACCGTGATGCTGGTGAAGATGGATGGCGCCATCGGCCTTGCCCTGCTCGCGCAGAATGGGCCGCAGGACGCGCTGAGCGTTGCCGCCGCCTTCACGCGGCTGGGCAGCCTGCTCGGTATCGACTGGCTCCAGGCCCTCGCCGCCCAGATGACGCCGAGCGACCCGTGGGAGCGCTTGCTGGTCGCCGGCAGCGCGCGGGAATTGCAGCAGATGCGGCTCGGCTTCCTGGCCCGCGCCGGCGCGAAGACGAGCGAGGAGCATCTCGATCGCTGGCTCGCGGAGAACAAGGTTGCGGTGGAGAAGTTCACGGACTTCATTGCGCGCGCCCGGCAGGCCCCGGCACCCTCTGCCGCTATGGTCGCAGAACTGACCGGACAGGCCCGAACGCTGCTCAGCCGCTAGCGAACCGCGCCGCGCGGGCTCACCAGCCAGGGCTTCACCACGCCGCTCGGCTTGGCCGTGCCATCAAGCCGCACGGCGCGCTTGATCGTGACGCGGTCCTTGATCATCTGGCCGAACATCACGCCGCGCCCGCAGCAGGTGTCGCGCGCCATGATGCGCCTGACCACATCCATGCCCGCGACCACCTGGCCGAAGGCGGCATAGCCCGCATAGCCCGGCCTTGCATCGAGCGTGGGGTTGGCGCCGACCTGAATGGAGAAGTTGCCGGTACCCGAATTCGGCTCCTTGTGGCGCGCCATGGAAATAGTGCCATCGAGATGCTTGAGGCCGGTCTGATCGGTCGGCTCCAGCTCCACAGTGGGGAAGTAGACCCGCCGCGCCTCGGTATCGATCCCGCCCTGGACGAAGCCCGACTTGGGATCGTTCTTGCGGCGGAAGGCGCGGTAGAAGCTCGTCCCGTCCAGCCGGCCATCATCCACATAGATCATGAAATTGGCGACTGTCTTGGGCGCGCGGCGGGCGTTCAAAGCGAGCACGATGTTGCCCATGTCCGTCTCCAGCCGCACGCGGATGAAGCCCGGCGTCGGCTTCGTCGCGCTTTGCGCAAGCACCGGGCCGGGCAGCGCAACCAGCAGCAGGGTGAAGAGAGCGAGGAAGATGAGGTTCAGGCGCAGGACGGGGACAGGCTGAAGAAACAAGAGCATCGATCCGGGCAGTGGCAGGGCGGGCGAAGCCGCACCATGTCACATCGCGGCGCCCGGCATCAACCCGCCGGCGCGCAGAACCGGGCGGACCGAGGCGCGCTCCGGCTGCATGCCTACGTCTGCCGGCACAGCTTAGTGGCGGAAGTGACGCATCCCGGTGAAGACCATCGCCAGCCCGGCCTCATCCGCCGCCGCGATCACCGCGTCGTCGCCCAGCGACCCGCCCGGCTGGATCACCGCGCGTGCGCCAGCCTCGGCCGCTGCGAGCAGGCCGTCGGAGAAGGGGAAGAAGGCATCGGACGCTACGGCGCTACCGACGGTGCGCGGCTCGCTCCAGCCCGCAGCCTCGGCCGCCTCGCGCGCGCGGATGGCCGCGATGCGGGAGGAATCGCGCCGGTTCATCTGCCCGGCACCGATGCCCGCCGTCACACCATTCTTAGCATAGACGATGGCATTGGAGCGGACATGCTTGGCGACGGTCCAGGCGAACAGGCAGTCGGTCAGTTCCTGATCGGTCGGCGCCCGCTTGGTCACCACCTTGAGGTCATCGCGGCTGATGCGGCCATTGTCGCGCGTCTGCACCAACATGCCGCCCGCAATGGACTTCATCGTCATGCCCGCGCGCGCCGGATCGGGCAGCGGGCCGGTGAGGATGAGCCGCAAATTCTTCTTCTTCGCGAACACGGCCCGCGCCGCATCATCGGCATCCGGCGCGCAGACGACTTCAGTGAAAATCTCGGTGATTGCTTCTGCCGTCGGCCCGTCGAGCGGCCGGTTGACTGCAATGATGCCGCCAAAGGCCGACACGGTGTCGCACTGGAAGGCGGCGCGATAGGCGTCGATCAGCGTCTCGCCGGTCGCGACGCCGCAGGGATTGGCGTGCTTGATGATGACCACCGTGGGCGGCCCGTCGCGGAACTCGCTGACCAGCTCCATCGCCGCATCGGCATCGGCCAGATTATTGTAGCTCAGCTCCTTGCCCTGCACCTGCCGGTGATCGGCAAGGCCGCCCTCGGGCGCGAAGGCCGGCAGATACAGCGCGGCCTGCTGGTGCGGGTTTTCACCATAACGCAGCGACTGGCCGAGACGCAGCGGCACCGCCATGCGGGGCGCGAACGGCTCGCCCTGATCCACCGTGGCGAACCAGCTGGCAATCATGGCATCATATTCCGCCGTCGCGGCATAGGCCTTGGCGGCGCAGAGGCGCCGGAAATCATAACTGGTCGCGCCGCCCTTCTCGTCCATCTCGTCCATCAGACGCGCATAATCGGCCGGATCGGTGAGGATCGTCACGCTGGCGTGGTTCTTGGCCGCAGAGCGGACCATCGAGGGACCGCCGATATCGATATTCTCGATCACCTCGTCGCGGTCCGCGCCCTTGGCGACGGTGGCGGCGAAGGGATAGAGATTGACCACGACGAGATCGATCGCACCGATCTCATGCGCCTCCATCGCCGCGACATGTTCGGCATTGTCGCGCACCGCGAGCAGGCCGCCATGCACCTTGGGGTGCAGCGTCTTGACGCGCCCGTCCATCATCTCGGGAAAACCGGTGAGGTCCGAAATATCCTGCACCTCGAGCCCCGCCTCGCGCAGCGCCTTGGCCGTGCCGCCGGTGGAAACCAGCTCCACGCCATGGCGCGCCAGCGCGGCACCCAGCTCGAATAGCCCGGTCTTGTCGGACACCGAAAGGAGTGCCCGCCGGATCGTCACATCCTGCATCTGTCTTGTCCTTATCCCGATTTCTTGAGCAGCCAGCCGATGCTTGTTCCGCCCGGCCCCGTGGTGGCGCTCACCACGAGTTGCTGCGTGGGGTGGGGCCTGCCTTCGCCGTCCACCCAGAGGCTTTCTTCCACTGCGAGTTCCCCGGCGCCGACCCGGAACTGCCACAAGGCACCGCTGGGCAGACGCAGCAACGCGCCCTGCCGGTCAGCGGTCAACGTCGGCTCGATATCGGGGCCAAGATGGAAGCGGATGGCGAGCGGGCAGCTGACCGGCTTGCGGCGGCGGCTGCCGGGCAGCAGCACGTCCTCACCGCGCAGTTCCCGCCCTTCATGCGTGAGAACCAGCGTGCGCCGATGCAAATGGCCAAGGCGCCGCGCATAGCCATCATGCGCAATTTCGAGCCGGCTGCCCTGCTCATGCTCCTGCCGATCCAGCTCGACTTCGCTCACGCCCTTGCCGAGCGCGCCATCGGGGAGGATCGCGGTGGAATTGGTATCGTCCAGCACCAGCGTCGAATGCGCCGCCGTTGTGCGCAGGCCCTGGGTCAGATCAGCCGGGAGAGACGCGCCCGCCAGTGCCGCGCCGCCGCAATTGACGATGAGCCGCACCGGCCCATCCGACACTTCCAGCGCTGTCGTCGAGGCGCAGCCATTGGAGGCCAGCCGGGCCACCGGCGGCGGGGCCGCATCGACCTGAACGACAGTCGTGCCGCCGCTCAGCCGCTGATAACCCCAGTCGCGTGCCTGCCGCAGCGGCCGGGCGCGAATCCCGGAGGCCGCGACGATAGCTGTGATCCGTGCGGGATCGAGCGGCGCCCCGCCCTGCCAGCTTCCCGGCGCGCCATCGCCATGCAATATGCCGAGCAGGGCAGCGACGATGCGCTCCATCGTTTCAGCCAGCCAGGCCGGCAGGTCGGCACGGCGCACGTCGTAGACGGCGCGCAGCATCGCCAGCAGCGTGATCGCCTCGACCTGCTCCAGCGGCGAGCGGGAAATGATGCCGCCATCGCTCGAAAAGCCCGTCTCCAGCGCCCGCCGCAGCCCGGCCTCGCCAAATATCCTTCGCGGATCGCCACCGGGCAGCAACAGGCCAGCCGCAACGATGCCGGTCCAGGCGATCACGCGCGGCAGGCCCAGCGGCGCCTTGTCGGCACCGCGATCGAGATGACGCGCCGTGCGCGCGATGCTGTTGAGCACCAGGCTGCGGTAAACGAGATCGTTGCTGGAGAGGATCAGCGGCGAATAGGCCGTCCAATACAGGATGCGCCAGCCGGCATTATCGGCACGCCAGGCAGGGTCCGTCGGCTTTTCGGCATGGGCGGTCAGCCAGGCCCGCATCTGCGCCTCGGCGACGGGCACCGCATTGTCCCGCGTGGTGGCGGCCGCCAGATCGCGCATCCAGCGGAAACTGTGGAGATAATCCACGAACTCCGCCGGCTGCTCGATGCGGCGCCAGTCCAGCGTGGCCACGGGCTGCTTGAGGCCGCGAAACAGGAAATAGCCCGCCCGCAGCGCCTTGCCCGCCCGCGCGTCGCCCGGAATGCCGTCATCCGGCACGGCGAGCAGCTTGAGCGGATATTTGCCCTTGAGCCGCATATTGTGGAATGGCGTCGCCCAGCTCAGGCGATAGAAATGATTGGCGAGTCGCTCGGTCAGCGACACACCGCGATCATCCGAGACGCGAATCAGCCGCTTGCCCCGCTCAATACCGTCTTCCACCGGCGGTTCCGGGGGCGGCGTAGGCGTGGGGAGCGGCCGGGCGCTCATCCGCCCCTCAGCATCCGGATGTTGTCGGCATAGGATGCTGGTCCGCCCCGGAAGGTCGCGGTGCCCGCCACCAGCACATCGGCCCCCGCCGCAATGACGCGCGGCGCGGTAACGGCATCCACGCCGCCGTCGACTTCCAGCGCGATGTCCTTGCCGGTCTTGTCGATGGCCTTGCGCACAGCCTCAATCTTGCGAAGCTGGCTGTCGATGAAGCTCTGGCCGCCAAAGCCGGGGTTCACGCTCATGATGAGGACCAGATCGATATCCTCGAGCAGATAGTCCAGCATCTTGGCCGGCGTGCCGGGATTGAGCGAAACGCCCGCCTTCTTGCCCAGCGCCTTGATCCGCTGAACCGTGCGGTGAATGTGCGGCCCGGCCTCGGGATGCACGGTCAGGATATCCGCGCCGGCCTCCGCAAACGCATCCAGGAAGCTGTCCACCGGCGAGATCATCAGGTGCACGTCGAGCGGCTTTTGAGTGTGCGGCCGCAGCGCCTTCACGACCATCGGGCCGATGGTGATGTTGGGCACGAAATGCCCGTCCATCACGTCGACATGGATCCAGTCGGCACCTGCCTCATCAACGGCGCGAACCTCCTCGCCCAGGCGCGCGAAGTCAGCGGAGAGGATCGACGGGGAAATACGCACGGATGGCATCATGAATTTCGCTTAACCCTGCGATTCGGACAGTGCAACTGCCACAGGCCGAAAGTTGTGGATGGATTGGGGCCCGCGCGCCCTAAAGCGAGTCAGAGCGGGACAGGCTGGCGATGAAGAAGCCGTCAAGCCCGCCCGCCGGCATCAACGCGCCGGGGAGAAGACGCAGCACATGCCCTTCTGCCACGAGCCCCTCGGGCAGCAAGGCCGTGTCGATCGGCCGTGGCAGCATCTCGGGATGGTTCGCGCGCAGGGTGTCCATCTGCGCCTCGCCCTCCTCGGGCTCCAGCGAACAGGTGGCGTAGACCAGCACGCCACCGGGCTTCAGCCAGCCGCACACACGCGCAACAAGCGCCGCCTGGATTTCGGCCATCTCGGCAATCTGTCGCGGGCCAACGCGGTGCAGCACGTCCGGGTGGCGCCGGAAAATGCCGGTCGCGCTACAGGGCGCATCGAGCAGGATCGCGTCCACCGGCGCGTCCGGCGCCCAGTTGGTGAGGTCGGCGCGCAGCACAGCTGCCTCAAGCCCGGTGCGCGCAAGATTGGCCTGCATCCGCTCCAGCCGGCGCTGGGACTGGTCCACAGCGGTGACAGTCCAGCCCGCAGCCGCAAGCTGCATGGTCTTGCCGCCAGGCGCCGCGCACAGATCGAGCACGGAACGGCCTCCCCCCGCCCCGAGCAGCCGGGCCGGAAGCGAGGCGGCGAGGTCCTGCACCCACCACTGCCCCTCGGCATAGCCGGGCAGGGCTGTTACCTCGCTATCCGCCGGCAAACGGACGTGACCGGGCATAAGTGACACGCCGCCAAGCCGCTCCGTCCATTCATCAGTCGTTCCGGCATCGCGCAATGTGAGATCGAGCGGGGGGCGGTGCGCGATCAGCTGCCGCGCCGCGCCGACGACCTCTTCGCCCCACGCCTCGCCCCAGCGCGCCTCAACTTCGTCCGGCAGGCGAGGCGCCTCGGGGAGGGCCAGCTGGCGCCGGAACAAGGTGCCCAGAACGCCATGAACGAGCTTGCGTGGCCCGCCATCGACCAGCGGCAGGGATGTGGCGATCACGGCGTGAGGCGGCGTTTCAAGGATCAGCGCCTGCGCCAGCGCCAGCCGCAGCACCATGCGCGCTTTCGCGTCCACGGGCAGCGGGCGCGGCGTTGCGCTGTCGATCAGCGCATCCAGCTCCGTCATGTAACGCAGCACGCCAGCCGCGATGCCATGCGCCAGCGCGCGGTCGGGCGGATGACTGATGTTGCGGGCCGCCGCCCCCAGCGCCTGTTCGAGCGGTTGCCCCCGCCGGATCACGGCATCGAGCAGGCTGAGCGCCGCCCGCCGCGCCGGCAGCCCGGCAGGCTGGGCATTTTGAGGGATGTGCTGCGATTTGACGGTTGGGCGGGACATGGCTTGGCCCTATAACAGCTAAAGTCGATACGTGGCCGGGAAATGCCGCTTAAGGCATCATCAGGTCACGGACCGCGTGCCACGGCACGAAAACGGAGCATTAAAGCGTGGGAAAACGCCCCGATCATCTCAAGCCGCCGAGCTACCTTTCGAAAAGCCCGCCGGTGCCCCAGCCGGAGGAAGCCCGGGCGCAGCCGCGCCCCGCTGACGAAGGGCTGGACCCGACGCGCTTCGGCGATTGGGAGCGCAAGGGCATCGCCGTTGATTTCTGAGCGCCGACCCCTGCACGCAATGTTGCATTTTTTTGGCGTTCGCCTTGGTTCAACGCAATTTTCGGATGCACTATCGGCCGCTATCAGTCATATAGTACACTTAACACTCCACAAAGAGAGTGGGACGAAGAGTCGGTTCGCTGGTCTTGGGGCGAGATGCCATTGTGTCTGCTGTGATGATCCCACCATCATGCCGATGCGCGCTGTTGCCTGACGGATGAGCAACATGTCCGATTCCCACCGAACTTCTGCTTCGCCCGGTAACAATGCCGGTGTCGAGCAAGGAACGCCGGTCGGTTCTCCCACGCCGACCGGCGAACCACTTTCAGAAGACCAGCCCGATCTTTTCCCCGGCGCACGACCTGCGACTACGCCTGCCGATGGCGATGCCGCGCTGCTGCAGGCGGTCGGTCGCCTGATTCTCGCCTGGGGCCAGCTTGAGCGCACAACCGCCGATAAGGTTTCCACCATGCGCGAGTCGTTCGGCGATGTGCGCTCCGTGGGTGGCCGAACCCGCCCCACGCTGCAAAAGCTGCTCGCCGAACTGCGCGCGCTGGTCGCCATGCGCGATCGCCACGATCAGGATGCGCTGGCGGTAATCGCCACCATCGATGGCAGCCTCCAGCGCACCGCCCAGTTCCGCCAGCTGATCATCGACGGCGCACAGGGCGCATCCGGCAAGATCCTGAACTGCCGGGATATCAAGAACTGCCCGCTCGAAATCGGCCTGCGGGAAGTCGAGCGGGAAGCCGCCTCGCTCGACCGGATCTGCGCGCAGATCGCGGAAATCTAGGCGAGCGGGGGCGAGGCTGATCCTTAGCGCGCGATGGCTAGTTCCAGCTCCCGCTCCACCTCCTGCTGGCCCTCGTCGATCTGGATGATGATCGCCCTGTAGCCCTGCCGCAGCAGCTCGCCCAGCCGCTGGACCGTGTTGACGACGATCGGAGGCCGCGCCGGCCCAACCGCAGCGGTGGCGGGCGCGATTACGCCCAGCGTGAGATTGGCGGGCAGGATGATCTCGCCGGTGCCGGTCACCTGGCCACCGACGGGCGTGATGAACGTGTCGGTGATAATCTGGTTCGGGTTGATCTTGCCGCCAGCCACCACGGGCTGATCGTTGACCACGAACGACCCGTCGCCATTGCTGCTGATCTCCTTGAACACACCCTCGATGGTGCCGCCGGGCGCATCGACGACGAGCGCGCCGCCATTGACCTGCACGTTGAGCGGCGTGTTCGACTGCAGCGAGATCGTGCCGCCCGAGCTGATCGTGCTGGTCACCGCACCCGGCGCCGCCACCGACACGGCGCCACCGGCGTTGATCACGCTGGAGATACTGCCCGTGCCCGAGGTGACCGAGGCGCTGCCCGCCGTGACGATCTGCGAACTGATCGACCCGGCACTGGCCAGCACGGTGACCGGCCCGGTCGCCTTGATCGATCCGCTGACATTGCCGGACCCCGCCGAGACGCTGACGCCGCCGCCGGCATTGACCGTGCTCGATATGCCCGATTGCGAGGCGATGGACGCCGAGCCCCCGGAGGTGACGGACGAGCTGACCGGCCCCGTCGCGCTCAGCGCCACCGGCCCGGCCGCCTGGATGGAGCCACCCACGCTGCCGTTCGAGGTGAGCGAGACGCTGCTTTGCGAACTGACGTCGCGCGAGACATTGCTGGTATAGGCAAGCTGCACCGGGCCGCCCGCTATGATCGAGCCCGTGCCCGAACCGCCCGCGCTCACCGCCACGGAGCCGCCCGCCACGATGGGGCCGCTTTCGCTGCCAGTCACCGACGCGCTGACATTGCCGAGCGTATCCAGCGTGTTCGCGCTGAACAGCTGGTTGCCACTCAATTGCGAGGTGAAGTCGCCCGCCAGCTTGACGGTTGCGGCGGAGAAGTTCCCGCCCGTGACGGACAGACTGCCCAGCCTTATGCTTTCGCTGCCGAGATTGCCGAGGCTGACGTCACCATCCCCGGTGGCACCCGCAAGACCGGTGCCGGTGAGGAACGCCACGCTTTGCGCGGCATTGGCGGTACCGATCAGATTGGGGCTGATCGCGATCGACCCGCCGGGACGCGCATCGAATTGGGTGAGCGCCTGTGTCAGGCGCAGCGCTGATCCGGTCGCCGTTCCGCTGAACGTCAGCCCGCTCGCCGTGTAGCTGCTGCCGTTCAGCACGACCTGATTGCCGATTACACGCGTTGCGCCGAGCCGGGTGATCTGGCCGATATTGCCCAGAGCGACCGTGCTCGCATTGAGCGTGAACGTCTGGCCACCGCCTGCACCCCCGTTGATGCCGAGGAAACTAGCCACCGCCAGCGCATCGACCGTGGTGGCGCCGGCCAGCGTCGTGGCGCCGTTCACGGAGAAGCTGGTTGCGCTGTACGTGCCGGCCAGCGTCGTCGCGCCGGTGTAGCTCTGCGCTCCCGTCGTGACAGTGCCCGCGGTCATGATCTGACGCCCGGTCGCCGTAATGCTGCCGACGTTCACCGACCCCAGCTCGATCGCGCCTTGCCCGGCGTCCACGGCCAGCGTCTGGGGTCCGCTGACGACACCCAGACGGACAGCCCCACCGTTCGTCACCAGCGTGGTTGCGCCACCGAGCATGGTCGCGCCATCCACGCGGAAGGCGCCTCCGCCTGTGCTGAACGTGCCGGAGAGGATGGTCGCGCCGGTGTAGGTCTGGGTGGCGGTCGTTGCGATGTTGGAGGCCGAGAGCATCGTGCCCGTGGCGTCCAGACGACCGATTGCCGCGCTTCCGATGGCGGCAGTGTTGCCGCTCAGGCTCAGCCCATGGTTTCCGTCGACCGAGGCAAGGCTGATCGTGCCCGCCGGCGCTCCAATCACCATATCCCCGGAGAGGGTGAGGAGACCGGCGGCGGTGAAGCCGCCCTGTCCCACCGTCACCGAGCCCCTGACACTGCTGCCAGCCGCGCCGCCGCCAAGTGTCATCCCGTCCAAAGTCGCGCCCTCGAAGATGAGCGCGCGCAAGCCGGACAGGCTGGCCGCTTCGCTATAGCGGCCGGCACCGACGAAGATCGCATCACCCATGCTGGAGCCGTCGAGCGCCGACTGGAGCGAGAGCATCGCCGTCCCCCCGCCATCGAGCTGCCCCTCGCCGACATAATAGGTGCCGCTGCTCGCCGTGCCAGACCAGCCCTGAACAAGGCTCGCGTTCGCCGCTGCAAGGTTGACGGCATAGTCGAAGGCGTCCTGCCGGCTCTTCTGGAAGAAGGTGAACTGCGCGCCGTCCTGCCGGTGCTCCGCATTCCGGACGATATAGTCATAGCCCAGGATATTGATCGCACCGGGCGCCGTCATCGTGGAAGAATTCTGCAGGTAGAGGCCGTTCGATTCACCGAAGCTGTTGCTCGCCTCGATCGTGATATTGGTGAGTTGCTGGGTGCTGCCACCACCGTCGATGTTGTTGGCCTGATAGAGCGCCAGCCCACCCCAGGCATTGCCGGCCGTCTGGCTGTTGCGCACAACGACATTGGCGCTGTCGGTGATCGAAATGCCGTTGCCGGCCACGACGCCGCTGACTGAAACCCCATCGATGGTCGCGCCGACGACGGCGTTCAGATCGAGACCGGTCTTGTGCGATCCGCTGATCGCCACATCAGTAATCGCAAAGCCCGTGTTGCGGGAGTCGGCATCGCCGCGCTTTTCAACCTTGATCCCATAGGTGGAGCTGGTGTTCGCTTGTGAGCCGAGCAACGCAAAGCCGCTCAAGGCGACATCGTCGGCATTCACCCTTATGCCGTAATGGCCGTGCCCGCTGGCATCGATCACGGTCAGCCCGGAGCCCTGGCCAACCACATCGATATCCTTGGTAATAAACAGCGTGTCGGCGAGACTGTGGGTGCCTGCCGACAGGTTCAGCCTGTCGCCATCTTGGCCCAGCCCCAGGGCCCGCCGCACGGCATCCGGGCCGGACGCGGTGGTGACGAAGAGCTGGCCGGCCACCACATGGGCGAGACCCGCGCCAGCCACGTCGACGCCATGGGTAATCCGATCTTCGACAGCGAAGAGCTGGTCCAGCGTCAGTGCGCTTGCCAGCACGCCGTTGAAGCTGACTCCGGTCAGATCGAGATCATTCGCGCTGCGCCACACAATATGCTGCACGGTGGCGTCACCCGCGACGAAATTGTTGCCGCTGCCGAAGCTGAGTGTCCCCGCGCCGGCGACATTGGTCGGCAGGTAAAAATCATAGCGATTGTTGATGAAGCTGTTGCCGGTGATGGTCGTCGCCGTCGGCAAGCCAAAGCCGGGCTCGACAGCCAGAACCTGATTGTTGTTGGTGAAAATGTTGTCGGTAAGGTTTAGCGCCTCCACGCCGCGCATGATCAGCACGGCGCCGTAGGTGGCTTCGCCGCTGGGGGTCCAACTGCTCACGCCGACATCGCTGACGCTGTTGCCGACGAAATTGACGGTTCCGGCGCGGAACGCCTTGAAGATCGCGCCGAACGAGAGATCCGAATCGCCGCCATTGCGCACGATATTCTGAGCAATCGTCACATCCGGATAATCGAAGTCGCCGCTCTGCTGCCGGAAGGCGATGTGCCCTGCCGTGTGGTCGAGCAGATTGCCGCTGAACACGACACTACCAATCTGTGCGCCGTCATTAGCGCCGCCGGCGCCGCTGCGCGTATCGAATGCTGCCCAGCCACGGATATTGAGGAATTCCGAGCCGGTGATCGCGATATCGCCACCGATCTGCCCGCCGATGAAGCCGTGGCGACCCGCGACATTTTCGCCGTCGATCCGCACGCCGCTCAGGGTCAGTCCGGTGATCGTCCCGCTGTTGCTGATTACGGCGGAGCCGGCCGAGCCCCGCACCGCAAAGTTCCGCAGGGTCAGTCCGCTCGGGCTGCCGCTGATCGTCATGCCGCCGGTGATGACCGTCTCGTTCATGCCCGCGCCACTCAGGGTCAGCGCCTTGGTGACGGCCGCGGTCTCTTCATAGGTGCCGGCGGCGACATTCACGGTCGCGCCGGACCGCGCATCGCCGATCGCGGTGTTGATCGACAGACCTTCGGCCACGGTGAAGATGTTGGTCAGGCCACCCGGGCCGTATCCCTCGATCGAACTGGCCGCAGCATTGCCCACGTCCCGCGCGAAACTGAGCGCATCCGCCAGGTCGGTGCGATAGAAAATGAACTGCCCGTCGAGATCATCGCTGCGATGATCGCTGTTGCGCACCGCATAATCGAAGCCGGTGAGGTTGAGCTGGCCGAACTGCTGCGTGGTCGATTCAAGCTGGCTGAACAGACCCAGCTGTTCTTCGAAGCTGTTGAGAGCAGCATCGATGGTGATGTTCGTCGTCTGCCCATTATAGCCGCTGCTCTTGTTGCTCTGATACAGCGCGACGCCGCCCCAATCATTGCCAAAGGTATGCACGCCCTCCAGCACCACATTGGCACTATCGGTGATCTGCACACCGGCCCCTTCCGTGAGAATTGCGTCGTCGGCGACGCTGCGGCCATCGGCGGTGAAGTTGGTGATGCGGGCGCCGACCACACCATTAAGGTCCAGCTCGGCTCGCCGCGAGCCGCGCACCGTCACATTACTGATCGCAAAGTCATGGACCCGCTCGCTCGTTCCGCCCGGCGTGCTGACATGCCCTGCCGGATTGGGCTGGACCTTGATGCCGTAATTACCGCCGGCGAGCGTGCTGCCATATAGCGTGAAATTCGACAGAGACACATTATCGGCAAGGACCGAGATCGTCCCCAGCCCGTTGCCGCTGACCGCGCGCCCATCGAGGATCACGCCGCTCTCAGACTGGCCGGTCAGGGTCAGCGCCTTGCGGATGACGAGTTGCGAACTGCCAAGATCGTAGGTGCCGTCCCGCACCTCCACCATGCCGCCGGACACGACGGCGTTCACGCCATCCTGCACCGACAACAGAGGTGTCGCCGCTGATCCCTGAGCACTTCCGGAACCGTTCGTTGCGACCGTGACATGCGTCCGGTTCGAGGCGGTATAGGCCTGGTTGAACACGGACATGCCGCCATTGGCACCGCTCAGCGCTAGCAGTCGCGCCTGCTCCTCCAGAGAGATATTGGCACCGAGCAGGCCGTTTCCGGACGTGGTCGTGGTGCCGTTCCACACCCCGTTCAGATGCAGGTTCATGCCCCACTCGTTGCCGAAAGCACCCGCGCTGTTGCCGCTGATCACGAACCCGGGGGCGGAACCATCGACATACTGGAGGGAAATGCCGCTCTTCGTGTTGTCGATCAGGTTGCCGGTGATCCGCAGATCGGTGACATTGCGTCCATCGACGAGAATACCGTTGCGCACGCCAATGATGCTGTTGCCGGCGATCGTTGCATTATCTGCGCCATTGAGCAGCGCGATGCCACGCGTAACTGAGTTCCCCCAATCAAAACCCGATGCGGTCGCGCCTTCGGGCAGCATGCCAGTGAACCGCATGCCGGTAATCGTCACGTCATCGGCATTGACGGTCAGCCCGTTGATTGCGCCGCCCGTCAGCGGAAGCCGGATGGTCGCCAGACCGCCACCATTGATGGTCACATTGTCGCGTGAAATGGTCGCACCGGCGGCGTAGATGCCCTCACCCAGGTTCAGCAGCGTGCCACCGGCGGCGGTGCCGATCACACCGAGCGCATCCCCGATCACATCGCCATTGCCGCTCACATCGGCACCGCCGATGTTGAGGGACATTTCCAGCGCCCCGTCGCCTACATTGATCTGCCCGGCCCCGCCGATGCGGGCGCCCTCCACGAGCATATCGCCAGACACGGACAGGGCCGAGGTGACGTCGATCCCGCCCGCCGCTCTGGCGCCGACCAGACCGTCCGCACCGGCATCCATGGTTCCGCTCATCGCAAGATCGCCACTCTGGGCGAACAGCACGACCGTCCCGTCGGGTTCGGAGGTCATGCCGGATGCCGTGAGCGTGCCGCTATTGACCACCTGATCAATCAGGGCACCGGCTGTCCGGGCGGTGAGCAGGATCTGGCCGCCCCGCGCGGCAATCGTGCCGCTGTTCTCGACCAGCGCATTGTCTGCGCCAAGGCCGATCTCCAGAAAGCCCGTGCCGTCCAGATCCAGTGTGGCGCTGCTGCCCGAGGCGAGCACGACGCGGCCAAGCCGGGCCGAGATCACGCCCTGATTGCGCACGGTCGGCGCGAAGAACGCGGCAAGGCCCTGATCGGCAATGCTGATATTGGCGCCAGCGCTGACCACGATCTCGGCCGTCGAGCCTTGCATGCCGGTGAAGGCCAGCGGACCGCCGTTCATGAAATCGGCATCCACCACATTGGCGCTGCTGGCGATCAGGCCGCCGACATTCACGTCGGCCGTGCCGGCAAACATCACGCCATTGCTGTTGATGACCGCCACGATGCCGTTGGCATTGAGAGACCCGGCGATCTGCGACGGCGCATCGCCTCCAACGACACGGTTGAGCGCGACGGCGCTGGCGCCCGGCTGCGAAATGGTGACCTGCGCATTCGAGCCGATGTCGAAGCTGTTCCACTCGATCAGCGCGCGGTCGCTGGTCTGCGTGATGGCCAGGGTGGAGGAAACGGGCGCACCGATGGTGGCGCTGCCGCCGACCACCACGCCGCCGGTCGGCAGGGCATTGGCGTCCTGCGCGAGAGCGGGGCGTGCGCTGGCCAGCGCGAGAATGGCTGCCGAGAGCAGCAGCGCGGTACGGCGGCCCCGAAGGGGTGAGAGGGCGGGCTGGGCTGCGAGAGTGGACGTGCTCATATCAGGTCTCCACGAAATCGGAACGATCGGCGCGACGAGGATCGCGCCGGCTCAGTAAGCGGCGCTCAGGGACACGAAGATGCGGCCATCCCGGTTGCCCTCTGCGCTCACGGCGCGGCGGACAGGCTTGGCGTATTCCATCGAGAGGCTGAAACGGTCGGCAATGCCGGCCCGCAAGCCGACGCCATAGGATCGCAATCCGGCGCGCGGGCGCTCGCCCGGCAGCAGATCATTCTGCCAGACACGGCCGCCTTCATAATAGACATAGGGTTCGACCGTCCCCATGCCGCGCGCGGCGATGGTGTAGAAAAGCTCCACCTTGCCGGCGATGCCCTTGTCCCCGGTGATTTCGGAGGGATCATAGGCACGGCCGTATTGGGCGCCGCCCAAGCCGAACTCCTCGGAGGCCAGCAGGCTTTCGGCCGACCACTGACCTGTGGCGCCGAGCAGAAGATGCAGTCCGCGATAGAGAGGCTGCACCCGCGTCACTTCGCCATTGAGACGGGTGAACATCGCCGATGCGGTACCCCGTGATTTCGCGGGGTCACCCAGCCTTGTCGCATCGAAAACGTCGAGCCCCTGCGTCACGGAGGCGCGCAGCGTCGTCTGGCCGCCCATCCGGTCGGCATGATTGCCCAGCAATTCGGCGGTGACGGTCCGAATGCGGTCATCGAAAACCGGATCGATCAGGCGATTGCGTGAACTGCTCTCCCGCGATTGCCAGGAGAACCGCCCGAGAACGTTGGTCTGCCGGCTGCGCACCAAGGGGTATTGGAGAGCAAGGCCCCAGCTGAAGCTCTTGCCCTTCACGGCCAGCACTCGCAGCTCGTCGCCCGGCTTGGTGCGCGCAAAGCTGGCAAAGCCGCTCATCCGCAGCCCGGAACCGCCGAGCGGCTGATCATAGGCACCAGACACGAAGGCCAGTTCACCGCTTTCGTCGGGCGCGGCCACCGCGGTGAGGGCGAGGCGTCCGCCCAGCTGCGCGAGATCGTTGAAGACCAGCCCTCCGAAGAGTTGCACCGGCCCGAGCCAGCGCGATCCGCGATTATCCACCGCGACAAAGGCCTCGATCGGTTGGCGCGCGACGAGGAGAGAGAGGTCGGCGGCACCTTCGTCGCTCGACGGGGTCAGCACAGCCCGCACGCTGGCGCCTTTGAGGTCGCGCGCGAGCAGCAGCGCACGTGCGAGATCATCGCCCGAGGTCGGCCGCTCGGCCCGCACCGGCGCGAAATAGCCTTCGAGGAGCGGGCGATAGCCGCCGGGATCGCCCTCGACGCGCACGTCACCGATGAAGCCCTCGACGATGTTGATCGTCGCAACGCCGTTTTCGATACGCTGCGGCGCGACCACCGCGCGGGACAGCACGAAACCCCGGCGCCGATATTCCGTCGTCACCGCTTCCGCGAGCCGGAAAAGGTCGGCCAAGGTGATGTCGCGGTTGAGATAGGGTTGGGCCAGAGCGTTCAGAACGTCGAGCGGCACCGCGGTCGCTCCCTCGAACCGGATGAGGGGGAGGCGGAGCGGCGCCGTGCTCTCCGGCGCAGCCTCCGATGTGGGCGCCTGCGGGAGTTCCACCGGCGAGACCGAGGGCATGGCCGGCTGCCCGCGCAGACGCTCGTCGACCCTTCCGGGATCGACAGTCTGCTGCGCATGCGCGGATGTGCCCGCCAGCGCGATGGCGGCCAGCAATAAGCTACGAGTCGTCATGGTCATTCCGATCCCCTTGTTCCCCATCGGAAAGTGATTGAGCGCCACGATGCAGCCCCCCTGCATCGCGGTGTGCGAGCGCCGTCAGGCGGCTCTGAAATCTTTAACGAGAGCGGTTGTCGCGCGGCGGCCGGTAACCGTGACAGGCTGGCGGCCAAGTCCCGGCCCAGCTGAAGCCCGACAAGCCTTTTGCTCTTGCTGCAAAGCCCGTGATCGCAGGGCTCCGCAGGGCCACCTCACCGTGCCGGCCCGCTCATTCTGCGGTGGCAGCGATGTCAGCGGCTCAAGGCTACGCCATCGCGCGCGCCACATTCGGCGCGCGAAAACGCGCCTTTTTTCAAGATATTCGAAGGAAAACCCGCATATCTCCGCTACGGAGCATGGCGGCTTTCGAAGGCTCCTGGGGGAGCCCGGAAGATCACGCGGTGTCATGTTCGACCTTTCGGCAACCCCGCTATCCTGAAGGCTCAGGACCGGAGGCTTTGCGTCCCGCCGTTACCGACGGTTTGCCCTTTCGAGATCAAGGCGATCTCATCGGTCTGTTAATGGGCATAGTTAATCGAGCCCGTCAAGGTTAATGAGAGCCGATTGCAAAGATGAAGGATTAATAGAAATTTCACGCTGACCCACGTTCGCGTGAAAATTTCGTGGATTCCGGAATAATCCGGGCAGTCGCCAAGATAAGGAGCGGAATTTGTCTTATCGCATCGCGGCATCGCTAATCGCGCGTCGCAATTGCTCTGCGGTATTGCGCTGAAGACTATAGTTAAACTCTATTTAACTGACGCGGACCCTGGGATTTTGACATGCTCACTGTGATCGGCGGCGCGGTCGCTCCCCTGGCGGCCAACTGCTTACGCCGCAGGCGCGGACAGACCCACGCGCAGAAGCGCTCCGCACGTCCATTCAGACTGCCGGCGCTAGCTTTATCGCTGCAAGGAACCCGCGCGCCTTGTGCGCCGGGCGACCGTCAGAACGGAATTTCGTCGTCATCCAGCCCGTCGTCGAACGCGCTGCTGCTCGAGCGCGCGCCACTGCCGCCAGACGAGGAGCGGCCACCGCTGAAGTCGTCGTTGCCGCCGCCCCAGCTATCGTTGCGGCTGCCGCCACCACCGCCCTGACCGCCGCCACCGCCGCCGCCCTGGCCGCCGTCGAGCATCGTCATCACAGCGCCGGGGCCGGAGAGCACGATCTCGGTGGAATAGCGGTCCTGCCCGTTCTGGTCCTGCCATTTGCGGGTCTGCAGCGAGCCTTCGAGGTAGACCTTCTTGCCCTTGCGCAGATATTTTTCGGCAATGCCGATCAGGCCATCCGAGCGGATCACGACGCTGTGCCATTCGGTCCGCTCACGGCGCTCGCCGGAGGCGCGATCGGTCCAGTTTTCCGACGTCGCGATGCGCAGATTGCAGATGCGTCCGCCATTGCTGAAGCTCTTCACTTCAGGATCGGCACCGAGATTGCCGACCAGAATGACCTTGTTGACGCTGCCTGCCATGGAGCTCTCCGAAAAACGCGACGAGGATAGGAAATCGAACGGCTGCTTATAAAGCTGAACGGCGTCTCGTCCAGATCGCAATACCGCTCAGCATCCGCCTTGCGTCGATTAAAGGCCGAAGGCGACCGCCGTCCAATAGGTCGCGCCCGCGGCCAGCCAGGCCAGCCCGAACAGATAGGCCGTCATGAAGAGCGGCCAGCGCCAGCCATTGGTCTCCCGCCGGGCAACCGCGATGGTCGACAGGCATTGCGGAGCGAACACGAACCAAGCGAGGAAGGCCAGCGCCGTCGGCAGCGACCAGCGCCCCTGCAGGCGTTCGCCGAGCGTGCGGGCGGTCTCATCCTCATCCTCACTGGCCTCGATGGCATTTGCCGTCGCGAGCGCCGACACGGCGACCTCACGCGCTGCCATGGCCGGGATCAGCGCCAGTGCGATTTCATGGTTGAACCCCACTGGCCGCAGCACTGGCTCGATCACACTCGCGATGCGCCCAGCCGCACTATACTCGACCAGGCTGGCCGAACTGCCCGCCGGCGGCTTGGGGAAGGAGAGCAGCAGCCACAGGACAATGGTGGTGCCGAAGATGATCGTGCCGGCGCGGCGCAGGAAAATCCAAGCACGCTGCCACAGGCCGATGATGACGTCGCGCAGCATCGGCATCTGATATTTCGGCAATTCCATCAGGAAGCTGCCGCCCGGCCCCTTGATGACGCCCATGCGCAGCAGCATCGCAACGATGACCGCACCGATGATGCCGGAGACATAGAGCGCAAACAGCACCAGACCCTGCAGGCCAACCCCGCCCCAGACCGTGGTCGAGGGAATGAAGGCGGCGATGATCAGCGTATAGACCGGCAGGCGCGCCGAGCAGGTCATCAGCGGCGCGATGAGGATGGTCGTGAGGCGATCCTTGGGGTCCGAGATGGTCCGCGTCGCCATGATGCCGGGAATGGCGCAGGCGAAGCTGGAAAGCAGCGGAATGAATGCGCGACCGGACAGGCCCACCCGCGCCATCAGACCATCCATCAGGAAGGCGGCGCGGGTCATGTAGCCCGTCGCCTCCAGCATGAGGATGAAGAAGAAGAGAATGAGGATCTGCGGCAGGAAGACGACCACCGACCCCACGCCGTTGATGACGCCCTGTACGATGAGATCGCGCACGAAGCCTTCGGGCAGGATCGCTTCCATCGCCGCCTGAAGAGAGGCGAATGCTGCCTCGATCATGGCGATCGGCGCCTCGGACCAGGCGAAAACGGCCTGGAAGATGACGAACAGCAGCGCCAGCAGGATGAGCGGTCCCAGGAGTGGATGGAGCACGATCCGGTCGATCTGTGCGGTGATCCGGCGGGTGGGCGTTTCGGCGACGATGGCACGCTGGGCGATTCGGCGCGCTTCGCGACGCAGATCATCGGCATCCCGCGCTGCGTGCGTTGCGAGGACGGCGGGCGCGGGAGCATGGGCCGGCACTGCCGCCACCATGGCCGCCTTCAGATCATCCAGCCCGCGCCGGCGCACGGCGACGGTCGGGATGACCGGCACGCCCAAGTCGGTCGCAAGCTGTGTCGCGTCCAGTTCCAGTCCGTCGCGGGTCGCCAGGTCGACCATGTTCAGCGCCAGAATGCAGGGCGAGCCGAGTGCGATCAATTCCAGCGCGAAGCGCAGGTGATTGTCGAGATTGGCGGCATCGACGACGATGACGAGGAGGTCCGGCCGCCGTTCACCTTCCTGATGGCCGAACACGACATTGCGGGTCACCTGCTCGTCCGGGCTCTTTGCATCGAGACTGTAGGTACCGGGAAGATCGACAAGATCGGCCATCCTTCCATCCGGCAGCACCAGCCTGCCGAGCTTGCGCTCGACGGTGACGCCCGGATAATTGCCGACCTTCTGATGCGCGCCGGTCAGCGCATTGAAGAGCGCGCTCTTGCCGGCATTGGGGTTGCCGACCAGCGCGATGGTGAAGCGATCATCCATCACGCCGCTGCCCCACCTGCATCAGCCGCAGTACGGACATGGATGGCATCGGCATGCGCTGCCCTCATGGCGACGATCATGCGCCCGATGCGGCAGGCATGCGCGCCGCGACCGGTAAATCCGGCGCGATGGAGCAGTTCAACGCTGGCGCCCTCATGCAGGCCGAGCTCACGCAAGCGGCGACCGTCCATCTCGGATATGGCGTTCCAGTCGACACTGTCGACATAGGCGGGGCGATTGGGTTCTAGGGAGGTCAGGCGCAACGCAATATCGATCTCTGGTGGTTTTGCGAACGACTATCAATATCGCCCGAGAGAAGCAAGGCGATGCTGGCGCGGCCGTGGCTTATCGGCAGGACGCCAGACGTTTAGCGCCCCCGGTAGCGCAGCCGGCCCAGGAAACGCGCCATGCTGAAATGCTGGTCGGTCTGCCCAGTCAGCCGGCCCTTGGCTTTCTCGAACCGCATGATCCCTTCGATCCGCCGCGCCAGAAAGGCGCGGGTGTCAGCATAATCCGCGCTCTCGTCATTGACGAAGACGAGCAGGGTCGCGGCATAGACTCCCGCCAGGGTGGTACGCTTGGAATAATGATTATAATCCACCGCGCGGTCCCCGGCGGCGCGCCACATCGCATCGGCGGCGCGCCAGCCCAGCCGGGTCGCGCGCGGCAGGTTGAGCGGCATCGCCAGCACGGCCTGAGCGCGGCGCAGCGCCTCGCGATTGGGCGCCAGCACGGCAAGCCGGGCTTCGACCAGTGCCGTGATCCGCTCGCGAATTTTCATCGCAGCCAGACGCTCCGCCGGCAGGGCATCGAGCATGGCCTGATCGACGCTGGCGAACCACGCATCGATCATAGTCAGAGCGCCGCCGGAGAAAGCCAGCGCCGCCACGTCCCGATCCACACCAGCTGTGTCGGCTGCGACCGCGAGAGCCGCATCGGACCAGCCATCGAAGGCGGCATTGGCCGCGATCAACGGCGCGAGCCGCAGTCGCAGGTCGTCCAGTGTCTCATCAGCCAGCAGACCGGCAGTCTGCGGCGCGGCGGTGGGGGGCGCGAGGGTCATGGCCCCTGCTCTACGGCATTTTCACGCGCGAGGAAATCGCTGCCGCCATCGCCATGGCCGTCTCAGCGATACTCTTCGGCGATCTCCAGCATGCGGATCGCAGCAACGGCGGCCTCGCCACCCTTGTTCTTGCGGGCCGGATCGGCACGTTCGAGCGCCTGCGCCTCGTTTTCCACGGTCAGAATGCCATTGCCGATCGGGATGCCATCCATGGTGAGCGCCATCAGTCCACGCGCGCTTTCGTTGGAGACGATCTCGAAATGATAGGTTTCGCCACGGATCACGACGCCGATGGCGACGAAGCCCTCGTAGCGCCCGCTCTCTGCGGCCAGCGACACGGCAGCCGGAATCTCCAGCGCGCCGGGCACGGTGAGCACGTCGACCAGATGACCTGCCGCCTCCAGCGCCGCCCGCGCGCCGGCGATCAGCATATCGTTGAGGTGGTCATAGAAGCGCGCTTCGACGATCAGAAACTTGGCCATGTCGGTTCCTTTCAAGACATATGTTCGTGAGCTTATCTGAACGCCGTGCCGGCAATCACCGCGAGCGTGCCCGCCATCACCAGCAGACCGCCCGTCAGGCGGCGCCAGCCGAGCCTCTCCTTGAGCATCCACGCGCCGAGCACAAGCCCGAAGACGATGCTCGATTCGCGCACCGCCGCCACCGCGCCGACTGGCGCCAGACCAAGCGCGAACAGCGCCGGGGCAAACGCAACCACGGCCATCACCCCCGCCCGAAGCCCGGCGACCCGGTCGCGGATCATGAGGGACAAGGCGTTGCGACCGTGGCGCACCACCAGAGCGGCCGGCATGGGGAATGACCCGAGCAGGAAGAACCAGGCGATGAAGGTCAGCGAATCCGGCGCGGCGCGCACGCCCTTGGCATCGACCAGCGTGTAACAGGTGGTGAGCAGCCCGGCGATGGCGGCGGCGGCAAAGCCGGCCGGCGAAATGGAGCGGCCGCTCGCCAGCACCAATATGCCGGCGCTCACGACCGCGATGCCGGTCAGGACGAAACCATCCAGCCGGTCGCCCAGCAACGCCATACCGAGCAAGGCGGTGAACACCGGCACGAAGCCGCGAGCGATGGGATAGGCCGCATTGAAATCGCTGACCGAATAGGACCAGGAAAGGACCAATTGATAGATGGCATGAACCACGACGGCCGCGAGCAGCCAGGGCCAGAGCACTGCCGGCGGCAGGCCGATCCACAGCACGAATGGCAGGGCGAGCACGAATTCGACGCAGCGAATCCAAGCCAGCACCGCCAGCTTGTTCTCGCCCGATTTGAGCAGCGCATGCGCTGCCGCCGAGGCGAGCGCCGAAAACAATGCGAGCAGGAGGCCGGTTAGGACCGCCGCAGCGCTCCCTTCGATCATGGTCAGACGCCCGTGATCGCCCGCTCCTCGACAACCGCCAGATCATAGCCATCCAGCGCGATCAGATTGTGGTGGCTGTTGGTGAGCAGGATCATGTCATGCACGCCGAGATCGGCCAGGATTTGCGCGCCGACGCCATAATCGCGCAGCTCGTCCATGCCGGCTGGGCTCGCCTCACCGGTACGGATTTTCATCTGCCGGCTGAACCGGTCTTCGCTCGGGCGATTGATGACGACGATGACGCCGGCCCCTGCCTCCGCGATCATTTCCATCGCGCGGGAGAGCAGGCTGGCGCGCGGCCCTTCTTCCCCGAAAATATCGGTGAAGACAGACACCTGATGCATGCGCACAAGTGTCGGCTGCTCGGGCGTGACATGCCCCTTGATGAGCGCAACCTGTTCGGACTCGGTCGCCCGATTGAAGAAGGTCACCGCGCGCCACTCGCCGCCCCAGCGGCTGGTGAACGTGGCTTCTGCGCGCCGCTCCAGCATGTGATCGTTGCGGCGGCGATAGGCGATGAGATCGCGAATGGTGCCGATTTTGAGGCGATGCTTCTGCGCGAAGGGGATGAGATCATCGAGGCGGGCCATGGTCCCGTCGTCCTTCATAATCTCGCAGATCACGCCGGAGGGATTGAGACCCGCCAGCCGCGCGACGTCCACCGCCGCCTCAGTATGGCCGGTGCGCACGAGCACCCCGCCATCGCGTGCGATCAGCGGGAAGACATGGCCCGGGGTCACGATGGCCTCGCGCCCCTTGGAGGCATCGATAGCCACGGCGACGGTCCGTGCGCGGTCGGCTGCGGAGATTCCGGTGGTCACGCCTTCGCGGGCCTCGATTGACACCGTGAAAGCCGTCTCATGCCGGGTGCCGTTGCTGGCGCTCATCAGGTTGAGGCCCAGCGTTTCGACGCGCTGACGGGTCAGCGCCAGACAGATGAGGCCGCGGCCGTGCGTGGCCATGAAGTTGATCGCATCCGGGGTGGCCATCTGCGCGGGGATGACCAGATCGCCCTCATTCTCGCGATCCTCGTCATCGACCAGAATGAACATCCGGCCATTGCGCGCCTCGTTGATGATCTCCTCGGCGCTGGCCAAAGCCGTGCCATGGGCGCGGGCAAGCAGATAGCTTTCCAGCTTGCCCAGTGTGTCGGCGGTGGGATTCCAGTCGGCTTCATCCAGCCGGCGCAGGCTGTTGGCGTGGAGCCCGGCGGCACGGGCGAGACCGGAGCGGGACAGAATGCCATCCCGCACCAGCTTACGGACGTTTTCGATCAATTCGCTGCTCATGACGGGCAGATATCACATTGTAATGTGATTGCCAACGTTTCCCGGCAGCTGCGCCTTAGTTGCGGGCCTGATGATCCTTCATGCGCGCCAGATATCGGGCCAGCACGTCGATTTCCAGATTGACCGGCTGGCCCGGTGCGAGCTGGCCGAAGGTCGTCACCGACCAAGTGTGCGGAATGATGTTGAGGCCGAAGGTCGACCCCTCCGGACCGTCTTCCACGGAATTCACGGTCAGCGATACGCCATCGACCGTGATCGACCCCTTGGCCGCGACATAGGGGGCAAGATCGGCCGGAAGCCGCACGGTCACCCGGTGCGAATCACCTTCGGCTGTGACGTCTGCGACTTCGCCGATGCCATCGACATGCCCGGTGACGATGTGCCCGCCCAGCTCATCCCCGAGCTTGAGCGCGCGCTCCAGATTGAGCAACCGCCCTTCTGCCCAGGCGCCCTGCGCGGTGCGCGAGACGGTCTCGGCGGACAGGTCGACCGCGAACCAGTTGGCGCCCTTGTCCACCACTGTAAGGCACACGCCGGAACAGGCAATGGAGGCGCCGATATCCACGCCCTCCATGTCATAATGGCAGCCGATGACCAGACGCAGGTCGCCGCGCTGCTGCGCGCTCTGGATGGTGCCGATGTCGGTGATGATGCCGGTAAACATGCCTGCTGCTCTATGCGGGCCGCACGCGTTCGTAAACCTCCAGCCGGTCTGGCGCCAAATTGCGCGCGTCGACCAGCCGCCAGCGGCCGTGGGCATCGGCCAGACGATTGAGCCCAATGTCGCCCAGCGCCGCCTTGCCGCGCCCGATGAGGATCGGCGCGCGGTAGAGCAGAAGGCGATCCACCAGATCGGCCGCGAGAAAGGCGCCAGCCGTTTGCGCGCCGCCCTCGACCATCAGATGATCGCCGGGAAGGCCTGCGATTTGAGCCGGAGTTTGGATCGCAAGCCAACCATCTGGCGCCGCACCGCTGTGACTTAGGAGCACCCGGACGGGCGAGCGCGCCTCCAGCCCGGGCAGGCGCACGTCCAGCCGGGGCTGATCCTGCGTGAGCGTGCCGCGCCCAACCAGGATCAGCTCATGCCGCGCCCGCTCCAGATGCGTGTGCGCCCGCGCCGCTGGGCCGGTGATCCACTGGCTCGTCCCGTCTGCCTGCGCAATGCAGCCGTCGAGCGAGGTGGCGAGCTTGAGTGTAACGTGAGGACGCGCGGCCCGCTGGCGCGTGAAGAAGCCAGCCATCGCTTCGCGCGCTCTGGACGCTAGTTCTGGCAGTGCCTCAACGGTCAACCCCGCGTCCCGCAAGCGCGCGATGCCGCGACCGTTGGTCCGTGGATCGGGATCGCCCGCCGCCACGACGACGCGACGCACGCCGGCCTCCACCAGCAGATCCGAACAGCAAGGGCCGCGCGCGGATTGGTGCGCGCAGGGCTCCAGGCTGGCATAGGCCGTGCTGCCCCGCGCCGATGCCCCGGCCATGGCCAGCGCCATCGCCTCGGCATGAGGGCGGCCGCCAGGCTGAGTCCAGCCCCGCCCGACGACGCGGCCTGCGGCATCGAGCATTATGCATCCGACATTGGGATTGGGCGCGGTGCGACCGCGCGAGCGGTGGGACAAGGCGATGGCTGCCATCAGCCAGGCGCTGTCGCCCGGAAGAGTCAGGGCGTTGCCGTCGCGGTATTGCCCGCTACGCCGCCTTCCTTGGCCAGAGCCGCAGCAAGCTTCTGCTGCAACTCCTTTTCCTTCGCATCGAACAGTTCTTCGCGCTCGCGCTTGGTGCGCGCGGCATCTTCGCGCCAGTCGATACCGAGACTATCGGCGAGGCGCTGAAACTCGCCCTGCTTGCTCTCAAGCGCCACCCGATACCGCGCGAAATCCTCAATCTGGCGCTGGATGATCGCACTGTCCGGCCGGTTGGCCTCCCAATTCTCGATGTAGATGATCTGCCGTTCCTGCCCCGGCTTGCGCGAGTCGATCGCGAACCCCCAGAGCAGAACGCCAGTCAGCGTCACCGAGAGCGCAAGAATGCTCCAGCGGTGCGGGCGATCGGGCGCGAACATCTCGCGCAGATCGGACGCAGCACTCCGTGGAGAAACCGGGCGGGGAAAAATGGCCATGGCGCCTACATAGGGAGGCACCATGGCCTTGAAAAGCAGCGCGTCATCGTGACGCCCCGCTTAACGCTCCAGTTCGAAGCGCAAGGTGAGCACCTGCTCGGACGCGACCGGTACGCCATCCCGCGTGGCCGGGCGGAAACGCCAAGCCCGCAGCGCGTGGCGCTGGGCCGCCTCGAAGAAGGCCGGACCGCTCGCGCGGACCTGCTCGACCGCGGTCACCCGTCCACGCTCGTCGATGCTGACCCGCACCGTGACGCTGCCCTCGCGCCCTTCGCGCTGCATGGCGGGCGGATAAGGCGGGCGAAACCGGTCAGCAAACCGCGCATCCGGCTGAGCGGGCACGATGACTGGCGCAGCGGGCGGCGTGACGATGGTCTTGCCGGCATCCGGGTCAGGCAAAGGGGGGTAGGGCTTCGTCGTCAAATCGGTCATGGTGCCGAGGTTGATCTGCGGATCGACCCTCACCGGGTCGCGTGGCGTATCGAGCGGGCGAGTCGGCTGAGTCTCCACTTTCGCCTCCGGCTCCGGTGTGACGGGCGGCGGCAACGGAGCGGTCGGGACGAACCGCACATCAATGGGAGGGGTCGGTGAGGGCCTCAAATAATGGGTGGCCGGCAAGGCGATCAGCAGCCCGATCAGCCCGCCATTAAACGCAATGGCCGCTGCCAGCGCGCCCGGTGACCGCCGGGCCGCATAGCCGCTCTGGGGGGCATAGGATGATTGAGACGACACAAGGGACATGACACCTCTCCTGATTTTATTTGTGATGTTATACTATCACTAAATAGAGATCAGGCGAAGCGGTTTTTATAGGGTGTCAGAGTGCGTATGGGTCGGCCGCCGGTGGGCGTTACCGGCGCCGAGTATCGCTCAGCTGGTGGCGGCAGCACGCAGCCGGGCGAGCGCGCGATCCCGCCCGATCAGCGGTAGCAGCGCGGCCATGTCCGGGCCGTGATCCACGCCGGTGAGGGCGAGACGCAGCGGCAGGAATAATGCCTTGCCCTTGCGCCCGCTGCCCTGCTTGAGGGCACTGGTCAGCGCCCGCCAGGGATCGGCGGCGAAGTCGATATCCGCTGCCACCTCGGCAGCCTGGGCGAGGAATGCGCGGTCTTCGGCATCAAGATCGGGCCGCGCGATCTCGCCGCTGAGCACCGCAACCCAATCCGCTGCCCCCGCCACCGTCTCGAGATTGGGCTGCACGACCGGCCATGCGGCAGCATCGATGTGCGCCGGGAGGCGATCGGCGACCGCCTCATAGGGCAGCATGTGGACGATCTTGGCGTTGAGGCCGAACAGCTCTTCATCCGAGAAGCGGGCGGGCGCTCGCCCGAAATGCGCGAAATCGAAGCGCTCGACCAGCGGGGCCATGTCGATCACAGGCTCCACCGGATCGCTGGTGCCGAGCCGCGCAAGCAGCGCGCTGATAGTGATCGCCTCGACCCCCGCTTCCCGCAGATCGCCAACGCCGACCGCGCCGAGTCGCTTGGAGAGCTTGCCTTCCGCGCCGGTGAGCAGGGCCATATGGGCAAACTGCGGCAGCGGCGCACCCAGCGCCGCAAACATCTGCAACTGCGTGGCCGTGTTGGAGACATGATCCTCGCCGCGCAGCACATGGGTGACGCCCATGTCGATATCGTCGATCACCGAGGGCAGCATGTAGAGCCAGCTGCCGTCCGCCCGGCGAATCACCGGGTCGGAGAGCAGTCGAGGATCGAAGTGCTGGTCACCCCGGATCAGGTCGGTCCATTCGATCGGCGCATCATGATCCAGCTTGAACCGCCAGTGCGGCTGCTCGCCGGCCGCCTGCTTCGCCGCAAGCTCGTCCGCGCTCAGCGCCAGCGCCGCACGGTCATAGACCGGGGGCAGACCGCGCCCGAGCAGGATCTTGCGCCGCAAGTCCAGCTCCTGCGCCGACTCAAAGCAGGGATAGACCCGCCCGGCGGCCCGCAGCGCCGCAAACTTCTCCTCATAGAGGTCGAACCGCGCGGACTGGCGCACTTCGCCGTCCATGGCGAGGCCCAGCCAGGCGAGATCGGCCCGGATGCCCTCGACAAAGCGCTCCTCGCTGCGCGCGGTATCGGTATCATCAATCCGCAGCAGGCACTGCCCGCCCATCTTGCGCGCCCACAGCCAGTTGTGGAGCGCCGCGCGGATGTTGCCGACATGCAGATGGCCGGTCGGCGACGGCGCGAAACGGGTGATGACGGTCATGGTTCAAGCGGTCCGGAAAGCATTGGTGATGGGATAACGCCGGTCGCGACCGAAATTGCGGCCGCCCAGCTTCACCCCCGGCGGCGCCTGGCGACGCTTGTACTCCGCCACATAGAGCAGCCGCTCGACGCGGGCGACGGTCGCGCGATCGAAGCCCATGGCAGCAAGCTGATCGACCGACTTTTCCTGCTCGACCAGGCCGTAAAGGATGGGGTCCAACACCTCATAAGGCGGCAGGCTGTCCGAATCCTTCTGGTCCTCGCGCAATTCGGCGGTGGGCGGCTTGGTGATGACGCGTTCCGGCATCACCGGCCCGTCCGGCCCTAGCCCAAGCGCCGGCTTCTCCGCATTGCGCCACCGCGAGAGATCGAACACGGTCGTCTTATAGGCATCCTTGAGCACCGAATAGCCGCCCGCCATGTCGCCATAAATGGTGGCATAGCCCACGCTCATCTCGCTCTTGTTGCCGGTGGTGAGCAGCATGTGGCCGAACTTGTTGGAGAGCGCCATCAGCGTCACGCCGCGAATGCGCGACTGGATGTTTTCCTCGGTCAAATCCGCGGTCCGCCCGGTGAACGCCTCTGCCAACATGGCATCGAACGCGCCGACAGCGGGGGAAATCGGGATGGTATCGAGCCGGCAGCCGAGCAGACGCGCGCACTCCGCCGCATCGTCCAGGCTTTCCTGGCCGGTGAAACGCGACGGCATCATCACGCACCAGACGCGATCCGCCCCCAGCGCATCCACCGCCACGGCCGCCGAAAGCGCGCTGTCGATCCCGCCGGAAAGGCCCAGCACGACGCCGGGAAAGCGGTTGCGGTTCACATAGTCGCGTAGCCCCACGACCATCGCGTGATAAATATCCGCCGGGTGCGCATCGAGCGCGTGCACCTCGCCCGGCTTGCAGAACCACCGGCCATCGTCGCCCCGATCCCACTGGGTGATGACCAGCGCTTCCTCCCAGTCCGGCAGCATATGCGCGATGTCGCCATCCGCATTCAGCACGAAGGAAGCGCCGTCAAATACCAGCTCGTCCTGCCCGCCGACGCGGTTGAGATACAGGAGCGGCAAGCCTGTCTCGTTGACGCGCTCCATGCACACGCCCCGGACGCGGAAATCATCCTTGGCCACCTCATAGGGGCTGCCGTTGATCGAGATGAGCAGCTCCGCGCCCTTTTCCGCCAGATGCCCGGTGACGAAGGGGAACCAGATGTCCTCGCAGATCGGCAGACCCAGCTTCACGCCGCGAAACTCGACTGGGTCGGGCAGCGGGCCAGGAGCGAACAGGCGCTTCTCGTCAAAGGTGCCGTAATTGGGCAGCTCGCGCTTCTGGCGGATCGCGACAACCTTGCCGCCATCGAGAAGCGCCGCGCAATTGAACAGCAGGCCTTTGTTGGCGATGACCGTGCCGACAAGCATCGCCGGGCCGCCATCCGCCGTCGCCTCGGCAAGCCGATGCAGCGCGGTCTCGGCGCGTGCGGCCAGCGCGGGCTTGAGCACCAGATCCTCGGGCGGATAGCCGATGAGCTGCAATTCGGGATAGACGATCAGATCTGCGCCCTGCTCGCGCGCCTTGTCCCGCCAGGCCAGCATGGCCTCCGCATTACCCGTGATATCGCCCATGCTCTGATTGAGCTGGGCCATGGCGATCCGGAGAGAGGCTGTCATAGCGCCGCTTTATGGGCGGGCGGGGGCGGGAGCAAGGGCGTCGCCGAGCCGGATATGCGGGCGCGCCGCGCCATTGACCGCAATCCCTTGTCCCCGAACCGTCACAAGCGCCTTTTCAGCGGCGCACCTGCTCGCTAGAGGGGCCGCGACAACCGCAGCCATGGGGACCCCGACATGAAGATCATCTCTGGCAACGGCAACATGCCGCTCGCCCAGGCGATTGCCGATTATGTGGAGCTCCCGCTCACCGATGCGAGCGTGCGGCGTTTTGCGGACGAGGAAATCTTCGTCGAGATCCACGAGAATGTGCGCGGCGAGGATGTGTTCGTCGTCCAGTCGACCAGCTATCCGGCGAACGACAATCTCATGGAACTGCTGATCATGATCGATGCGCTCAAGCGCGCCTCGGCGCGGCGCATCACGGCGGTGGTTCCCTATTTCGGCTATGCCCGGCAGGACCGCAAGCCCGGCCCGCGCACGCCGATCTCGGCCAAGCTGGTGGCGAACCTCATCACCACCGCCGGCGCCAATCGCGTCCTTTCGGTCGACCTCCATGCCGGACAGATCCAGGGCTTCTTCGATATCCCGACCGACAATCTGTTCGGCGCGCCGGTGATGTCCGCAGACATTCAGGCCCGTTTCCCGAATGAGAATCTGATGGTCGTCTCGCCGGACGTCGGCGGCGTGGTCCGTGCTCGCGCGCTGGCCAAGCGGCTCGACAATGCCCCGCTCGCCATCGTCGACAAGCGCCGCGAGCGCGCCGGCGAATCGGAAGTGATGAACATCATCGGCGACGTGAAGGGCCGCTTCTGCATCCTGATCGACGACATCGTCGATTCGGCGGGCACGCTCTGCAACGCAGCCGCCGCGCTGAAGAATGCCGGCGCGACCGACGTCGTGGCTTATGTGACGCATGGCGTGCTCTCGGGCGGCGCAGTCGCGCGGGTGGAAGGCTCGGCCCTGCGCGAGCTGGTCATCACCGACTCGATTCTCGCCACGCCCTCCGTCGCGGCCTCGACCAAGATCCGGCAACTGCCGATTGCGCCGCTGCTCGGTGAAGCGATCCGCCGCATCGCGGACGAAAGCTCGGTCAGTTCGCTGTTCGACTGATCGGGCGCCGGGGCAGCTGACTCCGGCCGCAGATCAGAAACCGGCGTCGAGTCGGCGCAGACGCATGGTGGCGCCGACAAAGCCCATCACGCAGATCATCAGCGACCAGCGCGCCGCCTCGGGCGCGGAACGCAGCAACAGCGCAAGGCCCAGCGCCGCGAGCAGAGCCACTATTGCGCCTGCGATCCTGCCAAACCCGAACATGATACGCCTTCCGCTCCCGCGATAGCCGATGACACGGATTCGCCCATGCGCCGAACAGCGGCTGACAATCCACGACATTGACGATGCCGGCCGGCCCAAACCGGGGTGGCGCGTCGATTTTGGGAGAGACTGTGTCATCCAATCCACAGCCAAGGCGGCACGAACGGTCCGCCCAGCAAGGGATGCGCCCAGGTGGCACCGAGCCAGAGGATGACGCCGCCGAGCACCGGAACGACGCCCGGCCACAGCGCGTGCCACTCCGCCTTCCCGGACAGGAGCGCGGCGAATGGCACAAAGCTCGTGCGCGCCTGCCACTGGCGCCATGGCGCACCCAGGAGCCGAGCCTTCTTCCGGTCCTGCCCCAGCGCACCCACACAGGCGAGCAAGGCGATGCCGCCACTCAGGATCAGCGTCCGTCCGGATGGCCAGAGCGTGGCGTGAACCAGCGCCCAGAGAATGAAGCTCCACATCATCGGGTGGCGCGTCACGGCATAGACACCCCGGGCGCGCTCGGGCGCGGTCATCTGCCCGGTGGGATCGACCATCGCCGGATTACCGATGAGCGAGCCAACCAGCATGACGCCAGCGAGCGCCATCACCAGCCCGCCAAGGTGCCACAGGCCGATGGGCGCCATCCACAGCAGCGGCGCGGCGGGCGCGGCCCGGAAAGCGAGGATCGTCCAGCCCAGCGTGGCAAAGGCGGTGAGGGTATAGAGGCCAAGAAAGCCCCGCTCGCCCAGCCGCGCCACCAGAGGCGCACGAAGGGGATGGGACAGGAGAAGGTGCGTGCCGACGAAGCTCCCCATCGCCAAAGCCAGATGTATCAAAGCCTGCATGAGACGTGCCTCCTCGACGCTGCCGCCTGTCCAGCTTCTACACCGAGTCTGACGGTGCTGAAACGCTGGCCTTGATGCCATCACGCTGCCAATAGGGCGCCATGACTCGCCCCGCCCTGCCCATATCGTCCGACGCACCTTTCGTACTGCTCGATGATGCGCGGGCAGACGGGTCCGGCACGGCAATGCTGTTCCGCGACCCGGTCGAGATCATCCGCGCTGACCGGCTGGCCGATGTGCTGCCGGCGCTGGCGCGGGTCGAGGCGGCGGTCAAAACCGGGCTGCACGCCGCCGGCTACCTCTCCTACACGGCCGGCCACGCCTTCGAGGCACGGCTGAACAGCTATGCCCCGCGTGAGGGCGACGCCGGACCGTTGCTCTGGTTCGGCTTGTTCGACGCCCCCCAGCCTTTGGCCGAAAGCGCAGTGGACGCGCTGCTGCCGGAAACCCCTGTTACAATCGGCCCGATCGAGCCGATGATCTCGCGCGCTGACTATGGTCGCGCGATCGGGACGGTGCTCGACTATATCCGCGCCGGCGACATTTATCAGGCGAACCTGACCTTCCCCGCGCGCGTCACCATCGATGGCGACCCTCTCGCTGCCTATCGCGCCCTCCGGCCCCGCGCCGCTGCCGGCCACGGTGCCTTGCTGCGCCATGATGGGCGACATGTCCTGTCTTTCTCACCCGAGAGCTTCTTCACGCTGGCCGATGGCATGGTGACGACCCGGCCGATGAAAGGCACCGCCCGGCGCGATGCCGATCCGGCTCGCGATGCCGCCGCCGCGCGCGATCTCGCCAGCGATCCCAAGCAGCGCGCCGAAAACCTGATGATCGTTGACCTGCTGCGCAACGACATTTCCCGCGTCACGCAAGCCGGGACGGTCGCGGTGCCGGCACTCTTCCACGTGGAACATTATCCGACGGTCCATCAGATGATTTCCGTCGTCGAGGGCCGGTTACAATCGCAGCTGGGCCCTGCGGACGTGCTGCGTGCGCTCTTCCCCTGCGGATCGATCACCGGGGCGCCCAAGCTGCGCGCGATGGAGATTATCCGAGAGGTCGAGCGCTTCGGGCGCGGACTCTACACGGGCAGCATCGGCCATCTTGCGCCGGACGGCACCGCGCGCTTCAATGTCGCCATCCGCACCCTGGTGCTGGAAAAAGATGCTCAGGCGGGCATCGTCGGGCTAGGATCCGGCATCGTTGCGGACAGCCAGCCAGAGGCGGAATGGCAGGAGTGCCTCGACAAGGGGCGTTTCCTGAACTTGGGAGAACAGGTGCTGTGATCGCAAAGGCCCATCATTTCGACCTCATCGAAACCATGGCCTTCGATCCCGAGATCGGCCTTCCACTGCTCGATCTCCACATAAAGCGACTCGAACGCAGCGCCCGCAAACTCGGCTTCATTCTCGACCGGCATGAGCTGCGCAATGAGTTGCAGGCGGCGACTTTTGGCTTCGTCGAACCGATGCGCGTGCGCATTCTGCTCGGCCGCATCGGCACGCTGAGTATCGAAGTGCGTGACATGCCGCCAACCTCCGTCGGCCCGGTGGAGGTGAGCATCGCGCCGCGCCTGCTCCCCGGAGACGACCTCCGCGTGCGGCACAAGACCACGGACCGGCGCCATTATGAGGCGCCCCTGCGGCAATCGGGCACGTTCGAAGTGCTGCTGACCGACGAAGCGGGCTATCTGACCGAAGGGTGCTTCACCAACCTCTTCGTCCAGCGGGGCGATACCCTGCTGACGCCGCCCCTTGCGCGCGGCCTGCTGCCCGGCGTGCTGCGCCAGAGCCTGATCGACCAGAGCAAGGCCACAGAGGCCGACCTGCGGGCCGAGGATCTGGCAGACGGCTTCCTCATCGGCAACGCCGCGCGTGGGCTGATGGCTGCGAGGCTGGTTGCGCCGCACGGCTGAGGCGACTATGCACCGCGCCGTCCGGGAACGTCCCGGGCGCCACGCGCATCATCCCTGACTGTCAGGAGCTTTCCATGTCCCGGACTTCCGCCGCCCTCGGCCGTATTCAGCCCAGCGCCACGCTTGCGATGACCGACAAGGTCATTGCCCTCAAGCGGGAAGGCAAGGACATCATCGGCCTTTCCGCCGGTGAGCCAGACTTCGACACGCCCGATTTCGTCAAGGATGCCGCCATCGCCGCGATTCGCGGCGGCCAGACGAAGTATACGAACGTCGACGGTACCGCCGAGCTGAAGGAAGCTATCGCCGCGAAGTTCAAGCGCGATAACGAGCTGTCCTACAAGACGAGCGAGATCAGCGTGAACTCGGGCGGCAAGCACACCCTGTTCAACGCGCTGATCGCGACGGTAGAAGCCGGGGACGAGGTCATCATCCCCGCGCCTTACTGGGTGAGCTACCCCGACATCGTGAACTTTGCCGGCGGCACGCCGGTGATCATCGCGGCCGGTGCCGACCAGCTCTATAAGATCACGCCTGCCCAGCTCGACGCGGCGATCACGCCCAAGACACGCTGGGTGCTGCTCAACTCGCCCTCCAACCCGACGGGCGCCGCCTATTCCGGCGAGGAACTGCTCACGCTGGGCGAAGTGCTGCGCAAGCACCCGCATGTGCTGATCCTCACGGACGACATGTACGAGCATGTCTGGTACGCGCCGACGCCGTTCAAGACGATCGCACAGGTCTGCCCGGATCTCTACGAGCGCACGCTGACCGTGAACGGCGTGTCCAAGGCCTATTCGATGACCGGCTGGCGCATCGGCTATGCCGGTGGCCCGCAGTGGATCATCAAGGCGATGGCCAAGCTGCAGTCGCAGTCGACCTCCAACCCCTGCTCGATCAGCCAGGCCGCAGCGACGGCCGCGCTGAATGGCGATCAGAGCTTCCTCATCGAGCGCAACGAGGCCTTCCGCAAGCGGCGCGATCTGGTGGTGGCGATGCTGAACGACGCGCCGGGCCTCAATTGCCCGACGCCCGAAGGCGCCTTCTACGTCTATCCCGACGCCGCCGGCTGCATCGGCAAGACCACGCCCGAGGGCAAGACCATTGCCACGGACGAGGACCTCATCACCTATTTCCTCGAGAGCAAGGGCGTCGCAGCCGTCCACGGCGGCGCCTTCGGCCTCGCCCCGGCCTTCCGCGTGAGCTACGCGACCTCGGAAGAAATCCTGCGCAAGGCCTGCACGCGCATCCAGGAAGCCTGCGCCGCGCTGAAGTAAGATTCGGAAGGCCGGTCTGCGTGTTCAAGCGCCGGACCGGTCGCCCGTCCTCAATCTCGAAACCTACGCTACGTGAAGTTGCGATGGGTGCTCTTACGGTTCTCGTACCATGAGCGGCCTGACCAAGCACGAGGACATGACAGCCGTCCTTCTCCCCTTGAGGGAGAAGGATACGCAGCCTCGCCGCCATCAGGCGGCTAGGCGCAGTTGGATGAGGGGTGCGGATCTCTGATCTGCTCGATCCTCCGGATCGACACCCCTCTCCCAGCTTCGGCTAGGCAGCAAGCTGCCAAGTCTGCGCATCCCTCTCCCTCAAGGGGAGAGGGTTTCGAAGACGCCCGCTCCCGGATCGAGCTTCGCCGATGTTGCCTAGTCCTTGTCGAACAGCGCCGCGAGCTGCTCAACCATCGCACCGCCCAGTTGCTCGGCATCCATGATCGTCACGGCGCGCTTGTAATAGCGGGTGACGTCATGGCCGATGCCGATGGCGATCAGCTCGACCGGTGAGCGCCCTTCGATCCAGCCGATCACTTGCCGCAGGTGCCGCTCCAGATAGGTGCCGTTGTTCACCGACAGCGTCGAATCGTCCACCGGCGCGCCATCGGAAATCACCATGAGGATGCGCCGCTCCTCGGACCGGGCGAGCAGGCGGTTGTGCGCCCAGAGCAGCGCCTCGCCGTCGATATTCTCCTTGAGCAGCCCCTCGCGCATCATCAGGCCGAGGCTGGCCTTGGCACGGCGCCAGGGCTCATCCGCCTTCTTATAGATGATGTGGCGCAGATCATTAAGACGACCGGGCCGGGGCGGGCGCCCGGCGGCGAGCCATTGTTCGCGACTCTGCCCGCCTTTCCACGCCCGGGTGGTGAAGCCCAGCACTTCGGTCTTCACGCCGCAGCGCTCCAGCGTGCGCGCCATGATATCCGCGCTGATCGCTGCGATGCCGATGGGGCGCCCCCGCATAGAGCCGCTATTGTCGATCAGCAGCGTCACCACCGTATCGCGGAAATCGGTGTCCCGCTCCATCTTGTAGGAGAGCGAGTGCGCGGGATTGACGACAACGCGCGCCAGTCGCGCGGCATCGAGCATGCCTTCTTCCTGGTCGAAATCCCAGCTGCGATTCTGCTGGGCCTGCAGGCGCCGCTGCAGACGGTGCGCCAGCTTGGAGACCGCGCCTTGGAACGGGGCGAGCTGCTGGTCAAGAAAACCACGCAGGCGCACGAGTTCATCGGCATCGCACAGGTCGAGCGCCGTCACCACCTCGTCGAACTTCGTCGTATAGGCGTGGTAGTCGAAGTCCGGCGGCAGGTCCGACAAGGGGCGATTGGGGCGCACGGGCATGGCGCCATCGTCATCCTGCGCGTCGCCATCGCCATCCTCATCCGAGTCGCCGTCCTGCTCTTGGCGCTCTTCGGACATCTCCTCGCCCGGCTCGCCCTTATCCTCGCCGCGCGTGTCGGCGCGGGACTGGTCGTCCTCATCGCCCTCGTCTTCTTCCTTGTCCTCATCCTGCTGCTCGGATTGCTCGTCCTGGTCCTCGTCATCCTCATCGGGCGATTCGGGGGGAACCTCCGCGCGCACCAGCTCGAGATGCTGGAGCATCGAGAGCACCTTGTCCTGAAAGGCCTGCTGATCGTCGAGGCACAAAGACAGGCCTTCAAAGTCGTCAGCGGCCTTCTCGTCGATCCACTCGCGCAGAAATTCGATGCCCTTGAGCGATTCGGGCGGCGGCGCTTCCCCGGTCAGCTTTTCGCGCAGCAGCAAGGCAACGGCGCCCTGAACCGGCACTTCGTCGGCCGATTGCGCGCGCGTGATCGGGTCGGAATGGGTGCGCATGTCCAGCGCGGCGGCGAGATTGGCCCGCATGCCGGCGTAGTTCTTGGACCCCAGCGCCTCATAGCGGACCATCTCGACGGCATCATAGACGGCACGCGCGGCGGGCTCGCTCGGCGCCCGCGCGGAATGGAGTCGCGCATCATGGTGGCGAAGCTTGAGCGCGAAGCTGTCTGCAAAGCCGCGCGCGAGCGCGACCTGATCCGCCGGCAGATTGCGCGTCGGCGTGGGCACCTTAATCTGCTTGCCGGCGAGGTGCGGTGCATCGGGCGTGAAGCCGAGCTCAACCTCGGCATCATGCGCGACAGCGCGCGAGGCGCCGGTGAGAACTTCCTTGAAGCGGTCGAGGGGGGAACGGTCAGCCATGATGTACAATGGGCTGGTCCAGCGCCCCGATCCTGTCAACCCTCCTGCCCTTTGGCAGAGCGGCCCATCTCAGCCCGTCAACCTTTGCGCGCTCAGCTGTGCCGCTGTGGAACAGCACCCAAATTATTAGGATTTCTTGGTTAAATCCATTTTCGAACGCGGCCTGCCTGCCTATCAGCGTCCCCAAGGGACGGTGCTGGAGCGGCCAGGCCGCGCAGCTTTTTGTGATAGGACGATTGCCCATGATCCGGACTGCCTGCCTTGCCGCGATGCTGACGAGCGGCGCACTCCTGCCGATCCAGAGCGTCAGCGCGGCGGTCAATCTCAATGCGCGCATCGCCCTGCTGACCAGCATTCTGCACACCGAGGCCAGCTTCTCGCAGCGCGATTTCAGCTTTGCGATCAACAGCGGCGGCAGCCAGCAGATGGTCTTCAAGGGCCTGGATGGCGTGCGCAACTTCAACAATTATGCCCAGCTCAACAATTGGCTGGGCCACTATGCGGATTCGCAAGGCGTTTTCGAGGGCGGCCAGTACAAATTCACCCACTCCGTGCTCGACAGCTATTTCACCAGTCCGGCACCTGCCACGCCGATGGCGACCGTGACTGAACCGACGCCAACCGTGTTCGAAGGCGCACCCTACAAGTTCACCCATTCGGTGCTGGGCAGCTATTTCGACGAGGCCGCGGAGCCGCAGGCAGCGTCGCACACGGAGACCGCCGGCCCGCTGATGCGCGCGATGATGGCGCCGCCGCCCGCCATTCCGGAGCCGGCGACCTGGGCCATGATGATTGCCGGCTTCGCGCTGGCCGGCGTCGCCCTGCGCTACCGGGTGACCCGCACGCGCATCGCCTGATCACCCATTCGCGAAGGCGGCCCGCGCTCGGGCCGCCTTGCCGCGTCAGGCGCTCTTGCCAACGACGCTTTCCGGCAGATCCTTGCCGAACACGCGCTGGTAATATTCCGCCACCAGCGCCCGCTCCGCCTCGTCGCACTTGTTTAGGAACGACAGGCGGAAGGCGAAACCGACATCCTTGAAAATCAGTGTGTTCTGCGCCCATGAGATCACGGTGCGCGGGCTCATCACGGTGGAAATATCCCCGTTGATGAAGCCCTGACGGGTCAGTTCGGCGACGCGGATCATCTTCGCGACTTCCTCGCGCCCGCCGGGATGATCATATTCGCCGGACTTGGCGAGCACGATCTGCGCCTCGGTCTCGGCCGGCAGATAATTCAGCGTCACCACCAGATTCCAGCGGTCCATCTGCCCTTGGTTGATCTGCTGGGTACCATGATAAAGGCCCGTGGTGTCACCCAGGCCGACCGTGTTGGCGGTGGCGAACATGCGGAACCAGGGGCTCGGACGAATCACCCGGTTTTGGTCGAGCAGGGTCATCTTGCCGTCCGCTTCCAGCACGCGCTGGATGACGAACATCACGTCGGGCCGACCGGCGTCATATTCGTCGAACACCAACGCCACCGGGCGCTGCAGGGCCCAAGGCAGCAGGCCTTCCTTGAACTCGGTGACCTGCTGACCGTCCTTGAGGACGATGGCGTCACGCCCGACGAGATCGATGCGGCTGATATGCGCATCGAGGTTGATGCGGATGCAGGGCCAGTTGAGCCGCGCCGCGATCTGCTCGATGTGAGTCGACTTGCCGGTGCCGTGATAGCCCTGCACCATCACCCGGCGATTATAGGCATAGCCGGCCAGGATCGCGAGCGTCGTGTCCGGATCGAACACATAGGCGGGGTCCGTATCCGGAACGCGCTCGTCCGCTTCGGAAAAGGCGGGGATCTCCATGTCGATATCGACCCCGAACACCTCGCGCGCGCTCACGACGCGATCGGGCGCATCGAGCAGCACCTCGCTGCGCATGTCGGAATTGGTGTTGGGCAGATCGGTCATAGTCATCATCTTCCTGCGAGTCACACAGCCCCTAACCGATTGCCGCGCGCCCTGTCGATAGAAGGTAGGGTTCCATCAGGCGGATCAGACCGCCCATTCCGCCGGATCGTGCTCCAACCCGATCAGCGCGAGACCGTGCGCGATGGACGTAAGTTCTCCGCCGGTCGCGATCCGCTCGGCACCGAACCGGCGTTCGAATATGGCGCGAATCGCCGGGATCAGCGACGATCCGCCTGTGAGGAACACCCGGTCGATGGCGCCGGCGTCCAATGCGGCGTCTGCCAGGGCCTGATCGACCGTCTCCTCGATCCGCGCGACATCCGGCGCGATCCAGCGCTCGAACTGGGCGCGCGTCACATTGGCATCGATCACCAGATCATCGCTCTCGAAGCGGAAATGCGCTCCATCCTCGCTCGACAGCGCACGCTTGAGCTGGCCGACTGCATCGTAGAGCGCATAGCCGAGCTCCCGCTCGATGATGGCGATCATCCGGCCGATAGCGGCAGGATCGACGGCAGCGCGCTGCAGCCGCGCCAGCTCTTCCATGGTCCGCCGGTTGCGCATCAGGGCGAGCCGCGACCAATCGGCAAAGTCCGCGAAATGGCTCCGGGGAATTTCCAGAACCTTGTCGAAGGAGCGATAGCTGCCGCCCTTGCCGAGCATGGGAAGCACGAGATGATCGACGATGCGGTAATCGAACCGGTCGCCCGCGATGCCGATGCCGGCATGGCCGAGCGGCTCGCAGCGCCGCCCGTCGCCGGCGGGACGCATCCGCACGACGGAGAAATCGCTCGTGCCGCCGCCAAAGTCCGCGACCAGAACCGTCGCCGGCTCCGACAGGCGGCTGGCGAAGCTGAACGCCGCGCCGAGCGGTTCATAGACATAATGGATATCGGTGCCGAAGGTGCGGAACATGGCATCATAGCGGGTGCGAGCCAGCGCCTCATCCGGTCGCGAGCCAGCATAGCGCACCGGTCGGCCCACGATGATCCGTTCGGGCCGCTCATCCGGCCCGGAACCGAGCGCGCCACCGGCATGAGCGACCATGCGCTCCAGAAAGGCCTCGCCCAACTGCTCGAAGGTCATGCGCTGATCGAAGATGCTGGCATGATCGAAAAGCGGGCTGGCGGCGACCGACTTGAACGACTGGATGAAGCGCGAGCCCTGCGGAAAATCCAGATATTCCGCGATGGCCCATGGCCCTGCCTCGCGGGCCAGCGCAGCCCGGCGATCCCCCTCTTCCCAGAAGCAGAGCGCGGACCGGAAGACGGCGCCTGTCGCCTTGTCGCCCGAGAACTCCAGCACATGCGACGTGCCGTCTTGGGCCATCGCGGCAACGCTGTTGGTGGTGCCGAAGTCGAAGCCCATCGCGCGGGCCGGCGTGCCGGTCGCCATATCAATCACCTTCCTGAAAGCGGGCCGGCGCCTATGGCAGCGCAGACCGGGCGCGGCAAGGTCCGTCAGGCGAAGGCCGGCGCCTTGCGGAGATGGGAATAGGCCGCGATCACATCCTGCAGCGCTTTCTCATGCGCACGGTCGCCGCCATTATGATCCGGGTGAAAGCGGCGGACCAGCTCGGTATAGCGGGTGCGCAAGGCGCGCCGGTCGGCATCGGTCGAAAGGCCGAGCGTCTTGAGGGCAGACCGATCCGCGCCGGATAGCGGCTTGCCATCCTGCCGTTGCGCGGTTTCCGCCGCCCGCATCTTGAAGCGGGCGCCGATCGCATCGAGCGGATCGGAGAAATCGGCCCAGCGCGGCGGCGGCGTGCCACTGGCCGCAGCGGATGAAAAAGCCCGCGTCTCTCGCTCCCAGCCGGCATAAGGGCGCTGCGCCTGCGTGATTTCCTCCGGGCTCATGCCCTTGAAGTAATTATATTCGGTGTTGAACGCGCGGATGTGCTCCAGGCAGAACCAGCGCCATTGCGGCGGACCATCGGGTGCGCCGCGCCGCTCCTCGGGCGGCGCGCGGAATTCGCCCGCTTCCATGCAGCCGGGGTGCGAGCAGCGGCGCGCCTCGCCTTCCACGCGGCCGTGAAAGCGCGTGTGGCGGCGCGATGCACCCTGATTGAACCCCGACCCTGACACGACTGTCTCTTCCCTGTGGCTGCGTGACCCAAAACGCTTATATAGGGCGCATGGTTGACGCTTCGCTAGGCCCGGTCGGGCAAGAGATCGCACAGCGGCTGGAAAATGCCCTGTCCCCGCAACAGCTCGCCGTCATCAATGACAGCGCCAAGCATCGCGGCCATATGGGCGATGATGGCAGCGGCGAAAGCCACTTCACCGTGGAGATCGTCGCCGACTCCTTCACCGGCCAATCCCGCGTTGCGCGGCAGCGCATGGTCAACGCGGCGCTCGCCGATCTGCTGCGTGAGAAGGTGCATGCCCTCGCCATTCGAGCCCGCGCGCCGGGTGAATGAGCCCTCGCGCGAAACGTCCGGCGGCCCGTCTGCTGGTCACCGATCCGCAAGGACGGCTGCTGCTCTTCCGCTTCACGCCCGATGATCGCCCGCCTTTTTGGGTGACGCCCGGCGGCGCGGTCGATCGGGGCGAAACCTTTGAGCAGGCCGCGCGGCGCGAACTGCGCGAGGAGACAGGGCTCGACCTCGAACCCGGTCCGCTCGTGGCGGTGCGCGATGTCACCTTCGTCACGCTCGAGGGCATTCCCGTCGATGCCGAGGAGCGCTTTTACGCGGTCCCCGTCGCGGAGGCGCGAATCGACACGGCGGGTCACACCGATCTCGAGAAGGCCGTCATGCTTTCGCACCGCTGGTGGACGCCACAGGAACTGGCGGCCCATGACGAGGCCTGGTATCCGGTCGATTTGCTGGACATCTGGCAGGAGCTGCTCGCCGGCACCGTGCCGTCATGACCGGCGAAACGCGGGCAGGGCTGCTGGAAGGCTGGCGCGCGCATCTCGCCGAAGGCCGGCGCCGCTCGCTTCACACCGTGCGCGCCTATGTCTCCACCGCCGAACGCCTGCTCGACTGGATGGCGGACATGGACGGCCGCGCGCCGACATCGGCGGCCATCACCACGCTGACGACAAGCGATCTGCGCGCCTTTCTGGCGGCGCGCCGGGCGGAAGGCATCGGCAACAGTTCGGCGGCGCGGGAGCTCTCTGCCCTGCGCGCCTTTCTGCGGTTTGTGGGCGGCGAGGGCGCCACGATTCCGGTGATGCGCGGGCCGCGCGTTAAGCCCGGCGTGCCGCGACCGATCAGCCCGGATGAAGCCGTCGCGCTCGCCGAGGACATTGCCGAAACCGCGCGGGACGGATGGATCGGGGCGCGCGACTGGGCCGTGCTGATGCTGCTCTACGGCGCGGGCCTGCGCATCAGCGAAGCCTTGGGACTGACAGGCGACGCCTTGCCGCTGGGTGAAACGCTGCGGGTGCTGGGCAAGCGGAGCAAGACGCGGGTGGTGCCGCTGCTGCCGCAAGTGCGCAGCGCGATCGAGGAATATATCGCGCTCTGCCCCTATCCGACGCGCAAGGACGCACCCCTGTTCCGGGGCGCGCGCGGCGGCCCCCTTTCCCCGGCGCTGATTCGTCGCGCCATTCAGGGGGCACGCGGGCGCCTTGGCCTGCACGATCGCACGACGCCGCATGCGCTGCGCCACAGCTTCGCCACCCATCTGCTCGGGCGCGGCGCGGACCTGCGCTCACTGCAGGAACTGCTCGGTCATGCCAGCCTGTCCTCGACGCAAATCTACACGCAGGTCGATGCGGCGCATCTGCTCGATGTCTATCGCAACGCGCACCCGCGCGCGGAAGGATAAGACATGATTACGACCGGTCGCGTGGCTCGCTCTTCCAGGTGAACAGCCGCCAGAGATAGCCGACGACCAGAAACGCCACCGCGATATTGGTCAGCGGGCCAAGATAATCATCGATGCGCTCGAACCGCACGCCAAGATAATAGCCCGCGCCCACCAATATGACGTTCCAGATCAGCGCGCCACCGGTCGTCCAGATGACGAAGCGCCAGAACGGCATGGCGAACAGCCCGGCCGGGAGCGAGACGATCGTGCGGAACACCGGCATGAAGCGGAAGATGAAGACGATCTTGTCGCCATGGCGCAGAAAAATCCGCTCCAGCCACTCGACCTCCCGCCACCGCAACGTCGCCCAGCGGCCATAGCGCTCGACCAGGGGTCGCAGGCGCGCATAGCCGAGGCAGAGCCCCAGATAATACCAGAAAAGATTGCCAACAGTGGTGCCGATGGTCCCCGCTGCCAGCAGGGGCACCATGTCCATCTTCCCCTGGCCAACGCGAATGCCGCCAATGCCCATGATGAGTTCGGAAGGGATGGGCGGAAACACATTTTCCAGCACCATCAGCAGGGCGATGCCCCAATAACCGCCAGCATCGATCAGATGAACGACCCAATCGCTCATCTGTCGTCACCTATCATCGACTTGTCGATCATCTGGTTGTTGCAGCAGCCTCAGGCCGCCCGCTCCGCCAGCCGGCGCTCGACCGCATCCCAGATCATGCCGCCGGTATCCGTGCCGTTGAAGGCATCGATGGCGACAATACCGGTCGGTGACGTCACATTGATTTCGGTCAGCCATTTGCCGCCGATGACATCGATACCGACGAACAGCAGGCCGCGCTTCTTGAGCTCGGGCCCCAAGGCGGCGCAGATCTCCTGCTCCTCCGCCGTCAGCTCGGTCTTGGCGGCGGTGCCGCCGGCGGCCAGGTTCGAGCGGATCTCGCCCTTACCCGGAATGCGATTGATCGCGCCGGCCACTTCACCATCGACGAGGACGATCCGCTTGTCGCCTTGCGCCACGTCCTTGAGGAAAGCCTGCACCATGAAGCTTTCGACCCACATCTCGCCGAAAAGTTCCACCAGAGCGGCGAGATTGGCGCCATCTGCGCCGATGCGAAACACCGCCGAGCCGGCGTTTCCATACAGCGGCTTCACGACGATCTCGCCATGCTCGGCAAGGAAGTCGCGGGTCTCTTCAAGGCTGCGGGTGATCATCGTCGGCGGCATGAACCGCGCGAAATCCAGCACGAACAGCTTTTCCGGCGCGTTGCGCACGGCCACCGGATCGTTGACCACCAGCGTCTCGCCTGTGATTCGCTCCAGCAGATGTGTGGCGGTGATATAATTGAGGTCGAACGGCGGGTCCTGCCGCATCCAGACCACATCGACATCGCGGCCGAGGTCCAGCCGGACCGTCTCACCGAAGCGATAATGATCGCCCTCGACGCGCTGCACCGTCACCTCACGCGCCTGCGCATAGAGCCGTCCGCCGCGCCAGCTCAAATCATCCGTCCGATAATGGTAGAGGCGGTGCCCCCGTGCTTGAGCGGCGATCATGATGTGGAAGGTTGAATCACCGGCAATGTTCAGCGACTCCATCGGGTCCATCTGCAGAGCGACCTTGAGCGACATCCGTTCTTACCTTCCACCGTTCGGGCTGCTTCAAGCCCTGCTCTTGTTCTGAACCGAGACGCTGACACGCGACGCAACCGGGACCGCAGGCGCTAGCCGCCGTGCCAGACATTTTCCAGATGGCGTGGCCGATGACCCGGCGCAAGCAGCATCACGTCGATGCGCATGTCATCATCCGGCCCCAGCCAGTTATGGGCGACCGCTTCCGCCGCCGCCGCGACGCGCGCCAGCCGCCGCTCATCGATCGCTTCATCGAGCAGCGCCTCGCTGGCCCGCGTCTTCACCTCCACGAAGGCGACGATGTTGCCGCGCCGGGCGATCAGGTCGACCTCGCCGGCGCGGGTGCGCACCCGCCGCGCCAGAATCGTCCAGCCCTTGAGCCGCAACCACCAGCCCGCGAGCCGCTCGCCCTGCCGGCCGCGCTTCTCGGCAGCGAGCCGCGCCGGCGTGGGCGGGCTGCCCTTCACTTTCCTTTGAGCTCCATGGCGCGCGCGTAGAGCGCCTTGCGGTCCGCGCCCAGCGCGCGTGCGACTTCGCCTGCCGCTTGCGAGACGGTCAGCCGCTCCAGCGCCTCGCGCAGCGCTGCATCGATCTCGTCGGCTTTCGGTGGGGCGCGCTCGCCCGGCGGACCGACGACCAGCACGATCTCGCCGCGCGGCTCCTTCTGCGCGCACGCCGCCGAGAGTTCGCTCAACGTGCCCGTCAGCGTTTCCTCATAGGCCTTGCTGATCTCGCGACACAGCGCGGCCGGACGATCGCCGAGCACGGCCGCCATGTCCGCCAGCGATGCCGCGCAGCGCGGCCCGCTCTCGTAGAAGACCAACGTCGCGCGCAGACCCGCCACCTCCGCCAGCGCATCGGTGCGCGCCTTGGTCTTGGGCGGCAGGAAGCCCATGAACAGAAAGCGGTCGCTAGGCAGGCCGGAGAGCGTGATCGCCGCAATGGCCGCGCAGGGCCCGGGGACCGTATTCACAGATCGGCCTGCCGCACGGGCGTCTCGCACCAGCTTGTATCCCGGATCGGAGATGAGCGGCGTTCCTGCGTCCGACAGCAGCGCCACCGCTTCGCTCGCCATCCGCTCGACCAGACGGGCGCGAACCCGCTCATCGCTGTGGTCATGGTAGGGAATCATGGGCCGGTCGGACCCGGCATGGCGCAGCAATTTGGCGCTCACGCGGCTGTCCTCCACGGCCACCACGTCCGCACCTTGCAGCACAGCGGCAGCGCGGGGCGACAGGTCGGACAAGTTGCCGATCGGTCCCGCAACGATATATAGGCCAGGCTCAAGTGAAGCGGACATGAGGTGTGCCATGGCAGAGAGGAGCCTTGCGGGGCAAGTGAGGTTCGACATCGCGGCTGGAGGCACCCCGACGCCCCGTCGCATTCTGCAGGGCATTGTGCTGATCGGCGCCATGCTGCTAGCGGCCTGTACCCGCGTGGTGCCGCCCGCCGCGCCGCCTCCCCCGCCACCCAAAACGCAGCAGCCGGACGTGACGCAGGGCCTGCCGACCGATACGGAGCGGCACCGCATCGCCCTGCTCGTGCCGATGAGCGGCACGAATGCCGGCGTCGGGCGCTCGCTGGCCAATGCCACCACCATGGCGCTGCTGGATACCAAGACCGAGCGGCTGCGCGTCACCACCTACGACACCGGGCGCAACGCGGCCGAGGCGGCGCGCAAGGCCGTAGCGGAAGGGAACAAGCTCATCCTCGGCCCGCTGACGGCGGACGAGGTGCGCGCCGTTGCGCCGATCGCCCGCGCAGCCAACATCCCGGTGCTGAGCTATTCCAATGACGAAAGCGTCGCCGGCAATGGCGTCTATCTGCTCGGCTACAGCCCGGAGCAATCGGTCTCCCGGGTCGTGCGCTTTGCGAGGGCGCGGGGCCTCAGCGATTTCGCGGCGCTCGTGCCGCGCGGCGTATATGGCGAGCGGGCCGGCAAGGCCTTCCTCAGCGAGGTGAAAGCCGCCGGCGGCACGGTCGTGGCGATGGAGACATTCGATCGCTCGGCCAATTCGGTGCAGTCGGCGGTCCAGCGCCTGTCGGCCAGTTCCAGCTATGATGCGCTGCTGATCGCCGATGTCGGTCGCATCGCGTTGCAGGCCGCGCCGCTGGTGCGCACCGCCGGCGCCAAGGACGCGCGTATTCTCGGCACCGAGCTATGGGCGACCGAATCCGGTCTTTCCGCCAGCACAGCGCTGCGGGGGGCGTGGTATGCAGGCGTTTCGGATGGTCTCTATCGCACGCTCGCCACCAAATATCGCTCATCCTACGGCACGGCGCCTTACCGCCTGGCGTCGCTGGGCTATGATTCGGTTCTACTCACCGTGCGGATCGCGCAGGACTGGAAGCCGGGCACGGCCTTCCCGGCGGCGCGGCTTCGTGACGCCGAGGGCTTCGCTGGCATCGATGGCGCCTTTCGCTTCGGCCGAGATGGGATCGCCGAGCGCGCGTTGGAAGTCCAGCAGGTCGGCCCGAGCGGATCGACTGTGGTGGACGCCGCGCCCAAGGGTTTCGGGCGCTAGATCGCGCCAGCCTTTGAGCTAAAGAAAAGGGCCGTTGCCTCCCGGGAGACAGCGGCCCTTCTTATTGCAACACAGCAGCGCTCAGAGGATCGACTGACCCGTCTTCTCCCAGTCGGAAGCGAAAGCGGCGAGGCCCTTGTCGGTCAGCACATGATTGACCAGCGACTTGATGACCGCCGGCGGCGCCGTGATCACGTCCGCGCCGATCTTCGCGCATTCGAGCACATGGATAGGGTGACGCAGCGAAGCCGCGAGAATTTCCGTCTCGAAGGCGTAATTGTCGTAGATCAGCCGGATGTCCTCGATCAGCCGCATGCCGTCGAAGCCATTGTCATCGTGCCGTCCGACGAAGGGCGAGATGAACGTCGCGCCGGCCTTGGCAGCCAGCAGGGCCTGATTGGCCGAGAAACACAGGGTCACATTGACCTGGCAGCCATCCTGCGTGAGCGCCTTGCAGGTCTTGAGGCCATCGATGGTGAGGGGCACCTTGATGCAGACATTCTCCGCGATCTTCCGGAGCACGGCGGCTTCCTTCATCATCGTCTCATGATCGAGCGCCACGACTTCTGCTGAGACGGGGCCATCGACCAGCCCGCAGATTTCTTCCACCACTTCGAGGAACTTGCGGCCCGATTTGTGGATGAGGCTGGGATTGGTCGTCACGCCGTCTAGCAGGCCAGTGGCGGCAAGCTCGCGAATGTCGGCAGTGTCGGCGGTATCGACGAAGAATTTCATGGCCAGAGGTTCCCGGTTGTGGAGAGATTGGCGCCGCCTATAGCGCCGCACGCCCCCGGATGTAAGGCCCGCCTGCCGTGCGGCGGCGCTAGCCAGGTCGACGATGCCATTTCCTCCGAGCCAGACAGTCTCTAAGGCCGGGGCATGACCCGCGCCCGGATCATTCTGCTCAACGCCGCGCTTGGCCCGCTCGATTACCGGGTGCCGCATGGCATGAGCGTGGAGCCCGGGCAGATCGTCGTCGCCCCGCTGGGTCCGCGCCCGATGATCGGCGTGGTGTGGGAAGCGGACCGCTTTCCGGACGTCGCGCCAGTCGGCGACAATCGTCTGCGCCCCATTAGCGGCGTGCTGGACGCGCCGCCTTTGCCCGCCTCTCTGCGCCGCCTCATCGAGTGGACGGCGGATTATTATCTCGCCCCGCCCGCTGCCGTGCTGCGCATGGCGCTCGCCTCCATGTCCGCACTGGATGGCGAGAAGACAGTGGTGGAATATCGTCCAACCGGCGCCGTGCCGGATCGGCTGACGCCCCAGCGCGCGCAGGCGCTGGAACGCATCGGCGAGCGACAGGGGCTGGTGCGTGAACTTGCCGCCATTGGCGAAGTCAGCGACGCGGTGATTCGCGGGCTGGTAAAGCAGGGCGCGCTGGAGGCTGTCGAAGTCTCCACCGATCAGCCCTATCCCGATCCGGACCCCGACTTCGTGACCGTCACGCTCAGCGCCGACCAGCAGGCCGCGGCCGACAGGCTGACAGAGCATGTTCGCGCCCATGCCTTCCAGACCGTCCTGCTTGATGGCGTCACCGGATCGGGCAAGACGGAGGTGTATTTCGAGGCGCTGGCCGAGACTCTGCGGCAGGGCAAGCAGGCGCTGGTGCTGCTGCCCGAAATCGCCCTGACCGAGCCGTTTCTCGACCGGTTCACGGCCCGCTTTGGCTGTGAGCCGGTGCCCTGGCATTCCGGCCTCAAGCAATCCGACCGGCGTCGCGCCTGGCGGGCGATCTCGCGCGGCGAGGCGCAGGTGGTGGTGGGCGCGCGCTCGGCGCTGTTCCTGCCTTACCCAAAGCTCGGCCTCATCATCGTGGACGAGGCTCATGAGACCAGCTTCAAGCAGGAAGAAGGCGTGCGCTACCATGCGCGGGACGTCGCGGTGATGCGCGGCAGGTTCGAGAGCTGCCCGATCATCCTCGCCTCGGCGACGCCGGCCATCGAGACCCGCCATCAGGTCGCTTTGGGCCGCTATGAAGAGATTGCCCTGCCCAGCCGGTTTGGCGGCGCGGAACTGCCGGAGATCATCGGCCTCGACCTGACGCGCGATCCACCCGACCGGGGGCGATGGCTCGCGCCGCCGCTGGTCAAGGCCATGGCGGAGACGCTGGAGCGCGGCGAGCAATCCTTACTGTTCCTCAACCGGCGCGGTTATGCACCTCTCACCCTATGCCGCCATTGCGGCCATCGCTTCCAGTGCCCGCACTGTACGGCGTGGATGGTCGAGCATCGCCTGACCCGGCGCCTCGCCTGCCATCATTGCGGCCACAGCATCCCCACGCCCGACGCCTGCCCGGAATGCCATGAAAGCGATGCACTGGTCGCCTGCGGCCCCGGCGTCGAGCGCATCGCGGACGAGGTGAAGCTGCTCTTCCCGCAGGCACGCACCGCCATCGTCACCTCCGACACCTTATGGTCTCCGGCTCGGGCGGCTGCTTTTGTGCGGGACGTGGCCGGCGGGGCCGTGGATATCATCATCGGCACGCAATTGGTCACCAAGGGCTATCACTTTCCCGAATTGACGCTCGTCGGCGTAGTCGATGCCGATCTCGGGCTGGATGGCGGCGACCTGCGCGCCGCTGAACGTACCTATCAACAGATCATGCAGGTCTCGGGGCGCGCGGGGCGCGGCGAGAAGCCTGGACGGGTCTTCATCCAGACCCGCGCTGCGGAGGCACCGGTGATCCGCGCCCTGCTCGATGGCGATGGCGCGCGTTTCTACGCGATGGAGACGGAAAGCCGACGAATCGCCAACGCGCCGCCGTTCGGGCGCTTCGCGGCAATCATCGTCAGCGATACCGACGGAGCACTGGCCCGTGAGACGGCCCATCGAATCGGGAAGATCGCGCCCCATCAGGATGGTCTGGACGTTTATGGTCCGGCCGAAGCGCCTCTGGCCGTGCTGCGCGGTCGACACCGCTTCCGACTGCTCGTCCACGCCCGGCGCGGGGTGGATCTGCAGGCCATCGTCCGCAAATGGCTGGGCCAGATCGATTGGAAGTCTACGACGCGGGTGAGCGTGGATATCGATCCCTACAGCTTCGTCTGATTGCGAACGGCGCTGTAATGAAACAGCCGCTCCTCGTTACGAAGAGCGGCTGCATCTGAATCTACTGACCGGGAGATCAGGTCGTGCGCGGCTTTTGGGTCGCGCGTACAGTCGTCCCGCCGAAGCTATAAACCGTCTGACGCGCAGGGGCTTGCGGCTGGGTTGCGGGCGCTTCCGCGGTCTGGCGGTCCATCGTCGCCGGCGCAGCCTCAGGCAGAGCGCCTTGGCGCATCAGGAAGTTGGCGCGACGCAGACGATTCTTGCGGGTAAGAAACGGGTTTTCCCGCGACGGCGCCGCCGCCACCTGTTGTTCCAGATCGCCCTCGCGGACCACAGTGGAGCGCTGCATGATCGGAGCAGAAGAATCAACCGGGGCACGCGCCGCTCCAGCAGGTGCATAGGCTGGGCTCACGACCGCATCCTGCTTCGGCGTGATGACGGGGTCACGGATCACCTCCCGCTCCATCGCATCTGCTTCCATCTCACGATCATAGGTTTTGCGGCGACGGAAGGCCATGAAGCCGGCCCCGAGAAGCACGAGCGCACCAGCACCACCGATGATGATCGCGGTGTTATCGCTAGAAGCAGCCTCACCGGTGGTTTCAAGCGGCGCGGGTTGCGGCGTCTCACTGACCATCGGCGCCGTAGTCGCAGGGGCTGCCTCAACCGCCTGGGGCTGGGCTTCAGCCGGCGCAACAGTATCGCTGGCGACCGGCTGCGGAGCAGGTTCACGCGCCGCAGTCGGACGCGTCGATTCCGCGCGGGCACTCGATGTGCGCTCGGCAGGCGCTGAGGTCGTTTCCGAGGATGACGGGGCAGCCTGACGCGCTTGGGAAGGGGTATCAACAGTACCCGCGGTTGTGGCTTCCGGAGCAACGATGGGGGCGGTCGTCAAGGCGCTCGATGAAGGCGCTGCCGTGCTCTGCGTGACGATCGGAGCCACGGTCGTCAGCGGCGGCGCGGTTGTCGGGAGCGGGACCGCCGTAGGTGCACGCTGCGCATCCGGAATCACGATCTCACTACCTGCGGGATCGACCGCGGGTGAAGCGGTTCCGGCCTCCTGCGCCAGAGCCGAGGTGGAGCCAAGCGCCAAGACGGCGGCAATCGCGGTCAGCGCTGTACGAGGGGTTTTATGGTTGCGTGTCATAGTGAGGGAAAAACCGCTGAACATGTCTGCTGGTTTCGCGCCCCCCGACGGAATCCGGCCAGTTGTTAGGCAATGGCGACAAGTTGAACGGAAAATTTACTTGGCGGCCGGCGCGTAAGGTAATGATTTTTCGTTGTTTTTTCGCACTGATCTATTGGGGACCGACTCTATCCTCATGTTCCCGCAGTAAAGTCCTACTTCTGCCGTTTTTCCTTCTCCAGCAGGACCGTCTTGCGATCCGTCCCATAGGCATAACCGCCCAATCCACCATCGCTGCGAAGAACCCGGTGGCAGGGAATGAGCACCGCCAGCTTGTTATCGCCACAGGCCGACCCCGCCGCGCGGACGGCAGCCGACTTGCCGACCGCTGCTGCGATCTGCGTGTAGGTGCGCGTTTCACCAATGGGGATTGCCCGTAACGCCGCCCATACCGCTTGTTGAAATGCCGTACCGGCGACATCGACCGGCAGATCGACCACGCGTGAGGGATCATCCACCAAAGCCACGACCTGCGCCACCAATGCCGCAAAATCGGCACCCCCAGCAACGATCGTCGCGCGCGGGAAATGCCGCCGCAGGTCGCTTTCCTGCTCGTCGAAGCTGATCCGGCACAGGCCCTTGTCGGTCGCCGCGACCAGCATGTCGCCCAGAGAGGTCGCCGTGATCGTGAAGCGAATCGTCACGTCCGCGCCGCCATTGCGCCAGGCGGACGGTGTCATGCCAAGTCGCGCTCGCGCGTCGGCATAAGCGCGGCTGGGTGCTTCATAGCCGGCATCGTAGATCGCATCTGTGATCCTTTCGGTCTGGTGGAGCGCGCGCGTCAGCCGGTCCGCCCGCAAACCGCGCCAGTAGGCCGCGGGCGAGACTCCGACGGCCCGCTTGAACAGGCGCTGGAAATGGTGGGGCGTGTAGCCGACGGCGCGTGCCAGCTCGGCCAGCGGCGGCATGACCTCACCAGCTTCTAGCAACGCCACCGCTTGGGTGACGGCAGCGCGATCCGGCGCGACATCGTCCGGGCGGCAGCGCAGGCAGGGACGGTAACCCTCCGCTCGTGCCGCGCCGCCATCGGGCAGTATTGTGACATGCTCCGGCCGGGGGCGGCGCGCAGGACAGCTCGGTCGACAATAGATGCCGGTCGTCTTGACCGCGACGACGAAATGCCCGTCCATGCGGCGGTCGCGCGCCGCAAAGGCCGCCCATGCCGTCTCTTCATCAATGGCCGACGCGGTGGCGGGCATAGCAATTTTCCTGTCTCTTCCGCAATCGAGCGGGGGCTATCCGATGTAAGCGGGCCGGCCATGCTCACGCAAGGCGCGGGCTCCGCTGCGGGTCCTTGTCTCACCGGCAATGCGGGTAAGCTTCCCGTAAATTGCGTTCAAAGCGCGTGGACCGTGAAAACCTCTGTCGAGAGGCCGAAGGGCGCGTTAAAGGTTCCCCATGATCAAGCCTCGTACCGGACTGTTCGGTTCCTTCAAAGCGGTCCTCCACCTCGCCCTTGCGCTGCTGCTGCCTCTTGCCCTGACGCCGGCACGGGCAGATGTGCAGGACATCGCCGCCGCCTCGCGCAGCGTCGTGCGGGTGGCGCTGGTGGCAACGGACGGCCAAAATGCCTATTTCGTCGGTCATGGCAGCGGCGTCATGATCGCGCCGGGGCGCGTGCTCACCAATGCGCATGTCGTCGAACTCGCCCGCAGCGAGTCCAACATCGTCATCGGCATCATCCCCTCCGAGGGAACGAACAGTTATGGCGGCCGCATCCTGGCCTATTCGCCGGGCAATGATCTGGCGTTGCTGGCGGTCGACGATGCACCGTCGATCCCCATCGCGACCTTTCTGGCCGGCCCGGTGGAAGACGGCACGCGGGTGACCGCCATTGGCTATCCCGGCTCGGTCGATCGCGCGCAGGGCATGAGCATTGAGGATATCATTCGCCCGATGAGCGCCGTGCGCACCTCTGGCAATGTCTCGGCAGGGCGCGCCTCCCGCCAGTTCGACACCGTGCTGCACACCGCGCCACTGGCGGCTGGAAACAGCGGCGGCCCGCTGGTGGACGATTGCGGCCGCGTCATCGGCATCAACAGCTTTGGCTCGCTCTCGGACGGCAGCGATGCCGAATATGGCTTTGCGGTATCGACGCGCGAGATTGCGAGCTTTCTGCGGCAGGCCAATGTTCAGGTGCGCCGATCCAGCGAAACCTGCCGATCCATGGCGGAAATCGACGCGGCCCAACAGGCCGCCGACGAGCGCGCTCGGGCTGAGGCGGCGCGACGGCAGAACGAAGCCGCCCTGAAGGACCGCGAGCGCGCCATCGCCGCGCGCGAGCAGGCCCAGCAGCAGGTCATCGCCCGGCGGGAGAACATGATTGCCATCGCCGCGCTGCTTCTCGCCGCTGCGGCTCTTACTGGTGGCGCGGCAGTGTTGGGCCAGTCGCGCGGCAACATCCGCCACGCCCGGCGCTTTGGCGGGGCGGCAGGCGTGCTGCTGCTGGCTGCAGTGCTGACCTTCGCGCTCCGACCGAGTTTCGACAGCGCCGGCGCACCGACCGAGCCGCTGCCGGATGCCGGCAATGCGGTCGGCAATGACATGGACGGCGCGGCGTCGGCCGAAAGCGGTCGCTGGCTATGCCGGCTCGAACCAGGGCTGAGCCGGGTGACCGTCTCGGAAACGGCGGACCTGAGCTTTGCTTGGACGCCGCAGGGGTGCCTCGACGGGCGCACCCAGTTCCAGAACGGAGCGACCGGCTGGTCCCGCGCCCTCGTGCCGGCTGACGAGGCCGCTGTTTCGGTGCGGCGCTTCGACCCCGGTATCGGCCGCTACCGCACCGATAACTATCTCGTGAGCGCGCAGAGCGCCGCCGAGATGCGCGCGCTGCGGGACAAGATCGGCTGGTCCGGCTGCTCGAGCGACCCAGAGCGGCTCGCCAAGCTGATGCAGATTCAGGGCGAGATCGAGGCGCGGCTGCCATCCAGCCCGAACGAGCGCCTCGTCTATCACTGCGAGCGGCAGGTGCCCAAGACGGCGGGACCAGGCACGGCGCCCTAAGTCCCGACGCCCTGTCCCGACGCCCGGCCTGCCCGCATGGCGCTTCAGTGGCTGACGGACTGGATGCGCAGCCGCCGCCGCTTGCCGCTGCGATCCGGCCAGTTGATCGACTGACCCTCGCGCAGGCCGATCAGCGCCGCGCCGATCAGGGTGAGGATGGAGACGCGCCCGGCATTGATGTCCGCCTCGCCGGGATAGACGAGCTGGACAGACCGTTCGGCGCCGCTTTCTTCGTCGATGAACGACACCGTGGATTGCATCCTGACGACATCGGGGCCGATCTGGCCGGCGGTCTTCACCGTCGCTCGCCCCACTTCGTCGAGTAACAAGGCGCTGACCTCGGGAAACCGGTCTTCGGCGCCGAGCGCCAGTTCGGTCAGGCGATCGGCTTCGGTGTCGATCAGATGGATGGCCGGCCTGCGGCCCGCCTGTGTGCTGGTCATGGATGGATCTTTCAAGATGGAGGGCCAGCGCCGCCTATGGGGGACGCTGGGCAAGATGCGCGAATTCACCCCGACAGTCGGGGCGAGCTGCGCCGACTCCCGGGGCTATCGTCCCGTGAGGATCTGACCTCGATAAGATCGGTTGCCCGACGGGCAACGAGGCTGGCCAACATGCTCCGTCATGGCTGCAAGCTGTCATTGCCTGATCGGGAAGTCAATCGACGCGCCCCGGCGCGCCATCCTAGCGCCTGCGGAGCAGGCCCGCGCAGGCAGCGGCGTCCATGTCATCGCCCGTGCTGTTGCGTGCATCGACATGCGTCACAACCGGCTCCCGATTCGCGGCCGGGGGATAGAGATAGGCATCTAGCACGCACTGGCCGTTGGCGAACTGCAGCTTGCGCACTGCAGGATCGCGAATGTCCAGCCGAGGCTCCCCGAAGAGCCGTTGCAGGCCCCGCGCATCCGCCCCGACGATGCCGCCCGGCTGGGGCCGTTTGGCCGGCGCATAGCCGACCGCGGGCGCCTGGCCGCCAGTCTGCGGGACCAGCGACGCGCCGCAGCCGGAGAGAAGCAGAGCAAGCAGGGGAAAGCCAAAGCGCAAGAGCATCTGTTCAGATCTTCCGCCGCGCATGAAACATGTGTGCGGCCATAGCCACGCTCCAGATCGGCGCCAACAGGTTCACGACGGGTGGCAGGAATAGAAGCGCCGAAACGAAGCCGAGCTGCCAGCGCTGGCCCCGCGTGAATGCCCCCAAGCCCGGATGCCGCCCCTCGATGAGTTCGGCAAGGTCGCGGCCGAGCAGATAGGCATTGAGCACGAGGAACAGGATGGGCGCGCCAACGCCGGTGACCAGCAGCGCCACATAGAGCGGCAGCACCGCCAGATTCCAGCCGACCGCACGGCCGGCCGAACGCAAGGCGATCCGCATTCCGGTGGCGAAAGGCACGGCCGCCGCCTGCGCATGGCGTGTGGGATAGTCCGTCTGCTCGACCACCGCTACGATGCGATCCGCATAAAGTCCAACGATGGCAATCGCCACGGCGCGAAACAGCAACCAGCCGATGACCAGCGCGATCGCGACGGCGAGCGCTGCCCCGGCGAAACCGTCTGCATCCAGCCAGCCGGTCCGGGTCAGCAGCAGGCGCAGGCCGAACCAGACGCCCGCGCCGATAAGCGCAAAGATCGCCACGGTGATGGCCAGACTCTGCCAGAGCACCGCGCGGATGCCGGGCAACAGGATTTGCGGAAGGGCGCGCAGCAACGCGGGAAACACCATGGAACAGGTTTTGCCCGAGCACGCGCGGCGGTCAAGCGGCCGGCGCTCCCCATGCGCTGCCCCACGCTGCTTGCCGGGGCGAGATCAGGCGGATAAGGACGGGCTTTCTCCCGCCCTGCCTCATCCTTCATGAAGGAATGCCTTTTGTCCGAAGCTGTTCTTGATGTCGTCGCCATCGGCAATGCCATTGTCGATGTGATTTCCCAGGAAAACGATGCCTTCATCGCCAGCCGCGCGCTCACCAAGGGCGGGATGCAGCTGATCGATGCCCAGCAGGCCGAGGCGCTCTATGCCGATATGGCGAGCGGACTTGAGATTTCCGGTGGGTCGGCGGCCAATACCCTGGCCGGCATGGCCGCGCTGGGTGGCAAATGCGGCTTCATCGGCCAGGTCGCCGACGACCAGCTCGGCCGCATCTTCGCGCACGACATTCGCGCACTGGGCATTCGCTATGAAACCGAGGTGGCAAGCGATGGCCCGCCCACCGCGCGCTGCCTCATCATGGTGACGCCCGACGCCCAGCGCACGATGAACACCTTCCTTGGCGCATCCCAGTTTCTGCCCGCGGCCGCGCTCGATCTCGACATGATCCGCTCGGCCCGCATCCTCTATCTTGAGGGCTATCTGTGGGACCCCGAGCAGCCCCGCGCCGCCATGCGCGATGCCATCGCCGCTGCGCGCGAGGCGGGCCGCGAGGTGGCCTTCACGCTGTCCGACGCCTTCGTCATCGAGCGGCATCGCGAGGACTTCATCAGCCTGATCGACGGCGGGATGATCGACATTCTCTTCTCCAACGAAACCGAGATCTGCTCGCTGGCGCAAACGCAGGACTGCGAAAATGCCATTGCGCGCTTTGCCGACAAGCTGCCGACGCTGATCGTCACCCGCAGCGAGAAGGGCGCCATCGCCATCCAGAACGGCACGCGCTATGAAGTGGCGGCAGCGCCTGTCGAGCGGGTGATCGACACGACCGGCGCGGGCGATCTCTTTGCCGCCGGCTTCCTGACCGGCCATGTGCGCGGGCAGGACCCGACGACCTGCCTCACGCTCGGCGCCATCGCCGCTGCAGAGGTCATCTCACATTATGGCGCTCGGCCCGAGGCCGATCTCAAGGAACTGGCCGGCGCGCTGCTCGCCTGAGGCTTGGCAAGCGCCGGAACAACCCGGCGCTTACCCTGCCCGCACCAGCAACCAGCATCTGAGCGCGCTGGCGAGATTGGGCGGCTCGATCTGTTGAATCCGCTCGGCATCGATGCGGGCGACGAGCGCGCTCAGCGGCAGGTCTGCCGCGCGAGCGCTGTCTTCAAGCGCCCGCCAGAAGACAGGCTCCAGGCTGATCGAGGTCGTGTGGCCGGCAATGGTCATGCTGCGCTTGACCGGGCCGGCATAAAGCGGTGGCGTCTCTTCCACCGCCCGGCTCAATACATGTGCTGGCCGCCGTTGATCGACAGGGTCGATCCGGTCACGAACCCGGCATCCTCGCTGCACAGGAAGGCAACGCCGCGCGCGATCTCTTCCGCATGACCCAGACGCCCGACGGGAATGCGGGCGACGATCTTCTCCAGCACCGCGGCCGGCACAGCGGCGACCATGTCGGTATCGATATAGCCCGGCGCGATCGCGTTGACGGTGACGCCATACTTGGCACCTTCCTGAGCCAGCGCCTTGGTGAAGCCGTGGATGCCCGACTTGGCGGCGGCATAGTTCACCTGGCCATATTGGCCAGCCTGCCCATTGATCGACCCGATGTTGACGATGCGGCCCCAGCCGCGCTCGCGCATGCCGGGGAAGGTGGCCTTGGCCATGTTGAAGCAGCCGCCGAGGTTGATGCGCATCACCTCGTTCCAGTCCTCGAAGCTCATCTTCATGAGCACGCCGTCCCGCGTGATGCCGGCGTTGTTGACGACGACGTCGATCGGGCCGAGATCGGACGCGACCTGGGCGCAGCCGTCGAGGCAGGCCTGATGATCGCCCACGTCCCACGCGTAGGAGCGAATGCCGGTCTTGTCCGTGAAGGCCTTGGCGCGCTCGCTATTGCCCGCATAGTTGGCAGCGACCTCAAACCCCTTCTCGCGCAGTGCCAGACTGATTGCTTCGCCGATGCCGCGGGTTCCGCCGGTCACGATCGCTACTCTGCTCATTCAATGCCTCTCCTGCGCGTCATCAAGGGTTCGGTCAAATGCTGGACGGCTCGACCCAGCCGGCAAGTTCTCGCCCGAGAAGCTGCCGATACATGGCAATAGCGTCCGCCTGAGCGTTAAGACAGGGCAAAAAGGCGAAATGCTCGCCACCCGCGGCGACGAAGCTCTCCTTGCCGCGCAGGGCGATTTCCTCGAGCGTCTCCAGGCAGTCCGCCGAGAAGCCCGGCGTCATCACCGCCACTGAGCGCACGCCCTGGCCGGGCAGTCCCTCAAGCACGGTGTCCGTCGCCGGCTCCAGCCATTTGGCGGGGCCGAAGCGGGACTGGAAGGTGACGATGATCTCACGCCCCAGTGCCTCGCCGAGCAGGCGGGCCGTTTCGACGCATTGCGCATAATAGGGGTCGCCCAGTTCGCGGGTGCGCTTGGGCATGCCGTGGAAGCTCACCAGCAGGCGATCCGGGGCGAATGGCAGGGCCGCCAACTGGCTTTGCGTGCGGGCGCGCAATGCCTCGATATAGGCGGGATCGTCGAAATAGGGCGGCAGGGTGCGGATGGCGGGCTGCCACCGCATCGCTTCCAGCGCCTGTCCGACCGCATCCATCACGCTCGCGGTCGTGGCGCCGCAATATTGGGGATAGAGCGGGGCGATCAGAATGCGCTCATGGCCGCTCTCTTTCAGCGCGGTCAGCCGGTCGGCAATGGATGGCGCGCCATAGCGCATCGCCCAGTCGACCGTGATCGCATCTCCCCAGATGACCCGCAGGCCCCGCGCCGTATCCCGCGTGTGCATCGCCAGCGGAGAGCCGTCGTCCGTCCACACCTGCTGATAGGCATGCGCCGACTTGCGCGGGCGGACATTGAGCACGACACCCCGCAAGATTGGCTGCCAGACCGCTTGCGGAATCTCGACGACGCGCGGATCGGACAGGAACTCGCGCAGATAGCGCTTCACCGCTGCCGGCGTCGGCGCGTCAGGGGTGCCGAGATTGACGACCAGCACGGCCACTCGGCCCCCTTGAGCGCCGATGGCGCTGCCCGTCACCTGCGATTCATTCATCCATCCTCTCCCATGACTGGCAAGCGACGGTAGCGCCGCCCCGTGACCGTCGCCAGCGCACTGGCGAGCGCTGGCGCAATCGCCGGCACGCCGATTTCCCCAAGGCCGGACTGGGCCGCGCTGCTGTCGATGAATTCCACGCTCACCTCCCCCACATCCGCCATGCGTGGCAGGGCATAATCGCCAAGCTGCAGACCGGCTGGCAACGATCCGGCATAGGCCGGCGCGCCTCCGAGCGCCATGGCGAGGCCGAAGATCAGCCCCCCCTCAATCTGCTGACGGGCGATCCCCGGATTGATCAACTTCCCGCAATCGGCGACGGCGCAGATTTTCTTCACCGCGACCCGTCCCTGCGACAAGCCGGCCTCCACCAGCACCGCGATGTGGCCGCCAGCCATGCTATGGCAGGCGATGCCCTGGCCGCTGCCCGGCACGCCGCCCCGCCAGTTGCCGAGTGCGGTGACGGCGGTGAGGCATTGCGCCAGACGGGGATTGTTGCCGAGCAACTGCATCCGGAAGGAGAGCGGCTCGATCTGCGACACCACCGCCAGCTCGTCGATGAAGCTCTCGGAAAAGAAGCAGCCATAACTATCCGCATTGCCCCGCCAGCGACCCGTCGCCAGCGCGAGGTCGGCGGGGAAATGATCCACCGCGAAATTGGGAATCGCATAGGGCAGGTCCATACCGGAGACAGCCAGAGCGTCGGCCTTGTTTGCTGTGTCGGCCCGCGCCTCCTCCCGAGTGCGGCCATGCGCGATTCGCCGCCACTGCTGGGCCAGCGTGGCGGGCGCAGCCACCTTCGCGGACCAGCCCTCGATCAGACCGGTCGGCCCCAGCTTGGCAACCATCCGCGCGCGGGCCGGCGGCCGCGGATAATCGCGGATGATATCCTCCGCACGGGACCACATGAGCTGCACCGGGGCATTGGCGGCACGGGCGATGAGCGCCGCCTGAACGCCAGCATCGACCTCCATCTTGAGCCCGAAGGAGCCGCCCGCGAACAAGGGATAAATGGTCACGTCGCGGGCTGACACGCCCAGTGCCTTGGCCACGGCATCGCGGGCCAGTGTCGGGGCCTGCGTCGGCATCCACAGCTCCACGCCCTCCGGCCGCACGCGCGCCGTTGCCGCCAGCGGTTCAAGCGCCAGATGCAGCGCCGGCGCCACATCGTAGACGGCGCTGACGACCTGCGCACCGGCAAAGACCGGCTCCAGATCGCCACGGTGGAAATAGCGCCCGCCCTGGCCGCTCTCGAACGCGGCTTCCAGCGCGGTATCGATGACTGCATCGTCCAGCTCCGGCCCATCGAGCCGGAATACGGGATCGAGCCGGCTCAACGCCTGATTTGCCGCCCACCAGGTGCGGCCGGTCACCGCGACCCAGCCTGTCTCCCGCACGATGTCGATCATGCCGGGCACAGCACGCGCCTCCGCCTCGTTGATCGATTCGAGCGCGATGGCATTGACTGGCCCCTGCCGAATCGAGGCGTAGATCATGTCCGGCAACCGAATGTCGGCCGCATAATTGGCCGATCCGTCGATCTTCGCCGGCACATCCAACCTGGGTGCTTCGGTGCCGATCAAGGCATCCTCGCGCCCTTCTGGCCGGAAGGGCAGCGGATCGGGCGGCGTGAAAGCGGCGGCCTCTTCGGCCAGCGCGCCGATCCGCGCCTTGTTCGTCCCATCGCTGACAATCCCCGCGACGATATCGCAGCTTTCCCAGCCGACCCCCCAGCGATCCGCCGCCGCCATGCAGAGCAGCACCCGCGCGGTTGCACCGGCCTCGCGCAAGGCGTTGCGGAAATTGGCAACCGAGGTCGCCCCGCCCGTCAGGACCAGATTATACCGACGCGCATATTCCTCGATCGCCCGAAAGCTCAGATCCCCGAACTGCTCGGTGACCGGCCCGGAGAACCATTGCCGCAGGAGCGTGGGATTGGCGTAAAGCGGTCCGGGCGGGGCGGGCTGGACCGCGACGGTGCGCCAGTCGGCGCCGAGCTCGTCCGCAACGAGTTGCGCGAACAGCGTGAAGACGCCCTGCCCCAGCTCCGCTTGCGGCACCATGACGATGACCTGCCCATTCCGGTCGATCTTCAGGAACGCGCCGAACGCGGTCTCGCTCTCCGTTGCATCGGCGGTTTGCGCATAATCGCGCGGCCAGAGCCCCCAGGCCAGGGCCAGTCCGCCGCCTGCCGCAGCCCCGATCAGGAGCGTTCGGCGGTTGATGGATGAAGGAAGTCCCTTGCCGGACTTCTCTGCGCCGCCGCTGCTGCCCATCCTGTTGCGCGGCGTCTGCATCAACCGGCCGTGGCGCCCGACCCGTTTCGATCGAGCCAGCGGGCGACGCGCTCGGCAATGGCGCGGAACGGCTGGCCAGCCACGCCCTCATCCGCAGCGGGCGGTTTGCCGGCATCCGATGCGGTGCGGACTGCGATATCCAGCGGCACGCGCCCGAGGAACGGCAAGCCCATTTGCGCGGCGCTCACTTCTGCTCCGCCGGACCCGAACGGATCGGACACCTCGCCGCAATGCGGGCAGACATAGCCTGCCATATTTTCCACCATGCCGATCACCGGCACCTTTGCCTGATCGAAGAAGCTCACCGCGCGCGTCGCGTCGATCAGCGCCAGATCCTGCGGCGTGGAGATGATCACCGCCCCGGCCGGCTTGTAGCGCTGGATCATGGTAAGCTGCACGTCGCCTGTGCCCGGTGGCAAATCCACCACCAGAAGATCGATGCCCTGCCAGTCCGCATCCAGCAACTGCCCGAGTGCATTGCCGGCCATCGGCCCACGCCAGGCAATCGCCTGCCCCTTTTTGGCCAGATGCCCCATGGACAGCATCGGGATGCCATAGGCGTTCTGGACCGGGAACAGGCGGTTGCCTTCCGCCTTGGGTTTGGCATCCTCGCTGTCCAGCAAACGAGGCAGCGACGGGCCATAAATGTCCGCATCCACCATGCCGACACGCTTGCCGAGCGCCTTGAGCGCGACGGCGAGGTTCACCGAGAGCGTCGACTTGCCGACGCCGCCCTTGCCCGACCCCACCGCAATGATCGTGGGGCGCGCGGCGCGTTCCGCCGTCATCGCGACCCGGACATCCTCCAGACCGAATTCGCTCGTTCCCGCCGCGACGAGCTGCGCGGCGAGGGAATCGCGCTGCTCCGCGTCCAGCCCGCTCACATCCAGCACCAGGCTGAGGACATTGTCGCGCAGGCGAAGTCCGCCGGCGCGGCCCGCGGCTAGGCCTTCGATCCGGGCGGTGAGAGCGGGAGGAAGGGCGGACGCATCATCGATCGGAGAGTCAGTCATGCGGGCGCTCTAGAACATGCCGACTGTTTTGTGAATCGAAGAGCGCCCGAATACGCCCTCACCAAGGGGCAATTATCGCAGCACGGCCCTGTATTTCCGCAAAGACCGTCCCTATAACCAAGGCATGAGTAAGGAATTGATGGAAAATCCCGGCCAGACTTTGCCAATGAGCGAGGGTGGTCCTTGGGGCACGCAGGGCGAGGAGCCGTCTTCCGGCAAGGGCAAGGAAGGTCCGCGCAACCCGTGGACCCCACCGCCCCGGGATGACAGAGGTGGCGCGGATTCGCGCGGCCCGAGCGCAATCGATGAGTTGATGCGCCGCGCGCGGGACAGCTTCGGCGGCCAGGGTGGCGGCACGCCACGCAGCCCCGGCGGGCGCGCGATCTGGTTCTATGCCGCCATCGCCATCGTCGTGCTGTGGATTGCCACCACCAGCATTCACAGGATCGGCCCGCAGGAGCGCGGCATCGTCTCCATCCTGGGCAGCTACAGCCGCACCCTTGGCCCCGGCATCAACTGGTCGCTGCCCGCCCCGCTCGAAAATGTGACCATCCTCGACGTCGAAGAGATCCGCACGGTCGATCTCGGCTCGGCGGGCGATGAATCCGAGAAGCTGGTTCTCACCGGCGACCAGAACATCATCAATCTGGGCTATTCTGTCCGCTGGAATATCCGCGACCCGCAGCAATATCTCTTCCAGATCGCCAATCCTGAGGAAACGATCACCGCCGTTTCCGAATCCGCCATGCGCGCAGTGGTGGCGACGGTCTCGCTGACCGACGCGCTCGGCGCGGGGCGTAACGCCATCGAGGCACAGGTGCAGGAGCGGATGCAGCAGATTCTCGACAGCTACGGCGCGGGCGTGCGCATTCAGGGCGTCGCCATCAAGCAGGCCGATCCGCCAGCCGCCGTGAACGATGCCTTCAAGGAAGTCAGCGCTGCGCAGCAGGCTGCCGAAACCTATCTCAATCAGGCCCGCGCCTATGCGCAGCAGCTCTCTGCCCGCTCACAGGGTGAGGCCGCCGCGTTCGACAAGGTGTATGAGGAGTATCGCCTCGCACCCGACGTGACGCGTCGCCGCATGTATTATGAAACCATGGAAAGTGTGCTCTCCGGCGTGAACAAGACCATTGTCGAAACCCCCGGTGTGACGCCCTATCTGCCGCTACCAGCCCTTCGCCCCCGCGCGAATGTGAGCGTGGAGACGCCTGCACAGCCGCAAGCCCAGCCGCAGGGAGGCGCACAATGAACCTCTCCTTGCGCAACCCCATCCTGCTGGCCGTTCTGGCGACCGTCGGCCTGATCCTGCTGGCCAGCACCTTCTCGATCGTCCCGGAAACCAAGCAGGCCGTCGTGCTGCGCTTCGGCGAACCGGTCCGCATCTACAATGCCTACAAACCCAATGAGGTGTTCGGGAACACTGGGGCCGGCCTCAAGGTCCGGCTGCCGTTCGTCGATCAAGTCGTGTGGATCGACAAGCGCGTGCAGTCGGTCGCCATGGAGCGCCAGCAGGTGCTCTCCACCGATCAGCTGCGCCTGCAGGTGGATGCCTTTGCACGCTACCGCATCGTCGACCCCCGGCGCATGTTCATCTCGGCCGGTAGCGAGACCCGGGTTGAGGACGCGCTGCGCCCGATCCTGGGTTCGGCCCTGCGTAACGAGCTGGGCCGCCGCCGCTTCGACCTGTTGCTCAGCCCGGAACGCAGCGAGGTGATGAACAACATCACCGCCAGCCTGAACCGGGTCGCGCGGCAATATGGCGCCGAGATCATCGACGTGCGGATCATGCGCGCCGACCTGCCCGACGGTACACCGCTGCAGAGCGCGTTCCAGCGGATGCGCACCGCGCGCGAGCAGGAGGCTCTGACCATCCGCGCAGAAGGCGCCCGGCGCGCCCAGCTGATCCGCGCCGATGCCGATGCCGCCGCAGCAAAGGTCTACGCCGCCAGCTTCGGCAAGGACGCGCAGTTCTACGATTTCTATCGCGCCATGCAGTCCTACCGGACGACCTTTGCCGAAACTGCGCCCGGCGAAACCAGCGCCGTCCTATCCACGGACAACGACTATCTCCGCCAGTTCCGGGGGCGCTAAGGCTGATTGAGGGCGCGGCGTCTTTACGTCGCGCCCTGACCATTCAATGCCCGTTCATCCGGGCGATTCCATGGCCGGTGGGTCACTCCCCGGCTCCGGGCCTTCCGTTCCGGAACACCCGGCGAAAGATGAAGAGAAGAGGAACATCTTCGTGCGCTACGCTTATGCTATTACCGCAGCCCTCCTCCTCGGCGGCACCGCCATTGCCCTGACATCCAATTCATCCACCGTCGTCGCGCAGACCGCGCAGAACGAAAACATGGCCGCAGCGGCGCCGCGCGGCGCGCCAATGAGCTTCGCCGACATGGCGCAGCGCCTGCAGCCGGCCGTGGTGAATATCTCCACCCGCCAGCGCGTGCAGGTGCAGAACCCGTTTGCAGGCACGCCGTTCGGCGCCCTGTTCGGCTCGGGCGACCAGCCTCAGACCCGCCAGGCGCAGTCGCTCGGCTCGGGCTTCATCATCTCAGCAGATGGCTATGTGGTCACGAACAACCATGTGATCGCGCCCGGTGCGCGGGGCGCGCGGGTCGACTCGATCACCGTCACCCTGCCCGACCGCACGGAATATGAGGCCAAGCTGATCGGCACCGATCCGCGCTCTGACCTTGCCGTGCTCAAGATCTCCACCACCAAGCCGCTGCCCTTCGTGAAGTTCGGCGACTCGACCCGTGCCCGCGTCGGTGATTGGGTGATCGCCATCGGCAATCCCTTCGGCATCGGCAGCACGGTTACCGCCGGGATCATCTCGGCGCTCCACCGCAACACCGGTGGCGGCGAGCGCTTCATCCAGACCGACGCTTCGATCAACCAGGGCAATAGCGGCGGCCCGATGTTCGACATGAACGGCAATGTGATCGGCATCAACAGCCAGATCCTCTCGCCCACCGGCGGCAATATCGGCATCGGCTTTGCGATCCCGGCCGAGCAGGCTGTCCCGATCATCGAGACGCTGCGCAAGGGCCAGACCATCACGCGCGGCTATCTCGGCATCCAGATCGGACAGCTTTCCGAAGACATGGCCGATTCGCTTGGCCTGCCCCGCAACCGCGGCGAGTTCGTTCATGGCGTCGAGCCGGGGCGTGCCGCCGACAAGGCCGGCATCAAGGCTGGCGACGTGATCGTGAAGGTCAACAATCGTGAGGTGAATCCGGACGAGACTCTGTCTTACATCGTCGCCAATCTGCCGGTCGGCTCCAGCGTGCCGATCGAGCTGATCCGCAATGGCAAGCGCATGACTATTCGCGCGACGATCGAGGAGCGTCCGGCGGAAGAGGAACTGGCCAACTTCAGCCAGCCGGCCGAGGACGATTTCTCGGACCAGGATGCCCAGGCCACCAAGGAAGCCTCGCAGCAGTTGCTCGGCATCGCCGTTCAGTCGCTGACGCCCGCCATCGCCCGCCAGCTTGGCGTGCCGGCGGATACGCGCGGCGTGGTGGTGACAGCTGTCGACCCCGCGACCGATGCCGGACAGAAGGGGCTGCGCCGCGGCTTCGTCATTACCACGGCCAATGGCCAGCCGGTCACCAGCGAGGCGGAACTGGGCAAGGCCGCGCAGGCTGCCAAGGATGCCGGCCGCAACGCCGTGCTCCTGCAGGTGGTCCGCCGCGGATCGCAGCCGGCCTTCGTGCCGATCCGCCTGCGCGGCATGTAAGCGCGGGGCATCCCGGCGGAGTGAAAGGGCGCGATGACCTCGCGCCCTTTTCTGTTTGTGCCGCTTTTCTTGCTCCCTTTGCCAAGCTACCTCTGGCCTGTGGTTGGAGAACGGGCATGAGCGACGACACGAGCATCTTCATTGGCCAAAGTCTCGACGGCGAACCGCAGCGTCTGGTCCTGCGTCGCGCCAACCGGCACGGCCTGATTGCCGGCGCAACTGGAACCGGCAAGACGGTCACGCTGCAGGGATTGGCCGAGAGCTTTTCGGCGCAGGGCGTTCCGGTCTTTCTTGCCGATGTGAAGGGCGACTTGTCCGGCATCGCCATGGCCGGCTCGCCGACCGCCAAGAACGCCGACAAGCTGATCGCCCGCGCACAGGAAATCGGCATGACCGATTATACCTTCTCGGATAATCCGGCGATCTTCTGGGATCTCTATGGCGAGCAGGGCCATCCGGTCCGCGCCACCATTTCCGAAATGGGGCCGTTGCTGCTCGCCCGACTGATGGGGTTGAATGAAACGCAGGAAGGCGTGCTGACCATCGCCTTTCGTTATGCGGACGACGAAGGGCTTCTGCTCCTCGATCTGGGCGATCTGCAGGCGATGCTGGCTTATTGCGCCGATAATGCCGACATGCTCACCAGCCGCTATGGCAATGTGACCAAGGCCAGCGTCGGCGCCATCCAGCGCCAGCTTTTGCAGCTCGAATCGCAGGGTGGCGACAAATTCTTCGGCGAGCCCGCGCTGGAGATCAGCGACCTGATCCGCACCGATGAAAAGGGGCGCGGGTTCATCAACATCCTCGCCGCCGACAAGCTGATGCGTAGCCCGAAGCTGTATGCGACCTTCCTGCTCTGGTTGCTATCCGAGCTCTTCGAAACGCTGCCCGAAGTCGGCGACCCTGCAAAACCCGTGCTCGTCTTCTTCTTCGATGAAGCGCATCTGCTGTTTGACGATGCCCCCAAGGCGCTGGTCGACAAGATTGAGCAGGTCGTGCGCCTGATCCGGTCCAAGGGCGTGGGCGTATATTTCGTGACGCAGAACCCTATCGACGTGCCGGAGGATGTGGCGGGGCAACTCGGCAACCGAGTGCAACATGCCCTGCGCGCCTTTACCCCGCGTGAGCAGAAGGCGATCAAGGCCGCCGCCGAGACGTTCCGCGCCAATCCAGCTCTCAACGTCGAAACCGCGATCATCGAACTGCGCGTGGGCGAGGCACTCGTCTCCCTGCTGCAGGAAGATGGTGCGCCCTCGATGGTCCAGCGGACGCTGATCGCGCCACCGCGTTCGCGGCTGGGCGTGCTGGAGCCCAAGGAGCGCGCGATCATCCAGTCCATTTCGCCCTGCGACGGCAAATATGACGAGGCGATCAACCGCGAATCAGCCGAGGAGATCCTGCTGGCCCGCACGCAGGCCGCAGCCGCGGCCGCAGATGCAGCCAAGGCACAAGCCCAGGCTGACAAGGCCGCTGCACAGCAGGCCAGTCTGGAAGCCAAGCAGCGCGAAGCAGAAGCGCGCGCTCAGGCGCGGGAGGCTGCCAGGCCGAGCAATCTCGACCGCGCCATTCAGTCCGCGACGCGCTCGGCCGCTTCATCGGTAGGCCGGCAGGTCGCCAATGAGATCGGCAAGGCGATTCTCGGTGGATCGAGTCGCAAGAGCAGCGGCGGGCTGGTCGGGCGTCTCGTGCGCGGCGTGTTGGGCGGACTGCTTAAATAAGGGCTTGCCCCGGCGCCCGCTTAGCCCCGGCCGCGATAGCCGGGGACACCCTGAGCGGGGAGCCATACGCCGTCGAGCGGCGGACCGGACTGCCAGAATACATCGATGGGAATGCCGCCGCGCGGATACCAATAGCCGCCGATGCGCAGCCAGAGCGGCTGCATTTCGGCCGTCAGCCGTTCACCGATGCCGACCGTGCAATCCTCGTGGAAACCGGCATGATTGCGGAAACTGCCGAGGAAGAGCTTGAGCGACTTGGATTCCACAATCGTCTCGCCCGGCACATAATCGATGACCAGATGCGCAAAATCGGGCTGGCCGGTGACGGGGCAGAGCGACGTGAACTCGGGCGCGGTGAAGCGCACCAGATAGGGCCGGCCCTTGCGGGGGTTGGGCACATAATCGAGAACGGCCTCCTCCGGGCTTGCCGGAAGTCCGCTTGTCTGACCGAGATGCTTGAGTGTCATGCCACGCGCCTTAATATGATTCGTGGCCGGCGCGAACCCCTTGCGCCAACCAACCCACCTCAAGGATGCGCTTCCATGGATATGCTGGTTTCCACCGATTGGCTCGCAAAGGCGCTCGGCGCCCCGGACCTCAAGGTCCTCGATGCCACGGCCTTCTTGCCGGGCACCCCGCGCGACCCGAAGGCGGAATATCTGGCGCAGCACATTCCCGGCGCTGTGTTCCTCGATCTCTCGACGCTCAACGATACGGGCGATCCACGCCCCGCGATGGTGCCGACCAACGCCCAGTTCGCCGAGCGGATGGCTGCCCTCGGCATCGGGCAGGACGACCGCATCGTCATCTACGACAATAGCCCGCTGAGCAGCGCGGGCCGGGCGTGGTGGCTGCTGCGCATCTTTGGCGCGCGTCAGGTCGCTATTTTGGATGGCGGGTTGGCGCGCTGGACCGCCGAAGGCCGCCCGACCGAAGCAGGCGAGTCAACCAGCTCGAACAACGGTGCCTTCACCGCCGCCCGCGACGACAGCGCCATTGCCAGCAAGGCCGATGTGCTCGACAATCTGGAGAGTTGCGCCGCGCAAGTCGTGGATGCCCGCAGCGCCGACCGGTTCCGGGGCGATGCCGCCGAACCGCGCCCCGGCATGGCGGAAGGCCATATCCCCGGTTCGGCCAATCTGCCGTCAAACCTGTTGCTGGACGAACAGGGACGCTGGAAGCAGGGCGACGCGCTGCGGCAAGCCTTTGACGATGCAGGCGTCGACCTCGACAAGCCGCTGATCATGAGCTGTGGCAGCGGCGTCACCGCCTGCAATCTGCTGTTCGGCGCAGCACTGCTGGGCAAGGAGGATGTACGGATCTACGACGGGAGCTGGTCTGAATGGGGGGCCGATCCCGCGACACCCAAGGCGGTCGGTCCGGCATGAGCGGCACCAGCGACGACGGAAAGACCGGCAAACCTCTTGGCCTGGGCACAAGACTGGTCCAAGCTGGTCGCCGCCCGGAATGGACCGGGATGCCCGGGCAGCCTGGCGGGATCGTCAACCCGCCTGTCTGGCGCGCTTCCACCATATTGTATGAGGATGTAGCGCATCTGCGCAGCGCCACGACCGCCGATCCGCACCGCCTCTATTATGGCCGGCGTGGCGCGCCGACGAGCTGGTCGCTGACTGAGGCCATCACCCAGTTGGAGCCGGAAGCGGCCGGCACGATGCTCTACCCCTCGGGCGTCGCCGCCATTGCCGGCGCCTTGCTCGCGGTGCTGAAGCCCGGCGACGAACTGCTGATGGTCGACAGCGTCTATGGCCCGACCCGCGCGATGTGCGATGGAATGCTGCGCGAGTTCGGCGTGCGGACGATCTATTACGATCCGCTGATCGGCGCCGATATCGCTGCGCTTTGCACCGAGCGAACCCGGGCAATCTTCCTCGAAAGCCCCGGCAGCCTGACCTTCGAGGTGCAGGACGTGCCCGCCATCGTCGCGGTGGCAAAGGCGCGCGGGATCATCACGCTGATCGACAACACCTGGGCGACACCCTTGCTGCTGCCGGCCCTCGGCCTGGGGGTCGATGTGTCGATCCTCGCCTGCACAAAGTATCTTTGCGGCCATAGTGACGTCATGATGGGGTCCGTCACCGCAAATGCTGCGCTGTGGCCCGCCATCCACAAGCGCGGCCACATGCTCGGCCAGACCGTCAGTCCGGACGATGCCTGGCTGGTGTTGCGCGGCATGCGGACGCTGGCCGTGCGCCTCAAACATCAGGGCGAAAGCGCGCTGGCGCTGGCCCGCTGGCTGGAGGCGCGGCCCGAAGTTGCGCGCGTGCTGCACCCGGCTTTGGAATCCTGCCCCGGTCATGAAGCGTGGCGCCGCGATTTCGCCGGGAGCGCCGGCCTGTTTGCTTTCGAACTGGCGAGCAACGACGACTCGGCCCGCGCGGCCTTTATCGACGCGCTGACGCTGTTCGGCATCGGCTATAGCTGGGGCGGGTTCGAGAGCCTTGCCCTGCCGGTCGATCCCGCCAGCCTGCGCACGGCGCGACAGTGGGAGGCCAAGGGTTTGCTGGTGCGGATCAATGTCGGGCTGGAAGAGCCTGACGATCTCATTGCAGACCTCGAACAGGGGCTTCAGCGTTGGCAGCTTGCGATGGAGCACCACGCCGCTCCTTGAGTCGCCCGCCGCTTGCACTGCACCCTGGCTGACCGCCCATGGGGGCACTTCGCGCCTGAGCAAGTCTGGCAAAACCTCCAGATGCGCCTGCTTCCCCTACGGTTTCGGTCAATAGCCAGCGTGGCGCGGCTGCAACACTTCATGAGTTCGCAACACATATGTGCAGTTTCTGTCTTGTGCGTCGCACAAGACAGAGGCATCAGGATCGCGGCTTGCCGGCAAGTCCGCTCAACCGCAACAAAATGCGGATCCAAAATGAAGCGATCGCCCGGCGCTGCAGGCAGGGACGATCGCATTTTTATCTCGTTAAGGGGAATCCCATGCGTAAGTCCATTCTGGGCCTCTCGGCCCTCGCTATTTTTGCCACTGCCACCCCTGCTCTCGCGCAGGACGATGACAGCGGCCTGACCGTTTCCGGCTCCGCCACCGTTGTGTCCGATTACCGCTTCCGCGGCTTCTCGCAGACGAAGCAGAATGCTGCCATCCAGGCCGGCATCACCGTGACGCACGACAGCGGTTTCTACTTCGGCACCTGGGGTTCGAACGTCGACTTCCCGGATCTCGACGGCGCTGGCAATGGCGCGACCGCTGAGCTCGACTTCTTCGCCGGCTACTCCACGGAGCTGGCTCCGGGCGTGACGGTCGACGCCGGTCTGCTCTACTATCTGTACCCCAAGGACACGGTCACCGACGTTGCGACCGACTTCTTCGAGCCCTATGTCACCGTCAAGACCACGCTCGGCCCGGTTGGCCTGGCAGTCACCGCCAACTATGCCTGGAAGCAGGACGCGCTCGGCAAGAACGACGCCTTCTACATCAAGGCTGCTCCGTCGCTCGCCATCCCTGGCACGCCGTTCACTGTTGACGGCAGCATCGGCTACGCAACGAGCGATAGCTTCCTCGGCGGCGTTGACGGCGAAGTGTTCGACTGGTCGGCTGGCGTGAGCGCCAGCTGGAAGCAGCTGACCTTCGGCGTGCGCTATGTCGACACCGACGAGCCCGGCCAGATCCGCGGCAGCGACGCAGCGGTCGTGTTCTCGGTCGGCGCAGCGTTCTGATCGAATAAAGTGCGGCCGTCACCGGGGGGAGACGGCTGAACAAAGGGGTCGCGACATCCGTCGCGGCCCCTTTTATTATGGGCGACGAGGGAGCGGCCGCGCTCTTACAAACCGATCCTGAACCAGGTCAGTCGGCCTTGGCCCGCCGGGCCGTGATGATGCGAATGGCAGGCTCGAGCATCTGCCCCTTCATCACGCCTTCACCCTTCGTCGCGCTGCGCGGCGCGTTCCAGATGCTGCGAATGACATCCATGCCGTCGATCACCCGGCCGAAAGCGGCAAAACCCGGCTGATCCTGCCTTGCGTCGAAGCCACGCATGTCGCCGACGATGATGAAGAAATCGCCCGTCGCCGTCCCCGGCGCACCTTGTGCCATGGAAATGACGCCTTCTATATGGCTCAGCCCGGTCTTGCTGGTCGGCTCATGCGGCACGGGTTTCAGGATGCGCTTTGGATCGTTCTGCGTCCCGCCCTGGATGAATCCACCGGGCGTGCCATCCTCCCATTTGAAGGCGCGATAGAAGAACGTGCCATCGAGCCGCTTCCCATCGACATAGGCGAGGAAATTGGCCGCAGTCACGGGTGCACGCTCTGTCTCGATCGCAAGGGTGATGGTGCCGGCGCTGGTCGTCAGGACGACGGGCACGGTCTCAAAGACCTGCGTCTCGACCACCTCCCGCGCCTTGGCAGCCTCCTCCTCAGCCTTGCGTTGGGCCGCGGCCGCTTCGGCCGCCCGCGCGGCGGCCTCGGCGCGATTGATCGCTTCCAGCTCGGCGTCGATCTTCGCCTGAATCTCGGCTTCGGATCGCTGGGCGTGGGCCGGGGCCAGCGCCACTACAGACAGGAGGGTCAAGGCGACGGGCATCGTCAGCCGGCGAAGGCACGCGAGGGTCATCATGACGCCATGCTAACCCGCCCGCTCCCCGCAAGACAAGGCAGCCCTTTTGCTTCACAGCCTGCGCCCGCAAGCCTATAGGCGGGAGCACCATGTCGTTCCTCAGTCTTGCCGCTCTCTTCATCCTCACCGTCACGTTGATGGAGGGTTTTGCCTATGTGATGCACCGCTGGGTGATGCACGGGCCCGGCTGGTTTCTGCATGCCAGCCACCATCGGCCGCGAAAGGGCCATTGGGAGCTCAACGATCTCTATTTCGTGATCTTCGCCCTGCCCTCGATCCTGATGTTGCTCGGCGGCGTGCAATGGGGCTGGGGCAACTGGGCGACCGCTGTCGGCGCCGGAATCGCCGCTTATGGCGCCATCTACCTCGGCTTCCACGACATCATCGTTCACCAGCGGGTGAAGCATCGTTACGTGGCCCGCTCGCCGTACATGAAGCGCATCGTGCAGGCGCATCGCCTGCATCATGTGGTGGAAACGCGCGAGGGCAATGTGAGCTTCGGCTTCCTGATCGCGCCGGCGCCGGAAGACCTCAAGCGACAACTCGCCGGCATGGATACAGGCCGCATCCGCGACGCGCGGGGCCGGTAGGAGGCTCTCGCCGCCACGGGTGCTTTCCATGCCGAGGACATGGCTTGCAGCGTGGCCTGTCATTCTCCGGCCTTGGTGTTGCTGACGTCTTGCACTATGCAGCGCAAAACTGACGGGGAAAACACTTGACGCTTGCTGTCCTGGCCGCTGCTCAGCCCATCTATTTCCAGAATCTCGGGCTCGATCCGGTCGCCCTCGATCTCGGCTTCTTCGCGATCAAATGGTATAGTCTGGCCTATCTCGCCGGTATTCTGATCGGCTACTGGTATCTGACGGTGCTACTCCGCCAGCCCGGCGCACCCATGGCCCGCCGCCATGCCGACGATTTCATCTTCAATGCCACGCTCGGCATCATCGTGGGCGGACGGCTCGGTTATATTCTCTTCTATCAGCCGTCGATCCTCCAGAACCCCATCGACATCTTCAAGCTGTGGGAAGGCGGCATGTCGCTGCATGGCGGCACGATCGGCGTGATCGCCGCGATCTGGTGGATGGCCCGGCGCGAGAAGCTCTCCTTCCTGCGGGTGGCGGACTATATCGCCTGCGTCGTGCCGTTCGGGCTGTTCTTCGGCCGGCTCGCCAATTTCGTGAATGGTGAGCTGTGGGGTAAGGTCACCACCGTGCCATGGGGTATCGTTTTCCCCGGCGGAGGCGACCTGCCCCGGCATCCCAGCCAGCTCTACGAAGCGCTGCTGGAAGGGCCGCTGATGTTCGCGATCCTCGCCTTTTTCTTCTGGAAGACCAAGGCCCGCTACGAGCCCGGCAAGCTGTTCGGCATTGCCGCGCTCTGCTACGGCGCTGCCCGCTTCTTCGTCGAGTTCTACCGCGAGGCGGATTCCCAGTTGATGGAGTTCGCGGAACGCACCGGCCTGCATATGGGCCAGTGGCTGACCCTGCCGATGCTGGTGCTGGGCCTCTATCTGGTGGTGACCGCGAAGGGCCGCCGGACCCGCGTCGAGCCGATTGCCGGGCAGGACAGTGTCGCCTGACATCTGGCAGGGCCGCGACACTCTTTCGCTCCACGACTTCATGGCGGCAGCCAATGCCGCTTATTATGCCGGGCGCGATCCCTTGGGCGCGCGCGGGGACTTCATCACAGCGCCGGAGATCAGCCAGATGTTCGGCGAGCTGATCGGGCTTTGGATGGCCGATCTTGCCTTGCGCGCCGGCGTCGGCCCTTCCTTCGCCTATGTCGAGCTGGGACCGGGTCGCGGGACGCTCGCGGCCGACGCCCTGCGAGCGATGGGCCAAGCCAGGCTCGTACCGCCGGTCCATCTCGTCGAAACCAGCCCTACGCTGCGTGCTCGCCAGCAGGCCGCCGTGCCGGGCGCGATCTGGCATGACAGCGTGGCGACACTGCCCGATGATCGCCCGCTGATCGTCATCGCCAACGAGTTTTTCGATGCCCTGCCGATCCGCCAGTTCCAGCGCACCGGCGCGGGCTGGCGCGAACGTTTCGTGCAGCGCGAGCCCGCTGCTTTCATCCTTGGCGGTGAGGATTGCGGCCAGCACATTCCCCTTGCGCTCGGCGATGCGCCTTTGGGATCCATGGTCGAGCGCAATTTTGCGGCCGAAGCCATCGTCGCCGATCTCGCAGAGCGGTTCTGCCGACAGGGCGGTGCGCTGCTGACCATCGATTATGGCTATGAGGGACCGGCATCGGGCGATACGCTGCAAGCGATGAGCCAGCACCGCTTTGCCGATCCGCTCGATGCGCCGGGCACCCGCGACCTGACCGCCCATGTCGACTTCGGCATGATTGCCGCCGTCGGCCGGGCGCACGGGTTGCGGCCGCAACCATGCATCGGGCAGGGCGCCCTGCTCACGACGCTGGGCATTGATGCGCGCGCAGCCACGCTTACCCGCGCAAATCCTGCGCGTGCCGAGGATATCCGCGCCGCGCGCGACCGGCTGGTCGAGCCCGATCAGATGGGCACGCTGTTCAAGGCCCTCGCCTTGCGTCACCCGGACTGGCCGGCATCGGCGGGGTTCGCATGAGCATCGAAGTGCTGCGCGCCGGCGCGCTGGGCGATGTACCCCACGGCTTTCTTGGGCGCACCGGCGGCGTCTCGATAGGGATTCACGCCGGACTCAATGTCGGCTTGGGTTCGGATGACGAGCGCGACGCGGTTCTGACAAATCGTGATCTGGCGCGCGAAGCCGTGCTACCGCAATCGACGCTCGTGACGCTGCATCAGGTCCATTCCGCCCGCGTTGTCATTGCGGACGCTGCCTTTCCGCGCGACGCCCGACCGGAAGCCGATGCGCTGGTGACAGCGCGCCCCGGGCTGCTGCTGGGGGTTCTCACTGCTGATTGCGTGCCGATCCTCTTTGCCGATCCCACCCATGGCGTCGTGGGGGCGGCCCATGCGGGGTGGAAAGGCGCGCTCCACGCCGTGGCGGAAGCGACCATCGACGCAATGACGTTCTTGGGCGCGACACGCGCCACCATCGCCTGCGCCATCGGCCCATGCATCGGCAAGGCGAGCTATGAGGTGAGTGCCGGTTTCGAGCGCCCGTTCCTCGAACGCGATCCGGATGACGAGCGCTTTTTCGCCGAGGGCCGCCCTGGCCATCTGCAGTTCGACATCGCCGGCTATGTCGGAGCGCGACTGGCGCAGGCGGGCATCGGCACGGTCACCTTGCTGGATGAGGACACGTACAGCCAGCCCGCGCGATTCTTCTCCTACCGTCGCGCCTGCCATGCTGGCGAGCCGGGCTATGGGCGGCAGATTTCGCTCATCGGGTTACCGGCGTAGGCGCTATTCCCGTCGCGCCGCGCAACTTCACCAGTGCAGAACGGGCCAGCCTTCTTCCGCCGCCAGTGACGCCAAGGCACTATGGGGGTTCGCCGCATAGCCCTCGTCCGCAAAGCCCAACAGCGGTGCATCGGTGACGTGATCGCTATAGGCGCGGACGTGCGCATCGGCCCGGGCAATCCCTTCGCGGGACATCCACGCCTCGATCATCCGCAACTTTGCGACGTCATAGCAGTTCTCTCCTGCAATGCGTGCCCGGATGTAGTCGACACCCTGGCTGAAATGATCGGTAGCAATCACATCATCGAAGCCCAGCCTCTTCGCAATCGGTTCCACATAAAGCCGGAAGGATGCCGAAGCGATCACCAGCCGGCAGCCGGAGGCGCGATCCTGCGCGATCTGGGCCAGCGCGCCGGCGCGAATGTTGCGCGCAATCACCTTGTCGGCATAGGCCTCCACGGCCGGGCGGATCCTCTCGCGATTGACCCGTCGCCCGATCAGCAGCGCCTGATTGAGTTCCTTCGCCCGGCCGCGATCGACCAGCCTCAGCACATAGCCGAGCATGACCAAGCCCGCCACGGGCAGGAAAATCAGCCGCCACGGCGCCAGCGAGAGAGCCATGTGCGTGAGAAACGCCGCATAGGTGCCGCGCACGGTGATCGTGCGGTCCATGTCGTAGATCGCGATCCTCTGCACCGCTCAATGTCTCCCTGTACTCTCGGGCTGCGGCCCGCCAGATGGTCCAATTCGGCTTGCCGTGCAACGCAAACTGGCCCACTGTGGCTCAGATGACGCAATCTGCCGACCTCATCGAGAGCAACGATGCAACAGGCCGGACGGTTGCCTTCGCCGGCAGCCTTGCGCTCGCCCAGCTTGGCGATCTGCCCAATCGCACCGAGGCGATAGAGGGCGATGTCGCCCGGATCGACCTCACGCAGGTCACCCAGATCGACACAATCGGCGCGTGGATCGTCCACAGCCTCGCCAAACGCACGCAGGCGGAAATCACCGGCGCCAGTGACGACGCAATGCGGCTGATCGACGTCGTCTCGCGCAACGATCAACCGCTGGAAACGCGCAATGTGCCGCCCCATCCGATCGTGCGCATTCTGGAGGAAGTGGGTGTTGCAACCCGGATGACCTTCAACACGATGATCGGCCTGCTCGGCTTTCTGGGCGCGGTGGTCATCACATCCTTCATGCTGCTGCGGCATCCGTCTCGCATCCGTCTGATCGCCGTCGTCCAGCGTATCGAGGTCGTCGGAATCTCGGCGCTCTTCATCATCGGGCTGATGAGCTTCCTCGTCGGCATCGTGATCGCGCAGCAAGGGTCGGTGCAGCTCGAGCAGTTCGGTATGGAGGTGCTGACCGTCAATCTCGTCGGGCGCCTGACGTTTCGCGAACTGGGCGTGCTGATGACGGCCATCATGGTCGCCGGCCGCTCGGGATCGGCCTTTGCCGCGCAGATCGGCACGATGCAGCTCAATGAAGAAGTGGACGCGATGCGCACCATCGGCGTCTCGCCCATGGAAGCGCTGGTGATGCCGCGCATCATGGCCGCGGTCATCATGATGCCGCTGCTCGGCTTCTATGCCTCGGTCATGGCGGTGATCGGCGGTGCCTTCCTGTGCGCGGTCTCGCTCGATATTCCGCCCGTCACCTTCTTCCAGCGGCTGCGTGAAGTCGTGCCGCTGACCGACCTTTATATCGGCCTTATCAAGGCGCCGGTCTTTGGCCTCATCATCGCGATCGCAGGCTGCTTCCAGGGCCTGCAGGTGCGCGGCAATGCCGAGGAAGTCGGCCTGCGCACCACCGCCGCTGTGGTGCAGGCGATCTTCATCGTCATCGTGCTCGATGCCATCTTCGCGGTGTTCTTCACCTGGCTGGGGTGGAAATGAGCGCTAGCGACGATCCGGTCATCTCCATCCGGGGACTGGTCAATCGCTTCGGCGACCAGACCGTGCATGACGGGCTGGACCTCGACGTGCGGCGCGGCGAGATTCTCGGCGTCGTGGGTGGATCAGGCACCGGCAAGTCGGTGCTGATGCGCTCGATCATCGGCCTGCAAAGCCCCTATGCCGGCTCCATCGAGGTGTTCGGCGAGCAAATGCTGGACCGCGACCCTGCGGACCCGGAATTGCTGGCAATCCGCAAGCGCTGGGGTATCCTGTTCCAGAACGGCGCGCTGTTCTCCACGCTGACTGTCTCCGAGAATGTGCAGGTGCCGTTGCGGGAGTATTATCCCGATCTGCCGGTTCAGTTGCGCGAGGAAATCGCCGCCTACAAGATCCTGATGACCGGCCTTCCGGACAATGCGGGGCCGAAATTCCCCTCCGAGCTCTCCGGCGGGATGCGCAAGCGCGCCGGCCTTGCCCGCGCGCTCGCGCTGGACCCGGCCCTGCTGTTCCTCGATGAGCCGACCGCGGGACTCGACCCAATCGGTGCTGCGGCTTTCGACGAGCAGACGCGGGCCTTGCAGGAGACGCTGGGCCTGACCGTGTTCCTGATTACCCACGATCTCGACACGCTCCACGCCATTTGCGACCGCGTTGCCGTGCTCGCCGATCAAAAGGTCATCGCGGTCGGGACGATCGACGAGTTGCTGGCGCTCGATCATCCCTGGATCCAGGAATATTTCAACGGGCCGCGCGGGCGCGTTGCCCATGGCCAGAGCGCCAAGATGAGAGGCGCGTGATGCACAATCGGCCGCAGACATGGACAGGGTGGAACCACGGCGCCATAAAGCCGTTGGGGGAAAGCAGGAAATAGATGGAAACACGATCCAACAATGTGTTCGTGGGCGCGGTCGTCCTGCTCCTGATGGCCTTGACGGTCGGGGCAGCCTTCTGGTTCTCACGCATCGGCGAATCCGATCGCAAGGAATACGACATCTTCTTCAAGCAGTCGGTGAGCGGCATCGCCCGTGGGTCGGCAGTGACTTATGCTGGCGTGCCCTCGGGACAGGTCCAGTCGATCGAGCTTTGGGAGCGCGACCCCCAGTTTGTGCGCGTGCGCATCGTCGTCAGCCGGACGACGCCTGTCCTGCAAGGGACGACCGCGACGATCAATGGCGTAGGCTTTACCGGCGTCTCGGAAATTCAGCTTGAGGGCGCGGTGCGCGGCGCACCGCCGATCGTCTGCCCGGAGCGCAATGCGCAGTCGGTCTGCCCCGAAGGCGTCCCCGTCATCCCGACCAAACCCGGTGCGCTTGGCGAACTGCTCAACAGCGCCCCCATGCTGCTGGAGCGGTTGACGACGCTCACCGAGCGATTGACCGAGCTGCTGGACGACCGCAACCAGAAGCATATCGCCGGCATCCTGCAGAATCTCGACAAGCTGACCGGCGACATCGCCGCGCGTGGACCGGAACTGGCTGATACCATCACACAAGCCAAGCTGACGCTCGAAAATGCCTCCAAGGCGGCCGAATCGCTCGCCCAAGCTGCGAACAACACCAATGCGCTGGTGAACGAAGAGGGTCGCCCCCTCATCCGCGATCTGCGCACGACGATCCGCAATGCCGGCGCGACGCTGGAAACGCTGGATGCGACCCTGAAGGAAGCACAGCCTGGCATGCGGACCTTCACCCGCGACACCATGCCGCAAATCGGCTTGCTGGTCCGCGATCTGCGTCAGGTCTCCCGTTCGCTTCAGGCTGTGACGGATACCGTTGAACAACAGGGTGCAGGCGCCTTGATCGGCTCGCCCAAATTGCCGGATTACAAGCCATGACCAACAGCAGAGCGAACGTGCAGACAGCCCCGGCGACCAGCGGAGCAGCGATGCGCAAGGCGGCGCGGGCGGCCCTGATCACGGGTCTGCTGATCTCGGCGGCCGGGTGCGTGAAGTTCGGTGCCGAGCCGCCCGACCGGCTGCTCGCCATTGCCAGCACGGCGACGGTGCCGGCCGGGGTATCGGCGTCTAGTGCCAGTGAATCCGCCCTGTTCATCGACGTGCCGAACGTGCCCAAAGCCCTCGCGACACCGCGCGTGGCGGTGCGCGAGAACAGCACCAGCTTTGCCTATGTGAAGGATGCGATCTGGGTCGATACGCCGGCCCGGCAATTCCAGTCGCTGCTGTCCGAGACGATCCGGTCCCGCAGCAATATCCTGGTGCTCGACCCCGGCCAGTATCTCGCCCGCACCGGCTACATCCTCAATGGCGATCTGGTCGAATTCGGCATCGATGCGACGCGCCGGGAAGCGGTCGTCACGTTCGATGCGACCATGCTCTCGCCCGATGGCCTGACGGTGACGCGCCAGCGGTTCACCGCCTCCGCGCCGGTGAGCCGCATCGACGCAGATGGCGTCGCCCCGGCGATCAGCGCCGCCGCCAACGATGTCGCCAATGCCGTGGCGACCTGGGTCTCCAGCCGGACCTGACGCCCGACCGCAGACCCACCCCGCTCAGGCGAGGCTCTTCGTCGCCTGCTCCATCACGTCCCGCGAGAGGCCGGGTTCGGCGATGATCCGCTCCAGCGCCGCACGCATCGCGGCACCCCGCTGCGCATCGAACCGGCGCCAGCGACCAAGTGGCGGCACGAGCCGCGCGGCGGTCTGCGGGTTGAGCTTGTCGAGCGCGATAATGGCGCCTGCCACCATCTCATAGCCCTTGCCGTCCGCCCGGTGGAACGCCCATTGATTGGCGGCAAACGCGCCATAAAGCGCGCGAGCGCGGTTGGGATTGGCCAGGGTGAAATCGGGGTGGCTGCTCAGCGCGGCGACATTATCGACCGTCTCCGGATGGAAGGCCAAAGCCTGGGTCTGGAACCATTTGTCGATGACCAGCGCATTGCCCGCATAGCGCGCGTGGAACGCCGCCAGTGCTGCGTCCCGCTCTGCCGCCGTGCCGTTGGCGAGAACAGCCAGCGCGGCCTGGCGCTCGGTCATATTATCCGCCTGCTCGAACTGGGCGAAGGCAAGCGCCGGGCCATCCGATGCGCCTGACGCGACCAGATAGCTCAACGCAACCCCGCGCAGCTTGCGGGCCGCGCGCGCGTCCGCCGAGAGTGAGAAGCCGTTACGCGCGCAATCGGCATGGAGCCTGCGCCAGTCCTGCTCCAGTTGCGCGCCGATCTCGTGCTGCAGCGCCTCACGCGCCGCATGGATGGCATCCGGATCAACGACCTGCATCTGGTCGCCAAGATAAGCCTCGCTCGGCAGCTTCACCGCTTCGGCGATCAGTGCCCGGTCCAGCGTGTCGTCGCTGATCGTCCGGCGGATCGAGTCGATGATCACGCCGCTCTCCAGCGGTCTGCCCGCAATGTGGCTGAGCAGGCCATTGATCATGAGCTGCTGCAGCGCCTCATAGCGGCTGAACGCATCGTCATCGCGTGCGGCGAGGAAAGCCAGATCCTGGGCGCTCTGCTCGGCTTCCACCACGATTGGCGCGGAGAAGCTGCGATTGAGCGACAGCACCGGCGGCTGCGCGAAGCCGGTGCGCGTGATGACCGTCTCCGCCTGCGTCAGCACCTCCAACTCCTCGCCGGCATGGGCGCCCCTTTCCCGGTCGAACAGAGCGAACAGGAACGGGATGGCCATGGGCTGCTTCTCGCACTGCCCCGGCGTCGGCGGCACGGTCTGCCGCAAGGTGAGCGTCACCGTGCCGCTCGTCGCATCATGCGCGGTCTCGACCGTCACGCGCGGCGTGCCGGCCTGGCTGTACCAGAGCCGGAACTGCGCGAGATCGATCCCGCCGCCATCTTCCATCGCGCGGACGAAATCCTCGCAGGTCGCCGCCTGCCCGTCATGCCGGTCGAAATAGAGATCGGTGCCCTTGCGGAACCGCTCCGGCCCCAGCAGCCGCGCCATCATGCGGATCAGTTCGGCGCCTTTGTTATAAACGGTCGCCGTATAGAAGTTGCTGATCTCCATGTAGGATTCTGGCCGCACCGGATGGGCGAGCGGACCGCCATCCTCCTGGAACTGCGCCGCGCGCAGCACCCGCACGTCCTCGATCCTCTTGACCGCCGCCGAGCCCATGTCGGCAGAAAATTCCTGATCGCGATAGACGGTGAAGCCCTCCTTGAGGGAGAGCTGGAACCAGTCCCGGCAGGTCACCCGGTCGCCAGACCAGTTGTGGAAATATTCATGCGCCACCACCGCCTCAATGGCGTCGTAATCCGGGTCGGTCGCCGTCTCCGGGTCTGCCAGAATGTAGCGCGTGTTGAAGATGTTGAGGCCCTTATTCTCCATCGCGCCGAAGTTGAAATCCGCCACCGCCACGATGTTGAACACGTCGAGATCATATTCGCGGCCATAGACGCGCTCGTCCCACGCCATTGAATCCTTGAGCGCCTTCATCGCATGGTCCGTGCGCGGCAGATCGCTTTCCGCCACCCAGATGCCGAGCTTCACCGGCCGGCCGCTCATGGTCGTGAAACTGTCCGCATTGCAGGCGAGATTGCCCGCGACCAGCGCGAACAGATAGCTGGGCTTGGGGAACGGATCGGTCCAGCGCGCCCAATGACGCCCGCCCTCCAGATCGCCCGCCTCGACAGGATCGCCATTGGCCAGCAGCACGGGGTGGGTCGCCTTGTCGGCGCGCAGCGTCACATCATAACGCGAGAGCACATCCGGCCGGTCGGGGAAGAAGGTGATGCGACGGAAGCCCTCCGGCTCGCACTGGGTGCAGAGCAGGCCCCCAGAGGCGTAGAGTCCCATCAACTGCGTATTGGCCGCAGGATTGATCTCGACCTCTGTCTCGACGACGTGGCTGTCGCCGGTCAGCGGGATCAGTAGCGCGCCATCCTCGAGCCGCCAGTCGGAGGGGGCGAGCGCGCGGCCGTCGACGGTGACCCGCAGCGGCGTCAGTCCGTCGCCATCCAATCGCAGCGGCTGGGCATGATCACCGGCGCGGGTGACCTCAAGCCGGGCCTTGACGCGGGTGGCGCGGGCATCGAGATCGAAGTCGAGGCTGATCTGCGGCACCTGCCAGAGCGGCGGGCGATAATCCTCGCGGCGGATGACAGGCGGCGTGGCGGCGGCTTGGGTGGTCTGAATATCCATGCCCCAGTCCTATGCCCGCATCAGGCGGGGCACAAGCGGGGTGCGGGCGGTAAAAGTCCCAACATCCGTTCGTGTCGAGCGAAGTCGAGACACGTTAGGACTGTCCTTCGTGTCTCGACTTCGCTCGACACGAACGGAAGGTCAGAATACCAAGATTACTCCGCCCCACTCCGCCCGTTGTTCGGCCCGGGCGGCAGATCGAACGGGTCCTCCGCGCGCTCCATGGATCGGTCGAGCAGATCCGCCTGCCGATCCGGCTTTGCCTGAGTGGATGACGTCATGAGCTGCTTGGGCGTCTCCCGCTCAGGCGCGGCGGCGGCCTTGGGCACCTGACCCATGCCCTCCTTGGGGCGCAGATCCTTCACCGAGCCGCAGCCTGCGAGGCCGGCCGCCACGATCAGCGCCAGAGCGGCGCGCGCGATCATCCCTTGGTTCATCGCTTTCATCGACCGGTCTCTCCATCCAGCGCAGCTTGCGCTTCGGCAATCCGCGCGCGCACCTGATCGGGTGCGGTGCCCCCGTAGCTCTTGCGGCTGGCAACGGAGGCATCCACCGTCAGCACCGCAAAGACGCGCTCGTCGATCCGCGCATCGATGGCCTTGAGCGTCTCGATCGGCAGCGCCGCGAGTTGCACGCCTGCATCCTCCGCTGCCTTCACGGCACGGCCGGTGATGTGATGCGCTTCACGGAACGGCACATTGCCTTCCCGCACCAGCCAGTCGGCAAGATCCGTGGCGGTCGCAAAGCCGCTTTCGGCCAGCGCGCGCATCCGCTCGGTACGGAAGGTCGTGGTCTCCACCATGCCGGTCATCGCGGTGATAGAGAGGCCGAGCAGATCATGCGCCTCAAACAAAGGCGGCTTATCGTCCTGCATGTCCTTGGAGTAAGCCAGCGGCAGGCCCTTCATGGTGACGCACAGCGACGTCATGCAGCCCATGATCCGCCCGGAATGGCCGCGCACCAGCTCGGCGGCATCGGGATTGCGCTTTTGCGGCATGATCGAGCTGCCGGTGGAATAAGCGTCGGGCAACGAAATGAAGCCGAAGGGCTGGCTCGCCCAGATCACGAATTCTTCCGCCAGCCGCGAGAGGTGCAGGCTGCATTGGGTGGCGGCCATGAGGTAATCGAGCGCGAAATCCCGGTCGGAGACGCTGTCGAGGCTGTTGCGCGTCGGCCCGTCAAAGCCGAGCGCTTGCGCGGTCATATGCCGATCGGTCGGAAAGCCCGTGCCCGCCAGCGCCGCCGCACCGAGTGGCGAGAGATTGAGCCGCGCGCGCGCATCGGCGAAGCGCGAGCGATCCCGCGCGATCATCTCATAATAGGCCATGAGGTGATGACCGAGCGTCACCGGCTGGGCGCTCTGCAAATGGGTAAACCCCGGCATCACGCTCTCTGAGTGCTCGCCGGCGCGCCCGATCAGCGCCCGCTGCAGCGCCTTGAGGCTGGCGTCCACCTCATCAATGGCATCGCGCACGAAGAGGCGGAAATCGGTCGCCACCTGATCGTTGCGCGAACGTGCGGTGTGCAGCCGCCCCGCCACCGGCCCGATCTTCTCGGCCAGCCGCGCCTCGGTGGCCATGTGAATGTCCTCAAGGTCGAGATCCTCGGGCAGATCACCGGCTTCATACTCGGCCTGGATCGCCTCCAGCCCGCCAATGATCGTCGCCGCCTCGTCCTGCGCAAGGATGCCTTGCGCGCCAAGCATCCGGGCGTGCGCGATGGAGCCGGCAATGTCCTGCCGCCACAAGCGCTTGTCGAACGAAAGCGAGGCATTTATCTCGCGCATGACGGCGGCCGGCCCGGCCGCGAAGCGACCGCCCCACATGCTGTTCGCGCCCTTGCTTGCGGAGTCTGCCATGCGCTCTATTTCTGCCCTCGCTATGCTGATCGGCCTCTCACTGGCCGCGAGCGGCTGCGATAGGCAATCCGCTCAAAACGCGCAAGGCGCCGGCAACGCCGCCGCGGTGGGCAATGCCCTCTCCCCCGATGAATTGAGCCCGGACGAAGCCGCACCGGGGAGCGCGGGCAAGACCTTCTCCCATGTCATTGACCGCAGCCACAAGGGCGAGGCGATGCCGGACAAGCCCTTCACCACCATCGAGGGCAAACCGGCGACGCTCAAGGCCATTGCGCAGGGCAAGCCGATGCTGGTCAATCTTTGGGCGACCTGGTGCGCGCCTTGCGTGGCCGAACTGCCTGCCCTCGACCGCGCCGCCAAGGCTGCGGAGGGCAAGGGCGTTAAAGTGATCGCCGTTTCTCAGGACATGGAGCCGGATGGCGTTCCCGCCTTCTGGTCGGCGCGCAAGCTCTCCACCCTGCAAACCTGGCTGGACCGGGAGAATGCGCTCGGCTTCCATTATGGCACCGGCACGCTGCCGACGACCATTCTCTACGATGGCGCGGGCAAGGAAGTCGCCCGCATCGTCGGTGCGCTGGAGTGGGATGAGGAAGATGGGCAGAAACTGATCGCCGAAATTGGCGGGTAAGCCCTCCCGACTCCCCTAGCCGGAGATCATCGCCCGCAAGCTTTCGATCCGGTCGGCCTCATGGGCGGGCTTGTCATTGCGGATGCGGCTGATGCGCGGGAAGCGCATGGCGAGGCCGGATTTGTGGCGCTTGCTCTCATGGATCGAATCGAACGCGACTTCGAAGACCAGGCTCTTATCCGTCTCCCGCACCGGTCCGAAGCGATGGAGGGTGTGGCGGCGGACATGAGAATCGAGCCACTTCAGCTCCTCGTCGGTAAAGCCGAAATAGGCCTTGCCGACAGGCAGCAGCTCGGCGCCGGCATCGGGATCGCCATCCCAACAACCGAAAGTGAAATCGCTGTAGAAGGAGGAGCGCTTGCCGCTGCCGCGCTGGGCATACATCAGCACGCAATCGGCGAGCAGGGGATCGCGCTTCCACTTGTACCACAGGCCCGTGCGGCGGCCGGCGACATAAGGGCTATCCCGCCGCTTGAGCATCACGCCCTCAATGGCATCATCGCGTGCGCGCTCGCGAATGGCGGCAAGATCGGCAAGGCTTGCAGCCTCGATCAGCGGCGAAATGTCGAAGCGGGTGGGGTCGAGCCGGGGGAGCAGCGCCTCCAGCACGGCGCGGCGCTGCTCCCAACTGAGCGCGCGGTGATCCTCGCCGTCGGAGAGCAAGACGTCGTAGAGGCGGACGAAGGCGGGAAAATCGGTGAGCATCGCCTTTGAGACGGTCTTGCGCCCCAGCCGCTGCTGCAAGGCGTTGAAGCTCGCCGCGCCGCCCTCTTCGCCGCCCTGATGGCTGCCCCGCACCAGCAGTTCGCCATCGAGCACGCCGGGCTCGCGAAATGCCGCCGCGATATCCGGGAAGCTGCCGGTGATGTCGTCCCCGGTGCGTGAGAAGAGCCGCGTGTCCCCGCCCGGCCCCGCGCCATCCGACTCCGGCACATGGACGATCTGCACGCGGATGCCGTCCCATTTCCACTCGGCGCCATAGTCGGCCATATCGAGCGTTTCGCGCGCGATGACATCATCCTCCAGCGGATGCGCCAGCATGAAGGGACGGAAGGTGGGGATATGGTCGACGCGCGGCGGAGGGCCACCCTTGGCGGCCCAATCGAACAGCGCGCCATAAGGCGGCGTCTGGCCGTGCCAATATTCCTCGACATCGTCCACCGGCACATCGAACGCCTGCGCGAAGGCAACCTTGGCGAGCCGCGCCGAAATGCCGATGCGCATCGCACCCGTCGCCATCTTGATGAGCGCATAGCGGCCATTCACATCGAGCCGATCCATGAGGTTTGCCAGCGCGGGCGCCACGGATTGGCGGGTCATGGCGGACAGCGCGGCCACCGTTTCGCTCAGGCTCGGCGGATCGAGCGCGGCGGGATTGTCCGGCCAGAGCAGGCTTGCCGTCTCCGCCGTATCGCCGACGAAATCCCGGCTGAGCTTGAACAGAACCGGGTCCACACGGTCCATCAGCAAGGCACGGATCGTGCCGGCCTTCACCGCCGGAAAATCGAGGCCGTCCGTCAGCGCAGCCAGCGCCCAGCCCCGGCCAGGGTCGGGGGTCTCGCGCAGATAGGCGGCGATAAGGGCAAGCTTGCCGTTGCGCGAGCGGGTGTAGACGAGCGCATCCAGCAGGGCGGCGAAGGCCTCCATCAGTCGTCCTCATCCTCATAGCCGACAAGGGCGAGCGCGCGGGCACGGCGCTGGTGCAGCTCGCACCAGCGCAGCAACGCATCTTCCCGGCCATGAGTGATCCAGGTCTGCGCCGGATTCACCTCCGCGATCGTGGTCGTCAGTTCCGCCCAGTCGGCATGGTCCGAGATCACCAGGGGCAGCTCGACATTCCGCTGCCGCGCACGCTGCCGCACCCGCATCCAGCCGCTTGCCATGGCCGTGACCGGATCGGGCAGGCGGCGGCTCCAGCGATCGTTGAGCGCCGAGGGCGGACACAGGATGATCTGCCCGGCCAGCGCGCCCTTGGGCATTCCGGCGATCAATCTCAGCGCGCCAAGATCGACGCCGAGGTCTTCATACAACCGGCACATTCGCTCCAGCGCGCCGTGCAGATAGATCGGCTCGACATAACCTGCCTGGCGCAGCTCCGCGATGACGCGCTGCGCCTTACCCAGCGCATAGGCCCCCACAAGGATGCAGCGCTCGGGATTGGCCTCGCGCGCCTTGAGCAGCTTGCCGATTTCCTCGCCAATGGGCGGGTGACGGAAGACCGGCAGGCCGAACGTGGCTTCGGTGATGAACACATCGCAGGGCGTAACCTGAAAAGGCGGGCATGTCGGATCGGCCCGGCGCTTATAGTCACCAGTGACGATCACCCGCTCGCCGGCATGTTCAAACAGGATCTGCGCGGACCCGAGCACATGCCCAGCCGGCAGGAATGTCGCCTGCACGCTCCCCGGCAAGCTAATCGTCTCGCCATAGGCCACCGGTTGCGCGGCGCCGGGCGGACCGTAACGCAGGTCCATGATGGCCAGCGTCTCCGGCGTCGCGATGCAGCGGCCATGGCCGCCCCGGGCATGGTCGGCATGGCCATGCGTGACGAGGGCTGTCTCCACCGGATCGGCCGGATCGACCCACGCCTTGGCCGGCACGACATGCAGCCCATGCGCCTCTGCGCGAATCCAGGAGAAGTCGGCCATAGCCTCTAAATGGCGACCGGCACGTCCCGGTTCCAGCGCGGCTTTGCGATGTGCCCCAAAGGACCTATATCACGGCCATGACAGATGCTGCTCCCCAGACCACAGACGTGCGTTCCTTCCTGTATCGCGATGGGTCTCTCGACCCGGATGGCGCCCGTCGGCTCACCGCCGAGGCGCTAACCGGCTGCGAAGATGGCGAGCTTTACCTGCAATATGTCGCGACCGAGAGCTTCGGCTTCGATGACGGGCGGATGAAGACAGCGGATTATTCCACCGATGCCGGATTTGGCCTGCGCGGCGTCTCTGGCGAGATGACCGGCTTCGCGCACGCCAATGACATCAGCGAGCGGGCGATCCGCAAGGCAGCGCAGACGCTCCAGCTGCTCGACCCGGCGCGTGAGCCGATGACAACGCCGCCTCAGCGCACCAACCGGCATCTTTATACCGACGCCAACCCGCTCGATCTCGTCCCCTTCGCGCAGAAAGTGGACCTGATGGCCAAGATTGACGCCGCGGCGCGGGCCCGCGATCCGCGCGTGGTGCAGGTCTCTGCGGTGCTGGCCGGTAGTTGGTCGGTCGTTGAGATCGTGCGGCCGGACGGCTTCGTGGCGACCGACGTGCGTCCCCTCGTCCGCCTCAACGTCTCGATCATCATGGAAGAGAATGGGCGGCGCGAAACCGGCTATTTTGGCATTGGCGGGCGCTATCTCTACGATTCCCTGTTCGAGGAGCCGACCTGGCAGCGCGCGATCGACGAGGCGCTTAAACAGGCGCAGGTCAACCTCCGCTCAATGCCCGCGCCAGTGGGCGAGATGACCGTGCTGCTTGGTCCTGGCTGGCCGGGCGTGATGCTGCATGAGGCCGTCGGTCATGGCCTGGAGGGCGATTTCAACCGCAAGGGCACCAGCGCCTTCTCGGGCAAGATCGGCGAGCGCGTGGCGGCGCCGGGCGTGACGGTGGTCGACAATGGCGCGATGGACGCGCGACGCGGGTCGCTCAGCATCGATGATGAGGGCACCCCGACTCAGGAGAATGTGCTGATCGAGGATGGCATTCTGCGCGGCTACATGCAGGACCGGCTCAACGCGCGGTTGATGGGCGTGGCACCCACGGGCAACGGCCGGCGCGAAAGCTATGCCCATGCGCCGATGCCACGCATGACCAACACTTATGCGCGCGCGGGCAACGACGATCCCGCCGAGCTGCTCAGCCGCGTAAAGACCGGCATCTTCGCGCGCAGCTTTGGCGGTGGGCAGGTGGACATCGTCTCGGGCAAGTTCGTTTTCTCCTGCACCGAGGCGTACAAGGTGGAAAATGGCAGGATCGGTGACCCCATCAAGGGCGCGACGCTGATCGGCGATGGCCCCGCCGCGCTGCACCGCATTGTCGGCATCGGCAACGACCTCGCGCTCGATGAAGGGATCGGCATGTGCGGCAAGGCGGGACAAGGCGTGCCCGCGGGCGTGGGCCAGCCGACACTGCTGCTCGAAGGGCTGACGGTCGGCGGCACCGGGGGCTGAGGCGCCGGTCGGGACGACCAGACGACGCCCTCACACCCCGGTGAGCAACATGTCGAGCGCGTTCTTGATCCGGTATTCTTCTTGCGCGAGGGAGCCGGCGATTTCTTGGATTTCCGACACGGACACTGCACCTGCAAACTGGGTGACAAGCACCCAGTCTTCGCCCTGCATACGAAAGCGGGGATTGAGGCCCGGCCGGGGCGGCGGCGCGTCGTTTGGGTAAGCCAGCGGAACGACAAACCGTGTGTTGATGCCCGACAGCACCTCAGCCTGACAGTCTACGACATACTGCCCCGACCTCAGCCGAACGACATCATATTGGGCCATTAAAACATGCGGTAACGGGCAAGGGGAAGGCCGTTCTTCTCAACCCACGCGTTGTGGGCTTCGACCCACTCCTTGTTCTCCTCCTGCCAGCGCCGCTCGCGCTCTGCCTTCGCCGCCGCGCGCAGGGCCGCTTCGCAGGTCTGGGAGAGATTGATCCCGGCCTCCCGCGCGGCCTCCACCACGCCAGTATCGAGCGAGAGATTGACTGGCTTGCGCTTGCCGGACGCGATAGGATCAAGCTTCATATGCGCAAGCTATGCGCATGAACCATGCGCGTCAATGTGCGCATCCGACCAGCAAGACCTGAGGCCCATGTCTGAATTCTTCACTGCCATTTCCGACAAGCAACGCAGTTTCATCGAGAAACAGCCGGTCTTCTTTGTCGCCACCGCTGCGGACGGCGCGCGGATCAACCTCAGTCCCAAGGGCATGGACAGCTTCCGCGTGCTGGGGCCCAATCTGGTCGGCTATCTGGATGTGGGGGGATCCGGCAACGAGACCCAGGCCCATCTTTCAGCGGACGGGCGCATCACCATCATGTTCTGTGCGTTCGACCAGCCCCCGCTGATCCTGCGACTCTATGGGCGAGGCAAGGCGGTGCTGCCTCAGGATGATGAATGGGATTTCGCCTCGCGGCCCTTCACAATCCTGCCCGGTACCCGGCAGATTTTCATGATCGCGGTGGAGAGCGTGCAGGAGAGTTGCGGCTGGGGCGTGCCCTTCATGCGGCACGAGAAGGATCGCGACACGCTCTCTCGTTATCATGAGCAGAACGAAACGCCGGAACGGCTGGCGCGCATTTCCACCCGGACGCAAAGCATCGATGGCCTGCCCGTACGCGTGCAGGACCATTTCCCCGAGCGCAAGCCGGCGCAGGTGCATGTCGATCCCGACTGGGTGCCGGCGGTGCTCAATCACTGGCTCAATGAGATCGGCCCGGAGGGCTGGTTCGATTCGAGCGAGGAAGAGGATGTGCGACTGACGCATCTCTTCCGTTCGCTCTGGGAAGCGCAGCGCGACAAGCCTGCCGATATGTTCGTGGCCGATGCCGACACGGCGCTGGCGGCGCTAATCCTGTTCGACCAGTTTCCGCGCAACATGTTCCGGGGCGAGGCTCGCGCCTTCGCGACCGATCCGCTCGCCCGCGAAATCGCCCGCACGGCATTGCAGCGTGGCTTCGACAAAGCATTCGTCGAGGGCGCCCGCGCCTTCTTCTACATGCCGTTCATGCACAGCGAGGACCTGTCCGATCAGGACTTGTGCGTGGCGTTGTTCAGCGCGCCGGGCTTCGAGCATAATCTGAAATTCGCCGAGGCCCACCGCGAGATCATCGCCCGCTTCGGCCGCTTCCCGCATCGCAATTCGGCGCTCGGACGGGAAACCCGGCCCGAGGAGCAAGAGGCGGTGGCGGAGGGCAGCGACTGGTAACCCACCGCCGCTCGCAGCGGATCGGCATCAGTCCGGCAGGCGCCAACTCAGGCGGACATCTGAATCGCCATTGGGCGCGATGAGCAGGCGCTGGTCCGGAATTTGTTGGGCGCGCAGAATCTCGCGCACCATCTCGGCGCGTGCGGCCTGCCCCGTAATGGTGATGCCCAATGGCACCCGCCGCGCCGCCCACACGGCCAGATCGAGGTCGGCAGCGCCCTGCTGCGTCAATGCCTCGCCCGAAAAGCCGATGACCGGAAGCGGGGCGGGCGGTGGCGTCAGCACCAGCGTCCAGCCATCGAGGCCGTCGGATGCGCGCCGTTCCAGCTGGCGGTAGAGATCGAGCGACGCACCGGCCAGCGGCTCGGCTGCGACCGTGGCCTGGCGCCGGCCCCGATCCACCAGCACCGCATCGCTGGACACGCCCGCGACGAGGGCCAGCCGGTCCACGGCCGTCGTCGCAAAGCGCTCAAGGCTCTGCGTGCGCTCGCGAGACTGGGCGGCGGCCACCTGAGCCGCCTCGCTATTGCCCGCCCCCACCTGGATCTGGTCGATGGTGACATCCAACTCCCGCTGCAGCGCATCGCGCAGGCTGGTCGCGGTGTCCCGCTCGGCATCCTTCGCATAAGTGGGCGTAAGCACGGTGGCGACGACCCGCATGGGCTGGCGGTTGAAGTCGGTTTCCAGATCGCTGATGCGTGCCGTCTGGGGGAACTGGCGCTGGATCACGTCCCGCACCTGGCGGGCGGCCAGCGTTTCCCAGGCGATGTGCCGCAAGGTAAGCGCCAGCGGCACCGAAAGCGCCGTCATGCAGACCACCATCACAATGCTTTGCAGTCGGGTATGCGCCGGCGTGAGGTGGGAGCCAAAGCCGTAGAGCCGCGCCATGAATGCGGCCGTGAGCGTGATCGTGACCGTGTTGGTCATGAAGAGCAGGAAAGCACCGCCGGCAATGGTCCAGTTCCATGTGGCGATGCCGAAGCCGACGGCGGCCAACGGCGGCATGAGGGCGATGGCGATGGCAACGCCCACGACCGTCTCGCCCCGCCCGCGAATAAGTGCATAACCACCCGCGAGTGCCGAGAAGAAAGCGACGAGAAGATCGAAGAGGTTGGGGCGGGTGCGGGCCGCGATTTCCGTCGTCACGGTCTGCACCGGTGAAACCAGGACAAACAGCGCGGTGAACGCGATCGCAATCACCGCGCCGACCGCCAGCGCGAAGCCGGACGCGCGCATTTCGGCAAAATCCAGCGTTGCAAGCGCAAAGCCCAGGCCTATGATCGGCATCATCAACGGAGACAGCAGCATGGCGCCGATGAGGACCGCGCTGGACGGCAGCAGCAGCCCGAGAATGGCGATGCCGGCGGATATGACCGTCATGAAGACATAACGCGGCGACCAGCCGGATTCCTCGACGATCCTCCGCAGGATCGCGTCGTGATCCACCGTCGCAATCGAGCGTTCCCGCCAGCTGACCCAGAGGGGGTTGCGCGAAACCGCGTAGGTCTTGTTGGTCAAGCGATTGGCTCCTCTGCTACGTCCGTCATTCCACCGACGCCCTAGCAGGGAAAATTGCTGCGTTTCCAGTCCGCTGCCCCTGCGGGCGAGCCCGGATGTTACAACCGCCGAAGCTCGGTGCCGTCCAGAATCGCTTCGCAACCCAGCGCCAGTGGGTCGTCGGCCTCGTCCAGCGCGGCGATGGTCACCCAGCCTTCCGCCCTGAGCGCCGCAGCCCGGGCGCCATCATGTCCAATGGGCAAAAAAGCCCGCTGCGCGGCCGTGGTGCCGAACCCGGCATCGATGAGCGGATCAGGGTAGAGCGAGAAGCCCATGGCCGGCTCAGCCTTGCCGTCCGCGCCCGCCACCGCATAGCTGCCGCCCCGGCCGATCTCGCCGATGAAGCCCTCGGCAAAGACAGAAAAACCGAACCAGCTCTGATATTCAAAACCGTGGCGCTCGGTGGGATCGAGCGTCAGCGTGATATCCCAGCCGATCGGCTTGGCAATCGCCCGCAGCGCCGCAATGAGGTTATCCAGCCTGCCTTTGGCTGGCCCCGCGTTGAAGGCCTGCAGCCGGTCCATGGCGGGGTGGAATGGCCCGGTCGCTTCAATGAGCGCCAGATAGGGCCGCGCCGCTTCGCCCAGCGCCGCCAGCGAACCTGCATCCTTCGCGTCGAGACTGTCGCGGACCGCCTCGACGTCGCCCTGGGGAAGCGGCATCGGGCCATCGGCAAGCATCGTCACGAGGTCGGGCAAGGTGAAGTCAATGGTGATGCCGCTGACACCCGCGCGCTGCAGCGCTTCGATGGCGACATTGACGATCTCGACTGCCGCCGCGACGCTGTCTGTGCCGATGATCTCGGCGCCGACCTGCATCCGCTCGCGCTCGGGCCGCAGCTGGTCGGCTCGCAGCTTCATCACCGGCCCGCCATAGCACAAGCGCAGCGGACGCGGGGTCGCAGCCATGCGGGTGGCGGCGATACGGCCGATCTGGGCGGTCATGTCCGGCCGGATCGCCAGGCTGCGCTGGGAGAGCGGATCGACGGCGCGGAGCAGATCTTCGGCGCGGGCCGACTGCAGGCGCGCGACCAGCGTTTCCTCAAACTCGGCCAGGGCCGGCATCACGCGCCGATAGCCATGCGATGCAACGGTATCGAGCACTTCGCGCACAAGGCGGGCGGAGGCCTCCGCCTTGGGCGGCAGACGATCGGCAAGCCCTTCGGGCAGCAATCCGGGAGCGATGGCTTCAGTCATGGCGCGGCATTTAGCCGATTCCGCTCGCCAAGCGAGGATAAATTACAAGCGTGACCGGCCCGACGTGATGACACGCCGGGCCGGGCCGTGATTTAGAACTTGAGCGGGCAGACCCGGTGCACGTTCGGCAGGGCGCAGATCTTGTCGACCAGCGTCTGCGGCACGGTCTCGTCGACCGAGAGCAGCAGGATCGCCTCGCCACCGGCCTCGCGACGGCCGAGGTGGAAGGTGCCGATGTTGATCTTGGCCTCGCCAAGAATGCCACCCACGCCACCGATGAAGCCCGGCGCATCGACATTGGCGATGTAGAGCATGGTGCCATCGAGATCGGCCTCGACCTTGATGCCGAACAGCTCGACCAGACGCGGCGCGCCGTTGCCGAACAGCGTGCCGGCCACCGACCGCTCGCCCTGCGAGGTCTTCACCGAGACGCGGATCAGGGTGCTGTAGTCGCCCTCGCGCTCGGTCTTGATCTCGCGCACCTCGATGCCGCGCTCGCGGGCGAGGAAGGGCGCGTTGACCATGTTCACCGTGTCCGTCTGCGTGCGCAGGAAACCGGCGAGAACGGCCGAGACGATCGGCTTCTGATTGAGCTCGGCCGCCGCACCCTCGCTGTGGATCGAGATCCGGGGGATGACGTCGCGCGAAAGCTGGCCGACCAGGCTGCCCAGCTTCTCGGCCAGCGCCATATAGGGCTTGAGCTTGGGCGCTTCCTCAGCCGACAGGCTCGGCATGTTGAGCGCGTTGGTGACGCCGCCGCTCAGCAGATAGTCGCTGAGCTGCTCGGCGACCTGCAGCGCCACGTTCACCTGCGCTTCGCTGGTGGACGCGCCGAGGTGCGGGGTCGAGATGAAGTTGGGCGTGCCGAACAGCGGGCTGTCCGTCGCCGGCTCGGTCTGGAACACGTCCAGCGCCGCGCCGCCGATGTGGCCGCTGTCGAGCCCCGCCTTCAGCGCCGCTTCGTCGATCAGGCCGCCGCGCGCACAGTTGATGATGCGGACGCCCTTCTTGGTCTTGGCCAGATTCTCAGCCGAGAGGATGTTGCGGGTCTGGTCGGTCAGCGGCGTGTGCAGCGTGATGAAATCCGCCTTGGCCAGCAGCGTGTCCAGATCTGCCTTTTCCACACCCATTTCGATGGCGCGCTCAGGAGTCAGGAACGGATCGAAGGCGACGACCTTCATCTTGAGGCCCAGCGCGCGGCTGGCGACGATGGAGCCGATATTGCCGGCACCGATCAGGCCAAGCGTCTTGCCCGTGACCTCGACACCCATGAAGCGGTTCTTCTCCCACTTGCCGGCCTGCGTGGAGGCATCGGCCTCCGGCAGCTGGCGCGCGAGGGCGAACATGAGGGCGATGGCGTGTTCGGCGGTGGTGATCGAGTTGCCGAAGGGCGTGTTCATCACCACGATGCCCTTGGCCGAGGCATAGGGAATATCGACATTGTCAACGCCGATGCCGGCGCGGCCAATGACCTTGAGATTGGTCGCGGCGTCGATGATCTCCTTGGTCACCTTGGTGGCCGAGCGGATCGCCAGACCATCATATTTGCCAATGATTTCCTTGAGCTCGTCGGGCTTCAGTCCGGTGATCTCGTCCACCTCGCACCCGCGCTCGCGGAAAATCTGCGCGGCCTGCGGGTCCATCTTGTCGGAAATGAGAACTTTGGGCTTGGTCATTTTACTGTCCTTCAAAGAGAGACAGTGCCCCTGCGAAAGCAGGGGCCCAGGGCGGGATGGCAGTGCTGCTGAGCCCTGGGCTCCTGTTTTCACAGGAGCACCGGAAAGTGGGGTCAGGCGGCAGTCGCGCTCAGCGCGGCCTTGGTCTCGGCATAGGCCCAGTCGAGCCAGGGGCCGAGCGCCTCGATGTCCGCGGTGTCGACCGTGGCACCGCACCAGATGCGCAGGCCAGCCGGGGCGTCGCGATAACCTGCGACGTCATAAGCGGCATCCGCCTTCTCGAGCAGCGAGGCCATCTTCTTGATGAAGTCGGCATCGGCGCCCTCGACGGTGAGGCATACGCTGGTGATCGAGCGGGTCGCCGGATCGGCGGCAAGGTGCCCGAGCCAGTCGCGCGATTCCACAATGGCATTGAGCGCATCGGCATTGGCCTGCGCGCGGGCGATGAGGCCCTTGGCGCCACCGATGGTCTTGGACCATTCGAGCGCGAAGATCGCATCTTCGACCGCCAGCATGGACGGCGTGTTGATCGTCTCGCCCTTGAACACGCCCTCGGCCAGCTTGCCCTTGGACATCAGGCGGAACACCTTAGGCAGCGGCCAGCTCGGCGTGTACTGCTCAAGCCGTTCGACGGCACGCGGGCCGAGGATCAGCACGCCATGGCCGCCCTCACCGCCCAGCACCTTCTGCCAGGAGAAGGTCGCCACGTCGATCTTGTCCCACGGCAGGTCGTAGGCGAACACTGCGCTGGTGGCGTCTGCGAAGGAGAGGCCCTCGCGGTCGTCGGCGATCCAGTCGCCATTGGGAACGCGCACGCCCGAGGTGGTGCCATTCCAGGTGAAGAGCACGTCATTCGACCAGTCGACCGCATTCAGATCGGGGATCTGGCCATAATCGGCGCGCAGCACCGTCGGATCGAGCTTGAGCTGCTTGGCGGCATCGGTGACCCAACCTTCACCGAAGCTCTCCCAAGCGAGCGTTGTAACGGGGCGAGCGCCCAGCATCGTCCACATTGCCATCTCGAAGGCGCCGGTATCGGAGCCGGGCACGATGCCGATGCGGTGCGTGTCGGGCAGGTTCAGCAGCTCGCGCATCAGGGCGATGCAATAAGCGAGGCGATCCTTGCCGAGCTTTGAGCGGTGGGAGCGTCCGAGCACTTCGGTGGCCAGCTTCGCCGGATCATAGCCGGGCGGCTTGGCGCAGGGGCCGGACGAGAAATGGGGGCGGGCCGGCGTGGTCGCCGGCTTCGTAACGTCAGTCATGGTATGCGTCTCCTTGCAGAGAGCACGCGCGGCGTTGGGACCGCGTGGCCCGCCGGCGGCCATAGAGATTTGCAGACAGGTGTCAATGTAAGATCGGGACCGGCGTGCCGTGCCCGGGGTGAACGGAGCCTCGGCGGACAGGCGCCAGACCGCGCGCGGCGGTCGAGGCATCCCCTTGCACTGTCTAGGTTTTGTTCAGCTGCGATGCGTGATAAACGGCGCTATGGTCCATTGGGCGTCATCGGTCGGATTGAGGGCGGGGATGCGCAGGCTGGTCGGCCTGCTGCTGGTCACCAGTCTTGCCGCCTGCGCCGACCGCCCCAGCCCGCGCCCGGGTATAAGGGCGCCGGTGGCCGCAGCGCCCGCACAACGCACAATGCCGAACAGCGAGAGCTATCGCATGTGCGCCGCGCGCCTCTCGACCGCGAAGGTCCGCTTCGAGCCGCTGCCCAATCAGGATCGCGGCGGCGGCTGCACGACAATCGATACCATCCGCCTGCTGGAAATCGGCACGCCGGTGGCCAATCTGGGGCCGATGACCTGCCCCCTTGCCGCCAATTTCGCGGCCTGGGTGCAATATGCGGTGCGCCCCGCCGCGCGACTCTATCTGCGCAGCGAAGTGGTGCGCGTCGAGACCTTCGGCACTTATGCCTGCCGCGATGTCCGTGGCACTGGCGGGACTATCGCCGGCAAGCGCAGCGAACATGCGCACGCCAATGCCGTGGACATTTCCGCCTTCGTGCTGGCCGACGGGCGCCGAATCAGCCTAGTGAACGATTGGCAGGGCGAGAGCGCCCACGCCCAGTTCCTGCGGGTCCTCCACCAGAGCGCATGCAAGCGATTCCGCACCGTGCTCGGCCCGGACTATAACAGCGCCCACCGCGACCATTTCCATTTCGACATGGGCGGGCGGGGCAGTTTTTGCCGCTGAACCCGCCGGTTTTCTTCTCCGCCGAAATCGTCTAGCGCCACTGGATGACAGACCAGCCTACAGTGCGCGAAAGCAAGTTTCGCCGTGCCCGCGAAGAAGCCGTCGATGCCAAGCGGATCATCCCCACCCCGCAGACGGAAAGCAAATCCTACAAGCTGGCCTTCCAGGACAACGAGTTTCTGCTGCGGGAAGACCTGCGGCCGGTCCGCTTCCAGCTTGAATTGATGAAGCCGGAGCTGCTGCTCGATGAAGCAAAGATCGCCTCGACCTTCGTCTTCTATGGCTCGGCACGCATTCCCGAGCCGGAGGCCGCGCAGGCGCTGATCGATGCCGCGCCCGACGAGCGCGCCCGGAAAGTCGCCGAGCGTCTCGCCGAAAAGGCGCGTTATTATGAGGAAGCCCGCAAGCTGGCGCGAATCGCGGCGCAATGTCCGCCGAACGAAGCTGGCTGCCATCACTTCGTCGTATGTTCGGGCGGCGGCCCCTCTATCATGGAGGCGGCCAATCGGGGCGCGGCGGACGTCCGCGCGCAAACCATCGGGCTCAACATCGTGCTGCCCCACGAACAGGCGCCCAACCGCTATGTGACGCCGGATCTATCCTTCCAGTTCCACTATTTCGCGCTGCGCAAGATGCACTTCACCCTGCGCGCCCGCGCGCTGGCAGTGTTTCCCGGCGGTTTCGGCACGTTCGACGAATTTTTCGAGCTGCTCACCCTCGTGCAGACCGGCAAGATGAAGCGCATCCCCATCCTGCTGTTCGGCAAGGACTTCTGGACGCGCGTCGTGAATTTCGAGGCGTTGGCCGAGGAAGGCGTGATCAGCCCGCGCGATCTCGATCTGATCAGCTGGGTCGAAACCGCAGAAGAAGGCTGGGCCGTGGTCGAGAGCTTTTATGCGGATAGCCAGCCGGGCTGCTGAGGCGCGCGTCCGTTCGGCCCCCCTGATAATAGCGGGCCAGATAACAGCGGGCCGGATAACAAAAGCAGGCGCGGGTTGCCCCGCGCCTGCTTGAATATTTGACCCGAACCCAAGCCGGGCTCTGGCTAACGGGATTATTCGTGCGGCGTCGCAGCGTTGGCGGCAGCGCCCTCAGCGCCCGCTTCCGCCGCATTGCCTGCATTGTCGGCACCGCCCTCTGCCGCAGGAGCCTCGGCAGCCGGGAGAGGCAGGTTCGAGCCCTGCGTGTTGAGATAGGCGATCAGATTGGCCCGATCTTCAGGCTTGCTGAGACCGGCGAAACTCATCTTTGTGCCGTTGGCGAACGAACGCGGCGAGGTCAGCCAGTGATCCAGCTGCTCGAAGGTCCAGTTGCCGCCCACCTTCTTGAGCGCATCCGAGAAAGCGAAGCCGCCACGGCCATGGCCGATCGGGTCGCCAACGATGGCCCAGAGGTTGGGGCCGATGCCATTGGCGCCCCCCTGATTGACCGTGTGGCAGGCCACGCACTTGGCGAAGACCTTCTCACCAGCCGCCACGTCCGCCGAGGCGAGCAGCGTGTTCAGCGAAGGACCGGACGCACCGCCCTCGCCTTCCGCCTCAACGCCCTCGATCGCGTAGCCCATCGGCTCGGGACGCTCGGCGTGAAACAGCTTGCTGCTCACAATGCCGCTGCCAAGCGCAATGATGCCGCCAAACAGTGCCCAGCCTGCAATGGTATTGAAACGATCGCTCATGCGCCCTCAATCTCCAGAAATCTACCCGACGCGCGACCTCCTCAATCGCGGCGCTGCCGGTGCCCGTCGGCGCTCCCCTTAATGACTGCATTGCGCGGGTGCAAGCCTGTCGGAAGGCCTGTGTCGCGACACATGCGCCGGTGCCTTGCGCGGCAGGGCCCAAAGCCCTAAGCGCAGCGGCCATCATGGACACCTATCCGCTCCCCGCGCAGCGCCTTGTCGCCGAGATGACGGACGCCGCCGCGCGCGCGCCTGAGCGTGCGATCAGCTTTCAGGGCGCGCCGGGCGCCAATTCGCATCTGGCTGTGATGGATTTTGCGCTGGACGGCCTGCCCCTGCCCTGCTTCAGCTTCGAAGACGCGCTGGATGCCGTGCGCGATGGCCGCGCCGACCGCGCGATGATTCCCATCGAGAATTCGCTGCACGGGAGGGTTGCGGACATGCACTTCCTGCTGCCCGAGTCCGGCCTGTCGATCATCGACGAATATTTCCTCCCCATCCACCACAGCCTGATGAGCGCCGACGATACGCCGCCGGTCAGCGCGCTCAGCCATGTGCAGGCGCTGGGGCAGTGCCGGAAATATCTGCGCAGCCGTGGCATCCGCCCGATCGTCTATGCCGACACCGCCGGCGCGGCCGCGCTGGTCGCCGAGGTCCGCGAGCCCGGCGCAGCGGCGATTGCGCCCTCGCTCGCCGCGCGACTCTATGGCCTCACGATCCATGATGAGAAGATTGAGGACAGCAGCGACAACATGACGCGCTTCGTCGTGCTGGGCCGCGATGCGATCATGCCTTCGCGTGACGGGCCGGTGATGACGAGCTTCCTCTTCGAGGTGAAAAACATCCCCGCCGCGCTCTACAAGGCAATGGGCGGGTTTGCGACCAACGGGGTCAATATGACCAAGCTGGAGAGCTATCAGCGCGGCGCCAGCTTCTCGGCGACGGAATTCTACGCCGATATCGAGGGGATGCCGGGCGACCCCGCCGTCGATCGCGCGCTGGAAGAACTGGCGTTCCACAGCAAATGGGTCCGTCTGCTGGGCAGTTATCCGCAGGGCCGCTCCCGCTCGATCTGACGTCGCGGGGCGTCGGGGCCCTATCTAGCTTTTAATCGCGAACGCTCTGTGCGTACTTTTTAAGCAGTGGCCACGCATGCCGCCTCAATTTGAGGCAATCGCCTCAACGAGGCCCGACTGCCGACCGCTTTAACGCCTCGTTTATGATTTGGCACAGCTCTTGCTTAGCATTCCCCTGCAACCAATGGGGGCGCAAGAGATGAAACTCATTATGGCAATCATCAAGCCGTTCAAGCTGGACGAGGTGCGTGAAGCTCTCTCTGCGCTGGGCGTGGCTGGCATGACAGTAAGTGAAGTGAAGGGTTTTGGCCGCCAGAAGGGCCAGACCGAAATCTACCGCGGTGCGGAATATTCCACCAACATGGTCCCGAAGATCAAGGTCGAGGTCGTCTGTGACGATGCCCTCGCGCCGCGTGTTGTGGAAGCCGTGCAGCAGGCCGCCAACAGCGGCGCCATCGGCGATGGCAAGATCTTCGTCCTCGACGTGGGGCAAGCCATCCGCATCCGCACCGGCGAAACCGGCGAAACCGCGCTGTAAGTTAAAGGGGGTAACGCATGACACCTTTCAAGACATTCTGCGGCGCGGCGGGGGCTCTGGGCCTTTCGCTCTTCGCCGCCTTGCCCGCATGGGCGCAGGAGGCCGCAGCGGAAGCCGCGCCTGCCGTTCCCAATCCGGGTAACAACGCATGGATGATGACGTCCACCGTCCTCGTTCTCCTCATGATCCTGCCCGGCCTCGCCCTGTTCTACGGCGGCCTGACGCGTTCCAAGAACATGATCGCCACCATGACGCAGATCGGGGCCGTAGCGGCGCTCGCGATGCTCATCTGGGTGATGTACGGCTACGGCCTCGCCTTCGGTCCTGAAGGCAATCAGTTCATCAGCTGGGGCAAGTTCTTCCTTGCTGGCATCACGCCGGATTCGACCGCCGCGACCTTCACGTCTGAAGTGATCTCGGAATATGTGTTCGTCAGCTTCCAGATGACCTTCGCCGCGATCACCATCGCCCTCGTGCTTGGCGGCATCGTCGAGCGCATGAAGTTCTCGGCCATCATGGTCTTTGCCATCGTCTGGCTGACCATCGTCTACTTCCCGGTCGCCCACATGGTCTGGGAAGCGCGCGGCGTGTTCTTCGCCATGGGTGCTCTGGACTTCGCCGGCGGTACGGTGGTGCACATCAATGCGGGCGTTTCCGCACTGGTCGCCGCCCTCATCCTCGGCAAGCGTAAGGGCTTCCCCAGCGAGCCGATGCCCCCGCACAGCCTGACGCTGACCATGGTCGGCACCGGCCTGCTGTGGGTCGGCTGGTTCGGCTTCAACGCCGGTTCCGCGCTTGAGGCCAATGGCTCTGCGGCTCTCGCCATGATCAACACCTTCGTCGCCACCGCCTCGGCCGGTCTCTTCTGGATGCTCACCGAGCGCGTGATGGGCCACAAGGGTTCGGCTCTCGGCTTCTGCTCGGGCATCATCGCCGGCCTCGTCGCCGTGACACCCGCTGCGGGCAACTCCGGTCCGTTCGGTGCCATCGTTCTCGGCGCCGTTGCCTCCATCGTCTGCTACTTCTTCGTCGCGAAGGTGAAGCCGGCGCTGGGTTATGACGACTCGCTCGACGCCTTCGGCATCCACGGCGTGGGCGGCATCATCGGCGCCATCGGCACCGCAGTGGTCTATTCGCCCTCCCTCGGCGGCCCTGGTGGCGCCGACTATGCGATGGGCGGCCAGCTGGTCACGCAGATCACGGCCGTGCTTGCCACGATCGTCATCGCCACCGTGGGCACCGTCATCGCCATGTTCATCGCCAAGGCCCTCACCGGCCTGCGGGTGAGCACCGAAGTCGAGCAGGAAGGCCTCGACCTCGGCGAGCACGGCGAGCGCGCTTACAACTGATCCGAATTCGGCGGGGGCGAAAGGTCCCCGCCGTCCGTTGTTCCTCCTGCGAACATCCCTGGGCCGGCGTGAAAGCGCCGGCCTTTTTTTTTTCGGGCTCCCGCAAGCTGACGATTGCCTTCCCGGACACGGCAATTTCATTTCGCGCCTGACCGTCCTATTCCTCGTCCGGCGAAAGACGCCCGATGAGGAGACTGAACGATGCCGATTGAACTGATCATTCTGGCCTGGGGCTGCCTGCTGGCCCTCGTTCACATCTTCGCCGCCGTGCGGGCCAAGACCGCGCAATATGGCACCGCCTGGAATGTCGGCGCGCGCGATCAGTCGCTGCCCGAGCCCAAGCCCCTCGTCGGGCGGCTGGCGCGAGCGCAGGCAAATTATTTCGAGACCTTTCCGATCGTCGCCATCGCCATCCTCATCGATGCGCAGCTCGACCTGTTCGATCGGTGGACGGCCATTGGCGCCGCGCTCTGGCTCGGCGCGCGCATCGTGTATCTGCCGCTTTATGCTGCAGGGGTTCCCGTGGTGCGGACGATGGTATTCGGCATCAGCATGATCGGCGTGCTGATGCTGCTCTGGCCGGCGCTACGCCTCGCGTTCTGAACAGGAGTGCTGGCGGGGGCCGTCAGCCCCTCTGGTTGGCCAGTGCGTGCATCATCTCGCGAATAGGCGAGAGATCATAGCCCGCCGCGGCCGCCTGCTCGGCCAGGACATCGGGCGAATCGCCCGCCCGCGCCCGCGCCAAGGCCCAAAGCAGCGTGCTGCGGGTGCCGGAGCGGCAATAACAGAGCGCCTTGCCCTCGCCATTCTTCGCGAGTGCCTCATCCAGCGCATCGAGCTGCCAGGGCGCAAAGCCGCTATGCGAGACGGGAATGGCGACATAATCGAGCCCCGCCGCCCGCGCCGCCGCCTCGATCGTGTCGCCGGAGGTTTGGTCTGCGGACTCACCCTCGGGTCGGTTGTTCACGATGAGCGAGATGCCCATCGCCGCAGCCTGCGCCACGACATCCGCATCGATCTGCGGGGCGACGAATAGGGATGGGGTCAGTTGCCGCAACATGGCGTGTCTCCGATAAGGGCCTTGCCCGTCCCTAGGCCCGGCAGTCCCCTGCGCGCAAGAGAGGGGTTGCCGGTACGGATTTGCGAAGCGGTCAAAGCGCCTTCTGGTAGATCACATAGCTGCGGTTAATGCGGCTCTCGATCGCCTCGGCAATGGCTTTCATGCCCTGATTATCATCGAGGATCCAGCCGATCTCCCCACGCGTCGCGCCATAATGGGTGATGGCATCGCGGCGGATATATTCGATCATCATGAAGGCCAGCTGGCTCGCCATGCGCGAGGATTGGAGCCGCTGGACCACGCCCATCAGCGGCACGCGCATGGTGCGGACCTTGGGCTTGCGCAGCCACCAGAGCAGCTTTGCCCAGCCGAAGGGGAAGAGCGTGCCGTTAAGGCGGGCGAGCGCTTCGTTCATGTCCGGCAGCGTCATCATGAAGGCCACCGGCTCGCCATCCAGCTCAGCGATGCGAATCAGATCCTCGAACACCAGCGGCTTGAGCGCCTTGCCGAAATGCGCAACCTCATGGTCGGTAATCGGCACAAAGCCCCAGTTGCGGCCCCAGGCATCGTTGAGAATGTGCAGGATGATTGCCGCATCCCGGTCGAACTCGCTCTTGTCGACATGGCGAATGCGAATGCGCTCGTTACGCTCGCCGGATTGGACGATCCGCTGGATCAGCGGCGGAAATTCCTGCGTGATGTCGAGCTCATAAGTATCGAGCTGCTTGGCATGGGCATAGCCAGCCGATTCGATCCAGGCGCGATATTCCGGCCTGTTGTGGCCCATCATCACCGTCGGGGAATGGTCGAAGCCCTTCACGAGAAGGCCTGGCTCCTCCCAGATGGAGAGCGAGATCGGGCCGAGCACCCGGGTCATCCCCCGCTCGCGCAGCCAGCCTTCCGCCGTCGCGATCAGCGCGTGCGCGGTTGCTTCATCCATGGCTTCGAACATGCCGAAATTGCCTGTCCCCGGCCCCATGCCCTGCTCGGCAGGCATGGAAATGGCGAGATGATCGATATGCGCGCTGATGCGCCCGACGACCTTGCCACCGCGCCGCGCGAGGAAATATTGATGCTCGGCATGTTCGTGAAACGGGTTCTTGCCCGGTGTCAGCAGGCCGCGCACTTCGCTCTTCAGCGGCGGCACCCAATGGGGATCATCGGCATAGATGGTCCATGCCAAATCGATGAACGCCGCCATGTCGGCCTTGCCGGAGACGGGAGTGATCACTAAATCGGCTGACGTCACGGCGATACCCCTGTCCCGCGCTTCGACGATGAAGCGCTGCTGAGAGGGCACAGCACTGCGGAACTGGCGGCGGATTTGTCAAGCCGCGCGCCGTGGCGGCAGAACAAAATCACATTGCTGCCATGATCTGTGCTCATTCGACCGATAGGACCCCTTTGCATGACCGCAATCGACCAGAGACTGGACGCCGCGCCGTCCGCGCCAGCCGGCAAGGCCCCCGCCGCAGCGGGCCCTGCGTTGGCAACCACGCCCGATGATATGGCGATGCTCCGCGCCGCCGTGGATTTGACGCGCGATCTGGCAACCGCGCGGCCCGGCATCTACTGGCCCGATTTCCTGGCCTCCGCGCTGATCGGCTACGCGGCTATGGCGCTCGCCATGCTGGCCTCGCAAGGTTGGGTGGTGGCCCTCGCTGGCTTGATTTCCGCTCTCGCACTGTATCGGGCGACGAGTTTCATCCACGAACTGACGCACATCCGGGCGGGTGCGCTGCCGGGCTTTCGTTTCACGTGGAACCTGCTGATCGGCATTCCCTTGCTGTTCCCCTCCTTTCTCTATGAGGGCGTGCACACCCAGCATCATGCCAAGACGCGCTATGGCACCATCGATGACCCGGAATATCTGCCGCTTGCGCTGATGAAGCCGTGGAGCCTGCCGCTGTTCATCCTCGTGGCTGCTCTGGCCCCGGTGGCGTTCATCGTGCGCTTCGGCGTGCTGGCACCGCTCAGCCTCGTCATTCCCCCGCTGCGCCGGTTCATCGTGGAGCGCTACTCGGCCTTGTCCATCAATCCAGATTATCGGCGCCGGGCACCGGAGGGTGACTTTGCGCGGATGTGGGCCTGGCAGGAAGCCGGGACCAGCCTGTGGTCGATGGCGCTCATCGCCAGCGTGCCGCTGCTCGGCTGGCGTCCGCTGCTCACCTACATCGCGATTCTCTCGGTTGCGATGGTCGCCAATCAGCTCCGCACGCTGGTCGCCCATCTCTGGGAGAATGAAGGCGAGACGATGACGGTGACCGGCCAGTTCCTCGATTCCGTCAATGTGCCGCCACCCGCGCCACTGGCCGCGCTCTGGGCACCGGTCGGTCTGCGCTATCACGCGCTTCACCATTTGCTGCCGAGCATGCCCTATCATGCGCTGGGCGAGGCCCATCGCCGGATCGCGCAGCATCTGGGCGCGGGGTCGACCTATGATCGGGCCAACTATCCCGGCATGGTCCCACTGGTCGTTCGGATCGCGCGGAGCACGATGGTCGCGCGATAGTCACCACCGGGGAAAATCACGCTCCCGAGCGGCGTATTTTCCCCATCGCCTTCCCACGGCGAACCTGCCATTTGGGCTTCATGCCCACGATCGCGCTGCTGCTCGCCTCCAACATCCTGATGACCACGGCCTGGTACTGGCATCTCAAGGGCGGCATGAGCAAACCGCTCGCCTTGGTCATCCTGATCAGCTGGGGCATCGCCTTTTTTGAATATTGCTTTGCGGTGCCGGCCAATCGCATCGGCTATGCCAGCGGCTGGAGCGCCGGCCAGCTCAAGATCACGCAGGAAGTCATCGCGCTGACCGTTTTCGGCGTCTTCATGGTCACCTTTCTGGGTGAACCGCTCCACTGGCGCCATTTCGGTGCGCTGGCCTGCCTCATCGGCGCGGTGGCGTTCCTCTTCTGGGGCAAGGCCTGACGCTGGCAGCAGCGAGGCGCGCGTCAGAAATCGTAGACCAGCGTCGCGCGCGTAATCGTATCCGTCATCTCCGAGCCTGCGGGCGGCGACGTCTCATGGCGCACCGCATAGGAGAGCCGCGCGGAGAGCGAACCGTTGAGCTTGCCGGTGAGGCCAGTGGTGTTCGCATAGCTGCTATTGCCGGAGCTCCACACCGCCTGGGCATTGTTCTTGAGCTCGAAGGCGCGTGAAATCTGCCAGCGCAGATCGGCGGCGGCGAGCGTGTTCAGTTCAGTCGTATCGGGCTCGTCGATCCCGACGGTGTGCCGCCAAGCCGGTCCGCCCTTGATGTCCAGACTGAAATCGGCCTGCCGCACCAGCCGCACACCGACGCCGCCCGAGGCCGTGGTGCGGTCCGAAAAACCCTGGAACCGGTCTTTCTCGTATGTCGCGAGCCCATAAGCGTAGATCGCGTCGTTCAGGGTGAAGTTGGGCTCATAACTTGCCAGCCACTGGTTGCGCGTCGTGACGCCATCGCTGCGCTGATAGTCGACATTGGCGCGGAACTTGTGCAACCAGTCGATCCCACGCCGTTCAAGCGAGAGACCTGCGCTGATGCCGGAGCTTTCGGTATTGCCGGTGGTGATAAAGCCACCCAGTTCGCCACTGCCTGACCAGGCGTGAAAGAAGCTCGCCTGCCTCAGCCGGGCTTCCCGCTCGGCATCAATGGCGGCCTTGTGCGCCTGAATCTTCTCGTCGATCTCCGCGGCATTGTCGGGATGCGTCTGCTTGGCAAAGCGCGCGACGGTGGCGAGCGCCCCGGCATCCCCGCTTGCGATGGCGGCATCCAGCATGGCCTTGACCGATGGCGGCAGTTCGGCCGCTGCGGGTCCAGCCGCGATGCTGCTTGCGATGATTGCCAGCACACCAACCCTTCGGGCCGACCTCATGCCCAACTCCTTCTACAACGATGGCACGCCCGTCCCGCACGGGGACGGCTTCCAGACCTCACTCGCCCCGTTCGAGCCGCCGACTGGCGCGAAGATGCGCGTGGGTGATGGCGACGGCAAGTGCATCTGCTGCATCAGGACCGACCACACTCGTTCCCGGCAGCAACCGCATCACCATGGCGTGGATCTGATCCTTGCTCGCATTGCCCACGCCCACAATGGCTTTTTTGACGAGCCGGGCCGCATATTCGCCGACCGGTATGCCGGTGCGCGCGGCGCCGAGCAAAATAACACCCCGCGCCTGCCCCAGCTTGAGGGTCGATTGCGGGTTGGTGTTGATGAACACCTCTTCGACCGCCGCTTCCGCCGGCCGATGTTCCGCGATGAGGGCCGCCAGCGCCGCATCGAGCGCGACCAGCCGGGCGGGCAAGGCATCGCTCGCTGCGGTGCGGATCTGGCCATTGGCAATATGAGACAGGCGATTGCCCTGCGCACGGATCAGGCCCCAGCCCGTGGTGCCAAGGCCGGGGTCGAGACCCAGAATGATCATGACCGCAAGATGCGGGCGATCACCCCAGCTTTTCCATCACGTCGTCGGGAACTTCGTAATTGCCCCAGACGGTCTGAACGTCATCGTCATCATCCAGCGCGTCGACGAGCTTGAGCAGCGTGCCGGCATTGCTCTCGTCCAGTTCCACAGTGGTCTGCGGCTTCCACGCGAGGTTGGCGCTCGCTGCGGCGCCGAGCTTGTCCTCCAGCGCCTTGGCGACCTCGTGCAGGGCATCCATGGCCGTCCAGATCTCGTGTTCATCGTCGTTCGACGATACATCGTCCGCGCCCGCTTCAAGCGCAGCTTCGAAGATGGCGTCCGGATCGCCGACGGAGGCCGGATAGGTGATCAGGCCCATGCGATCGAACCCATGGCTCACCGCGCCGGACGCACCCAGATTGCCGCCATTCTTGGAGAAGGCCGTGCGGACGTTCGTCGCAGTACGATTGCGGTTGTCGGTCAGCGCCTCGACGATGATCGCCACGCCACCCGGGCCGTAACCCTCATAGCGCACTTCCTCGTAATTCTCCGCGTCACTCTTGCTCGCCTTGTCGATCGCGCGCTGGATGTTGTCCTTGGGCATGGACTGCGCCTTGGCCGCGTTGATGGCCAGACGCAGACGCGGATTCATGTCCGGGTCCGGCGCGCCCATCTTGGCCGCGACGGTGATCTCGCGCGAGAGCTTGGAGAACATAGCCGAGCGCTTCTTGTCCTGCGCGCCCTTGCGGTGCATGATGTTCTTGAATTTGCTATGGCCTGCCACGGCCGGCTCCTTCGATTATGTGATCCGGATTTTTCTTGGGGGCCTCCTATCGCGGCAAGTCCAATCAGGCAACGGGCGCGAGGGCAGGAGGCAAAATGAGCGCCATCGTCCTGTCACGAAGATGCGCCAGCACGACGCATAGGCTCGTGCCCGTCCTGACTCTCGCGATGGAGGTGGAATGTTGACCCGAAGGGATGCCATCGGTCTGGGCGTCGCGGCCTTGGCGACCCCTGCTCTCGGCGGAGAGACGGGGCGCGCTCAGACGCTCGACGGCAACCAGCCTCTCGTATTCGCTCACCGCGGCGCGAGCGCCCTGCGGCCCGAGCATACGCTGGAATCTTATGGCCGGGCCATTGCGGACGGCGCGGATTTCATCGAACCGGACCTGGTGATGACGCGCGACGGCGTGCTCGTTGCGCGACATGAAAACGAGATCGGCGGCACCACCGATGTGGCAAAGCGTGCTGAATTTGCGGACCGCCGGACCACGAAGCAAATCGATGGCGAGGCGGTCACCGGCTGGTTCACCGAGGATTTTTCGCTCGCGGAACTCAAGACCCTGCGTGCCGTCGAGCGATTGGGTGCCATCCGCCCGGAAAGCCAAAGCTACGACGGCCAGTTCCCCATCCCGACGCTGGATGAGATCATCGCCTTCATCGCGGCGCAAGGGGTAGCGCAAGGCAGAACGATCGGCCTGATTCCGGAAATCAAGCACTCAACCTACTTCGCCAGCATCGGCCTGCCGCTTGAAGACGCCCTGCTCACTGCGCTGGCCGGCCACGATTATACGCGCCGCTGCCCGATCGTGATTCAGTCCTTCGAAACCACCAATCTGCGCGCCATTCGGCAGAAAATCGGTCGGCCGACGAACATCCAGCTGCTCCAGTTGTTCGAGGCGTTCGACCGCCAGCCTGCCGATGCCGCCCTCGCCGGGCGGAAGACGACTTATGGCGATATGGCATCACCAGCCGGGCTCGCCGCCGTTGCCGGCTATGCCGACGCCATCGGCCCCTCCTCGCGCTCGGTCATGCCGCTGGACGCCGAAGGCCGCCTCGCCAAGCCGGCCCGCCTTGTCGCTGATGCCCATGCCGCGGGGCTGCGCGTCTACCTTTACACCTTCCGCCCCGAGAACCGCTTCTTGCCGAGCGATCTGCGGGGTCCCGGCGGCGAAAATGCCCGGCACGAGGGCGGCTCAGTGGCAGAGATGCGGCGCTACCTGTCGCTTGGGGTGGATGGCTTTTTCACCGATGACCCGGCTCTGGGGCGCCTCGCCGTGGATGGAGCCTGATCGGCGCTGGCCTCCCGCCCGTGGCCGCGCTATCCCGCTTCGCATGGCTTCCCGCAATCATCTCTATCTCGTCGATGGCTCGAGTTACATCTTTCGCGCCTATCACCAGCTTCCACCGCTCACCAACCGCCATGGCACGCCCGCCGGCGCGGTATACGGTTATACGGCGATGCTCTGGAAGCTCGCCGACGCGCTGGACAAGGAGGAGGGGCCGACCCATCTCGCGGTGATCCTCGACAAGGGCTCGCACACCTTCCGCAATGATCTTTACGATCAGTACAAGGCCCACCGGCCGCCGCCGCCGGAAGACCTGATCCCCCAGTTTCCGCTGATCCGTGAGGCGACCCGCGCCTTTTCGCTGCCTTGCATCGAGGAAGCCGGATTCGAGGCCGACGATATCATCGCCACCTACACCTGCCAGGCGGTGGCGCAGGGCTGGGACGTGACGATCGTCTCCTCCGACAAGGATCTGGCCCAGCTCATCCAGCCGGGCGTGGACATGCTCGACACGATGAAGAACGAGCGGCGCGGGCCCGATTATGTGCAGGACAAGTTCGGCGTCGCGCCCGAGCAGTTGCGCGATGTGCTGGCCCTGATGGGCGACAGCGTCGACAATGTCCCCGGCGTGCCCGGCGTCGGCGCGAAGACCGCTGCGAAGCTCATCGGGGAATATGGCGACCTGGATGCGGTGCTCGCCGCAGCGCCGGACATGAAGCCATCCAAGCTCAAGGAACGGCTGATCGAGCATGCCGAGCTCGCCCGCCTCTCGCGCGAACTGGTTACGCTCCACTGCGAAGTGCCGCTGCCGCACGCGCTCGATGATCTCAAGCTGGATGGCATCCCCGCCGAGCCGCTGCGCGCCTTTCTTGAGGATCAGGGCTTCAAGGCGCTGCTGGCCCGCATGGCCAGCCATGCGCCGGGCCGGCAGACGGCGGATCCCGTCGCCGAGGCGGTCGTGGACGCCGCGCTCGACCCGACGACGCCGGATTTCATCCCCCTGCCCCCGATCAACTGCGAGAGCTACGAGACGGTGACGACGCTGGAGCGACTGGATGCGTGGATTGCGCAGTCCTACGCCAGCGGCATCATCGCCATCGATACGGAGACGGATTCCCTCGACAGCATGGCTGCCAATCTGGTGGGCATCTGCCTCGCCACCGCCCCCGGCACGGCCTGTTATATTCCGCTGGGCCACCGCAGCGGCGACGACATGTTCGCCGAAGCGCCGCCACAGATTCCCATGGCGGACGCCCTCGCCCGCCTTCGCCCGTTGTTTGCCGATGCGAGCGTGCTGAAGATCGGCCACAACATCAAATATGATCTCAACGTGCTGGCCCGGCATGGGCTGTCTGTCACGCCCTTCGACGACACGCTGGTGATGAGCTTCGATCTCGATGCCGGGCAGTCCCTTGCTGGCCACGGCATGGATGAGGTTGCGCATGCCGTGCTTGAGCATACGTGCATCAGCTTCAAGGACGTCACCGGCACGGGTAAGAAGGCGATCAGCTTTGCGCAGGTGCCGCTCGATGCCGCCACACGCTATGGCGGCGAGGATGCGGACGTGACCTGGCGGCTGTGGACGCGGTTCAAGCCCCGCCTCGCCCAAGAAGGCGCGACCCGGGTCTATGAGCTGGTGGACCGCCCGCTCATTCCGGTGGTCGCCGGCATGGAGCGCAGCGGCATCAAGGTGGATCGCGATCATCTCTCCCGGCTCTCCGGCCGGTTCGCGCAGGAAATGGCACGGCTGGAAGAAGAGATTCACGCTGAGGCCGGCCAGCCCTTTGCCATTGGATCGACCCAGCAGCTTGGTGCGATCCTCTTCGAGAAAATGGGCCTCAAAGGCGGAAAGAAAGGCAAGTCCGGCGCTTATTCCACGGATGTGACCGTGCTCGAGCGCATGAAGGCGGATGGCGTCAAGATCGCCGGGCTGGTGCTGGACTGGCGCCAGCTTTCGAAGCTCAAATCGACGTATACCGACGCCCTACAGGCCCAGATCAACCGCGATACCGGTCGCGTCCACACCAGCTACTCGCTGACTGGCGCGCAGACCGGCCGCCTCTCCTCGACCGACCCGAACCTGCAGAACATCCCCATCCGCACCGAAACCGGTCGCCAGATTCGCGATGCCTTCATTGCCGAACAGGGCAATGTGATCCTGGCTGCGGACTACAGCCAGATCGAGCTTCGCCTTGCGGCCCATATGGCCGATGTACCGCAGTTGCGGGATGCCTTCCTGCGCGGCGAGGATATTCACGCGGCGACTGCCCAGGAGCTCTTCGGCGAGATGACCCGCGAGACGCGTGCGCGGGCCAAGACGATCAACTTCGCCATTCTCTATGGCATCTCACGCTGGGGGTTGGCGGCCCGTCTGGAGATCGACGCGGACGAAGCACAGGCCATGATCAGCCGCTATTTCGACCGCTTCCCCGGCATCTCGGCCTATATCAATGAGACGTTGGAAAAGGTGCGTTCCACGGGGCACACGACCACGCTGTTCGGCCGCAAGACCTGGTTCAACCAGATCAAGTCGCCGGTGCAGCACGTCCGTCAGGGGGCGGAGCGCGCCGCGATCAACGCCCCTATTCAGGGAACCAGCGCGGACATCATCAAGCGCGCAATGGTGCGCATGGGTCCGGCTCTTCGGGATGCCGGGCTGGACCGGGTGAAGATGCTGCTGCAGGTCCATGACGAGCTGGTGTTTGAGCTGCCGGAAGACGATGTGGCGGCCGCCACGCCGATCATCCGGTCTGTCATGGCCAGCGCCGCAGAGCCACTCGTTACGCTCACCGTGCCGCTTGGCGTGGAAATCGGGACCGGATCGAGCTGGGGCGCTGCCCATTAGGCGCAGCCATATGCGGAAATCGACCTGATGCCCCACATGCTGATTTTTGGACTGGGTTACACCGCCACACGGCTCGCCGAGGCGCTCCGATCGCGCGGTTGGACGGTCGAGGCGACCGGGCGTGCCGGCACGATCGCATTCGATGACGACTCGGCGGTCACGAACGCCATGCGCCGGGCGACCCACATCCTGTCCTCTGTTCCTCCGACGGATGAAGGCGATCCAGTGCTGCAGCGCTACGGTGCCTTGCTGGAAGAAGCGCCTGCCGGTTGGATCGGCTATCTGTCCTCGACCGGAGTCTACGGGGATACCGGCGGCGCATGGGTGGATGAAAGTGCAACCGTCGGCAAAGGCCGGCGCAATGCTCGAGCCGCTGCTGATCTAGCCTGGCAGAATCTTGGCGCGCGCCTTCGGGTGTTTCGGTTGCCCGGGATTTATGGCCCGGGGCGCAGTGCCCTGGATCGGATTCGCGAAGGCCGGGCCCGCAGAATAGACCTCCCGGATCAAATATTTAGCCGAATCCACGTGGAGGATATCGTTTCTGGCATATTGGCCGGCATGGCCGGGCGCTCAGGCGTTTATAATCTCGCCGACGACATGCCCTGCTCGCAGAATGACGTCATCGCCTTCGGTTGCGCACTTCTCGACCGACCGGCGCCGCCCCTGCAATCCATAGAAGCCGCAGGCCTGTCTCCGGCCGCACGGGCTTTCTACAGCGAGAACCGGCGCGTCGCGAATGGCAAGGCCAAACGGCTTCTCGGATGGCACCCCCGATTTCCAGATTATCGCAGTGGCCTCGCCGCCTGCCTGGCGGAAGAGTAAGCGAGCGCGCCAACAATGCCGACCGGCGCCCGCTGCTCAGGCTTTGCGGGACCGCGTCGGGCGGCTATGCGGGGTGCATGACAGAGATTGCCCCTCACAGCGTCACCATCGGCCCGCTGCGCATCGCCAATGACCGCCCACTTGCCCTGATTGCAGGTCCCTGCGCCATGGAATCGCGCGCGCATGCGCTGGAGACGGCGCAGGCCCTTGTCGAGATGACCAACGCAATCGGAATGCCACTCATCTACAAAAGCAGCTTCGACAAGGCGAACCGCACCTCTGTCGATGCGCCGCGCGGCATTGGCCTCGCGCAGGCGCTGGATATATTTGCGGATGTGAAAGCGCAGTTCGGCTGCCCGGTGATCACCGATGTGCATGACGCAGCCCAATGCGCGCCGGTGGCCGAGGTCGTGGACGTCCTCCAGATTCCGGCCTTCCTCTGCCGCCAGACCGATCTCTTGCTGGCTGCTGCCGCAACAGGCCGCGTCGTCAACGTCAAGAAGGGCCAGTTTCTTGCCCCTTGGGACATGGCGAATGTCGTGCGCAAGCTGCGCAGCGCCGGAAACGATCAGGTCATGCTCACCGAACGCGGCGCGAGCTTTGGCTATAACACATTGGTCAGCGACATGCGCGCCCTCCCGATTCTGGCAGAAACCGGCTGCCCGGTCGTGTTCGATGCCACCCACAGTGTCCAGCAGCCGGGCGGACGAGGAGAAAGCTCAGGCGGCGAACGACGCTTCGTGCCCGTGCTGGCGCGCGCTGCGGTTGCGATCGGCGTCGCGGCCGTATTCATCGAAACGCATGAAGACCCTGACTGCGCGCCGAGCGACGGACCGAACATGGTGCCGTTGCGCGACCTGCCAGCGCTTCTCCGCGACCTTCAGGCTTTTGACGCGCTGGCCAAGCAGCGCTGACGCCCAAAGGACGCGGTTAAAAGCCGCCGCCGGTCAGCTTCTGGCAGATCATGTCCAGCTGTTCGAGGCTGGAATATTGCAGGGTCAGCGTGCCTTTCCCGCCCTCATGATTAATGCCGACGCGCAGGCCGAGCAGATCCGACAGATGCTGTTCCATGGCGATCAAATCGGGATCACGGCCCAATGCGGGTCGCACCTCTGCACGTGGCGCCGATTTTTCTTCACGTGCCAAGCGAACCAAGCGCTCGGTTTCGCGAACAGACAGGCCCTTCGAGGCGACATCTTTTGCCAGTTCCGCGCAATCGGCAGAGCCGATAAGGGCGCGCCCGTGACCCATGGACAGGGCCCCGGTCATCACGAGCTCCTGAACAGGCTCGGGCAAATCCAGCAGCCTGATCAGGTTCGCAATATGACTGCGTGATTTGCCGACGATCCGGGCCAGCGCGTCCTGCGTGTGGTGAAACTGATTGATCAGGCGCTGATAGGCTTGCGCCTCCTCGATCGGGTTCAGCTCCTCTCGCTGGATGTTCTCAACCAGCGCAATCTCGAGCGTTTCTGCCTCGGTGAAATCGCGGACGATTGCCGGAATCTGGTGAAGCTGCGCCTTCTGCGCGGCGCGCCAGCGCCGCTCACCCGCGACGATCTGATAGCGATCATTCCCAAGCGGACGGACGACGATCGGCTGGATGATTCCCCGCTCACGGATGCTGTCTGCGAGTTCAGAGAGCGCACCTTCGTCGAAATGTCGCCGCGGCTGATCGGGATGAGGCGACACGCGGACGATTTCAAGGAAGCGCACGGCCTTGGGCCGGTCCGCATCGCTTGTCCCGCTATCCGCCCCAGCCCGGCCCTCCTCGGAAACCGATACGTCGCGTTCGACTTCACCGAGCAGGGCAGAAAGACCACGCCCCAAACGACGCGGCTTGCCGGATACATCTGCGTCGCTCATGCCGCTACGGTCTCCTTGGGAAGCTTCTCGATCAGTTCGCGCGCGAGCGCCATATAGGCTTCCGATCCGGCACAGCGCATGTCGTAGATAAGGGCGGGCAGCCCGTGGCTGGGGGCTTCCGAGAGGCGCACGTTGCGCGGGATGACCGTCTTGAACACGAGGTCGCCGAGACAGGCCCGCACATCGTCCGCGACCTGATCGGTCAGCCGATTCCGGCGATCGTACATCGTTAGCGCCACGCCGAGGATTGACAGGTCCGGATTGAACCGCGCCCGAATGCGCTCGAAGGTCTGCAGCAGCTGCGACAGGCCCTCAAGGGCAAAGAACTCGCATTGCAGCGGCACAAGGATCGACTGCACCGCGACCATGGCATTGACCGTCAACAGCCCTAGCGACGGCGGGCAGTCAATCAGGCAGACCTCCCAACGACCGGCCTCCGTATTGTTTAAAGCGTTGGCAAGACGATGGGTCCTTTGCTCGACATCGATCAGTTCGATCTCAGCCCCAGAGAGATCCTGTGTGGCAGGAATGAGGTCTAGGCCCGGCACGACCGTGCGAATCACCGCATCGTCAAGCTCACAGTCCCCCATCAGAAGATCGTAGCTCGACCGCGCGCGATCCTTCGTCGTGACCCCCATCCCCGTGGAGGCATTGCCCTGCGGATCAAGATCTATCAGCAGGGTGCGGTGACCAGTGGCAGCCAAGCCAGTAGCGAGATTGATCGCCGTGGTGGTTTTGCCAACGCCGCCTTTCTGGTTCGCGATTGCAATGCTGATCATGACTGTCCTTTTGGCCTCGCCGACGTCGCTGCCGCTTTGCGCCTCTTGCCATTCCGTCTCGAACTGACCGGCTTTTTATCGGTCGCTCTGACCGGGACACGTTTTTTCAGCTGGCGGACTGTTAGAATGGCGCTTTCAGCGTCCGTAACGCTTTGTTCCACGTGAAACACAGCTTGCCAGTCCGGTCGGACAATTTCCAGTTCCTTCTCACTGCTCCGGCCCTTGGGGAGCAGCCAGATGGTGTTTTCGTCCGCCAAATGATGCGCTGTGGTGAGCAGTCGATCCAAAGGCGCATAAGCACGGGCGCTGATAATGGCAGCGGGCCGATCAAATCGGGCCGATTCCACCTTGGATTGCACGACTTCCACATGATCGAGGCCGAGAGACTCGGCACAGCGTTTGAGGAAAGTGACTCGTAAGGGACGGACCTCTACGAGACGAATCGGCGCCTCACGCAAGCAGCCGATGACCAGGCCCGGAAACCCAGCGCCGGTTCCGAGGTCCAGCCACAATCCATCGGCGGGCGTTTGAGCGGATACCGCATGAGTTAGCAACTGGGCGGAGTCTACAATATGCCGCGCCCAAATGGATGCCTTGGTCCCAACAGAAATGAGGTTCTGCCGGTCGGCCTCTTCCAGTACGAGGTCCACAAAAGTCCGCAGCCTATCCCCGGTTGGACCATCCCACCAGCCTTGATCGGAGAGCCACGCTTGCGCCTCTTCCTCCGTCATGCGGCGCGGCCCGTCCGCGCTGCGACGAGCAGCGCGGCCAAAGCTGCCGGCGTAATTCCCCTGATCCGGGCGGCACCACCAAGCGTCTCGGGGCGCGCAAGGGTCAACCGTTCGACCACCTCTGTGCTCAAACCGCCGACCGCAGAAAAATCGAGGTCGGCGGGCAGCGCGATGGCATCATTGGCCCGGAGCGCCCTCACTTCCGCGTCCTGCCTGTCGACGTAAGGCGCATAGATCGCATCCTGCAGAAGCTCCTCAACAAGGCCGTCTTCTCCCGTTTTCAGGGCCGGCGCATATTTGGCAAGATGCCCGCGCGTCACTGCCGGGAAACGAGCCCACTCAGCGAGGGATCTGCGGACGCCGTCGTCGCGAACATCTGCCCCCGCCGCGCGTAAATCAGTGCCGGACACTTGCTTCTCCAACACGCCAGCGAGCGCCACGCGTGCTTGTTCTCGCTGGTGCCACCAAGTCATTCGGGTAGCGCTTGCCAAGCCAAGCCGAACGGCCGTCGGCGTGAGGCGCGTTGCAGCGTTGTCCGCACGCAGTCGCAGCCGGAACTCGGCGCGCGCGGTCAGCATTCGGTAGGGTTCGGTGATCCCCTGCAGGCAGAGATCATCGATAAGAACGCCAATATAGCTTTCTGCCCGGTCAAGCAGCAAAGGATCAAGACCCAAGGCATGAGCGGCAGCGTTCGCGCCAGCCACAAGCCCCTGTGCCGCAGCCTCCTCATAGCCGGTGGTGCCATTGATCTGACCGGCCAGAAAGAGCGCAGGCATGGCACGGAGCGAAAGGGTCCGGTCCAAGGCGCGCGGGTCGATATGGTCATACTCGACCGCGTAGCCTGGCACGGCGACCTCGACTTGTTCCAGCCCGTCCATGGACCGGAGAAATGCAATCTGCACGTCCGTCGGCAGGGACGAACTCAGGCCATTGGGATAGACAAGATGGTCATCCAGACCCTCGGGCTCGAGGAAGACCTGATGGCCCTCCCGGTCTCCGAAGCGGACAATCTTGTCCTCGATTGAGGGACAATAGCGTGGTCCCCTCCCCTCAATATCGCCAGAGAACAAGGGTGAGAGGCCGAGGTTATCGCGAATGATGCGATGCGTTTCGCCGTTGGTCCGGGTGATGGCGCAGCGAAGTTGCGGCAGCTGTTCGCGTTCAACCAGACCTAAATAGGACATCGACCAGGCGTCGAGATCTGACGGCTGCTCTTCCAGCCGGGCCCAATCAATCGTGCGTCCATTCAGACGGGCCGGTGTCCCCGTCTTGAGGCGGCCCATTGGTAGATCGAGGTCTCGCAACTGCTGAGCCAAGGCACTCGCGGCATGCTCACCGATCCGCCCACCCACAACTCGCTCCGCGCCCCTGAACATCAGGCCGCCCAGAAATGTTCCGGTTGTGAGGACAACGGCCTGTCCGCCCAGCTTCTGTCCATCCGCGAGCACGACCCCGCTCACAGCCCCGGCAGGGCCGACATCCAATGCTGCCACTTCACCGCCAATGACCGAGAGGCCCGGTTGCGCCGCGATCATACTCTGAATGGCTGCGCGGTACTTCCGGCGGTCGGCCTGGACACGCGGGCCGCGAACAGCGGCGCCCTTGCTGGCATTGAGCATTCGGCGATGGATCGCGGCGCTGTCTGCGGCGCGCGCCATCAACCCATCCAATGCATCCACTTCACGTACGAGGTGGCCCTTGCCCAACCCGCCGATGGAAGGATTGCAGGACATTTCCCCGATGCGGCCCGGATCGGCCGTTACCAAAGCGACGCGCGCGCCACGGCGCGCGGCAGCGGCCGCAGCTTCCGTGCCGGCATGGCCACCGCCGACAACGATGACATCGAACATGGCTTGCGCATGCTTGCTCATGTCCCAGCCCCTAGCGGCCACATCAAAGAGCGTCAAAGCATTGCGGACAGGCCGACGTTCCACGTGGAACAACTATTTGCCGATGCAGAAGCCGCGAAACACCTCGTCCAGCACAAGCTCAGTCGTGGTGCGCCCGGTCAATTCATCCAGAGCGGCCAGCACCTGACGAAGATTTTCTGCAACCAGGATTTCGTCTGGCTCACCATTGCAGGCATCCAAAGCATCACCCGCTCGTTTTATGACAGCTCGTTGCCGCTGTGACAGCGCATAGTCGCCGGGCGCCGGCAGCATGCTGCCGGTCAGCGCGCACAGTTCCTCAATGAGAGAATCAATCCCCTCACCTGTCACGCTCGACACGTACAGGCTCGACGCCTCGCGATCTGCTAGAGCAAGATCGGCTTTCGCTGCGACCTGCACCAACGCCCCCTGACCTGAGGGCGCGTCTTCAGGCCGCCCTAGCCACAGTACGATGTCAGCCTCGGCCAAAAGAGCTTCCGCGCGGCCGATGCCGATCTGCTCGATCTCGTCACCGGCTTTGCGCAGTCCAGCCGAGTCAGACAGCACGAATGCGATGCCATTGAGGGCGACCGACGCCTCGATCACATCGCGGGTCGTTCCCGCATGGGGAGAGACAATCGCAGCATCACGACCAACCAGCAGGTTGAATAGGGACGACTTGCCAGCATTGGGCGGACCGCCGATGGCGACGCGAATACCATCGCGTAATCGGTCCGCGGAGGGACGCTGCAGTTCCTTACGCATGTCTGCGCTGATCTCAATCGCTGCGGCTGTGATGCGCGCGAGGTCCGCGCCCGATACGTCCCCTTCATCGGAAAAATCGAGCTGAGCCTCGATCTGTGCGGCGAGCAGTCGAAGGTCTGTCGTCCAGGAGTCGATCTTGCGGGAGAACGCTCCACCCATCATCGCCATGGCAGCACGCCGTTGCAGCGCCGTCTCTGCCGCGATCAAATCGCCTAAGCCTTCGATCCCGGCGAGATCCATCTTGCCGTTCAGAAAGGCGCGCCGGGTAAACTCGCCCGCCTCTGCCCGCCGAAAGCCCGGCGTCGCAGCCAGAGCGGCTTCCAACGCCCGCACCACCGCATGGGAGCCATGGCATTGGAATTCGGCCATGTCTTCGCCGGTCTCGGTATTGGGGCCGGGAAAGCAAATCAGCAAACCCTCATCGAGCAAGTCGCCGTTCGCCGGATCGAAAAACCGCCGCAACGCCGCTTGCCGAGCCGCTGGGGCATCCCGACCTGTTATGAGGCGAGCAGCCTCAAGCGCGAGAGGTCCAGATACCCGGAGGATCGCAATGGCGGCGGGCAGTTGCCCGCTGGAGAGCGCAAAAATCGTATCCCGATCCGTCATCGATCGTCAAACCACGTGGAAAACTCAGCCGTCATTCTTGGATTTTGCAGGAGAGCCCCCGCCCGCCGCGCCCATGCCAATATCCATGAGGCTGGAAAACAGCTTCATGCCTGCATCACCCAGCGGCGACATGCTGCGGAACATCCGCTCCATCTGCTCAAGATTGGTCTGGCCGCTCATCGTATCGAGCACCGCCTGAATATAAAGATCATGGATCGGCTTCAGATCAGGCAGACCGAGAAACGACCGTGCCTCTTCCGGGGTGCACTCAACATCGACCTTGAACTTCATGATGGCAGGGCTCCGCGCGAGATAGGGTGGGTCTGACATGCCGCATCGGAGCTCATTTCGCTAGCAAATTGCCCTCGGCCGGCGATATCTCCCGGCAACGGTCAGCCAGAAACAAGGAAACCGGCAGCGCTCCTTTCCTGAGCGCTGCCGGTTCCTGCTTAGCGATTTGCCTCTCGGCTCAGGCGAAGAGCTGGAGCAGCCCGATATCCTTGTCGGTAATGCCGGTGTAGATCATCGTCGCGGCCACATAGAGAATGACCAGCAAGCCGATCCAGGCAATCCAACGATAGCGCTCGATATACTTCGCGATGATATTCGCAGCGATGCCCATCAGAGCGACCGCGAAGACCAGGCCGATCATCAAAATGCCGGGGTGCTCGCGGGCTGCACCGGCCACCGCCAGCACATTGTCGAGGCTCATGGAGACGTCTGCCACCGCCACAGCCCAAGCCGCGCCGATGAAGCTCTTCGCGGGACGAAGCCCGGAATGCTCGTCACCCTCGACCTCAGGCGAGCCGGCATTGTGCCCCGCCCCCTGCACGATCTCGCGGTACATCTTCCAGGATACCCACAGGAGCAGGATGCCGCCGGCAAAAATCAGCCCGATGATCTGCATGAGCTGCGTGACCACGAGCGCAAAGGCGATGCGCAGCACCAGCGCGGCAATGATACCGATGAAGATGACCATCCGGCGCTGATGCGCCGGCAATCCCGCCGCGAGCGCGCCGATGACGATGGCGTTGTCCCCGGCCAGGACGACGTCGATCAACAGAACTTTGACGAACGCGGACCAGGCGCTGATATCGCCCGAGAACAGCGTGGAGACGTCCGAGACGATATGGGACCAGATTTCAGCCATGGCAGCGCGTAACCCCTGTTGAAATGCGTTACTGGTTCATCGTGGCGAAGAAGTCTTCGTTGGTCTTGGAATCCTTCATCTTGTCGAGCAGGAATTCCATCGCGTCGATCGTGCCCATCTGCATGAGAATACGACGCAGCACCCACATCTTGGAGAGCTTGTCCTTCTCGACCAGCAGTTCTTCTTTGCGAGTGCCGGACTTGCCGACATCCAGCGCCGGGAAGATGCGCTTGTCCGAGACCTTGCGATCCAGGACGATTTCCGAGTTACCGGTACCCTTGAACTCCTCGAAGATCACTTCGTCCATGCGGCTACCCGTATCGATGAGTGCCGTGGCGATGATCGACAACGAGCCACCCTCCTCGATGTTCCGCGCTGCGCCGAAAAAGCGCTTCGGGCGCTGCAGGGCGTTGGCATCGACACCGCCGGTCAGCACCTTGCCGGAGCTGGGAACGACGGTGTTGTAGGCGCGGCCCAAGCGCGTGATGGAATCGAGCAGGATGACGACATCCTTCTTGTGCTCGACAAGGCGCTTGGCCTTCTCGATCACCATTTCGGCGACCTGGACGTGGCGCGTCGCGGGCTCGTCGAAGGTGGAGGAAACCACCTCGCCCTTCACGCTGCGCTGCATGTCCGTGACTTCCTCCGGCCGCTCGTCGATGAGCAGCACCAGCAGGAAGACCTCGGGATGATTGTCGGTGATCGCCTTGGCGATGTTCTGCAGCAGTACGGTCTTGCCGGTCCGCGGCGGCGCCACAATGAGCGCGCGCTGGCCCTTGCCCTGCGGCGCAATAATGTCGATGACGCGGGCCGACTTGTCCTTGATCGTAGGATCAAGCGTGTCGAGCCGCAGCTTCTCGTCGGGATAAAGCGGCGTCAGATTGTCGAAATTGACGCGGTGACGGACCACATCGGGATCGTCGAAATTGACCGAGACGAGCTTGGTCAGCGCGAAATAGCGCTCGCCATCCTTGGGTGCGCGGATCTCGCCTTCGACCGTATCACCGGTGCGCAGGCCGAATTTGCGGACCTGATTGGGCGAGACATAGATGTCGTCCGGGCCGGCCAGATAATTCGCCTCAGGGCTGCGCAGGAAGCCGAAGCCATCGGCCAGCACCTCGATAGTGCCCAGACCCATGATCTGCTCGCCATTTTCCGCCTGCTCCTTGAGGATGGCGAACATAAGGTCCTGCTTGCGCAGCGTCGAGGCACCCTCGACGCCGAGTTCCTCGGCCATGGCGACCAGCTCGGCCGGGGCTTTGCGCTTCAAATCTTTAAGATGCATGGATTGGGTCCGACGGCGGGAGTGAAAATAAAGGGAATATGACTGTGCCGGAATGCCTGGAGAGGGCAATCAGGCGCATAGGTCAGCGCCTGTAAAGGGAACGCCCCGAATTACGCACTGGCCGATTCCAAGTCAAGCGCAGAGCGATGGCGCTCTCACCGCTCGCAACGGGCCGTTCAGAACGGGCGGACGATCACCAGAATGACGATCAGGGTGACGAGCAGCGCCGGCACCTCGTTGATCATGCGCAGGCGCTTTTCCGGCCAGGGGCGCAGGCCGCGCGCGAGCTTCTTGGAATAGCCCACGATCCAGCCGTGAAAGCCCGACAGGATGATCACCAGCAGCAGCTTGGCGTGGAACCAGCCCTCGCTCCAGGCCCCGGTCTGAAAGGCCAGCAGCAGGCCCAGCACCCAGACCAGCACGATCGAGGGGTTCATGATGATGCGCTTCATCCGCGTCTCACGCTCGATCCACGCCTGATCCTCGGCCGAGCCGGGCTCGGTCTGATGATGGTAGATGAAGTAGCGCGGAATCATGAACAGGCTGGCCATCAGGAAGATGACGAAGATCACATGTGCGGCAAGAACCCACGGATAAGCAGCGCCGAGAAAGCCGATGCCGGGCAGGATGGACATGGAGACTGAACCTCTTCGTCGTGCTTCAACAACCGCGCGCGATCGCCAAGCCTTCTAGGCCAGCCGACCAGGAATTGGAACGGGGTGCGAGGCGCTAGCTTGCGTTTTCCAAGACCCGCCGATCACCCGCGAACGCGCGCCACCAGTTGCTCGACATGGGCAATCGGCGTGTCTGGCAAGATACCATGACCCAGGTTGAAGATGTGCGGCCGGCCGGACAGAGCCTCGAGAATGGCGTCCACCGCCCGATCCAGCGTCTCGCCGCCCGCGATCAGCGCCAAGGGATCGAGATTGCCCTGCAGCGGCAGATGGGCGGGCAATTCTCGCGCCGCCCAGGCCGGATCGAGCGTCTCATCGAGACCCAGCGCATCGACGCCGGTTTCCTGCGCATAGTCGACGAGTTTGGCCCCTGCCCCCTTTGGAAAGCCGATGATCGGCGTATCGGGATGGCGCAGCTTCAAGGCTTTGACGATGCGCGCGTTGGGCGCGATCACCCATTGGCGGAACTGTGCCGGGCTAAGCGAACCGGCCCAGCTATCGAAAAGCTGCACGGCATCCACGCCGGCCGCGATCTGGGCCGAGAGATAATCGACCGTCGTTTCGATAATGGCATCGATGATGGCGCCGAACTTCGCCGGCTGCTGATAGGCCATGCGACGGGCGGCCGCGTGATCCTTGCTGCCCTGCCCGGCCACCATATAGGTCGCCACCGTCCAGGGACTGCCGGCAAAGCCCAGAAACGTCGTTTGCGGGGCCAGCGCGGCCTTCACGCGCCGGACCGTGTCGATCACCGGCGCCAGCCGCTGTGGCGCTGGCGCGAGACTTGTCAGCTCGCCCTCGACCAGCGGCGGGGCAAGGCGCGGTCCTTCGCCGGCCTCAAACCAGAGATCCTGACCCAGCGCATGGGGGACCACCAGAATATCGGAAAACAGGATCGCGCCATCGAACCCGAAGCGGCGAATGGGCTGCAAGGTGACCTCTGCCGCGGACTCACTGTCATAGCAAAGATCGAGGAAACCGCCCTTCTCGGCACGCAAAGCCCGATATTCCGGCAGATATCGCCCGGCCTGACGCATCAGCCACAGGGGCGGACGCGCCGGGACAGCGCCGCGCAGGACGCTCAGCAGCGGTGCCGTCACACCGGTATCGATCACGGACGAGTCATGCACAGACCAATATCCTATTTATATAAAAGAGAAGGTTGTTGGATTCTGTTGGGGAGTGGACAACGGGCATTATTCGCTCATCACCCTTTTGCCAACAGCTTGACCTGAAGGGATCCATGAAGGTGCGACGAGTCACCAGGCTCATCCCCATGATTCACAGCCTGTGGGCAAGCCGGTGGGCCTGTGGATAGATGATCGGGTTCCGACAGGGTGAGTGCGCATGAAATGAGGAGGGGCGGTTATCCACAGTTCTGTCCCTTGTGTTATCCCGCAATGTTCCACATGAACGGTGGATATGGACCGCCTGAACCTGCATCTGCTTTCGGATTCCACCGGCGAAACGCTCGAGCATATCGGCAAGGCGGCACTCGCCCAGTTCGAGAATGTCGAGACGATCCGCCATTTCTGGCCGATGGTGCGCTCTGAGCAGCATCTTGAGCGCATCTTGGAAGAAGTGGCGCGCAATCCGGGCATGGTGCTGTTCACCTTGGCCAACCCTACCCTGCGCCGCCGACTGGAAAATGGCTGCCGGGCTATCGGCATCCCCTATGTCGCGCCGCTCGATCCAGTGACAGACGCCATGTCCAATTTGTTGGGCCAGGAAATGCGCAATCGTCCCGGTCGCAAACATGTGCTGGACGAAGCCTATTTTGCGCGGATCGACGCCATCCAGTTCACCATCGCCCATGATGACGGCGTCGGCTGGGAGAATTGGGAGGAGGCGGATATCGTCCTCGCCGGCGTGTCCCGCACGTCAAAGACGCCGACGAGCATTTATCTCGCCAATCGCGGCTACAAGACGGCCAATATTCCGCTGGTGCTGGAATCCCCGCCCCCGACGAGCCTGTTCAAATTGTGCCACCCGATGGTGGTCGGCCTCACGGCAGGCGCCGAGCGGCTGGTGCAGGTGCGGCGCAACCGGCTGCTGTCACTCAATCAGGCGCCGGAAACGGCCTATGTCGATCTTGAGCGCGTGAATGGCGAGGTGGCGCATGCCCGCCGCATGTTTGCCGATCAGGGCTGGCCGGTGATCGATGTCACGCGCCGGTCCATCGAAGAAACCGCCGCAGCCATCGTCAACCTGTATCAGGAACGGCTGAAAAGCAGCAGCGGCTTGCCGGGGCTTGGGCCGGTATGAGCACGCCCCCTCTGCTGCTCGCCTCGCAGAGCGAGAGCCGCCGGCGCCTGCTCGTCGACGCTGCCGTGCCCTTTGAGACGGTTCCAGCCGGTGTCGACGAGGATGCGATCAAGGCCAGCCTGGTCGCCGAGGGCCTGAATGCCCGCGATCTGGCCGACGCGCTGGCGGAATGGAAATGCCGTCGCCCATCGATGCGGCACCCGGACGCGTTCGTGCTGGGCTGCGACCAGACGCTGGAGCTGGATGACGGCACCCTGATCGACAAGGTGGAGACACAAGAAGCCGCCGCCGATCTGCTCGCGCGGATGAGCGGTCGGGCGCACAAGCTCCATAGCGCGGCCGTGATCGCGCAGGCCGGGCAGGCGCAATGGCGCCAGATCGAAAGCGTCACGCTCCAGATGCGTCCGCTCAGCGCGGCCTTCATCGACCATTATCTGGACCTCGACTGGGAGCAGTGCCGCTGGTGCGTCGGCTGCTATCGGATCGAAGGGCCGGGCGCGCAGCTTTTCTCGCGCATTTCCGGCAGCCTCTTTGCCGTGCAGGGCCTGCCCATGCTTCCTTTGCTCGACTATTTGCGCGTGCGCTCTATCTTGCCGGCATGAGTCAGGGAAAACCATATGCCGAAGTGATCGGCGACCCCATCGCGCACAGCAAGTCGCCGGTCATCCACAATTTCTGGCTGGAAGAGCTGGGCATCGACGCGGAGTATCGCAAGACCCGGGTCGCGCCGGAGGACCTGGCCGGCTATTTCCTCAGGCGCCGGGCCGATCCGGACTGGCTAGGCTGCAACATCACCATTCCGCACAAGATCGCGGCGCTGGATTATGTCGATGATCCCGGCGGGGTGCGTGATCGCATCGGCGCCATCAACACGGTCGCCTGCGAAACCGGCGGGCCACTGATCGGCACCAACACCGACGCTGGCGGATTTCTGCAGCCTTTGCTGGCACGCGGCTGGAGCGGCACCAGCGCTATTCTTGCCGGGACCGGCGGCGCGGCGCAGGCAATCGGCTTCGCCCTGCGCTCTGTGGGCGTGACCGACCTGACGATCGTGGCACGCGATGCCGTCAAGGGGCAGGCTTTGCTGGATCGACTGGGTCTGGCTGGCCGCGTGCAGGATTTCGATGCGGCACTGCCGGCAGCCGATCTGCTCGCCAATTCGACCTCGCTCGGCATGGTCGGGCAGCCGGCATGGACGCCCGATCTGTCACCGTTGCCGGACAAGGCAATGGTCTACGACATCGTCTATGCCCCGCTGGAAACGCCGCTGCTGGCGGCGGCGCGCAAGCGCGACCTCATGTGCATCGATGGGCTGGAGATGCTGATCGGCCAGGCCGCGCTCGCCTTTGACATCTTCTTCGATGCCCAGCCGCCGCGCGAGCTGGATGCGCAGTTGCGCGAACGCCTGCTCGTGCCTGCCTGACCGCCGCTTGTCGGGTCTGCGCTTGAGACATCGTCCATTCCGCATCGGACTGACCGGATCAATCGGCATGGGCAAATCGACCGCAGCCGCCATGTTTCGCGCAGCGGGCGTGCCGGTGTTCGATGCCGATGCCGCAGTCCATCATTTGCAGGGACCGGGTGGCGCCCTGCTCGGCGCGATCGAAGCGCGCTTTCCCGGCACGACCAGCGCTGCTGGCGTCGATCGCCGGATGCTTGGTGCCCGGGTGATCGGCCAGGCGGAGGAAATGCGGGCCCTGGAGCGGATCGTGCATCCCGCCGTTGCCCGGGCGCGCGCAGCGTTTCTGCGCCGTCACCGCAGCCGGCCGATGGTCGTTCTCGATATCCCGCTGCTGTTTGAGACAGACGGCGAGCGGCGCATGGACATGGTCATCGTCGTCTCCGCCCCGCCCTTTCTTCAGCAACGGCGTGTTCTGCGTCGTCCCGGCATGACGGCAAAGCGCTTTGCCGCCATCAAGGCCAGTCAGGTGGCGGATCATATCAAACGCCGTCGAGCGGATCTGATACTGGATACAGCCGAACCCAAATGGCGGATGAGAGCGCGGATTTTTCGTCTCGTTGCTTGCCTTCGCACGGCGCTGGTCCGATAATGCCTCCCCAACGAGTGAAATGCCACGATGCGTGAAATCGTCTTCGATACTGAAACCACCGGCTTTGATCCGCTCAGCGGTGACCGTCTTGTCGAAATCGGCTGTGTCGAGCTGATCAATCGCATCCCGACCGGCGAAACCTACCACGCCTATTTCAATCCCCAACGCGATATGCCGGCCTCGGCCGAGGCGGTTCACGGGCTGTCCGCGCGCTTTCTCTCCGACAAGCCTTTGTTCGGCAGCAAGGCCGCAGAGTTGCTCGAGTTTCTCGGCGATTCCATGCTGGTCGCGCACAATGCGCGGTTCGATTTCGGCTTTCTCAATGCCGAGTTGGAGCGGTGCGGCCATCCCACCGTCGACATGGGGCGGATGATCGACAGCCTGACGATTGCCCGGACCCTGCACCCCGGCGCCAAGCACAGTCTCGATGCCCTGTGCAGCCGCTACGGGATCGACCGCAGCCACCGCATCAAACATGGCGCGTTGCTGGACGCGGAATTGCTGGCGCAGCTCTATATCGAACTGACCGGCGGGCGTCAGATCGGCCTCACCTTGATGGCGGAAGAACAGATCACCGTCACCGTAACGACCACACAATCCATGGCCATTCCGGCTGCCCGCCCGTTCCGCCCGGCCCGTCTGTTTTCGCCGAGCGCGCAGGAACTGGCGCGCCATGCCGCGTTTCTGGAAAAGATCGATCACCCTTTGTGGCTCGATCGCCCGGCCTGAGGATTATCCTCACCGGACGGCGCGCCACGTTCATAGACCATCAGGTCCAACAAGAAGGAGAAATCAGATGGAAATCCGCGTATCGGGTCATCAGGTCGACACCGGCGAGGCGCTTCAGGCGCATGTTGCCGAGCGGATGCAGGCGATCGCCGACAAGTATTTCTCGCGCACCATCTCCTCCAGCGTGACGTTCAGCAACGCGCCTCATGGCGCCTTTCGCTGCGACATCGTCTGCCATGTGATGGCAGGGCTGATCCTCAAGGGCGCGGGCGAGGCCCATGATGCCCATGTCTGCTTCGATCAGGCCGCAGAACGCATCGAAAAGCAGCTGCGCCGCTACATGCGGCGGTTGAAGGATCGCCACAGCCAGGCGCTCGCCGCCGAAGCTCAGCGTGACGCGCCCGGCATCGACGATGCCAATTATGTCGTCTTCCAGTCCAGCGAAGCGGAAGAGGAAGTGGACGTCGATGCACCGGTGGTGATCGCGGAGATGCGCGTGGATATTCCGCGCGCCAGCGTCTCGGATGCGGTGATGATGCTCGATCTGCGCAACACCAATGCGCTCATGTTCCTCAACAGCAGCACGGCCACCTTCAACATGGTCTATCGTCGCACCGACGGAACCATTGGCTGGGTGGAGCCGCCTCGCGCCTGAATGCGCTCGAGGGCTGCGCGCGATGCGCAGCCCTCCCCCCTCCCCTTCCCCACCCCGTCCCCGGCAACCGGTTGACCCGAATGGCCTTTGCGCCTATCAGCCGGCCAAGTTTTCTCCAGGCGGCCATGATGGGTGGACTTCACCCCGGCGCAGAAATCCCCAGGTCGGCCGCAGGACACGGGTTGAACATGGATAATTTCAGCGACTTGCTCGCGGCGAACGCTGTTTCGTCTGCGGTGGCCCTTCCTAACAAGAAACAGCTTTTCCTGAAGCTGGGTCAGTTGGCGGCCGATGCCTATGGGCTCGATGCTGCCGAGGTTGTCGAGCGCATCACCGAGCGGGAACGCCTTGGCTCGACGGGCTTTGGTGGCGGAATCGCGATTCCCCACGCCAAGCTGGAAGGGCTTGAGAGCGTCCATGGCGCCGTGGTGCTGCTGGCCGAGCCGATCCCGTTCGATGCGATCGATGATGTGCCGGTGGATGTCGTGTTCATGCTGCTCTCCCCACAGGATAGCGGCGCCGAGCATCTCAAGACCTTGGCCCGTGTCTCGCGCCTGCTGCGCAACGAGCGCCATCTTGCGCGCATTCGGGGCGTCGGCTCGGACGCCGCGCTCTATGCCCTGCTCGCCGGCGGCGAGTCGCGTGACGCAGCCTGACGGCACGCCGCCATCCGGCGAGGCCGCGCATTTCCGGGCGCTTGAACGGCTCTATGCCTCGGCGCCGATCAACGGATTATTCCCCTCAAGGCTGGATATCTCGGCCCCCGGCGAGGCGCGCATCGTCATCGACGTGACGCCGGACTATTTTCATGCCGCAGGCGCTACCCATGGCACGCTGTATTTCAAGATGCTGGACGATGCGGCTTTTTATGCCGCCAACAGCCTCGTCACGGATCGCTTCCTCCTCACCACCGCATTCAACCTGCTGTTCACCCGCCCGCTCAAGGCTGGGCCGATCGTGGCGGAAGGGAAATGGCTGAGCGGCAAGCGGCGCGTTTTTGTCGCCGAGGCACGCCTTGTCGATGCCGAGGGTGAGGAAGTCGGTCGCGGGACCGGCACGTTCATGCGCTCCACCATCCCGCTGGTCGGCCTGCCGGGTTATGTGCGCCCGGAAGCAGGAGACCGGTGACCGCGCGCCTGACGAGCCAGATCCTCATCGGGGTTCTGTTGCGCCGTGTCCAGGCGCAAGGGGGGCATGGCACCGTGCTTCACAAGGGGGAGCCGTTGAGCGGAACCATCGTCGTGCAGGCGGTGGATCGCGGCCGGACAATCGGGCTTTTTGAGCGTGTTACGTCCCTTGACGGGACTCTTTCGCTCACGCCCTGCGGGCCTCGGGATTTAACCCAAGACTCTGAAATATCACAATATATAGACAGAAGAACCCGGGTGGACCCCGATATCTGGTTTGTGGAACTGGATGTCGCAGACGGGGAACGGCTCGCCGCCGAGATACTGTGCACGAGTTGACAGTTCCCGGCTGAGCGGCCAAAGGCCCCACCAACTCGCGCAGGTTGCGTGTGGCTGTCATGGGGACAGGTCATCGCAAACACGCAGACGGGGGGCGGACCGGAGCGCTGAGCGTCGCACGATAGATGCGACCTGCATTCCGATCTCCGACCCACCGCACAGTACTGAGAATGAATGCCCAATCGTGTCGTGGTCGCCATCGTGGCGACCGTTGGACTTCTCTCGTCCACAATCGCTCTGGCTGCTGCTCCTGAGGGGACAGCCCGCCAAGGTTTCTCGACCATGCTCGAGGTTCCCGCCGTCGTCGCTGCAAGCCTGACGACCCCCGCAACGGTTGAACCCGATGCCGAGACGGCTCCGAACGAAGCCGCTTCTGCCGACTCTGTCGATTCGCTGGCCGAATTGGTCCAGCAGGCCAATGTCGAAGAGATTTCCGACGCTGATGCGAAATGTCTCGCCACCACCATTTATTATGAAGCGCGCAGCGAGAGCCTGACCGGCCAGCTCGCCGTTGCCAATGTCGTGCTCGAGCGGGCGCGGTCCGGGCGTTTCCCCACCAGCCTGTGCGGCGTCGTCACGCAGCCGGGTCAATTCAGTTTCGTCCGTCAGGGCCAGCTGCCCACGCCGACCCATGCCGGTCAGTGGCGCACCGCGCGCGCCATCGCCCAGATCGCTCTGGATGGAAGCTGGGACAACCCGGTCGAAGGCGCCCTGTTCTTCCATTCCGCGCGCGTGTCGCCGAACTGGAAGCATGATCGCCTCACGCGCATCGGCGGTCATATCTTCTACCGCTGAGCCAACCAATCAGTCACCAGCCGGGCCGGGTCAGCAGAGCGCTGGGCCGGCCCGTCTCGTTTGAGCTTGGCTTGCAGTTGTTCTTATTGTGTTCTAATCCCTCCACATGGCCTCACATCCTGAACCTGTGCCTGAACCGGTGATCGCCTGCGATCCTGCATTGACCGATGGAACGGCGCTGGCCGTCACGCGCGGAGTGCTGCGTCTCTTTGCGCGCCACGATATTTTCGGGATTTCCGAAGTGCCGCTCCCCAATGGTCGCCGGCTGGACATCATGGCCGTGGATGCCCGCGGCCAGATCATTGCCGTCGAAATCAAATGCAGCCGTGCCGATTTGCTCGGAGATGGCAAATGGCCGGACTATTTCGATTATTGCGATCGCTACTTTTGGGCCGTGCCTGCCGGCTTTGATCTGACGCTGTTCGAGTCCGATGCGCTTTGGCCGGGGCGCACGGGCCTTATCGTCGCCGACCAATATGATGCCGAGATCCTCCGCCCCGCGCCCAGCGAGCCTCTGGCGCCTGCGCGGCGCAAGGTCGAAGTGCAGCGGCTTGCGCGGCGGGCAGCGCGCCGGCTGACCCAGATCACCGATCCGGACGGCCAGTTGCTGTGGAGCAACGACGCCTGAGACTGGTCCCGGCTTCTGGGACCGCCGTTCCGTGCCGTTCGCGATAGACTTGGCATGGCCGGCAAAACGGCTAAGGTTGGCGCATAACAGTCTTTGGAGAAGTGCGTGAGCCAGCCCCTCTACCCTGTGCCTGCGAATTGGCGCGAGCGCGCCTATGTGACCGGTGACGATTATTCACGCCTGTATGCGCAATCGATTGCAGAGCCGGACAGCTTCTGGCGCAAGGAGGCGGCGCGGCTCGACTGGATCAAGGACTTCACCCAGGTCAAGGACGCCAGCTTCCATGAAGCCGATTTTGGCATCAAATGGTTTGCGGACGGCACGCTCAACATCGCGGCCAATTGCCTCGACCGGCATCTGACGGAGCGCGGCGATGTCCCGGCGATCCTCTGGGCCGGCGACAATCCCGATGAGAGCCGCACGATCACCTATCGCGAATTGCACGGGGAAGTTTGCCGCTTTGCAAATGTGCTGAAGGCGCAAGGCGTCCGCAAGGGCGACCGGGTCACCATCTACATGCCGATGATCCCGGAAGCGGCGATGGCGATGCTCGCCTGTGCCCGCATCGGCGCCATCCACTCGGTGGTGTTCGGTGGCTTCTCGCCCGACAGTCTCGCGGGGCGCATAACCGATTGCGATTCCTCGGTGGTGATCACGGCGGACGAGGGCGTGCGCGGGGGCAAGACCATCCCGCTTAAGGCCAATGTGGATGAAGCGCTGGACGATTGCACCTGCGTGGAGTCGGTGATCGTGGTGCGACGAACCGGCAATGCCGTTGCGATGACAGAGGGCCGCGATCATTGGTATGACGTGCTGCGCGACAGCGTCTCGGACGATTGCCCGGCCGACGAAATCAGCGCCGAGGATCCGCTGTTCATCCTCTACACCTCCGGTTCCACCGGCAAGCCCAAGGGCGTGCTGCACACCAGCGCAGGCTATCTGCTCTGGGCGGCGATGACGCATCATTATGTGTTCGATTACCGCCCCGGCGATATCTATTGGTGCGCCGCCGATATTGGCTGGGTCACTGGCCACAGCTATATCGTCTACGGCCCGCTCGCCAACGGCGCGACGACGGTGATGTTTGAGGGCGTGCCGCATTATCCCGATTTCAGCCGATTCTGGCAGGTGGTCGATCAGTTCAACGTGAGCACCTTCTATGCCGCGCCGACCGCGATTCGCGCCCTGATGCGCGAGGGCGATGCCTGGGTGGAGAAGACCAGCCGCATGAGCCTGCGGATTCTCGGTTCGGTCGGCGAGCCGATCAACCCCGAGGCGTGGGACTGGTATCACCGCGTCGTCGGCGACGGGCGCTGCCCGATCATGGACACCTGGTGGCAGACCGAAACCGGCGGCCACATGATCACCCCCCTCCCCGGCGCGATCGACCTCAAGCCCGGCAGTGCCACCAAGCCCTTCTTCGGCGTGGTGCCGCAGATCGTCGATACCGAAGGCAAGGTCCTCGAAGGCCCGTGCGAGGGCAATCTGGTGATCGCTGAGAGTTGGCCGGGCCAGATGCGCACCGTGTGGGGCGATCATGAGCGCTTCTTCCAGACCTATTTCAGCACCTATCCCGGCAAATATTTCACCGGCGATGGCTGCCGGCGCGATGAGGATGGCTATTACTGGATCACCGGCCGGGTCGATGACGTCATCAACGTCTCCGGCCACCGCATGGGCACGGCCGAGATCGAATCGGCACTGGTTGCGCACGCCAAGGTGGCCGAGGCGGCCGTGGTAGGTATGCCGCACGACATCAAGGGACAGGGCATCTACGCCTATGTCACGCTGAATGTCGGCATCGAGGGCGATGACGAACTACGCAAGGCGCTGGTGCAATGGGTGCGTCACGAGATCGGCCCGATCGCCACGCCCGATGCGATCCAGTTCGCTCCTGCCCTGCCCAAGACCCGCTCGGGCAAGATCATGCGCCGGATTCTCCGCAAGATTGCCGAGGACGCGGTGGATCAGCTTGGCGATACCTCCACGCTAGCGGACCCCGCCGTGGTGGATCACCTCGTCGCCAACCGGCAGCGCCCGGCGCGCTGAGGCACCGAGCGGCGTGGATTAATGGAATATTAGGCAAGATCCTTCACTCCCGGAGTCGACCTATTCGGTTCCGGGGGACCTGCCTGAATGTCGAATTCCGCCCATTCCGTTGATGTGGCCATCATTGGTGCTGGCCCGGCCGGGCTGACTGCCGCCTATCTGCTGACAAAGGCGGGGCTGCGCGTGTCGGTGATCGAGAAGGATACCGCGCAGGTCGGTGGCATCAGCCGCACGGTCGAGCATGAGGGATTCCGCTTCGATATCGGCGGGCACCGCTTCTTTTCGAAATCGCAGGAGGTGGTCGATCTGTGGAACGAGATCCTGCCCCATGATTTCATCGAGCGGCCCCGCATGAGCCGCATCTATTATCAGGGCCGATTCTACAGCTATCCGCTGCGCGCCTTCGAGGCGCTGCGCAATCTCGGCATCATCCGCTCGACCCTGTGCATGCTGAGCTACGCCAAGGCCAAGATCGCGCCGATCAAGCCGGTGCGCAGCTTTGAGGATTGGGTGGTCAACCAGTTTGGTCGCAAGCTCTATTCCATCTTCTTCAAGACCTACACCGAGAAGGTGTGGGGCATGCCGTGCGATACCATGTCCGCCGACTGGGCGGCGCAGCGCATCAAGGGCCTGAGCCTGGGCAAGGCGGTGCTGGATGGCCTCAAGCGCAGCCTTGGCCTCAACAAAAAGCCAAACAACGGTATGGGCGCCAAGACTCTGCTCGAGAACTTCCGCTACCCGCGCCTCGGGCCGGGGATGATGTGGGATGCCGCGCGCGACCGCGTGGTCGAAGGCGGCAATCATGTGCTGATGGGCCACGCCCTCAAGCAGATTCACCGCGATCAGGTGACAGGCCGGTGGCGCGTTACCGCGACGCGGACGGCCGGCGATACAGTCGCGGTCAGTGCCGACCATGTGATCAGCTCCGCGCCGATGCGGGAGCTGGCCAGCCGCATCCATCCGGTGCCCAAGACGCTCGGGCACGCGCTGGCGCTCAACTACCGCGATTTTCTGACAGTCGCGCTGATGATCCGCTCCGAAGACCTGTTTCCGGACAATTGGATCTACATCCACGATCCGCGCGTGAAGGTGGGCCGGGTGCAGAATTTCCGTAGCTGGTCACCCGAAATGGTGCCCGATCCCGATGTCGCTTGCGTGGGCCTGGAATATTTCTGCTTCGAGGGCGACGGGCTCTGGTCATCCAGCGATGACGAGCTGATCGCGCTGGCGACCGAGGAGATGGTGCTGATGGGCCTCATCCGCGCGGATCAGGTGGTCGGCGGCGCCGTGGTGCGTCAGGAGAAAGCCTATCCCGTCTATGACGAGGCTTATGCGGCGAATGTCGCGGCCATTCGCGCCGAGCTGGAAGACAAATATCCCACGCTTCACCTGGTCGGGCGGAACGGGATGCATCGCTATAACAATCAGGATCACGCGATGATGACGGCCATGCTGACCGTGCGCAACATCATCGCCGGCAAGCGGGTATTCGATATCTGGGGCGTCAACGAGGATGCCGAATATCATGAAGCGGGCCATGAGGGCGCCCTGAGCGCGGGAGAGCGTGCGGCGCTGGAGAGCCAGCGGGCCGTGCCCGCCGGGCGCCGCATGGTGGCGTGATCGGGTGATGGGCGCGTTCCTGGCCGGGCTGCTCGGCCACACCTATCTGCGTTATGGTCTTGCCAGCCTCGTCGCGCTGGCTGGGGACGTGGGGCTGTTCATGGCTGGCCTGCACCTGGGAATGGCCCCTGCCGCCGCGGCGGCTTTTGGCTATGTGGCCGGAATCCTCATGCACTGGCTGATCTCCTCGCGTGTGGTCTTCGCGCAAGGCGTGGCTGCGAGCGGCGCGGATCGCGTTCGTCAGAAGGCGCTGTTCGTGGGGTCTGCGCTGATCGGTCTGGCGCTGACGATCGGTATCGTCGCGCTCGGCGCGATGCTCGGGGTGATGCCCCTGCTCGCCAAGGCGCTGGCGGTCGCTGTCAGTTTCCAGGCAACCTATATGCTGCGCAAGGCGATCGTTTTCGCATGACCGCCGGGGATGCTTTGGGCCAGCGCCTCGGGCACGCTGAGCCCTTTTACCGGTACGTGCCGCTCATCTGGCTCTTCGCCATGGCCCTTCTCGCCATTCCCAATTGGACCGAGACAAGGGCGGGTTCGCTCGGCGATCCGGACAATTACATGCGCATGGTCCAGGTCCGCGACTGGCTGAATGGCCAGCCGTGGAGCGACGTCACCCAATATCGCATGAATCTGCCGGCCGGTGGTGACCTGCACTGGTCCCGGCTGGTGGACCTGCCGATCGCTTTGGTGATCGTGCTGCTTCGGCCCCTCGTCGGCCAGCCCATGGCGGACGTCGTCGCTTTGGTGGCGGTGCCTGCCCTGCTCTGTCTCGCCCTGATGCTCGTCATGGGCTGCCTGCTCCGGGATATCGCCGGGCGGGAGGTCGCATTGCTGATGCTCGCCCTGTTGCCCGCGTGCCTCATGGTCGGGCTGCAGTTCGCGCCGATGCGGGTCGATCATCATGGCTGGCAATTGCTGATGGCGGCGTGCGCCCTGCTGGCGTGGACCCGGCCCGGCCGCTGGCCTGCGGTCGGATGCGCGCTGGCTTGTGCGGTCTGGATGCATGTGTCGATCGAGGGCCTGCCTTATGCGGCGCTGTTCGCCGGCCTCTATGCCCTGGCGTTCGTGCGCACCGGCGATCGGCGCATCCATCTGTTCATGGCGGCGCTGATCGGCGCGAGCCTGTTGCTGATTCTCGGCACCCGCGGCGCTGGCCTGATTGTGGAGAGCCATTGCGACGCGATCTCCGCGCCCTACATCGCCGCGCTGTTCATTGCGGGCGCAATGCTCTTCCTGATCGACAGCCTGCTTCGTCCCGCCAATCCAGCGATGCGCCTCGTCCCGCTCATTGTCGGTGGGGCCGGGGCCGCCGCTGCGGTCGTGCTGATCGCGCCCGCCTGTCTGGCCGGGCCATTTGCCGGGCTGGATCCTCTGGTGCGCGATTACTGGTATTATAGCGTCCGCGAGGGCCTGCCCTTTTGGCGACAGGGCGGCGCGTTCGCGACCTTGATGATTCTGGCACCTCTCCCCGGCGTCATCGCCGCTATGTGGCGGGCCTGGGCTTGTCGCCGGTCGCATGATGCAACAACGTGGCTGGGCTTGGCGTTGGCGGCCGCCTTTGCCTGGCTGCTCGGCATGACCGTGATGCGGGCGACAGCGGTGGCAGAGCTCTATGCCCTGCCCGGCATGGCCGCCGCCATTATGCTGCTCGCCGGCCAGCGCCATCGTTTTCGGCCGCGAATCGGCTGGAGCCTCACGATGGCGGGCACCCTTCTCCTCTCGACGGCACTCCCGGCCTATGGGCTCGGCCAGATGCTGTTCCCGCCGGATAAAGGCAGCACCGATGCGCGGACGGATGGCGACTGCCCGACCGCCATCGCCAGCCCCAAGTTCAAGTCTCTGGGATCCGGCCAGATCTTCGCGCCGATCGATATGGGGCCGTTGATTCTCTATCGCACCGATCTCTCGATCGTCGCAGCGGGCTATCATCGGAACAGTGCCGCGATGGCGACGGTCATTCGCGCCTTCACGGCCAAGCCGGACGAGGCGCGCGCGATCGTCCTGGCGACTCCCGCCCAATATCTGCTGCTCTGCCCGACCGCACCGGAAGCGCGCAATTATCTCAAGGCCGCGCCTCACGGCCTTGCTGCCAGTCTGACGGATGGACAGGTGCCGCCTTGGCTGGTCTCCGATGACCGCCTGCAGCAGCCGGGCGCGCGTTTGTACCGCATTTTGCACTGACGCCACGCCTTCCGGCGCATCCGTGCCCGGCCTGTCCCTCCCGACTTGCATCGCAGGGCGACCCCTGCTAACCGCCCCCCCGTGTCAAGGGGGGTGCAGCCGTACCTCCCCTTTTCTGGCGCGATTCAATTCGGACAAGAGGCAAGGCGCGCGTGGAGCATTCCAGCGGTATTCAGGCTAGCTTGGCGGGGCGTTATGCGCTCGCGCTTTTTGAGCTGGCGCGGGACAAGGGGGCGCTCGATTCGGTGGCGGCAAGCCTTGAGACTCTCAAGGCCGCGCTGGCCGAATCGAACGATCTCAAAGCGTTGACGCAGAGCCCGTTGGTCGGCCGCGACAATGCCGCCAAGGCGATCAAGGCCGTGGCGCAGAGCCTCGGGCTCGATTCGCTGACGGAGCGGACGCTGGGCGTACTGGCGCAGAATCGCCGCCTCTCGCAGATTCCTGCCGTGATTCGGGCATTCTCCACGCTGCTCTCTGCCCACCGTGGCGAGACGCGCGCGGAAGTGACCTCCGCCTTCCCGCTGACTCAGGACCAGCAGAATGCGCTGGCCAGGCAGCTTAAGGCGCGCACGGGCCGCGACATGGCTCTTGATCTTACCGTCGATCCCGAAATCATGGGTGGCCTCGTCGTCAAGATGGGCAGCCAGATGATCGACAGCTCGCTCCGTACCCGACTGAACAAGCTCGCCCAGGCGATGCGCGGCTAACGCGCCAAAGAATCCGATGAAAGGCTGAACATGGATATCAACGCCGCAGAAATCTCCAAGGTCATCAAGGACCAGATCGCCAACTTCGGCGCCGAAGCGGAAGTCAGCGAAGTCGGCACCGTGCTCAGCGTCGGTGACGGCATCGCGCGCATCCACGGCCTCGACAAGGTTCAGGCCGGTGAGATGGTCGAGTTCTCCAACGGCGTGCAGGGTATGGCCCTCAACCTGGAAGCCGACAATGTCGGCGTCGTGATCTTCGGCTCGGACGCCGAGATCAAGGAAGGTGACGTCGTCAAGCGGACCGGCACCATCGTGGACGTTCCGGTCGGCAAGGGCTTGCTCGGCCGCGTGGTCGACGGCCTCGGCAACCCCATTGACGGCAAGGGCCCGATCCAGTCGGACCTGCGTTCGCGCGTCGAGGTGAAGGCGCCGGGCATCATTCCCCGCAAGTCGGTGCATGAGCCGGTGCAGACCGGCCTCAAGGCCATTGACGCGCTGGTGCCGATCGGCCGTGGTCAGCGCGAGCTGATCATCGGTGACCGCCAGACCGGCAAGACCGCTGTCGCGATCGATACCTTCATCAACCAGAAGGGCCCGAACGCCGGCACCGACGAGAGCAAGAAGCTCTACTGCATCTATGTCGCCGTCGGCCAGAAGCGCTCGACCGTTGCGCAGATCGTCCGTCAGCTCGAAGAGAATGGCGCAATGGAATATTCCATCGTCATTGCCGCGACTGCTTCCGAGCCGGCGCCGCTGCAGTTCCTCGCGCCCTATACCGGCGCCGCGATGGGCGAGTATTTCCGCGACAATGGCATGCACGCCGTGATCGTGTTCGACGACCTTTCCAAGCAGGCCGTCGCCTATCGCCAGATGTCGCTGCTGCTGCGTCGTCCTCCGGGCCGCGAAGCCTATCCGGGCGACGTGTTCTATCTGCACAGCCGTCTGCTCGAGCGCGCCGCCAAGATGAACGACGCCAATGGCGCCGGTTCGCTCACCGCGCTGCCGATCATCGAGACGCAGGCCGGCGACGTGTCCGCCTACATCCCGACCAACGTGATCTCGATCACCGACGGTCAGATCTTCCTCGAAACGAACCTGTTCTACCAGGGCATCCGTCCCGCCATTAACGTGGGTCTCTCGGTGTCCCGCGTGGGTTCGGCGGCGCAGACCAAGGCGATGAAGAAGGTGTCCGGCTCGATCAAGCTGGAGCTGGCCCAGTATCGCGAAATGGCGGCATTCGCCCAGTTCGGTTCGGACCTCGACGCCTCGACGCAGAAGCTGCTGAATCGCGGTGCGCGCCTGACCGAGCTGCTCAAGCAGCCGCAGTTCTCGCCGCTGCCTTTCGAGGAGCAGACCGTGTCGATCTTCGCCGGCACCAATGGCTATCTCGATGGCATCGCGACCAGCGACGTCACCCGCTACGAGGCGGCGATGCTGGCCCATATGCGCGCGCATCATGCGGATATCCTGACCGCGATTCGCGACAGCCGTGACCTCGGCGACGATGTGAAGGCCAAGGTCAAGGACGTGCTGGACGCGTTCGGCAAGACGTTCGCCTGAGATGGTTCGCATCCCCATCGGCCTAGCCGGTGGGGACCTGATGCCGGCATGACCGGCACGACGATGAAAAGGTAGGTTGAGCCAGTGGCTTCGCTCAAGGAACTCAAGGGTCGGATCGCCTCGGTCAAGTCGACCCAGAAGATCACCAAGGCCAAGCAGATGGTCGCTGCGGCCAAGCTGCGCAAGGCGCAGGCGGCGGCCGAAGCCGGGCGCCCCTATGCCCAGCGGCTCGAGAAGGTCGTTGCCAGTCTTGCTGGCAAGGTGACCGGCGACAGCGCACCGCGCCTGCTTGCGGGCACGGGCAAGGACGACGTGCATCTGCTCGTTGTGGCCAATGGCGACAAGGGTTTGGCGGGTGCCTTCAACGCCAACATCGTCAAGGCGGCTGTCGCCAAGGCGCGCGTGCTGATCGCACAGGGCAAGACGGTGAAGTTCTACCTCATCGGCCGCAAGGGTCGCGCGGTGATCGCGCGCACCTTCCCCGGCCTCATCGCCGGTCAGTTCGATACGACGGACGTGCGCACGCCCGGTTTCGACGAGGCGCAGGCCGTCGCGCAGGACATCTCCGAGCGCTTCTTCGCCGGCGAGTTCGACGTGGCGCACCTCTTCTATGCCGCGTTCCGCTCGCCGCTGGTGCAGATCCCCACCGAGCAGCAGATCATCCCGGTCGCTGTGCCGGCGGATGCGCCCGCCTCTTCGGGCGCCGCCGTCGAATATGAGCCGGACGAGGAAGCGATCCTCGCGGATCTTCTTCCGCGCAACATCACCATCCAGATCTTCAAGGCGTTGCTGGAGAACATGGCCAGCGAGCAGGGCGCATCGATGACCGCGATGGACAATGCGACGCGCAACGCTGGCGATCTCATCAATCGTCTGACGATCGAGTACAACCGCAGCCGTCAGGCCGCGATCACCACCGAGCTGGTGGAAATCATTTCGGGCGCAGAAGCGCTTTAACGGACAAGCAGGCAAGGAAGCAGAGACATGGCAGCCACCAACAATGTCGGCAAGATCAGCCAGGTGATCGGCGCCGTCGTCGACGTGATCTTCGAGGATCGGCTCCCGGCGATTCTCTCGGCGCTCGAGACGGACAATAACGGCCAGCGGCTGGTGCTCGAAGTGGCGCAGCATCTGGGCGAGAACACCGTGCGCACCATTGCCATGGACGCGACCGACGGTCTGACCCGCGGTCAGGACGTGAGGGATACCGGCGCGCAGATCTCGGTGCCGGTCGGCCCGATGACGCTCGGCCGCATTCTCAACGTGATTGGCGAGCCGATCGACGAGCGTGGCCCGGTGAATGCCGCGACCACCGCGCCGATCCACGCCAAGGCACCGGAGTTCGTCGACCAGTCGACCGAGACCAGCATTCTGGCGACGGGCATCAAGGTCATCGATCTGCTCGCACCTTATGCCAAGGGCGGCAAGATCGGCCTGTTTGGCGGCGCCGGCGTGGGCAAGACCGTGCTCATCCAGGAGCTGATCAACAACATCGCCAAGGGCCATGGCGGCACCTCGGTGTTCGCCGGCGTTGGCGAGCGCACGCGCGAAGGCAACGATCTCTACCACGAGTTCCTCGATGCCGGCGTTATCGCCAAGGATGCCGACGGCAACCCGACGCCGGAAGGTTCCAAGGTGGCGCTGGTGTTCGGCCAGATGAACGAGCCCCCGGGCGCCCGTGCGCGCGTCGCGCTCTCGGGCCTGACGATCGCCGAATATTTCCGCGACCAGGAAGGGCAGGACGTGCTCTTCTTCGTCGACAACATCTTCCGCTTCACGCAGGCCGGCTCGGAAGTGTCCGCTCTGCTCGGCCGTATTCCTTCGGCCGTGGGCTATCAGCCGACGCTTGCGACCGACATGGGCGCGCTGCAGGAGCGCATCACCTCCACCAACAAGGGTTCGATCACCTCGGTGCAGGCTATTTACGTGCCGGCAGACGACTTGACCGACCCGGCGCCGGCCACCAGCTTCGCGCACCTTGACGCTACGACCGTGCTCAACCGCGCGATCTCGGAGCTGGGCATCTACCCGGCCGTCGACCCGCTCGACTCGACCAGCCGCGTGCTGACCGCTGCCGTCGTGGGCCAGGAGCATTACGACACGGCCCGCCGCGTTCAGGAGACGCTGCAGAAGTATAAGTCGCTGCAGGACATCATCGCGATTCTGGGCATGGACGAACTGTCCGAAGAGGATAAGCTCACCGTTGCCCGTGCGCGCAAGATCCAGCGCTTCCTCTCGCAGCCCTTCCACGTCGCCGAGGTGTTCACCGGCATTCCGGGCAAGTTCGTCCAGATCGAAGACACGGTGAAGAGCTTCAAGGCCGTGGTCGACGGTGAGTATGACCATCTGCCCGAGGCCGCCTTCTACATGGTCGGCGGCATCGACGAAGCCATCGAGAAGGGCAAGAAGCTGGCGGCGGAAGCAGCCTGATCTGACGGCTTGAAGCGCCTTTCGCCAATGGCGGGAGGCGCCGGCGCTCCCTCGCGAGGCGCAATCGAAACAGGGTCGGCGCCGGGCATGTTCCGCCGGCGGGACCATTCCACCCTTTACCCCTCCGATGTGAGGGGGGAGAGAAGACCATGGCACTGCACTTCGAACTCGTGACCCCTGAGAAGCTCGTCCTCTCGCAGGACGTCCACATGGTCGTCGTGCCCGGCACCGAGGGCGAATTCGGCGTGCTGGAAGGCCACGCGCCCTTCATGTCCACCGTCAAGGACGGCGCCCTCAAGGTCTACGACCGCGACGGCGCTGAGCCACGCGTGATCATGGTCGAAGGGGGCTTTGCGGAAGTGAGCGAAGCTGGCCTGACGGTGCTGGCTGAGAAGGCTGGGTAAGAGTAACTGACAAAAGTCCCAATACGGTTTTTTAACCGTATTCGCTGCAAGGCCAATGCAGCGGTGTATCGGCCTGTTGCGATAATCCGCCAGGGTTTCGCGATATGCAGCATGTGCGCGTTCAGTCAAAAGCTCCAGCGCAACGATCGCGCTTAGCAACATACCCCAAGAAGATATCGCAGTTCGTCCGACGGCATCAGTCTATACTGATCGGAGCGGCTTTGCTCTTGGCCACCGTCGTGACCCGTGCTCCATGGTTTGGCGACCTCGCTTATCATGAAGACGAGAACTATTATCTCGTTTTCGCAAAGGCGATGCATCAGGGTGCAGTTCCCTATGTGGATGTATGGGACCGCAAGCCATTCGGTCTTTTCATAATCTACTGGCTGATCGCGTTTCTTCCGGGAAATGGCATCGAGGCCACCCAGCTGGTTGCGGGGCTTTTTGCCTTCTGCACCGCCCTCACCATTTCCAGTATCGTCCGCCGCTTCTATCCGGCTATTCCTGCCTGCTTCGCCGGCGTGGCTTACCTCGCTTGCTTGCCGATGTTGATCGGAGCAGGAGGCCAATCGCCGGTCTTCTACAACCTCTTCATTATCCTTGCCGTTTCATTGTTGCTGCCTTCAGCCGACCGGCAGGGTCCGGATGAAATGCCAATCCGCCGAGCGTATATCGCGATGCTTTTGTGCGGCCTTGCGATCACCGTGAAACCGACGGCGATCGTCGAGGGCGTTTTTCTGGGCATTGTGGCAGCCTACCATGCGCTCCGGCCGGCCAGCCCCTCGGGCCGAATCCGATGGGTAAGGATCGTCCAGTTCGCGCTTCTCGGCGCTGCGCCAACGCTCATGATCTTCTTTGGCTTTGCGGCGATCGGGAAATTCGAAGACTATTGGTTTGCCTCCATCCGCTCAGTGGGCTTGAAAGCGCCTCAGTCTCTCGACGTGACAATCCAGGTTGCCAAATGGCTTGGCCTTATTCTCTGTCCGTTGATTTTGATGAGTGTTGCAGGCGCGCATTACCTCGTCCGTACGCCAGACAAGAAGACCGTTGCTGTCTTTCTGGTCTGTTGGATGTTCGCTGCGCTGGGCGGGTTTCTCATGATTCCCAACTTCTGGGATCATTATGCGTTGCCCCTCTTGCCACCTCTGGTCGTGCTGGCTTCGCCCATATTCGCGCGCAAAGGGACCGGTTTCCTTTGGCTCTTGGTCCTTATCATCTGGGCGGCACTCATAAGCGGGTGGCCAGATCGCTCTCGTGTTTTGGAGCGCAGAGGATACATCGAGCAGCTTGCGAGGGCAATTGACGGTGCCCGCCATGGAGGTTGCTTCTACCTGTTTGAAGGGCCGCCCGTTCTGTACGCACTCACAGATGCCTGTCACGTGACGAGCAGGCTGTTCCCGCAGCATATGAGCTTTTCGCTGGAAAGCCCCGCCATCGGACTCGATCCTTCCGAGGAAATGCGGCGAATTCTCTCACGTCGCCCGGCGGTGATCGCGTTGTCACACACCCCTCTCGTGCGCCCGCACAACGAAGCGACGCGCGCTATTCTCATGCAGGGCTTGCAGCGCAATTATCGTTTGATAGCAAGGCTTCCAATGAACGAGGCCCATCGGCCCCGTTATGAAATGGAGGTCTGGGCGTTGCCCGCCCCCCCGCCGCACCGCCGTTTCACTGCACCTGGGTCGAAATCCGACCACCTCTTAGCATTTTCCAAACAGTTCTGAGCGTAAATCAAGCGCAATGGTCGGCGCATGCCGACGACAGCTGAAAGCAGACCTGTCGATGAATGCATTTGGACGAAAGACCGGTTTAGGCGCCAAGTCGTCCTTTGGGGTTGCGCGGCCGATGCATGGGGGCGTTCCCTCAGCCAGTCCAGCCGTCGCGCCGCTAGAACCAGCCGCGCCAGATATTTCCCCTGCTGGCGTAGGCTCCACCCCCGACCGCCACGCCGATGCCCTCGGGCGCCTGAATGAGCGGATGAATTCCGAGCATGCGCAGACCGATCATTCGCAGGGTTTCGAGGCCAACGTCCATCGCATCAAGGAGCAGGTGCTGCCGCGCTTGCTGGAGCGGGTAGATCCGGAGGCGGCGGCGACGCTGACCAAGGATGAGCTGGCCGAGGAATTCCGGCCGATCATCATGGAGGTGCTGGCGCAGCTCAAGCTCACGCTCAACCGGCGCGAGCAGTTTGCACTGGAGAAGGTGCTGGTTGATGAGCTGCTCGGGTTCGGGCCGCTCGAGGAGTTGCTGGCCGACCCGGATATCAGCGACATCATGGTCAACGGCCCGGCCCAGACCTACATCGAGAAGAAGGGCAAGCTGCAGCTCGCGCAGATTCATTTCCGCGATGAGGAGCATCTGTTCCAGATCGCCCAGCGCATCGTGAACCAAGTCGGCCGCCGGGTCGACCAGACCACGCCGCTAGCCGACGCGCGCTTGCCGGACGGTAGCCGCGTCAACGTGATCGTGCCGCCGCTCTCCTTGCGCGGTACGGCGATCTCGATTCGTAAGTTCGCCGCCAAGCCGATCACGCTGGACATCATGGCGCGGGGCGACTCGATGTCCGACAAGATGGCGACGGCGCTCAAGATCGCCGGGGCCTGCCGGTTCAACATCGTGATTTCGGGGGGCACCGGCTCGGGCAAGACGACGATGCTGAATGCCCTCTCCAAGATGATCGATCCGGGCGAGCGCGTGATCACCATCGAGGACGCGGCGGAACTGCGTCTCCAGCAGCCGCATTGGCTGCCGCTCGAAACCCGGCCACCGAATCTGGAAGGGCAGGGGGCGATCACTATCGGCGATCTGGTCAAGAACGCCCTGCGTATGCGGCCGGACCGCATCATCCTGGGCGAAATTCGTGGCGCGGAATGCTTCGATCTGCTCGCGGCCATGAATACCGGCCATGACGGCTCCATGTGTACGCTCCACTCCAACAGCCCGCGCGAATGCCTGGGCCGTATGGAGAACATGATCCTGATGGGCGACATCAAAATCCCCAAGGAAGCCATTTCCAAGCAGATCGCCGATTCGGTGGACCTGATCGTGCAGGTGAAGCGCCTGCGCGACGGCTCGCGGCGCGTCACGAACGTCACCGAGGTGATCGGCATGGAAGGCGACGTGATCGTCACCCAGGAGCTGTTCAAGTTCGAGTATCTGGATGAAGATGCGGACGGGCGGATCATCGGCGAATATCGCTCGATGGGCCTGCGCCCCTATACGCTGGAGAAGGCGCGCGGGTTCGGCTTCGATCAGGCGCTGCTGGAAGCCTGCCTCTAAGGGCAGCGCGTTCGTCCGTCATTGGGTTGCGCTCCGTCCGGGCTTCCGACATCTTGCCGCATAACGCCCCTCACGGAGAGACACCCCATGCCTTTCAGGACATCCCTCATGCTCGCCGGTGCGTTTCTGCTGGCTGGCAGTGCCGTCGCCACCGCTCCGGTACTGGCGGCTACCGAGGCAGCCGTCGCCATCAAGCCGGACATCGCCGCAGCCGTGGCTGCGCCGACCCGCACAGCCAGCAATGTTGCACGCGACACATATCGCCACCCGGCCGAAACGCTGAGCTTCTTCGGCGTGAGCGGCAATCAGACAGTCGTCGAATATTTCCCCTCCGGTGGCTGGTATCTCGAGATTCTCGCTCCTTTGGCGGCCAAGGGTGGCGGCACCTATTATGGCGTCCAGCCCGGCGGGCAGGGGCGCCAGTCCACAGAGAAGCTGATCGCATCCAATTCCGCGCTCTATGGCGGGGTGAAGCTGGTCGAGCTGACCGAGGTGCCAGATGGCGCGGCGGATACTGTGCTCACCTTCCGCAATGTCCACAATATGGTCATGCGCGGCAATGGTGGCGAGATTTTCGGCCAGTTCTTCCGGATGCTCAAGCCCGGTGGCGTGCTGGGCGTGGTCGATCATCGCCTGCCCGAAGACCGCGACACCGCGGCCGAGAAGACGAGCGGCTATCTGAAAGTCTCGACGGTCCGCAAGTTGGCTGAAGATGCCGGCTTCGTTCTGGAGGCAAGTTCCGACGTGAACGCCAATCCGCGCGACACGGCCGATTGGGCCACCGGCGTCTGGACGCTGCCGCCGACCCTGCGCAATGGCGCGGTCGATCGGGACAAATATCTGGCGGTGGGCGAAAGCGACCGCATGACGTTGCGGTTCCGCAAGCCCGGCTAAGCGGCACGGCCCCGCGCTTTTACGCGGGGGCGGGCGGGTTGCCGTCCGATTGCGGCTGTGCGGCGATCTGGCGTAACGCCTGCTCATAGGCCTCGGCGGGCTGCGCGCCGGAGATCAGGTAGCGACCGTCGATGATCGCTGCCGGCACGCCTGTCACGCCGCGGGTCTGCCAGAGATATTCGGCTTGGCGCACATCATTGGCATATTGGTCCGAGCCGAGAACCGCGCTTGCTGAATCCCGGTCCAGCCCGGCTTGCTCGGCGGCGTCGAGGAGCACGTCAGCGGTCGCGATATTCTCGTTGCGGCTGTGATAAGCCTCGAACAAGGCTCGCGCAAGGGCCGGCTGCCGGCCCTGCAGCCCTGCCCAATGCATCAGGCGATGGGCATTGAAGCTGTTGTAGACGCGCGTCTCCAGCGAGGTCTTCATCTTGAAGCCCAAAGCGGCGGCGCGATCGCTCACCACGGCGCGGCGCTGGAGGATCTCGTCGGGCGTCGATCCATAAGCCTGCGCAAGATGATCAACGACGGTGCGGCCCTCCGGCGCCATATCCGGGCTGAGCTCGAACGGTTGGAAATGCAGATCGACATCGACGTCCCCTGCCAGGCGACCGATCGCCTCTTCAAGTCCGAGCAGGCCCAGCACGCACCAGGGGCAGGCGATATCGGATACGAAGTCTATTCTGAGGGTGCGGGTCATGGTCTCTCCTGATCGCGACGAATGTAGCGGAGGGGAGGGGGAGCACAACCCCGGCGAGGGCCTGTCTACCGCTGCCGCCCGGACATGATGAAGGGGCGACAGACTATCGTCCATCGCCCCTTCATGTTGATCGTCGGCCGGGTCAGCGTGCCCGGCGATCTGCGTCTCAGGCCGCCAGCTTGCGCAGCACGTAGGGCAGGATGCCGCCGTTGAGGAAGTAATCCAGCTCGTTCACCGTATCGATGCGGCATAGCGCCTCGAAGGTGAAGCTGGTGCCGTCCGCGCGGCGCGCTTCCACCGTCACCGTCTGGCGCGGCTTAAGGCCGGCGACGTTGCGGATGGTGAAGCTCTCGTCGCCCGTGAGGCCCAGCGTCTCGCGGTTCGTGCCCTCGGGGAACTGCAGCGGCAGTACGCCCATGCCGACGAGGTTGGAGCGGTGGATGCGCTCGAAGCTCTCGGCCACGACCGCACGCACGCCGAGCAGGCGCGTACCCTTGGCCGCCCAGTCACGCGAGGAGCCGGTGCCATATTCCTTGCCGGCGATGACGACGAGCGGCGTGCCGTCGGCCTCATGCTTCATGGCTGCGTCATAGATCGGCATCACTTCGCCGGCATAGCTGGTCATGCCGCCTTCCACGCCGTCCAGCATCAGGTTCTTGATGCGGATGTTGGCGAAGGTGCCGCGCATCATCACTTCATGATGGCCGCGACGCGAGCCGTAGCTGTTGAAGTCGGCGGGTGCGACCTGCCGTTCCTGCAGCCACTGGCCGGCCGGGCTGGCCGCCTTGATCGAGCCGGCCGGAGAGATGTGGTCGGTGGTGATCGAATCGCCGAAGATGGCGAGCGGCTTGGCGTCGATGATGTCGGCGACCGGCGCGGGCGTCATCTCCATGCCCTCGAAATAGGGCGGGTTGGCGACATAGGTGCTGCCGGCGCGCCACGCATAGGTATCCGAGCCGGTCACGTCGATCGCCTGCCAGCGCTCATCGCCGGTGAAGACGGCGGCATAGCGGCTCTGGAACATGTCGCGCGTGAGCGCGCCTTCCATCACCGAGCGGACTTCCTCGTTCGAGGGCCAGATGTCCTTGAGATAGACGTCCGTGCCATCGCTGCCCTGGCCGATCGGCGTCTCGACAAAATCGGTCGTGACCGTGCCCTTGAGCGCATAAGCCACCACGAGGGGCGGGGACGCGAGGAAGTTGGCGCGCACATCCGGGCTCACGCGCCCTTCGAAGTTGCGGTTGCCCGAAAGGACCGAGGCGGCGACGATGTCGTTGCCGTTGATCGCCTTGCTGATCGGATCGGCGAGCGGGCCGCTGTTGCCGATGCAGGTCGTACAGCCATAGCCGACGAGATTGAAGCCGACGGCATCCAGATAGTTCTGGAGACCCGCCTTCTCGAGATAGTCGGTGACCACCTGCGAGCCGGGTGCGAGGCTGGTCTTCACCCACGGCTTGGGCTTGAGGCCCTTTTCGGTGGCCTTCTTGGCGACCAGACCGGCGGCGACGAGGACGCTCGGGTTGGAGGTGTTGGTGCAACTGGTGATCGCGGCGATCACAACGTCGCCGTCACCAATGTCATGCGCCGCGCCCTCGACGGGCACGCGCACGGCGGCGTCCTTCTTGTAGACCTTGGCGAGGTCGGCGTTGAAGACCTCGTCCACCTGCGTGAGGATCACCTTGTCCTGCGGGCGCTTGGGGCCGGCGAGGCTGGGCACGACCGAGCCCATGTCCAGCTCCAGCGTGTCGGTGAAGATGGGGTCGGCAGCTTCGGGGTCGAGCCAGAAGCCCTGCACCTTGGCATAGGCCTCGACCAGCGCGATCTGGTCTTCGTCACGGCCGGTGAGGCGCATGTAATCGAGCGTCTTGCCGTCGATCGGGAAGAAGCCGCAGGTCGCGCCATATTCCGGCGCCATGTTGGCGATGGTCGCACGGTCGGCGAGACTGAGCGCCGAAACGCCGGGACCGTAGAACTCGACGAAGCGGCCCACCACGCCCTTGGCGCGAAGCATCTGCGTGACCGTGAGCACGAGGTCGGTGGCGGTGATGCCCTCGGCCAGCGTGCCGGTCAGCTTGAAGCCGACGACCTCGGGAATGAGCATGGAAACCGGCTGGCCGAGCATCGCCGCTTCGGCCTCAATGCCGCCGACGCCCCAGCCGAGCACGCCAAGGCCATTGATCATCGTCGTATGGCTGTCCGTGCCGACGCAGGTGTCCGGATAGGCCACCGTTTCGCCATTGGCGTCGACCGAGGTCCACACGGCCTGTGCGACATGCTCCAGATTGACCTGGTGGCAGATGCCGGTGCCGGGAGGAACGACCTTGAAGTTGTCGAGGCTCTTCGAGCCCCATTTGAGGAAGTCATAGCGCTCGGCGTTGCGCTGATATTCCAGCGCGACATTGTCCTCGAACGCCTTGGGCGTGCCGAACTCGTCGACCATCACCGAGTGATCGATGACGAGGTGGACAGGCACCTGCGGGTTGATCTTGCTGGCGTCCGCGCCGAGCGCGTTCATCGCGTCGCGCATCGCGGCGAGGTCGACCACGCAGGGCACGCCGGTGAAATCCTGCATCAGCACGCGCGCGGGGCGATACTGGATCTCGTTGCTGGAGGCCGTGGGGTTCTTGAGCCAGTCGATGACCGCCTGCGCATCGCTGGTGGTGACAGTGACGCCATCCTCGAAGCGGAGCATGTTCTCCAACAGCACCTTCATCGAGAAGGGAAGGCGCGAGCAATCGCCGAGCTTCGCGGCGGCCTTCGCCAGCGAGTAATAGCCATAGCGCTTGCCACCGACATCCAGTGTGTCGCGCGTGCCAAGCGTATCCTGTCCGATCGCGGTCATCAGCGGGTCTCCTCGAAAAATATCAGTGGCTGGCACTCCGCATGGTTCTAGCCGTTCAGTGCGGTCGCAGCGCAGGGCGTTTTGATCGGTTGGGCCATAACGGTTCAATGCGACCTGTCAACGGGAGCGCGAGCGCGGGCCGGGCCAATCAGAGCGCGGACGTGGCGCCCCGGCTCGGTGCCGATAGGATTGGATTGGTGGCGGGACAGCCAATTCATCCAAAATGGAACAAAACTGGTTCAAAAGGTTAATCGAATGGCGCATATTGGTGTCAGATCAAGCAATTGAGGCTCCAAATGTTAACAGGCTTCGATGACAACCCGCGTTATGATGCAAGCTTTGCGCCCCGGCTCGACCAGATGCTGTGCGAAGCGTTGGAGCAGCCCACGGTCCTGGTGGGAGGGGATCGCCCGGCAGGTGACTTTTTGGCGCGGGCTGCAGAGCGCGCGGGACTGCAATGCATCGGGTCTACAAGCCTCACGGCCCTTCTTTGGTCGGCGGTCTCGACCGTGCCCGATCTGCTGCTGCTCGATCTAAGGGGTGAGGAGGCCCACGACTGGCTGGAGCATCCCTTGGCGCCACAAGTCATGCTGAAGGGGCGCCGGGTCTGTGTGCTCGTCGATCTGGCTTCCCTCGAGCGCGCTTTTGCGCTTCTCGAAGGCGTCGAGGCCGAGGTCTTGTGCGATCCCAGCCTTGCGGACATCGTCACGATGCTCGTCTCAGCCGGGCTGCGCCCAATGACGTCCGGGCCTGCGACGATGCGCGATATCGCCGGGGACGGGGAGGGCGTTCGGCTGGAGAGACTGAGCGAGGAAGTCCGCCGGCTCGCCCAGACGCTCGAGCGACTGTCCGGCAGCGCCAAGCCTGCTTCATCGCTAGAGGGTTCGACATCGCAAAGCGGACAGGGGCTTTCGTCGCCGCCCTCCACGCAAAAGCCTCAGGCCGCAGCGCTCCCAGCCCAGCCGGCCATGGCGGAGCGGTCGCCGATCGAAAGCCGCGCCAGCGCCGCAGAGATCCGCGCCCTCATCCGGGCGCGGCGGCTCCGCGACGAGTTTCTGCCGGCGGACCTGTTCGCCGATCCCGCCTGGGACATGCTGTTGGACCTGCTGGCGGCCCGCCTTGCCGGCCAGCGCGTTTCGGTTTCGAGCCTCTGCATTGCCGCTGCCGTTCCGCCGACCACGGCGCTGCGCTGGATCACGCAGCTGACCGAACGCAAAATCCTGGTCCGGCTTGCTGATCCCACCGATGGACGGCGGGTATTCATCGACCTGACCGACGAGACGGCGGACGCGGCCCTGCAATGGGTCGACAAGGTGCGTCGCAGGGGCGGGCTTCTGGCGCCGCCGCGTTGAAGCACAGCTTGACCCGCCCCCATAGCGACCGATAAGGGGCGCCTGTGACGGACGAACCGTCACGATGCTGCTGGGGCGATTAGCTCAGTTGGTAGAGCGTCTCGTTTACACCGAGAATGTCGGCGGTTCGAGCCCGTCATCGCCCACCAGCATCCTGTCCGGCGATCACACGGGCGCGCCAAAGCGCCCGCTGTTGAAATCATCGATCGCGGCGTGGATTTCCGCTTCGCTGTTCATCACGAAAGGCCCGTAGCCGACAATCGGTTCGTCGATCGGTTCGCCGGTGAGGACGAGCAGGCTCGACTCACCGGCGGCCTGGATTTGAACATCCTTGCCATCTTGGCTCAGCAGCAGAACCTCGGCCTCATCAAGCGGCTGGGTGCCATTGATTGTGAGGCGGCCGCTCAGCGCGACGATCAGGGCAATGTGTCCCTCCGGCAGATCGAGCGTCGTGTCCGCGCCTGCGTTCAGCCGCACATCCCACACGTTGATTGGCGTGAAGGTGCGCGCCGGCCCCTGAGTGTCGCCAAGTACGCCCGCGATGATGCGTGCGGTACCCGTATCAGCACCGAGGTCGAGGGTGGGGATGTCTTCGGCCGAAATCGCCTGATAACCCGCCGGCCCCATCTTGTCCTTGCCGGGGAGGTTCACCCAGAGCTGCACGATCCGGAACGGACCGCCGCTGCGCGCGAAGGCGGGCGAGTGGAACTCCTCGTGCAGAATGCCGCCAGCGGCCGTCATCCATTGCACATCGCCTGGTCCGATGATGCCGCCATTGCCCGTGGAATCGCGATGCTCCACTTCGCCATCATACACGATGGTGACCGTCTCGAATCCACGATGGGGATGCTGTCCTACACCCCGCCTCGCCTGCGTCGGTTCGAACGCGTGCGGCCCGGCATAATCGAGCAGTAGGAACGGGCTGATCTGTTGCCCAAGATCATGATAAGAAAAGAGCGAGCGAACCGGGAAGCCATCGCCGACCCAGTGACCCTGATTGTTGCCGTAACGGCCGAGAATTGCCTTGCGCACGAACGATCTCCGCAGGCGGGCACGGGCCAGCCTTTCCCTATTCAGATAGGGTGAGGGCCTCAGGAAATGAAGGACGGACGGCGCAGTTGCTCGTCCGGCGCTCGCCCGAGACCGCTCAGCGCGGCGGCAGTGGGGGCCGCATGGCGTTGCGGCGCGGGCGGGTGAAGAGGCGTCCGCGTTCGGCAAGCAGGATGAAGACGAGCGCGACCAGACCGGTGGCCATGAAGCCTTCCGCCAATGGCTGGGTGGTGCCATCGAACCGTTGTCCGGTCGCCGCCCCGATCAGCGTGGCAATCGCCATGCGCGCAAAGCTCTGGAAGCTGGCGGCTGATCCGGCGATGTGACCGAAGGGCTCCATGGCGATCGAGCCGAAGTTCGACCCGGTAAAGCCGACCATGCCCATGTTGAGCGCGATCAGCACCATGAACAGCAGCAGCGGCTCGGGATGCATCTGGCTGGCCAGCAGCTGCGCGACGCTGACGACGATGAAGAAGATGAGCGCGAGGTGCGAGACCCTACGGGCGCCGAAGCGCTCGACAATGCGGCTGTTCGAAAAGTTCGCCACCGCCATCGACCCCGCCACGCAGGCGAAGGCGAGCGGGAAGAAAGCCCCGGCATCGAACACGTCGAAGAAGATTTGCTGCGCGCTGTTCAGGAAGCCGAACATGCCGCCCATCATGATCCCCGCGCCGAGCATATAGCCCAGGCCCTGACGATCCTTGACGACCGCCGCCCAGTTGCGGGCGATGACCGGCAGGGAAATGCGCTGGCGCTGGTCTTCATCCAGCGTTTCCGGCAGCCGGCGCCATGTCCACACCAGCACGATGCTGGCATAAGCTGCGAGGACGAGGAAGATCTCGCGCCAGGATGCCACGGTCAGCACCAGTTGACCCACGGAGGGAGCGATGACCGGCACCAGCATGAAGATGATGAAGATCACGCTCATCAGCCGCGCCATGGTGTCGCCCGAGTAGCGATCGCGGATCACGGACACGGCGAGCACGCCCAGGCCCGCGGCAAAGAAGCCGTGCACCGCGCGCATCGTGAGCAGCATCTCGTAGGTTGGCGCCAGCGCGCTGGCGAGGCCGCCGAGCGCCGAGAAGGTAATGCTGAGCAGCAGCATCGGCCGGCGCCCGAACCGGTCGGCCAGCGGACCGGCGACCAGCGAACCGACGGCATTGGCCAGCATATAGGCCGTGATCATATATTGCAGGGAATTGGGGTCGGCCACGTTCAGGGACGCGCGAATCGCTGGGAAGGCTGGCAGCATCGCATCGATGGCGAGCGCATTGAGCGCCATGATCGACGCCATCAGGCCGACAAATTCACGTTCGTTCATAGGAAAGGGCTTGGCCGCAGCAGTCATGTCGTCGTTTCGCTGTTCTGTTCGTGGCACGCCCTATGCACCGCCTGTTGCCATCTGGCCACCCCGTTGTTGCACTGCAGCATGGTTCGGAAGGATGGTGTGTCGCCTATCAGGCATGCAGCAGGAAGACGGCGTGTTCGGCGAACAGATTGGCATTGGCCGATCCCGTCGTTCGGCCATGGTTGAGGAACCATTGGGCATCGATGGTCCAGCCGCGCTCACGCACCAGCGCCCGAAAATCGTCGATGGTGAGGTGGTGGATGTTGGGCGTGTCGTACCAGCGCTCGGGCAACAGCGGCGTCACCGGCATCCGCCCGCCCCACATCAGCGAGAGGCGCCCGCGCCAGTGCGCGAAATTCGGGAAGGACACGAACGCCTGTTTGCCGATGCGCAGCAGTTGCTCGATCACCTTGTCAGGCCGCCGCGTGGTCTGGAGCGTCTGACTGAGGATCGCGAAATCGAAGCTCTTGTCGGGATAATAGCCAAGGTCGGTGTCGGCATCACCCTGGACGACCGGCAGACCGCGTCCGACGGCCGCGGCGACATTGGCCGGATCGATCTCCAGCCCGCGCACATCCGCGTGTGCTCCGTCGCGCATCGCCGCCATGAGCGCGCCATCGCCGCAACCCACGTCCAGCACCCGAGAGCCCGTGGTGACATGGCGGGCGATCAGCGCAAGATCCGGACGCAGGCCGTCAGTCATGCGGCGAAGTCTCTTCGCCATTCAGCAGCGTGTCGAAGGCGGGGTCGAGCCGTTCCATATAGCGGTCCGGCCTTCGCGGACTGCGGAATCCGAGCGGGGCATAGACGCCATGCGCATCGAGCGTGGTGAGTCCGATACGCCGTATGCCCTGGAAATCAGGATGATCGAGAAACCACTGGACCATGCGGCGTGCCAGCCCGGCCCCGCGCGCGGCCTCGTCGACCCACACGTCGCTCAGCCAGGCAAAGGTGGCATGGTCGGTGATCATGCGGGCGAAGCCGATTTGGGTGCCATTGCGATAGGCGCCGAGGCAGTGCGATCCGTCAATGGCCCGGTCCACCAGCGCGCGGGCGATGCCGGGCGACCAGTAGCTCGAGGCTAGCCAACCATGAATGCGCGCGCGGTCCAACCGGACCGGATCGTCGCTCAAAGTGATGTCATGGGGCATCCCGGTCACGCGCCGCCCCTTAGGAAGCCGTCGAGAACACGATTCATCTCCGGCGCATCCAGCAGGAAGCTGTCATGCCCGAAGGGGCTCGAAAGCTCGACGAAGGTCGCGGCCCGACCGGCGGCATGGAGCGCGTGCACGATGTTGCGGGACTCTGTCGTCGGGTAGAGCCAGTCGGTATCGAAGCTGATGATGCAGAAGCGCGCCTGCGTCCGCGCGAACGCACTCGCCAGGCTGCCGCCATGATCTTCCGCCAGATCGAAATAATCCGTCGCCCGGGTGATATAGAGATAGCTGTTGGCGTCGAACCGCTCGACGAAGCTGATGCCTTGGTGACGCAAATAGCTCTCGACCTGGAAGTCGGCATCGAAGCCGAAGGTCTTCGCCTCCCGCGCCTGCAGCTTGCGGCCGAACTTTTCAGTCAGCCCGGCTTCGGAGAGATAGGTGATGTGAGCGGCCATGCGTGCCACCGCCAGACCCGCCGCCGGGGGCTCGCCGCTCGCATAATAGTCGCCGCCGCGCCAGCGCGGGTCGGCCATGATCGCCTGGCGCCCCACTTCGTGAAAGGCGATGTTTTGCGCGCTGTGACGGGCGGTAGTGGCAATCGCCAGCACGGCGCGCACGCGCTCGGGATAGAGGGTCGGCCACGCCAGCGCCTGCATCCCGCCCATCGAGCCGCCGACCACAGCGGCAAGCTGGGCCACGCCCAGATGATCGAGCAGCATCGCCTGGGCGCGGACCATGTCGGCGATGGTGATGACGGGAAAGCGCATCTCAAAAGGCGCGCCGGTGGCAGGATCGATGCTGGCCGGGCCGGAAGAGCCGAGGCAACTGCCCAACACATTGGCGCAGATGATGAAGTGCCGCTCGGGGTCGATCGGCTTGCCAGGCCCCACGGCGCGCGTCCACCAGCCCGGCTTGCCTGTCACCGGATGTTCCGACGCCACGAACTGATCGCCGGTCAGCGCATGGCAGATCAGCACGGCATTGCTGCCCTGCGCGTTCAGCGTGCCATAAGTTTCGTAAGCGATCTCGACGGGCGTCAGGCTAGCGCCGCTATCGAGCCGGAGCGGCCCTGCCAGCCGGATGGACCGCCGCAGGCCGAAGCGCTGGTCTGTGGAAGCGATGGCACTCTCCATGGACATGATCCAGCGCTTGAGCCGAAGAGCGGATATTGTCAATCGGGCCGGCCGGGCGGGGCTGTCGAGCGCATCATCGCGGAGCTTTGGGCGAATCGCACAGGCCTTTGCCAATTGCGCGCAGCGGGGCTAAAGCGCCACGCCATGACAGACGATCTTCAAAAGCCCGCCGCGCCCGTCGCCAAAGACTGGATTATGGCCATCGCGCCTTATGTGCCGGGCAAGTCGAAGGCGGATGACGGCCGCGAGGTCGTGAAGCTTTCGTCCAATGAAAATCCCTTCGGCACGGCCGAACCGGTGCGCGCGGCATTCCGCTCCGCTGCCGATTGCCTGGAGCGCTATCCCGACTCCGCTGCGGTGGAACTGCGCGAGGCGATTGCACAGCGGCACGGGCTTGATCCGGCCCGGATCATCTATGGCACGGGGTCGGACGAAGTGCTGCACATGGCCGCCGGCACCTTCGCTGGTGCGGGCGATGAGATCATCTTCATGCGCTATGGCTTCTCGGTCTACCCCATCGCGACGCGGCGCGTCGGCGCGGTGCCCGTCGAGGTCGCGGACAAGGATTATGCGACGGATGTCGATGCCATCCTCGCCCATGTCACGGACCGCACCCGGCTGGTGTTCCTCGCCAATCCGAACAACCCGACCGGCACGTTCACGCCCCGCGCGGAGATCGCCCGCCTGCATGCCGGACTGCCGCCGCATGTGCTGCTGGTGCTGGATCAGGCCTACAGCGAATATCTCGACGCCGAGGATGACGATGGCGGGCTGGAACTGGCCCGCACCGCGCCCAATGTGCTGGTCACGCGCACCTTCTCCAAGATCTTCGGCCTTGCTGCCGGCCGGGTCGGCTGGGGCTATGCCAGCGCGGCGGTGATCGACGCGATGCACCGTATTCGCCAGCCCTTCTCCTTCCCGATCGCCTCGTCCCGCGCAGCGGTCGCGGCGCTGGAGGCGCAGGACTTTGTGGAGAAGAGCCGCGCGCACAACAGCGAATGGCGCGCCTGGTTCGAGACGGAGATCGGGGCGCTCGGCAACAAGGGGCTGCGCGCCGTGCCGTCCAAGGCCAATTTCAGCCTCGTACTGTTCGAGGGCGAGACGAGCGCCGAGACGGCCTATAAGAGCCTGATGGATGCGGGCTACATTGTGCGCTGGCTGCCGGGGCAGGATCTTCCCAATGCCCTGCGCATCACCATCGGCACGCCGGAAGACATGAAGGGGCTCGTCGCTGCACTCCGTCGGATCGTCGGCGCCTGATGCTGCCCTTTTCGCGCGTTGCCATCATCGGGCTGGGCCTGATCGGCTCGTCGCTGGCGCGCGCCCTGCGGGCCTATGCGCCGACCGTGCGGGTGGTCGGGCATGATGCCAATCCGGACGTGCGAGAGACCGCGCGGCGGATCGACCTATGCGATGATGTGACGGACACGCCCGGCGCGGCGGTGATCGATGCCGATCTGGTGGTGCTGTGCGTGCCGCCGGGTGCGATGGCGCCGGTTGCCGAGGCGATCCGCGACGATCTGGCAGCCGATGTCATCCTCTCGGAGGTGGCCTCCTCCCAAGCCAGCATCATCGCCGAAATCCACAGGGTCCTGCCCGATGTGACGCTGGTGCCGGCACATCCGGTTGCCGGCACGGAGAATAGCGGCCCGGAGGCAGGCTTTGCGACGCTGTTCCGCAACCGCTGGTGTATCCTGACGCCGCCGGCCGGGACCGATCCGGTCGCGGTCACGCGGGTCGAGGCGCTGTGGCAGCGACTGGGCGCCAATGTCGAGATCATGGATGCCGCGCATCATGATCTGGTGCTGGCCGTCACAAGCCATTTGCCGCACCTCATCGCCTATACGATCGTCGGCACGGCCAATGATCTGGAGAGCGTGACGCGCAGCGAAGTCATCAAATATTCGGCCGGCGGCTTTCGCGACTTCACCCGCATCGCCGCGTCCGATCCCACCATGTGGCGCGATGTCTTCCTCACCAACAAGGACGCGGTGCTGGAGATGCTTCAGCGCTTCTCGGAGGATCTCTCGCAACTGCAACGGGCCATTCGCTGGGGCGATGGCGACGCGCTGTTCGAGCATTTCAGCAAGACGCGGGCGATCCGTCGCTCGATCATCGAGCAAGGGCAGGACGACGCCGCGCCTGACTTCGGCCGGCAGCACGAATAATCGGCCGCCGAAACACAGCGATCGCTTCCGCAGCGTATATCCCTGACAGGATATGACGCCTGTACCCGGCTCGGGCATGAGCGCGCCCTCATGACATTTGGGGGAAAGCAAAATGCCTATCAAGATGAAGACCTGTCTCGCACTGAGCACCGCCACGCTTCTGGCGGTGTCGCCCGCCTTCGCAGAAGATGCGCGCTACTCGGTTGGCGTCACCGCCGGCACGCTCGGCGCCGGGCCGGAAGTGGGGATGAGGATCAATGAGACGTTTGGCGTACGAGCCAGCGCGTCCTTCTTCGATTTCAGCCACGACATCGACGTCAACGACCTGACCTATGAGGGCAAGCTGAAGCTCGAATCCTATGGCGCCGTCGCGGACGTCTATCCGTTCGGCGGCGGGTTCCGGCTTTCCGGTGGTTTCCGCATCGCCAAGAACCGGGTCAGCGCTACGGCGACGCCGACCGAGCCTGTCACCATCGGCGATGTTACTTATATCCCGAGCGAGATCGGCACGCTCTCCGGCACGATTCGCGCCAAGGACTTCGCCCCGCTGCTGACCGTGGGTTATGCGGGTGGCCTGACGCGCGGCATCAAGTTCGGCGTGGACGCCGGCGCCATGTTCCAAGGCACGCCGCGCGTGGATGCGCTACGCGCCACCGGCAGCCTCGCCACCAACGCGGCTTTCCAGGAGCAGTTGCTCAAGGAACAGGCGGACGTCGACGACGAGGTCAACAAGTACAAGGTTTACCCTGTGCTGCAGTTTTCGTTGTTCTACGCCTTTTGACCTGACAGCGCAGGAATGAACGACGGGGCGCGCCTAGATGGAGCGCCCCTTTATCCAATGTCCCGCGCGATCAGCGGCGTTTGACCGGCCCCTTGCGGCGCGCGGTGTGCCGGATGTTCGGCGGGCGTCCGGTGCGGCGGACGGGCGCACTGCCGGGACGGCGACGGTCCTTGCGTTCGGGCATGTGGCTGGCGCCGTGCGGAATCTCGAAGCGCAGCGCGCCGCTCACCGGGTCGGATTCGGCGATGCGCAGGTCGATGCGGTCGCCCATGGCATAGCGGTCGCCGCTATCCTCGCCGATCAGCGCCTGATGCACCTCGTCATAGCGAAAATATTCGCCACCGAGCGTTGAGACGGGCACGAGTCCATCGCCGCCCAGCTCGACGACGGTGGCAAAGAAGCCGAAGCTCTGCACGCCGGTGATGCGGCAGGCCATGATTTCGCCGACATGCTGCGCCAGAAACGCGGCGACATAGCGGTCGACCGTTTCGCGTTCCGCTTCCATCGCCCGACGCTCATATTGGCTGATCCGCTCGCCGATGGGTGCGAGATCGGCCACGTCTTCCGAAGAGAGCCGCGTGTCGCGCGGGAGCGACTTGTCCGCCGGGGCGGGCATTTCCAGCCCATAGGCGCCGACCAGCGAGCGATGCACCAAAAGGTCCGAATAGCGCCGGATCGGTGAGGTGAAGTGCGCATAGGAGCCGAGCGACAGGCCGAAATGGCCGAGATTGCGCGGGCCGTAATAGGCCTGCGTCTGGCTGCGCAGGATCTGCTCCATGATCTGCGGCCGCGCGGCGGCATCATCCGGAATCTGCTCGATCAGCCGGTTGAAGGTCTTGGTGGTGATCACCTGCCCGAGCGCCAGGCTGATGCCGTAGGTTTCAAGATACTCCTTAAGCGTCGTCAGCTTCTCCCGGCTGGGCGGCTCATGGACGCGGTACATGACCGGCGCCTTCTTGGCTTCCAGCGCCTTGGCGGCAGCGACATTGGCGGTGACCATGAAATCCTCGATCAGCCGGTGCGCATCCAGCCGTTCGCGGATGGCGATGCTGACGATGCGGCCTTCCTCGTCGAGCACGACCCGGCGCTCGGGCAGGTCGAGATCGAGCGGACCACGGGCATCGCGCGCCTTGGCCAGCGCGCGCCAGCATGCCCAGAGCGGCACCAGTGCGTCGTCAATCAGCCCATCTCCCTTGAGGCGGTCGATTAGCCCGATGTCGAGCCGGGTGTCGGAAAAGGTCCGCTCGGGCTTGCCTTCCACGCGGTCCACGGCGGCTTGTGCCATCTCATAGGGAATGTTGGCGGCGACACGGATGATCGCGCGGGTGAAGCGCCAGGATTTGAGCGCACCGCCCGGTCCGATGACGAGATGACAGGCCAGTACGGCGCGATCCTCGTCCGCCTTGAGCGAGCACATGTCCGACGAGAGCGCGTGCGGCAGCATCGGCACGACACGGTCGGGGAAATAGACGCTGTTGCCGCGCTTGCGGGCGGAGCGATCCAGCGCCGAGCCGGGCCGCACATAATAAGCGACGTCTGCAATGGCAACGATGGCCTTGAAGCCGCCTTCATTGGCCGGATCATCGTCCGGCGCGGCCCACACGGCATCATCGAAATCGCGGGCATCGACCGGATCGATCGCCACGATGGGCAGAGCGCGCAGGTCCTCGCGCGCATCGGCGTGGAGGGGCAGGTCGTGGACCTTCGCCGCTTCGGCCTCGGCCTCCTCGGGAAACACGTCGGGAATGCCATATTTGTGAATGGCGATCAGGCTGAAGCTACGCGGCTGGAAGGGGTCGCCAAGCACGTCGGTCACCCGCGCAGTGATGCGCGGGGGGCGGCCACTCTTCTCGGCCAGCACGAGATCGCCCGGCTGCGCATCGCCTTGGTCGCTGATCGGCGTCTCATAGCGGATGCGCTTGTCGACGGGACGCAGGATCAGCTTGCCGCGCTCGTCCTTGGCCACCACACCGAGCATTTGCTCGGTCGCGCCGGCCAGCTTCTTCATGGGATGGGCGACCCAGCCATGACCGGCCTGCTCGGTGCGCGCCAGGATCCGGTCGCCAATGCCCAGCGCGCCGCGCTTGCCGCGCTCGATGACGCGCAGCTTGGGAATAGGGTGGCCCTCGGCTTCCCAGCGCTCCGGTACGGCGATGACCTGACCGCCATCGGACTCGACCACGCGCAGCACGGTGACCTTGGGGACGCCGCCCATCAGGTTGAAGGCCCGCGCCTTGCCGGTTTCGAGCAGGCCTTCATCGGCCATGTCGCGCAGCAGGGCCTTGAGCGCGATCTTCTCGTTGCCGCGCAGGCCAAAGGCCTTGGCGATCTCGCGCTTGCCTGCCGGCTGATCGGCATTGCTGATGAAATCGAGGATCTGTTCGCGCGTCGGCAGGCCGGCGGGCTGGGGACGGGTGGGCTTTCTGGGTGGTGCCATAGCGTCGATATAGGCACGTGCCGGCGCCGGCGCTAATCAATTGCAACGCGGCCCGTTCGGCGCATTTCGGGACTCGGCGAGGAGCGCGAGTCGACGGATGGGATTTGCGCCGGCAAGCGAGCCTGCTATTTGCGGGGAGATTTCCTCAGCCCCGCAGACGTCCGGGAGGTCGGACGGACGCCGGGCCGAGCGACGGATCTAGAAAATGTTTTTTGGATAGGAAGCCGATTGTGCCGATGCCGGCAGACCAGTCCAACCCAGCGGCCGCTCGGCCTTCCCGCACGAATCTGCTCCTGTCCGCGACTATTGAGGCGGAGGGGATCGCCGCTCCGGTGCGCATCCGCAATCTCTCCGAGCACGGCGCGTTGCTGGAAGGCGCCGCGCTGCCGCCGGTCGGCGCGGGCCTCGTCTTGCGGCGCTTGCAGCTGGAGATGGGCGCCACGGTCATCTGGGTGGACAAGAATCGCTGCGGCGTGCGCTTTGAGGGCACGATTTCGGTGTCCGGCTGGCGGGAGGGCAATTGGATCGCTGCCGCAAGTCAGATCGGGCTGCCCCGCGCCGATGCGCCTCTGCCGTCATCACGGCCCGCTGCGGCTGGGACGGCGCCCCGCGCCTCGGCCCCGACTGCGGAGCTGGATCGGCGAATCGCCGAGGAACTGGATGTGCTGCGGCATCTGATCGAAGACCTCGGCACGCAACTGGTCGAAACGGTGGATATCACGAGCCGGGCGACCGCCTTGCAGCAGTTCGATCTTGCCGCGCAGACGCTTGGCTATCTGGCCGAGGTGCTCAAGGCGCCCGACCGGGCAGCCGCCATTGACGCCATCGGCATGGAACGCCTCCGCCAGCGCCTGCTCGGCGGCGGCTGAGGGCTTGATCGACTTAGGGCCTAAGTGCCCTTGATCGCACGCGGTGTGGCGCCTAAATTTTCCTTGCGGCGACCACGTTCCCGCCTCTGACGTCAAGACCGGGACGGCCCGGCGCTTTCAGGAGGCTGTCATGGCGTGGATTGCGCTTTTTATCGCGGGTTTGTTCGAGGTCGTCTGGGCAACGGCCATGAAGCAGTCGGATGGCTTCACCCGGCTATGGCCCACCCTCGTCATGATCGCGGCGATGCTGCTCAGCTTTGCCTGCCTGGCCTGGTCGCTGAAGGTTTTGCCACTCGGCACGGCCTATACGATCTGGACGGGCATCGGCGCGCTCGGCGCATTCGCTGTCGGCATCGCGTTTTTTGGGGAGGCGCTTACAGTGCTGCGGCTGACCGCTGCTGCGCTGATCGTTTCGGGCCTCGTCCTCATGAAGATTTCAACGCCGGTCTAGATCGTCTGGCCCAGCCAGCGGCCCGCACAATCCGGCCGCTGGTTTGACTTCATGCCTAAAGGCAGGCAGGTTGGCCGCCCAATTTGAGATAAAACAGGAGCTTATCGCCGGCCCGCTCGCGGCCGCGCCCTTTGTCATGATTGATTCTATTCCCACGGCAACCGACCCTTCCTTTTCGATTCCCCTTTTTGATCGGTGGTTCGCCGGTCTGCCGGCCTGGGCTGAAAGCCTCGCCGGGCTGGCGATCCTGATTGCGGTCGCGGCGCTCGCGAACTTCATCTTCAAGTCGATCCTGCTGCGCATGGCGCTGCGCGTCCTGCCGCACGATACGCCCGCGCTCGGCCGCGCGGTGGCCCGGCTGACCAATATCGTCCCGGCTATGGTCGTCTCACGCGGGATCGCGGCCGTACCGCATCTGCCGCCGTCGCTGGTGACGGTGGTGCAGAATGTGGCGGGCGCGTTCGTGATCCTCACCATCGTGCTGGCGCTCAGCCATGCACTGACCTTCGTCAACGATCTCTATCAGCGGCGGCCGCACGCCGTGAACCGGCCGATCAAGGGCTATATCCAGGTTCTCAAGATCGTGCTGTTCGCGGCGGCGGCGATCCTGATGATCGCCCAGCTGATGGACAAGTCGCCGCTGCTGCTGCTGTCCGGCCTTGGCGCCATGGCGGCGGTCATCATGCTGGTGTTCAAGGATACGATCCTGTCGCTGGTGGCCTCCGTCCAGCTGACCTCCAACGACATGCTGCGCGTGGGTGACTGGATCGAGATGCCGCAGCTCAATGCTGATGGCGACGTGATCGACATCGCGCTGCACACGGTGAAGGTGCAGAACTGGGACAAGACGATCACCACCATCCCGACTCACCGGCTGATCGAGGAGAGCTTCAAGAACTGGCGCGGCATGTCCGAATCCGGCGGGCGGCGGATCAAGCGCTCGCTGATGATCGACCAGACCAGCGTGCGGTTTCTGTCCGATCAGGAAGAGCAGAGCCTGCGCCGCTTTGCGCTGCTGGGCGACTATCTGGCGGAGAAGCAGGCGGAGCTGGAGCGATGGAACAGCCGCATCGCCCATGACGGCCTTGATCCGGTGAACAGCCGGCGCGTCACCAATTTCGGGACATTCCGGGCCTATATGGCCGCCTATCTGCGGGCCAATGGGCGCATCTCGAAGGAGATGACGCTGCTGGTGCGGCAACTGGACCCGACGCCGCAGGGCATTCCGCTGGAAATCTACTGCTTCACCACCACCACGGCTTGGGCGGCCTATGAGGCGATCCAGGCCGACATCTTCGACCATATGCTGGCCGTGCTGGACTCCTTCGATCTGCGGGTGTTCCAGGAGCCAAGCGGACGGGATCTGCGCCAGCTCAAAGCCGCGTGAAAATGTTGAAAAGCGGGGCGAGGTCTGGCCCCGCCCCCTTTCCGGATCAGTCGCGCAGCAGGTCGTTGATGCCCGTCTTGGAGCGGGTCTGTGCGTCGACGGTCTTGACGATGACGGCGCAATAGAGGCTTGGGCCGGGCGTGCCGTCCGGCAGCGGCTTGCCGGGGAGCGAGCCGGGCACAACCACCGAATAGGGCGGCACCTCGCCCATATAGACCTTGCCGGTGGCGCGATCGACGATCTTGGTCGACTGGCCGATGAACACGCCCATCGACAGCACCGAGCCCTGGCCGATGCGCACGCCCTCGACGACTTCCGAGCGCGCGCCGATGAAGCAGTCATCCTCGATGATGACCGGGTCGGCCTGCAGCGGCTCCAGCACGCCGCCAATGCCGACGCCGCCGGAGAGGTGGACGTTCTTGCCGATCTGCGCGCAACTGCCCACCGTCACCCAGGTGTCGACCATCGTGCCGTCACCCACGAACGCGCCGATATTGGTGAAGCTGGGCATCAGGATGACGTTTTTGCCGACATAGCTGCCAGCGCGGACGATGGAACCCGGCACAGCGCGGAAGCCCGCGGCGCGGAAATCCGCCTCGCCCCAGTTGGCGAACTTGGACGGCACCTTGTCCCACCAGTGGCCGGCGCCGGGACCATTGTCGATCAACGCATTGTCGTTAAGGCGGAAGGAGAGCAGCACGGCCTTCTTGAGCCATTGATTGACCTGCCAGCCATTCCCGGTAGCCTCGGCAACGCGCGCCTCGCCGCTGTCCAGCAGCGCCAGCGCCTTCTCCACCGCCGCACGGACGTCACCAGTGGTGGACAGGCCGATATTGGCGCGGTCCTCCCACGCGGCATCGATGGTGGCGATCAGCTTGGTATCGGTCATGACGTCCCTCGTAATTCATCGCGAGTGCGGAGTGTGGGCCGCCCCTTAATGCGTTTTGGCACGATGCTGAACCGCTTTGTGACCGGGGCGTTGGCATTTCGGCAGTTGCTGTGACGGATGTCCTGTCGCCAGCAAGGCGTTGCGCTTCGCGGCTGATTCGACGCGGACTTCGCTGGTCTCGACTGAACGGGCCGGCTATGTCCACGCACAGCCAAATCCCGATGATCGCACGTGAGCGGAAGGAACAGATTTATGAGCCGGATCAGTTTGCAACAGGCCAATGCGGTCATCGAGGGTGTCTTCGAGAAAGGGCAGGCCGCAGGGTTCAAGCCGCTGAGCGCCGCCGTCGTGGATGCCGGCGGGCATTTGATCGCCTTTCAGCGTGGCGATGGCGCTTCTTTCGCGCGCGCGCAGGTGGCGACGGGCAAGGCGGCCGGGGCGCTCGCCATGGGCGTTTCGTCGCGCAAGCTGGGGGATATGGCGCAGGAGCGGCCCTGGTTCATCGGCGCTTTTGCGGCCTCCGCGCCGCATGCGGTGATCCCGGCCGCCGGTGGCGTCATCATCGTCGACGATGAGGGCGTGGCGATCGGCGCGGTCGGGGTGACCGGCGACACGTCGGACAATGACGAAGCGGCCGCGCTGGCCGGGCTGGCAGCGGCCGGCCTCAAGGCGCAGGGCTGAACGGCGGGGATGCAAGGCATGACGAACAAGGTGGACCGCGCCGGGCTCTCGGTGGCGCAGGAACTGGCCGATTTCATCGAGCAGCGCGCGCTGCCGGGTACGGGGCTGACTGCGCAAGCCTTTTGGGCCGGGACGGCGGCGATCTTCGCCGATTTTGCACCGCGCAATCGGGCGTTGCTGGCGAAGCGCGACGATCTTCAGGCGCAGATCGATGCCTGGCATGAGGCGCGGGCCGGCCAACCGATCGATCAGCCGTCCTATGAGGCGTTCCTGCGCGAGATTGGTTATCTCGTTCCAGAGCCGGCGCCCTTCACCATCGATCCGCAAAAGGTCGATGCCGAGCTCGCAACGCTGGCCGGTCCGCAATTGGTGGTGCCGGTGCTCAACGCCCGCTTCCTGCTCAACGCGGCCAATGCGCGCTGGGGTAGCCTGTACGATGCGCTCTACGGCACGGATGCCTTGCCGGGAACGGCCAGGCCGGGCGGATACGATCCCGAGCGCGGCGCGCAGGTCATCGCCTGGGCCAAGGCCTTTCTCGACCAGGCTGTGCCGCTGGTGTCCGGAAGCTGGGCGGACATGGGCGATCCCGCCAAGGGCTTCGCGATCGCGGATGGCACCCAATATGTCGGCCAGACGCCCAAGGGCCGCCTGTTCCGCAAGAACGGCCTGCATATCGAGGTGGTGTTCGATCGCAATCACCCCATCGGCAAGGATGATCCCTCGGGCATCGCTGACGTAGTGATCGAATCAGCGCTCTCGACCATTGTCGATCTGGAGGATTCGGTCGCGGCGGTGGATGCGGAGGACAAGGTGGCGGCCTATGCCAACTGGCTTGGGCTGATGCAGGGTGACCTCTCTGCGACGTTCGAGAAAGGCGGCAAAACGCAGACGCGCAGGCTCAACCAGGACCGGGTTTTCAAGGATCGCGACGGGTCGGAATGGTCGCTCAAGGGACGCAGCCTCCTGCTCGTCCGCAATGTCGGCCATCTGATGACCACGCCAGCGATTGTGCTGCCCGATGGTGCCGAGGCGCCCGAAGGCATTCTCGATGGCATAGTCACCAGCCTGATCGCCCTGCACGATCTCAAGGGCGCCGGCCCGGTGCGCAACAGTCTCGGCGGCAGCGTCTACATCGTGAAGCCCAAGATGCACGGGCCGGAGGAATGCGCCTTCACCAACGATCTGTTCGATGCGATCGAGGATTTGCTGGGCATGGACCGGCACACGATCAAGGTCGGCGTGATGGACGAGGAGCGGAGGACGTCCGCCAACCTCATGGCCTGCATCTCGGCGGTCAAGGATCGGGTGGTGTTCATCAACACCGGCTTCCTCGACCGGACTGGCGATGAGATTCACACATCGATGCGGGCCGGGGCGATGATCCGCAAAGGCGACATGAAGAGCGCCGCCTGGATCAAGGCCTATGAGGATCGCAACGTGCAGATCGGTCTGGCCTGTGGGTTCTCCGGCCGGGCGCAGATCGGCAAGGGCATGTGGGCGGCGCCGGACCGGATGGCCGACATGCTTGAGCAGAAGATCGCGCATCCCATGAGCGGGGCGAACACGGCCTGGGTGCCCTCCCCGACGGCGGCGACGCTGCACGCGACGCATTATCACACCGTCGATGTCGCGGCGCGCCAGCAGGAGCGCGGACACGAGCCGGTGGCGCCGCTTTCGGACCTGCTCACCGTGCCACTCTCGCCCGGCACCAACTGGTCCGAGCAGGAGATCGTCGAGGAGCTGGAGAATAATGCGCAGGGGATTCTTGGCTATGTCGTCCGCTGGATCGATCAGGGGGTTGGCTGTTCGAAGGTGCCGGACATCAACGACATCGGCCTGATGGAAGATCGCGCGACGCTGCGCATTTCCTCCCAGCATATCGCCAATTGGCTGCTCCATGGCGTGTGTACGCCAGCGCAGGTCGATGCGGCCTTCGAGAAGATGGCGGCCAAGGTCGACGCCCAGAATGTCGGCGATCCGCTCTATCGACCGATGGCAGGCCATCCGGAGAGCCTCGCCCTGCAAGCCGCACGGGCCTTGGTCTTCGAGGGCGTCGCGCAACCGAACGGCTATACCGAGCCCCTGCTTCATGCGTGGCGATTGCGGATGAAGGGGCAGGACAACCGGGCATGAAAATGGGCGGCTCCGGAGGGAGCCGCCCAATTCGTTTCAGCGTTGCGCCCGCCGTGTCTTAGGGATTCGCGGTGGCCGGCTGCTGGGTCGCCATGTCGGCCGAGGCCAGTTCCTGGATCTTCTTCACGAGATCCGGATTGGTCCGGGTCGCCTGGGCAATCTCGTTGTAGCGCGCCGGCGTCAGGCCATTGGACTGCACGGCGGCGAGCATCTGCTCCTGCTTGGCGTCCGCAGCGACCGTTGCGTCCTTCTGGATCTTGTCCGCTTGGATAGCGGCCTTGGCAAAGCCGACCAGCTCCGCGTCCGTAAAGCTCGTGGGAGCCGCTGCCGTAGCCGGTGCGGCCGGCGTGGCAGGAGAAGCCGGCGCTGCGGGCGAGGCGGGCGACGCGGGGGCCGCCGGCTGTGCAGTGGCCGGCGCTGTGGTGTCCTGCGCCATGGCTGGCACAGCAATGCCGCCGCTCAGCAGCAACGCAGCGGTGTAAAGCAGTGATGACTTCATGACGGATACCTTTCAGATGTTTTGAACCGTGCTTGAAAGGTAGGGAGCGATGGGGAGGGGGCAAATAAACGTCGATTACACGTTTACTCACCGGGGTGAGGTGTGTCTGCAGCGCCACTCATACACCGTAAGTCGATGATTTCTCGTGGCCCGCAACCACCCTTCACGGGCTGGCTCTGGGTTCTTCACAGCAAATGGGGAAAATGGTGCTGCCGGCGAGGATTGAACTCGCGACCTCAGCCTTACCAAGGATGCGCTCTACCACTGAGCTACGGCAGCACTGCCGTTCGCAGGGGGACCCCGCGTCAGCAAGGCCGCGCCTATGGCCTTACCGTCTAGCCTTGTCAAGGCGACTTGCAGCGTAAAAGCCGGATTCGTAAAGCAGGAACATGAGTACCCCGCCCTCCGACCGCCAACGCCGGCTCGCCGAAGCGCTGCGGGCCAATCTGCGCCGCCGCAAGGGGCAGGCCCGTGCCAAGACGGATGCGCCGGATTCAAAGGCCACGCTGGATCAACCTGTCGAGGGGCGCGAGGAGGAGGCTCCTACGGATCGCTAGGGCGTCACAGCGGTTCAACCTAGCCTTCCGGATGGTTACTCTCACCATTTGACATTGTTCGTTCGATCGAACAAATATCCTTCATGCGGTCTCCATCGTCATTGTGCTGGTCATCGTTGAACGCCACTCGACGAAGGATGTCGAGATCGAGCGGTTCAGGGACGTGCCACCAGCACGTCCGCCACGCCATGACGGGCAAAGAAAAATGCATGAGGCCGTAACCCGCACGCGCAAGAAAGCGCTCGCGACGGATATCGGGGCCGCATCCGTGGACACGGAAAGCCCTGCAAGAAGCGATCTTCCGTTGCAGATTATCGAGGCAGCTCTTGAGCAATTCGGCCGCTTCGGCTTCGATGGGGCAAGCACGCGCGAAATTGCCCGCGCCAGCGGGACGGCGATGTCCTCGATCACCTATCACTTCGGCTCCAAGGAAGGGCTCTACCTCGCCTGCGCCGACCATATCGCCTCCGTCGTGGGGAGTATCTACGCGCCGCTGATCGCCATCATCGAGAAGCAGCCACCGCAGACGCCCGCGCAGGCCCGCACACAGATGCTGGCGCTGCTGGAGACGCTGGCGCGCTTCCTGCTCTCGTCGCGCTCGGCGACCTTTGCGCAGTTCGTGGCCCGCGAGCAGCAGCACCCGACCGAGGCCTTCACGCGCCTCTACGATGGATTGATAGGGCCGCTGGTGGAGACCGCGATTCTTCTCTCCGCGGTCGCACGGCCCTCGCTCGCGGAAGCGGAGCGCCGCCCGCTGATCCTCCATATCATGGGCATGGCGCTGATTTTGCGCCTCGGCCGCGCCTGCGTGGTGCGGACCATGCAAGTGCCCGATCTCGATTCCGCCACGGGCGAGGCGCTGGTCGCCAGCCTGCTCAAGTCCGCCGAAACCCTGCTCACCGAGGAATGACGCCATGACCCGCCAGCGCCTGATCGTGCTCATCATCGTCACCGTCCTGCTGATCGCTGCCGTGAGCACGCGCGGCTTCGGGCTGCTGGGGCGGGATGACGGGCCTCTGACGCTCTATGGCAATGTCGACATTCGGGAAGTGGATCTCGGCTTCCGGGTCGGCGGACGGATCGCGCAGATCCCGGTCGAGGAAGGCCAGCGGGTCAAGCAGGGCATGCTGCTGGCCGAGCTGGACCGGGCCTCCATCGATAGCGCCGTCGCCCAGTCCGATGCGCGCGTGGCGCAGGCTCGCGCGGAACTGCTCAAGCTCCAGCGCGGCAGTCGGCCGGAAGATGTCGCTCAGGCGCAGGCTCGCTTTGCGGCAGCGCAGGCGGCGGCGCGCGATGCCCAGCGCGACTATGAACGCCGGCAGCCGCTGGTCGCCCCGGGCGCAATCAGCCGCGATGTGTGGGAATCGACCGTCGCCATGCGCGATCGCGCTAATGCCCAGCTCGCTGAAGCGCAGGCGGCGCTGACCCTGGTGCGCACCGGCGCGCGGCGTGAAGATATCGAGGCGGCGCGCGCGGCGCTGCAGGCGGCCGAGGCCGCGCGAAAGGGCGTCGGCACCGATCTCGACGACGCGCACCTGCTCGCCAGCGTGGATGGCGTGGTGGTCACGCGCGCGCGCGAACCCGGCGCGATCGTGGCGCCGGGCGAAACCGTCTTCACGCTGGCCATCGATCGCCCGGTGCGCGTGCGGGCCTATGTCGCGGAGAACCAGCTCAGCCGGATAGCGCCGGGCATGACGGTCACGATCACGGCGGACGGCAATCCCAAATCCTATTCCGGCATCATCGGCTATATTTCGCCGCGCGCGGAATTCACCCCCAAGACGGTGGAGACGAGCGACCTGCGCACCGACTTGGTCTATCGCTTGCGGATCGTCGTGGATCATCCGGACGGCAAGCTGCGGCAGGGCCAGCCGGTGAGCGTCTCCATCGCCGATGCCGCTCCTGTAGCGAAGCGCTGACCATGCGCGGGACGTCGCCATCGCGACGGAATAACGGCGGTAGGCCGATATGAGTGACCTCGCGCCTGTTGCTGGCGATGGCCAGCCGGTCGCGACGGCGATGGGGATCGTGAAAGCGTTCGGCGATACACGCGCGCTCGGCGGGGTCGATCTGGTTGTGGTGCCGGGCAAGGTCACCGGGCTGGTGGGGCCGGATGGCGCCGGCAAGACAACGTTGATTCGCGTGCTGGCCGGGCTGATGCGGGCGGACGAGGGCACCGTTTCCATTCTCGGCGCGCCGCCTGCCGACCGCCTTGATTCGATCGGCTACATGCCGCAGCGCTTCGGCCTCTATGAAGACCTGACCGTGCGCGAGAATCTCGTTCTTTATGCCGAGATGCGGGGTCTGCCGCGCGATGCGCAGGAGAGCGTCTTTAAGCGCCTCCTCGAATTCACCGACCTTGCCCGCTTTCAGGCGCGCCCGGCCGGCAAGCTCTCGGGCGGCATGAAGCAGAAGCTGGGTCTGGCTTGCGCGCTGGTGAGCACGCCGCCATTGTTGTTGCTCGACGAGCCGGGCGTGGGCGTCGATCCGATCAGCCGCCGCGAGCTGTGGGCCATGGTTGCCGAGCTTACCAAGGAGGGCATCGGCGTGCTCTGGTCCACCGCCTATCTCGATGAAGCCGAGATGTGCGACACGGTGTATCTGCTGAGCGAGGGGCGGACGCTGTTCACGGGTCCGCCGGCCACGCTGACCGATGCGATCAGCGACCGCGTGATCCGGGTCACCGGCTTTGCCGAGCGCCGGCGGCAGGCGCTCACCCGCGCGCTCGACCGGCCGGACGTGATCGACGGCACCTTGCAGGGCCGCGCGATCCGCCTGCTCATCGGCGAGGGCCATCCGGTGCCGGATGCCGATGCGCTCGATATGGGGCCGGAAACGCAGGTGTCTCGGGCGCCCGCGCGCTTCGAGGACGGGTTCATCGAGCGGCTGGGGGGCGGGCCGGAGGGGACCAGCGCGCTGGCGGCGGCCTATCGCGACATTCCCGCCAGCGACGCACCCGCCATCGAAGCCAGGGGGCTGACCAAAAGATTCGGCGACTTCACGGCGGCGCGTGATGTGAGCTTCACGGTTCCGCGTGGCCGGATTTTCGGCCTGCTGGGGCCAAATGGTGCTGGCAAATCGACCACGTTCAAGATGCTGTGTGGCCTGCTCACGCCGAGTGAGGGCAGCGGATCGGTGGCCGGGCACGATTTGCGCCGGGCCGCCGCACAGGCCCGCGGATCGCTGGGCTATATGGCGCAGAAATTCTCGCTCTATGGCGATCTGTCGGTCGCCCAGAATCTCGATTTCTTCGCCGGGGCTTATGATCTGGCTGGCGCACAGGCGCGCGCGGCGATCGAGCGTGTGACGGACATTTTCGAGCTCGGCGGCAACCTCAAGCGCAATGCCGGGACGCTGCCGCTCGGCTTCAAGCAGCGCCTCGCTCTGGCCTGCGCGGTGATGCACGAGCCGCCGGTGCTGTTCCTCGATGAGCCGACATCCGGTGTCGATCCGGTGATGCGCCGCGAGTTCTGGACGCATATCAACGGACTCGTCCGGCGCGGCGTCACGGTACTGGTCACCACCCATTTCATGGACGAGGCCGAATATTGCGACGATGTGACGCTCATCTATCGCGCGCGGCAGATCGCCAGCGGCCCGCCCGACTCGCTCAAGGCGAAAGCTGGCGAACTGACCGGCAAGGATGATCCCACGATGGAGGACGCGTTCATCGCCCTCATTGAGGCGTCCGACGCCGACAGGGACGCGGAGGCCGCGGCATGAGTGGGACCGATCCCGACCCGACGCTGGCGCAGGTGGAGGCGAGTGCCGGCGCCATGGCAGGCTCTTCGCACCGCCGGCTGCTGGCGCTGATCGTCAAGGAATATGCCCAAATCCGGCGCGACCCTTCGACCTTCCTCATCGCCTTTGCGATGCCGCTGCTGCTGCTCTTCCTCTTTGGCTATGCGATTTCTCTCGATCCGCGCGACACCAAGATCGCGCTGGTGGTGCAGGATGACAGCGCGCCGGCCGCGCGGCTGGCGCAGGCCTATGCCCATTCGCCCTATTTCCAGGTCACCCCGCTCAATGCCGTGCTGCCCGCCCGCGCGCTGATGCAGCAGGGGGCGATTCGCGGCTTCGTCGTCATTCCGCCCGATTTCGGCCGGGCCATGGCCCAGGGAACACCGCAGCCGATCCAGATTGTCACCGATGGCACTCAGCCCAATCAGGCGAACTTCGTCGCCAGCTATGCCGAGGGGGTGCGCCAGACATGGATGGCCGACGAGCAGGGGATGCGCCTCGGGCGCCGGGCTGCGCCGCCCATCGATGTCTCCCAGCGCATGTGGTTCAATCCGGGCCTGCAGAGCCGCTATTTCCTCGTGCCCGGCGCCATCGCCATCGTGATGACGATGATCGGGACGCTGTTGACCGCGCTGGTCGTCGCGCGTGAATGGGAGCGCGGCACCATGGAGGCGCTGCTGGCCACGCCGATGCGGATGACCGAGTTCATTCTCTCCAAGGTGCTGCCCTATTTCCTGCTCGGCATGGTCTCCATGGCGCTGTGCACGGTGATCGCCGTGACCACCTTCGGGCTGCCCTTCCACGGGTCGATCTTCGCCCTGTTCGCCATCGCTGCCGCCTTTCTGCTGCCGGCGCTGGGGCTGGGGCTGTTCATCTCGGCGACGACGCGCAACCAGTTCGTGGCCAGTCAGGTGGCGTTGCTCGCCTCCTTCCTGCCGACCTTCCTGCTCTCCGGCTTCATCTTCGAGATCGGGTCGATGCCCTGGCCGATCCAGGCGCTGACCTATGCCGTGCCGGCGCGCTACCTCATTCCCGCGCTGCAAACCGTGTTCATGGCCGGGGACATCTGGGCGATCATCCTGCCCAACATCCTGATCATGCTGGGCTTTGGCCTCCTGTTCTTCATCCTGTGCTTCCGCGCCACGCGGCGGAGCCTTGACTGATGGCCGCCCGGTTCACCCGCCTGCGCGCGATGATCGTCAAGGAGATCTGGGCGCTGCTGCGCGATCCCAAGTCGCGCATCGTGCTTGTGCTGCCGCCGCTGATTCAGTTGCTGATCTTCACCTTCGCCACCACGCTGGACGTCAAGAATGTCGACATCGGCCTCGTCGATCGTTCCGGCGGCGCCCATGCGCAGGAATTGCTCCAGCGCATCGAGGGCAGTCCGCGCTTTCGGGACGTCATCGTGCTGCCCTCCATGGCGGCGATGGAAGAGGCGATCGACGAGCAGAAGGTGCTGGCGGCGCTCGTCATCCAGGAGGATTTCGATCAGCGCCTCGCGCGTGGGCAGAGCGCCGCGCTGGGCCTGGTGCTGGACGGCCGCCGGTCCAATGCTGCGCAGATCGTCGCGGGCTATGTGAGCCAGATCGCGGCGGGCTATGGGGCGGAACTGGCGCCGATCAGTGCGCGCATGGCCGGCGGCAGCGCGGTGACGCATTGGTACAATCCCAGCCTCGATTATATGTGGTTCACCCTGCCGGGACTGGTGGCGCTGATCATCTCGATAGCCGGCATCGCCATCACCTCGCAGGCGGTGGCGCGCGAGCGGGAACTTGGGACGTTCGATCAGCTGATGGTCTCGCCCATGCGGGTACATGAGATCCTCATCGGCATGATGGTGCCGCCGCTCTTGGTCGGCATGGTCAACGGCGTCTTGTTTCTGGTGGTGGCGCAGGTGGCGTTCGGGGTGCCTTTCACCGGCTCCTTCCTGCTCTTCCTCATTGCGATGCTGTTCTACCAGCTTGCTCTCATCGGCCTGGGTCTGCTCGTTTCGGCCATGTCGATGACGCAGCAGCAGGCGTTTCTCGGCTCGTTCATCGTCACCGTGCCGCTCATCCTGCTCTCCGGCTATGCCGCGCCGATCGAGAACATGCCGGACTGGTTGCAGATCATTACGCACGCCGATCCTGTCCGCTATTTCCTCATCATCGTGCAGGGCCTGTTCTTGAAGGCCATGCCCGCCGCCGTCGTGTTCCATCAACTCTGGCCGCTTGGCATCATAGCCCTCGTCTCTCTGAGTGCGGCGGCCTGGCTGTTCCGTGCCCGAATGGAGTGAAGTCCATGCGTGTTACCCCTCTCCCTCCGCTCGCCGGCGCTGCGCTGGTACCGCTGCTGCTCTCCGCCTGTGCGCTCGGTCCCGCCTATGCGCCGCCGCAGACCCAACTGGCGGATCGCTGGCTGGGCGAGGCTGGGACGGGCGCTGTGAAGGCCGAGCGGTGGTGGGAGCAGTTGCACGATCCCATGCTAAACGGACTGGTCGAGCAGATGCTGGCCGGCAATCCCGATCTGCGCGAGGCACAGGCGCGGGTCGCGGAGGCGCGGGCGAATCGCGATGCCGTGCGCGGCGGGCGCCTGCCGCAGGTGACGACGAGCGCCAGCGGCAATCAGGTGGTGCTGAGCGAGAATGGCCAGATGCCGGTGGGCCAGATCCCGGGCTTCGCGCGGGACTTCCCGCTGTTCGATGTCGGCTTCGACGCCAGTTGGGAACTTGATCTGTGGGGCCGGCAGGCGCGCCAGAGTGAGGCCGCGCAGGCGCGTAGCGAGGCGGCGGCGCTCTCGGCGCAAGCGGCGCGGATGCAGCTCATCGCGGAGCTGGCCCGGGCCTATGTCGGTCTGCGGCAGGCGCAGGCGGATCTTGCGGTCGCGCAGGACATACTGGCCGCGCGCACGCAGCTTGCCGATCTGGCGGGGCTGCTGGAGCGTGCTGGCGAAGCCAATGCCATCGATGCGGGCCGCGCGCGGGGCGAGGCCGAGACCGCCCGGCTGGCGGTAACGCAGGCGCAGGCCGGCGTGCGGAGCGCAGCGGTGCAGGTAGCGCGGCTCGTCGGCAAGGAACCCGCGGCGCTGGTCCCGCAACTGGAGCAGCCGGGCGCCATTCCCGCGCCGCCGCCGGCCATTGCGGCGGGCCTGCCGTCCGAGCTGTTGCGGCGTCGGCCGGATATTCTCGGCGCCGAGCGGGAGCTGGCTGCAGCCACGGCCGACATCGGCGCGGCGCGGGCCGATCTGTTTCCGCGCCTGTCGCTCAGCCTGGCTGTCGGCCAGCAGGCCCGCGCGATCGGCGATCTGGTGAGCGGGGACAGCACCCGGCTGCAGGGCGGGGGCGGCCTGTTCTGGCCGCTGTTTAACGGCGGGCGGGCGCGGGCGATGGTGCGTGCGGCCGATGCGCGCGCGCAGGCAGCCGTGGCCCGCTATGATGGCGCCGTGGTCGGCGCGCTGGCGGACAGTGAAGACTCGATCAATCGATTCGACCGCAGCGTGGAGGGGCTCACCGCTGCACGCGAGACGCTGGCGCGGGAAGAGGCTGCCTATGCGCTGGTGTCCCGCCGCCAGGCCGCTGGCGAGGACGACCGGCTCGCGCTGGCGCGGGCCGCCCTGGCGCGCCAGTCCGCGATGCAGCAGCTGAACCGCGCGCAGGCGGGGGCGGTCCAGGCTGCGATTGCACTCCACAAGGCATTGGGCGGTGGCTGGACGTCCGAGTCGCAGGCCTCGATGGAACCCGATGGAGCGCGCTGAGCGAGCCGCGTGAGAACAAGAAGAGGACAAGCGCAAATGGTGTCCGAACGGTTAAACTTTCGGGGTGCAGGAGCGCCGCGACCTGATCTTCGGAATCCCAACGATTCGCAGCGGGCGCAGCAAATTCCGGCTTCCCGATGCCTAAAAAATATACTAGATATCAGTGCCTTATCTGTTTAACCGTCCTTCCGGTCGGGATTCCGTGGTCAAGCATTTTATTTCAGATTTTTGACAGAGGGCGTGCTTGATCGGGGGGGCGAGCACTGCCACAACTTCCCCTCGGCGGGGCTCGAATCGTAGCCACGTCATACAGCGGTCTGAGTTGAACACTGGACGTGGGAGGGGCACTCCCGCGAGGGATTTTCGCGTCCAGCGTCTGACAGCAGATCACCTGCGAGGAGTAGGACGATCGGGGATCGGGAAGACATGGGGCAACACGTGAATCAGCAACATTTCAGCAGCGTTGCCGACGGCATCGGGCCAGCCGACATCGGCGAGCAGCCCGAGCGCGAGGCGCTGGAACAGGCATGGACGGAGATCCGCGCGGGGCTGCGCAGGGCCGTCGGGGTTCGCCTGTTCGATCAATGGATTCGGTCGTTGCGGCTGGGCAGCTTCTGCGCCCAGTCCGGCACGCTCGATATCGAGGCGCCGTCGGAATTCGCGGCGAGCTATGTTTCCAGCAATTTCGCCACCCGTATTGCTCTGGCCTGGCGCACGACGCCCGTCGGCGTGCGTGACCTGCGCATCGTCCGCGCCAGCGAGGCGCCTGAAACGGTGCCGGTCACTCCGCGCGGCTTCCGCCCGCAAGAGAGCACGGCGCGTCCGGGCCAGTCCACGCGGGCGCTCGCGTCCTCGCAGGACGCATCGACCAACCGGGAGTCGGCGGGGCGGCGCGCTGCGCAACGCTTCGAGCCGCGTCACGATTTCGCCGGCTTCATGACGGACGAGAGCAATGTGCTGGCGGCGTCGGCTGCCAAGGCCATGGCCGGCGCGACCCGCCCGGCCTTCAATCCGCTGTTCATCCATGGCCCGACCGGCTTTGGCAAAACCCACCTGCTCCACGCCATTGCGCAGGCCTATGGCGAGACGCTTGGCGGCACCACCGGTGCGTCGGTGCGGGAGGGGGCGATTCTCTATATGTCGGCCGAGCGGTTCATGAACGAGTTCGTGGCCGCGATTCGCGCCAACGACACCTTCTCGTTCAAGGCCCGGCTGCGCGAAGCGCGGATGCTGCTGATCGACGACATCCAGTTCATCGCCGGCAAGGGGCCGACACAGGAGGAATTCCTCCACACGCTCAACGATCTCATCGATGCCGGCGCGCGGATCGCGATCGCCGCCGATCGTCCGCCCCAGCAGCTTGGTTCGGTGGATCCGCGCATCCTGTCCCGCTTGGCGGGCGGGCTGGTCGCCGACATTCAGCCTGCGGGCCTTGAGCTGCGCATGAAAATTCTGGAAGCGCGGCGCGAAGCAGTGGCGGATATCGCCGTGCCGGACGACGTCATCGCCCTGCTCGCCGGGGCCATCCGCACCAGCATTCGGGAGTTGGAGGGCGCCTTTAATAAGCTGGTGGCTTATGCCCAGCTCGTCGACAAGGCGATCACCACCGAATTGGCGCAGTCGATGCTGGCCGAATCGCTGCGCGCGAGCCACCGGCGCATCACCATCGATGAGATCCAGAAGCTGTGCGCGGCCCATTACCGGATCGACCAGTCCGAAATGCGCTCACAGCGTCGCGCGCGTGCCGTTGCCCGGCCGCGTCAGGTGGCGATGTATCTGGCCAAGAAGCTCACGCCGCGCTCGCTGCCAGAAATCGGTCGCGTGTTCGGTGGACGGGACCACAGCACGGTGATCCACGCCGTGAAAACCATCGAGGCGATGCGTCTCGACAATCCCGAGATGGATGCGGATATCCGCACGCTGCAGAAGCAGCTCGAGGGCTGAAGGGGTGAAGAGGCGGGCTGGGTGCGGTGTGCATCCGGCTCGGCTGGTCACGGGCCGCCGCCAGCCGAGATAATCATGTCCCGCGTCGGCCCGTTTGAGGCGATCAAATGCTCTCCACCCACCCACTACGTGCTCCTGCGAAGGCAGGAGCCCAGGGCGGTTTAGGCGGTCCCATGCGCCCTAGGCTCCTGCCTTCGCAGGCGCACAGGTTGGTCAGATCCCGGGGTTTTCTTCCCCAACGCGCGGCCAGCGAAACGCACGATGTACCGCACGGGCCTTGGCAAATGGAGGCTCTTCCCCTATTTTCCGATCTATCGAAGCCTCCGTGGGGACGGGATGCGGGGCGCGTTGCAATCATCGATTGATCGAAAAGAGCCGTCATGTCCTTAGTGCATCGCCGTCAGTTTCTTACGCTCGCTGGAGCGGCCGCATCGGCTGCTCTGGTGCCTGCCAGTGTGCGCGCCGCCGTGCGCACGCCGCCGCAATGGGCCAAGCTCGTTGCCAAGGCGGAAGCGGCCATGGACCAATATAGCGTCAAGTTGCGCGACCGGTTCGTCGTCGTGGACTTCTCGCTGCCCTCGGCGGCCGCGCGGATGCTGCTGGTCGATCGTGAGAGCGGCCTTCACCGGCTCCTCACCGTCGCACACGGGCGCGGGTCCGATCCGGCGCATAGCGGCTTCCTGCATAGCTTCAGCAATGCGCCCGGCTCCAACGCCAGCTCGCGCGGGGCCTATCTTACCGGCGCTCATTATACCGGCCAGCATGGCCGCTCGCAGCGGCTGATCGGGCTGGAGACGAGCAACGACAATGCCGAATCGCGCGCCATCGTGATTCACGGGGCCTGGTACAGCAATGACGACATGGTGAAGCGCCTCGGCAAGCTGGGGCGCAGCGAGGGCTGCTTTGCCGTCAGCGAAACGCAGATCAACCCCTTGCTCGACTGGCTCGGCCCCGGCCGGATGCTCTACGCCGACAAGGTGTAAGGCGCCGCCACTGCCGAGCGTGTTACGGGGCGCCTAGCCGGCCAGACATCCCATGCTGGAGAGTTGCCGGGTTGCGGCGAGGCTGCCGGCGCCGAGGGCCGCGGCAATATCGCTATCCAGCCCATAGACATCGTCGAACCTGTTGAGCCGACCCTTCGCATCGGCGCGCGCGGTCATGTAGACGATGTAGACCGGAATCGGGGCGGACAACCTGGCCGTCACGGTGGTTCCGGCGGCGACCGCAGCGTCGATTCGCGCTCGCGTCCAGTCCGTGCCGGTGAGCATTTCCACGGCGAGGTCGAACGGTTGCTCCGTGCGGACGCAGCCATGGCTGAAGGTGCGCTCTTCTTTCTCGAACAGGCTCTTGCTCGGCGTATCGTGCAGGAAGATGGCGAGCGGGTTGGGCATGTCGATCTTCATCTGCCCCAGCGCATTGCCCGGCCCAGGCTGCTGCACGACCTGCAGGCTGCCGCCCTGCTGGGTCCAGCTATAGCCCCGCGCGCGGGCCGTCGCCGGTCGGGAGCGGATGAGCGCGCCGACGCTCTCGCGGACGATCGATTGCGGCACGGTCCATGTGGGGTTGAGGATGACGCCTGTGGCGGTGGTGGTGAATTGCGGGGTTGGCGTGCCGGGTTTGCCCACGATCACCCGGTGCGTGGCCAGCACGGCACCGCGATCGACCAGTTGTGCCACATATTCCGGCACGTTCACAATCAGATAGCGCGGACCCAAGTTGCGGGGCAGCCAGCGCCAGCGTTCGAGATTGGCGCGCAGCCTGGCGCGGTCTGCGGCTGCATCGGCGGGCAGGCTCAGCAGTGCGGCGCGGAGTCTGCGATAATCGGGATGGGCAGGGGCCAGCCGGTCCAGTTCGGCAGCGACATCGCCGTTGCTCAGCGCACGGTCGATCAGGGCGAGCACCGCGTCCGGGCTGAGATTGGGGGTGCGGAAATAGGAGAGGCGGCGCTGGTCGGCAGGCACCCGGCCATTGGCGAGGTCGCGGGCCATCAGGGCAAAGCTGCGGGTGGCGGCGATGTCCAGGCCGCGCTGGTCTCCAGCGCCAAGTGCAGTGGTGAGCCGGTCCAGCTCATAATCGCGCGGATCGAGGCCGTGCGAGTCGATCTTCCGGCCATAATCGAGCAGCGTGGTAGCCGCCGGTTGGGACCAGGGCGTGCTGGCCTGCGCGGGCATCGCGATGAGAAAACACAGAAGAGCGAGCAAGATACGAGGCATGGGCCGTCCTCCCAAGATGATCGGTCCCTCCTAGGCCGGCACCGCAACCCCGCCATGATATGCATCAATCTCCGCCGTGAGGCTGCGCATGGCGGGATGAATTGGCCGTCCGTTCGGGATGTTTAGCCACAGGCGCAGCAGCAGGCGGCGCGCATCGGGCGTGTCATGGAATTGCTGGCGCGAGTGCAGCACGAGGAAATTGTGCCAGAAGAACATCTCGCCGGGCTGCAGCACGAAATCGGCGCGGACATCGGGCCGCAGCGCGATCTCATCGAACAGGGCAAGCGCCTCGCGGAACGCAGCCGGCAGCTTCTCCGGCTCGCGGCCATGGCGCAGGAACACGCGGTTGTTGAACCCGCTCGTCTTGCCATCCAATGTCCAGAAGAAAGGCAGCGCCTCTTCGTGAGGCTGCGGCCGCTGCGGCCAGTCGATATAATGGCCGTCGTAGAGACAGGCGAGAAGATCGGGTCGCTCGCGGGCCATGATGTTGTGGATGGCGAGCAGGCTGACAGCACCACTCTCGCCGCCCTGCGCCGAGGCACGAAGGCCGTAGAGCGAGAGGACTTCGTGAAAATCGGTATGGGAGCGCAGTTCCAGATCGGACGTGTAGCCGCGCGGCGGCCCGCCCTCTTCCTTCTGGACATGGGCGATATGGTCGCCACGTGGGCTTTGCACGACGCCGGTGCCGATATGGGTGCCAAGCCCCCAATAGAGCCGCTCATGATCTGCCAGATCATAACGGCCCGCATCGATCCCGGAGAGAATGACCGCGCCGCAGCCATGGAAAAGCTGCCAGCGTGCTGCCTTCATCAGCGCGTCGATTTCAGGGCAGGAGAAATCCTCGCGCGGGAGGTCCTGCGCGACTCGGCCGCGCACGCGGAGCACGGCGCGATCGATAGCGTCGCGTTGCGCAGGGGAAAGCCGATGGGTGAAGCCTTCGCGTCCACCGATTTCGGCACTGGTCCAGACAGCGGGATCGTCGACCGGCACGGGATGCAATGGCATGGGCGGTCGATCCTCTCCGTTGATGGCCCGGTCTTCGCCGGGTGGGGCGTCAGCCGTTCAGAGGCTGGCGCCGGACGAAATGTCTGGCTTGTTCACAATGTCCGGGGTGTCGGCCGGGCCACCCGCCAGCACGAAGCGCCTGTCGCAATAGCCGCAATCGACATAGCCATGCTCGTCGATCTCCAGAAAGATGCGCGGATGCCCCAGCGCAGCGGGGATGCCGTGGCCCGAGCCATCGCAGGAGACTCGGCGAGCATGAACGTGAATGATTTCAGGCGGCGTGTGCATGAGGTTGGCGGTTAGCATCCCCGCCGCCAGCGGGCAATATGGAGGATGCGGTTGATCCCGCGCAAAGCCTGGCGGTGGGGGCTGACCTATCCTGTGCACATGTTGGAAGACGAGCGGCAGACGATGGGCAATCCATCAGAGCAGCAGGACCGCGCGATGGCCGCACGGCTCGCTTATGCGGCTGCACTGGCCTGCGCGTTGTTCGCCCTCGCCTATGTCTGCGGGCAACTGCTCGAATGGCTTGGCCTGCTCGGCTCTGCCGGCGGCCCGAATGCTGCCAGCGCCCCGCGCGGGCTGGCGCTGCTGCTCACGCCGTCGCTGTTGCTCGGCCCAGCCTTCGTGATCCTCATGGCCGCCCTGCATCGGCTCGCGCCGCCGGGGCGTCGGGCCTTCAGTCAAAGCGCGTTTGGCTTCGCGATCATGTATGCCACGCTCACGGGCCTCGTCTATTTCGTTCAGCTCACCTTCGTAGCGCCGAGACTGGCCAGCGGCCATACGGCCGGCATCGAGCCCTTTCTCTTCCTGCCTTATCGCAGCTTTCTCTTCGCAGTGGATCTACTGGGCTATGCTCTGATGAGCCTCGCTTCCCTGCTGGCTGCCTTCGCGCTTCCCGCCGGGCGGGGCGGTCGCGCGGCTCATGCAGCCCTGCTCGCCAACGGCCTCCTGATGCCGGCGCTGGCGCTGCAGATGTTCTGGCCGTGGCTGATTTGGGTGGGCGCCTTGTGGGCACTCAGCTTTCCCGCCGCGATGCTTCTCGTCGCGCGCTTGGTGCGGCGGATTTGATTCCGCGCACGATCGCGCCTACATCGCCCCTTCAACGCCGGCAGGAGCACATCATCATGGACAAGGCACCGGACATCCGCCCGATTGTTCCTTCGTCACAGGTGTTCCATGCCCGGCCCAAATCCCGCTCTTCTCACCCTCGATCACGTCACGCTCGCCCGGCCTGACGGGACGGCGCTTTTCTCTGACCTGACTCTGGCCATCGGGCGGGAGCGGGTCGGCCTTGTCGGGCGCAACGGCGCCGGCAAGTCGAGCCTGCTCGCCATGATCGCCGAGGGCGGCGCGCCACAGGCGGGGACGATCCACCGGACCGGGCGCATCGGCACCTTGCGGCAGATCCAGCCGGATGCTGGCAGCGTTGCACATGCGCTCGGCTTGTCCGATGCGCTGGAGAGACTCGCGCGCCTGGACGCGGGCGAAGGATCGCTGGAGGATGCAGCGGAGGCGGACTGGACTCTGCCCGAGCGCCTTGAGCGGGCCCTGGCGGACGTCGGATTGACCGGCACGGCTTTGGATCGCGATTGCGCGACGCTGTCGGGCGGGGAACGCACCCGCGTCGGGCTGGCGGCGATGCTGCTTGCAGAGCCCGAACTGCTGCTGCTCGATGAACCCACCAACAATCTCGATGAAGCCGGCCGGGCCGCGGTGGCGGCGTTGCTGGGCCGCTGGCCGGGCGGCGCGCTCGTCGCCAGCCATGATCGCGCGCTGCTGGAAGGCATGGACCGGATCGTCCAGCTCTCGCCGGTCGGGGCCTTCAGCGTCGGCGGGGGTTGGAGCGCCTTTGTGGCGAGTCGCGATGCGATGCGCGCACGGGCCGAGGACGAGCTGGATCGCAGCCAGCGCACGCTCGCCCGGCAGCAGCGGGATGCCCAGGCTCAGGCCGAGCGCAAGGCCCGGCGGGACAAGGCCGGGCGCACTGCCCGGGCGCGGGGGGATCAGCCGCGCATTCTGCTCGGCAAGCGGGCGGAGCAAGCCGAGCAAAGCGGGGCGCGCGAGCGTCATCAGGCTGAGCGCCAGATCGGCGCCGCCAGCCAGTCGCTAGAGGCCGCCCGCGCGCAGGTGGAGGTTTTGACGCCGATGCAGATCAATCTGCCATCGGCCGGCCTCCCGCATAATCGCACGTTACTGCGGTTTGAGGATGTGGTGCTGGCACGGGGCGGGCGCCGGCTGTTCGGCCCGCTGTCCTTTGCCATCACCGGGCCGGAGCGCGTCGCGATCACGGGCCCGAACGGCAGTGGCAAGACCAGCCTGCTGGCCCTGGCGGTCGGCTTGGCCGAGCCGAGCGCGGGGACCATCCATCGCGGGCCGGGCCGGATCGCGCTGCTCGACCAGCATGCCGACCTTCTGAGGCCCGGCCAGACCCTGCAAGGGGCGATGCTGGCCGCGCATCCCGGTATGACCCTGCACATGGCGCATGAGGCGCTGGCCCGCTTCGCCTTCCGCAACCGCGATGCCCTGAAGGATGTCGCGGTGCTGAGCGGCGGCGAGCGGCTGCGCGCCGCCCTGTGCGTGATCACAAGCGGGCCGGTGCCGCCGCAGCTCTTAATCCTCGATGAGCCGACCAATCATCTCGACATCGAGAGCATCGAGCTCCTTGAGCAGGCACTCGCTGACTATGATGGCGCCTTGCTCGTCGTGAGCCACGATGCCGCGTTTCTGGACCGGATCGGCATCGAGCGGCGGCTGAGGCTGGGCGTGGACGGCTTGTGAGAGCTAAACCCCCGATCAGTCGAACAGCTCTTCGAGGAACGACTTCTTTCGCTTAGGATAGCCTTTATGCGAGCGGTAGCCGTCATCCCGATGGCCCTGCTCGCGATATCGCTCATCGCGGTACGGCTGCTGAGCCTGAGATTGAGGCGGATAGGGCTCGGCGCGGGTCTGTGGCGGGGCGGCAGGCGCCAATTCGGCACTGGCGCGCTCGATAATCTTGTCCAGCTCGCCCCGGTCCAGCCACACGCCACGGCATTGGGGGCAATAATCGATTTCGACGCCTTGGCGCTCGCTCATCACGAGCGGCACGCGGCAGACGGGGCAGGGCATGGACTGGGCTGATGACATGAAAAACCTCCGATGGAACGACTGTCGATCGGGTGACTGATGCAGGTCTTCAATGGGTCTGGACCCGGCACCGAGCGCACTCGATGCGGTCCGACATCACGATCCATAGGGGATCGCCAGAGGGGCCCGGCCCGCAAGGCCAAAGTAGGTGAGCCCTGTTGCAGGTCAAGCCGTCGCGCGTGAACCTATGAGCGCTGCGCCCACAACGCGTCCAAAAGAAAAGGGCCGCCCTGAAGAGCAGCCCTTGTTCCGATCCCGGACGGGAAATTCTGAAGCTTCTGCGCGTCCGCGGAGCCGGACCATGGTCTGCTCCGCGAAACGACGCCGACGTTCTTAGCGCTTCGAGAACTGGAAGCTGCGGCGAGCCTTGGCGCGGCCGTACTTCTTGCGCTCGACGACGCGCGGGTCGCGCGTGAGGAAGCCTTCTGCCTTCACGGCGGCGCGCAGCGTGGGCTCATATTTGCTGAGCGCCTGCGCGATGCCGTGCTTCACGGCGCCGGCCTGACCGGAAAGACCGCCACCCTTCACGGTGCAGATCACGTCATACTGGCCGGTGCGGTCGGTGACCGTGAAGGGCTGGTTGATGACGAGACGCAGCGTGGGACGTGCGAAATAGGTTTCCTGATCGCGGCCGTTGACCGTGATCTTGCCGGTGCCGGGCTTCACCCACACGCGGGCGACGGCATCCTTACGACGGCCGGTGGCGTAGGCGCGGCCCTGCTTGTCCAGCTCCTGCTGGCGCAGCGGCGCGTTCGACACCTTCACGGGTGCCTGCACGGCGTCGGTGGCGGCGGGCGCATCGGCGTTACCCTGGGTGAGGTCCTGCAGATCGGACAGCGAGTTGACGGTATCGGACATCAGGCACCAACCTTGTTCTTGCGGTTCATCGCCGCAACATCGAGCACTTCGGGGTTCTGGGCTTCATGCGGATGTTCGCTGCCCGCGAAGACGCGCAGGTTGCGCATCTGCTGACGACCGAGAGGGCCGCGCGGAATCATGCGCTCCACGGCCTTCTCCAGCACGCGCTCGGGGAAACGACCCTCGAGCACCTTCTGCGGAGAGGTCTCCTTGATGCCGCCGGCATAGCCGGTGTGCTTGTAATAGCGCTTGTCGGTCAGCTTGTTGCCGGTGAACTTCACCTTGTCGGCATTGATCACGATGACATTGTCACCGCAGTCGACATGGGGGGTGAAGCTGGGTTTGTGCTTGCCGCGCAGGATGTTCGCGATGATGCTCGCGACGCGACCAACGACGAGACCCTCGGCGTCGATCAGCAACCATTTCTTCTCGACCGTGGCCGGGGTTGCCGGCTTGGTGGTCTTCATGAGCGCCTTCATGGCCTCTTGCCTCCAGGAATGAGTATCCAGAAAATAACAACAGCGGCGCCCCGGAAAAGGCACCGCCCGCGCGGCCCCAATGGCGATGAGGGGGCGGAGAGTCAAGAAAAAGCACGCCCTTGCTGACGGGTATCAGGATGCCCTATCAGTCCAGACGGGCGTCAGGCCGGGTTTTTTCGTGCACCCAGGCCGCATAGGCCGCGGTGGTGTGCGCGGGCCAGGTGAGGATCGCGGGGAGATCATAGGCATGGGCCTGCGCAATGGCGGTCATGAGCGCCGCGCAGCGGTCCGGCGCGGTCTTGAACAGCACCACCGTTTCGGCGCTCTGCTCGATGACGCCATCCCACGGATAGATCGAGCAACCTTCGCCCAGCACATTGGCGCAGGCGGCCAGTCGCTCTTGCACCATCTGGCGGCCCGCCGCTTCAGCCTCGGCGCGCGAACCATAAGGCACGTAGACCAGAGCGATCTCGCTCATGCGCGCGCAGGCGCGAGATCCGATTCGCGATCCCGCTGGCCGATCCGATGCGCGCCGGCGACCGCGATGGCGAGGAGCAGCGCGCCGGTGACCTGATGCGTGACGGCAATGTGCAGCGACACGCCGGTCAGCACAGTGCCGATGCCGAGCATCACCTGCACCAGCGTGGCGCCGGTCAGCGCATAAGAGAGGCGAAGCGCGCCCTGGGCATGAAGGCGCCCGGCCATCCACAGCATGGCGCCCGCCGCGACCATGGCCCACCAGCGATGGAGGAAGTGGACGAGGAACGGGTCACTGGTCAGCGTCATCCACAGCGACCCCCACCATGCGATTCCGTCAGGCACGAAGCGGTCGTTCATCATCGGCCATGTGTTGGAGACATAGCCGGCGCGCAGACCGGCGGTGAGCGCGCCGAGCAGCAACTGGATGAAGAGGATGAGCACGGGGATGGTGCCCGCCCATGTCGGCACGGCCCGTCGCGGCGCGAGGCTGGCGGGAGTGGTGGCGCTGGCGGGATTGGCGGCACCATGCCGGGCCAGGCGCAGGAAGTCGCAGGCGGTCCACACCACGGCGCCGAGCAGGATCAGTGCCATGCCCAGATGCGCGGCGAGCATCGCCGGCTGCACGTTCACCCGGTCGACAAGGCCGCTCTTCACCATCAGCCAGCCGACGGCCCCCTGGGCGCCGCCCAGCGCCAGCAGCACCAGCAAGCGGACACCGAAGCCGCGCGGAATAGCGCGACGCAGCGCGAACCAGGCCAGCGGCACGGCATAGGCAAGGCCGATGATGCGGCCGACCAGCCGGTGGAAATATTCCCAGAAATAGATGTGTTTGAACGCTTCGAGCGTCATGCCCTTGTTCATCAGCGCATATTGTGAGCTGGTGCGATACTGGTCGAACTCTTCCTGCCACTGCGCCTCGTTCATGGGCGGCAGGGTGCCGGTCACCGGCTTCCACTCGGTGATGGAGAGGCCCGATTCGGTCAGGCGGGTGATGCCACCCACCGCCACCATGAAGAGAATCAGGCCCGCGACGACGAACAGCCAGCGTGCCAGCGTGGCGGGACGGCCAAGATGGCGCCCGCTGACCGCGGGCGCACCGGGCGAGGACGAGTGCGCAAGTTCAGCCATCCGGTCCCCATGCGCCGCGGGATCGGCGGAAGCAAGCCCCCCGCATAAAGGCCTCACCCGGAGGCAAAGGATATGTTGTATCTTCCCGCGAGGGGGCGTATGGCCCTTGCAATGAGAACGCTCACCGCACCCCGGATGTGGACAATGCCACAGCTCGACCGGCTGGCCATCGGCCTGTCCGGCCTGTGCGCCGTGCATTGCCTGACGACGGCGATTGCCGTGGGCGTGCTGTCTTCGGTTGCGGGCATTTTCGAGGCGGAGATCATCCACGAAGCCGGCCTGATGATCGCCATGGTGCTCGGCGCGCTGGCGCTCGGCCACGGCGCGCTCAAGCATGGCATGGCGCTGCCGGTCGCGGTCGGCGCGCTCGGCCTCGGCATCATGGCCGGGGCGCTCAGCCTGCCGCATGGCTGGGCCGGCGAGACGCCCTATACGCTGCTCGGCGTCGCCCTGCTTGCCTTCGGTCACGAGCTTAATCGCCGCGCTTTCTGGTGACCCCCGAGCGGCAGGGCCGCTGTGACGACGAACCACTGCTCGACCCAACATCCCCTGCTTGATCAAGGTCAATGTCTGCCCAGCGCGGGGAGCGCAGTGACGGATCCAGTCCTGAAGCAGGAGCATGGATCAATGGGTGCGATCGAAACGATCGAGGCGGGAACGACCGCCAAACGAATCATTCCCGGTACGCCGGTCTTCGACGGTGATGCGGCGGCGCGCGGCTTCGCGCTGAACGCCATGTGCTTTTCGTTCAACGATGCGGCCAATCGCGCCGCCTATCAGGCGGACGAGGAAGCCTATTTCGAGCGCTTCCATCTGACCGAAGAGCAGCGCGAGGCGGTCCGCGCCCGCAACGTCCTCCAGATGATCGAGGCGGGCGGCAACATCTATTATCTCGCCAAGCTGGCCGGCATCTATGGCCTCAACGTGCAGGATGTGGGGGCGCAGCAGACCGGCATGAGTGTCGAGGCTTTCCGTCAAATGCTGCTCGACGCAGCCCATCAGCAAGAGGAGGCCTGAGCCATGGCGCATATTCTCGGTGGTATCTTCACCAGCCACGTGCCGGCAATCGGCGGCGCCATTGCGCGCGGTCAGGAGCAGGACCCTTATTGGAGCCCGTTCTTCGATGGGTTCAAGCCGATCCATCGCTGGCTTGCAACCGCCAGACCGGACGTTGCCGTAGTTTTCTACAATGACCACGGCCTCAACTTCTTCCTCGACAAGATGCCGACCTTCGCGGTGGGCGCGGCGGACAGCTATCACAATGCCGATGAGGGCTGGGGCCTGCCGGTGCAGAACGGGTTCAAGGGCGACGCTGCCCTCTCCTGGCACATCATCGAGGGACTGGTGGAGGACGAATTCGACGTCACGACCTGCCAGTCGATGCTGGTGGATCATGCGCTGGTCGTGCCGTTCCAGCTGTCCTGGCCCGGCGGCGGCCAGTGGCCGGTGCGCATCGTGCCCATCGCCATCAACACCGTGCAGCATCCGCTGCCGAGCCCCAAGCGCTGCCTGGCGCTGGGTCGCGCGGTCGGCAAGGCGCTGCGCAGCTGGCAGGGCGATGAGCGGATCGTGGTGTTCGGCACCGGCGGACTCTCCCACCAGCTGGACGGGGAACGCGCCGGCTTCATCAACCAGCGCTACGACCAGTTCTGCATGGACAATCTCGGCCCCGATCCGGATGCGCTGACGAAAATCAGCGCGCTGGATATCGTTGAGGAAGCCGGCAGCCAGGGCATCGAGATCGTCAACTGGATCGCGGCGCGCGGGGCCTTGGGCGAGGATGTGGCCGAGGTCAGCCGGAACTATCACATCCCCATCTCGAACACGGCGGCGGCGACGATGTTGCTCGAAAGCGGTTCGACCGCCCTTGAACAGGCGGCCTGACGAGGAGGCTATGTTCTCCCCTCCTCTTTAGAGGAGGGGGCGGGGGTGGTGGCGATGCGCCAGCATCGCGCAGGCTTGAATGACGGCGAAGTCGTCGCACCACCCCAACCCCTCCTCTGAAGAGGAGGGGCTTAATAAGGTTGCTAGTATCCGCCCCGCTTGTCGAGCAAATGCGGCCCGGCGTCCGCCACGCGGGCGCAGCCGGTGAGCGCGAGGCCGGAGCGCAGTTCGAGCGCATATTGCGCGAGCATCCGGGAAACAGCGGCTTCGCCCCCGGCGGCGAGGGCGAAGGCCCAGGGGCGGCCGATCATGACGCCCTTGGCACCCAGCGCCAGCATGCGCAGCACATCGAGGCCGTTGCGGATGCCGCCATCGATCAGCACGGTGAGGCGGTCACCCACCGCTGCCACGATGTCCGGCAGCGCCTGCGCGGTGCCCACCGTGGCATCGAGTTGGCGGCCGCCATGGTTGGAGACGACGATCCCATCCGCGCCGATCTCCGCCGCGCGGACCGCGTCGGCCGGGTCCATGATGCCCTTGAGCACCAGCGTGCCGGACCAATGCTCGCGGATGAATGCCAGATCCTTCCAGGTGACGGACGGATCGAAGTTCTGGCCGCTCCAGCGCAGAAAATCGCCCATGCGCACCTTGCCGTTCATGATCGGCACCAGATTGCCGAGTGTATGCGGGCGGCCGTGCAGCCCGACATCCCAGGCCCAGCCGGGATGGGCAAGGATCTCACGCCAGCGCCGGGCCTGACCGCGCAGGCCGGGCGGTCCCGAGAGGCCCGAGCGCTGGTCGCGCCAGCGCGGGCCGGGCAAGGGCAGGTCGACGGTCATGAACAGCGTGTTGCAGCCCAGAGCCTTCACCCGGGCCAGCAGGTCGGCGATGAACGCGCGATCCTTCGCCATGTAGAGCTGGAACCAGAAGGGCAGGCCGGTGCCGGCGATTTCCTCGGCCGAGCAGACCGTCACGGTCGAGGCGACCATCGGCACGCCGTTGGCATGGGCGGCACGGATCGCCTGCGCCTCGCCGCGCCGCGCCAGCAATCCGCCCATGCCGATCGGCGCGAGCATCAGGGGCATGGCGAGCTTTTGCCCGAACAAGGTGGTCGAAAGATCGGATGCCGAGACGTCGTTCAGCACCTGCTGGCGCAAGGTGACGGCGCGAACGGCGGCGCTGTTGCGCGCTAGGGCCAGCTCGTCGATGCTCCCGCCATCGACATAATCGAACAGGAAGCGCGGTAGCCGGCGGCGGGCGGCGTCTCGAAGATCGGTGAAGCTGTGCGGCCAGACCATTCAGCGCCGTGCCTCGCGGGCCTTGGCGGGCGCGTTCGACGCCGCCTTCGTCATCCTCATCATCTGGCTCTCCTCACGGGGTGTGTGCCCACCATTCTGTTTGCGGCGGTGAGCGTAGAGCGGATGACGCGCAAACAAAATAGCGTGCTCTCGATACGGCGCTCGGTGCGCGATGGTGAATTTCGCCAACTATCTGAACGAATAACCAACCTGTGGGAGGGGGCTTTTGACGGCGCTGAGCCTCCCGATTTTCAACATACTGAAAAGAGGTGTTTTTATGATTTGGCACGCAAAGTGCAAAGCCTTGTGTGTCAGTCATTCGGGACTGAAAAAATTCAGTAGGGAGAACCAACATGTCGAGCAAATTTCATCTGATCGCCGCCGCTGCCGCTATCGCCATCCTGCCGCTGGCCCAGCCGGCGCTGGCCGCGCCTGCTGCGGAAACCACCTATCAGATTCCGGCCAAGGTGCTGAAGCGTGGCGACCAGACCTTCTATTGCTTCAAGCAGCAGGCGACGACTGGCACGCGCATGTCCCGCCGGGTTTGCGTGACCGAGAAGGAGCTGAGCTATGCCGGCGCGCGGATCGAAGGCGCGGGGGACTCGGTGCAGATCAGCAAGGGCGGCGAAACCCGGATCGCGAGCCAGCGCTGATCGCCACGCGCTCCGCATGACACACAGGGGCCACAGGCCGGGGGGAGCGTGGGAGCGTGACCCCTCGGCAGCCGGCCGATGGTTAGAGGATTTCAATCCCGGTCCGGCGCGCCAAGCGGGAAATAATGGCGATAGGGCCTCGCGCCCTCGATGCAGCGGGCAACCGACGGGCGCTCGTTCAGCCGCCCGCGATAGGCGCGCACTTCCGGATAGCGCTCGCCGATCGGGTGGACCCAATCGGCATAGAACAGAGCCGGCGCGGCGGCGCAATCCGCCATGCTGAACCCTTGCGGCGAGGCCCAGAGATGCCCGGTCAGCCGCGTTTCCAGCCAGCCATAAATGGTCTCGAGCGCGTCTCGCGCGCGCTGGGTGCGCACCGGATCGCTCGCGCCGATGAGGTGGGGCAGGGCCTCGGTCACCGCCGCCTGAACGGGCGTCATCACATGATTGTCGAACACGCGGTCCATGAACCGCACATCCAGCGCATCATGGGCGGTGGCGGGAATCAAGGGCGCGCGCTCATAGTGGCGCAGGTCCAGATATTCGATGATCGTCGTCGCCTCGATCACCGGTGTGTCTTCATCCATCAGCACCGGGAACTTGCCGAGCGGCCACTGGTCGCGCAGCGCGTCCATCACGCCTTCGTCTTCCACATTGCGCAGCGTGTAGGGCAGTTCCTTCTCGTGCAGCGCGATCATCGCCTTCCAGCTGTAGCTGGAGAAGGGATGGGCAAAGAGGATGTAACTCACGGGGTCAGTCTCCGGAAAAGGCGGTTTCGAGCGTGGCGATGTCGATCTTGTGCATGGTCATCAGCGCGCTGCTCATGCGGCGGACGGCGTCTGCGTCGTCGCTGGCCTGCATCTCCAGCGCCCGGCGCGGCACGACCTGCCAGGAGACGCCGAAGCGATCCTTGCACCAGCCGCACATGCTTTCCGCGCCGCCATCCGCGATGAGTGCGGTCCAGACGCGGTCCAGCTCGGCCTGATCCTCGACGGGGATGACGAAGGACACGGCTTCGGTCTGCGGAAACATCGGCCCGCCGTTCAATGCGGAGAAGGGACGGCCGCTCAGCGTGAACAGCACGAGCATGGCCGTGCCGGCGGGGAAATTGGGCGGGAAGGGCGAGTCATCGACATAGCGGACGATCCGGTCGATGCGGGAATCCGGGAAGAGCGAGACGTAGAAGGTCGCGGCCTCCTCGGCTGTCCCGTCCATCCAGATGCAGGGCGTGATCGCGCTGGTCATCTCCGCTCTCCTTATCGACCGCCCACAAGCGCAAAACGCGCGCCCTGCGGATCGGTGCCCATGACGACCCAGTCACCGCCGGGGACCTCATGGGGGCCTGTGGTGATGGTGCCGCCATGGGCTGTGATGGCTTCCATCGCGGTCGCGATGGACGGTACGCGGAAATAGAAGCGCCATTCGGCCCGCTGGTCTTTCTGTTCCAGACTGGCGCCGATGGGCAGATCGCCGACGGACAGGAAGCGATAGTCGCCCATCGGCCCCATCGGCATGGCGGAGGGGTTGGTCCAGCCGAACAGGCCTGTATAGAAGGCGAGCGCTGCCGGCTGGTCCGGCGAGGATAGTTCGTTCCAGCCGCAATGGCCCACCGCTTGCGGCGAGAAAGCGCGGCTGACGCCACCCTCGACGCTGCCGCGCATGATATAGAAGGGCGCGCCATGCGGGTCGGCCGCCATGGCGAAGCGGCCGACACCGGGGATGTCCTGCGGTTGCACGTAGAGGCGACCGCCCATGGCCAGGATCGCCGCCGCTGTCGCATCGACATCATCGACGCCGATATAGCCGAGCCAGATCGGGCGCCCGCCGCCGGCGATCATCTCGGCATCCAGCGCCATCATGCCCCCGACCTCGCCATCGGCGGCGCGGATCATGCGATAGTCCATGCCCGGCATGTCGCTTCGCTCCGCGATGCTCCAGCCGACCACGGCCCCGTAGAAGGCGCGGGCGGCCTCCAGATCGGTGGTCATCAGCTCGTACCAGATGAATTCGCCCTGCCTGTTGGTCATGGGGCCGCCTCCTCCCGCCAATGCTATTTGCGCTCGTCCAGAATCACGGTGAAGCCGCCGTAGATCATGCGCGGGCCGACCATTGGATTGTCCTCCGGGGCGTGCGCCATGCGCTCGTCGGCCATCAGCTTCTGCCAGCCGGAATCGCGGGTCGCCTTGTCCGGCCACTCGATCCAGGAGAAGACGACGTCCTCGCCCTCTTCCGCCATGACGGCGGTGCGCAGATCGTTGGTCTTGCCGGGCTGCACATCGTCATTCCAGCCCTCCACCACGCGCAGCGCGCCATATTCGATGAAGAGTGGATCGACCCGGCGGGCGATCTCCAGATAGTCCGCCTTGCGGCCCGGCTTCACCGGCACGAGAATGCCATCGATATAGGTCATGCGGATACTCCTTCTGATTGGACCGCATCATCGGAGATGAAGTCGGCCATTTGCGCCGCCATGGCGGCCTTGAATGCGGGACGCGCCTCGCCGCGCGCGACATAGGCGGTCAGCACGTCCGGTATGGCGAGGCGATCCGGCGAGAGATTGCGCAGCGCCTCGACCATCAGAAGGTCGCCGACCGTGAAGCGCTCTTCCAGCCAGGGTTTGTCGCCCAGCGCTGCGGCAAGCCGGTCGAGGCGGCCTTCCACCTGCTTGACGGCATCCGGGCGGCGCAGCCTCGCCCACTCCTGCCCGGCGCAGAACAGGTCGATATCGGCCAGATGCATGATGCCCGGCTCGATGCTGTTGAGTGCGGCGACGGCCCATGTGATCGCCCGCGCCCGCCCGACGGGATCGCGCGGCATCAGCCGCTCGTCCTTCTCGGCGATGTGGAGGACGATGGCGCCACTCTCGAACAGGGCGACATCCCCTTCCCGATAATGCGGCACCTGGCCGAAGGGCTGCTCGCGATAATAGTCCGCCGGCCGGTCGATGGCGCTGATCAGGCGGGTGCGATAATCGAGGCCTGCCTCCTCCAGCGCCCAGCGCACCCGCAGATCGCGGACATGGCCGCGCGCGAACGGCGGCACCCATGAAAATGCAGTGACCTCGATCGGCGCATCAGTCTTCTGCGGCATGGTGAACTCCTCTCATCGGATGCGCTGAGGCGATGGGCGCGCTCAATCGCCTTCCTTGCGAATGCCCTTGAGCAGGGCGTAGACGGCCATCGCGTGGCCCCGGCCAAGATCGAAATCGCGCTTGAGACTGGCGATCAGCGTCGCGGCCTTCACGTCCGGCTTCAGTCTCTTCTCGTCATCGAGAAAGCCGTGAAAGGCGGCATAGGCGCGCAGATCGTCCGGCGACTGGCCGGTCTTTGTCCGAATGGTATCGAGATAGGCCTGAAAGGACATGGCGTGTCTCCGTCGTGTGGCAATTAGGCAGGCTCAGGCATTGCGCTCATGTCCATCCATACCGGCTCCCAGATGTGCCCATCGGGATCGGCGATGCTGCGCGCGTACATGAAGCCATGGTCTTGCATGGGGTTGGGATCTGCGAGACCGCCGCTGCCGGCGCCGCGCTGGACCATATCGTCCACGGCCTCACGGCTTTGCTCGCTCAGGGCAAAGGCCGCCTGCGCGCTGCGGTGGGCGTCGATGATCTCCCGGTCGGTGTAGCTCGAGAAGCGCGGGCGGGTGAGCAGCATGACGCAGATCGCGTCCGAAAAGCGCATCATGGCGGCGCTGTCATCCGTAAACTCCGGCACATTGACGGCGCCGATCGCCTCATAGAAGTGCATCGATCTCGACAGATCGGTCACTGGCAGATTGACGAAAATCATCCGTTCCATGGGCAGCGCGTTTCCTCTCCGGTAGCGAGCCGACCGACTCGGTTCGCCTTGACGATCCTGACCCACAGACTTAAATGTTGCAACCATGGAGTTAGAAAAAATAACTCACGAGGCGAAGCCGCCGCAAAAGCGCCGGTTTGACGACGCCTGCGGCCTCGCGCACGGGCTCGATCTGGTCGGCGAGCGCTGGGCGCTGCTTGTCGTCCGAGAATTGCTGCTTGGGCCGCGTCGCTTTTCCGATTTGCGCGCGGCCTTGCCGGGGCTGAGCGCCAATGTGCTCACCCAGCGCCTGACCGAGCTGGAGGAGCGCCACATTGTCGAGCGTCTGCGCCTGCCGCCGCCCGCCAATGTGCAGGTTTATGGCCTGACGCCATGGGGCAAGGAGGCCGAGCCGATGGTGCTGGCGATGGCGCAATGGGCCTATCGCTCGCCGACGCATGACCGGATGCTGCCGCTCAACGGCACGGCGATGATGCTCTCTTTCAAGGTCAATCTGGATCGGGCAGCGGCGGCGGAGATGGTGCTGCAGGTCGGCTTTCGCATTGACGGCACGCCCTATCGCGCCAGTCTGGATCGCGGGCTTTATCATGTCGAAGCCGGCGAGGTCTCGGCGCCGGACCTCGCCTATGAGGGCAGCGCGCGCGGCCTTGCCAAGCGCTTCTACGGCAAGATGCCCGTCGACCAGCTTGCCGAGACGGGCGAGCTTAGCGTGAGTGGCGATGCGGCGCTGGAGGCGCGCTTCGCGGCGCTGTTCAACCTGCCGCCGCGCTACCAGCCCGACGAAAGCGGCTCGACTTTGCCCCGTTGACCCGACATAGACAGGGAGGGGAACAAAGAGGGGGCAAGTCTTGGTTGCGACGGTGGAAACGGTGGCGTTTCTCGGGCTGGAGGCACGGCCGGTCGAGGTGCAGTGCCAGCTTGTCTCCGGCTTGCCGAACTTCATCGTCGTCGGGCTGGCGGACAAGGCCGTGGCGGAAAGCCGCGAGCGCGTGCGCAATGCCATCGCCGCCATCGGCCTCTCGCTGCCTCCCAAGCGCATCACGGTCAATCTCTCACCGGCGGACCTGCCCAAGGAAGGCTCGCATTACGATCTGCCGATCGCGCTGGCCCTGCTGGGGGCGATGGGCGTCGTCGATGCCGAGCAACTGGCCGATCATCTCGTCGTGGGTGAGCTGGGGCTGGACGGGCGCATCGCGCCGGTGCCGGGCGTGCTGCTGGCCGCGCTCCATGCGGCGCAGGCGGACAAGACGCTGATCTGCCCGGCGGCGCAGGGGTCGGAGGCTGCCTGGGCAGGCTCCGAAGGCGTGCTGGCTGCGCCGGATCTGCTCGGTCTCATCAATCATCTCAAGGGCGCGACGGTGCTGCCGCGCCCGGCACCCGGCACGGTCGAACCGCCTGTGCCGGGGCCGGATCTGCGGCAAGTGAAGGGCCAGGAGGTCGCTAAGCGAGCGCTGGAGATCGCGGCGGCCGGTGGCCATAATCTGGTGATGGTCGGGCCGCCGGGCGCGGGCAAATCCCTGATGGCGAGTTGTCTGCCCGGCATATTGCCGCCGCTGACCCCGGCCGAAGCGCTGGAAGTTTCCATGGTCGCTTCCGTGGCCGGTACGCTCTCGGGCGGGCGGATCAGCCAGAACCGCCCCTATCGCGCGCCGCATCACAGTGCCTCCATGGCGGCGCTGGTCGGGGGCGGGCTGCGGGTGAAGCCGGGGGAAGTCAGCCTCGCGCATCTGGGCGTGCTGTTTCTGGACGAGCTGCCCGAATTTCAGCGCGCGGTGCTGGATAGTTTGCGGCAGCCGCTGGAGACGGGCGAGGTCAGCGTCGCGCGCGCCAATGCGCATGTGACCTTCCCGGCGCGGGTCCAGCTGATTGCCGCGATGAATCCTTGCCGCTGCGGGCATCTCGCCGATCCCGCTTTGGCCTGCTCGCGGGCGCCACGCTGTGCGGGGGATTATCAGGCGAAGGTTTCGGGACCGCTGCTGGACCGGATCGATCTGCATGTGGAGGTCGGCGCGGTTTCCGCGGCGGATCTGCTGCTCCCGCCCCCGGTCGAGGGATCGGCGGAGGTCGCCGCCCGCGTCGCGCAGGCCCGTGCCCGCCAGACGGCGCGCGCGGCATCAAGCGGTGGCGCGCGCACCAATGCGGAACTGACTGGCGATGCGCTGGATGCCCATGCCGCGCCGGACGCGCCGGGCCGCGATCTTCTCGCGCAGGCTGCCGCCGCGATGAAGCTGAGCGCGCGGGGCTATACCCGCGTGCTCAGGGTCGCCCGCACCATTGCCGATCTGGCAGGCGCGGAGACCGTGGGGCGGGCGCATGTGGCGGAAGCGCTGAGTTACAGGCGGCGCGCGCCTGTGAATTGAGGGGGTGAATTGAGGGGATGGCTTAGCCCTTCGGCGCGGCGTCCATCGCCTCGCGCGTGCCGGTGGCGGGTGGTTCGTCCTTCAGGGAGGCGGCGACCTTCTCGGCCTGTTCCATGACGCGCAGGATGTTGCCGCCGGCCAGCTTGGCGATATTGGCATCGCTCCAGCCGCGTTTCATCAGCTCCAGCAGCAGTGGCGGATAGCTTTCAACGCCGGTCATGCCGTCCGGCAGGGCCGGCAGCCCATCATAATCGCCCCCAAGGCCGACATGATCATAGCCGGCGACCTTGGCGATATGATCGATATGGTCGGCGACCATCTGCACCGTCACGCGCGGCTCGGGATTGGCGGCGAGCCAGGCTTCCATGGCGGCCTTCGCCCGGTCCGGCTGGCCGATATAGAGGCCGTTGAGCGGCGGCTGGTTGTAGAGCGCGCGCTGGGCGCCCTGCTGCACGCCCCACACCCGGCGCGGCTCCGAAATATAATTGGGCGCGAAGGCGACCATGACGATGCCGCCGGTGCGCGCGACCTCCTTGAGCACCTTGTCCGAGACGTTGCGAGGATGATCGCACAGCGCCCGTGCGCTGGAATGGGAGAAGATGACCGGCGCGCGGCTGGCGGCGATCGCGTCCAGCATCGTGTCCTCGTTCACATGGCTGAGATCGACCAGCATGTTCAGCCGGTTCATCTCACGCACCACCGCCACGCCGAACGGGGTGAGCCCGCCATGGGCCGGATCGTCGGTGGCGCTGTCCGCCCAGGCAATGGTGCGGCTGTGCGTCAGGGTGAGGTAGCCCACGCCCAGCTCGGCATAAGCGCGCAGGACCGAGAAGCTCTCGTCGATCTGGCCGCCGCCTTCCGCGCCGATCAGCGAGGCGATCCGCCCGGCCTTGTGCGCGGCCCGGACCTGCGCGGCGGTGCGCGTGAGCGTGAACTCGGCCGGGTAGCGGCGCACGATGGATTTCACGAGGTCGATCTGTTCCAGCGTCTTCTTGACCTGTTCCAGCGGCGGCAGCGTCGCGGGGACATAGACGGACCAGAATTGTCCGCCGACCATGCCCTGCCGCAGCCGGGTGATGTCCGTATCGAAATCCTCTGTGTTCAGCCGGGTGAGGTCCACCGACCAGCGCGCATCGCCATCATGGCCGGCGATGGCGCCGGGCCAGTCATTATGCCCGTCGATCAGCGGCGTGGCGGCGAGCACCTTCTTGAGGCGCGGCAGATTGGGATCGGCGGGGTCGGCCGGTTCGGCCAGCGCGGTGGTCGCGGAGAAAGCCAGAGCGGCGGTGAGCAGGCGCGTGAGCATGGACATGGCTGCATTTCAGCATGTCCGCGGGCTGGTGGGAAGAGCCCGGCGCGGGGCTTGAGGGGGAGAAATGTCGTACGGCGGGCGGCGGCGCTATGGCTCAGCGCCAGCCTGCGTCCCCCTGTGCGGCGAAGAAGCGCACGCCCGATTGGGCGCTGCGGAGGTTGAAGGGCGCTTTGGTGGTCGCCTTCTCGCCATCGACGAGCAGGTCCAGCGTCTTGCCGGCGCTTTCTATCTCCAGATGATCGGCGGCGCCGAGCGATTCGGATGGCCCATTGCGGAAATCGCCCGAGAGCCAGGCCCAGCCATGCGCGAACAGTTCGCCGGCGTTGCGGGCAAGCACGCCATAGGCATGCAGGCCTTGCTTGGCCGGCTCGACGAAGATCGCGGGATAATCGCGCGGATCGCCGACGAGGGAGACGGCCGGGGCCTCGAAGGTGGCGGTGATGGCCTCCGGCACCTTTTCCGCCAGCGCGGCGAGATCATGATTGCGCAGCGCCTCGCGCACATTGCCCCACGCGGCCGTGGGGCCGACGATGATGCCCGTATAGGCGGTGATCTCGTCTGCCTCGATCACCGGCACGGCCATCACGGTCCCCTTGTTCGCCAGATAGGCCTTGGCGATGGCGAGCGGATCGAGATTGCCGTGGAGCCGGTGAGCCAGCAGGTTCATCGTGCCGCCGGGCAGCGCGAGCAGGGTGCCATCCCAGCCGGCGAGCGCCTGCGCCGTGGAGGCAAGAGAGCCATCCCCGCCAAGTATGATGACGAGGCCGATGCCGCGCTCACGGGCCTGCGCGGCGTCTGGCAGCGGGCCGTCGTCGATGGGCCGGGCGGTGCCGATGGGCCGGCCGGCCTGCGCGAACGCGGCCTGGATCGCGGACACCAGCGCAGGATCGCATGTGCCGCTGCGCTCATTATAGATGAAGAGGGAGTCGCTCATTGTGACCGTCATGCTCGCCGGGAACGTCTGGCGGGGTGTTTGGATGCAGAGTGGCGGCGGTGACAAGCAATTTCGCGTGGCCTCCGCTCGGTGCTTGAGCCGCGCGGACACACGCGCTAGGACGCCGCATTGCTTTTATTGCGGCGCGGCATCAAGCGCCCGATCAGCCAGCAGGCGGCAGGAAACAGACGATGGCCGAATTCTCCCTCCCCGCAAACAGCGTCGTTCGCAAGAACGGGACCGTGCACAAGGCGCAGGACGGCGCCACGAACGTCAAGAAGTTCAAGGTCTATCGCTACGATCCGGATAGCGGCGAGAACCCCCGCTACGACACGTTCGAGATCGATCTCGATAAATGCGGGCCGATGGTGCTCGACGCGCTCATCAAGATGAAGGGCGAGCAGGATTCGTCGCTGACTTTCCGCCGCTCCTGCCGCGAGGGCATTTGCGGCTCCTGCTCGATGAACATCAACGGCAAGAACGGCCTCGCCTGCACGACCGCGATCGAGGACTGCAAGGGCGAGGTCCGCATCACGCCGCTGCCGCATATGGACGTGATCAAGGACCTGGTGCCGGACTTCACGCATTTCTATGCGCAATACAGCTCGATCAAGCCCTGGCTGCAGACCGTCACCCCGCCGCCGAGCGGCAAGGAGCGGCTGCAGAGCCCTGAGGATCGCGAGAAGCTGGATGGGCTCTACGAGTGCATCCTGTGCGCCTGCTGCTCCTCCAGCTGCCCGAGCTATTGGTGGAATTCCGATCGCTTCCTTGGCCCGGCGATCCTGCTCCAAGCCTATCGCTGGCTGGCCGACTCGCGCGACGAGATGACCGGTGAGCGCCTCGATGATCTGGAAGATCCCTTCCGCCTCTATCGCTGCCACACCATCATGAACTGCGCCAATGTGTGCCCCAAGGGGCTGTCGCCCGCCAAGGCCATTGCCGAGACGCGAAAGATGATGGTCGAACGCGCGATTTGACGTCACAGTCGACCGAGACAACGACAATTCGGAGATCGGCGATGGTGAAGGAAGGCGAAGTTCTGGATGGCGGCTGCTTGTGCGGAGAGCTCCGCTACAAGCTGACCGGGCCGACGCTGTGGGTGTCCCAATGCTGCTGCAAGGATTGCCAGAAGGCGACCGGCACCGGCCACACCACGATCATCGGCATTCATAACAGCCAGCTCGCCATCGAGGGCACGCCCAAGACCTATACCAACCATGGCGATACCGGCGGGGATGTGACGCGGCATTTCTGCGGAACATGCGGCGGACGGATTTTCACATCCGGCACGCTGCCGGGCGAGTTCATCATGGTGCAGGCCGGGTCTCTCGATGAGCCCGACCGCGTTTCGCCGCAAAGCGTCATCTACATGAAGGATGCCGTGGCCTGGGACTATTTCGACCCGGCGCTGCCCAAATATGAGATCATGCAGCCGCGCGTGCAGCACAGCGCCCCGGCGGAGGCCTCCCCGCGCGACGCATGAGTGGCCTGCTCTCCTGTTATGACGACCTTATCGCCGCTGGAGAGCTGAAACCCGATCCGGATCAGCGCGCTGCCGCGATCCGGCTCGACCGGCTGCAGCAGGAGCTGGAAGCCGCGCCGAAGAAAGGCTCGGTGCTCTGGCGGATGCTCCGCAAGGCGCCCGAGCCGATCCGCGGCGTGTACCTCTGGGGTGGCGTCGGGCGCGGCAAGTCCATGCTGATGGACCTGATGCGCGATTGCCTGGATGGCCCCGCCAAGCGCCGCATCCACTTCCACGAGTTCATGCTCGATGTGCATGCGCGGCTGCGTGCGGTGCGCGAGAGCGAGAGCGGCGACCCGATTGCGCCCGTCGCCGCGCAACTCGCGGCCGAGGCCAAGGTGCTGCTGTTCGATGAAATGGTGGTCAACAACATGGCGGATGCCGCCATCATGTCCCGCCTGTTCACCGCGCTGTTCGATGCCGGGGTGACGCTGGTTGCCACCTCCAACCGCGCGCCCGACGATCTCTACAAGGATGGGCTCAACCGCGAGCTGTTCCTGCCCTTTATCGATCTGCTCAAGGCGCGGCTCGACGTGGTGCCGCTCAACGGGCCGACCGATTATCGGCTGGATCGGCTGGGCGGCATGGACATCTGGCATGTCCCCAATGGCGATGAGACCACCGCCAAGCTACGCGAAATCTTCTTCCGCCTGACGGACTATCCGCCCGAAGACAGCGCCAATGTGCCGAGCGAGGAACTGAGCGTCGGCGGCGGGCGCAGCCTGCATGTGCCCAAGAGCCTCAAGGGCGTGGCGGTGTTTTCCTTCAAGCGCCTGTGCGGAGAAGCGCGGGGCGCGGCGGATTATCTCGCCATTGCGCGGCGCTTCCACAGCGTCATCATCGTCGGCATTCCGGTGCTCGGCCCGGAAAACCGCAACGAGGCCGCGCGTTTCGTTACGCTGATCGACGCCCTGTACGAGCATAAGGTCAAGCTGATCGCCGGTGCGGACGCCCTGCCGCAGCATCTCTATCCGCAGGGGGATGGCAAGTTCGAGTTCGAGCGGACGGTCTCCCGCCTGATGGAAATGCAGTCGCTGGAGTATCTCGCGCTCGGCCATGGCGCGCACGCCAGTTGACGTAAAATTAGGCTGCCGGTGCTAGCGGCTGGCTGAATGATGATCTGATATGCGGGCCGGCGGGCCTGTGGGACGTGGGGAATCAATGAAGCAGGGGTCCAGCGGTGCAGGACGGCTTTGGCTTGCGGCCACGCCCGTCCTCGTGATTTTTGCCATCGCGGCAGTCCTCTTCGCGCGCCTCCAGAATATCTGGATCGACGAGACGACCCAGATGTCCGGCGTCACCCTCGCGCCCGGCACGCTGCTCTCCTGGCTGGCCGGCGGCTATGATGCCGGGTTCGGCGTGCCGGACGACCGGATGCCGCCGCTCAGCTACTTTATCGATATGATCGGCTGGCACCTGTGGGGCGCCAATGAACTGGCGTTCCGGCTTTATCATGCCGCGATCACGGCCGGCGGCATCCTGATCCTGATGCGCGCGCTGGCATCCCGCTACGGGTTGCGCGCGGCCCTGATTGCCGGGCTGCTGCTGGTGCTTTCCCCCCGCCTGGTCTCCATGGCCGTCGAAATCCGCGCCTATCCCATCCTTCTCGCTATCAGTTGTGCGCAGGCGGCGATGGTGATTCGCGGCGACGTGGCGCAAAGCGTGCGGCGGCTGGGCCTGTTCGTGCTGCTCGGTGTGCTGAGCGGCTACACGCACTTCTTCGGCATCGTTGCGACATCGGCCTATACGCTGGCCATCTTCATCGATGCGCGGACTATGCGCGCCGCCGTGCGGGTGGTGCTGGCCTATGCGCTGCTGTTGCTGCTGTGGGCAGGACTGGCGCCCTTCGTTCTGGGTGCGGCCAATCTGAGTTCGCCGGCGCCCGGTTCCGCCGCGCCGGCCGGCGGCGTCGGTCTGGGCGATATCGCGGCCTTTCTGGCGCAGATGCTGGTGAGTGGCGCAACCTTGGTCGATCTGCCGGTGGCCGCCTTGTGCTTTGCGGGTGGCGCCATCCTTCTGCTCGTCGCGGCAGTCGGCCTTGGTGGGCAGGTTGCGACACGCGGAACAGCCATCCGCCACGATCCGGTCATCGGCCTGATCCTGACGTTGGCCGCGGGCATGATCGTGACCATCGCGGCGGCGCTGCTGGTCTCGCAATTCGATGCGCTCGCGCCGCGCTATAATATCTGGATGCTGGCGCCGCTCGCGGTGATCCTCGCGCTCGCCGCTGACGGGGCCATTGCGAAGCGCGGGCGGATCGCCGACTGGGTTCGCCACGCAGGCACCGCCCTGCTGGTCATTGGCAGTGCGGCGGCGCTGGTCATGTTCCTGGTGCGGGCCGACTGGTTCATCCACGGGCCTTCGCGCACGCTGGAGGCCATGGTGGCCAAGGCGGAGAAGCCGCTCGCTGTGCTGCATGTTGGCGATGCCTGGGCATGGGCCTATTTCCCGCTCTATCGCACCCATCGCGACGATCTGCCGCAATGGCTGCTGACGGCGGACGGGCAATCCGCGATTCGGATCACGCGCGGCGGCGATCCGGGTGGGCCGCCGCAGCCGCTGACGGCGCTGGCCGACCGCGCGACATTGCTGGTCAGCCATGTCGAACTCATAAGCCACAACGACCTGCGCGCCTTGGCGCGGGGGGAGACGCCCCCGCCGGCGAGGGATTTGGTCCCCGCCCTGACGGCGGCCGGATGGCGCCCGGCGGAAACAATCGATCGTCCCGGTAATTTCGCCTTCATCGGTACGCTGTACCATCATCCCGACCCTGCATCCGCGCCGACCCGTCAACCCGCCGCGCCAGCCATTGAGGACCTTTCCGAGTGACCATCCAGACCATGACAGAAGCTCCGGTCGCGGCGCAGATGCTTCCGGCCGAGCTTGCGATCGTCGTTCCGACTTTCAACGAAGCGCAGAATGTGGCCCTGCTCGCCGATCTGGTCGACAAGGCCCTGCCCGGCGTCGCCTGGGAACTGGTGTTCGTGGACGATAATTCGCCCGACGATACCTCTGGCAAGGTGCGGGCGCTGGCTCAGCGCGATCCACGCGTGCGCATTCTCCATCGCTTTGGGCGCCGGGGCCTGTCGAGCGCCTGCGTCGAGGGCATTCTTGCGACGTCCGCCCCTTATGTGGCGATCATGGATGCCGATCTTCAGCATGACGAATCGGTGCTCAAGACCATGTTCGAGCGGATCAGGGCGGACGATGTCGATCTGGTGGTCGGCAGCCGCTATGTCGAAGGCGGCGGCATGGGCGACTGGAGCGAGAGCCGCCAGCGGATGAGCCAGTTCGCCACCAAGCTGGCGCTCAAGCTGACCAAGACGCCGATTTCCGACCCGATGAGCGGCTTCATGATGATGCGGCGGGATGCCTTCATGCGCTCGCTGCCCAATCTCTCGACCGTGGGCTTCAAGATCCTGCTGGATATCGCGGCCAGCGCACCCACGCCGCTGCGGGTTGCGGAAGTGCCCTACACCTTCCGCACGCGCCAGTTCGGCGAGAGCAAGCTCGATAGCCTGGTGCTGTGGGAATATGTGCAGCTGCTCATGGACAAGGCGGTGGGCCATATCGTGCCCGTCCGCTTCCTGAGCTTCGCCATGGTTGGCGGCACCGGCGTGGTCGTCCACTTTGCCGTGCTGACGCTGCTGTTCGTGGCGCTGGGCATGAGCTTCGCGGTGGCGCAGGCCGCAGCGACGCTCGTCGCCATCACCAGCAACTTCCTGCTCAACAACATGTTCACCTACCGCGACCAGCGCCTGCAGGGCTGGGGATTGCTGCGCGGCTGGATCACCTTCAATCTCGTCTGTGCCTTCGGTGCTGCGGCGAATGTCGGCGTGGCAGACTGGCTGTTCGTCAACAATGGCTACTGGGCACTCTCCGCTCTGGCAGGCATTCTGGTCAGCGTGGTGTGGAATTATGTGATGTCCGCCTTCTTCACCTGGAAGAAGAAGGGCTGAACGCAGCAGATCATTCGAACCTAACGAAGCGGTGGTAAGCCTCGGTCCGGTCGTCCCGGACCGGGCTAATTCGGGCTAACCGGGTAACCATGGCGCTCCAAGCCTCGCCCAAATCGGAATCGAACGGCGGACGCTGTTCAAAAACCAGGATCGTTGGCGGACACTTGTTGATGGCATCGGCACACAGCCTAAGCTGACTGGCAATTGCGACTTCATCTGCCTCCGGGCTTCTCCGGCTAAGCACATGCCAAGTCGAGGCAGGGAGTCGGTAAGCGGCGAGCTCGCGCGTGAGCTGCTCATCATAATAGACGGTCGCGCCGCGCCAGCCTGAAGCCTTAGCGGCAATCGCCTCTCCGGGGTTGGGCAGGCGCTGTGCAGGGTAGTCAGGCAGAAGCGCCCAGATATGAGCGATCGCGAGGAGGAGAAGCACGAGCGGGCGCAAGCTGCGCGGCAGGCTCATCACGGAAAAAGCGAGCAAAATCGGCAACGTCACAAGAGCGCCCATGAACGATCGTGCGAGGTAGATAGGCTTGAAGACGCCGACAAAGGCGAAGAGAAGTGGCCCCAGCACCAGAAAGGTCATCATGACGATGAACAGCCGCGGGGATTGCTTCCACAGTTGCAGGGCCCCGAAGACATACAGACTTACAACAACGATCTTGGCGAGCGCCGGAAAGGCGATGGCCGTCATCGTCTGTTCGTAGAAAACCTTCACGTCCGTGGGTGCGATCCAGCTGTTGCGGACCGCACCTTCCGTCATCGCGTAGCCCAGAAAATGGACCGACTGTGGAATGCACAGCAAGGCCGCGACGGCGATGCAGGCACTCAGCAGCCAAAACAGTCGCCAGTCGCGATCGTAAAGCAGCAGCAGAAGCGTTGCTGCGCCAAAGAGGACCATGAAGAGCAGCGAGACATATTGGAGGTAAAATGTAAGGGCGAGGAAGAGTGTAAAGCCAATGGCGCATCGCCACTGTCTCTTCCTCGGCATGTCGCGCTGTCGGAGCAACTCGAGATAGAAGTAGGTCGCCCACAGCATTGCGAAGGCGATGACGCCGTAAAAGCGGATTTCCCGAGTGTAATGAACATTCAGCGGGTGAAAAACGAAAAACAGTCCGGCGAGGATCGCTACCGGCAGGCCGAGCCAGTTCCGCGCAATCAGGAAGAGTGCAGGCACAGAAAGAGCACCGATGAACGCCGGTAGCGCGCGCATCGCAGTGCGGCTGTCACCGAATACGGATATCCAGGCCTTGAGCAGGACGGTAAAGGTCGGCGGATGTACATCCGTGGTGCGATGAAGCGAGAAGTGGTGGGCGTAAGTTTCGCGGGTATAGAGCCAGGTGAAGATCTCATCTTGCCAAAGAACCGGATGCTCTATCCAGAACAGTCGGACCACGGCCGCGAGAGAAACTAGAAAGGCCAGAAGGCCCGCCTGTCGATAGGTCCGATCCCCAATCCATGCAGCAAAACTTGACATATCGTCCCCCCACCCGGCTGTTGCATATCCACATTCCCGCAAGCCGCAAAGAACAACCCCTTGTTCCGTGAGCGCCCTGTGAGCGTGCTCGCCAGAGGTGCTGCATCTGACGGGAACGTGCATCGGGCAGGAAGATGCGCTAGCGAAGCGGCAAAGGAGCCGCCAACGTGCTGAGTCTTGTGAAAACTGCCTGGAAAATCATGATGGGGGTGAAGGACGCGCTGGTCCTACTCTTCCTCATCCTCTTCTTCGCGCTGCTCTATGCCGGCCTCAAGGCCGCGCGGATGGAAGAGAGCTTTCCGGCAAGCGGCGCGCTCTATCTTGCGCTGGACAGGCCGATCGTGGAGCAGCCCCGGCCGATCGATCAATATGCGATGGTCGCGGGCACCGGCGGGTCGGGCGAGTATCGGCTGCGCGACGTGGTGCGCGCCATCGAGGCAGCGGCGGGCGACAGCGCGATCAAGGCCGTGGTGCTCGATCTGGATGGCTTTGGCGGCGGCGGTCAGGTCGCGATGCAGCGCGTGGGCGAGGCGCTGGACAAGGTGCGCGCCGCGGGCAAGCCGGTGCTCACCCGCGCCTCTTATTATGATGATGCCAGCTATATGCTGGCCGCCCATGCCAGCGAGGTGTGGCTCGATCCACTCGGCATGGTCGGGGTGACCGGGCCGGGCGGGAGCAATCTCTACTTCAAGGGCCTGATCGACCGGCTGGGGGTGAAGGCGCATGTCTACCGTGTCGGCAGCTTCAAGAGCGCGGTGGAGCCCTATACGCAGGCCGAACAGTCGCCCGAGGCGCGCGCCGCCAATGAGGCGCTGGTGACGGCGATCTGGTCCGACTGGCTGGAGCATGTCGGCAAGGCGCGTCCGGCGGCGCGGGTGCGCGATTATCTGGCCGATCCGCTGGCGCTGCTGCGCGCCAATGGCGGCGATACCGCCAAGGCGGCGCAGGCGGCAGGGCTGGTCGACAAGCTCGGCGATCCGGTCACGTTCGGCAATCATGTCGCCGAAATCGTCGGGGAGGCGAGCGATCCGCGGCCGGGCGATTATGCCGCCATCCCGTTCGAGGGCTATTTGCGCAAGCATAAGGAAGGCAGCGGCGGGCAGGTCGGCGTCGTCACCGTCGCCGGAGAAATCGTGGATGGCGAAGCGGCGCCCGGCCAAGCCGGCGGGACCAGCGTCGCCAGCCTGATCAATGATGCAGTGGCCGAGGATTCGGTGAAGGCGCTGGTGCTGCGCGTCGATTCGCCCGGCGGATCGGCAGCGGCGGCGGAGGAAATCCGCCTCGCCCTGGCGCAGGCGCGGGCCAAGGGCCTGCCGATCATCGTCTCGATGGGCAATGTCGCGGCCAGCGGCGGCTATTGGGTCAGCACGGCCAGCGACATGATCTTTGCCGAGCCGGCGACGATCACCGGGTCGATCGGCGTGTTCGGCATATTGCCGAGCTTCGAGGATGCGCTCGCCAAGGTCGGTATCACCAGCGATGGCGTGAAGGCCACGCCGCTATCCGGCGAGCCGGATGTGATCGGCGGGGTCAGCCCGGAGTTCAACGCGCTGGCGCAAGCGAGCGTGGAGGATATCTACGGCAAGTTCATCGGTCTGGTTGCCAGCAACCGCAAGATGACGCCGCAGCGGGTCAACGAGATCGCGCAGGGCCGGGTGTGGGCCGGCGGCATGGCGCATCAGCTCAAGCTCGTCGACCGCTTCGGCGGGGTCGAGGATGCCGTTGCGGAGGCGGCGCGGCGCGCCAAGCTGAGCGGCGACGCTGCAAGCGCGCGCTATTTCGACCCCGAGCCGGATTCGCTAGCGCAGTTTCTCGGCATGTTCATGAGCGGGGAGGCCAGAGCGCCCGCCATCACCGCGCCGCGCGATCTGCTGAGCTATGCGGCGCGGCAGCAGCGCCAGATTGCCGTGCGGATCATGCGTGATCTCAAGGGGCTGGTCGAGGGGCCGTCCATCCGCGCGGACTGCCTGGAATGCCGCGCCTTTACGACCGCCAGCGCCATGACGTCGGGCGAGCAGGCAGGCTGGCTCGGCATCCTCCTTGGCGCTGCGCAGCGGCCGCTCTGAGAATGGCGGACGCGATCACCGGCGGTTGCCTGTGCGGTGCCTGCCGCTATGCGACCGATGCGGCGCCGATCAACATTCGCGCCTGCCATTGCCGGCTCTGCCAAAAGGCGACGGGCGCACCGCTTTATGCGCGGGTGCTGGTGCCGCTCGATGCCGTCCGTATTGAAGGCCCGGTGGGGTGGCATCACAGCTCGGCGGCGTTGCGACGCGGCTTCTGCACCGCGTGCGGCACCACCTTGTTCTCGGAGCGCGCCTCGGCCAATGTGATCGGTCTTGCCATTGGCAGTCTGGATGAACCGGAGCGCTACCCGCCGACCGAGCATATCTGGACCTCAAGCGCGCTGAGCTGGCTGACATCGGCCGATGATCTGCCGCATTATCCCGAGGGGCCACCCGCCTGATCCGGGCTGTCGCCGGTGCGATAATGCGGGAGCGCAAGGCCGCGCACGATGGCAACGGCGCGCAGGATGAAGCCGGCGATCACCGCCAGCACGGCGGCCCAGGGGGCGGCCATGCCGATGCTGGCCAGCAGGGCATACAGGCCGGCCGACAGGGCGGCGGCCGTCACATAGATTTCCGGGCGCAGCACGATGGAGGGGTGGCCGGCCAGCAGATCACGGATGATGCCGCCCACACAGGCCGTGATGATGCCCATCAGCGCGCTGATGAAGGGCGGGATGTCCAGGCTCATGGCCTTGGCGGTGCCGAACACGGCGAAGGCGACCAGCCCCACGGCGTCCAGCCAGTCGAGCGCGCGCTCGCTCCACCAGCGCTCGGGCGTCATCCACACCACCAGCGATGCGCCGAGGCAGATGAGCGCCGGGCGCACATCGTGAATCCAGAAGACCGGCGCGCCGATCAGCAGATCGCGCACCGTGCCGCCGCCAACGCCGGTGGCGATGGCGAAGAAGGCGAAGGTGACGAGGGTCTGGCCGAGGCGCGCCGCCGCCAGCGCGCCCGAGGCCGCAAAGACGAAGATGCCCACCAGCCCCATGGCGGAGAGCAGCGCGTCGACGGGCACGGGCAGATCCTGCGGTGTCATGCGCCTTCCTTAGCGCAGATCGGCGGGCTTTCCATCTCTGCTGCCCCCTCTGCTGATACGGCGTTTCGCCAGTCGCGCAGGATGGGACAGGCTGCTAGGCTCGCGCCGACATTGCCACGGAGCCTGACAATATGAGCCTTTCGCTTCTCGTCTTCTATGGATCCTATCGGGAGGCGCGCGCCGGCATCAGGCTTGCGGACTATTGCGTGCGCACGCTCTCCGAACGGGGCCATAAAGTGGAACTGATCGATGCGCGGGCGGTCGGCCTGCCGATGCTGGACAAGCGCCTCTCCGATTATGCGCCCGGCACTGCCCCTGCCGAGATGACGGCGCTGGCCGACAAGATCAGCGCGGCCGATGGGTTCGTGTTCGTCACCGGCGAGTATAATTCCGGTCTGCAGCCGGGCCTCAAGAACCTCATCGACCATTATTATCAGGAATGGCGGCGGCGGCCGGCCGGCATTGTCAGCTATTCGGCGGGGCGGATGGCGGGCGCGCGCTCCAGCTATGCCTGGCACCCGACGCTGACGACGCTGGGGATCGCCGTGATTCCCGCCAGCGTGGCGGTCGGTGGGATCACGGACAGCCTCGATGCGGCCGGCGAACCGAGCGGCGCGGGTGGCGCGGCGCTGGTGCGCAGCTTCACCGGCTTTGCGGACGAGCTGGAATGGTGGGCCGGCGCGGTGAAGGCGCAGCGCAGGCCGGGCTGACGTCACATGGCGTCGCGGGCACCGAACAACGCGGTGCCCACGCGCACATGGGTGGCGCCAAGCATCACTGCCGTCTCATAGTCGCCGGACATGCCCATGGAGCGGCCCGGCAATCCATGATCGCGGGCCAGCTTGTCGAGCAGGGCGAAATAGGGCGCGGCTTCGACGTTCGCCGGGGGGACGCACATCAGCCCGACGACCGGCAGGTCCGCCGCGCGCGCCTGTGCCAGCAGGGCCGGCACATCGGCGATGGCGCAGCCACCTTTCTGCTCTTCCTCACCGATATTGACCTGCAGGAAGCAGTCCGGCCGGCGGCCCGCCTTGTCCATGGCCTTGGCCAGCGCCGCGATCAGCGAGGCGCGGTCGACGCCGTGAATGGCATCGAACAGCGCGACGGCATCCTCCGCCTTGTTGGACTGAAGCTGGCCGACGAGGTGGAGGCGGATGTCGGGATAAGCCTCGCGCAGCGCCGGCCATTTGGCCTGCGCTTCCTGCACGCGGTTTTCGCCGAACACGCGCTGCCCGGCCTCGATAAGCGGGCGCACCGCCTCGGCCGGATGCGTCTTGCTGACGGCGATCAGCGTCACCGACCCCGCAGGACGACCCGCGACGCGCTCGACCCTGCTGATGCTGTCCCGCACATGCGCCAACCGGCTCTCGGCCGTGCCCTCAGCGCTCATTTGATTATTTTGCCCATTCATCGGCGCCGCTATAAAAGGCGCGATGCACGCAGGCCAAGGCAAATCGCGCACTCCCCTGCCAACCCTGTGGCTGATGAGCGACGAGCGCGTTGCGACGGACGATCTGCTGCGCGCCATCGCGCGTCTGCCGCGCCATTCGGCCATTGTGCTGCGCCATTATCGCCTCGACCCCATCGCACGGCGGGCCTTGTTCAATCAGGTGCGGCGGGCAGCGCGCAAGCGCCATTGCCGCATTCTGCTGGCCGGCGATGCGGACATGGCCCGGCACTGGGGGGCAGATGGCCATCATGGTCCGGCGCGGGGGCCGCGCGACTCGCGCTGGCTGCATAGCGCGCCGGCGCACGGCCATAAGGAAATGCGGGCGGCGCAGCGCGCCGGTGCGGATGTCGTCCTGCTGTCCCCGCTGTTTCGTACGCGCTCGCACCCCGGCGCGCGACCGCTTGGCCCGGCGCGCTTTGCGGCGCTTGCACGACTGGCGACTCTGCCGGTGATCGCGCTTGGCGGGGTCCACCCGCACCATGCCGCCTTGGTGCGGCGCCTTGGGGCTGTGGGTTATGCGGCCATCGACGGGTTAACGCCCAGACGTGGTCCGCGCGGCGGCGCTATTTGAACAGCGCGAGGTCGATGGACGCGGCCAGCGCCTCATAACCCGCGTCGGTGCCGTGCAGGAAGTCGCCCATATGATAGCCGGGCCGCATCTGCTGCGGATTGGCGGGGTCCGCAAAGGCTGCGTCGAAATCCAGCCAGGCATCGAAGATCGTGCCGGAGCGGATGGCGGCATTGATGCCTTGCCGCACGGTCTCGGCCTCCGGCGTCCAGTAGGTCGCGCCCTTATAAGGGGCGATCGTCGCGCCGACCGCGGTAATGCCGCGCGCCCGTGCGCGCTCTGCGATCTGGCGATAGCCTTCCAGCATCGTCTCCAGCGTTACCTTGGTGCCATCTGCAAGGACATTGGGCCGGCCGGCCTGCCGGGCCATGCGCTCGGCGCCAAAGGCGATGCCAAGATCGTTCACGCCCTCGAACACGATCAGATAGCGGATGCCGGGCAGGGCGAGAATGTCGCGGTCCAGCCGGGCCAGCGCGCTATCGCCAAAGCCATCGCTGAGCACGCGATTGCCGCTGATGCCCTGATTGGCGATGCCCCACTTGCCGGGATTCGCGGCCAGCAGACGGGCGGCGAGGAAGTCCGGCCAGCGCCGGTTCGCGCCGGGCGTGGAGCCGATGCCGTCGGTGATCGAATCGGCGAGCATGGCAATCGTCCCGGCACCGTCCTGCGCATCGACCTCCACGGCGGCGAGGAAGGGGCGGTGCGGACCTTGCTGCACAGGCTCGAAGGGCTTGCCGAGATAATTGCCGGGCGGCGAGACGCGCAGCGTATCCAGCCCGCTTTCATGGCAGGTGCAGGGGCCGGTATCGCCCGGCACATAGATCTGCACGGAGAGGCGGGCGAGGTCCGGCACGGGCATGTCGACTGTGTCGCTCAGCAAGGGTGCGCGCGCCGGGATGCGGGCTGTCGGCGCGCCGCCGAAGCGCAGCATCCGCGCCGAGCCCGGTACTTCGGCGCCTTGCGGATCGAGCAGGGCGATGCGCGCCCCGCCGATCTCCAGCGGCTTCTCGCCATAGGCATTGGTGAGGCGCAGCCGCAGTGCCTTGCCACCGGCCGCGATGCGGAGCGTCTGCACCAGCGTCTGATTCTTATAGCTTCTCGGCGCCATCAGTGGGCCAAGATCCGTGCGGGGGCGGACCGGCGCGGCGGACCAGCTGGTGATCCAATCCGCCCGCGCGGGGGCGGCCGAGAGAAGCAGGCCGAGGACCATGGCGACGATGCCCGTCGTGCGTCCGAGCCGGCTTTTCCCGGCGTGATCGCGACGATGATGGGCGATCTGATTTATGCGCATAGTTCCTCTCCCCGTTGCGGCGCCGTTCGGCGGCCCGCACCGCGGTGCTGCCTTGTGGGGCGCCGCTGTGTCAATCATCGAGACGGAAGAACCGCAACGCTTGGGGACGCGACTCATCGCGCTCGCAAACCAAAGGTCAGCGCACAAGCGGGCTTAGAACTTGAAGGTGGTCCCGACGTAGACGGCCTGGCTGTCCTGCGCCTGATCCGTCACCGTGGGTGCGAGCCGGTTGTTCGGCCCGGCATAGCGCACGCCAGCCTTCAGGTTCAGGTTGCGGGTCAGCGAGTAGCTGCTCGACAGATCGACGGCATAGCTGGGCTCGGTGCCGAGCGTGGCCGGCGTATCTTCCGCCGGGGAGGCGGCCGCGACTTCGCGGTGCTCAAGCTGGACATTCGCCGAGAAGCGATCCTGCTTCGGGCGCAGCGTGAAGCTGGCGACCGGCTCGCTGATCGACTTCTCGATGATCGGGTCAAGCCTGGAGGATTCGATGCGGGTGCCCGGCGTGAACCGCGCGAGACCCTTGGTCACGCCCAGCCGGTATGCGACAGGCGCGACGCCGAGATTGGGCAGAACCCGCTCGGACCGGCCATCCAGCGCGGAGGCCATGGCGTTGGGCGTGCGGACGAGAATGGTCAGCGAGCGATTGCCGGCCGCCGAACCGCTGGTCGGCGTGAAGCGGAAGCCCTTGCTCTGCGATTCGCGCGCGGCCTGGGCATAGGCCTTGGCCAGCTTCTCATCATGGGTGACCGGCGTGAACGAACCGATGCTTCCTAGCATCTTCAGCGACACGCCGCTTTGATCCAGGCCCCTCGATTCTGCGCCGAGAACAGCGGAAAGCGCCGGGGTGAGGGCGAGCGAAAGGGCGGCTGTCAAAGCCCCCGCCAACGCGATCTTTCCCGTCTTCACCGTCACCGTTCGCTCCCTGCGCCGACTCCATTTTGAGGGCCGGTCTGTGTTCTTATATCATGAGGGGATAGCGCGGACCAGAAGCAGAGACGATTCGCTGGAAAGCGTGACCGATTCTCCACAGTGGCCACCGGCGAGCCGGTTATCCCCTTATAATCCCTTCGTGAAACGACCATTGTTCAACACGGTTGCAAAAATCAACCCACCGCAACTGAAATTGCGCCGGGCCGATGCCGGCAGCGGCGCGAGCGGCAGAGCCCGCGCAATCCGCCACTTGTGCCGCCGCCCTGCCTCACTATAGAGGCTGATCGACAGGGAGCCCGGTCACCACCGGACATCACGGGATAGGCAACGCATGGTTCTGAGCGGACACAAGACTTTGAAGGGCGGCCTGCTGCTGGCGCTTTCCTGCGGGCTGCTGGCAGGCTGCGGTGGCGGGAAGGATCGCCCCAAGGCCGATCTGGCCGCCTCGCGCGTGACCAGCATCGGCATCAACGGCTATCTCTGGCGCGCCAGCCTCGAGACGCTGTCCTTCATGCCCCTGCTCCAGACCGATTCCAACGGCGGCGTGATCCTGACCGACTGGTACATCAATCCCGCCGCGACGAACGAGCGCATGAAGCTGACGGTGACGATCCTCGACCAGGATCTGCGCGCCGATGCTCTGCGCGTGGCGGCCAGCCGCCAGATGCTGCAGAACGGCCAGTGGATCGACGCCCCGGTGCAGGCGGCGACGACCCAGAAGCTTGAAGAAATCATCCTGACGCGTGCCCGCGACCTGCGGCGCCGCGCGATCAGCGGCTGACAAAGCCCGGCCTCGGCGCCCGTCACGGGGCCGGACCGGCCCTATTGATGAACGAGGCGAGAGTGAGCGACAGACGCTTCAACCCTGCGCAGGCTGACGCCCGCTGGCAGGCCGTGTGGGACGACAGGGAGAGCTTCAAGGCCGGCACCCGCCAGGGCGCGCCGAGAAGCTATGTGCTGGAGATGTTCCCCTACCCCTCCGGGCGCATCCACATCGGCCATGTGCGCAACTATTCCATGGGTGACGTGCTGGCCCGCTTCCGCCGGATGCAGGGCCATGATGTGCTGCACCCGATGGGCTGGGACGCCTTTGGCATGCCCGCCGAAAATGCCGCGATGGAAAAGAAGATCCATCCGGGCAGCTGGACGCGCGACAATATCGCCTCGATGAAGGCCCAATTGAAGCGCCTCGGCTTCGCGCTCGACTGGAGCCGCGAGCTGGCGACCTGCGAGCCGGATTATTACGGCCAGGAACAGGCGCTGTTCATCGACCTGTATGAAGCCGGCCTGGTCTATCGCAAGGAAAGCGCGGTGAACTGGGACCCGGTCGACATGACCGTGCTCGCCAATGAGCAGGTGATCGACGGGCGCGGCTGGCGCTCGGGCGCGCTGGTGGAGAAGCGCAAGCTCAACCAGTGGTTCCTGCGCATCACTGACTTCGCCGACGACCTGCTCGCCGGTCTCGGCACGCTGGACAAGTGGCCCGAGAAGGTTCGCCTGATGCAGGAGAACTGGATCGGCAAGTCGCAAGGCATGCAGTTCCGGTTCCGGCTGGCAACGCCGGTTGGCGAGATCCAGGAGCTGGAGGTCTTCTCCACGCGGCCGGACACGCTGTTCGGCGCGAGCTTCGCGGCGATTGCCGCCGATCATCCGATTGCGCTGGCGCTCGCTCAGGACAATGCCGATCTCGCCGCGTTCGCCGAGGAATGCCGCCGGTCGGGCACCGCCGCGGCTGACCTGGAGACGCAGGAGAAAAAGGGCTTCGACACGGGCCTGAGCGTCGTCCATCCGCTCGATCCGGACTGGAAGCTGCCCCTGTTCGTCGCCAATTTCGTGTTGATGGATTATGGCACGGGCGCCGTCTTCGGCTGCCCGGCGCACGACCAGCGCGACCTCGACTTCGCGCGCAAATATATGCTGCCGGTCGAGCGCGTCGTCGCGCCGCAGGGCGAGGAGCAGGCGCCGATCCATGACGAGGCCTATACTGGCCCCGGTCGCCTCGTGAACTCGCGCTTCCTCGACGGCATGGCGGTGGAAGAGGCCAAGGCCGAAGTCATCCGCCGCGCCGAGGCCGAGGGCTGGGGCAAGGGCACGACGGTGTGGCGCCTGCGCGACTGGGGCGTTTCGCGCCAGCGTTACTGGGGCACGCCGATCCCGTTCATCCATTGCGCGGACTGCGGCGTGGTGCCGGTTCCCAAGGCGCAACTGCCGGTGGTGCTGCCCGAGGATGTGAGCTTCGATGTGCCCGGCAATCCGCTCGACCGGCACCCGACGTGGAAGCATGTCGATTGCCCCAAATGCGGCAAGGCTGCGGTGCGCGAGACCGACACGCTCGATACCTTCGTGGATTCGAGCTGGTACTTCATCCGCTTCGCCAGCCAGCCCGATGACCAGCCGTTCGACCGCGCCGAGGCCGAGAGCTGGCTGCCGGTCGGCCAGTATATCGGCGGTATCGAGCATGCGATCCTGCATCTGCTCTACGCCCGCTTCTGGACGCGCGCGCTGGCCCATATCGGCAAGATCAGCGTTGCCGAGCCGTTCGAGAGCCTGTTCACGCAGGGCATGGTCACGCATGAGACCTATGCCCGCAAGCAGGGCGAAGGGCTGCCGCCGCTCTATTATGCGCCCAGCGAAGTGACGCGCACCGCCGAGGGCGCGACGCTGCTGGCCGATGGCGCGCCGGTCGAGATCGGCCGCGTCATCAAGATGTCCAAGTCCAAGAAGAATGTCGTGGACCCGGACGAGATCATCGAGCGCTATGGCGCGGATGCGGTGCGCTGGTTCATGCTCTCGGACTCGCCGCCAGAACGCGACCTGCCGTGGAGCGAGGCTGGCATCGAGGGCTCATGGCGCTTCGTCAATCGCTTGTGGCGGATCTTCGGGCAGGTCGGCGAAACCGGCGACGGCAGCGAGGACTTGGGCCTCAAGCGCAAGCTGCACCAGACGGTCGACGGCGTCGCCAGGGACATCGAGGCACTGGCCTTCAACAAGGGTGTCGCCAAGATCTACGAGCTGGCCAATGCCATCGAGAAGGCGGCGCCGTCCGCTACCCGCGCCGAGGCGATTCGCGCGCTGACGCTGCTTGTGGCGCCGATGACGCCCCACATCGCCGAGGAAGCCTGGGCCGAGATGGGCCATGAGGGCCTGATCGCCGACGCCATGTGGCCGTCTGTCGATCCCGCCTTGCTGGTCGATGACGAAGTGACCATCGCCATTCAGGTGATGGGCAAGCTGCGCGATACGATCACCGTCGCCAAGGGCACGGACAAGGCCACGCTGGAGAGCCTTGCGCTCGCCGCGCCCAATGTCGCGCGGCAGCTGGAAGGCCGGGCGCCGAAGAAAGTGATTGTGGTTCCGGATCGTCTGGTCAATCTGGTCGTCTGATGACCAGCGCTTTCCCCCGTCCCGCCTTGGCCCGCCTCGTTCTGGGCCTCGCCCTTGCCGCCAGCCTCTCGGCCTGCGGGTTGAAGCCCATGTATGCGGGCGGGCGCAGCGGGGCTGCGGCGCAGGCGCTGGCGAGCGTGCAGGTGGAGCCGATCCCCGGCAAGAACGGCTGGCTGATGCGCAATGCGCTCAACGACCGGCTGGCCGCCATGGGCGATGCCGCCCCGCGCTTTCTGCTCAAGGTGCAGCTCGATGATCGCATCGAGGGTCTGGGCGTCCGCGCCGACGACACGGTGACGCGCGAACGCCGGACCCTGCGCGCGCGCTATCAGCTGGTCGACACGCAGGATGGCAAGACCGTGCTCGACGAGACGTCAAGTTGGGACGCGGGCATCGATGTCGCCTCCAGCGAATATGCGACGGTTGCGGCCGAGGATAGCGCGCTGGAGCGACTGACCGAGATCGTCGCCGACCGCGTGCTGGCCAGCGTGGCGCTCGCCGCGCGCGAATGAGCCTGCGGGCGGACAATCAGGCCGCGCTCAAGGCGCTGGACGACCCCGCGCCGAACATCCGCCTCTATCTGCTGTACGGGCCGGATGAAGCCGGCAGCGAAGCGCTGTCGGCGCGCGTCGGCAAGGCCATGGGGGCGGGCGCCGAGCGGATCGACCTGGATGGGGCGACGCTGCGCAGTGACCCGGCGCGCCTGCCGGATGAAGCCGCCGCCATCTCCATGTTCGGGGACAAGCGCTGGGTGCGCGTGCAGCCGGCGGGTGAGGAAGTCGTGCCCGCCGTCGAGGCCCTGCTGCAGGCGCCTGCGACCGGCAATCCGGTGGTGATGATCGCGGGCAATCTGCGCAAGACGAGCAAGCTGCTCAAGCTGTGCGAGGGCGACAAGGCGGTGGTCGCCATCGTCAGCTATGCGCCGGAGGGCCGCAATGCCGATGCGCTGGCGGTCAGCATGGCGCGCGAGCTGGGTCTGGAACTGCCGGGCGATCTCGCCCGTCGGCTGGTGGCGCTGACCGGCGCCGAGCGGGGACTGCTGGCTGGCGAGATCGAAAAGCTGGCGCTGTATCTGGATGCCTCGCCCGAGGAGCCCAAGGCAGCGACGCCCGAGGCGTTGGATGCGCTGGGCGCGGAGGGGGGCGACCAGCAGCTCTTCAAGGCGGCGATGGTCGTGCTCTCCGGCAATGTCCGCGCCGCCGAGCATGAGATGGCCCGGTTGCGCCAGAGTGGCGGCTCGCTGGCGGGGCTTGCCCGCCTCACCCTGCAACGCGCCATCGGCTTTGCGCAGGCGCAGGGCGGACAGGCGCCGCGCTTTGGCGGGCGTGGCGACGAGGAGGTGGCGCGCCGCTGGAGTGCGGAGGCGCTCGACAAGGCCATTCACCGCCTCGCCGAAGCCGAGCGGACCAGCCGCCTTTCGCACCAGATCGGCGAGACGGTGCTGGCGCAGGAGTTGATCAACGTCGCACGGCTCGGCGCACGCGGGCGCTAGGGCCAATCGACATTCAGCGCTGACGGCCTGCAAATGGCGGCATTCCGCGCTTCCGGTTTCTTAATCTGTCTGGGCCAGCGATCTTCAAGGCAGCGGGATCCCGGATCAAGTCCGGGATGACGAAAGAAGGGCTGACGAAAGCGTTTCTGCCCTCAAACCCGGTGCCATTGACGCGCCCGGGCAGGCACCCGATATTCCGTGCATGGATAAGATGAACCTCAGCGATGCCGAGTGGCGCGAGCGCCTGACCCCCGAGCAATATCATGTGCTGCGCGAGCATGGCACCGAGCGCGCCTTTGCGGGTGCCTATGACAAGCTCAAGGATGCCGGCATCTATCATTGCGCCGGTTGCGGCCTGCCGCTGTTCGACAGCGGCCATAAATATGACAGCGGCTCAGGCTGGCCGAGCTTCACCGCTCCGCTGGAAGATGAGGCGGTCAGCGAATATACCGACACGAGCCACGGCATGCGCCGGGTCGAGGTGCGCTGTGCGCGCTGCGACGGGCATCTGGGCCATGTCTTCCCTGATGGGCCGGGGCCGGAAGGCCTGCGCTACTGCATGAACAGCGTCGCGCTGGACTTCGAGCCGCAGGGCACCGCACAGGACGATTGATATCCTATTCAGCGCTTGTAAAGGCGCTGGACGCTTGTAGCGTCCTGCACAGTTGCAGCACGCAGCGGTTCGGAGCGATACAAGGCAAGGCATGGCCAAGGCAAAATCGGGGAGCTCGATCAGGCTCTGGACCATCCGGCTGATCAAGGTCGGCATCGCACTCGCCATCGGCGGACTGATCGCGCTGGTGATTGCGGTCGTCATCGCGATGCAGTCACTGCCGAGCTTCGACTCGCTCAAAAGCTCGCCCAATGGGCAGATGATCCGCGTCCATGCCGCGGATGGCTCCGTGCTCGTCTCGCTCGGCCCGAGCTATGGGCGCTGGCTCAACCATTCACAGATTCCCGAGGTGATGACCCGCGCTTTGGTCTCGGTGGAAGACAAGCGCTTCTACATGCACCCCGGTGTCGATCCGATCGGCGTCGCCCGTGCGGCCTGGGTGGGCTATGTCCGCCGTGGCGAGGGGCGGCGGTTGCAGGGCGCGTCGACCATCACCCAGCAGCTGGCGCGCAACATCTTCCTCAACAACAGCTATTCCGCCGGCCGAAAGCTGCGCGAGATGATCCTGGCGCTGGCGATGGAGCGCAAGTTCAGCAAGTCCCAGATTCTGGAGCTGTACCTCAACAAGGTCTATTTCGGCGGTGGCGCCTATGGCGTGGATGCCGCGAGCCGCAAGTTCTTCAATCACCCCGCGACGACGCTCAGCCTCGAGGAAGCGGCGATCATCGCCGGGCTGGTGAAGGCGCCCTCGCATTATTCGCCCACGGCCGATGCCGATGCTGCCGCCGGCCGCGCCCGTGTGGTGCTGGACGTGATGGCGGCCAATGGCGACCTTACCAGCGCCGAGCGGGCCGCCGCCGATCTCGATAGCGTGCGGCTGGTGCCCGAGAAGGCGCAGGACAGCGTGCGCTACTTCACCGACTGGGTGCTGCCGCAGCTCGATACGCTGATCGACGAGCGCGAGCAGCCGCTCGACGTCTACACCACGCTCGATCCCCGGATGCAGCGGGCCGCCGTGGCGGCGCTCAAGGGCAATGTGCCGGGCGGCGCGCAGGGTGCGCTGGTCAGCCTCGACCGCGATGGCGCGGTGCGGGCGCTGGTTGGCGGGCTGGATTATGTCAGCTCCAACTATAACCGCGCGACCGTTGCCCAGCGGCAGCCGGGCTCGGCCTTCAAGCTGTTCGTCTATCTCTCGGCGCTGGAAGCCGGTTACACGCCCGAGACGCGGGTGGTGGACAGCCCGGTGACGATCAACGGCTGGTCGCCGCGCAACGACAATCGCCGCAATGTCGGCGAGATCGACGTGCGCACCGCCTTTGCCTATTCGATCAACACCATTGCCGCCAAGCTGGGCATGGAAGTGGGCTTCTCGACCGTCGCCGACATGGCGCGGCGGTTCGGCATTTCCACGACGATCAACACGCACCCCTCGATGGTGCTCGGCACGTCCGAGGTCCACCTCATCGACATGACGCAGGCCTTTGCCTCCGTTGCCCGCAAGGGCGTGGCGGTGCGGCCCTATGGCATCCTCAAGGTGACCACGGCCGATGGCACCACGCTGTATGAGCATGAGGACGATACCAGCCGCGTGCTGGTGGCGCCCTGGGTTGCGGCGGGGATGACTGACCTGATGCAGACGGCGGTGAACACCGGCACGGGCCGCGCCGCGCAGATCGGCCGGCCGGTTGCGGGCAAGACCGGCACGACCACCAGCAACAAGGATGGCTGGTTCGTCGGCTTCTCCAGCGGCCTCACCACCGGCGTGTGGATGGGCCGCGATGATAATCGCACCGTGGGCGGCCTGGCCGGCGGGCGCGCGCCCGCACGGGCCTTCGCGGCCTATATGCGCACCGCCGTGGCCAATCGCCCGGTCGAGAATTTCGAGACCGAGGTGGTGCTGCCCGAATGGCAGCTCGAACCGGACGAAGAGGCCTATGGTTCGCCCGACAATGGCATGATGGTGGACGAGAATGGCCTGCCCCTGCCGCCCGCCGAGGGCCAGAGCAGCGGTGCCGAAGGCGCGACACCGGGCGACACCAGCGGCACCGAAGCGCCGCGCCGGATCGACCAGCGCTGGATCGACGAAGTGCTCGGCCGCGATGAACGCCCGGCGCGCCCGGCACCCGCCCAGCCAGGCCAGCAACGCCCGCCGCAGCAGCAGCGTCAGGCACCGCCCGCGCAGCCCCAGCCGCAACGGGAATCGCCGTCGATCCTGCCATCGGGGATGCAGTAGGGGGGCTGGTTCAGCCGCGGAAGACTCGTCAGCGCGGCGCCAGACGTGCGCGAATCTTCCGCCAGCATTCAGCTTCGCTGGCGAACAAGCTTACACGCGGGCAAAGGGGAAGCTCCTGACCGGACAGGCCGGTCAGGGCGCCAAGTCACATGTGGATGGGCTTGCCGAGCACTGCCATCGCGGCTTCCTTCACCGACTCATTGTGCGTCGGATGGGCGTGGCAGGTGTAGGCGATGTCCTCTGACGTCGCGCCGAACTCCATGGCCTGCGCGGCCTGGGCGATCATCGTGCCGGCGGGATCGGCGACGATCCACACGCCCAGCACCCGGTCGGTCTCGGCATCGGCGATCACCTTCACGAAGCCGTCGGTGGCGCTGATCGCCTTGGCGCGGCTGTTCGCCATCATCGGGAACTTGCCGACCTTGACCTCGCCCTTCTCGCGGGCGGCTTCCTCGGTGAGGCCGACACCGGCGATCTCCGGGCTGGTATAGACGACGCTGGGGATGACGTCATGATTGACGATGCCGGTCATGCCGGCGATGTTCTCGGCGACGGCAATGCCTTCATCCTCGGCCTTGTGCGCGAGCATGGGGCCGGGAATCACGTCGCCAACGGCCCACACGCCATCGACCTTGGTGGAGAAATCGGGACCGGTCTCGATCTGGCCGCGCTGGTTCAGCTCCAGCCCGATCTTGTCGAGGCCGAGGCCCTGCGTGTTCGGGCGGCGGCCGATGGCGACCAGCACCGTATCGGCCTCGATCGTCTCGGCGGTGCCACCAGCAGCCGGCTCGACCGTCACGCTGGCCTTGCCGCCCTTGACGGCAACGCCGGTCACCTTGGTGCCGGTGCGGATCTCGAAACCCTGCTTGGCGAACAGCTTGGCGGCTTCCTTGCGCACCTCGCCGTCCATGCCGGGCAGGATCTGGTCGAGATATTCGATCACGGTGACCTTGGCGCCCAGGCGACCCCAGACCGAACCCAGTTCGAGGCCGATGACGCCGCCGCCGATCACCACCAGATGATCCGGCACCTTCTTGAGCGCCAGCGCGCCGGTGGAATCGACCACCACGCCCTTGTCATTGTCGATCTCGACACCGGGCAGCGGCGTTACGCTGGAGCCGGTGGCAATGACGATGTTCTTGGCGGTCACCGTCTTGCCGGCCACCTCGACGCTGTGCGCGTCCTTGAAGTTGGCGAGCCCCTTGAGCCATTCAACCTTGTTCTTCTTGAACAGGAACTCGATGCCGCCGGTGAGGCCCTTCACCGCCGCATCCTTGTCCGCCAGCATCGCCGGCAGATCGAGCGATACCGAGCCGAGCTTGATGCCGTGCTTGGCCAGCACGCCATCCTTGGCCTCATGGAACAGGTGCGAGGCGTGCAGCAGCGTCTTGGAGGGAATGCAGCCGACATTGAGGCAGGTGCCGCCCAGCGTCTCCCGGCTTTCCGCGCAGGCGGTCTTCAGCCCAAGCTGCGCGGCGCGGATCGCCGCCACATAACCGCCCGGCCCGGCGCCGATTACGAGAACGTCATAGTCGAACTGGTCTGCCATTACTCATATCTCCTTCCAGTGCTCCTGCGAACGCAGGAGCCCAGGGCGGCTCAGAACAAACGGTCGAACAGATCCTGCCATTGCGGATTATCCTGTTCGATCAACTCAATCTTCCAGCGTCGTTTCCATTTCTTGATCCGCAGTTCGCGCGCCCGCGCTTCCTGAAGATCGTCATGCTGCTCGAACCAGACAAGGTGTGTGCAGCGATGCTCTTTCGTGAACCCGTCGATCAGGGCGTTGCGGTGCTGATAGGTCCGTCCAGCCAGGTCGCTCGTCACACCCGTATAGATCGTCCCGTTCGGCCCGCTGGCCATGATATAGACATATCCCGGCTTCGTCGCGCGTCTCCGCCCTGGGCTCCTGCTTTCGCAGGAGCACTAAACCTCACAAATCGATCAGCAGGCGGGTCGGGTCCTCGATGGCGTTTTTGAGGGCGACGAGGAAGGTCACGGCCTCGCGGCCATCGACCATGCGGTGATCGTAGCTCAGCGCCAGATACATCATCGGGCGCGCGACGATCTGGCCGTCGACCACCACGGCGCGCTCCTCGATGCGGTGCAGGCCGAGCACGCCGGACTGGGGCGGGTTGATGATCGGCGTCGACATGAGCGAGCCGAACACGCCGCCGTTGGAGATGGTGAAGGTGCCGCCGGCCATGTCCGCCATCGACAGCGTGCCTTCCTTGGCGCGCTTGCCGAAATCGGCGATGGTCTTCTCGATCTCGGCGATGCTCATCGTCTCGGCATTGCGGATGACCGGCACCACGAGGCCATTGGGCGCCGACACCGCGACCGAGATGTCGCAGAAATCATTGTAGACGATCTCGTCGCCCTCGATCTGCGCATTGACGCCGGGGATGTCCTTGAGCGCCATGCATGCGGCCTTCACGAAGAAGCCCATGAAGCCCAGGCGCACGCCGTGCTTCTTCTCGAACAGATCCTTGTACTTGGCGCGCGCCGCGATGACGGCGCTCATGTCCACATCGTTGAACGTGGTCAGAATGGCGGCGTTGTTCTGCGCTTCCTTGAGGCGCCGCGCGACAGTCTGGCGCAGGCGCGTCATCTTCACGCGCTCCTGATGGCGCGACGGGCCGGCGCTGCCGGTCGCCGGTGCCGGCGCGGCGGCGGCCACGGCGGACTCGCTCGCGACGGCGCTGCCATCGGCGATGGCGGCCATCACGTCGTCCTTGGTCAGGCGCCCGTCCTTGCCCGTGCCCTTGATCTTGCTGGGGTCGAGGCCATGCTCGAGCACCAGCCGGCGCACGGCAGGCGAGAGGGTGATGGCGCCAAGCGTGCTGTCGCCTTCATGCGCGGCCTGCGCGGGCGCGGGTGTGGGTGTGGGTGCAGGCGCTGCCTCGGTCTTGGCCGGGGCCGGCGCAGCGGCTTCCGCCTTGGCCGGTGCGGGCTTGCTGGCCGCAGCCGCGCCTTCCTGCACGGTGGCGATGACGGCACCGACATTCACGGTGTCGCCTTCCTTCACCAGCAGCTCGCCCAGCACGCCGGCAACCGGCGCGGGGACTTCCACCGCAACCTTGTCGGTCTCCAGGCTGGCGATCGGCTCATCGGCCTTCACCGCGTCGCCGGGCTTCTTCAGCCACTGGCCCACCGTCGCTTCCGTGACGGATTCACCCAGAGTCGGCACTTTCACTTCAGTGGCCATGTCTTTCCTCCTGCCCGGCGCGGCCTGCGCGGACTATGCTTTCTTCTGGCGCTTGATCTCGGTGCGCACATTGTGACCGAGCGCGTCCGCGATGAGCGCACCCTGCTCGGCCTGGTGACGGCGGGCAAGGCCGGTGGCAGGCGAGGCCGAAGCCTTGCGACCTGCGTAGCGGGCGCGCATCGGCGCCTTGCCGGCCTGATCGAGCGCCTCCTCGATATAGGGCTCCACGAAGAACCACGCACCATTGTTGCGCGGCTCCTCCTGACACCACACCACTTCCTCCAGCGCGGTCATGCGCTTGAGGCGCGTGGCGAGCGCCTCGGTCGGGAAGGGATAGAGCTGCTCGATGCGGACGATCTGCACGTCCTTGTCGCCGGCGGCATCGCGCGCTTCCATGAGGTCGTAGGCGACCTTGCCGGAACACAGCACCAGCCGGCGCGTCTGCTCGTCCGCCGCCGGTGTGGGGTCGGAGAGGATGCGCATGAAGTGGCGATCGCCCTGGAAATCCTCGGCCTTGCTCACCGCCAGCTTGTGCCGCAGCAGCGACTTGGGCGTGAAGATGATCAGTGGCTTGCGGAACGGGCGCAGCATCTGCCGGCGCAGGATGTGGAAATAGTTGGCCGGCGTGGTGCAGTTGGCGATCTGGATATTGCCTTCCGCACAGAGCTGCAGGAAGCGCTCGAGCCGTGCGGAGCTGTGCTCCGGCCCTTGCCCTTCATAGCCATGCGGCAGCAGCAGCACGAGGCCGTTGGCCCGCAGCCACTTGGACTCGGACGAGGCGATATATTGATCGATGATGATCTGCGCGCCATTGGCGAAATCGCCGAACTGCGCTTCCCACAGCACCAGGCTCTTGGGGTCCGCCATGGCATAGCCATATTCAAAACCCAGCACGCCATATTCGGAGAGCGGGCTGTCATAGACCTCGAAGTGGCCGTGCGGCACGGTGGAAAGCGGGATGTACTTCTTCTCGCTGTCCTGATCGACCCAGACGGCGTGACGCTGGCTGAACGTGCCGCGGCCCGAATCCTGACCCGACAGGCGCACGCCATAGCCTTCCGACAGCAGCGAGCCGAAGGCCAGTGCCTCGCCCGTTGCCCAGTCGAAATTCTCGCCGGTCTTGAACATCTCCGCCTTGGCATCGAGCACGCGCCGCAAGGTGCGGTGGACGTTCACGCCCTCGGGCACCGTCGTCAACGTGCGGCCCAGGCTCTCGAACAGCTTGGGGGACACCGCAGTTTCGACATTCTTGCGTGCGGTTTCGATGTCGGCGGGCTGATGCAGGCCCGACCAGCGACCGGCAAACCAGTCGGCATGATTGGCCTTGTAGGTCTTGGCCGATTCAAATTCTTCCTCGAGATGATCGACGAAGCCCTCGACCTGCGCGGACAGGAACGAATCGTCCACCACGCCCTCTTCGCGCAGGCGCGAGGCGTAGACCTCGCTCACCGGCGGATGCTGCTTGATGCGCGCATACATGAGCGGCTGGGTGAAGCTCGGCTCGTCGCCCTCATTGTGGCCGAAGCGGCGGTAGCACCACATGTCGATCACGATGTCGCGATGGAAGGTCTGGCGATATTCGATCGCCAGCTTGCAGGCGAAGGTCACCGCCTCGGGATCATCGCCATTCACATGGATGATCGGCGCCTGCACGCCCTTGGCGACATCGCTCGGATAAGGCGAGCCGCGCGAGAATTGCGGGCTGGTGGTGAAGCCGATCTGGTTGTTGACGACGAAGTGGATGCAGCCGCCGGTATTGTAGCCGCGCACGCCGGAGAAGCCGAAGCACTCCCACACAATGCCCTGGCCGGCGAAGGCCGCATCGCCATGGATGAGCACGGGCAGCACCTGCTTGTGCTTGCCGGGGCCGATATCGTCGCGGAACAGCTGCTGCGCGCGCACCTTGCCGAGCACGATCGGGTCGACCGTCTCCAGGTGCGAGGGGTTGGGCACCAGCGACATGTGGACATTGATGCCGTCGAAATCACGGTCGGTCGATGTGCCGAGATGGTATTTCACGTCGCCGGAGCCGCCGACATCCTCGGGATTGGCAGTGCCGCCCGAGAACTCGTGGAAGATCACGCGGAAGCCCTTGGCCATCACATTGGCCAGCACATTGAGGCGGCCACGATGGGCCATGCCGTACACGATCTCGCGCACGCCCAATTGGCCGCCATATTTGATGACGGCTTCCAGCGCCGGAATCATGGACTCGCCGCCATCGAGGCCGAAGCGCTTGGTGCCGACATATTTGCGGCCCAGGAACTTCTCATATTGCTCGGCCTGGATGACCTTGGCGAGGATCGCCTTCTTGCCCTCGGGCGTGAAGATGATTTCCTTGTCCTTGCCTTCCATGCGGTCCTGCAGGAAGCGGCGCTCCTCCACATCGGAGATGTGCATATATTCCAGGCCGACATTGCCGCAGTAATTGGCGCGCAGAATGTCCACCAGCTCGCGGATCGTCGTCCACTCAAGGCCGAGCGCGCCGCCGACATAGACCTTGCGGTCCTGCTCCGCACCGGAGAAGCCATGATATTCGGGCGTCAGATCGGCCGGCAGGTCGCGCTGGCTGAGGCCGAGCGGATCGAGATTGGCCGCCAGATGGCCGCGCACCCGATAGGTGCGGATGAGCATCATCGCGCGGATCGAATCGGCGGCTGCCTTGGCGACATCGGCCTGCGAGGCGGGCGCACCGCTCTTGGCGGCGGCGGCCTTGATCGCCACCTGCATCTGCGTGGGGTCGAGCGCGGCGGTCAGATCGTCCGTGCTGTCGAGCGGCCAGCCCTTGCGCGCCCAGCTCGGCCCTTGTTCGGCCTCTTGCGCGCCGCTGAATTCCTGATTCTCGTAACCCATCGGTTCGATCCTTGCCTCTCTCCGCCGGGCGGAAGACGCCTGTGCCGCCATCCCGGACCGATCTTTTAAGGCGTCCCGGGTGAAGCGGCTGTTAACCACCTACGCCTTGAGCACCTCAAGCAGCGTCGTGCCCAGCTCCGAAGGGCTGGCCGCAACCTTGATGCCCGCTGCTTCCATCGCCGCGATCTTGCTTTCCGCATCGCCCTTGCCGCCGGAGACGATCGCACCGGCATGGCCCATGCGGCGGCCCGGAGGCGCCGTGCGGCCCGCGATGAAGCCGGCCATCGGCTTCTTGCGGCCCTTCTTGGCCTCATCGATCAGGAACTGCGCGGCCTGCTCCTCGGCATCGCCGCCGATCTCGCCGATCATGATGATGCTCTGCGTCGCCTCGTCGGCGAGGAACAGCTCCAGCACGTCGATGAAGTTGGTGCCGTTGACCGGATCGCCGCCGATGCCGACGGCAGTCGTCTGGCCAAGGCCGGCATTGGAGGTCTGGAACACCGCCTCATAGGTCAGCGTGCCCGAGCGCGAGACCACGCCCACGCTGCCCTTGCGGAAGATGGAGCCGGGCATGATGCCGATCTTGCACTCGTCGGGCGTCAGCACGCCGGGGCAGTTCGGGCCGATGAGGCGCGACTTGCTGCCCGAGAGCGCACGCTTCACGCGCACCATGTCGAGCACCGGAATGCCTTCCGTGATCGTGACGATCAGCGGGACTTCCGCGTCGATCGCTTCCAGGATCGAATCGGCGGCGAATGGCGGCGGCACGTAGATGACGCTCGCGGTGGCGCCGGTCTTGGCCACGGCTTCTTCCACCGTGTCGAACACCGGCAGGCCGATGTGGCTGGTGCCGCCTTTGCCCGGCGTCACGCCACCGACCATCTGCGTGCCATAGGCCAGCGCCTGTTCGGTGTGGAAGGTGCCGGTCGCGCCGGTCATGCCCTGCGTGATGACCTTGGTGTTCTTGTCGACGAGGATGCTCATGGGCTCGCTTCGCTTCCTTGTTCCCCGGCGAAGGCCGGGGTCCAGTTCTGACAGATGGACTCGAACAGATCGTTCCAGTCCGGGTTTATCTCTTCAATGAGGCGCAGTTTCCACTGACGCTTCCATTCCTTGATCCGCAGTTCGCGCTGCCGCGCGCTCTGAAGATCGTCATGGGCTTCGTACCAAACCAGCAGCTTGCAGCCATATTTGGTGGTGAAGCCCTTGATCTCTCCTGTCCGATGCTGAGTGACCCGTCTCACCAGATCACTCGTCACACCGGTATAAATCGTCCCGTTCCGCCGACTTGCCATGATGTAGACATAGCCGGCGGCGTTCATTGCATCACGGGCACTGCTGGGCCCCGGCCTTCGCCGGGGAACAGGAAGAGCAAGCGATGCGCGTCATCGCTTAGGCCAGGCTCGGATCGATGCCCTTGCACGCCACCAGCAGTTCCTTGACCGCATCGACGCTGACCTGGAGGTTGCCCTTCGCTTCGTCATCCAGCTCGATCTCGACGATCTGCTCGACGCCGTCCTTGCCGATGATCACCGGTACGCCGACATACAGGCCGTCGACGCCGTACTTGCCCTCGACATAGGCGGCGCAGGGCAGCAGGCGCTTCTGGTCGCCCAGATAGGCTTCCGCCATGGCGATTCCGCTGGTCGCGGGCGCATAATAAGCCGAGCCGGTCTTGAGCAGGCCGACGATCTCGCCGCCGCCCGAACGGGTGCGCTGCACGATGGCGTCGATACGCTCCTTGGTGGAGCGGCCCTGCTTGATGAGGTCGGGCACGGGAATGCCGGCGACCGTGGAATATTGCACGACCGGCACCATGGTATCGCCATGGCCGCCGAGCACGAAGGTCGTGACGTCCTTGGCGGACACTTCGAACTCTTCGGCGATGAAGTGGCTGAACCGGGCCGAATCGAGCACGCCGGCCATGCCGACGACCTTGTTGTGGGGCAGGCCGGAGAATTCGCGCAGCGCCCAGACCATCGCGTCGAGCGGGTTGGTGATGCAGATCACGAACGCGTCGGGCGCATTGTCGCGAATGCCCTCACCGACGGCCTTCATGACCTTGAGGTTGATGCCGAGCAGGTCGTCACGGCTCATGCCCGGCTTGCGGGCGACGCCGGCGGTGACGATGATGACGTCGGCACCGGCAATGTCCGCATAGTCGTTGGAGCCGGTGATCTTGGCGTCGAAGCCTTCGACCGGACCGCACTGCGAAAGATCGAGCGCCTTGCCCTGGGGAATCCCTTCTACCACGTCGAACAGGACGATATCGCCAAGCCCTTTGAGAGCCGCGAGGTGAGCAAGCGTGCCGCCGATATTGCCGGCACCAATAAGCGCGATCTTCTTCCGGGCCATGCGCGTCTCCTTCTTTGCGCGGTGGTCGATGAGGCGCCCATAGGCCCAATTTCCTTACCGTTCAATGACGATCGGGCCAGATTCCGGCTTTTCTTTGCGATTAGTTCGCAATATCATTTAGGGGCGTTCAGCCGGTCCTTAGGGCCGATGAGTGACCGTCATCGATGGATCGCGACGCCTTCGACGCGATACCGTCCAACGGCCGAGAAGGCCGAACGGTCCACCGCGCCGGCAAAAGAACGAATAGTTTTTTGCTGCACCGCGCCTTGACGTGGGGTTCGACCGACCCATATGGCGGCCGTTAGCACTCACTCACTGACAGTGCTAACACAGTGTTTCACAGGCGGGGTGCCGGAGTCGGTATCCGGGGTGCGCACAGGCTTCGGCAAGGGCCGGCCGGGCGATCCATCGGACATCGACAGCGCCCGCCGCTATGGAAAGGACTTGGATAATGGGATTTCGTCCGCTGCACGATCGCGTGCTCGTTCGCCGCATCGAAGCCGATGAGAAGACTGCCGGTGGCATCATCATTCCCGACAGCGCCAAGGAAAAGCCGCAGGAAGGCGAGATCGTCTCCGTGGGCACGGGCGCCAAGGCGGAAGACGGCAAGGTGACGCCGCTCGACGTCAAGGCCGGTGACCGCGTGCTGTTCGGCAAGTGGTCCGGCACCGAGGTCAAGGTCGACGGTGAAGACCTGCTCATCATGAAGGAAAGCGACATTCTGGGCGTCATCGCCTGATTTTCGCACTCCGTTGAATTCAAGGAAGGACTAGCAACATGGCAGCCAAGGACGTCAAATTTTCCCGCGATGCCCGTGAGCGCATCCTGCGCGGCGTGGACATTCTCGCCGATGCAGTGAAGGTCACCCTCGGTCCCAAGGGCCGTAACGTTGTGATCGACAAGAGCTTCGGCGCCCCCCGCATCACCAAGGACGGTGTGTCGGTCGCCAAGGAAATCGAGCTCAAGGATAAGTTCGAGAACATGGGCGCCCAGATGGTGCGCGAAGTGGCCTCGAAGACCAACGACATTGCCGGTGACGGCACCACCACCGCGACCGTTCTCGCCCAGGCGATCGTGCGCGAGGGCATGAAGTCGGTTGCGGCCGGCATGAACCCGATGGACCTTAAGCGCGGCATCGACCTCGCTGTGACCAAGGTTGTCGAGGACCTCAAGGCCCGCTCCAAGGCCGTTTCCGGCAACAAGGAAATCGCCCAGGTCGGCATCATCTCGGCCAATGGCGACACCGAAGTCGGCGAGAAGATCGCCGAGGCCATGGAAAAGGTTGGCAAGGAAGGCGTGATCACGGTCGAGGAAGCCAAGGGCCTCGATTTCGAGCTGGACGTCGTGGAAGGCATGCAGTTCGACCGCGGCTACCTCTCGCCCTACTTCATCACCAACCCCGAGAAGATGCAGGTCGAGCTGGCTGACCCCTACATCCTCATCCACGAGAAGAAGCTCTCCTCGCTGCAGGCGCTGCTTCCCATCCTGGAGGCTGTGGTGCAGTCGGGCCGTCCGCTGCTCATCATCGCCGAGGACATCGAGGGTGAGGCTCTGGCCACGCTCGTCGTCAACAAGCTGCGTGGTGGCCTGAAGGTCGCTGCCGTGAAGGCGCCGGGCTTCGGTGACCGTCGCAAGGCCATGCTGGAAGACATCGCCGTCCTCACCAAGGGCGAGGTGATCTCCGAAGATCTCGGCATCAAGCTCGAGAACGTCACGGTCGGCATGCTCGGCACCGCCAAGCGCGTCACCATCGACAAGGACAACACCACCATCGTCGATGGCGCTGGCGATGCGGATGCCATCAAGGGCCGCACCGAGCAGATCCGCGCGCAGATCGAGACGACCACGTCCGACTATGACCGCGAGAAGCTGCAGGAGCGTCTGGCCAAGCTGGCTGGCGGCGTGGCCGTCATCAAGGTTGGCGGTGCGTCCGAGGTCGAGGTGAAGGAGCGCAAGGATCGCGTTGACGATGCGCTGCACGCCACCCGCGCAGCTGTCGAGGAAGGCATTGTCCCCGGCGGCGGTACGGCCCTGCTGTACGCCACCAAGGCGCTGGCCGGCCTCAAGGGCGTCAATGACGATCAGACCCGCGGCATCGACATAATCCGCAAGGCCATCGAAGCGCCGCTGCGTCAGATCGCCCAGAATGCGGGCTTCGACGGTGCCGTCGTCGCTGGCAACCTGCTGCGCGAAAATGACGAGACCCGGGGCTTCAACGCTTCGACCGACGTCTATGAGAACCTGGTGGAAGCCGGCGTGATCGACCCGACCAAGGTTGTGCGCGCGGCTCTGCAGGACGCGGCTTCGGTTGCCGGTCTGCTCATCACCACCGAGGCGACCATTGCCGAGCTGCCCGAGGACAAGTCCTCGGCTCCGGCTGGCATGCCCGGCGGCATGGGTGGCATGGGCGGCATGGACTTCTAAGAAGTTCACCGTTTTGGTATCAGGGAAGGCCGTCGGGAAACCGGCGGCCTTTTCCTTTGGGCAACGGCGGGCCGTGCGGGCGCCGCCGGTTTCGCACAAGCATCTTCCCATCGGCGCGCAATGCCGACACAGTAGGACATCGCAACCTGGCGCTGCCTGTTCCGCGGCGCCCGATCAGGATGACCGCATGACCGACCTTTCCCGCCGCGAAGCCGTGGCCGCCGCCGCCATTGCCGGCCTCGCCGCGCTGGCGCCCGCCTCGCTCGCCGCGCAAACCGCCTCCAACCGGGATCTCACCTGGGATCTCAGCGCGCTTTATGCCGATGATGCCGCATGGGACAGCGCCCGCCGGTCCGCGCTCGAGGCGGTCAAGGGCATGGCGGCCTATAAGGGGCGGCTCGGCGAAAGTGCCGAGACGCTCGCGGCGGCCTTCACCATGCAGTCCGACCTCTACCGGCAGATTCTGCGCGTCTATGTCTATGCCAGCCTGCGTGCCGACGAGGATGTGCGCGTCTCTGCGAACCAGGAGAAGCAGGGGCAGGCGGTTGACCTGTTCACCGCGTTCAGCGAGGCCAGCGCCTGGATCGCGCCGGAAGTGCTCAGCATTGGCGAGGCGAAGATCAAGCAGTTCATCGCCGGGAATGCCGTGTTGCGCGATCGGTTCGATCATGCGCTGGCCGACATGCTGCGTCGCGCGCCGCATACCCTCTCGCCGGAAGGCGAAGGGCTGCTGGCGAGCGCAACATCCGTGCTCTCGGCGCCGGGCGACATTTCGGACCAGTTGCGCAGCTCGGACATCCCCTGGCCCAGCATCACCCTGTCCACCGGCGAAAAAGTGAAGCTCGACAATCAGGGCTATACCGTCCACCGCGCGGCGCCCGAGCGGGCGGATCGCAAGGCGGTGTTCGATGCCTTCTGGAAGACCTATGGGGAGTTCCGCAACAGCTTCGGTGCGACCTATCTGGCGCAGGTCCGCGGCAATATCTTCGATGCGAAGGCGCGCAAATATCCCACCGCGCTGGCGTCGGCCCTCGCCGGATCGAATGTGCCTGAGGGCGTCTATCGCACCTTGGTGGCGGAAACGAACAAGGGCCTGCCCCAGCTTCACCGTTATTTCGAGCTGCGCCGCCGGATGCTCAAGCTGCCGGACCTCCATTATTACGATATCTATCCGCCGCTGGTCGAAACGGGGCGCCGCTTCTCGCTCGACGAGATGCGTCGACTGACGCTTGCTGCGGTGCAGCCGCTGGGCCCCGATTATGCCGCCTCTCTCTCACGCGCGACGGCTGCGCGGTGGATGGACCCGTGGCCACGGCCCGGCAAGCGGCCGGGCGCCTATATGCAGTCCAGCGCCTATGACGTGCATCCCTATCTGCTGCTCAACCTGAGCGACGAATATGAGAGCCTGAGCACCTATGCGCATGAGTGGGGCCATGCCATGCACAGCCTGCTCGCCAATGCCGCGCAACCTTTCGAGAAAGCGGATTATCCGATCTTCACCGCCGAAATCGCCTCGACGCTGAACGAGCTGCTGCTGCTCGATTATATGGAGTCGCAGGCCAAGACGCGCGAGGAGAAGCTCTTCTATCTCGGCCAGCGGATGGAGAATATTCGCGGCACCTTCTTCCGCCAGACGATGTTTGCCGAGTTTGAGCTGGTGGCGCATGACCGGGCCGAGGCGGGCGATGGTCTGTCGGGTGGCGCCTTCACCACGCTCTACACCGATCTGCTGGCGCGCTACCATGGGCCGAAGGTCGGCATGGAGCCGGCCTATGGCAATGAATGGGCCTATATTCCGCACTTCTACAACAGCTTCTACGTCTACCAATATGCCACCTGCTTCTCCGCCGCCGTCTATTTCGCCGGTGAAATCAAGCGCGGCGGGGCGAAGGCGCGGGACAATTATCTGGCCGTGCTCAAGGCCGGCGGCTCGGATTATCCGGTCGAGATCCTCAAGCGCGCGGGGCTGAACATGGCGGGGCCGGAGCCCTATCGTGCCGTCGTCCAGCTCCTGTCGGATACGCTGGATGAGGCCGAGGCGCTGATGGTCTGATCGAAGGCCGGGCGTGCGGGGGTTTTCACCGCGCGCGACTCATGAAAATGGGGGCCGGCATCGCTACCGGCCCCCACGATGCCATCGCCTTCCAGCCCGTCTCCGGGACATCCAGCGTCTGGCACGACGCTCTCGATCGTCAGATCGTGCGCCTCACGTCCTATTCCTTGCGGAAGTCCGACGTGCTGATCCGGCTGCGGCAGGCCGCCTTCGGATCGACCGCGCGAGGCTCGCCCGAAGGGCAAGCCGTGCCGGCCTTTGCGGATGCGGGATCATGCCTAGACGGCAGAGCCTGCATCCTTCCCGCTGCCTCGCGATCCTGTTCCCGGGGGAAGCGTGATCCTGCGGTCGGCGGCGGGCCGAACCAACGCGCTGAGCACGTCACCGCGCGCAGGTCTTGGTCCGTAAGATCAACTCAACATTCTGATTTAACAGAATATTTCTGTCTCTCTATGGCTTGATGGTCTCACGAGAATCGAGTCGTGCAAAGCATTATCCGCCGCTGCAATGCGGGGACCGCGATCAAAACTGTGGATGAGTGTGGATAAGTCCGGGGATAATCCGCGCCGGGCCGATCCTTGTTCCGCGCTGTAGGGAAGCGGCCGCAGATGCGCCAGCAAAAAGGCGCACAAAAAAGGCGACGCCTTGCAGCGTCGCCTTTTGATTTGCAGCAGAGCGACCTCAGTGGGTCGCGCCGTGCGTCATCTGCTTACAGGCCGCCGAACGGAACGCTCATGGCAGCGGCAGAGATGTAGGCAGCAAAAATCTTCTTGAGAATGGTCATGTCGTGGCTCCCGGAATTGATCGGGCGCAGCGCCCGGGTCTCTGGAGGCCATTTGTGTTGCAACGCAGCAAAGTTCAATTGCAAACGCCGAGCGACGAATGCAAAAACTGCAATCGTTGTGGCCCGCGCATTCAATCGGGAATGCTTATTGCTCCGATAAATCAACGATCCTCTGGAATTCCACGTCGCTCACCGACGACACGGACAGGCGCGATTGTCGCACCAAAGCCATGTTCGCAAATGCAGGATCGGCCTTGATCTGCTTGAGCGTGACCGGCTTGGCGAGTTTGCGCACCGGCGCGACTTCCACCGCGAACCACTTGCCGGTTTCATCCGTGCTGTCCTGCTCGGCCCCGCGGACGATCTCCATGATGCCAACGCATTCGACGCCGATATTGCTGTGATAGAACAGCGCCTGGTCACCGACCTCCATGGCCTTCATGTTCAGCTTGGCGGCATGGTTGCGGACCCCGTCCCACTCGGCGCGACCCTTCTCGACCAGATCGTCCCAGGAGAACACATCGGGCTCCGATTTCATCAGCCAGTAGCGCATGGGCGATCGATCCTCCTTTGCCAGCCTGCCCGGGCGCCATTCCATGCCGGTACGCGGCGTGCAAGGGCCTTCCGTCCGCCAGGCCCGGCGTGACAGCCGCGCCGCGAACGCCTAGTCAGGCATCATCATTTCACGTTCGAGTGAGACCGTCATGACGTCATCCGATCCGCTGGGGCATGTCCCCACTCTCTCGCTCGCGCGCCTCTCGCCGCAGGATTTCGCCGATGCGATCGGCAGCAGCTTCCGCGAATATGGCTTCGCCATCGTCACCGATCATGGGATGGACCCGGACCTCGTGGCGCGCGGCTGGGCGCTGGCAAAGGCATTCTTCGCGCTGCCCGATCCGGTCAAGCGCGCCTATCTCGTGCCCGGCGGCGCGGGACAGCGCGGCTACACGGCGTTCGGGACAGAGGTCGCCAAGGGCGCCAGCGAGAACGACCTCAAGGAATTCTGGCATGTCGGCCGCGCCCTGCCGGCCGGTCATCCGCTCGCCGCCGATATGCCGCCCAACATCTGGCCGGGCGAGATCGCGGGGTTCGAGGAGACTTTTACGGCGCTGTTCGCGGCGTTCGATGCCGTGGGCGCGCGCATCCTCTCCGGCGTCGCGCGCCATCTCGGCCTGGCGCCGGACTGGTTCGACGCCAAGATCGACGAGGGCAATTCCATCCTGCGGCTGCTGCATTATCCGCCCGTCTCCGCGCAGGCGCCGGGCATTCGCGCCGGCGCGCATGAGGATATCAACCTCATCACCCTGCTGCTCGGCGCCGAGGAAGGCGGGCTGCAGCTGCTGACGCGCGAGGGCGAGTGGATTCCGGCCACGCCGCCCGCTGGCGCGCTGGTCATCAATGTCGGCGATATGCTGCAGCGGCTGACCAATCATGTGCTGCCCTCGACCAGCCACCGCGTCGTCAATCCCCCGCCCGAGCGCCGGCACATCCCGCGCTATTCCATGCCTTTCTTCCTGCATCTCGAGCCGGACGTGATGATCGAGGCGCTGCCGCAATGCGTGAGCGCGGAAAATCCGCTGCGTGAACCGCCGATCAGCGCGCATGATTATCTGCATGAGCGGCTGCGCGAGATCGGGCTGAAGAAGGGTTAGGTTTTCACCAAGCACATCCCGTTCGTGTCGAGCGAGTCGAGACACGCGAGCGCTGTTCTAACGTGTCTCGACTTCGCTCGACACGAACGGGCGGAGGAATGTGGGTCTGCGAACCCTATTTCCGCCAGCGGGAGAGGGTGACGCCGATCTTCTCGTTCCGCTCGGAGAGGGCCAGCTTGACGATCTTCACCGTCACGTGGCGCGCCTTGCGGTCCTGCAGGAAGATGGTGTCGATGATGTGATCGGCCACGGCCTCGACCAGCATGAAGTGCTGGCCCCGGGTGATCGCCGTGGTCGCCGCATGCTTGAGGTCCATATAGTTTTTGGACGTGCTGAGCGGCGTGTTGGGCTCGTAATGGCTGCGATGCTCGAGCAGGGCGCGAATGCTGATTCGCAGCGGCTGCGGCAGATGGGTTTCCTCGGAATAGATGCCGGTCAGCACATCCACCTCAAGATCCTCGATCTCAAGCAGCAGCATGTCATCCATGGGATTCACGCCGTTTGCCGGATTGGCGCTGTGCCCTCCCGTTCCTGGCATTCCCGCCTCGCGTCCCGCCATCATAGCCTCGAATAACCCTTTTCATTTGGGCGTGAAGCGCTAAAGGCCGCCGCCTCGGGCGCTATTGCCCGCTTGGAAGGCGGACGGCAAGCGGTGACACGGATCGGCGAGCTGGCAGGAACCGGAGACGCGGCGATCACCGCGCTGCTCGATGCGGCATTTGGCCCGGCGCGCCACGGCCGCACGGCTTATCGCATCCGCCTGGGCATGGCCTGGTTCACGGACCTCTCCTTCGCCGCCTTCGATTCGGACGGGCAATTGATCGGCACGCTGCAAAGCTGGCCGGTGGCCCTGCACGGCCCGGACGGTCGCGAGACACCGCTGATCATGGTCGGGCCGGTCGCGGTGGTCCCAGCGATGCAGCGCCATGGCACCGGCCGCGCGCTGATGGACCGGCTGATCGAAACCGTCGATCTGCATCCGGGCGATCCGCTGGTGATGATCGGCGATCCCGAATATTATGGCCGCTTCTGGGGCTTAACGGCCGATGCAACGGGGGATTGGGCCGTGCCCGGTCCGGTCGAGCGGCACCGCTTGCTGACCCGCGCGGCGCCCGGCGTGGTGCTGCCCTCCGCCGGCAGTCTTGGCCCGCGCGGCACGGCCCTGGTGGCGGGGGCGACGGCCACGCCGGCGGTCTGAGCGCGTTGATCGCGGCGGACGCCATGTGGCACCGGTGCGAGACGCCCTTTGCCAAGCCGGCTGGCCTTGCCTATCTGCAGCGCATGGTTGCGCCTCTCGATCCCGGTTCCGATCTGCCCATTGCCGGCGTCCCGCAGGATGCCGATCCGGCGCGTCCCTATCCGGTTATGGACTGGTCGCCCACGCGCTGCGGGCACAGCGCCATGCGAATCGATGCGCAGGGCCGCTGGTTTCATGAAGAGCGCGAAATCCGCCGCCCCGAACTGGTGAGCCTGTTCGCGCGCCTGTTGCGGCGCGAGCCGGACGGGCGGCATGTGCTGGTGACGCCGGTCGAGATGCTCGACATTGAGGTCGAGGACGCGCCTTTGTTCGCGGTGGAAATGGCGAGCGATGGGGACGGGCAGGCGCGCACGCTGCAGTTCCGTATCGGGGCGACCGGGCAGTGGGTCACGGCTGACGGCGCCCATCCGCTCGGGATGGAAGAGAATGCGGCGGGGCCGCGTCCCGCGCTCGGGCTGGAGGCTGGCCTGCGCGCGCGGCTGATCCGCCCGGTCTATTATGCGCTGGCCGATCTTGCCATTGCGGAGGGGCACGATCCCCTGGGCCTGTGGAGCGGCGGCGTCTTTCACGCGCTGGAGACGACGGCATGAGCTGGCGGGACCGGCTGACGGCCTCGTTGCGGCCGGAATTCGACTCGGCGCATACACATGATTTCTTCCTGTATCGCAACCGGCCCGAGCCGGAGGGGCCATTCACCCCCGCGGCGGTGCTGATCGCGGTGACCGACCGCCCTGATCCGGGCATGATCTTCACCCTGCGCCACGCGGGGCTGCGCGCCCATGCCGGGCAGGTCGCCTTTCCTGGTGGCCGGCTGGACCCGGGCGACCGTGACGCGGTGGAGGCGGCCCTGCGCGAGGCGCATGAGGAAATCGCGCTGCCGCCCGAGGCAGTGGAGGTGATGGGCCGGTCGGATCGCTTCCGCACCGGCACGGGGTTCGAGATCGAGCCGATTGTCGGCATCGTCCCGCCCGATCTGGCGTTGCGGCCATCCGAGGCGGAGGTTGACGCCATCTTCGAGGTGCCGCTCGATTTCCTGCTCGATCCCACCAACCGCGCCTTGCGCACCGTGGATTGGGAAGGCGGCACGCGCAGCTATTACGAGTTTCTGTGGCAGGAGCACCGCATCTGGGGCGTGACGGCAGCGATGCTGGTCAACCTCGCCCGGCGCATCGAGGCGGCCGCATGAGCGCGCCCCTCCCCGAGCGGCTCCCCGATGCCGAATGGCGGGCCTGGCCGGGCCTGCTGGCGCTCTGCGAGGCGCTGGGCGCAGACCAAGGCGAAGCCCGCTTCGTCGGCGGCGCGGTGCGGGACGCGCTGCTGGGCATCGCGGTCAAGGATATCGACATCGCGACCGTCCATCTGCCGGAGGAGGTGGTCCGCCGGGTGAAGGCCGCTGGCCTGCGCGCCGTGCCGACCGGCATTGCGCATGGCACGATCACTGCCATTCTCGATCATCGCCCGATTGAGATCACCACATTGCGCCGGGATGTTTCCACCGACGGGCGCCGGGCCACGGTCGCGTTCGGCACGGATTGGCGAGATGACGCGGCCCGCCGCGACTTCACGATGAACGCGCTTTATGCCGATCCCGCCAGTGGCGCCTTGTCCGATTATTTCGACGGGCGCGCCGATCTGCTGGCTCGCCGCGTGCGCTTCATCGGTGATCCCAATCAGCGAATCGCCGAGGATCATCTGCGCATCCTGCGCTATTTCCGCTTTACGGCCCGGTTCGGCACGCTGGATCGTGACACGCCGGATTATCGCGCCTGCGTGGCGCACGCGACCAGCCTCATGGCGCTCTCTCGCGAGCGCGTCGCGGACGAGATGCTCAAGCTGCTCGGTCTGCCCGACCCGGCGGACGTGATCGCGGCGATGGTGGGCGATGGGGTGCTGGCGTCCGTGCTGCCGGAGATCGATGCGCAGGGCGTGATTGCCTTGCGCGCGCTGATCGCCGCCGAGCAGGCGACGGGCATCGCGCCCGCAGGCTTGCGTCGTCTGGCGGCGCTGCTGCCGCCCGATGGCGCGCTGGCCGATCAGGTCGGCGCCCGGCTGCGACTCTCCAACAAGGCGCGGCAGCGCTTGCGCGCGGCGGCTACGCCGACCTCGGCGGCCACTCCGCACGCGCTGGCCTATGCGCTGGGCGAGGACAGCGCGGTCGATCACATCCTGCTGGGCCGGGCCTTTTCGCCCGATTGCGCGCCCGCGCTGATCGGCTGGCAGGCGCCGCGCCTGCCGCTTTCGGGAGGCGATCTGATTGCGATGGGGCTGACGGCAGGTCCGCTGGTGGCGCGGACGCTTCAGGCGCTGGAGAGAGCGTGGATCGACCGGGGCTTTCCCGCGCCGGATGAGACGCGCGAGATGGCGCGTCAGATGGTCGGGGCGGCGCTGCGCTCCAGCCAGTAGTGGAAGGCCTCCTGCGGCGGCAGGGGGCGCGCGAAATGATAGCCCTGACCGAAATGGCAGCCGAGCTTGCGCAGGGCATCTGCCATGTCCGGCGTTTCGATGCCTTCCGCGGTGGTTTCCATGCCGAGCGCGCCTGCAAGGCTGACGATGGCGCGCACGATGGCGATCTTGTCAGCATCGCCGATCATGTCCGTCACGAAGCTGCGGTCGATCTTGAGCACGTCGATGGGGAGCGACTGGAGGCTGGCGAGGTTGGAAAAGCCGGTGCCGAAATCGTCCATCGCCACCGTCACGTCCATCGCCTGCAGTGCGCCCAGCAATTGCCGGGTCTTGTCAGGGTCGGCGATGAGCGCGCTTTCGGTCAGCTCGATGATCAGGCGGTTGCCGGCAATGCCGGCATAGCGCAGCGCTTCCTCCACCGCGCGGGGCACATTGTCGCGCACCATCTGCACCGGTGAGAGGTTGACGTTCATGGTGATCGGCAGGGTTTCGCCGAACCGCCTGTCCCAATCCGCGAGGGTCTGCACGCACTCGCACATTGCCCAGCGCCCCAGCGGCACGATCAGCCCCGATTCCTCGGCGACCGGGATGAACTCATTGGGGGACACCTGCCCCAGCACCGAATCTTCCCAGCGGGTGAGCGCCTCGAAGCCCTTCACCGCGCCGGTCTGCAGGTTGATCAGCGGCTGGAACACCATGGTCAGCTCGCCATTGTCGATCGCCTCGCGCAGGCGGTTCTCCAGCGTGAAGCGCTTGAGCGCCTCGCGCAGCACATTGGCGCGGTAGACCTCCAGCGCGCCGGATTTCTTGGCGCGCTTCACAGCCGCCTGCGCCTGCCGGAGCAGCCGCTCGATATCGTCGCTGTCTTCCTGCGCCAGCGCACAGCCCAGCGCGACCTCGACGTTGATGAGATAGGTGGAGAGGCGGATCGGTGCCTCGAACGCCTTGCGCACGCGCTCGGCGATCTGGAGCACTTCGGACAGGCCGTGGCCGACATGGGCGAAGATGGCGAACTCGTTGCCGCCGATTCGGGCCAGCACGTCGCCCGCCCGCAGCACGGATTTGACGCGCCGCGCGACCGTGATGATCAGCTCGTCGCCCGCCATGGCGCCCAGCGATTCGTTGATGCGGCTGAAGCGCACGAGATCGAAGCCGATGATCGCATAGGTCGCCTTGCTGGCGGCCGGGCGGCCGTTTTCGGCGAGGCCTTCGATCTGCTCCACAAAGCCGATACGGTTGGGCAGCGAGGTCAGGCTGTCCGTCATCAGCTCCTTGCGCAATGTGCTTTCCGCATTGCGCTCGCTGGTGCGGTCGGTTGCGGTGAAGAGCACCAGCCGGGCGGGCTGCGCATCGTCTTCCTCAACCCAGGTCAGCGAGCAGCTGTAGGCCCGCAGCCCGAGCCGGTCGTGGAATTCCAGTTCGAAGCGGTCGGAGCGGCGCTGCGAATCGAACATCGCCTGCGCGCGGTGCCGCCAGTTGCGCTGCCTGCGCTGGCTGTCCTCACTGTCGAGCAATTCGTTGGCGGCCTGATCCTCGACGAAGCTGAAAAACTCCGCATTGCCGACCAGAACGTGCAGGCCTGAGGGGGATTGGGTCAACAGCGCGGCGGGATAGGGGAGCGCCTTGAGGAAGGCGGTGTAGCCGCGCAGGTCGTCGACTGCCGGCGAGGGCGCTGTCATGGAGGCGTCAAAGGGCGAAGGCCGCGGGCGTGCCGCTGCCTCTACATGCTCCGTCTCGCGTTTTGCGCTTGCCGTCATGGATCGCCGGGTTAACGGCCCATGGTAAATTAAGGCTGAAAGTCTGGCGCAAGCCCCTATTTTTGTTGATGCTGCAACAGTCCCCCTCGTCCCGTGACGGGAAAAGGAGGATTTGTGCGCTGATGGGTCAGTCGAAGCGGTTGTCGCGGGGGAAGCCGTTGGGCGGCATCCGCCCGGCAGCGCCGCGGGCCGCGCGCCAGGAGAGCAGGTCGGTTTCGGTGCGAGTCCGCCCGCTGTCCCCGCCCATCGTCCAGGAGAGGCCCTGCGCCAGCGTGAGCGTCATCGCGTCGGAGAGGCCGCCATCCTTGTAGCGCTGCAGGGTGACGCCCTGTCCGCGCGCCATTTCCGGCAGTTCGGCGAGCGAGAATATGACCAGCTTGCGATTCTCGCCGATGACAGCGACCGAATCGGCCCCCGGTGCCACCGGCCGCACGACCTTGAGCTGCGCGCCGGCCTTGAGGTTCACCACCTGCCGGCCCTTGCGTGTCTCGGCGATGATCTCGCTCATCGCCGCGATAAAGCCGCGCCCGTCGCTGGCGGCGAGCAGCAGTTTGCCGTCGGCTCTCGCTGGCAACAGCGCGACGATGTCGGTCTCATTGGCGAGGTCGATCATCAGCCGCACCGGCTCGCCAAAGCCGCGCCCGCCCGGCAGCTTGTCCGCGCCCAGCGTGTAAAAGCGCCCGTCCGATCCAGCGAGCAGCAGCTTGTCGGTGGTCTGCGCGTGGAAGGCATAGGCCGGGCCATCGCCTTCCTTGAACTTGAGCGCATCGGTGGCGGTGAGATCGGCATGGCCCTTCATGGCGCGAATCCATCCGCGCTGGGACATGATGACGGTGATCGGCTCGCGCTCGATCATCGCCTCAAGTGGAATCTCGCGCGCCGGCCCGGCCTGCTCGAGCCCCGTGCGCCGCGCGCCGATGCCCTTTTCCGGCGTGTAGCGCTTGCGCAGATCGGCAAGGTCGCGCTTGAGGCGGGTGCGCTGGCGGGCGGGCGATTCGACGAGTTTGTGCAGATCCTCGCGTTCGGCGGCGAGGTCGTCGCGCTCGCGCCGCAGCTCCATCTCCTCCAGCTTGCGCAGCGAGCGCAGCCTCATGTTGAGGATCGCCTCGGCCTGCCGGTCGGTCAGCTGGAACTCCGCCATCATCACCGGCTTGGGCTCATCCTCGCTACGGATGATCTCGATCACCCGGTCGAGGTTGAGATAGGCGATGATATAGCCGTCGAGCAGCTCCAGCCGGTTGTCGATCTGCTCGATGCGGTGCCGGGCGCGGCGGACCAGCACCTCGATCTGGTGCTTGAGCCATTCGGTCAGCAGATCGCGCAGGCCCATCACGCGGGGCGTGTGGCTGGCATCCAGCACGTTCATGTTGAGCGGGAAGCGGCTTTCCAGATCGGTCAGGCGGAACAGGCTGTCCATCAGCACGTCCTGATCCACCGTGCGCGCGCGGGGCTCCAGCACGATGCGCAGAACCTCGTCCGACTCGTCGCGCACGTCGGCGAGGATCGGCAGCTTCTTGTCGGCGATGAGCTGGGCGATCTGCTCGATCAGCTTGCCCTTGGCAACGCCATAGGGAATCTCGTCGATCACTGCGATCCAGGTGCCTCGCCCTTCATCCTCGCGGTGCCAGCGGGCGCGCAGGCGCATGCTGCCCCGGCCGGTCGCATAGGCGTCCGAGATCACCGAGGGCGGATCGACCAGCACGCCGCCGGTCGGGAAGTCCGGCCCTCTCATATACTGCATGAGCTGGGCGTGATCGGCCTCCGGCTGGTCGATCAGCAGCGTGGCCGCGTCGATCACCTCGGCGACATTGTGCGGCGGAATGCTGGTCGCCATGCCCACCGCGATGCCGCTGGCGCCATTGGCGAGCAGATTGGGGAACAGGCCGGGGAAGACCTCGGGCTCTTCCTCTTCGCCATTATAGGTCGGGCGGAAATCGACGGTGCCGTGGTCGAGGCCGGCCATCAGATCGGCAGCGGCCTGCGTCAGCCGCGCCTCGGTGTAGCGCATGGCGGCGGCGTTATCGCCATCGATATTGCCGAAATTGCCCTGCCCGTCGACCAGCGGTGTGCGCAGGGAGAAATCCTGTGCCAGCCGGACCATCGCGTCATAGACCGAGGCGTCGCCATGCGGGTGATATTTGCCGATGACGTCGCCCACGACGCGGGCGCATTTCTTGTAGCTGGTGGTGTTCCGCTCCGGATTGGCCACCAGAATATCCGGCGCCGGCCCGCTCGGTTCGAGCCGCAAGAGGCGCATTGCCCACAGCAGGCGGCGATGCACCGGCTTCAGCCCGTCGCGCAGATCCGGTAGCGAGCGCGCGGTGATCGTGGAGAGCGCATAGACCAGATATCGCTCGGACAGTGCGGAATCGAAGGGGTGGTCCTTGATGCTGTCCAGCGGATCGCGAAAATCTGTCATGCCGCGCGATTAGCAAGCGCAGCGGCGCTTGGGTAGGGGAGCTATGCGCCTTCGGTTGCGTCGCCTGCATTCTCCGAGCCGTTGGCCTCCATGATCGCGGAGGCTGCGTCGGCCAATCGGCGAGCGGCGAGGATGTCATTGGCCATGTTGGCGCGCAGCAGCGGCGCCAGTCGCTCGGCTTCCGCCATGAGTTGCGCGCAGAGCCAGGTGAAGCGGTCGGCCAGCGCCACCAGATCGTCTGCCGCCTGCGCTTTCTCGCCATCCGGGCGGGCGCGGACGAGGCGCGGAAAGCCGACGGCGTCCGCCTTGGCAGCGGCGAGCGCGCGATCCTGCAGGGCGCACAGCCGGGCCGCCGAATCGTGCAGGGCGGGGTCGACAGGGGGATGGTGGAGGCTCACCGCGATCGCCTTGCGCAGGCAGGCAATGCCCATCGCCAGCGCACAGGCTGCAGCCGTGCCGGAGCCGGACGAGAGGTCGCCCGAGGCGATCTCCTCCAGAACATCCTCAAATGGTGCGCGCGCCAGCATGCGCCTTAAGCGGGCCTGCGCAGATTCGGTTCCCGTGGCTCGATCCGCTCAGGCCGGCAGCGGGACGGGGCGCCCGGCCGGCGGCATATGCTGGTCGACAATGAAGGAGGCTGCCGAGACGAGAATGGCGCCGATCGCCAGCACCGCGAAGAAGGGGATGACGCTGCCATTGCCCAGCTCCAGCAGCGCGCCGCCGAACGCGCTGGCCGACACCGCGCCGACCCGGCTCATGAAGATGCCGAAGCCGATTCCCGACGAGCGGCAGGAGGGCGGATAGCCATGGGTCATGATGACATACATGGTCGCGATGCCGCCGCTGAACGCCGCCGCCGAGGCGCCGATCAGGCTGACCACGATCAGCCGCTCGGTCTCGGTCGGCACCGGGGAGAGCGTCTCGACGAAAAAGCCGAGCGTGACGATGCAGAGGAACAGCGCAATGCTGATGCCGCTCATCACCGTGCGAGTGCCCAGCCGCCGGCTGAGGAAACCGGCAGCAATCGCCGCGACCATGGAGGTGATGCCCGCCACCGAGACGGCATTGCCCGCCTGCGGCAGGGTGAAGCCGGCGGCGGTCAGGAATGTGGTGGACCAGTTGAGAATGCCATAGGCGACGAGGGCGCAGGCGGTGAAGGAGGTGCAGACGCCGATGTTCATCCGCAGATTGCTGCGATGGAGCACGCCGATGGCGACGCCGGCGCCATCATCCGCGCGATGGCGCTCCGGCATGAGGTCAATGTCTTCATCCAGCACGCGGCGGGCAACGGCCTGCGCCTCCGCCTTGCGACCGCGCGCGATGAGGAAGGAGGGGCTGTCGCGCAGCACGGCGATAATCAGCACGATGAGGAAAAGCGTCGCGATGCCGAAGACCATGAAGGTCCAGCGCCAGCTATAAAGGTCGGACAGGGCCGGGGCGACCCAGCCGACCACGGCGCCGCCAATCGGCGTGCCGACCGAGAGCGAGCTGACCGTGATCGGCCGCAGCCGGTCCGGCAGCCACTCGCTGGCCATGGTCAGCGCGTTGGAATAGGCTGCGCCAAAGCCGATGCCGCTCACCAAGCGCCACAGGGCCATGCTGGTCACGCTGCCGGCCTGGCCCGCCGCAATGGTGCCAAGGCCGAAGATGATCGCGGCGAAGGCGAGGGCGTAGCGCCGCCCGATCCTGTCGCCCAGCATCCCGCCCAGCCAGCCGCCGAGACCGAAGCCGATCAGCGCCGCGCTCATCGCAATGCCGAATGTGCCGCGATCCACGCCGAAATCGGCGATCACCAGGGGCGCGACGATGCCGAGCAGCTGCATGTCGATGCCATCGCTGACGAGGATGAGCAGGCAGATGCCGACCGTGATCCACTGAAACCTGCGCACGGGCCTGCTGGCCAGCGCGGCGCTGAATGTGGTGGCGGCGGTGGATGCCATGCCTGCCTCTCCCTCGGATCTGTTGTTGGCCGGATATCGGCCGTTTGCGACGGCGTAACGGATTGAATATCATTTGTCGAAGGAATGAACGTGGATGGGCGCGCCCCACCGTCTCTCAGGGGCGGGCGGCGCCGCAGCCATTGATCGGGGCGCGCGAGAGGCCTATTCCGCCGGCATGACGCACGCTGCCTATCCCGAGCTTCGCCTTCGCCGCACTCGCGCTGCCGCCTGGAGCCGGCGTCTTCATGCCGAGCATCGCCTGACGCCGGCCGATTTCATCTGGCCGCTGTTCATCACGGCGGGGCGTGGGGTCGAGGAGCCGGTCGGCTCGCTGCCGGGCGTCTCGCGCTGGTCGGTCGATCTGGCCGTGGCGCGCGCGCGGGAGGCTGCGGCGGCGGGCATTCCCTGCCTCGCCCTGTTTCCCAATACCCCGCATGACCGGCGCAGCGACGATGGCGCGGAGGCGCTCAATCCGGACAATCTGATGTGCGAGGCGATCCGCGCGATCAAGGATGCCGTGCCGCAGATCGGCCTGCTGACCGACGTGGCGCTCGACCCTTATACCGCGCACGGCCAGGACGGCCTGCTCGATGAAGCCGGTTATGTCGTGAACGATGCTACGGTGGAGATGCTGATCGGCCAGGCGCTCAACCAGGCCGCCGCCGGGGCGGACATCATCGCGCCGAGCGACATGATGGACGGGCGCATCGGCGCGATTCGCGAGGCGCTGGAGGCCGATGGCCACGCCAATGTGCAGATCATGGCCTATGCCGCCAAATATGCGAGTGCCTTTTATGGTCCGTTCCGCGATGCAGTCGGCTCGGGCGGGCTGCTCAAGGGCGACAAGAAGAGCTACCAGATGGACCCGGCCAATGGCGCCGAGGCGCTGCGCGAAGTGGCGATGGACATTGCCGAGGGCGCGGACAGCGTGATGGTCAAGCCCGGCCTGCCCTATCTCGATATCGTCGCGCGGGTGAAGGATGCCTTCAACATCCCGGTCTTCGCCTATCAGGTGAGCGGCGAATATGCGATGATCGAGGCTGCCGTGACCGTCGGCGCAGGCGAGCGCGACGCGCTGGTGATGGAAACGCTGATGAGCTTCAAGCGCGCCGGCTGTACGGGCGTGCTGACCTATCATGCGCTGCATGCCGCCCGGCTGCTGGGCGGCTGAGCGGGCCAGTGAGGCAACGCCATGGCCAGAATGATCGCTGAAACCGAGCGGCTGATCCTGCGGACCGAGCGGCCGGGCGATCAGCAGGTCTGGCTTGCCCACATGAACACGCCGGAAGTGCGGGCCTGTCTGGGCGGCCCCAGACCGGCGGAGGCCATTGCGGACAATTTCGCCCGGATCGCGGCCGACTGGGAGACCAAGGGCATCTCGCTGGCGATGATCGAGCGCAAGTCCGACGGGCTGCTGCTGGGCGATTGCGGGCTTGGCGTCATCGATTCGCCGGAAGCCCCCGACGAGCTGGCCGGGCAGTGGGAGATCGGCTGGATCATCCGGCACGATTGCTGGCGCAAGGGCTATGCGCAGGAGGCTGCGCGGGCGATGTTGGCGCGGGCGTTCGGGCCGTGGGATCTGCCGGCGGTCTTCGCGCAGACCTCGCTCAGCAATCCGCCCTCCTGGGGCCTGATGGAGAAGCTCGGCATGCGGCGTCGTGCCGATCTGGACTATGGTGACAGCCGTTATCCCGCTGCCGACAATCCCACGATCATCTATGAGATGCGGCGCGCGGACTGGACGGCGCACAGCGAGGACAAGTCATGACCAGGCCTCTTATCCTTCCCTTCAACGGCAAGACGCCGAAGATTCACGAGACCGCCTTCGTGGCGCCGGGCTGCGTCATTATCGGCGACGTGGAGATCGGCCCGCAGGCCAGCGTGTGGTACAATTGCGTGCTGCGGGCCGACATCAACGCCATTCGGGTCGGCGCGCGCTCGAACATTCAGGATGGCAGCACCGTCCATGTCGAGAGCGATTTCGGCGATGGGGGCCATCCGGCGATCATCGGCGACGATGTGCTGATCGGGCATATGGCGATCATCCATGGCTGCATGCTGGAGAATCGCGCCTTCGTCGGCATGGGCGCCATCGTGATGGACGGCTGCGTGATCGAGGGGGATGCCATGCTCGCGGCAGGCGCGATGCTCACGCCCGGCAAGCGCATGCCGGCAGGCCAGCTGTGGAGCGGGCGACCGGCCAAATATATGCGCGATCTGGGCGAGGCCGACCTGCACGGGATGCGCCGCGGCGTGGAGGCCTATGTCGAGGAGGCTGCGCTGCACACCGCCGCGCTCAAGGCTGCGGAAGCTGGCGCCTGAGGGCGTCGAGCGCATCATTCTGCGCGTCGACCATTGCCAGCACGCGCAGGCGGGCAGGATCGATGACGGCAAGGTCTGCGGCGACGCGGGCGGCATCCTCGGCATCCTGCCGCTCGACAAACAGCGTGTCGAGCGCGGCGAGCGCGGCGACGCTTTCATAGCGGGCACTGTCGAGCGCGCTGATTGCCGTCTGGGCGGTCACCCAGGATTCGCTGTTGGGCGCTGCGCCTGCCCCTGCTGCCACGCTGGCGCGACTGCCGGCGAGCAGGCTCTGAAAGGCCGTGTCGGCGCTGCCCGCATCGCGGGTGAAGCGATCCACCTGGGTGGCGAGCGCCGGGTCCGGGGCGGCGGGCTTGATCGCCGGGGCCGGGGGCACCGTGCGGTCGCGGCTTTCGACCGGACGCTTGGCCAGCGACGGGAAGGCGCGCGGGTCGGCCTGCGCGTTGACGGCAGAGCCCAGAATCATCAGGGCGAAAAAGGCGGTGAGTCGGCGCAGCATGATGCCTTTCATTTAGGGTGGCGGGAGAAGCGCTTCAACCATGGCGCGCAGGCGGTGCCTGTTGTCGGTTTGACGGCGCGGCGCGTGAGGTTGCGCGGCGAAAATCCGAGTCTTTCCGTTGACAGGTCCGGCGACCCTCACTAAGGGGCCACATTCCCGCGCGGACAGCTCCAAATGGCTGTGCCATGCCGTTCGCGCCAAGCATTTGATTGATGGAAGTTAAGCCCATGTTCGCTGTCGTGCGTACGGGCGGCAAGCAATATCGCGTCGCCGCCGGAGACAAGATCGTCGTCGAGAAGATCGCTGGTGAAGCCGGCGAAACCGTCACGCTGGACGATGTCCTGCTCGCGGGTGACGGCTCGGAAATCAAGGACAGCAAGGGCCTCACGGTCTCGGCTGAGATCATTGCCCAGGCCAAGGGCGAGAAGGTGATCGTCTTCAAGAAGCGTCGCCGGCACAATTACCGTCGTCGCAACGGCCATCGCCAGCAGCACACGATCCTCAAGATCGTGGCGATCGGCGGCGAAGCGCCGAAGAAGAAGGCCGCCGCCAAGAAGGCCGACGCCGCTCCGGCAGCCGCCGAAGCCTGAGCCTGAATTTGGTTGATTGAGCATTTTCGGACGCAAAACCGGTTTCCACTTTTGCTGAAAATGCTCTGAAAGTTTCGAGGAGTTTAGACCATGGCACATAAAAAAGCTGGCGGTTCATCGCGCAACGGTCGCGATTCAGAATCGAAGCGCCTTGGCGTGAAGAAGTTCGGCGGCCAGAGCGTGCTCGGCGGCAATATTCTTGTCCGTCAGCGCGGCACGAAGTTCTACCCGGGCCGCAATGTCGGCATCGGCAAGGACCACACCCTGTTTGCGCTCACCGAAGGTCGCGTGGTGTTCCACGACGGCAAGCTCGGTCGCAAATTTGTGTCCGTGGACGTGATGGCGGAAGCCGCGGAATAATCGGACGATTCATGACAGGGATCGTCCAGCGGGACGATCCCTTGGTGAGCCGATGCCGGTTCATCTGAAACCAAGGGAGAAGGGATCGCCCCTCCTCCCTTTTTTCTTGTTCTCCCTGGACCCTCGATAGACCTCGGCGCGTCAGCAGCACGGTTGCTCGCAGCGTTCGCAAGGCTGTCTCACAGGCGTCATCTGTCTGCGGCAGAGCGCCCCGGAACCGGAGACAAGACCATGTTTGCACGTACCCCCCGTTTGCTGCTGCGGCCCGGCTGGCCGGAAGATGCGCAGGCGCTCTATGCCGCCATCGCGGATGAAGCGATCGTGCGGAATCTTGCCCGCGCGCCCTGGCCCTATACGCTGGACGATGCGGTCGATTTTCTCGCCGGCGATCACGATCCGCTGCAGCCCAAGTTCCTGGTGATGAAGCGCACCCAGGGAGTACCGCGTCTTATCGGCTCCTGCGGCATCCATACGCAGGACGATGGCGCGCTGGAACTGGGCTACTGGATCGCGCGCCCTTACTGGGGCCTGGGTTTCGCGACCGAAGCGGCTTCGGCCGTGATGCAGATCGCCCGCGCGACGGGCGTGCGCAACATTCGCGCCAGCCATTTCACCGACAATCCGGCGTCCGGCCGGGTGCTGCGCAAGCTCGGATTCCGGCCGGCGGGCCGCCCCGAGCCGCGCCACAGCCGTGGCCGCAATCGCGCCGACCTCTGCCAATTCTATGAAGAGGGCGGCGAAGGCGACATGCGCGAGGACGTGACGGTGGAAATTTATGCGGATCGCGAGCCCGTCGCGGCCTAGGCCAATCGACATTCAGTCCTGACGGCCTGCAAAGGGCGGCTTTCCGCGCTTCCGGTGCTCACGTACTAGAAGTACGCTGCGCTCCGGGTCGCAGAAATCCACCATTTTGCCCTCCGGTCGTCTTCGACTCCGCCACGTCATAATCTGAATATCGATCGGCCGGCTGGTCGCGTGATGGCGCTGCGTTTGGCGGTCCGTGGCCGTGCTCACCCCGAGCGCGGCCGCGGACCGCTCATAGCCAGCCGAGCTTGCGGAAGCGCCGATATAGCAGCGCGCAGATGATCGCGATGCCGCCCAGCACGATGAAATAGCCGTAGCGCCACTGCAATTCGGGCATGTTGCTGAAGTTCATGCCGTAGATGCCGGCAATGGCAGTGGGCACGGCCAGAATCGCGGCCCAGGCGGCGAGCATCCGGGTGATGTCGCCCTGCCGGCGCTGTTCGAGCAGGCTGCTGGTTTCCGCGACGGAGGTCAGATAGTCGCGCAGCCCGGCGACGCGATATTCGACCCGCCGGACATGATCCAGCACGTCGCGGAAATAGGGCAGCATGTTCTCGTCGATATTCGGCTGGACATGATTGACCATGCGCCCGGCAACATCGCTCATCACCCCGAGGATGCGCTGGAAGCGGACGATCTCCCGGCGGGTCGCGAAGATCTGGCGGATCTGGTCTGAGTCGAGGAAGGCCTCGCCGGCAGCGGCTTCCATCGCCAGCACCTGTTCCTCCAGCGCATCGACGACCGGGAAATAGCCGTCGACGATGAAGTCCATGATCGCGTGCAGCACATAATCCGGGCCGTGGGCCAGGGCGGCTGGTGCGCTTTCCAGCCGGGCGCGCAGCTCCGAATGCGCTCGCGCCGAACCGTGGCGCACGGTGACGATGAAGTCCGCGCCGAGGAAGACGGAGGTCTCCCCATAGCCGATGAGATCGCCTTCCAGATGCGCCGTGCGCAGGATCAGGAAGAGCTGGTCGCCATACAGCTCGAGCTTGGGCAATTGCTTGCCCTTGCGCGCGTCTTCCTGCGCGAGCGGGTGCAGGCCGAAACAGGTGCCGACCTGGGCCAGTTCTTCGGCATCCGGCTCATGCAGGCCGATCCAGACGAACTCGCCCGCCGGCAGCCGGTCATGGCGGGGACAGTGGATGTCGACATCCCCCACAACCTCCCCATTGCGATATCGCCGTGCTGCTATGACGGTCACGCGCGTGCCTTTCACCAGTCGAACCCGGCTGAGGTAACGCCTCGCCGGAGAAATGGAAGCATGGGAAGGCCGGACCTTATGAGGCCGCGCTTCACCTTTGCGGGCAAAGGCCTTATGGGCGGCCGATGCATTTCCTAGATCAGGCCAAGATTTTCATTCGCTCAGGCGCGGGCGGGCCGGGAGCGGTCAGCTTCCGGCGCGAGAAATATATTCAATATGGCGGCCCCAATGGCGGCAATGGCGGCAAGGGTGGCGACATCATCTTCGAGGCGGTGCCCGGCCTCAACACGCTCATCGACTTCCGCTACACCCAGCATTTCAAGGCGCCGCGCGGCGGCCATGGCGAGGGTGGCGACCGCACCGGTGCGGGCGGCGATGATCTCGTCATCAAGGTGCCGGTGGGCACGCAGGTCATCTCCGAGCCGGATGAAGAAGGCTATAGCGAGGTGCTGGCCGACTTCACCGAGCCCGGCCAGCGGATCGTCCTGCTGCGCGGCGGCGATGGCGGGCGCGGCAATGCCAGCTTCAAGACCAGCACGAATCGCGCGCCGCGCCAGCACGGCACCGGTTGGCCGGGCGAGGAGCGCTGGGTGTGGCTGCGCCTCAAGCTGCTGGCTGATGTGGGGCTGGTGGGGCTGCCGAACGCCGGCAAGTCGACCTTCATCAATCAGGTGACCAACACCAAGGCCAAGGTCGGCGCCTATCCGTTCACGACGACCAAGCCGCAGCTCGGCGTGGTGCTGCACAAGGGGCGGGAGTTCGTGCTGGCCGATATTCCGGGGCTGATCGAGGGTGCCTCGGAGGGCGCTGGCATTGGCGACCGGTTCCTCGGGCATATCGAGCGCTGCCGGGTGCTCATCCACCTCATCGACGCCACCGGGGACGATCCGGTCGAGGCCTGGCGCATCGTGCAGACCGAGCTGGAGAATTATGGCGAGGGGCTGGAGGACAAGCCGCAGCTTCTCGCGCTCAACAAGGGCGATCTGCTTGGGCAGGAGCTGATGGAAGATGTCGCCAAGGACTTGAAGAAGGCCGGCGCGGGCAAGGCCTTCATCATCTCCGGCGCGACCGGCGAGGGCATGGAGGCGCTGCTCGACGCCGTGCTGCCCATGCTGGGCGAGGTTCACCGCGCCGAGGCCGAGGAGAAGGCCGCGCAGGAAGGTGAGGTGGAGGACAAGCCATGGTCCCCCATTTGAGGATTTATCTCCCCTCCTCATTAGAGGAGGGAGCGGGGGTGGTGATGCGCCAGCATCGACTGCGCAGCGCTCACGCCCCATCGTCCAGCACCACCCCAACCCCTCCTCTGAAGAGGAGGGGCTTTTCCCCCGTCCCCCGCGCCGTTCGTGTCGAGCGAAGTCGAGACACGGCTGGCACAGGTCTCGCGTGTCTCGACTTCGCTCGACACGAACGGGGGGTTTGTTCTGGGCATGAGAGAAGAGTGCGTTGGGGATACCCATCATGACTGACGCCCTCACCGGCTTCCCGCCCGCCGCCATTCGGCGCATTGTCATCAAGGTCGGCTCGGCGCTGCTCGTCGCCCCGGACGGCTCCGTGCGGCGCGACTGGCTGACCAGCCTTGTGGACGAGATCGCCGCCCGCCGCGCGGATGGGCAGGAGATTATCGTCGTGTCCTCCGGCGCGATTGCGCTTGGCGCGCGCCGTCTGGGCCTCGCCAAGGGGGGGCGGGCGACGCTGGAGGATGCGCAGGCTGCGGCCGCCGTCGGCCAGATCGCGCTCAGCCAGGTCTGGGCCGACCTGCTTGCCGGGCACGATATTCCCGCCGCGCAGATGCTGGTGACGCTGGGCGACCTTGAGGATCGCCGCCGTTACCTCAATGCCTCCGCCACGCTGGACCGGCTCGCGGGCCTCGGCGTGGTGCCGGTGGTCAATGAGAATGACAGCGTCGCCACCGAGGAAATCCGTTTCGGCGACAATGACCGGCTGGCCGCGCGCATCGGCCAGGCGGCAGGCGCCGATGCGGTGGTGCTGCTCTCCGATATCGACGGGCTCTACACGGCGAACCCCCACAGCAATCCCGATGCCACATTGATCCCGCTGGTCGAGAAGATCGACGCCGCCGTGCTGGCTATGGGCGATGGCAACAGCGCCTCGGGCATGGGATCGGGCGGCATGATCTCCAAGCTGCAGGCCGCGCAGATCGCGACCGGCGCCGGTGCGCATCTGGCGATCATTTCCGGCCGTGTCGATGCGCCGCTCGGCCATTGGCAGAGCAGCGGACGCGGAACAGTGTTCCGCGCCTCGGCCAAACGCGGCGGGCGCAAGGGCTGGCTGGCCGGGCGCCTCACCGTCAAGGGCAAGCTCAGCGTCGATGCCGGCGCGACCGAAGCCCTGCGCAAGGGCCGCAGCCTGCTGCCGGCCGGTGTCACCGGCACGAGCGGCGTCTATGCGCGCGGCGATGTGATCGATATCGTCGGGCCGGATGGCGCGGTGATTGCGCGCGGTCTCGCGCAATATGACAGCCAGGACGCCGAGCGGATCATCGGCAAGCGCAGCGCTGAGGTTGCCGGACTGCTCGGCGGTACCCCGCGCGCCGCGATGGTCCATCGCAGCTATATGGTGCTGCTCTGAGCACGCTTGCCCTCACCGGCGCCACCGGCTTTGTCGGCAAGGCGACGGTGGAGACGGCGCTGGCCGCCGGCCATGCCGTGCGCGCGCTGACCCGCCGCCCCCAGCCGCCGCGCGAGGGCGTGAGCTGGATTGCCGGCTCGCTGGAGGATGCCGCCGCGCTGGATGCGCTGGTCGCCGGCGCGGATGCGGTCATCCACATTGCCGGCGTAGTCAATGCACCGACCCGCGCCGGCTTCGAGGCGGGCAATGCCACCGGCACTGCGGCTGTTATTGCCGCCATGCGGCGTGCGGGCGTCATGCGGCTCGTCCATGTCTCCAGCCTCGCGGCGCGCGAGCCGGGGCTCTCCGATTATGGATGGTCGAAAGCGGAAGCCGAGCGGCATGTGCAGGCAAGCGGGCTCGACTGGACGATGATCCGCCCGCCCGCGATCTACGGTCCGGGTGATGCCGAACTGCTGGAGCTGTTCCAGATGGCGACGCGCGGCTTCGTGCTGCTGCCGCCGGGCGGGCGTCTCTCAGCCATCCATGTCGATGATCTGGCCGATCTGCTGGTGCGGCTCGGCGCGCGGCAGGGCGGCGAGACGCAGGGCAAAGTCTATGAAGTGGACGATGGCACGCCCGAAGGCTGGAGCCATGTCGATTTCGCCCGGGCCATTGGCCGCGCCGTGGGGCGTGCCTCGGTGCGGACGATTTCCATGCCGTCCGCCCTGGTCCGCCTCGGCGCCCGCATCGACCGGCTGCTGCGCGGCGACAAGGCGCGCTTGACGCCCGACCGCGCCGCTTATTTCTGCCATGCCGACTGGGTGTCGAAGGCAGCATTGCATCCGCCAGCCGATCTCTGGCGCCCGGCCATCGCCGCCGAGGCGGGCCTTGCCATGACCGCGCAGGCCTATCGCGACAAGGGCCTGCTGCCGCGCTGATGCCCGAATCCCGCCTTATTCGCTTGCCATAGGCAGGGCGAAGCGGGCATTCGGCTCGCAACAGGGCCTTATCGGGCTATTACGGAAAGAAAGTCGCAGCCATGTCGGACCGTCAGGACGTCTACGCGCAGATCGCAGCGCAGATCGAACCCTTCAACAAGAAGGGCGTCGCCTTGAGCGACAGCACCACCTTCGCTGGCGACCTGGAGTGGGACAGCCTCACCGTCATGGATTTCGTCGCCGCGATCGAGGACGAGTTCGAGATCATCATCACCATGAACATGCAGGCGGAGATCGAGACGGTCGGCCAGCTCGTCGATGCGGTGATGAAGCTGAAGGCGGAGGGCTGAAGCCATGGCGAGCGTGATCGATGGGGCAGAAACCACCATGCGCGTGGCGGAGGCCGACAAGGACCTGTTCTCCAAGTTCGACCCCCTGATCGCCGAGCGCGAGGCGCTGCTGGCGACTGGTGTGCGCGATCCCTTCGCCATCGTGATGGACGAAGTGAAGTCGCCCACGCTTGCGGTGATCAAGGGCAAGGAGACGATCCTGCTCGGCACCTATAACTATATGGGCATGACCTTCGACCCGGACGTGGTCGCGGCGGGCAAGAAGGCGCTGGACGAGTTCGGATCGGGCACCACCGGCAGCCGCGTGCTCAACGGGACCTACCAGACCCACAAGGCCTGCGAGGATGCGCTCAAGGACTTCTATGGCACCAAACATGCCATGGTGTTCTCGACCGGCTATCAGGCCAATCTCGGCATGATCTCCACGCTGGCCGGCAAGGGCGATTACATCGTGCTGGATGCCGACAGCCATGCCAGCATCTATGATGGCTGCGCACTCGGCAATGCCGAGATCGTGCGCTTCCGCCACAACAGCGTGGAGGATCTGGACAAGCGCCTCGGGCGCCTGCCGGCCGATGCGCTCAAGCTGGTCGTGCTGGAGGGCGTCTATTCGATGCTCGGCGACGTCGCGCCGCTGCCGGACATGGTTGCCGCGATCCGCAAGCACCCCAATTGCATGATTCTCGTCGATGAGGCGCATGGCATGGGCTTCTTCGGCCCCAATGGCCGTGGCGTCTATGAGGAGCAGGGCGTCGAGAAGGAGATCGATTTCGTCGTCGGCACCTTCTCCAAGTCGGTCGGCACGGTCGGCGGCTTCTGCGTCTCGGATCATCCCAAGTTCGATGTGATGCGCTTGGTCTGCCGGCCTTATGTGTTCACCGCCTCGCTGCCGCCGAGCGTCGTCGCCACCGCCGCGACCTCAATCCGCAAGCTGATGCACGCCAGCGAGAAGCGCGCGCATCTGTGGGAGAACAGCCGCCGCCTGCACAAGGGGCTGATCGATCTCGGCTTCACGCTCGGCACCAAGACGCCGCAATCGGCGATCATCGCCGTCATCCTCACCGACCAGACGCAGGCCGTGGCGATGTGGCAGGCGCTGCTGGAGCTGGGCCTCTATGTGAACATGGCGCGCCCGCCCGCAACGCCGGCCGGCACCTTCCTGCTGCGCTGCTCGCTCTGCGCCGAGCATTCGAGCGAGCAGGTCGGCCAGATTCTCGAGATGTTCGCCACGGCGGGCCGGATGACGGGCACCATCGCTGGCTGATCGACCGGCCGGGCCTGTCACAGCCCGGTCAAGCCGCCCGTTGGTCGCACGACCGGGCGCCTTCCCGGCTCCGGCTGGCGCGTGGCGCTATGATCTGGCGGGCGCTGATACACTCTAAGGTTGCGGCGCGGGCGCATCCCGCTTACGGCCTTGCCGTGTCCGGACCTTCCGGCCGGGCCACCTGAACCGGCTCAAGGAACCTGCGGACTCTCATGCTGACCGCTCTGGACCGCTACATGGCGAGGCTGATCGCGGTCCCGCTTTTCGCAAGCCTCATCGTTGCGGCGATGCTTCTGGTGCTGGACCGGATGCAGCGGCTGTTCGTGTTCGTCGCGACCGAGGGCGGTCCGGTGAGCGTGGTGTGGCGGATGCTCGCCAATCTCCTGCCCGAATATCTCGGCCTTGGCATCCCCATCGGCCTCATGCTCGGCATCCTGCTGGCGTTCCGCAAGCTGGCTCTGTCCTCGGAGCTGGATATTCTGCGCGGCGTCGGCCTCTCCTATACGAAACTGCTCAAAGTGCCGTATATGTACGCCATCGCGCTGGCGATCCTGAACCTGACCATCGTTGGCTTCATCCAGCCGGACAGTAAATATGCCTATGAGCGGCTGCGGTTCGAGCTGCGATCGGGCGCGCTGGGCGCGTCCATCAAGGTCGGCGAGTTTACCAAGCTGGGCGACGGCATCACCATCCGCATCGAGGAGAGCGAGGACGAAGGCAAGAAGCTGAGCGGCATCTTCGCGCGCATGGACAGTGACGGCGGCCAGTCGCTGGCGGTCACCGCCGCGCGCGGCCAGTTCCTGGCGACCGACGACCCCGATACGATCATCATGCGCCTTACCGATGGCGTGCTGGTGCATAATTCCCCCAGCTTCACCGAGCCGCGCATCCTCTCCTTCTCCAACCACGATCTGCCGATCTCGCTGCCGAAGATCGAGGAGTTCCGCACGCGGGGCGATGGCGATGTGGAACTGAGCCTGCCGGAGCTGTTCCGCGCCGGCCTCAGCCGCGATACGGCGCTCGGCCGGGCGCAGGCTTGGTCGAACTTCAATTTCCGCGTCGTGGAAGTGGCGATGATGA